>CAVTNB010000001.1:0-1142500 GCA_963736005.1 uncultured Pseudomonadota bacterium
GCTCTGTTTTCGCGGCCGAACGAACTGGAGCTGAGAATGTTTCAAATACATTTGTCTATCAATTCAAGAACCTCATGGCTCCGCTGCATGTGCGGCCAATGGCAACTTCGGGCGCCGTTATTTCAAGAACTGAGGGGCAAGTTTCTAGAAGTGAGCCGATTCGTGCCTTTGAGATCAACATCCCCATTGAGACGTCTGAAGTTCGCGCTCAAATTGACCGAACATCGGACGAGTCCGCGGATCTAAACGTATATCTCTTCGAATGCGTAAGGCCAAAGCAGCCGCCAGAAATAGATCTCTACCAAGGATTGTGCAACGTTATAAGCAACGCTAATTCTCTCTCAGGCAACCCCATTGCCTCGACGAGATTTCCAATTCGCGGCTCATTCCCAGAAGTTGGTAATCCTAGGCCCGGACGTTGGGTCATTGCTGTCGTTGCCGCAAAAGCGCCGCAGGAACCCGTAGCATTTTCAATCGAGTATGCTATCGTAAGTCGTCGCTTTGGCATGCTAGAATCATCGTTTGACCAAAAGGGATTGATGTCAACCGGTGCCTCGTGGACGCAAAAGTTCGTCGACTATCGGTCTGCGGCCGCGCCGACGGGGTTCTCCGCTGCCATATTCCCGGAGGTGTTCGCCGACGAACCATTCACGTTTGTTCAAGCCAGGAACCAACCCTTGGGCTCAAGCAATGTCGTGGACCGCGCTTTCTTTCCAGTATGGTCCGGCATGGACATTCTTGGGCGATAGTGGTACCTGAGAGATATTTCGCATCTCACCTCTCCCAAGAACCTGCTTTAGAGTGTCCTTCATTATAACGGCCATTGCGCTAAGTGGGTCAAGATTATATTTGACTAAACTAATCCGTTCGATGGCAATGGCCATCGTTATAATGGTCGCGATGCTCGCCACGCTCAGCTGCTCCGGAACCTCAGTCCGGCGCCCAACCAAGCCGCTTGTGATCCTCACGTTTACCGGGCTGGCTGGGGAGCCCGACTCTTTGAATCCACTCGTCTCAGCAACAGGTTCCGACCTATATGACTTCAGCCATCTCTATCTTTCATACTTAGTCGACGTAGACGATCAGGGACATTTCGTCCCAGAGATCGCCATACGAGTACCAAGCACAGCGAATGGGGATATTTCACCTGACGGTTTGACGATAGTTTATCATCTGCGGCGCCGTGTTACGTGGCAAGACGGTGTGCCTTTGACTGCTCGTGACGTGATCTTTACTTATCGAGCAATGATGAATCCAAAGAACAACGTTCCAAGTCGGCTTGGATACGACTACATCAAAAAAGTGGAGGCTTTAGATGCCTACACGGTTGTTGTCCGGCTTGCAAAGCCGTTCTCGCCTATCGTGGCATACTTCGAGGCTCCCCAGGCTCCGACAGCCATTCTACCGGCACACTTGCTGGAACGTTATTCTGACCTCAACCACGTTCAATTTAATGTGCTGCCGGTCGGGTCGGGACCATTCCGTGTTGTAGAGTGGGAGCACGGAGACCACGTGACCCTAAAGGCAAATCCGTTGTATTGGCGTGGCAAACCAAAGATCGATGAAATCATTTATAAGGTTATTCCTAACCACAACACTCAGGTTGAACAACTGCGAACGCATGAGGTCGACGCGTATTTTGGTGTCGATCCCCAATTGCTTCCGCAAGTCCGCTCGATTCGTGGTCTTACGCTCAAACTGACGCCCATCACTGACTTTCATGACCTGCACTTTAATCTCCGTGATTCGATGGTTAGTGACGTCCGAGTACGGCAGGCAATCGCACACGCAATCGATCGTCCGCGGCTTGTTGAGGTCGCAACTCATGGAGCCGGCATTCCAACAGATAGTGATCAGCCGCTGCTCAGTTGGGCTTATGATTCCAAATTGCCACATATAAGTTATGACCCGAGCAAAGCTCGGCGAATATTAGATGCGGCGGGTTGGCGTGTTGGCACTGATGGCATCCGGTCAATGAATGGCCAGCGGTTGACGTTGCAACTCGCGATTACCCCTACGGGTGTCGGAGGCTCACGCCTTGTTGCGACCGTCATCCAGGGAGATCTTCATACAATTGGGATTGAGGTCACAATCAAGGAGTATGCGCCTGGTCTAATGTGGGCGACGGCTCAAGGCGGGGGTGTGCTCGCGTCTGGGCGATATCAAATGGCGTACGATGCCTGGTGGTTATTACGGACCGGATCCGGATGACTCTTGGAACTTCGGATGTGATCAGTTTCCGCCAGCTGGCCAGAATTGGTACTTTTGGTGTAATAAACGTGCGGATGCAGCAATGCACGATGCGCTTTCAACATTCGTCCTAAGCAGGCGCGCGCGAGACTACAGAATCGTGCAAACAGAGCTGGTCTGTGATCTGCCGATGCTTCCGCTCTGGCAGGTTAAGCGGCCCGACGCCTACATCAATCAATTGAGGGGAGTATCACCATCTCCGGCTGGTTCGACCTTTTGGAATGCTTGGGCGTGGAAGATTCAGCCATGATGCGTCGGCCTGGGCTTTTGGCCTCAGCCGCCGGCTTGAAGGAGACTTAGCTCGACCGTTGATGAGTTAGTGTGCACTTAGTGTGCACCTGGCCTGCAAATGGTGGGCGCGAGAGGTCTCGAACCTCTGACCTCTACAGTGTCAATTTGGTTTGTTGATTGTCCATGAATGTCGAGGGCCGTCTACGAACGTCCATTTCACGAGCAATCGCGTAAGGTTTCGAGTCTGCTTTCCGCAAGATGCTTATGGGTGAACTCGACGAGTTGGCTACTCCAGATCAGGTCGAGGCCATTACAGCTTAGGGAGTCGGCCGTCATTCTATTGTTGTTATCGATTCTGTTCTTGGAGTTTGCGCAATTCATGCCAGCGCTGATACTGCTCCACCTTTGAAGGATCTGGATATTCATATCCCTGTAGCCAAAAACGAAACCAATCAACATCCCCTTGCTGCGAGACGAGCCGTTCCCAAGGTTTTTGAAGAACATGTACTCCGTCGGGCAGATAAATAAATTCAACTGGTTTATTCTGGGCTGATAGCCCAACGTACATCTCCCATTCGGCCAGTAAAAGGTCTGGCCCCATGGCGACAATGCGCAGCGGTGTTCGAATTTTGTCAAGATTAAAGCCTGGTGACCGCTCCACCCATTGTTTCAGTGTAGCCCCAAACGGAAGACCACCGTAGAGGTTTTTGTAGAATACGAACACGTTGCTACTGTAATTGCCTGCGATGAAGTCAAAGTAACCCTCCGCCGATCCATCTGCGATTGAAGCCGCCGCAAAGCGGTATTTGGAAGTGGTAAGAAGCCACGCTACGAATTGCCCGGTCCGGCTAAACCCGATGATGCCAACGCGATTTCGATCGATGAGACCACGGTGATCTAAATAATCAATCGCGCCCTCATACATGGAAACTTCTCGAACTGTCTCTTGTATCGTGTCGAAATCGGCGAAATTTTCATCGGCCTGAAGCACCATGATGCCCGTTCCGGCAAGTGGCTGTGCTGCAAATGCTGTGGTAAACGGCCCGTCGATCCAAAACTCATTCGGATTCCAGCCATGTGTTTGAATAACGAGAGGGTATCGCTTTCCCGCTACGTATCCAAGAGGGTAGTAGAGTCCGCCTCGCGCGTTGTTCCCGTCCGATCCCTTCCAATACACCTGTTCAACGTGCGCAAATGCGAGTCGATCGAATTGAGGATTGAGATTATAGAGTAAACTTCGGCGTTTATGGCTGGGGTCGGCGGCGATAATCTCGGGGGGCGAGTTCATGCTCTGCACTTCGATAATTTGTAGTGAACCGTTATCGGCCCCATGCTCTCGGGATACGAATTTCCATTTTTCGCCGATGCGGCGAAACATTATCCTGGTGGTCTCTCCACCATCGGCAGCTCTCACTCGTAGGAATAAAATTGTGCCATTTGCAGACATTTGCAACTCGCGGAGACTGATCGAGTCAAGCTCGGATGCGCCTTTTGATGTGAACAAACGACTCTCATCAGCGATCGTATTGATTGACAAATCCGCAAGCCGCACTTCGCATACGAACGTTGAACCCCGTGCAGCCGCGAGCTCAGGGCCCTGCGACCTCTGTAGCGGAAGATAAACCCCAGCGAGAACTAGTGAACTACTGTCGGGAGACCAAACAACAGCAGGAATGTTGACGAAAATTGGAGTGTTGAGGAGCACGCGGTCAGAGCCTGTACGTAGATCTATTAGTTCGTACCTATTAAAAAGCGAATAACCATCGGTTGTCGTGCGCAGTGACTGGTGAATCAATGGATCCGCGTAGTCACCCCAATCCGCAGGGACACGCTTAACGCGAGTCATCACCAAGATGTATCTGCCGTTTGGCGACACGTAGGGCGTCGGTCCCCAAAAAGGGATTGGGTTTAATGTCGTAAGGTGACGATCGCGTCCGGCATTAGATACAAAAAGAGCATTCCCCCTCGTGTCTGTTGGATTTATGCCATTGCTGTAACTTCTTATCGCTCTGCGACCAGCGATAAGGTCCGGCAAGCTCTGCGTTGTCACCAGGACACCATTGCGTCGGGCGTAGTCATCGAATAGGTTCTCAGCGGGCTGCTCCGCTATATAAGCGAAAGTATTTCCATCTCCCGATATGGCGTATGACAGAAGGTTTCCCGGCGCTTGGCTTAGTCTTACGAGCTTGCGTTCGACTACATTGAAGCTATAAAGTTGATGAGACCGGCCGGGGTTCTCCCCAAGAAATCTCAGTGTTTTGCTATCAGTTGCCCAGGCCACGCTCTCGATTGCATCTCGATTTGAAGACGATGCCATCGTCACAAGGACCAACGGGGCTGGGGGATTGGAGTTGAGAACTCGGTCCGATTGCCAAAGCAGAAGCGAATATTCGTTGTTATTTGTCGCCAGGTTTCCCCTCCGAATGACCACGACAAATTCTTTACCATTCGGTGAGAAATGAGCAATGCTCCCGGTTTCGGTAACATCGCTTATCCTCGTCATGCTGATTGCGTCAGCTACTGTAACAGGACGCAAACCGCTTGCTGACACCATGCCAGGGCTACGTGCCGACGCAAACGCTAACAGCAAGCCCAAGAAGCCGAACCCAAGCCGAACGGCATATGTCCTCAACGTCAATTTTTTATCTTGTATGGTCATCGTCAGCTAATCAGGAGCTTGAACTTTTGGTTGGAACCGCGAAAGTCTTTGTAAGTCGTGGGCTAAGATCCACTGATGTAGAAAAATGAAATAGGTCACCGTCCCATAGCAACAAAGATTGTTATGAGACGTCTTTAAAAAAAGCCCACATGGCAAATTCGACCGAACGCTCCCGCCGCATGCGCGATCGCGCCCGTAGGTTCGGCCTGTGCATAAGCTGTTGCAAAAGGAAGCCACGAGCGAAACTCCGGGTTTGCCAAACATGTAAAAAATCAATTAGCAAGTACAGAAAACGTCGCCAAGAGCGCAATGTCCAGCATAAATTATTGCAAGTTGTCCGTGCCGCGCATGAACGTGCCGGTGATGTGTTACGCGAGCACAATCTCTATGATGACGCAGCACAGCACTACTGGGACGCGCTCAGCTGCGGTCCTCTCGAGTCGGATGTACAGGCGCGCCTCACTGAGAAGTTAGCCGAAGCGCTTCCTTTAAGCGGCAATGCGCATGCAGCGGGCCCAGTCTTAGATGACATCCTAGCCACACGTTTGGATGGTGAACTGGACGCCGCAAAATCCGTGAAGCTTTTGCGAAAGCGAGCATATCAGCTTTGGGTCGAGGCGAGAACTAGCAGCGCTGTACCGCTCCTCGCGCGGGCGATACATATTGCTCAAGCCGCGGGCAATAACCAACTACTAAAAATTGCCAACTGCAAAATGGCAGACTATTTAATGACATTGGGTCGATACTGCGAGGCTCGATCGTTCTTTCAAGTGATCGCCCCTATGGATGGAGCTTCCGACGCAGACCTTAAAGCTACTTGGCATCTACTGCGCGGTATCTTTGGTGCAGCCTTCGGGGATTCCCGAAAGGCCTGCAGCCATTTTGACGCCGCGGTAGTCTTAGCGAAAACGCAAGCCAATATCTTAAGTCTCATCAATTTCTGGCGCATCTACGGCTTCTGGGCAACCCAGCTGGGCGATATCAAGCGCGCAAAGGCGTGCTACGAGCGGGCGCTCCTCTCGGCTCGTCAGTACCATGTTGTCTCGCAAATTCCACTCGTGTGTCTAGACTACGCCGGTCTCCTCTCGCTGAGCGGTCAACATGGCTCAGCCCACAGTTACTTACTCGACGCCCTTTCATACGATGCAAACTCGCCACAAATGGATTGTAGATTAGCAGCGACAGGAATACCGATCGCGATGCAACTGCAAGATGATGTTACACTTTCAAAATGTGCGCGACCGGAGGTGATCGATCTGGCGTTTCGGTCGGGACAGAAGGACCAGATTGCCTCTATCGCTGCGGCGTTTGCCCAATGGTATGACGCCTCCGGAAGCAAACGCGACGCTCAAATATTGCTCCATAAAGCTTCAGCGCTGTTGCGCGACACGGAAGCTCCGGAAAATGTTTGGACGTTTCCTATTGCTGTTGCACGTTACGGGTTGCAGGGCGATTTTGCAGTCGCCCGCCAACTCCTAGAAAAGCGCGCTTCCTTTCAGACCTCCAGTGTTGCCCGAGCTTGCTTGCACCTATTCGATGCGTTTGCTGCCGAGCGCGACGGACGAGGGCCAGAACGTCAAATGCGCGCTGCGGAAGCGCACGAACAATTCAAATCAATCGGCTGGTACGGCTACGCACAGCTGTCCACGGCATTGTTTGACAAGAGCCGGGTTGTGACCGAGCTCGGTGCCGACCGTTGGTCATTCGAAGATTCCCCGGAGACACTAACCAGGCGCGAGCGTCAGGTGGCCGAACTCGTTCTTAGAGGCTTATCCAACCGTGAGATCGCCGTGACACTCTCGATAAAAGAGCGTACTGTAGAGACTCATATGACTGCAATTATGAGCCGTTTAGGGGTTCGCTCGCGACATCAACTAGCAGAACACCTTCCCGGTAGCTCTAACTAGCTGCGGTTTCCACGATGCCTAGCACCCTTTCGGGTGCTAGATTCTGTTCAAGGGATGAGAGAGACCGTGCGGTTAGAGCAGACGACGGGCCGTCTGCAGCTAATATTGGAGGGCTCTGTATTTTGTTGCAGCTCTCTTGCGTGGTTTTGACGTTCAAAAGCGATCCGGTGGCAGGCCAGCCTTGGACCACAGGATTACTCCGGGACCAGTGCGAGGATGCACGTCGTGGAGCTGAGAGCTGGCTGACAATTTTCTGCTTATCGCGCTAAAAAAGTGAATCGTTAGCATTGTTAGAGCTCCGTACTAAACGAATGACGCCACCCCTTAGGGAGCAACAATGATCTTGCGGCACCTAGCCCTTGCGGGGCGCAATAGTCTTAGGCTCACAGTTGGGTGGCAACGTTTCGCGCTGCTGTGCGTATCGCTCTGTATAATGCTGATTAGTGCTCCGTTGGGAAGGCCTGCGCTGGCTGAGATTACACCTGGCGTCCAACGCTCCGCGGCTCAGACTGCAAATATCACTGGCACTGTGCTTGATAACGCTGGGCGCCCTGTAGTAGGCGCGGACGTAGCATTATTGGGGCGAGGTACCAGATTCGCTACGAAAACAGGTGCGCAAGGAGCATTCATCTTTGTCGGCGTGCCTTTTGATACCTATGAAATTGTCGCTACCGCGCCCGGCCTTGGCAAAGGGGTCCGATCCAACATCAATGTCAGCGGCGATATCGATATAGCGGTTCAGTTCGCTCCCGCAACCAACGGGCCTAAGACGCTCGCAGTGATATCTGTCAAGGCTGTTGGCGCGAAGATAAATGTAACGGCCGCGAGTGTCTATTCGGTGACGCCTAGCAGTTATGCGCTTCAAGGTAATCCATCATGGCGCGAGTTGCTCAATCAAGTCCCCGGCGTCACGGTTGGCGGTAACTACTATGGTGGCACCTCGTCAAACGTCATAATACCCGACTCGCCATTTCAGCCTATCATCATTTCCATCAACGGCGCACTTCCCTATGAAACTTCTACCACATTCGATGGAATGCCGATTTCGAACTATACATTTAGTTCGGCGCCTGGCGCTGGCATTGACCTCAGTTCTCTTCCTATGCCATTGTTCGAAACGGCGGATATCGTGCGCGGTCCCGGAGCAAACGCCCCGAGCATCGTAGATTCTGTCGGAGGGAGTTTCGTACTTCACCCGCCAGGTGCCGTGCAGAAGAACTCGTTTGAACTAGCGGCGAGCAACGACGCGTGGGGAGGTTACTTTTCGAATGCAAAGGCGATGTTGCGATTGGGAAGGTTATCAGCAACTGTCGTGTATGGATTTAACAACAGTCCTGGCCCCTACGGAAGTGGCCCAATATTTGGCTCGCTTGTGGGCCCTGCGACGATTGATGGAAAAGCAGTAGCGAGCGGTGGATTTATCCAGTTCGTGCCCAACCCTGACTATGTCGGCGGCAGTTGTTTCTGCATTGCCCAAACGACGATTCTAGCTAACGGCGGACTCCAAACAACTGCATGGACTCAACATCAGGGTGGCATCGGACTCGCCTATCAATTGTCCCCGACGATTACCGCGCAAACGTTTTATGCCGGTTCGCAGGCTGTCGCCGGTCAACCTTACCCCTTGGAGACAAACCTGTTTATACCAGGGGCCGGCTACACAGGACCAATTGGGGCAGGGGCCTATTCAGGACGGTTTGTCGACGCGACAGTAACGCCGTCATTGCAATCAGGCAGCTTGTTTGAGGAAAAGCTCACAGGATACTTAGGCAGTGGCGTCTTGAGAATTGCCGCCCTGCAAAACTATACGAATGCATCACAAAACATCAACAATCCATCTCCAAGCGACGTCCAAATGTATGGTACAGGGTCGTACTGCGACAACCCCCCATCTTGCACGACTACAACCCCGTTCGTATTCAATGGTCAAAGAGCGACGGTCACCTGGAGCCCATTTTATTATCTGTTCGACAGCCGAACCACCAACAATGACGTGCTCGCCGACTATGAAACCCAAGTCGGTTCAAAACGTCAGCCGGTATATCCTTCGTCAAGTCTTTGAATGGCTTAACCTTTACTACGCATGAAGCGTTCGTTGTTGGGGGCACCACCTTCAACTTTCCAGGGGGAATACCGATCGTGACTCAAACCGTGAGAGAGTTGCGACTTTATGCCGAAACGCAACCGCTGCCCAAACTAACGCTAGATGCTTCGTACTACTTTGCTAACGGTGATTATCACATACAAAACCCTGCGGATCCTACAGGAAACACATGGATAGATTCACGTTTCCCGTATAGCGCGCCGCGGTTAGGCGCTACTTGGCGTGTGAATCAGGATTTCGTGATTCGCGGTGCAGCGGGTGGCGGTTTTGCTTTGCCGCCTCTCTTCGATCTCATTGGAACCAATAGTTCCCCGAGTTGCGGTGTTGGCTCGTGCACGGTCTCCTTGACAAACACCAACCTGAAGCCAGAGACGTCATTCGGGTGGGACCTTGGAACGGACGTGCGCTTCCAGCGCAACACGATTCTCTCTGGCGACGTCTACCGAACGAATTTGTATGGTCAGCTTTTTCAGGCCGTCAACTTCGTGGGGCTCGATCCTGCGACTAAGCTTCCGACCTACGCGCAAGAGTATCTAAATCTCGCGCAATCTCGATTCGAAGGAGTCAATCTTGCCGTTCGAGATGATGTATCGCATGGGTTGTATTGGAATGCCGGGCTCGGATTGACGCGAGGGTTTATTGTCAGCGTCCCTCCTGGCTTCTACAACGAGCCAGGCATGGTGTGCAATTTTGCAACTGGCAATGGGTGCGTAAATACATATGCAATTCCAGGATCGAATTTCAATGGGCAGTTCGAATCAACCGTGCCGTATGCAAACGGCAGTGGTGCGGTCGGGTTTCGATGGACCGAAAAGAAGTACTTGGAACTTCAGGCAAACTACTTCGGAAATAACAATGCTTATTTCAACCGGCGTTCTTCGAATTCGACGCCAGCGGCGGCTATCCGGTGACGCCTGTTTTCTCTTTGATCGCAACACTTAGAAATATTACCGGCATTCACGACCAGTCTTACCAGCTGTTTACGGTCAATCCCAACTTGCTAGCGCCATCGATTACCGGCCCAGTGTTTCCCCTATATCCATCCCGTACGGACCTAGGACATTGGTGTTGACGTTGCACGCGCAAACATGAGTAGTCGTCCAGTCATGAACGACCGTTGGGAACCTGTCACACCAACTCAGCTGGGTACTCTTGTGCAAATTCACGCACCATGAGTGATGCCCTGTGAGCGAGGCGTTGTGCAATTGTCTTTGACCGGCGATAAGACACGCTAAGTCTAGCTGAGACATTGGCACGGGAGGCGCATTCCTGCGCCTGTCTTTTGTGCGTCGGCGCAAGATTTGGGGTTTGCCCGGGATTACCGATCGCACTGTCAAAAGATACACGCGCTTGGCGAGCGAATGCGATGTCCCAACCCTATGGGGACAACGCCTAATTCGAAACGGCGCAGACCGTGATGAAATAAAGGTCGGGCCGTAGCGAAGCCTGGTTATCGCGCCTGCCTGGGGGGCCGAAAAGTGGCCTCGCAGGAAAATCGGTCAGACCCCGATGGATAAAAGGGAAACGCCCGTCTTTCAAGGATCGGGCGTCTCTTTTTCGTTTCTGCGCACGTCCAGACATGTCCAGCAATTTTTAAGTCTATGGGGACAACAATGGGGACAACGCTTACCAGGAAGTTAATCTCGAGCCTTGCACGCAGAACGTCGATTCGTGCGAATGCGAAAGTCAAATCTTTTTGGCTGAAGACCTCAGGTCTATTTTGGCAAAACGACGATCCGCGAGCAGGCGGTTTATTTGGTTTGTAGCTCCGTCCCACGCTTGCAACGCGTCTTTGCCAAGACCCTTAGCGTAGTCGTGCCCTATTCCAATGAGCCGATCAAAGAACGTCGTAAAGCACTCATCGGATAGCTTCATTAAAATATCAAATGAAGCGTCCTGGTAAACCTCAGGTCCAAGCGCTGGACGCATAGGGTAGTACATCATGACGCGCTTACCCAACAAAGCCTCGAGTATCTTAATAGATTTTTGTTGCACCGGTCCCCACTTCTCGCCCCGTTGCGCAAGCGCGTACCACTCCTCACGATGAAAAATATGGCTACGCCAGGCCCAGAGCACCTCGGTGAACGGTCCGCCAGTTGTCACAAAACCGGCCTTCAAGTGTTCCTTAGCTCCCAGTGGACCAGAACGGCGAAGATCCCATTCAAACGCATCAACCATGTTAAAGGCGGCAGCGCCGAGGCTGCCGGCGTGAATATGTGAGGCGCGCAGAAAGATATCCGCGTTCCCGAGGGCCTGTACGTGTTCCGCGCCCTCGAAGACGACGACTCCCGGAGACGCGGCGCGCAGTCTATTTTCGAACAACTCCTCCGCTTTGCGGTACGAAGTATATGCCTTGGCTGCGAACTCAAAGATATCCAGCAACGTGGCGCGCTGACCGCCAGCCTCGTTGATGAACTTTGCAAACGCATAATAGTAGTCAGGGGGCATCGTCGGTGGGTTTAGCTTCATCGGTTGTTGCTTCAACCTTGATGTCGGGCCTTCTTTGCTCACGGGTTTGCCTGCGTTACAAAAACGAAGGAGGACTGGCCGCTGCAAGGTGACCAGTCCTCTCTTCTTTTCCTTAGCAGATACAACCCCGGAGAAATTGGCAAATGAAACTTAAACGCGATAACGCGGCTCTCGCGCGGCAGTTCCTCTACATCGCACAAACCGAACTCAGCCGCGCCAACGATACCTTGGCTACCACGAGGAGTCAAATCAAAGCAATTATCGGGCAGCTTGGCAGCACGGGGATCGATGAGCTCAGTCCGCTGGCTTCTGAGCTGCAGCAATTCGTCGAGCGCATACCCACGGACGTGCCTGGTGCATTGACGCTCGAAAGCCTAATCGATGAGACGCGACGCTTGCTAGCATAGGCGAACCGAGAGGCAAAAGCCGTTAGCACTCCAACACCCAGTTAAAAAAGGTCGTCCGCGTATTGTTGGTTCAAAAAAAGGACAAACCAAAACACATTTTTCGCGAATATCGAACACCCCAACCTATTCATCGCCGTTCTTGTCAACGTACGCGACCATCTCGCTCGGCTACAGAATGCTTCGTCACCGTTTTCTCTACGGAACCAAAGGTATGCAACGTGCTCGTGTTTGTATCCGGTTGGTGACATCCTCCGACCGGTACACTTTAGAGCCATAGGCACGATTCCTTTCAGGCCCCATTGGCTGTAACGTTATTATACACCGAAACCGTGATGCTACACCAAGCGTGAGCGTAGCGGACGGGGAACCATAAGAGTCTCTAAATCTGGGCGAAAATTAGTTCTGTTGCTTATTGCAGACTTAAGGAGTATGATGGATATACAGTTCGAATCAAATCCAAATTGAATCAACCGAATTGGAATTAAGTCAATGTGACGCGATTCGAATCAAAGCTGTCCGGTAGCACTCTATTGCTATCCCGGCAGTTTTTTGAAACTGCCGGGGCACAAACTGCACAAAAAGAGAGAGCAGCCTCAAAAACGAGATTCCCCTCCCAAGTGAACCCCCTTCCTAATCTAGACGCTCGTTGCGGGCGGGTGACCCATGGTTGTCGCGCAGAGAAAGCGCGCGCGGGCCTGCGGTCAGGAGCAAACTGGCATCGAGACGCCGAAGTAGTTGGGTCGTTGAATCTACTGCGAAGGGGATTGAGATGGCGAAAGTACCCGCTTTCTGCTCCATCTATGAGGTAAAAAGGTCAACCGCCCACCGCGTGCATCACAACGACGATGCATGCCCTGCGGGTCGTGACATACCGCAGAATGAGCGGCGCTCCGGCACAGGCGACTACAGGCTCTGCGAAGATTGCCAGAGGCGTAAGTAGTAACGGCGCTGGTTACTCTTTGCGCTGCGCGGACCTTCAGGACTGCCTTCGAAACTCCAAGTGTGAATAAAGCTTTTTGTTTGCGATGCCCTGAGTGCGGCCACAGCATCGATCTGCACTCCAGGTACAAGGATCATCCCAATTCGTGTACAGGCTACTTTGATGAGTCCGGCCAGCCGGTAACTGGCGAAATGAAAGAAGGTTGGCGTTTCTGTGGTTGCTTCCTTAGTGAATACGACATTCAAAAGCGGCGCGGGCTGGGAGCACTACAGTGACAGAAGCTGAAGCGGATCAGAAAATCGAAGCCGAGTTGGATAAGGTTTGGCCGGGGTGGCTAGGTGTGCCGGGATCAGTGGGTCAGGTTACAATACGCCTGATACCGCGCGATGACGTATTCGACTACTCCCTGGACAACGTCGGACAATGGTTGTCCATTGTCAAGCAAGCGGTAGACAAGGCCGTCGGCAATAACGCTGGTCTTTGCGTATCATTTACATAGGTGGAGCCCGCATCGGAATCTGACACGGTTGATCCGCCCAACTAGCTCAACTAATTCCAACGGAGACGTAAATTGGCAACTGCATCGGCCCTCGTTCGTAAGTATTTCTCCGCGTACGAAGCAAAAGATCGTAAAGCGATGGAAGAGATACTGAGCAATGATTTCATCTTTACTAGTCCGCTCGACGGACAGATTAATCGTGGTACCTATTTCCTAAGATGTTGGCCGAACAGTGGAAACATTCGTGCGTTCGTGATCGAGAAGGTATTTGAAGAAGGGGACGAAGCCTTCATTCGGTACGAATCGCAAAAGTTGGATGGCGAAAAATTTCGAAATACTGAGTTCTTTAGGACTGACGGAGAGAAGATCAAGGAAGTCCAGGTCTACTTTGGCTCCGCAGAGACCAAGCGGATCGCCTAAGACAGCTTCGGATTTAGGCATGTTGCCCTTGCCCCGCCTGTCGCTCAGTATCGCCGTTTCTTCTGCGAGGTAGCGACGCTACACAATTATCGCAATTCCTGATCGATGTCGATGTCGAGCTTGTCCGCCGAGATCTCTGCGAACGCAGTCGTCACCGGCTTTTCAGGATTTGCCCCTTCAACAGCAGGCTCATCCCCGTTGACCAGTTGCTGTGCGCGCACACGCGCGACGTTCACGAGCAGATACTTGTTGCCCACGCGCGCCACCAATTGATCGATATCGCCAAATGATTTTGATGCTTTAACGTCTTTCATCAGACCAGACTCGTTCGACGGACAGTTGCTTGCGCCTACCCGCGAGCGCACGCGGATGGATCAGTGGTGTGGTATAATGCTTAAAGTGGGTTATTGACCCACGCTTAGTTGATTTCAGAGAAAGTCACGATGACTCACGGCGAGGTCGCCGCCAGAAGGCAAGCCTTCGGCAGAGCACTAGTCGCGGAGATGTGGGAGCGGATCCCCGAGTGTCCTCGCAGGGAGCCGGGCCGGACGGGTGTGTTGTTTTCTGCGTTCACCGATTTGGCGCGGTTTGTAGAAAAAACTTGGGCTGAGTATCTGTCCGATCCTCATGAAGTGAAGCTCAAAGTTTTGAAGCGGACGTTT
Source organism: uncultured Pseudomonadota bacterium (assembly GCA_963736005.1). Lineage (GTDB taxonomy): Bacteria > Vulcanimicrobiota > Vulcanimicrobiia > Eremiobacterales > Eremiobacteraceae > JAJPHJ01. The sequence goes on from CAVTNB010000001.1 coordinate 14,549, forward strand.
GCGTTCTTGGAAGGGTGCTTCCGAGATAAGCTTGAGCTAGTGGAGCACATGGAAGGGGTTTACGCGGTGATATGCTTTACTCGCGCTATCCCGAGCGAGCGGTTGCCGGATTTGTTCCAATTCGCGGGCCCGAAAACTTTGAAGTGGGCTAGGATCTCACGGATGATTGCTCTGGGATCAAGCACCGCCGGTTCGCGGTCTGATTTTACTAAAATAACGTCCACTTAACCACGGCTAAGTCGCTGACTGGAAACGGGTAGCACCGCTACCTAGTTTTGGTTTGCTCTTACTTTCAATGAAGTGAGCCCGACACTTTGTTGGCATTGCCACGCGTGACTCGCATGCTCGATGAGCTGGGCACAGCGCATGGCTACCCAGAGGCGATCGCACCGAATTACGCTGAGATAAAACGCACAACGGTGGCACTCTCAACACGGCGAAGCTTGCCCGCGTGCAACGACGGCAACGTATTAGTGGTATAGTATGGTAAGGAAGAGGGAAACGAAAGGACCGGGTAATGCCGGTCATTGCACATGAAACCGAATCTGCTGCCGCTACGGCCCCGATGAAAGGCATACGAGTCTTCTCCAGCGTCGAAGAGGCACAAGCTGCCGGCTTCACAATTTTCGAGCGCATCCCGGAAGGCTACTTAGTGCGCAAAGACCTCGGCGCAAACTTTGCACTCGCCGTGGTGAACATCAAAAAAGAAGAACCGACGGAGAAAAACTAAGACAACATATAATCGGAAGTCCTGCTGGGGCAATTCCGCATGCGAGAAATTTGGGGTTACAGAACATTGTGGGGGCATTTCACCCGGTAGAAGACACTCTTCATTACAGTGAGCGTACCGACGTAGAACTTGTAAATGCAGCAAAGTGTGGCGACAATCTCGCCATGGAGTTCCTGCTAAACAAATATAAGAACTTCGTCCGCATGAAGGCAAAAAGCTACTTCCTCATCGGTGCCGACCGCGAAGACATCATTCAAGAGGGAATGATCGGACTCTACAAGGCTGTTCGCGACTTTCGCGCGGACAGGCTGTCGTCGTTTCGCGGCTTCGCGGAACTCTGCGTCACGCGACAAATCATCACCTCGATCAAGACCGCAACGCGGCAGAAGCACATCCCGCTCAATCAGTACATTTCGCTCAACAAACCGATTTATGACGAGGACAGCGAGCGCACGCTGCTCGATGTGATGGTGAGCGCGAAGATGTCGGATCCAGAAGAGCTGGTCATCAATAAGGAAACTTCGCAAGACATCAAGGAGCGTATTCAGGAAAACCTGAGCGACCTCGAGTCGCAGGTCTTGCTCAGCTATCTCGAAGGCAAGACGTACCAGGAGATGGGGCGCGACTTGAACCGGCACGTGAAGTCGATCGACAACGCGCTGCAGCGTATCAAGCGCAAGATCGAGAAGAATCTGAGCGAACTCGAGCTGTACTAAACTGGCAATTTAGGGGCGGCTGGAAAATCGCCCCTCATCATTTTATGTAGTAAAGAACGCCAGCACCAGGCGGCCAGAAGGGAAGGAACCTCAGGCATGCAGACCACTGGTCCGCACCACCACGCGTCAAGCGCGTTGTCCCAGCCTTCCGCCGGTCCTGAAAAGCTGCCAGGAATCACGCACGTCATCGCGGTGGGCAGCGGCAAAGGCGGCGTGGGGAAGCCCACCGTCAGCGTGAATCTCGCGCTCGCGCTCCAACAGATCGGGGGCCGGACTTCCAGCCACCGGGGCCCAACAAGCCGAAGCTCTCTTAAGCATGATCTCCTCCAGACGCCAACAGTCTGTTTGACTGCGAGACCTTGAGTGCCGGAAACTGAAGCAGATCAAGAGATCGAAACCGAATTGAATAGCATACTGCCTGACTCGCGTGGGGGCCCTTAAGGTTTGCAAAGAAGTGAGAGACACAGGACTTGATTTAGCTACGCCTTGTTCTGGCAACTATTATACAGAGCCACTAGATATCAGGGCAAACCGAAGTGACAGAGGCTGAGCAGTACGTAGACAGCATTACCAAGCTGATCCAAGGCAAATATCCAAACCGCAAGATGCTCACTTCCGGCGACGGCGCAAATTTCTCTTGGCGTGAGAAGCTGGCGGAGAAGAGTTATGCCGCAATATCTGTAGTGGCGGCCCAGAACCGCGCAACGCTGATTCTGATAGGCACAGGCGGCGAGAATCAGAAGCCCCAGTTGTTCGACTGTGGCCGGGACTCAGCGAACAAGATTGCTCAGGTAATATGCGATTGGATCGAAGCAAGGGAGAAAGAAGTTGACAGCCACGCGTTTGAGAAGGACTAGCGGCTCCTGTGTCTGGAGTCGCGGCTACCCCGAGGACGGCCTCACTTTTTCGGGGGCAGCAAACTTTACCAAAAAGAACAAGCCCCTGAATGAATCAGAGGCTCAAGACTGACTAGACTCACCTCGTCCGGGTAAAATCAGTCAACGCGGTGCTATTTGTTCCCCAGAACCCCGCTCATCTTCAAAGCTTTGCCGTGCGCATCCAGGACAAACGATAGACTCGTTGACTCTGACAACGGTCGAAGACAATTTTCCGCAGAAATCACACTTCGTGCTTGTTTGTTCTGTTCCCATGGTGTTCGCCTGGCTTCTTGAAGTTTAACCTTGCTATCATTTTACCACACTCGGATTAGATTGTCGGAAACGTAGCTATGACCGCTGTCACGATTGCCGACAATGAACGAGAACTAGATTGGTCTCGATCAGCTACGTAGTCATCAAAAGAAAAAGACCCGGAACGAATCAGAGGCTCAAGAGGCGCTGACTAGTTACCCATGCGGTTCAATGGTATCTGACTCGGGATCAAGATCAGCACCGGATGAAGCAAATACGTTGGGCTCGTTGGCGTTAGGATTCGGTAATCTTCGACGACAGGGAGTGCAGCCTGGAACAGGCTTAGCGAGAAGACTCCACACAACGAGCGCGGCTAGGCCGGCAGCGATTAGAGCGAGCGTAATATTCATTTAGAACCGCCTCATTCGCTTGTAGGAATCCTTCGCACCTCGTCACTCACGTTTCGCCGACCTCCCACCTGATGCGCGCCCAAACCCTCTCATGTATGAGGTAGGCCACGCTTGTGTAAAAGTTGCTTACGATCATGAATCCGACGGCGATGCGCACAGTTCGGGTGAACAGATAAACGGTGAGGAAATCAAGGCACATGATAATGATGCGATACGTGATGGCTTTTGTCACAGATCGGCGAAGGCTTACCGTTCGGGTCATCACATACTCCTTATCTTTGATCCTTCTTTAATTGACGCATGCAGTTCGGACCGTCCGTCGATCCCCTTCGGTCTGCTCAGACTTTTTCGGGGGGCTCAAACCACCGTGGTAAGGGCCAACGAATTCTAAGGTTCCTTTAAGAAAGATCCCAGGCGCGACCGCCTCACAAACATCTGGTATTCGCGACAACTAGAACGCTCGACGCAGAACAAAAGCGAAAGAGCCGGTCGGACTACATTGCTCTGTGCGTTTGTCGCACAACAATGCTGCGCGGTCCACAGCTCAAAGGGTATGGTAATAGAAGAGAGGTGTACCACTCATGCAAACGACTCCAACCCAGCCAGCGACGGGCAGTTTTGAATTCCGCTTTATCTCAGTGCTGGCAAATCACGCCGACAATCAATTTGGCAACGTTTCCGATCAGGACGATCTCAAAGCGTTGCTTGACTTGGGCAGAGATGGATGGCAAATACGCGGCATGACACCTGATCCGCGCCAACCGGCCGCTACGCTTATCCTCGTGCTCCAGCGCGGAATTGATCGTTAGATAAGGCCAGCCAGAGAGACCGGCCACAGCCGAAGCAGGCTACCACGGCGTAGAGCATTTTTCTTCATTGGATCACGTCCGAGGCTGCCGATGCCGTGGTTCTTGAGCCGTTACTTAGCAAAGTGGATGAGCTGATTCATATAAGTCGTCGCATGCGCGTCATCGCGCTTCAGAGCGCAATAGGGGGAATGGCTCTGAGCTTTGTTGGTATGCTTGTGGCGGTTGTTGGATACTTACCACCGGTAGCGGGTGCTATTACACAAGAAATAATCGACGTAGCAGCTGTCTTGAATGCGCTCCGCGTGGCTTTCCCGCGCGGCAAGATCGGTGATTTTTAAAATCGCCCCTTTGAGTGCGAATCGAATGCTTCTTACCTCAACCACTGACAAAAATTCACAGGACAGCGACTGGTGAAAGAGGTGAAATATTTTTATGGGTAAGATGGTAGAACCGTGTGAGACTTCTTCACGCCCTATCGTACGAGTGGATCAGGGTAGCTTTGTGGTGATTTTGGGGATATGGGCCTGGCTATTCACGATAGGTTTCTTGCATCTGACTTTTTGGACGGGTGTCTTAGCGATTGGATTGTGGCCCTACTATCTGGGGGCGGTATTCAGCGGCCTGAGGCACTAAAAGAAAATTTGCTTGGCTGAACTTTTTGAGCAGGGCCGGTTTTGCTTTGACGCTGAGCTAGCTACGAATCGCTCAGCTTACCAACAAGGACGGTGATTATGAGTGCACGAGTTCCACGCGGTACACCGCAACCAAGACACACGGAGAAGCACTCTAAAGCATCCGCGTCAGTTCGCGACCTTGTCATCGGCATGTCAGACGGTCTGACTGTTCCGTTTGCGCTCGCCGCCGGGATATCTGGGGCGATCGCCGCGTCTCATATCGTTGTTACGGCAGGCATTGCGGAGTTAGCTGCGGGGGGAATATCTATGGGCCTGGGCGGCTATCTCGCAGCGCGCACCGACGTCGAACACTATGAAAGCGAGCAGCGCCGCGAGCGAAGAGAGATCGAGGAAATTCCAGAGGCAGAAAAGTCTGAGGTCTTCAGTATTTTTCGTGGATACGGATTAAGTGACGAAGATGCGCGCAAAGCGACCGCCGGTCTTACTACCAACAGACAACGCTGGATCGACTTCATGATGCGCTTCGAGCTTGGTCTCGAAGAGCCTGACCAACACAGAGCTCCGATAAGCGCTCTTACGATCGGCGGTGCGTATGTGATCGGTGGATTGGTACCGCTGGTGCCTTACATGTTGGTCCAGAATTCAAAGCCCGCTCTTTACCTTTCTTCCCTCGTTACGCTATTCGCGCTCTTTGTTTTTGGGGCCGCGAAGGGGGCGTTAACTGGTGTGGCGTGGTTACGTAGCGCCATGCAAACGGTTATTATTGGTGGCTTGGCGGCAACGGTGGCATTTTTCATAGCGCGGTTTGTTTCCGGATAGGAAGAAGCTTAGAAGAGGACGGTTGGCGCCACTAAGAAACGGTCGGTTGAGCAGTACTAGAAGTCACGAAGCAGATGAAAAAGCTGCGGAAGTCCGCGGCAGCAAGGTTTCCGATGGTGGGCGCGAGAGGTCTCGAACCTCTGACCTCTACAGTGTCAATGTAGCGCTCTACCCCTGAGCTACGCGCCCCCGGCCGTGATGGTTCGTGTGTTTCGCTTAGCTGCCCTGTGGATGTCAGCGTTTGTTTTCTGGGGAGAGCCGCGATGCGACATCGCGATAGAGCGCGCGTGAAGTTGACGTCAACAGTTCGGCGACGCGGAAGATTCCATCCCCAGAAAGTGTGATTCCCTGCCACGGCATGCCATGATGGCGCAACACAAGCGCGTAGGTGTCGTTCGGGAGTGCGTAGACGGCAAACTCATCCGATTCAGCAAGGCATTTTGATCCAGCCAAGACATCATTCTCAATGTCAGTCCACAGTTTCATGTGTGCTCTCCCAAGTCAACCACCGGGTCTTGGGGATGTTCTGTATTGGGCATCGCCGACCTACAGGGAACCCATTCGTTTGGAAACGAAACGCTCAGACCCCAGGGCGAATAGCTCAGCGGTAGAGCACTCGCTTCACACGCGAGGGGTCGTAGGTTCGAACCCTACTTCGCCCAAGTTTCCATGAAGCCTGATAGAGAGTGACAAAAATGCCAACAATCGAAAGTAAAACCGAGATTACCCGCGCGAAGCTCGCCGAGTTGCTCAATGAAGACTTGTCGCGCGAGTATCAGGCGATCATTGCATATGTTGTCTATTCACAAGTATTAAAGGGCGCCGAATACATGGATATTGCGGCGCAATTGGAACAGCACGCCAAGCAAGAACTGGACCACGCGCTCATCATTTCCAGACAAATTGACTATCTCGGCAAAATGCCCACCGTATCTCCCAAACCGGTGCGCGTTTCTAGCAAGGCGAAAGAGATGCTGCGCTTCGACCTGGCCAATGAGAATGAAACGATTCGCAATTATCGAGAGCGCGTTCGACAATGCGAGCAGCTCGGCGAATTTGCCATGGCCGAGCAGATTCGTGGAATCTTGATCAACGAACAGGATCATCAAATCGATTTAGCAACGGCGCTCGGCGAGAACCCGCCTGACCTTTCGCGCAAGAAATAATTCAGCGCGATCTATCGAGGACGCTGTCACATGGGTAAAGTCTGGCTCGTTGTCGGCTGTTTGATCGTCATGCTGTTGCCCCTCCGAGCGCTGGCTTGGGGGCTGGATGGGCATCGCATCATCGGCGAGGTTGCGGTGAAGAATCTCCCGGCCGAGCTGCCTTCATTTCTCCAAACGCAAGCGGCGAAAGACGAGATCACCTATTTAGGGTCTGAGGAAGACCGACTCAAAATTGGGGAAGACGAAGAAGCTGCTTGGGGTCGGGAGTGGCCAACCGATCACTATCTCGACGTTGAGGATGATGGTACAGTCGCCGGTGTGGTCGCTCTTTCGGCATTGCCACCAACGCGCGACGACTTCGAGCAGCTGTTGATGAACTCGCCTCATCATATCGACGCCTACAACACCGGCTTCCTGCCATACGCTATCCTCGAAGGGTACGAACAGGTGCGAAGCGACTTCGCCCTGTGGCGACAAGCGGTCGCTGATGCGCAAGCCCACGGAGGCGACGCGGCCACCACAATTGTGAAATATCGCGAAACGCTCACGATTCACGACATTGGCATTTTTTCACATTTTGTTGGCGATGGCAGCCAGCCGCTGCACGTGACCGTTCATTATAATGGCTGGGGCCACTATCCAAATCCGCGTAATTTTTCGACTGATCCCAAGACGCATGCAGAGTTCGAGAGCGATTTCGTCTCGCGCTACGTGAACGCCGATACTGTGAATCCATTCTTTCATGCGCCGACCGAACTCACCACAGTGCCGCTTCCAGATATCGAGCGTTATCTCACCGATACTAATGCGCAAGTTGTTCCGTTCTACGAACTGAAGGCGCGAGCCGGCTTTGACCTTGGCGGGGTGGGATCGTCGGCACGCAACGAAGCCATTCGATTTGCGAGTGCACGACTGGCGGCAGCAAGTCAAATGCTCGACTCGCTCGTTTTAACCGCGTGGAGAACGAGCGCGTCGCTGCACGGTAGCGATTAGCGCGCGCGAATAAATTCGCGCGACTACAGTTAAGGCTCGCCCAGCGCGAGTAAATTCGCGCGATTACGGTTTGTCTTCGAGTCCAGCCGGTGCAAGTCCGGAGAGCATGACATCAAGCCGATTGGGGGGCCGATCGGCACTTTCTGCGCGCTCCTTACGGATCACCGCACCGCGAACGAGCTGACCACCGAGAAAGCGAATCGGCTCCGGCGGAAAGGAGCGATACGGCCGGTCGACGAGGGCGCAGTGCGACCACTCGTCGTTATGGCCAAGCGCGAGGCTCGCAAGGATGTTCCCGCCGACAACGCTAGGCCCGACGCCATTCCCGCTCCACCCGATCCCATAAAAGATGTGGTCGCGACCACCAAGCTTGCCGATCAGCGGAAGGCCATCCATGGTACGATCGATCGGCCCGCACCAGTCATCCGTGATGGCAACGTCGGACAGCATTGGATAGTAACGACGAAAATCTAATTCCACTAATCTCGCCCGAGTAGCGTCTCGATCGATACTCGGGCCGATGCGATCGCCGTACACAATGCCCCAGCCACCCTTGCCAAAAACGATGCGCCCGTCACGGCTTGTTCTATAGTAACAGACCATCATTTGAGAATCCGTAATACTCTCGCCACCCGTCCATCCGATCTGCGCGAGTCGATCTGGAATGGGTGCGGTTGCGACGATGTCGCTGGAAATAACGGCGATGGCGCGACGCAGCTCGGCCAAGCCGACGGCCCAGGCGTTCATCGCTACCACGACTCGCTCAGCCGTGAGCGAACCTTGGTCAGTCTCGATTACTACCGGCAACGTGCGCGAGAAGCGGCGAACCGTTGTGTGTTCGTAGATGCGAATGCCTTGCCGCAGGGCAACGGCGCGCATGCCGCGCACGAGCGCTGCGGGCTGGATGGTTGCAGCATCGCGCTCGAGCACTCCGGCGCGATGGATCGAGGAACCAGTACGCTGCGCAATCTCATGCGGGGTCAGTCGTTCGAAGGCGTCAATGCCGAGGCGCTCGCAACTCCGAACAACTGCCTCCCATGCTCCCATTTGCGCGGTGCTTGTGGCCGTCCACAGCCATCCTCGCTGGACGAAGTCCGCATCGATGCCATGCTCCGTGCAAAACGATCCAATCGTCTTGATCGCATCTTGCGATGCGGTCACCAGACGGAGCGCTTCGCCCTCGCCGAACGCCGCTGCCATTGAGGGGAACTTTGGCCACCAGGTGAGCGCAAAGCCGCCGTTGCGTCCAGATGCGCCGGCGCCACAAATATCGCGCTCGACAATGGCCACGTCGCAGGACCGATCGAGCTGCTTGATGCGCAACGCAGTCCAGAGGCCTACGTAGCCGCCACCGATGATCGCGACATCTGCCCGAGCACGACCAGCAAGCGCCGACGCATCGGGTTCGTCGCCAAGAACGTTCGAAAGCCACAACGATCGATGGGTGGCCACAGGACACTTCCTCCGAAGCCGCCCTTCGTATCTTAGGGGTCCAATGCTTCCTCGCGTTCCGGCACTTTGTCTAACAAAGTGCCACCTTTGCCATGCAAAGTCACCGCATGCGATCGAGCAAATCAGTTGACAAACATACCTTTTTTAGGGTATGAGTAAATTGTGAGCAGTGGGTTGCGCTGGGGTTTTGGTGCCTTCGGGATCGTGCTTGTGGGGGTCCTCACCCTCGCCGCGCTTTACACGTTTTCGACACCGAATCGCTTCGTCACGCTTGGCACGCCCATCCACCAGGATGATTTCATGTACACGGTGACGGGGGTGGGCCGGACGCCGAAAATCTCTAACAGCGCGAGCCACGCCACTGCCCAGGGTGAGTTCTATATCGTTTCAATCCGCGTTGACAATGATGCGAAGCGTGTGGGCTTCGTGTGGGACGAGCGCATTCCGCATATCGTTGACCGTCAGGGTCAGCGATACGACAAGTCGCCCGCAGGGCAAGCCGCCCTCGACGCCTCGCTTAAACCTCGGTTTTCGATTGCGCCTGGAGACAGCTCCACCTTCCAGGCGGTTTTTGACGTGCCGTCGAATATCGAAAAACCAGCGCTCGTGTTTGACAATGGCATTCTCATGGGCGATGTATTCAATTTTGTTGCCTACCGGCGCATTGGCGTCGAGCTCTACTAACGGTGCGCAACGGTAAGACTGGGGGAGAGCTTGTCAAAGCTAAAGCCTCATGAATGACGGCGATCTCGCCAAGCTCGACGGCAAGCGCGTCCGCGTTACTTTCAAAGACGGGAGAAAGACGATAGGCGTTCTGCAACGCGACCTGACACAGAAGTGTTGGGAGCTTTTACGGGCTGACGCCGACAAGCCGAAGCACTCGCCTCAGGGTGTTGGCGAGATACTCTTCTTGCAGGACGTCGAAAGCGTCGAAGAGTTTATTTTACGCCAATAGTCTCGAAAAGACGCACGCCCTTCGCTTCGAGCGCGATGCTGCCACCCATCTGCTCGCCTGAGTCCAGATCGCGCATGGGCTTGGGGGAACCAACGATCTCGGTCACGACGCGTTGCCAGCTGTGATTGATCAGCAAGAGTCGCTGCGTTTTGGGATCCTGTTTCGAGCGCCAGACAAAAACTTGCACCTGATCACTTGTGATACTCACCGCAGGTAGGGCATGACCCAGCACGGCGACTGCCTTGTATATTTTGGCCAAGTCTGAGTTAGCGTTGCCGTCCAATCCGTTGAGTTGGAAATACTCGATAGGGTAGGTCAAGAAAACGATGCGGCCGGAACCGAGCGTGCGCTCCAAGAGAACTGGATTACCACTTGGATCGCACGCCACGACACTTGCTTCTTTGGGCACGCAGCGCATTGGAGCACAGCGGCGGGCTGCGCCAAGGATCGGAAATTCCAGTTGTGCGTCTTTTTCGATCCCTCCGAAGTCGCGTACGAAACGCATTTGAACCACATCCTCACCCCGTGGTTCGACCAGAGCCATACCGGATGAGAAGCCTTGCTCCCACAAAGCGCCCGAGTTGTGGAAACCATGGTTCGCCGCCATAGGAGATGTAGACTGTGCCGCCGTCGCGCACGAAACGCTCAACGCCGGCTGCATCTTCGGTTGTGACTTGTTGCATGCAAGGGACGATCAGCATGGTCACCTGCGAGGTACGTGCCGAACGTAAGTCAATGAAACCCACGTCCAGCCCGGCTTGAACGGCGGTGCTGTACGCTTGCAGAAAGAGATCGCGAAGCTCCGGTTTGCTCCAGCCCCAATCGAAGGGAAAGTCGATCGTGTAATACGAGGTACGCCCGATCGCGGCGGCCGGTTGCATCACTTCCCATTCATCCGGATTCTGTTTCACAGCGTACGCTGCGAAGCGTTGAAATTCGGCGGCTTGAGGTTTGCGCGATCCGTCAGTGCGAATAACGCCAAAGTGCAGTTCGTACGGGTGATGCGAATATGGGGCGCGGTTCTCAAGCGTAAAGTCATGAGAATTCCAGATGAGGGTGCCGCAATTGCCGGCTCCGAAGGCCGACCATAAGGTCGTTCGGTAGTATCCGGCCGCGAAGTCGTCATCTGCTTGGTCAGACGAACATCCAAATTCCTCAAGCAGCACTGGTCGATCTAAGGGCTTCAGCATTTTCATCGCAAAGCCGGCAAATGCGGCGTGGCGCAACGAATCAGTTTCTTTTGGATAGAAGTGCGGGCCGACAAAATCCACAAGTTCGCGCAGCGCGCCCGTGTTTGGAACGCCGCGCTCACCCCCGATGACGTCCCACGCACCATCGCCGACGGAAACGTTGCACTCCGGATCCGCAGCGCGGAGGACCTCGATCAGACGCTTCGCCCAACGCTCGCTCTGCTCAGATCCGATCGTTCCCGCAAAGAGCGGCCACTCGTTTGTCAGCAGCCATGCCGCGATGCGTGCATCTCCCGAAAAGTGCGAGGCAACGGATCCAACCAGCAGCTCGCTGGCATCAAGGAGAAGGGGATCCGTATACCAGTTCCTTCCCTTGCTCCACTCGGGCGCCCCATTTTCGCCAGACATGTGGCCAACCAAAAATGTAGGGATCGACCACATGCCCTCGCTGGCGGCAAGCTCGATGAGGGTACCAAGGCGGTCCCGCGCCTTCTCGTTCACGACATCGGGTGCGGGCAAAAAATCGGGGAGAAAGCAAAAGACTCGAACCACGTTGGCGCCGAGCGCGGCAAGCTCGCGCAAGTCTGAGGCAACGGCACTGGGGTCGAAACGGTCGCGATACATCCACGGCCCGGTCTGCTTCGGCCAAAAATTAGCCCCGATAAGATACACGGGTTTGCCGCTCTTGTCTCGGAAGTAACCGTCTCGAACGCGAAGTCGCTGCACGCGGCCGCATTCTCTCGGCATGTAGCAACGGACCTCTAGGTTCCCGCGAATGAATTCGCGGGACTACATATTCCACTTCGAATGAATTCGCGGGACTACACAGCGTGTTGGACAAAGATTGGCTCCATGAAAGCATTGATCGCGCACCGGCCTAAGGATGTCTCGATTGGCGATTGGGAAGATCCGAGTCCAGGCGAGCACGATGCGGTTGTGGCCGTCGCTTCATGTGGAGTGTGCGGCACTGACCGTCACATCGCAGACGGAACGTATCCGGCCAAATACCCCAACGTGCTTGGTCATGAGATTGCGGGTACCGTTGTGTCCGTTGGGCGCGGCGTGGATCGGGTCAAGGAAGGCGACCGGGTGGCGGTCGATCCAAACATCGCCGATCACGAGTGCACGCCATGTCGCCGCGGCGACGTTCACCTTTGCGAGAACCTCAGCGCTATCGGGGTCACCCGTGCAGGTGGCATGGCACCCCAGGTGCTGGTACCGCAATCCCAACTCTATCGAATACCGGCCTCGCTTGCCTTGGATGAAGCGGCGTTTGCCGAGCCTTTGTCATGCGTCGTGCATGGCTTAGAACGGGTGAAAGTCCAATCCGGAGGCACGGTGGCGATCCTGGGTGCCGGGAGCATCGGGCTGCTCGCGGCGCAGGCCGTTCGAGAGATCGGCGCGGCGTCCGTTGTGATGTCGGAACCATCTGCCGTGCGGCGCGATCTTGCCGAATCGTTGGGCGCCGATGAGGTCTACACGCCCGAGATGATGGAGCACGACAGCCATAGCGAGGAATACGACCTGGTTTTGGAGTGCAGCGGCAATCCCGAAGCGGTCCTTACCGCGGTGCGTCTCGCGCGCCGAGGCGCAGACATCTTGCTTTTCGGCGTGTCGCCGCGCGGAGTCAAAGTAGCCATCGAGCCGTATGAGCTTTACCGCAAAGAACTGCGACTGGTCGCCTCCAATATTAACCCTTTTACCATGGAAAAAGCTGTTGCGCTGCTTGCCGCCGGCACTGTGAAAGTGCAGGGAATCGTTTCGCACCCTGTTGGATTGGCCGACCTTCCCAAGCTGCTCCTCGGGAAGCCTGCACCTGATGAAATTAAGGCAGCGCTGAGATTTTCGCAGACGTCAAGTTAACTGAACTGCCGATCCTCGCAGCTTCGCGAGCCGCAACGGCAACCTGGAGGCTTGGGAGGGCTCTTCGGACGTCGTTGCGTGCGATGTAACCTGGTTCGCGAATCGAGCGCGCCATATCTTCGATTGCCGCGCGAACGGCCGAAGCATAGAGCACTTGTTTCGGTCCTGCGTCGAAGATAAAGCCAGCACTCGCGTCGGGAACGCTCGCAACCGAACGGCTCATCATGCGGCGAATCGTGGTTGTGCCCACCGCCGCGCCTTGTCCGTGGAGTCGGAGCAGGTTTGGAATCCACCCATCCAAGATGAGATCGACGGATTCAAATGAGAGAACCGAGCGGGTGCGTTCCATTTGTGGCTGCGTCACGAAGGCGTGATAGTACGAAGCGATTGCGCCCTGCACGTACTCGACCGCAGCAAAGACCCGATCTTCCCGCACTTTGCTCGCAACGCGCGCAACCGGACCTAAAGGTCCGCTGCTACCTGTGAGAGCCACCACATGCTGCGCGTCGCCTGCGATCCGGCCGCACCAGTCGAAAAAGTGAACGCCGTGTTCAACGAAGATCCCGCCCGAGATCTCTTTGTTCCAAAACCAGTGGCTGTCGTCAAGCCCCTGGGAACTCGCGATGTTTTCGACAGAGATGCGCAGCAGCGGTCCAACGAGCTGTGATTTGGCGAAGAGCGTGACGGCTTCAACGAGCGGCGTATAGAGCATGGGGTAATCGACTGCCACGACGAGGTTGCGGGCGCTCGCAGAGTCGATAACGCGCTCGGCGAACTCCAGGGTTGTGGCCATGGGTTTTTCAACGAAGACGTGCTTGCCCGCGCCGAGAGCGGCGAGCGTTTGGGGCCCGTGCTCGTCCGGTGGGGTGGCGAGGATGATAATGTCGAGTTCAGGGTCCGTTATCAGTTGCTCAAAAGTCTGGTGGACTCGCGAAATACCATGCTGGGCTGCGGCGGCTGAAGCCCGCTGTGGCGTACGGCTGGCAAGAGCGGAGACTCGAATCACCTCGCTCTGCGCGAGTGCCTCTATAATGAAGCGACCGAACGCCCCCGGGGCGTAAAGTCCAGCCTTCAGCTGAAAGAAACGATCATTGATTAACAAAGAGTGCGGAACCCAGCTTCAGAAGATATCTAGAAGTATTCGAAAACGACCAAAACTGCTGTAGACTCGTAACAAATTCACCCTTCCGTTGCTATAATCCGGTATATGTGGCTGACACGCTTTGCCATTAAGAATCCAACGATTGTCACGCTCTTCTTCCTAGGCGTGACCGTCTTTGGCTTGGTCGGTTATCGGATGATGGGACAAAACGTCAATCCCAACGTTCAATTCCCGGACGTGAGCATTGAAGCCGACTATCCCGGCGCTAGCCCAGACGAAATGGAGCGATTGGTCGTCAAACCGATTGAAGACCAATTGCAAAACGTCAACCACGTTCAGCACGTCAACACGACGATTGAAGATGGCATCGCCTTCATGGACGTGTCGCTCAACTTGGGCACTGACGTCAATTTCGCTGCCAACGATGTTCAACAAGCGGTCGACGCGGCGCGCATTTACTTGCCATCGGACATGGACCCGCCTTTTGTTTCGAAGAACGATACCTCGGGCGACCCCATCGTGATCGAGGCAGTCAGTGCGCCCAGCCTCACGCCTATCGACCTTTCAAATCTCGTGAACAACGAGCTCATCCCAGATCTTCGAAACGTGCCGGGTGTTGGCGGCGCCTCAGCCGGTGGTCTGTATGACCGACAAATCACGATCGAGCCGGATGTCGCTCAGCTCAACGGCGTGGGAGGCACGCTGCTCGACGTGAGCAACTCGATTGGCGTCGGCAATGTGAGTTTGCCTGGTGGCCGGTTGGACCAGCCGTTTCAAGAGACAACGGTGGGCGTGCGCGCGGACATTCGGAGCGCTGACCAAATCGCGGCGCTGCCGCTGACGTTGCCGGGCCAGCCCAATGGCCAAATCAAGGTAGGGGATGTCGCCAAGGTCGTCGATGGATTCGCGGACCAACGGCTCATCTCGAGCCTGAACGGCGGTCCGGGCATTATTTTGCAGGTCGTGCGTGACGCAAACAGCGATACGAAGAACACGACCACTGCCACTCGCGCCGAATTTAAGACCCTTGCGGAGAAGTACCCACAACTTCACTTCAAGGAACTACAGGCAGACGCCGATTTTATGCACGACTCGATCAATGGCGTGCTGCAAAATCTTTTCGAAGGCATCTTGCTGACCGCGATCGTGCTGCTGCTCTTCCTGCACATTTTGCGCAGCGCAGCCGTGGTCATGATCGCCATCCCCACCTCGATCTTAGCGACGTTCTTTGTCATGTGGGTCATGGGGATGACCATCGACCTCCTCTCGCTGATGGGGCTGTCCCTCACGGTTGGCATTTTGGTGGACGACTCGATCGTTGTGCTCGAAAACATTACGCGTCACCGCTTGATGGGCAAAGGGCCCGAGGAAGCGGCGATCGATGGTCGCACAGAGATCGGGAATGCGGCGATTGCCATCACGCTGGTGGACGTCGTCGTGTTCGCGCCTATCGCGTTCATGTCGGGCATTGTGGGAGAGTTCTTGCGCGAGTTTGCGCTCGTCATCGTCGTCGCGACGCTGTTCTCGCTGCTCGTCTCCTTTACGTTAACGCCATTGCTCGCCGCGCACTGGGCGCTCCTCAAGCGACCGCGGCCCCTGCGCTCAGCGACCGCTTCGGGTTGGGCCAGGTTCATCAATGGATTCGGCAACTGGTTTGAAGGCGTGCGCAAGTCGTATCATGACGGCGCGTTGCCTTGGGCGATGAAGCGGCCATGGCTCGTCATCGTCGGCTGTTTTACCCTGGTCTTCTTGTCCTTCGTGCCGATCATCGCGCAGATCGTTCCATTTGAGTTTCAACCCACAACTGACTGGGGATTCGCGATCGTCGACCTGACGTATCCGCCTGGAACGCCAATCGGCGTCACCGAATCCGGCCTGCTGCGGCTTGAGGACGCTGTCCTCAAGATGGATGGAGTCGAGAGCGTGAATGGCACGGCCGGACACAAATCCGGCACGCGAGGCGGACAAGTTGCGGAAATGTTCGTTACCCTCGACCAAAAGAAGCGGCACAACGAGGACCAAGTGATCGCCGCGGTGACGAAGCTCGGTTACCTCGTGCCGGGCGGGCGCATCGAGGCTTCACATGGCCAAAACGGCGGACAAGCCCCGATTCAGTATACCTTGACCGGCGCATCGAGCGAGGCCGTTGAGGCTGGCGCCAACAAGCTCAAGAATTTCATCGCCACCATCCCCGACTCGAACAACGTGCAAACAACGACCCAGATTGCCGGTCCGCGACTTGAAATCGACATTAATAGCGAGCGCGCCGCCTTACTTGGCGTTTCCCCGGAGGATGCCGCTACCGCTGCGCGAGCTGCCATCGGCGGTGTCATTGCGACGAAGGTGCGCATGCCCGAGGGTCTGGTCAATGCGATTGTGCAGCTCCCACCCGAAACGCGCAACGATGAAAGCCAACTGCGCGCCGTAACCGTACGAGCCACCAACGGCATGCTCATACCGCTGAGTTCTGTCGCCAATTTCAAGTGGATGCAGGAGCCAACCGAGCTCACGCGCGAGGACCGTCAGCGTATCGTGACGGTGAGCACCGACACGAAGAACGGCGCCCCCATCAGCAAGGTGAAGAACAAGATCGATGCTGCGTTGAAGCAGCCGAACTTCTTGCCTGCTGGGGTGAGCCTAAAAGAAGCGGAAGGCAGTGATAGTCAGCTGTTAACCGAGTCTATGCAAAAGATCGGCATCGCGCTGCTCACGTCCTTCGTGCTCATTTACATGTTGCTCGTGATTCTCTACCGGAGCTACTTAGCGCCGCTCATCATCATGTTCACTGTGCCGCTGGCGTTTATCGGAATCTCGTTTCTGCTGACGGGCGTCAATCTTTTGCACGGCGTCTTCCCGAACGTGCGGTACTTCCAAGGACAGACGCTGAACATATTCTCAATGCTTGGTATTGTCATGCTCACAGGACTCGTGGCCAAGAACGGCATCCTCCTCGTTGACTATGCCAACACACTGCGCAAGCGCGGCTTCTCGATTGCCGAGGCCATGCGAGAGTCGGCGTCGGTTCGGTTCCGGCCAATCGTTATGACCACGGCATCGATGATCTTCGGCATGTTGCCACTCGCGCTCGGCATCACCGAGGGCGCGGAGTTCCGCAAGTCGATCGGCACCGTCATCATCGGCGGTCTGTTGAGCTCGCTGTTGCTCACGCTCTTCCTCATCCCGGTCATTTACCAAGGGCTCGTTGGATGGATGGAGCGGTTCCACGAGCGTCGCCAGAAGCGCATGCTCGAACTCGCCGAGGAAGACGAGGAAGAGGAAGAAGAAGTCGGCCCGCTCCCGGAGCGCGTCACCGCTCATCTGTAACCCCACGTAGCAGCGGACCTTCAGGTCCGCTCGCTCGAACGTATTCGCGCGGTGTGTTCCGCATCGCACTTTCGTAGCAAGCATCTAAGGCCCAGCGACTAGCCGAATTATTACTTTATGAGGTGGTGGGCCGCAGGCGTAGTGATCGGGGTGCTGCTCTTTGCCGCTGCGTGCTCGGGCGGTTCGAGCGCACTCCCGGGGCCCCTGGGTCCCCAGCCGACGAGTCCTCCCAACGCAACGCCCACTCCAAGCTCCGCTCCATCGCCGTCACCGACGCCCGTTGGTACGACACCCGCGGAGCCGATGATCGATAGCTGCCAGGTCTTTCCTTCGGATAATCCCTGGAACACGGATATCTCAAATTACCCGGTGGACCCCAACTCTGCGAACTATCTCGCGAGCATGAATGCATCGACGAAGAACCTGCACCCAGATTTCGGATCGAATCCCACGTACGGAATCCCATACATTACCGTGCCTGGAACGCAGCCGAAAGTGCCCATCAACTTCACGGAGTACGGCGATCAAAGCGACCCTGGCCCATATCCATTTCCGGCAAACGCTCCGGTGGAAGGTGGTTCTGGTTCAACCGGTGACCGGCACGTGCTCGTCATCGACCGCGACAATTGCGTTCTCTACGAAACATATTACTCGTTCTACGTTGGTCCCGGCTGGAATGCGGGCTCGGGTGCGATCTTCCATTTTAACTCGGATGCGTTACGCCCCGACGGATGGACCTCAGCCGATGCTGCCGGCTTGCCGATCTTCGCGGGCCTCGTCCGCTACTACGAAGTGCAGCAAGGGGCGATCGATCACGCACTGCGATTTACGGTTCATCAGACACAACAAGGATTTATTCACCCGGCGACCCATTGGGCGAGTAGTTCGACGAATGCCAACCTCCCGCCGATGGGGCTTCGCGTGCGCCTCAAGGCAAGTTATGACATTTCGCACTTCACGGGCGAATCAAAAGTCGTGCTCGTTGCGTTGAAGAAGTATGGCATGATCGTGGCCGACAATGGCTCTGACTGGTTCATTACCGGCGAGACGAACACAAATTGGAACGACAACGACCTAGACCAGCTCAAGACGGTTCCCGGAAGTGCATTTGAGGTCGTCAAGACAGGCCCGATCATTCACTAGTCCGAATGAGCCCCGGACAGGGTGTGCCTCCGAGGTAGCATTCATGAAATTTCCTTGGTTGTTGATTGGGGTCGCGGCCGGAGCCATAGCGGTTCTTGCCGTTGCAGGACCGGCGAGCGCGCTCTCCGTGGGAGACACGGCGCCCGATTTCACCGCTGACTCAACGCTAGGCGGCAAGGTGAGCTCGTTCAACCTCAAAGACGCACTGGCCAAGCACGCCATCGTGCTGTATTTTTTTCCCAAAGCGTTTACCGCTGGCTGAACCATCGAGGCGAAAGCCTACGCCGCCAGGTTGGCGGATTTTGAAAAGCTCGGGGCCGAAGTGGTTGGTATTTCTCCAGATGACGTGAAGACGCTCGCCGATTTTCAAGAAAAAACACCCGCGCCGCAACGATTCGTCAGCGACGCGAACCGTACGGTCATCAAAGCCTACGGGGTTGAAATCGGTGTTGGGTCCTTGACGCTCGCCAAACGTGAAACGTTTGTGATCGGCAAAGACGGTAAGATACTCTTTAGCTATTTCGATTGGAGTCCGTTGACCAACGTCAACAAGACATACGCATGGTTACAGCAACACCCGCAAAATTGAGATATCGTGTCGTGAATTTACTCACGGCCACACGAAAATGTGGCGTCGTGAATTCATTCACGACGTTCTTGTGCTGCGCGGGGTTGATCGTGGCCTCGCTCGCGCTTGCAGCGCGTGTCTGGGCGGCGGCCCCACCACACGTGGGATCACCCGCGCCGGCCTTTTCGCTGCCTATCGTGGCGAATGGCGGTGGCACCGTTTCGCTCGATTCACTGAAAGGTCACGCCGTCTATCTCAACTTCTTTGCGACCTGGTGTCAGCCGTGCAAAGAAGAGGTGCCGTACATTTCAAAACTTTCGCAGCAATTCGCAAAGCGCAACGTGGTGGTCATCGGCGTGGACGAACTTGAATCCGCGGACAAAGTCAAGCAATTTGCGCAGCAGTATAAGCTTGCCTACAAATTGACGCTCGATAGCGGCGGCGACGTCGGTGGTAACTACGGGCTTTTGGGTCTGCCTTTGCACGTTTTTATAGCCCCAAACGGTACTGTGGCCGCGTATCGGGTGGGAGAGATGTCGGAGGCGCAGGTCCGCGCCGCGCTGCAGGCAGCAAGCTCTGCCCACACCTGATGTAGTCGCGCGAATTTATTCGCACGTCACCGCATGGCGCAAGAATATAATTTCTTAACGCCATGGCGCTTCGATGGGGCAACAATCTTCGAAGTTGCTGACATCCTGGAGGATACGGCGTCCTTGCCGCGCTGGTGGCCTGATCTCTATGGGTCCACGCTGACCTCGACCGGCGACCTCATCGGCACGGGGATCTGGCGACTCGCGGAACGAGACGGCGGCTGGAGAAGCCTTTGTTGCGGCTCATTTCGCCGCTCGTGCGTTCCTTTCTCGCGAACAATCACGAGTGGTCGATGCAGCGCGGCGAAGAAGGGTTGCGTCGCGAAATCTTCCGGCGGCGCAAAGTGCCCACGCGCGAATAAATTCGCGCGACTACATTATCTTGAGCAGGCTGAGGACGACTGCGATGCCCAAAAGAGAGGTTGCCACGCCAACAATCAGATTGCTCGCAGCGCTTGGACGAAATTGGTCCTTCGTTAGATCGCGCGTCGTGGAGTAAAAGCGCCAGACCCCGAAGATCGCAAGCAGACATCCAAACACAGCAAAAGCCAATCCCAAACGCTCACTGCCTAAAGGCGACGACACTGTTGCTGCGCCAGGGAGGACCCGAAGGAACAGTCCAAACCGCGAGATGACAAACCCAAAGGCCATAACAGAAAGCGACGTTCTGACATATGCCAGAAACGTTCGTTCGTTTGCCAAAAAATCGGTTGGCCTCGAGGGCCCAAAGGGCGGCACGCTCATTCCTGGCGCGGTTCCATTTGTTTCGTCTTGAATCCCGGCTGTTCGACAAGGCACAGCAGCGGCGTGCGCACAACTATTCTCCGGTGCAGCTGGCGGTAAGGGGAATGCAGTTTCTCGTGGCAGCGCTTGTGTTGCTGTCACCGAGCACATCGCTGCTCGCCGCCTCGAGCGTCATGCTACCAAACGGCTGGCATGTGACGCCGGCTGGCTCGATCGCACCGCTCGGCACGCTGCCTCTCCATATGGTTGAAGATCCCTCTGGTCGATGGCTCGCCATCACGACTGGAGGTTACGGAGCGGTGGCCATCTCTTTGGTCGACGAGCAAACCGGCAGAGTCGTCTCGAGTGTGCCGGTCCCTGGGGCCTTCTATGGACTCGCGTTTTCGGGGCAATTGCTGTATGCATCCACGGCAAACGGCAACACCATCGAGCGCTACAAGATCGCACGAGATACGGGGGCTCTTTCAAGCGCGGGATCCATCACGCTCGGCACGGGCGATCTTTGGATTTCCGGGCTGGCGGCAACCAGCGGCATGCTATATGCTGCCGAGCTCGATGCCGATCAGCTCGTCGCCATCGATGCGGGCCGAGGCAACCAAGTCTGGTCGACCAAGGTCGGCAAGGCCCCATATGCTGTCGTGCTATCGCCCGACAACCAGACACTCTACGTTAGCAATTGGGCGTCGTCTTCGGTTTCGGTTGTGAACGCACGGAGTGGAAAACTCGAGAAAGAAATTACCGTCGGCGCACACCCCAATGCCGAATTATTGTCTCGCGATGGCGAGCAGCTCTACGTTGCGTGCGCCAACAGCGATACCGTCGCCGAGATCGACACAAAGAAGCAGGCCCTGCACGCGACCATCGACGCGAACATCTATCCCCACGCACTCGAAGGCGCAACGCCAAACGGTCTCGCCCTGTCGCCATACGGCAGGACGCTTTTTGTGGCGGACGCGGGCGACAACGCAATCGTCGCAGTGGATCTGACGACCAGCACCCCTACCGCATTCGGTGCGATTCCGACAGGTTGGTATCCGACAGACGTCACTGTGTCAAGGGATGGCCAGAAAATTTACGTTCTCGATGGGAAGGGCGTGTCAGGCCACCCAAATCCGTTCTATGCGCATTCCGACGTCATCGCGCATGGCGCCCCTCGAGATGACCGTTACTACGTGGCTGCGCTTGCCACCGGCGATCTCGAAATGCTGCCCTTGTCAAATCACGCGAGCCTGGTCGCGGGGCTCGCTGCCGTCCGACTGAACTCGCCTTACAAACCAAAATTGCCGATGACCGTCGAGTTGCCAAAGAACGTGCACGTTATCTACATCATTAAGGAAAATCGGACCTACGATGAAGTGCTGGGTGACGATCCTCGTGGCAATGGGGATTCGGATCTGACGATTTTCGGCAGGCGCGTCACGCCGAATATTCACCGGCTTGCGCAGTCGTTTGTCCTGTTGGATAATTTCGACACGGACGCCGCCGTCAGCGCAGATGGCCATAACTGGAGCACGGCCGCCTACGCGAGCGATTGGGTTGAGAAGTTCTGGCCCCCCGAATACTCCGGCCGACGGCCGACCTACGACTTCGAGGAACGCGGCCCGGCATCGCCTCAAGCAGGATATCTTTGGAACGATGCGATCGAGCACGGCGTGACCTTTCGCGATTATGGCGAATTTCTCAAACTGGGCGGCGATGCGCCGTTTGCCCCTTCCGATCCGTCGCTAGATGGTTGGATCGACCCGAATTACCGAGGATTCGATCTGCACCACTCGGATCAAGAGCGGATAGAAGAATGGCTGCGCGAGTTTCGCCAGTTCGTCGCAGACGGGAAGTTGCCACAACTGGAAATCGTTCGACTGCCGAGCGATCATACCGCGGCGACCAGGCCCGGCTATAAGACACCGTATGCCATGCTGGCGGACAATGACTATGCGGTCGGGCGTCTGGTGGACGCCGTGAGCCACAGCTCATATTGGGCGAATACCATCATTTTCAGTGTGGAGGACGATGCACAAGCCGGACCGGATCACGTCAGCGACCACCGCGCCGAAGCGTTGATTGTCGGCGGTCCTATTAAGCGGGGCCTCGTCGATCACACGCATTACACGACCTCAAGCGTCTTGCGGACGATCGAGTTGCTCTTGGGTCTCCCGCCGATGAGCCAATTCGACGCTGGAGCAACCCCGATGACCTTTGACTTTGCGAACCAGGGGAACGCGGAACCGTGGACCGCCTCGAAACCGCTCATCGATCTTACGAGTGTGAATTCCGGCAGCAATCCGGACGCAAAGACATCGCAATCGTTGAATCTGAACGAAGCCGATGCCGCCGATCCGTCAACGCTCACCGCAATCTTGTTTCGCTTCGCCAAGGCGCACAAACACTAGTTTTTTCTCTTTCGTTCTCATCAAGCTTTAAGAAATCTCCGAGATTCTCAGGAACTCGTAGCACCTATGGTTGCGTTAGGTCAACAGTGTGCGAGTTCTCACATAATTTTCACGCTAGAACATGGCTGTCGGGATACTATCTTAGTAGACTGAATCCGAATACCACTGTGAGGCCTTTCGAAATGCAAAACAAATATATAAAGAGCAATTGGAAAATCTTCCCGCTTTCTTTGAGTTTGTTTATCGCCCTTGGGTGCTGCGCCACATTGTCAACGCAAGCAAAAGCGGATGACACGACCGATGCCGGCAGCAGCGTTGCAAGGATCAGCGTCCTGCACGGCAACGTCACGATGCAGCGCGGCGATTCAGGCGACACAGTGGCAGCAAGCATTAACGCGCCGGTGAACGTTGGCGACTATCTCTCCACGCCAGCTGGCGATTCGCGCGCCGAAGTACAGCTCGATGCGAACGATTTCGTTCGCGTGGGCGCCAACTCGCAGCTGCGCTTCACGCAGCTCGATGCGAACAACGAGACGTTGCAGCTGGCTGCCGGCACGATCGAGTTGCGCATGTTCAAATACGTCGCCGATCCACAAGTGGACACCCCGTCGATTAGCATTCGGCCGAACGTCGCGGGCCAGTACCGCGTTTCTGTCGCGAGCGATGGGAGCACGACGTTTACCGTTCGCTCGGGTAGCGCGGATCTTTTAGCGCCGCAGGGCAGGCAGACGATCGGCGCCGGACTTACAGTCGTCATTAGCGGAACGTCGTCCAACCCGGTCATTCGACCAGTCGCGGTCGTTGCGTACGATGATTTTGATTCATGGAACGCGCAACGCGATCAATATGCGCAGCAAGCCTACAGCGATCAGTACATCAACCCCGACATGGTTGGCGCAGACGATCTGAATGCAGACGGCCATTGGGTATGGGAACCGGACTATGGCAACGTTTGGGTTCCCTACGGGGTCGCGCCAGGTTGGGCTCCCTATCATGACGGTCGTTGGGCTTGGGAGCCGTATTACGGTTGGACCTGGGTTGGCTACGAGCCATGGGGTTGGGCGCCCTACCACTATGGTCGCTGGTTGTACACCGGTGGCTACGGGTGGGCTTGGTATCCTGGTCCCGTGTACGTTCGCCCCGTGTACCGGCCAGCGCTGGTTGCGTTCTTCGGTTTCGGCAGCGGTGGATCAAGCTTCAGCCTCGCCTTTGGCAACGTCGGCTGGGTGCCGCTTGCGCCATACGAACCCTTCCATCCATGGTGGGGTCCGACGATCGTTAATCGCACGGTTATCAACATCACCAACGTGAACGTCACGAACGTCAACGTCACTCACATCTATCGCAACGCGCTCGTAAGGAATGGTGTAGCTGTCGTGTCGCATGCGAACTTCACCGATGGGACGTCGTATCACTATGTGGCGGTCCGTCCTGAGGATCTCCGTTCAGTGTCGCTCGTCAAGAGCGCGGTGCCGATAGTGCCAACCCGGCAAAATCTGTCGTTCACGAAAGTCGAGCCGGGCCACGCAGTCGTCGCGGCGCCGGTCTCCCCGCACTTTGCGCGACTCTCGGCGCCGACCAAGCTACCACCGTCCTTCGATTCGCAACAAAAGGCAATCGAAGCATCAACCACGCGCGACTATCACGCAAACGGAGCGTCACCGAAGCTCCCGGCTGGCAATGGAATCCAGACGAAGTCCACCACTGGCAGCGCACCATCGCAAGGAGGGGCTCCGTCCTCCGCATGGGGTCGGTTCAATGCCAACCGAGGGACTGCGGCGCACGTCGATGCACCGGCAGGAGCAGCGGCAGGGGCGGGCGCGCCTTCTAACCCGGGCTTAAAGGATCGCTGGACCAAGTTTGCTCCCGCAAACAACGTCTACACTGCCAATCCTGGTGGCGCGACCCATCATCCCCAGAGCGTCAACCCGCACCACGGTGCCACAAAACAAAAGAAGCCAACCGGTTCAAAGAAGCCCGGTGGCGGCTAACCCGTAGAGGAGCGATACCGGGTCGGGCACTGCGCCCGGCCCGATTTGTATTTAGTGGCCCGCCGCAGCGGCGCGCGTGTCAGAAACCAGATCGAATCGAAGCGTCAGCATTCGATCTCTCGACGTCTGAGAAGCGGCTAGGTTTTCTGTCGCCGCACCGTTCGTCGATGAACTCATCCTTTTGGTTACGCGCCCGGACAGGGGGACGAGGGTGGTTGCCTCATATTGGATTGTGCCTTCCGTGTATACGTCATAATTCTTAATCGTCTGCTTCTTTTGAATGGTGACGATGCTCCCGTTCACGGCGCTGACGGAGTAATCAGTCGTCACGTTGCCGTTCATATACGGCTGATTCGTTTGCCAGCGCGTGGAAGTGTCGAGACCATCGGATGGAGCGAACTTTGTGCCGAAATACGAAAGCAGTTCTCGCGTCACGTCGTGGATCGTCGACTGCGGGAACTGAACGGTGCCATCGGGCGCAACGGCGCCATCAAAGGTTAAGGGGCGGGCGATGCCATTCCACTGCTCGGTGACCTGGATGCCTAACGTGCCGTCGGGCGCCACGGCCATGATGTCGACGGTGACGGTCCCGGTGTTGCCGGTCGAGCCGCTGGAGCCCGGCGGCGCCGCATTATAACTGCCGATGACCCCAGACGGGTCTGGATTAAAGCCGCCATACGATTCGCTCGTGTCGTTGATCTGCAGATTTGCAACCACTTTGTACACGACTTCACGCAATGGCTTGTAAGTGGGCTGGCCCGCTGACGGGGCGGGCGTCGATGTTGCCACCGCAGTCACGGCTGCCAAAACAATTGCAGCAAGCATTGGATTCACTCCGGATTTCTCTAACGAATTCTCTTGCGGCGCCTGATGTTCGATGCCGCTCAAAAAGACCGTTAGACGACCAATGCGCGGCTCCTTGGCCCTGCCGTCAAACCGAGTCCCAGCTGGCCTAGCGCTTAGGGTTGCCAGCGCTCTGCGTGATAGTACGGGGTTTCCAAACTAGGTCCGAATCCGCGCATGCCAGCAGGGATGGCTTCGATCTCGCGCAGTTGCGCGATGGCCACGAAGGGAACGTCGCGTGCCACCGCATCTTGCACTGAAGCGTAGTCGCGAATACGCCGCAGGCGGTCGTTCGTGACTAACGCATCGTTCAGAGCCCGATCGACTTGAGGTTCGCAAAAGCGCGTCACGTTATACCCGGCAGGCGGTATCTGCGAGCAGGCGAGCAGCCAGGAGGTTTCCGGATCCGCGCCCGTGAGGATCTCGTGCAACGCGAGTTGATAGTTGCCAGACGCCAGCGGTCCGGCGTCAGTTGAGGTGGCTTCAAACTGCTGCGCGGAATAGGTCCGAATCGCGAGCGCAACTCCCGCGCGACGTGCCTCTTGCTGCATGATCACCGCCAGCGTGCGCTCCAGTTGGCGCGTGCCATCGATCGAGATCGTGAGGCTGGAAGGTAAGCTGGCAAAAGACGCAGGCGCGCTCCTTGACACGTAGGCCCACGTGAAGAGACCTCGCGCCGCTTCGTGGGAGTCAAGGATGCCGTGTGACGCGAGCGCGACATCGCGCCCGAAATCAAACGCATGCGCAATGGTCCGGCGCACGGGGGCATCGCGCAAAGCTGCATCGCGTGTTTGCATGCTCAAACACAGAAAGCCATAGATCGGCACGATCCGAAGCTGCAGTCGCCGATTAGCGCGCAATTGCGCCAGCACGAAGGGATCGGCGGCGAGATACGCGTTCGCCTCACCAGTCTGCAAGCGCAGCACGATGGTTTGCTGACTCGGCACGAATTGAATGCGCAAGCGTGCGATCTTCGGCGCGCCGCCGAAGTAGTCGGCGTTGGCCGCTAACTGTAAACTGTCAGCTCGGTGCCACGCCTCGACGCGAAACGGTCCGGTGCCGATCGGCGTGGCGTCGAAAATAGAGCCGCTCAGGGAATGGATCCGTGCGAGCACGTGCGCTGGGAGAATTGGATAATTCTCGGTTTCAAAAAAATAGGTGAGAAATGGGGCGAAGCGTCCGCGCAACTGCACGCGTAAGGTTGTTGCATCGAGCGCCCGGATGTCGGCGACCTGGTCGAAACCGAGACGCGTTGGCACGGGATTGCGGGGATCCATGACCGCGCGAAAGGTCGCGACGACATCCGCTGCGGTAAACGGCGCTCCATCTTGCCAGCGCACGCCGCGGCGCAAGTGGTAGAGAATCGTCTTTCCGTCGGGGGAGATGTCACCGTTCGCGCTGGTCGGAACCCGCGCCGCGAGGTCGGGCTCGAGTTGCCCATGCGAGTCTATTCGAACGAGGTAGGAGTAGACGAGCGATCCTATTTGTTCGGCTGTGGGGCCGCTCGCAAGCAGCGGGTCGAGGGTGCGCGGTTCGGACGTTTGCGCGATGACAAAGGTCGGCGGGCCGCCGGGGGCGACGGTGCGCGCGCACCCAGCGAACTGCACCGCAACGAGTGCAGCCAAGGCCAGAGCTCGCAATTGCGCACGCGCGAATGAATTCGCGCGACTACATTTTAAAGCGCAGGTGGCGTCAGGTGTGCTTACAGCTTCACCTGGAGCGTCACATATGCTTGAAACGGAATCTTCGTCCCCAAGAATTGCGTATTGTTGTTTCCGTTTTGCACCGTGTAGGGAAACGCGTAGTTCGGATCTCCGGCTGCGCTGGAGAACGTGCTCGAATTGGGCGCCACGCTGAACGGGAGCGTTGTGTACGTGCAAAAGTCTGCGCGATCCCAAGGGTAACCGCGCTGATGGCACGCGTCGACAAGGCCGGTCATCGCCAGGGTGAGTTGTGCGGCGTTCGTCAGTGCATAGCCGAGTTGCAGGTTAGCGGTAATACGCGAGGGCTGCATGAATGCGCCCATATTGTCGAACTTGCCGGTGAAGTCGTCGGGAATTGGGATCGTCGACGAGTTAGCGGTTGCGGGATCGCTGCCGATCATGGCAAGCGGTGCCCCGTAAAACGTGCCTGAGGTAAACGTGACCGAAGGCGTTGCCGTGAAGCGTGCATGCTTGTATTGTGCAAGCAGCGTCGTGGTGATCGGCGGCCCGAAGCCATTGCCTGCGGCGAGCGGTTCTTCAGGCAACACATCATAAGGAACATACGATCCGTTCGGGTCGAAGAGCGGTTGCACGGGTCTGTTCCAATACGGGTTAGGGGTATCGCCGCCAGCGCAACTTGGGTCCGGGGCGCCGCCCGGCGTGAAGCACTTGGCCGCCCCAGCGCCCGTGCTCGTGCTGCCGCACACAGCGCTTCCAAATTGCAACTGACCCGCTGCGCTGCCGCCCGCACCGCACGCAGACGTGTAGGCGTTGTACTGTTGCACCTGATGATTGATGAGGTCGAGCAAATTGAAACCGCTGGCGAACTTAGCGTAGTGGAAACGGCTGTAGTCGTAGGTGAACGCCAAGAGCCCGGAGACTCCGTCGCTTTGGAAATTGCCTTTCTGAAGCGCGAGTTCAACGCCGAACGATTTCTCGCTCCCCACGTTCACGCCCGATTCGTTGCCGCTCGTGTCGAGCAGGATGTTCTCGAATTGTCCCATGGTCCCGCGATAGTACGGCGTCAGCTTGAAGCTCATGTCCGTTCCGTGAAGACGTTGCTCCCACGAAAAATCAACGTTGTGCGACACATCCGGAACTAAGTCGTGCTGAGGCGAGGTGAAGCCGTACGGAATAAATTTTTGTGCCATGGCCGTTGCGATATCTTGTTGCACCGTTCCGTACTGCACCCACGAAGCATTCGGCGGTCGAGCATACGTCCCGTACGATGCGCGCAGCGTCGTATCGCCCGAAAGCTGGTACGTTGCGGCCAAACGCGGTTCGAAGACCGAGTTCGATTCGGTCGAATCGCTCGCCAAGCTGAGCTGGATCGGGCCGCTTCCCGCCGGACACGCACTCGCCGCGCCAGTCGCGGGATCGATGGTTCGCTGCTGGATCGTAAGATTGGCTGAGGTAACGCAAAACTCGTGGTTCCAAGCATCGATCCAAAACTGACGCGCCGGATAACCATCGGCTTCGTTCACGAGCCTGTCATCGTAGCGTTCGACGCGCGCGCCTGCGTCCAGCGTCAGCCGATCGTTGGGGCGAAACCGGTCGGCGACCGAAAAGGCAGTAAGGATGGGACTGACTTGGTTGATGAGGCCGCCCAACCCATTTTCGGTTACGATCCAACGGGCGCCGTTTGTTGCGGCCGGCGTTCCAGCACCCGCGGTGGTGAACGGATCGAAAACTCCCGAGTTGACGTTCAGGGTCGCCTGCGAGGCCGATGAAAAACAGCTCGTGTACGCCCCGCTCGATTGGTCGTAGCAGTGTATGCCGTCCGTGTAGCTTCCAATCAAGACGCTGCCGAGAAAATTGCCACCGATCTGTCCGTTAGCTGTCGTTCCGCCACCGAGCAAGAAGTCGAAGCCCGAAGAGTAGCGGTACTCTTTCGAACTGGCGATTGACGTCGACAGCGTGAGGAGATGCTTGTCGCTGAGTTGATCCGCCAAGGCGATGCTTCCGCCGAACGTGATTTCAGGCAAAATGTATTGCAGGGTTGAGGGTACGGGAATGGGGTCTTCGATGAACCAGTTTGAATACGAACTAAAACCCAAGATGCGCAAGTACGCGTGCGTGCCGATGTTATGCTGATACTGCAGCTTCGTAAGACTGAACCCATTGTCTGCAACCGCGCGAAGGTTAAGACTGACCGTGCTTTGGAAGCTTCGCATGGCATCTGGCGTGTCGGGAAAGAGGTACTGACCGACCGCCGCGGTGTTCAGGGGCGCGAAGACCTGACCCGTGTAGATGTATTGATCCGGATACGCAAACGTCGTGCCGAAGGTTGCTTTCCCACCGAAATCACCAAATGATCCGTACGTAAAGGTGTGCAGGTCGCTTTCAACGTGGAGGAGTTGGAGGTCATCGCTTCCGCTGTCGCTGCTGTGCGGGATTGCGTAGTGGAGATTGATGACCGATTCGCGATCGCGCGTCTGCGATGCGCCCAGCGTCGTGCCGGGGAGATCAATGGGAGCGCCACTCGCAGTGAACTGAAATGACGGAAAAAAGAAGCCCGATTGGTTGAGACTCGCGCCGTTGAACGGATCGACGAAGCGATATGACTGATAGGCTAAGGCGCTTGCGATGTAATAGGTGAAGCGGTCGTTGGGTGAAGCTCCGCCGTATTCCAACGCGCCTTTTTGGTATCCCGCCGGGAAACCGAAACCGTACGTCAGAGAGCCGAACGGTATGCGCGTTCCGGTCTTGACAACCTGATTCACGTAGCCGCTGATGCCTTGGCCATCCGAGCTTGCCGTTGCGCCGCCCGTGTACACTTGCAATTCTTGCTGACCGAGGTTAGTCAGGAGCGCCTCGGGTGCATTGTCGTAGGAACGGTTCACGGGAACGCCGTCAAACTCATATCCGATTTGGTCTTGATCGCCGCCGCGGATAAAGATCGGCTGATACCATCCCTGCTGACCTTGCGGAACGTAAACGCCAGGCACTGCAGCAAGCGCGCTGTAGGCTTGATCAACACCGCCCGGTCCGGCAAGCGGCAACGCGGCCTTTGCAGCTTCTGGCGTCACCGAGTAAAGATCGATAGTCTGGCCTGGGCGCACCAAACCAATCCCTGTTCGCGCGACCACTCGTCCAAGCGATTTCACCTCAGACATCATGGTGATGTTGAGGTTGAGCTGCACGTCGGCTTGAATCGTCACCCCGGTTTGCGAATATGGCTGATAGCCGTCCTTCGTGGCGCTCAACGTGTATGTATCGGGAGAAAGCGAAAGGAACGTATAGCGACCCCGCGCATCGGTCATCGTGCCGGCGGAGCCCGAAGGGGCGATCATGTGAACTTGGACGCCGGAAAGCGGCGCCGCTGTCGTCGCATCATCGATGCGACCACTAATGCCGCCGGTGGTTCCGCCAAGAATCGGTATGCACCAAGCAAAGATGGCGGCGCCCGCCACGAAGGAGACAATAAGACGCACTGCGCGGCTCGCTTTGGATTGCATGAAGCCTCCTCGCTGATACGGTGCAGAAGTTTGACAAGACTGAACGAATCTACTACCATTGCACTTATCATCGCCGGAGATAGCTACGCATGCCGACCATCGCTTCGGAACGAGGCGCGAAGAAGCTCCCCCAGCGGTCCGTTGAAGGGGTCCAGGTAGCTCAAGAGATCGTGTGCCGCGTCTTCGCGGGCGTGCATGCCGGCATATCGGTCGTCCTTGCCGACGGCACGGTTCTGCGCGAGCCGGATGAGCCTCTTGAGGCTACGATCGTCCTCAATCACCCAGCCGTCCTGCGAGCGCTGCTCAGACGAACCTCTGATCTCGGGGCCGGCGAAGCGGTCGCGCGCGGCGATCTCGACGTCGAGGGTGATATCGAGCGCGGACTCGCGGCGATGGACATCGTCGCCGATACGCGTACGCCCAAAGAGTGGATAGCGATCGCAGCGCTCGCGACGAAGCTGCCGGCGCCTCCACGCGAACCGGTGATCCGAGATGGCCGTCGCCCCGCGCGGCTTCGCGGTCGGGTACATTCGCTCCAGCGGGATCGCGAGGCGATCGCCTACCACTACGATGTCTCGAACGACTTCTATGCGCTGTGGCTCGATGAGAGTATGACGTACTCGTGCGCGTACTTCCAAGATCAGGCTGATACGCTCGACCGCGCGCAACGCAATAAGCACGACCTCATCTGCCGAAAACTCCGCCTCCGCAGCGGCGAGCGTCTGCTTGACGTTGGTTGTGGTTGGGGAGGCCTTGCGAGATTCGCGGCGCGAGAGTACGGCGTCAGCGTCGTTGGCGTCACCTTGAGCCGAAGGCAGGCCGAATACGCACAGGCTCGCAACGCCCGAGAAGGTCTCGAGCGGCGGTGTCGGATTGAGCTGCTGGATTATCGCGAGCTTGCCGCCCTTGGAGCGTTTAATAAAGCGGCGAGCGTCGGCATGGTCGAGCATGTGGGCGACGCCAACTTGGGCGAGTACTTCGACGCGGTGTTTTGTGCCCTCGTGCCCGGGGGACTCTTCCTCAATCATGGCATCATCACGCAGCAGGCGAAAGCCACAGGCGTGCGAGCGTTTGCCGAGCGTTTTTTCCCGCGTCGGTCGCGTTTTACAGAAAGCTACGTGTTCCCCGACGGTGAAATGCCTCACTTGCCCGTGATGGCTGAGGCTGCGCAACGCGCCGGCTTCGAACTGAGAGACGTCGAGAACCTCCGCGAACACTATGCGCAGACGCTTCGTCATTGGGCACAGCGCCTTGCTGCGAGGGAGGCCGCAGCGCGATCTATCGTCGGTGACTCCACCTACAACGTCTGGCGCTTCTGGCTCGCAGGGTCTGCGCACAGCTTCGCAATAGGCCGCCTTGGGGTGGTGCAGATGCTGCTTGCAAAGTGGACGGCGGACGCGCGGGCGCATGTACCCGCGACACGCGCCGACATCTACGCCGGCCCTCTCGCCGGAAAATAACGACCGGTGGCGGGTCCGAGCTAGAGCGCAGTCGAAAGCCCTCGTCGCTATGGCTGCTGAAGTAATGAAGACGCTGTTTTTGAATCCGCCGAGCTATGAGGGTTTTGACGGCGGGGCCGGCGCGCGCTACCAGGCGCGGCGTGAGATTCAAGTCGTTCTGGTATCCGACTTGGCTGGCGCAGCCCGCCGCGATGGTTCCCGGCAGCCGGCTGATCGATGCGCCGCCCGATGGGCTTACCGTGGATCAAGTGGCTCCGCTGGCCAAGGATTACGAACTGGCCGTGCTGCACACCAGCACGCCGTCGTTTCCCAACGACGCGAAATTTGCCGCGCACCTAAGGAAGTAGAATCCCAAGATCATGGTCGGCATGGTCGGCGCGCACGTCGGCGTGCTGCCGCTGCAGTCCATGAACGCCGCGCCGGCGGTGGATTGGGTGGCGGTCGGCGAGTTCGATTATATCTGCGCGGACATTGCCGCGCGCAAGCCGCTGCAAGGATGTTGGCGGCATCGCCTATCGCGATAACGGGCGCGTCGACGTTCACGCCGCCGCGGCCCACGATTGAGAACATGGATGAGCTGCCGTTCGTCGATGGACGTCTACAAGCGCGACCTGACGATTGAAAACTATTTCATCGGCTATTTGCAGCATCCCTACGTGTCGCTCTATACGGGGCGCGGATGCCGGTCGAAGTGCACGTTCTGCCTGTGGCCGCAGACGCTGGGCGGGCATCGCTATCGCGTGCGCAGCGCGGACAACGTGGCAGCGGAAATGGCGCTGGCGAAGAAATATTTCCCGCAGGTGCGCGAATTTTTCTTCGACGACGATACGTTCACCGACGATCTGCCGCGCGCCGAAGAAATCGCGCGGCGACTCGGGCAAGCTGGGCCTGACCTGGTCGTGCAACGCGAAGGCCAACGTGCCGCGCAAGACGCTCGAAATCATGAAGGACAACGGGCTGCGCCTGCTGCTGGTTGGCTACGAATCCGGGAACCAGCAGATTCTGATCAACATCAAGAAAGGCGTGCGCCTGGATATCGCGCGCGAGTTTTCGCGCAACGCGAAGGAACTGGGAATCAAGATTCACGGCACGTTCATCCTCGGACTTCCCGGCGAGACGCCGGAGACGATCCGCGAGACCATCCGGTTTGCGTGCGACATCGATCCGGAAACGATTCAGGTTTCGCTCGCCGCGCCCTATCCGGGCACCGAACTCTACCGCCAGGCGCAGGAGCAGGGCTGGCTGCAGAATGCAGAGCGGCGAACTGGTGGATCACGCACGGCATTCAGACCGCGGCG
Organism: uncultured Pseudomonadota bacterium; assembly: GCA_963736005.1. Lineage (GTDB taxonomy): Bacteria > Vulcanimicrobiota > Vulcanimicrobiia > Eremiobacterales > Eremiobacteraceae > JAJPHJ01. Next base: position 48,031 of record CAVTNB010000001.1, read on the forward strand.
ATGAATTATCCGGGCCTGAGCTCGACGGTGATTTTCAATTCGCGTCGAGGAGTTTTACCGGAAGTTTTATTTCCGCCCGCGCAAGATGTTCTCGCTGTTCGGCGGAATGCTGCGCGATCCGCGAAGTGATGAAGCGGCGGCTGCGCGAGGGCGTCGAATTCTTCAAGTTCCTGCGCGAACGAAAAGACGAGCGTCCGTCCGTGAAGCTGGGCGCGTAGCGCTACTCCGTGTAACCGAGCATGTAGATTCCAAGCGCCATAGCGAAAAAAGTCCACAGCGTCGCGCCCAGACGACCCTTTAAGATTCCCCCATCCGCCAGAAGTTTCGCCGCCGCAAATCCCAAGCCCACAACGGAAAACCACAGGTGCTCGTGCTTGACCTCGCTCATGGAGGCCATCAAGGTCTTCATAACGGGGTTGGAGGACATTGCCGCATTAGACATGTGCTGCATTAATTGTTGCGTTTCTGGTCCACCATGCTTGTGGAAGAAAAGGAAGATGGCGCCAAAAACCGCGAGGCTCGGAACAGCATAGACCCGCAGCAAGGGCGGCAGGCGGTCCGCCGCGCGAAGTAATTCGATAATCGCGAGCAACAGCAGGAGAAGCACAAAAGCGCGGTGCTGTTGCACCGAAGGGTCGGCAAAACTGATCCAAAACCCGTAGGGGCCATTCGGCCAAGTCTTCGGGTCGTTGCGCAGAACCAGGAATTCTACCAATCCGAACAACATGAGCGGCGGCACAAAACGTACCCATGTGCGGCGCGGCCACTGCAAACCGGCGAACAGCGCGGTCAATCCCCACAAGAACAGAAAAAAACCGGCGCCCCGGTGATTGAACACCGACCACTGTGTGCCCGAGACAGGCGTTGCCGGAAGCATCTCTGGGTTCTGCATGGTCTGGCTGGATTGCATGGTACCCATTGGCGTGGGAGTCGGCGTCGAGTCGCCCTTGGCGGCGGACAAAGAGAAATATCCAAAAAAAATGCAGGGAAGTATGAGGGCGACCGTTATTACGCGACCGCATCGGATCATCAGTGACTCCTTGATTAAGACGAAGCCGAGCTTGCCGTACAGTTACTGTTGTGGAAATCCCTTTTCAGAACAGGTTTCGCAACCTTCGTGCGTCGGAGCAATACCTGGCAGGCGAACGGTAAAACTAGCCCCATGCGAGCTTGAGGCGGCAGCGGTGACCAAGCCGCCGTGCGCTTCGACGAGTTGCTTGACGATCGCGAGTCCGTAGCCCGAACCGTCGGTGTCAGCGCTCGCTAACCCTCGGACACCGGCTTCGAATACCTCGTTGACCTCGCTTTCGCGTATGCCCGGTCCGCTGTCGGAAATGCGGACCTGCAACTGATCGCCTGGGTGGTCGCAGTCCACAGACACGGTGCCGCCCCGCGGCGTGTAGCGGACGGCGTTGAGCAAAATATTTTTGACGATTTGCCCGATGCGGGCTGGGTCGCCGTAAAACTGCGCGCACCTCGCCGACGGCATCGCACAGCGATGAATGGAGACCTTTATGTCCTTGGCGCGCGCGACTGCCTCGATTGCGGCGTATTCGTGGTCGAGGAGCTCGCAGACGTTCATGAGGGTCGGGTGCAGCGACATCTGTACCTTTGGGCCAATGTCACCCAGGTCGTCGATAAGCGAATCGAGCTGGCTGAGCGCTTGAAGGATGCCGAGCAGCCGCTCGGGAGTGGGAGCGAATTTGCCGTCGATGAGACCTTCCAGATTCGCCTTCGCCACTGCGAGCTCGTTGCGCATTTCGTGGATCAATTCCGCGAGCTGTGTTGGTGCTTTCATCGTGTATCCCTCAAGCCTGCGGGTTCTTCGCCATCTTGTAGCCCACTCCAAACACCGTCAAGACGTACTTCGGATTCGCGGGTTCGACCTCGACTTTATGCCGCAGATTTGCGATGTGACGGTCAAGCGTGCGGTCAAACACTTCGAGATCATCTGCCCTGGTGGCATCGAGGAGTTGCGAGCGCGTGAAAGTCCGCCCAGGATGCGTGGCCAGGGCTTCGAGGATGCGAAATTCTGTTGGCGTCAGCGAAACTTCCTGACCGCCAATCCACACCTCATGGTTTTCGGGATCGATACGAAGGTCGCCGATGACGAGCAGCGGCGCGTTCTGTTGCCCCGCATTCGTCAGCGCGCTGTTATGCGTCGGGGGTGGCTGAGAGTTTCCGGAGCGCCGCAGGACGGCCTTGACTCGTGCGACCACTTCGCGCGGACTGAAGGGCTTGGTGATGTAGTCGTCAGCACCAAGCTCGAGACCGATGATTCTATCGATCTCATCCGTCCGCGATGTGAGCATGAGAATCGGCGTATCAGCCTCGGCCCGCATGAGACGGAACACATCGAGGCCCGACATTTCCGGCAGCTTGAGATCCAAGATCACGAGGTCCGGCCGGTGCGAATTGAACGTTTCCACTGCCTGGCTTCCGTCATGGGCCTTGCTGACAATGAACCCCTCGTCGGTGAGATACCGTTCCAGCACCTCGACGATCTTGGGTTCATCGTCCACCAGGAGTATTTTTTTAGCCTCGGCCACGAGTGTTCATTCGTGGCCGAGGACGGGTTCCACTACTAGTGCAGCGCACCAATCGTCGTGGCGTACCATAGCTGGCCCTGAAACGTCGGAGTTGCCCCTTGATTCAGAGATGCCTGGAGGTTGAAGATCAAGCCGTTGGCGTTTCTGTCGGTGACGTGATGATTCACAAACCACACGGCGTTGACGTAGTTATAGTGCGTTGAGGTTCCCAGCCCATCGTTCGTATACTCGTTGCGATAGGATAGGATCACCTGATTGTTCAGCACCGGTTCCCAGGCTTCCGCGGTATAGGCCGTTGACGTCGCGGCTCCTAAACCAGCGCCAGCGTGGCCATCATAGCCGCGCTGGTAGACAACCAGTGCGCCAGGGAATCCCCGGGTAGGATCCACTTCGGCATAACCCGCCGCGCCGTTGTAGCGGTCGATTTGTCCATCGGAAGTTTGAAACGTTCCGGTGCCGCCATAAGCGCCGATCTCAACCGGTTTGTATCCTTGCGCGTCGACCACTCGCCATTGGACGGTTTTTTCGGTGCTCGAACTCCAATCAAGCGCGCCGTTGGTACCACCAATGTCTCCGCTGGGTCCCAGATAACCAATTTCGGCTGTCAACCAGTCATGCGTGTACGCGAGCTTGCTTCCCCATCGATTGGTGGAGAAGGGCCACACGTGCTCTCCAACGGTGATCGCCGGCGTATTGAATGCCGCTAGGTCGAAGAACTGACTGTATGGCGACGGTGCTGGCGCTTCGATCTTGCCGACAAACAAGTGGCCATCACGATGCAACAGATTGTTGTACGTCACCCACATCGTATCGTAGAAGCCGGAGCCGTCGTGCGATTGGATCCAGCCATGGAAGTGATAGGTCCAATCATCGCCGATGTAGCCAGCCCCGTGCACCGAGAGGTTACCCCATATAAGTGAATGCGGTTCCGTCGGATCTCCGGTATCGTAGGTTACCTGCTCGCCGACCCAGATCGGCATAGCGTGGCGGATCGTTGCGGAATCCAGCGACGCGTACCCGGTTCGTTGGACGTAACGGCCATAGGCGTTTAGCGCGGGGACGACGGTATGGCAGACCTGGCAATCCATACCGTACGCCTGCGCAAAAGGCGGCATAGCCTGGGTGGGCCGCACCGCCTCAATCACCCAGGTTAGCGCGAAGAGCCAGGCGATCAGAATGGTCGCGCGCCGGAACTTCATGGCGTGACAACAACGGTCAGCGTCATATCAGCATGACCGGGCCCACACACCACCGCGCAATGCAGAACGTACGTTCCGGGCTTGGTTGGCGTGAAGGTAACGAGCTCAAAGCCGCTCGGGGAGATGGTCGTTTTTGCAATGCCAAGATCGTTTGACTCAAGACCATGGACCCCGGATGAAGAAGTCAGACGAAGCGTGGTCGGCTCGTTGACGGGGATGGTAATCTTCGCCGGGGTAAACTTCCAATTCGATGCCACAATGTCGATGGTTGGATGCGCAAGTGCTATGCTCGCAGCGACCACCACCACACCGACGCTCGCGACGAGCGCCCAGATAACCTTATGAAATGCTCGATTCGTCATTTTCCGGTATCTCCTTATAGTCATTAACTTAACGAACGTTCTTGATAAAAGTGTCGGCCCAAGCATGCCATAAGGCGGTCCAGGGGGTGTGAATTGGATATGAAGGCACGAGAAAAGTCGCCGTTCCTTCACATCACCACGTTCTCATACCTGGCGCGCCGTAGGGATGGGCGGCGATGAGGTCGTGGACCGGGCCGGCATAGGCAAGGAACGCGAACACCACGGCAACCACGGCCCAGACGCCAATTCGATCCAGGAGGGGAGAGGTTACGAGCGCCTCGGGTTCGACCGTTGCGAAAACGATGGGATCTGTCTCCGTCTTTGGCGTGAAGAGCGTGCCCACGGCCACTGCGACAAACATCAGAATACTCAAGAACAGAATGGAACCGCCGATTGCGGCCCAGTGCATTTCGGGCATCCACGCGGCCGCAGTGGTCGAGCCAAAGTAACTGACCTCATCCGTGCGTCGAGGCGATCCCAAGATGCCGGCCCAGTGCATGGCAGTCGACATGATCATCATGCCGATGAACCACGCATACGTTTGCGCAAGCGCCAAGCCCGGCGCCCATAACTTGCGCCCGGTGAGCCGTGGGATCAGCCAGTACGACACCCCGAGAAAAGACAATGCCACTGGACCACCCACCGTCACGTGAAAATGCCCGACAATCCACATCGTGTTATGCACGATCGTGTCCATGGCGTACGACGCGTTGATCACCCCGCCGAGACCGCCAAAAATGAAGAGCAGCATCCCTAAGGCAGGGCCGCTGAACGCGGGGTTCTTCCACGGCAGCCAAGCGATCGTCGCAAAGAATCCTTTGACGCCGCCACGCTGGGCTGCGAGTTCGAACGACGCGAACACGGCAAAGGCAGTGAGAATCGACGGGATGACGACGCCATAGGTCGTCATGGTGTGCACCCACTTCCAGTCTGAGGAGATTCCCGGCTCCATGAACTCGTGGTGCAGACCAACCGGCGTTGACAGCAAGAGCAGAAGAATGAACGTGAGTCTGGTCAATGAATCGCTAAAAACTCTTCCGTTGTAGAGTCGGGGCACGATGTTGTACCAGATCAAATACGCACCCATGATCCAGAAGTAGACGAGCGGATGTCCAAAATACCAAAACAGCATGCGCGTGAACATAACGTTCACGGTTGGCACCAAGTTGAGCGACCACGGGATGAGGAAAAAGAGCATCTCCGCCGCGACGCCTAGCGTTGCGATGAACCACATCACAAATGTGGTCACCGAACCATGAACCACCAGCGGCAGTCGCTCGCCTGGGTGATTTCGCCCAAACCATAACGCATTGCCAGCCAGATCGATGAGCACGATCCAGGTTCCAACGACAAGCAGCGTGGCGCCGATATAAAACCACGGGCTGGCCTTCAGTGGGGCGTAAAAGGTGTAGAGTACGCTGGCGCTGCCGGAGAGAATCGCGATGGCAGCCATCGCGGAGCCAATGGCCATGACCCAAAAGGCGAGCCACCCGATGGTGAGGGAGCGGTTGCGCGGGATGGCGCGGTACACCATGAGCGTTGCGAGACCGCAGATGAAGAACGTGGTGAAGACAATAGCGTTGAGCACGCCGTGGGCCGTGAGCATGCGATAATAGTCAAACCAGGAGGGCAGACGCAGCCAACTCGCCCGCGAGAGCGCTTGGAACAAGCCGAAGCTCGCGCCGACCATAAGGGCGATCGTCGCAAAGTAGATGTGGGCGATAATAAGCCGATTCTCACGTTGTACGAGCGGCTGATCCATCATTGCACCGCGACCGAGCCGTACATGAAATGATGCCCCGCGCCACAGTATTCATTGCAGAGCAACAAATACGTGCCAGCCGTGCGGAACGTATGCGTCGCTTCACTGACCCATCCCGGAATCACCATGAGGTTGACCGCAGTGTTCGGGATAAAGAATCCATGCACGACATCCGGACTCGTCGCATAAAACGTCACCGTCGAGCCGACGGGAACCGCGATCGTTGACGGTTGGAATGAAAAGATGTGCGCGATCACATAGTCGTCGTATTGGTGCGCGCCCGTTTGGTGCAGGCCAGGCTTGTCAAAAGGCGCTGTCTGAGCCACTTTCGTTGGATCGATAATCTGCATGTGGCTCGGCGGTGCGATGTCGTCGTGCAAGGCCGCGACCCCCATGATGCCCAGAAAAACCACCAGCGTGACGATGCCAAAAATCATCCACGCGCGCTCTGATTTGTGCATGCTTCTCCCGGCCTACCAGCGTTGCAGCAGCAAGTGGAACATAAGCAACCAGACGATCACAAGCGCGGCGCCCAGAATGCTGACAAACTTGATTGTGGCCGGCAATGAAAATTGACCCGGCTCCGGGGTATTTTTCATGCTCTAGATAATAGTCCGCTGGATTTCGCGCTCCTCTTTTCTGACATAGCTCGTCTGTTTATGGGGATGCTCAGCCGGTGCGGCATGGCAGACAAGCACCGGAATGTGCGAGCGGCGCAAGATGCCTTCTGCGACGCTGCCGAGGAATGCCCGCGGGATGCCGCTTCTGCCATGACTGCCGATGACGATGAGATCCGCATTGCGCTGACGCGCCAATTGGAGCACGGAAGAAACGCACTCGTCCTCGGGCTGCTCAAAAGATGCTTGGACATTGGCTTTTTCGGCCCAAGCTCGAGCATCGTCTAAGATAGCGCTCCCAGCTTTGCACGCCGCGTCGATTGCCAAACCTGGATCTATCCCCCCCGGTCCGGTCATTGCGACCACTTTGTTTAACTCCACAGCATGGACGAAAACAACCTCTGCCCTATTCTCACGCGCAATTCGCAGCGCGAGTTCAATAGCGGCGTCCGAGGGTTTCGATCCGTCAATCGGCACGAGTATCTTGCTAAACATGGCGTTCCTCGCTCTCCAGAACACATAACTTCGTATCGCGTGGCTTTAGTATGCGTCCCACATATCCAGATCGAGCGAACGAGAGATGAAGAAGGACGATTTCGAAGGGCGGAACGGTCAAGGCGGGTCTTGATTTTCCACTTACTTTGTGGTACAAAGTAAGTGATGTTCGACCGCAATCGTGGACAGAAAATCCACCGTGTCAGCGGCGTGGTACTCATCGTCCTTTCGCTGATAGCATTGCTCTGCGTCCTTCCCTGGGGCGGCTTTGGGCCGCCTCAACCGGATGAGGGCCCGCCGGCACATATTTTTCAGCTGTCAATCGTAGCGCTCGTACCGACAATCTTGCTCTTCCTGACGACGCTGGATTGGAAGCAGCCGCTACGAAGTATGCGACCGTTGATATTTGCTGGCGCCGCTTTAGTTCTCGCGTTTAGCATCCTGTATCACGTTGAGCATCCTTGACAGCGTTGCGTCGATCCATCATTTCACGACTCCCTCCTGATTTTGGACGCCAAAGTTTTGGGTCGCTGACGTGAGACGAGATTTCAGAAGCAACTAAGTTAGGACGCTCCTGCGCACATGGCAGGCGTGACGTCTGCAATAGGTCAAGGCCTTGCTTGAGGCTAGCATCCGCCTCACGCCAGAGGAGGCGCCCCCGCTAGGCCGAAGCGCCAATCGCTATGAAAGCGGTCACGTGCTGCATTGTTGTGGCCGGTGCGCTCGCGCTCCTCGGTTTCGGTCCGGCCAGCGCTCACCAAGTGAATCCATCTGACCCGGGCGTAAAAAAGGCCTCCGCTCTCGATGCCCGACGACCGCTTGCTGCCGAGCTCAAAATGAGTGTGGTCGATGGATTCACGCTCACCACAGTCGGAGATCTCATCATCTCGCGGCCGCTTTCCCAATATGCGGATCGAGAGCCAGGTTTCAAATCCGTGCTGGATATCCTCAATCAAGGCGATGCGCTCTACGGCAACATGGAAACACCAATTCTCGACTTGCGAAATTTTAAGGGGTATCCATATTCGTTTGCCGGAGACTGGACGTTGAGCGCACTGCCCGCGGTCGCAAAAGATCTCAGAAAGATGGGCTTCGATCTCGTCTCCCGCGCAAATAACCACGCTGAGGACTGGGGCATCGAAGGCATGCGCGAGACAAGCCGGTGGCTCGACGACGCCGACATCGTATGGGCCGGTGTAGGAGAAGACCGGGGCCTTGCGCGTGCGCCTGCATTCTTCGAGAGTCGAAAAGGACGCATCGCGATCGTCTCGTTTGCCTCGACCTACCTTCCCACCGCGGCGGCCCTTCCCGCAGAGGGTGCGGCCTCCGGGCGTCCGGGCGTAAGCGCACTCACCGTCACGCAATACGTCGATGTACCACGCCATCTTATGAGCGCGCTCGCCGACGCTTCATGCCGCTTGCAAAAACTCAACTGCGGCAAGGTGCCTCAGTCGCTCTCACTCTTTGCACAGAACTTCAAGCTCGCTAATTCATTCGGCTATGAGTACGCGATGGATCCTGAGGATCAGGCGGAGATCTACCACAACATACGAGAGGGCAAACAAAACGCGGACTTTCTCGTTGCTACCATCCACTCACACGAATGCTCGCTGGACTGCGACGATCCGAACAAACCTGAACTCCCAGCCGGATTCCTGCGTACCCTTGCGCATAATGCTATCGATTCCGGCGCGGATGAGTTTATCACGACTGGCATTCATAATCTAGGGCCGATCGAGATTTACAAAGGGCGACCTATTTTTTATGGACTATCAAACTTCTTTTGGAGCGACATCCAGCTGCCGCTCTCTCACGATCTGTATCAGCAAAACCGGGCAGTATTAAATGAGGTCTTCGAACATCCTGAGCGAGCCACGAGTTGGGATCTCTCTTCCCCACTCGATGTGTCGGGGGGCTTTGCGGAGCCGTTTATTTTTCAAACTGTTATCGCACAGACGGTGTTCGCCGGCGGCAGCCTGCAAAGAATAAAGCTCTACGCCGTTGATCTTGGGTATGGCAAGAAGCTCACCGAGAGTGGTATTCCCAAGCTCGCCGATGCATCGGAGGCGCAAGTCATTTTCAAGCGCATCGCAGACGCAACAGCTCAATTCGGTTTGCCGCCCCTCAAGATGGCGATTGCTGGCAGCGTAGCCACTATCGAACCATGAGGTCTTCCACCGCGACGGTGACGTCGCGGTGGAGCTCGCATCCCTCCTAAGTCGCTACGAGAGTCTTAGACTGTTCGGCGACCGTGGTTGCGAATGCCAAAAGATCATCGTTGACTCGGTCCTTCATGGTGGAGCACAGACCGTGTGGGCCTCCCTTGTAGATCTTGAGTTCCGCATTCTTGATCAGTTTCGAAGAAAGCATCGCCGAAGCTGCAATGGGAACGATCTGATCGTCGTCTCCATGGATGATGAGCGTTGGAACGTCGATTTTCTTGAGATCTTCGGTGAAGTCGGTTTCGGAGAACTGCTTGATACAGTCATACGCGGCTGGGAAACCACAGAGCATTCCCTGAAGCCAAAAGGAATCCCGAAGGCCTTGCGACACCTTGGCGTCTGGGCGGTTGGCGCCGTAGAACGGCGCGCTAAGATCCTTAAAGAACTGCGAGCGGTCGGAGTGAACGCTGGAACGCAGGCCATCGAACACCTCGAGCGGCGTACCTTCGGGATTGGCGGCGGTCTTTAACATAAGCGGTGGAACGGCGCCGATCAACACAGCCGCGGCCACACGTTTTGAGCCGTGGCGGCGGATGTACCGGGTGACTTCGCCGCCTCCTGTGGAATGACCGACATGTATCGCATTCTTTAGATCAAGTGCCTCAACGAGCTCCGCGACATCGTCCGCGTACGTGTCCATATCATTTCCATCCCACGGCTGGCTTGACCGCCCGTGGCCGCGGCGATCATGAGCGACGCAGCGATATCCGTGAGATGAGAGAAAGAACATCTGGTCTTCAAAGGCATCAGCACTTAGTGGCCAGCCGTGACTAAAGACGATGGGTTGTCCAGTTCCCCAATCTTTGAAGTAGATTTCCGTCTTGTCATGCGTTTTAAGAATCGGCATTGCTCATTCTCCTTTTTGAAAGAGCGTTGACGCCTACTTGCCGTTCGTCTTTTAATGTCCTCGCGGTCCACCAACTAGGCATACGTGTGTTCGCAATCGGGAAAGTAACTCGAACCCCACGATGAACATAGTCTCCGAGCAGATGACTCAGAACCTGTTTGACAGGGCCGCCTCATCGGGCGTGCCAATACACACGGCCTTATGAGCACGCCTCAGGCGGGTATCTTCGCGTTAGGCGATCCGTCGCATAGCTTCATGGAACTCACCCTGCATAGCGACGCGTCAGCGAGTAACGCAGTTCGGGCAGTCGCAGATCTGCACGATCCCCGGAAGACCATCGAGGGTGTCAATCTCGTGGTCGGTTTTCGGCCCGAGTTATGGCGAAAGGTTGCCCCCGGCGATACGCCAGCTGATACGAAAGGCTTCGATCAGGCTATCGTGGGTTTCGACGGCTACACGATGCCAGCAACGCAAGCTGATATTTTCCTCTGGATTGCGGGCGCAGCTTACGATAACGTTTTCGACGTCGGGACCGCCATCGTCCAACGCCTCGGTTTGTTCTCGACGCTCGTACGCGAAGTCACCGGTTGGACATATCAACACAATCGCGATCTCACTGGCTTTCAGGACGGAACCGAGAATCCCGATCTTGTCGCGGCGCCGGACGTTGTCCTCATCCCTGAAGGCGAACCGGGGGCCGGTGGAAGCATTGTGCTCGTTCAGCAATGGAAGCACAAGAGCGAGATATGGTTTGCACTTGAGGTCAGTGAGCAAGAGCGCGTCATCGGCCGAACGAAGGCCGACAGCATCGAATTCCCTGAAGATCGCATGCCGGCTGACTCACACGTGACGCGTACGACGCTGGTAGAGAATGGAGAAGAGCTCAAGATCTTTCGTCGCAACATGCCTTATGGCGGAGTTGGCGATCACGGCACGGTCTTCGTAGGCTTTGCCAAGCAGCAGCACCGCCTACAGCGAATGCTCGAACGCATGGCGGGCATCGGAGACGGAGTGCGCGATGGGCTTACACTTTACACGGTTCCGCTCAGCGGCTCGTACTATTTTGTACCGGCACTCTCAACACTTGCGACCCTAGCCACACCCGTTCTTGCATCATCCTAAAGCGTTGCACAAACATCAAATGGCGGCCGCTGGGCAGAAAGATTGATTCAAGCCTCGGCAAAACGCGAAGTCGAACCGAGGCTCGGAATCGAGCCTCGGTTCGATTGGCGGGCTACAGACTAATCTTCGCCGTGAAGACCGCCTGCAGGGGCGATAGGAGCGGGTTTGGTTGGTACGGGAACTCGACCATTGGCTGGAACGTCGAGCCCGGATTGTAGATGTTCGCACCGTATTTCAGCGGTGCGCCGTAGCCTGGTAGATTGTAACCGCCTGAGCCAGTGGCTGAACCTCCACCCGCGCAACTCTTCGGCGCGCCAACTGTCCATGGTTCGGCGCTTCCGCCGAAGCAGGTATTGACAATGTTGGCCACATTCATCGCAAATGAGATGCGCGACGAGGCTTGGTACGAGAGCTGGGCATGTAATAGTAGTTGGTTGGGCTGATGGAATGCACCGATACTGTCGAAGACGTGCGTGTAGGGATCGGGTATCGCAACGGTACCTGTGCACTGGGTCGCATCGAAGGGCGTGCCCGTGCCACCGTATGGATAGCGCGGATCGCCGCTCACCGATGATGTAAGACCTGCCGGACAATCGGCGGGGTTGACGCCGTAGCCGCTCAGTGGGTCGCCGTAGTTGCCTCCCGACAGGAATTGCAACTGCGGCGAGATGGCCCATCTGTTGACCTTGTAGTTGAGCACGAGCGCGATTGTGTTCGGCACTTCGTACCCGTTTGCGGCGGCTTCAATGCCGCCTGGAATTGTGGCGAACGGGACGTAGCTTGCGCTCGGATCGAGTCGCGCTTGCACCGGTGCATTGAAATACGGGTTCGCCACGCCAGACGCTTCTGTCGCGATGGCGTTGGTTCCACCGAACGTTCCGCACAAGCTCGTCGTGCTCGAGTTGGCTGCGACACCTTGGCAGGCTTTTGTGAACGAGTTGTACTGCTGGATCGCGATATTGATCGTGTCGAGCACCGTACCACCCGTGCCAAGAGGTTTGAACTTGATGGTGCTGTGGTTGTACGTGTAGGCGAGCAACGCGGACAAGCCGTTTTGATTGAAGTTCCCCAAGTTGAGCTGGAACTCCACGCCGTCGGACGTCTGCTGACCAACGTTGAGGCCTGACACGAAGTTCGTCTTTTGGTTGAGGTAGAAGTTCTGGATCTGGTTCTGGGTGGTCCGGTAGTACGGCGTCAGCTTAAAGCTGGCTTGCGTCCCCTGGAACTGGTGTTCCCATGACAGATCGTAGTTGTCCGACGTCGGCGGGTAGATCGTATGCGTCGTCGTCGTGAAGCCGATCGGCCAGAAGTTGTTGGCCAGATAGGCGGGCAGGTCTTGTTGTAGCAAATTGTACTGTTCGAACGCGGTGTTGGGTGCCTGATCGTACCGGCCGGCGCTAAAGCGGAACACGTTGTCTTGGTTCGCCGTGAACGTCGCGCCGAGACGCGGCTGGAAAACCCAGAACCTCTCCGTGTCGTTCGGCAGGTTCGTCATGGTCGCAGGCGTCGATTGAACTCCGTTGACCAGCGGACATGCTTGACCCACTCCGGCGTCGTTTGCGCTATTGTAGAACGGCACTTGACCGCCGCCAGGCAATACGCAATACGAGTTGTTCCATGCGTTGAACCAGAACGGGCGGGCGAGCGTCGCTGGAGACCCCGCAACCGCGTTCGTATCTGATAGTCCGTAGAAGAACCTATCGTACCGAAGGCCGAGGTTGATAAACCATTGGCTGCTCGGTTTGATCTGGTCAGTCACAACGAACGATCCGAAGTTCGGCTGCGCGGAGTTGCCGCCACCGTAGCGGCCGTTCTCCGCTACCCACCACTCGCACGGTCCCGACCCGCATGACGCGGGAAGCGCAGGCAGTGGGGCGCCAGCGTGTGCCGCTGCCAAACCGAGCGCCAACGCGTTTGCCGAGTAGCAGCTTACCGCTGCGCCTGCAGCATTGTAGCAGATACCAGCACTTGGATTCTTCGCATTCACCGCGTATGCAAATGAATCGGCTCCGGTGTTCGGGTTGAGTCCGACCAGCTCGTTGATCATTGTCTCGTCGTTCGCACGATAGTCGATCGCGGCGAAGTCGGAGAGCTGGACGGTCAAGAGGTTCTTGTCGTTCAGCTGATCGCCGTATTGCATGCTGCCGCCGTTCGTGTTCGTCTTCACGTAATAGTTGAACGGGCAGTAGCCGATGAAGTTTGACGCCAGTGTGATGGGGCACGTCTGAGGCCATTCCGAGTAGTTTGAGAAGCCATAGATCGCGGAAGTACGCTTGGGAGCCGAAGTTGTGTTGATACTGCAGTTTGAGAATGTTGTTTGGGTTGGCTGTTCCATCACGCTGGTTAAAGGGGATGGTCAACAAGCCGGTGCCGATGCTATTCGGGTTATACGCGAAGTAGACCGGTTCGTCATTTGCCTGTAGTCTGCCACAAGTGGTTCGCCCACAGAGCCAAGGTACTGAAAGCCTAACCCAAGACTGCCCGAAAGATAGGGAAACGCCGGCGCTCCGAATGCCGCCTGATAAGCCGGATTCGAGAATCCCCAGTCTGAGGACGAGCTATAGTAGAATTGGTTGAGATACGAAGTGTCGTAGAGCAACTGGATGTCGTCTTTGCCCGCGTCATTTCTGTGCGGGATGCCAAAGTGCAAGTTGATGACGTTCTCTCGGTCGTAGGAACTTGCCACGGTGTTCGCGTCGCCGCTATCCTGCGGAGGACCTAGCAGGTATCCACCAGGACCGATACCCGTCGCATAGCACGACGCGAAGTTCTGTTGCACAGCCAACGAAGCGGTCGCGCAACCTCCGGCCGGCGTGAGTTTTGCGAACGGTGCACCCCACTCGGATTGAAGGCTCGCGCCGTTGTTCTGATCAACAAACCTGAAGCCTTGGGCAGTATTTGTGCTCGCAACGTAATACGAGAAGTTGCGGTCAGGCGTCGCCCCGCCTACCTCGAAATTGTAGCCGTTATACAGGGTCGGCGTGCCGATGCCCATGCTGAGCGTCGAGAATCCGGGATACGTTCCAGACTTAATGACCTGGTTGATATATCCCGATAGACCTTGGCCTTGCGCGTCTGCAGGCGCGGCCCCCGTATAGACCTGGAGCTCCTGCTGGCCAAGCGTGTTGGCCGTGGTAGTCGGATAGTTGTCATACGAACGCAGCACAGGAACACCATCAAACTCGTAGCCGACTTGGTCGTAGTCTCCGCCTCGGATGTGGATGGTTTGGAACCATCCGTTCTGACCCGGAGAGACCGAGACGCCGGGCGTAGCCGCCAGCGCGGAATACGCTTGGTTGAGGCTTCCGCCGCCACCGAGCGAGGCGATTTTGGCTGAGGTCGCCGAGTTCACCGAGTACACGTCGGCGGTCGTGCCAGGCTTGACGAGCTCGCCCGCGGCCCGGGTGGTCACCACGCCAAGAGTCTTCACACTCGTTTGCATCGTGATGGTGACCGTTCGGGTGTTGTCCGCGAGGACCGTGATCCCAGCCTGGCTGACGGATTCGTAGCCATCTTTGGTCGCGGTTAACGTGTATGTGTCTGGGACTAGCGAGACAAACGCGAAGTGACCGCGTGCATCCGTGTCTGACGTAGCAGTTTGTGAGGTCGCGGAAGCGGTGACTTTGGCGCCCGCGACTGGCGCGCCTGATTGAACGACCACATAGCCGGTCAGCGCACCGGTCGTTCCTGCGAGTGTCCCTGTTGCCTGCGCAGAAATGACCAGCAGCGCGATGAGCGCCATGCGGAGGATCATTCTGTTCATTGACATCCTCCTTAGGAAGTTTCATTGTGAGAAGAACCCAGTCAGCCGCCAGGGTTTCGTCCTCGCTGGTGATTGGGTCTCACTTGTAAGGGTAGCAAAAGATAGGAGACTGGTCGCGCACGTTCGGCTGTAAACGAGGATAGGATGACGATTGCGGCTATCGGTGTATACAAAAAAACCGACCTGAGCTTTCTGCCCAGGTCAGCGTGGTGTCAAGCCTATCAAGTACTGGATTAGCTCGCGTTTCTCTTCACTTCCGCCGGTGTCAAGCCAATAACGCGCCGCATGCAACGCGCCATATGACTTTGATCTGCGAATCCCGATTTTAACGCTACTTCGCTAGTCTTTACTCCGCGGTTCGAAAGCAGTTCTACGGCGCGTTCAACGCGACACTTGATGACGTACTTGTGCACGGGCAAACCAATACTCTGCTTAAACAGCACCCTGAAGTGAGAAGGGCTGATGCCGGTGATCGACGCGATTTGTAAAGCGAAAGATCCTTTACAAGGTGTTCGAGTATATAATCCCTTACGCTTTGCAATTGCTTATGCGTCAATCCGCGCTTGACGCCGTTTGACCGTCCTCGTCCGTATCTTCTCAGCAGGTGGACGGCCAACGCCAATCCCAACCCCTCTGCGTATATTCGATCGTGCGCGTCCTGTTCTTCAAGTTCTGCTTTTATCGCGAGAGCAATATGCTCGATCTTTTCGTCTCGCAACTGCATTTGGGGTGGCAAAGTAAAACAATCGAAGTTCAAATGCATTTCATCGGCAGCCAACCGCATGAGCGATGGCGTCAAGCTGATTCCTACGTATCGGGTCGGCCCGTCATCTTCCCAAGCGGGAAGGAACTCAGCCATAGGCACGATGTGTATGTCGCCTGAAACTTGAAGCCGGCGATGGGTCAGGCCATCATGAGACCAGGTGGTCATTACAGGTGCACCGATGTGCATTCCCACGTTGTACCGTGGCGCCGCGGAGTGTTGTATCGGCCGCCGCCGTATCGATTAAGTCAGCGTCGAGACCAGACCAACCTCTACCTCGGCTTGAGGCTCGGAGCAAGTAGTGCATGTTGGCCCCGCCGTCCTTAGCCGTCACCGTATTCTGTGCTCCTGCCGTGCTTTGGTTTCCATTCGTAATTTTCTCTTGCATTTGATTGAGCTCGGCCGTTTTGCTTGTTAGAGTAAATAGTACTTGCTTTACGCAACTATATCCCGCTTTTTCTCATGCAATCGCCAACTCGCAACAGAACGTTGGTCGATTTGTACTCTGATTCGTCCAAAAGTACATGCTTCATGCCGGGTGCCTGACGCTATTAGATGCGTTAGGGCGGCCCATCCGAACATCTTTTTACGCCAACGATGAATACGCGTATCATTGGCAAGGTGTGAGCGAGCCTGTGGGTTATCATCGTTTGGGAACCAGTAAGACGAAGATGCAGTCGGCGATTTGGGCAAATCCGCACCCCAAATTCGGCCATCCACCTTGCTGAAGGAGTCGTGAACGAGAGTAACAGAACCCGCGGTTCGTGCGTTGGGATACGACGGAAGAGATCTGTGGAGGTTCTAGAGATGATCCTGGTTCGCGTTTGCGTCCTCTTGGCCGGCGTTTTTGCGCTTGCGGCGACTGCCGGAAACGATACGATGGCCCCGCTTTCCCAGTATCTGATGAGCCCTCAGGCCGAGATCGCGCTCGCGCGCAGCGCAGCGCCGGCGGTGATTTCGAAGCGTGCGACGATCATGGTTCTCGGGGCGCGCGGCTATGCCGTCGCGCAGAAGGGCCAGAACGGCTTCACGTGCATCGTCGAGCGGGGCTGGATGCAACCGTTCGGCGCCCCAAACTTCTGGAGCGTTAAGATGCGCGCCCCCATCTGCTACAACGCGGCGGCGGCGCGTACCGTGCTTGTTTACACCTTCAAACGAACGGAAATGGCCCTGGCGGGAGCGAGCAAATCGCAGATCCAGGACCGCATCGTAGCGGCGATCGCCGCCAACGCGTTGCCGACGCCGGCGCCCAGCTCGATGGCGTACATGATGTCGAAGTCGCAGTACTTGAACGACGACGCCAAAGCGTGGTATCCGCACGTGATGATTTTCACGCCTATGGATGACAGCGCGAATGCGGGAGCGAGCTGGGGCGCCGATCGCCGCCTCTCGCCCGTCGTCTTTGACGCGCAGGACAAGATGCCGGAGCCGTGGACGTGCTTCTTCATTCCCGTCGCGCACTGGTCCGATGGGACGCCCGCGCCACTATATTCGGGAACGTAGTGACGCTCAGCAGTGGGGATTTCGGCGGGTCCTTTTCCTCGCTGAACTTTGTATGCGTTGGCCAGAGCATTTTGTTGTAGGATTAGTAAGAAGTCGATAACGCGGAGCGTGACCTGCCGCTTTCACTGAAGCACTTCAACTATGACTCCGTTGGCGAAGACCTCGTGCGCCCTGGTTTTTGAGAGCCTGCTTGCCGTGCAAGCGCTCCTGATTGCGGCGAGCAGATCCTGCTGACGTGACACATTTCGATCGGGGCTTTCACGGAGAGTTCCGTTGGGCGCTTGCTTTTTGCACCATTGTGCATAAGAATGGACGCAAATACATATAAGGAAGAACGAAGTGTTACGGCAAACCCTTACTAGACAAGACGTGGCGCTGTAGCTCAGTTGGTTTAGAGCGCCTGCCTGTCACGCAGGAGGTCGTGGGTTCGAGCCCCATCAGCGTCGCCATTAAGCCCGTGAAATAAGACTTCACGGGCTTTACCTTCTCGACACATTTGCGTGGTGTAGCATAACAGACGGACATCCGCGGACGGAAGCCAATAGGGCGCGCATGTAGTGGTCGTGCTGACCAGGGCAGGCGATTCCAATCTTGTCAAAATCGTGGATAACCATGGGTTAAGCTGGGTACCATGAGCCCGAGGCCTCCAGGGAAACCTATGTCTTGGGGCCTCAACAGTGAGGTGAGCCGCCGGGCTCTTAGTTCCTCAAAACCAACAGGTTCAGGGTGGCAGCGTCTACGGCGAGATTAATCATGCAACTTCAAGTCGTCGAATTTACGGCGTATAGATCCTTACGCAGTCGCTGGCGATGGTGGTATCGGCCATGAGTTCTGAACTCGCATCCGACGAACGCCCGAAAGACCAGAAAGGTCCGAATCCGATGTAGCTTTGGGTAGGTCGATCGAATGATTATTGGAGTGAAGAACAACTTCAGAGTAGGGCAAGCGTCAGTGTCGTCAGGCCTGTCAGATCTTCCTATCGGGCTTGCTAAGTCTGACGGCTCTGACAGGTCTGACGGGCAGCAGAAGGTCGCAGGATAATTTTGCGCCGCCAGTTTCGGGTGAGGGCGTTCAAGGCCGGCGTCCGAGCTGACGATGCCAGTGCAAAGCAAAACTCCTGGTGCTTGGCGTCGGCCGGGAGGACGGGTGGGATAGCGCCTGTGACTTGCTGTGCGATGCGTCGCAGGAGTGCCGGTACTTAGCCGCGTGTGTACATAGCCACGTCAATGGTGCATTACGGCGGGAAGGTTCGCCGTTCCACCTGGTTGAAATTGTCAACCATGGTTAACATGGCTAGCGATCGTTCCCCCGAACGCGCTCGCGAGGATTACGTCAAGGCGATTTATCAGTTGAGCGAGCGGAGTTCGGTACGCAGCGTGGAGCTGGCGCGTCACCTGGGAGTAACGCGCGCGTCGGTCAGCAAGTTTAAGCGGATGCTGGAGCGCGAGCATCTGCTCGAGCCGTCAAGCGGTCGGACGGGCCCGCTGGTTTTGACGAGGAAGGGGCGACAACTGGCGGTGCGGATGGTCCGGCGGCACCGCTTGGTTGAAACGTTCTTGCACACTACCCTGCATGTGCCGCTCGAACGCGTGCATTCGGAGGCGGAGCGCATCGAACACGCGATTTCCGATGATGTGTCGGGGCGTTTGGCGCGCTTTTTACACAACCCGGTCTCCGATCCACATGGCCACAGAATCCCCGGCGGCTCCGCGCATCCCCGCGGAGACGAGAGAATCCTCGCCTCCCTCGAGGCAACGCAGAAGGTCGTCGTCAGTAGCGTTGGAGACCGCGACGAAAACATTGTCCGTCGCCTCGCGGCCCTCGGCGTCCTCCCCGGCCTTTACGGCGAGATCGTAGGGAAAGACTCCGTTGGTGTGCACCTCAGGTGCAAGAAACGAGTGATCACGTTGCCGCTCGAAACGGCAGCCGACGTGCGATGTCGCCTGCTGTCGCGACGGAAGGCCGCGTAAACATGCCGGCGCTGGGCGTAGATGCCATCCTTGACCCGAGTTCGTCCAGCGAGCGTACGAGGCGCGCGGCTCGCCAAGTGCTCGAAGGGCGGCGAAAAGGCTGGAGCGCGTTGCTTCCCTTTGCGGGGCCCGCTTTCATCGCCTCGATCGCGTACATGGATCCCGGCAACTTCGCGACCAACGTGCAAGGCGGGTCGTTATTCGGTTATAATCTGCTCTGGGTGGTGGTGTTCGCCAACCTCACCGCGATGCTGTTCCAAGCAATGTCGGCCAAGCTCGGTATTGTCACCGGCAAGAACCTGCCGGAGGTGTGCCGCGACAGCTTTTCGAGGCCGGTTTCACTGAGTATGTGGGCAGTCAGCGAAATCGCCGCCATGGCCACCGACCTAGCGGAATTCTTAGGAGCGACCATTGGCCTCGCATTGCTCTTCAATTTACCCTTGCTTGTGGGCGCGATCATTACTGGAATCGTTACGTACGCAATCTTGATCATGCAGAATCGAGGCTTTCGCAAGATTGAGGTGCTGATTATCGCGTTTGTCGGCGTTATTTTGCTTTGCTACGTCGTCGAGACCATTTTGGCTCGCCCGAATTGGGGATTGATCGCCTACCATTCGCTTGTGCCTTGGCTCGGAGGCCCGGACTCAATCATCTTGGCTGTCGGAATCATTGGCGCAACCGTGATGCCTCACGCGATTTATCTTCATTCCAGCCTGACTCAGGATCGCATCGTCCCGCGAAGCAGAGTTGAGGCCAAAACGGTCGTGCGGTTTTCGAACATCGACGTTCTCATCGCGCTTGGGATTGCCGGCGTCATCAATATGGCGATGATGTACATGTCGGCAGCAGTGTTTCATTTTGGCGGTCACCCGGAAGTAGCCAGCATTCAGTCCGCATATAAGACCTTAGTGCCCCTGTTGGGCTCGGCAGCCGCCGCCATCTTTTTGCTCTCCCTTATGGCGTCGGGCATATCCAGTTCGGTCGTGGGAACCATGGCAGGCCAGGTGATCATGCAGGGATTCGTGGGATTTTCCATCCCGCTATGGTTGCGGCGTGTCGTCACCATGATTCCGACGGTCGTGGTTATCGGTCTTGGGGTTAACACGACGCAGGCGCTGGTCATCAGTCAAGTGGTGCTCAGTCTAGTACTGCCGTTGCCGGTCATCGTTTTGCTAGTCTTCACCGGCAAGCGCTCGATCATGGGCGACCTGGTCAACAAACCGCTTGCGAAGTTTCTTGGAATTGCTGCAGCAACGGTCGTAATCGGGCTGAATTTCGTGCTCCTGTGGCAAACCATCGGTTTGCCGATGCCCAAATTCCTAGGCGGTTGATGGGGCGCATCCTCTCGAACCTGCCTATTGCTAGGTAGGCAACTCGACTGGAGATCAGCAGATGCTCGAGTATGCACAGTCCGGTGGCGGGGCTCGCTTGATGATGCTGGTGCTGCACGACGACACCAAACGCGAGTATGCGTATGGCCCCGCCACCGGACTACCGGACACGAAAGTCGGGACCTTCACGCAGGCGCTGTACGACGAGGCGAAAGCTCGAAGCTGGTCGGTCATTAGCATGAAGAGCGACTGGAAACGTCTTTTTGCCTTCGAACCTTAAGCCCGAATCTTGAGTCAACGATCAAGCCAACCGGTGTAGCATAAGTGTAGCATAAGGAGCGGATATCCACAGACTTCTACGGACGTTGGCAGAACGGACACCCCTCCTCAGAACACCGTAAGACGGACGCTTGCAGACGTCCACGGACAACTGTGAAATCAATCTGAACATGCCTGTCACGCAGGAGGTCGTGGGTTCGAGCCCCATCAGCGTCGCCAGTAAAAATGCCGTCAAATAAAGATTTGGCGGCATTTTTGTTAAGAGAGGCGTTACGCAGTGCGAGACAACTTCCCCTAAAATACACCGAATGTCGTCAGCGAGACCGTACTTTAACCGTACAACCAGAGCAAACATCAGTTTAGGGCGAAGTAAACAGCCAGTCGTAGATAACGATCTACTTCGCGACTTTCGTGGCACGGCTACTTGTCGAAGTGTAAATTGGCAGACGTGCTTTTTGGAGCTTGCAAATTATCATGGATGATCTCGGCTTTTACGACCCACCAACTCCACAGTTCTGTCGGCGCTGTGGCAAGTTGCTAGCTGCTGATAACGACGCCGATGGCTGGTGCTTCGCGTGTGCCAGCGAAATGGCGACGAACAAGAAGAGCATAAGACCCCGACGAACCGAAAAGTAAACTGTAACTACACTGTAAACTCGACGCAGATACCGATGAACACTAGGCGATCTGACTGTTAAGCCAATATGGTGCGTCGACGACGACTTCCACTCTCCAAACATTGTGAAGAATGCCTCTCCAGAAGACCACGTACTACGTGCACCTCTAGACGGTCCACCGGTGGTATATCTAGTGTGACAAACGTACCGTCACTACTTGTCTCGATATCACACTGGCTAAACGTTTCACGAAACAAAGACAACAGCTCTTTAGCAACGTTCTGCTTTCCATTCTCTATGTATAGCTTGAATGTTGAGTAGCCATCGCGCTCCATGAATACGAATTCGACATGCGCAAGGGGGCACTTGTTGCTAAATTAGATTTTCAGACCGTCGACAAAAACTACCCAATCAGTCTTGGCAGAGACAGCCCGAATCTTGCGGGGAAGTCTATACTCTTCCGACTCGAAGAACTGTTTCGCTGCATCGAGGGATGGAAACTCAACAATTGCCAATTGCGTGGGCGCGCCTTCCCCCTCGACAATTGTGACCGGCCCGAATGCAAGATAGCTTCCCCCGTACTGTTTGAGGACATTCTGTACAAGCTTCAAGTAGCGTTCGGGTCCGTGCGCTTCTTCCCACCTGATTTGAGCCACTGTGTACGCGGCCATGCGTTTAGACCTCCTTGACGATTAGCTCGTGCCTTAGTGTTATTCTACCCAGGTGACATGCCTTTATGGACCAGTGGTTTCACTAGTTGTAACACAAATGAACTCACGGGAGGCGCATTCGGAATTGTAGGTATTTATGAAAGATGATGAGGTAAAGAATTTCGCTGATAAGGTCCGGACAAGTAAGGTCTATTTGAAAAGCGGCGGCATGCTAGATGGACACCTGTCGACGGCAGGCGATGGGATTTATAACGTCACTCAAACACCCAGCAAGTCAGGGGTCATTGAGGGCGGACTATTCGGACCCCGGGGCTTGAAGGCGCGGCGTAATCTGGACCGCGCTGCGCCGGACTCCCATTGAAGGGCTTGAGGCACTCAATCGTGCCTTGTGGTCCATGGTCATTTCGATACCCAGGTTTCTTCTTCGAGTATACCGTGTTGACGCATGATCGAGAGTGGTAAGCTAAGAGGGCGATTGCATCGGTGATGCTCGCTCACAAAAGTGAAGGAGACTGAAATGCGCGTTCGTTATTTCGTCATTACCCTTTCACTCACAGCGTTGATGCTCTGTTTTGCCTCGTTACCGGCTAAGGCCGAAGGGCCGATTAAAGTTCTTAACTGCGATCCCGAGGTATCTGCGACCGCACTCCCAGGCTATGTTTCCGGTTATTTTCCCGGGTCTCCGTACTTCTGGTGGGACGTGTACGGCGACCGTTTTGTCCAGCCCGCCTTTGTGGCAGCCAAACCAACGCTTAACATTGACTACATGAACCTTGGCCCGATAGCCGCACATGTCGTCGAGTTCGGTTTAGTTGCACGCGGAGATTTGGTTGCAGAAGTCCGCGATGTAGGCACGTTCTCACCGAACGTGGAGATTAAGCACTCGTTCGGCCTCGATCCAAACGTGTTTCCATTGGGCAGCGGATTGCCGATATGTGCGCCGCTGCGGGTCGTATTTGTCGATCACACGGTCTGGATCAACCCGAATCTACCAAGGTTGGCGAGCACGCTCTTCCCACACGACTGACTTCGCTCATGAGCAAGGGCGAGTAAACAACTCGACCTTGCTCATTCCACTGGATTTGGACATTGTTTCGAAAAGTTTAGCGATCTAGCCTGACGACATTGAGGTGTTCCGCATTTCCAGGATCAACGGACTAGTAGACTATTGAGCGTTAGCACGACGGTACCGGGCGGGGTTACAACCACCAAGGCAATCGAAACTCAGTATTAGCGTTGTGTCTCTTCATTATATACGCGGTGCCATTCCAGGCGCGCTGCAATCACGTTTTAGCCCCAGTCAAAACGACTTCATCACGCTCTTTTTGTGTTGCGGATCTTCTCACCGATCCGATGGTAGAAAGCAGGTGATGACAGGTAGCCGAAGTGTGCAAGATGGACCGGTAGATTGCTTTCAAAGCATTCGTCATCAGCTCCGTCGAAAGATCGGGGCCGTCGTATAGCTAAGGATGTCGTGCGGATCCCAAACATTGTACCAGTGGCCCACGTGCGGGTGCGGCAGCGCGACCTTATGCGGCGCGCGGGTCGCGGGGTCGCTGCGTTTGAATAGCTTCATCTCTTCAAATAGGCCCACTTGAGAGCCCGCTGACACCCAAAAATCTATCCTATGTTCGAATACTTGGCGCTGTGTGGAATGTAATAGGTGGCGCAATCGTAGACGATCTGCCCGCCCATACTATGGCTGAGCACGACGAGCGCTTCCGCCGGCTGCATCCGCGCAGCTTCGACAAGAACATCCAAAAAATCGGTGATGATCGGCCCCGGTGTGTCCGCGTCGCCGCGTTTCGAGAGATACACGAAAACATCGCCGATGAAGTTCGTTATGATAGCGTCGATAGCTGGGCGCCAACGCAGGAAGACGTTTGTGGTGAAGAAGCTCAACTGGTCGCTTGCAGATCGCCGCGCTCGCTTGGTCAGGTCAGAAACCGGCAGAAGGCCCGAGGATCGGTGCTGATTGGCGGCAACGCCTCGTCCGGTGTCCCCGCTGTGCGCGATTGTTGCAAGCAGTTGCCTGGCCTGGGTCGCGATATGATCCAGGAGCGCCGCATCGACCCGAGGCGGGACTCCTTTGGGCATCGCTTGGCGTACAGCCGAATCCAGGGCTGTCGCCTGGCTGGCATACTCGCCATAAGTCAATCCGATTTGTTTGAGGGCGGCGGACAGCACCGAGCTAAGTTGATCAGCGGATAAGGACCAAACCATCGGCGTGTCAGCATTCGTGGCTGCGTCTGTGGTTGGCTGCGTCGCCTCAACCTGCTTGAGCAAGTGGATCGCAAGCGCCGGCAATCGTTGCTGGCTGTTGAGGTCCGCCTCGCTGCGCACGGGACGCTCGCGTGATTCCACGCGAAGTTCACTGCATCTCCGCCCCATTGGGCTGCAAAGACTTGGACTCGATCAGGATCTTTGGGGTCAGGCGAAAGCGCAGGCGCTACGTAGTGTCGCAAAAAGGAGGTGATCATCGGCAGGTGGCTCCGGTCGCGAATGGCGACGCCGTGGAGGTACACAATTGGCACAATCTCGACGTTTTAGGCCAAGCCAATAGCCACACCCTGCAAAGCAAAGGCCCGCCTTGGAAGACACTCTTGGAATTCACGGACGACGACAAGGATAATGCCCGGACAGCAAATGCTTTGGAAACGCAGTAACCAATGTTCTGGCTAACGCGTCATTCCGCGCTCGAGGCAGCATTTGACTCACAACCTACGCGAACGCAGGAGCAGCCGTGTAGGTAATCCTATTTGCACGAATACCCATGTGAAACAGGTCGACGCTCTCATGAAAGTTCACGCCCATTTGGCGCCCTTTCTCATACACATTCCGTGTTTACTTTTCTGCAATCATTTCACCTAGCGCTTCTGGCGGCGATGGTTTCCCGAAGTAGTACCCCTGCAAGTAATCACAACCCAGATCGCCCAGGATTCGTGCCTGCGCCTCGGTCTCTACTCCCTCAGCTACCACCTGCATTCGCAGTCCGCGAGCAATGCTGACAATCGCGCTAGAAATCAAAACATCGGCTGGGTTTTTCTCCACCAATTGGACAAACGATTTATCAATCTTTAGTGAATTAATCGGCAAGCGTTTGAGATAGGCGAGCGATGAATAGCCAGTACCGAAATCATCGACAGATAGGTGAACGCCGAGGGCCTTAAGGCGCTCGAGCGTCGGTAATGTTGCCTCCGTCATAAGCACGGACTCAGTAATTTCCAGTACCAGATACTTGGGAGGCATTTGTGCATCGCGCAGCGCGTTTTCCACCATTTCCACAAAATCAAAGCGTTCAAGTTGCTTACCTGAAATATTGGCGGCCAGATGGATGTGCCGTGCTCCATCGTCGCGCCACGATCGCCACTGGGCACAGGCCGATCGCAGTACCCATTCCCCTATACTGGCAATTAAGCCAGATTGTTCGGCGATCTGGATGAAGTGAGCTGGGAGAATTTCCAGCGTGTTCTTAGGCTGCCAGCGAACGAGCGCTTCTGCCGCGACTACCAATCCCGACCCAGTTTGGATGATCGGTTGATATCGCAGCAGCAGCTCGTTTCGCTTGACCGCATAGCGTAAACCCTGCTCGATGGATTGACGGTGGACTGCGTGCTCATGAATAGGCTCGCTAAAAAACTGGAACAAAGTTCGCGCCTTAGTCTTTCCTTGATACATTGCCATGTCAGCGTCGCGAATCAGCTGGGTTGCATCGCCACCATCGTGGGGATAGACACTTATCCCCATTGTTGCCGTGAAAAAGAGTTCGCGTTCGCCGACCGTGAGAGACTGTTCAAAGATGCGCAGAATGTGCTGGGCGGCGTTGACTATGTCCGACACATCTTGCATGTTGGGTATGACGATGATAAACTCGTCGCCACCGATCCGCGACACCGTATCACCTGGACGTACACACCCTCGAATCCTTTGTGCCATGATTCTTAGCACGTCGTCGCCGATCGACTGGCCTAATGCGTCATTAACCCACTTGAATCGATCAACATCTAAATGGGCGATCGCAACCATTCGTCCAACGCGTTTACTCTGATGAACGGCTCGACGCAATCGATCCGAAAGCATCGAGTAATTGGGCAAACCTGTAAGCCAATCGTGCTTGGCCAAGTACTTGATGCGCTCTTCTGCATGTTTTCGTCGGTGATCTCCAACACTGTACCGACGAAACGCATCGGTAGACCGGCGTCATCGTAAGAATACTGGCCTTGTTCTTGTACCCAACGCGTCTTGCCATCTCGGCGAATGATCCGATGGTCGAGTTTGTACGGAACCCGGAGGGTTCGAGCCTGAGCGATAAGGATTCTTACTCTATCCGTGTCGTCGGGATGGTCATGTTTCCACAACTTGTCGGGTTGAGGCACATCTATGCCGGGGTTCATTCC
The DNA here is from genome assembly GCA_963736005.1 of uncultured Pseudomonadota bacterium. Lineage (GTDB taxonomy): Bacteria > Vulcanimicrobiota > Vulcanimicrobiia > Eremiobacterales > Eremiobacteraceae > JAJPHJ01. Next base: position 74,500 of record CAVTNB010000001.1, read on the forward strand.
GTAGATCTCATACAGTTCCGGCGACCACTCGCAACGACCGGTCACGAGATCCAAATCCCAACTTCCAAGGCGAGCGATCTGTTGAGCGCGTGCGAGCGCCTCGCTGCGACGCCGCAATTCATCTTCCAGTGCCCTTCGGTCGCTAACATCGGTGACTATTCCCGTCACCCGGATTGGTTTTGTTTGCTCATCGAGTTCAGGTACGGCGAAACCAAGGATTATGCGCTCGGACCCATCAGGCCGTATGATTCTGCACTCGATTTCATACGGCTCACCGGAGGCTAGTGCACCGGTTAGCGCAGTCTCGAATCTTGTCCGGTCTTGAGCGTGGATTTGAAGTACGAATTCGGCAAACCCGATCGAAGCTTGCGGTTCATGCCCAAAGATTTTGTATACTTCATCTGTACATGACAACTTGTTGGTTGCGATTTCCCACTCGAAAACTCCGGTCTTTGCGAATGTAAGAACCCTCGAAAGTGTTGAACGCGTCCTGACATGTTCAGTAACGTCTTCAACCACTGCAAATATAGCATCTATTCCCCTCCAGCGTATCGGCGCTATGGCCACATGGACATCAATAAGTTTACCATCGCGCTTGCGGTGGGTTGATGAATAGAGCTCCTGCGCACCTTTTGGAAGATTACCTAGTCGTCGCCATAGCTCTTCCTCAGATCCTACGCGAATATTCGTAACAAGCATATCCAAGAATTCGTCGCGCGTGTAACCGTAGAGGCTGGTAGCTGCTCGATTTACATCGACAAAACGAAGCGATTCAGGATCATGGACGAACATCGGGAACGGTGCCTCGTCAAAAAGAACAGACTCACTTCCCGAAGGCATAGTCATTTAGTGTAAACTTTGAAATTGTAGCTTATTATGATCCATTTCACTGAGTGCTGAATCGAAATGGTCGAACCGAGGGCGAGCTGATGTAGTGCAGCAGCTCCAGCCACCCGAAACTCTTAGGGAGTCATGCCATAACGTGGATCGAACGTTACTCCCCACCTCGATGCTATCTTGATATGCGCATTCTGTGGTAACGGCTCGGTCAAAGTCTATACCGTTGAGAGCTAGATTGCTGACACGCACGGGAAATTCGTCGGCGTCGAGCCGTTTGACAAGAAAATCGGTTGCGCCGAGCCTAAATGCTTTGAACCTTACATCTATAGAATCGCACGCTTCCGTAGCTGTTACAAAGTAGACGAATGCCAAACCGTTGATCCGCTTGAGCATCTGCTTGTAATGCTCATGATTACATCGATCACCATCGACTGCGAGTATCATTTATCGAGACCACACCTTCTCTAATGCCGCTCGGCCGCCCAGGGCCCGGTTATCAGAGTCGCGAAAGCTGTACAATTCTAACGATTATAGAAATGCTCGCTCGTGCGACTATGTAAGCAATCTTACAAAACGTAAAGCCGCTGCTACTTTTCTCGGTCCGCTGACCTCCTAGCTACAGCACAGCGCGTTGGAGGACTATGCCGTGATCGACCGCGATAATCCATCCTCCAATAAAGTTTGGTGCGTCCAGCACACGCTTCTAGAGGCAATGTCTGCTAAGGAAAAAGCTGACGCAGCCCCCCTGTTTGCCACCATGCAACCTACGCGCCAAAATCAATGATATTTACACCTGACGAGCACGCCGACCGGATCTACCTCATTATGTCTGGCCACGTACGTCTTTACATGATTCACGAGGGGGGTAAAGAAATATCACTCGCTCTATTGGGCCCGGGCGATATATTTGGAGAATTGGCTTTATTCGTCGAGGTACAACGAACACGATTTGCTCAAGCCTTTGACACAGTCGTGCTGCAATTTGCCCCCACCGACAAATTTCTCGAAAACATTAAGGATCGTCCCGACCTGATAATGGAAATCGCGGCGATCATCAGCCGTAGAGTCATCAGAGCGGAAATGCAAATTGAGAATCTCGCCTACACTAGCGTCCCAGGCCGTCTCCATGCCGTGCTTCTCGAACTCGTCAATCGCTTTGGTGAGCCCTCTGATGAGGGGATGATAATCCCGCTGCGGTTATCACAACAAGAACTTGCCAGCTTCGCCGGAACAACACGCGAGTCGTGCTCGGTCGCCCTTCGCAAACTTGTGCGCAATGGCACGATTAAATTGACGAAGGACCGTCGCATCATCGTCACAGATCGTGGTCGTTTACGAGCAGGCATGGGTGATCGATTGCGCGCGGCATTCAGAATCCGATCTGCCTAACCTGGATCGCAACCGAGTAGGACGCGATGTCGTGGGAAGCAATGACAACCATCGCTTTGCAACAGCGACATCTCCGGCAGTCGATTTTAAGATGCCGCCAGTTGTTACGTCGCTCCACGAATTGGACGAGTTGCTATCCGCTCGCGGTTCATCGGCCGATAGAGAGGTCACGTGAATGCGGAAGATTACCCGGTGTAGCATAAGTGTAGCATAAGGGGCGTATATCGGCAGACATCTAGCCCTGTCACGCAGGAGGTCGTGGGTTCGAGCCCCATCAGCGTCGCCACTCAAAAGCCCATGAAATTTTACTTCATGGGCTTCATCATTTTGCTCACCATCCACCGGTGTAGCATAAGGGGCGGACATTTGTTCACGGAACAGGTCTTCAAGTGCCTCCGTGGCTTTCTCTCTGCATCGAAGGCACAACATGTCCGTGTGGATCGAGCGTGATGCGGATAAAACGGCCAAGGCGCTCGGAAACGATCTTCGCGTTCACCCGGCGCTAAAGAGCAGGGTAGCGTGGGTGTGGCACTGGTCGTGTAGTCGCATGTGGGGCAGCTTGCAATCTCGAGAATCTTATTGAAGGACCGTTGGCGAAGATTGTCTCTCGAATTGGCCCGCCGTCGGAGTCAGTAAACACGAAGGATCCAAGCTTGCCGTTTGCCTCCAGCGCATCGCGGTAGTCGCCCAACTGAGAGAGGATGCTGGGCCGCACGTCGATGCGGCGCCGAGCCCGAACCTTAGGGTGGAGGACTGAGTGTTCTTTGGCCTCGTTTTAGCGTCGCGCTCTCGCTAGGATTTCAGCAAAGTACGAATCGGAAACCGTATGCAGCGGCCCCGGACCGATATCGTGTCGAAAAAACAGTTCTTCCTCCATCGACAGCCATGCAGCCTCAGCCTGCTCTGGTGAGCACCCCTTATGCGCCTTGATGTATTCCGCGATAAAGGCCGCGTAGATCTCTCTCATGTGTAAGCGTTTGGACATAAGCTATGCTGCCATAATTCTTACAGGAGCTGAATCAGCCCCAAGGTGTAGCATAAGCGTAGCATTAGGCGCGGATATCGGCGGAAGGTCGTGGGTTCGAGTCGCATTAGCGTCGCCAGTCGAAGGCCCATGAGTCCCACTCATGGGTCTTCATTATATAGGGTTACTACGTCCGCTCCCGGTCGGCGATCGGACAGGTCCCGCAAAGCGGGCAGGCGAAATCTTCAACCGAATGGCAGCTGAAAGCGGCGCCGAGCAAATAAAGAGCCCGGCCTCCTTACCTACTGGCACCGTCACCTTTTTGTTTTCTGACATAGAAGGCTCCAGCCAGCGCTGGGAGCAGCATCGCGAGGCAATGAAAGCCGCCGTCGCCCGTCAGGAACAGCTGATGAACGCGGCGATTACATCCCACGCCGGTTACGTCTTCAAAACGATGGGCGATGCCTTCTGCGCCGCATTTCCGACTGCCCCTCAAGCTGTCAGTGCGGCGATCTATGCGCAGCGCTCACTTGCCAAGCAAGACTTCTCAAGCATCGGTGGGCTGGGTGTACGCATGGGCCTGCACACCGGATATGCAGACGAACGCAACGCCGATTACTTTGGACCCGCTGTTAACCGGGTTGCGCGACTTATGTCGATCGGTCACGGCGGTCAGGTACTCTTATCTGGAAGCACCCGTGAGCTGGCCCATAGCGATCTTCCCACCGGCGTATCGTTGATCGACCTCGGCTCCCATCGGCTTAGGGACCTCACCGAACCCGAAGAAGTATGGCAGCTGAAGATCGATGGTGTGCCGGCAGACTTTCCTCCGCTTCGGTCGCTTGATGCGCTGCCTAACAATCTGCCCATTCAGCGGACAACTTTCATCGGTCGCGACCAGGATGTTGCCGCAGTCAAACAGCTCGTCAGCCGTCATCGCTTGCTCACGCTGGTTGGATCCGGTGGCGTAGGCAAGACACGCGTTGCCTTACAAGTCGGAGCCGATCTGCTCGATCAGTATCCGGATGGAGTCTGGTTCGCAGACTTCGCACCGATAACCGACCCCGAACTCGTCTCCAGCGTCATCGCCCAAGTGCTGGGTATGAGCCAGCACGAAGGCAAGCGGATTGACGAATCGATTCCACCCTGGCTCAAGCGAAAGAAGCTCGTACTCATCCTCGACAACTGCGAGCACGTGCTCGAGCCAGTTGCTGCACTCGCAGCTGCCATCATCGGCACGGCTCCGGACGTACGAATCGTGAACACCTCGCGTCAAGTGCTCGACATCAGCGGCGAAGAGGTCTTCCGTGTTCCCTCGCTCGACGTGCCACATTCGATCGCCGACCTCACGCCAGCTGGGGTTGCGCAGTTCGGAGCCGTGGCGCTCTTTGTCGATCGAGCGAGGTCGGTGGATAAGTCCTTCACGCTCACGGACGACACAGCACCTATTGTCGCCGATATCTGTCGCCGGTTGGATGGTATCCCACTTGCGATCGAGCTTGCCGCGGCTCGCGTAAAGGTCCTTTCAGTTCCCAATCTCGCTCAGCGGCTCAACGAACGATTTAAGCTCCTCACGGGTGGAAGCCGAGACGTTCTGCCGCGCCAAAAAACGTTAGTCGCTCTCATCGATTGGAGTTACGATCTGCTGACCCCGCAAGAGCAGATGCTATTCTTGCGGCTGGGAATTTTTGCAGGCGGGTTTGCGTTGGAGGCGGCAACACGAGTGTGCGGCGGTGGCGGCCTTGATGAGATCGAGATCTTGGACTTGCTTGCCTCATTGACGGACAAGTCGCTGGTGGTCGCCGACACCTCGGGGAAGCAGGAGCGCTATCATCTGCTGGAGTCCACGCGCGCATATGCCCTGGAGAAGCTCGACACGGCCGAGCGCGAACGCTTGGCCCGCGCCCATGCCGAGTATTTCAGCGCGCTGGCGCACGAAGCGGACGGACGCTACGGCACGGGCTCGACGTTCGGCTGGCTGGCGGATGTGGAACGAGAGCTTGACAATTTCAGGGCAGCGCTGGAGTGGGGACTGACGCAGGGACACGACGCGGTGCTTGTCGCTGCCATCGCCGGCGGGCTGGAACAATTCTGGTATCGGAACGGTCTTGCCGTCGAGGGCCGGTATTGGATCGAGCGGGCGCTCGAGCGTACGGAGAGCGCTGGACAGCCGCTCATCGTGGCAAGACTCCTGTACGCACAGTCATGGCTTGTACCGGCCAAGCGAGCCCTTGAGGCTGCTAAACGAGCTGTCAATCTCTATGAATCTGGAGGTGACCGCCGAGGCGCCGCGCATGCGCGAGCGACATTAGCATTCAGCCTGAATCAGGCTGGACGGTTAGACGAGGCGGACGAAGCGATAACGCAGGCGCTCGCAGTGATGCAAGAATATAAGGATAAGCACGGTATCGCCAAGTGTTGGCGATACAAAGGCGCCATCACAGGTACCAGAGGTGCAAGGGCCGAGGCGCGAGACTTCTATGACAAGTCACTTGCTATCCTGAGGGAGATCGGGGATGAAATCGGGCTGAGCCTTGTTCACGCCAACGTTGGAGAGATCGAGTTTGCAGAAGGGCACGCTCAGGAAGCACTGCAGGCGGCGACCGATGCGCTTGCGTTGCGTCGCGCATTAGACAAGGACGCCTCAGCTACTTCCAATGCCAACAGAGCCGCCTATCAGATCGCGCTCAATAACTTAACGGGAGCGCACGCATCGGCGCGAGAGTCTCTTCGCCTTTCACGCGAAGTTCAAAACGCGTATACGACCGCGATCTCGCTGCAACATTTTGCCTCGCTCGGGGCCCTCCAGGGAAAGATTCAAAGCGCCGCACAGCTCTTGGGCTACGTCGATGTGCAGTACAAAGAGCTTGGCGCTACGCGCGAACCTACTGAGAAGTGGTGCTACGATAAGACAGTGGTTGCGCTACGCGAACATCTCAGCGACGCGGAGATAGAGAAACTCTCGACGGAGGGTGCGGCGTGGTCAGAAGATCAGGCGGTCGAAGAAGCGCTCAAGGCGTAGCATAAGGAAAATATGAACGCCTCCAAACAGATCGATAAGTTGATCCGGGACACTGCTGACTGGCGCGGCGAAGTGTTAGCTAAACTTCGAAAGGTCATTCTAGGTGCTGACGCTGGGATCGTCGAGGAGTGGAAGTGGATGGGCACGCCGACGTACTATAAGAACAGCGTGATCTGCATTATGAATCCGCATAAGGGTAAGGTGAAGCTCGTCTTCTCTGACGGCGCGGCGTTTCGAGACCCTGATAAGCTTTTCAACTCAATGCTCGAGGGCAACAAGTGGCGAGCGATCGACTTTTTCGAGGGCGACAGGATCAACGAGCGCGCTCTGAAAGCCCTCCTTAAAGAAGCCCTTGCGTGCGACGAGTCGAAAGCGAAGAAGTCAGCGAGCAAAGCAAAATCCAAGCCTCGAAGGTCAAAGTAGATTGAGGTTGTATCGCGAAGAATTTCGCCCCGGGATATTCTTCTCCGGTCACGATACCTCCATCATCGCATCAAGACTCAGCGTGGTCCCTACTCAAGCGATCGTGCTCGACGCGATTTTGAGTTGAGGCGCGGCGCACGCTATCCGCAAGAAGAATCGCGAGACCCATGAACAGAACAATCGGGCGCACGCTGGCGTTGGCGACGTGTGGGAGCACGAACCACACGAGCAACAACCAGACGCAGATCGATAGCGACAATGCACCGTCTTCAACGAACAGTCCGTAGATCTGTCTCGATACGCTCGTGAACCAGGTCATGTCGCTGAAACTGGCGCTCTGCGCTGTGGCCGTGGCTGCGACCGCCGGCAGAGCACAATCGTGACCAACGAAGTGAAGAGATAGCCCACGACGAGGCCGACGATGGCTACGTCCTTACCGATCCATTTCAAGCCTAGCCCCTCGCCGAACCAGAAGGTGCCGAATGCGGAAAGCAAGATCCCTACGGCGAACTTGAGGCCGTTTTCGGGCACGTGCGAGAGCGGACGCTGCAACACGGCGCCTGCCGTTACCACTAAAACTCCGGCGACCGCGGCCCCCACGCTCGCCGGTATGAGCGCGTTGGCCGTGGCGCCGACCGCGATCACAATGAATACCACTTCGAGGCCCTCAAGGGTCACCGATTTGAATGATGCTAGAAACCCGATGACGTCCAGACCTCTTGGACTCCCGCCGTTCGCGGCCTGCAATTCCCGCTTCTCCTGCTCGAACGCACTTGTTTCGTCGTGCATACCAATCGCGCCGCTCGCCCGGAGTATCGCTTTGCGCAACCAACGCATGCCGAAGAGAATGAGCAACCAACCGACGGCAATCTGCAGCCACGTGATTGGGAATCGGCTCAGCAGTGGGCCGAAGATCAGCACGAGCAATCCGAGCAGCGCGATCGCCGCGGCCGAACCAATGAGCGCCGACCGCCAGCCTCGCGTAATACCGACCGCGAGTACAACCGTTAACGCCTCGACGAACTCGACCATGGAAGCCAAGAACGCGGGCAGCGTCGCGGTCCAGACCTGCGTCATAGGATGCATAATTTAGTCTCTCCCAGCCAGCTACTGCCTAGGCGCCCAGCGTGCCGCGATAAACTGTTGCTTTCATATTTTACCTAAATATTGCCCGTCGCTGACTTTCTCTAACCAGTCGACGTTCTTGCCGTCGAGCTTCTCTTGGATGGCGATATGCGTCATCGCAGTGGTCGGTGTCGCACCATGCCAATGTTTCTCATTAGGCGCAATCAACACAACGTCGCCCGGGCGAATTTCCTCGATAGGGCCGTCCCAGCGCTGTACGCGGCCGCAACCGGTCGTCACGATCAGGGTTTGTCCCAGCGGATGCGTGTGCCACGCGGTTCGAGCGCAGGGCTCAAACGTGACGCTCGCACCGGTGGCTCGGGCTGGATCATCCCTATCAAAGAGGGGATCGACTCGGACGGTGCCAGTGAAATACGCTGCCGGCCCCTGCCCCGACGGCTGCGAGCCAACGCGTTTGATTTCCATTGTAAATTCCTTTGGTTGATTACCTCGATCCCGAGACGGTAAAGTTCTCGTTGTTTTTCCCGCGCAAAGATTTGCCGTCGGGCGACATTACAAGCGTATCGACATAGTGCCCTACCGTGTTGTCACCGAAGTCCCAGGTCACGGTGTATGCGCCTCCTCGACGAACCCAGCTTGCAGCGTGTCCACCTCCTCCGCTGACCTGACCGTTCGCATAAAACGTGACCGCGCTTCCGTTGAACCACCTCCAGGTGCCAACGATGGGATCCGAATGGCTCGATGGGATCGGCGTGACCACGAGGACAGTGGCGGGGTTACAGGGCGCGAGCTTGACGACTTGATCGGGTTGATCGCTATGATATTTGCTGAACTGGCTGATCGCCGCATCGACAGCACCCTTCGAACGTTCGGTCCGTACGAGCCGGTAGTTCGGGTTGTGGTCGTATCGCGACGGCCGAGCGGAACCGACGTATTGGATGTTGCACGGCAACCAATCACCTGGGCCGATGCGGTACGCCCAGACGCCGTAGCTCGTCTGCACCTGCGTGCTCGCCGACGCGCAACATGCCGACCATAACAGCATGATGACGACCCCTGCGTTAACCAAGGGGCTGCCTGCCGCTCGATGAATCGGCGGAGCAGTGGACATAAGTTGAGTAGCCCTTGCGAAACGTTGTTCAGCCATTAATCACCTGTGCCTTCTGGTTCGGTTAAGGGTTCAGACTAACTCTAACATAAATGTCGGTTAAGCTAAAGAAAAAGCGAATGGAATTCACGCAAACAAACTCTGCTTCTTCCAGGCCAGACGCGATCGTCATCGGCGCGGGGATGGCAGGTGTCACTGCGGCGCGAGCACTTACGCGCGCAGGGCTGCGCGTTCTCATCCTCGAGGCCAGGCGCAGACTTGGCGGACGCGTCTACACGCTACGCGATTTTTGCAGTGCACCGGTCGAAGCGGGTGCAGAATTCATCCACGGAAGAACGGCGCAGACTTGGCCGGACGTGCGAGCGGCAAATCTTGGCGTGCGACCCAGCCCTCACAAGCGCGACGTGATGATGAACGTCGGCGATGGGGCGCGCTGGCTGCCCGCTGTTTTGGTAAGCCCCGAGGTGTGGCCGGCGTTTAGCATCCTGCGCCAGCTGGCTCACGCCGCATCCGAACACGATGACCTTTCAGCGGCGCAGTTCATCAAGCGACAAGGGTATCGAGGGCGGGCTCGCACGCTTGCGGAGATGGTCCTCTCCTCCCACTTGCCAGGAGACCTGGAGGACATTGGCATCCACGGCTTTGTGGCCGATGGCGTGCTTAAGCTCGAGACAGGCAACGACTACCGCATCGGCGCCGGATACGATCGCCTGGTCGAGCACATTGCTCAGGGGCTCAAGATTGAATATGGTTTCGTGGTGAGCGCAATTGAGTGGTCAACGGAGGGTGTGACGGTCGGGTCGACGGATGGCCGCACGGTCGCGGCGGGCGCCGCTGTCTTGACGCTGCCAGTCGGCGTACTGCAAGCAGGCTCGATCCGGTTCACTCCCAATCTGCCTACGTGCAAAAGCCTGGCGCTCGAAGGCGTCATCATGGGATCAGTCGTCAAGGTGCTGCTCCTTTTCGAGGAGTCATTTTGGCCGCGGCGGTTGTCGGCGCTGTTCTGTGGCATTGGACCGGTGACGCTCTATTGGAATGTCTTCTACGCGTCGACATCGGGATCGCCGGTCCTGTGTGCGTACTGCACTGGTTCCCGCGCCGTGGCCCTCAGCCGGGTGAGCGAAGAAGAAGCGGTCAATCGTATCATCGGGGATTTGCGCAACAGCTTCCCCAAAGCAGCGCCTCGGCTTGCCGCTTGGCGCCGCATCGATTGGGGCAACGACCCTTTCGCACGCGGCGGGTATTCATTCTTACGCCCAGGCGCCGCTGGAGCGCGGGCTCAACTTGCTGCCGCGTCTACTGGGAACCTTTTCTGGGCTGGTTCGGAGACGGCCACGCTGCCGATCGCCGCTACCGTTGAAGGGGCCTTTACGAGCGGGCTGCGAGCTGCCGAGGATGTGTTGCGAGCTTTTGGTGAACGTTTGAAATGCTGAGCGAAGGATGCTCGTGATGGAGAAAGATGCCGACTGACTTTCGAGATGGAAAGACATTCCCGCGCCGAGGTCGAGAGGCGCTCGGCGAGTTCTTATGGTTGGCTCGAGTCTTCGATAAGGCGCGGGCCAAGATGAACCGAACGCACGACGGCTACATCTACCCATGTCCTATGGATCGCGCGATGATGCGGCGCTGGCGCATCAGGCCGAGCGAATTCACTGCCGCAATCGATGAGCGCCCAACCGACGAACTCATCCTCGCATGGCTGTCCCAACGCGTCACTTCGGACAAGATTCGAGAGGCCAACGACTGGCTGTTGCGCCAAAAGTTTGCACTGGATCGACAGGACGCGGAGGAAGGCGTACCAGGCGCGGTCGCGCCCAAAGTACCGTCGGAAATCATCGTCGGTCTTGTCGTCGCTATGCTGATGCTGTTGGCAGCTTGGCTCGCGCGGGTATTGCACGGCTAAGCGAGCAAAGAGAGCTACACATGGACGTCTTCGAGGAGAAGCCAGAAACGGAGCTCGGGCGCGCGCTCTTTGAAGAGCTGGTTTGGATCCATGGTGTGATCCGCCGAGATCTTGCAACCGTGCGCCAGCTCGCAGCCGACGTGGTGACAAACATGCCCGCGCACCAAGTGTCCGCCGAAATCAAAGACCTCAAACGGGATAGCAAGCTATGGCAGCTCAAGGTGGGATGTCTTCGCTATTGCCGATTTGTTCACTCGCACCACAACATTGAAGACGCTGCCTTTTTCCCGTCTCTGCGAGCAGCCAATCCGGTGCTCAATCCAGTGGTTGACAAACTAGAGGACGACCATCGCAAGGTTTCCGACTTATTGGATGCCGTAGAAGAAGGTGCTGACGTGCTCACTAAAATTGACAGCGATGCGGTGCGGCGCAGCCTCGCCGACACGTTGACCGTGCTCGGCGAACGTCTCCTCGAGCATCTCGACTATGAGGAACTGAACGTAGGTCCGACATTGCGTCGGATGCAAGGAATCTAAACCGCCAAACGACTCGCCGAGAAATACAGGTGGCCATCCGGGCGCGTCGAAATCGCCCGCCTCCTGGAAGGCGAACCGGCACATTCTAGCACCGGTCGTCATCTTAACTGTCCGAGAAGGAAGGCAGATCATGCCCATAACTGTGCAAGACTCAGTGGCCGTAGCTCCGCATATTTACAGGGTCCTCTTCGAAAACGAGCGAGTCCGTTTGCTCGAAGTGCGGATGAAGCCGGGCGACAGTTCAGCGATGCATACGCACCCCGCGTACGCCATATATCCACTCAGCGACGCCAAAGCAACGTTTACTTCCCCGGATGGGGAAAGCGTGGAAGTGGAGATGAAAGCCGGCGAAACGCTCTGGCACGAGGCGGAATCACACGCTGTTGAAAACCATGGGCCCAGCGAAGCCCGAGTAATTCTGTTTGAGCTAAAGTAACGACACATCGTGCCTCGAGGAGACGATCGGAAACGGTCGTCTCCCTATTTTGGCGTTGAGCGATACAACCCGGCCCGAGAGCGATCGTCTCGCGGCACTAGGCTACCGGCAAGAACTCTCGAGAGTGCTCTCACTCTTCGACAACTTCTCCGTTGCCTTCAGCTACCTGAGCCCGATGGTCGGGATCTACTCGCTCTATACGTTGGGTCTAGGCACCGGCGGACCGCGTTACATCTGGACGATTCCCCTCGTCGTCTGCCTGATGATGCTGGTCGCCTTGGTGTTCGGCGAGCTTTCCAGCGAATATCCGCTCTCGGGCGCGCTCTATCAATACGGCAAGTACAACGTCGGGCCGCGCTACGGCTGGTTCATCGGTTGGATCTACGGCTTTGCGCTGCTTGCGACCGTGGCGTCCGTCGATTCGGGCGCCGTCGGATACGTTGCGTCGCTCTCGAATATTTGTTTCAGGACGCACCTGGACCCCGCGAAGCACATGACGATCTTCGTCATCACTGGCGCTATCATCGTCCTCTCGGCGATCTTGAACTCCGTCGGTGCCAAAATCATGGGTCAGGTCGCGCGCTTCGGCGTGTACGTAGAGACGATCGGCACTTTCGGCGTGTTCATCGCGCTGGCGATCGCCGGCTTTCACCAGGGTTTGGGTTTCATCTTCTCGTCGCAGAACGTCGAGTATCTCAAAAACAACCCACTGGGCGTGAACTTCGGCAGGAGACTGGTGGACGGGTGCGGCGCTCGTTGCGGTGCTCGCCAACGTCTACATCTTCTACGGCTTCGAATCGGCTGGTGACATCTCCGAGGAGACCGTCGACGCGCAGCGTCAGGTTCCCAAGGCCATGCGCAACGCGCTGCTGTATGGCGGCATCGCGTCGTTCGTCTTGGTGCTTGGCTTGCTTCTGGCGACGCCGGCGTCCGGGATCGGCGGTGTCGTGTCCGGCGGCATCAACGTCATTCTCTCGGTCCTGCCGGGTTGGCTCCAGGACTTTTTCCTCGTCATGGTCATCGTCGCGTTCTTCAGTTGCGGCACCGCCGTTCAGGGTGCCGGTTCCCGCGTGGCGTTCGCACTCGCTCGCGACGGAGCGCTGCCGTTCAGCGATAAGATAAAGAAGATCTCGGAGCGCTGGCACACACCGGCCAACGCGATTTTGGTGGGAACGATCGTTCCGTTTCTTTTCTTGCTGCTCGTCCTTGTGAATCCAAATAAGGTCGGTTCACATCTTGTGGTTCGACTATCCGGCAAACGTCAACGCGCTCTACGCCCTGGTCTCGTTCGCTACCTCGGGCATTTACCTCGCCTTTTTCCTTACGGTCTTCGGAGCGTTTCTCGCCCGGCGTCGGGGATGGAAGCCGAGCGGCAGCTTCACGCTCGGTACATGGGGCATGCCGGTAACCATCGCCGGTGCCCTGTACTTGCTGCTGATGCTGGCGAACATCGTCTGGCCGAGCTCGCTTGCGAGCGGCCGCGCAATTTTCAATTACGGCTGGGTGACGCTCTTGGTCATGGCGGTCATTGTAGCCATAGGAGCCACGTACGAGGCAATCGCACGACCCGACCGAAATGTCGCGCAACACCGGATCGAGAGGTAAGGCCAGCATCGGCCGGATTGGAGGATGGTCATGAAAACGACATGGAAGCCGCACGAGAAGCACGGGCGACTGACAAAGCAAAGCGACTTGCCCGACAGCGTGTTCGCTTTCCCCAAACAACGCAAGGAACCCATGACTGATGCGACCCACGTGCGCACGGCCATGGCCCGCATGGATCAGGTGAAAGACGTTTCAGCCGCTGATCGCGATCTTGCGTTCGCCAATATCAAGAAAGCCGCCGAGTATTACGGCATCAAGTTGTCCGAAACGTCGTGGCGTGACGTCGGCGTGCATCCGCAAACCATCACAGCCGCGAGAAAAAAGCGCAGGTAGGGATTTACGTTGTCTTCATGATCGCACCAAAGGTGCGGACGAGTTCGTAGAGCTCGTAGGGATCACCGGTTTGGCCAACGGGTCCTATTGTCTGCATTGCCGCTGCGGACTCGCGAAACGCGGTCAAGCTGTCCTTGTGGTCCCAGCGATGCATGAGATAGCTGCGGAGTCCATCATCCATGACGAACAAGGCCGCACCGACAAATCCATCCGGCCGCGTTTTCTCGATGAGGGTCAATACTTCGGCAGCTCTTGAGGCGCTGAGGTTGAGTCTCTCGATTGCCAAGACGGTATGCGATCCTGGGGTGATCGTCGGATCGCCCCTAATGGCGGTGACACGGCATAAGGAGAGATCGCGCTTTTCCACGGCTTCGCGATGTTCGCGTTCGAGATGATGCTCATCCCAGGCATGCTGGAGCTTAGCGTACGCGTCATGCCCCGTGATCCAAACAAACGTCGCAACGCGGCGTTTGTGTCGCGATACGAAGATCGCAGCTGCTTGCACGTCCACTTCTTTGCCGAGCAACTCGATCAGCGTCTCGCTGGCGGCGATAGCAGCATCAGCACGATCGCTTCGCACGTGGATGAGTTCAACTGCCGTCCATTCGGTCGGCCCTGCGCGCAGCACCAGCGGTGGACCACCTGCTCGGTGGTCGACTGGCGTATGTGCGCGCGTCTTTCGGCTACTCATGAGTCTCCCTGCCCTAGCGTGCCAGCGCCAACCGTTGCAGTAGTCCCTCGCGCGTGATGAAACCTACGACTGCGCCCGTCTTGTCAATGATCGGAAGCTGATGATAACCACTCTGCGCCAGAACACTCAGTGCCTGCATCGAATCGCTCTCCGGTGAGACACTCTTGATCTTTTCGACCGTCGTCATCAGCGAAGCCACAGGTGCGTCGGGAGAGCTCGCGTGAGCGCGCGCGAGATCCGTAAGCGTGATGATGCCGAGCAGCCGGCCATTTTGTACCACTGCCGCCGCACGCTGCCCGCTGCGCAACAGCTCTTCAGTGGCAGCGCGCGCGCTCGTGTCTGGTGAGAGCGGTGGAGGCGGTGCGGTCGCGACCGCACCGGCCGTCTGACCACCCAGCGTCATGCCGAGTTCGGACTGATACGCCTCTGCCCGCCCTGCTTGGTAGAGGAACCAGCCGATCAGCGCAATCCACAGGCCGTTGAAGAAACCACCACTGAACGACATGAAGATTCCAAGGACGACCATAAAGAGCGCGATGGTCTGGCCGATCGCGACCGCTACCCGGGTTGCGCGGCGACGATCGCCGGTTGCGCGCCAGATGAGCGAGTGGAGCACCTTGCCGCCATCGAGCGGGTACGCGGGCACAAGATTGAAGATCGCGAGGACTCCATTCGCCCACGCGAGATAGCCGGCTGCGAGGCCCGTCGCCGAATGCGTGCCGAGGGCTTGAGCGACGAAATAGAAGAGCGCTGAGATAGCGAGACTGGTAAGTGGTCCAACAAACGCGATCCATCCCTCGCCGGTTGCGCTCTCGAAATCACCGCCAATCTGCGAAACGCCGCCGAAGATGAACAACGTGATGCGCGAGACCGGTAACCCACGCATGCGCGCCGTCACCGAGTGTGCCAACTCATGCGCGAGCACGCTCGCAAAAAACAACAACGTGGTGAGGATGCCGAGCGCCGCGCGCTCGCCCGCAGATAAACCGGCTGACCTCAGCGGGCCGACGTCGCTGCTGAGCAGCCACGCGACGAGCACGAAGATGAGGAACCAGCTCGGGTCGATGTAGATGTCGATGCCGAAGATGCGAGCAACGCGCATGCCCGGACAATTACATCCTTTGGGTTTTACTCCTAGGTCGCGCAAACATGAGCAAACAAGGGCTTCCTGGGGGGATTGACGGCTTTGCTAGCATAGAAGGTACTCACATTCGTCTGTTGGAGACTACCAATGACCGCTCAGCCGCAAAGTTGTGTCCAGGACAGAATCGATCATCCCCGGTTTGCAAGGCGGTAAAGCCATTCCAGCATCGCACGTTGTCGATTGGCGCTATTTTTTCCAGCTCGACAACGAGGTCGTTCCTCAAGCAAGTCGGCGCATTGGGCCGACCATGGCCCATGCGTTGCTTGACCTGCCCGAAGCCATGGTCGGTGCGGCAGAGGTGCCGGAATATCACTCGCTTGCGTGTCGCGATCTCCTTCGCGGGCGCGCTCTGAACTTGCCTTCGGGTGAAGCGGTCGCACGCTTCTTAGGTGTTCCGGTCCTTACGTCGGAACAAATCCAACTAGATCGATTTGGTTGGAGAAACGAAACACCGCTGTGGTATTACATCTTAAGAGAGGCGGAAGTTCTGGCCAACGGCCAGCACCTGGGGCCAGTCGGCGGGCGCATAGTGGCAGAGGTGCTTGTGGGTCTCATTGATGACGATCCGCTGTCGTATCGAAAAGCAGATCCGAATTGGACGCCCGCGTTCGTGCGCTCCGCCTCGGACGATTTCACCATTGAGACCTTGATAAGGTTCACGCGACTGGCTCACGCTGGAACGAGGAGTCGGAATTGATATCGCGCGGGTTTCTGGGCCGTCGCAGGCCGGCAGAAGTAGAGAACCGCCTCCCGCCGGGGCAGTATCTTGTCACCGATTTCCCTGTGCTTTCTGCGGGGCCAACGCCCCATACGCCACTCGATCGATGGTCGTTCACGATGGAAGGGCTCGTTGAATCACCCGCGAGCTGGAGTTGGGAAGAGTTCCGCAAACTGCCCAAGCAGACTTTTACGGTCGACATTAGTTGCGTCACGAAATGGACCAAGCTGGACACGAGATGGCTGGGAGTTAGCCTCGACACGCTGCTCGAGGCGGTCAAGCTCAAGCCAAACGCCCGCTACGTGATGGCCTTCAGTGATGGCGGTTATACCACCAATATTCCGCTCGACGAAATGGTGAAAGGCCAAGCCTTTGTCGCTTATGTGTTCGACGACAAGGAGCTTGCGCCTGAACACGGTGGCCCTGCTCGGCTTGTTGTTCCTCACCTCTATTTCTGGAAGAGCGCGAAATGGGTCCGCGGTCTGCGCTTCATGGAACAGGACAAAGCTGGGTTTTGGGAATCACTGGGCTACAACATGCATGGCGATCCCTGGAAAGAGGAGCGCTATAGCGGAGACTGACGGATGCAGCCTCTTCTCGAATGGCAGGTCGGCAAGGTCACAGCGATTCATCCTGAAACGTCGCAAACCAAAAGCTTGACGTTGATGCTTCCTAAGTGGATGGCGCACCAGCCGGGTCAGCACTATGACGTTCGTCTGACGGCTCCGGATGGATACCGAACGGAGCGCAGCTATTCTGTGGCATCCGAGCCGGAGCGCGTGGGCGAGATCGAGTTGACCGTTGAGCGGATTTCAGACGGTGAGGTATCGCCCTATCTCGACGATGTCATTATGGTCGGCGACCAAATCGAAGTTCGCGGACCCATCGGCGGATATTTCGTCTGGAATGTTGCTCTTGGCGGCCCATTAATGCTCATCGGCGGAGGGTCGGGAATCGTGCCACTGATGGCGATGCTCCGTCATCGCTCAGCGCAGCAATCCACGATTCCGACGCGCCTACTGTATAGCACGCGAACCCCGGACGACGTGATTTACAAAGGCGAACTCGACCGGCTGACAGATGGTGGCACCAATCTGGAGGTTGCATTCACGTTCACTCGCCAGGCGCCGGCGGGCTGGACCGGGTATCGTCGTCGAATCGATGCCGCGATGTTGAGCCAGGTCATGGGGCCACTTGGAGCAGACGTGCGCACCTACGTTTGCGGACCGACACTGTTGGTCGAAGCAGTTGCCGATACGCTCGTTCAGATGGGGCTACAGCCACAACGTATTAGAACCGAGCGTTTTGGCCCGACGGGAAAGTGAGGAAAAGAATATGTATGAGGAAGACGCGGATATGAATACAGCCTTGATGCTGGACGGCAATGCGGTTGCAGGTGAGTTGCAGCAGATTTTTGGCCGAGATATGACGGTGGCCGTTGCGAGGTGCTCGGCATGCGCGACTGATGCCGACCTAGGAGCTCTAATGGCCTTTACGCGCGGGCCAGGCATCGTCTTGCGATGCCCGGTATGTGGAGCTGCGATTGTGCGAGTAGTCCAAACCCCCACCTCGCATTATGTCGACGCGCGCGGTGCCATGTATATGCGCCTCGAACGCCTGCCTTAGCCTACTGGCGTCATTTCAGTTCGCAATTGACCATCCAGTCGATGCCGTATTTGTCAGAGAGCATCCCAAACATGGCGCCCCAGAACGATTTCTCTAATGGCACTTCGATCTTACCGCCTTTGGACAGAGCATCGAACAGGCGCTTTGCCTCGTTCACATCTTTTGTTGCGAGGCAGAGTGAGATAGCGCCCATCCCATATTGCGTGGTCGGCTGAGCGTCAGATGCCATAAATTTGACTGCGGGCGCACTAAAGGTGGAGTGCATTATCCTCTCGCCCATCTCGGCTGGCAGGCCCATATCTCCCGGCGCATCCTTCCATCGCGTCACTTCGCTGATTTCACCACCGAAAATGCTCTTATAAAAATTGAGGGCCTCTTCGCATTTGCCGCCGGTAATAAAAAGATACGGCTCGAAATCCATGATGTTCTCCCGTTGGACGAATTAAGGGACGAGCGGGTTCTGCGCCCCACCGGCGGTCGCCTCCCTGCGATTCCAACGCGACAACCCAAACCGCTGCCGACGCCAATTTTAACGGGGTGATCCAACCTGTGCGCCACAGCGTATAGAACACCATGCGAAGTATTATCCTGACGTTAGCTACTCTTGTTTCGGTTGGTTGGCTCAGCGCGATCCAGTCGCCCGCGGGCGCAGGTGGATCCGATCTCGCGCCGCTGTACACTGCCGGCACTTGGCTCAATGGATCGGCGTCGCAGGCGTCGCTGAGCGGCAAAGTGGTCATTGTGGACGTGTTCACATTCGACTGCATCAACTGCAAACATGTCGTTCCCAATTTGCGCCGCCTGAACGCCGAACAGAACCCACGCACCTTTGCCATCGTCGGCGTGCATGCGCCGGAGACGCCTTACGAAGCGAATCTAGAAAACGTCAAAACAAATCTTGTTGCTCAAGGAATCAGCTGGCCGGTCCGAATCGATAATGATTTCACCGTGTGGCATGACTATGGAATCGAATACTGGCCGACGCAGTTGATTTTCGATCGTCATGGGCGACTTCGCAAGACGGTGATTGGCGAGGGCCAAGACGATCTCGTTAACGCGACGGTTCAAAGCTTGCTGAACGAACGATGAGGTTCCGTGGCAGCATGCCCGCTGTTGTGCTGGCGGCCGGCCTCGCATTGGCTGGTGCGGTGCTTGCGGCGCCGCGAACTCAAACCGAGACGAAGTTGCAGCTTGTCGTCAGCAAGTGGGACTCAACCTTCGCCGCGGGAGGCAGCATTCCAAGCGCGCGCAAGTATTTGTTACGCATCCTTGGCAGGCCGGGCGAGTACGTAACGTTGAGCGCAGGAGGATTGGCGCGCGCCTGGGTTGTGTCGTTCTGCACGCCGACCGTCTGCGCGCCATTTCACCTATCGCTTCAACTGCCGCAAAGTGGTGAGTTTGATATCGAACTCCAAGTCATTCCGCCGGATTCGGCACGGCGCCTCAAGGCACAGGTAACTCTTGGCGCACTCGCTGCAAATTCGCGCGTGACGTTATTGGCGTCCACTTTGCCGAGTGACGCGCCTACGTTCTGCACGTGTCGCCGTACGTCATCATCGCTATCGCGATCATCGGCGTGGTGGTATCGTCGTTCATCGAGCGCAAGAGAGCACAGCCCGTCAACTAGCGGTCACCACGGGGCTGAATCATCTGGGTGGCTTCGGTCTCGTGAACCGCTCGACTTGATCGCCGCAACAAAAACCATCACAAACGCCAGGAACGCCTGTGCCGCAAACACACGCCCTACGAAGCCAAATTCGTTATGCCCATGAAGCCAGTTTACAAGACCCTCACCAACCACCATCAGCAGGGCGATCAGGAACAGGCACCCGGAAACTTCCGAAACTTTCGCCCAGTCTAACCGCGTCAACCTTCACCCTTATGGTACATCGCTACGTCTCCTATTGGCCAGGGGCCGAGCACGCAGAGGGTGATAAGGCGATGGTCCGCAATTCCATTGGATGCCTACTTCGAAAGCTACCTCGGTCTGCCCGGTTGTGACGCGTGAAGAACTCCTGTACTTGCTCACCAGAGCGTCCGAACTTGAGCACGATCTGGCCTGCGTGTATCTGTACGCGGGCTACTCGCTGAAGAATCATATTAATGAGGGCGGGGTCACACCGGAAGAACTAGAGACCGTCCGCACGTGGAAGCGTAAACTTGCTGGAGTTGCCATCGAGGAAATGCTCCACCTAGCGCAGGTGTCTAACATCTTGACCGCAGTTGGCGGCGCTCCACATTTTGCTCGCTCGAATTTTCCTTTGCCGGCGTCGACCTTTCCCTTCGGTATCGCGCTGACGCTCGAGCCATTCTCGCAGGCACTCATCGAACGCTTCGTGTGTTACGAGTTACCCGAAGACGGCGTTTTGCCGAAAGATCGCGCTGCCTTTTATGAAGCGATTCGCTCGCACATCGCGGTGAGCTTCGATCAAGTCGAAGCGATTCGGGTTCAGAACGCGTTGGAACCATTCGACATTGATTTTCGAACGGTCGGTGAATTCTATCACAAGATCGAGACAGCGTTCCACCGCATGCCCCAGGAGCGCCTGTTTATAGGACCACCCGAGGCGCAAGCGAATCCGAAATATCTTGACCTTGCCGACGAACTGGTAGAAGTGACGGATGCCGCCTCTGCACTTCGCGCCATTGAAATGATTGTGGAGCAAGGGGAATCGCCAACCAGCGAACACCCAGACGCCCATTTCGTCGTCTTTGATTCCATCCGCGGAGAATACGAAGAACTGTGCTCGCGCGCAAAAGCACAGGGAAGAGTTTTCGATCCGGTTCGTCCCTTAATCAGCAATCCGACGACTCGCGGCTACGCTGATGCACCCGGTTCGAATCGTATCACTGGCGCCGTGGCCCAAGAGCTGGCGGAGCTTTTCAACGAGGCATACGATCTGATGCTGGTCATGCTCCTGAGATTTTTTGCGCATGAAGGTGAAACTGAAGAGCAATTTCGGTTGCTTGCACGAGGCACGTTGCGCATCATGGCTTCCGTGCTTCGGCCGCTCGGTGAAGCCCTCGCAAAGACCCCAGCCGGACCTGAGTATCCGGGAAAGATGGCCGGACCTGGTTTTGGATTCAATCGCAGCGTTCATCTCTTATCGCATCGGCAATCGGCATGGATATACTTTCTGGAGCGGCTCTACGATTTGGCAACTCGATTGACGCGACTGGCGGACGAGTCGACGATACCGGCCGAAGTGCAAGAGGCGGCGGCTGCCCTCGAATCGGTGGCGGAGTATCTCACGCCATTCATTCCACCCAACTTTGCCCAAACGATTCGCGACAGCGCGAGCGCGCAGAACGCGCGCGCTACCATTCGCCCCGAGCTCAATGGGCCGCTGATCGTCCGCAATTTACAAAAAATCACCAATTCGAAAGGCGAGACTCTACGAACTCGCCCAGTCGTGGCGTTGTGTCGGTGTGGAGGATCGAACCTCAAACCGTATTGCGACGGTACGCATGCGCGCAACGGCTTTGCGAGCGCCAAATCGCCAAATCGAACGCCGGATATCTTGGATAGCTATGAGGGGAATGGAATCACTGTCCGCGACAATCGGGGCACGTGCTGTCACTTTGGGAACTGCACCGATCATCTGCCGCAGGTGTTTCACGCGTCAGGCGAACCATTTGTCACGGCTTTGGGAGCGGATGCGGATAGTATCGAGCGTATCGTGCGCCAGTGTCCTTCGGGAGCACTCGGCTTTGCCCGCGACGGAAATGCCTATCAAGGTGACCAGCGCGAACCCGAGATCTATGTCGCGAATAATGCGAGCTATTACGTTCGAGGCGGAATTGAATTGGATGGCGAGATGATGAATGAGGGCGCAAATCGCGAACACTACGCGCTCTGCCGCTGCGGGCAGTCAAAGAACAAGCCTTTCTGCGACGGGACCCATTGGTGGGTGAAGTTCAGCGATCCTGACAATTAGGTGAGGCTCGCCGATTGAAACAATTCTTCAAAGGGACAGGATTGGCCATAGGTCTCCTTATTGCCGTCTATGTGCCTGCTTTTCTGATTACCGCGCTCATTCGACCGTCGATCGCGGTTGCCGTACCCATGGTCATCGTCATTTCCTTCGGCGTTTGCTTCGCAATCATCGTTGCTCTCGCGAGGCGCCCAGAGGGGCTGGCAGAGTTTGGGTTTCGGCTGCCGCAAGCAAAATATGTCTGGTGGTGTTTGGGCATTGGTGCAGTGTTCGGCCTCATTGCGGGTTACGCTACGTATCTCTTCCCCACAAGACCACCGTACGACGTTTCAAAGTTCGCGCCGGTCTGTGCTCGTGTCGTACTTTGTGATCGGCGCTTCCGTGCAAGAAGAAACAATATTTCGGGGGCTCTTCCAGACGATACTTGCCCGTTTTTTTACTCAGAGACATTAAGATCTTTGGGTTCACCTCGGCAGCGAGGTTGTGGTCGTTGCAGTTCTGTTTTGCCTCATCCATATTCCAGAAGGCCCGGCGGTAGGGCTTGGCGCCCTCGTGCTCGGCCTGGTTGCAGGGGAATTTCGCAAGCGCAGTGGGAGCCTCGTGCCCGCAATCCTGGTTCACATGCTCTTCAATATCTCCAGCGGGATCTTCGAGTTTCTCCCAAGGTTCGGGCATTAGCAAAGAAAAATGTCCGCTGCCCAGCCCCTGAAACGTTAGAAGCTCGAGGTACCAAATGATGGCACCCAAACCAAGGAGGAATCGTCATGAGCGAATTCGTGTATCTGTATCGTGGTGGAGACCGATCGAACTCCCCGCAGCAGGCTGAGCAGGTGATGCAAAAGTGGGTTGCCTGGATGAACGAGCTGGGCGAAAAAGGTCACCTTAAAGATCGTGGCCAGCCGCTCGAACTCACCGGAAAGGTCGTGCGAGACAAGCAGGGCGTAATCACGGACGGTCCGTACGCAGAGTCCAAGGACATCGTGGGCGGGTATACGCTGGTTGCAGCCAAGGATCTCGCCCAAGCAGCGGAACTCTCCAAAGGCTGTCCGATTTTCGAATCTGGCGGCATCGTCGAAGTGCGGCCCGTGATGGAGATGTAGTGGAACCAGGCGATACTCTCTTTCGGCGTGACGCGGGGCGGATGGTCGCCGCCCTCACACGCATCTTCGGGATCCACAACCTCGCGCTGGCGGAAGACGTCGTCCAAGACGCCTTCTGCCGCGCGCTCGAAGTATGGAAGATTCGCGGCGTTCCAGAGTCCCCATCCGCGTGGCTCATGAAGACCGCAAAGAACCGCGCGCTCGATGCGTTGCGGCGCGAGCGCACGGCGCGCACATTCGGCCCGGAATTAGGTCGGCTGCTCGAGAGCGAATGGACGCTCGTTCCCACGGTTGAGGAGCTGTTAGGACCCACTGCGATCAAAGACGATCAGCTCCGCATGATGTTCTCTTGCTGTCACCCTCGATTGGCCGAACAAGCACAGGTGGCGCTCGTGCTCCATCTCCTGTGCGGTTTCAGCGTGGGTGAGATTGCAAGCGCGTTCCTCAGCAATCATTCCGCGGTCGAGAAGCGCATCACGCGGGCGAAGAAGGTGCTGGCCGGATCAAAAAGGTTGTTCGAACTCACCGATCGCGATTTCTCCAGGCGCCTTTCGGCCGTTCAGCGAGCTCTTTACTTGCTTTTTAACGAGGGCTATCACGGAGCGTCCCCAGAGTCTGCGGTACGCGTGGAGCTCTGCCGGGAAGCCATGCGGCTTGCCTTGCTCCTTGTCGAATATCCCCAAGCATCAACGCCGTCGACGCGGGCGCTCTACGCGCTGATGTGTCTCGATGCGGCGCGTTTACCGGGCCGGGTTGATGCATCCGGGAATTTAAGCTCGCTCTTTGATCAGGACCGATCGCGCTGGGATGCAACGTTGATATCGCAAGGGCAAAAGTTCCTCGAACGATCGGCCACAGGTTCCGAGCTCAGCGAGTATCACATCGAGGCCGCAATTGCCTGGATTCATGCCAGTGCCCCTCGTGTGGAGGACACCAACTGGGAAAATATCGTCGCGCTCTATGATCAACTGATGGTCATTCGCCCCTCACCGGTCGTTGCGCTCAATCGTGCCATCGCCGTGGCCCAGTACGCTGGCCCGGAACGCGGGCTCGAAGAAATTCACTCAATCCAAAATAAAGATCGCCTCGCCCGATATCCGTTTTATGCCGCGACGCTCGGCGAGCTCGAACATCGTCGTGAAAACTATGAGATTGCGCACGCACATTTCCAAGCTGCGCTCGCGCTTGCGCGCAATCCGATGGAACGACGATTCCTCGAGCAACGGTTAGAGTCGTGCAAACTTAAGGCATGAGAACGGGCGCAAGTGGATCTTTGACAGCGTCGATCCAACGGGAATCTCCAAACCACTCCCAGGCAATGGTGGAGTACGGCACGGTGCCGAACGAGAGGAGCTTGTCATGGAACGCACGCAGGCTGAAGTTTGCGCCTTCCTTGTCTTGGGCTTGCGCAAGCAACATTTCGATTTGTGACTTACCCGTGAGGTAATCGATGGCTTGCCCGGGTCCCATCGCGAAGCGCGTGCCTTCGCCGTAGGCCGTTGCTTCGTCTATCCCAGCGTTATCTTTGAAGAATTCGATTGCTTGTGGGAGCGTCATTTCTCCGCTGGCGAGGCCAATGTCGACCAGCACGCGCGTGGCGCGATGTCGCATCAGGTGGATGACGGCCGTGCGGCCCGCCGGGTCATCGTCGTAGAGGCCCGCGCGCATAAGCATCTCTTCACCGTAAAATGCCCAGCCTTCGGAAAAGACACTGTCACCGTGGACTTTACGAATGTAGTCCGGATTCTTGTACGCAATGGAAAACTGGAGGAAGTGGCCCGGGATCCCCTCATGCGCGAGCACTGGGAGTACCGCTTGGCGCGCTTGAGCCGCAAAGAAGCTTGTGTTCTTGGGGTCGTAATCAGGGACGAAATAAAACCCGGTTTGATCGCGATCGAACGTGCCAGGGGGATTCATGAAGCCGCCGGGGTTGATGGGTGCGAGTGCTTTTGGCAGCTCCACGATCTTGAACGCGCCGATATACGAGGGAATCGTGATAAGATTGTGGCTCTTGATGAAGGAGACGACTCGGGCCGTTTGACTTTGATAGTATTGCAGGAACGCAGCCTTGTCCGCGAATTGGGGTTGCCGCCGCACAGGTCCGCTTGCGTAGGCTTGGTGGTCGCGCTCCCAGGCGGTGAGCGCACGGTCGCGGGCCAGCTCGAAGCGAGCCATTTGGGCGAGTTGATCCGAATTCCATGGCAGCAGCAGCACGCGGCGCAGCATCCAGTCATACTGTTGCTTTCCGACGGCGAAACCACCGGCGTGCCAGCTCGAAACGTGCGCATCGACCCAGCGCTTGTACGCATGTAGCTCGGCCAATGCTTGATCGCGCGCTGCGTACAGGTCCGTTTTTTGTGCCGGCGTCAATCCGGGAGTAAGTGCATCCAAGCTGTCGGTAAAGAGCGGATCGGCACCGCCAATCTCCTGGGATGCAACGACGCCGAATTCGCGCACGGGCTGGGTGAGATTGTGTTCGCCTTGCGCCAGCACCGGGCCGCATTGGCGCATGCGGGAGGCAGCGTCGTGCGCGCGCACCGCGTTACTTGCGAACTGCTTGGGCAACAAGGTAAAGATGCCGTTGGTACACTCCTCTTCGTAAATAGCGGGGTTGCGCTCACGCGCGCGGAGGTACGTTCGTTGCCACCAGTCCCCTTCAATGTCAGCCCGCAGCAGCAGATAGTTGATCTGATCGTGCACGGTCGTGCCGCCCGGTGCAAGCGCCGCAAGCTCGTTGCGAAATTCCTGCAGTTGGGTGCCGTATGAGCGATCGGCTGCGTCGGAGAAATCAGTGAGCTTGTCGTCGGCAGTATGAAGTCCGTTGACGGTTGTCGAGATTGGACTTGCCGTCCAGGTGAAGGTATAGTAGCGGTGTGCCAGCGCCTCGACCGCGGCAGCGCGAGTTGGGATAGCTGCTCCCAGTGAGGGCGCAAAGGTAAACGCGAACGTTACCGCCACCAGAGCAAGCGTTCGCGAGGCCCATGTTCTTGTGTGCATGCGTCTGGGTTCTAGAAAGCCGCGCGCATCCCCTGAAGAGCTGGGCATTTTGCAGGCTGGCGTAGCCATGGCGCGAATATGCCGCCCACGCGGTTCTCTGTGGGCCGCGGTCAATTATTTTACGCACTTAAGGCAAAGGAAATCATGAGAAACAGAATCTACTTCGCTGCGCTGCCGCTCCTAGCGCTCGCGATTGTGCTCACGTTCACAATGCACTCACGTCCAGCTGTCGCGGCAATGAGTCCGATTTCAATCAAACAGTGCTTCATCATCCACAAGGCAATGAGCACGAATGCAGGCGGAACGCAGATTGTCTTTGTGAATCGCACCTCAAAGCCGGTGAAGCGGGTTACCTTCGCGGTGGGTTATCGCAACGCCGCGGAACACTTTCTTCGCAAAGTGACGGACATCGGCAACTTTGCCCCTGGCGTGGTGATCGATCACAAGTATTCGCTATACAGCGATGTCACGTATGCGGGCACGCAGCCAACGAGCTGCAGTGTCATAGCCGCGTGGTGGCAAGACGGCTCCAGCTGGACGCCGTAAGCTCACAGTATTTCCCAGCAGGAGGGAGCCGCCGGCGCATGGCCGGCGGCTTTGTTTTGACCCGCTTCTAATGAAGCGCATTCGTAGGGGGCGATTGGAAAATCGGCCCACGTAACTAGCGGGACAATCACGGGACGTACCAGCACCGTGACTGTGTGGAAGGCCGCCTTGTTACGTCGGTAGTTTTAGCGCCGTGCAAACCGCTTGAGAAACGTGCAGCTTGCAAAAGGCATTTAAGTTAGCCGCCAACTTACCAGCCCACCCCTCAAACGTGTGTCGAAACGTAAGGCCCGAGGACGGATTGCCGAGAGTTAAACCGCTCGAATTAGCTGCGAACGTCCCCAACGCGACATCATT
This sequence comes from uncultured Pseudomonadota bacterium, assembly GCA_963736005.1. Taxonomy (GTDB): domain Bacteria; phylum Vulcanimicrobiota; class Vulcanimicrobiia; order Eremiobacterales; family Eremiobacteraceae; genus JAJPHJ01. Next base: position 101,259 of record CAVTNB010000001.1, read on the forward strand.
CTGATAGGTGATGAAGCTGTTCAAGGCGTTGGGGGACGCTGAAGGATTCGGCGCGGGCATGGTGGCCTCATGAGCAGCGGAATTGGCTTCCAGAAGCGTTCCTGCCAACGCGAGTGGGAAGAACGACAGCGCCGTCGTTTTGTTGCCGTCTGAGATGTTATCCGACCACACCGTCGAGAGGTACGGAGGAGCGGCAGAGCTGCAATTGACAACTTGCGCAGTAAAATTCGCTTCGCTGCTACCGTAGACGGTGACAACCGCGAACGTCCCATCAGCGGTAACGGTTGAACCATTGAGGACAATCGCTCCGAGCGTTCCATGCCCAGCCGGCGTACTCTGGCGCGCACCATACGGATTGTTGGGATCGTTCGGCACGTACGGATCATCGAGGCACTGCGCGCGAAAATCCTCGAGGTTCCAGGTCGACTCCGGTACCACCGCAACGGGATGCTGCGAATCGCAGTCGCGGAGCGAAATTTGACTGCGCGAGCAAACGTCATGTTCCAGCCGCTGGGCAATTACAAAGAGCAAAAAGTAGGCAGGGTTGTCGACGGAAGATCCGGTGGCAGTGCTACCCGTCGCAGGCCCGGAGCCGCCTTTGCCTCCACCTCCACCTCCGCCAGCGCTCGTTGCACCGCCAGATTTTGTCGTGCCCGCTGGAGGGCCAGCCGGCCCGGCTCCAATCGATAAGAGCACGTAAAACGTCGGCTCTTGCGTTGCGACAAGAGGGGCTGCCTGAGGCTCGAGGCCGAGGACGCCTTCGCAAAAATTCAGTTGCTGCCAAAGTGCCCGTGGATCTCGTTCCCCCGGGTTCGGCGTGCAGGCACTCTTTGCCGCCGCCTGGCCGGCGAGCGCGGCGCAGGTATTGAGGCGACCAACGAGCAGCCCTGCGAGATAGGACTTCACGCCTACGGGGAGCGATTCAGGTGAGCTCTTGTATGTGGGCGAGTTGAAATTATACACGGCGACGATGTCATTGAGATCGGCCGTGCCGCAGATTGAGGTCGACAGCGCTGGCGAGGGCCCTTGCGCGCCATCTGCACTCGTTGTTAAACCGGTCATAAGGCTACACACGAGGACAAATGCAAAAACCTTCTGGGTCATAGAGCTCGCTCTCCTAGGCCTCCGCTATTGCGTCAACGAGAAGCCGGCGAAGTCGTCGGGTGACACGTAGAGATCGGCCGCGGTCTTCCCGACGAGCTGCAATTCGTCGAGATGCGCGACGTCAAACGGCTGAACCGCATTCTCGTCGACGCCATTCAACCCTAGCCGATCTAAACCTTGCCGCGAAAGGTCCACGTTGTAGCGCACATAGGTAAAGAGTTTCTCAGCCAGCGGCGCCTGATTGCCGACAAGGTCGCCGATCTCGGAGTCCAGCGCATGTCCTGTGCGGGTCCTTCCAAAGACGCGGCAGAGCATGTCTTGTTCGACGCCAGCGGCCGAGATGAGTGCAGCTGGCAGCGATTGCAGATTATACAGCAAGTTCATCTCATTTGGTCGCAGCTGCAGGTTCGCGCTCTCGCTCAAGCCTGTTCCGACGGAGAGCAGCAACAAATTTTCTTCACCGGCCGGCCACTGAATTTCGTACGGTGGCAGCGTGGCCATAAGAAACAGGAGAAACGCCGGATTGTTGTAGACGGTGACGCCGCCGTCGACGAAGACAAACTGCTGATCGCCCACGCGAATCGTTTCAGGTGGGAAGAACACAGGGGCCGCCGTGCTCGCGCGTACTAGCTGCCAAAGCGGCAGATTTAAGTTGCAGTCCTTCAGCTCGCGCTGGTTGTACTGCGCTTTTGGATTGTTCGACAGCGGCCACGGCGAATCGGTCGATGCGTTACGCATGACGATGAGCAGTAGGGTGCGAAGCTTGTCTGTTCCAAGCCTTGCATCTTCATCGCCGTCGGTTCCGATCACCGCTTTAATCTCTGCTGCCAGCGCCTTTTGCGTGAACATTGAAGAAGATGCGAGCACGCCGAGCGTGCTTAAAAATTTGGTAATCAATGAGTTCGGACCGAACTTGCGGCCAAGGCGCAAGAAGACATTCGCCGGATCGAACATCGTGTGCGCGCCGGTTAAATAGAATTCTCGAATCTGTTGAGTGGAGAACCCAAGCGACGTGAACGTGGCGATAATCGCCCCCGTGCTCGTGCCGCCGACGTAGTCAAAGTAATCCGCAAGCACCAGGTCGCTCCGGCCAAACCTTTGGCGTAGCAGCGTCTCCACGCGAAAAAGGAACTCCAAAGCGATGAGCCCTCGAATGCCGCCTCCGTCGATCGAAAGAAGTTTCTTGGGACCACGCTTGGTTATACGTTCTTCGAGGTGTGGTTGCATTGTGAACGCCTTCGTGATTGCTTGCCGCGGCGTTCGCCGAAAAGGGAGAACTTCTTCCAGCAGGCGCCGCTGGCGGGTTTCGAAGCGCGCTCCGCGAAAGCACGCCGCCCAGGTGCTATCAAATGCTAGTCAAGGTATGAAAGCGCCGTTCGATGGCTTACCGCTCGTCGTCGGCGTAACCGGCCACCGCGATCCGCCGGCAGAGGCGGAAGGTACGCTTCGCAAACGTTTCGGCGACGTTATCCAGGGGCTCAGCACGCAGTACCCGTCGATGCAGCTTCTCGTCCTGTCGGGACTTGCGGCCGGTGCGGATATATTGGCGGCAGAAGAAGCGCTGGACCGCGGCATTGCCGTGCTCGGATGCTTGCCACTGCCTCAGTCCGATTACGAGAGGGACTTCACGCCTTCAGAACTTTTTCGTTTTCGCTCCGTCTTACCCCGATGCTGGGATGTCATCATCGTCGGATCGTCTGAAAAACGCGAGCAAAACTACGTCGATGTCGCGGACTTTATCGCCTACTATTGCCATGTACTCGTGGCATTTTGGGATGGACTCCAAGCACGCGGACCTGGCGGGACTGCCGAAGTTGTCCACCTTCGAAAAAGTGGTCTGCCGGGAATCGTCGGCGACGCACTCGTGGCGTACGCGCCCGACACCGGCCCCGTGTTCCAGATCGTCACTCCACGCACGGATCGTCCGCCCCCTGCCGAGTGTTTCTCAGTGCACGCAAGTTACCCAGAGCGCCCGGCTTGGAATACCAAAGCTAGAAAATCCGAGAAAGTTGCGGGCGAGCAAGCATTTGAGCACGCCATCGCGGATCTTGAGCGCTTCAACCGGGACCTCGGGCGCGAGCCTATACCCGCTGGACCCAGCGCACTGGCTGCCTTGCGCGACCGAACGGATGCAGCGGCCAACAAGTTACAGCGGGATACGGTGCGGTCGCTGCAAAGCGTGTACATTGCAACTGGGCTGGCAGGCGCCGCGCAGTTGGTGCTGCCCACTGACGGCTCGTTCAATATTCCAAGTTGGGCTGGCGTCGTCGCTAAAGTCGGATTTCTGGCCATCGCCTTTGCCGTGTTGGCGGTCGCCAAGCGGAACGACTTCGAGAACCGGTACCAAGATTATCGCGCAATCGCGGAAGCGCTGCGCGTGCAATACGCGTGGTGTTGCGCAGGTGTGCGCACTCGTTTGGTGGAGGCATCCTACCTTGAGATGCAGCAAAGTGAACTCGAGTGGATCCGAATGGCACTTCGAACTGCATATTTGATTACCGGCACCGGGACTGCTGACGCCGGCGGCTCAGTGGAACATCCCGAATGTGCGGGCTGGATCGATGGTCAACTTGAGTACTACCAAAAATCTGGAAGGCGCGAAGAGGAGCGCTTGCGCCGAGCACGATGGCTCATGATTGGCGCCGCAGCAGGGGGCGGTGTCATCTCGGCCGTTGCCGCTGTGTTTGCTTGGATGCTCTCCCACAACTTGCTCCCGATCGAGGCGTCCCAATATACGCAAACGTTGCATATGACGGCGTATTGGGCGACCATGCCCTTCGCACTGGGGAGCTTGTTCGCTCTTCTGATTCGCTTTTACATCCAGCAGCGGGGCTTTGCTGAGAATGCCCGGCGCTACCAGCACATGTTCGTGGTGTTCGACGCGGCGAAGAGACTGCTGCGCGAACAGATTCGCGATCCGCAAAGAGTCCTCGAACAACTGGGCCACGAGTCCCTCTCGGAGCACGCAGATTGGTTGATTCTGCACCGCGAACGTCCGCTCAGTTTCGTGCACACGTAATCTGGGAGACACGACGAAGGCGCACTCCAGGACTCTCCCAAAACCCGATGGAATCAATAGTTGGGTGTAACATCATCCATAAATATGCCGTTTCAAATTTTCGTTTCCTACGCGCGCAACGACGACTTACCGCCCTTAGACGGCGAGGGTAAAGGCTTTGTCACAACGCTTCTGAAGCATTTGGAGTTTCACTTCACATCCTTCGGTGAGCCCACCCCCATCATTTGGCGCGATAGGCGAGCCATCGCTCGCAGCGAGCAATTCGACCCCATCATTGAAAAGGGTATCAACGACTCGCACTTACTACTCGTCGTGCTCTCCAACAACTGGATTCACCGCGAGTTTTGCCGCCGGGAACTCGAGCTTTTTTCCCAGCGCTGGCGCAGCGAGGGAGAAGGGGCTGTAAAACAGCGGATCATTGTTGTGGGCAAGAATCACATCGAACCCTCTGCGCGGCCTCCTCTCTTGCAAGGCCAAGAGGGCTATCTGTACTACGCTCCGGACGAAGACAATCCAAGCCGATTTCGAGAGTTTTTTGTGCGCGGAAAAGCGCGCGAAGAGTTTCACGATCGAACGCAAGAGCTTGCCGAAGATATTTGGCGGCGGGCCTGCGAGCATGAACAGCTGCCGATGCCCGATTCGACGGGACCTTCGTGGACGCCGATTTCGTCGAGCGGGCGCAAAATTTATCTCGCCAAGCCTGCTGCTGACATGCGCCCGGCATACGCGCGCTTAGTTGACGAGCTGCGCCAACGCGGCTACATTGTCGAACCGAAACCGGACGCCGAGATGCCGTCTGACGCGAGCGCAAAGGAATTTATTCGAGGCGCGCTCGCCGGCACAGAGCTATCGATTCACCTGCTTGGTGAAAAGGCTGGTTGGACCCCCGAGGACTGCGAACCGATTATTCCATTGCAGCTCAAGATGGCGTCCGATGCGCAGTCGCGGCGTATCATTTGGGCGCCGCGAATACTCGTAGAGGAGCACTCTCAAGCTGCCGAGGGCACCGCGCGCGATCCTTTTGCCGTTCTTGCCAAGTTCGATCGCAAGCTCGACAGCGACACAGTCGATGGCAGCGAGATCAGCGCCTTCGCGCAGTTCGTCATCCAGCATCTCGACAAAAACGTGCCTCCAGTTCCGGACATAGAGGCCATAGAGCCGAATGCGCGCGTCTACCTCTATCACCGGCCGGAGGACACACACTATGCAGTTGAAATCGCAAAGGCGTTGGCGCAGCGCGGTATCCAGCCGGTCTTTCCGGCCTTTGAGGGCGATCCGGCCGAGCTCGCTGCGCTCCATCGCCAGGAACTCGCCGAGTGTGATGCCGTCGTATTGTGTTGGGCAAATGCCGCGGAGGTGTGGGTAAAAAGCCAGGCTCGCGAACTCAAAAACTGGCGCGATCTCGGTCGAGACAAAAGGTTTGCATGCCGCGGTTTGGTGGCTGGACCGCCTCCAGGCCAACGCAAGGACCTGCTTGTGCAACTCCCGCCGCGCAACGAGATCGACGTCGTGGTCGATCTCACCGGCTCCGAAACTCTCGTTCCTGAGGCGCTTGACCCTCTGATCCGCGCAACCCAACCGCCCAAGGACGCGGCCTAAGAAATGCGCCCGTTCCCGGGGCTTCGACCCTTTGACTTTGAGGATCGCGATTTCTTCTTCGGCCGTGAAGACCAAATCTATTCGCTGTACCGCCTGTTAGAGCACAGTCGCTTCATTGCCGTGGTTGGCAGCTCGGGAAGTGGAAAGTCGTCACTGGTTCGTGCTGGACTCCTACCGGTCATTGATGAAGAAAGCCAGGGCCAAGGCGGGCGAAAGTGGCGCTTTGCTACATTGCATCCGGGGGACGCGCCAATAAAGGCGCTGGCTTCTGCCGTCACATCGCTTGCCCAGGACAGCGGTGAAGACTCCGAAATTCGCCACGAGCGTACGCTCTTTACCCTACGGCGCTCGAGCTTCGGCCTCGCCAAAGCACTAGACGAAGTTCCAAACCTTACCGGTAAGTCTGTGTTGCTCGTCGTTGATCAGTTCGAGGAGCTCTTCAGGTATGCCACAAGCTCAGCGCGCGACCGGGTGGCAGGTGCACTGTGGCGCGACGAGGCCACGAACTTCGTTCAGCTTTTGCTGGAAGCAACGCGTAGCCGATCCAGTTCCGTATACCTGTTGATCACGATGCGCTCGGATTTCATCGGCGACTGCTCGCAATTCCATGGCTTGCCCGAGGCGGTGAGCGCAGCACAGTTTCTTGTCCCATCTTTGACTCGCGATCAGCGCGAAGACGTTATCCGCAAGCCGGTTGAAAAAGCTGGCGCTAGCATTGATTCGACCCTCGTTGAGGTACTCTTGAACGACGCCGGCAGTGAGATGGACCAGCTTCCGGTCTTGCAGCATTGCCTAGCGCGCTTGTGGGATCGAGCCAAAGCTGCGAGTGATGATGACGCGAGCCGTCATCTCGGGCTTACCGAATATCGCGCTCTTGGGGGCATCTCGGGCGCACTCTCACAACATGCTGACGAGGTCATGGCTTCCCTGCCTGGGCTCGAGCTCGCGGTTGAACAGATCTTCCGCGCGCTCAGCGAAATCGACAAGGAGGGTCGCGCTACTCGCAGAGCGTTGCCGTACTCGAGCCTCCTGGCGGAAACTGGAGTTGGCAAGCGCGACCTGGTACGCGTGCTCGATCGTTTCCGTGCCGACGACTGTTCCTTTCTCTTGCCGTCTCTTTCGGCGGTGCCGCTGCTTCTCGGCGACACACGAGTTGATGTGGTTCACGAGGCGCTGTTGCGGCGCTGGGAGCGCATTAGCGCAGAGCAACCACACATTCTCGACGGACGGATGCAAACTGGATGGCTTGCTGCGGAAGCCGCCGATGGGAGATTTTACCGGGCACTGCTTGCGTTGCTGGAAACCGAATCTGCGTCCAATGCGGTAACCCTGCCGCTCGACCAAGTCGAAGCTCGTTGGCACTGGTGGAAATCGCGTCCGCGAACGGAGGCTTGGGCCGAGCGCTACGGTGGCCGCCTCGCGAGCGTTGAGAAGTTGTTCCAAGACAGTCTGGCGGCACTCGCGGCCGATCGAGCGCGCCAAGAGGAAGCGGAACGCCGCGAACGCGAGCAAGAGCGTCGCAAGATCGAAGCGGAAGAAGCGGCAAAGCGCGAGCGGTTGCAGCATGAAGCTGAAGTCGATCGGATGCGTGCAGAATCTGCGCAACGGCTGACCCACCGCACTCGGATCGCAGCCTTCGCAATGTCCCTTGTCGCTCTCCTCGCGGTAGTCTTGGCGGTGTTTGCTTGGCATCAAAAGCAAGTGGCCGATGAAAAGACTTTTATAGCGATCGCTGCAACCGGTAAAGCCGGTACAGCAACCAAAATCGCACAGCAACAAAAGAAGCGCGCTGACAGAGAGGCGAATATAGCAACCACAAAAGCACAGCTCGCTGCGGTGAGCGCAGAGCATGCAATGGTTGAAACCAAGCTTGCCAAGGCAGCCCTCGCAAAAGCTCAGCAACAAAGTGAGTTGGCAGTTCAGCAGCGGAAGCTTGCAGACCAGCAGCGCACGATTGCACAAAATCGGACGGAGCAGGCCCTCACTGCACGCTCCCAAGTTTTTCTGCAAAGAGGTCGACAGGCGCTGCTCGACGGCGATGACAACGACGCAGCTCTTTTGCTCGCCGCCGCGTACAGCGGCGACTCGCAGAATCCGGTTTTGCAGCTCTTGCTACAGCAAGCACTTGAGAAGCTGCAGATCCGGCCCAAACCCATTAGCGCTCACGATGACCTCATCACGGCGCTGGCATTCAACCCCGATAAGAACGAAGACCAGATTGCGACGGCGAGCACCGACGGTTCGGTTAAACTTTGGAGCGGCACTGGTCGTTTGATCCACGAGTTTCGAGATCAGAAGGATCTCATCACCGCACTCGCTTTCGATCCTTCCGGGCGATACCTTGTCAGTGTTGGTCGCGATGGATCTGCTAAGCTCCACGATCTTGCGGGTGTGACCCTTGGCTCCGATCCGCCAGCAATAGCCCTGCTTGATGTGAAGGACCAACTCGAAGGCCATGTCGGGCGCGTCAATTCGGTTATCTTTAGTCATAGCGGCACGCGCATCCTGACGTCGGGCAGCGACGGCATGGTCAAAGTCTGGAACGCGACGAACGGCAAAATGCTTACGGAGTGGAATGGAGCGGCACTAGGTGTTGGAATCAACGACGCGTCGTTTAGCCGGGACGATCGGATTGTCGCCGCATGCGCCGCCGACGGTTCGCTCACGGTTTGGAATTCGGATACGGGCGCTCAGATTGGGTCGACAACCGTGTCGTCGAAAAGCCCGCTTGTCCATATCGCCATCTCCCCCAGTGGGAAAAGCGTAGTTGCGGGAGCACTCGACGGGACGATTTTATCTTTCGATGTTGATACCAAGCAATCGAACGAGTTGCACTATCAACATGCTGCAATTAACGCAGTTTCATTCGATATGACCGGCGAGCGCGTTGTGAGTGCGAGCGACGACGGAACGATCCTTCTCCTCGATGCCGCAAGCGGCGAGCCGCAGAAAATCTTGCCAGCAAGGCCGGGTACGCCCGCAGCGTTAACTGCCTCATTTAACCCTTCAAGTAACGGCTTTGAGACAACGTACGCGGACGGCTCCGTCAATTTCTGGACGCAGGAGGGCGATCCGATCGCTGTGTTGCGCACACCTACGGGCGAAGCGGTCGTCGCGAGTTTTTCTCCGGATGGGAGTGTCCTCGCGACTGGCAGCGAGCATGGCAAAGTGTACCTGTGGCAGTTGCCTGCTGCGATAGCGCGGAATGACTTCTCGCATCGCGGGGCGATCGATTCAATTGAGTTCGATCGCGCTGGCCGCAGCATGCTGACGGCCAGTCAAGATGGGACTGCAGCGCTGTGGCGAGTCGAGCGAGAGCTCCGGATGCAGCGCGTCTTGCCTCACACACCTGGTCAGGCATGGGTCGTTGCCGCGCACTTCAGCGCTGACAGCCGGCGCATCGTCACAGCCGGCGGCGACGCTGTGAAAATCTGGGACACCACATCAGTAGGTGCGCGCCCATTGACTACTATTCGCACAACGGGGCCGCTGAAGCGTTTTACGCAGGCCGCCTTCGTCGGGCGAAGCCACAACGTCATTGTTGCGCAAACCGATACGAGCCTGACCTCTCCTGTTTACAAGACGAATGGGTGGACGGTGTGGTCGGGCGACGGCGTAAGACTCTTCAAGGAACCTGGCTGGCTAACAGGTATCCGGGAATTGGACCTAACGGACGACGGTAATTTCGTGCTTTCGATCAGCGCAAATGGATATGCGTTCTTTTGTCCGACAGACGGCGCGGATAGTTGTCGGGAGTGGACGAGTGCATCGGAGGGCATTTCGGCCCGCGACCGCTTTGTGGTAGGCGGAGCTGGAGGAGGGATTCACGTTGTTGACCGGGATGGCAATGAGATAAGCCATTGGTCGAGCGACGACAAGCGCGTCTTGGCCTTCGCGATCTCCGCAGATGACAAATGGCTTGCATCCGGCGGTACGGGAGGGTCGCCTGGGGCGATATGGGATCTTGCACAACATGGACAGCGGCACGTGCCCCTAGGAGGCGGTGCGGGTGAAATTGAGTCGGCAGCATTCTCGCCAGGCAGCGGGGTCTTTCTTTTGGGGACTGCCTCCGATGGAACCGCAAAGCTTTGGGATCGTGAGTCCGGAAATCTCGTTGCCTCGGTGTCCGTTCCGGGATCGCGTGCGACCGCTGCAACTTTCACGCCCGATGGTTCTGCAGTCGTCATTGGTGCGCAAAATGGAGGCATCTTCATCTGGCCTATTCTTGGACGCCTTTCCAATCCACACGATGTTGCAAAGCGCGTGCTTCGTGAGACCGATCGTTCGGGTCTTTCCGATCCGTTGGTAAGCCAAGCAATCGGCGTCTTACAACAGGCAGCACGAAATGGACAGTAGGCAACTTCAGCTTGCGATCGTTCAAATTGTGTGTGCGCTGCTTGCATCTTTGCTGGTCGTCGCGCCCGCACGCGCAGAAAAAGTTTCCTTTGACGTCACAACGTATGGCGATTTTCACATCAACTTTATCGATATACGTACGCAAGGTGGCCTTGGTATGGGAATATCGCGTGTCTACAATTCTCTCGATAACGACAGAACAGGCAGATTCGGCAATGGCTGGAGCGCGCAAGCTGAAACCTACGTGACCGTCGAAGCTGACGGTTCTATCGTCATTCACGAATATGGTGGCGGTGCCAACAACGCCTTCCAGCCGACAACGCTGAGCCGTCGCGCATCAACGGACATCCTGAATGAGATCATGCGAGCAGCCGAAGAAACTGGTAAATTTGGCAGCGATGCTGATAGATTGGCATATCGCCAGTGGCTGGAGACCGACGACAACGAAGAATACGCGTGGGAGAATTTTGCTAGCCTCGGCTTAGTGAGGCAACAAGATCCGCCAATCGGAGAAACGTTTTTTAGCGGCCGCTTCGATACGGAGTTCGTTACTCGGGTTCCCGAAGGTTATCAGCGGGAAATGAAATATACCGGCGGGGTCTTATTTCAGGCCTTTAATTTTGGGGGGCGGCTTACTCGCTACTGGGATACGAATCACAATTTTATCGCCTTAAGCTACGGACAAGATGGTAACATTCAGGAAGCATTGGACAACGAAGGCGACCGATTCGCGTTTTCGACTAAAAACGGTCTCGTCGCTCGCGTGAACGATCCTCCTGACCACTTGGTGCTCTATGACTACAAGACCTCGAATGTTCCCTATAGCGGTTACGACCTCACATCGGTGACCGTGGATGGCAAGAAGACGCGTTATGACTACGATCGAAACGACAGAATCATCGCCATCTGGTATCCTGATAGCACGTCGATGCACATTACCTACGATCAAACCGGTAAGGCAACGAGCGTGAAAGATACAGACGGTACTATGACTACCTACAGTTACACGACCCGCAGAACTCAAATGATCGACGTCTCTACTTTCGAGGAAGACATACACAAGTCGAACGGCGAGATCCACCGCGATACATTCCAGTCGTTTTATGACCCTCCCGATTACTACAAGGATAAAGAAATCGAAACGGATGACGGAGTGGTGGTAAAAACAACAACCTATAATTCTAATGGTGATGAATTAACGAGCACAACAGCAAAAGGCAGCACTGAGTACGGATATGATTCGCTAGATCGCGAGATACTTGAAAAGGAGCCGACGGGCAGGACGCTCACATGGCAGTATGATCCTGCCACCGGCAGTGTCTCGGTTACCAACGAAACGGATAAGAATTCCGTTCTCACCGAACACTTTGAATATGACCCTCGAGGCAACCTCGCGCGGGCCTACGACAACGATGGACATGATTTTACCATCAACCATGATGAGCATGGGCGAATCGCCTCTGTAAGCGGCACGCTCCATCTGAGCTTTCAGTATCCCAATGGTCGCGCGCCAAATCCGACCACTGTGGCGCTCGATGGAGTTGATTCGGTGGGCATTTCATATCTCCCAAACGGTGACGTAGAGAAAGCGCAGAGTCTTGGAGGCGCTGTCGTCGTCGATAAGGTCAGAGTAGCGCTCAAAACCGTGGATGACCTCATTTCAGATGCCGGCTTCGACGTAGTCACGTTGCCCGCGACTAGCAAATAACGCCGACGCCTCAGCCCAGCCTTATTTCCCCGTAAAGGAGGCGTTCGTGAAGTTTTTGATTGGCGTAAGTCAGGCCTCGTGAACGCGTGTCGCCGCTGGTCTTGGGTCGTCTTTTCGTTCATGCTTTGCGTGACCGCAACAAGCGTTGCACTGGCAGCCCCTGGTACCCAGTTGAGCGTGATTGTCATCGATGCATCGAACAAACCCGTTTCGAACGCAGTACTGGAACTGACGCTGCTGTCGCACGTATCCGGCGAGCGTGAGGCACAGATTCAACGGGTTGGATGCGATCGTGATGGCCGGTGCATCGCAGACAACTTAACACCTGCGAACTACGCCGTTCGGATATTGTACGACGGCAACGCAGCATCGTTGAAATACCCGATATCGTTGTCCTCCGCACGTCAAAATCTTGTGATTCGCATAATTGGCGCAAGCGCAGCGGAAGTTGTTTCTTTGGGCGTTGTGCGCGTCGCGCCAACCGGCGGGCTCTCAACCGGGTCGGCGCCCAGTGTCGAGTTGAACTCGCAGTCGCTTGCTCGGCGAGGGGAGCTCAATGTCGCGAACGCCCTCGCAGCCGTTCCTGGTGTGACGCTGAACCGTCCAAACGGAGGCTCATCAGCGCTGCCGGTGAGCGTGATGATTCGAGGAGACGATCCTAAGGAGGCAGTCGTTGAACTCGATGGTAACCCTATCAACAGCGGAAACAGCGGGGATTTCGATCTTTCGTTGCTCGATCCAGCGGCTTTTCAAAGCGTGCAGATCGTCTATGGCTTAGCCCCCGCGTCCTTAGTGGGTGCCAATACCGAGGGTGGCACCGTCAACTTTCAAACGCTGCAGCCAACGCTGACTCCACATGGGTTGTTGAGCTACTCGAATGGCAGCTTCGTAACCAATAACTATACTCTTGCGGACACGGGCACGGCCGATCATTTTGGGTACGCCGTTGAGCTGCAGAGTTTCCATCAACAGGGCGAAGTGAGTTCCTTTCCCATTCTAAACACGGCCACTGGCGCGCAGCAAAATCTCGGCAGCGGAATCTCGGGCTCAAATGCACTTGCAAAGTTGACGGATGACTTGCCGCACGACGGCGTCGTTCAAGTTTCGGTTCTAACGAGTGGATACGATGAAGATATTTCCGCTGCACTAAGCAGCCCGCTGAGTCCGTTTGACTCAAGTCCTGGCGCCCCGTTTACAAGCTATGCGGGCTCGGAACGGAACGACGTCAACACATTTTATTCTGGCAACGTGCGGCTGCCGCTCGGACCTCCGAGCGCCGACGGTGAAGTGCCGTCCTTCCTCACGGCAAGCTACATGTTTGCTAACTCTCGCCAGAACGTGAGTGGCCCCGCTTTAGGTCTAAGCGAATACCTGCTCAATACGACAGATCTGCTCAGGGACTACAGCCTGGAGTACGACCGGGTGCTCCCGGACGCGCAGCTAACCCTGGCTGCCAGGGCTCAAGGCGAGACGCTTACAGCTCCGGACGATTTCGGTTCCGGCGCGCCTTCGCAAGCGCAAACCAACCACACGTTTATTGCCCGATATACTTGGTCCGGCGGCAGCCGCCTTGAGTATACTGCCGTTGGCTATCTGAGCTTGTTTAGCACGTTCGGTTCGAGCTTCAATCCGAGAGGCGCGATTGTTTGGCGTCCGCATTGGCGAACCGTCATGCGCGCATCCGTCGGAACCGGATTTCAAGCACCGTTACTTTCAGAAAAAATCGTTCCGTCTCCGCTTCCACCGCCTGATGCTAATGGGCTGATACAGGTGGGTAACCCCAACCTCACGGCGGACCATACTTTGGAATTTGAGTTAGACGGAGGTCAGATGTTGGGTTTAGGCCCGCACGCGGCAAGCGCTGAGCTTGATCTGTATCGCGTCGATCAAAAAGATGATGACATTCAATTCATTCCAACGGGTGCTTCGCCAACAAACCCCAAGCTAAGCTATCCGATCAACATTGCCAATTCGATCTGGCAGGGACTAGCTCTCAGCTTGACGGCCCCTTTTGGACGCGGCTTTGAAACGAAGCTGTCCTACAACATCAATCAGGGATATCCGTTGACTTTGCCGCAGTCGCTAGCCGGCTCTGCCGGTAACCTCGTACCTTACGAGCAGTTTCAAGGAGTTCCGCTTCATCGCGCCGCGCTGTCTGTTGAAGAGTCTATTGGAAGATTCTCATGGCTCATTGGCTCGGCATACGAGGGGACCAACAACGACTTAAATCAGCCGGCGTTTGCCACCCTGCAGGCGAACGCTCAGTACACTTTCGGCCACACATCGCTAACCGTTGCTGGCACGAACTTGACCGGTGTTTACGACGGAAAGTTCACGTTGATAAATGCCGGAACTCCATATCCTGGTTTGATGGGTCCGCTTCTTGCGGACGCATATCAACTGCAAGGTCCAGCAATCACGGCAACAGTCGAGCAGCACTGGTAATATCACGTTCGACACGACGAAGCCGAAAGTGGCAGTGCAAAGTCGAGTCAATTTGGGCAGCTGGCAGAAGCCGGAGGCTTTCTTGATTCAGCCCTTACCCTGGTAGCCCGGTAAGGCCCACTAGTGCCGCGCTGACGAGCCTTACTTTGCCCCGAAGGCGCGCCCCAGGCCGAGAACGAAATCGCGACAAAATATCCATTTTGAACAACGTCCGTGCCCACGACGTGCCCACCATTAGGATGCGGGAACAGGATTAAGGCCCGAGGTAATGCTCGGAGCCACGTAACACGGGAGCTCAAGCCATCAAGCCGAGATAGCTCAGTTGGTAGAGCACAGGTCTGAAAAACCTGGTGTCGTCGGTTCGATTCCGACTCTCGGCACATCACCCAAGCCTGAAGCCCCCGGCCCATCAGCCGGGGGCTTAGCCAGCTGAGACCGTAGTTTGAAGTGCAGATCTATTCTATTGCTTGGGCCGAGGCCGCGCGAACAAAAATGACACGGGCACGGCGAAGTCCGGCAAGCTTGGATGGGTCACTGTGTCGTCGCGTTGGAAAAGCTGCTCCCCTGTGCAATCGCGTGCGGTGACGGCCTCGCGTGTGGTATCGACCAAGAATATGACTGACGCACCGCAGCTAAGGTAAACTCGAATCTTGTCCTCAACGTCCTTCTTTTGGTCACGAGGCGAGAGCACTTCGACGACCGCATCCGGCGCAACGCGCGGGTTATCCGCCGCTGATTCATCCTCATAAGGAACGCGTATACGAGAGATAAGCGACGTCGGGGACGAGTGGTCGTCGGACCTCCCCCGGCGGTTGTAAGCGAAACTCCCATTCAGTGCCAACCATTCCGCAACCGCGGTCACTTGCCCACGCGTTCAATGCGAGCGAAAACTTTATTTGGGCTAGCGCGTGTCTTCGCTGAGGGCTCACCTTTTGGAGCACCCTACCGTTGACCCATTCCAAAGCTGGCTTGGTTTCGGGGAGCACAATCTCGCGCACGATATTTGCTCAAGGACATTGTATCACGCGGAACGGGCGTTGGTCTATCCAGGAACCCGTTGCAACGGAGAATGCGGAACGCAGGTCAAACTATCGACCTTCGGGGGTTGCGAGCGTGAACGTCGTTATCAACTGCGGAATTTGTCAGGCGCGTCGTTGGCGACACGGCGATGAAGATCGGCTGGTCTTTCATGCCAACAACCAAAACGTGTCGGCTCAACTAAGAGATAAGTTTCCATCCCCCTATACCGCCGAAGAAGCACAAAAATGGTTGGCCTTTGCGACTCAGCAACAACCCTTGACCGATTTTGCCATCGAATCTGAAGGCACGGTGGTTGGTGGAATTGGTCTCCAGCTTCATGGCGATATCGAACGCTGCTCGGCAGAAGTCGGTTACTGGCTTGGTGAAAGCGTGTGGGGCCGCGGAATAGCTGCTGCAGCGCTGCGCGGTATAACCGAGTATGGCTTTACTACTTTCGAATTCTCGCGGATCTACGCTCTTCCGTTTGCCGATAATCTCCGTTCCCGCCGCGTATTGGAAAAGGCAGGCTTCGAGTACGAAGGAACGTTGCGAAAAAACGTGATCAAACGTGGGGTCGTGCACGACAGCGCAGTCTACGCTCGCATCAAATAACTCGGAACTGTCAGTTGTTGATGTCGTGGGGAGGTCCGACTTGGAGCCTGGCGGTGCGTTGGAGTTCATGTTCAAGGCCCGTGAGTTCACCGCCGCCGGCCATATGATAGATGAGTCGCTCGAGCGGCAAATGCTTGCGTGGGGCGTCAAGTTCGACTTGGCCAAGTTTGAGAACGACGAAGTGATCGCCAACAAGGTAGGCATGATGAGGGTTGTGCGAGACGAAGATGACCCCGATACCAGCATCGCGCGCTGCAGCGATGTATTTGAGCACGACACCCGATTGTTTGACGCCGAGTGCGGCGGTGGGTTCGTCAAGGATCAGCACTCTCGCACCGAAGTAGATGGCGCGGGCAACAGCGACGACTTGGCGTTGTCCGCCAGAAAGTCTGCCGACAGGTTGTTCGATGTCAGCCACGGCAACGCCCATCTTTTTGAGCTCTTCGTCCGCGATCGCGCGCATTTTGTCCACGTTCAGGCGTCGCGTCAAGGCGCGGCCCGTGTTGATTTCGCTTCCAAGGAAGAAGTTTCGCCAGACCGACAACAACGGTATCATGGCAAGGTCTTGGTAGACGGCGGTAATGCCGAGGTCGAGCGCATCGCGGGGAGAATGAAAGTGCACAGGATGGCCATCCACGAGATAGGAGCCGCTATCGTACGAGTGGAGTCCGCAGATGATTTTGATAAGCGTGGACTTGCCGGCACCGTTATCACCAAGAATACACGCCACTTCTCCGGCGCGCACTGAGAGGTCGACTCCCGAAACGGCGGTGATGTTGCCAAAATTCTTACCGATGCCGCGTAGTTCAACGATTGGGACTTCAGTGCGAACCTCGGTGCCAGTAGGGATGTCGGTTGTCATGCGAGAGCCGATCGTTTGCTGATTTGCCGGCGCACGAGCGTGTTCGTGACGGTTGCGATCAAAAGCATGACGCCCACGAAGAACAGCAGCCAATTGTTATCCCAGCCTGCGTAGACGATGCCGAGTTTGGTCATGCCATAAATCAAGGCGCCGATGCCGGCGCCAATGGCGGTACCGTAGCCGCCTGTAAGCAGGCAGCCGCCCACAACGGCGGCCATAATGTACAGCAGCTCGTTGCCCGGCCCTTCACCTGATTGCACGACGCTGTAGGTGAACAGTTGAATCATGCCGGTGAACCACACGGTGAAACCGACGGCGAGATAGAGGCCAATTTTTACTTTGGGCACAGGAACACCGACCGCCCGCGCGGCATCAGCGTTGCCGCCAACAGCGTAGATCCAGTTACCGACCTGCGTATGCAGTAACACCCACGTGCCGACCGCGATAAAAGCCAGCCACCACAGCACGGCGACGTGCAGGTGAATGCTCCCAACAGTGAATTCGCTGGCGAAAATTGCTTTGGCGGACGCGAAGCCTCCCAAGTTCGAGATGTCGTTGGTGGCCACGCTACCAGTGAGCACCTTGGTTAGCGCGATGTTGATGCCTTGAAGCATTAGAAACGTCGATAGGGTCACCAAAAAGCTCGGGAGCTTGGTGATGATCAACAGCCAGCCGTTGACGAACGCGATGAGCAGCGCCAGCGCCAACCCGACAGCGACACCCGCCCAGACGTTGATCGACAGTTGGTAGGAGAACATCGCCGCCGCCAACGCGGAAGAAACCACCGCTACACCAGCCGACAGGTCGAACTCGCCTCCAATCATCAACAAGGCCACTCCAACCGCGGGGATACCCAACGTGGCGGATTCGTACAACATGTTCGACCAGGACCTTGGCAGACGAAAGGCTGGTGCGAGCAGATAGAAAAGGACGAATACTGCAACGGCGCCGACAAGCGATCCCATCTCGGGGCGCGCCGCTATACGCCAAAAAGGCGAACGTTTACCCGTCTGGATCGATGAAACGGCAGCCTGCGCTATCGCGTGCCCCTTGCAGCGAACGTTGCGATCTGAGCAACGTTGCTTTGGTCAACGAACGATGGCCCGGTCAACACGGCTTGCGCATTACCGCCAAAAGTGTCACCGTTGTTCTTGAACAGCGCCAACGCTTCAACCGCGAGGTAACCCTGCAAATAGGGCTGCTGATCAACGGCCCACTCTAACTTGCCTTGTTGAATGGCCTGCACTGCCTGCTTGTTCGTATCGAAGGTGGCCACCTTGGCATGGCTTCCTGCCGAATTGACCGACTGCAACGCGATCATCGCAAAAGGCGCACCCAGCGTAACGACTTGATCGATGCTCGGATCTTGCTGCAGTTTCGAGGTAATGGAAGCTTGCACGTCCGGCGGGTTCTGTCCGTTCACGTATAACATGTCCGTCTGCCCGCGGAACGCCTTCTTCAATGAGGAACAGCGTGTCTCCAGCGCCACTTGACCTTGCTCCTGGATCACGCACAACGCGTGTTTTGCGCCGATCGAGTTCAACCGCTCGCCAAACTCGGTGCCTGCGATCGCTTCGTCAGAGCCGAAATACTCCATCGCTCCGATGGACTTCCAGTTGTCCATCCCCGAGTTGAAAGCCACCACCGGAATGTTGCTGGCCCTCGCCTTCCGCACGACGTCAGCCATCGCATTTGGTTTCGCAAGGGTTAACGCGATCCCGTCGACTCTCTGATCGATCGCGTTTTGTACCAACTCTGCCTGTTGCGCTGCCGATGGATCCGAATAGTATCTTAACGTCACATTGTTCTTGGCAGCCGCGTCCTGCGCGCCCTTACGCACTAAATCCCAGAACGCGTCGCCGGGTGTCTGATGCGTGATCATCGCTACGGTGATCGGTGACGAGGCGACCCAACCAGTTGATTGCCGAGCGCTCTGCGAGCTGCAGGCGGTCAAAGCGACAAACGCAGCAACGAACAACGCGGCAAACGCCCACGATCTCAAATGAGGTATCAAAGAAATTCCTCTCAGCTGGATCAGCCTTGCTTTTGCCCCGAGCCCAGTCCACAACTGTTCAGGTATTTACGTGTGCGAATGGCAATCGGCAGCGGCACATCGGGCTCACATGGATACAAGTCTTGTTCGACGATTACGAACACGCGGGCATCGACTCCTTGGAGCGCGGCGATCACGGAAGCTGGATCCGGATCGCCAGCTGGTGGCTCAACGCATACTCCGCGTCGCACCGCTTCGCCAAAGGAAAGATTCTCTTCGCGTACCGCTTTGAGCTTCTCGCGGTCTATCTGTTTTATGTGTACGTAGCCAATGCGATGTGGGAACCGACAGATGAGCGCGATGGGGTCGCCGCCTGCGTAGACCACGTGGCCTGTGTCCAAGCAGAGCCAAACGTAATCTGGATCCGTGCCTTCCAGGAAACGTTCGATCTCTGGCTGCGTTTGGATGTGGCTGTCGGCATGCGAGTGCAAGCAGAGCCGGATGTCATAGTCGTTCAAGAGGACCTTCCCGAGTTCGTTGGCCGCGCGGATAAGCTTTGCCCATGCAGAGTCGTCGAGCGTGAGAGCATCGCAGTATTCGCCGGTCTTCTCGTCACGGAACATCTTTGGAAGAAAAACAAGATTATGCGCACCGACCGCAGCGGTTAGTTCGGCAACTTTTCGTGCGGTGCTCATCGTTTGTTCTAGCTCGTCTGAACGGTGCAGTGCGCCGGCCATCGTGCCGCCAGAGACCGCTAGTCCGCGCTTGGTCAGTTCATGAGAAAGGAGCGCATGGTTCGTGGGCAGATAGCCGTAAGGTCCCAACTCGATCCAATCGTAGCCCGCTTCGGCCACTTCATCGAGAAACCGATGCCATGGAATCTGTCGCTCGTCGTCAGGAAACCAGACACCCCAGGAATCCGGCGCCGAACCTAGCTGCAGCTTTTCGCTCCCCCACGTAGTCATGATCTCGCCGCCGTTCTTTTGTGGAGGCGTTTAACTTCCCTAAGCCGCATTAGCAACGTGCCACGAGTATTTTTCTCTCTGTCGCGCAGCTCCGCACGCGCAGAAGAACCCTCATTATATGGGCCTCTGAGATGGAGCGGGAGACGAGGTTCGAACTCGCGACCCTCAGCTTGGGAAGCTGATGCTCTACCAACTGAGCTACTCCCGCGTATGAATTGATTTCTTCGGATTGGCGCAGCATCCCCGCCTGAACGCCTTGCCCGGTTCGCATCATAGAAACGAGGGTAAAACGGCAATATGCCATTCTCAAAATGCGATAATGTCTTGTGCTTATGCGTGGTCAGCGATCACACAACGAGTACCAGTTTTTGCAGCGATGCCTGCCGGCACGTCAGCCCCGGCACGACCCAATGCAAGTGTGGGCATCCCGAGTGCGAGCACGCAGATCCATCTCAGCGCCAGCTTCGATAATCGCTGATCCGGCGGATGTCTTCACTCCGCAGCATGATACTTGAAAACCCCAGCGAATGCTGTTCGCCCCGGCGCTCGTCGGCCGGCCGCATTCAACGAGCCAGGAGGTACTCATGGCAACTGCAGGTGCAATCAAAGTTAAGGGCTACGATGCGACCTACTACATGGTGAAGGATCTCGATCGCGCAACGAAGTTTTACAATGACTTGCTCCAAATGACACCGACGTTTACAGTGCCCGGCATGGTCTCGGAATACACGTTCCCGACAGGGGAGACTTTTGGGCTCTACCGGCCGCCCGAAGGCGATTGGGAAGTGGGTCATGGCGTCCTCTTCGCGGTCGACGACGTCGCCACGGCAGTCGCAGATTTCAAATCGCGCGGCGTCGACTTTGACGATGATGGCAAGATCGATGAGACGCCCATGTGTTTCATGGCATTTGGCCACGATACCGAGGGAAATCGCTTTATCATCCACGAGTTGAAACACTGATAGCGGGCCTGTGACCAGGCAGGCGCAGGTCGAGCACATTTCTCTTGCGCGGGCGCAGGGAGCGCCCTTGACCCCGGGTGACCTCTCGTCACTTCTGCTGACGCACGGCAGCATGACGCTTGAGTACTATGCGCCGCGTGGCGTCGACAAGCAAACACCTCATAGTAAGGATGAGATTTACATCATCACGAGCGGGCAGGGTTGGTTTCGTTACGGCGCGGAGCGCGTGCGATTCGCGCCGGGCGATGCACTTTTCGTCGCGGCAGGCGTGGAGCACAAATTTGAGGAGTTCGGCGACGATTTCGAAGCGTGGGTGATTTTTTATGGCTCGGAAGGCGGCGAATGATCGCCAGGCTTCGCTCGTCGCGCCAGCAGCCAGCCAGCCCCGCCCACAACGGCAGCGATCGTCAGCACGCCCGCGACAATTCGAAGCACGGTCGCGGTGGCATTGGGACGACGCTTCTTGGGCCGTTGTTGCGCATCAGATGCTGGAGTGGGCGCGGGCGAGGCCATGTCGACACGTTCTAGAGCGGACCTAAAGGTCCGCTGCTACATAGCGGGGCGATTTTCGGATTGCCCCCTACGAATAACTACATCGAGATGAAGAGAGTGGTCATTCCAGCGCGTGTCAACGAAGCGACCATGCGCTTCGGGCCTCGCGAAGTTTCGCTGACTAATCTTACCAAGGTCTTCTGGCCCGATCTTGGTATCACCAAGCGCGACTTGCTGCAATATTACGCCGACGTCGCCGCCGTCTTGCTACCCCATCTTCACGATCGGGCAATGGTGATGAAGCGCTATCCCAATGGCGCTTATAAAGAATTCTTCTTTATGAAGCGCGCGCCGTCGCCACGACCGCCATGGATCGAGATCTGTACCATAAAGCACTCCTCGGGCAACGTGATTGACTTTCCCATGATCCAGGACGTTCCATCACTGCTGTGGGTCATCAATTTGGGCTGTATCGATCTCAATCAGTGGTACGCCCGTTGCGACGACGTTGACACGCCCGACTACGTTCATTTCGACCTCGATCCAGTCCCTGGCGCCACCTTCGAGAGGGTGCTCGAGAGCGCGCTCATCGTGCACAAGGCGCTCGACAAACTTGGGATGCCCAATGTTGTCAAGACAAGCGGCTCGCGCGGCATGCACGTTTACGTTCCGATCGTTCGCGGCCCCACACAAAAAGAGGTCTGGACTTTCGCCAAAGCGTTCGCCCATAGCTTGGCGCCAGAGCATGCCAAACTGCTGACGGTTGTTTATAAGACCGCGAACCGTCCGCGCGGGCGCGTGCTCCTCGACTACAATCAAAACGCGTGGGGTCGCACCCTTGCATCGGTTTATTCGGTTCGGCCAAAGCGGCGCGCACCGGTGTCGACGCCGGTGACGTGGCGTGAAGTCGAGCGCGGCTTGCGCATCGAAGACTTTCGTATGGACAATGTGCCGGCGCGAGTCCGCAAGCTCGGCGATCTTTGGGAGTCGTTGCTCGCACGAAGCGGGCGGTTTGATTTGCGCAGGTACTTATGACGGCAAAGAAAATGCGGCTGCCGATCACCCCTCCGTACCCGCCGATGGAAACCAGATCCAGCGAAACAATTCCCACGGGCGACGAGTGGCAGTACGAGCCCAAGTGGGATGGTTTTCGCTGCCTTGTCTTCAGAGATGGCGACGAGATATTTTTGCAGTCAAAGAACGGCTTGCCATTGGCGCGCTACTTTCCAGAAATGGTGGAGCATGTACGCGCGCTCAAGGCCAAAAAGTTCGTGCTCGACGGCGAACTCGTGATCCGCGTGGGGAAATCACTTTCTTTCGAGGAGCTGCAGAACCGTCTTCACCCGGCAGAGAGTCGAGTGCGCAAGCTCTCGCGCGAACATCCGGCAAGCTATTTGGTCTTTGACCTCCTCGCGGACGACCGCGGAACAAGTTTGGTCGCGATGCCTTTACGCGAGCGCCGGCGTCGCCTCGAGGCGTTTGCAAAGCGGTATTTTAGCGGCGGCAGCATTCGGCTGTCTAAAGCGACCAAGCAACGCCGGGTTGTCGATACTTGGCTCTCCTCTGTGGGAGGCGCGCTCGATGGCATCATTGCGAAGCGTCTCGATCTCGACTACCGGTCCGGCGATCGCACGGGAGCCCAAAAGATCAAGAAGCTGCGCACGGCTGACTGCGTCGTCGGAGGCTTTCGCTACGCCAGCGGCAGCAAAGTCATTGGATCCCTCTTGCTGGGTTTGTTCGACGATCGCGGCCTCCTCAATCATGTCGGCTTTACGTCGGGGTTGAGCGTAGACGAACGCAAGACTCTCGTGCGCACCCTCAAACCGCTCATCCGGCCACCTGGCTTTACCGGCCGTGCACCGGGTGGCCCGAGTCGCTGGAGCACGGATCGCACCGACCAGTGGGAACCGCTCGCACCGAAACTTGTTGTTGAGGTGAGTTTCGATCATGTGAGCGATGACCGATTTCGTCATGGAACGCGCTTGTTGCGCTGGCGTCCGGACAAATCGCCGCGGCAGTGCACGATGGAGCAACTGGAGTCTGCCGGCGGTGCTTCGGTCTTAAAATTGAGCACCTAGGGACGGCCGCGATCACTTCGCGTCACGAGGTTTATCCGCCGATGCGCGACATCTCAACTTTCGGTCGCCCGGCGGTCTGCTGCGTTCGTATCTCGGAGTAGCGATCGTCGCGCACGCGCCATCTCACCTTCAGGGCGTCAGTAATCTCCGAATCGGAGTTACCGCCACGGATCAATGCGCGAACATCGAAGCCAGAAGAGGCGAACAGACATGTGTAGAGCTGCCCATCGGAGGAGAGTCTCGCGCGCGTGCAGTCGCCGCAGAATGGTTGCGTGACGGACGCGATAATGCCGATCTCCCCGCTGCCATCGCGGTAGCGATAGCGGCGGGCAACCTCACCGCGATAATTCGGCTCGAGCGCTTCGAGCGGCAGCTGCGCATCGATCAAGTGGAAGATTTCCATTGCAGACACTACATCATCCAGGCGCCAGCCATTTGTGCTCCCGACGTCCATGTATTCAATGAAGCGCAAGATGCAGCCGGTGCCTTGGAAATGCCGCGCCATGTCCACGAGCGTGTGCTCGTTCATTCCGCGCTTGACGACGACGTTGATCTTGAGGAGGCCAAGCCCCGCATGCAGTGCGGCTTCGATGCCTTCAAGGACACGGCTCACCGGAAATTCGACGTCATTCATCGACCGGAAGACCGCGTCGTCGAGCGAATCCAAGCTGACCGAGACGCGCTGCAAGCCCGCGGCTTTGAGTGCGCTGGCCTTGCCCGCGAGCAGCGAGCCGTTCGTCGTCAGGGTGAGATCCCGAAGATCCGGTATGCGCGAGAGCATCTCAACCAACTTTTCGATATCGCGGCGCAGAAGCGGCTCTCCCCCTGTGAGGCGTATTTTTTCGACGCCAAGCGCCACAAAAATCTCCGCGGCCCGCGTGATCTCCTCAAACGAAAGCAGCTCTCCGGACGGCAAGAAATGGAAGTCTCGACCGAAGACCTCCTTCGGCATGCAGTACGTGCACCGAAAGTTGCAGCGATCGGTGACGGAAATGCGCAGATCTCGAAGGGGGCGGTTAAGGGAATCGAGCACGGGGCCAGGCATTTGGCTGACTTCTTGTCGGCATCGCGTCGTTCCCGTGGAGCGGATCTAAAGATCCGCTGCTACGTAGGGCGATTTTCTACAGGGATTTCGAAACGAAGCGATTTTCAAAGCTCAGCTGCGACGGCGAAGGGTGTGCAATCCAGTGCGTCGATGGCGCAGGCCGCATGCTCGCCCATTGTGACTATCTCATAGTCAGCCGCAAGCAGGTCGAGTGCGCCGGCGACGAGCTCAAGTTTGCGCTCGCTTGACATGTTCATCGCAGGGAAGAAGGACAGCGATTGGTTATCCTCTCGCCCGAGAAAATCAAGCGGGTGCAAGAGCAGCGAAGGTGTCGTGGCGGTCAATTTGCATAAGGCCAGCGCGCTGCGGAAGTAGCCCAGCGCCAACTGATGAGAAAAACCAGCGAGATAGAGGAGATAGCTGACATGCATCGGCAGGCGGGAACCTGGCATCGTCGTCACGGGTATTTCCAACAGTTCGTCGCCATCAAACCTAAAGCGATAAGGCCGATTCGGGCGGAAACCGTCGGCGATCGACCCGAACAGGGCGCGTCGTCGGCGCAGTTCGGCGCCTTTTAAGTTGCTGCGCATGAAGTAGTACGCGCGCGCGAGCGGACCGATGAACGTCGGGAACGTGGATGCGTCATATCGATAACCCCGCTTGCACAGCGTTCGCAGCAAGGCGGGCGAGCAAGAAAAACCAGGACCGCGAAAGCCGATGGGTCGCTGTCCAGTCGTTTTGGCGATCGACTCCTCAGCCAGCTCAACCTCGCGCTCGATGGCGGCGTCCGAGTACAGATTCAGCCAAGGTTCGTGATTGAAGGAATGATTGCCAATCTCGTGTCCAGCCGCAGCGATCGATCGCAACGCATCCTCGTTTTTTTCGAGCGCTGCATCTTGTCCAACGATGAAGAAGGTAATCTTGAGATTTCGCTGTTGGAAAAAATCGAGCACGCGAGGCACGATCCAGTGCAAGTACGATGGGAACGATGACCAGTTCGCGTCACCGTGGGTCTTCAGGTAGGTCCACTCATTGTCGAGGTCGAGCGAAAGGCTCGCGATCGGCTTAGGCATTGGTTTGAACCGCGACGGGGCGATTTTCCAATCGCCCCCTACAGTCGCCCGCTACGGGTCGGCATAAGGTGGTGGCTGCGCTGTTTGCGAGACGAACGGTCTCGTTGACGTTGAGCGTGCCGTTGACGATATGGGCAGAGTTGACGATCGAAATGCCCGGCACGGACGTTTGCATCGGCGGCAAGCGCTTGGAATAGCCCAACGTGGAAATGGGCAAGACGTAGCGCACGCGCGAGATGCGGAAACTGAGCACGTCCTCTCGAGAGAAACCTGGATACATGCGCTCGAGCGCGCGCACGAAATTCGTCTCGATCTGCTCGTCGGCTAGAGCAAACGCCGGGTCGTCAGAGGCAAGGTACTTGGGAAGATAGACAAGCGAGTTGCCGCCGAATTGGGCTCGGTCCACCAGCGCCGACATCTCGATAACCGCTGTGAAGGGTACCCACCCATCGGTGATGTTCGTGACGTAAAAGCCTAAGAGGGGCCGCCGGAGCAACAGCGATGCACAGACGATTCCCTGGTACTTGACGCCGTGAAGTCGACGGAGTTCGTCGTCATTGAGTTGCGAGCACAGGGCCGCGGCAAGTGGCGCAGCGACGGTTATAATGGCGCGATCGAAAAGTTCCTCTCGGCCGTCAGCAAACGCAACCGCAACGCCCGCCTCGTTGCACGCACGAACACGGGCCACAGGTGTGCCGACCTCGAGGCGAACCCCTTCGACCCGCAGCTTGTGCTCGAAGCTCTCGAGCACTCGCGCGTACCCGCCCGGCACGTAACCGAACTGCTCCCGCTTGAGGCCGGAACGCCGCGCGGCATACATGCGCGCAATAACCGCCCAGATGAAAGCGGCGGACGTCACGCGATAGTTTTCGCCGAGCTTGGCGCGCAAGAGTGGCAGCCAGATCTTTTCAAACGTTCTTTGTCCGGAGAGACGCACCAGCCAGTCGCTAACTGAAATATCCTCAAGCTCTTCCCAACGCCGCACTCGAGATGCGTGCAGGATCGTCGCGGCGAGCCGCGCTTTGTCGACGAGATCGAGTGGCGCAAAGGCGATAAACTCTGGCACGTTCGACATGGAATGGAAAGCGCCGTCGGTATAAAAGCCGGTCCTTGTCGTCACCCATTGCAGCTCGCGCTCGAGCTCGAGTTCGCCGAGCAGCGAGCGCAATTCGGTGTCGGAAGAAAGCGTGACGTGGTAGTGGCGATCCCAGGTGATGTCACCGAGGCGCCACGCGCTTGCAAGGCCACCAAGATTCTGGGCGGCCTCGATGAGGGTCACATCCCTTCCTGCGAGGCGCAAGCGGTGGGCCAGCGTCATCCCCAGCATGCCGGCGCCGACAATAGCGCACCGCTCGCGCGCGGCCATTAGCGGGTTCGCATGGGGAGTGGTGGTGGCGTAAGTTCGTGCACCGTGCCGACGTCGATCGAGTAGGCAAGTCCGCACGCGACGCACGTTGTGATACGCGGCTTGGTCGTCTGCCCGTTTTGATAGCGCATGAGGACGTAACCGCAACGACAAACATAGCCGGCAAATTGCGCCGGGTGTCCGATGACGAGGTGAAAATCGGGGACTGGCCGGGTCACGACGGAGCCCATGCCAACCATCGCAAAGCGGCCAATGGTCAGGTCGCACCCAATCACGCAGCGAGCGCCAATGGTTGCGCCCTCGCGCACGAGCGTCCGTCTGGTGTGCTCGTCGGGTTCGGAGCTTCGCAATTCACGTAAGTCCGACGTCGTCGCGCGCGGGGTACGATCGTTGGTGAAGATAGTTCCCGCGCTCACCATCACGCCGTCCTCTAACGTGACGCCAGGGCAAATGAACACAAATGAATTGATCTTGACGCGATTGCCGATCGCAACGTCGTACGAAATGTGGCTCTTTCCGCCGACGATGCATTCCTGGCCGAGCCGCGCGCCATGCCGAATGTGCGCGTGGTCCCACACGGCCGTGCCGGCCCCGATAGTGGCGCCATCTTCAACGATCGCGGTGGGGTGAATTCTCGTGTCCATGCCTAGCCCGCCGCCGCGCTGATCGGTACGAGCTCAGGAATGGCCACATCGCCGCCTTCGTGGCCATCGACACTCACCCAACGATCGCAGCGTAACGAGCGATACGCCGCCGCGATCGCTTGTACCGATGCAAGCCCATCCTCTGGCGTGATGAGCAATTCTTCTTCGCCCTGCAGCGAGCGGCAAAAGTTGTCGAGTTGGGCAGACAAGGCCTCGTGTTTGTCGTACCCGCTACCGAAGCTGATCCACGTTGCTTTGCTTCCGTGCCGGTAGCGGGAGCGCGCCCAACCAAGACTGATCGCACCATCGGTTCCATACACTCGCACGTAGTTCTCGCTCGAGAGGTTGCAACTCCACGAGAGGTCGATGCTCCCGAGCACGCCGGCGGCAGTACGGGCGACCACGTGCGCGGTATCTTCGACAGCCAATTGCTGCACGCGCGCTCCCTCGTAGGCGGCGATTGCCGTGATCGGACCGCACAGATACCGGAAAATGTCGACCGAGTGCGTACCATTGTCGATGATGACTCCGCCACCGGACATAGCGGGATTGGCGTGCCACCGTCCGGCCATTTTCACGCCAGAGGCAAAGGCGTTTTCAAACGCGAGCACTTCGCCCAAAAGGCCAGCGGAGATAAACGCCTTGGCCTGAATGACATCGCCGACGTATCGAAACTTCGATGCCATCGCGAGCTTGACGCCCACACGGTCGGCGACATGGAGCATGCGTCGAGCGCTCGCCACGTCGATGCTCAACGGCTTTTCACACAGGACATGAACGCCGCAGCGCAAGAGTTCGAGGGCGATCGGTGCATGCGTTGCGGGAGGCGTGCAGACGAGCGCGGCATCAAATCCGCCCGCACGCAAGAGCGAATGATGCGAGTCAAAAACGCGACAACCAAAAACATCCGCGATGCGAGCAGCTGCTTCCAGGTTCGTGTCGGCAACAGCCACGAGTTCTGCAGTGTCGCTTGTCTCCAACACACTCGAGTAGGCCTGGGAGATCCAGCCGGCGCCAAGCAGGGCAATGCGAACTTTCTGCATGCGCTATTGTCCAGCCGCGGCGACCGCGTCGCGAACCATGGCCGCGATGTAGTCGATGTGTTCGTCTGTGTAGCGATCGTTCCACGGTATGACGATGATGCGCTCCAACGCCGCGTATGCGCCCGGGAAACGTTCGGGCGAGTAGTCGAGGGCCTCTGGGCGCGCAAGCGTGAACGGGTATCCACTATCGCCGAACGTGCGCCGCTGCGCAAACACCGCACAGGTGAAGGCTGGCTTTTGAATGTAGCGCGGGACGGCGGCGATGCCGCGATCGCGTAAGTACTTGGCAATGGGGCCGACCCCACAGGAGAGCCTGCTTGAGTCCACCCCAAGGCAATACTTCCAGTAGACGTGACGGCTTTGCTCGCGCACGAGGGGGGTCTCAATACCAGGCTGGCGGCGCAATTGGCTTGTGAGCTTGTTTGCAAGCGACACGCGTCGAATGACCGCCCCGCTGAGCTTGTCGAGTTGGGCCACCCCGACCGCACCTGTGAGCTCGTTCATGCGATAGTTGAGGGCGAGGAAGTAGTGATCGGGGTGCTCGTCGCCATAGCCCCACGCCTTATTAATGAAGAGTTCCATTCGGCGCGCGAGCACCGGATCGTCAGTGACGACGAGGCCCCCCTCGCCGGTCGTGACATGTTTGCCCTGTTGCAGGCTGAAGCAACCGATCGTGCCGATGGTGCCCACCGTTCGACCGCGGTCGCTCGCTAGGAAGGCCTGCGCGCAATCTTCGATGACCGGAATATTGCGCTCGGCGGCCAGCGCGACGATGTCTTCCATGTCAACGGGATTGCCAAAAAGGTGCGTGACCACAATTGCCTTCGTGCGATCGCTCAGACGGTCACGGATCGTCCCGGCCGTGAGGTTGCACGTGTGCTCGTCGACGTCAGCGAAAACCGGAATCGCCCCCTGATACAAGATGGGTGCGAGTGCACCCATGTCGGTAATGGGCGAGGTAACGATTTCGTCGCCAGGATTTGGGTTGATCGCGGCAATTGCGCAGTGCATCGCGGCGGTGCCAGAGGCGCACGCCGAAGCATACCCAACGTCGAGGAGTTCGGCGAAATTTGCTTCCAGAGTCTTGACGAATCTGCCCTTCGTGCTCGTGAGCGTGCCACTGAAGATCGCCTCGCTCAGGAGGGCGAGCTCCCTTCTTCCCAGACTGCGCCCGGTGGCATCTTGATCCGACGGCAACGTTAAAAAGGAGGATGTTTTTTCGACTGGGTTATGCACTCGATTCAGTTCTGCTTCCTGTTTGCAAAGGCAAAGTGGTGGGTGGCTTGCGGCGCAGCTGGGTGATATAGGTCCCGGTCAAGACGCCGAGAAATGCCAAACTCGCGAGCTGCACGGCGAGCGTTATCATCGTCGCTTCGATCGCAATCGTGCGCGAGGAATGGAAGAACGCAAGACTCGCGGCGAGGAGAGGCCAGATACCTGGGACCAGAGCGGGTAGGACAAAAATCATGGATGGCCGGAACCGGAGCCCGGCCATCATGACGGACCAGGAATGTGATACGACTTTCATGCTCGAGCGGCGTAAACTCGCGCCTGTGGGCGCGGATCTCCACTGGAGTCGCGCCGGAATTTCCAAAACGGGAAGCCCGAGCCGCAGGGCTGCAAAAACGACCTCGTAGTTGAAATCCATGTGCGCGACCGAAACGTTAAGTTTGCGCAACGCGGCGGCGTTGTACGCGCGCACCATGCCGGTGAGCGTTGCGAGTTGGCCGCCGGTTGCAACCGACAAATAACGATTCGCCCATGCGGAGAGGATCTTGCGCGTCCAAGGAACGTTGACAACCATGCCACCGCGCATATACGGAGAGGTCAACACCATGGCTGCGTTTGTCTGTTCGAGCGCGCGAAGCATAAGATCGATGTGATAGGGCGCGTACGACAGATCGACGTCGAGCGTGACCACGAGATCGCCGCGCGCATGATGGAAACCGGTTTGCAGTGCGGCGCTCAAACCTTGGTTGCGAAGATGGTGTACCACCGTGACGTTTGGGTGGCTGCGAGCGAAAGCCTCAGCTATGGCGCCCGACTCGTCCGCGCTACCATCGTTGACCACGATGATTTCATATGGATGCTTGGGCTCGAGCGCGCTCACGTGACGGTAAAGCTCGCCAAGGTTGCCGGCGATGATGGCAGCCTCGTTAAACGCTGGGACAATATAAGATACTAGCGGCTTTGTTTGGCTCATAAATAGACTGGTCCGTCGAGTCCAGTGTACCGCCGTGAGCCCCGTCACGGCGAGAGCAAAACAGCAACGACAAGGCCGCCCAGCGCCTCAAGCGCCAGCCCCCGCGATGAGGCCGAAAGGCCCCGCTAGCTAGGGTCCTGGGAACCCAAGGCGATTTGCCTCCCGCCTGCCGATAATTGTGTTACCTCCGTCACGGGAAAAGGAAGGCCATGGCACACGCGCTTTGGACAGGGTCCATTAACTTTGGGCTCGTCAACATACCGGTCAAACTCTTCACCGCGGTGCGCGGAAACGATCTCTCGTTTCGTTTTTTACACAAGAAAGATAAGGGACGCATCAACAACGTTCGCACGTGCAGCGAGTGCAACAAGAAGGTTCCCTGGGATGAGATCGAGCGTGGTTATGAGATCGAGAAGGGTCAGTACGTTGTTCTGACCGATGAAGACTTCAAGCGCGTGAACGTGGAGGCGACGCAGTCTGTCGATATCGTCCAGTTTGTCAATCAAAAAGAAATCGACCCGATCCTCTACGACACCCCGTATTATCTCGAGCCCGAAAAGAAGGGGCGCCACGCGTACGCCCTCCTTCGCGAGGCTCTCAAGAAATCGGGCAAAGTGGGTGTGGCGCGAGTCGTCATCAGGACTCGCGAGCATTTGGCGGCCGTGCGTCCGCAAGGCAATGCAATCGTGCTGGAGACAATGCACTATGCAGACGAGATCGTGCCGGTCGACCAATTCGATCTTCCGCCCGCGAAAAGAAAAGACGCCGGCGACCGAGATGAAGGCGGCGCTGATGTTGATCGACACCATGGCGGAGAAGTTCAACCCGCAGGCCTTCCATGACGAATACAAAGACCAGCTCTTGACGATGATCAAAGCACGCGCACGCGGTAAAACGTTGCCGAAGACAACCGCGAAAGCTCACGAACCGACCAATGTTGTTAACATCATGGACGTTTTGCAACGCAGCTTGAGCGAACGGCGCACCAAGGTCACGTCGGCTTCGAAGAACGGTCGGAAAAAAAGCCGTCGCCTTGTCGCAGTAGGCTAGGCGAACCGGCGTTCGATTTTCGGGTCCAAACGAGAAGGCATCAGGGCTTCCTCGCTCGAACGTGCGTTCGAGGCGGAGGTGCTAAGGAATGCCTTCCTTTCAGCTTTGGAAAGAGCGCGACGCTGCGTTGAAGTGGCATCTGTCCACGTCCATCGCGGAGTCGAAACAATTAAGCCGAATCGAGCGTCGCGTTCTCTTGTTCCTGTTTGCGTATTACGATCGAGAGCACGTCCGCATCGATTATCCTGGCCACCAAAGCTTTTCCACGCGACACCACATCCCGCCCGAGCAGTTGCAGAGCGCCCTGCTGTCGCTTGAGCGTGCAGGCTTTGTGATGCCGCAACCTTCGCCTTCGAACCTGTGCGCCTATCTCCCAAATGCCCTGCTCCTTGCCGAAGCCTACGAACGAGCAAAGCAGGCGAGTCCAGAGCTTTTTATCGCTTAGGCTTTTCGCGCACGACGTCGCGTGCGTTCTTGTCGTTGCGCAAACCAAGAAACACCGGTTGGCGCATGAGCCCGTCGGCAGTCCATTCTCCAAACTTCACTTCCGCGACGAGGACCGGTCGCACCCAATGGCTGGCAGCGTTGGATTTGGGCGCGGTCGCGAACGGACAACGCTTTGTCTCGAGCGGACGTAGTTTCTTCATGACTTGCGCAAGCAAGGCGCGGTCGAATCCTGTGCCAACATGTCCGACGTACACAAGTTGTCCTCGATCGTAGAGGCCGAGGAGCAACGCGCCGAAGTCTTCTCGCGAGCCGCGTGGCTCCGTCCAACCGGCTATGACCGCTTCCTGTTCGTGATGCGTCTTGATCTTGAGCCATAGCCGAGAGCGCCGTTCCACATAGGGCGCATCGCGACGCTTTGCCATGATGCCTTCGAGCGCGCGGCGCTTCGCGAGCGAAAATAACTGTTTGCCGCGGCCCACGACGTGCTTCGAAAACATGACGTGTGGCGCGTTCGCGTGCAGGATGCGCTCGAGCAATTCTTTTCGCTGTTCCAGTTGGTGCGTGCGCAGGTCGGTTTTGCCTGCGAAGATCAGGTCGAAGATGACGTACGTCGCTGGAATGGCGCGCTGAAGAGCTGGATCACTCGTGCGGCGGTTGAGTCGCGATTGGAGCCGCTGAAATGAGGAACGCCCGTAGCGGTCGAGCGACACGATCTCGCCGTCAACGACCACGGGCAATTGCGAAAAGCACGTCGCCAGCTTTGCGAACTCAGGAAACTGCACGAGCAAATCCTTGCCCGTGCGTGAATGCATCGTTGGGGGTTTGTTAGGGACGACCGTTGCAATCGCGCGGACGCCATCCCACTTGATTTCAAACAGCCATTCGTCATCGTCGAAAGGAGCATCGACGAGCGTCGCGAGCATGGGCTGGCGGATGACGGGCAGCCGGATCGCTATCGTCCTTTTGTCTTGCGATTGGAGATCCAACGAGCCGCATGATGGCTCTTGGCGAGATCGTCGAGCGTGCGCCCGCTCTTGACGGACTCATCGTGTCGTTCCGGATCCCAGCGTGGATCGGCGCCTGTATCTTTATCTTTGATCAGCAGCCAAGCGTTTTCAGATCCGTCGCGCGGCCGCATGCGGACGAGCGTAAACATGCCCGTGAGCTTGCGGCCTCGCAGGATGAACTTGATCTTGCCTTTGTGAATCTCGGCGCTTGGGTTTTGACCCTCCGCCAAGCGATACGTGCCCCGATCCCAAACAATCACCTGACCCGCGCCGTAATTTCCGGGAGGTATGACCCCTTCGAAATCACGGTAATCAAGAGGATGATCTTCGACCTGCATAGCGAGGCGGCGATCAGCGGGGTTGAGCGTCGGCCCTTTCGGAACGGCCCACGACTTCAAAACGCCATCCGCCTCGAGGCGAAAATCGTAATGAAGCCGCGATGCTTTATGCTTTTGCACGACGAAGCGCAAAGCGCGACCGCGCGGTTGTTTTGCGCCTCGAGGTTCAGGCGTTTGGGTGAAATCGCGTTTAGCGGAGTAGCGGCGCAGCGAACCGCTTGCGGCTTTTGGCTTCTTTGGCGTCATCTCGCCATCACAATTGCTGTCTTATTCGTTTAACCCCCTCCTACAAGTAAGGCAGGGGTCTGCAAATGCTTGTAAGGGCGTCCCGCCAAATGTCGGCACGTCCATTTTATTCAGAAGCAATGTTGCCCGCTGATGCTAAGTTAGCGTGACTGATGCGAAGTCCGTGACCATTTAGTGACCACAATATGTCAACGGGAATTACAGCCCTTGGGATGCGTTCTCAATCGCCAGCGCTTACATCGAGGGTTGCGTTGACACGGTCCATTTCATTAAAAGCAAACACTTTAGAATAAAACAGTCGCCGAAGAACCAACTGGCGGCGTTGAACGCCTACTTCGAGGCAACCGGCCTCGCGCACTGACAAAATCCAAAAAAGTCCGAAGTTTCTTGGCCGATTTTTGCTGATGGGGGATTATCTGAGGCCCGACGGTGTATCAAGGCGAGGTTCCGACGCGTGAGCAGACGAAGCACGTCTAATGCCACCCGAGAGTGAGGCGGAGCTCAAAGGCCTCGTCACTTTACCTACGGGTACGGTGACGTTTCTATTTTCCGACATCGAAGGCTCGACGCAGCGTTGGGAGCAGCACCGCGAGGCGATGAGGGATGCCGTTCGCCAACACGAGGAGATCATACAGTCGGCGATCGCGGCGCATGATGGCTATGTCTTCAAGACGATCGGCGACGCGTTTTGCGCAACCTTCCGCACTGCACCTGATGCGATCGCGGCCGCGCTCGACGCCCAGCGCGCACTCGTCAGCGCAGATTTCAGCAAGGTCGACGGCCTCAAGGTCCGCATGGCCGTGCACACAGGACTGTCCTACGAGCGCAGCGGCGACTACTTCGGTCCCACGGTCAACCGGGTATCACGCTTGCTCTCGATCGGATACGGTGGCCAGGTGCTCGTTTCGGGAACCTCGACGGATCTCTCACAAGGTGACATGCCGCCCAAGTCGAGCTTGCGCGATCTTGGCGCGCACCGGCTGCGCGATCTCATCCAACCGGAACAGGTCTATCAGCTCGTCTCGCCGGATCTGCCCAGCGAATTTCCGCCGTTACGATCGCTCGAGGCGCTCCCCAACAACTTGCCGCTACAACTCAGCGAGCTCGTCGGCCGCGAGGCGGACGTCAACGAAGTCGAAAAGCGCCTCGCTAAAACGCGCATTATGACGCTCGTCGGCACCGGCGGCGTCGGAAAGACGCGGCTCGCGCTTCAAGTCGGAGCGAACCTGCTCGACAGCTACCCTGACGGGGTATGGTTCACCGAGCTAGCACCGCTGACCGATCCGAGCTTCGTCGTCGGCGCGATCGCGGCGGTGCTCGACGTCCAAGGGTCCGAAGATAAGCCGCTCATCGAAGTGCTGGTACGATCGCTGCGCCACAGGCAGGCGCTCATTATCCTCGACAACTGCGAGCATCTGGTGAGCGGTGCAGCCGATGCGGCGGATCGTCTACTCCATGGGTGCCCGGGTGTGCGCATCCTGGCGACGAGCCGTGTGGGTCTGAACATCGAGGGTGAGACGGTCGTCCGCGTCGCGTCGCTGGGCGTGCCCAAACGCAACGACGAGCTCACGGTTCAAGACGCAAAGCTCTTCGGGGCGATTGCGTTATTCGAGGAGCGTGCTTCTGCGGCACTCGAGAATTTCAGTCTCGATGAACGCAACACTGCAACCGTCGCTCAGATCTGCCGTCGCTTGGACGGTATTCCGCTTGCGATCGAGCTGGCCGCAGCCCGCGTCAAGGTCCTGAGCGTGCAACAGCTCGCCGCACGATTGGACGAGCGCTTCCGGATTCTCACCGGCGGCCGGCGCAACGTTTTGCCGAGGCAGCAGACGATGCGCGCGCTCATCGACTGGAGCTATGACCTGCTCACGGAAAACGAAAAGGCGATGTTCCGAAGGGTCGCCGTCTTCGCAGGCGGGTGGACGCTCGATGCTGCCAGTGACGTCTGCGCCGATGAGCAGATCGAGCGGTGGGGTCTGCTCGATCTCTTATCCGCGCTTGTCGACAAGTCGATGGTCGTCGCGGAGCTCAGCGGAGCAGAGCAGCGATACCGCCTTTTGGAATCGACGCGACAGTATGCTTGGGAAAAACTGGTTGAAAGCGGCGAGCGAGACCGCGTCGGTGCCCGCCACGCGAGGTTCTTCGAGGCTTTCGGTCAGCAGCACTATGCCGAGCACGCCACCATGTCCATCCGGGCTTGGACCGCCCTTATGGAGCCCGAG
The DNA here is from genome assembly GCA_963736005.1 of uncultured Pseudomonadota bacterium. Lineage (GTDB taxonomy): Bacteria > Vulcanimicrobiota > Vulcanimicrobiia > Eremiobacterales > Eremiobacteraceae > JAJPHJ01. Next base: position 137,158 of record CAVTNB010000001.1, read on the forward strand.
CTCGACAACTTTCGGGCGGCCCTGAACTGGACGCTCGCCGAAAAGCACGATATTGTGCTCGGGGCAAGCCTGGCTGCGGTCTCAGCCCCGGTGTTCTCGCGCCTCAATCTCAGAATCGAGGGTTCGCGCTGGCTGGATTTGGCACGGCAAGCGTCGGACGGCGTCTCCACGCTGACCCAAGCGCGGCTTGCACGCTGGGCAGCGCTGTTCTCTCAATTGCAAGGCGGCGGTTTTGAAGAACGCCAATCCAAGTTCAAACTCGCGATCGAGCTGTTGCGCTCGACAGAAGATAGGCGCGAGCTCAGCATCGTCCTGATGAATTTGGCTTGGGACCTCGCCGTCGTCGATCGCCTCGACGAGGCGAGGCCCCTCAACGAGGAAGCACTGCACATCGCCCACGAGCTTAACGAAGCGCCGCAAATCGCGCGGTGCTTGTCTCAGGCGGCCTACCTTGCGACTGATCCCATGGCGCAAGATCGCCTGTTTGAGGACAGCCTTGCGATGTATCGGTCGCTGGGGGATGAAGACCGAGTCGCCGTCACACTGGTATGGCGCGCGGAAGCCGCGTTCGTTCGCGGAGCATACGACCAGTGCATCAAGTATGGTACCGAGTCGTTGGAGATCAGCGAACGCACAAAAAACAAGGCACAGATCTGCATCGATCTGTCCAATTTAGCCAACTACTATCTTGCGACCGGAGAGCTATCGTCCGCGCTCGAGTTCGCGCGAAAAGCGTTGCGGTCGGCGCGTGAGAATGAAGTAACGTCTGGTACGCTAATGACGATCATTTGCATCGGCAACCTCGCGTGTTGGTGTGCATCCGGCGGTGAGGTCGAACACGGAGCCCGGCTGTTTGGGTTTGCCGCAGCCGCGCTTGATGCTCTTCGCGAGCGGCGACAGTCGACAGAGCGCATCAACCATGAGCGCGCGCAAGAACGCCTACAAAAAGTACTCGGGTCGCGCTTTGAGGAGTTGACGACCGCGGGGGCATCGATGAGCGAAGAACGCGCGATCGAAGAGGCCATGCGTGTCTGAAGCCATCGCCGAACGCAAGCAGCGGTCCAGCGACACGAAGAGATCATGCGCACCGTGAAATGCGGAGCTCGAAAGCTTGCAGCCGAAGGCGCGGCGTGGTCGGAAGATCCGGGCAGGGTTAGGTTTTCACCCTATTGGGCGCAGGCAACCCTGCTGCAGTCCTTTGCGTGCCGGCGTGATCACAACGCTAGCTGCCATCCTGGGTCATGATATGACCATGCTCATGCGCGTGTACGGTCATCAGATCCCTTTCGCTGAGGACACGGCCGCGAAAGCCCTTCAACAGGCGCTAGCAGGCGCGCCAAACGGCGGGTAAGAAAATGGCTTTTCGAGCCCTTTTAGAGATCGTTCGTGAAGCCTTACAGAATAAGACTTCGACAAACTTAGGGCGACATAGCCAAGTGGTAAGGCAGGGGTCTGCAAAACCCCCATCCCCAGTTCGAATCTGGGTGTCGCCTTTTTCTTTCCCTACGAGCCGGTCGTGCGATAGTGATAGTTGATCGTCGTCGTCTGGCCGCCTGAAATCATCGGTTGGTCCTTCAAGAGGAAGCCCTGTTTGCGACTGGCCGCAAGCTGGAGTGGTAGACTCAACTTTGTTGGAACGTTGAGCGCGAGGCTGACGCTTGACGTCGGACAGTCCGGTGGCAGCGTCACAGCGACGACGACAGCATTCCCGTGGAGCTCGCTAAACGCGAAGCGGTTGAAGAGATGCTCGGGCTTGGAGTGACAAAGCAGATTCGCGCGCGTCACCAGAGAATCAAGTTCATGCACGGGGAAATAGTCGGTCAGCAACGCGGGAGTGCCCGGATGGCGAAGGTCGATGGCCACGGTCTTGCGGCCGGTTCCTGTGGCTCCACTTGCGCATTTCATGGTATCGGTATCCATGATGGAGACGATCGATCCAACGACGGATTGAAGCTGCGTCACTCGCACAAAGTCGCAATCCGAGGTCTGCTTGCGCGTGATGCTGTGGAAGTCAAAAATTGTCAATCCCAGCTCGGAGAGCGCTTGCCGCGATGGCCCCAGCACGGGCGACGCGGAAATATCACCAGCTGTCCAGCGAATCGAGAATCCGCCGCTCGTACCCGCCCATATCAGCTTTGGCGGACCGGCAGGCGGTGATGCCGGCGGCGGCGCGATTGCCATTTTGCCACACGCCGCTACAACCGAGGAAGCCAATATCAAGATCACAAGTCGCTTCATACGTGCGCTCCTTTGCGTGGCGGTTCCAACGTCGGCGCGCGCAGGACCTGCAAGAGGGGTGGACAGCGCACGTGCTATAATCGCCAAGATGGCAACGAGGGTTACCCCGCACGCTCCCGCATCAGACGAGGAATCGCCTGTTCTCGCCAAGCGCGCCGCGGCAGTTTTCGGATTATCGAACCGCACAGGGGCTGCGCTCGAGAGACTTGGCATCGTCTCGGTGCGAGATCTCATTCGACATTTCCCGTACCGCTACGACGATCTACGCGATCCGACGCCGATTGCACAAATCCAAAGCGCTCGCACAAACCCGGCGGCTCATGGCGGCACGGGCGAGATCAATGCGTTAGGCACGGTGCTCCACTGTTCGCACGTGCGCCTGCGCGGGCGCATCAGAGCCAAGACAACGGCCACCATCGACGACGGAACGGGTAGTCTTCAAGCCGTGTGGTTTGGGAGACCTTATCTTGCCGGACAGCTCAAAGTCGGCAGCCGCGTTTTCGTTCGCGGGCGGGTCGACTACACGCTCACCGGGGCGAGCATCAACGTGAGCCGTCATCGCGTCTTGAAAGCTGACGAATCGTATCGCGGCGAGCTCGTCCCTGTGTACGCTCAGACGGCGGGTTTGACGAGCTACGAACTGCGCCGCCTGATCCACGGGGCGCTCCGCCTCGTCTCTGCCGATCCTTCCGCTAAGCTGGAGCTCGATCCGTTGCCAAAGCTCGTCAACAAGCAGGAACGCTTTGGCGATGCCTGGCGCGCGATCGCGGCCATTCACGACCCAGCGACTCCAGAAGCGGCGCAAGAAGCTCGGCGCCGACTGGTGTTCGAAGAGTTCTTTCTGCTGGCGCTGCGCGCCGCTCGGCGTCGCGCGACGCGGCAACATGAAGCCGGACCAGACTTTGGGAGCGTGGCTAGCAAGACGGCGCAACGCGAATTTCGCAACAGCCTGCGCAAGGCAATTCCTTTCGAGCTCACGCACGCGCAGGTTCGGGTCATCGACGAGATCGCCGCCGACATGACAAAAAACACGCCGATGAACCGACTGCTTCAAGGTGACGTGGGTTCCGGCAAGACGGCGGTCGCTCTGGCTGCCATGATTCTGTGCGCCCAGGCGGGGTATCAAGCGGCGTTCATGGCGCCCACCGAAGTCTTGGCAGCTCAACAGTTTAACAAGATCAATGGCTGGCTGTCCCAAGTGGGTTGCAAGAGCGCGTTGATCATCGGAGCGCTCAAACGCCGCACGCGCGACGACATCCTCGAGCAACTGCGCGCAGGTGAGCTGGGTGCCGTCGTGGGCACGCATGCACTGTTGACGGAAGACGTTGATTTCGCCAAACTCGGTCTCGCGATCATCGACGAGCAGCATCGCTTTGGCGTTTTGCAGCGGGCGGCGCTGCGCAGCAAAGCCGGAGATGTTGCGCCGCACACGCTCGTGATGACCGCGACGCCCATTCCGCGCACGCTCGCGCAAACGGTGTATGCGGATCTCGACGTCTCGACGATCGATGAGATGCCGCCCGGGCGGCGACCGATTAAAACCTTCGTTCGCGGTGAGGAGGCAAAAGAAAAAGTCTTCGCGTTTGTGCGAAGCGAGGTGGAAAAGGGTCATCAAGCCTTTGTCGTCTGTCCGGCAATTGATGAGTCCGAGCGAGCGCTCCACTCGGCGCAGCAGCAAGCGGAAGAGCTCCGCAAGACTGCCTTCGCAGGCATACAGGTCACCCTGCTCCACGGTCGCATGTCCGTCGCGCAAAAAGACGAAATCATGAAGCTTTTTGCTGACGGTTTTATCAAAGTCTTGATTTCGACGACGGTGATTGAAGTTGGCGTGGACATCCCAAATGCGACGGTGATGCTCGTCTTGGATGCGCAAACCTTCGGCCTTGCGCAATTGCATCAATTGCGCGGCCGCGTTGGTAGGGGTGCCGCGCAATCCTTTTGCATTCTCGTCGCTCCGAATGCCGCCGACGCTGCTCGCTTGCACGTGCTGGCGAAGACCAACGATGGCTTCGTCATCGCCGAGGAGGACATGAAAATACGCGGTAGCGGCGACTTGGCTGGGACCCGGCAACATGGCGGCAACGAGCTGCGTCTCGCACACCTTCTTCGAGATTATCCGGTCTTCGTGCGTGCAAAAAAGGCAGCGGAGGCGCTGGTGGCTGCCGATCCGGACCTCGTGCGCCCCGAGAACCGATCGCTCGCTGCGCACCTCGCGGCGCAGGACCGCGAGATTCTGCTGCGAGAGAGTTCCTAGCGCGCGTTGCAGAGGGCGAGCGCTGCGCGGTCGTGTAACTAGGCTGCATGCGATTGTCCGGGGGCGAACGCTCGGGCCAGCGAGTTGCTGCTCCGAAAGGAAAGAAGACCCGCCCCACGCCTGCGCGGGTGCGCGAAGCTCTGTTCGCCGTCTTGGGAAAGCGCGTCGAGGAAGCTCGCGTGCTCGACCTGTTTGCCGGATCGGGCGCTCTTGGGTTTGAGGCGATGTCACGTGGCGCTGGTTCGGTTGTTTTTGTCGACAACGACGCTGCCGCGGTCATGTCCATCCGCCGCAATGCCGTCCGCTTGTTAAACGATCCCAATCGCTGGCGCGTCGTGCCGATGAGCGCGGCTCGCGCGTTGCGAATGTTGCGCGGCACTTTTGACGTGGTGCTCGTGGATCCGCCTTACCAACGCGGCGCCACCGAAGAACTCGCGCTGATCGTGCAACGCGGTTTGCTTGCGCAAGGTGGGGTGGTCGTCTGGGAGCATCCCTCGGGAGCCGCCAACCAACTACCCGCGTCGATGCGCATCATTAAAGAAGCCAAGTATGGCGACACGTCGTTAACGTTTGCCACCACGCGCAGCGACGGTCGTCTGCAGCCCGAGGGGCGCGAGGAGGATGACGTGGCCGCTGTGTCATCGGCTCGCAACTCGTCGCGCGCCCGGTCTGCGCGAAAATGATCCCGCGCGCCGTGTACCCCGGAAGTTTCGACCCGGTGACCAACGGCCATCTCGATATCATCCGTCGTGTCGCTGCGCACTATCCAAGACTGATCGTCGCCGTGGTCGCCAATCCCAATAAGAAGCCCCTCTTGACGCTGCAGCAGCGAGTCGATTTACTTCGAGATGTCTGTTCCGGTTTGCGAGGCATTGAGGTCGACTGCTTTGATGGACTGCTCGTCGACTACGTACGCGCCAGGGGTGCATCGCTGATTATCAAAGGACTTCGCATCGTTTCCGACTTCGAATACGAGTTTTCCATGGCGGTCCTCAATCGACATCTGCCCGGCGGCGTTGACACGATGTTTTTGCCGGCGAGTCTTGAATATGCGCATATCTCATCTTCATCGGTGCGGGAAGTCTTTTCGCTGGGCGGCGACATTTCGGAATTCGTACCGCCCGCCGTCCTGCGCACAATGAAGCGGCTGCAACCCAGCCGCGCAAGTTCTTCGAAGAAGTCAGTCAAGAAATCCGTGGGAGGAAAGACCGTATGAGCGCTTACCGCGTTATCGACAAGCTGGAGTCCCTCGTCAGAGAGGGTGTGTGGATGCCTTTCGGCTGGCGCGCAGTCAACTCAGATCGCGCCCTCGACCTCATTGAAAAGCTGCGCACGACGCTGCCCGACGAGGCGTATCGAGCCAAGCGCAGCGAGGGTAGCGAGCGCGCCGCCGAGATCCGGGAAGGGGGGAGCTTAAACCCGCCCGACGAGTCGAAGGTGAGGGCCACGGAGAGCGACCTGATCGCCAAGGCGCAGGCCAGGGCGGACGGCATCGTCGAGCAGGCCCAAGCTGCGGCACGTGACATACGCAAGGGTGCCGACGAGTATGCAGACCAAGTGCTTGCGTCGCTCGACACGAGCCTGACCAAAGCGCACGCGGCAGTGCAGAAAGGCCGCCAAGCACTTGCGGTGCCGCTCGCGCAGAGCAACGGGAAAAAGCCGCGAGAAATGAGCGCAACATAGTCGACCCTTCCTTTTGGACAGCGCAGCGGCGCCGCACGGTCGCCCGGGCCGCGCGCGTGTTGCTCGTGCTAGCGCTTATCGCGGGAGCGTTCTTCCTTATTCCGATCCCCTACATAATTTTTGGCCCCGGCGCGGCGGTCGACCTCAGCCGCGCCATCACGGTACCGGGTCACGTGCCTCCGCCCGGGCGTTTTTATCTGACCGACGTCAACCTTATGCCCGGCCGGCCGTTCTTTTACTTGATCGCGCGCGTGCTGCCGGGTTTCGAAATCATTCACCGCCAGGAGCTCGTGCCGCCAAATGTCAGCGACCGCCAGCTCAACTTGGCACTGATCGACGCGATGACGGAAAGTCAAACCAACGCGCAGATCGTCGCCGAACGTGCCGCCGGCCTCACGGTGAAAGCGCGCTCGAACTTTGTCGTGACCCAGCTTGTGGCTGGTGCCCCTGGAGCGCGTTGCTTTCGCCTTGGCGACAAGATCTCAAGCGTCGACGGCCGCACCCTGAAAGACGCAGCGACGCTCCCCGACGCGACGGCGTCGAAGCCGTCCGGCACGATGTTTTCCCTTTCCTTGCACCGGGGGGGTGCGACAATGACGGTGAAATGCACGACCTTTCGCCTTCGCGGGAAGCCCCGTTTTGGCATCACTGGAAGTTTTCAAACGGAGGCATACTCGCTGCCGGTGCATGTTGCGTTTCACGTACCCAATATCAACGGATCGAGCGCCGGGCTGATGTTTGCTCTGCAGATCTATCGAACGCTGACGAACAAAGATATTTCCTCGAGTGAGGATGTTGCCGGTACCGGCGTGCTGGCGGCCGATGGATCTGTGAGCGCAATCGAAGGGGCTCGGGAAAAAGTGCGGGCCGCGACACGCGCCCGGGCACGTATCTTCCTGGTGCCCGTGACAGATTATCCCGCGATCAAGGACACGCCCAACATCCACGTGATTCCGGTTTCAAGCTTCCAAGCTGCCCTGGACGCACTCCAAAAAACCCAGCTGTGATGGTTCCATGAAGATTTCTGTCGATCCACTCTTTCATTCCGATGTGCAAACGATCGAGGTCGAGCAGCTCGTTCGGCTCAGCGGCGAGTTGGGATTGCGATATCCAGACGGGGCGCACATGACTGCGACGATCAGTCACATTAGTCACGGCGTGCACATGCAAGGAACGCTCGGCGGTGTCGAACGCGAGGTGTGCGCGCGCTGTCTCGAGCCGTTCGCCCGGCCAACCAATATTGAAATCTCGGAGACGTTCAGCGAAGACGTTGGAAAAGACGAAGACTTCTACTCGGAAGTATCGCCGCTTGTGGATCGTTCAATCGACCTGACGGATCTCGTCTCCCAGCTGTTGGAAGTCGACGAACCAATAGCGCCGGTGTGTTCCGATTGGTGCCGCGGCATGTGCGGAAGCTGTGGCACAAATCTCAACCTTGGTCCGTGCACGTGCGCGCAAAACAATGACGACCCGCGGTTGGCAGGCCTGGCCCGTTTGCGGGACGAATTGGAGAAAATGTAGCGGCGCGAGTTCATTCGCGCCAATGCCAAATGCAGCGGCGGACCTTTAGATCCGCCTGGCGTTCGCGCGAAGGAACCTATGGCAAACCCAAAACAAAGGCGCAGCAAATCAAATATTCGGACGCGCCGTCGCACGTGGAAACTGCGCAGGGTCACGCTCTCGACCTGTCCGCAGTGCAAGCAGCCCCGGCGTCCACACTACGCGTGCACGCACTGCGGCTATTACAACGGCCGTCTGGCTGTGAAACAAAAGGACGAGTCGACGACAAGTCGAGCGAAAGGTTAGCGTTTGACCAGCTACGGCGCCACCATCACCGGCGTCGGCTTCTGTGCGCCCCCCGGCATCTTGACGAACGAAGATCTCGAGAAGCTTGTCGACACAAGCGACGAGTGGATCACCCAGCGTACTGGGATGAAGCGTCGCCACATCATCGGGCCTGACGGAGTAACCTCCGACCTCGCGGTGCCCGCTGCACAAGCAGCACTTGAGGCAGCCGGCAAAACGCCGCGCGACATCGACTGTATCATTTGTGCGACCGCCACCCCAGATTACCCATTTCCCGCGTTGGCGTGCATTGTGGGGGCGCGACTTGGCGTGCAAGGCAAGCCCGCGTTTGACATTGCGATCGCGTGCTCGGGTTTTGTGTATTCACTCACGACGGCCGCGTCGCTGATACGCTCCGGCGTTTACCGGTCGATCCTCATCATCGGTGCGGAGACGCTTTCAAAAATTACCGACTATACCGATCGGACGACCTGCGTTCTCTTCGGTGATGGCGCCGGCGCAGCGCTCGTCGAGCGATCCGACGAAGACTGCTTCCTCGGTTCCGACCTAGGATCGGACGGCTCGGATCCGACGGTCTTGTATATGCCCGGCGGCGGGAGTAAATTTCCCTATAATCGAAACGGCGAGTTGACCGATCAGCGCCTCGGATACATCAAAATGCAAGGGCAGAGCGTGTTCAAGTTTGCCGTGAACCAGATGGCGGCGTCCACGCGCAACGCCCTCGCCCAAGCTGGTCTCACGACGAGCGACATCGACTTCGTCGTGCCCCACCAGGCAAATTTGCGCATCGTCGACGCGACCGTCAAGATGCTCGGCGTTCCGCCCGAAAAATGCATCGTGAACATTGCCGAGTATGGCAACACATCGGCCGCGTCAATCCCGATCGCGCTTGGCGAGGCCGTAGAAAATGGTTTGATCAAGAACGATAATGTGATCGTCTTGGTTGCCTTTGGCGGAGGCCTCTCTTGGGGTTCGGTCGTCTGGCGCTGGAAAGGGGCACCTGTCATCCGCGCCCAGGCGCTCGCTCCCGGCGCGCTCGTGGGACTCACGGCGAACTAAGGCGAGAGCATGCCGACGGCTGGTTTCATCTTTCCCGGTCAAGGTTCTCAAGCCGTGGGTATGGGGACCGACGTTGCGTCGCACTTCGCGCAGTCTCGCGAATGTTTCGAGCGCGCCTCGGGCGTCTTAGGTTACGACCTCCTCGAAAAAGTCTCGAGCGCGAGCGCTGAAGAACTTAAAGAAACCCGTCTGAGCCAACCAGCGATTTTCACCGCGAACGTTGCCATCTATCGCGCAGTTTCGACGCTTGCTTTGCAACCAGTCGTCACCGCAGGCCATTCGTTTGGCGAATATTGCTCGCTTGTGATTTCCGGTGTGATGAGTTTCGACGAGGCAATCCGCATCGTCAACGAGCGCGGCCTTGCCATGGGTGAGGCCGCTGACCTCGCGCCGGGAGCCATGGCCGCCATCATCGGCATCGAGGAAGACGCGGTGGATGCGGTGTGCAAACGAGCGCGCGAGGTGAGCGGAGCACGCGTCGACATCGGTAACCTCAACACCCTGACGCAGATCGTCGTGTCCGGCGATGTCGCCGGAGTGGAAGCCGCCTGCGAACTTGCAAAGGACGCGGGAGCAAAGCGCGTGCGCGTCCTCAACGTATCGGGTGCGTGGCACAGCAGCCTTATGGCACCCGCATTGCCACGCTTTGAGCGAGCAGTCGCGAGTGCCACTCTTCACATGCCCGAGTTCAGCGTCATCAGCAACGTGATCGCGAGACCATACGGTTCGGTCGCCGAAATTCGCAGCTCGCTTTTAGCGAGCTTGTGCGCGCGAGTTCGATGGCACGAAGCCGCCACGGCTTTGGCTGCCGTCGCGCCCGATTTCATCGTCGAGTGCGGCGCAAGCGAAGTGCTCGCACCTATGATGAAGCGTCTGCCCAATATCGGCTCGATTCGCGTCGCCCATGTTGCGGACACTCCCGGGTTGGAAGACGTCGCATCCGCCCTGAGGCCGTCGACGGCGTGAACGTCGCAGGCAAGACCGCGCTCATCACGGGTGCCGGCACGGGAATTGGGCGCGCCATCGCTCTAGAATTGGCTCGCGGTGGCGCTGTCCTGTGTCTGAACGGCCGGCGACGCGAGCCGCTCGAGGCGGTGCGGCAGGAGGTTGCTGGCCTCGGCGGAACCGCGCACGTGCATCCGGCAGATGTTGCGGATCCGGGGCAAGCTGCGGAGCTCGTTGCAGCGGCGAAGTCGTTGCTCGGGCGCATCGACATCTTGGTCAACAACGCAGGGAAGACGTACGACGTTCTCATCCTACGCATGAAATGGGATGCGCTGGATGACGCGCTGGCGGTGAATCTCAAAAGCATGTTTTATCTCAGCGCGGCGGCGGGAAAGGTCATGCTATCGCAGAAGAGCGGCGCAATCGTCAACATCACGTCCGTTGTTGCGCTGACCGGGAATGCAGGCCAAAGCGCCTATGTGGCGGCGAAGGCTGGCGTCATCGGCCTCACGAAGTCGCTCGCGCAGGAATTCGGATCTCGTCACATCCGAGTGAATGCGGTTGCGCCAGGGTTCATCGAGACGGACATGACGGCGACGTTGCCGCAGACCGTAAAGCTTGGGTACCAGGAGCGCATTCCGCTCCGCCGCTTCGGTAGCGCGGCGGAGGTCGCAAAAGTCGTTTCGTTTTTGGCGAGCGACGACGCGTCGTATATGACCGGACAAGTTATCGCCGTCGACGGCGGCGTGTCACATGTGACGAACAAGACACACAAGAGACCAGTGGAGGGAGTGACTGTCTGATGTCAGTGTTCGACAAAGTGAAAAAGAGTATCGTAGAGCAACTCGGCGTGGATGAAGACGAAGTCACGCCCGAGGCCTCGATCACAGACGATCTCGGCGCAGACTCACTCGATCAGGTGGAACTGGTCATGGCCCTTGAGACCGAATTCAATTTGGACATCCCGGACGAGGACGCTGAGAAGATCAAGACGGTCGGGGATGCCGTTCGCTACATCGAGGAAGTAAGCGAAAAAGCCTAGCCCCAAGCGCTCGCGGCACCGCCTCCTTCGCGCACCCGCGAAAAGAGTAAGACATGTTTTCTGCCCTTTCCGATCGCCTCGGAGCGATCTTCGCTCGCCTGCGTTCCCGCGGCAAGCTGACCGAAGCGGACGTCTCGGAAGTTCTCCGGGAGGTTCGCATCGCGTTGCTCGAGGCCGACGTCAATTTGGGCGTCGTCAAGAACTTTATCGCCTCGATTCGCGAGCGCGCGGTTGGCGCAGAGGTCACCGAATCGCTGACGCCGGCGCAGGCAGTCGTGAAGATCGTGCACGACGGGCTGATCGAGCTCATGGGCACGGTGGTCGAGCCCCTCCATTTCGCGCCGAGCGGACCAACGCCAATCATGCTCGTGGGCCTGCAGGGTAGCGGCAAAACGACGCAGGCTGCAAAACTTGCGTTGCGTTTGCAAGAGCAAGGGCGTCGACCGTTGCTCGTGGCGTGCGACGTGTATCGCCCGGCAGCCATCGATCAGTTGAAAGTCTTGGGGGAACAAATCGGCGTGCCGGTCTACGAGGAAGGCACAAGTGCCCCCACGCAGATCGCCCGCAATGCAGTCGCGCGCGCGCAGCAGTTGGGTCACGGAGCCGTGTTGTTAGATACCGCGGGTCGGCTGCAGATAGATGAGCCGATCATGCGCGAGCTCGAAGCGATCAAGCAAGCGGTTTCTCCGCTTGAGACCCTGCTCGTGGTCGACGCAATGACGGGGCAAGAAGCGGTCAACGTCGCTAAGGTATTTGACGAGCGACTGAATCTGTCGGGCTTGGTGCTTACCAAGCTTGACGGAGATAGCCGGGGTGGCGCGGCGCTGTCGATTCGCTCGGTGACTGGCAAGCCGGTGAAGTTCATCGGGACCGGTGAAAAGGTCACTGCGCTGGAGGAATTTCACCCAGATCGACTCGTGTCGCGCATCTTGGGCATGGGCGACGTGCTCACGCTCATCGAGAAGAGCCAGCGCGTTTTTGACGAAAGCAAAGCGAAGGAGCTCGCCAGCAAGCTTCGCACCCAAAAACTCACGCTGCAAGATTTCTTAGATCAGCTTCGGCAAATGCGAAAGATGGGTCCGCTTGGCGATCTCGTCAAGATGATTCCCAACATGGGCAAACTCCTGCCAACCCAAGATCTCGACGAACGAGAGGTAGGGCGAATCGAAGCCATCATTTGTTCGATGACGCCTCGGGAGCGCACGGACCCGGCCATTCTCAACGCCAGCCGGCGGCGGCGCATTGCCGCAGGCAGCGGCACCAAGGTGCAAGACGTCAACCGATTGATCAAGCAATTCGAAGCATCGCGCCAGATGATGAAACAACTTGGGCGCATGCGAGGCCTCCCTAAAATGTAGGGGGCGATGGGCAAATCGCCCCACGAACAATTGGAAATGTAGCAGCGGACCTTCAGGTCCGCTCGGACCACTGAAAGGATATCAGTTGAGCGTCAAGATCAGACTGCGCCGAACGGGCGCAAAGAAGCAAGCATCCTACCGTTTCGTCGTCGCCGATAGCGCCTCACCGCGTGATGGGCGTTTCTTGGAGATCGTGGGTCATTACAATCCACGCCGAAGTCCCGTCGAACTCGTGCTTGATGAAGAGAAGATCAAACGCTGGTTGAGCCGAGGTGCCTTGCCTTCCGCAACGGCGGCACGGCTGCTTGCGGACAAGGGTTTGTATGAACGGTCGCGCGTGCCGGTCCGCAAAGCGCGGGCGCCAAAGAAAGAGAGCAAGTAGATGAGCGAACGTCCGCCCGATTTTGTCGATCTCGAAGAGGAAGAAGATCTCGTCGAGCGTGACGAGGCGGAAGGCTTGCCAGTTGCGCCGGACGAGGAGCTAGAAGAAGAGGACAACGGCGACGACGTCATCGGACGCGCCGCGGCAGTGCTCAAGTATATTGTGGAGCGGATCGTGGACGATCCCAGCCAGATTTCAATCGGCGCCACAACGGACGGCCGCGGCCCCGTCCTTTTGCTCAGCGTCGCAGAGGATGATCGCGGCAAGATCATCGGCCGGCAGGGTCGCATCATCCAGGCCATTCGAACGATTGTCAAAGCAGCCACGGTCGGAACGGGTGCGCGCGTCAACGTCGAAATCGTCGACTAGCGAGCACGCTTCGCCAGAGAGCATCCTCATCGGTCGAATCGTCGGCCATTTTGGGCTGCGCGGCGATGTTAAACTTGCGGCGGCGGACGGCGATGCTCTCAAAGTAGGCCTGCGGGTCGTGCTCGCACCCCGCGATGGAGCGCTGGGCGAGAGCCCAACTCAGATCGTACGATTGCGTGCGCATCAGAAGCTGTTTGTTGTCGGTTTGGTGGGCATCGACGATGCGGATGCTGCTCGGCGGCTCCATGGGGCAAACGTGCTGGTCGCCCGCAAGGATCTTCCTCGCTTACCGCCACGCACGTTTCGTGAGATCGACCTCGTTGGACTTCTCGTTGTCGATGAGGCGCTCGGCGCGCTGGGAACCGTGCAAAGCGTGCGCCGTTACCCGTCGTGCGACATGCTCGTCGTCGGACCACGAGAACTGCTCGTTCCCTTGCTGACCGCCTACGGCGTCTCGATCGATCGGAAAAAAAGGGAAATACGCGTACGGCTACCGCGCGGTTTTGAGGAGTTGTAATTTCCATGGAAGCAAAAACGGCGCTGGTCACGGGAGCTTCATCCGGCTTGGGCCGGGAATTTTGCGATCTCGCGGCGGCGGACGGTTACAACTTGGTTCTCGTCGCGCGGAATCCTCACCGGCTCGAAGAGGCGGCCACACAGCTGCGGACCGAGCATGGTCGCGACGTTGACATCATTGCGAAAGACCTGGGCGAAGCGGGAGCCGCGGGAGCTATTTATAACGAGGTCAAGCAGCGCGGCTTGCGCCCGAGCGTGCTCATCAACAATGCTGGCTTTGCGTACAACGGATACTTTGAGAAGCAGAACCTGGCTGAGTTGGATTCCATGATGCAAACGAATATGGTCGCGCTCACGACGCTCACCCGGCTTTTCCTTCCCGACATGCTGGGTCGGCGCGAGGGTCGGATCCTCAACGTGGCTTCCACCGCTGCGTTTCAACCGGGTCCACTCATGACCGTGTACTACGCTTCGAAAGCATATGTCTTATCATTCACGGAGGCGCTGGGAGTGGAAATCGAGGGCAGCGGTCTCACGGCAACGGTCGTGTGCCCTGGGCCCGTGAAAACGGGATTCCAGGCGCGCGCGGGACTGCAGGATTCCGTGATGTTGCGCAGTCCGCTCGTTATGGACGCCCGCCGGGTTGCAGAGATCGGCTATCGCGCGATGATGGCAGGGAAGGCGGTGTGTGTTCCAGGGGCCTTAAATGCCCTGACTGCTTTTCTTGCCCTGCATTCGCCGCGTTCGCTCACCGCCCGAATGGCAAAGAAGATTCAAGCCGGTCCGCTACGCCAAGCTTCCTAAGAACTTCCCAATTGCTGCGTTCACCTCTGCAGGGTGCTCGGCCATCACAATATGGCCGGCGCCTTCGATAACGGCCAGCGTGGACCCAACGATACGATCGTGCAAGTACGCCGAATATTTCGGCGGCGTGAGCTGATCCTCACTGCCGACGATGATAAGGGTCGGGGCGCGAAGCGTGCCTAGCTCGTGCATCACATCAAACTTGTCGCAGGCGGTGTAGTCTCGCCACGTTGATTCCAACCCAACAAGCTCGTGCCAATCGCGCACTCGTGCATGCAGTGCGGCGGAAGCACCGGGCGAAAGCGCGAGATCCGCGAGCGTCGCGATGCAAGCGGGCCAACGCTCGTCGAGCATCTCGAAGATCTTGGGAGAGACTCGCAGACGAGAGCCCGTTCCGATGAGCACTAAGCCTGCGACTTGTTCGGGAAAATCAAGCGCCCAGCGCAACGCAACGGCGCCTCCCAGCGAATGGCCGACTGCAACTGCGCGCCCAGCATGTTTCCAGTCAACGTAGCGCGCGAACCAACTCGCGATTTCCTCGACTGATTCTAATGCCTCGCCGCCTGGATGACCGGGTAGCGAAACGGCATCGGAGCCGGCAAAAGCGGCTACTTGCTGGGCAAAACTGTCCTGCGTATACCCGGACCCATGAATGTACAGCACCTGCGGCATTGACCCCAAGGTTGTCGCAGCGGACCTTGAGGTCCGCTCAAACCATGTAGCGGCGGACCTTTAGGTCCGCCCATAGTAGGATATCGTACATGCGTTCGAAAAACACACGTTCGATATGGCGTTGGCGATTCCATTACGCGCGCCGGCTTTTGCCGTTACGCCGCGCGACCTTGACGCAGACCTCGGCGACGCCGTCCGCAATGCGCGCCTCGCGGCGCTCGCGGGCGTCGACCTTTGGGATCTGCCATTTTGCGTAGTGGATATCGAGACGACAGGGGCCGTGCGAGGTAAGGACGGGATCACCGAGATTGCTCTCGTCAACGTGGCGCGAGGACGTGTCACAAAAGAGTGGCAAACGCTCGTCAACCCACGGCAACCCATACCCGGCTTCATCACTCACCTCACCGGCATCACGGACGAAATGGTGGCAGGGGCACCTCAGGTCGGCGAGGTGCTGCCAAGCATCGTGGAAATTGTGGGCGACTGCGTTCTCGTGGGACACAACGTGCGTTTCGACGCCCATTTTATTGAATGGGAATTGCTTCGACACGGCTTTGCTGCGCTGTCGAATATCAAGCTCGATACGCTTGCTCTCGCGCGGCGCACCATCGCCGAGGTGCCGAACTACAAACTCGGTACGTTGACCCGCGAACTTGGCATCGACGTTGAGCGCCACCATCGCGCCCTTGCCGATGCGCGGGCAACTGCAGAATTGCTCATCCATTGCATCAAACGCTTTGAGGACAACGCAGTCTTCACGCTTGGAACGCTGCTGGACCACTTACGCACTCGGGCGCTTCCGCGCCGCCGCTCGATCGCCAAACTTCCGGATGCTTCTCAGCTTCCGGTGTGGACTTCGATTCTCCGTAGCGAGCTCGACGACGTTCCAACAAAGCCGGGTGTTTATACACTTCGCGATGCCAGTTCGGAGATCGTCTACGTGGGCAAGTCGCGAAACCTGCGGCAGCGGTTGCGGGCATACGCAACGGTTGGCAAACCCGCTGGATCAAAGATGCGGGCGCTGCGCGCGGTCGTTGCAAGCTATCATTATACGGTCACGGGGTCGGAACTTGAAGCGTTGTTAGTGGAAGCAGAACTCGTCCAGATGCACGATCCTCCGTTCAACGATCGGCTGCGAAACTTCCGGCAGTTCGGTTTCATCAAGATCGTGCAAGGGCCACGCGGTAGGTTGCTGACGACGACGCGCCTGATTGCGGATGGAGCCCGATACTATGGGCCGTATCGGAGCATGGCTGCAGCGCGCGCGTCGGCGGCGGCGCTGCAAGATGCGCTTGGATTGGATTCAGGTGTTGGGCCCGATCCTTCAAGCGTGCCGCCCGCCATGCGAGAAGCGTTGCTTTTCGAAGCTGTTGCTTTCATCGAGGGGCACGCGGACGAAGTGCTCTTGACTGTTGCGCGTCGTCGCGATGAGGCCGCGGCTCGGGGCAAGACGGAAATTCTCGCAAGAGAAGAGGAGCGCTTGGACCGCTTGCGGCGTCTTCGGAGCGTGCATGCGGCGCTCGAATCCGCGGCAGGCTTGAATGCGATTGTCTTGGCACCTGCACCGGATCCCTCGGAAGAGGCATGCTTTTTGTTTTGTCGGGGTCGCCTAGCTGGTCGGCAATACCTTCCGCGTCGGTTGCCGGAGCGGGGACGAGCAACGTCCATGCTCGCCAAGATGCTTGCCGAAGGCTTCATGCCGCAAGATGTTTCGCGATGCTTTGTGAAACAACACGAAATCGATCAGCTCTATATTTTCTCCTCTTGGTTCGAAGAACGGCGCGAGGGATTATACTATGCGCCATTGCCAGACCGCCGGCCCTGCGATGGCGAATCCGAGCGCTGGGCGGAAACGATCCTCGATGGGGGACCGGCTGGCGCCGCCGGGTAGGGCCGCAGGTCCGCCAAGTTCCAATCGCCAAATAACCGAGCGGGCGCTTATCAAAACGGAGTTTGCAATGACCACCATGCGCCGGTTCTCCATCCTCACCGCACTCGCTGCAGTCTGCGCTGTACTCTTCGTGGGGCCCGCCGCAGCGATCGAGCATGCGACCACTCCTGAAAATGACGAGACACGCAATTCGCTTATCGCCACCGGCACGCTGGTCCACATCGTCATGCTGCAGACTGTCTCGTCTGCTCACTGCACGAAAGGCGACACGTTCAGCTTTCGCGTCATCGATGATGTGAAAGCCGGCTCGCGCCTCGCGATACCGAGCGGCACGACCGGCACGGGCAAGGTCACCGATTGCGCGCCCGCGCACGGGGGCCGCCAAGACGGCCGTCTGCGCATCGAATTTGATCCCATTGTTCTGAGCGACGGTACGCAAGTGCCCGTTGGCATCACGCACGATAGCCTTGTTGCCGATGCAAACGAGAAAAATGGGACCGGGCCGGCGCTCGAAGACATTGCCAACATGATGGTGCCCGGTTTCTTTCTCCTCGACTTCCTGCGCAAGGGCGATGATGTGACCGTCGCCGCGAACTCGCCCTTCCACGTCGCCGTCACCGAGGACGCGTTTCTCTCCGAATAAGCCTCAGCGCGTGACGATGCGGTTGCGCAGCGTGCCGATCTCATCGATAGTCACCTCGACGACATCCCCGGGCTGCATCGGTCCTATGCCGGCAGGTGTTCCGGTTGAGATGACGTCGCCCGGCTCGAGGGTAAACGCCGCTGAAATGTACTCGACAAGCCGATCCACGCCGAAGATCAACGACGACGTGGCCGCATCTTGTTTGAGTTCTCCATTGAGATAGGTGCGCAGGCGCATGGAAGACGGATCGAGTTCCGTCACGATGCAAGGGCCGAGCGGAGCAAAGCCGTCGAATCCCTTGGCGCGAGCCCACTGCCCGTCGCTTTGCTGCAAATCGCGCGCGGTCACATCATTGCAGATTGTGTAGCCCAAGATGACGTCGTTGGCGCGCGCAGCTGGAACGTCGCGGCAGCGCTTGCCGATGACGACTGCGAGTTCTCCCTCGAAGTCAACGCGCTTGCTTTGAGATGGGTACACAATGTCGCCGTCGGGATCGTTGAGAGCCGATGGCGGCTTAAAGAACAAAAGCGGTTCCTTTGGCACGGAATTTCCCAGTTCGGCCGCGTGATCGGCGTAGTTGCGGCCAACCCCGATGATCTTCGAAGGAAGGCATGGCGCTACCAGACGCACCGAAGCGAGCGCCACGCGTCCACCAGCAAAGAGAAACTCGCCTGCATCGATGGTTCCTTCTCGGATTGCGCCATCGATGAGTGCGCGAGCAAGCTTTCTCCGCTGCGACATATGCCGAGGCGTTTGGGCTCCGTCACGCACGCGACCTTCTCGCTGGCACATTCACGCAAGGCTGCGCCCCGGGAGACGGGCAATACCTCTTCATGAAGAACCTGCACGAATTTGATTTTTGCGTCCTTGGCGCGGGAAGCGGCGGCTTCGCAGCGGCAACGACGGCACGAAGCTTGGGTAAAACTGTTGCCCTGGTTGATGGCCTAGGTCCGCTTGCGGGCTTGTGCATTCTGCGCGGTTGCATGCCGAGCAAGACCCTCCTTCGCTCCGCTGAGATCGCGCACTTAATGAAGGTCGCCCCAGTTTTGGGCGTTCATCCCTCCGGCGTGCGTTTCGACGTCGCGCAAATCATCGAGCGCAAGAACAGGATCATTGATGGCTTCGCAAACTTTCGGGTCGATGGCATCAAAGAGTTCCCATTATTTTTAGGAGCGCCACGTTTTGTCAAGGCGGATGAGCTTGAAGTTGACGGACAAACGGTGCGGGCGAAGCGATTTCTCGTCGCCACTGGCTCTGTGATCAACGTACCCGCTGTTGCCGGATTGAACGAAACAGGCTTCATGACAAGTGACGACGTGCTCGATCTGACGACGCTGCCAAAAAGCGTTGTCGTGCTTGGGGGCGGGTCGGTAGCTGTCGAACTTGGCCAGTATTTGGCGCGGATGGGAACGCACACAACGATCGTGCAGCGCAGCACAACCCTGTTGTCCAGCGAAGACCCAGACGTTGGCGAGTACCTACGGATGGCGTTGGAAAAAGACGGAATCGAGGTTCTGACCGGTACAACGCTGACCTACGTTGAGAAAGTTGGTGCAAAAAAGAGAGTTTCGTTTCAACTCGCAGGCAGCGATGTGTCGGTCGAGGCCCATGAGGTCCTTGTCGCACTTGGACGGAGGCCAAATGTGGATGGCTTCGGATTTGAAGCCGCCGGCATTGCTTTCGACCATCACGGCGTGAAAACCGATCGTTTTCTTCGCACAAGCAATCCGCAAGTGTATGCCGCGGGTGACGTTACTGGCGCATTTGAATTAGTGCACGTTGCCGTTTACGGTGGACAACTCGCCGCACGGAACGCATTTTCAGAATCTCCCCAGCCGATAAATTACGATCGTATGGGAGCGCGTGCTGTGTTTACGGATCCTGCAGTTGCCGTGGCTGGTCTCACGGAACGCGAGTGCCAACAGCGACACATCGCGTATGAGAAGGCTGTCTATCGATTCGCGGAACTCGGCAAGGCCATCGCAACGGAGCTGACCGAGGGTTTTTTAAAGATGCTCGCCGACTCGGATGGGCGGATCCTTGGCGTCACGATCGTCGGGGCAGAAGCGTCCGATCTTATCCACGAAGCGATCGCCCTTCTGTACTTCGGCGCCAAATGCCACGACGTGATGGAGATGCCGCACCTGCATCCCACGCTTGCAGAAATCATCACCTATCCGGCCGAAGAGCTTTCCGAGCGGATCGAGCATCAACGTCATGCAGTCGTCACGCCGTAAAGCGCGGCCACTGCATCGCTACGGTGCAGATTTGCCTATGTACCGAAGACCCTATTTGTACGACCTCGCCTTCGGCTTTCGCGATATCGCGGCAGAGTGTCAGGGTCTCTTGACGTTAGCAGCGCGTCATGGGGTGAAGCACCCGCGAACGGTGATCGAGCTTGCCTGCGGGCCGGCGCACCACTTGCGGGAGCTTGCGCGGCTGGGGGTGGCATGTCAAGGACTCGACATCAACAGGGAGATGCTCGGATATGCGCGCGCTTTGTGTCGGCGTGATGGGGTTAAAGTTGCCTTGAGGCGAGCGGACATGCGAACGTTTACAACTCCTCGTCGGTTTGACGTCGCGCTCTGTCTCTTTGATTCGTTCGCGCAATGCGTCACCGATCGCGATGCCATCGAAACCCTGCGCTGCACTGGCGCGGCCTTGCGTCGCGGCGGCTTGGCGTTTGTCGAATTCACCCATCCGGCCGACTATTTTGGAAGAGGGAGAACGCGCACGGTAGACCGCTGGACCCAGCGCGACGGCGACCTTGCCGTGAGCGCACGGTTCTCACTGACGCGCTTCGATCCGGTGGCTGAAACCGTCGTCGCGAGCCTTGTCATCGTACCGAAGGTGCGCAACGGAAAACGCAATGCTGCACAGCCCCTGGTCATGCGCTGGCCGCAACGCATGTGGCTGCGCGGCGGCATTTCGCACGTCGTTCTTGCAAGCGCATGCTTCGACATCGTTGGGTGGTATGGCGACTTGGATCCAATTGCTCCGCTCGACCTCGCCGCCCAAGCGTGGCGAATGATCGTCGTGCTGCGCCGGCGGTAGCGATCGCATGCGCATTGTGTCGCTCTCGAGCATTTGGAATGAGGAACTCGCGCCGCTGCTCGACCGCGGTCTCGAACTTTATGCTGTTGACCCAGACGATGCAAAGACGTTGGAGGCTGCCCTAGCTGACGCGCATGTCGTGATCAGCGCAAAGCTTTCAAGCCGGCAGATTCGGGCCTGCAAGCAACTGCGATTGCTCATTTGCCCGGCTGCCGGTACGGACCTCATCGATCGAGCAGCTCTGCCAGGCGATGTGCAGTTCGTCAAAGGGTCGGGCCACGAGATTCCAATGGCGGAGTATGTGCATCGGTTGCCTTGTGGCGCTGCGTCAACACCTTTTTGAATCAGATGCCGCGTTGCGCCAGGGGCACTGGAAATATGGATTTCTCGGCGACTGCGGATTGCTCGATGAACTGCATGGGTCTGCTCTTGGTATGATTGGATTCGGGGGCATCGGCCAGGCTGTTGCTCGTCGCGCGCTCGCCTTTGGAATGCGATGTGCGGCGGTGACCCTTCATCCAGACACAAAGCGTGCGCAGGCCTCCGCGTTGGAATTTTTAGGAGGACTCGGCGATGCGGCAGAGGTCGATCGCCTGGTGAGCTGGAGCGATGCACTCGTGCTGTGCTGCGAGCTGTCGGAAATAACCCGAGGGATTCTCGACTCGCGACGCTTCGAGTTGATGAAACGCGGCGCCGTCGTAGTGAATATCGCGCGCGGACCAGTGGCTCGCGAAAAAGACTTCTACGATGCGCTCGCCAGCGGGCGGATCGCCGGCGCGGCGATCGACGTGTGGTACCGCTACCCGCCGGAGGCCAGCTTCCCGTCTGAGCTGCCGTTCCAAGACTTGAGGAACGTCATCATGACGCCTCATTCAAGCGCCTGGACCGAACCCACGAAGCGACGCCGCGTGGCGGCCATTGCAGCAGCGATCAACGACTTCGCGCGAGGCTCCAAGCCCGTTTGAAGATGCGGTCGAGCATCGCCCGAGTGAGCTTTCCGGTGTTGGTGTTTTGGCGGCTGGGGTGGTAGCTCGCAAGGAGCTGAATCGTGCGGCCATCGCCGTTTTTGAGTTGATAGACCCGGTCGTGGCCGAAAATCGGTCGTTGCGCAGCCGTGAAGCCGCGTTCGCGCAAACGCGCCCAAATAGTGTCGAAGCCAATCTTGCCGAGAGCGACCACAACGCGAATCGAGCGCAGCAGGTCGAGTTCAGCGCGCATGTGATCGGCGCATTTCGCCATTTGGTCCGACGCGGGCTTGTTGCCAGGAGGAGCACAACGCAAGGCGGCGGTCATGAAAGCGTCGATCAGTTCGAACCCGTCGCCCCTGCGCACGGACGTCGGTTGGGTCGCTAAACCTGCACGATACAGTGCTCGGGCCAAAAAGACGGCCGAACCGTCGCCGGTAAACATGCGCCCCGTTCGATTGCCTCCATGTGCGGCTGGGGCGAGGCCAACGATCAGGACACGGGCATCCACCGAACCAATACTCGGCACGGGCTTTCCCCAATAGTGCTCGTGGGCAAACTCGCGCTTGCGCTCGGAAGCGACGCGGTGGCAATAGGCGCGTAACTCTGGACAGCGCGTACAGGTGACGATGCGGCGTCGCACCGCCCCTATGTTTGCCCCAAGATGTCGCAGCACGAGTTTCCTCGCGCCCGTCGTTTGCGAAGCTTTCAATCGCGACGGGTGCCGAGTGGGGAGCGATCGCCGATCCATTGCGCCGGGTCGATGACCCAATAGCGGGCAAGATTGTTGAGCGACGACGCGTACGTAGCGCGAAGGCGTCGAAATGCCTCCCAGGTTTGCGCTTCGTCGCCGAGCGTGTAGCCCGCGGCCGCGAGGCGCTCCCTAGCCGTCACAAATTCCTGCCGTTCGACCAACGACTGCTCCGTGCCCAAAAGACCAAAATAATCCGCAACGTCGTCAACGAGATGCGCGCCGACGCTATGGGCAAGTTGCGCCTGCCCTTTAGGAACGCTTTCGATGGTGGAGACGACGAGGGTCGCGGCGTCAAGGATGGCGCCCAAGCCTGCGATCCATGACTCGCCAACGTGCGTGGATCGAAAGTAGCAGAGGACGGGATACGCAAGGTGCGTCTCAAGCACGTCTCCGCACCAAGCCTGCGCTGTGATGAAGAATCGTGAGAGGTCGTCAACGATGTCGAGCTGGGCGTGCGTTTCTAACAAGGCGACGCCAGAGGGGGGCGCTCCGGCACGCGCGTCAAGAACGACCAAAAACAACTCGCGCTGGCGATACGAATTGAAGAGCGAAAAGAGAAAGGCGAGAACGATTGCAACGGTGGCCAAGCCCGTGACTCCGGCCGCAAGCGTCACCGTCCGGACGATGCTGCTCGAGGTAAGAGCGTTACCATAGCCGCTGTTGAGTACGGCGCTTCCCGCGAGGTAACTAGCTTCCCACAACGTCGGCGGTACTGGTTTGTGCTGTGTCTGGAAGCCAAAGAAGACGAACCCAAAGCCGATGATAAGCCCAACCAGCCATGTGCCAAGGAGCATCACAACCGAAGCGGGGGCGAAAAAGCCGAGCACGATCTCGCGGCGTCGAGGTGGTTGAAGGTCGGAGAAGAGCCTCTTCCAGGCACGCCAGGTGAAGCGGCGCAGGTATGCGCTGACAAGCAGCCGACCAGGGACCGGTCGCGGAACGATCACCGACGCAAACAGGTCGAACAGCACGACTGCAATGATCAGGATGCCAAGGGGAATCGCGATTGCGTGGGCGATGCTCATCGAGGATGACATTCTCTTATGAGCAAAGGCAACCTCGTGACGAATTCACCGTCCATCATTTTGGAGACCGAACGATTGCGTTTGCGCGCGCTACAGCAGAGCGACTTCGCGGAATTGCTCGCCATGTTGAACGATCCCCTCGTGATGCGATACTATCCAAGCACCCTCGATGAAAGCGCCACGCAGGTTTGGATCGACCGTGTTCTGCAGTCGTATGCGACCGGCAGTATGGCTTGTGGGTTGTTGAGCGCAAGAGCAGCGGTGAGTTTGTCGGCCAATGCGGACTCCTGCTGCAAGAGGTGGACGGTGTGGCTGAGATCGAGGTTGCCTATCTCTTCAAGAGCGCGCATTGGCACCAAGGGTACGCAACCGAGGCCGCGAGGGCATGTCGCGACTACGCCTTTTCGAAGTTAGGCGCTTCGACAGTCATCTCGTTGATCCGGCCGGCCAACTTGCCTTCTCGGGCCGTGGCCGAGCGCAACGGCATGACGGTTGAAAAAACAACAATCTTTCGAGGTCTTGAAGCGCTCGTTTATCGCGTGCACTCTGCAGGCGTTGAGTCTGGGCGATAGCGCAATGGAGACTACCAGAACAACCTGTTGCATCGCGGGTGGTGGCCCAGCTGGGATGATGCTCGGGCTGCTTCTGGCACGCGCGGGCGTTACGGTGACCGTGCTCGAAAAGCACAAAGATTTCTTTCGGGATTTTCGAGGGGATACGGTCCACCCGTCGACGCTGCAACTGCTCGACGAGCTCGGGCTCATCGAGCGCTTCTTGGCATTGCGACACACCGTCGTGCGCAAGCTTGAGATTCTCACGGCAGATGGCCCGGTGACCGTCGCTAACTTCTCGCATCTGCGCACGAAGTATCCGTACGTTGCGCTTGTACCGCAGTGGGATTTGTTGAACTTACTCGCGCAGGAGGCAAAGTGCAACGCCTCATTCACGCTGTTGATGGAGGCCGAGGCGACACGCCTTGAGGAACACGCAGGCGTGGTCGCGGGCTTGTACTACCGTATTGGCGATGAGGAAAGGCTCGTGCGCACCAATCTTGTCGTCGCTGCGGACGGTCGTCATTCCGTTCTCCGCGACGGTGCGCGCTTGCCGCGGGTCGAAAGCTCTCCTCCGATGGACGTGCTGTGGTTTTCGCTTCCCCGCTTACCATCCGACTCTGAGAATGTTTCCTTGAGAGTAGGCGTTGGAAAAATGGTCGTCTTGATCAATCGATTCGACTACTGGCAAGTGGGCTATATCGTGCCCAAGGGGCGCGCGCAGGAAATGTTGGTGAGCGGCGTCGACCAGATCACAAAAGGGCTCGCCGAGGTCGCGCCGGAGTTGGGTGATCGGGTCAACGAACTAAAAAGCACGGATCAGGTGAAGTTGCTGACGGTGCAATCAAACCGGCTTCTCAAGTGGTGGCTGCCTGGTTTCTTGTGCATCGGGGATGCTGCCCATGCAATGACGCCGGTCGGTGGCGTTGGGATTAACCTTGCGATTCAGGACGCTGTCGCGGCGGCAAATCAACTGTGGCTTCCGCTTCGAGACGGCAAGCTCAAAGATGCTGACCTCCAAGCGATACAGCGGCGCCGTACCTTCCCGACGGTTGTCGCCCAGGCGTTACAGGCCGCGGTTCAAAAGCGCTTGCTGATGCACGTGTTCTCGAGCGCAGCACAAATCAAACTTCCATTGTTGTTTCGGCTGTTGCTCTCGCTGCCAGTTCTACGGGACCTGCCTGCGCGGGCGATCGGCCTCGGCGTGCGACCCGAGTACCCGTCAGCAGCACTTGCAGCAGCAATGAAGGCTTCCCGGTGAGGTGAATTGGGTATGAAGCGACAGTTTCTTGGCTTTGACCACGTCGATACGCGCGTGAAGTCGCTCAATGCGGTCGAGGCGTTTTACGATCGGCTGATGTCCGAGCTTGGTCTGCCTCGCAAACGTCTTTCGCACGTCGACCGGCTCGGGGAATGGCATTCGCCTTCTGATGACCGGCCCTACAATACGGCAGAGTACTTTGAAGAGGCGAGCGCCCCGGAGGTGGCCAGGTTCATTGGATTTGTCGAAGACACAAAGATGGTGCCAACGCTGACGCGGATCGCGTTCCGCGTGCAGGCACCGCTCGATGCCGGCCATTGGCAATCGTTCTTAAGCTCGATTGGAGCCGCCAATATCGAGCCGTCTGCGTCCGATGATTATCCGGCGATCTTTTTCGAAGACCCTGGCGGTACGAAACTTGAGATTTGCGCGCGCAAACCAAGCGTTGCGGAGCCGCCGCAATGAAAGCGATGGTGCTCCGTGAACCCGGCCCGGTCGAGCGATCACCGCTTCGCTTGGAAGACGTCGAGCTGGGCCCCCTGCGGAGCGGACACGTTCGGTTGCGCGTGCTGGCCCGCGGTGTGTGCCGGACGGACTTGCACATTGTTGAAGGGGAGCTGCCTCCAAAACATCCGTGGATCATCCCTGGGCATCAAATCGTGGGTGAGATTGTGGAGAGTGCGGATGCCACAAAGCGGGTTGGTGCGCGTGTCGGAGTTTCATGGCTAGGCGGCGTGGACGGTACGTGTCAGTTTTGCCAAAGCGGCATGGAAAATCTGTGCGATCGGCCGACGTTTACCGGGTACGATGTCAATGGTGGCTATGCGGAGTATGCCGATGCGCGCGGAGATTTCACGATTGCGCTTCCCGCTGAGCTCGACGACGTGCACGCGGCGCCGCTCCTCTGCGCGGGCATTATCGGTTTTCGCGCGTTGCGCGTCGCCGGTGTGGCTCGTGGCGAGCGCGTGGGACTCTTTGGATTCGGTGGCTCGGCGCATCTGGTTGCCCAAGTACTTCGTCATTGGGAATGCGAGATATTTGTTGCAACCCGTGGCGCATCGCACCGAGCTCTTGCGCAGTCGATGGGTGCGATTTGGGTTGGGGATGCTACGGATGTACCCCCAGAGCGACTGGATCGGGCAATAACATTCGCACCATCGGGCGATGTCGTGGTCGCAGCGCTCTCGTCGCTGCGCAAGGGCGGCGTCGTTGCCATCAATGCGATTCACTTGGACCGCATGCCGCAGTTCGATTACGATCGTTTACTCTGGGGCGAACGCCAGATCCGAAGCGTCACGAATATGACCCGGCAGGATGCCAGAGATTTCTTGGCACTGGCGGCGGAAATCCCCATCGAATCGCACGTAACAACGTTTCCACTGCGTGAGGCAAACGCAGCCCTTGCGGCTATGAAGAGCGATGCACTTGACGGTGCCGCCGTTTTGGTTCCTACCACGTAGCAGCGAACCTTTAGGTTCGCTCTATGCGGTCAACGCCAGTCCTCCTAAGAGCACCCCATGCTGCGCCCACAGCTGTCGCAGACGTAGCACGCCCCGTTTCGCCTGGTAATAGAACCGCAGACGTCACACAGCGGCGCATCCCCCATGAGCGAGGCCATCTGCGCTTCACGCGAGCGCAGCGCATTGAGTTGAGTTGCAAGCTCTGGATCGACGGTTGCATTCTGGCCAGGCGCCGCTTGTGCGCGCGGTTGGGCGATCCCAGAGGAGGGCAGCGGCCGCGGCACCGGTGTTTCGTCAGCGACTTGCTGTGCGCTCACTCGCGCTTCGAACTCGGCTTGGGCGTGATCGTCGTGGTTTGTATCGTCCACGTCCTTGTCTTCCGGCTTGATCTGAACGAAGTCTGTACGGCCCAGATACTCCATGCCAAGAACGCGGAAGATGTAGTCGACGACGCTCGTGCAGTGTTTGATGTTCGGATGATCGACGAAGCCATTTGGC
This sequence comes from uncultured Pseudomonadota bacterium, assembly GCA_963736005.1. Taxonomy (GTDB): domain Bacteria; phylum Vulcanimicrobiota; class Vulcanimicrobiia; order Eremiobacterales; family Eremiobacteraceae; genus JAJPHJ01. The sequence goes on from CAVTNB010000001.1 coordinate 164,388, forward strand.
TCGAAACGCGTGAAGACGAATTTGTCCACAAACTCTTCGAGGGGCACGCCATATTGAAGACCGATGGAGACAGCGATGGCGAAGCAGTTCATCAAACTGCGGAAGGAAGCGCCTTCCTTATGCAGGTCAACGAAGATTTCGCCCAGCGTGCCATCAGCATACTCGCCGGTTCTCAGGAAAACGGTGTGCCCTGAAATCTTCGCTTTTTGCGTCCACCCGCGGCGCTTTGCCGGCAAGCGATTGCGTTCGAGCGCCTGCGCGACTTTTCTCTTGAAGTCCGTATTTGTTGCGTTGGCCAAAATTCGCTGCGCGGCGGCCAAGATCTCATCTGGTCGCAACTCCTCGGCGCGTTGGCGTCGCGCTTCCTCGAGCTGCTTGGCGAATTCTTCCGAAAGCGCAAGCTGGCGATCGCTGTCGGTGGCCGTCTTATCGGTTCCCTTGTTCGACAGCGGTTGCGAGAGCTTAGAGCCGTCGCGATACAGCGCTATCGCCTTGAGGCCGAGATCCCACGAGCGCAAGTACGCTTCTTTGATCTCATCCACCGTGGCTTCATTTGGCATATTGATGGTCTTGCTCAAAGCTCCACTGATAAACGGCTGTGCCGCCGCCATCATGCGGACATGGCCCATGTGGTGAATGAAACGCTTGCCAAGCTTCCCGCATTTGTTGGCACAATCGAAAGCTGGATAATGCTCCTCTTTTAGATGCGGCGCGCCCTCGATCGTCATCGTGCCGCAAATATAATTGTTGGCAGCTTCGATTTCGTCGCGGTTGAAACCGAGCAATCGGAGCAGATCGAAGTCGACCGCATTGTATTGTTCGGGTGTGATACCTAGGCGCTGTAGGGTCTCTTCCCCCAGCGTCCACTGATTAAACGCAAAGCCAATCTCGAACACCGTGGGCAACGCCTTTTCGATCTTGATAATGTCCTCGCTCGTGAATCCGCGAGCGCGCAACGTTTCGGCATTGATGTATGGAGCACCGTAGAGCGAGCCCGAACCCTTTGCGTATCGAACGATATCATCGATCTGTTTTTCATTGTAGCCGAGGTTGCTCAGCGCCATCGGAAGAGATTGGTTGATGATCTTAAAGTAGCCGCCGCCGGACAGCTTCTTGAATTTCACGAGGGCAAAGTCTGGTTCGATGCCTGTCGTGTCGCAATCCATGAGTAAACCGATGGTACCAGTTGGCGCGATGCATGTGGCTTGCGCGTTGCGGTATCCGTTTTGCTCTCCGAGCTCGACCGCGCGATCCCAACATTCACGCGCAGCCGAGAGCAGATACGGCGGGCACAGGGAAGCATCGATCCCCATTGGGATGACCGACAACTGCTCATACTCGGCCGCTTTCGCGTTGTACGCCGCGCGTCTGTGATTCTTCATAACGCGCAACATGGGCTCCGCATTTTCTTTATAGCGCGGGAATGGTCCGAGTTCCCCCGCCATCTCCGCCGAGGCCGCGTACGATTCTCCCGTGAGTATCGCAGAAATAGCACCTGCAATTGCGAGTGCCCGTGGCGAATCATACGGAATCCCGGAAACCATGAGCAGCGTGCCGAGGTTGGCGTATCCCAGCCCGAGCGTGCGGTACTCGTAGGACTTCCGCGCGATTTCCGAACTTGGGAATTGCGCCATCAGCACCGATATTTCGAGCACCATGGTCCAGAGCCGGCACGCATGCTTGAATGCTTCCACGTCAAGCGTGTTCTTGTCAGCGTCGTAGAATGTCATCAAGTTGATGCTAGCGAGGTTGCAGTTATGCGTAACCATACCCTCAGCGATCACCGTGTGTGTCACTGGCTCGGTGATATCGTAAACAGTCTCCTCGCCGTCGGCAACGATTTCGATAACTTTTGGTGCGCGCGGATTCTTCTTAGCTCCCGCAAACGAAGAAGCTAGAATATTTTGCGCCAGCGCATCTTTGTAGGCCGAACATGGGAAACCGACGAGGCTAAGAAAGCGTCGAGCCTGCTGATTATAGACGTGAAGCTGTCCTTGCGGATTCTTACGACCCTCAGGGTGCATCCATGCAATACGCGACGTAATCCCGATATCTGAAAGTAAGAGTTGCACGGACCGGAGTAACTGGGGCGAGGAGGAAGCCAGCATAACTTCCTTTTCGATTCCGCTGGCATCTAAAATGGTTCCGTCTGCCGAGAAGAGACCTTGGAGGTAGGCAATCTTAAGATCATTGGAAACATAGTGGATTCGGTTCGGCACGTCTTTGGCGACTGCAGTTGCTTGTTTGAAACCGTAGTGCCGCTCGAGGTATGAAACGAGCGAGGACTGCTTCGAACTGGTTTGCATGACGCCGTTGGCCTGGATTGAAATCGTTGAGGCTCGAGTTACAAGGCTAGCTCCTCCGGCTGCGGCGACCTTGAGATCATTCACCTCGGCAGTCATCTCTAAGGCCGTTTCTTCCTCTGTAGGAGCGAACACAAGCGCAACGGTGCCCTTGCTGAACACACCGTCACCTGTAAGCCATCCGAGCGTTTGCCAGCGCTTCACCTCGGTTACCGGCGATGCAAACTTCACTGCATCACCAGACATACGAATTTGAACTCTGTCCGTGCCAGCGACGAGCTCGTCGACCCGTTTCCAGGTGCCGGAATGGGTAAGGAATTTATGGTCGGCCGTTGCACGTATTTGCCGACCATCTTTCAGCGTCATCCGAAAGACTTGGCGCTTGCCTACTTGGGTGATCTTTGCAGGTCGGTATGCGGTGAGTCGGCGATGATCGTGCTCTGAATAGACGTCAGTGGTTATGAGCACTTGCTCACCAGTTACTTGTTTAGAATACAGCTCCTTGACTGTGCGCAACCCTTCCGGAGTGCTGATGCGTGTTTCTGGGGCAAAACAAGCGGTGTCGTCCAAGAACATATATTCGGAACAATTGTGAGCGTAGAAGCCATTCGCATCAAATGCATTAGGCCCAGGAATCGTGCAGTCATAAACGGGCGCGTTCCCCAACGGCCTAACGTCGCGAACCATTTGGAACGTGCGAGCGCGATGGGCTTGTTTTTCAATCGCCAAGGCTGGTTTGTTCTGCCCATGACCGGAGGCGTGAACGTGTTGTTGCATCACAACATGGGTATGGATCGCGAGGCGTTCTCCGACTTTGATATCGCGCACGGCACGCCATGATTCCGACCCATCTTGGGCAATCGTCAAAAATCTGTGATCTTCGGTCGCCTTTAACTCCAGACCTAGATCCGTGCATACTTTGAAGACCGGCTTGATGCCAGTGAAGAAGAAGCCCTCCTTAGTTGATAGGTAGTGCTCCCCGTCTACCAGTGCGGTGAATTGTCGACCTACAAGTTCAGATACTGGATGATAACCGGAATCTGTTGCGACGAGTGTGTCCCCAGTAACGCACGGATTGCTCGCGCGGATTCTACCACCGGCTGGGCTCGTATGCCACGAGTTAATAATGTCGTCGTATTGAATGCCTGGATCAGCGCATGCCCATGCCGCACGAGCTATCTGATCCCAAAGATCTCGTGCTCGAACCGTTCGGGCTACGCTCTTATCTCGCCGCCAGAGCAAGTCCCACGTTGCGTCAGTACGAACCGCTTCGATAAACTTGTCCGGAATACGAACAGAATTGTTGGAGTTTTGACCCGATACGGTTGAGTACGCATCTCCTTCGTACGAGCTGCCATAGCCAGCCGCAATCAAGGCGGCAACCTTTTTCTCTTCCTCAACTTTCCAGTTGATAAACTTTTCTATATCCGGATGATCGATATCGAGAATGACCATCTTCGCTGCGCGTCGCGTTGTGCCACCGCTCTTGATCGCGCCGGCTGCCCGATCGCCCACGCGCAAGAATGACATAAGGCCGCTCGACGAACCACCACCAGAAAGCTTCTCGCCCTCAGCGCGCAAGTTGGAGAAATTCGTTCCAGTTCCGGAGCCGTATTTAAACAGGCGAGCCTCACGTACCCAGAGATCCATGATGCCATTGTCGTTGACAAGATCATCCTCGACAGATTGGATAAAACACGCGTGGGGTTGCGGATGCGTGTACGAATCCTTTGCACGCACGAGTTCTTTCGTGTCGGGATCCACGTAATAGTGACCCTGCGACGGTCCAGTGATGCCGTACGCATAGGCTAAACCTGTGTTGAACCATTGCGGAGAATTCGGCGCGGCCATCTGATAGATGAGCATGTAGCTCATCTCGGCATCGAACGCTGCCGCATCTTCATCTGAATCAAAATATTTATAGCGCCGACCCCAGTCCGTCCAGCAACCCGCGAGGCGACGAACTACCTGACGAGCGGAGGTTTCCCGTCCAAGACTTCCGTCAGGCTGGGGCACTCCAGCCTTGCGGAAATACTTCTGTGCTAAAATGTCGGTGGCGACTTGAGACCAGTCCGCAGGAACTTCGATGTCTCGCATTTCGAAGACAACGGTTCCATCGGGTTCGCGAATCACCGACTCACGGTGATCCCACCGTATCTCATCGAGTGGATCGGTGCCGGGTTTTGTAAAGCGACGCTGAATCTTCATGGGATCAAAAAGTGCCTTTCTCTAAAGGTGATTTTGCCGATCGCCTTATATCACACGTCTGTTCGAGGGGCGACAAGTCACCCCTACCCATAGTGGTTGTAGGGGTGTTTTCACACATTATATAGCGGTTAAGGTACGGTTGCAACAACTTTTTCGAACGGGAGTTCGTTCGTCGCCGAAGCCTTGACGGGCGGCCAATTGAGGCGTTTTTCGCAGAACCTATCCACACAACTCACAGCGTGGGGACAGTCGCCTTCGCTCTCGAGTCTTTGCCTGGAAACCCACACTCTATCGCGAACAGCAGGCGCGCAATGAAAAGCCGACCCAAAAAGCGCAAGGCGCTCCGCAGAGCGCCCGCACGCCAAGCGAAGGCGGGACGCGGTGGTGCACGCACCGTTGGGATTATTCCTCGTCCCAGCGGAAACGGCAGCCGTCGCGCGAGCGCGCAGCGCCAAACGGTGAATCTTGCGCTGGTTCAGTTTGCCCCAAGTAAGGGCCGCGTCGATTTGAACTTCGAGCGCATCGAGCAAGTCTTTGCAGCGTTGCGCCACGATAAAGAAGGCTTCCCGTCGGTCGTGGTGTTTCCCGAAGCGAGCCTGTCGGGATATTTCGTTGAGGGCGGCATTGCCGAAGTCGCGCTCAAAGCGGGCAACGTCCTTAAGCGCCTCAGCAACGCCGCCCATCGAGCCTGCGGGCCAAATCACGCGTCGTTTGACGTGATCGTTGGCTTTTACGAAGACGACGGCGGTAAGCTGTACAATAGCGCCCTCTACGCAACCCTCGGCGAGCGGCCAGTCATCCGCCATGTGCATCGCAAGCTCTTCTTGCCGACCTACGGCGTCTTTGACGAAGAGCGCTTTGTCTCGCGAGGCCGGACCATCGAGGCGTTTGACTCGCAGCACGGCCGCGTTGCGATCCTCATCTGCGAAGACGCGTGTCATTCGGTGGCCGTGACGATCGCCGCGCTGCGCGGGGCTCAGATTCTCTACATTCCAAGCGCGTCGCCGGGGCGAGGTCTTGAAGATGCAGAGCCTGCAAACGTCCGCATGTGGCGCGACATCATGCGCGTCTCGGCCGCCGAGCACGGCATCTTCATCGCCTATGCGGGATTGGTTGGCTTCGAAGGGGGCAAAGGCTTCACCGGAGCGTCGCGGCTCATGGGACCGTTCGGCGATCTGCGCATCGAGGCGCCGTTCGATGGCGCCGCCATCGTACGAACGACCATTTCGCTTCAAGACGTCAACATTGCACGGGCCGCCTTGCCCGCGCTGGGCGATCTCGAGTCCAACCTTGCCGAAATTACGGCGATGTTCGAAAAGGAAGCACTCAGTCGGCCTTCGCGCACAAAGTCCACGACTTCAAAATGAAAGCAGCCGTTCTTCCGATCGTTCATGCGCCGACTGTCGTCGATCGCGGCTTGCAGCTCGACGCCGCCCTAGCCGAGCGATGGCTGATCAACTTCCTTCGCGACGAAATGATCGTTCGTCGCGGGATCCGCAATGCGATCGTGGGCGTGTCCGGGGGAGTCGACTCCGCCGTGGTCACCTACCTCTGCGCAAAGGCGCTCGGACCGGAAAACGTTTACGGCGTTCGCATGCCTTACAGCACCTCATCAGATGAGAGCTTCCGTCACGGGGGCCTCGTGATCGGCAATACACATGTCCACGACATCGTGGTCAATATCAGCGACGCGGTTGACGGCTACTTGCACTACGAGCCAGACGCCTCCCAGACGCGGCGCGGCAATGTCATGGCCCGCCAACGCATGATCGTCTTGTTCGACCAATCAGCCAAGTACGATGGACTACCTGTCGGCACCGGCAATAAATCCGAGCGGTTGCTCGGCTATTTTACTTGGCATGCCGATGATTCGCCGCCGATCAATCCGATCGGGGACCTCTTCAAGACACAGGTCTGGCAGCTCGCGCGACATCTTGGGGTGCCCAAGGAAATTATGGACAAGCCGGCCACCGCTGACCTCATTCGCGGACAGACCGACGAGGAAGACTTGGGCATCACCTATGCGCGGTCGGATCGGATTCTCGCGCTCATGCTCATGGGCTACAGAGAAGAAGACATGATCGCGCGCGGGTTTTCGCCTGCCGATGTCGAGCTCGTCATGCGCAAAGTGAACGCCACGCACTGGAAGCGTCACCTGCCCACGACGGCTGTTGTGTCCACGACTGCTATCAACGAATTTTATTTACGACCAGTCGACTACTGATCGAAACTTTCGATCCGCTAACGCAGCAGGACCCTTCGGAGGAGCCGATATGCCCCTGCAGCTTGGACCCGTCGGGCACCTTGGCATCAGCGTGCACGATCCCCAGAAAAGCGCACGCTGGTGGATCAAGATGCTTAACATGACTCGCCGGTTCTCATTTCCGGGCGGCGTCGTAGTGGGAAACGACCACGTCGACATTGTCTTGCACAAAGGGAAGCCACATCCCGAAGTGCTCCACCACATTTCTTTTCATGTCCGCGGCATGCGCGAGTTGCGAGCGGCGCTCTTGGAGCTGCAGCGAAAGCACGTCGAACTCGAAGACCCCGGCGACGAAATCGGACCGGAAGGCCCCGGCTCAAAGAACATGGGCTTGTGGTTTCAGGATCCCGATGGCTATCGCTGGGAGCTATCTGTGCTCGCGACGCGCAAGCGAAAATCCAGGGCAAAAAGAAAGCGAGGGTAGCATCATTTCCAGATATCTGCACACCTCAATCTTTGTCAACAACATGAACGAGTCGATCGATTTTTACACGAAGAAGCTCGGCTTGAGGCTCCTCGATCAAGCCCACTACGAGGGCAACGCCGACATGGCGTTCGTCGGCAAGAACTGGGATTCGTATATCGAGCTCGTGTACGATCTCGAAGAGCATCCTCCATATCAGTTGGGCAACCGCTACGAGCATCTTGCCCTCGAAGCAGACGGGAATCTCGAGGACCTCTGCAAACGGCTCGCCGCGCAAGGCGTGAAAATCCTCAAGGGTCCGAAGAAGTCACCGGGAGGTACACGTTCCATTGCTTTCGTCGAGGACCCCAACGGCATTCCGGTGGAGTTGCTCGAGCCCAAGCCGGCCGCAGCCGGCGGCTCGTGATATTCGATGAGTAATGGCCAGCGCTGAAATCATCACCGTCGGGACCGAGTTGCTGCTCGGTCAGCTCGTCGACACGAACACCTCGATCATCGCTGGGGCTCTGGCTGAAATAGGCATTGACGTCTATCGCGAAACGTCGGTCGGTGACAACGAGGCCCGCATCGCACAAGCCATAAGCGAGGCGCTCGAGCGCGCCGACGCCGTGATCTGCGCGGGTGGCCTAGGCCCGACCGTTGACGACCTCACTCGCGAGGCTGTTGCCGCCGCGACGGGCAGCCCGCTCGAACTCGACCAAGCGGTGGTTGAGGATCTCCGCGCGTTCTTCGCAAGCCTTGGCCGGCAGATGTCTCCAAACAACGCGCGCCAGGCAATGTTCCCAAAGGGCGCCGAGGTGCTCGAAAACCCAAACGGCACGGCGCCAGGGTTCGCACTAACGGTCGGCGAGAAAGTTATCGTCGTCATGCCTGGACCGCCCAGAGAGATGGAGCCGATGCTGCGCGAGCATGTTCTGCCGCTCCTCGCGCGCACATTTGACTCGCGTTCAACGATCGTCACGCGCGTCTTGCGCACGACCGGCGTCTCCGAATCAGAAATCGATGGGCGCATCGCTGACCTCTTTCGGGCTGGCATCAACCCAAGCATCGCCGTGCTCGCGCACGTTGGCGAAGTGCACGTCAAAATCACAGCCAAAGCATCAACGCGCGAGACAGCGCTCGCGCTCATCGACTTATTGGAGGCTGAGATCCGCCGCCGTCTTGGCGATTGCGTCTTCTCATCCGATGGCTCCTCACTCCCGGAAGCGCTTGGAAAAGAGCTCAGGGCCCGCGGCTGGAGCATCGCCACGGCTGAGTCATGCACCGGGGGCCTCATTGGCTCGATGATAACCGCCGTACCGGGAGCCTCGGACTACTATCGCGGCGGCGTCGTCGCGTACTCTAATGAAGCGAAAACAAATCTGCTGGACGTCGCTGCTGAACTCATCGATCTCAATGGCGCGGTCAGCGAACAGGTCGCTTCGGCGATGGCGGTGGGTGCGAAGGCTGCGTTGCGCGCTGACATCGCCCTTGCGGTCACGGGCATCGCCGGACCCGACGGTGGGACCGATGAGAAACCCGTCGGCTTGATCTACGTCGCCCTTGCGGGCGTTGATGGCGACCTGCAGACAAAGCGTCTGCGGATCCCTGGCAACCGCGATGGCATCATCCGCCGCAGTGCGCTTGCCGCACTCATGCTCGCATGGCGAACTACCATAGAACCAGCTCGAGCCCGCGAGATGTAGCATGCGTGAGGCGAAAATCCGTCAGTTATTTCGCACGCTCTCGTTAGCCGATTTATCGATCCTCGCGTCGTCCAGCATGGCACCGGCATACAGCCTGGCGGCAGTCATGGGGTTGGTCGTCGCTGCCGCGGGCACAGGGGCTCCGCTTGCCCTCATCGTCTCGACGATTCCGATTGCCTTCATTGCCATCGGCTTCATGCGCCTTGCCACCGAAAAGCCATCGGCAGGCGGGGCGTACACGTGGGCGCGCATTGCTTTTGGAAATCGAGTTGGCTGGTTTACCGCCGTGCTGATCATTATTGGATACTACTTTGGGACTGTCGCCACGGCGTTTCCCGCAGGCGTCTACACGATCAGCATCGCGATGCCGCACGCCACGGCAACGCCGCTTGCCATCGCCATCGCCGGTATTTGCTGGACCGCATTCTCTGCGTATTTCTTGATCATCGGCGCCCGTCCGACCGCGCGCCTCTCTGCCGTCTTCCTAGCTGCGGAGGTAGGCGCACTCGTCCTCATCTCGGTCCTTGCCCTTGTCCGCCCATTTTCGGGAACGCCTGCTCTTGGCAATCCTGGCATCTCCATGGGAGCCACCGGGCTGGTCGGGTTGATCGTCGGTGCGGTGCTGTCCATTTGGGTCTCGGCTGGTTGGGAGATCTCCACGTACAGCTCGGAAGAATCGACTGGCGCGCCAACGACCCCGGGTGCGGGAGCACTTGTTGGTCTCTTGGGGACGATGGCGCTCGTGTGGTTTTGCATGCTCGCGTTCTTGCATGTTGGGAGCGTGGGTGGATTCACGAGCCACCAAGATGACGCGCTTGCCTATGTTGCGCAGCGATTGGGCGGTGGTTGGATTTCTCTGCTCATGGTGGCGAACGTGCTCGTCTCGAGTGCGGCGGCTTTGTGGACCACCATGCAACTGCTCTCGCGCGCGGTCTTCGCTATGGGCCGAGACAAGCTCTTGCCCGCCTCGCTTGCGCTCGTGCACCCAAAATTTGGGACCCCCTGGGTCGCCATCTTAGTTGTCAGCATCCCCGTGGCGCTTATCTTGCTCGTTTCGGGTTTCGCGAGCAGCGCGCAGCACACGCTTGCAACCGTCGTGTCCGGGTCGTCGATTTTCTTAGGATCGACGTTCATTATTACCGGTCTCGCGTGCGCGTGGTTGCACTTCCGCCAGGGCGCCGGGCAGCGTCACATTCTTTCAGGTATCGCTCTGCCGGCTGTTGGGGCATTGTGGACCCTTGCTTTTCTCATCTTTGACGTGTGGAAGCAGCAAGAGACGTTTGTGCAAGGACTCACGGTGGCGGGCATCGCGTGTGCCCTTATTTTCTCATTCAGCGCAGGGCGTTGGGTCAGACTGAAGCAGCCGATGATGGTTCCAAGAGAAGAAGAAGGCTAGCCCCAAGCGAATGAGTTGCGAGTTCCTCGCACATTGCAAAAGAAAGGCGTCGGAAAAATGCCGGCGTGACACAACCAACTTTGCGAAAATCATCAAAGATTACCGCCCTCTCCGTGGTGTTGTGCACGCTCGTACTTCAAGCTTGTGGGGGTGGAGGAGGTTCGACGACACCGCCGCCGCCCACCTCACCTCCCACCTCGAGTGCTAGCTGCACCCACACATTCAGCGCCGCGACGGGGGCTCTTACCTTTACACGCGCCGGCTCATTTGGCTTACGTCCCCCGAGCGCGTCAAGGGAAGAAATTGTCCCTGACAAACTCGCCGTGCGTTTTGTGGGAACGAATATTTCGCCCCAGGCTGCGTCCGCATTGGCACGCATTCGCGCACGAAGGATCACCGAGATGAATCCTCAAGGCGCAGTCACCTATGCGATTCCGTCAGGCTCGAACATGCAGCAAACCGCCGGCGTTCTGCGTGGCCTACCGGGCGTTATCAACGCAGGCCCCGTCATTCTGCGGCACGTCCTCGTTACCCCAAACGATCCGCTCTTTAGCAACGTCAATCAGTGGGATATGTTCGCGATCGGAATGCCGGCCGCATGGGGCATTAGCGAAGGGATCACAACTGTGCGCATCGCGGTGATCGACACCGGGTACGACACGTTCAACACAGACCTCAATGGCAAGGTGGATGGCTCGATTGTGTACGACAAGGGCGACGGCACGCCACACGTCGGCGCTTCTATCGAGGACGTGACCGGCCATGGCAGTGATGTCAGCGGCATCGCGGCAGCGGATACAAACAACAGCACTGATGTCGCTGGCACTGGCTGGAACGTGCATTTGCTCGAAGCGAGAGTATTTCCAAACACCAACAACTCCGGGGCCGCCACGCAAGATATTGCCGCCGGAATCAATTGGGCGGTTGCAAATGGAGCTCAGGTGATCAATCTGAGTCTCGGAGGCGGAACGCCAGATAATACCTATGAAGAACCAGCAGTGGCTGCTGCGATCGCCGCTGGAGTTGTCGTCGTGGCGGCTTCAGGAAACGATGGTCGCAATACCGTTGACTATCCCGCGGCCGATCCAGGCGTCATCGCCGTCGGGGCGTCGGCATATTGCGACTCCGTCCAGAATACGCCTGGCTCGGGTTTCGAGTATGTCGCATCGTACTCAAATTATGGCTCGCAACTTTCGGTTGTTGCGCCCGGTGGCGACCCCGACTCCACACAAACCGGGTGCACGACCCAGGCCTGCATCGACTTCCTCCAATGGATCGAGAATCTCGACAGCACGAAGGGACCGTTTACCGAAACCGTCGGCCTGTTTGCTGGGACCTCCCAGGCATCGCCACACGTTGCAGGCGCCGTCGCGTTGATGTTTTCCATAGATCCTTCGCTGACTCCAGCGCAAGCTCTGTCGATCATTAAGGCGTCCGCTGACTCCATCGGCGACCCACACCAGGGTTCAGGGCGACTTGATGTGTTCAACGCGCTTTCGCAAACACCGTAAAGAGCGAGTGCGCGAAAAGGACCTCCGCTTTGAGCACGGAATTGCGCGAGGTGAACCGGAGGTTACTTTGGCGACGTTGTCGTCAGCTGTCTAGTCAAGCGGACCTGAAGGTCCGCTGCTACATTAACATGGGCGGATTCGAAGGTCCGCTCTCACGCATGCAGCGCACGTGAAGCGCACCAGGCTCTCCCGCGTCCTCGGACTTTCCGATCTCTCGATCCTTTCCTCAGCGAGCATGGCGCCCGCGTATTCGATCGCGTCGACGTTCGGTTTGATGGTGGCGGTGGCCGGATCGGGCGCCGTGCTCTCACTCGTCATCTTGACAGTCCCAATTGTGTTCATCGCGATCGCTTTCCATCGTTTGTGCGAAGAGCGGTCTGATGCCGGCTCGACGTATGCGTGGTCGCGCTTGGCCTTTGGCCACCGTCCGGGTGCGTTTACTGCTTGGATCGTCGTGCTGTCATATTTTTTCGCTGCGGTCGCGGCAGTCGTACCCGCTGGCGTCTACACGCTCGAGCTGCTTGCGCACTTTGGTTGGGTCCCCACAGCCTGGGTGAACGAAGCGCCTGCGGTCGCGATTGCTGGGAGCAGCTGGGTTCTCGTTGCCAGCGCGCTCTTGATCGGTGGCGTGCGTCCGACTGCTCGGGCGTCGGGGCTGTTCCTCGGTCTTGAGATCGCGGCGCTCCTCTTTTTTGCAGGACTCGCCTTTTTGCACAAGCCTGTCGCGCACAGCGGTGCAACGCATCTCTTCACGCTCGGCGGTGGGGGATTTGCAGGCTTCCTGTCCGCCATGGTGTTGTCCATCTGGGTGACGGACGGATGGGAAGTATCCACCTACACCTCTGAGGAGAATTCAGGCACCTCGCGGCAGCCCGGGCTCGGTGGCCTCTTCGGCTTGCTCATCACGGTGGCGCTGGTCCTCGTGTGCATGGTGGCCTACTTGCGAGTCGGCGATCTCGCCGGGATTTCGAATCAAGCCGCCGATACACTAGCGTACGTTGCCAATCAGCTCGGTGGCGGCTGGAAGGAAATCGTCATGGTCGTCACCGTGCTCGTTTCCACTGCAGCCACGTTGTGGACAACGCAACTCGGCATTTCTCGCGGTGTCTTTTCCATGGCGCGCGATTCTGTTTTCCCGCGTGCGCTTTCTGCCGTGCACCCAAATTATGGCACGCCGCACTTAAGCATCTTAGCGGTGAACATCGGCGTCATGTTCGTTACGCTGCTCATGGGGTTTGCGCCATCTGCCAAAGATGCGTTGCTCGAAGTTGTCAATGCGTCGTCGATTTTCTTAGGGCTCACCTTCATTCTTACTGGACTCTCATGCGTCGTCCATTTCCGGCGCAAAGGCTTCCCACTCACCGATCTCACGCGGATCGTCTTGCCGGCCATCGGTACGCTTGCGGTGACCTTCCTCCTCATCCGGAACTACTTTTCGCAAACGCGCGAGGATCAAGTGATCGCCCTGGTCGGCATCGCGATCGGTGTCGTCTTTGCGGCTTTGCAGCGTCTGCCACGCGCCGCGCTTCCGGAATACCGAGTTCCCGCGGCTTAGAAGCCATGGGCGACTTGACAATCGCCCGCTACGGGTCCGCTCGAACATGCCGCAGAGGCGCAAAAGTTCCACGCGACGAACCTGATGTGTAGCGGGCAACTGTCAAGTTGCCCAGGTACGGAGGTCCTCACCGTGGCACGACCCATGACCCTTACCGAAAAGATCCTCGCCGCTCATTCAGGCAACACCGAGGTGAGGCCAGGTGACATCATCTCCATCCAACTCGATCTTGTGATGGCAAACGAGCTCTCGGCAGCTGTGGCCATCACCGAGTTTCGAAAAATCAAAGGCGCCACCAAGGTGTGGGACCATTCGAAAATTGCGCTCGTGCCAAGCCACTTTACCCCTAACAAAGATATTGCAACGGCCACGCTTTCGAAAATGATGCGAGACTTTGCCACCGAGCAGCATATCGAGAATTACTTTGAAGTCGGGCGCGGCGGCATCGAGCATGTGGTGCTGCCGGAAAACGGGATGATCGGACCGGGCATGACGATCATCGGTGGCGACAGCCACACGACCACCTATGGGGGTCTCGGCGCATTTGCAACCGGTGTTGGCTCGACCGACATCGCCGCCGCGTTTGCCATCGGCGAAATGTGGCTGCGAGTGCCGTCAACAATTAAGATTATCTACGAAGGCGGGTTACGCCCATTCGTCTCGGCAAAGGATCTCATCTTGCGCACGATCTCCGAGCTTGGCGTTGACGGTGCAATCTACGGGGCGCTTGAGTTTACCGGTCCCACGCTCAAGGAGTTGCCAATCAGCGGTCGCTTTACGATGGCGAACATGTCGATCGAAGCCGGCGCAAAAAATGGAATTTTCCCGGTCGACGCAAGCGCCGAAGCATACTGCGCGGCAGTGGGAATGAAAAACTATACCGTGTACCATGCAGATAAAAATGCAGAGTACGAGCGCACGGTGCTCATCGATTGCAGCGTGGTCGAGCCACAGGTCGCCATCCCTTGGCTGCCCGACAATACAAAAAACGCGTCGGAGCTCAACAATATCGAAATTCAACAAGCCGTTATTGGCACGTGCACCAACGGCCGCATCGAAGACATGCGCCAGGCGGCCGAGATTCTCAAAGGCAACAAAGTGCACCCAAGCGTGCGCGCCATCGTTATTCCTGGCAGCCAGAAAGTCTATTCTCAGTGTCTTAAGGAAGGGCTCGCCGAAATCTTTATCGACGCGGGTTGCGTGCTTTCGACCCCAACCTGCGGCCCGTGCGTCGGCGGACACATGGGCGTGCTGGCCGATGGAGAGCGCTGCATTTCCACGACCAACCGCAACTTCCGTGGCCGCATGGGTCACGTCAAGAGCGAAGTGTATCTCACCGGACCGTACGTCGCCGCCACATCGGCGATCTTAGGCTACATCGGAAGCCCGGAACAACTTGGAACTCCGATGAAGGCCAGCGCATGATCCTCAAAGGCACAGCGCACAAATACGGGAAGAACGTCGATACCGACGTCATCATTCCGGGGCGGTATTGCAATCTCATCGATCCGGTCGAGCTGGGGAAGCACGCGCTGGAGGATCTCGACGCAAATTTTACCAAGAAAGCGAAGCCGGGCGACTTGATCGTCGCTGATACGAACTTTGGTTGCGGCTCGTCGCGCGAGGTGGCAGCGGTAGCGCTCAAGGGAGCCGGCGTCGCAGGCGTTGTGGCAAAATCGTTTGCTCGCATTTTCTATCGTAACTGCATCAATACGGGCTTGCCGATTTTCGAATGTCCGGAAGGCGTCGACGGCATCAGCGATGGTGACACGATTACGGTCGACGCTGACAATGGCAGCATTCGCAACGAGACGACTGGTCGGGACTTCAAAGCGACGCAGTTCCCGAAGTTCATGCAGGACCTCATCGCCCAAGGCGGGCTCCTCAAGTTCGTGGAGAAACGCCTGGAAGAAAAAGCGAAGCTGTAGGGGGCGATGCCAACACCCCATCGCATCGCCGTCATTCCGGGCGATGGCGTCGGACCTGAAGTAACGGCCGAAGGCCTCAAAGTCCTCGCGCAGGCGTCCAAGCTTTTTGGCTTTACCTACGAAACAAGCAACTTTCCGTTTGGTTCCGAGCACTATCTCATGACCAAGGAACTATTGCCCGAAGGTCAGCTCGAGCGTTTCCGCGAGTATAGTGCGATCTTGCTGGGCGCGATTGGAGATCCGCGCTTACCGCCGGGATTGGTCGAACGCGGGGTCATTGCGGCGATGCGTTTTGGCTTGGATCTTTACATCAACCTCCGGCCTATCAAGCTCTATGCGGAGCGGCTCTGCCCCATCAAGGGCAAAACGCCGGCCGACGTCGACATGGTCGTCGTGCGCGAGAACACGGAGGATCTCTACACAGGGATGGGCGGCTACTTCAAACGCGGCACGCCAGATGAAGTCGTCATTGCGAACCAAATCTTCACCCGCAAGGGATGCGAGCGGGCGGTGCGCTACGCGTTTGCTGTAGCGACGAAACGCGGCAAGCGCAAAAAGCTCACGCTCGTCGATAAGGCCAATGCGATCGAGGTCCAAGGACTGTGGCGGCGCACGGTGGAGGAAGTCGCGCCCGACTTTCCGGACGTAACCTTCGAGTTCGCGTATGTCGACGCGGCGTGCATGTGGATGGTAAAAAACCCAGAGTCATTCGACGTGATCGTGACGCCGAATCTCTTCGGCGACATTATTACCGACCTCGGTGCGATGGTGCAGGGAGGCATGGGTGTCGCAGCTTCGGGCAATATTCATCCGGGAAGAGTTTCGCTCTTCGAGCCCATTCACGGATCGGCGCCAAAATATAAAGGGAAAAATGTTGTCAGCCCCATCGCAGCCATCGCAGCGGTGGGCATGATGCTCGAGTATTTGGGCGAGGGGCAAGCGGCGAACGCAATCGAGTCGAGCATCGCGCAGCTTTTGGCAAGCGAGCGCATTCCCTCGCTGGATGCGTCGAGCGGCTTGCAAACATCGGAAATCGGCGATATGGTGTGCGTTGAATTGGGCGCCCACGCACCCGCCAAGGCCATGTAGGGGGCGATTGGAAAATCGCCACCGGGGTAACGGGCGACTGTAAAGTCACCCAAGGGGATAGTATGAAGAACGGTACCTCAGTCGTCATCGTCAACGGAGCGCGCACTCCGTTCGGTAATTTTGGAGGAGCTTTGCGTGACGTCACGGCCATCGACCTTGGCGTGGTTGCATCCAAGGCAGCCATGAGTAGAAGTGGCGTTCCAGCAGAGCGGATCGATCAGGTCATCTTCGGCAACGTCATGCAGACCAGCGCGGATGGGATTTACGGAGCCCGTCACGTTGGACTAAAGGCGGGTTGCCGCATCGAAACCTCGGCGTTGACGGTCAACCGATTGTGCGGGTCTGGATTGCAAGCAATCATTAGCGGCGCAGAGCAACTGCTGCTCGGCCAGGCGACGTACGTGCTCGCCGGGGGCATGGAGAATATGAGCCAGGCACCGCACGTCATTCGCGGCGCACGCTGGGGACTAGCGCTCGGTCAGGGTAAGCTTGAGGATTCGCTCTGGGAAGGGCTGACGGACAGCTACAACAACATGCCGATGGCGATCACTGCGGAAAATCTCGCTCGCCAGTATGAAATCAGCCGGCAGGCATCGGATGAATTTGCACTGCGCTCGCACCGCGCAGCTGTGCGGTCTTCAGAAGACGGATTTTATGCGCAAGAAATCGCGCCGGTGGAAGTCAGCGGGCGCAAGGGACCGATAATCATCGACAAAGATGAAGGTCCTCGGCCCGACACCTCCGGTGAGAAGCTCGCGAAACTGTCGCCGCGCTTCAAAAAAGATGGAGTCGTCACTGCGGGCAACGCAAGCGGTATCACCGATGGCGCTGCCGCAGTTGTGCTCACGACGGCCGAACAGGCAGAGCGCGACGGGTTGCAACCGCTCGGACGTCTGATCGGTTGGGCAAGCGTCGGCGTGGACCCGGACGTGATGGGAATCGGACCTGCCTTTGCGATTCCGCAGGCGCTCAAGCGCGCCGGCTTCGACCTCGATCAAATTGATATTTTTGAAATCAATGAAGCGTTCGCGCCGCAGGTCCTTGCTTGCGTTGACGAACTCCACCTCGATGAGAACAAGCTCAATCCCAACGGCGGCGCGATCTCACTGGGCCACCCCTTGGCTGCAAGTGGTGCGCGCCTGGCCTACACGCTCCTCCACGAGCTCAACCGCAGCAAAAAGAAGTATGGTACCGCAAGCGCGTGCATTGGCGGCGGCCAAGGAATCGCAGCCGTTTTCGAAGCGTTCCCTTAACCTCGCACTGCGCGGAGGCTAGTTGCCGGTAAAGTGCGGTGCTCGCTTTTCCAGAAACGCTTTGGTGCCTTCGCGCGCATCGGCGGTCGTTGCGATGCTTCCGAAAGCCTCTGCTTCGATTTCGAGCGCCGAGTGAAGATCGGTTTGAAGGCCCTTGTGAATGACTTTTTTGGTGAGCTCGATGGCCTTTGGGCCCTTGCTCGCAACGACTGAAGCAATGCGTTTGCTTTCTGCCATGACCTGATCTGGCGGGACGACCTTCTCAACCAGATTCGCTGCTTTCGCCTCTTCGGCGCCGATCATTTCCCCGGTCAGCAACAAATACGAGCCCATGCCTTGGCCCACCAATCGCGGGAGTCGCTGCGTACCGCCGAATCCCCCGATGATGCCAAGACTCACCTCCGGCTGACCAAGCTTTGCGGTCGAAGCTACGACGCGAATATCTCCCGCCATTGCAAGTTCAAGCCCACCGCCGAGGGCGAAGCCGTTGATGGCCATGATAATCGGAAGGCGAGAATGTTCCAGTCGCTCGGTGATATGGTGGCCTGCCCTCGCTTTCTGCGTCGCGCTCTCGGAATCGCGGAGGTTTGCCAGCTCGCCAATGTCGGCTCCGGCGACAAAAGCTTTGTCACCCGCGCCGGTGATGATCACGCAGCGTACCGATACGTCGGCTTCCAGCTCATCAAAAGCGGCAAGAAGATCCTTGAACACTTGGGCGTTGAGCGCGTTGAGCGCCTTGGGCCGGTTGATCGTGATGATCGCAGTGGGTCCATCTCGCTCCACAAGCAGGGTTTCGTACGCCATGAGCATCTCCTCAAAGCGCGCGAATAAATTCGCGCGACTACATTTCGTTTGGAAGTTTACGGATAATCGTAGAAGCCTTTACCGCTTTTGCGGCCGTACTGGCCGGCGAGCACCATGCGTTTGAGTAGTGGGGGTGGCGCCATCAGCGGATCCTTGAATTCGTCGAACATGATTTCGGCGATGTAGTACGTCGTGTCAAGGCCGACAAAGTCCAGGAGCGTGAGCGGTCCCATGGGATGACCGCAGCCGAGCTTCATGCCTTCATCAATGTCTTCTTTGGTGGCGAGACCAGATTCGTACATGCGGATCGCATACAAAAGGTAGGGCACGAGCAGCCGGTTGACGATAAACCCGGGCGTATCTTGTGCCAGGATCGGTTTCTTGCCGACCTTCACGGAAAAATGGAAGAGCGTATCGATCGTCTCCTGGCTCGTCACGATGGTCTTGACCACCTCGACGAGCTTCATGATCGGGACCGGATTGAAGAAGTGCAAGCCGGCAACTTGTTTGGGTCGCTTGGTGGCGGCCGCCATCTCGATGATGCATAAACTCGATGTGTTCGAGCAGATGATAGCGTGTGGCGCTAGCAATGCATCGAGCTTCTTAAAAAGTTCCTTCTTGGCGGGCATGTTTTCAATAATCGCTTCGATGACCAGATCGCTCTCCTTGAGATCTTCGAGACGCGTCGTTGGTTTGAGCTTGGCAAGCGTCTCATCGCGATGTGCTGCGCTGATGGCGCCTTTCTCAACGAATTTGTCGAGCGATTTTTTGATGCCGGCCATCCCGCGATCAAGAGCCGCCTGATCCGCTTCAAGGACAACCACATCGAAGCCGGCGGTGGCGGCGACCTGCGCGATGCCCGAACCCATGAGGCCGTTGCCGCAGACCCCGATTCGTTGCAATTGTGGCATTCCAGATCTCCCTTCATTGGTGGGGCGACTTGACGGTCGTCCACTACAGAGCAGACGAGCTCAAGCCGAATACGGCGGGAGCTCGCAGCGGACCGGCTTGTCGCGGCGATACCCTAGCGCATACTCGCCGTGCATGAGCTTTTGAATCTCCCGCGAGCCCTCATACACGACTGCGCCGCGTGAATTTCGCAAGAAGCGGGCCACCGGATATTCGTCGGAAAACCCATAGGCCCCGTGGATTTCCAACGCATCATCGGCTGCCTTGTTTGAAGCATCGCACGCAAACCACTTTGCAAGCGAGGTTTCTCGAGTGTTGCGCAGCCCTTTGTTCTTCATCCATCCTGCGCGCAGATAGAGTAGCCGCGACGCGTCGTAACTCGCGGTCATGCCGGCAACCATCTCTTGGATGAGCTGATGCCGTCCAATCGGCGCGCCAAACGTGGTCCGCTCGTTTGCATATTTGACCGACGCGTCAAGGCACGCCCGAATCAACCCAGTTGCGCCAGCGGCAACTGTGTAGCGACCGTTCTCGAGGCAGGTCATCGCGATGTAGAATCCTTCACCCTCGTGACCCAGACGATTGCGTTCGGGAACTCGCAAGTCGGTAAACGATAGTCCCCCAGTGTCGCCGGCTCGAACGCCATACTTGTGCTTGATTGCAAACGTGTGCAGCTGCTCGCCGGCGGTTGTGCGCTCCACCACAAATGCGCTGATCCCGCGCTTGCCTGCATCGGGATCGGTTTTGGCAAAGAGTAAGAACGTGTCGGCCTGGGTAGCGCATGAGATCCAGATCTTCGAACCGTTCAACACGTACTCGTCGCCGTCGCGCTTCGCAGTGCTTCGTAGAGCCCCCACGTCCGAACCCGCATCCGGCTCAGTCAGTCCAAACGCGCCGAGCTTCTCTCCGGACGCAAGCGGGCGGAGCAAGCGTTGTTTTTGCTCCTCGGTTCCCCATTGGTAGATGCCGCAGCCCGCGAGGCCGATATGCACTGACATCATCGTCCGCAAGGCAGTGTCGCAATATTCGAGCTCCTCGCACACGAGGCCAAGCGTGACATAATCGAGACCCGCACCGCCATACGCGTGAGGAAATGGCAGACCCACGACCCCCATGGTTGCAAGCTTTTGAAATGCCCCGGGCAAGGGAGTGCTCGCACTTTCGCTGCGTGCCACGTCGGGAAGAATTTGTTCGGCAAGATAGCGTCGCACGTTGGCAACGAGATCGCGCTGCTCGTCTGTAAGCGCAAAGTCCAGGACGCATGACCTCCGGCGGCGCATGAGTTTTGCCGCGGGTGGGCGCCACTCCCGCGCAGAAGCCGTGGCGCCATGCGCACAAGCTTGAGAATGTTCGACTTTGCGCGCATCGCGGCGAGCGTTGTCGCGGTGGCGCTCCTTGGGTTTGCAACCGGCTGCACGAAGGTGGCGACCTCTGTGAGTTCAGGTCGCCAAAACGAGGGCACCCCGGGAATCTTACGGATTTCAGACATCTCCGACCCATCGACGCTCAACCCGATGTTCAGCGGTGCCGATGTCGCTTACCAACTGTCAGCGTATACCCTCGAGTACTTGGTCCAGCTTGATGACAGCGGGCGCGTGATTCCGGTGCTGTGTCAGCGGGTGCCAAGCGTAGAGAATGGTGACATTAGCCACGATGGACTGACGGTAACCTACCATCTCCGGCATGGAGTGACGTGGTCTGACGGCGTGCCGTTTACCGCAAACGACATCATCGCATCTTGGCGAGCGGTCATGAATCCGCTCAATAACGTCATCATCCGCGAAGGATATGACGCCATAGCGCGCATCGACGCGCCCGATCCATACACGGCAGTCGTCCACCTCAAGCGTCCGTATGCGTCGTTGCCCACGCGCTTTTTTTCTGGGATACAAGAAGGGCCGATCGCCGTGATGCCGGCGCACATCATCGCCCATGTGAGCGACCTCAACCGCGCTCCCTTCAACGCAAGTCCGATTGGCACAGGTCCGTTCATCGTGAAATCGTGGGAACGCAACGGCCGCATGATCTTCGTTGCCAATCCACACTACTGGCGCGGCAAACCAAAGCTGCAAGAAATCATTTTCCAGGCGCAGCCGTCAACCGCGACCGAACTTGTCGGATTCGAAACGCACGAGATCGATGCAGATCTCGACGCCGGCCCTGGCAGACTGCCTGAATACAGCACGCTTCCAGGCATGCACGTCCTTACGTCACGAAGCTTGAGGCTGTCTGTCGGCGTCATGAACTGTCAGAAATTTCCTTTCAACGATGTCCACGTGCGCCATGCGTTCGGGTTTGCTATCGATCGAGCCGCCGTGCTGCATGACGTCTACCACGACGCCGGCGTCATAGCTGACGAGTTCGTGCCGAAATGGTCGTGGGCGTACACGCCGGATGTCCCTCACTATCCATTTGACGTGGCGAAGGCGAACGCCGAACTCGAAGCAGCCGGCTTCGTTCGCGGCCCAGACGGCATACGCTACCGCAATGGACAAGCGTTGAGCGTCGTGTTGGTTGCCGTCGGCGGGGATCAGCCAGGGGCGAGGCTCGACGCCATGGTGCAGGCTTTTCTTCATACCGTCGGATTTGCCGTGACGATCAAAGACTATCCCTACGGCCTGATTTTCGATAATACTGGGCCGATCCGGACGGGGAACTACAACCTCGCCTTCTATAGCTACAGCGTCAATTTCGACCCGTCGTCGCTTGACGATTTCGGTTGCGCTTGGTTCGCGCCCAACGGGGGAAATGATTCGAGATTCTGCGATCCGCAAACCGACAAACTTGAAGACGCGGCCCTTGCCACGACCAACCCCGCCAAGCGAAAAGCCCTCTACGCAAAAATCCAACGGCGCTACATGACCGATTTGCCCACGCTCCCAATATTCTTCCGAGATCGTGTTGGCGTCGTCACAACTAATCTGCAAAATTACACGGCGTCGAACGGCATCATACCGCAGTGGAACGCTTGGCAATGGTCAATGCGCTAGCACGTCATATGACGCGATCGCAACTGTGCGGTCTATCACCTGGCCAAAACTAACTCGCGCTCGAAACTAGCTCGATAGTTTCCTTAGGACCACTTCCGCGGTCCGTCGCGCGAGGACGTGCATTCGTGAACCCAATCATCGGTTTCATCTCGATCATCGCGGCCCTCATTTTGCCTTTTCTCGCGCCAGCACCCCAACAAAAAAGCGAAGATCCGATTCCAGGCATTCGCGCGCGCCTCATCAATCAGATCAACGCCCATCGCCACGCCTATGGCCTGAGCTCGCTGACGTTAGATCCCGTCGCCGAGCGCGCCGCACAGTTTCAAGCCCTCTACATGGAGTCGAGCGGCGTGATGCGTCATGACGATCCCGACGGTCGTTCGCCGATGGAGCGTTACGCAGATCTGGGCGGGCACCCAGCCTTGTATGGTGAAAACGTGGCGTACTACGGAGATTCTTTCACGGAAACGGACGCCGTGTGGCAAGCAGTTTCAAAACTCGACGCCATGATGATGGCAGAGCGCCCACCATCTGACGGCCATCGCGAGAACATTCTTTCGCCCGACTACCGAGCGATCGGTATCGGTGTTGCCGTCGGCCCCAACGGCATCTACATAGCAGAAGATTTCGTCACGCCCCAGTCCTAGCGCACACGCGTCGAAATTCATTGGAGCGAAAAAGGTCCGGCGAGGCTTTGCGCCAAGGCATTGTTTCGTCATGAGCCTTTCCGCACGGGCTGTCGTGCCCGTCCGCACGCCTCTCGACCGGAGTCTTTTCCCCGTCGCCCAAAGGTGGGCATACTGCAATCACGCTGCTGTGGGGCCACTGCCACGGCCCACGCGCGATGCGGTCGCTGCCGTGCTCGATGCGCAAATGAACGATGGCTCTGCTGGTATCTTAGACGTTGAATCGCATCTCGAGCTCGTGCGGGCAGAAACAGCCGCCGCAATTGGTGCCAGAACCGATGAGGTTGCCTTTCTGCGCTCGACGTCGGATGGCGCGCTTGTCGTTGCCAATGGACTCCAGTGGCATGAGGGTGACGAGATCATCCTGCCCGATTCTGAATTCGGCGCCAACGCATACCCATGGCTCAATCTGCGCTATCGAGGAGTGCGTACGCGTTTTGTGCGCTCGCCGCAGCGCATGACGGTCGACGTGCTGGAGAAACTCAAAACGCGGCGTACGAGGCTCGTGGCAGTTTCCTACGTCGGCTTCCTGGACGGCTATCGCCACGATCTGCGCGCAATCGGTACGTGGTGCCGCGAAAACGGGATCCTCTTCGCGGTGGACGCCATGCAAGGTTTTGGCCACCTGCCGCTGGATGTCTCGGGCTGGCATATAGATTTTTCCTACTTCGGCACCGCCAAGTGGCTCCTCTCGCCGCAAGGACTCTCCATCGTCTACGTGAGCCGCGAGGTCGTTGACTCGTTGCTGCCAACGCATTACTCGTGGCGATCCGTGCGCGAGCCTATGGTCTTTCTTGACTACGCGCAAGAGCTCGCTCCCGGCGCACGACGCTTGGAGGGCGGCACGGTCAACTACCCAGGCCTCATTGGTTTTCGCGAAAGCCTGCGATTGATGCGCGAAGCATCATTTGAGGCAATCGAGAGTCACGTGCTCGGCTTATGTGACCATCTCATCAACGGTGCGCGCGAACGTGGAATCGCCGTGCTCAGCGATGTGGGCCAGCAGCACCGCTCTGGTATCGTTCTCCTGGGTCTGGGCGCGCGAAAAGTGGATGCGCTGCACGCGAAGGCTCTGGCTTCGAAAGTGGGAATCACGGTGCGCGATAGTGGCGTGCGAGTGTCTCCGCATGGCTACAATACCCTTGCCGATATCGATGCGGTTCTCAACATCATGGCGTCATAATGGAAAAAACTCGTCGCACGGATGACGCGAAGGAAACTCGATCGCGTCATGACGCTGCCTGGGGAAGTAGGGCGAGCGGAGAGGCTCGCTGGCCCGCTCAAGTGGCGGTCATTGTCGCGGTCTTGCTCTACATCACGCTGCCCGCCAAACTCACGTTTGGACCTGTTTGGCTCATCCCAGCGCTCGAGCTCGCGCTGTTGTTGCCGCTTTTGGTCACAGATCCGCGAAGGATGCGCGTCGTTCCAAGTTGGCGACGCATGACGGCGATCGCACTCATCTGCGTCATCAACCTTGCGAACATCGCTTCGCTCGGCCTGCTGGTCCACGAATTGTTGACTGGGAAGAGTCCTCTGATGGGCAGCCAGCTCCTGAAAGGGGCGGTCCAGATTTGGCTGACCAACATCATCGTCTTTGCGCTGTGGTATTGGGAGCTCGACCGGGGTG
This sequence comes from uncultured Pseudomonadota bacterium, assembly GCA_963736005.1. Taxonomy (GTDB): domain Bacteria; phylum Vulcanimicrobiota; class Vulcanimicrobiia; order Eremiobacterales; family Eremiobacteraceae; genus JAJPHJ01. Next base: position 189,019 of record CAVTNB010000001.1, read on the forward strand.
GCCCGGACGCGCGCATGAGCGCCGAGCATAGCCAGCCCGATTTTCTTTTTCCGCAAATGGTCACGCCTGCCAGCGCACCGCCCGGGTGGGCTCCAAAGTTCGTCGACTACCTCTTCGTCTCGTTTACGAATGCGAGTGCCTTCAGCCCGACCGACACGATGCCGCTCACCGCGTGGGCAAAAATGTTGTTCTTGGTTCAGGCCTTGACGTCACTGCTCACCGTCGCTTTGGTCGCAGCGCGCGCGGTGAATATTCTCTCCTAGGCGCCGCCCCTAATACCCAGTGTCCGATTGCGCGCAAGGCACCATGATGGCCTCGCTCATGCCGTGGATGAGGCGCTTGTCCGCTGGGACGACGGTGGCCAGGACTCCGGACAGTAAGGCTTCGTCTCCCGCAACAAAATAGTAAGGGCAGAGTCGCACCCGGCCATCCATGGTGCGCACCGTATTGGTCGGAAGATCGAGATAGTCCGCGCTCACCCGTCGCGCTTTGTGATAGCGCTGCAGCACTTGCGGACTCTTGTCGAACATCGCCAAGCCACCGTCGATGACGGCCATCCATTCATCGTGCGTGAGGTCGTTGGCAATGTAGACGCCGCGGCTACCCCACGCAAGCGGCGAGAACCCCGAGGGTTTAACCACAAACTGGCGCTCAGATTTTGAAAGCTTGTAGAGCTCGCGCCAACTTCCTACTGGCCGTCCGTCGACGTTCAGGTCGACGATCACGGCCTGCGGCGGCAGCGGATTTGGGTCAAGCACCCACGTTTGCGGCAGCAATCGCAAGAGCCGCTCGAAAACGTCAACTCCAAGTTCGTTGCGCCACTGTTCGTACAGACTCGGGTTATGAAGCAGCGCGAAAATGAGCTTCTCCTCGAGAAACGCTTTGGGAGGCGGCGTCATCACCACACGCTTGTGTCGCGCGGCGTACAGCATGAGCTCTTGCTTCGGCACGTTGAGCAAATCAAAAAGTTCGAAGTTCCGATATAAGAGGTCGACTCTCCGGCGCCCGTCGGGTGTATCGACCACGAGGGCCTCTTCCGTGAAGACGACATCTTCGGGTTTGACCGCCACGGCGAACGCCAGCCCATTTGCGCGCAAAGCGTCGGCGAGCCACGCCATTTCGCCGCGATAGTCGTCTGATTCGGTTGAGACGACAATGGCGATCGTCGGTTGTTCCTTGCCGCAGAGCGACTGCGCCATTTTGGCGAAGCCCGCAACGATGCCATCATACTCGCCGACTTGGTCGAAGCCGAGCTCGCAATACACGGCACCCATCGCGCCCACAAAGCCCATGCCACCCGGAATGGAGTCAAGCTCCGAGGCGATCATGCCGTCATCGGTGAGGATAATGTCCGGACGAATAATGCCAGGGACTTCACTCTTGAACCGGTTTTGGCGTTCGAGGCGGACGATGTGCTCCGGCTTGCCGAGATCCAAGTAGCGGTGGAAAAACTCCGGAGCGGTCCCGCGCACGCTCATGAAATAGAGTCGATTGACTGCGCGATAGAGCTTGAGCAAATCGCCGCCAAGCGTCTGCAACTTTGCAACCGTTGCGGGCGCCAGGCCAAAGGGTTGCGGCGAGACTCGCCAGGCGACACTCTTGGCGTCGGCTTCTTGCAGCCCAGCGACGCTGCGAAAAAGATTTGGGGCGAGGTGATCGTGGACGAAACGAGCGCGATCGAGGGGTGTATCTTGGGGGCGAAGCTTAGCGCTGCAAGCCATGTGAGTCTTAGAGGCCTCCGCCGTAGGAAAAAGTCAAGCGTCGACACGCCGGTGGAATCTTCGGCATGGAGAGCAGCCGATACAAGTGCCGAACCATAGCCTGCCCCTTCGATTGACGTTGCGAGCGAGCCTTTGAGCCCCAGGCCGGTGCTTGCGCAAGCGAGAACGAGGAGTTGGCGATGTGTGCCACATCAACGGTTGTCCTCGCGCGCTCGCTCACCAAACGGTACGGAGCAATCGAGGCCGTCCGAGGGGTTGATTTTTCCATCGAGGCTGGCGAGTGCTTCGGGTTCCTTGGCGTCAATGGCGCGGGTAAGACCACCACGATGAAGATGATCTATTGCCGCATCGCTCGCACGTCGGGCGAGCTGCTCGTGCTCGGGATGGATACCTCGCGGGACGCGCTTGGGATCAAAGCGCGATTGGGCGTCGTCGCGCAAGAAAACGCCTTGGACCCCGAACTCACGGTGATCGAAAACCTGCTCCTGTATGCCTCGTTTTTTGGGATCACTGGAGAAAGAGCGTACAAACGCGCTGCGCAGCTGCTTGAGCTCCTGAGTCTGGGCGGGAAAGAGAAGGCGCAGGTCAAGGAATTGTCCGGCGGCATGAAGCGCAGACTCGTGATCGCGCGAGCGCTCGTGAACGATCCAGATATTCTCGTGCTCGACGAGCCGACGACTGGGCTCGATCCGCAAGCGCGCTTGCTGGTTTGGGAGAAGCTGACCAGTTTGCGCAAGCAGGCCTGACGCTCTTGTTGACCACGCACTATATGGAAGAAGCAGCGCGGCTTTGCAATCGCGTCGCCATCATCGACGAAGGGAAGATTCTCGCGCAGGGAACCCCCGAGCAGCTTATCGCCCAGTTCGCTGCAGCCGACGTGTTGGAAATTATCGATCCCGCGGCGCGCCTACCCGTCGATGGTCAGCTTGATGGACTCATCGTGCGTCGCGAGCGGTATGGCGAAGTCCATTACCTTTTCAACCACGATAATAGGGTGTTGCTGCATCGCATGAACGAGCTCGGCTTCGATCCACCTCGACACGTCGCGCGTCGGGCCACCCTCGAAGATGTTTTTCTTAACATGACCGGGAGGGAGTTGGTCGAGTGAATCCTGTTGCCGCCTTCTTTCGCCCCAACACGTGGCGCGTTTTCCGGCGCAATTTCTATGCTTGGCAGAAGTATGCTTGGTCGAGCGTGGCAATCAACATCGTCGAGCCATTCGCGTATTTTCTCGCGCTTGGTTTCGGACTGGGAGCGTATTTCAAGGTGTCCGGTTACGGCTCGCTCGTGCAATTCATGGCACCGGGGTTCCTCGGTCTTACGGCGCTGAACACGGCCACCTTTGATGCCGCGTGGGGTTGTTTCGAACGGCGAGTCTTCAACGGAGTATACGAATCGATGGTCACCGCTCCCGTCGATCCGCTTGAAATCGCCGCTGGCGAATATCTCTGGCAGGCGTTCCGGGCGGCGCTGTATGGTTCGCTTTTCCTGGCAGTCATTGCGGGCTTTGGTCTCGTGCATTCCTATTGGGCCCTGTTGTGCCCGCTCGTGTTAGCGCTTACCGGCATTGTGTGCGCTATCCCCGCGCTGTTTGTTTCGTTCGTGGTGAACACGCAAGAGCACTTGTTCTATTATTTCTCCTTCGTTGCGACTCCGACGGTGATGATCTCGGGCATTTTCTTTCCCTTGGATAAGTTTCCGCATTGGGCTCTTGCCATTGCTTGGATGACGCCGCTCTATCATGCGGTGATCGTGTTTCGAGCGCTTGCCATGGGGACGGTCTCCCCCCAAACGGGCCTCGAGGTGCTCTGGCTTCTTGCAGCGATCGTGCTCCTTGCATTCCTGCCCGTCAGGTCAGTGCGGTCGCGGCTCGGGAATTGAAGGTCCGTAGCTACAAGGTCCGCTGCTCCATGGGGTGGAAACGACGAAAATCGTTTCGGGCATCCGTGCTTTTACGGAGGCGACAATGCTCGTTTTGACGCGCAAGGTCAATCAAGAGATCATCATCGGCGATGACATTCGAATTACTGTCGTCTCCGTTGGCAGCGATCAAGTCAAGCTTGGAATAACCGCCCCTCGTTCGATTCCCGTTCATCGCTCGGAGATTTATAAAGAACGCCAGACGATCGCTCTGGCAGCTGCCGCAGTCCCCAAGCCGGCCTCTTAGAGGTCAGCGCTCGCCGAGAATTGCCCGAAGCGTCGAAAGCAACGCGACTGCGGCTTCGTCGCGTTCGCGCCGAAGCTGCTCGTCAAGCGCCGCGCCCGGTCGCACCTGCCACGCGCAAGCAAGCGCACTATGCCGATACGCGGCAAGCACGCTGTTGAGTGCTTGTTGCGTGGGCACGGTGGCTCCGGTTATCCGCTGCGGCAAACAGAGCGCGCTCACGATTCTGGGAAGTGCACTTTCGAACTCGCCGCTCGCGATTGCATCGCACAAAGATAGGTCAGCCGGCGAAAGGGTCGCTTCAAGAGCCGCTCCTTGGCCCCCTAAGGATTGCGTCCGTCCGACAACATCTTTGGTGGGTGGAAAGAGTCGTGCTGCGATCGCGCGGGAAGCGTCATCTGCCGGATAGCACGCGAGTGCTACCTGCAAGGAATCGTGGTCGATAGGTCCGCTCCAGCCGATGTGGCCAAGGTGCACGTCTTCGATTGGTCGCCACAAAACCGCGCCACCGAAGCCGGTGCTCGAAGGGGCACCAACCTCGCTCTCCACAAGTTCGTCGTCGTCGCTGGTGAGAATTTCGTCAGTTATCCGCTCGTCAAATGGCACGCTCGAGCTCTTGCGTCGTGCAGCCAGGAGCAGCATGTCAGCGGGGAGGTTGCGACGTCGTTGGTTCACGATGCACGCCTCCACCATTGCCACCACGGTGGCGCAGCCATTGCAGTCGTGCGCGGGGCAACCGACACGTGGGATGGGCTCGCCGGTACGACTCTTGCCTGCGCTGCATCGACGTCCACCAGTGTGACCGCGCGCTGCGAGCGCTCGGCCGCCACTTCTAACGCCTCACGGGCTAACGTGATGAGACGACGGGGGACGCCTTTGCTTTGCAGCCACAGTGCATGGAGCGCATCATCGTCAAATGGGGAGCGCCCTCCGGCATAACCTGCCTGCCTCAACCGATGCTCGATCAAACCCGTCGATTCTGATTCACGCAGCGGTGCAAGCTCGAGCCAGAAAGCCACGCGATCGGAAAAGTTCGGTCGCCGCAGGATTGCGTCCGCGAGTTCCAGCTGACCGGAGAGGGCGATCGCAAGCAGCTTGCGTTCGTCAAGCTGGTAGTTCAAAAGAGAGCGAAGCGTCTCGAGCATCGATTCGGGAAGCAGCTGTGCTTCGTCGATCAGCAGGATAGGCTGTTTGTGCGATGCGGCATCGAACAACGAGCGCTTCAGCGACTCTTTCATGTCGCGCAGCGACGCGTCTGGATCGAACTCAAAGCCAAAGCAGTCAGCGATGGTCGTGAGCAGCTCCGCTTCGCTCGCAAACGTGGGATCGAGGATCAAGCCAACGAGATTGCGCTCGTCAGCGTACAGCTCACTTGCTGCCGCGTTAAAGAGCGTGGTCTTCCCCGCGCCGATAGCTCCAACGACGACCGCCAGGCCGCGACCGCTGCCAAGACACTCAACAAGGCGCCTGCGCCCGTGTGCGCCTGGCATCGTATCGTAAAAGAACGCGGGATCCGCCGTATCCAAGAAGGGCTCACGCGAAAGCCCAAAGGTTTCGAGGAACATCGCAATCGCCGGGTTCAAGCGCCCCTCTGGCGCCCCCTGGAACGGTTCAATGGAATTGCACGCCCAGGCGGCACCATGGTATAATGTTGGAGCGCAAGTTTAGGGCAATTCGGCGCAGGCGGAGGCGGTGCTTCCGCCCTCTGTGTGTCAAGCGGACGAGCGGACCTAAAGGTCCGCTGCTACATCTCCGATGACGCACGCGGCCCTAGTAATGCAGCAAGCCTGTGGGCTTCGCTGCAGAAAGGCAAACATGGCAACGTCAAGCTCCATCATTTCGATGAAGCAGCTCCTCGAAGCTGGGGTGCACTTCGGTCACCAGACTCGTCGTTGGAATCCAAAGATGGCGCGCTACATCTTTCAAGAGCGCAACGGCATCTACATCATCGATCTCCAGAAAACCGTCATTAAGCTCCGTGAAGTGTATGAGGCCGTCAAAGAATTGTCGCGTCGCGGCAAGATTTTCTTATTCGTCGGCACCAAGAAGCAAGCGCAAGAGGTCGTTCGCGAAGAGGCCGAGCGCTGTGGCATGTTTTTTGTCAATCAACGCTGGCTCGGCGGCACGCTCACAAACTTTCAAACCATGCAAAAACGCATTGCGCGTTTGCGCGAGCTCGAGCGCCAGCGCGACACCGGCGTGTTCGACGCGCTCACGAAGAAAGAAGTCAGCAAGCTTGAAGACGAGCTGGCACGTCTCGAGCGTTTCCTCGGCGGCATCAAAGACATGCCCCGGTTGCCCGATGCGATCTACATTGTGGATCCGCGCAAAGAGCGCATTGCGGTTTTGGAAGCGCGCAAGCTCAAGATCCCGATCGTCGCCGTTATCGACACGAATTGCGACCCCGACGAAATCGATTTTCCCATTCCCGGCAACGACGACGCGATTCGCGCAGTCAAACTCATGACCGGGAAGATTGCCGACGCAATCATCGAGGGTCGAACCGAAGCGCAATCCGGAGTCGAGGCAGATCGATCGGCAGCGCCGGAAGCGGCGAGCGAAGAGCCGACGCAAGCGGCGGGATTGTAGCGGGCGACTGTAAAGTCGCCCAGAGATGTCACAGGGAACAGTAGTCTCGCGAGGAAACGGAACACTCTGAAATGGTAAAAGAATACGCGCCAAGCGCGGCAGACGTCAAAGCGTTGCGGGGGGCAACCAACGCGCCGGTTATGGATTGCCGAAAGGCGCTTACCGAAAGCGGCGGCGACCTCGAGCAGGCCAAGAAACTCTTAGCCGCACGGGGCCAGCAGCTCGCTGCAAAAAAGAGCGAGCACGAAACGCACGAGGGCTTCATCGGGCACTACATCCATCAGGGCGGCAAGCTCGGCGTCCTCATTGAGCTCCAGTGCCAAACAGACTTCGTGGCGAAGAACGAACAGTTTCAAAAGCTTGCGCACGACCTGGCCGTGCATATCTGCGCGTCGCGCCCGCAGTACGTGAGCAGAGAAGACATCCCCGAGAGCATACGCAAAGCCAAGGAAGGCGAGCTGGACGGCAAAGTCGACAAGTACTACGAAGAAGTTGTGCTGCTCGAACAGCCATATGTGCGCGACGAGACGAAGACCGTCGGCGAACTGGTGCACTCTGCGGTTGGCGTGCTTGGCGAGAATATCCGAGTGCGACGCTTCGCCCGGTTCGATATCGGCGAATCATAATGACCGGCAACGGCATCGGCGCTGCTCCCGTCTACCGCAGGATCTTGCTCAAGCTCAGTGGCGAAGCGTTCGCGCGTGATGCCGGCGGCGCCATTGACACCGACACCGTTTATCTCATTGCCAATCAAATCAAAGAAGTGGCCCAAGCCGGCGTGCAAGTCGCCTGCGTTGTCGGCGGTGGTAACATTTGGCGCGGCAAGGCCGCGGCCCACGCGAACATGGACCGGTCAACCGCCGACTACATGGGGATGCTTGCCACCGTCATCAACGCGCTGGCGTTGCAAGATGCGCTCGAAGACATCGGCGTCGTGACGCGCGTCCAAACCGCCATTTCCATGCATCAAGTTGCAGAGCCCTACATTCGACGCCGCGCCATTCGTCATTTGGAGAAAGGTCGAGTCGTTATTTTTGCGGCCGGCACCGGGAACCCATATTTCACGACGGATACGACCGCCGCGCTACGTGCGCTGGAAATCGGCGCTGAGGCGATCCTCAAGGCAACGCAAGTCGATGGTGTGTACAATGCGGATCCGAAGAAAGATCCCACGGCGGTGCGCATCGAGAGGCTCGACTATCTCGAGGTCTTGCAGCGCGGTCTCGAAGTACTCGACAATACGGCTCTAACGCTGTGCATGGACAACGGTCTCCCGATCGTGGTCTTCGAACTGATGCGCGAGGGGAACATCAAGCGCGTCATTTGGGGCGAGGCGATCGGCACGTTTGTTGGGAGGACTCCAAAAGGTGCTACCCCAGCTGTTCCGTGACGCCGAAGACCGGATGAAGAAGGCGGTCGAAGCGACTCGCGGCGAGTTCACCTCGATTCGCACGGGCAGGGCAACCGCGGGGCTCTTAGATCACGTACTCGTGGAAGCCTATGGTTCTGAGATGCCGCTTCGGCACGTCGCCAACGTCGCCGTGCCAGACCCACGCTCCATCACGGTGACGCCGCACGACAAGTCCATTCTCGGCGACATCCGCAAAGCTATCGAGAAATCCGATCTTGGTATCACGCCGAACGTTGACGGGAACACGATTCGTCTTTCTTTGCCGGCCCTCAACGAAGAACGCCGCAAAGAGCTTGTCAAGGTCGTGCACAAGCGTGCGGAAGAAGGGCGCATTGCCGTCCGCAACGTGCGCCGGGATGCGCACGACCAGCTCAAGCACGCGCTCAAAGATAATACGGTCACCGAAGATGAAAACCGGCGTTCAAACGAACAGCTGCAAAAGATAACGGACAAGTATATTACAGAGATCGATGTGCTTGTCGAGCACAAAGAAAAGGAGATCATGGAGGTGTGAGCGTGCCCGACCTGGGCCAAGAAGAACTCCTCCTGCTTCCGTATACCCGTGCCATTGAAGCGCTTGCCGGGCGCAACGTCACGCTGCGGGTGGTCGCTCCGCCATACGCTGCGCTTGGTCGCGGCGCGCTGCACATCGTGCGCGTGACCCACGATGCAGACGCCGTTCTTCTCGAAGCAACCTACGACGACTACGAACGGTTGCCATGAATTCCGCCGGCACCCTCGAAAAAATCCCGACCGCCGAACGCTTCCGTCGCGAATTGACTGGCAAGCGCGTCGCCATTGGAATTATTGTGGCGGTTGCTGGCATCGGATCAATTTTCAATCAGTATACGTTTGCAATCGTCATCGCAGCGATCACGCTGATCGGTTCGGTTGAGTTCTCGAACCTCGCCCGCCGAGCGGGTTGGCAGGTCTCCTTGCCGATTGCCCTGGCCGCGTGCGCTGCGTATCCTACTCTCGCCTTCTTTGGGCTCTTGGGCCGTTACGAATCCGCGCTCGTTGTGGGCATCGTCTTGGCGTCGTTTGTTGCCGCGCTGCCGGCAAACTCAAGCCTCTTTGATGGTCGCGTCGCAATGACGGTCCTTGGCTCCCTGTATCTCGGCAAGCTGCTCTCATACATGATTCTCTTGCGCGCCCTGCCGCACGGAGCGCGGCTCGTGCTCTGGCTTGTGATCATCGTGGTGCTGACAGACACGGTCGGTATGATTGCCGGTCTCGGCTTTGGACACCGTCCGCTTGCGCCGCGGCTTTCACCCGGTAAGAGTTGGGAGGGCGCCATCGCCGCTCTTGTGGTGGCGAGCCTCGCGGGTTTTGCGTTGTGGTGGCCGCTCGGCGTGCCTGGTCCGTGGTGGATTGCGCTCGCCTTTCCGTTGTGCGTGTCAGTGGGCGCAGAATTTGGGGATCTCGTCGAGTCAGCAATCAAACGCAACGCCCAGGTGAAAGACTCCGGCCACGTGTTCGCTGGGCACGGCGGTGTGCTCGATCGGTTCGATTCCTACATCTTCGCTGGCGTCATCGGATACGCTCTGCTGCTGTTTGCCGGGGTGCGCTAACTCCTCTCGTGTTGCGCCGCGTTGCGATTTTAGGTTCCACGGGATCGATAGGCCGCCAAGCGCTGCAGGTTATCGCGGCGCACCCCGATCGCTTTTTGGTTGTCTCACTCGCCGCCGGGTCGAACGTAGAACTGTTGGCCGAACAAGCGAACGCGCTTCGGCCCAAAGTGCTCTCGATTGCGGACGAATCCCGTTGCGGAGTGCTCGCCCAAAAGCTCTCCTATGCGCCAGAGAGCATCTGCTCTGGAGAAGAAGGTCTGGTCCAAGCCGCGACGGACGCTGGAGCGGATATCGTTGTTGCGGCGACCGATGGAATGGCGTCGCTGCGTGCGGTTTTCGAAAGCATCAGTCGGGGCTTGCACGTGGCACTGGCCAATAAGGAGCTGCTCGTGGGTGCCGGGCGGACGCTCTGCGCGCTGGCCCGCTCGACTGGCGCGCGTCTTCTTCCGGTAGACTCCGAACACAGCGCGCTGTTTCAGTGCTTGCTTGGCGAACATAGTGAAGATGTCGCCTCGGTGGTCCTGACAGCGAGCGGCGGTCCATTTTGGACGTGGTCGCTCGAAGAGATGGAACGGGCAACCCCGGAGCTTGCGCTTCGCCATCCAATCTGGGCGATGGGGCAAAAGAACACCATAGATTCTGCGACCCTCATGAACAAGGGTTTAGAAGTCATCGAGGCGAGCTATCTTTTTCACCTTCCACCTTCGAAAATCGAAGTCGTCGTGCATCGCCAGAGCATCGTGCACGGATTCGTCATCTTTGCCGACGGCAACGTGAAAGCGCAACTCGCGGCGCCCGACATGCGTCTGCCAATCGGATTTGCGCTGGCCTACCCAGAGCGGCTTCCAGCTCCATTCGCACAAAGAGAGACGAAAGCAGCAATCGGAATGGAAGGGAAAAGCTCGACGCTCTCGTTCGAGCCAGTTGACGGGCGTCGCTTTCCATCCTTGCAGCTTGCCTATCGCGCGCTGCAGCTCGGAGGAACCTACCCGGCGGTGCTCTCAGCGGCAAACGAGGAAGCAGGACGCGCGTTCCTGCAAGGGCAAATCAAGTTTACGGAAATCTGCTCAATCGTCGAGAGCGCGCTCGCCGCGCACGTTGCGACGAGTGACGGGCTTGACGAAGTGAAAGCAGCGGACAGCTTCGGCCGCGCGTTCGCACGGCAGGCCTTGGGCGACGCAGCTCGGCGCTAGGGAGAGGAAGCAAGAGCGGGGGTCACCCCCCGTACGAAAAATGGTCGACAGCTTGGTCTTGGGCGCGGTGCTCTTGTCGGTTTCCCTTGCGGGCATCGGCAACTTTGTCATCTATCTTGCGTTGCTCTCAGCGCTGATCATCTTCCACGAGTTCGGTCACTTTGTTTTTGCGAAGCGCGCAGGCGTCACCGTCACTGATTTTGCCATCGGTTTCGGGCCGTCGCTTGTGGCCGTGCGGCGCGGCGACACAACCTATCGCGTCAACGTGCTGCCGCTGGGCGGCTACTGCAAGATGCTCGGCGAGGATACCGAGGGCGCTTCAAACGATCCGGGGAATTTCAACCACAAGAGTCTCGGCGCGCGCTTTCTCATCATTGCCGCAGGCCCGATATTTAACTTGCTGCTGGCAGCCGCGATATTCGCCGGTCTGGGCGCCACGGTCGGCGTTCAAGTTGGACCGACCACGATGGTGGCTTCGGTGAAAGCAGGGTCGGCCGCGGCCGAGGCAGGTCTGCGCCCCGGCGATCAGATCCTCGCGCTTGACGGCACGCGCGTGAGCAGCGGCAGCGACATGATTTCGTACATCCGCGCGCATGGGGGCAAGACGCTCCAGGTTGACGTTCTGCGAACCGGCGCGCGCCTGCACTTGCGCATCGAAGACAAAGCGCAAATCATCAACGGTCAACTTGCCGGAGCCCTCGGGTTTTACGCGCAGGAAGCCACCGAGCGAAAGCCGCTGTTGGCAGCGGTTGCGTACGGTTTCAACCAAGTTGGTGCGACGGCCGCGGGGCAGTTTGTCGGCATTGTCGACGCCATTCGAAATCGCGACGCATCTGTCATTAGCGGACCCGTCGGCATTGCCCACGTGGTCATGGGCGCCGCAGCACTTGGCGCTCCTGTGGTGCTCCAAATTGGCGCGGTCATTTCCGTTGTGCTGGGTCTGATTAACCTGCTGCCGTTTCCAGCACTAGACGGTGGGCGACTCGCTTTCCTCGTTATTGAACTCGCGCGCGGGCGGCCGATCAATCCGGAGCGCGAGGGCCTCGTGCATCTTGCCGGCTTTGCGCTGCTGATGGTGCTCGTTGCGTTCGTCACCTACCACGACATCGTGCAGTGGGTTCACGGCAAAGGTGGGCTATGAGCGCGCGACAAGAACTCCCACCCGTACCGCAGTGGTCGGGGATCCAAGAACGTCATCCGCAAGCTCCTCCACTTGCTGCGCGGCGCCGTTCGCGCCCGGTCAAAGTTGGGAACTTGACCATCGGGGGCGATGCGCCTATCTCCGTTCAATCAATGACGACGACAAAAACGGACGACTGGGCGGCAACGCTGGAGCAAATTCACCAGCTGGCCGCCGCGGGTTGCGAGATCGCGCGAGTATCCGTGCCGGATGCAAAAGCGGCTGCGGCTTGCAAGAAGATCAAAGAAGGCTCGCCGCTACCTTTGGTCGCGGATATCCATTTCGATCATCGATTCGCGCTTGCTGCAATCGAGGCTGGCTGGGACAAACTGCGGTTGAACCCGGGCAACATTCGAGACGAGCGAAAAGTTCGAGAGGTCGTCGAAGCCGCCAAGGCCCAAAAGATGCCGATCCGTATCGGGGTCAACAATGGCTCGCTTGCGCCAGACATCGTCCAGCGTTTCGGTCACACGCCGGAGGGCATGGTCGAATCAGGTCTGCGGCACCTTCGCATTCTCGAGGATTTGGATTTTCGAGACATCGTCGTCTCCCTCAAGGCGCACGACGTGCGCACGACGGTCGCCGCGTATCGCCTCATGGCCACGAAAGTCGACTATCCATTTCATCTCGGCATTACCGAAGCAGGAACGCTGCGCAGCGGAACCGTGAAGAGCTCCGTCGGCTTGGGGATCTTGCTTGCGCAAGGTATCGGCGACACGATTCGCGTCTCGCTAACTGCCGATCCCGTCGAAGAAGTCCCCGTCTGCTGGGAGCTGTTGAAGTCGCTTGGCCTGCGAGAACGGGGCGTCGAAATCACGTCGTGTCCTTCGTGCGGTCGCGTGCAAATCGACATCGTGAAGCTCGCCGAACAAGTCGAGGCGATCACAGCGGAATATCGGGCGCCGGTGAAAGTCGCGGTTATGGGGTGCGCGGTCAATGGTCCAGGCGAAGCATCCATGGCTGACGTCGGCATCGCCGGAGGCAAAAGTATGGGTCTTTTATACCGCGACGGTGTGATGGTGCGCTCGCTTCCTGAAGCCCAGCTGCTCGACGGTCTGCGGGAAGAGATCGAAAAAGTCATTGCCGAGCGATATCCCGAGTATCGCTAAACCCATTCGCGCTCCCGCGTTGTTGGGAGCGGTTCTCCTGGGTGCAACGGTGTTGCGCGTGGCTGCTGCGCTGCGCCGGCCATTGCAAGTGGATGAGGGGTACTCGCTGCATCTCGCGGCATTGCCGATCAACCAGGGGTTAAGCGCTGTCGCAACTCTGGACGTGCATCCCCCGCTTTTTTTGTTGGTCACCCACGCGCTGCACAGCGTGGGCGTCTCAGATATTGGAATGCGACTCATCATGGCGGCGCTGGGCGTTGCGTCCGTGGGGATGTTCTACGGCATCGTGCGGGCATGGCACGGAGAGCACGTCGCGCTCATTGCGGCAGCGTTTGCGGCGTTCATGCCCAGTCTTATCTTCTACGACACCATGATTCGCATGTACGCGCCGTTTGATGCCTTTGCGGTCGCGACATTTCTTTTGCTCTCCTTCCTTTATACACGTGAGGATTTGACCGTCGCGCAGCGGCGAGCATTGTGGTGCGGCTGGGCCCTTGCGTGCGGCGCCATGATCCAGACGCTCTACTTAGGGTTTTTCGTCATTGCGGCGCAGCTGGGGTATGCTGCGTTCGTGCGCCGCGATGGACTCGTGCGCTCGCTCGTCGGTGCGGCGATCGCTTGCCTCGCTTGGTTGCCGCAGCTGCCGACGTTCTTGAACCAGTTGCCTCGCGGTGGTCTGGCCTTCCCCTTTTACGCACAGCATCAGCTAGCCGCATTGTTCGAACTGCCCGGGCAGGCGACGATTGCTGTGCAAACCCACGGTGCGGGTCTCGTCGTGGTCCTGGCGAGCCTCTTTGCGTGGGCTTGGATCGCGATCTCGGTTGCTGTCGGCCTGCGGGGCAATGCAGCTTCACTGGCGATATGGATGGGAGTCCCCGCGCTCCTCACGCTCGCCTATAGCGCGATCGCGCATAAATTGCTCTACACGGACAGATACTATCTGCTCTTTGCGTATGCGCTGTGCGCACTCACTGCGGTTGCGCTGGTACGGGCCACCGCGAGACGGACCAACCTTGGCTGGGCGTGCGGCGTTGTCGCAGGCGCAACCGTAGGCGTGCTGGGTTGCGCGTATGCGTTTGACGATCGCTTGTACACGGCAGACTGGCCACACATCGCGCAGTTGCTCGGCGAGCGAACACAGCCCCGCGACCTGATCGTTATGGAGCAAGGCTCACCGTTCTTTGTACTCGAGCGCGGGCCGCAGCTCGGCCGCCATCCGCTGATTTTAGTGTTTCATCGCGGCCAGGTCGCTCCGACCCTCAACCTTGTGAAACCCTTTCGGAGCGTGTGGCTGCTGCTTTTCCAATCCGGGCCGGTCGATCCAAACGCCGACTTGGTCGTCGGCTTCGAAAAGCGATATCGGGTAGCTGGCCTTTGGGCCTTCGAGCGATGGCTGCCAGCCGAGAACGCCACCGTGGTACTTTTCGTACAGAAGTGAATGGAGCAGCGGACCTTTAGGTCCGCTTTCGCGAATTTATTCGCGACCCTGAGGGCCAAGAAGGACCCAGGGTTTTGACGCCGTCGGCAAGGAAAGCGGCAGCATGGCAAAAGGCATGGAGAAAAAAGAGGTTCAGCGCATTCCGCGCAAGGCCGACGATCTGTCGGAATGGTACACACAAGTCTGCCTTCAGGCCCAGCTTGCCGACTACACGCCCGTGCGCGGCTGCATCGCCATGCGCCCGTACGGCTTTGCCATCTGGGAACTCATCACGGCAGAGTTCGATCGCCGCTTTAAAGCCACCGGCCACAGCAACGCCTATTTCCCGTTGTTCATCCCAGAGGGGCTTTTTATGCGCGAGGCCGAGCACGTCGAGGGGTTCGCCCCCGAAGTCGCCTTGGTCACCGAAGGGGGCGGCGAAAAACTCACCGAGCGCTTGGTCATCCGGCCTACATCGGAAGTCATCATTGGAACGCTCTACGCCAAATGGATCCAGTCTCATCGAGATCTACCGGTGCTGATCAACCAATGGTCCAACGTGGTGCGCTGGGAAAAGGCAACGCGGCCTTTCCTGCGCACGCTCGAGTTTCTGTGGCAAGAAGGTCACACGGCGCATGCAACTCGAGAAGAAGCCGCAGCCGAAGTGCAACAGATGCTCAATATCTACCGCGAGGTTGCGGAGAGTGTGTTAGCTTTACCGGTGATTAGCGGGCGCAAGAGCGACAACGAAAAGTTTGCGGGTGCCGAAGCAACCTTTGCCATTGAAGCACTGATGCCGGACGGCAAAGCATTGCAGGCCGGCACGTCGCACGAGCTTGGCCAGAACTTTGCCCGTGCCTACGACATCACGTTTACCGATGCGGACGAGCAGGTCAAACACGTGTGGACGACCTCCTGGGGAGTTTCGTGGCGGGTGCTTGGTGGTGTCGTCATGGCGCACGGAGACGACAATGGCCTCGTCCTGCCGCCCGCGATTGCACCCCATCAGGTCGTCATCGTTCCCATCCCGCGCAAGGGTGCCGACGACGTGCTGCCGGCTGCGCAAGAGCTCGCGAGGGAACTTGCGGGCATTTGCAGGGTGCGTTTGGACGATCGTGTGGAGCAAAGCGCACCGTGGAAGTTCAACGAGTGGGAGTTGCGCGGCGTTCCCATCCGCATTGAGCTCGGAAAACGGGATTTGGACTCGCAGGTCGTCACCGTGGCCCGGCGCGACACGTTGACCAAGGAGACGATCCCGCGTAACGAGGTCGCCGCCCGCATTCCCAAACTTTTGAGCGACGTCCAACAAGCGCTCTACGAGCGAGCACGCGCCGATCGCGACGCGCGCACGACCATCGCGAACGATCGGGAATCGCTCGTGTCGGCACTGCAAGCCCAGCGCGGGTTTGTCTTGGCGCCGTGGTGCGAGCAAGCATCATGCGAACTCGACATCAAGGCGCAGACCGGCGCTGTCTCCCGCGTGATCGCAGGACCGGCCGATGCGGGGCAGCGTTGCGCGTACTGCGGTCAGCCGGCAAAGGTCCTCGCCTACTTTGCGCGCTCGTACTAAGATCTGTAGCAGCGGACTTTTAGGTCCGCTCTTCCACGGGGCGACTTTCCAGTCGTACCCTCCAGGTCAGGTGGTATTCATCGCGTTGCTGGTCGTAGCGTTGTGTTGTGCGGCTGCGCGCGCCAACACCGGCGCAATCCTCATGTATCATCACGTCTCGCCGACCGTCCAACCGGGGCCCTACGCCCGCGCGCTGACGGTGACCCCAGCTGAATTCGAGCAGCAACTCCGATGGCTGCGCGGTCACGGTTGCGAGCTCGTGACGGTCAAACAGGTGTGGTCGGATACCGTGCACGCGCAGCTCGCTCCGTGCGAGGCTGCGTTGACGTTCGACGACGGTTACGTGGATGTTGCCACATATGCCATGCCTCTGTTGGCGCGCTACGGCGGGCTCGGCACGCTCTACATCGCGACCGGGTTTGTCGGATCGGCGGACCACATGACCGTTGCCAACCTCCGCGCAGCCAATCTTGCGGGTCTACGAAATTGGCGCTCACACCGTTAACCACGTCGACCTTACAAAACTCTCCTACGCGCGAGCGTATCATGAAATCGACGCTTCAGCGGCAGCACTGCGGCTGTGGTTGGGCTCGCCTGTTTCCAGCTTTGCCTATCCTTCAGGAAAATTCGATCGCCAGATTGCCGATGCGGTTCGAGCGCTGCATTTCGATAACGCTGTGACAACCAATCCCGGTCATCTCGCAGCGAGCGAGAATCCCTACGAGCTGCCACGCTACCGAGTCATGCACGGGCAGGGCATGCCGCTGCTGGCCCAGGTGTTTCCACAAGCGGCTGGTGCAACCGCGGATTGGGAGGCCACAACCCATGTCGCTCGCGAGCGCATTGCGGGGAACGACCTGCAAACCGCAGAAGCCATTGCCGTCGCGCTTCTGGCCCGGAAGTTTCCCGAGCAAATCCTTAAGGTGCACGTAGTTGCAGTGCAGCCGGCCACGGTGGCCGGCATTGTTCTGTCCGGTGTCAAGTTTCATGCCGTGATGGATCGCAGGCGCTTCGAGCGAGACGTGCAGCAAATGGTTGGCGTGACGTTTTCCGCAGCGCCGCGGGTCGATGAGGTCGATGTTTGGACGACCGTGCCGATCCAGGTGCATTCTGGAGCGATCGTGTCGGGAGACTACGCAACGCCAACAGCAAAGACGGTCTTTTCCGCAGCGGTCGTTCGGACGGCGCAAGCGGCGCAAACTGACGGCTGGAATCTCGGCGTCACCTATTGGGATCGGCAATGGCTATGAGCGACGAAACGTACCAAAAAACTCTGTTGGGCAACGGCATCCGCGTCATCACCGAACACATTCCGTTCATTCGCAGTGCGGCGATCGGCGTGTGGGTTGGCGTCGGCTCCTCCCACGAAGAAGCCCCCATTCGCGGCATTAGTCATCTCATCGAGCATATGCTCTTCAAAGGAACGCCGACAAGGAGCGCGCGCCAAATCGCCGAGACGATGGACTCCGTCGGTGGTCACCTCAATGCTTTTACTGACAAGGAAGTGACCTGTTATCACGCGCGCGTGGTGGACGTGCACTCCGAGCTCGCGATGCGCGTGCTCGCCGATATGTTCTTGCATGCCAAGTTTGACCCGGTCGATCTGCGCAACGAACAACAGGTGATCTTGGAAGAGATTCGGATGTACGATGACTCGCCCGACGAAATCAGTCAAGATCTCTTCATGCGCTCGGTGTGGGCAGGCAGCTCGCTCGGCGAGCCGACCATCGGCTATGCCGAGACGGTGTCGGCTATCAATCGCGACTTGATCACGCAGTACATGCGCGCCCGCTACACGCCGGATCGGGTCGTTGTGACGGCCGCCGGCAATGTCGACCACGCAGCCTTCGTCACCTTGACGCAAGAATTACTAGGCTCCATGCAGGGAAGGTTTGACGGCGTCGATCCGCCCGCACCCACATTTCGCCCGACTGTGACCGGCAAACACAAAGACTGCGAGCAGGTGTACGTGCTGGTTGGCGCCGAGGGAACGAGCGCGAGCGATGACGTGCGCTACCCGCTGTCCGTGCTCGACGCGATCTTGGGCGGCGGCATGGCGTCACGGCTGTTCCAGGAGATCCGCGAGAAACGCGGCCTCGTGTACAGCGTGTTTTCGTCGCACAATCCGTATCGCAGCGGCGGCATCTTTAGCATTTCGGCCTCCACAAGTCCGAAGAACGCACAAGAAGTGGTGTCGCTGGTTCGTTCCGAGCTTGCACACCTCGTGGAGGAGGGCGTGTTGCCGGACGAACTCTCACGGGCCAAAGAGCACATTAAAGGAACCATGCTGCTGTCGCTCGAGAGCACGAGCACCCGCATGATCCGTCTCGGCCGAACCGAATTGAATTTGGGGCGCCACGTGTCACCCGCTGAAGTGATCGCGCGTATCGACGCGGTGACCAAAGAGGAGGTTGACGAAGCAGCGCGACGGATATTCGCGCCGCAGCGACTGGCCCTGACCGTTCTCGGGCCGGTCGATCCGCAAGCCATCGTGAGCGCGTTCGAATCGCTGGCAAAGTCCGCTTGAGGCGCGAGCGCCGCGCGCACAACGCATGACGGCATATCTCGTCGTCGCCGCGGTCCTGTATCTCTTTGCGCAAGCGCTCCAAATGGGTACCGGCGCGGCCCGGCTTGCGGGTGTCCGCAGCAAACGCGTCGCCACCGGCTTGACGCTCTTCAATCTTTTTGCGACCAGCTCGCGCATGCTCAATCTGATCTACGCGCCGCTCATGGGCGCGCTGATCGATATCTCGCGACACTTGGGAGACGTGAGCGGCTTCGAGCGAGATTTGCGGGTCATCATCGCAGCCGCAACGCTGGGGTCAATCCTCGGCGGCGCGCTGACCCCAACCTTCGCGGTCCTCTTGCAGCGCGGCATTGCATCATTCGAACGGTCGGGCTCGCTCGTCGGATCGATTGCCAGGCTCGCCCGCCCCACGACGTTTGCTTCGGCTCTGGCAGAATTTCGTTCGCCGCGGGCAGCAATGCTTCGCTACAGCCCAGCGGGTTTGCCAAAAGCATTCTTATTTTGGAATGTCATCGTTATGGCATTTTGGGTAGCAGGCCCGCTGTCGGCGTTCTACGCAGGGGTAATCGATGCCAAAGTGACGGGGACGGCGCTTTTGCTGTCTGGTCTCATTACCGGCGTGGCGACCGTGACGCTGACCCTCATCGTCGATCCGACGGCCGCGGTTATTACCGACCAGGCTGCATTGGGTATGCGGCCCGAATCCGATATCAAAGCAATGCTTCTCTATCTCGTGCTGGGCGCGATTGCCGGCACCCTACTGGCGCAACTCGTGTTGTGGCCGGCGGCGCATCTCATCGTGATCGTTGCGAGGTTCTTAGTGAATCATGGTTTGCAACATGGTTAAGCGGATCGTTATCGTCTGCGCCGTGCTGTGTGCAGCCTTTTCAAGCGGCTGTGCCGGCCCCATCACACACTGGATGGTGAACTTGCGCAATTCGCAAGGCGACGCCGCGCTTGTGCGACCGACGTTGCCGGAGGCGGAAAAAGAATATCGTCTCGCGCTCGCCCTCGACCCCAAAAACGCACACGCTCGCGCGGGTTTGGCGAAGGTCCTCTACTTGCGAGCAAAATTAGATTTCACCCAAAGCATGCTGGATGAGGCAGCCGACGAAATCGCGCAGTCCCTCAAATACGCTCCCGACGATGCCACGGCGCTCGCCTTGTCAAACGATATCGGCCAGGCCAAGATTCGGCGAGAGATCGTGATTTCGAACTACCCGCTCTACGGTTCGATCAACGCCGCCCTCGCTCCAACGTTTAAGTCGATCAGCGAGAGCAGCAAGGCGATTCAAAAAGAAGTAAAAGCGTTTTCGAGTGATTTCGACACGACGCATCTCACCAGGGCCATCGTTGGCTCGTACGACCTCGAAGATGAAGTCCACAGAATGAGCCAGCGCTTGATTACCTACCGGGGCTATGTGACCTCAGGTCAGGTCAAGTCGGCGACGTCAACGCAATCCACCGCCCCGTCTCTGTTGCCCGTCCCCTAATGTCGTCACGCGAATGTATTCGCGCGGTCGCCAAAAAACATCGCGAATAAATTCGCGACACTACAGGTGCCGCTTTTGTAGGGGGCGATTGGAAAATCGCCCCTCCGTCCGCGCGTTTGCGAAGTGGCGAAAGTCATAGATCTGCCAGCCCGAGTGGACGGGCACTCGGCGGTAGCGTTGCATGAATGCATACAGCTCATGATTGGCTCGAAAGCGCGGCACCTCGACGGCGACAAAATATCGAGCACCCTTTGCGATGGCGCTCGTCATGTCGTGGACGTTCCAAACGAGCACATCCTCTTCCCAACCGCGATGACCAATCGTGTACAGCACCGCCGGGTCGTAATGGCCCAAAACGATGAGCGACCCCGGCTCGAGCGATTGGCTCACCTCGGTTGCGGCCGCGTACACGTTGCGGCTCCACGTGTAATAAGGATGAATCTCGAGCATGTTCGTGTACACGGCAAGAAAAAGCGCGAGGCCAAGGCCGAACTTGGCACCCACCGGGAAAGGCTGCGGCGCGACGCGTTCGAGGATATAGTCGAGCGCGCCAGCCGCATAGAGCACCGCAAAGAGTGCAAACGGGAGGAGATAGTAATCGACCCTCTCGACATTGACGACGACGAACAGGTAGGCCGCCAGTACGGCGAACCACGATCCAAAAAAAACCGAGCGCATGCCGCCACATGGATCGGGCGGCTGCGTAAACGCCGCCAGCAACAGGAGCGAAAAAAGCACCGGGCCGAGGACGGTCGAGGCAAGCATCTTCAGCAGCGCGAAGGCGCTCTGGAGCGCAGCAAGCAGGGCGGTTGGTCCACCCAGATCGGCCTTCAGCGCCGGCAACACGTGTTTTGCGGTAATGCCCGTGACCCAATGCCATTCGGCGATTGCCTGGAGGTGCGAGAAGTAGAGTCCAAACGGAAGAAAAACCGCAGCGAGCAACACGTAGTTGGACCAATCCAGCAATGCCCGCGCTTTCATTTTCCAGATGGCGATCGTCAGCATGGGGACCAAGATGAGGAGTGCGGGAGGCTTGGCGAGTGCGGCTAGCGCCGTGCAAACGCAAGCGAGCGCCAAGTCACCGATCGTGCGGCGCGTGCTAAAGCGCCACCAAAAAAAGAGACCACCAGCGCTAAAAAAGAGCATGGCACTTTCCGGGATGATGGCTCGTCCATAGTACACAAGGCCGGGTGCGATGGCGTAGAGCAGGGCGGCAAGAAGTCCGGCGCGGCGGGAATATATCTCGCGTCCAAGAGCGTAGACGAATGGAATCGTCGCAATCGAAAAACCGAGCACGAGCAATCGTAAAAAGATTTCGTGCACCCCGAAGATGCGATACAGCTGGGCCGCGGCAAAAGGCACGATTTGCAATTCGAGCTCGACGTAGTTAGGAGGCGGGCCGTCGTAGTCGGTCTGGGGGTAGAAAATATTGTTGCGCAGCTCGTAGAAGTTGCGCGCAATTGCGGCACCATCACCTTGACGCCAGGCTGGATGGTCCAAAATGGGATCGTGAAGATGATACAGGCGAAGCGCCAGAGCGAGCAAGACGACGAGCGCAAGCGCGAGCGCGTGCGCGTTTTTCACGTTTTTGGATCGATTGCAGGCTGGTGGTGGGTGTGGCGAAACGTCCAATACTTGTTGACGAAAAAGTTGACGCCCATCCCGCCGACGGTGCCGCACAACCAGATAAGTGAGTTGCGCAGATGGAAGGCGGGGAGATAGCGATCGAGCAGACCGGTAATGACGATGCCCAGGAGCAGGGCCATACCGGACACGGTCAAGAACTGCGCAAGCTCCTTGCCCATGTGGCCCTTTGATCGGAATGTCCAATGCCTGTTCCAAAAGTAATTGTTGACGCCGCCTGCGATGAAGCCGATTGAAAACGCGAGCTTCAGATCGAAATGGATGTGCAAGAGCGCGTGATAGATGACAAAACTGATGACCGCACCCGACGCGCCCACGACGCCAAACTTCAGAAATTGCCTCAAACCTCGGCGCATGGTAAAGGTACCTTGGCTGCTCATGCCAGCCAATACCAATCGGCGAAGAGCACGGCAAACAACCCAAGCAGGGGCAGCGAGAGCGCGACGATCGCGGAATTGACCAGCGGATTGCGTCCCCACAGCGCCATCAGCATGAACGCCGGAAAAATAACCAGCACGAACCGCGGCATGCTCATCAAGCTCGCGGTACACATCGGAACCAGCAGCGAGGCGGCAAAATACCACGAGTATGACGGACGCAACGTCCGGAACGCCACGACCATGAGCGCCAAGAAAGCAAAAGTGAAGGCAAGCTCGATCATGTGATTGACCGAACCGCTTGACGCGAGCGGATTCTTGGCAATTTCACTGATCGTATTCACGATGCTCACCCACGGCGGCGCGAGATGACGATGCCAATTGTCTTGCACTTTGAGAAAGTAGAGTGGATCGCCCACGAGCGCGTAGAGGTACGCCATATACGCGAGCAACCCCGTGGGCACGAGCAGCACGCCGATAACACCGCGCGTGAGCGTCGTACCCCGCCGCTCGCGCCAGCCCCGCCACGCCTCGTAGGCAAGCGGGATCGCCGTCAGCATGCCCTCGACTCTGGTCAGAGATGCGAGTGCACCGAAGACGCCTGCCGTGATGTAATTTCCGTGTCTCGCGTAGTAGACGGATGCAACCGTGAGCGCGAGGAAGAGCGACTCGGTGTAGACGGCGGAGAAGAAGATCGCCGTTGGAAAGATTGCCACGTAGAAGATGGCGTGGTAGGCGACCGTATCGTCGCCGTACTCGAGCCGCACGAGCGCGTACAAGAAAGCGAGCGCGATAAAAAATGAGAGGTTCGAGATGATGAGACCGGCAGTCAAATGATTGCCGATCAAGCCCCCCAGAATGTGAATGAGGAACGGATAGAGCGGAAAGAAGGCCATCTCCGTTCCTTGATAGCCGTTCGTAGCGATGTTGAGGTAGTGCTGCGCGTCCCAACGCCCCCACACGTTTAACCAGACGCTGTGTGACGCCACAAAGTGTGCGCCTTGACGCTGGCCGATGACGACCGCGGCAAGCGGAGCGATGACGATCAAGGGCAGGCGCGTTGCGACGAATGCAGTCGATACGTGGTGTACCATTGGATAGTAGCGGCCAAGCACGCCGACCTTGATCGCGACCGATACAAGGATGATTGCCCCCGCCATTGCCGCGGCCGTCGAGAGCGTGGCGGGCATGAGCGCGATGTACGCCCACAAACCCAAAAATGGCACATAACTCCACGCATCGGCCTTGAGCATGTCCTCTAGCGAGACGTTGCACGCCCAACTGATCCAGCGGGAATATGCATACCACCCCACGAGTGCCAAGAGCACGCCGCCAACCGAGGCGAGGACGAGCACCAGGTTGGAAAGGAGCAAGGACATGCGGGTGTGCGTCGCCAGCAAATACCAGACGAAAATTCCGACGGAAAGACCCGCGATGGCAGTGAGGATGAAGCCTGGCCGCGCGCTTCGGGGTAGGAGAAGAACGGGTCGGTTGAGGCTGACTTCCTCGTTGATTCCGGGCGTCGTAAGAGCGGCGTCCACGACATTTCGCGTTCGCCGTTCCGCCATATGGCCCTCTCATCGCGGCGTATCGAGGGATTGACAGCGTGTTGGAAAAGTTGCGTGGATGCACCCTACAGGCGGTGCCGCAGCGCTTCTCACATGCATGCTCGGCTTTGTGGCCGCGTTCGCTAGTTTGCCGGCAATCGCAGATTCGCCCGACACGCAAACCGGCGTGTTCGTTTCGTACAGCGCGTCGGCAACCGGTCCCACGATCACCGTGCAGCAGAGCGATCGCCTGCGAGTCTATGTCGTCGATTCGAACGTTGCCGTACGCGAGCGCGAAAGCGCAGGGCAATGGCAATCAATTTCATTTGCCAATCTCGCTCAAGGGGAACCGGTGACCATGCATCTGACGCCGGCGGGGTTTGTGTCGCAAGTGGATGCAGAGTACACACTCGTGCTCGCGCGTTTGGTCACCTACAACAATGGCTACGTGGTAACGACCTCGGGCATCGCGTACAAACTCGTCGGGCCGGCGGCGAGCATTGCCGCGCCGACCGACCTTGGGACTTTTCTGAGATTGCGCGTCGATCCTCAGAACAACACGGCGTTTGACCTCGCGGCTTCGAAACAACCGTTCGCGGGTGGTCCGCTCGCCGCACCTGTGTCGGTGACGTTTATTGTGACTGTGCCCAGCAACACGCCGCCAAGCGACATCATCTACCTTGCCTCTGACGCGAGCAGCTGGATTCCCAATGGCGTGCGCATGTCGCCCCTGTCGGCGAACCGGTGGACTGCGACGCTGACGATCGGTCAGGGTTCCTCACTGAAATACAAGTACACCCGCGGTTCTTGGCCCACGGCTGAGAGCAATCAGAGCGGCATCGAAATTCCCAACCGAAGTCTCGTGGTTACAAAATCGGGTACAGGGCAAACGGTGCAAGACGCCGTGGCGCGCTGGTCCGATCTTCCTTCATAAAGGAGACGCATCCATGGATACGCTCGATTTTGTCAAAGTGACCGAGGCCGCGGCGCTTGCGGCGTCGCGCTGGATGGGGAAAGGCGAACGCGATAAGGCGGATGGAGCCGCCGTTGAGAAGATGCGCGAACTGCTCAACGACATGGATATCCGCGGCCGCGTCGTCATTGGTGAGGGCGAGCGCGACGAAGCGCCTATGCTGTTTATTGGCGAGGAAGTCGGCAGAGGCGGCGTCGAGGTCGATATCGCCGTTGACCCAGTGGAAGGCACAAATCTGGTCGCCAACGGTTTGCCGAACTCCATTGCTGTGCTCGCGGTGACCGCCAAGGGCGGGCTCCTCAATGCGCCGGACACGTACATGGACAAACTGGCGGTGGGCCCCAAGGCAGCCGAGTACATTCATATCGATGCGACGGTTGCAGAGAACCTCGAACTCGTGGCCAATGCGCTGGAGCGCTCGGTCGGCGATATCACGGTGGTCATCTTGGACCGACCGCGGCACAAGAAGTTGATTGAAGACGTGCGCGCTGCAGGCGCAAAGATCAAGCTCATCTCGGATGGCGATGTCGACGCCGCGATAGCAACTGCGATCGACGGCACGGGAATTCACGTCGCTATGGGTACCGGTGGCGCACCCGAAGGCGTGCTCGCTGCGGCGGCGTTACGCTGTCTGGGTGGTAATTTCATGGGGCGGCTCAAACCGAGGAATGAAGACGAGATACGGCGTGCTAAGGAAATGGGCTTCGACGACGTCAACCGCATCCTGACCATGAACGATCTCGTGAAGCGAGATGACATCACTTTCGTCGCAACGGGCATCACCGACGGCGACCTTGTTCGAGGCGTACGCTTCTTCGGTAATGGCGCGCGCACTCACTCGATCATCATGAATAGCCACTCGAGCACGGTGCGCTTTGTGGAAACCGTCCACCGATTCCGCGCGGAACCATTTCGGGTT
This sequence comes from uncultured Pseudomonadota bacterium, assembly GCA_963736005.1. Lineage (GTDB taxonomy): Bacteria > Vulcanimicrobiota > Vulcanimicrobiia > Eremiobacterales > Eremiobacteraceae > JAJPHJ01. The sequence goes on from CAVTNB010000001.1 coordinate 214,424, forward strand.
CGACAGCACTGAAACTCCTCTCATTGGTGACGCCCGATGCGATGGTCGAGCGCGTTTCCGACATTGGGCTTGGCCTGCTGCGCGAGTGGAACATCACCGGTATCGCCTTGGATCTCGACAACACGATCGTGCCGTGGCATACGAGCGACGTCGTGCCTGAGATCGCGCAGTGGGTGCGACAGGTGCGAGAGACCGGCGTTCGCTTTTGTTTGCTGACGAACAACTACGCGTCGCACGTTCGGCGAGTCGGCGCCGCACTTGACATGCCAGTCGTCCGCGGTGCCCTCAAACCGTTGCCGAGCGCGTTCTCGGCGGCACTTCGGCAATTACGCAGCGAGGCCAGCCAGTCGTTGTCGGTTGGCGATCAATTGTTTACCGATGTCCTTGGAGCAAAAGCTGTCGGGATGCGTGCGATCGTCGTCAAACCGCTGACCACTCGTGACTTTCCGACGACGCGGCTCTTGCGGATGCTTGAAGGACCAGTGTATGCACGGCTGCGGCGTACCGCCGGCTCCGCCTTGGCGTGAGCGCAGGTCATGCAACGCTATGCAATCATCGGAAGCCCCATTGCACACTCGCTGTCGCCTGCGATGCAACAGGCTGCTTTTGACACGCTGGGCGTCCAAGCAAGCTATGAGGCGATTGAGGCGACGTCCGCCAAGCCGATATTTTCGCAACTGCGCGCAGCACAGTACAACGGCTGGAATGTCACAACGCCACTGAAGGAAGAGGCTGTTGCTTGCGTCGATCGGTTGACCGACGCCGCCTCTCGTGCGAATGCCGTGAACGTCGTGCGCGCAGAGAATGGCGAGCTCGTCGGTCATAACACCGATGGAGCCGGCTTCTTGGCAGCCGTGGCAGAATTGTGGTCGTGGGAAGTGCGTAACGGCTCGGCCCTGATTTTGGGCAGCGGTCCAGCCGCACGAGCTGTCGCGCTCGAACTGATCGCAGCAAATATCGGTAGCGTATACTGCTGGTCGCGAAACCGAATGAAGGCGCTTGCGATTGGGCCGCTCCCCGAGCGGCCGGTTGATCTCGTAGTCTGTGCACTGCCCGCAAACGCGCGCGTTCCCCGGGAGGTCATCGAGGTAGCAACGCCCGCAAGAATGGTGTTCGATCTAAACTATCGCGCTTCGCGATCCCCAGCAGCGAACATTGCCAGCATGCACCGCAGCGACGGTTTGCCCCTCCTCTTACACCAAGGTGCTCTTTCGTTTGTCTGGTGGACTGGGCAGGCGGCGCCTGTGGAGGTAATGCGTGCAGCGCTCGCGGCGCCTCCATTGGGAGCTCGATAGTGATAGCGATCACGCTGAGGTAGGCAGTGAGACTCGTTACGGGCAGAGCCGATGGTCAAGCATGGCGGCGACAGCGCCCGATGGCGGCGAGCTTGGACGAAGGATCGCGTATGTAGACGGATTGCGAGCGGTCGCAGTTTTGATGGTCGTCGCCTGTCATGCCGCAAAATGGGATCTTGGTTTAAGTCAGGGTCCCTGGTTGCAGGCTTTTTTGGACGGCGCGCACGGTGTCGATCTTTTCTTTGTTCTCTCGGGGTTCTGCCTTTCGTATCCGATTCTGAACTCGCTGCACACACGAGGATGGGCCACCTTCGATATAGCGGGGTATTTCGCGAGGCGTGTTGTGCGCATCGTGCCGCCGTACTATCTTGCGATGGTGTTCCTTTATTTCTTGCTGCTCGGGCTACCGCATGTTGGCTGGCACGTGCCGCCAACATTCAGCCTGGCGAGGCTCGGCTGGCTAGATGTGGGCAGACAGGCTCTTTTTGCTGATCGAAGGGTCGAATTTTTGAACCCTTCCTTTTGGACGCTTGCGATCGAGTGGCGCTGGTACTTCCTGTTTCCACTCTTGCTCGTGCTCTGGACTCGATCCATGCGAGCGTTTGTTTTTGCCCTCCTTGCATGCATCGTCATCGCGGCCTCAACGAATGCAGGGTCCGATTTTTCGGTCCTGCCAGCCTTCATGCTCGGCATTGTGGCAGCCCAGCTCGAGCTTGACAGGGCTGCCTTCGGCCGCCTTGCGCTCTTGTTGTGCGCTCTTTCGCTGTCGGTGACCGTCCTCTTGGAACCCAACGCTATGCTCGGCTATTTCATGCAGATTCCCACCGGCTGGCAAGTTGCAGCATTCTTTTTGGTCGTGGCTGCCGGAAGTCTACGTTGGCTTCGTGCGATTTTGTCCGTGAGACCACTTGTATGGATCGGCGTGTCCTCGTACAGCATCTACCTAATCCACGAGCCGCTCATTGCGACGATCGAGCACAATTCGCGCGTCACGCCGTTCCTCGGCGCGATCCTCGTGGTCGCGTTGGGAATTGCATTTTGGGCGGTTTTCGAGAGACCGTTTATGACAAAGCCGCTCAAAGGGCGGCTGGTGAAATTCTTGCAGTCGAGGATTCTGTCTGTTGTGGACGTTGCCGGCGTACCGAGGCTCATCGATCTAAGACGGGCTTCTGGGAGCGCCTCACCGCTGCCGCCGGTTGAGGCCGCTGCGCCATCCCCCGGTGGAAGCGAGGACCTTATCCGCGTCTTTGAGCCGGGTCACTCGGTACGGTGAGCCGTCCGGATGGCGTGCAAGGAAAGTTCATATACAATGCCGGGTACCTTCGCCCGAAGGGACGGCAAAGAGGCCCCCAAAAGACGAAAAGTAGCCGGAAAGCGGATGAAAGGCTGGGTCAAGCCGACCCTACAGGTCCGCCTCGAGATGCCGATAGTCTAAGTAAGTCCGCTGCGAGTCCTCATGGGGACTGGGCTTGCATGTGGTCCGGCTCCATTGTCCCAAAAAAGAACGGAATCGAGAAGTAAATGGCAGCGAATGTAAGCGATCTCCTCGGCCTGCGCATGGACGAATTGATGCGCGTGACGATCGAGCGCGGCGCATCGGACTTGCATATGAGCGTCGGCCTTCCGCCGATGCTGCGCATTGACGGACGCCTCACCCCAACAGAATTTCCGAAACTCAGTCCCGACGACACGAAGCGTCTGATTTACAGCATTCTCACCGACCAGCAAAAGGAAAAGTTCGAGAAGAATCTCGAGCTCGACTTCTCGCACGGTTTGAAAGGTTTTGGGCGTTTCCGTATCAACGCGTTTCGCCAGCGCGGTGTCATCGGCGCAGTGTTCCGAGCGATTCCCTCGTCTGTGCCTCCGCTCGGCAGCCTGAACTTGCCGCCGGTCATGGGGGACTTGACGATGCGCCCACATGGCTTGATTCTGGTTACCGGGCCCACCGGCTCTGGTAAGTCAACGGCTTTGGCCTCCATGATCGACATCATCAACGCGACGATGGCTCGCCATATCATGACCATGGAAGACCCGGTCGAGTACTTGCACTTCCACAAGATGTCGATCGTCAATCAACGCGAGATCGGACATGACTCCTACAGTTTTGCCAACGCGCTGCGAGCAGCGCTCCGCGAGGACCCAGACGTCGTGCTCGTCGGCGAAATGCGCGATATGGATACGATTGCCACGACGCTGACCATCGCGGAAACAGGCCACTTGGTGTTCGCGACGCTGCATACGTCAGATGCGGCGCAGAGCATCGACCGAATCATCGACGTGTTTCCCGCACACCAGCAGCAGCAAATTCGGGTGCAGCTGGCGGCGGTGATTGAAGCGATCGTCTGCATGCGGCTGCTGCCGCACGCTTCAGGCGTCGGCCGCGTTCCCGCGACCGAAGTTATGATCGCGACGCCGGCGATCCGCAATCTCATTCGTGAAAACAAGTCTCACCAAATTCACAACGCCATCGTCACGAGCCGGGGAATGCACATGCAAACCTTCGACATGTCGCTGCGTGACCTGGTTCGCAAACACATGATTACTGAAGATGAAGCCCTTGCGGCATCGATGCATCCGGAAGAGCTTCGTAAACTCATCGAAGGCTCGTAACAAGGGGGACCTACAATGCAAATATCGTTACTGTGGTTGTTGCTTCTGTTAGTCATTCTCTTGGTCGGTCAAGCAACGAAGCTTTAAGCTTCGCTGCCGCACCCGAACCAAGGCTAGTAAACTCGAGGATCTAACGTATGCCGAGCTTTGCCTATCAAGCGAAAGACGCAAGCGGAAAATCCGTCAATGGCGTCATCGAAGCGGAAAACGAGCGCGTCCTGCGCGCCAAACTCCGCGAGATGAACTACTACGTCACGGGCATCACGCAGAAACAGACCGCGGGTCTGAATGCGGATGTCCAGACGTTGTTTGGAGGCGTCATTGGCAAACTCAAGGGGGTCAGCGAACAGGCGCTTGTCGTCTTTGCGCGGCAGTTCGCCACGATGATCAACGCCGGGTTGGCGATGGTGCGATGCCTGGACGTGCTTGGCATTCAAACTGAGGACGCCCAGCTCAAGCCGGTGATCGTGCAGGTCCGCAGAGAGGTCGAAGGCGGCTCCACGCTGGCCAACGCGCTGGGCAAGTTCCCGAAAGTCTTCTCGCCGCTCTTCACCAACATGGTTCGAGCGGGCGAGCTTGGCGGTATCCTCGACGAAGTGCTCAACCGCCTTGCCGGTTTTCTTGAAAAAGACTTCAACCTCAAGAAGAAGGTGAAGTCGGCGATGACCTACCCCATGGTCATTTTGGTCATGGCTGTCGTCATCGTGTTCTTCTTGGTGACCTTCATCTTGCCGACGTTCGTCAGCCTCTTTGTCGGCATGAACATGAAGCTGCCGCTACCGACGAAGATCCTCATCGGCTTCACGGAGGGCGCGCGCAATCCGTTCATCGTCGGCATCTCATTGGTTGTTTTGATCGTCGGGTTCATTCTCTTCAAGCGCTGGACGGCGACCCAAACAGGCCGCTACCAGTTCGACAAGTTCAAATTGAAGCTGCCGGTGTTTGGCATGTTGATTCGCAAGGTCGCGATCTCGCGCTTTTGCCGCACGCTTGGTGCCTTGCTGCAATCCGGCGTTCCGATCATGCAGGCTCTGGAAATCGTCGGTAAGGCTTCCGGCAACGAAGTCATTGCGGAAACGGTGACCAAGGTGCGCGAGTCGGTGCGCGAAGGCGAGTCGATTGCCGTACCGTTGAATTTATCTGGACTGTTTCCACCGCTCGTCACGCAGATGGTCGCGGTCGGTGAGGAAACCGGTAACCTGGACGGCATGCTCAGCAAGATCGCTGACTTCTATGATGTCGAGGTCGAGTATATGCTGGCCTCGTTGACCTCGCTCTTGGAACCGCTGTTGATCTTGGCGATGGGTTTCGTTGTGGGCTTCATCGTTATCTCAGTGTTTCTGCCGCTGTATCAAATCATCGGCAACATAAAGTAGCGTCATGGCGACACAGGCTGTTGCCGCGGAAGCCAGCGAGACGGAGTTCAAAGCGTACGCGCACAGCAAAACGCTTGAACTCCGGGATCGTCTTGTGGTGGCGCACATGGGCCTGGTCAAGTCCATCGTTTCCCATTACGCGCCGAATCAAGGGCAAGCACAGCGCGACGACCTCGAGCAAGTGGGTTTCGTCGGCCTCATTAAGGCGGTCGAGCGCTACGACCCAAGCCTCGGGGTCCCTTTTGAAGCCTATGCCCGGACGGTGGTCTCTGGGGAGATTTTCCACTACCTGCGTGACCTCGCTCCCTTGCTGCGGGTGCCGCGCTGGTACCGAACGCTCAATCGCCAGCTGCATGAATCGCACGACCGACTGGTCGTCAACCTCGGACGAGAGCCGACTCTGGAAGAACTCGCGACGGACATGAACGTGCTTGTCGACGGCGTCAAGGAAATCTTGCGCCTGCGAGACTCGTACAACCTCATGTCGTTGTCGGAGCGGGGCGATCTCAGTGAGGATCGACCGCGCTTGTCGGCGATTCGCAGCACGCGCCACCAGACATTCCGGCTCCCGATCGAAGACCGCATTGTCTTAGATCGCGCGATCGAAGGCCTGGCTGAGTTCGAGCGGCGCGTGGTCGAACTGTTTTTCTATAAAGATCTCACGCAGACCGAAATCGCGCGCCGCTTAGGATTCTCGCAAAAACATATTTCGCGGACGCTCGCAAGCACGCTCCGAAAGCTTAAAGAAGAGATCCGTTGACCCAAGCGACCCCTCGATTAACGCGAGTCAGTACTGACTTGGGTTGGTTCGGCTTGAGCCTTGCCTTGCTTATCGGTGTCGTGACGCGTTTCTGGCACCTGGGCGCGGCCAGCCTCTATACGGACGAGGCGTTTACCTTTGCGATGGGTGGCTTTGGCGTACCCGCGCTGCTGCATAACCTGACGACGAGCGACTTTCACCCACCGCTTTTCTACCTCCTGACGCACTATCTCATGAAGCTGCACTGGCCACTGTGGGATTACCGCTACGTGACGGCGCCATTTGGCATCTTGACGATCGTTGCAACCTGGGGCGCCGCGCGGCGAATGTTTGACAGCTCGGTTGCAACGCTGTCAGCTGTCATGGTCGCGCTTTCACCAGCGCTCATCGTCTACGACCGGATGTTTCGGATGTACGCAGTGCTTGTTGCCCTTGCTACGCTCTCATGGTGGGTGTTGGTCGAAGCCGAGCAGGCGGTGGGCCGCAAGCGCACGATGCTCTGGGTGACCTATGCAGCAGTCGCGGTCATCTTAGCGTACACGCACTACCTTGGTTTTCTCATGCTGGCGTGTCAGGCGGTCTACTCGGCCTCTCGATTTCGTACAAATAAGCCGGCTTTCTTTGGCTACGCGCTGGTTTTGGTATCGTACGCTCCGTGGGTGGGTCATCTACGGCAGCAGTTGCCGCTCGGCGGGCTCGCCTTGAGTCGCCCGGGCTTTGATGCGGGGCTGGCGGCAAGTTTGCGTGACGCCTTCGCGATGGGGACACCCGACTCGCTGCTCTCATGGCCCGGGGGCGCTTGGATTCCTTTTCTTGTCGTCGCGGTGGTTGTAGTCGCGGCAAGCTGGCTCGCGTGGCGAAGCGCGCTCCCATTTTGGGTGGCAGCTCTTCCGCTTGCAATTGTTGCGTCGGTCGTACTTGGCACAAACCTTGCGTATTTTCCAAGGTATCTGCTGATCGACATTCCGCCCGTGGCGATCGGAGTCGGTGTGATCGTGCGGTCGATTGCCACCCACCAGGCGCGAATCTTTGCCTGGGCAGTTGCTGTGGCGAGCATTGCTTTCTTGGCGGTGGGTGCCCAAAATGTTTTGCTCGACCCGTATTATCAGTTTCCCAACTGGTACGCGGTGAATGCGTTGATGCTTCAGGGCGAACAGCCAGCTGACGCGATCGTCCTTGACGCCGGCTACGAGCGGCTTGTGGTGCAAAACTATACCGCGTTTCGCGGTCGCGCGCTCCTGAGTTTTATGAATCCAACAGATTTCACCCCAATCCTGGGGTGGATTCGCGATCATCCACGCGCGCGAGTCTGGTACATCGAGCATCAATACGTGTATTGGGACCCCAATCGGCGAATCGCACTTGCCTTAGCACACGACCGGCCACAGTTGCTCCAGCAACATTTTGCGCGCCAAGCAGCGGTCAACGACGTGACCGTGCTGCTCTTTGACAAAGTGCCGATGACGAAGTAGTGAGGTAGGTAGTGTCGCGAATTTATTCGCGAGGTAGGTAGTATCGCGAATTTATTCGCGAGGTAGGTAGTATCGCGAATTTATTCGCGAGGTAGGTAGTGTCGCGAATTTATTCGTGAGGTAGGTAGTGTCGCGAATTTATTCGTGAGGTAGGTAGTATCGCGAATTTATTCGCGAGGTAGGTAGTGTCGCGAATTTATTCGCGAGGTAGGTAGTGTCGCGAATTTATTCGCGACGTGGGAGAAGAATGGAAAACCGGCACCTATGGTTGCGAGAGTACGGCGGGCTTGTTGTGGCGCTCGTCGTCGGCGCTCTGTGCCGTTTTTGGGACTTGACCGGTCCAAGTCTCTTCATCGACGAAGGTTTTGTCTTTCACGCAAGCGATCGCCCCGTCCACGATGTGCTCATGATGGTGGCGTACAGCGATTTTCATCCTCCGCTCTTTTATCTTGTGACGCACTACCTCACGGGGCTCTTGCACTGGCCACTGTGGGACTACCGCTATTTGACGGCAGCCTTCAGCTTGTTGGGCATTGGGGCAACCTGGGCGATAGCCCGCCGCTTCTTTGGAACGACCGCTGCGTGGATTGCTGGACTGGCGCTCGCGTTGCAACCTGCGCTCATCGAGTGGGATCGTCTTTATCGCATGTACGCGGTGCTCGTCGCCTTGGGCGCGATTTCGTGGTGGTTGCTCGTACGAGCAGGCGACGCTCGGGGAAAAAACCGCTGGCTGTGGTGGACTCTTTATGCCTGCAGCGCGATCGCGCTCCCCTACGTGCATTACGTTGGGGCACTGGTCGTGCTGAGCCAGGGCTTGTATGCGGCGACGAGGCTGCGAACGATGTGGCCGGCCTTGGTCGGGGACGCCTCGGCGGCCATTGCGCTCATTCCATGGCTGTGGGCGATTCGAATTCAATATCCGCACGGGGGCCTCGTGATTGCCATGAGTTCCTCCGAGTTTTCTTGGCCGCACGTGATCCGAGCATCGCTTGCCTATGGCATCCCCGCGGCATGGGTCATTCGGCCTGACTTTGATCTGCTCTTCAGCATCGTTGCCATGGGTCTGCTGCTCGCGGGAATCTACGCAGCCCGCGCGTCCGTCGTCCCCTTTTGGCTCTTTCCGATCGTCATTCAAGTGGTCGCATCGTTTGCCACTGGCAAAGATCTTGTGATCCCACGATATCTCTACGTGTACGTGCCCGCGTTCTGTATCGCTTTCGGCGCGCTGTGCGCAGCGATCGCGGGGACGAGATACCGCGTGGCGGTTACGGCACTTGCGGCCGCTTACTTTGGAGTGGCCGCGGTCAGCATCCCCAACATGTTATTTGTGCCCTTTTATCAATTCCCGGACTGGTATCAGGTCAACACGCTGCTGCTTGCGAACGAGCATAAATACGACCTGATTGTCCTCGACCAAGGCGCGGAATATTGGGTCGTCTATCAGTTTAGTGGTTTTTCCGGTCACCAAATCGACGCGCCCGCGCTCCCGTCGGATCTGCCCCTCACGATGCGTTGGCTGGACGGCTATCCCAAACGTCGAGTTTGGTATATCGAAAACCAACCCGGTTTTACCGATCCGCATCGCACCCTCGAGCGCCATTTGGATGTGGAGCGCCGCCCCTTGCGCATGTGGCGGCAAAACAGAATTTTCACCGAGGATGTCGTGCGGATTATTCTTTACGGCCCGCGCGTTGTCGCCGCTGGTAAGAAAAGAGTGGTGACGACCGCATCTCCATAAGCGGCTTCGGTTGATCGCCACGAGACGCTGCGAGGGTGGCTTCGCAACAATGCATTGAATGCCAATCGGTTGGGGTCCGGTAGCTCCGTCTGGTAACCGATGTACCAAATTCTCGGCAAGCGCGCCGCCTGCGCACCGTAGCGAGCAGCCTCGGCTTGATTGGTCACCAAAAACATGGGGCGATCGCGCGTCGCCTTGGTGCCGACAAGCACGTAATACACCATGGACCCATCAAAAACGACCCCGTCTTTTGGCTTCATCCTCGCGTCGAGAAATTTGCCGTACTCGGTCCAATCGACAGGCATGTACGATGACAGGAAGTGTTTGTCGATTGTCGCCGTCGCCATCATCACGAACAAACTCGTCAGAATTGCTATCGCGAGGGGCCGCAAGCGTTTGGTTTGCAACCAATCGCAAAAGATCACAATGAAGAAGACGAGTGGCACGATGGCCTGCAGCAGGTAACGTTGGCCCAAGAGCAATTTTCCGGAAGCTAGGGAGTAGGCTACTTGCAACGCGATAGGGACGAAGAGCGCCAGCGCTTCGAATCGGCGGCGCGCCGTCGCCACTGCAAGGCCACCAACAATGACGAGCCACAGCGCCGCTGCCGTCACGCCGGCGTATTCAATGTTCGAAGGCAAACCGTCAACCAACAAGACGGGCGGTGCACCCACCAGCTCCCAAAAATGACCTGCAAGCGCGTTGAACGCGGTCCCGCCGAGCGGGTACTGCTCCGCAAGTATCGGCAGCCATGGGACAAATGCGGCCAGTGCTCCCGCGCATGCGAACCAAAATCCCGGCGTTCGCCGATGCACGAGAGCCATGTATGCCACTTGCCCAGCCACAGTAAAAAAAGCGAGGTATTGAGTGTAGAGCAACGCCGTCACGATGAGCCCATAGGCAAACCAGCGTCGCCCGCGATGCGGCTCGTCGAGAGCCCACAACAAGCAGGCCCAGCTGAGCATCGCGAGCGACCACAACATCGCGTACATGCGGAAAAATCCGTCGAAGAACGCAAGCACCGGACTGATGGCGATGAGGAGCGCGGCGAGAGGGCCCCACGAACCAATGATGCGCCGACCAAGCGCGTACGTTGCCGCGACGCCCACGACGCCAATGAGCGCGGTGGCGATGCGAAACAGATAGACGCGCGAGGTGAGCGCGAAAAGAGCGTGACCAAGAACGTAGACGAGGGGTGGATGGAAATCTCCAGTTGCCAAAAGCACGACGATCCCAGAGAGCGGGTGCGAGGCAATGAAGAACGTGAAGGCTTCATCCGGCATCGTCGAATGATGAAGCAGTCCGACGAAACGAGTGAGCACCGCACAGACTAGGATCACCCAGAAGACGGGTTGACCTATCGGATTGGAAAGGCGAGTGGACTGTCCCATCACTTAGATTGTCGGCAAGGTCGCTGTGGCGCCCGTCACCTTTTGCCGAAAACTGATACAAAGGGTCCTCAAGGAGACTCTTAATCTTGGTGATTGGGCACTTTACATGTGCATGCACCCAGCTTTTTGGCATCATAGAAACGAATAGAACGAATAATATGAAGACTATGCAAAAGGGCTTCACCCTGATTGAGTTGATGATCGTCATCGCGATAATCGCAATCTTGGCGGCTATTCTCATTCCGAATTTCCTCCACGCACGCGCGGAGGCTGTCACCGCGGCCTGCGAAGGAAACGAGAAGCAGCTCGCGACGGCTGAAGAGGAATACGCGGTCGACAATGGTGGGGCATACGCGTCGCTCGCCGTGCTAACCACTCCGTATCTAAGCGTCGTCGTCACCGATCCTGTGAAGAAGGGGAACGCCTACACGGTAACGATTCCAGGCACCGGTTCTAACGGCTCGTATCAGATTTCCGACGCGGGAGGGCACGACTCGACCACCACGACGAGTCTGACCCAGACGGGGGGGGCGGCTTGCAGCGCATGTCGCTCTATCGTGTATGCTCAGGCATCGGGTATCCACGGAAATTAATGCAGAGAACGGCCGATAACATATGAAGGGAAGCCTCTTCGCGTATGAACGAATGGCGCATTCCGCGCACGTGTGTCATATATCACGGGTTTTAGCGTCTAAGCAAGGTGCGGTTGGGCATTCCCTATAGTGGGGGAGAGGGCAGAAAACGCGCTTTTTGGTTCCGCACGAGATCACGGTCGATCTTTTGCGAGCGCGGCGCCGGTGGACCGGCGTCCCTTGATGGGCTTACAACTCGTCCGCTCACTCAACGTGAATTCACACAATCGAAAGGGTTAAAGTCTTCATGAAGAAACTGCAAAAAGGGTTTACGCTCATCGAATTGATGATCGTGATCGCCATTATCGCGATTCTCGCAGCCATTCTTATTCCGAACTTCCTCCATGCGCGTGCTGAGTCTGTCACCGCGGCCTGCGAAGGCAACGAGAAGCAGCTCGCCACAGCTGAAGAGGAATACTCAGTTGACAATGGCGGCGCGTATGCTTCGCTGGCCGTCCTCACGACACCATACTTGAGCGTCGTTGTGACGGATCCAGTGCACAAGGGCAATGCCTATACCGTGACGATCCCGGGTACGGGCTCCAATGGCTCGTATCAGATCTCGGACGCGGGCGGACATGACACGACCACCACGACCAGCCTCACGCAAACGGGCGGTGCTGCATGCGCATCGTGCGCATCCATCGTTTACGCACAGGCCTCGGGCATCCACGGTAACTAAAACGCTCGACGCGGAACAAAAGCAAAAGAGCCGGTCCCTGGACCGGCTCTTTTTCGTTGAGCATTTGATGGGCTGGGCCATTGTCGGTGAGCGCAGTCACACACGGTACCGACCGGTCATACCGATGCCTAAATTGGGCATTAAGGATTTGGAGGACGCGAAGACGGGCCCACACATGAACACGCCACAACGGGGCTTCACCCTCATCGAGCTGATGATCGTGATAGCTATCATCTCTATTCTTGCCGCCATTCTCATTCCAAACTTCATGCACGCGCGTGCGGAGTCGGTGACTTCGGCATGCGAAATGAACGAAAAAATGCTCGCCACAGCAGAGGAAGAATATTCGGTTGACAATGGTGGCCTCTATATCGCAATCGCGTCGCTCACCACGCCGTACTTGAGCGCCAACCTCACCGATCCGGTCAAGAAGGGCAACACCTACAGCATCAACACTACAGTGGGGACGTACGGATCGTACCAAGTTTCCGATTCGGGCGGCCACGACTCAACCACGATGATGCAAGTGATACAAGACGGATCCTCCGCTAGCTGCACGTCGTGCACGACCGTTTTGTGGGATCAAAACTCGGGCGTCCGAGGAAAGTAGCGCGCAAGCCACGCACCTGGACGGGGTGCCTGCCTTCTTCTATCCGGCAATCGCAAGCATCCTCGGGCTTTTGATCGGCTCGTTCCTCAACGTCGTCATCAGCCGCGTGCCGAGCGGCGAATCCATTGCGTCACCACCCTCGCATTGCCCAGCGTGCGGACATCGCCTGAGCCCCTGGGAGAACATTCCCGTCCTATCGTGGCTTGCGCTGGGTGGGCGATGTCACTCCTGTAAGGCGGAGATTTCAGCGCGGTACATGCTCGTCGAGCTTGCCACCGCCGCGCTGTTTGCGTTGGCCGCCGCGGAGTTTGGGCTAACCGTTTGGACTCTCGCGGTGTTTGTCTTGAGCGCCTTTGCGATCGTCACGCTCTTTGTCGATATCGATCATCTGCTGATCCTCGACGTTGTGACGGTGCCTGTTGCGCTGGTTGGGTTTCTCGTGGCGTTGCTGGATGGCCGAGCAATCGACGCCCTCGAGGGCGCGGCCGTTGGGGTGGGGCTTTTCGGTCTCATCTACCTCGCGACACGCGGTGCTGGTTTGGGATTTGGGGACGTCAAGCTTGCGGGCTGCCTGGGTCTCTATTTGGGTCTAGCGCACTCAATCGCCGCATTTGCCGCAGCCTTCATCGTGGGAGCTCTTCTCGCGATACCGGTGCTCTTGACCCGAAAGCGCCGGGCCAAAGACGTGTTGCCCCTCGGGCCATTTCTCGTCCTCGGGGCCCTTGTCGTGATCTTTGCACCCGGACTTGTGTTCGGTCCATACGCTGCATACCAAGACATGCTGTACCGCCATATAGGCGGCGGCTAGGACCGGTTTTCCAATGGTCACCTAACATGGGCGACTTGACAGTCGCCCGCACCCTGGGCTGGGCTACACTGCTGGCCTGTGATTGCCGATACTTGGGGACAGGCGCCGTTTTACGAGCGCCCGCGGCCGCCACTTCCTTCGTGCCGCAATTTTACGCTTGGAGTTTCATGGCCGTGCAGAAGACTTTTGACAAACCGCTCGATGCCACTCTCCTCAAGAAAGTTCCGCTGTTCGCGGAGTTCGGCGACGAAGATCTTGCGGCGATAGCCTCACTGGTTCAAACTCGCCGCTTTGCCAAACACGCGGTGCTCGTATACGAAGGGGATCCAGGCGATGCGCTCTACATCGTGGTGAAGGGAAATGTTGCCGTTACCCGGCTTTCCAACGAAGGCAAAGAAAGCATTCTTTCCATCCTCAAAGAGGGTGATTTCTTTGGTGAGATGGGGGTCTTGGACGCCTCGCCACGATCGGCAACGATTAAGGCTCTGGGGGACGTCGAAGTGGCGATCCTATCGCGCAAGGATTTTCTCGATCTCTTAGGACGCAGTCCTCAAATGAGCTTGAGCTTGGTCATGACGCTTTCGTCTCGCCTGCGGGCGACCAATCAGGCGATCCAGGCCGCGTCGTATCAGGATATTAGAACCCGACTCGCCGCCCTGCTTCTCAATCTCGAGAAGAACTTCGGCGAGCGAGTTGAGGGTGGCACGCGTCTCACTTTGCGGCTGACAAATCAGGAAATGGCGAACATGATCGGCACGACGCGCGAGACGGTCAACCGCATGCTCAACCGGTTTTGGGATGAGAAGCTCATCGATATGCGCACCGCAAACGTGGTCATCATGGACCACGATAAACTCCAGGCGATCCTTCACTAGCGGGTTTCTGTAGCAGCGCACCTTTAGGTGCGCTTTGCTTTGAAGCTGAGGGCGACTTGAGCGGACCTAAAGGTCCGCTGCTACATACCCAATCGTGTCCCGATGGGTGGCATCGACAGTTCGTAAACCTAGCACACACCCGTATCGTCCAGTAGCTTGTATCGAATAAACGTTCTAACATTGCGCTGCCGGGGTGCCGATGTTTTTTAGTGAGGTTATCTCTTTAGCCCCGTCCTCATATAGTTTATAACGGGACGGTTACGAGAGGCTCGGCGTCTATGTCGTTCTTGAGCAAGCTGTTCGCGCGCGGATCCAACAAGTACGTTGGCATTGATTTCGGTTCTCACGAATTGAAGGCAGTTCAGTTCGGGTCATCCGGACGAGGTGCAGTCCTCGAGCATGTCTATCGCGTGAGCACGCCTGCGAATAGCATCAAAGATGGTGTGGTCAGCGATCCACAACTCGTCGGTGAGGCGCTGCGCGCGCTCATCAGCGACGGTGCGTTCAGCGCGCGCAAAACGATTAGCGCGGTGTCCGGTCCCACGGTCGTCGTGCGCCAAGTGACCATGCCGGTCATGAGCGAGCGCGAGCTGCGGGAGTCGACCAAATACGAAGCAGAGCGGTTTCTCCCGTACTCCGTCGACGAAGCGCAAATTGACGCGAAGATTTTGGGAAAGACTGAGGACGGCCAAAACATGGACGTGCTCATCGTCGCCGCGCAAAAAGACCTTGTCACCTCGCAAATGAGCGCGCTGCAGTTTGCAGGCTTAACCCCGTACGTGGTCGAGGTCGAGCCCTTCTCAATGGTCCGCGCAATGATTGCTCCGGAGGACGCGCAATTCGAGCAGAACATCGCTATTATCAACGTGGGAGCCGCGTCGACGAGCATCAACATCACCAAGGGTGGCTTCGTTCCATTCACTCGGAACGTGCCCATCGGTGGTAACGCCATCACGAAGGCCATTGCCAACGGCTTGAACGTCTCCATGGACGACGCTGAAAAAATGAAGCGTGAAAAGGCACGAATTCTCTCGCAGCAAGATACTGGGCCTGTGCCGCCGACCGTGACTCGAATCTTCAACGTGATCACGCCGCCGCTCACCGAGCTTGTTACCGAGATTCACAAATCGCTGGACTACTTCCGGACGCGCTTCCGCGGCGAAACGATCGAGTCAGTCATCCTGGGCGGCGGATCGAGCCGCTTGGAGAACTTGGATGCGTTTTTGAGTCACGAGCTCGGACTGCCCGTCGCCCCTGCGACGCCACTCGAACGCGCTGCCCACGATCCCGCAGATTTTCCCGCAGAGTTCTTGCGCGATGCTGGGCCGTCCATGATCGTCGCCGCTGGCTTAGCCAAGCGCGACTTGCAGGCCGAGAGCCGAACGGGAGCAGCAGCGTGAGCACGACGCGTTTGATCGAGGAGCACGCTTGTGATTGATATCAACCTACTTCCTTCAGCACAACGGCGGTCAGTTTTTACCTTCGACCGAGTGTTCTCTATCGGTCTGGTGGTGCTCGTGGCCGAGTTGCTGTTCGTGACGCTGTTCGACGTCTTCGAGAACATTCGAATCAACAGGTTGAACAGCGACATTGCAGCCTGGACGCAAAAAGTAGCGGTCGAACAAGCGGCGGTAAAAGAAGTTGACGATCTCCGAGACCAGGTCGCGCAGCTTCGAGCGAAAGCCGACCTGCTCGAGCGCATCAAGCAGAGCCCGCTGCAACTTGCAGAAATTCTTTCGGATATTGGGAACAACACGCCGCACGGCATGTGGTACAACAGCGTCAATGTTGCACATGCGACCGATGGCGGCAACGTGACGCTTTCCGGCGACACTTCGACCTATCGCGAAGTTGCGGACCTCATGTTGAACCTAGACGGGTCGCCCATTTTTGGGGACGCCGACTTGACAACGAGCACGCAAGCCGTGTCGCCAACTTCTCCGAATGGCGGTGACGTGGCGTTCTCCGTCATCGGAACGCTCAGCCCGGCGGTGATTGGACAACAATGAACCAGCAACAGAGTAACCTCAATCGCATTCTCATCGTTGTCGGCGTGCTCGCGCTTGTCTTAATCGGCGCGTACTTCATGGTGATCCAACCAAAGCTGACGCAAGTCGCCGCCTCGCAGGCACAGCTTGACAACCTCCAGTCGCAGTACACGTCTCTGAAGGCAGTCGCGGACCAAAAGCCGCTCTACCTCGGATTGATCAAGCAAGTGCAATCGCGTCTGACTGGCGTGGAATTGACCGCCGATCCGCGCGCATACATTCCCTCGTATCTCAAGCAGATCGAGGACCTCGCGACGCGCGATGGTTTGGTGGTGACGGCAGTCGTTCCGCAGCCACTGCCGACGCCATCGGGCTCGCCGACGCCCGCACCTGTTCCAACGGGTGCCAGCGCGCTGCAAAACGCGCCGATTATCGGCCAACCGCTCGCGCGTGCTGGCAAAGCGCTGAATGCATCAAACACGCAAGCGGAATCGGAAAATGCGCAAATGCCGCAAGGTGGCGCCCAGACCGCGATGACTGGTGCGACTCCGGTGCCGGGTGCTTCGGGTGGCGCAGCCGGAAATCCGACGGTCAAGGCCGGTGCGAGCATGTCGCCGCGCGTGAACGCAATCGTGTACCTCAATCAGTCCTTCCAGCAGGTTCCAATCAACATGGAATTCTCAGGCAACTACACAGACTTACAAAAATTCCTACGCGACCTTAACAAGTTTCCGAAGCTCATCGGTGTGGGTAACGTCGTGTTGACGTCCACGCGCGCCGATGTTGGCGTCACGCCTAAGTTGCATATCGTTCTGCCCATCGTCGCGTACCGCTTGAGCCCAAGCGGGCCGCCACCGCAGGCGACGCCGGCTCCAGCAGGGGGTCAATAAGTCATGAAGCTTCTCGTTGCAGCTTCGGCCGTCGCAGTTTGCCTCGTGCTCGCCGCGTGCGGTGGTGCACAGGCGCCGCCACCCGGTCCTGTGACCGTCGCGCCAGATGTTGGCACGCCGCCGCCTATGACGACGACGCCCGTCCCCATCGTGAAATCCAAGACGGTACCAAGCGCCGGTCGTCCGGATCCGTTTGTGGCGCTCTTTGGCCCACCGACGGGCATCGGGCCCACACCAGCACCCAAAGTTGCTGTTTCCACCTTCCCCAACATTCCGACCCTTCCGGGATTCGAGAGTGCGCCGGGTGCGGGCGGAATTTGGGGCACCGTCCACCTGACCGGCATCTTCGAACACGGCAACGGCTTCATCGCGATCCTGGAAGACAATGGCAAGTCGTACTTCGTGCGGCCTGGTGACAGCGTCGACGATCAGTTTAGAGTTATCGCAATCGGTCCAGATTACATCACGCTCGGAACACAGACAGAAGAGCGACACTTCTCGCTAGGGGGTTAAATTAAATGCATCGGCATCTTCGGTTGACGTCGGCCTGGCTCGTATGGTGCGCCGTCGCATTCGCCGGTCTGGCTTCTCCGCAGCCCGGCCGAACCGCCGACAATCCGATCAAAGACGTCTCGTACGAAAAACGAGGCGGATCGTTTGAATTGTCGGTGGCAGCGGCAGGGCCGGTGACGACGAAAGTCAGCCGGTACTCGGTGGACGCGAAGAGCGACACCGTGGACCTGGTGGTGGATGTGTCGCCCGCATCGTACGATGGCCAGACCAAGGTTATTGGGTTCTCAAGGGGTCAGCTGCAGCAGGTTCGTGTTGGGCAACTTTCGGCAACGCCAGCCGTCATGAGAATCGTGGTGGAGTCGTCTGGTTCGCCCCAATATGATCTGCAGCGCAGCGGGGACCACACGCTCAAACTCTCCGTGCCAACCAATCAGGTCGCGTTTGCCCTGCCCGCGCAAGCGGCCGCCACCGCGGCTCGCGAGGCAAAGACTCGACAGGATACGGCATTGAACGGGTCCGCTGCGCCCGCTACGGCGAGCGCCGGGTCCACATCCTCCGTGCACCAGGTGGTGGCTGCCACGCACGTGGTTTCGAAACCGGCTGCGAAGCCTGCGCCCCAAGCGCACGTCGCCGCGGTAACCCATCAAGTGGTCGCGAAGGCATCCGTTCCTGCTTCAAAGCCTGCTGTTGCTCCGGTCGTCGTCGCCGAGGCGACGCCGAACCCGTGGCTGCCGGGTGGGAAGTTCTACTGTAAGATTCCAAGCAAACGTGGCGCTGCCGCGGGTACGATGGCGTCACACGAAGCAGTCAGCCACGCTGCGATGGCTCCACCCGGGCCGCCGGCGGGGATGATGGACATGAGCGGACGCAACGTCAATCTTGACGTGAAGAACGCGGACATCCTGGACGTCCTCAAGCTGCTGGCAAACGAGAGTGGCCAGAACATCGTCGCAACGCAAAACGTCCATGGTACAGTGACGCTCTCGTTGCACGACGTGCCTCTCAGCACGGCGCTCGATCTCATCGTGCGGACCAACGGCCTCGACTATCGCAAGATGGGCAACATCTACGTCGTGGGGACGACGGCCGATCTCAATTCAGAGTTCGGAACGGCGGGCCAGATGGCAACCCAAACGGTCGCCTTCCCGATCAAGTACGCGAACCCGTCAGACCTTGGGAAACAACTTGCCGGTGTGATTCCGCCGACGTCGTTCACGATCGATCCGCGGACGGATACCGTGATCGTGAGCGGAACGCCAGACATCATTCAATCGGCTCGCAACTTCCTGGCACTGGCTGACGTTCCGGCGCCGCAGGTGGTCTTCGAGGTGAAAGTTCTCGACGTCACCCACGACGGCAATCTCAACGTGGGCGCCCAGTGGGTTGGAACCTCACCGTTCGACCTGTTTGAGAATTGCATCGCGTGCCCACCCGGCGGCATTACGGTGCCCGAGACGACGATTAGCGGCAACTCGATTGCGCCGCAACCGTTTACTCGGAACCCGCTCTTCATTCAGGGCCAGCTCAACTACCTGATCTCGCACAACGATGCGAAGGTGCTCGCCAATCCGCGCGTGGCCGCACTTGACAACCAGCAGGCCAGCCTGCTCGTTGGTCAGACGTATCCGCTGGTCTACTACGATCCGCGCTCGGGCCAATTCCAGGCGCAATATATCGACATTGGTGTCAAGATCATCATCACGCCCGTCGTGAATACGGATGGCTACATTACGACGACCATGCACGTCGAGCGCAGTTCGATTGTTGGTCTCGTGCAGCAGTTCCCAATTCTCGACAATCGGAAAGCCGACTCGATCCTCCGGGTGAAGGATGGCGACACGATCGTGCTTGGTGGTCTGCTCGACGACGAGTCCACGGTGAGCGTCAGTAAGGTGCCGCTCTTGGGTGACATCCCGATCCTTGGCGCGTTCTTCAAGAACGTCCAAAAGACTACGACCCATCAAGAAGTGGTGTTCTTGATTACGCCGCACATCATCGCCGGACAATAGCGCCGGCACCGCAACCGGAGGAGCCGCGGGGCTTAAAGAGCCCGCGGCTCTTTTCTTGCGCGGGCGCGCCACGCGCATCTGCTCGACAAGGGCGAACTCGCCTTGCGCGCAAACGTCGCGCTCATGATTCGATACATAACTGCCGGAGAGTCCCACGGGCCGGCCCTTGTGGGCATCATCGATGGTTTGCCCGCCGGATTGCAGCTTGACCTGTCCAGTGTGAATGGTGCGCTTTCGGCCCGGCAAGGCGGGCACGGTCGCGGTGGGCGGATGAAAATTGAAAAGGACGAAGTCGAGGTGCTCGCGGGCCTGCGCGGCGGAGTCACCCTGGGTTCGCCGCTCGCCCTGGTCATTCGGAACCGAGACTTTGAAAACGTGCGGGAACTCATGGATCCGCTGCGCGGGCAGGGCGATCCGATCACCCGCCCGCGTCCCGGACACGCCGATTACGCCGGCGCGCTCAAATATCGCCACCGCGACTTGCGCAACGTGCTCGAGCGCGCGAGCGCGAGGGAAACGGCCATGCGCGTGGCGCTCGGCGAGGTAGCGCGCCAGTACCTCAGAGTGTTCGGCGTCACAGTGCGCGGGCATGTCATACAAATCGGAGACGTCGTCGCCAAGAACCCAAGAACGCTGCCCGATATTCAGTATATAGCAGCATCAGCGGTACGCTGCGCCGATCCGGAAGCGGAGGCGCATATGGTGCGCCGCATTGATGAAGCGAAGGCTGCGGGCGATACGCTCGGCGGCGCATTCGAAGTTCGCGTGAGCGGCATGCCGGTGGGTATCGGAAGCAATCGGCAGCCGGGCGATCGTCTCGATGCGCTCCTAGCCGCAGCCTTGATGAGCATTCAGACGGTCAAGGCGGTTGAAGTGGGGGAAGGCATCAGTTCCAAAAGCTTCGTCGGGAGCCGATCGCACGATACATTCGAAGTGCAAGATGGCGCCGTTGGGCGTGGCAGCAATCGAGCCGGCGGCATCGAGGGCGGCTTGTCAAATGGCCAAGATATCGCTATTGCAGCAAGACTGAAGCCGCTGGCAACCCTGATGAAGCCCCTCGAATCGGTCGACCTGGCGCAACAAAAGCGGGCGCCCGCGGCTGTCGTGCGCAGCGATGTGTGCGCCGTACCGGCAGCATCGATCATCGGAGAAGCGATGGTCTGTTTGACGTTAGCGCCACTGTTTGCGGAAAAATACGGCGGGGATTCGGTCGCGGAAGTCAGGGAACATTTTACCTCCTCACAACGCGGCGCAGCGACGCTGTTTGAGAAGCAGTAGAGACCATGGCGGCGGGTGCACGCAGCGGCGAAGGCAAAAGCGAAGGCGCAGTGCAGCAACGCGTGAGCAGCGTGTTGGCCCAGGCCCGTCAGCATCTTATCCGCAACAACGCAAAAGCGGCCACCGCATTGCTCAAAGACATTGCGGATATGCCCGACTGCCCGGTCGACCTGCGCCTGGACGCAGCGAAAATGCTCGGTACGGCGGGAGCGAGTGCAGAAGCCGCGCTGTGCTACCTCAATGCTGGGCTTGCGCTCTTGTACGACCAGGGCGACATGACGCGCGCCCGGCAAGCGTTCGCAAGCGCCCATAATCTCGATCCCCAAAATCTTGACGTTATCTTCCACCTCGGTCAAGCAGACGTGGTTGAGGGACGCACGCAAGATGGCCTTGCCAAGTTTATTGATGTGCTGCGCAAATCGAACCTCAAACACACGCCGGCACTCTTTGAGGCAGGCTGCATTTACCAGGCGAACGGGCAGTACGACCAAGCGATTCTTGCTTTTAAGAAAGTCCTGGATCGGGAGAAAACCCACATCCAAGCGATCGTGCATATGGGTCAACTGCACCAGATTAAGGGCATGATCCCAGAAGCGATCGGCTACTATCTGCAAGCGGGGCAGATTACAAGAGACGCGCAACAATTTGGTACCACCCGACAGATCGTGAACATGGTCCTCGCCATCGACAGCAACAACGCACGCGCTCGCAGCATGCTTGCCGACTTGGACACCAAAGGCGATGAAGAGGAAGGCGACTCCGAAACGTCCGCGCAGGCAGCCGTTCCAGAACCAATCCCTGTCGACGTCGTTCCAATAGAAGAGAAGCCCAAGCCGCAGAGCGCTGTCTTGACTCCAACGCCCGTCGTCCCCGCACCGCCCGAGCCGGATGGTGAAGAGAGCGTCGCGCGCGACGAGCTCGCAAAGATCGCACAGGCGCGGGAATCGGCAGCCGCTGAGCTTGCCAAACTGCGGGAAGAAATTGCAAAGGCGCAGCGCGAGCAGAAGTTGGTTGCAGCGCAAACGGATCAGGCGACTCGTGCCGCGCACGAGGAGCGCGCGGCGCTGGAGCGTGAGGCGCAAGAGGAAATCGCCGCTGCGCGCGCCGCGGCGGAGCGAGATCTGGAAGAGGTTCGCACGCGTCTTGCGCAAGCACAGGCCGAGGCGCAAGAGGCTGCTCAGACTCGCGAGGCGATCGAGCGAGCCACAGCCGAACTCGACGCGAAGCTTACCCAACTGCAAAGCGAAGTGGAAACGGTTGAGCAGCGCAAGACTGCGGCGCAGAGCAAGAGCGTTGCGTCGGTCAGAGAGCTCGAGCAAAAGGCGAAAGCGCTGCACGCGGAGGTTGCGCAAGAAGAGAAACGCCTTGAGGAAGCGCGGTTACAGGCCGCCGAGATTCAAACGAATGCGGCGAAAGCGCAAACGGCGCACGATGCCGCCATGTTGGAGCTTGCGGCACGCCGCCAGCGGGCACAAGCCGATCTCGACAAACTCCAAAATGCAGCTGTCGAAACGGCGCGGACAAAAGATGCCGAGCGAACCCGAGCGGAACTCTCAGTTGCCGAGCTCGATACGAAGGCCGCTCAGCTGCGCAAAGACCTTGCAGCCGCCGACGCGCGGCGCAAAGAGGCCGACGCGAAGGCGAGCACCGCCGAGAAGACGCTTCAACAACTCGAAGCGCGCGTGGCCGAGGCGAAAGCCAAGGGCGAGACGGCGACGGCAGACCTGCGAGATATCGTCGAGCAAAGCCGCACGGCGCAACAAACTTCAACCGATCTGTCCTCCCGGCTTGCAGATTTGCAGGCCGCGATCGACGCGGCCGAGAGCAAGAAACGAGTGCTCGAAGACTCGATCGGAAAAGTGAAGCCCTTGGCTGCAGCCGCGGAGAAGCGACGCTCCGAAGCGGAAGCTATCGCGAACGCGGCCGAGAAGGCCCGCGAGAAACGAGAAGCAGAGCTCGGAGCGCTCGAAGCGAAAAAGCGTGAGTTTGAAGAGTCGTTTGCGAAGACGAAATCACTCATAACGGCAGCGGAGCGCAAGCGCGTCGAAGCCGATGCGGCAGCAGAGCAAGCGGAAGCGCTGCGAGCAAAGCGCGAAGCAGATGCGGAAGCGTTGGCGAGCCGCATCGCGGTGCTTGAAGGATCGCTGCGCGACGCGGATGCGCTGGCGAAAACGACTGCGGCCGAGGGTGCCGCGCTTGTGGAACTTTCCGCGAAGGTGAACGAGCAGCGCGCGACCGTCCTCGAGCTCGAAGGCAGAAAGGCACAAAGCGAGCGCGAGCTTGCGCAACTCGCCGGGGATCTCGAATCGACGCGGAAGGCGGTTGAAGATGCCCAGGGTGCGCTCGCGGCGCAGGTGCAGAACCACAAGGAGAGCCCGGAAATCGACGCAGAGGCAACGGCCGCAATCGTGCCAGCCGAGTCCTGCGTTGAGTCCCTGCGAACGATTGAAGCGCTCGCGGCCGACGGAGCCTTGTCGATCGAAATGGCAACCGAGCTTGCGAGCCTCATACACGAGGGCCGTGCCCCGCAGGCGCTTCGGGAAACGCGCAAGCGAGCGAATTTAGAAGCTGCGCCTGGTCCGTATTTGCTCGTCGGCGGCGATTTAGCTCGCGATCTTGGGGATATCGCAGCTGCGCGCGAGGCATATAAGACGCTGGCCGTTGCCGATCCGAGCAGCGCGCCTGTAGCTCAGTCTCGCATGGGTGATCTGTTCTTGGCGTTTGCGCAACTCAGTACTACAGCCGCTCTTGCTCGGGATGACGCACATTTTGCAGCCGTTGCCGACCCGCAGAAGGCGATCGAAACGTATGCGGAGCTCGTCGCGCGCTTCCCAGACGACCCAACGTTCCGCGAAGAACTCGGGGCGCTCCACGAACAACTTGGGAACCACACCGCTGCAGCGCTCGCCTACACCCAGGCACTTGTGGACTACCTCGGCAGCGACGATGTCGCGCACGCTGCCGAACTCGCGCCAAAATTAATCGCTATCCAGCCTGATGACGGATCCGTGCACGAGCTTGCGTCGAAAGCCTATGAACGGGCTGGTCGGCGCACGGAAGCGAAGAGCGAGCTGGATGCTGCCTTGCGCTGTTACCACGCAGCGTCTGCTGCCTCAGAGGTGGAGCGCGTCTGTCGCAGGCTTGCTGAGATCGCCGAAGATCCCGTTCCCTACCGGCGCGAGCTTGCGACCTTACTGCATGATGCGGGTGACAGCTCGGGCGCGGCGGAGCAGCTCCTTGAAGGTGCGGAAACGCTCATCACGTGGTCCCGTGGCTCGGACGCTGCCGAGTTGCTGAAACAGGCAGAGCCCATGGCCTCGCACGACGAGATGCTTCGCGAGCGTTTGACATCGTTGCGGGCCAAAGCGGCCGACGTGCAGCGCTCGGTCGACGACGTCGCCCGCGGCGACTTGCTCGTCGGCAAGGGTGACTATCAGCGCGCAACCCAGGCGTATCGCCAAGCGTTGGAAGAAAACCCGCACGACGCACGCGCAGGGTACCAGTTGGCGTGCTTGCTGATGGATCACACGAAGGAATACGAGACCGCCGAACGGCTTTTGGAAAATGCCTCGGAGCTGCGGCCTCACCACGCTGCCACTCGCTATCGGCTCGCGCTCGTCAAGGCTGCGCGCGGGCAGGTTGCGCAAGCCGTGGAATTGCTCATTGCGATGGCGCGCTTTGACGAATCCAATGCGGACTTCATCGAACAGTTTGCCGAACGCTTAGAAAAGGACGCCGAGGGCGGGGACGTCGCCGCCAAGTACAGACTGGGTATCGCCTATCGCGAGCTCGGGCGGGTCGACGAAGCGCTTGTCATTTTGCAATCAATTCAGCGCGAAAGCGATTATGTTGTGCTGTGCCATAACGCAATTGGCTTGTGCCTGCGCCGTCAAGGATTGGACACCGCAGCGGCCAAGCGCTTCAGCAAGGCGATCGAGACGCCCGGCTATCCAGAGTTTCAATACCATGAGGCGCTGTACAACTTGGGCGAGCTCTACGAAGCAAAGGACACGCCCGAATCCTTGGCCCTAGCGCTCTCTTCCTTTGAAGAGCTGTACGCCAGCGACTGTACGTTCAAAGACGTCGGCGATCGCATCAAGTCCGTCAAGGCGCGGATGGGTGCGGCGGAGCGTCCGAAAGTTAAACGGCTTCCAACACGCACGCTCGAGCGCGGCTAGCATGGAGCAGCGTGAGAGTGTCCTGGCTAAGGGAACGCCCCTTTTTAGCCGATGATATCATCGGGGAGTCTCTTGCCGTCCCCGGCTTTGTTTTTTGTGAAATGTGGGGCGTTGACAGCGCTTGAGCTCATGGATGGCGTCGCGTAACAGCTTCGACCCCGGAGGACACGGCACGCACGGCGTTCGAGCTCGTGGGGCCGCTGGCTACCACCGCCGCTCAAATCCACTGCAATTTGCGGTGACGATGGTCTTGCTGGCCTCTCTGTTGCTCCTTGCGATGGCCGCCATAACGCGCTTTACCGTTGGCGAACCAATTCTGCCGAAGTGGCTGGCGCAAGCCATCCACCGTCCCCAGCCTGCACTCCCGCCCGGCATGACGTACGATTTCGAAATCGTCAATCCCGATACGAAGCGCCCGATGGACGTGCTGCCGGAAGTTGGGGTCATTGAAATGCGGCTCGCCGTGACTAACGACTCGGCCTTGCCAATGACGATACGATTCAAGAGCGGCTCGCAGTGCGAGTTTGTGGTGCGCAAGGTTATCTATTACGTCGACGGGTTGTTTGCGCTTCCGATCGAAGTTTGGCGATCGAGCTACTTCCATAATGTCTCTCCTAAACCCAGTGCACTTGCGCTGCAGCCTGGTGAAACGAAAGTGTACAGCGCCACCTTTGACCTAAACGCCCTCAATGCCCGACAGGTACCGGCCGGAACCTATCGAGTGATTGCCATATTCGATAAATGGGAAACCTCGATCGCGATCGATAAGCCACTGTAGCACGCAACCCTATTTTGGGCTCCTCGTCCCCGAAGCGGCATGAGCGTGCCAGACCTGGCAGAACATAGCCCTCATGAATGTGGTGCTCACGGGCTTCATGGGCGCAGGAAAGACAAGCACTGGCAAACGGCTGGCAAAGCTGCTCGGGGTTCCGTTTGTCGATACGGACGCGGAGATCGAACGCCGCAATGGCCCCATCGCGCAGATTTTTGCTTCAGAAGGTGAAGCCGCGTTTCGCCGCCTCGAGTCCGCGGTCATAGCGGAAACGAGTGGCGCTGGTCCCGCCGTGATCGCAGTGGGTGGAGGAGCGGTGGTCGACCCTCGCAACCGCGCGCTGCTGCGTCGCTCTTCCTATATAGTCTACTTATCCATATCAGCTCGAGCAGCTCACAGACGGGTGTCACGACGCCAGCATAGGCCGCTTTTGGGCGCGACTCCAGATATCGAAACCGTGACCGCCTTGCTTGCCGCGCGCGAGCAGGCCTACGCTGATTGCGACCTTGCCATAAGGGTGGATCGTCGCAGCGCGCGAGAAGCGGCCGAGATCATCGCTCGCTGGTACGGCGACAAGCAGGCAAGCGAGGCGACGAGCCGGTGAGGATCGTTGTCGACGGGTTGACCTACCCGATCATCGTTTCGACGAGTGGTGCGAGCGAGGCCGCAGAGATCGTCTCGCAGCGGAAAGGGCGCGCGTTCCTCGTGGCAGATAAAGCCGTGGCTGATCGCGCTCGGCTCGTCGCGCAGGCGCTGGCCGCGGTGGGGTGCGAGGTGTGCGGCGAACACGTCATGGCCGCCGGCGAGCGGCATAAGCGCTGGGCCTCGGTGGCCGCACTCCACGAGCGCATGCTCGAGGCGGGAGCAGAGCGCGATTGTGCTCTGGTTGCCGTTGGGGGCGGCACCCTGACGGACGTCGCAGGCTTCGCGGCCGCGACGTATCTGCGCGGTGTGCGCTGGGTTCCCGTGGCAACAACCCTCCTGGGGATGGTCGACGCTGCGATCGGGGGGAAGACCGGTGTGAACTTTTCCCAAGGGAAAAATCTCATCGGCGCGATGTGGCAACCTACAGCCGTCATAGCGGATCTTGGCGCGCTGGGCACCGTGCCAAAGGCATCGCTGCGAGACGGGATCGCCGAGATCATGAAGGCCGCGATTATTGGAGATCCGTCATTGCTCGAACGGGTGGAGCGCAGTACCAGCGACATGGACGATGCGGCATGGGCCCCGCTCGTTGCGGCCGCGGCATCGGTGAAGGTTCGCATCGTCGCCTCCGATCCAAATGACCGAGCGCAAAGAGCAGCACTCAACTTGGGTCACACGTTTGCCCACGCGTTCGAGCATGCGTCGCGGTATCGGCTTTCGCATGGGGCCGCCGTGGCTTTAGGATTGCGCGCGGCAGGCATGCTTGCGCGCGGTCGAACTGCGTGGAGCCAGCGCGACCAGCGCCGGGTCACAGACGCACTGAGGCGTTTTGGAATCAAGGTGCGGCTGTTCGGCCTGTCTTCGGACGCGATCATCGCCGCCATGAAAATGGACAAAAAACGCAGCGGTGGGGCGTCTCGGTTCGTTCTCCCCGTTCGCTTGGGTGAGGTAGCAACCGGCGTCGAAGTGTCAGACGATGAAGTCCGCAGCGTCCTTGACGAACTCTCCAAAGCTCCGCTCCGACGCGGCTGGTGAGCATGCCCCTATGACAGCCTCGGCCCAGTTCGTCGACGTCGTGCTCGACGTGCCGACGTCTGCGCTCAACACACCGTTCACCTACGCGGTCGGTGAGGAGACCCCCGCGCTTGGTGCGCGCGTTCGCGTGCCACTTGGGAAACGGTTTGTCGCCGGTTGGGTTGTGGGCGTGCGAACGGAGACTGGGGGTCTGCACGACGTTAAAGCGATCGACGAAATTCTGCAAGAGACGGCGATTCCCAGCGAAGCGATCGCGCTGGCGCAGTGGCTGAGCCGCCGCTATGCTTGCACGTTGCGCGAAGCTTTGGGGACGGTGGCACCGCGAGGTCCACGCAACAACGAACGCTTCCAGTTCCTTCGAAAGCCCCTCGAACGCGACGCACAAGCTGCCGAGCTTTACCGACGCTTGGGCGAGAAGCAATTCTCTGCACTGGCCGCTGCCCGGTTGCTCCGCAAGGCGAAGCTCGGATTGCCCCTCGGCGCCACCCGCCAGCGACTCATGCGTCTTGCCAACGAGGGGTTCGTGGCACGAGTGCGGGTACGCCCTCCCGGGAAGCCCAGAGCGAGGCCCGAGAAGCTTGTCGCGGTGTTAGACGATGCCTCTAAAGCGAAGGGATCCGCAGCACGACGTCTCGTGGAGGTGCTTGCAGACGCCGGAGGCTCGTTGCCTCTTGGCGATGCGAGAAAGCGCGCGCAAGCGAGCATGGCAACTGCGCGAACGGCGGCCGCTGCCGGGGTGATTCGCCTTCACGAAACTGCGGCCAAGCAGCGTGGGGGCGCAGGAGCTCCAGTGACGATGGCGCTCACTCCGACGAGCGAACAGCGAGCAGCGATCGATCGAATCGATAGCGCGATTGTGGGTGAACCGGTGACCGCGTTGCTTGAAGGCATAACCGGTTCGGGAAAAACGCTTGTCTATTCACGGCTCATCGACCGGGTGCGCGAGAGAGGAGGGAGGGCCATTGTGCTCGTCCCCGAGATCGCGCTGACGCCGCAGACCGCAGCTCGATTCGCAGAGGCATTCGGAGCGAGCGTTGGGGTGCTGCACAGCGGCCTGTCCGCGTCGGAACGCGCGAAGGTTTGGCGAGACGCCACCTCGGGCGCGATCGACGTCGTTGTTGGCGCGCGCTCCGCAGCGTTTGCGCCACTCCCAAACCTTGCACTGATCGTTGTCGATGAGGAACACGAACCCTCCTACAAGCAAGACGTGGCACCCAGATATCACGCAGCCGCTGTCGCGATCGAGCGGATGAAAAGCGTTGGCGGAGCGGTCGTGCTGGGCAGCGCAACGCCGAGCCTCGAGACATATTGGAGCGCACTGCAGGGTCGCATCCTGCACGTGCGCCTCACACGCCGCGCAACTGCGGCGCCGCTGCCGGAGGTCGAGATCGTCGACATGACCGGCCAGCGCGGGCTGCTCGGCAAACGCGCAATCGGCACGACGCTTGCCGGCAAGCTCGAAAAGTGTCTGGCGCGTGGCGACAAAGCGCTCCTCTTCGTCAACCGAAGAGGTTACGCAGGGTTGCTCCTGTGCCGGAGCTGTGGATTCGCGCCGCATTGCCGACGCTGCGCCGTGTCACTTGTGGTTCATGCCGCGGATCGTTCGATGCGCTGCCATGTGTGTGGCGACGCATTTCAAATTTCCGCGCATTGCCCAAGATGCAAGGCGGCGGATTTGCGGCCGTTCGGTTTTGGCACCCAGCGCATAGAAGAAGAGGTGAAGGAGCTTTTTCCGAGCGCGCGCGTTGTTCGCATGGACTCGGACAGCACCGGAGCGCTGGGAGCGCACGAGAGGCTGTTGAGCGACTTCGCAAGCCAAGGCGACATCTTGATTGGCACGCAAATGATCGCCAAGGGGCTCGATTATCCATCGGTCACGCTCGTCGGTGCAGTGGCCGCGGACCAAGATTTGCATCGGCCCGACTTCCGAGCTGCCGAGCGAACGTTCGCGCTGCTCACGCAAGTGGCAGGACGGGCAGGACGAGCCGGCCCCGGTAGCTCCGTCGTCGTGCAGACCTATGCGCCCGAGCATTATGCTATCGCGCTGGCCGCAAAACACGACTATACCGCATTTGCAGAAAAGGAACTGGAGGTCCGGCGAGAGTTGGCATATCCGCCGTTCGGACGAATCGCGTACCTTGTCGTCGCCGGTTTGGGCCAAGCAAACGTTGAGGAGGGAGCTCGCGAGCTCGCAACGCACGTGCGCGCCGCGGCGCGAGACGTGGAGGTGCTGGGACCGGCGCCCGATGTCTTGGCGAAAGCGCGAGGAGAGTTTCGCATGAGAATCGCCATCAAATCTCAGACCGAGGAGGCTATGCTCGAGGCGTGTGCCGTTGCACAGCAGCGACGACTTCCTACCGGCGTTCGCTTGACCGTTATTGTTGATCCGCGGTAACTCAACTTGTCTGTAGCAGCGGACCTTGTGGTCCGCTCCATCGCGTAGGCAAGCGCACCTAAAGGTGCGCTGCTACATTAACGCCTCTTAGAAGGAAGTGCCGAGACCGAGCGCCGTGCCGAAGTCGGATTTCGGCGAGGTGGCCGATGGAAGGCAACAATGCGCCGAGATGCCGAGCCGAAGAAAAAGTCCGCCTCCTCGCCGTGGAAAAAACATGAGTCCTGCTTGGCCCGCGAAAAGGGAAGAGGTCGCGCCGTTCGCTTGTACGTGCGGATAGAAGAAACCCGACGAGTATGGCGTGAGTTGACCCTGCAAACTCGGTAGTAGGGAATAGCCAAAGCCGAAGGTATTGACGTTGGCATTTATCGTGGAGCGCTGCGCGGACAGAAGGCCGATCCCAAAAGCCCAGCGAGAATCGTGCGGTTGGTAGAGTGCGCGGAGCTGCGCGTACGAGATAAGCGGCCTGTCGCCGCCGGCGATCCTGTAGTTCTCGTATGTCAAGGACGCCAGATACGAAGGTGCAAGCCGACCAAGCATGTCTACCCAGAATCCGGATTCGGTTGCTGAGCTAGGAAACGCAACTGGCGTCGACGTGCTGCCGGGCGTTGGCTGGATCATTCCCCCACCGCCGGAACCCCACAAGTAACCGACGGCAACAAACCCGTTACCACCAACGCTGGTCGGCGTCGGTGACGGACTTGGAAAAGGATTAGATTGCACCCCAGCACTCGGGCCCAGGCTGGGTATCGGACTTGGAAAGGGATTCGCTGTCGGAGCCGCGTCGATCGGCAGCCCTGAGGCGACGAGCGCGAGCGCGAGAACTGCGAAAAAAGGAACGAGCGCGAAGAAGGGGCGCACTTAGCCCTTCTTTGCAGCCTGCTTCGCGAGACGCGATTTCTTTCGGTTTGCCTTGTTGCGGTGGATAATGCCGCGTGCGGCCGCCTTATCATAGGCGGATGCGACGCCGCGAACAAGCTCTGATGAGGCGCCTTGCGCCGTCGCTTTCTTAAAGGACGACTTGAGCCTAGTTTTTACATCGAGGTTCCGTTTGCGCCGCTTCTCTGACGCACGAACCCATTTCTTTGCTGACTTGATATTGGGCAAATCGTTCCCCTCTACACACTGTGGTCAATGATGTTTGAGCGCTCGTACCTTCCTGCGCCCACGGCACTCCCCCTCCGGGGAAGTTCGAACCCAAATGCGGAAAGCCGCAGTGGGCACGGTTGTGCCCAAATGCAACAACAATGCTCATTGTGCGCTTTATCGTTAGCCCCAGTCTCTTACCAGGCACAGTCGACGTGCTGCGGCGCTTGCTTGCAGAGTCTTTGCTCGCATGCGTGAGCGATGCGGACGTCAACGCAACGGTGGTATCGCTGCGCACGAGTGAAGATCGTGTGACGGCCGCAACGAGGGGCGTTGCCGAAGTCATCGGGGCCGCTCACACTGCCGGCCGTGCTTTTCGATTGGAGCTGCAGCACGACGACCCCGCATTTTTTACCGACGACATGCTGCGTGCCATTGCGGTTGATGTGCACGGCGTGTTGCGCTGCTCGATTTATGTTGCCAAGCGTTCGGTGCCGGTGTCCGATTGGGCGAAAACGCGCCCGATGGGCTGGGGCGCCGCGGGACTTGCCTTGGGCAACGCCTCGCCGGCCCTTCCCTTTGGTGGATCTGACGCGCTGGGGTTGGCAATCGAAGCCGGTGGGCAAACGACGATCGTGAAGGTGAAGCTTACCGGCAGTCTGGACGCCTCCGCGCTTCAAGCGATCGCCTCGGCGGCGGGGGGGACGGAGAATGGCTTCAGCGGGGTCGCTGCGTACCCGCTCGGCAACCGCAAGGATGCATCAGCGATATTGGTCTTGGAGTTAGGGGATCTGCGGCGCTCACCGCTGCATCGGGCCCTTGCGGTCATCGAGATTGAAGCCAAGCGTTTTGGGGCCAGTCTGGGACTCGGAGCGCTGCTCTCAAACGCACCGCTCGCCCTTTTTACCGATGCATTGAAGATGCACATGGGGTTGGCGGTCGATCGGGGCCAAGTCATCGAAACGCATCTACCGGGCGCGATGGCGCAAAAGTAGCGTCATGCACTGGCCCCATCTGACGCTTTCGATCTGGGACCTGCTCGACATTGGGCTGACCGCCTACTTTGTCTATCTCGTGTTGCTGATCATTCGGGGAACGCGCGGGATGCAAATCCTCCAGGGCATCGCGCTGCTGCTGTTGGCGCGCGCGGGAGCGCAATATTTTCATCTGTGGACGGTGTTCTCGCTCCTCAATGCGCTCCTGATTGTTTCCGGCGTTGCGCTTCCCATCGTGTTTCAACCAGAACTTCGCCGCGCGCTCGCACAACTTGGACGGGCAGGCTTCCATGAAGGACGCCCGCAGCCGAGCGAACCTGGCGCGGTCCAAGAACTGTGCACTGTGCTCGGCACGGCGGCCACGGTCTTATCGCGCAGTGCCATTGGCGCCATCATCGTTATCGAGCGCAACGCTGCCCTGGACGAGTACCTCGAGACAGGCACAAAAGTCGATGCCCTCTTGAGCGCAGAGGTGCTGCTCTCGCTCTTTTCGCCGCGCTCGCCGCTGCATGACGGAGCGGTCATCATCCGGCGCGACCGCGTGAGCGCTGCTGGTTGCTTCTTGCCTCTGTCTGAGGTCGTCTTGCTCGATCGGCGAATGGGAACAAGGCATCGCGCGGCGCTTGGCGTGACCGAACAGACGGACGCGCTCGCACTTGTCGTGTCCGAAGAGACGGGAGCAATTGCGATCGCAAAGGATGGACGGCTGGAGGAGCAGCCACAAAACGCCGAGGCCGTGTCGGCGGCGCTGCAGTCCTCTTTGTCGTGGACACGCAGTGCGAAACCCGGGCGCTTCACCATCGTCGACTATGCGCGGACGCTATTCCAGAGAGTGCATGTAGCGAACAATGGACTGGATAAAACGAAACTTCGGTCTTAAGGTCGTCGCGGTGATCGCGGCGATCGTACTATGGTTCACGTTCAATTATCTCAGTTCTTCGCAGACGTTTACGAAGACACTGGAGGTGCCGCTTGCGCTGCACGGGGTGTCGAGCGGTCTGGTGGCGTCGACCGCCACGCAAGAAGTAACAGTGGAGCTCGCAGGTGCCAGGTCCGCCCTCGAAACCTTAGTACCAGAGGATTTCGTGGCGTATCTTGATTGCAGCGGCAAGCACGCCGGCACGTTTGCGCTGAGCGTTTCTGTTGTTGGTCCGGAAACAGATAAGCCGCTCTCGGTGACGCCGGCCACGGCGGTGGTTGTGCTTGACCAGTATGCGTACCGCCGCGTGCCAGTCATCGCCGATGACAGCAGCGGCTCGACCGTGGCTGCCCAAATCGATCCAAAAACCCTCGTGGTGGCTGGGGGTCAGGCAGCGGTATCGCGGGTGTTTGCCGCGCAGGTGAGTATCGCAACGGCAAGCGTCTCAAAGCCAATCACGGTGACCGTGAAGCCGGTCCCCGTGGATGTCCACCTGGTTGCGGTCGGCGGCGTGACAGTTGCGCCGGCCAGCGTGCGCGTGGCGATCGCGCCTGGAAAGACTTGAGGACCGCGTGAACCAGTTGTTCGGAACTGATGGTGTGCGCGGCGTCGCAAACGAGTTTTTGACCCCTGAACTCGCCTTCGCGCTTGGTCGCGCCGGCGGTTACGTCTTGGCAACGCATGGCGATCGACGCCCGGTGGTCGTGGGGCGCGATACGCGGTGTTCCGGGCCGATGCTCGAGGCCGCGTTGTGTGCTGGCATTTGCTCGATCGGTCTCGACGTGCTGCAGCTGGGCATCGTTCCCACGCCGGGCGTGGCCCGACTGACACGCTCGCTCGCTAGCGCAGCGGGCGTGATGATCTCAGCCTCGCACAATCCGATCCAGGACAATGGCATCAAGTTCTTCGCTTCAGATGGTTGCAAGTTATCCGACGCCCTCGAGGACGAAATTGCCGCGCACGTCGCAGACGCGTCAGCGCTACCGCGACCACGTGGCGCCAAGGTTGGCACGATTTTGGACAAGCGGCGAGCCGTCCGCGATTACATGCTCCATTGCCAATCGCTCGGGAGAGATCTGAGCGGACGAACGGTCGTTATCGACGGCGCACACGGAGCTGCCTACGAGATCGCTCCAAAAGTTTTCTCGCACCTTGGCGCGCGTGTCGTGAAGTTGCACTGCACGCCCAACGGTAAAAAAATAAACGTACGTTGCGGATCGACAGATCTTTCTCGGCTACGCCACGTCGTTGCCCTTCACCCCGGAAGCATTGGGATCGCCTTTGACGGCGATGCCGATCGCGCGTTGTTCATTGATGAAGACGGGCAGGAAATCACGGGAGATCACGTGCTTGCAATGCGCGCGAAAGATTTGTTGGGGCGCGATGAGTTGCCTCATCGGACCATCGTTGCAACGGTCATGAGCAACATCGGACTCGAGACCGCCCTGCGCGAAATGAGTGTTTTGCTCGTTCGCACGCCCGTCGGCGACCGGTACGTCTTAGAGGAAATGCAGCGTGGCGGATTCCGTCTGGGTGGCGAGCAATCGGGGCACATCATCGATCTTGCGGCAAACACGACGGGAGACGGGATTGCAACCGCTGTCTCGGTCGTGAGTCTCGCCGCAGCAAACGGCAGGTTGGCTGACATCGCGAGTATCATGCGAGCGCAGCCGCAAGTGCTCGTCAATGTCAGCGTCGCCGACAAAGCTTGCATGGAGCACGGTGCAGTGCAAGAGCTCATTGCGCACGCGCAACAAAGGCTTGGCGCTCATGGGCGCATTTTGGTTCGCGCTTCGGGCACAGAGCCGCTCATTCGCGTGATGATCGAAGGGCAAGACGAACGAGAGATTCGCGAGCTCGCCCAAAAGGTAGCAGAAGGAATCCGACAAGCCGCGGTTGTTTCGTAAGAGGAATCTCGCGTCCCAAGTCCCAAGATGCCTGTCAGTGGACGTGATGGTCGGCACGGTAACTGCCGAGCCCGCGCCCGTATAATTATCGATAACCAAAGCCGGGAACTCCGGCAACTCTTCGCGTGAGACTGGCAGTTCAAGCCGGTTGCGCACAGCCAAGCCGAATCCACATCGAACGTTCTCGTTCGTGCGGAGCGGGGGAAACCCAGGTGACTCTGGGGTGAATCTGCAGGGTCGCAGAAGCGCTATCTTTCGGCGCTAACCCGTCAACTAACCCCGCAGGCGTTTGAGAGAGGAAATGTTGCGAAAAGCTATCGCTGTTGTTTGCTGTAGTCTTTCCCTCAGTTTTTGTCTTGTAACCCACGCCAAAGCGGCACCCGCGACGTATACCGTCGCGCCCGGTGACACATTGTCGGCCATTGCCGACCGATTCCATGTCAGCGTTGCGCAGATCGTTCGTCTGAATCATCTGCGGGATGCAAACGTTCTGGGCGAAGGCCAGATTCTGCACATTTCGGCACTCCCCAAGAAACGAAGTCCTGCGATGGCGATGCACAAGCATCGCCGTTTTGTTGCCTCGGCCAAGCACCGCAAGGTGCACGTCGCGGCGCAACCCGCGAATACGCCTGCGCAGGTCGCGGAGTTGCGGGGCTTGTGGGTAGCAACGCATACGGGGATGGCCCCGCCAAGCTTTGCGGCATCTTTTGCTGCGGCCCAGCGCGTCATCGCTTCGGAAGTACAACTTACCCGAACCGCGCTTCGCTATGTCGGCGTTCCATACGTCTGGGGTGGTGAATCGTTTGGCGGTGTTGACTGTTCGGGATTCGTGCAGGCGGTGTTTCGCCGAAACGGGATCGAGCTACCGCGCACAGCCGACGCGCAGTTTGAGGTGGGACGAAGAATCGCACAAGAAGGCCTGCAACCCGGCGACCTTGTTTTCTTTCAGACGTATGCCGAAGGCGCGTCACATGTTGGCATCTATCTGGGTGACGGCCGCTTCGTTCATGCCTCGGCATCCGACGGCGTGCGCGTCGACTCACTCTCTGACGACTACTATTCGAGCCGCTACCTTGGCGCTCGGAGAGAGGCGATTTAGGCCGATCATCCGCCCAGGCAGCGCGTAGGATTCTTGTTCTAGGCAAAGACAACGGTTTTGTTTCCATACACCAAGATGCGGTTTTCGAGATGCCAGCGAACCGCTCGGGTGAGTACGGCTCGTTCGGCGTCTCCTCCCTTGCGGATCATGTCCGCCAGTGAGTCGCGGTGCGTAATGCGAACGATGTCTTGCTCGATAATCGGACCCTCGTCGAGCACCTTCGTCACGTAATGGCTCGTTGCTCCGATCAGTTTGACGCCTCGCTCGTACGACCGATGATACGGCCGTGCCCCGATGAATGCGGGAAGAAACGAATGGTGCACGTTGATCATGCGATTCGGATAACTGGCAACAAAGTCATCAGACAACACCTGCATGTAGCGCGCAAGAACGACGAGGTCGATGCCCCGCTGCACAAGGAGTTCCCGTTGCGTTGCCTCAGCGGCATCCTTGCCTCCCGATGCAAGACGAACGTAGTGAAAGGGGATCCCATAAAACTCCGTCAGCCTGCGGAGATCATCGTGATTGCTTATGACGAGCCGAATTTCACACTGCAGTTCGCCGATCTGATGTCGAAAGAGCAAGTCCGCCAGACAATGCCCGGCCTTCGAAACCAAGATGGCGACATTCGGCCGATCCGATGAGCGCGCCACGCGCCACGTCATAGCGAACTCGCGCCCCAGACCAGCAAATTCTGTCGCGAATGCCTCCAACGGGATGCTGAAGTCAGTCAGGTCCCATTCCAGGCGTAGGAAGTACTCGTTGATCTCTGGATCTTGATGCTCGTCCGCGCGAACGATATTTCCGCCACGCTCGTAAATGAACGTTGAGACCGCCGCGACGACTCCCTTGCGATCCACGCATTGCACGAGAAGAATGCCGGTTTCCACCATCACGTCTCACTTGGCGCCGCGACAACCCATCGACCTGCGAGAGAGGTTGGGTCGCCAAAATCTGCGAACGCTCGTTCGCAGCGAGGAGTCGCAGTATGTTCAAAACTGTTTTGATCCTACTGATTGCAGCAAATACCAGTCAGAGCACGATCGTCACGGTGTATCAGCCGGGTCACATGCATGTGCTCGAGACGGTGAACGGCT
Source organism: uncultured Pseudomonadota bacterium (assembly GCA_963736005.1). Classification (GTDB taxonomy): domain Bacteria; phylum Vulcanimicrobiota; class Vulcanimicrobiia; order Eremiobacterales; family Eremiobacteraceae; genus JAJPHJ01. Next base: position 251,476 of record CAVTNB010000001.1, read on the forward strand.
CGTGCTGGACCGATTCGATCGCGGTGCAGCGCACCGATGCCTTTCGCTGCATGAGCGGCAATACAATCCACGATCCGTGTTTCATCAGCGGCAAGAAATCAGTCGCCTGCCCCGAGGACCTGCTCCACGATCGGGGCACCAAAATAAATCTCACGGCACCGTTGCCCGCCAGCGCCGGTCAAACTGGGGGTGACAATGTGTGGGCCTTCCAGCTTGCCTCGGGGGCGCTCTGTCGCATCGGCACAGGCACGATAACTCCAGGCTACCCCTATTACTGCAGCGTGCCTCCGGTTTGCAGCGAACCCAAGCGGTCATCGGATCCGTCCGTGTACGAAACGAATTGCGGCAAGACCGAGAATGGCATGACCGTGACCTCGGTGCGCGTTGAAAAAGTTAGCCGGATCTGGAAGTAGCAATGAGTGCCACCGCGCTCGGAGTACACTTCGAGCGCGAGATTAGAGAACAGCCTGAAGTTTGGATGCGCCTCGCCCGATCGCAGACGGCGTATGAGCTGGCAAGAGCGCTCGGAGGCGAGGTCATCCTCGTCGGTAGCGGCAGCTCGCTCTTTGCGGCACAGCTCGGTGCGCTTGCGTTACGAAGGCGAGGCATCGCGGCGCATGCCTTAGCGGCCACTGAAGCGCGTCTCGATCATCGTGCCTACCAAGGTAAAATCATCGTTGCTATTTCCCAAAGTGGTCGATCGTCAGACGTCCTGGGCGCACTTGAGATTCTTGCGCCTTGCCGCGTCATCGCGCTGACGAATACAGCCGACTCGCCTCTGGCCGCACGAGCCGATGTAGCCTTGGATGTTGGCGCGGGCATCGAGCTTGCGGTACCTGCGAGCAAGAGCGTCACCGCCACCGTTGCCATACTTCTTTGGGCCGCGTCTCTTGTTGGTGCGGACCCAGGGCGCGGCAGTGACGTTCTCACAGCAGCTGCGCAAGAGGCGCAACGCTGGCTGGGAGGCGATGGTCCGCTGCACGTTGCAACCGCAGCTGCGCAGATAGCAGGTCGCCCGCACGTCGCGGTGCTCGGCTCGGACTATGGCCTGCCCGTGGCGCGCGAAATTGCGCTGAAACTGAAGGAGGCGAGCTATCTGCACGCCGAGGGCTTCGCCGCAGGCGAATTTCGCCACGGTAGCGTGTCGATGGTCGACGATTCCTTTAGCGTTATCGGAATCATCGACGAGGACGCGCTCGCTGTTGTGCAACGACCGCTGCGCGAGGTGCAGCAATCCGGCGCCCTTCGCTTCGTTATCGGCTCGCAGGGGGTAGACGGTGCTCCCGGCCTCGGACCGATCATCAGCGAGGCGTACAACACCCTTGCGTGGCTCATGACGGGTCAACTGCTTGCCCTTGAGGCCGCCCGCGCTCGCGGTATCGATAGCGATTCACCGCGCGGCTTGACGAAGGCGCTGGTTACTGAGTGAACGTCGAGACGCAAGCACTCGAACGCGAGATCGTTGCGCGCGACGCTCGGTTAGTCCGCGGTGTCGGCTTGGGCGGCGGGGTGGCGATCAACGTCATCTCCATGATCGGCATCGGGCCGCTCATCACCATCCCGCTTGTGCTCGGCGCGTTGCACGGACCGCTGTCCTTGAGCGGCTGGTTATTGGGAGCGCTCCTTGCCATGTGCGACGGCCTCGTGTGGGCGGAACTCGGCTCCATGCTGCCGGGTTCGGGTGGAACGTATGGTTATTTGCGTGAGATCTTCGGCAAGGTCCGTGCCGGCAGGCTGCTCGCCTTTGTCTTCGTCTGGCAAACGATCTTTGTCGCGCCCCTCAATCAGGCCACGGGTTACATTGGCTTTGCCAATTACGCCGGCTATCTCTTTCCAAGGCTCACGGTCTCACCGTGGGGACTCAAAGGTCTTGCAATCGCCATCGGAATCGTCACCATCTTCGCCCTGTATCGCGGCATCAAAGAAGTCTCTCGCATCGGGCTTGCCCTCGCCGTCGCCTCGGTAGTCACGCTGCTGTGCGTGATCGTCGCTTCGTACGCGCGATTTTCGCCTGCGCAGGCCTTGACGCTTCCGCCGCACGATTCGATTTGGCTTGGCTTGCGGGCAGGGCTCGGTCAGGCGCTTATCATTGCGATGTATGACTATGCGGGCTACGGTCAATCAAGCTGCATCGGCGGCGAAATGATCAATCCGTCGCGCACGATCCCGCGCTCGATCATCATTTCAATCGCGCTCGTTGCGGTCTTGTACGTTTCCATGCAGCTTGGGATCCTTGGCGCGATTCCGTGGCAGAAGGTCGTGCCCCTCGCTGATGGGTCGCTGCCACCGTTAGGCCAACATCTTGCCTCAGCAGTCGTGGAGCACGTGTTTGGAGCCGGGGCCGCCATTTTCGTTACCGTCCTCATTCTCGTGACCGCCTTCGCCTCGGTGTACGGCAACCTGCTTGGCTACTCGCGAGTCCCCTTTGCCGCCGCAGCGGACGGAGTATTCCTGAGGCCATTCGCGCACGTCGACGACAAGCAACGGTTCCCCGATGTCGCGCTGTTGGTCATGGGCGTCTTTGCGCTCGTGGCCTGTCTCTTTTCGCTCGACCAGATCATCAACGCACTCACCGCCGCCGGTGTGCTCATCCAATCGATCGCCCAGATCGCAGCGCTGGTCGTCATCCGGGCGCGGGGAGCGATTCCCCCGTATCGGATGTGGTGGTACCCTGTGCCTGCGCTGGTTGCGTTGGCGGGATGGGTATTCATCTTTGCAAGCGCAGGCCTCGCGGCCATCATTTTTGGCATCGGGAGCCTGCTCGCGGGCGTCTTGGTTTTCATGATCCGCGCAGCTCGGCGCCGCGAGTGGCCATTTGGGGACCTCGTGTCTGGACCTGGTGCCTGAAAGGTAAATCACCTTTCTGCGTTCGAACTGACGCGGCTCAAAGCAATTTTTCGTGATTGCTTTGCTCGTGGCGTTGGTTAGGGCGTGATAGGAGGTCGTGATGGCTAAGGCGAGGGCCATTTCTGGCTTGCTAGTCCGGTTCGTTGCAAGCGCGTTTCTTTTTGCCTCGGTTTTGGGTGACGATCGGCTTCCGGCTGATGCGGCAGGTGGCGTCACCGGGAATCTACGCGGCGATGTCGTGGATTCGCAAACCAATAGCCCAGTTGTTGATGCCAAAGTTGCGGCTATCTCACCGTCCGGGTCTTTCCACACCAGCACCGACGCGCATGGATTCTTTGCTCTGTTGCAGTTGCCAACCGATACGTACACCGTCACGGTTTCAAAAGATGGCTACGTTGGTCAAGCGCTCACCGGCATCACCGTCTTGGGGGACGAGTCGCAGAGCATCGGCACCCTTCGGCTCGTGCCATCACCGAAATCGCTCGGCTCGGTGCGCGTCACGGGGCACTCGGCGGCATCTGCCTTTCAACCTACCCAGACGACCGACGAAACAACGTTCGTTGGCGGTCGCGTGGACCAGGCGCTCGGTGAGAAGGGATCGACTGACTACAATAAACTCGTGCAGTCAGTCCCCGGGGTCATCACAACCGTGAACGGGAGTCTCAATCCCATCTCGATCCGAGGATCGGCGAGCGTTGAGATAGGCTACCAGTTTGACGGCATCGACTTTAGCGGGAACTTCTTTGACGAAAACGGCGATGACTCGTACCTAAATGGTATCGGCGGCGGTCATGGCTCGCTGCAAGTCGTCAGCGGAGCGGGCGATGCCACCCAAGGCGGCATCGGTGCCGGTGTGGTCAACATCGTTCCAGGCCGGGGCTCCTACCCCGGCGACGGGTTCGTGAGCTTCGACACCGGCTCGCCATACTACGACCACTCGATGGCGTTCGAATATGGCACAGCGACCAAAGACAACCGTTTTTCAGATTTTTTCTCCTCGCGATCGTCGCGCTCGGCTCCACAAATTGCGCCGTATGGGCGCGATGCTTCCGATGCTGGTCAGTACTTGGGGACCTCGTTCACCTACGATGATGACGTCCTGAATAATTTCTTCTATCACTTTGGGAAGAATCAAAATCAAGAAATTCAAGTGTTGGCGCGCTGGATGGACCATCGTTCGTGGGCCGAGCTTGGCGGTCTCGGGAATGTGAATTTCTATCCCTACGATCCGTTCTCGTACACGCAGTTCCAGACCGATCCGAACGGTGCCGCCATGTGGCCGGAGTGCCCGGCGTCGGGTGCGTGTGGTTATCCGAACAACGGCATCGACCCAGGTCTTGCGTGGTACCAATCGATCATTCCTTATTATGCGCTGGTGCCGACAACAAAAACCGCCCCGACGCAGCCCGAACAGTACATCTACGGTCCAGAAAACGTGCTCAAGTTAGGCTACACGTGGAACATGAACTCAAGCACCGCCCTGAACGCATTCTTCTACAATTGGGGCGGGCTCTTCCCAAGCAACATCACGGGTGACTCGCAGTTCCTCACCACCGGGTCGTTTTTTCCAGGTTATAACAATGTCGGCGGGCGTCGGGTTGGATTCCAGACGCAGCTCACGAAGCAAGTGGGTGAGAAGCACACCTTCTCCGTCGTCGGCAAATTCGAAAATGGATTTCCTTACTGGCAGCAGATGAACTACGGCAACACGTGGGTTGGTCTGTACTCCGGCCGGCTTCAGGATGAGTCGAACATTTCCACCTCAGGCTTCCCGGCTGGCGCGCTGCCGAACCAGCCCCGGATCGAGGATTGGTTCCTGCCGGCCAACACGAACGCGCCGGTTGGCGCCGGCAACCCATGCATTGGGCCCGCCATGGACAACTCGTTCACGCAGGGCGCGGCGACAAATATGGGCTGCTATTTGTACTCCTGGATGTTTGCTCATCACCTGTGGCACGGCCACCTTCCCGCGATTCCCAGCACAGGTTTCACGTATGGCACTACGGATTTCCAGCAATATGGGATTGGCTTTCGCGACCAGTGGACGCCCAATGCAAAACTGTTAGTTGATTGGGGCGTTCGTCTCGATGGTCAGAACCTTCGCTGGGGTCCAAATCAGTTTTCAAAGGATCTGAGCAATCCATCTGATGTGGGCATCGGTTATGCTGCGCTTGGGAATGACTACCTCTACCCGCGAATCGTCGAACCGCGCATCGCCACCAACTACATCTTGGACTCGAATAATAGCGTACGGGCAAGCTACGGTCGATCGATAAGTTTTTTCTTCGCGCAGACCGCTGGAACGCCGACCGGGGCGGCCAACATCGACCCGCTGTTGTATCAGATCCCCGCAAAGGATTCTCCGGGCTATAGCCCTCTTGGGCCGGCATGCGGCAGCGGCTGGCATGGGCCGGGAAGCAATGCCAACGGCAAGTATTATTCGAATCCATGGGTGACGTTTTCCGGCGGGGGAACGCTTGGAATTCCCGGCTATTACTTTTTCTGTCCCAACTATGCCGAATCGGTGTACTGGCTCTTCGACCAAGCCTTCGCAGCGCCGGATATTGGTGGCAGCGCTCCAGCGACGTACAGCAACTTTGATATCGCATGGAGCCATCAATTTCACAACGGTTGGGGTTCAAAACTCACGGGCTACTGGCGCCGCGGATACGGCACCTACCAGGTGACCCTGCTCAATGCTGGACCTCCCGATCCTGTGACGGGTCAGCAAAACGCGGGATCCTTTGCCGTTCGCGAGACTGGGGTCCAAAAGGCTTTCGGGCTTGAGGGTTTTGTGACGACGCCAACGCCGCCCATTGGATGGAGCGGTTTTTTGTCCATGGACTACGTCAACGAGTTGACCAACACGCCGCCCGTGGCGGGTTCCGATAGTTTGCCCGTCGTCTCGCAATATCTCTACCAGACCGGAACCTTATTCCATCAATACTATCTGCCGCCGTTTTCCGCGGTTGCTGGCTTCGAGTACAAGCGCAAGGGTTGGCAGTTCAATCCGATCTTTTCCTTCGATTCCGGCGTGCCGTTCGGTGTTGGAAAAACTGCGATCGGCTTTGTGAACGGCGTCCTCATGCAAATCCCAACCGGAAACCTTGGGGTCGCAACCCCATATGCGGGACCCGGCTTGCCAAACCAATCGTACAACGCGACCTGCTATGTTGATCCGGCGTTCCCGGGCAACTACTTCAATCCCAAAGATTATGCGTGTCGGGGATATAACGAGCCCGCGCTCGCAGGGCAAGCGTTCACGAAAGCGCGGCTCTTCACCGATCTCAACGTCCAATTCACGCACGGCCCCGCGACGCTCGGCTTTTTGATCAGCAACGTCTTCAACAATTATCGTGACGAGCCGACGATCAACAACGACTGGCAGCCGCTATCCACCGGCTACGGCGGCTTGCAAACCGGAGAATACGCAAGTGGGTATCCGCAGAACCCCGACGGCACGACGAACGCTTTCTACTACCAAGGCGCGAGAGACGAGAGTCAGCACGATGAGTTCTGGCTTCCCTATCAGGAGCTCTACAACCCCGGTAGGACGTGGCGATTCTACATGCAGTACTCGCTCTAAGGCGTGAAACGAATGAGACAACCTTTGAGGACGATCGCTCTCGCTGTGTTTGGTTTGTTGCTCGTTGGTTGCAGTGTCGGCGCCACCGGCGGCCCAACGCTGAACATGAGTTGCAACCCGGCGAGTCCCAGTTGCAGCAGGCTCCAGTTTGCTGTGGGCACGGCGAACATCTACGGGAGCTCGACTGGCCTCAATGTCGTTTCGACCATGCGCCAACCAAATGGTGAATCGGCTTTGGGCGTCGACACGCCGACGATCAGCGGACCGTTCACCAATTCGAATGCCGCGGTTCCTGCGGATGGAACGAACCTCGCGGATCCCTACACCTCGATGTTCTATTTCGCGCCTGTTGGGGCAGGCCCGAGTCTGCCGGAGACAACTGCGACAGCACCAATCATCTCCGGCACTTCGCAGACCGTGCATCCGGGAGCGCCATTTTGCGATACGACGGGCGCCCCACCGGCAGGCTTTACCCAATGCCCCGGTGGTATCGCCCCGAATACGTCAACATTCGGTCAAAGCGGCGGCGTCTTTGCCATGGGGCTTGCGCCGTACAACGTGGTCGCGAATACCGCGCAGTCGTATAGTTATCAGCCCTACCCGCAACCGATGTACGACAACGGCAGCGTTCACCCGCAATTTGTGCCGTGGGGGGGACCGCCTGCCTTCGATCCGGATGCCAACGGGATGGGGACGCGAGACGGTCTGATCATTTTGGGAGCCGATTCGTTTACGTATGGATGGTGTTCGATCAAACCTGGATGCCCATACTTCCTCGGCGTTGGGGAAGGTGTCACCGTCTTCGAGGGTGTGTCACCGGGAACTGGTTCGTATTCGCTCGCGGTGCAAGTTGGCATCATTGGGAGCAATGGCTCGAAGCAGATCAGCACGCTGCGAGCGAACGCTGCGCTGAATTCGCTTGTGGTGCTCCCAACGCTGACGGCGCCGCTCGTCACGCCTGATGCCAGCGGCGACGGAGGCGCGACCTTCTCCGCAGTGCTCCCGGCTGGTGTCACTGAGGCGCTCGTCCAGATCGTCGATTACGGTCCAGGTGCTGGTCCAATCGAGTTTGCGGGCGGGGGGTCGCTCAACGCGCCGAACTGCCAAGGTCCCAAGGGTGCGTCGTTCGCACCCGTCTACTATACGGTCGTGGTGCGCGCTTCGGGGGCGTTTACGCTCGCGCCCAATCATGGACCGAATAATCTTACTGGAGGAAACGGTAGCCTGACGCCAACGCCTTCCATCTGCACCGCCGCGCAGAACAATGCCACAGTCGGAACAAATGCAGGTGACAACATCAGCGTGCAAATGATCGGCTTCGATTACCCCGCCTACGAGGCTGCTGTTTCCTTGACGCAAGCTTCCGTTCCGCAGGCTCCGCAGATTACTGGAGCAGGCGGACAGTCGGATAGCACGATTTCGCTGGGAGCTGAAGAAGACTATCCGGGCTATACGCAATCACCGCTTGCACATCTGCGTCGTCCCTTTGTGTTCGGCCGGCCGCTTCGAGGCATCATCGCACCGCGGCAGTCCCCGGACGTCTATCGCAAACTCGGCCTCCCCGCGCAAATGTAGGGGGCGATTGGAAAATCGCCCCTCGACGAGATCAGTCTGTAGGGTGAGCTTCGAAAAGTCTTCCGCGAATAACGGTGATGGACATCGGGGAGATCAAAAAGGCTTGCCGATAGCGGACATTAACGGTTGTCTCCTTGGGTCCAGTGTTTGGCCACGGGATCTCGGTTGCCGAGTTGCCGCTCCATGCGTACTGGTCGGCGCCGAAAGTGACGACTTGCGTGGATCCGCTGAATGTTCCAACTTCTGTCTCGCTTGGAAATTCGATGACCACTTGGTGTGACTCGGTATCCTTGTTAACAAGCATGATCGACCATTGGCCGTCTGGCCTTTTCGCCGCATAAGCGGTGACTGGCGGATTGTCCATATGCGGTGTGATGTTCACCTTGTAGAGTTCATGTTCTAAATCGCCTGGTTCCAACCACTGCTGAGCAAGCATTTGGGCTCCGTAGAATTGCGCTGCATTGGCAAGGATCTTGAAATTCTGGTCCACGATGAACATGCCGTAGCCGCCCCATTTGTTGCACTCGCGACTATGGCCGAGCGGTTCGGCTTCGTATTGATAGTAGTTAATGCCCGAGACACCATACGAGAGGGCCGTGCCAATCCAGTCGGCCATCCACAAAGCGCCTGAGATTTGCTTTGGCACCGGGCCACCGTTATTTGCAAAGTTTGACTCAGTAATATACATGGGGACACTCGGCGGCAAGCCGTCGTTGTGCCAAGCATCAATGACTTGACGCACGAGCGATGGTTCGCGCAGCAGATCCATACGCAACGTTACGCCCTGATCGCACCCGCGAAACGGGTAGTGCTCGAATGACATGAACGCGAGGTCGTGCATTCGTCCGTGCAATCGTAGATAGTTGAGGAAGCGCCGAAACCATGAGTCATCGCCTTGCGCGTCGCTCCAAACTTTGATGTCGGAGTTCACGCCTTGAAAGACTGGCCCCCCGAGTTTGGCTGATGGATCGACGGCGTGAATGGCTTTTGCAAACTGAACGTAGAGCGCAGCGTAATCCTCGGGCATCGCGTACTGACCATCCACCTCCTCACCCATCTCGATGTGGTCGAGCGGATACCCCCTGGCTTTGAGATAGCGAATTTCAGCGACTGCGTTCTCAGGCGTGCTATAGAGCATTGGGATTGGGTACATCATCGGTAGGCCGCGCGTGATAGCATTGCGGGAAACAATGTCAAGGCCCGGCTGATCCTGCCCCGTGCGGATTTGATCCGCCGCCGTATGCCAAGGATCGATCGACGACACAAAAATGACGGTCTGGTGATGCTTGCACTCACGCTCGCTCTCGGGGTTGCCGCCACAGATCGAATGCACGAGGATGTCATGCAAGACCCCGTGGGCATCGAGCTGTCCAAGATAGATTTCTTGGATGGCGTAGCCTACGCAGTTGCGCCGGTCTTGCGCGCCATGCGTGTCGCAGGTATTCGACGAGCTGGTCATCCAGATCCGAAGGAACCGAACTAAGATTGGCGATGGCGCAAGCCTCAGCTGGGCAATGCCGCCTCGTCCCTGAACGACCGTTCCACCCGGAAAGTCGTGCCAGGTTCCGCTGCCTTGGTCCAAAATCGCGTCGCCACCCGTCCAAAATTGAACCTTGTATTGCGTGGCATACGGATCGACCCACTCGATGCGAATGGCGTCTATCGGTTTTGGATGAATCAAGTCGATCACTGCCCACTGTGGGTGCTGATCGTCAGGTTCGCCCGTGTAAGGGTGAGTGAGATAGGGATCGCTCTTCCAATAGGTGTTTGGATCTCCGTCATCGATGCGCGAATAATTGTTGTCGTCCCCTTGATCTTCGGTTGAGCCGCGATGTGGTAGCATGTAGCCGAAAGAGTCGACGATCTCCGGGCTCTTCGGGGACACGCTGCTCACCCAGTAACCTTGCTTGTGGGCCGGATCGGAAAACTGTCCGACCGGGTTCCAATGCCAATCTTGGATGGAGAGTTCGGTATACAACCGGTAGCTCACAACACCTAAACCGGCGCCCAGCATCAGGTTGGTCCGCGGCTTCGAATACAAAAATGGGACCTTGCCTGCGTCGTCGGAATCGATGCCGACGCCAACCGCATGCAACGGTCTTATGGTGTTGACGACGTGGTTTGTGTCCACGCTTATCGTGATGATCGCGCTTGCGGCTACTGTCGCAGCAAGAACAAGAAAATTCATATCGCATCCCCGACGGCTAGCCGCACGATCTCAAATCTCCAGGGATTCGACCACGAAGCACGGTGAGAGATTGTGCAGGAAGTGTAAAGAGGGTCTCAGAGTTTGGTGCTTGCCACCTGACAAGGCACGGCCGGAAAGTGGGTGCAGTGATCGTTGCTGACATCGGTCCCTCATCTGGAGCCGGAACAGAGCGTGATCCGCGCGAGCGCCACACGTATTGTCTAGATCCAAACGTTACTTGGATCACGTCGTTGACGAACGTTTCTGATCCAGGCTGCTGGGGCGAAACAAATCGAAGGTCAACAGTGTGCGCCTGCACATCCTTATTGATGAGCAAGACGGACCACTCGTCCCAATTAGACTCCGCGCGCTTTGCGGCGTAGGCGGTCACGAGAGCATAACCGCCGCGTTGAATATTTGTTGTCGTTGAATAGAGCGTGAAGGTTGCCCTTGACGGTGCAAGCCACTTCTCAGCGAGCATCTGGGCTGCGAAAAATTGAGCGCCGAGCGCGCGGATATGCGCGTGGCCGTCAGCCACAAACATAGTGAGGTTTCCCCAATCACTTGGACAATCCGCGTTTTGGGTAAGCGGCACCGGTTCGTACTGATAGTAAACCGCTCCGCTAACGCCATTTGCGAGAGCGCTCGCCATGTAGTCGGCTTGCCAGAGCGCTCCCTCGATCTGCATGGGCACTTGGGTGAAATTGACCGCCGAGAAGTTCGCCTCGCTGATGTATATTGGCACGTTCGTCGGCAACCCGTCGGAGCGCCACTGGTTCACGATGCCCTTCATGATCGAGGGTTCCTGAAGAAGATCTTGCTGCAACACTGCTCCCCGATCGCAGCCACCGAACGGGTAATGTTCGAACGACATGAACGCGAGCTGCTGCATCTGGCCGTGCGAGCGCAGGTAGTTCAAGAAGCGGTTGAGCCACGAGATGTTGCCCTGCGCGTCTGACCAGGTCTGCAATTCAGAGTTGACGCCCGAAAAAACAGGACCGCCCAGCTTCAGCGCTGGATAAATTGCATGAATCGCCTTCGCCCACTGCACGTAGAGGGCGGCATAGTCTTCCGGTTGCGTGTACTGTCCGTCGGGCTCCTCGCCGAGCTCGATGAACGCTACCGGATAATCGCGCGCCTTGAGATAACGGATTTCATTGACCGCATTCTGAGGCGTGCTATAGAGCATAGGGACTGGATACATCGCGCCGATTTCTCGCGTGAGTCCGCTGCGGGCGATCAGATCGAGCCCCGGTTGCTCCTGATTCTTCACGCGATTTGCGCTTGTGTGCCAAGGGTCAACCGATGAAACGTACGTTGCGGTTTGGCGCCAACCGCAGGCATACTTTTGGGGATTCGCGCCGCCGCACGGTGCATGGTGAACGTAGTCGCTAAAGCGGCCCGTTCTGGTTACGTTTCCTATGAAGATCTCGTTCATGGCGTAGCCGACGCAGTTACGGCCATCAGAGCTACCGTGTGAGTCGCACGTGTTCGAGGAACCGGTCATTAGCACTCGTACGAAACGTGCGGGAATGGGCACCTTGCCGAATTGCGACAAAGCTGTTCCACCACGCCCGTTTGCGACCAGACCGGAAGGGAAGGTCTGCCAGTCGCCTACGCCGGGATTGTTGATGGCATCATCGCCTGTCCAGTATTCGATCCGATAGTTAGTAGCGTACGGATTGCTCCAATCGATTCGGACCGCATTGACTGGGCGCGGTTGCCCTAAATCGACCACAACCCACTGGGGATGTTGGCCATCCGGATCGCCGGTAAATCGCCGAGTGAGGTATGGATCGCTTTTCCAGTACGTCTTTGGGTTGCCATCGTCAAGACGCGAGTAGTCTTCGTTGTTACCCTGATCGGTTGTAAAACCTCGGTGGGGCAGCCGATAGCCAAAAGAGTCGCTGATCAGAGCGTTTGAGATGTGGTCGCCTGAAACCCAATAGCCCTGCGTACCCTCACTGAAGGTGCCTGCGGGATTCCAGTGCCAATCTTGGACAGAAAGCTCTGTGAAGAGCCTGTAGCTCAGCCAACCAAGTCCGGCCGCCAACATCTGCCTGACGTTACGCTTTGAGTAAAGAGACGGAATGCTGCCAGCCGGCTCTTTGTCAACTGTCGAACCGAGCGCGACCAGCGGACGAATAACTTGAATCGGCCGCGTGCGATCGATTTGGACCAACTCAGCCGTCGCCGAGGGAGCGGGCGTTGGTGTGGGCGTTTCTGCGGCGCGCGTGGCCGCGGGAGCCAGGCTCACAACCAAAGAAAATACGAGCGCCAACAGCAGCGAGCGCATGTGCCGGCACATTCATGGCGAAACGCCAACACCCTTCGCCTCCTTTACAGCAACCCGTTGCGCTTGACGTCGCCCGGCCAGCGGGGATAGGGGGGTAAACGAGCAAGAACTTGGAGCCCTATAGGCGAACGAACGTCAGTCGCGCTCGTCTCTCGCGTGCGCGCCTAGGGTTGTCGCACTCCGGGTCGAAGCCAATATTCAGGCGACATTTACCGACTGGTTGGCTTTTCAAGGGTGGGTAATGATTCGCAATGAGTTTGCAATGAAACGCGTGGAATGAAGTCATGCAGAAAATGACGGATGAAAATGCCCGAGAGGCGCTTCATACTCTCTCAAACGAGAGACCGAAGTACTCGAACAGCGAGTTGTTTGAGTTTGCTGCTACCTTGGGGTCCCTAGAATGTCCCCACGCCGATTTAGCCGTGGCGTTCGCGGCATATGCGGGGATGAACATCGAGACGATCTGTTCGGCGTGGGAGTATCGGTTCTACAATCTGAGCGCCCCCGAAGATAACCGGGGAAAGGCGCTGGCAAAGTTTGAGGAAATCGTGGCGCTGATAAAGCGGAACATCGGCACATAACACATCGTCAGCGAACCGCCACCGTCTGCGTTTAGCGTTCCAAGCGCTGGCGCAATAAAGTAATAGCTGCGTTCACGTTCCCGGTGAGGTCGCTTCCGCATTTCGGGCATCGTAAGAGATCCCCAGATTGAAACGCATTGATGACGTTTCGCGCTTCCTCGTCGGAGAATTGCGTCGCAGTGAGGCCGCAGTGCGTGCACTTAAAAGGTGCGGGCTCTTTCAAAAGAACATCCCTTGCTGGCGTGATGCTGTCGTGCCACATCATTAGTCATTGGCCCCCGGTCTTCCGTGGCGAAGACACCGTCTAAAAGAGCGGCATCGCCGGGACACGTTGGCCTTGGGTGGCAAGTCTCAGCGAATGGCCACTTGCCAAAGGAGCCACCATCCGATGATCAGGGCGGAGAGCATTTCAACCGAGAATGCGTAGGGTCGCCTCGGCGCGCCTTGGCAAACGGTCGCAACGAGGGCATACGTGTCACAGTCAGCGCAGTTTGGAAACACAAGCATAGGTCTGGCGCTCCGTCTTTAAGAGTAAGAGAAACCCAGCTTAGGTTTGTTTCCCTGTTCCCGGCCTCGAGAAACCTAACCGAAATTCTTGAGACTTTCGGACTAGCCGTCCTCAAGGTGTCACTGCGGGAGCCCGCCGCACCAGCCGCAAACTTAAGAACTCAATCGCTCGAAAGGCCGAGCGAGGAAGCGCGATGAGGCGTTCGTTTTCCTAAAGTGATTGCCAGCAGGAGTACTTCATGTACAGCACACCGAGAATCATCGCTTCGCTCGATGCCACAGTCATATTGTCAGAGGCCCTGGGTGGGTGCGCGAGTCAGTGCCCGCCTCCTTTCGCCTAGAGCCAAGGGATCAGTAGCAATCGACGCAAGAAGGGGAGCGAAGTCGCTAAGACAGGATTCCCCTTCTTGTTTTTTAGGCGCGCTTACTCAGAAAAGCGTTTTAGGTTCAGTTTTTGGCGGTGGTGAAGTGCTTTGGTGCCGTCCGGGCTCGTGCCGAGCATATAGTGTTTCTGCCAAGTTGCGGGCTGCTGACCCTGATCCTTGGGGTGCACGGGCTTCATGAACTCAGCTCGACTCGTGCGCCAGGCGAAATAGGACTCTTTCAACCTTGAATTCTTCTCGAGGGACTCGAGTCGCGGTTCAAACCGTTCGATATCCGCCAATCTTGTTGGCACAAGCATGGCAATCGGCTCATCGATCTCAAAACGAACTTTGTGCTTCGGCCTCGTGATCTGCCAGTTCATCGTAAAAGGGGCCACAGACCAAGACGTTTCAACAATCCCTTCGAGCGGCACGATGCCATCTTTTGGCAGATTCGCCGGACCCCGCACCATCAAGTCGAAGGCTTGTGAAGTTCTAAAGAGATAGGGCAAGCTGAACGTGAGGATACCATACCCAAAATGACTCGAAGCCCAGGTGGGACCTGTGCCGCGAAGATATCGAATCCGCAATGACGCTTGATCGCGGCCACCCTTCCATTCCGCTTCAAACGCGCGGTTGTTCAAGATGAACCAGCCAGCTTGATTTGCGATCAAGAGCGGCAAGCAGCGGTTAGCAAAACGCCCCGGCAATGATTCGATCCATCCGCGCATTCGCGGGGCAGGCTCGATTTTGAGGTCATCGTCACTCTTGCGGTAGGCGATGAGCTCGTGCTCATCACGTTTGTCTTCGCGAGTGTCCATCTTCAGTGTAACAGGTGCTGCCTCGCCTTTTGTGGACCCTTACGTGCAGGCGGGGTGTCCGCACTCGCATTTATGCTGTTGCTGGTGCTCCGTGTGTTTGGCGCAATGTCCACTGCAGAACCGGCCAGATGTCGCCATGCACTTACAGTGCTCGTGTTCGCATTTTTTTGGCTCGGCCATTGAATTAATCTCCCTTGCAAGACGCCTGGGTGCAGGAAAAGGCTCAGCTATCGTTTGTTCCTTGGATTAGCTGGCCACCTGCTCGACGAGAGAAAACGCTGTCGATACGAGCGCTAGCGACCCACGAGACGGCGTTTTCCGCTAAGCGGTCCTAGAATTGAGCATTCCGAAGTGATGCGCGCTCTTACACACGAAGAAGATCAGGTGATCGACCAAGACCTTTTCGAGGGGACTCGCGAGGAGCTGGCGACACGGCGTTATGCCGTTCTCCGTCCCGACGTCATCATTTCAGCCATCGACCGCCTCAAGCTGCGTGCCGCCGTCTTTCAAGACGCGCGCCTCGAAGTAGACCAGCCGGACATGCATCCCAATCGGAGTCGCGCCGATGCCGTGCTGAGGTTTGCGTGGAGAGGAAGCGACGTTGAGCTCACCCTTGGTCCGAACCCGTCCACTGCGCCGGAAACTCGTCAGGTTGTACGGTACACGGCGAATCACAAAGGCGATCGGGAATACCTAAGGCTAAGGGCGCTCGACATTCCCGAATTGAGAAAGCTCCTTGTTGGCCTCCTCAATCTCATTCCGCGGGAGTCGCGACGGGAAAGGGGATTACTGGGCGTGCATGCCTTGCGGACGTTCGGAGACGTTGTTTTCGTTCGACATCGCGACGGGAGTGTTGACGCTCCGGTTGATTGGGTCGCATCCTATGTAGCGTCAAAGAGCGGGGACGGTGCAGAGACGCAGTTGACGTTAGATCAGGATGGCAAACTGCTTATTGCTAAGGCTGTTCTTGCCCAAGGCCAGCTGGCTGTGCATCATGACGCCACATTCTTTCATTACGTCACGCCTCTCGTAAGCGGAAGCCCTGACGGCAAGCAGCGTGACGCTGTGGTCATTACTATTAGACCAGACTTCGAGTGAGCGCAGAGGACGCTTTAGTGCTTTTGGACTAAGGCAGGCAAGGGCGGTGGCATGTTACAATGGTCAGAGTCGCCCCTCATAAGGAGAACCATCCTCATGTACACGGCCCCAAAAATTCTCGCATCTCTCGATGTCACGGCTGTCATGTCTGAAACTCTCGGCGATTGCCACTCAAGCGCAGGAACTTTATAGTTTTCTGAACTTAGTTACGTACGGTGCACATCATGGAGCCGGCGATACGTCGGCTCCTTCATTTTAGATATGGAACTTTAAATCCCAGTTTGCGATCGAGATGTTGTTGTAACCCCAGTTGGCAGAAGCACAGAAAGTGCGACCCGACGATAAGAGACTGTCCCCTCTCCGTCAAAGTACTGCAACAACGCAACACTTTCAAGCCGTGGCGCTCTTGCGTTTTCTGAAAGCTTGCGACTGGGGATCTGGTCCCAGGAGGGAGGCTATGTCTTCACCCTCATCTCACCGAGCGACGGCGCGCGTAACGGTTGTCACCGCTTTGGCGGCCGCCGCAATGGCGACCGTGTTGTCCGGCTCAGCCTGCACGAAGGTCTCGACCGGAGGGCCGTTATCTAGCCGGGCGGTGCCGGGTGTCGTGCGCATCGTCGGCATCGGCTCGATGGACAATATGGTGCCGGAGCTCTCCGCCACGATTGCCGCGGTCGACGTGGGGATGTTCTGGGCCGGCTGGTTCTTCATCGTCAACGACAAAGGTCAACTCGAGCCGGATTTAGCTACAGAGGTGCCGACGCCCTCAAACGGTGGCATCAGCAAGGACGGACTTACCATCCGCTATCATTTGCGTCGTGGTGTTACGTGGCATGACGGCGTTGCGTTCACGGCACGCGACGCGATCTTTACGTGGCGGCTTATCATGAACCCCAACAACAACGTGCTGAGCCGCACAGGATACGATCAAGTTGCATCTATGGACGCGCCGGACCCCTATACGCTCGTGGTGCATCTCAAAAGACCTTACAGTCCGGTTATCGCTGCATTGTTCAGCATGAGCGGAACGCCAATGTGCGTGTTACCGGAACACCTGCTGCGAGGCTTACCAGATATCAATCATGCCGCATTCAATAACAAGCCTGTCGGCACAGGTCCCTTCATGGTCGCACATTACGATCCGCAATCGGGGGTTGACCTCATCGCAAATCCACACTATTGGCGAGGGCCTCCGAAACTCCATGACATTCACATCATCTTCGCGCAAGATGACAGCACGCGCATCGTGATGATGAGGACCGGCGAGGCTGACCTCTTCTACGATCCAGCAAATCGTGTGGTGCCGGAACTTGCAGGCATACCCGACACTCGAGCACTGCATACGCCATTCGAGGAGTTTTGGTATCTCGATTTCAACCTAAAGCGTCCGCCCCTTGACGATCTCCGCTTGCGCCGAGCCATCGTGATGGCGGTCGATAGGCAGTCGATCATTCGCGACCTCTTGCACGGTTACGCGACGATAGCCAACGGCGATCAGCCCCCGTTCTCGTGGGCCCACGATCCATCCACGGAAGCTCCGTCGTACGATCCCGTGGGTGCAGCGCGCCTGCTTGATCAGGCGGGATGGGAGCTTGGCGCAGATGGGGTGCGACGCCGCAATGGGAGACCGCTCACGCTTGTGTACGCCTACAGCGTAAATTCCGGTGATGGCGTACGGTATGGCCCGATTTTCCAAAATGTTATGCGTCAGCTAGGTATTGTCGTCAGTGTGAAGGGTTACCCGGACAGCCTCTTCTACGCCGCGAAGCAATCCGGAGGGATCCTGCAAAACGGTAAGTTCGATGTTTCCTATC
Organism: uncultured Pseudomonadota bacterium; assembly: GCA_963736005.1. Classification (GTDB taxonomy): domain Bacteria; phylum Vulcanimicrobiota; class Vulcanimicrobiia; order Eremiobacterales; family Eremiobacteraceae; genus JAJPHJ01. The sequence continues at coordinate 269,151 of CAVTNB010000001.1, forward strand.
AAGGCTGGATCGGTGGCATCGATCCCGATGACCGGACTTTGTGGGCGTGCGATCAACAGCCCCCAAGCGGATACAACACGTCATTCCTTTGTGATCGGCGCGTCGACGAACAAGAGCGCATCGCAATGACATCGTACGACCTCAAGACGCGTAAGGCGGCATACGCTCGCATTCAAGAATTGCTCAACGCGGATCTTCCGGTCGATTTTCTGTATTGGTCGATGCGCAACGACAGCGTGCGCAGCGAACTCCGCAACTACCAGCCCGCTCCGGTGGTGACTGAATTTTGGAATAGCTGGAAGTGGTCCATCTGAGATCGATCCTGAGTCCCCGGATCAGGGGCTGAGGGTCCAAAACCTGTCGAAGCTCTCGCCGCACGCACGCACAGCCTCCAACGGCGTTAGTACCCTTACTCGCGTGCCCGCCTTTTCCAAAAAATTTTGGGAAAAAATTTCTTGAGCGTTTCGTCCGGGCGCACCGCCAGGCTCAAACATATGGTCAAACCTAGGGCACGGGTGTTCGAATAGATAAAAACTGGCATCACGACGCTTCTTTTTCTCTCTTTACGAGGGCGTTAGGCCGCCTACTGCCAAACAGCCTCACTTCCCCACTAAATTGTGCTTTCGCCTCATGTGTGAAAGGACATTATCATGTTTCGAACACTTCGCGTTATTCTTTGCGCTCTCGTGTTAATGGGCGCTGGAACAAAGATACTTGGCAGCGCAGATGGAGAGACGCCGGGCACCCATATCGATGTAACCCAACTCAAACGCATTTCTGGGAACATGGTTTCCCTGCAGTTTGTTTTAGCAAACAATATGAGCACGACAATTCCGCTGGGTGGCTTGATGGACGGATCTGATCAAATGCACGACAATGCCACGCTTGCGGGCATCTATCTTGACGACGGAAGCACCAAATACACGGTCGTGCGCGATGCGCAAGGCAAGTGCGTGTGCAGCTCCGACTTGACCTATCTTGAGCCGAAGTCTAAAGTAAATCTTTGGGCCAAGTTTTCCGCGCCGCCAACATCGACTAAGAAACTCAATGTAGACGTGCCTCACTTTCCGCCGGTCGAAGACGTGCCTCTGACGCCGCTTAGCCAATAGGAGTGCCATAGGTCTGACAAGCCGCTAGAGGGTCTCGAGCATGGTTACGATGCGCATTCGGAACTGCTTAATTGTTGCGTTCCTGCTTTTGAGCGCGGGGACTTTGTATATGGGCGTAAACATCGCCCCCGCCGGCGGGGCGCAGCAAACTAACACGGCGTCCGTCGCGATTACGGATGATCGCGTCGCACCGACGACGGTGACGATCGTGGTCGGCGGTCAGGTAACGTGGAGGAATAACGGCACAAGTGCCCACGCGGTGATTGCAAAGAACAACGCTTTTGTGGGTTTTACACTCCAACCGACGGGGACCCGCAGCGTGTACTTCGCAAAGGCCGGGCTCTTCCCGTATCTTGTTGATGGACGGATGGCCGCGGTTGTGATAGTCGAGTTCGCCGCTGGTGGAGCAGGAGGCAGCGGTGGAACGAGCACGGCGAAGCCTTCATCGCAGTACGCTCGCTACGAGGTCGACATCTCTGTCACCATCCACGAGCACGAAGCTGGCCCAGTACCTCCCGCCCGATACCCACAAGAGGCCTGGGATGCGACCATTGAATGGACTGGCAATTGGGCGAACGTGTCCTTCCCGATTGCTCCTGACGCCGTGGGTGTGCGCCCCCGCCCGAGCGGCGTGTTTACGGGCACCATCCAGGCGTCAGATAAAGTCACGTTTTTCTATTTGGCGGATCCGAGAGAAAGTTCGGTGCAATGCAGGGGTGACATCTCGCGGGAGCCGGAGGCAGCGCGGTTGGTCTTCTCAGGCCGCTACCTCGGCGCATCAGGAGAGATGGATTTCACAAGTATCCCAGTCGATGGAGGGAAGTCGTTTTGGAGCAAGCTCAACTCCATCAAGGCGAGCTGTTCGGAGCCTTCAATCTTTCTTCCGTACCCAAATGGCTTCGACTTCACTACGCCCGATGGCATTGAGTTCTCAGTCATCCCCGCCTCAGCTCTGAACCTCCAGTTTAAGGCGACCTCGACAACAAAGATACCCTTCCCGCTCGACCATTTGATCGCGGGCCAATCGTTCGGCATAGAGACGGGAACACAAACGAGGACCACGTCGGGAGGAGGCACCACTCGCACCGCGGATGAGGCGGTGTCCGTGCGCTTCAAAGCGCGCCCATGAGAGCGTCCCATTGGAATCGAGACGCCTTAGCAAATCCTATTCCTCGAGCGGCGGCTCTAGCGGTTTGTCCAGCAGTGGGTTCTTGCTCAGTGAAAGCATCAGCCCTTGAGCCATACGTTTGAGCTGCAGGGCCTGAATCGCTTTGAGTTGTGCCTGCGCCTTTAAGTCTAGATGCAATGCCGAAATGAGGGCCTGCTTCTCATCCCATTTTGTCGCCCTATGCGCCCTCATCTGTAGTCGCTGCTTTTTGCGGCAATACTGACACCAAAGGTAAGTGGTTGACTTACGCCGTCCGCAGTTGCTGCAGTGCCCTTTCTTAGCCCAAACCTCGCGTTTGGTTGGCTTGTGATGGCAATTGATGCAGCGTTCAAAACGGATTCCAAGAGACTGAGACATGGCATCAGTGTAGCACGGCATTGCGACATGGATAGGCGGCTGGGGTTTAATCCCCGCGTGTGCGCGTCTTACTTTCCTAGCGATTTTTTGTGGTACGCCTCTAGCGCGATTTTAACAAGGACAACAGGCCTTCTTGTTGCCCACTAGGCGCTGAAAGTCTGGTTTTCGGTATTGATGGTGGCCCTCGGGTTGCTAAACCCCAATAGCTTCGTTCGCTCAAGTGTTCGCTGGGTTTTATCTCTACGTCCAAGAAGCTTCTAATCTGCCCGCGCGGGCAGCTTCGCCCTTTTCTACCTCGCATTTTACTCCGCCAAGTTATTCTCAAGCGAACTGAACTGGCTTTTGGGCCAGCCCTCCACGGCTTCAAAGATCGAACTTATTAGCCGTCTCGGTGCGGAGGTTGATTATGATTAGCAAGCCCAATTTTAGTTATGGCCCGCAAGGTCGCCAAAAAGTCTTGGCGTGTCTCATCCTCATGTTGTCCATCTTGATGATACAGCCATCGCTCGGACAAACATACAGCCCTCTGCACACAACTACTATTTTTGTTCCCTCGCGGGCGAGAGTGCAAGGGTTCGGTCCGCCCTTTTACCTTTACCGTATCCTTCATAATTTCACCGGTGGTCCAGACGGAGCTGAACCAACAGCTGGCTTAGCTCGTGACACCTCGGGCAATCTCTACGGCACTACCACCGGCGGTGGCACAACTGCTGGCATATGCTCCTCATTTGGGAGTGGATGCGGTGTTGTGTTCAAGCTTAGTCCAACCGGCCATGAGACAGTGCTACACACCTTCACCGGAGGTGCAGATGGAGGGACGCCACTTCTTGACGGTGCGCTGATCCTCGACCAGCTGGGCAACCTTTATGGCACAGCTAGTGCAGGCGGATCATTCCAATGCACTGGCGCCTGCGTTTGCCCCGGTGCCGGCGGATGTGGCGTGGTCTTCAAGGTTGGCTCAGATGGTCAGGAAACGGTGCTACACACCTTCACTGGAAATGCTGAGGGTTACCAACCGCTAGCAGGTTTAGTTCGTGATGCGCACGGCGTCTTTTATGGCACAAGTTTTACGGCATCAGACACGCTATTGGTGTTTAGGATGACGCCTTCAGGTAATGTTCATGTGATTCAGAATAGCTTTCCCAATTGCGCCGCGCCGAGCCAGGAGGAAGCAAGCGGTGATAGTAGGGTGACTCTGGATTCAATGGGCAGTCTCTACGGCGTAGAGGAGTGTGGCGGCGGAGCATTTGGTCAAGGGGCAATATTTAAATTGTCACAGTCAGGTAGCTATAGATACCTTTACAACTTTCTAAGTTGTTGTGCTGACCCAGGTGGTTATTTTCACAACACACCGTTGGTTCGAGACGTCTTCGGCAACATCTACGGCACTACCCAAACTGGTGGCTCTTTCGGCGTGGGAACCGTGTTCAAGGTCGACCCGCTGGGCAAGGAGACGGTGCTGCACACATTTACGGGGGGGATAGATGGTGGGAGCAGCAGCGGTTTGATTCAAGACAGCAGTTTGCTTCTAGACACACGTGGCAATTTGTACGGTAGCACTCCTGGCGGCGGCAGTTTCGGCAACGGGGTGGTGTTCAAGCTGAGCCCAACCGGCGAGGAGACGGTGCTTCACGCCTTCACTGGACGCGACGGGTCAGCCCCTATTGGCTCTTTTACAGCCGATTTGTCGGGCAACATTTATGGCACGGCCGCGGGCGGCGGTGCTTTCGGTCATGGCGTGGTGTTCGAGTTGTCACCTGTCTTTGTGCCGCATCCATGAGTTGTTCGGTATTCGGGAAGGCAGCATAGTCGCAGACCAGGCGTCGAAGAAGCGCTCAAGCAATTAGTCGCCTATTCTCACGATCTCATCCCGCTATGGATCGAACTGTATTATTCTGTGCCCTCGCAGCCCCGGCCCCAGCGCATCCATTTCCCCGACTTAGATCCGTGCTCGCTCGCGCGGCAGCAAATCATTTCGCACCGGAAGGACCTAGCTTCAGGCTTTGTGCCTTTGTCTGGCGGACGACGCAAGCCTTGGGCCGCACTTGCCCCGGCCCCTGCGCGGCCAGTTCGCTGACTGATCTATGCTGGGTCTTGCGATGAGCCGAGCAGCACCACCGAGCATTTGGTTGACAAAGGGTTGATTCGCAGCAATCGGCCGTGTCCGCCTCGGCCCCCAACGTAGCCATTTTCCTGACCTGAGCCCTTTAGGCGCAAATTACGAAAATTTTTGAATTTTATAACATAAGCGATGGCGAACCCGAGTTACCCAGAGCAGGTATTAAGACTGCTCCAACCCCACATTTGCGGAGGTCGCCATGTCGCTTGAATTAGCGAACACCCTTGGAACCTTGATCACCGTAGCCATAGTCGCTGCAACTGCAATCGCCGCCATGGTACAGCTGCGACACCTGCGGGCTGGTAATCAGATCAACGCCATGCTGAGCATCGGCGAAGAGCTTAGCTCTCAACCGTTACGCGATGCCGAATACTTAATTCGTCACAAGCTTGACGCCGCGATGCGTGATCCACAATATCGAGATTATGAAATCGCATACTTGCGCAACCAAGGTCCATTAAAGGCCAACCCCGATTTCTTGGAACTGCATCGAGCGCGGAGACTGTTCGGGAATGCCTGGGAAGAACTCGGGATCCTTGTCAAGTGTGGCATCGTGGACAAGGCAATCTTTCTCGACCGTTATTCGTGGGTGATACTCAGGGCCTGGAAGCAAATGGAGAACGTGACGGCACTGGTGCGAGACGCCTCCGGCGACAATTCGCTTTGGGAGAACTTCGAGTATTTGGCCGTGCTTTCGGAGGACTGGCAGAAGGAAAATCCCAGCTCGTATCCATCTGGCGTCCGACGGATGCAACTCACGAACCCGTGGCCCGTGCCGCTGATGCCAGCAAGAGCGTAGGGGAGATACTTGTTTCTGTAATCTCACAACCTGTCTCGCACTCAAAGTAGTGCAATCGCCAGGGCTCCAAGCGTCAGCGGCAAAGGTCGTTGACGAGGCATGGCGGACCCTTGTCGAAGTCGATCTTAGAGACGAAGTGACGACAATCTAGCTTACATCGACGATCAAATAAGAATGGAGAACCATAAAACATTACAGAATAAGGGTTTCAGCAATTGATGGGGCGTCGCCAAGTTGGTAAGGCACCAGACTTTGGATCTGGCATGCGTAGGTTCGAGTCCTACCGCCCCAGCGTGACGCGAGCCGCCGAAGGTCCGCTGCCCTAATGAACCGAGGCCGCTAATAAAACGTATCATCGTCATTGGGTAGAGGGGAGCGCCTTTGACCGCAGTGCGTACCGACGAGCAAGTTCTCACTGCTTTGGCGCAGCGCGACCTTTCGGCGCTTGAAGAGCTCTACGATCGCTACAGCAAGATCGCGTATTCTCTGGCGTATAGGATCGTGGGCGACCGAGGCACGGCGGAGGACGTGGTGCAGGATGCGTTCCTCTCTGTGTGGCGCCAAGCGGCCAGCTATCGGCGAGAACGCGGTGCCCCGCGAACGTGGCTTTTGTCCATTGTCCACCACCGTTCTATCGATCGGCTGCGCAGCAGCGCTGCGCCGTCGATGACGATTCCCTATGACGACCTTCCCGAAGATCGGGAGGAGGCTGAAACTCCCAGTATCTGGCAGCAGGCGTGGAATAACGTGCGCGGCGATATTGTACGACACGCGCTAGCGCGGCTACCCGTGGAACAAAAAAAGAGTATCGAGCTTGCATATTTTTCGGGCTACACGCAATCGGAGATTGCGGAGCTCATGGGCGTGCCGCTTGGGACGGTGAAAGGTCGGATGCGCATCGGTTTGCAGAAACTGCGCGCAATGCTCGCTTCGCAAGAGATTGGAGCTTCAAGTTCATGAGTAACGACGTGCACGTCAGCGAGAGTGCGGGTGCGTACGTTCTTGGCGCACTGGCCCCTGAAGAGGCGCAGCAAGTGGAGGCGCATGCCGCCTCATGTTCGCAATGCCGTAAGGAGATCGCGGAACTCAAGCAGGTCGTCTCTGTCCTTCCGCTTGCTGCTTCGTCGGTGGAGCCCTCAACCGATCTCAAAGCACGCATCCTCGCCGCGAGCAAAGGAGAAGACCAAGCGGACGCAATTCTTCGTCGAACGGTGGTGACGTCGGTACAGCATGAGCCAAAGAGAGATTTCTGGCACCGGCCGATCCCTTCATGGGCCGGGGTCGCAGGCTGGTTGGGATTGGCGGCCGCGTGCGTGGTGGCAGGTATCTTCATTGGAGTAACGGGCGAACACAATAGGATGCTCGCTTTTGTGGCACGCTCGTCATCGTCCGTTTACCCCGCCGCGGACAACGCCAGCCGATCGATCGCTACCTCCTATACGGTGTACCCCGTCAGCACCGAACAGCTGTCGCAGGCCGTCGAAATCATCAACGAATCAAAAGTGTGGGATTTCAGTTTGAGCAAAACGGGCAAGCGGATGCCCTACAAAGTCATTCAACCACCGCACGTCTCTCACGCCATGATCGTCACGGACATGCCACCGCTAAAAGCGGGCATGGTGTATCAGGTCTGGCTCGTTCGCAAGGGTAAGATGCACAGGGGCGGTATCGTTATGCCCGGCCACGGCGTGCAAACGATTATTCCTATGCGCGTGCAGAGCGGTGACGTGATCGCGTTTAGCATGGAACCAAGTGGTGGAAGCGCGCTGCCGTCCGGGCCGCTCATGATGCAGCAAACCTTGTGACAAAAATGGGCGATTTTCTAGTGGACGCCCCCTACGCGCGCGAATAAATTCGCGCGACTACATCCCAATGCGCGATAAATTCGCGTACTACACGATGATATCGGTGGTGCGGTCGCCGATCGGCACGTACTTCACGTTACGCGGACCGACGTAATTCTCGCCCGGACGGATAAGCTTATTGTTTGCGTACTGCTCGATGAGGTGGGCGCACCAGCCTGCAATCCGGCTCATGGCAAACACAGGGGTAAAGTACGGGGGCGGGATTCCCAGGGTGTAGTAGACCGAAGCGCTGTACAGATCGACGTTGGCATACAGTTTCTTTTGTTCCCAAACCGTGCGCTCCATGAGCTCGGTCATGTCGACCCACTTGGTCGCGCCGGCGCGCTGACCAGCTTCTTTGGCGATTTTCTTGAGATCGATGGCGCGCGGGTCGTTCGTCTTGTAAACCGCGTGACCGAAGCCCATGATCTTCTCGTGTTTGGCGAGCTTTTGGGCGACCCAAGAATCCATTTTCGAGGGGTCGCCAATCTCGATGAGATTGGCGATCACGCCTTCGTTGGCGCCGCCATGGAGCGGGCCTTTGAGGGTGGCGACCGCGGACGTTACTGCGGCGTACATGTCAGCCAGCGTCGCAGCGGTGACGATCGCGGCGAAGGTCGACGCATTCATGCCATGGTCGGCGTGAAGCACGAGGGCCGCGTCGAGCAGGCGGGCCGCTTGAGGGTCTGGCTCCGAGCCGTGAAACATGTAGAGGAAATTTGATGCTGTGCTGAGATCGGGTCGGGGTGCAAGTGGCTCTTTGCCTTGGCTTAAGCGGTAGAAGGAGGCCAAAATGGTTGGAAAGACCGCCGTCAGTCTTTTGGCCTTTTCGAGGTTTGCCTCGGGCGTCGTCTCTTTTGCATGCGGATCGAAGAGAGCGATTGCCGAGACGGCCGTGCGGAGGACGTCCATGGGCGTCGCAGTCTTGGGTACCTCTCCAAGAATGTGCACAACTGGATCCGGGAGGGCGCGGCGCCGGGCAAGGTCGGCGCGGAATGCTTCGAGGCTCTCGCGGCTGGGGAGCGCCTCAAACCAGAGCAGGTACGCAACCTCTTCGAAGGTGGAAGCCCGCGCTAGGTCATGGATGTCGATGCCGCGGTAAATGAGCTGCCCGCGCTCGCCATCGACGTACGAGATCCGCGTGTCTCCGACCACGACTCCGCGGAGCCCGGCGGCGGCCGGCGGCGGTGTGGCTGCTGTCGTCATTTTGGCGCACCCTCTCTTACTTTGTGACCATTCGCGCATGGGGTAAAGGTCCACTCCAAACAAGCTCAAAAAGGCCTGCGGGAAAAGTCCTAAGGGTGTTTGCCGAAGGAGCAATCCATGCGGAAGAAAGTTACCATCGTGGGCGCTGGCAACGTCGGAGCCACGACAGCCCATTGGCTGGCAGCCAAGGAGCTTGCCGATATCGTCTTGGTCGACGTGGTCGACGGAGTGCCGCAAGGCAAGGCGCTGGATTTGCTTGAGGCCATGCCAATAGAGCGCAGCGACGTTTCGATCACGGGTGCCAATGACTACGCCAAAACGGTCAACTCCGACATCGTCGTCATCACCGCCGGGTTCCCTCGCAAGCCGGGTATGAGCCGAGACGATCTCTTGCGGGCAAATGCCGAGATCGTGGGCGCCGCGACAGAGCAGGTCGTCAAGCTGTCGCCCAACTGCATTCTCATCATCGTGACCAATCCTCTCGACGCGATGTGCGAGGTCGCTCGACGCAAGAGTGGCTTCCCGCGAGAGCGCGTCATCGGCATGGCGGGCGTGCTGGACTCGGCCCGCTTTTCAACCTTCATTGCTGCGGAGCTCGGCGTCAGCGTCGAGAACGTGCACTCGTTTGTCTTGGGCGGCCATGGAGACCAGATGGTTCCGCTGCCCCGCTTTTCCACGGTAGCCGGGGTCCCGATCACCGACCTGATGGATGAGGCCACCATAGACCGCTTGGTCAAGCGAACGGCCGGCGGGGGTGGCGAGATCGTGGCATTTTTGAAGACAGGAAGCGCCTATTATGCGCCTTCAAGGGCAATCGCGGAGATGGTCGATGCCATCCTCAAAGACAAACACAAGATTTTGCCCTGCGCGGCCTATCTGCAGGGCGAATTTGGCATCCGTGACCTCTTTGTCGGCGTGCCGTGTAAACTGGGCGCCAAGGGCCTGGAAGGCATTTTTGAGGTCAAGCTGACAGCAGAAGAAGAGCGGGCTTTGCGCAAGAGCGCCGAAGCAGTGCGGGAATTGGTGGGGGCGCTCGGCTAACCCTATCTGCGGGACAGCAAATGTGGACGGTTGACCCGGAAAGCACCTCAATAATGCTCTGTCACATGCCGTCGTCCGATGCTGTCATATAGCTACGCGAGCGTTGGGGCATCGTCGGTCTGCGAATGTTGACCGTGTCGGGAATTTGAAGCCCTACTCTTGAGACTTTGCTCACCGCTGGGGAGGACCGTCACTTTTTGAAACGCGCGGCTCGAGAACAAGAACGCGTCCGGCGCCGGTATCAACGGCGCCGCATTAAACTCCCCGTCAGCGTACGAACTGACGATGGCACGACTGCTGAAGGACTGGCGTCGGATATGAGCGCCGGCGGCATGCGTTTGTCGACGAGCGCGGATTTCTCCATTGGGACGCACGGTGTTGCGCAAGTCGCGACCCCGAGTGGCGAGCAAGTTCGCGCACCGATAGAAATTGTCTGGCGAGAACCGGGCCCAGAGGGCGCAACCATCTACGGCGTCCATTTCCAGAACCTCGGATCCAGCGAGCGCTTTTCGCTGTTTGAGGCGATCTACTCGCCATCAAATGGCGAGCAAGTTTTTGCCAAGCCCCTCGACGGCGACATTCGCACTCAAGGGAGCGAACCGCTCACCCCCACGCATCACGCGTATTACATGCGGATCATTCGCCGCATCGAGCAAGCGCACAAGTTATCACCTCTTGACACCGACAAGCTGCTGTATGCTCGTCTGCACGAAGGCCGGCCGCTCAAGGAGGCGATCGTTGAGTTCGGCCTCGCCACAGAAGATGGGCTGGATGATTTTCTGAGTTCCATTTTCGGCGTGCCCTATATCGATCTCGCGCGCAACCGACCCGATCCGAACTGCTCCGATACGATCCCAGTCAGCGTCGCCACGACTGGTTATATCGTCCCCGTCAATCTGCTCGATGATAAGTTGACGGTCGCCATGGCCGACCCGCTCGACTTGCCGACCCTGGACCTGATCTTGTTGCGCGCGAAGCATCAGGTTGAAATTCGCTTTTCGCTCATCGAGGACGTTGAGAAAGCAATCGATGAGGTCTATCACGGGACCACCTTGCATTCCGTGGACCGTCTGTTGCAAGGCTTGCCCACGATTGCGGCCGAGGGGCTCGGGCAAGAGGGTCAAGACGTCGAGGACCTCGAGACGCTTCGCAAGATGTCGGACGCGACGCCAATCGTGTCGTTGGTGGAATCCCTCTTGCGCACCGCGACCGAGTATCGAGCCAGCGACATCCACTTAGAGCCCTACCACGATACTATACGCGTCCGTTTTCGCATGGACGGCGTCTTGCAAGAAATTCGCAAGCTGCCGCGGCCGATTTATCCGGCTGTGGTATCGCGCATCAAGATCATGGCGCGTATGGACATCACCATTCGGCACATTCCGCAAGACGGTCGCGCATCGATGCGCTACCTCAAGCGAGAGACCGACCTCCGCATCGCTTCGATGCCAACGGTCAATGGCGAGAAGATCGTCATCCGGCTGCTTGAGAAAAACCCAGCCTTCAAAGACCTAACCGCCATCGGGTTTTCGGAAGGGAACTACCAGATTTTCTCGCCCCTGGTGAAGCGGCCATACGGCATGATCCTGTGTTGCGGTCCAACCGGGAGCGGCAAGTCAACCACGTTGTTCGCGTGCCTTCAAGAAATTAATGATGGGCTTACGAACATCACGACGATCGAAGATCCAGTCGAATATCGCGTGGGCGGCGTGAACCAAGTGGAAATCAACGTCAAGCGCGGCCTCACGTTTGCCTCGGTGTTGCGCTCGCTGCTGCGGCAAGACCCAGACGTCATCTATGTGGGTGAAATTCGCGATCGCGAAACCGCCGACTTGGCGGTGCGCGCTGCTTTGACGGGCCACCTGTTGCTCTCGACGCTACACACGAACAGCGCCGTTCAAGCGATCACGCGTCTGGTTGACATCGGTGTGGACCCTGCACTCATCGGATCGTCGTTGATTGGCGTCGTCGGCCAGCGGCTGATGCGTCAGATTTGTCCGCGCTGCGTCTATGAGTACGAAGTAGGAGAAGACGAAGCGCTGTTGCTGCAGGAGCTCCTGCCCTTGGTTGCGCCCTCCACCCTGCGCCGCGGCAAGGGTTGCCGCCACTGCCATGACACTGGCTACTATGGCCGGCTGGGCGTGCACGAGGTCATTGGGGTTGATGACGGGCTGCGACGTCTGATCGCGAGAGGCGCCGATTCAAATCAACTGCTCGACTACGTGTCGGCGAAGGGTTTCAACGATCTGCGCGACGATGCGCTTCGCCGGTTGACGAACGGCGACACCACGCTGCAAGAGGTCGTGCGCGTCACGATCTAGCGCCTTCCCGCCGCTGTGTTTCAGCCGTAGTGGGCGACTGTAAAGTCGCCCATTCGTTTTCCTTGAAGCGCATGATTTCGGTTGGGTCTTCCAAAACTGAGCGCTCATGACTCAGGACAGGAAATTTGGGTTTCGCACGCGCGCGCTGCACGCCGGCACGCCGCCGAACGCTACCACCGGCGCAAGCTCGTTGCCGGTTGAGATGTCCACTGGCTTTGTTTTTGACTCCATCGCACACGCGAAGGAACTGTTTTCGCTGCGTACCTATGGCAATATCTATAGCCGTATCTCAAACCCGACTGTTGCGGCGTTCGAGGAGAAGATCGCAAGCTTGGAAGGTGGACTGGGCGCTCTTGCGACCTCATCGGGACAGGCGGCGCAGCTGGTCGCAATTCTGTCGTTGGCGCAAAACGGCGACCATTTGGTTGCGTCCTCGAATATCTACGGTGGAACAGTAACGCAGTTCAGTGTCTCGCTGCGCCGTTTGGGTATCGAGACGACGTTTGTACCCGGCTCCGATCCCAAGGCGATGGCAGCCGCAATTCAGGAGAACTCGAAGGCGCTTTTTGTCGAGACCATCGGTAACCCGTCGGGCAACGTGGCCGACCTCGAGGCGCTTGCAAGCGCTGCTCACGCGGCTGGCCTGCCGCTGATCGTTGACAATACGTTTGCGACCCCATACTTGTGCCGTCCGATCGAGCACGGTGCTGATATCGTGCTTCACTCGGCCACGAAGTATATTTGCGGTCATGGGACGGTGATCGGGGGCGTCCTGGTTGAATCCGGGAAGTTCAACTGGGCGGGTGGCAAGCATCCCCTCTTAAGCGAGCCGAGCCCAAGCTATCATCACGTTCGCTTCACAGAGACCTTTAACGAGTATGCCTTCCTCACTCGAGCGCGAGCAGAAGTGATGCGCGACATTGGTGCGTGTCTTTCCCCGATGAATGGATGGCTCTTAGTTCAAGGTTTGGAGACTCTGGTATTGCGCATGGAGGCACACGTAAAAAACGCTCTGCATGTTGCACGCTTTTTGGAGCGACACGCCGGCGTGAAATGGGTGAGCTATCCTGGGCTACCATCGAGTTCTCAATACCCGCTCGCGCAACGGTATCTACCGCTTGGGGCGGGAGGTATCGTCACGTTCGGCGTTGTTGGTGGGCGCGAAGGTGCCGAGCGATGCATCGAAGCACTCGAATTGTGGAGTCACTTAGCCAACATGGGAGACGCCAAAAGCCTGGTCCTCCATCCCGCTTCGACGACTCACTCGCAGCTTAGCGAGAAGGAACTGGCCGCAGCGGGCATCACCCCCGACATGATCCGGCTCTCAGTAGGATTGGAAGACGTTGACGACCTCACATGGGATCTGGAACAAGGGTTGGGCGCAGCGACTCGAGCAGCCAGCGGTCGTCCATCATGATTCTCACGAGCCCGGTGCAACGCCAGCAGTTGCTGCGGCGAGCGAAGACTGTCGCCGTCGTTGGTGCGAGCGACAATCCCGCACGTCCAAGTTATTTTGTTGTCCGCTACCTCAAGACCCATGGATATGTGGTGTGGCCGGTTAATCCGGCCTACAGCACCGTTGATGGTACGCAGTGCTACCCGTCGCTGGCTGCGTTAGTCAGCGCACACGGCGTACCCGATATTGTGGATGTCTTTCGCCGCCCAGACGCCTTGCCGGCGTTGGTAGAAGAAGTGATAGCCGCGGGCGTCAAGGCAGTATGGTTTCAATATGGGGTCGTCAACGCGACGGCCATCGAGCAGGCTGATCAGGCAAACTTGGACATCGTAGTCGACCGTTGTATGAAAGTCGAGCACGCCCGGTTCAATCGGGGCTTGAGCACGCAGGGTTTCGATTCCGGGATCATCACCGCAAAGAGACTCGTGTAGTCGCGCGAAATTATTCGCGTATGGGTTTGTGCTGCGCAAGCTCCTCAAAGATGGCGTTTTCCACTTCGCCTCGGTGCTCTTTGCCATCGGCAAAGAGATACGTCGGAGCGGTGAACACGACTCCGTCGACTCCGTGATCTCGAACTTCGGCGATCTGCACGGAGACAAGGGCGCAAGGAAATGGTACGGTCCGCAGCTGTTCCTTGAGGATCCGTGCTTCGCCGCGGACGGCCAGAATGAGATCGTCAGCGAGAATCTCGAGCGCCACTTTGGCAGTGCCGGCGCCGATGTTGCGGTGCGCCGTGCTGCGGGAATCCAAGGCAAGGGCCAACCGATCGGGGCCGGCGGAAACGATCCAGCTGCAGAAGGCCGTGGATGGCATCCCTTCTGCTGACACCGTTGCCAAAATGGCCCCTGTTCGGCGCTTGAGGGCCGCCTGGAGCGCATCGCGCAAGTTTTCCGGTGCGGGGTGTTGCATAGCGTCCTCAAAAAATTCGCTTCTTGGGCTGTCATACGCTTCCACGGTCTGTTTCCTTTGTTTGTGCCGTTCCTGAAGCAGAAGGGCTGGTGGGGCAATCGGTGAGTACCCGATGGCGCTAGTGGGAGTCAAAGTCACTCCTATATCCCCAAACATTGATTAGAGGATACAGATCCAGGGGCCCGCGAAACGGGGTTTCGTGGCTGACTTGAAGCGATCTGGGCGGACTTCACGGGATTCACGGCAAGAAAAGCGCCTGCTCACGTTAGACGAATTTGGTACGTACCTTCAGTACGAGCGTGGCCTGGCGGCGCGCACCGCCGTGGAGTATCCGGCCGACATGCGCGATTTTGCGAGGTTCTTAGGCAAGGATACGACGGATCGGCAACTGTTGCGAGCAGGACGCGAGGATGTGAGTCGCTACGTCCAGACTATGATGGGAAAGCGAAGGTACACCACCGCGGCAGTAAAACGCCGGCTGGCTTCGATTCGAGGCTTCTATCGGTTCGCTCGGCGAAAAAACCTCATTCAGGAAAACCCATTTGACAAGTTTCAAGGGCCGAAAGGCGGGCGACCATTGCCGAAAGTGCTCTCCGAACGAGAGGTTTCGAAACTGCTGGCGGCGCGGGTGCACCCAGATGATGAGTTTCTATACTCGCGAGATCACGCGATGTTCGAGCTCATGTATGCCACAGGCATACGCATCGGAGAACTCGTGGGGTTAAACATCCGGGATGTAGACCGCGAGCGGCGGCTTATGCGCGTTACGGGAAAAGGGAATAAACAGCGACCCGTATTGTTCAACAAAACTTCGCTCCACGCGCTCAACCGATACCTTGCCGTGCGTCCGAATGCTGCCACCGACGCGCTTTTCCTCAGCCGTAACAACGAGCGGTTGACCGTACGGGGCGTGAGGTTTGCCTTCGAGGCTATGAAGCGCGCTGCGGGTATCGAGGGCGCCGCAACTCCGCATACGTTGCGCCACTCGTTCGCAACACATCTACTCGAGCATGGTGCGGATCTTGTGGTCATAAAGGATTTGCTCGGACACGAAAGCCTGAGCACGACCCAGATCTACACGAATATCTCTCTTGAACATGTGCGTCAGACCTATGAGGAGGCTCACCCTCGGGACAGAGAGACGCAGTCGAAATAAGGGTATGACACTGACCGCGCTTGGCTATGTAAATGGACTAGAAGCGTGGATCGTCGAGAACGTAGCGCGGGATTCCGATATCGGGCGTATCACTCACGAGTTCACCACGGCGGAGTTTTACCGGCACGACACCGGCCCACACCGGGAGGTCTAGGTCTTCTGCATTGTCTTTTGGCGGGCCAGTCCGAACCTTCGCCGAGGCTTCTTCTATCGGCATCTGCAGCACGAATGTGGCGGTAAGCTCGATGTCTTTCGGCGGCCGGATCTCTTCCCAGCGCCCCGGCATGATGTGCTCGCTGAAAAGTCGTAGCGCCCGGGTCTTGTCAGCTTGATCCTGGATCGCAGTCGCCCTGCCAAAAAGAACAACAGAGCGGTAGTTCATCGAAGAGTTAAAGGCAGACCGAGCGAGGACCAGCCCGTCGACAAGCGTGACGTTGAGGCACGCGTCAAGGCCTGTGGATAGCGCTTGCGTGAGCCGGCTTGCCGACGATCCGTGCATGATGATACGATCGGCGTCTCGCGCATAGAGCATGGGAATCACAACGGGCAAGCCATGTTCGACGAAACCGACGTGACAAATAAGCCCGGCATCTAATATCGCATCAATGGTCGCACGGTCGTAGCGACCCTGGTCAGGCAGTCGACGCAATTTCGTGCGCGCCGAGTTAGGCATTTCTGGCATGCTAGAGGTTGAACTGAACCCCCAGCGCGGGTGCGCGCAGGTTCGCCGGACCCAGAAGGGAGCGTTCGCCGTAAAAAAGTTGCAAACGTTGTGCTAGGCGCAGATCTCCATAAAGGTCGAGCTTTGGCCGCTTCGGGTCGTAGAGGCGGGCGTCGATGCCAAATGGGCCGGCTGACTGGTAGAGCGCTTGCGCTCCCAAGTTTGAGTACAAGACCCCAAACGAATACTGCAGGCGCGGCGAATCTTGCAGGTTGATCAGAAAATTGTAGGTTGTCTTATAGCCAAGGTCATTCGCGCCGACAGTGACATGCACCGGAAAGCGTGGCAAGAGTTCAAGGTTGAGATCGCTCGCTGGCCCGGGCGAAGCATTAAACCAAGTCATCCGCACGTGAGCTGTCGCTAGGGCGAAGCCAGATCCAGATGAGGAGCTCATGCGGAAGCCCGCCCCGGATCGTGGGCCAGGCGACCCACCGCCGCCCTGCGGCTGGGCTGGGCCGGGTGTTTCGTTTCCCTGTGCGGTTGAAAAGGTACCAAGAATCGCGTTCGCTTTGGCGATCGCGCCGCTCAAATTGTGCACCGCGCCGCGCAACTCGCCCTGCACTTGCTGGTCGCCCGTAATGCTCTGAATGTCGGTTGCGACGGCCTTGAGCTTCTCACTTGAATCCTTGAGATTCGCCGTCGCACTGAGCAGGTTTGCCTTCATGGTGGGATCGGTTGCAATTGAAGTGACCGCAGCCATGGTCTTGTTGAGGTTGTCCGCCGTGGCCGAGAGATCGTCGATGAGCGCGGCAAACTTCGGCCCGTTGCCAACTACCAGCCGGCGCAAGGTTGTCGTCATGGCGGTGACGTTTTGCCCATTCTGTGCGAGGACGGTCTGGAATCCTGTGATAAGGCCGTTGACGCTCGCGACGGTCGTGTTGAGTTGCTCGCCGAGCAAGTTGAAGTTTCGATCGGCGTGCACGACGAGCGCATCCGTGTGCTTCGCCACGTTGTTGAAATGGTGCACCATGCCGGGAAGCTCTGCGTTCACGATGGCCAGCGTCTTGTCCAGATCCCTCATGCGCTTTTGTCCCTCGGACACGAGGTCGGCGATCGTCAGCGGCACGACTCCCTCAGGCTGCTCACCCTCGGGAAGCACCCTGCGAGGTAATGGGACCGCTGACGACAGGTCGGCGGGAGGGAATATGGTGAGCGTCGACTGTCCAGTCAACGTGGTCGCCACGGTAAAGGTTGAACCTCGATAGACAGTATTGTCGCCGTTGATCGAGCAGATGACGCTCGCGGTCTGATCGGGCAAAAGTCTGATCTTATCGACCGTGCCGATGTCGACCCCAGCGAGTTGCACCGAGCTGCCCTCTTGCAAGCCAACGACGTCGCGGAAATGCACGCCAATTTGATACGAATTGCGCATGAGCGAGAAGTTGCTCAGCATCGCCCACACAACAAAAATCCCGATGATGGTTAAAACGGCGAAAACACCGACTCGAAAGGCGACGGTCATGGGATCAAACCGTACTTGAGGGTCGCGAATAAATTCGCGACACCACATGGGCGACTTGACAGTCGCCCGCTACAGGGGAATCGGACCAACTTCGCTTCCCTCCAAGAATTGCTGGACGATGGGGTTTTGCGAGCGCCGGAACTCCTTCGCTGATGCGACCTCGATGATCGTGCCTTCAAAGAGCATTGCGATGTTGTCCGAGATCGCATAGACAGAGGGCATGTCGTGCATGACCACGATGCTCGTTGCATGCAAGCGCGATTGAATGGCCTTGATGGAGTCGGTGATGACATTGGTCATGATCGGATCAAGTCCCGTTGTCGGTTCGTCGAAGAGGACGATTTCCGGGTCATTCACGATTGCACGGGCGAATCCCACTCGCTTCTGCATTCCGCCTGAGAGCTCCGCGGGAAGCCGGTCTGCGACGTCACCCAAGCCGAGCGCATCCAACGTGTCGGTCACTCGCTGATCGATCTCCTTGCGCGTGAGCGTTGTGTGCTCGTACAGCGGAAAGCTCACGTTTTGCGCAACGGTGAGCGAGTCAAAAAGCGCGGCCGCCTGAAAAGCGAATCCCATCTTCCTACGGATTTCATTGAGCTCCCGCTCTTGCAACCCAACAATGTTCTCCCCGTTGACGAAGATGTAGCCAGCATTCGGCATTCGCAGGCCATCGATGAGGCGCAAGATCGTCGACTTCCCCGCTCCAGACAGCCCAATCACCGACGTGACTTGCCCGCGCTGGAAATCAAGCGAGAGGTCCGACAGGACGATTTTCGGTCCGAAGGACAGATCGATATGTTGGAGGCTCACCGCGACGCTTTCGGATGGCGTCACAGCGTCGGGCATCTCGCGAGCGCCCGCGTGCTCTATCATCGGAACAGCACGAACGACAGCGCGAAGTTGAAGGCGAAGATCAAAATGATCGAGGTAACCACGGCCTGGGTAGTCACGCGGCCGACTCCTTCTGCTCCGCCTTCTGTGCGCAGCCCTTCGTAGCAGGCAATGATAGAAATAATGATGCCGAAGACGGCGGCCTTCAGCAAACCCTTTTCAAAATCGGTAAAGTCGATGAACTGCTGCACGGAAATCCAGTACGTGCTCGGTGCCAGGTGAATGCGCAGCCAGGCCATATAGTATCCGCCCCAAACTGAGATCATATCCGCGAAAACCGTCAGCATAGGGAGGCCGATAATGCAGGCAAGCAGCCTGGGCACAACGAGTACGCGCGTGGGACTTGTGCCCATGGATTGATACGCTTCGATCTGTTCGGTGACGACCATGGAGGCGAGTTGAGCGGTGATAGCGGCACCGGCGCGCCCAGCGACGACGATGGCTGTGAGAAGCGGGCCGAGCTCGCGTACCACGCCGTAGGCGACGCTCCCCCCGATGATATTGACGAGTCCATACTGCTGTGCCGAAGCCGCTGTTTCTAGCGCGATGACGAACCCCGTGAAGCCCGACGTGAGCAAGATGATGGGCAACGATGAGACGATCAAGAAACTCGCCTGGCGCACCACTTCGCTTGGCCGGAAACGTAGCGCCAAAATATACCGAACCGAGTCGATGAGCAGCAACGTCACCCCGCCCGCGTACTCGAAGAAACGGCGCGTCAGCGGAAATGATTTTGGCAACGTCCGAAGGTAAAACGAGGCTCGAAACATGCTAGGCTTTTGTCTCTTTTAGCGCTTGCGCAATCGTACGGGCACCTTCAAGGCGGCGCTGGGCTACAGCTCGTTCCGCATGCAAATTGTACTGCCGTTGATACACGTCATCAAGCTTGCGGTCGACCTCGGCCACATGGGCCTGCGCCTCGTTCGCGACGGCTCCAAAGTAACGAAGCGCCTGCGCACGAAACTCACGTTCGCTCTTCTCGCTTGGCAGCGCAGCCAGCTGCGCGCGCGCACGCAGCAAACGCTTGTCGGTGATGTGAAAAGCGTCGACAAGCGCGAGCAGCTCGGACACGTTCATTTAAACGCTGCTGCCGGCCTTCGTCGCAAGCGGCTTGCGCCCGAATGGCGGTAGACCAAAGGAAGCCAGCGACTCCTTCTGGTGCGCGATGATCTGCTCGATGCCAGCCTTGGCAAGCGCCAAGAGCCGATCGAGGTCGGCGCGCGAGAAGGGCATTTGTTCGGCCGTGCCCTGCAGTTCGACGAAGCGCCCGTCGCCGGTCATCACGACGTTCATGTCCACCTGCGCCTTCGAATCTTCTTCGTAGCACAAGTCAAGTGCGACCCGGCCACCGATGATGCCAACCGAAGTTGCGGCGAGCCAGTCGACGACTGGCCAACCACGCAGCGTGCCCTTCTCTCGGAGTTTCGCCAGCGCCAGGCACATCGCGACAAAGGCGCCACACAACGCCGTCGTTCGCGTGCCGCCGTCCGCTTGGACGACGTCGCAATCGAGCCAGATCGTACGCTCCCCCAAGGCTGTGAGGTCGACGACCGAGCGCAGGCTGCGCCCGATAAGCCTTTGGATTTCGTGGGTGCGGCCACCAATTTTGCCAGTGGCTGCTTCGCGCGGCGTGCGCTCGAAGGTCGACCGTGGCAGCAGTGAATACTCGGCGGTCACCCAGCCGCCGCCCTTGCCTTTCAGAAATGGCGGGACCTTTTCATCAACGGTCGCCGCACAGATAACTTTGGTGTGCCCGGCCTCAATCATCACCGAACCTTCCGCGTAGCGCAGATAGTCCGTGCGGATCGACAACGGGCGCAGCTGATCGTCAGCTCGTCCATCAGCCCGAAGATCTGCGGCCACGCTCACTCCACCGTGACGGTTTTGGCGAGGTTGCGCGGTTGATCGACGTCGCAGCCCTTGCGATCGGCGATGTGATAGGCAAGGAGATAGAGCGGCACGACATTGATGATCGGTTGAATGAGATGATGGGTCTGGGGTACTGTGAACACGATGTCCGCGTTTTCGATCGCTGCGTCGTCGTGCGGATTGGCGACGGCGATAATGCGGCTGTCTCTGGCCTTGGCTTCAGCCATGTTGGACAGGATTTTCTCTTGTACAGGGCCACGCGTGGCGAGGACCACGACCGGTACGTTCTCATCGAGTAAGGCAATCGGTCCGTGTTTCATTTCTCCCGCGGCGTACCCCTCAGCATGAATGTACGATATTTCCTTAAGCTTGAGCGCCCCTTCGAGGGCGATGGGGAAATTCACGTGCCGGCCCAAGTAGAGCATGGTCTTGGCCTTTGCGATCCGGCGGGCAACCGGCGCGACCTCCTCGTCGGCATTCAGTGCCTGATCGACGAGCGATGGTAATTCCCGCAACGCAAGGCCAAGCTCGCGAAGGGTAGTTTTGTCCACCGTACCGCGCACCGCTGCCAGGTGCATAGCGAAAAGGACCATATCCACGCATTGTGCGGTAAACGTCTTGGTCGCGGCGACCCCGATTTCGGGGCCGGCCTGCATGTACAGTGTCGCATCTGCCGCCCGCGCGAGGGCCGAACCAACCACGTTGGTAACGGCGAGCAGCATCGCGCCACTTGCTTTGGCAACTCGCACGGCTTCAAGCGTGTCGGCGGTCTCACCACTTTGCGAAACGGCCATGGCCAGAGTATCGCCGTCGACCACGGGGTGAGAGTAACGAAACTCAGAGCTAAGTTCGAGTTCGACTGGTAAGCGCGCCAACTGCCGAATGAGATACATGCCATATGCGGCCGCATAGAATGCCGAACCGCATGCGAACATCGAGACCTTTTCTATGCTCCGCAGGCGCTCGTCCGAAATACGCAACTCCACGAGATTGACGCTGCCGTCCTCACCCAACCTCCCCACAAGCGTGTCCTTGACGACCTTTGGCTGCTCGTAGATCTCCTTGAGCATGAAGTGTTTGAAGCCGCCTTTTTCAGCTGCGCCAACATCCCAGTTGATCTGAGTAACTTCGCGGTTGATTTCTTGTCCGGCGAAGGTTGAAATCGTCGCACCTTCGCGGGTCACCACCACGATTTCGCCTTCTTGCACGATCAGCTCACGACGCGTGTAGTTTAGGAGCGCAGGAATATCGGAGGCGACGAAGGTTTCACCATCGCCCAACCCAACGATGAGTGGCGAAGCACCATTGCGAGCAAACACGAGCTGCTCGGGTGCATCGGCGCACAGCACGCCGAGCGCGTAGGCGCCGGAAACAGCTTTGAGCGTTTGGCGGACCGCTGCAACAATGTCGCCTTGATAGTACTCTTCGAGCAAGTGGGCGACGACCTCGGTATCGGTCTCGCTTGTGAACGTGTGTCCCTTCGCGATGAGATCGGCGCGAAGTCCTAGGTGATTTTCGATGATGCCGTTGTGAATGACCGCGATGCGCGCTTTGCAGTCGAGGTGAGGATGAGCGTTCGTGTCTGACGGACGTCCGTGAGTCGCCCACCGGGTGTGGCCGATTCCGGCGGACCCGTGCAGAGGGCTCGTTACCAGGAGTTGCTCGAGATTTGCCAGTTTGCCGACCCGCTTCGAACCAAGCACGCGTCCGCCGTCGACGACTGCAACTCCGGCCGAATCGTAGCCTCGATACTCCAAGCGGCGTAGTCCATCGAGAAGAACCGCGACAACGTCCCGGGGGCCAATATAGCCGACGATTCCGCACATGCTTTAAGAGTTCGCTCCTACCTGTCGAGGGCGGCTCCAGTGGCCGCTCATCAAGGGCCGGTTCGCCCCGGCAAACGGACGACCTTGAGACGTTCCGCCGTCAATATCGAACGAAGGTCGAAGACTGCGCCTTCTATATCTTTGTTGACCACCCTATACTCGAACTCAGCTAAGGCCTGCACTTCTTCTTCTGCAATATTGAGCCGAGCATCGATCTCTTTTTGGCTATCCGAGTGTCGCTGCTCGAGCCGCTGGAGCAGGTCTCGTTCCGTCGGCGCGGTTAGGAAAACTAAGACTGCTTGCGGGTAGAGCCGCTTGATAGCGCGTGCCCCGTTCACTTCAGGCTTGAGGATTAAGTCGCGGCTGTTGGCAAGCGCCCCATCGACGGCTGCGCGAGGCGTACCATACAGATTGCCGGCATATTCGCGGGTCTCAAGGAAGTAACCGGTAGCGGCCAATTTGCCAAATTCGTCCCGAGTTATGAAACGATAGTGCACACCTTCGATTTCGTAGGGACGGGGCGCCCGTGTGGTGGCCGAAACGCAGTAGGCAACCCCTGGTTCGAGCTGGCGAAGGCGCTCGATGATCGTATCCTTCCCGGCCCCAGAGGGTCCGGAAAGCACGAGGAGCACCCCCTTGCTCATTGTGGTCGCGATTTTTTGCTCTCCTTGTCGAAAGGTCGCGCATGACGCTTGACTCCTGGCTCGTTGCGCGCCTCGCGCGAGAACTCGACGTCATGCTGCGCGGTGCAAGAATTCAGTCCGTTCAGACTCTGCGCCACGGGGTCATCTTCTTGTGTTATCGGCGCGGCGTCCACGTTGCCTTGCACGCCAGGCTGGATTCGTCAGATCCGATGGTCGGCGCATACGAATGCGCGCCGCCAGAAAAGGAATCCGGCCCAGCTGGATGGCTCGGCGACGTCGCGGCGCTCCTGCGCGGCGCAAGCATTGAGTCGGTCAGCGTAGTGCCGCACGATCGCGTGATGATTTTCGATGTAGGTTCCCGTTCAGCTTTTGGCCTGCCTTCACGGAGCCGGCTTGTCTTCGAAATCCAGCCGCGCAAAGCAAATGCTCTGGTTCTGCGGGCAGCCCATGACGCAAAAAGCTGGGTCATCGTTGCTGCTCAAAAGCAATTTGCCCAGAGCGGCGCACGGCGCGTTGCGGTCGGGTCACCATACGAGCCGCCGCCAGCTAGACGCACAACGTTGGATCGCGCCCAATTCATCGTCGCTGCTCGTGAGTTGACCAGTGCAGACGCAAAAGGTTGGGAGCGACTGCTTGCGGCTCACGATCCGCGCTGCACGCCTGCCCTTGCCAAAGAGGTCGTGCATCGCTTCACCGCACAAGGCGAACTGCAGCGCGCGCATGCGGCATTGCAAGTGTGGACGGCCGTTTGCCAGGAAGTGGAAGGCGCCCTCGAACGCAAGGGTCCCATCTATTTTTGGTCTGAGGACGAAAGAGTCGCACTGTGTCACCTTATCCCGTTGAGCTGGCCATCATGGCACATGGCCACCGCGATGTCACTGAACGAATTATGCGCGCGGGCTCTTCGCGAGCAGCCGGCTAGCTCCGCCGGTTCTCCGCGAGAAACAATCAAAAAGCGGCTTCAAACCATGCTCGCGCGATGCGAACAAGAAGTGCAGTCACTAGAGCGATCGCTCGATCTGGCACAGCAAGCCGACCGCTGGCGCGCAGCGGGCGAGGCGATTTACGCGAATCTCTCCGACATCCCGCCAAACAGCCAAGAGCTTGTCGCTTCCGACGGCACTCGCACGACGCTCGACCCACTGCTCACACCGAAGCAAAACGCGGCTGAATACTTCCGAAAGTACAAGAAAGCTCGCAGCAGTATGGCGCCCGTGCGCGCTCGCCTGCAAACCTTGCAGAGCAATAGAGAATATTGGGAGCATCTCCTTTGGGAAGCGGAGCGCGACGATATCGACGCTGCGCAACATGGCGTCCTGATGGCAGAGCTTGCCGCCGCCATCGGGATGAAGAGGCTGGAGAAAAAGACGAAGCGGACTGCCGCGCCATATCCCCGGGTCGAGCTCTCCGACGGCGCCGTCGCGTACGTTGGGCGTTCGCCCAAGGAAAACGAGCGGCTAACCTTTTCCGTCGCTGGCCCGAACGACTACTGGTTTCACGCTCGCGGCGTTCCTGGCGCGCACGTGATCGTGAAAACAAATGGCATCCCGCTTGCGCAAAACCAGATTCAAGAGGCTGCGGCGTTGGCGGCCGCGCATAGCAGAGCCACCGGTGCCAAGAGCGTCGATGTCGACTACACCCGCCGCAAGCACGTTCGCCGGCGTGGGGCCGGGCGGGCAGGATTGGTTTGGTACACGGACTTTGCAACGATTCGCGTCAACCCTTGATCGGCTCCCAAAACGTCGCATCCCCGAACGAATAGAAACGGTACTCATTGCGCACCGCTTCGCGATACGCATCCAAAACGCGGGCTGTTCCAGCAAATGCGCACACGAGCATCAAGAGCGTCGATCGCGGGAGATGAAAGTTTGTCACGAGCGCGTCGACGGACGCAATTTCGTCGGGCGGATGAACGAACAGCGACGTCCACCGCCCGCCCGCCTCGACCTGGCCATGGGGTGACACACGCAACGCATCTTCGAGCGCTCGCAGCGTTGTGGTGCCAATCGCGATGACTCGGTTGCCGCTCGCCCGCGCCCGCGCGATGGCTTGCGCTGTGCCAACATCGATCTCATAACGCTCCGCATGCATGAGATGCTGGCGGATGTCTGCCGACTTCACTGGCCGAAAGGTGCCTGGACCGACGTCGAGGGTAATCGTACTCCATCCGACGTCGCGCTCGCGGAGCTGCGCGAGTAGCGATTCCGTAAAATGCAAGCCAGCGGTGGGGGCGGCGACCGATCCTGGTTGCGTCGCATAGACGGTCTGATAACGCTCGCGTGCATTCGCAGGAGCGCTCCGGATGTACGGTGGTAGAGGCACAACCCCAAAGCGTTCCATTGCTGCCTGCGCATCGATGCCGTAAAAGCGGACAAGACGATTGCCGCCTGGCGCCCAGTCGAGAATCTCGATACCCGAGTCAGCATCGAAGTGAAGGAGGTCTCCTGGCCTCACCCGCTTGCCCGGCCGGGCCATAGCGAGCCACGTGCCCGGCGTATCGGCCGGATGTAAGAGCAGTACCTGGGCTGCGCCACCACCGCGGCGCTTTGGAAAGAATCGCGCCGGAAGGACGCGAGCATCGTTGGCAACGAGCAGATCGCCGGCGCGCAGCAGCGACGGCAGATCGGAAAAACACAGATGGCGGCGCTCGCCGCTCGCCCCAACCGCGAGCAGCCTCGATTGATCTCGTCGATCGGTAGGTCGCTGGGCTATGAGCCGTGGAGGTAAGTCGTACTCGTACGTCGCCGTTGCGTACGGGTCGAGTTCTAAGGGCCTATCCAATGTAGTTTCGCGAATTTATTCGCGAGCATTCGTCGTGAGCGATTGGAAACTCGCCGGGTCGTGGCCCGCGCGACATGAAGTCGCTGATACGATGCGAGTTGCGTGAGCAACGTCCCGGGATAGTAGAAATTGATAATCGAGTAGACGCCGAGGCCGGCCTGCGCCATCCCGCGAGCGCCGAGCTGACACATACCGACGCCGTGACCGTAGCCAGAGCCGCTCACTCGAACGATGCCCGAGGCATATGAGAGCGAGCGAATGCGGGTGCTCTTCACGAGGCGCGTTCCCGCGGCGGATCGGAACACTGTCGCTGGAATGGAAAAAGTGTGTCCGCCAATGATGAGATCGACCGACAAGAGTCTGCCTGATTCATCGTAGGGTCCCGGGCGAATGTCTTGCAACGAATCAAAATCGATGCTGCCCGCAAGCGCACCCGTATCAGCGAGCGAGCTCAGCAACGCTGGCGCTGGAACGTCGGCGCTCCAGTCCATGTAGGGCGAAAATGGGCAATACGGGTCGCGGACCGCCTGAAGGTAGGGTTGCGGGTCGTTGAGAGCATGGCCGTCTGAGGTAAACCCTCCATCGCACGACGAGTAATATGCGTTCGCAAGATGGTTTCCGTACACCATGACGACCCCGCGGGTTGCATCGACGGCATTGACGACGGACTCGGATTCCGCATCGACGCCGTTGTACGCTTGATCCGCGTCGCCCGCCCGCAGGTCGAATCCCAGATCCTCGTGCGCACCAAGATGCGCAACTGCATAGGTGCGCGCGACGATCGCCTGCGCTTGCAACGCTGAGGACGGGGTGCTCGCGCCCACCTCACTGCCGACGACGCTATACAGATACTGTTCCAACTCGACCACGTCGACGACTCGCAGTGAGTTATCGGTGTCACGAATGATCAGCATGCTGCCTCGGTACTCTTGTCCATCGAGGGTCAGGCCGATGTCGGTCAAAGGGGTAATGAGAATCTGCGACTGCGCGGCAATGCTGCCGGCCAGCACGAGACCATCGGCTTGGGGGCGGACGTCGATGACCGTTGTGACGTCTGGCGTGAGCAAAGGCGCCGAACCAGCCAGATAGGGCCGAACGATGAGGCCACCAGCGGATGCAACGACGGCTTGCAGTTGGTGTTTTAAGAGCAAGACCCGCATTTGCGTCTGAGCGTCGCTTGGCAAGACGCAGCTCAGCACCCACCCAAGCGCCGCAAGGCAACCGACGACGAGCCTCACAGAAGCCGGGGATGCTCCTGCGGAGAGGGCTTCCCCAAGTATTCCCTTGCCTTGGGCGTCGCCCGCCTTCCAGCGGCAGTGCGATTGACAAAACCAATTTGAATCAAAAATGGCTCAACGACGTCGACGAGTGTTCCCTCATCCTCGTTTAAACTTGCGGCCAAAGCCGCGATCCCGACTGGTCCACCGGAATACTGCTCGATCAAGACACGCAGGAATGCGCGATCGAGTGGGTCCAGCCCCAGCAAATCAATACGCTCGAGTTCGAGCGCTGCTTTGGCAACTTCTTGATCGACATTGCCGGCGGAACGCACCTCAGCGAAATCGCGCACGCGGCGCAGGAGGCGGTTTGCTATGCGGGGCGTTCCTCTGGCGCGCGACGCAATTTCTCGCGCTCCTTCCGCGTCGATGCGGACGCCGAGCACCGAGGCTGAGTGGGTGACGATCGCGCAGAGGTCGTCGACGCCATAGTAATCGAGACGGTGAACGATCCCAAAACGCTCCCGCAGCGGCGCCGTGAGCATGCCGGGCCGCGTCGTTGCTCCGATGAGGGTAAAGTGTTTGAGATTGATCTTGATTGTCTTCGCGTACGCGCCCTTATCGACCATAAAATCAATCGCAAAATCTTCCATGGCGGGATAAAGGAACTCTTCCACGACCCGGCTGAGGCGGTGCACCTCGTCGATGAAAAGCACGTCGCCGCGCTCGAGGTTGGTGAGGATTCCCACGAGATCGCCCGGCCGGTCAAGCGTCGGCCCTGATGCCTGACGAAACGTGGCTTCCATCTCCCGAGAGATGATGTTCGCAAGGGTGGTCTTGCCAAGACCCGGGGGACCGTGGAGCAAGATGTGGTCGAGCGGTTCGCCGCGGCGCTTGGCGGCCTCGATAGAGATTTTTAGATTCTCGACAACATCGCGCTGCCCGACGTAGCGATCGAAGCGCGTCGGTCGCAACGTGACCGTTATGATTTCGTCTTCGATGCTTTCGCCGGCTCCGACAATGGGATGTCGGGCGTGCTCGGGCTTTGGTTGCTCCCCGGGAGCTTCAGCGCCATCTCCGCGCACCGTTGGTTTCTTTGGCACCTACTGCGCACTCCCGTTGTCGCGAGCGACCGTCTTGGTCGCTGGCTGCTGGCGCCGGTAGATCTCGCCCAAGAGTTCCTCTGCGGTCGTGATGCCGCTGTTATGCGCGATCGCTTCGCGCGCCATGTGGTCGGCTTCTGCCCGCCGATATTGCAACTGGAGCAACACCTCAATAGCTTCGGCGACAAAATCAGGCGTCGGTTCGCTCTTCTTCCCGTCTGCTTCGCCTTGAATCAAGCCGAAGCGCGCGACCTTGCCTTGAAGTTTTGCGATGATATCTTTGGCCTTTTGACCGCCGATACCCGGCAAACGCCGCAAACTTGCTTGGTCGCCCGCATCGATAAAGCGAGCGATCTGTGCCATTGGAAGCGAGAAGGCCTTCGCTGCGGTCTTTGGCCCAATGCTCGCTACGGTTAACAGCGCTTCAAAAAATTCTCGTTCGATGGCGTTGGTGAAACCAACGAACATGGACTCACCGCGGTTGCCATCGATTTGCAAGTACGGAAAGATTTCGAGTTTGATCGGATCTCCGGGACCGAGTTTGGCTAGTTTGTCAATCACGCAGCGGGGCAGCATGATGTCGTACGAAAGCCCCCCAACTTCGACAAGGGCCGAGCTTTGAGTCTTCTCCCGAAGGATGCCCTCGATCCGCGAGAACATCAGCTTTTCTTCCGGCCATTGGACGTTCGCGAATGAATTCGCGAGACTATATTAGCCTCGGAGGCGGCGCGGCGGCCGTGTGCGATGGCCAGCGCAAGCGCGTCCGACTCGTCGTCGTGCTCGAACCTGTGCCTCAGCCTGAGCGTCTGCACTACCATGGAAGCGACTTGTTGTTTGCTGGCTGCCCCGGTGCCTACCAAGGCTCGTTTGACTGCCGTCGCCGAGTAGTGGTAAATGGGCATATCCGCGAGCGCCGCCGCGCAAATGAGCGCGCCGCGGGCGTGACCGATTAAGATCGCCGTGCGCGGACGAATCGCTTGAGAAAAAACGTCTTCCACGACCATGACGTCCGGGTGCAAGCTTCCGATGATCTCGGCGAGCGTGCGCTGGAGATCCGCAAGGCGAAGGCCGAGATTTTTCGAGCGAGGCGGTGTGATGATGCCGCCTTCGACGAGACGCACGGATCCAGCGGAAAAGTCTACCACGCCGTAGCCCGTCTTGTTCAGGCTCGGGTCGATCCCGAGGATTCTCACTTCGAGGTGCCCAGGAAAATCGTAATCGCCGATCCAGCCGGCACCGATGCTCCAGCAGCCGGGTCCGTGCGCACGACCCGAGCATTTGGCGGGCTGCCCGGTGCGACCGTTACGCGGATGACGTCCAATGGTGCCTTTGCAAGCGCGCTCTCCGCGTCAGCGAGGCTCATGCCAAGCACGTTCGGCACGATAATGGGTGCCGCAGGCGTCGCGGGTTGAGCGCTCGCACTTGCTTGCGGCTGCGGCGAAGGAGGCGCTTGTGCGATGACGATGTCAATGCCCGATCCCTGTGGCGCTTGCGAGTTGGCCGCAGGATGTTGGCCGATGACCGTGCCCGGAGTTGTGTCGGTGACTGCCGCGTACGCAACGCTGCCAACAGCCAGCCCAGCCTGTTCGATTGCCGTGCGGGCGTCATCGAAGCTTGTGCCGACGACGTTAGGTACGGTCGCCGCGTTGGGTCCGGCGCTCACGTCGACGGTCACGGTCGACCCGGGCATGGCGTTGCTGCCCCCCAGCGGATCCTGATCGACAATCGTGCGCGCAGGAATGTCCACGCTTGGCACGATGTTGATCGCAAGTTTGAGGCCGAGCTTTGAAAGCTGCGTTTGCGCGACGTCAACGATGGAAGAGACGACGTTTGGGACCTGTATGAGCTGTGGTCCGGAGCTTATCGAAACCGTCACAGTTCCGCCTCGGTCCACCGGACTATTCGTGGATGGGTTTGTATGCGCCACCAAACCCTGCTTCACCGGAGAATGGACGGAGGAACCCAACTTGGCCACAAAGCCAAGCGCGGTCAAGGCAGCCATGGCGCTCTTTTGGTCCTTGCCAACGAGATCTGGGACCAAGACGCGCTGCGGGCCCGCACTCAAGTACAAGACGATGTGGTCGCCGGGCCGCACGGGCGAGTTGGGCGCCGGATCCGAGCCGTCGATGAGACCCGCGGAGATCGTCGGATCTTGCCGCTCAGAAAAGCTCACGGCGTCGATGCCCATGTCGTGCAGCGCCGCAAGCGCTTCAACCTGCGGTTTGCCTGACAAGTCTGGGACGAGCACACCGCGCGATGCACCTTCGCGAGACGCAACCAGAATCGAAACGATGACGATCGCTGCGACAGCAGCGGCAGCCAATGCAATCGTGCGGCGCGCACTCCACGCGGGAGCAACCTCGACCACCTCGCTGCGCTGAGCGCTACCCAACCCAAGCGAGCGCCGCCGCAAGATCGCGGTGGACGAATCGCTCCCCGTCTCCTCATCGAGTTCGGCTCCACCAAGGCGACCGCAATGCCGCAAAGCAGCCAAGGTTTCGCCGGCGCTCTGATAGCGGTCGGCGGGGCTTTTCTGCAACAGTTTCGTGATGACGTCGCGAAGCGGAGTGCCGATCTGCGCTCCACAATCCAGCGGATCAGGAATGCTCGAATTCACATGCGCCATTGCCACGCCGAGCGCAGTTTCAGCCGTGTACGGCTGGCGGCCAGTAACCATTTCAAAGAGCACGACGCCCAAACTGTAGAGATCGGCCGAAGGCGCCAGGGCTGTCCCTGAGAGCTGCTCGGGCGAGCAGTACGGGATAGACCCCATAATCGCTTCAACGCCTGTGAGGGTCGCCGCATTTGCTGCGCGGGCGATGCCGAAATCTGTCACTCGTACCGTGTCATCCGGCGTAATCAAGACGTTCGAAGGCTTGATATCGCGATGGAGGAGATCGGCGCGATGAGCAGCGCCAAGCGCGAGGCAGATTTGGCGAGCGTATCGCACGGCGGCCGCCTCAGGCAGTTTCCCTTCCCTCGAGATAAGGGTTGCGAGGGTTTCGCCAGCAACGAACTCTTCAACGATGTAGTGCGAGCCGTCCACTTCGCCCACGTCATACGTGTTGACGATATTCGGATGCGAGAGCTTGGCAGCTGCTCGTGCCTCCTCGTAGAAATGCTGCACGAAGGTTTGATCGGCGGCCTGTTGAGGCCGCAAAACTTTCACTGCGACCTGGCGGCGCAACAACAGGTCGTAGCCGCGGTACACGATGGCCATGCCACCTTGACCGATGACGGCGTCGAGCCGGTAGCGATTGTTGAGAATCGTGTCAATCATTGATACAAGGGGAGCGCACTGGCCAAAATCGCGCGGGCGATCGGTGCAGCGACAGCGCCTCCATAACCCGAATCCTCCACCACGACGGCGACGACCAGGCGCGGCGATTCCGCGGGAGCAAAGCAAACAAACCAGGCGTCGGGGGCACCTCCCGGATGCGTTGCCGTTCCTGTTTTCCCAGCGACCGTCACGTTCGGCATCTTCGCCGCGGTCCCGGTCCCATACCTTACCACAGCGATCATCAGGTCACGCATCTCGGCTGCTGTTTGCGCAGAGATGGGTTGTGCCCAGACAACGGGCACGGTGTGAACCGGGAGCTGTCCGCTGGCGCGAATCTCCTTGACGAGCGATGGACGCATCAACACGCCGCCGTTGGCGATCGTCGCACCGATGAGCGCCATGCGCAGCGGGGTCACCGCGAGGCTGCCCTGCCCAAAGGCCATCTGAGCCAGCTCCGAATCCGAGACCGTGCTTGCCGCCGGAACGTTGTCTTTGGTCACGGGAACCGCGAGCCCCATATTCTCACCGACGCGGAAGCGGATCAGATATTCGTAAAAGGTGTCGACCCCCATGGCGACGCCGATCTGCGCGAAGTCCACGTTGCTTGAGAAGGCAAATGCGCCGGTGAGGGTCTGGGTGCCGGTTGCCTCGCGCTCCGCATTATGGAGCGTGAAGCCACCGACGTTGAAATAGCCCGGATCATTTAGCGTACTGTCCAGCGTGAACGTGCCGCTGTCGAGAGCTGCGCTAGCCGTAAGCATTTTAAACGTCGAACCAGGAGGGTACAGGCCGTCCAGCGAGCGGTCCAGCAGCGGTGCGTCCGCGCGGGATCGCAGTTTGCTCCATTGAGCCACGAGCGTATTTGGATCGAACGTCGGACGATTGACTGCGGCGAGCACCGCACCGGTTCGAGGGTCTAAGACCAGCGCTGCGCCGCGAATACCGGCCGGCATAGCTTGATCCACGGCTTGGGCGATATCGCGGCGCAACGTCAAAACGACTTGGCCGCCTGTCGAACGCGTCGCCTTCGTGCGGCGGCTAAAGAGGGATGCCACAGTCGTCGCGTCATCGGCGGCGCGGGGGGCCAGGATGGCGTCTAAAGCGGCTTCAAGGCCGGACTCGCCGTAAAGGGATGAAGAATAACCTACGATCTGCGCCAGTGCTGGTCCCGCCGAATAGACGCGGTGTGCTCCCAAGCTTCGCGCGACCGCGACACCTGACGCATCAAGCAGCTCGCCCCGCCCCTGAATGCTCTGAGCGCGCCGTGGATCTCCAGGCCGATCCAAGATGGCGTTGCGCTCGATGATTTGGACCCGTGCCTGTTGCGCAGCGAGAATAAGAAAAATAACGACGAACGCGATCGTAACGTTGAGGATGCGGCGACGCATGCTGCTACCTCACGGCCAGGCGCGGTCGCACGTACTCTTGCAGCGAGCACACGTCCAGCGGGCTTTCGCCTTGGGCGGCGAGCGCAAGCAGGAGTGCTCGCACCGTATCAAGCGATGTGAGGCACACCAAACCGCTCTCGAGTGCAGCATGCCGGATCCGGAAACCGTCTGATTGCGCAAGCGACGTCGCTGCGACGTTATTGATCACCAAGTCCACGCCGCCCTCACTGATGAGATCGACGACGTGCGGCGAGCCTTCGGAAATCTTGTTGATGCGATTGGCCAGAATGCCGCGGTCTGCGAGGTAAGCCCACGTTCCTGGGGTCGCAAAGAGCGCGAAATCCATTTCCGCGAGCGAGCGAGCGATGGGAAGCGCTGCCTCCTTTTCGTCATCCGCGATGGAGAGCAAAATCCGCCCGCCCGGTGGAGGCAAGGCGATGCCCGTTCCGATGAGCCCGCGAAGGAGCGCTCCGGCATACGTTCGAGCGATGCCAAGGACCTCACCGGTCGATTTCATTTCTGGGCCGAGCATGGTTTCTATACGACGCAGCTTCGAGAATGAGAAGACCGGAACTTTGACCGCAACGAAGTCCGGGGGAGGCAACAGCCCGGTTTCTATTCCAAGATCCGCCAACTTCTTGCCAAGCGCAATCGAAGTTGCCGCCGCAACTAAGGGAACTCCCGTCAACTTCGCAATGATCGGAACGGTCCGGCTCGCGCGCGGATTCGCCTCGATGACAAACAAGTCGTCGTCTTTGACGATGTATTGGACATTAATGAGGCCGCGGATGCCGAGCTCGGAAGCGAGACGCAAGGTCACGTCAACGATGCGCTGCTGCATGCCGGCCGAGATGGTCTGCGGCGGATACACCGCCATCGAATCACCCGAGTGAATGCCGGCGCGCTCGATGTGTTCGAAGATCCCAGGGATGCAGATGTCGACCCCGTCGAAAACGGCGTCTACCTCGACTTCCGTTCCCGCGATGTATTTGTCGACGAGCAGCGGCGCCTCGGGTTGGATTGGCGGCGCGCTTTCCGCATATGCCGCAAGTTGCGCCTCGTTGTACACGATCTCCATGCCCCGACCACCCAGGACGTACGAGGGGCGCACGAGGACGGGGAACCCGATCGAGCGCGCGATCTCACGCGCTTTGCGAAAGGAGAGCGCCGTCTGCCCTGTGGGCCGCGCGACTCCAAGGCGCTGCAACAACGCGTCAAATTTGCGGCGGTCTTCGGCGAGATCCAACGCTGTTTGGCTCGTTCCCAAAAGCGGCACGCCACGCGCACCAAGCTCGCGGGCTAAGTTGATGGGCGTCTGCCCGCCAAACATCAAGAGCGTTCCTCTGGCGTTGGTCACGCGAACGGCGTGTTCGACTTCATCGGCGCAAGGGGGTTCGAAAATCAACACGTCCGAGACGTCGAAATCCGTACTGACAGTTTCTGGATTATTGTTGATCATGACGGAAGCGACTCCCGCATCATGCAAGGCCCAGGCTGCATGGACGCATGAGTAGTCGAACTCGATGCCTTGACCGATTCGAATCGGACCGCTGCCGACGACCACGACGGAGTCGCGAAGTGGCCGGCGCAGTTCGTCTTCTTCTCCAACGGTTGCGTAATAATAGGGCGATCGGGCCGGAAACTCTGCGGCAGCCGTGTCCACCATCTTATAGGCCGTGGCCGAGGCCGGTGTCAGATCTCGCCGGATCGTCTCAAGCTTTCTCCCCGTTAATCGTGCGATGGTCGACTCCGCAAAACCGGCAGCCTTCGCTTCATTGATCAGGTCGGCGGAAGGCGTGGCGCGCAGACAGGTCTCGACCTCGACCAGCTCCCGCAATTCCCACAGCCAGAAAGGGTCGATGCTCGTGAGCGATGCGAGTTCTTCCACGCTACGACCGCGGCGCAGACACTCAGCGACGACGAAGAGGCGATCGTGCGTTGGCGTGCGAGCAACATCAGCGAGCTCGTCATCACTCCAGTGCAGAAATGGCGCTCCGGTCAGGGTGTCGCGCCCAATGTCAAGACCACGCACCGCTTTGAGCAGAGCCGCTCCAAACGTTCGGCCGATAGCCATGACCTCTCCGGTGGACTTCATCTGCGTGCCCAGGCGAGTATCGGCAAGCGGAAACTTATCGAACGGCCAGCGCGGAATCTTCACGACGCAGTAGTCAAGCGTTGGCTCGAAGGCTGCCTTGGTCACACCAGTGACGGGATTGGAGAGCTCGGGCAGCTTGTAACCTAACGCGATTTTGGCCGCGACTTTGGCAATAGGGTAGCCGGTCGCCTTGCTGGCGAGTGCGGACGAGCGGGAGACTCGCGGGTTGACCTCTATGACTTGATAGGCGTCGCTGTGCGGGTCGAGGGCGAATTGAATGTTGCACCCGCCTTCAACTTTGAGATGGCGGATAATGTTGAGGGCCGCGCTGCGCAACCGCTGGTAATCGCGATCTGAAAGGGTTTGGGAGGGAGCGACGACGATCGAATCGCCAGTGTGGATGCCGACTGGATCGACGTTCTCCATGTTGCAGATCGTGATGCAATTGTCGTCGGAGTCGCGGAGAACTTCGTATTCGATTTCCTTCCAACCCAGCAGAGATGATTCGAGCAGGACTTGATGGATGATGCTGGCAGCGAGTCCCGTTTTGACGGTGTATCGTAGTTCAGTTTCATCGTGCACCGCGCCGCCGCCCGTGCCGCCGAGGGTATAAGCCGGACGCACGATGAGCGGATAGCCAGCTTCTCGAGCGAAGGCGAGCGCCTGCGAAACGTCCGTGACGATCGCCGAGCGTGGTACGGGCTCGCCGATGTGATTCATTGCTTCTTTAAAGAGCTTGCGATCCTCCGCTAGTCGGATGGTGCGCAGCGGGGTGCCCAGCAGTCGGACCCCGTAACGCTCGAGGGTGCCCCGCTCGGCGAGAGCGACCGCCAGGTTGAGTCCGGTCTGCCCGCCGAGGGTCGCGAGCATCGCATCGGGGCGTTCTCGTTCGATGATCGCTTCAACGTACGCTGGGACGAGCGGTTCGAGATAGACCGCATCCGCCATCTCGGGATCGGTCATGATCGTCGCTGGGTTGGAGTTCACCAAGACGACGCGCACGTTCTCCTCACGAAGCGCGCGGCACGCTTGGACGCCGGCATAGTCGAACTCCGCAGCTTGACCGATAACGATTGGGCCTGATCCAACCACGAGCACGCAGCGAATGGCGAGTTCGCTCATGCTTCCGCCGATCTTCGCTTGCGAAGCACGTTGACGAAGTCTGCAAAGAAGTGGTGCGCATCGGCTGGGCCAGGCGATGCTTCCGGATGAAACTGCACCGACATGATGGGCATCGTTGTGTGCCGCAGCCCTTCGTTCGTACCATCGTTGAGATTGATCATCGTCTGCTCGACGTCCGCTGGCAGCGACTTCGGGTCGACCGCGTAGCCGTGGTTTTGTGCCGTGATGATCACGTCGCCCGTGCGGCAGTCGAGCACGGGTTGATTCCCTCCTCGATGGCCATACTTGAGCTTGTAGGTTTTTGCACCGAGCGCTTCGGCAAGCAGCTGGTGTCCAAGGCAAATGCCGAACATGGGCAGGGTTCCGCGCGTTATCGTCTGGCGCAATGTCTGAACCACGCGCTCCAGCTCGGCAGGATCGCCCGGGCCGTTGCTGATGACGAGGCCTTCGAGCCCGAGTTCCAGCAGATGCTCGCTCGTCGAATCGAACGGTACCTCGACAACCTGCACGCCCTGCTCTGCGA
Source organism: uncultured Pseudomonadota bacterium (assembly GCA_963736005.1). Classification (GTDB taxonomy): domain Bacteria; phylum Vulcanimicrobiota; class Vulcanimicrobiia; order Eremiobacterales; family Eremiobacteraceae; genus JAJPHJ01. The sequence goes on from CAVTNB010000001.1 coordinate 305,558, forward strand.
GAGAGCGCGCAATGTTCTCCTTGGTTCCGCAGTCGAGCAACCCGACGCGAATCGGCCCGTCACCGTGGACTTCCTGCGTGCGTACGGAAACCGACCTGACCAATGCGGGCGTGTCCAAAGGCTGGCGCAGGTAACTTGCGAGTTCGGCAGGCGCTCGGGCGATCGCAGTCTCGCCTACCGCGAGGACCGAGGGCATGGTGCCGGCTTCGCGCAATCGCGTCACGAGCGCGCGCGTGTCGATACCTTCGATGGCTCGCACCTTGCTCTCGTCAAGCCACTCCGGCAGCGTTCCGCAGCTGCGATGGTGGCTCGGATGGCGGCTGACCCGTTTGAACACCGCGCCGGCCGCACAGATGGTTTTATGTTGGCGGACGCTTCGGTCGAGCCCGTAGTTGCCGATGAGCGGATACGTAAACACAAGAATTTGGCCAGCGTAGGACGGATCCGTCAGCGCTTCTTCATAGCCCGTCATGCAGGTATTGAAAACGGCTTCTCCCCGAGAGATGCCGTCTGGTCCAATGCCGATGCCCTTGTAGGTGGTTCCATCTTTGAGCAGCAGTGCTGCCGGTCGCGAATGAATTCGCGTCGCTACATTTTCGCTCACCTAGGCACGCTTTTCTGTAGCAGCGGACCTTTCAGTGCATTTACTCCCTCGCGCATGATGACATGACCGCTCACCACAGTGAGCGCTGGCTTCACAGCAAAGGTCATGCCGTCGAAGGGCGTCACCCGCCCTCTCGAACGGAAACGGTCAGGTTCGACCTTCCAGGGACGCTGCAAATACAGTCCCGTCATATCGGCTGGTGATCCCGGCGCGAGCGTTCCGCCGCGAACGCCCAGCAACGCAGCAGGATTGGTCGAGAAGTTTGCGACCATCGTGACGAGCGATAGGTCGGCAAGCGCGTGGAAGGTAGCGCCAACCGCAACCTCGAGTCCGGTGAATCCAACGCAGGCATGGGCAAGTGGAGCATCTTTGTCGGAGTTGGTGTGGGGCGCATGATCGCTTGCAAAGATCGTAATGACACCTTCCGCCACCGCTCTACGAACTGACGCTACATCGGCTGCCGATCGAAGTGGGGGATTCACGCGATTCCGACCCTCAAACCCGTCGAGGAGTTCCTCCGTGAGCTGCAAGTGGTGGGGCGTCACTTCCGCCGTCACATTGATGTTAGATGCGCGTGCCCACCGGAGCACTTCAACTGTTTGGGCGGCGCTGACGTGGCAGAGGTGCCACGCTTTTCCCGTCGCCTGGGCTACGAGGATGTCGCGTGCGGCGATGGCAGCCTCCGCAACGGCTGGCGTCCCGGGAAGGCCTAGCTTGTCGCTTACGGTGCCGTCATGCATGACAGCGTCGGAAAAAGTAGCATCTTCACAATGCGAGAGAAACGGTTGGCGCAGGTCTGCAGCGTAGCGAGCTGCGTTGTAGAGCGTTTTGAGCGAACGCGTCGCTGCACCATCATCGGAGAAGGCAACCGCTCCCGCAGCAGCCATGCCGCGCAGTGGGGCGATCTTCTGTCCTTCGCGACCGACCGAGATCGCGCCAATCGCATAACAGTGCGGACCTCCCAAGGCCGCCGCGCCTTGCAGCAAGCGCGAGACCTCCTCCGGCGAGTCGATGGGTGGACGCGTGTTGGGCATGACCGCAACGGCAGTAAAGCCTCCCGCCGCGGCTGCGGCGAGGCCTGTGGCGAGGGTCTCTTTCTGGTTGTCGCCAGGCTCTCGGAAGTGAACGTGCGGATCGATGAAGCCTGGACACAAAACCATGCCCGCACAGTCGATGCGTTCGCAATCGGCATCGGCCGACGCGGGTGCGCCCTCGAGCAGTGCTGCGACGATCCCCCGCCTGACCACAACCGTACGAATCGCATCGAGTCCCGTCGCCGGATCGATAACGCGCGCACCGACGAAATCGCGGTTGCCGCTGCGATCGTCGTTGCTTGCAATCATGCCACTCTCTCCCGCGTGGACGAACTCATGCTGCGCTCAAGCGATGCCATGCGAACGTAGACGCCATTTTCCACTTGGCGCTCGATGCGGCTGCGCTCGTTGCGCACGAGCGAGCCGTCGAGCTCGAGTCCGCGGTTCACGGGCCCTGGGTGCATGACGATGGCGTGCGGTGGCAACAGCTGTGCTCTGGCAGCGGTGAGACCGTACAATCGCGCCAAGTCTTCGGATGGCGGCATATCCTCGCCCGACGCTCGCTCCCTTTGGATGCGCAGCAGCATGACCGCATCCGCGTTGGGTAGGACGCTATCGAAGTCGCTCGTGAGTTCAGCAACCCCCCACCCGGGCGAAGCGTGCGGCAACAGTGCGGGAGGTCCGCACAAGACGACCGAGGCGCCCAACAGCGTTACCGCCATGGCGGTTGAACGCGCCACACGGCTATGTTTGATATCACCGCTGATGACGAGTCGCCGACCTGCGAGGTCACCGAACTCTTCCACCAAGGTCATCGCGTCGAGCAAGCCTTGGGTTGGATGAGCGTGCGCGCCGTCGCCTGCGTTGTGCACCGATCCCTCAAAATAACGCGCGAGAGCATGAGGGAATCCGGCTTCGGGGTGGCGGACCACGATCGCGTCTGCGCCGATAGCGCGGACCGTTCGCATCGTGTCCTCAAGGGATTCGCCTTTTATCAGCGACGAAGCATCGGTACGAAAATCAATCCACGTTGCGCCCAGCCTTTGCGCGGCGACGTTGAAGCTGGTCGTGGTGCGCGTGCTCGGTTCGAAGAACATCCCCATGACGATCTTGCCGCGCAGTCGAATCCCCTCGTTGGGCACTCCCGCTTTGAACTGCCGGGCACGCGCGATCAATGCCTCGATGAACGGCCGATCTGCGTCATCGAGGTCGAGGAGATGTCTTGTCTTGGTCACGTTTGCTCGTACAGCGTCACGCGGTCGCTGTCGCTCGGTTCTCGAGCGAGCTCGACCTCAACATGCTCCGCCCTCGAGGTCGGAACAACGCGTCCGGCATAGTCAGCCTGTATCGGCAGCTCGCGCAGTCCACGGTCGACCAGGACGCACAGCCGGGCGACCCGCGGGCGGCCCAGGTCTGTGATCGCATCCAAAGCGCTGCGAATGGTACGGCCGGTGAAAAGCACGTCGTCGACGATGACCACTTCTTTGCCGAGGACGTCGACCGAGATTTCGCTGTCCGGCATGTCGCGCGCTGCATCGTCATCACGGTACATCGTGATGTTGAGGAAGCCGATGGGCACGGCAACTCCAGTTCGCTGCTTAATCTGGGCGTGAATGCGGCGCGTGAGGTTCTCGCCACCTTTTCGAATGCCAATGAGCACTAAATCCGCGCTTGCGCCGTTTGGTTCTATGATTTGTTGCGCGAGCCGCTCCACCGTGCGCTGCAGCTCAGCAGACGAAAGCACGACCCTTTTCTCTCGCAGGGTCGTCGCAGGCGCTCTTGCCAAGTGAGGTCCAGCCCTTTCCCGCTCATCCGTGTCGCAGGGGACCGCTAGGTCCTCCCGTGTAGCAGCGGACCTTCAGGTCCGCTCATAGTGAGCCAAGGCGTTCGGAACTTTTCGCGAGGGTTGCCCGCAGTTCTTCGAGCCGGGCTTGTTCTTTCTCGACGACCGTTCGAGGTGCCTTCTCAAGGAAGCCCCGCGAGGACAGCTTGCTTTCCAATGCTTCGATTTCGACGCGACTTTTTTCGATTTCCTTTTGGAGCGCTGCCCGTTCCTTTTCGACGAACGAGGCATCGACAGGAAGCAGCACTTCGACCGCGCCCATGCGGCGAGACAAGGCGTGCTTCGGACGCCCGTCGAGTGGCGCAATGGCATTCACAGCGCTCGCGCGGGCAAGCGTGCGGAGAATGGCTTCTTCCCTGCGAAAAAGCGAAAGCAGCTCGTCGTCTGCACCGACGACGACAACATCGCGCAGCTCGCGATAGGGCAGCTTGGGCACGGCTCGCAACGAAAGCACGGTCTCAACGAACTCAAGCAGCGTGCGCATGTCTTCGCGCGCTTGCACATCGATGCGACCGGCCTCGGTCGGCCAAGGTGCCGCTTCGATGCGAGGAGCGTCGCGCGGCAGGCGCTGCCAGAGTTCTTCCGTGAGGAAGGGCATGATGGGATGGAGCAACTGCAGTGAGACCGAGAGCGTGCGCGCGAGGATCGGGGGGCGCGTTTTCACGCGGTCCTTGGCAATCTCGATGTACACGTCGCAGAGCTGGTTCCAGAAAAACGTATAGATCGCTTGCGACCACTGGGAAAAATCATAGGCCTGCGCGGCTCGCTCGACCCGTTCCACGGTTTGTGCAAGCGCGTCAAGGATCCAGCGGTCCGCGAGAGTCAGCTCCCGCTCGATCTGAGCCATGTAGTCGCGCGAATTTATTCGCGCGTCAAACTCTGGAAAGGTATTCAGGGCAAACCGCGTGGCTTGCCAGATCTTGTTGCCAAACTTGCGGGCCTCGTCGCAGCGGTCCTCGGAGAAACGCACGTCTTGACCTTCGTGCATTTGACTGACGATGGCAAAGCGGGTTGCGTCCGCTCCGTATTCGGCGACCAACTCCATGGGGTCGAGTGAGTTGCCGAGGGATTTGCTCATCTTGCGTCCCAGCTCGTCCATGATGAGCGGCGTGATGAGCACGTCTGCGAACGGCTCCTTGCCCAAGAAATGAAGCCCCATCATCACCATGCGGGCCACCCACAAAAAGATGATCTCGCGCGCGGTGACGAGCAGTTGCGTCGGATACCAAACTTGCAGCTCCCGTGTCTTATCCGGCCAGCCGAGAATTGAAAATGGCCATAAAGCGCTGGAAAACCAGGTGTCGAGCGTGTCGGGAGCTTGGGTAAGTTGGGTGTTACCGCACGTGCTGCATGTGGCGGGCGCCGTCGCGGCGACGTTGACATGGTCGTTAGCGCAGTACCAAACAGGCAGTCTGTGGCCGAGCCAGATTTGCCGTGAGATGCACCAATCGCGAATGTGTTCGAGCCAATTCTCATAGGTGCGGGCATAGCGCTCCGGCACAAAATGCAATCTGCCGGAGCGCGACGCCTGGAGGGCTGGCTCGGCCAACGTCTTCATCTTGACAAACCACTGGAGGGACAGCAAGGGTTCCACGACCGTGTCGCAGCGGTAGCAGGTGCCCTGCGAAATGCCGTGCACTTCTTCCTTGACCAACAAACCTCGCTCTCGCAGCGTAGCAACCGCGAGCTCGCGCGCTTTGAAGCGGTCGAGGCCGACGAATGCGGGCTCGACGTCGCCTGTCATTTTTGCGTCGAAACCGATAACGGATTTTGCTTCCAGGTGATGACGCTCGCCGATTTCGGCGTCAGTTTGATCGTGGCCCGGTGTAATCTTCAGTGCTCCCGTGCCGAAATCGCGCTCTACTGCGCGGTCGGCGATGACCGGAATCGGAGAGGGCGAGAGCGGACGGGTAACGCTTTGACCGACGAGTGCGGCGTAGCGAGGGTCCTCGGGGTGCACGGCAACGGCCACGTCGGCGAAGATCGTCTCCGGCCGCGTGGTCGCGACGACGATACCCTCGCCTTTCTCCTGAGGGTAGCGGACGTAGTAGAGCGTACCCTCGACGTCCTCGCGTTCCACTTCGCTGTCGGATAACGTCGACTGGCAATGCGGGCACCAATTGACCAGGCGGAGGCCGCGGTAGATCAACCCTTCATTATAGAGATCGATGAAGACCTTGATGACCGCGCGGCTCAGGCCCTCATCCATGGTGTACCGATCGCGTTGCCAGTCAGGGCCGAAACCGAGGGCTCGAAATTGTTCGTAGATGATGTGCCCGTATTTTTCGCGCCACTTGGCGGCACGCTCGCGGAATTTGTCGGGTCCAAGATCATACCGAGTAAGGCCCTCCCGAGCAAGCTCCTTTTCGATAACGTTTTGCGTCGCAATGGCCGCGTGATCTTGGCCAGGCAGCCAAACCGCATTGTAGCCCCGCATGCGGTGGTATCGGGTAAGGACGTCCATGGGGGTGTAGGTCGACCCGTGCCCCATATGAGCTCGGCCGGTAATATTTGGTGGTGGCATCGCAATGACGAAGGGGGGTTTTGAGGGATCGGGCTCCGCATGGAAGGCGCCCTCGGCTTCCCAGGTTCGGTACCAAGGCGTCTCGATCGCAGCGGGGTCGTACTTCTCGAGTAACGGCCCGGTTGGCTGTGCCATACTCGTTTTGTTCGGGCGAGGCTGGGATGACCCTGCGAGATGGGTCCCGGGCTGCTTCATGGACTTCTCACCCACGTCTCACGGCTTTCCAACAACAAAAGAGCCCCATGTTCGGTTTTATAACAAAGGGAGTACACACATGATTGCGATGCGTAAGTCAACCTCAACCCAAGGGATCGAGAAATGTCACGCGGCGGAATTGCCGCCTGAGTTTTACATCCTCACCAACCGTTGGAGCGGCAGCGTGAACGGCCACCTCACGACCATTTACGCCGGCGCGCTGCGCCACAATCCTTCAAAGGGCGTGCTCATCGTGCGGACGCTCCCATCGGACTCTCGCCGCATTGCTGGTAAGCACTGCACGGTGCCAACCAATAGGGGCGCGCTCACGATCGTAGAGAGCCGGGGCAGCCGCTTGCGCATTGGGATGGCCGATGGAGGCCATTTCTGGTTCGAGGTTCCAGGCGCACTTCGCCACGCGGCCTAGGTGTAGACGGCGCCAATTTATTGGCGCCGCTTTTTATTAGCGCCACTCACTTTGTTCGAGCAAATACAATTTTATTCCATATGGATCGCGGAAGTTTGCAATGCGAACAGGGGGATCCTCAATAACCTCCCCATCGAAGGCCACACCTCGTTTCTTAAGAAGCTGCATGGCTTTGTCGAGGGAATCGACCCCAAAGCCGATCGAGAATTCACCAGCGCGCTCTTTCGCCGCCGGGTGGGGCCCGATGCTGATGCCTGGGCCCTGCACGATTGCGAATTCTCCCCCATAGCGGCTCTTAAGTGTCAGGCCCAAAACGCCGGTATAAAAACTAAGAGCGGCATCGAGGTCGGCCACGAAGATGGTCACGTTGCTTTCGTTGAATAACTGCGGCGAAGTGTCTGTCATTGGCTCAAGCCCCCTTTTTGAGCGTCGGAGACCCTAGTCGGCGCAGTCCCGCCCCTGCGAGACGCTCCACCAATCGCAAATGTTCGAGCAATGCGCTGGTGCCGGCATCGGTTAGGCGGAATGGTCGGCGCCGGTAATTGTTGGTTGCAACTTCTTTGATCCAACCCCGTTGGTCGAGCCTTGCGAGCGCGCCATAAAGGGTCCCAGGACCAATACGCAACTCACACAGGTTCTCGATATCTTGCATGATGGCATATCCATGCTTCGCCTCTCCAGCGATACTGACCATGATCAGCAACGCGGGGTCGGCCAGTAGCCGAAGATCGCCAACCACCGGTTTGAGACTGCGGCTTTTTTTCGTCAATCTATCGTTGCACGATATATCATTAAGCGATATACTATCACACCATCTTGACTCTAGTCAAGAAAGCGGGTGGCCACTAGTCGAGATAGATTTAGGCGGAGACGTCCTTGGTTTGACCGGTGGGTATGAGCACCGGCGTTTGCGCCAAGTCGATGACTTCCTTATTGATGATGCACTTTTTGATATTGGTCAGCGACGGCAAATCGTACATGACGTCGAGCATGACCTCTTCTAAGATGGAGCGCAAACCGCGAGCGCCCGTCTTGCGGGCCTGCGCGCGATGCGCAATGGCGACGAGGGCTTCCTTCGTAAAGGACAGCTCGACACCGTCCATGGCAAAAATCTTCTGATACTGGCGTACGAGCGCGTTGCGCGGCTCGGTGAGAATGCGACGCAGGGCAAGCTCGTCGAGAGAATCCAGCGTGACGACAATCGGGAGACGCCCGATAAACTCGGGGATAAGGCCGAAGCGCAGGAGATCTTCGGGCAAGAGCGCTTGGAGCAGACGGCTTGTCTTCTTCTCACCCTTGGCTTCCGGCATAGCCCGGAACCCTAGGCTCTGGCTGGAAACCCGGTTTTCGATGAAGCGCTCGAGTCCGTCAAAGGCACCGCCGCAGACGAAGAGCACGTTGGTCGTGTCAATTTGAATGAACTCTTGGTGTGGATGCTTGCGTCCGCCTTGAGGTGGAACGTTGGCGGTCGTGCCTTCGAGAATCTTGAGCAGTGCTTGCTGAACGCCTTCACCGGAAACGTCGCGCGTGATCGAGGGGTTTTCGCTCTTGCGAGCGATTTTGTCGATCTCGTCAATGTAGACAATGCCCTTTTCAGCGCGTTTGACATCGTAGTCTGCTGCCTGAATGAGCTTGAGTAAAATGTTCTCGACGTCTTCGCCGACGTATCCCGCTTCGGTGAGCGAGGTGGCATCGGCCATGGCGAGCGGCACATCGAGAATTTTCGCCAGCGTTTGCGCGAGGTACGTCTTGCCCGAGCCGGTTGGACCGATGAGCAGAATATTGCTCTTGTGAAGCTCGACTTCGTCGTTGCCCCCACTCTGAATCGAGTTGATCCGTTTATAGTGGTTGTAGACGGCGACCGCCAAGCTCTTCTTCGCCCGATCCTGCCCAATAACGTACTGATTGAGGATGTGGTTGATTTCTTTCGGCTTGGGAATATTGCGCAGTCGGAGATTCTCATCGACGTTCTTGTACAGCTCTTCTTCGATGATTTCGTTGCACAGCTCGATGCATTCGTCGCAAATGTAGACGCCGGGGCCAGCGATCAACTTGCGCACCTGCTCCTGCGACTTGCCGCAGAAGCTGCACTTGAGTTGACCCTTTTCATCCCCGAATCTAAACACGCCGTTTTATCCGCCTGAGGGTTTCGGTGCGCTTGCTTCGCGCGACTGACGGTTGATCACTGAATCAACCAGTCCGTATTCGACAGCTTCCTCCGCTGACAGGTGATAGTCTCTATCGATATCCCGTTCGATTCGTTCGATCGCCTGACCCGTGCATTGGACGTAGATGCTTGCCAAAATCTTGCGAGTATTAAGAAGATCCTTCGCGTAGATTTCAAGATCTGTTGCTTGCCCGCCAACCTGCGATACCCAGGGTTGGTGAATGAGTATCTTCGAGTACGGGAGGGCAAAACGCTTCCCCTTTGCACCGCCCGTGAGCAAAATTGAAGCCGCGCTCGCGGCGAGTCCCGCGCAGAACGTCGCGACATCGGGTTTCACCAGCTGCATCGTATCGTATATGGCTAGGCCCGCCGTCACGCTGCCGCCGGGACTATTGATATACATCTCTATGTCTTTATCGGCATCTTCCTTTTCTAGGAATAGAAGCTGCGCGATGACGAGATTCGCGAGATTGTCGTCAATTGCGCCCCCCACAAAGATTATCCGCTCCTTGAGAAGGCGGGAAAAGATGTCGAACGCGCGCTCCCCGCGGGCGGTTTGCTCGACGACCATTGGTACCAAATGTCCCATTGTGATCCTCTACTTACGTGGTTGCTTGGACTGCAACCGGCGCATCAGTGATGCTCGCGTGCTCGACGAGAAAGTCCAAGGCCTTGCCGCGCCGCACCGTGTCAATAATCATGCCGAATCCCGTGCTCCGGCGCAGAGCTTCTATAACCGCTTCTCTGCTTTGGCCATAGGAACGCGCCATCGCGTCCAACTCTTTTTCAATATCGGCTGTCGTGACCTCAAGTTTTTCTTGTTTGGCAACTTCTTCGAGCAGCAACGAACTCTTGACGCGCCGCTCTGCTTCTGGGCGGTACTCGGCGCGCAGGCCTGCATCGTCCGTATTTTTGGCCGCTAAATACTCTTCCCACGAACGCTCGATGCGTTGCATGTAGGACTTGGCGTCTGCCACAAGGTTATCGATCTCGCGCTCGACGAGCACCTCGGGCAGCGGTACCTCATTGGCTGCAAGCATCGCGTCGAGTACTTGGCGCTGCATGTCTTCCCGTGCTCGGGCAAGGCTCACGGCTTCGAGTCTTTGGCGCACGTCCACCCGTAACGCGTCGAGGGTTGTATGATCGGACACTTGGCGCACGAAATCGTCGTCCAGTTCGGGAAGTTTTGCTCGCTTGATCTCGTGAACCGTCACCTCGAAGTGCGCCTCTTTGCCGGCCAGCTCGGCAACCCGATAGTTTGAAGGGAAGGTGACGCGAAGCTGTCTTTGTTCTCCAGCTTTTTGTCCGTGCAACTGCTCGGCGAAGCCCGGGACGAAACGCTCGGCGCTCACCTCGGTCGTGTGATTTGTTGCCGTGCCGCCTTCGAATGGTTGGCCCTCAATGAGCCCATGGTAGTCGAGAGTGACGACGTCGCCATCTTCGATACCGCGGTCCTCGACCGGCTCGAGCGATGCGGCGCGCTTGCGTAGCGCTTCGATGCTGTGCTCGACGTCCGCATCGGTCACGGTGGCTGGATTGCGCGTCACGGGGATGCCTCGATAGTCTGCGAGCGTAATCTCGGGCCGAACCGATACCTTCGCTTTGATGTGCACGCCCTGTTCTTCGCCCGAGCGATCGAGGTCGATGTGCGGGCGGTCGACGGGCTCGAGTTGATGCTCGCGCAGCGCGCTTGCATACACTTCGGGCACGAGATCTTCGAGCGCCTGACTTTCTATGCTGGATTTGCCGACATGCTGTTCAAAAATCTTTCGCGGCACGCGACCTGCGCGAAATCCTGGCATCTTATAACGGTTCACGAGCTTTCGAAACGCGCGATCTTGCGCTTGTGCAAACTCTTCGGGGGAAACTTGTATTTCGAGCTCGACTTCGGTGGGGGCGAGCTTGCGGAGGGAGGTACTCAACGTGCGTGATTGCGGGCGCAGTGCATAGGGCTTCTCCGCTTTCGCCCGACCGTGTGCCTCTCCTTTGGTAGAGGAGTCTCCTCTTAGGAGTTGTCGCAGTGGACGTTGAGGTGCGCTCGAAAGTGTGATGGAGCGGAAGACGAGATTCGAACTCGCGACCCTCGCCTTGGCAAGGCGATGCTCTACCGCTGAGCTACTTCCGCAGTTACGCGCCCGCGGCGGACCGTTCTTACGCGCGTCGCGAGATTCTCCCTTGCGGGGAAATGATGTTGCGCGAGACGAAATTCACGGTATGAGTGATGGCTCGCTGATCCTTGTGATCCTCTTGCTTGGCGGCGCTTTTTACGTGGTGCTCATGCTGTGGACGACCGTCGCAAGCGTCCGCGAATCAGACGCGAATAAACCACCTCCCAAAACCCACTAGGAGGTCGATCATCAATGATTCTCGCCGACGATCTGTGGGCAGCCCTTATTATCGTGCTGCTTGTCTTGATTCTCCTCGCGGTCACCGGGCACTTGAAACTCTAGCGCGTTCGAATCCAAAGAGTTGATTCGTTGCATCGCGTATCGTCTGTAACGAGCCGTTTTTCGCCTGACCTTGGGCAAGAGAGGACTCGAACCTCCACGGGTTTCCCCACCGGATTCTAAGTCCGGCGCGTCTGCCAATTCCGCCACATGCCCATGCTTCTGCTGTAAGGTTTCTCTGCTTAGTCGGCATCGCTCATGGCAGTTCTCGCCGCCACTTTTGCCGCCGCCGAACGGTTATGATGTCGCCGTTTCTTGGTGCCGGAACCTATGGCGCGGGCGATTCAGGCAATTTTAGATTCGGTGGGAGGCTCGAGGCGGTACGTGCCAGCCGTCCAGTCGTCGTAAATTGTCCTGTATCCGTTACCAAACATATCTTTGTATGAAATTTCCGCCAACGTGACCGTGAGGGAACTAGGATCAACTTCGGCGCGGACCACATTTGCTAGAGCGGGATCGTGATAAACTAATTGGTCGTAATTTTCCTTAAAACGCTCTTCCGTTGCCATTGATCCCGTGAATTTACATTTATCGAATTTATACGTGAATCTCTTGCTGGTAAGGTTGGGATTGCTCGCTGGAGCGCTTAGGGTCGTCATTTGGATTGATCCTGATATCGTTGCCTCGATATCAAACGCTGGACCTTTGCCAACGTTATGTGCGAACAGATAAAGGTTACCGCCGTTAGAGCTCTTCTGCTCTTATCCAGCGAAGGATGACTATCGGGACGAATGTCTGCTGATGTCTTCTGTCCTCACCCAATATGACCGCGTTAGTCTGGTAAATGTTCCACCAAGTGACCATCGCCAAAAGCAAAGTGCCTATGGCCACCCACGTGCTCGCCACGGTCGATACATTCCAGTACAAAAAATACCTCATTATCGGCGTAAGGACGGCGCACAGAACTAAGACTACAATGATCGGGGCAAGCGCGCCAGAGCGCGGGCGAGAGGTCAAGACGTATGTGCCTCACGGCTCATTGGTACTCTTTCTGAAAGCGAAGGTCAACCCCAGGACCTTAATCAATGGCTCATGCGCGAATGGTTAAACGCCCTTCTTCTATCAGACGAACAATCTCCGTCGCTATGTAATCAAGCGAAGAGGCGCGGGCTCGACCTCATCACCCCATTGATGCCAGCCGTGGCGATAATGCCGAGCGAAAAGTTCAAGGCGTGGCGCGGGGCTGCATCGCTCGATTAAATCCCACATTTCGTCGGGCTTTTGGGAATGTCGGCGCTTGCGGGTGCCGACGAGATTAACTTGAGTGCGACCGGGCTTAGAGAGTGCGGAAATTCTTTCCTCGGATGCCGAAGAGCACCAACTCGGTGACGTTTCGAAAATAGAAGCCGACCCCTCGACCATCCGGCCCCGCGTCTTTACGGATTTTGTACCAGACGATATTGGTCTTGTATGTGAAGCCCCAACGTTTCATAACTTCCAGGCCATCGGCAAGAAGGGCGTTCGGCACCCACAGGTAGAGGTGTGCGTTGGGAGCGATGATCTGAGAGACTGGAAGTTCCATGATGTCTGTGAGCGTCATGGTGCTGTAGCGCGAGAGGCGACGATGTTCTGGTGCCATCTTGCCAGTACGATTGGAGAAGCGCCAAGGCGGATCAGCATATACGGTGCTGAATCGTTCATGACCCGCGAATTTCAAAAGGGACTCGCCGACCGAATCTTTGTTGGTTAGTGGCTTGGGTCGTATAACTTTCGCGTTATGCCGAATACGAGAATTGGACACCCTGCTGCACCGCCTCCCTCGAGCCTTGGTAGTAACTTTCCCGTATGCGTTGTTGACGCGCCGTATTTATGGCCAATTCCAAGCCCGTCGAATAATTCTTGTAGATGATCTGAAACGCGTAATGATCACGCCGACATCAAGGACCCGTAAATCAAAAAGGACACGAAAATTGTTTAGGTACCTAACGTATGCTCTGATCCTGTACTATTCCACTCGATCTCAAGTCCAACGCCGTTTTTGGCGCAGTCTATCAAATGAGTTCTGTCGTCTCGCTCGATGTCATCAACGCTAAACTTCGTTTTGTACTCTCGCTCAGCCCACCCACGTTTATAAAATGCCTTGTCGATCTTACCAGAGATTTCCGATTTACCACCACCAGGTGCCATGATCTCACTCTTAAAAAAGCGAAATTCTGTAAGCACGCTCGAGAATGTCATTCCACTCTTCAGGGTGGGCGTTGACAAGTATGGGGACTGCGTGGCGCCATTCCCAAATCTCATACATGTCCCTGATAGAAGGTGGTATGAGCTTGGATTGCCGGGTGCTTGCACCCCGCACTATTTGCGTGATTGCAGTACTCACAGCCTGCTCGAAACTAAGTCTAGGCAGGCTTAGGCAATTTTGGGGTAAAGGGCATCAGCCAGCGGCATCGATGTCGTCAAGGCAAGAAAGAAGCCCGCTCCAACGGAGGTATCGTCGGATGCAGGGCTGTAGACCACTAGTCTTCTGTCCTATTGGGTTGCCCGCTCGAACAACGCGAGGCGAACGGATTTCGAAGCGGCCTCCCACACGTTGCCATCTTTGCCGATAGCATTGGGTTTGTAGCCGACGTTCGCGCCGTAGGCGTTGATCTCGCGGACGAGGTCGCCACCGATCTCTTCCCACAGGGTCAGCACCCCATCGAAGCCGCCCTTCCAGCGTGGCTTGCCCTTGCCATTGCCTACGACCATGGACTTGAAAGCCGCAAAGATCGGCAACGATGCGGCGGCGCTGAGGCGCGTCGGCCCGTCAGCGCCGATGAACGGAAAACTGAACTTTCCGTGCTGTCGCGTCTCCATAAGGAACAGCGCTCCGCCGTGACCCTGGGTGGTGGCATTGTAGCGGTCTCGGGCTTCCATGCGGATTGTGTCATAAAGGCGCAGCGCGTCTTTGAGCAGCGGTTCCAGTCGCTCGAAGTCGTCTTGATGTTCATCGTAGTAATCAAGGCACTTCTCTTTTTGAGAGTATGCTGCAACAGGTACTCCGTCAGTACGGCGTGTGTCCAGGCAGTAAAGCAGCGCGATGATTTCGCGGATATCTACGTCGCCGGGGTCGCCTTCTTTAAAGGCGTACGGCGCTCGAGGTACGGCTCGTTCTTGAGTGCGGTCTTGATCCACTCGAAAAAGTCGCCCCGTAATTCGATGATGCTTTTCTGTTGGACCTGGATCGTTGTGTTTAGGCCCTCCGACACTTCCGGTACCAACTCTTCGGGGACCTGAGTTTCGATGTGGACCAGCACGAAGTTGTCTGGATTCTCTTCGCGCATGTCAGAGATTATTCGCGCCGTGTGCCCGCCGTTGAGGATACCCTGTGCTTCCTCGTCGATGAGAACTTCGTAAATTCCCTTGGAAGTCAACTGTACGCGCTCGGCGACGATGGTCTCACCGAGATTTTTCAGATGGAAGGTGCGTGGGGTGCACTCTTCATTGAGCAACGATGCGCGAACTTTCTTGTCGATGTCGCGATTGAGGTTCTGCTTAGGCCTGCGCGCGTTAGCCTCAAGCGGAAGTCCGTCGGGGAAATCTGAGACGTGCACCCACATGAAGTGATGCTCAATGCCTGTATCTACGGGGTCAGGGAGACGCCGTGCATAGTCTGACTTGAATACAAAGGTTTGCATGATTTGAGGTTCCGCATCTGGCCGAGTCCAGGACCGACGTTGCGGCACGAAGATTCGTGTCCGCTGAAGAATTATAACATACGGCAAGGCGCGCGTCCAATGCCGGATAGGATGATCTGGGACAATTTTTACGGGCTGGATACTCAATCTGTCCCACCTTTGCGGAGTACGCATCACGAGGTCTGCTTTTGCTGCTCGCGTCTCAGCGCTAAGCCAGCGAGGTAGCGCCTCTTCCTGTTGGGCATCCACTAGATGCGCGTACATGTTCATAGTGATGGCGATGCTGCTATGGCTGAGGCGATCACTAACAACTTTGGGTGAATCTCTTGAGCAACATCATCGACGCACAGGCATGGCGCAAGTCGTGGAATCGCATCTTGACGCCAGCTTACGTGTGGCTCGATTGAACTTCCAGACAGAACAGATGGCGTCCAAAAGGATGATCCTGGCGAAAGCAGCACTTGTCGCCAGCTCATTGCGCGCAATATGGGGCTCCGGCGAGGGGAATACAAGCGCGTTAAGCTGACTCCTTGCTTGCTCTCTGCGATGGACTTCGAGCGCCTCGCACGCTGTCACGTCGAGGGCAATAATCCGCGACTTCCCATTCTTCGGTCGTTTGATTATGAGTCTACCATCGTCCGTTTCACACAGACTTCGGAGATCGTTATTCGCCGTTTTTCCAGGTCAACGTTCGCTCAGCGTAAAGCTAAGAGTTCTCCTCGACGCATACCGGTTAGTGCAGCGATGAGCACGGGAATTATAGGTGGGTTTCTCGAATGGCGTGAAGGACTTTAGCGATTGTTGCCGCGTCAAGGGAAGTCGAAATTTGATGTTGCGTAGGTTTTGGTTTGCGAGCAGCAGCCGCGACGTTCCGAGACAGAATCCCATCTGTCATCGCAAATCCTAGCATGGCATGGATCAAGGCGTGAACCTGACGGATGGTTGAAGCGGCAAGCCCGGATTTGCTCTTCTTTGTTGTCGCTACGAGCGTTCCGAAGCAGCGTGTAGAGGCTAGTCAGATGGGACGGCTTTAAGTCTTGAAGTCGGACACCACCAATATTGGGCTTGATCTGTTGACAGCGCGCCAAACTTGTTATACCGCTAAAGCGCTGGTTACGGCGACATCGGCATGGCGGTCCAAGTAATTGAGTGAAGATAGGTAGTAACCGAAACGTCACTGCGTTCTAATAGTTTGCCTTCGTATTTTGCTGCCAACATCTTTGGCGAGTTCGCGCTGCGGCTTCAGTCTTTGTTTTAACGGTCTTATATATTCGCCGGCGAGAGCCGTCCGGCTTGCGCCTGTCGCTTACGCACTATCTGCCAGGAACCATCCGGCCGCTGCCGCAATGCACCTGAACCGCTTCTATTTTCCTCGCTCTCTCGACGTAAGCATGACTCTATCTCCTATCTCTCCTGATAGCGTTTCTTTCGCATCGTGCGATGTGCTGCGTAGGAGACGCATAAGTGCGCAGAAGGTCCCACTCCCTAGTCGACTCGTTGTAGCGCTACCGTCTGGATATGTATCGATCCAATGAGCGGGTTTTTCGAGAAAACTTAGATAGGCAGCGAGATCATCAAGAATCTCGTCTTTCTTCGTAGTCCCGACACCGACCCAAGCATCGGGTTTAGCCCTCACGTGTTCCGCATATTTGACTGCGATGGCTCGTGCTTGACCGGCTTCAAGAAATGTCTTGCTATCTTCACCGAATAACCCGAATAGCGGCGCCCACTCAGCGCCGGCAAGCAAAAGCCGCACGGCCAATTCTCGCGCTGAATCCTTGGGCATCTGCCAACCTTTGGACTTAATACTACGCTCGATCCATCTCGCGTTTGTTTCCGGAAGGCCCCTGGGCTTCAGAAGGTCGGCTCTTCGCTTACCGGCCTCGCGCATCGCGTTCTCAAAGCCTTTTCTAAACGCGGCCGTCGCCTGTCGCGATAATCTCTCACTCTTTGGACGTGCCATTACGTATGCTCCGACATAAACCCACAAAAACTTCTGCATAAAGGCCAGCGGAATCCTTCGCCTACACTCGGAAAAGAAAGGCTGATATCACCTTATAGCGGAGGTAATTGATGAAGGTTCTAACGGCGCGTGAAGCAGCGCAGGAGGCCCGGGTCCACTATGAGTCGCTCCTTGATGCGTGCAAGCGCGGGCAGGTGCCCCATATCCGGATAGGGGCTCGCGTGTTGATCCCAGCCGATTTCCTTGAGACTATGAAACGCCCTACACGAGCATCAAAGCGCTAATGGCGGCGCCAATGGCGGCAAGTCTCAAGTTTCATCTGGTCGCCGCCCACGAGTCAGGGGTTCAGAGTAAAAAAAGCACCGGACTGCGAGTCCGGCTGGGAAGAATCACCTTCCCGTGCGCTCGTTAGGCTAGTTGCGACTGTCTAAGCCCGAGGGTGACTGGCTTCCAAAGGGGACGCGCTTCCTGCGCTTGCCTGTGGAAGCGATATCGTTACCCTATCGGCGAAAATGCGGGTATTGATGGCTCTGAGCCTTCATGCCGATCGGGTTGGGTGGTGTAACCCTACGCTGCCAACTCTGGCTAGTGCGGCTCAAATTGAGGTGAGGCATTGTCGGGAAGCGTTAATTGAGTTATCCGCCAAGGGTTGGGTAACCATCACCGGTTCAAAAGGCATACGGAATGAATACCAGTTACACATGCCACCCCGCACGACAGGCGTGCAGGGTGACCATGCACTAACCTCGCCAGCGGCCTGCACCGACAAGGCTGTTGACCTACCACGATCAGAGACCGAAGTATGCACGGCTGCCGTGCAGCAAACAAACCAAACAAATAATTTAAACAAACCAAACACCACAGTTGGAGCACCCTTATCAGCGGAGAATCAAGACCTTGTGCACGCCGTTATTAGTTCCGTGAGGGGCGCTGACTATGGCTTTGTATCGCGTCTAATCAACGCCGTCAGCCGGGACATGATTTGGCAGCAGTTGGGATATTGGGCGCATCGCCGAAAGGATCATATCCGAGATCACCCAGGCTTCTTCCGGACGATGTGCGTGATCAAGGCCGGTCCGCCAAGTGGTTCTGCTTCGCCTCGCACCCACTCGGGAACAACTGGACTGCGACGCTTAGGCGACATCGTACGTCGTTAGGGCTCAGCCGAGAATCGGACAAATCGGACACTATATAAAAGGGCATGAATGACGTTGTTAGCGAGCCAGGATAGAGCGGCCGATGAGCGGACACTCGTGGAGCGCTCAAAAATCCGACGTATCCGACACTATAAAAAAGACTCGTGGGCCGCCCTCAAGGCTCATCGGCGTGACCCACCGCGTCGCATGGTTCATCGTGCGCCCTGATCATGGTTTAGTATCCAGTTGGAACCAATCCCGGCTGTCATTGTTGCGCCATATTTTAAGATGCTGCTCCCAACTGACTCCATCGTCTGAAGTGAAGTCTACGCGGTAGTCCCCTTCAAGTAGTTTACTGCCAGACGCAAAACCACCGGGAGAGCCTACGCTCCAACGCCCACGGGCATTTTTTTTGCCTTGCTTGTTCTCAACTTCGTAGTACCGCTCAGATGTTTTCTTGGACTTCCAGGGGCTAATAAACCAAGAACCACCGGAAGCCGTTTGTTCGCTAAAGCGGATCATCAGGTGGACATGATCCTCGCCTTCCGGCACATCGCCCATGACCGCGGCCAAATAAGCACGACCGCGCGGCCAAACACGCCACGCAAGAACAAGACCACAAATTATAAGGGCTACCGCGATAAAAAGTCTCTCGACAGGAACTCCCGCTATTAGCAAACCGGCTGAACCAATAAATGCAGTTAGAACCGCAGACGCTCCAAACTTTCGCAATGATCGGGACCACCAGAACACCTGAAACATGACGATGGCGTCACTCTCGTGCTTCTGCATGGAAGCAAATGCTTCGACAAGCGATAGAAATTATGCCGAAGCCAGAGCGCTGCTCACCGCCTGCGAGTTTGGCCCTTATAATGGCATTTGGCGCCGCCAACTTTGCCGCCACGTTTGCTCCTAACTTCGTCCTACCAAGCCGTAATGGAGCCGATAAAGACGCCAGACAATAGGCGCGCGCCCAGAACGGATGGGATTTCTTCCGATGGGTTCCCACGAGCGCCGAGGCGAGGGTAGTTTTCTGAAGTCCGGCGCGTCTGCCAATTCCGCCACATGCCCATGGTAAGATATCGATCATCTTCGAAGTTAGATGCCTCAGCTCATGGCGGGTGGCCGCGGGTTTGAGGCTCGCTTCGAAGATGGGCGGTACTTTCTCGCTGTGTTTTGAGAACACTAAGAACCAGCCCTGTGGTGGGCTAGCCGTTTGGTTGTTTCCGCACCTGAAGCAAGTTGCGCACCGAGCCGTCGGGTGACGTCAAGCGTGCGAGTAGATCTGCCGAGTGCCACTCATCGTCGCTGTCGACCACTCCGTGAAGCAGTAGTGTATCGCCGACTGCATCGACCCAGATGGGGCGTTGCGAGAGAATGGGATCTCCAGCAAGGGCATCGCGTAGTTTTTCAGTTGGAGGAAGCGTGATGGAAAGCGGTCCAGTGATTTGTCGAACGGCATCTGCGGCGAACTTCCCCGCGGCGCCTGCGGCCGTGGCAACGGCTCGCGCAGCTTTGCCTCCTTCGCGCGTTGCAATATCTTGAAGGGTTGAGATATTGTGAACTGCTCGACGGGTAAGCTCACGCCGCGCAGGTTTGGGCGCAAGATAATATCCAGAAACAAGTCCGAGAGCTGCAGCGCCGATTAGACCCCAAGTGTGTCGTGACGTCATGTGGAGCGCCGCCCTTCTATTTGGATGTACGCTGTGCGTCGTGAGGGACTTGAACCCACAACCAACGGATTAAGAGTCCGCTGCTCTACCATTGAGCTAACGACGCTTGCCCTATTTTTTACGGGCTTCTTCTCGCGCACACCTCCACGTCAGAGTTGGCTCTCGAAGAAGGTTAGCATTTGCGTCGTATCCGCGACCTGCTGATCGAACGAATCCCCGATACCATGGCCTTGTCCGGATTTCTGCCACAAGAGGATTGGATAATCCGAGGACGAGGCGGCTTGCAGCATGGCGATCATCTTGCGCGATTCACGCGGCGCCACACGTGGGTCATTCTCGCCCGTTTTCATCAAAATGGCGGGATAGGCAACACCCTTCGTCACGTGATAGTAGGGTGAGTAGGCGTAGACCCACGGGAATTGCTTGGGATCTCGCGGATCGCCGAACTCCGGAATGTTGAAGGCGCCGTTCGGGGTGAGCACCTCTCGAAACTCGCTGTAGAACCCCACATCTGAGTCGACAGCGCGATAGAGACCAGGGTTTCTCGTGAGCGCGAGACCCATCAGATAACCACCGGCGCTCCCGCCCGTGATGCCGAGATGCTGCGCGTCGCCATATCCATTGTGGCCAAGCCATCCTGCGCATGCCGCCAGATCATCCGCGCGTTTGTAAACGGTTGCACGAACGGCAGCGGTGTGCCACGCTTCGCCGTACTCGCCGCCGCCTCGAATCATCGCCTGCGCGAACACGCCGCCGCGTTCCAGCCACGCGAGGAGCGGTCCGATAAAGAACGGCGACGAGACGATCCCATACGAGCCGTACGCCGTCATAATCGTGGGAGTGACCGGACCCAACTGGGTGCTGCGCAGCGCCACGATCTCCAACGGAATCTTGGCTGTGCCATCAAGCGAGGGCACGAAGACCCGGCGTACGGTTACTTTGGAATAGTCGCCCGGAACCTTGTCTTCAATGCCGGTGGTGAGCAACCGATTGGTCGAGCGATCGTAGCGCAGCCATCGCCCGGGCGTGTCGTAGGCCGAATACCTGATGATGATGTCGCCGCCCGATGCGTCTGCCGCGACCCCGTCAAGCCTTGAAAGACCCGGCAGCGGCATTGTTGCCGTGCGCATTCCGTTCGTCGCGAAATATCGGGCGACGGAATCACCTCCATCGATCTCGCCCGTGATGAAGCCACCCGGGGCCGCGGCAATGTCGTCAATGGCATTTGCTCCGGCGCGCACGATAACGGAACCCGTGGCAAATGTCTTGCCCGGGGGGATGCGCAAAATGTCTCCCGTTGAATGGTGCTTGGTCGAGACGACCAGGAGGTTGCCGTCGACGAAGGTGGCGCGCTGGCCTAACTCGCAGCAGTTAATTGCGTCGCTCGGATCGGCGACCTTCGTAAACGATCCGTCGCCGTACCTGACGTACGCGCTTGCAAAAACGCCATCACCCGCGTCGACAAACAGCGCATCGCCGTTGCCGTTGGTTGCTTGTGCGACGTAGTATTCGACGTTGGCGGGTTGTCCATTTCCGAACGCGTATGTGTCGTTCGAAGGATCGGTGCCGAGCACGTGGTGATAGAGTTTGATGTTGAAGTGACGCGAATCTGGCGTGCCAGTGAGAGGAAAGCGCGTGTGGATGAAACCTCTGCCGTCCTTGTCCCAGATGACTGCGGTTGGCGTCGTACCGCCGCCGGCGTGTGGGATGACATCGGGCAAGAGACGTCCGCTGGCTACGTCCAGGATCCGCAAGGTCTCTTCTTCTGCCCCAGCTTCTTGAGTTGTGAATGCGACTCGGGAGCCGTCCAGCGAGACAAATACAGACTCGATTGATGGTGCGGTCTGCCCCTTCGGCACAAAGGTATTCGGATTGAAAAGCACGCGCTCGGTGCCATGCAGACTATCACGGGTGACGAGTTCGTCTTGTGCCTCAGGTGGCGTCCCCCGAAAATAGATGTAGTGGCCGTTACGAATCGTCAAACCGTAACGATAGGTCCCGGTCTTCGAGAGGGCGCGGACGCGACTGCTGTACCAGCCGTACAATGGTTGCGATTCGAGGTACTGCTTGGCTATCGCAGTTTGCGCAGCTGCCCACGTGATGACTTTCGGAGAATGGTCATCTTCAAGCCAGCGATACGGGTCGACAACTTTCGTGCCAAAATAATTCTCGACGACAAGAGTGACCGGGGTCGCGGGATAGTGCAGCACGTGAGGTGCAGCAGCAATCATTCCTATCGCGACAATCGGGGCGAGTATCCGCGTCAAGCGCATGTTGCTCAGCTCCTTTTAAGGTGGCCGTTCTCGTTGCCGAGGATTTCGCACAAAGTGGCACTGGCTCTTTTCACTTGACAGGCTGCCGATATAGCTCTTTGGAATATAAAAAGGTCCATGGCTACGCAGGCTTCGCCCATCACCGCTCGCAGTTCTGTCGCCCCGGCGAAAGTTGGGGGCGGTGGCGTTTCGCTCATTTTGGTCACCACCACCGTGATGATCGGCATGATCATGGCGATCATCGATGCGTCGATTGTCAACGTCGCGCTCGACAAAATGGCTGGCAATTTGGGCGCTTCCATCGATGAAATCGGCTGGGTCGCGACCGGCTACATCCTCTCAAACGTCATCGTCATGCCGCTCAATGGCTATTTGACCGCGGTTTTGGGGCGCAAGAACTTTTATGCCGCGAGCATTGCGATCTTTACGATTGCGTCGCTCTTGTGCGGCACGGCGACGAACGTGTGGCTGCTGGTCGCTTATCGAGTGCTCCAAGGACTGGGCGGTGGCGCCTTGATCCCGACTGCCCAGGCGATCCTGTTTGAGAGTTTCCCGCCTGAGAAACGCGGACAGTCTATGGCGTTTTTCGGTCTGGCTGCCATGGTTGGCCCAGCACTCGGCCCGACCCTGGGTGGCTACATAATCCAAAACTATACGTGGCCGCTCATCTTCTTCATTAATATCCCGCTGGGCATCTTGGGCTTCTTCATGACGTTGGCTTTCATCGAAGACCCCTCATATATCAAGAAGCCAGAACGCGCCGCCGACTGGATCGGCATTACGGCGATGGTCGTTGGGATCTCTTCACTGCAATACGTGCTCGAGCGCGGTCAGCACGATGATTGGTTCAATTCACCGCTCATTGTGACGCTCACGGTTGCCTCGGTAGCGGGAATTGCATATTTTATCTATCGTCAGCTGCACGACGAGCATCCCTTTGTCGACTTGCGTGTCTTTCGTTTCCCCGCATTCGCCTATGGAAACGTCGTTGGGATTGTCACAGGGTTTGGCTTGTTTGGGTTGACGCTGGTGCTGCCGCTGTTCTTGCAGATCGTTCTCGGGTTCGATGCATGGCAGACCGGGCTTGCAGTCTTGCCAGGAGCCCTCGCGACGGCGGCGGGCATGCCGATTGCGGGTATGCTCGTCAACCGCATTGACCCGCGATTGTCAATCGCGTTCGGGCTGATTGCCTCCGCAGTTGCTGCGTGGTGGCTGGGATCGTTCAGCGCGCAGGCGGGCTATTGGGATATCTTTTGGCCTCGCGCCCTGCAGGGTTTCGCGCTGGGGTTCATTTTCGTGCCTTTGTCCACAGTCATGCTGGCGCAAGTTCCCAAGGGGGAGTTGGCGAACGCTACCGGCTTGTCAACATTGATCCGTCAGCTCGGCGGTAGTTTCGGGATCGCGATTTTGACGACGCTGCTCGTCTGGAAGGAAAAATACGTCTTTTCCAACCTGACGGCGAGCGTCACCAACGCGCATTACGCCGTGCACAACTTCTTGAATCAATCGAGCGGTGGCCCGCTCAATCCCACGCAACAACTCGATTCGATGCTCCAGGGCGATTCAGCGCTGATCGCCTTCAATTTCCTGTTTAGGCTGTCAGCGATTGTCTTTGTCGCCTCGCTGCCGTTCGTATGGCTGTTGCCAAAAGTGCAGCCAGCTGCCGAGTCACCAGGGTAGCCGGATCGCTCGCGGCGCGCAAGTTCGAAAATGTGCCCCGCCAGAGAATCGGACTCTGACCTGCCGGTTAAAAGCCGGCTGCTCTACCATTGAGCTAGCGGGGCGAGCGCGCCTGAAGGGACTCGAACCCCCAAAACCTTCGCGTTCGAAGCGCGACGCTCTATCCAGTTGAGCTACAGGCGCACATCTATTGGGGTGAATGACGGGAGTTGAACCCGCGACCTTCGGTGCCACAGACCGACGCTCTAACCAGCTGAGCTACATTCACCACGCGACTTCCAGTTCTCCGAAAAATTTCGTCGACCTTGAGAGCAAGACCGTCGCCACGATTAGCAAAATCTGGGGAATGTTCGCGCGCCCGGCGAGACTCGAACTCGCGACATCCCGCTTA
Source organism: uncultured Pseudomonadota bacterium (assembly GCA_963736005.1). Taxonomy (GTDB): domain Bacteria; phylum Vulcanimicrobiota; class Vulcanimicrobiia; order Eremiobacterales; family Eremiobacteraceae; genus JAJPHJ01. The sequence continues at coordinate 329,535 of CAVTNB010000001.1, forward strand.
GAAGGCGGGTGCTCTATCCAGCTGAGCTACGGGCGCACACCTTCAATGTTCGACCATTATGAGGTAAAGATAATATCGGGCGGACAGGACTTGAACCTGCGATCCTCTCGGTCCCAAACCGAGCGCTCTACCAAGCTGAGCTACCGCCCGTTGAACGCTTGCGCGACCAAAACTGCGCCGCAGTCTTGCGTCTGTGACAGTTCGCGCAACGCACCTCACATTTCGCCACTTCCTCCAAGATTCTTTTCCAGCTAAATGCCCGGCCAATGAGTGTAGAAACGTTATCCTGCTTCGTTCCCCTTACATGGTCGAATTCGAGAACGATTGGGTCTGCTTCGCCGCAATCGACGCAAGCCCGTTCAATCAAGAATTCGTCCATCAGTTTCCGATTTCTAACCTTGTACCGGCGCTGATTAGCTTGTCGCCTCTGATTGTGTTTCTTTGCGTTTCGCTTGTAGTGCTCTTGGTTATATAATCGTTGGCATGGCCTGCAATACGCGTTTGGCCTCGGGCATGACAGACTTCGACTTGGAAATTCGAATGCAGCCTTGACGGCGCCGCAAAGCGGGCACTTCTTCGTGAGCGGAGAATTCAGTGGAAAGAGACCGATTTGGTAAGATACTACTGCATCGTTCATGGACAACCTATCACGCACGCTTGTTTGCTTGTCTAGTCAGAACAATGTCGTGAAACAAAAGAATTTTTTATTCGCTTTGAAGAGGCTCTCATGGACAAAGCACGACTGTTAGCGTTCTTGCGTACTCAAACGTTCGCCGTGCAGAGCTCCGTCTCGGCGGATGGCGGACCACAGTCCGCAGTGGTAGGCTTCGTGGTCAGCGATGAGTTCGAAGTCTTCTTCGATACGGTCGACACTTCGCGAAAGGTAAAAAATCTTCGCGGCAATCGGAAGATCGGCTTCGTCATCGGTGGGCTGACATCGGGGGACGAGCGAACGGTCCAATACGAGGGCGTCGCCGACGAGCCAAGCGGGTCCGAACTCGAGCGGCTCAAGCAACTATACTTCGCTCGATTTCCGGATGGGCCGAAGCGCCAAACATGGCCGGGCCTCATGTACGTGCGTGCCCGTCCAACTTGGATTCGATTCAGTGACTACAACCAAGATCCGCCCTTGATTGTGGAATATAGCGCTTCGCCGCTCGAGCGGACCTAAAGGTCCGCTGCTACATTTACTCGAGCGCGATAGCAAAACTGACCTTCACGTCGTCCTTAATCCTCTTGGATGAAATCTCGGAGAAATTGACCGCGCCGCGACTATTCAGGATGCAATCAGAGGCCCTATTATGCGTTGTAGCGCGCGCACCGCGCGACCGCGATGAGAAACCTCGTGCTTGAGTGCACTTTGCACTTGACCGAAGGTCGCGTTGTACGGCGGATACCAAAAGATGGGGTCGTAACCGAAACCATTTTCGCCGAGTGATTGGTCCGCAATGCGGCCTTCAACTTCGCCACGCGCGACGATCGGCTCGAAGCCTGGCACGACCAATGCGCAGACCGAAACAAACCGCGCATTCCGGTTCTTGCCCTCAACTGCCCGTAAAACGTTTGCGTTGCGTTCCGGGGAGCTTGCACCCACATAAGGCGTGCGCGCCGAGCGTACACCGGGTCCCCAGCCCATCGCCTCCACTTCGATTCCTGAATCATCCGCGAGAGCCGGGGCGCAAAGAATTTCGCTCAGCGCGGCAGCTTTCAGAACCGCGTTCTCTTCGTACGTCTCGCCATCTTCTGCAACGTCGGGATACTGATCGCCAGCCATGACGACCCGTGGCAAGAACGAACCCCAGAGCGTCGCGATCTCCCGAAACTTATCGAGATTCTTGGTCGCAACAGTAATGACCGCGCCTGGATCCAAGCGTGCCTCGCGCCAGTCGCGAAAACGTGCAGGTAACCCCATCCCTAGTCGCGCTGCAGCTTGAGCACCGCCATGAACGCCTCTTGAGGCAGCTCGACATTACCGACCTGCTTCATGCGCTTTTTGCCTTCTTTTTGCTTCTCGAGCAGCTTACGCTTCCGCGTGATGTCGCCGCCGTAGCACTTCGCGAGCACATTCTTGCGCATGGCCTTCACCGTCTCTCGCGCGATAATCTTATTGCCGATCGCCGCCTGAATGGGCACGTCAAAGAGCTGTCGAGGAATGACCTCGCGCAGTCGCTCTGCAAGCTTGCGACCCCAATGCGCCGCTTTGTCACGATGAATAATGAAGGACAAAGCGTCCACCGGTTCGCCATTGAGCAAAATCTCCAGCTTCACGAGGTCGCCTGGGCGAAATCCAATGACCTCATAGTCCATGCTCGCGTACCCTTTTGTCCGCGACTTTAATTGGTCGAAGAAATCGATGATGACCTCAGCCAGCGGTATCTCGTAGCTGAAAATGACTCGCATGGGGGAAATGTAGTCCATCGAAATCATGGCACCCCGGTGCGCCTGGCACAGCTCCATGATCGCCCCGATATACTCGGCGGGCGAAATGATCGAGCAGCGCACATAGGGCTCCTCGATGACGGCGATCGCCGGTGGAGGCGGCAGTTCGGCCGGATTGTCGATGATCAAGGACTCGCCGACCGTGGTGCTGACGTGATACACGACCGACGGCGAGGTCGCGATCAAACCTACCGCATATTCTCGCTCCAATCGCTCCTGTACGATCTCCATGTGGAGCAATCCCAAGAACCCGCAGCGGAATCCAAACCCAAGCGCAATCGAGGACTCAGGCTCGTACGAGAGTGATGCATCATTGAGCTTCAGCTTCTCGAGCGCGTCACGTAAGTCACTATACTCGGAGCCTTCGTTGGCATATAAGCCGCAATACACCATCGGGGTCACTTTCCGGTAGCCTGGCAGCGGCAGGTGTGCCGGCTTGTCCGCACCAGTTAGCGTGTCGCCAACCGTGATTTCCGACAGTGACTTGATGTTCGCGATGACGTACCCCACGTCGCCGATGTCCAAATTCTGCGCCGCCCGCATGTCGGGCCGAAACGTTCCCACCTCGAGCACCTCAAACACGCGGTCTCCAGCCATGGATCGGATCCGCGTGCCCGAGCGCAGAGCTCCGTCGAAGACGCGCACGTAGCAGATGACTCCACGGTATGCATCGTATTGCGAGTCGAACACGAGGGCACGCAGATGCTCGCTGCCACCTCTCGGCGCGGGGATTCGCGTCACAATCGCTTCGAGGATCTCTTCGATGCCGATGCCTTCTTTTGCCGACGCTTTGATGCTCTTTTCCGCCTCGATGAGCAGCGTGTCCTCAACGTCGCGGGCAACGCCCGCCGGATCCGCAGATGGCAAATCGATTTTATTGATCACTGGGATTATCTCGAGCTTGGCTTCACTTGCGAGATAAAAGTTCGCGAGGGTCTGCGCCTCGATGCCCTGCGACGCGTCGATGACAAGCAGCGCCCCCTCGCACGCCGAGAGCGAGCGAGACACCTCGTAAGAGAAATCGACGTGACCTGGCGTGTCGATGAGGTTGAGCTCGTACAGCTCGCCATCGCGGGCGCGATACTCAATGGTGACCGGATGGGCTTTGATGGTAATGCCGCGCTCGCGCTCGAGGTCCATCGAGTCGAGGACCTGCTCTTGCATCTGGCGGGCGGCCAGCGTGCCGGTTAACTCCAAGAGCCGGTCGGACAGCGTCGTCTTGCCATGATCGATGTGGGCGATAATGCAGAAGTTGCGAACGTGGGCATTGATGCGCTCTGTGGGCGCACGATGAGTCATGCGCTATGATACGCGAAGCGGACCTAAAGGTCCGCTGCTACAAGCTTGAGCGAGGGCGCGCGCTTACGTCGAGGACGTGGCGACAACTTTGACGGCGCCACTGAGATATGGCGTCGGGTCGATGGGTTTGCCCCACAGGTTGATTTGGTAGTGGCAATGCGGGCCCGTGGCGAAACCGGTCGCCCCGACGGTCGCAATCTCCTCGCCTTTCCTCACAACTTGTCCGACGCTCACGAGAAGTTGCGAGTCGTGCGCATACCAGGTTTGCAAGCCATTGCCATGATCGATGACGACGCGATACCCGTAGCCGTAATACCAGCCCGCTTCGACAACGACACCGGCCGCAGTTGCATAGATAGGTGCGCCATAGTCGTTGACGATGTCAAGCCCGGCATGGAATTCGCTGTCGGGATACACGCGATATCCGAAGCCGGAAGAAATGTAACCCAATGTCGGCCAGATGGATGGGATGGCGGCAAGATAGCGCACCTGAGCTTGCTCGGCTGCGATCTTGCGCTCTGCGGCCTCCCGGATGCGTGCCTCGAGCATCGTTGTCTGCGTTCCGGTTTGGTTGACCTCATCGGAAAGCGAGGTCAACTCGGCTGCCTCAGCGGCAAAACCGAGGTTACCGCTCACCGGCAAGTCTCGGAACCACAGAGCAATCTTACCCCAGAACGTCGGTCTTGCGAAACCATACTGTGCGTGCGTGCCGGCAACCGGCTTGCGCTCGCTTTGACGCGCAAGCGCTTTCGGAACGATGACCTTGGTGAGGCGATGAATCTCCTCGTTGTCGCGCTGTAGTTTGCCGACTTTCTGCCACAGAATATGCGTCTGCTTCGAGAACGCAGCAAGTTCTTGGCGCTGTTGGGCGTCAACCTTGGCAAGAGTGCGAGCCCGGGCTTCAGCGGCGCGAACATCGGCGACGTGCACGCTGAAAAGCGTGGCGAGCAAAAGGACTATCGTGATGCCTGTCAATGCGAGATGACGGTGTGAAAGCTCGAGCTTGTATACCGCATCGCCGTTGTGGGGAACAATCTTCACGAGGACGCGTTTGTTCGGGCAGAATGCCCAACGCGTAAATCTTGCAAGCCGAGCGCGCAGTGATGCGCTCTCCTTAGAATCCGCGCTAGCTGGTTCGAGCAAGCTCGATCGCTCGGCGTTCTTCGTCACTCAGTTCCTTGTCCGCTGTGAAGTCGCGCACCGCTTTTGCATACGTCCTCACTTCTTCACGCGAATAGATGCTCGAAACGAGAAATCCGTTGCCCTGCCGGTCAACCACGGCCAGAGCATACGAAAGCTCCGACCCGACATCGGGAAATGCGTTAAACCGCACGAACCCGACCCTTTGCAAGCTGCGCGCCGCGTTTGCTTCCAACGCGTCCACCCGACCGCGCAGCGCGGCGATGTCCGCTGGACTACCCGCCGCCTTTATCTGTAGTTGGTTCGAAGTGCGCGCTCTTGCAAATGTACGGCGCGCGATAGCCCAGTGATAGACGAGCGCCACAGCGATCGCGGCAACGAATGACATCGCAAAGATCGGGGATGTCAGCGCATTGCCTAAATTCGTCAAGAACGATACGAGAGCGTCGTTCATGACGCTAGCCCCGCTGATTCGAACTGCGACATTCCGCTCCTTCCTGAGCTGGGTCACACCAAGGGAGGCTCAGGCTAGAGAGATCCGCGGCACCCGAAAGGTTCCGCATGCCGCTGCTACCTTCCGGTCCTGACGGGGTTAACGGACTCTCGTCGCGCGGGTCCCTAGCCTTCAACGCCTCCCACGCGCGGTTCGACTGTATGTTCGACCGCAGTGCGGGTTTTCAAGTCTGAGTATGGCCGCAACCTTCAGTTGGATGCGCTACCTTGCGAGTTGTGGCGGCGTTTGCGTGAACTTGCTCGACAATAAACTTTCGAAATGAGTTTGCATGGCGGAGAGGGAGGGATTCGAACCCTCGAGGCGGTTTAAGCGCCTACACGCTTTCCAGGCGTGCCTGTTCGACCGCTCCAGCACCTCTCCAAGTGACCATCCTCACGATGGGTTGGGCTGATAGTGAAGGTAGACGAGTCCGTTTTTGAACGCTCTTGCTTCAACAAGGTTGAGGTTCGCGGTGGTAACATCTTGGAAGAGATACTTGCCAACGCCTAAGATTGCAGGGACGACCACGAGCGAATAGTCATCGATGAGACCCATACGGGCAAGCTGTTGCACAATGGTGCCGCTGCCCAATATCGTCAGATCTTTGCCCTTCTGCTCTTTGAGCTGTGCGATTGTCGTCCGCTTTACTTCATGAACGAGCGTAATGTTTTTCCAGTGAGGCCCTTCCTCGACACTTTGCAGCGCTTTTGAAAAAACGATTTTCGGACTCTTATTCACAACCTCAGCCATATGCGGATCGTTCTTTATCGCCTCCTGGGTTGGCCAGTAACTTTTCATCATTTCATAAGTCGTATGGCCGAAGATCAGCGCACCATTTGACTGTGTTTGCTGATGGGTGAACGCATCGAACTCAGCGTCTGGTTGTATAGCCTTAAACCAATCGATTTCGCCGAGTGGCCCAGCAAAGAAGCCATCAACTGACATAAATGTAAAGGTTGTTATTCTTCTCACGTTTCCTGATCTGGCGGAGAGGGTGGGATTCGAACCCACGAACGGGTATTAGCCGTTACTCGCTTTCGAGGCGAGCGCTATCAACCAACTCTGCCACCTCTCCACGGTCAACCGTTGCGCATTCTTGGCATGCGCTGGTACGCCCTCTGGTGTTGCGTAGCTACAATTCTTCCTGGCGACGCTGCCGAAAAAATTCGCGGAGCTGCTGGGTTGCCTCGTCGCTCAGCAAACCACCTTCGATCCGAACTCGGTGGTTGAGGCGTGAATCGTCTGCGACGTTGAGCACCGAGCCTGCACCGCCGCCTTTCGGATCTGGGCACGCGAAGACCAGACGCTCGATGCGCGCAGCAACGCATGCCGCCGCGCACATGATGCAGGGTTCCTTGGTGACGTACAAAGTGGCGTTTGGGAGTCGCCAGCCGCCGCGGTGTGCACAGGCCTGGCGCAGCGCGACGATCTCTGCGTGCGCTGTGGGGTCGTGGTTCGCTTCCTTTTGGTTGAAACCGACCGCTGCAACCTTGTCGTTAATGACGAGCACTGCCCCAACGGGAACGTCACCGCGCTGTCCTGCAATCTCTGCTAATTCCAACGCCTTACGCATGAACCCGGTGTCAACCGGCGAGAATATTTGACTTTGCATTGCACGCGCCCGAGTGGGCTCGAACCACCAACCTTCGGCTTCGGAGGCCGACACTCTATCCAATTGAGCTACGGGCGCAGGGCCGCCAGAGCAACACCCGCTCTTCGCAAGCGGGTCATCGGTATCCCGCCGGGAGAGACAATCACAGAGGGCTGACTGTCAAGAAAACAAACGAAATTCGGCGTAGGAGGTTATAGCATGAACAATTCTACGAACGCGTCCAATCTCGGCATGATCCCACTTCTCCTGTTCAGCCTGGGCGTTTCAATCTTCTTGCTTTCGGGAAACGCTTGGGGATATGTGTCAGACGGCGCCTACGCATCTTTTGCATTATTCACCGGCGGTCTGGGTTCGCTGATCGCGGGTTTTTGGGCATACCGGACGGGCAACACAGCGGGCAACAGATTCGGATTCGTTGCCGCAAGTGCCCTCGGTACCTTCTTCGCATCCAGCGCCCTCTATCACTGGTTCTTCGCGTCGACCGCGCCGGATGCGGCAATGAACCGCGCTTGGATTTCGCTCGCTTGGACGGTTGTTTTCGGTTTTCTGGCGCTCGCATCAGTTCGCGTTTCCGAAATTCCAGGGCCGGGTAAAGTCATGTGGTTTTTGATTTTCGTCTTTTTCCTGTTCCGATGGATTGGCCCAGCATTTCACCTCGATGTCGCGCTCAAGGTTGAAGCTGTCACCGGTATCATCGTCGCGATCTTTGCGATGATCGGAGGTTTTATCACACTTCGCGATGCGCTTTGAGTGAAAGTGCCTCGGGCAAGAATCGAACTTGCGACCAAGGGCTTATGAGTCCCCTGCTCTACCGCTGAGCTACCGAGGCAAAGTTGTGGCGGCCCGATCCGGTCGAACAAGTTCGACTTCGACAAGGCCGCCACTTCCATTCACACGCGCTCGGAGGGACTCGAACCCCCGACCTCCAGATTCGTAGTCTGGCATTCTAATCCAGCTGAACTACGAGCGCATCAACGTCGTGGCGGAGAGAGAGGGATTCGAACCCTCGATAGCGCCTTTACAGCACTATAACGGTTTAGCAAACCGCCGCTTTCAGCCAACTCAGCCATCTCTCCCCACCTACTCTTTTCGCGACCCAAAAAGCGAAATCCGTCCACGAATCATCGGACTCGCTGGGCACAGAGCTTACTGAATTCGGTCGAAGCTAATCGGCGTGGATCGCGTAGCGCCGGCGCTCGCAAAGCGTTTCGATCATTGCGGCCACGGACAGCGCGGAATCTGGATGCGCCAGGCTGCGGGCATTGCGCCTCATCCGGTCAAGCAACGAGGGCGAGCCCAGCAGTCGTTCGAGCGTCCGTGTGAGTTCCGGCGATCGGTCAACGCGAATTCCCACACCCCGTTCTTCAAGATAGCGCGTATTGCGTTCTTCCTGCCCGGGGAGGGGTCGCAGCATAATGATTGGCAGTTCGGTCACGAGCGCTTCAGAACTTGTGAGCCCACCCGGCTTGCTCACGAGAACGTCGGCTGCGCGCATGTAATCATACACGTTTTGGATGAAACCGGCGATCTTGACGCGATGGTGAAGATTTTGCGCTACCTCGCGCAGCCGTCGCTCCAGCGCCGGATTCTTGCCAACGACAACGACCGTTTGCACGGTTGCATTCAACTTGTCTATGGCGAGCAGCGCGTTTTCCAGCGGCCCAATACCCAAACCGCCTCCCATGAGCAACACCGTTGTGGTTTCTGGATTGAGGCCAATGACTTGCCGGGCGCGGCGCTTGCTTGTTTCCATTGCGAACCTGGAGTCGATCGGGATGCCAGTGACGAGCACCCTATTTGGCGACACACCGCGAGAGACAAGCGTCTGTCGCATGGCGGCGGTTGCGACGGAATACCGGTCGATGTTGCGGTGGATCCAAAAGGGATGGACCACAAAATCGGTCACGACGCCAACAACGGAAGGGGCATCCTCAAATTCGCGCTTGTATTCGGCCATAACGCCACAGGGAAATGCATGCGTGCACACCACGACGTCGGGTTGCAACTCGCTGACGAAGTTACGCAAGTTGAGTGCGGTGTAGCGATGTAGCCAGGTCTTGAATGCGGAAATTTTCGTGGCGCGTTCGGCTTGATCGTAGGCAAACTTGTAGAGTTGCGGCAATAATTTCACGATGCCAATATAACCGTTGCTCGCCACCCGATGAAACACGTTGGAAGCGTATCGATAGGAATCGACAACTTCGCAGTGGGCGTCCGGCATCCGTTCGAGCAAGGCTGACGAAACCGCCTGCGCCGCCGCGGTGTGTCCTTCGCCGACACAGGCGGACAGAAACAGGACAGTCGGGGATGAAGCTCGCGCCCGAATTTGCGCCTTGCTCACCTCGAGAGCTATTTAGCTATCCTCCTCGTCACTTGCACCTTGCGCTTGCTCCAAGAAATCCTCCAGGATTTCTTGCGCCAAGGTTTCATCTGATATCAGCGCGCCGCTGTCGTCCGTGACGATAAACTCATCTGCCGATTCACAGTAGCAGACCGCGTACCGCAGCGCCGACGATGCATCTTCGACGATGCCCACAACTTCAAATTCTTGCTCGTCGCTCGGAGCCGCGGTTGCCGTCGCCGACTTTCGCCCAACAATGATCGTGTCGCAAATCTCAACCTGTTGGGCATGCCTCGGGCGACCATTTGCCGTGTTGTGGAAGCGTTCGTGCTTCATCGGCGCCTCTCTTCTACCTGGCCTTGCGACTAGTGCAAATACTTGCGCTCTGCGGCCTGTTGTTCTTCCAAGGTCCGGGAAAACTGGTGCCGGCCGTGCCCTCGATACACGTAATAGAGATAGTCTACCTTAGCCGGGTGGAAGGCGGCAAGTAACGATTTCTTCCCAGGGTTGGCAATGGGTGTTGGCGGGAGACCCGTGTGCTTGTAGGTGTTGTATGGGCTTTCGATCGCTAAGTCGCCGAACGAAAGTGCTTGCTTGTGGTTTGGAAGGGCATATTCAATCGTCGCGTCGATTTCAAGAGGCATGCCAAGTCGCAGGCGATTGTAAATCACGCCAGCGATCAGGCTGCGCTCAACGTCAACCTTGGCCTCCCGTTCGACCATCGACGCAATGGTCACAATTTGTGGAATGCTGAAGCCAAGCTTGTGCGCCAGTCCAACGGCGTTTGGTGGTAGATTGCGAAAGAACTCAGAGGTCATAAGCCCGGCTATTTGCTGCGCTGTCGCATGACGCGGCACGAGATACGTATCGGGATACAGATACCCTTCGAGTGAAGCGGTATGCCAGCGGTCGATCTTGAGGCTCGTCTCTCGTGAGACGAGCAAGAAAGACGGTGCAGCCTCAAGGCCGCGTTGGGCAAGGCGATTGGCGATTTGCGCTGCAGTGAAGCCTTCGGGCACCGTGATCCAAACCTGGGCAGGGCGGCCTCCCGCTGCAAGCACTGTTGCGACCTCAGGTATGGTGAGGTGCGCGGGAAAGGCGTACTCAGCTGCCTGAATCGTTTCGCTGAGGTTCTTGGCACGAAGGTAGAGCGCAAGAATCCGGGGCGACGAGATGACGCGAGCCTGGGCGAGTTCCTCGGCGATGTCGCTGACGCTCGCACCCGGTGCAACCTCAATCAACACTGGCGCTTCTGGCAACCTGCGGTCCCCGAACACAAGCCAAAGACCAAAGCCGACGGCGGCCACAAGGATAGCGGTAAGAACAAGTGTCGCAAAACGTTTCATGCTACGTGCGCCCGCGATATGCAAGATACGAGCTCAAAATTTCAACCGCTGCAAGTTCGTCGACGTGACTTCGGCGCTTGCTGCCGGACAAATCGAGATCCCGTAGTTTTTTTGCAGCGGCCGCCGTGGTGAGTCGCTCGTCCTGGACGAACACTTGGCCGTGAAATTGCGCTCGCAATCCCTTGACGAATGCGTCAATCTTTTCTGCGGCTGGGCCAATGCTTCCGTCAAGACGGAGCGGATAGCCAACAACGATCGTATCAGCTCCGCGCTCGGTGGCCAGTCGTAGGACAGTTTCAAAATCGTGCGTCTTGCTGGTCCGCTTGATGGTTGTCAGCGGCATAGGGGGCAGACTCGGGTCCTCGCAAATGGCCACCCCAATGCGAACCGAACCTACGTCAAGCGCCAGCGTCGCATTTCTCACGTCGTGTGTGCCTTGGGTCTTGATCTTGTCACCGCCACGCCATGGACTTTCGAGCGGCGCCCCATTTGGTGCTCGACGAACGCGCGCGTGATCCGATGAAGCGCAACTGCGCGGGCGACTGAGTCGATTTTCCAATCGCCCCCTACAGACAATCTCAGTGGTGCGTCGCGCAGTTCCCGCAAGCGCGCGAAATCTGCAGCGCTGGTTGACAATAAATCAACCGACGATCCGGCCGACCCCTCTCGCACCGATCGAACGCATGCCTTGCAGAGTAAACCGCCCGCTTGCGGCGACAGCCACGCTCGTCCACCCGAGAGTGGGCGACGTCCGAGCACCGCACCACAACGTGCGCACGCGTCCAACTCAGGCGAGAATCCAAGTGCCGCGAGCATCTTCAGGTCCATGATAGCGAGCAGGGTCGTGATGTCTGACGTTTGCGCCAAAGCGATTTGAAAATCGCAGAGCGCTTCATAAAGTTCCGGCACGGCCATGTCGAGCTCGCACAGGGCGTCAACCACTTCAGCCACGTAGGACGCCGCAGCGAAAGCGTCGGGATCGACCAACTGCTCCCAGATCGCTCGCACCGTTTCGGCCGAAGTGATGGTATCCAACGACTTTCCGGCGTGCAGCATGACGTTGACGCGCGTAAAGAAATCCAGTCTTCCGCCGAACTTACTTCGCGGCCGCCGCGCGCCTCTGGCAACGGCGTCGATTTTACCTCGCTCGCGTGAGAAAAGAATTACGATGCGGTCGGCTTCGCCCAAAGGGCGCAAGCGAAGCACGACGGCTTCGGCGGAATACGATTTCAAAAGGATCGATAGATCCGATGCGGGCTTAGGCGGCGCCTACGGGCTCTCGCGAGGAGATCTTCCCTTTCTCAAAACTATCGCCGGTGAACGGCGATGACAAAAGTTCGGTCAAGGAAGTCATTGAGTACGCCCCATCTGGCCGGCAACGGATGATGAGCACTTTTGGTGAAAATTCGCTCAGCACTTGGCGGCAAGCCCCGCACGGCACGACCCCTTGGTCATCGACCCCGGCGACGGCGATCGCAACAACGCTTCGCGCTCCGGCGGCCGCAGCTGCACCCAACGCGACGCGCTCGGCGCACATCGACAAGCCAAGCGACGCATTTTCAACGTTCGCACCGGTAAAGATTCTGCCATCCCCCGTGAGTAACGCAGCACCAATATGAAACTGCGAGTAGGGGGCATAGGCGTTGAGGCGGGCCTCCCATGCTTTGTTGACCAGAGACTCGAGTTGCGCGTCATCTAGTCTTGGCACAGATTTCCTCCCAGAGTGCTCAAGGTTGCGCCGGCTGTGGGGTGGCGAGACTCTCACCGGCTTCGTGTGGCATAGGCGAGTTCTTGATGCGTACGGAGAGCAACCTTCTGCCGGCCGTCTTTTCCACAACCAAAATCACGCCGCCGTCGATAACCACCTGTTCGCCAGGCACCGGGACACGTCCGAATAGGCCGAACGTGTAACCGCCGATGCTTTCAAAGTCCTCTGTCGGGAGGTGCAAGCCCAGCCGCTCGTTGACATCGTCAATGTTCATGCGGGCGTCAACGATGAACTCGTTTTGTCCGGCGGGCGTGATTTCGGGCGGCCGTTCTTCCGCGTCATATTCGTCCATGATCTCGCCAACGATCTCTTCGAGCAGATCTTCCATCGTGACGAGCCCGGCTGTCCCGCCATATTCGTCGACAACAATTGCAACCGACACATGTTCGGCCTGCATTTCGCGCAGCAACTCATCGATTTTCTTGTTTTCGGGAATTGCCTTGATTGGGCGCATGAGGGCGCGCAACGGCGTCTCCAACTCACCCCGCGATACGTACACAAGCAACTCGCGGTCGTGAACGACGCCCACGACGTGATCGATGTTGCCTTCATAGACAGGGAGTTTTGAGTAGCCCTCACGCGCGACGATTTCAACCCCATTTTTGACCGGATCGCCGGCGCTCGTGCAAACCATGTCGGTGCGAGGCGTCATGACCTCTCGTGCAAAGGTATCGCCAAACTCGAAGATGGAGTGGATCATCTCCTTTTCCTCTTCCTCGAGTACGCCTTGCTTTTCGCCGACGTTGACAAGCGTTCGGATGTCGTCCTCAGTGACGTATGGACCTGCGCGGTTTGGATCGCCGCCGAAGAGTCGGATGAGCCACGAGGTGAGCGAAATGATCGTCCAAGTGATCGGACGCAAGATCACGTACATGACGTGGACGAAGCCTGCAAAACGGCCAGCCCACTTGGCCGCATCCTGCACGACGACCATCTTCGGGACGATCTCCGCCGCAACCAAGAGCACGACGGTCATGACAACCATGGCAGTCAGGACCGGTCGCCAAACGCCGGCCTCGATGGCCGCCCATGTTGCTAACGACTGCGCGGTGAGCAACACGATGGTGTTGCCCACAAGGATCGTTGTTAGATAGCTGTTGCGCTCGTCGAGGAGCCGAACGAGTTGTCCGCTCTTGCCATTTTGGTCTCGCTGCAAAATGCGCAGTCGGCTGAGCGCCAAGAGGGACGCTTCCGAGGCGGCAAAGAGCCCGGCCAGGACGACCAAGCACGCAATGCCGACGAGCGCCACAGTTACAGGTGGGTGCATGAGTGCGTATTCAACGCCAGTACTTGTTCGCGCAGCGCGACCTTTTTTCCACCTGCTTTACCCGCTTTGCCGAAACAAGTGGGCGAGCGCTTGTCCATAGACAACAGCACCGACAATTGCCGCCGCTATGCTCGCGACCAGCACAGCGGCCGCGCCAGCGTGTTTGGCGGACCGGGCGAGCGGGTGCGTCTCCGGCTGAATAAGGTCAACGACGTGTTCTAAGCAGGTATTGAAAAGCTCCGCGGCGAGCACGAAGGCGATCATGATGATGACGAGGAGCCAGGTATGCGTGTCGAAGTGCAGCACAGCAGCTCCCGTAATCGCAATGGCTGCAATGACGAGCTGGATGCGAAAATTCGGCTGATGCACGACCGCATGGGCAATGCCATCCGCCGCATCGGCGAAAGCTGCCAAGAACGGACGATTAGGCACCGGCGGAAAGTTCGCGCAACAGACGGCGTGCGACCAAATGCATGCGCGCAGCCTCTTTGCGCTCGCGATGGTCGTACCCGCACAAATGCAGTGCCCCATGCACCGCGAGGCGGGCGATCTCATCGGCGAGCGACGCTCCGTATTCGCGCGCCTGGCGGCGAGCTGTTTCGTGCGATATCAGGATGTCACCGAAAGGTTCCCCCTCGCGCCCACCATCGCTGAGCGGAAACGAAAGAACGTCAGTTGGGGTATCGAGACCCCGGTAGCGAAGATTCAAGCGGCGAATCGTTCGATCGTTTGTGATCACGACGCTCACGTCACCCCGCACGCGCGGAGAGACTCGCGCGAGCACGTACCCCACGATGTGGCACAATGCGCCCGGCCGAACGCCGCGCATTTTCGGAGACCGCACGAAGACCACTGGACCGGCAACGTCCTTCACCAACCCGCTGGTGTATGCCCGATCGTTCTTAGGGCCGCACATGGACCAATGACTGCCGCCGCAATGAAAAGATCCGCGCCCGTAAACTTGCCCTGCAGAATTGGCAGCGGCGGGGCGGGCGGCGCGACGTATGAGACCGGGCCAGCGAGCTGCGTTAGGGCGGGCAAAGCTGGCATGTCGTTAAACTCGAAACTGGGTAAGACATACAGCGCCGGGGCCACGCTTGGGGCGACTTTCCAGTCGCCCCCTACAGGGGCTGCGGGAGCTACAGGAGTTGCGGGGACGGTGATTGGCGGTTTCACCTGCCTCGTAGCAGCGCTGAGCGCGCGCTGCAGCCGAGCTCGCTGCGCCGCTCTGGTTGCCGCGAGATCGGCGCTGGATTTACGCATCGCCTCGTCGAGCTGCGCAGCTGGTGGCGTCGCGGCTTGCTTGTCTTGCTGCGCGCGGGCTCGTTTGAAGAACGTCGAGACGACATTCACAACGATAATCAAGATGACGAAGAGCCCAATGGGATCGATCGCCGCTTGCGGCCTTCCCATCAGGCCCACCGCAAGAATCATTGCGGTGGAGTCGGCGGCGTTGGTGGCGGCATTGCCGATGGCGGACCGCCACCGGACTGTCCGGCGATCGCGCTCCGCATGTTCGTGTCGGACAAGACGTTCTGCATGCGATAGTAATCCATGACGCCGAGATGCCCGCTCCGGAAAGCCTCGGCCATCGCAGCCGGTACCAAGGCTTCGGCTTCGACCACCTTCGCGCGCATCGCTTGCGTCTGGGCCTTCATTTCTTGCTCTTGAGCCATAGCGGCGTACTGGCGCTCGGCCGCTTTGGCCTGCGCTACGCGTCGGTCAGCTTCCGCTTGGGCCGTTTGTAGGTCAGCGCCAACATTGCGCCCGACGTCGACATCGGCGATGTCGATCGAAACAATTTCGAACGCGGTGCCGGCGTCGAGTCCCTTGGCGAGCACGGTCTTGCTGATGTGATCCGGGTTTTCCAATACTTCTTTGTACGTCGTATCGCTGCCGATGGCGGCAACTACGCCTTCACCAACGCGTGCTATGACGGTTGCCTCTCCCGCGCCGCCCACGTAGCGGTCGATTGCCGCCCGTACGGTGACGCGCGCCTTGACGTTGAGCTGAATGCCATCCTTGGCAACGCCTTGGAAGGTTGGGGTTTCGATGACCTTCGGATTCACGGACATTTGGACCGCCTCTTGCGGATTGCGCCCTGCGAGATCGATAGCGCACGCGGCTTCCCACGTCAATGGTATCTGTGCTCGTTGGGCCGAGATGAGTGAGAGCGTCACCACATCAATGTGCCCGCCCGCAAGATACTGCGATTGCATCTGATCGACGCTGACTTTCAAGCCTGCCTTGACCGCCATCACGAGCGCATCGACGATCACGCCGGGTGGCACGCGCATGAGGCGCATTCGGACCAGGCTGAAGATCCCGAGGTGCACGCCCGCGGCCTGCGCGCGGATCCACTGCCCAAATGGGAAGTAGTAGAGGAACATAAAAAAGAGGATGATCGCTGCAAACGCAACGATGATCACGACAAACGAGCCAAATTCCACGACGTGCTCCTTTAAGCCCGGGTGACGATGACTTTGCCGCCTTCAACGCGTTTGACGCGAAGGCGAGTTTGTGCCGGGATGAAATCTCCATCCGTCTGCACTTGGTAGCGATTGCCGTTAATGATCGCCACTCCAGCAGGGCGCAAATATGTTTGCGCCACGCCTTCAGCGCCCATGAGCCCGGTCAGTGGTTTCGTTGCGATGTACCCTTCAGTCACTGACTGTGCGCCCGCAAACGCCAAGCGTCGCAAGAATGCGCTCTCCGGCAGCCAGCGCAAAATGAGAAAGAAAATTACAACTGACGCGATCAGCGAAAGAGCTGTGGAGACGACGCCCACATAAAAGGCCCCGAAAGCGAGCACGATGCTCGTTAAGATAAGCAACGCACCCACGAGCCCCGAGATACCGTGTCCGGGCAACACGTGCAGTTCAAAGAGCAGCGCGAGCACGCCCAGCCCAAAAAGTGCAAGCACCGTCCAGTTCGAGAAGCCGGCGACGATATGCGCGCCAAAGAAGAGGGCGAGCGCCGCGACTCCGATGATGCCAGCAACGAGATGCAGCGTCTGCATTTCAATGAGCAAGCCCAAGAAGCCAATGGTGAGCAAAAGACCAGAAACAAGCGGGTCGGCGGCAAACTGCGCGATGCGCTCGCCCAGGGTCTGCTCGGCGACGTGCAACCGCGGTTGATGGAAACCGGCCAGCGCCAGTGCGTCCACTTCGTTGTCAGCCATCCCGTCCACGAAGTGATACTTTTGCGCCTCCGCCGGTGAAAGTGAGAGGATCTGTCCTTTTTTCTTCAGCCCCGCAATGACGACGTCGGGGTCGGTCATCCCGGCGGCGAGGTTCGTGTTGCGATGGTGCGCTTCTGCTAAGGAAACGAACTCCGCATGCAGCGCGGAGATGGTCTTTGCGGTCGAGGGAATCGGTTCTGCGGCGCCGATGCTGGAGCCGGGAGCCATATAGATCTTGTCGCACGCGAGCGCGATGAGCGCGCCCGCGGACCAAGCTCGTTCCTTGACGTAGGCAATCGTGGGGATACCGGCTGAGGCAAGCGCGTCGCGGATGTCGTTCGCGTCGTCGACAACGCCGCCGTTCGTCGCCAAAACAACGAGGATCGCGCTCGCGCCGGTTTCTTGCGCTTGGGTGACCGCGCTTGCGACGCGATGCGCCATGCCCGCATCGATCGTATCGTCGATGTTGATGACTTGAACGAGCGGATTCGTTGCGACAGCGGCCCGCACGAAGGTTGCGCACGAAAGTCCGGCCGCAAAGAGTAAGGAAAAGGCCAAGACTCGGAGTTTCATTTATTACTTCTTTTCCAGGAAGCTACGGACTGCTTCTTGGATGGCCTTGCCGTTTGCTTTATCTTTCAGCTCCGCCATGGCAGCTTTCATCGCTGCCCCGAACTGTGGGTTCGGTCCCAGAGGGGCTACAGCGGCTTTGACCCCTTCCAGAAGTTGCGCTGGTTCGAGTTCTTTGGGTAAATAGCCGGAAAGGATCTCGCGCTCCCTGGCTTCTTTGGCTGCTAAATCCTCGCGCTTGCCGCGTTTGAACTCCGAAATGGAGTCGTCGCGCTGTTTGACCTGCTTGCGCATGACATCGAGTTGCTCTTCGTCCGTGAGCTCGCCGTTGTGCTCGATACGACGGTAATTCATGGCGGAAATAGCCATGCGGAGTGTTCCTACACGCTCCGCGTCGCGAGCTTTCATCGCAGTCTTGAGGTCAGCCGTTAGCCTCTCGAGAATGCTCAGGAGCGTCGTTTGCGCGCGGCGGCGCTCTTCTTCTTCCGGCGAACGCTCGGCTTCTCGTAGTGTTCGTGGCGCCGCGCCTCGGCGAGCACGCCTGATTTCTGGCACATCTTCTTAAAACGCTTGAGGGCGCTCTCAATAGATTCGTTGGCTCCAACCCGAGTTTCCATACTTGCGACACCCCCTTTGCGTGAAACGGAGCGGTCGGCGTGCGCCGACCGTCTTTTTGTTCGATTGCTCGCTTCGACGAGACCGGTTTAGGGTCCGCTCGTTGCCTAACCCGGAGGCCACGCGAAATGGCGTCCCGACAGCAGATGCAGGTGGAGATGGTACACAGTTTGTCCCGCGGAGGCGCCGTTATTTATGGCTATCCGGAATCCAGCATCGGGGCCGAATTTCTCGCGGGCAATTGTTGCCGCGACGTGAAGCAGCCGGCCAAGCAAGGCCTCATCGGCTTGCGTGTGGGCGTCGAGCAGCGTGGGAAAATGCGCCTTGGGAACGACTAAGATGTGCCCGGGCGCGATCGGCCGGATGTCATTGAACGCCGCGATGGTATCGTCTTCGTAGACCAGCGGCACACCTGCCTTGCCAGACGCGATGTCGCAAAAAATGCAGGTTTCGGCCAACGCTAGTTTCCGGGCGACAGCGACATGACTTGGAACGGTTCGGAATTGTCTGGATTGCCAATATAGCCGAGCACCGTTCGCTTGAAAACGATTGGCGGACCTGTGTGCACGAGGGGAACCAGGGGCGCTTGGTCGTGGACGATCTGTAGCGCTTGCGAGTAATACTCGGCTCGCTTCGTGCGGTCATTCGTGTTTTGCGCTGCGATCATCAAGTTGTGGAAGTCTGGGTCTTTCCAAAAGCACACGTTCTGCGCGCCGGGCGGAATGGCGCTATCCCTGTCAAGGATTGCGTAGAGAAAATTGTCGGGGTCGCCGTTGTCTCCGGTCCATCCGGAGAGCGCGAGGTCATGATCTCCTCGTTCGGTCTTATCCAAATACTGTCCCCACTCGAAGCCTTGAAGCGACGCGTTGATGCCCACGGTGCGCAAGTCGGCTTGGATCGCCTCAGCGACGCGCTGAGGTTCGGGAACGTACGGGCGGGGCAGTGTCATGTACCACAGCGTCGTAGTGAAGCCGTGCGGGAAGCCCGCTTGGGCGAGCAGTCGGCGGGCGTCCGCCGGGTCATACGCGTACGCGGTTTTATTGGGATGTGGCCACACGGCAAGCGGCAGAAAATCAGTAGCGACCTCAGCGGACGGGTCGTAAAAGTTTTTGACTATTGCCTTCGCGTCGATCGCTTCGTTGATGGCGCGTCTCACCAAAACGTTCGTGAACGGTGGTTTCTGCACGTTGATTGCTAGATAGAGCACGTTGTTGGGAGGTTGGTGGTAAATCGTCAGGTTGTGATCGTTTGCCAAAGCCGCCATATCGTCCGGACGGGGGTATTCCCAGCCATCGATGTCGCCTTTTTGCATCGCGAGCAGACTGGTCGACTGGTCGGGGATGTCGCGGAAAATAATGGTTTGAATTTTTGGCTTATCGCCCCAATAGCCGGCGAATGCCTTCATTGTAATGTGGTCGTCTTTGACCCATTCGGTCACCTCGTACGGTCCCGTCCCCACCGGCGCGCGGAAATAATTCTCTCCTTCTTTCTTCATGGCCGTGGGTGACGAAATACCGAACGCAGGCATGGCCAGGTTGGCAAGCATCGGCGCCATGGGTCGAGTGAGCACGAACTCAACTTCGTCCGGCGCGAGGACGCGAACGTCGCTGATGACGCCCGGAAATCCGCCGAACTGGCTTTCGTAGTAGGAATATTCCAGATTTCCTTGCAGTAGTTTGTGCCAAGGATTATCCCGCAGGCGCCAGCGATCGAAATTGAACTTCACGGCCGCTGCGTCAAAGGAAGTTTCATCGTGAAATTTCACGCCGTGCCGCAGCTTGAACTTCCAAATCTTCCCATCTGGGCTCACGCTCCAGGAGGTTGCAAGCGCCGGCTCGATGTCGAAGCTGCCAAGTGCGTAGCCGGTCAGGCCCTCCATAGTGATGCGCGACACGTTGAGCGACATGCCGTCGGTAACCACTGCAGGATCCAGTCGCACGGCATCTTGGTTGCGCCCAAAAACAAGCGTCGATCCGTTGTTTTCTGTTGCCCCCGTACTGGAGCCCGAACAGGCGGCGAGGCCGACACACGCCGCAAAGAGGGCGCCCGCAATCGCAAACCACCGCGCCACACTAGAATACTTCACTTCTTTGCCTCACTCGCCAAGGATCTTGAACGACCATTCGTACGCAAGCCCATTACCTGCAATATCGGTTCCTCTGAGCCTGACGTCCACCACCCCAGGGGGCAAATCTGCGGGTGGATAGTAGGAAATGAATGATGGCGTACGCGTTGTTTGGGCCGTTACGTCTTGACCGTTGACCGTCAGGATAAGGCTCCCGGTGTCCATGCCCTTGTTCCCCACGGTGACAAAGGTGGCGACGATATTCGGACGAGTGACGTTGATCTGGCCCCCCGCGGCTGGTGCAGTTTCACCCACTGAAGGTGGTGTGGTGATGATCGTCAGCGGGTCGGGAGCCTCCGCGAGAGCCGTGAGACCGTCTTTGGTGAGCCTCACCAGCACGGGCGCATCGGCGAGGTTCGTGCCGACGGAAACAGCGTAGTCACCTTCGTAGTGACCCGAACGAACCTCTCGCATCACGTTATGAGCGAAGACATCGCTCAAATCGAATTCGGCACGTCCTCCGGGTGTGCCATCCAAAGCAACCTTCAACACATCGCCCGAACGAAAGGCCCGTTGTGCGTTATCCGTCACGCCGGTAATCGCTACTGACGTGCTCCCGGATTGCGCTGAGTTGGGCGTGGCGCTGGCCGTCGTTGCGTATCCACCCGGCGTGAGGGCGACAACCTCTCGCACCGCACCGCTGACGGGATCGGCGCGAACCGTCACCTTGTCGCCTGCCTGCAACGACGCAAAAGTGGCCGGCCTGCCGTCCAACGTCACGCTTGCGGATGTCGAAGTGTCCGCAGAAATCACTCGCCCACTGGTGAGCACCATGCTTTGGTCAGCCACACTTGCGATCGTGCCATTGATGCTCGCAAAGATATCTGCGATCGAAACCAATTGTCCGGCTCCATCGAGCGTCACCACCAGCGCGTCGCCTGGGCGCACTGCAGACAGAGTGCCATTCCCGGTGACTGCGCCATGCACGTCGCGGAATGCAATGGCGGTCGTGGCGGGCACAGTCGCGGTGTAGACCTGGCCCCCTGAAGTGAATTGTATTGTTGGCGGCGCTGCCGCGCTGTTCACCGCGACCACGGTACCTTCGAAGGTCTTCGCCGACGTCGGTGGCGGGGAAGCTGCTCGCTGCCCAGTGTTACGAGATGCTGCGGAGACAACCACCGCGTGGGTCTTCGGTTTGTACGTCACCGATGCGCCGAAGACTGCACCCAGCACGCGCAGGGGCAGCATGATCCGCGAACCGTTGCGGCGCGGTGCGGCTGCAAGCTGTATCGCTTCTCCATTGACCATTGCCCTCTGGTCATCAAGATGGAGGACGACCTGTCGCAACAGGGTCGTGATCGTCACCGAGCGCTCGCGCGAGTTGGTCGTGACATAGGCGCCAAGCGCTTCACCCACGGGGCGAACGGCAACATAGACCTTGCCATCCAGAATCGCGACCGCGCTCGAAGGCAGGCTCGCTCCGTTGACCACGACGTGCATTGGCTGAGGCGCTGCGGCGATCAGCGTGAAGACAACAAATCCAAGCCTCACATAGCGATTCATTGTCCGAGAGCCTCGCGATAGACTTGAGCGGTTTGGCGCGCGGTGAGATCCCATGAGAAGTCGCAGGCACGCTTGCGACCCGCCGCGCGCAGCGCCTCGCGCTGCGATGCGTCCATCGCTAGGGTATCCATCTGCTCGGCCAGCCCCGCGGCGTCGTGAGCGAAGAACGTCGCCGCCGCGTGTTCTGTGAGCTCGAGGAGTGCTGGTGTCCGCGCCACGATCACTGGTGCACCGACAGACATTGCCTCGAGCGCACCCAATCCAAAGCCTTCATACAGGGACGGCTGCACCGCACCACTGCAGCCAGCATAAAGCGAGATGAGTTCGCCTTGCGTCACATGGCCCACACAGACAATCCTTCCATTTGTTTTTTGCCCGGCATCCAACACAAAATCAAAGGGTCCATCCTCCGTCAGGACGAGATCGCTGGGCGCTTTCGTCATTCGCCACGCTTCAACCAAAGTTTGGATGTTCTTGTGCGGCCGGTGGTTGCCCGCGTAGACAAAGTACGACCGATCGAGTCCAAAGCGCCGCTTGGCGGCCTCAGCGTGCATCGTTCTTGCTTGCTCATTGAGAGTGAATGCTTCACCCACGCCGAGCGGCACCACGCGAATCCGGTCCGGTTCGACTTGGAGGTACGTGCGCAGGTCCGCCAGAGTTGCCCGGGCATCTGTGATGACCAAGCGCGCCGAGCGCGCAGCCGGTCTGACAACCCACCGATAATACGGTGGAACCTTCCACGAAAAATACTGAGGGAAGCGCAGATGGATAAGATCGTGAATGGTGTAGACATGAGCGAGACTGGATCGACGCGGCGCATAGATGCTCATAAAATGGACGAGGTTGGGCTTGGCGCGTGCCAAGAAACCAGCATAGAGCAATTGCTCGCCGAGGCCGCCATTGACAGCGCACGCCCTCGGAACCCAGTGAAACGTTGCGTTGTTCGGGAGCGGGAGTGGTTCGTTCCCAAAAACCATGAACTCAAACTCCGGCGCTTGCCCCGGCAATCGTGCGGCGAGCTCCGTGACATAAGCTTTCATCCCAACCGACATTTGGCCAGTCAAGCGAGCATCGAGCGCAATGATGGCCATACTAATGTAGCAGCGGACCTTCAGGTCCGCTTTTGGATTCATTCGCGCGCGTTCTTCGGCTTTTCGTGGCGACCACCGCTGGGTAGAGCGCGCTGCCTGCGCACACGTAGGCGCCACGCCAGCCTTCCAGGAGGCCTCCGCGTCCTATCATGAGCCAGCAAAAGCGCAAGGGGGCAACAAGCCAGGATCCTATTATTGTCAGCAGAGATGCACGGGGGCCCTGTGCTTCGAGATCCGTATAGCGCGCGAACTTGCGGCGATACTGGGTCACGCTTTCGTACGAATGATGTTCGAGTGGCTGGGCAAGCTCGCCGCTCTCTCCACTGGCATGCCATGTCTCGTGAATCGCCGCTCCCTCGTTGGTGGCTCGCGCGCGCACGTGAGCAGTACCGGTCCGGAAGAGGCGCACCAATCGGTCGGGCCACCAGCCGGCGCAGCGAATCGGGCGCCCGCAGAACCAATTGCGGCGAGACACGCTATACGCGATCAGGTTGGAAGGTGGCTCGAGCGCGTCAAGTTCTTGCCACAGGGCAGTCGTCAGACGCTCGTCCGCGTCGAGCATGAAGGTCCAAGGCGTCTTTACCAAACTTGCTGCCGCGGTCCTCGCCTGCACGTACCCAGCCCACGGTGCCTGGACGACCGTTGCACCAAGCTGGCGCGCACGAGGAGCAGTGTCGTCCGCGGACATCGCATCGTAGACGAGCGCAGGCGATTCGTCAGGCAGCGACTGCAGACACTCGACGATGTTTGCCGACTCGTCCTTTGTGAGAATGACGAACGTGATGTCGGCGTGCTTCACGCCGAACCTCGCGCCCGCTTACGCGCTGCGTTCGCGAGTGAGTTCGCGCCCAGCATCGCGAGCTCGCGCAGCCGCCAGGCAGGCTTCGATGAACCCCGCATAGAGGGGTGACGGGCGGGTTGGACGCGACTTAAACTCCGGATGCGCCTGGGTCCCGATGAACCACGGGTGCGAGGGCAATTCGATGATTTCGACGAGGTCCGCCGCCCGATAGTGCCCAGAAAAAACCATCCCTTTGCGCTCGAAGATCTCTTTGTATGCGTTGTTAAACTCGAAGCGATGCCGGTGGCGCTCGGAAATCTCCAGCTGTCCGTACGCTTTTTGGGCGAGCGAACCTGGTACGAGCGAACACGGATACGCCCCCAGGCGCATGGTGCCGCCCATGACCTGCAAGTTGCGCTGATTCTCCATGAAGTCGATGACTGGGTGCGGTGTCTCCGGCTCGACCTCTCGCGTGTGTGCATTTTCCAGTCCACAGACGTTTCGCGCAAACTCGACGCACGCAAGCTGCATGCCATAGCAAATCCCAAGAAATGGCAAGTTATTCTCCCGAGCGTGCTTGATCGCGAGCAGCTTCCCCTTGATGCCGCGTGCACCGAAGCCTGGCGCGACAAGGACGCCGCTCACATCGGCGAGTGCTTCGATTCCCCGCTCTTCGAGCACTTCTGAATCGATACGCACGACTTCGACGGCCGCATTTTGCGACACGCCGGCGTGGTAGAGTGCCTCGTTGATCGAAATATATGCGTCCTTGAGCTCCACGTATTTGCCAACCAGCGCTACTCGCACGCTCTCCTTCGGACGCACGATTCGTCGAACCATCGCCCGCCATTCTTCTAAATCCAGCGTACGATCCCCAAAATTGAACTTCTGGCAGACCGCCTCGGCCAGGCCCTCCGCTTCGAGGTTGAGCGGAACCTGGTAAATACTTTGGGCATCGCGGCTCTGGACGACTGCCGAGCGTTTGACATCGCAGAATAGCGCGATCTTTTCCTTGATGTCTTGTGTGATGGGGTACTCCGCGCGGCAGATGATCGCGTCGGGCGATATGCCGATGGCGCGAAGCTCGCGAACCGAGTGTTGGGTGGGTTTGGTCTTCAGTTCGTCGGGCGCACCCAAATGTGGCACAAGCGTCAGATGGATGTACATGACGTGGTCGTCGCCCACGTCGTGTTTAAACTGACGGATTGCTTCAAGAAAAGGCAGGGACTCGATGTCGCCAACCGTGCCTCCGACCTCGATAATGCACACGTCCGCGGAACTTTGCAAGGCTACTTGTTTGATTCGATCTTTGATTTCGTTGGTGATGTGAGGAATGACCTGGACGGTTGCGCCCAAATACGCGCCGCGACGCTCCTGCTCGATGACCGAGCCGTAAATCTGCCCCGTTGTTACGTTGTGGAGCTTGGTGAGATTCTCATCGATGAAGCGCTCGTAGTGTCCGAGATCGAGGTCGGTTTCGGCACCGTCTTCCGTCACGAACACCTCACCATGTTGGTACGGATTCATGGTGCCGGCATCAGTATTAATGTAGGGATCCAGTTTTTGGATGCTGACCGAAACACCGCGGCTCTTCAGCAAACGCCCGAGCGATGCGGCTGCGATACCCTTCCCAAGCGACGAGACCACGCCGCCCGTGAAAAAGATAAAACGGGTCACAAGTTCACGTGCTTGTGTAGCAGCGGACCTTTAGGTCCGCTCCCTCAAAAAAGACAAGATTCATGTACTTCAAGGTTCGCTGCGAGGAGCACCGGACCTTCAGGTCCCGCCCCCGTCATGCGTTAGCCTAGCCAGTTTTGTGCGTGGAAAAAGGACATCGCGTGTGCTTCGGGACTTGCCGCTTCTGGCTGGTAGTCATAGCACCACCGGGCGAGCGGCGGCAGCGACATTAAGATGGATTCGGTCCGTCCACCAGTCGCCAAGCCAAAGCTCGTGCCTCGATCGTACAAGAGATTGAATTCCACATACCGTCCCCGTCGCAAGAGTTGGAACTGACGCTCCCGTTCGCCGTATGGCTCGTCGCGGCGCCGCTGCACGATGGGAACATACGGGAGCAGAACGTTCTTGGCGCAATCGGCGACGAAACGGAAGATCGCCTCTAGGTCACCCCGCAGATCGTCAAAAAAGATCCCGCCGACACCGCGCGTTTCGCCGCGGTGCCGAATGTAGAAATATTCGTCGCACCAGCGCTTGAAGTGGCTGTAGTAGGTTGGCTCGTGGCGATCGCAGATCTCTTTCCAGCCTTTGTGGAAAATGACAACGTCCTCTCGATATGGGTAAGAGGGCGTCAAATCGCTCCCACCCCCAAACCAGCCATCGTCGCCCCTCGTGAGATACCGAAAATTGGCGTGCATGGTGGGCACCATGGGGCTTTTCGGATGTAGCACCATGGAAATGCCGGTCGCAAAAAACCTTCGATCGCGCGAATCATCATCCAACTCGCCCCACACCGTTGACGTGTTGACACCGGCGCGCTCGAAGAGGCCGCCATTGCTGAGTATTGAGGTAAGTCCGCCGCCCCCGCCGGCCCGTTCCCACCTATCCTTTTGGAACGCCTG
Organism: uncultured Pseudomonadota bacterium; assembly: GCA_963736005.1. GTDB lineage: Bacteria > Vulcanimicrobiota > Vulcanimicrobiia > Eremiobacterales > Eremiobacteraceae > JAJPHJ01. The sequence continues at coordinate 355,682 of CAVTNB010000001.1, forward strand.
GCCATCAAGGCTTTCCAACGTCTCGCAGATTGACGCTTGCTGCTCTTCGACGAGTGCCTGCATCCGACGACCGAGCTCTCCGCCGGGGCCGCTCATCCAGTGAAACCCGGCTGTCTGACGGTGACCATCCGTTCCAATCCAGCCGCGTCTGCTCGCACCTCGACACTTGCCCCGGGAAACGCGGCCTCAGCCAAAGAGACCAGCAGCGTAGCATTGTGAGGACCGCATTCCAGATAGGCCGCGCCGGTCGGTTCGAGCACGCTTGGAGCTTGTTGCAGCAACGGTCGATAAACGGCAAGGCCATCGCGGCCTCCCATAAGGGCTAACGCTGGTTCGTACGCGCGCACGCCTGCATCGAGCGCGTCGATAAAATCTTCCGCGACATACGGCAAGTTCGCCACGATCGCATCGAAGCGAATGTCCGCGGGAAACCCCGCGAACAAATCGCTATGGATGAGCTCGACCTGTTCGGCGAATCCAAGCATGGAAACATTGTGCGATGCAAGCTCGAGCGCTTCTCTACTGACGTCGCTTGCGTTGATCTTCGCGTCAGGCAGGAGATGGGCCAGGGCGCAGGCGATTGCACCGCTGCCCGTACCCATATCAACGATCCTTGCACCGGGTCGTTTGCGAAAATCGCGAACACAGGCCAGCACAAGCTCCTCAGTCTCCGGACGGGGTACAAGCGCGCGACGGTCGACGGCGATTTCCAAGCCACAAAACGCCTTGCGGCCAACGATATAGGCGACCGGCTCGCCGTTTGCGCGCCGTTCTGTCAACTCCAGCAGTCGTGTCTTGCGTCGGCGGTCGAGCGTTGCGTCCCCGTACGCGATGACAGCCGAAGCATCAAGCCCCGTGATGAACTGCGCCAGTAGGCGAGCATCGAGCCACGGCGTCGGTGAAACCCCGCGCAAACGGACGCGGCAGACGTCAATGGCTTCGGCAATCGTTTTTGGATTAGGCGACGGCATCGCCGGTTAGTCGCTTGCGCTCCTCATCCGCCAGGAGCGCGTCCACAACCCCGTCCAAATTTCCGTCCAAAATACCCTTGAGATTTCCCGTACTGAATCCGATGCGATGATCCGTTAGTCGATCCTGTGGGAAGTTGTACGTGCGAATCTTCTCACTGCGGTCACCGGTACCAACTTGCGCTCGCCGCGCTGATGCGGCTGCTTCTTCTTGCTCGTGCAGTTTTGCTTCGTAGAGGTGAGCCCGCAACAGTTGCATGGCGCGCTCGCGATTTTGAAGTTGCGACCGCTCTTCTTGGCAGGCCACGACGATGCCGGTTGGCTTGTGCGTGATCCTCACCGCTGATTCGGTCTTGTTGACGTGCTGGCCACCGGCCCCTTGCGCGCGATACGTGTCGATCTCTAAGTCCGTCGGGTTGACTTCAATTTCGACCGCGTCAACTTCCGGCATGACCGCCACGGTCGCCGTCGAGGTGTGGATTCTACCGCTCGCTTCCGTCTCCGGCACCCGCTGGACACGGTGCACGCCGCTCTCATGCTTGAAGAGACGATATGCGCCCTTGCCTTTTACTGCGATCACGACTTCCTTGAAACCGCCCGCTTGCGACTCGGACGCACTAATGATCTCTGTCTTGAGCCTGTGACCTTCGGCAAATTTCACGTACATGCGCATGAGGTCGCCAGCAAACAGGCTCGCTTCATCGCCACCCGTTCCTGCCCTGATCTCAAGGAACAAATCCTTCTCGTCGTTGGGGTCCTTTGGAACCAAGAGGGCGCGCAGGCGATCCCTCTGCGCGGCGCTCTCCGCGCGCAAGCGCTGCACCTCGCCACGGGCAAGCTCGGCAAGCTCTGCATCGCTCTCGCGCAACAACGATTCGGCCGAAGCGAGCTCCTGCTCGAGTTGCTGCTGTCGTCGATGTGCGCTAACGATAGGCTCTAAGCCGGCGCGTTCCTTGGCGAGTTCTCTTGAAACCTTGGGGTCGTAAGCTGCGCCCATGGCCGCTAGCTTTGCCTCAATGTCGGCGAAGCGCGCTTCGACACTGCTGAGCCGAGCGTCGATCGTTGCGTCGTGATCTGCCATATGTGTGAACGTCGTTGCGCGAATTTATTCGCGCGTCAACTTAAGGCGCAGGCGTTTCCGCAGGAGTCTCTGCGGGGGCGTCGGCCGTCGCAGCCTTCGGTTTGCGAGTACGAGGTTTTGCGGCGCGTTTGCGCTTTGGCGCAGCTCCTACAGTCTCGGCGGCCTTTACCTCGGTAGCGGTCTCGGCCGCCTGAGCGCTCTCGGCGGCAGCGGCTTGCGCCTTAGCGGCCTCCGCCTTGGCAGCTTCAGCTTTAGCTGCTTGCGCTTGGGCTTTTTCGCGCTCGGCTTTGGCCTGATCTTTTTTGGATTTCTTGCTTGTGACCGTACCGTACTTGGTCATAAACTTCTCGACGCGGCCTTCGGTGTCGACGAACTTCTGATTGCCCGTAAAAAACGGATGGCAAGCAGAGCAAATCTCGACGTGTAGTTTTTCACGCGTCGAACCGGTCGTAAACGTGTTACCGCACGAACAGACCACGGTGGCTTCAAACCACTTGGGGTGGATCTTCTCTTTCAATGGAAATGCCTCTCGATGGACGCTGCCCGGCCGGTGCTTTGGCGACAAGGTGTCCCGCAGCCAGCCACGTGCGTCAAACGACAGTATATCACACGGTCCTCATTGGGTCTAGACGCCTGCGGAACGGGTGGGAAACAAATGGCGCATCAAAGGAGACGAGCATGTCGTTCATACCGCTAGCCTTGGGGACGGTCTTTCAAATGGTCTCGCAAAGCGGCATCGACGCCGCGCAGCAGGCCATGCTGACGATGGACGAGACTGACCAGCTCATGCTGCAAGCTCAGGAGCTGCGGCATCAGGAAGTCATGGACGAGCGCAGCGAAAAATTCAACGAAGCTGTCCAAGAGCGCTCGGAGCGGATGCGCGAACGCGAGCTGCTCATGGACCTCGACATGTCAGACCGCAAGGTTGACGACAAGATAACCAAGGAGTGGATCGGCCTCATCCGCGGCCAATAATCTCATCCCGCGAATGTGTTCGCGCAAAATGTAGTCGCGCGAATTTATTCGCGCGGGCAGAATAAGAGCGGCCGGGTTCACCGGCCGCTCTTTGTGTCGAGCTTCGTTTGTTTACCGCAGCGAGCCCCAGCGGTGATCGTAGGAAATGGTCAGTTGATGTGGAGGCGCGGGATACGCACTCGTGCAGTACAGATACGGCGCGCTTGGGAAGCGACAGCCTAGCGTGTACCCAGGCGCGCCGATGAGCGGAATCCCCTGGTCGAATGCGCTCCAAAGCCCCGCATTTGTATTGAAGATGTTCGTCCACGCTACGTGGATGCGATCAGCGCCAACCGGCACGTCAGCTCCGGCATTGTAGAGCCAAAACGGATTGACGTTGTACGCGTTGTTGTGACCAAAATAGTTGGCGCCAAAGAAGACCGACGTGACTTGCGACAGGGTGTGGTAATTGACTGACCACCCGTACTTTTGTATGGGAACCCCGAGGAATTGCTGGTTGTTCACCACATCGCCGAGTTGAGCGGCCGTTCCCGGATCAATGCCCGTCGGATAGGCCGACTGCGTATTGTACTCGAGGTGCGCACTGAAGTTGCCGTTAAATGGAGCAGTCCCCTCGAACTCAATTCCCTGATAGACGGCGTGCGCGATGTTAAATGGTTGGGCCACGAACAAAACCGGACATGGAACCGGCGTCATCCCACTCATGCAATTGTTACCGGCAAAGAACAACCCTGGCGGTGCTGGGAAGATGCCATCGAAGATGTGATTTGTGAGATTCGTCCGGTACAGATCGATGCTGATGTTGCCATCGTATCGGAAGAGTCGTTGGTATCCGATATCACCGCCAACAGCGGTCTCTGCCTTTACACTTGGATTTCCGGTGTCGGCAACACAGTTAAAGTTTGAGCCGGGGCAGCTTGACCCCGGATTCCCGCGACTAAGGTTGAGCGTACTAAATAAGTCGGACAACCGAGGCGCAGCAAAACCCGTTCCGAACGAAGCGCGAAAGACACTGTTGGTGTCCGGTTTGTAGACGACTGCGAGCCGCGGATCGAAGCGTTTCACCTGCAGCGTATCGTAGTCGCTGTAGTATCCCGCAAAAGTCAGGTCGAGCCTTGGATCGACCGTATAGTCGTCGCGAACCAGATACGTCCTCTCGATTTGCTTGCCGGTTGCTGATGGAACAAGCTGCTCGAAGGTGGCACTGGAAAATCCAGGCAGTCCACCGAAATAGAAGTCGTCACTGTTTCCGCCCGCGGCGAGCGTTAGGGCGTTGTTGCCCATCGATTTCGTCCAAGACGCCAAGACCCCGCCGAGCCGGTCAAGAGAGCGCGACTCAAAGCAGCACGTTGCAGGGGCTTCATTCAGACCATCAACTACCCGCTCCAGATACTGCTTGTAGTAGCGCAGCGTGAGGGTCCCTCCTCCGAGAGAGGTTCCGAAATCGACCCAATACTTGGGTTGGATATTCCAAACGAAGTCGCCAGGGAACCCATAGAACGAGGGTAAGCCGGTCTTCGGATCGATGATCGGTGTGCCACTCGACGTCAGATTGGGGTTTGCGACCAGACCAAGCTGATCACGATAATCACTTTCATCCGAGGCTCCCACAACCAAGTAGCTCGCGGACGAAAGATCGTAGCGCAACTTTGCGAGCCCAGATTTGAGGTTCAATGTCTGCGTCGGGTGAGCAATGACGTTTGCCCCAAAGAACGGCTGATAAACCGCTGTGTAAGGATACGGAACGAAACCATCTGTTCCGTATCGATGAAGATCAACTAGGTACCCAAAGCGGCCGAATGTGTTTGTTTCTAAGACGTTGTAATCCGTGGTCCCATAACCACCGGCTGTCACGATCGCCTCGCCGCCCTCGGTTTTCGCTGGATCCCGGGTGACGAAATTCACCGTACCGCCGATTGTGTTCGCGCCAAAGAGTGAGGTGCCACCAACGCCTTTGATCACCTCGACGCGTGAATAGATGGCTGGGGTCAGGGCTGATGCATCGAAGTCTCCGTACTGGCCGTTGCGCATCGGCTCGCCATCCTGCAGCACGAGTATCTCATATCCCGTATTCGAGGCCCCATCGAATCCGCCGCCAAAACCACCTGCGCCACGAATGGTAAGAGTTGTAACGGTCCCGGGAGCGCCACCATCGTAGCGCTCAAGGGTGACCCCTGGCAGGGTCTCGAGTGCTGTTTGAGCTTGCGTTGCGCCCAAATCGATGAACTGATTGCTTGAGATCGTTGTGCTCGCGGCCGACGACGTGTTGAGCACCGGATGGCCAGTCACTGTGACGTGTCCCAGGCTAGTGATGTTCGTCGTCGTTACCGGTTGCAGCGCCACTTGCAAGGAGATCGTTTGCCCATCGGCCAGCGGCAGAGGCGCGGACTCCGTTGTTTGGAAGAGTTTCGCCGTGACTCTGAGATAAAACGTTCCGGCGGCAAGGCCGGTAAAACTAAACGAGCCGTCCTTAGCCGTCGCGGTCGTAAATGTTTCTGCGGTGCCGACCAGGTCGACTTTCGCTCCTTGAACCGGAGAGCCGTTGTTCCCCGACACGACCGTTCCCGTGATCGAGCCAGTGCCAGCTGCCCATGCGCTCGATGGAGTCGAGTTGAGTGCGCCCACCAAGAAGGCGAGGAACGTAAGGAAACAGACAAGACGACGCAGATGCATATGCCTCTCCTTAAAATCTAGCGATTCCATTAGGCTCGGCGTTCTCATCCACATTCGCGCGTCCCTGTCGCTAGGTGCGCGGGAAGGTCAGTTCCTGAAAAGCGACAAAGCGGCGCTCGTTGAGGAGCGAAGCTGTGCATAAAACACTCGTTTGTATGTTCGTTGCGGTGGCGCTTGTGCTCGCGTCGTGTTCGAATAAGGGCGCAGGCACCTCAGGATCGGTTGCCGCCGGGAAACTATCTTTAGGAATGGTTACCGACGTCGGAGGCCTCGGGGACAAATCATTCAACGACTCTGCCTACCGCGGGCTGCAGCGCGCCCAAGCCCAGCTTGGGGTAACCGCATCTGTGCTGCAGTCGAGGTCCGTTTCCGATTACGAACCTAACCTCTCCACCCTGGCGCAGCATGGCGATGCGTTAATCTTTGCGATCGGCTTCCTCATGCACGACTCGCTCAACGATGTTGCGCCTAGATTCCCCAAAACCCATTTCGCCATCATTGACTCGGTGGTTGACCAGCCCAACGTCACTTCTGTAACCTTCCGCGAAGAGGAAAGCTCGTTCTTAGCCGGCGTGCTTGCAGGCCTCGTGACCAAGACAAACACGGTCGGATTCCTCGGAGGCATCCAATCCCCGCTCATCGAGAAGTTCGAAGCCGGTTTTGTCGCGGGGGTGAAATCGTCAAACCCCAAAGCGCAAGTCCTCATTAAGTACACAGGTTCCTTTGACGACGTTGCTGCGGGCAAGGAATACGCCGCGGTGCTCTACGATCAAGGGGCAGACATCATCTATGCTGCCGCTGGTAAGTGCGGGCTCGGCGCTATCGATGAAGTCAAGAGCCGACCCAAAGGCTTCTATATCATTGGCGTCGACTCCGATCAAGATGCGCTCGCTCCCGGGAAAGTCCTCACGAGCGCACTCAAGCATGTGGATAACGCGGTGTATGCTTTGGCCTTGGCTGCGTCCCAACAAAAGATTCCCAGCGGCCACGTTGTGCTCGGCCTGAAAGAAGGCGGCGTCGGTCTCACCACGATGCAGTACACCAAATCGTCCTTACCGCCGGGCGCTTTGTCAGTGCTTGCCGGTTATCAGCGCGCAATCATCTCGGGCAAGCTTGCAGTGCCTTCGACCGCAAGCGAACTTGCTGCGTTTCGTCCGGTTCCTCTTAGCGCGTCGCGATGAGCGGCGAGTCAGCGCCGCTGCTTCGTTGCCACGGAGTGAGCAAACGCTTCGGCTCGCTGGTCGCTAACGATCGAATCGATTTTGACGTGCGTGCGGGCGAAGTGCACGCGATCGTCGGTGAAAACGGCGCCGGCAAGAGCACGTTTATGAATCTGCTCTACGGTGTGTTGCAGCCGGATGCGGGCACCATCGAAGTTCGGGGCACTCGCGTTCGTTTTACTAACTGCGCCGATGCCATGCGAGCCGGGATTGGGATGGTGTTTCAACACTACCTGCTCGTCGAACGATTTACGGTTGCGGAAAATGTTCTGCTGGGGCGGGAACGAACTGCGCGAGGCTTTCTCGATCGGAACACCGCCAGCGATGTTGTGCGCGAGGTCGCTGCGAGGTATCGCTTCCTCATCGACCCGGATGCACGCGTGGAGTCGCTGGGCGTGGGGGCACGACAGCAAGTCGAGCTGCTGAAAGTTTTGGAACGCGATCCGCAGATCGTCATCTTGGACGAGCCGACCGCATCGCTGTCGCCGCTCGAGATCGATGGACTCTTCGAGGTTGTTCGCCGCATGCGTTCGCAAGGCCGCGCGGTCATCTTCATCACCCATAAACTCAAAGAGGTTATGGCGATCAGCGATCGGGTGACCGTCTTGCGCCAAGGCAAAGTTGTGGGCAAGCTCGATCGGGCCGATGCGAGCGAAGCCATTCTTGGCTCCCTCATGGTGGGTAGGGACGTGCCACCCCAAGTGACGCCCGTCGGACCCGAACCATCGAGCCAGCCCGTGCTCCTCGTACGCGATATCGTCGTGCAAACCGACGCGGGGACACCAGCAGTGAGCGAAATTTCACTTGAGGTCAAATCGGGCGAGGTTGTCGGTATTGCCGGCGTCGAGGGAAATGGCCAGGTGGAGTTCGCCGAAGCGCTCTACGGTATGCGAGCATGTGTGTCGGGCTCGATTGTGTTGGATGGCGCCGATGTGACGCATGCCAGCTCCGTTGCGCGGCGCCATGCCGGGTTGCGCTACATTTCGCCGGATCGGCAGCGCGAGGGGTTGGTGCTTGATTTCGACGCGCCCGAGAACATGCTCGTGGGCAACGAGCGCCTCATGCGGCACGGCATGGTCGTTGATCTCGCCGCCGCGCGCGCGCAAGCCGACGCGATCGCTCGGAGTTTCCGAATTCCCGGCTACACGCCGCCGGCACCGATGCGCAGCTACTCAGGTGGCACGCAACAAAAATTTTTGGTCGGCCGCGAACTTGAGGGAGGAGCGCGCGCCGTGATTGCCTTTGCGCCGACTCGGGGTGTCGATATCGGCGCCGCAGAAAGTATTTACGAACATTTCAAGCGACTGCAAGCGGGTGGTGCCTGCATCCTCTTAGTTTCGTATGACCTTGATGAGATCCGTTCGCTCGCCAATCGCATCGTCGTGTTTAGCAAGGGATGCATTGTCGGAGAGTTGAGGACATTCCAGGCGGACGATGCGACGCTCGGGCGTTTGATGGGCGGATCTGCGGCGTGACCGTGCTGCGGCGGCTCGCACCGTTCATGCCGCTGCTTGCAGTTATTGCTCTCAGTTTCTTCATCGTCATCGCCGCCAAGGGCAACCCGATTGATGCCTACTCGGCGCTCTTCCAAGGCGCGTTCGGGTCGCTTCAGGGCATAGCTGAGACGCTGACCCAAACGACGGTGTTGTTGTTTGCGGCTCTTGGCGTTGCCATCGCTTTTCGCGCCGGCTTGTTTAATATTGGGGCGGAGGGTCAGCTGATCGTGGGCGCGTTGTGCACGGCCGTCGCCGGTGCCTCGCTCCATATACCCAAGATGTTGGAAGTGCCCGCATGCTTCGCTGCCGGCGCCGTTGGAGGCGCGTTTTGGGGCTTGATTGCCGGCTGGCTCAAGGCTCGATTTGGCGCTAGCGAAGTCATCACCACGATCATGCTCAACTACATTGCCTATCTCGGCGCTAATTTTCTTGTTGCCGGACCCTTGCGCGGCTCGGCCTCGGCTCCGGAGACTGCCCAAGTATGGTCGACGGCAATGCTTTCGCCCATCATCCCTCTCACACGCTTGACGGCAGCTTTCCCGTTTGCTATTTTGACGGCGATCGTGCTGTGGTGGTGGTTGCACCGCACGGTTGGAGGATTCGAGGTTCGCACGCTCGGGCGCTCGGAGCGTGCCGCGCGCTATGCGGGCATCCCCGTTCAATCGGTCATTATGCGGACCATGGCGCTCAGCGGAGCGCTCGCTGGACTCGGCGGGGCGTCAGATGTCCTAGGGCTTGTGCATCGCTTCAACGCGGAGCTGTCTCCGGGATATGGCTTCACCGCCATCGCTGCAGCGCTGCTCGCGCAATCGAATCCGATCGCCGCGATCTTCACCTCCTTCTTCTTTGGCGCACTTCAAAATGGTGCGCTGTCAATGCAAGCACTAGCCGGCGTGCCAAAGGATCTGGTCTCCGTTATCACAGGTCTTGTGATCATGTTCGTTGCGGTGAACTGGTTTGGCAAGCGAGTGACCTTGCACGGCGCCCCAAGCGCAGACAGTGACGATCTCCGTGACGAACCCGCACCGGAACCAGCGACATGAACGGACTGCTTGGCCTTGTCGCTGCGGTGCTGGCCATCGCCTTGATCAAAGCAACGCCCCTCGTCTATGCAGCCCTTGGTGGGGTGATTTCTGAAAGTGCCGGCATCATTAACATTGCGCTCGAGGGAATGATGGCGGCGGGAGCCTTTAGCGCAGTCCTCGGATCATTTTATTTTCACAACCTGGCCTTAGCCGTGTTGGTAGCGATGCTGACGGGCGCCGCGCTCGGCTTGCTGTTGGCGTACCTGGCCGTCACCCAGCGCGCGGACCAGATCGTCGTCGGGATGGCGATCAACGTGCTCGCAATTGGTGGTGCCGCCTTTCTCCTCGCCGTGGTCTTTGGCCAGCCGGGGGCATCACCGGAGGTCAAAAGCTTCAGTTCGCTCGGTCGCGTTGCTAGCGAAGGCCTGATGGATTTGTTCGTCAGTCCGGGCCGCTACATGCTCTTTTGGGTTGCCATTGCACTTGTCGCGATCGTTCATATCTATTTGTATCGGACTCGCAGTGGGTTGCATCTCCGAGCGGTTGGTGAATCGCCCCATGCCGCACTCACGGCCGGCATCAATGTGGTCGGCTATCGCTACGCCGCAGCGATTGTCGGCGGCGCCCTGGCGGCACTCGGCGGGGCGTATCTCTCGATCGGGGAAGTCGATCTCTATTCTGACGGAATGGTTGCTGGCCGGGGTTTCATCGCGCTCGCGGCGGTGATCTTTGGACGCTGGACGCCGCTCGGAGCGGCCGGCGCGTGTCTGTTCTTCGGCTTCTTTAGCAGCTTGCAGATCGCGCTGCAACGAGCGCAAGTGCCAGCGCAGCTCCTAGAAATGCTGCCCTACGTCTTAACGATCATTGCGATTGCCGGATTGATTGGGAGGTCACGGCCGCCTGCAGCAGACGGCGTGCCGTTTACGCCTTGATGTAGTCGTGCGAATTTATTCGGACGTGTACAACCCTTCCCTTACAAGCCCGCGGGATGCCACACGGTCTTGATTTCGACGAAAGATTGGATCCAATCCAAACCCTGAGCATCGCGCCCGTACCAGAATTCTGTGGGCGGCTCAGGGTGGCGGCGTACCCGCTTGAGGTTATCGCACGCGAGCTCGGCTGTTTTGGCATCAAGATCTTCGTCAGAGATCCACAGGTCAATGGCGTTCACATCCATATGCGCTGCAAGCGTCGGGGCAATCTCCGCGCGATAGCCGGTGAGCACATTTATGACACCGGCTGGGACGTCTGCGTTGGCGATCGCTTCTGCAAGACTCACCGCGCTTAAGGGATCTTTTTCCGACGCAACCAGCACGACGGTGTTGCCAGAGCAGATGATGGGGACGCAGGTCGAAATCAAGGGCAGCAGAGAGGGTGCGTGCGGGGACACGACTGCGACCACGCCTGTTGCTTCGGGACTCGAAACGTTAAAGTGGGGAGTGCTCACTGGGTTTTTTGTGGAGAGCACTTGCTCAATTTTGTCACACCAGCCCGCATACCACACGATGCGATCGATCGCCGCGCTGACCTCTCTGTCCGCTTGTGTGGGCGTCGCAATACCGCTGCCAAGAGCTTGCGCGAACTGATCGCGCCGCGACTCCATGATTTCCGCAAGTCGATAGACGATTTGTCCCCGGTTGTACGCCGACCGATCGCGCCAAGCAGGCCAGGCGGTGCGTGCTGCCCGGACGGCGTCGCGAGCATCCTTTCGCGTCGCTCGGGCTGCGTGAACAATGCGCCCGTCGAGTTCGCAGGCAAACGTGCGCCCAGATTCAGAGCGGGTAAACGCGCCGCCAATGAACAGCTTGGGCGTCTTGCGAACGGCTACGCGTTGCGCCAAGGAATCCTCACATACGGCAGCAATCCGAAAAGGCCACCCTCACGCCCAAAGCCGCTCTCTTTATAGCCACCAAAGGCCGACGATGGGTCGAATTTGTTAAACGTGTTGCCCCAGACGACGCCGGCACGAAGTTGGGAGGCGATTTTGAAGTTCTTGCTTCCTTTATCTGTCCACACACCCGCCGACAATCCATAGCGGGTGTTGTTGGCCTTTTCCACTGCCTCATCGGGGGTGCGGAAGGTCATGACGGAGAGCACGGGACCGAAAATCTCCTCTTGGGCAATTCGATCGGAAAGCGCTACATGCGTAAAAAATGTCGGCCTGAACCAATAACCTCGCGCGGGTAACGCGCACTCGGTCTGATAACGCTTGCGCCCAGCCTCTTCTCCGCTCGCGGCGAGCATCTCGATTTTATCGAGCTGGGCCTTGGAATTGATCGCTCCAACGTCCGTGTTCTTATCCAGCGGCTGCCCGACGCGCAGCGTTTGAATGCGCCGATAGAGTTTTTCAATCACCATCTCGTGCACCGACTCTTGCACGAGCAGTCGAGACCCAGCACAACACACGTGCCCTTGGTTGAAGAAAATGCCGTTAATGATGCCCTCGACCGCTTGATCCAAGGGCGCATCATCAAAAATAATGTTGGCTGCCTTGCCACCCAGTTCGAGCGTCACCGGCCGGCGCAGGCGAGCGCACTCGCGGGCAATCTCTTTGCCAACCTCTGTCGACCCGGTAAAGGCAACCTTGTCGAGCCCCGGATGTCGGACGAGCGAGGCCCCCGTCTCGCCGCCGCCGGTAATGATATTCACCACACCGGGTGGAAGGTCGGCTTGCTGGATGATTTCGGCCAGCCACAGAGCGGTCAACGGCGTCGTTTCCGCCGGCTTTAAGACAACGGTGTTACCGCAGGCGAGCGCCGGCGCGATCTTCCAAGCCGCCATGAGGAGCGGAAAGTTCCACGGGATGATTTGGCCAGCCACGCCCAATGGCGCGGGAGCTGCATTTCGAAACGCCCAGTCCAGCTTGTCGGCCCAACCTGCATAATAAAAGAAATGCGCCGCTGCCAGGGGCACGTCGACGTCTCGTGACTCCCGAATCGGTTTTCCACCGTTCATCGATTCGAGCACCGCAAGTTCGCGACTGCGTTCGGTAATCGAACGAGCAATCCGGAACAGATATTTTGCCCGGTCTTGTGGTGAGCAGCGACGCCAGTACTTCTCGTAGGCCGATCGTGCCGCTTGCACGGCTCTGTCGATGTCCGCGCCGCTTGCCTCGCCAACCTTAGTTAAGATTTCCTCGTTCGCGGGATTGAGGGTAGCGAAATAGCGGCCGCTCTTTGGCGCCACCCATTTTCCTCCAATAAAGAGGTCGTAGTGCGAAGCCAGCTTGAGGTAATCGTGTGCTTCAGGAGCGTCAACGTATTGCCAGGCCGCTTTGGCGGGGGCGGTCACCGCTAACCTCGCGCCGCCATTTGGCGAAGCTGGTGCTTTTGGCGATTTTGAAATCGGGCGAGCTCGTGGTGCCACTAGGTCTCAGTCCTTTGTAAAATAGTCTTCAGATTGGTACGCTCCCGTGCGCTCCTTTGTGAGCTGCATGAGAACGTCGTTTAGGAGCGAGCTTGCCCCAATGCGAAAGAACGCTGGACTCAGATAGTTGTCGCCGAGTGTCTCTTTGACAACGACGAGATATTGGAGGGCCTGTTTGGCCGTGCGCACACCGCCGGCCACTTTGACGCCGACCAGCCTTCCGTGCCGCTGCTCGTAGTCGCGCACTGCTTCGAGCATCGCGAGCGTAACCGGAAGGGTGGAAGCTGGTTGCACTTTTCCCGTGGAGGTTTTGATAAAGTCTGCTCCCGCTTCCATCGCGAGCCAACTGGCGCGGCGGATATTGTCGTAGGTCACGAGCTCGCCAGTTTCCAGAATCACTTTCAGGATAGCCGGGCGCGTTGCTTCTCTCACCGCGGCGATCTCATCTGCGACCACTCGGTAGTTGCCCGACAAAAATGCGCCTCGATCGATGACCATGTCGATCTCGTCGGCACCGGCCTGCAGCGCCTCGCGAGCGTCCTGCACCTTGACGTCAAGTTCGCTCTGGCCACTGGGGAACGAAGTGGCAACCGATGCCACCCTTACGTTAGTTCCCGCCAGCGCGCCCTTTGCCGCCGAAACAAGCTTGGGATAGACGCAGACCGCGGCTACAGAGGGCAGGGTGCGGTCATTGGGGTCGGGCACGATTGCTTTACGGCAAAGCTGGCGAACGCGCTCTTGCGTGTCCTTGCCCTCAAGCGTGGTGAGGTCCATACATGCGATGGCCAGGTGAAGGCCAAGGACCTTGGATTGCTTCTTGATGCTGCGCGTGGCAAGCGTGGCCGCTCGCTCTTCCAACCCGACGGCATCGACTGTCATAAAGGCCACGAGCAGGGCTTCGACTTTGGAGTCTGCGTACCCGTCTAAGGATAGCAGTACGAGTCAGACGATGCATCGCCGCCTTCCAAGCGGACCTGGTGTGCACGCCGATCCGAAAACTCCACGAAGAATTTCTTGTCGGCCGTTATGCCGCCATCGGCACCAACATCGAGCTTAGCCATCCACCCTTTGATGCCATCGGGGTAAAACTGTTCGTCCCAAGAACGATAGAGCGAGTTGGTAAAGTAAACCCGCTTGCCATCACGACTGATTTCAACCATCTGTGGTCCACCGTTGAGCGCCTGACCCGGTTTGCCAGGATGCTCTGCGCGGCGCACGATCCCACCCAAATGTATCGAACCGGTGAGCTTTGGCTTGAATGGATCGGAAACGTCGTACTGACGCATTTCGCCCGTGCCCCAACATGAAACGTACAGGAAGCGATCGTCGAGCGAGAGATCAATGTCTGATACCAGCGGCGGTACCGCTTTGAATCCTTTGAGCAGCGGTGGCAACTGGTCAGGGTCGGCCGGCTCTGCTGGAATATCGATGACCTTTGTAGCCGCCCACTTGTGCTCATCCCAATGCCAGACCCAGATGGAACTCGAGAGGTCCTTCAACGAAATGACAACGTTGACGAAGCCATAGGCCTTCGTGGGGTCATGCGATGGGCGTAGTTCGAGTGCGGCTTGGTGCTCTGCACCGAGGTCCACCGTCTGCAAGTGCTTACGTTTGCGCAAATCCCAGAAGTGGAGCTGGTGACCGTACTGTCCGGCGAGCAGCAGCTCTGCATTGAGACCGTCCTCGATCATCTTGGGCGTGCCCCACTCGCTCGTCACCAAAATGTCGTGACCGAGATGCCAAAAGAAATCGTAGGCAAGGTACTGCGGCCCGCGATCGACCTCCCAACGCCCCAACACGTTGAAGTTGAAGTGATCCAGCAAAAGGATGCCTCCTGGCCCTTCTCCCTGCGCATTGCCAAGCGCGCTGATGTAGATGCCGTCAGGTCCGCAATGCGTGGTATGCAGCCGCGAATACCCGGTGCGCTCGATGACTTCTTTCGGTTCGAGCACCCTGACAATCTTCGGTTTGCGCGGATCCGCTTTCGTGTCGAGAATATAAATGCGTGAGGATCGCAGACCGGTGACGACTAGATAGCGGCGCTCCACATGAGGATGCGGCGCATATGGACAGAGCGCAGAGCTGCATGCATTCCAGCCGAAGTGATGTAGTTCGTCGCCCTCGTGGGGCATTTCCACTTCGCCAACAAGTTTGCCATAGGAACCGGACTGCGGATCCGTGTCGACGACTGCCATCGCATCGCGCTTAGCCTTGCCGTTGACGCTCAGCATCGCGACATAGGCAAGGTTCTCGCGCGGAGCTTGCATCGCAGACTTGGCCGATGGGTAAAACGTTGGATCCGGACGGAGCTGCATGGGTTGTGTCCCCCGTGATCGCGGATGCGAAGAGTTCGTCAAGATAGCGCCTGCGACTCGGGAAATCCTGTCACGCAAAGAGCAGGATCGCACCGCTAATGACGAGCGCAACTGCCCACACGAGGTCGAAATTCAACCAAGCCTTTCGTAAGATTTGTAGGCCTAGCCGATCGTAAACAATGATGGCGACGACCGTCATGGTGAGAAGATAGCCAAACGTGTGTACGGCGACGGCGACAAGCCACAGTCCAAAAGGCACTACGCGTGACGCAACGACAGGCATTCCCGGCATGTGCATCTGCTGCATGCTCTTAGCCCCTACAGGCAGCAGAAAGGGCAGGAGCATCAACCCCGCGCCGTGGCCGGTCGCCATAAGGAACGCCCATGCAACGAGCCCCGAGAAGCCGACTCGCATGCCAACCCAGCGGAAATGACGGGCACGCAGCCCTCGATAGAGACCAAATCCGATGAGAATCGCGGCTGCTCCATACTTGAGGTAGACTTGCGGCAACGTTGCTTGCAGCAAGGCTGCAAATGCAATGATTCCAAGAACCGAGACGACGTGGCCGATGGCGATCGGAGGAAGCGCAGCGAAGACGGCTCTTCGGCTGCGCTCCTGCAAGCCAAGCGCGACGGCGAAGAGCCACCCCATGCCTGGATTGACGCCATGGTAGCACCCCAAAAGGAAAAGCGCTGACCAAAACCAGGTGTGCGTCACGCTACTGAGCAGCCAGTCCGCATGCTAAGCGCAGTTTGGGCGATCGAGGACTCGAACCTCGGACCTCATCCTTATCAGGGATGCGCTCTAACCACCTGAGCTAATCGCCCGGACCGACAACGCCAAGCATATTCTTGCGCGATAAAGGCTGTCGGCCTGCCGGCATGGGCGGGTTGCAACCCGTAACCTCCGTCATTATCGGCAACGCGCGCTCTCGCACTCAAGGTACGGGCGAAGCCACTCGTGTAAAAAATCGTGCGTTTGGGGGATTAGCTCAGTTGGTAGAGCGCGTGCTTTGCAAGCATGAGGTCAGCGGTTCGAATCCGCTATCCTCCACTTTGGCAGTTGCGCTTTGGAAGAAAGCTTCAACCCCTATTGAGGATTGGTCATTAGGCTTGCTAATTGCGCACATCGATGCGCCCCAGGGGCAGTTCAACGCGCCCGCCAGTGGATAGGTGCGCAGCTGGTCGAGTAGGATTCTTTGTTGTGAGTGGGAGGACGCAGCGCACTTGTGCACCACCACCAGGCGCATTGCTCAGCTCGATCCGTCCATCAAAGGCGTCTATGATAGATTTGGCAATCGCCAGGCCCAACCCATAGCCAGCAGCGCGCGCGCGTACCTCGTCGTCGCGCCAAAAACGTTCGAATCCGCGGACAATGGCGGTAGCACTGAATCCCACGCCATTGTCGCAAACTAACACTTCACCACGATGATCCGCTACGCGCACGCGAACGGCTACGCTGCCGTACCGCGGCGCATACTTGATTGCATTTTGCACGAGCGCTGCCACCGCGCAAGTGAACGATGCTTCGTCTCCCTCTACAAAGATCGGGCCTTCAGTGTGGCAAGCGAGTGCAACACATCGCTCTGCGCTGATAGGGAGTAGTCGCTGGCAGACCGTTTCGCAGAGCGCTGAAATGTCGATCGTGCCTCGCATTCGACGATCCGCCTCTGCTCGCGCTATTGCGAGCATATCATCGATCAGGATAGTCATCCTGTTCGCCTCTCGTTGAATCGACCTCAAGGCATCGCGACATCCGGTGGAACTGCAGCCATTTTCGATCGCGAGATCTGTTTCCGCGCGGATTACGGATAGTGGCGTTCTCAACTCGTGGGAAGCATCAGCGGTAAAGCGGCGTTGGCGCTCCAGAGCATCGTTAAGAGCATGGCGCGAAACCTTGTCGATGATCACGGTGCCGAGGACGCCGATTGTAAGGATAGCACCCACAAGGGTCCATAAAACCGCGCCCTCCATCTCGCGTAACCATTCTTCGGGACGCCAGACCACAATAGTGCCGAACCTCATTCCCCCGTGAATGACTGGCCGGATGTAGACGCGCAGCTGATCAACCCCCTGCCCAAGTGACTCGAATGAATCGGTTGAGCCCGGGCGCGAGACGAATTTCGTGATATCTGCGGGGATGCTCGACGCACTGCTCATCAACGTCGCCCCGGAGCGACCGAAAATTGCGCCGTTTACTTGCAGGGTGAGTGTGTGGTTGAATTGGCGAATGTCAGCTGCATCGAGGTGGAGATCGTACTTACCATAATCCGCCAAAGCCTCGAGCGCCTCGGCGGTCACCGTTAATCGGGTATCGAGAGAACCCCTAACGACGCCATGAAGAGTGATCAGTGCAATAGTTGAGAGAACGAGCAAGCCACCCAAGAGCATTGCCGTTGACGTGAGAACTAACCGTTCTCGCGGCGTTGCGAAACGCAGTTGCATCAGGACTCCGATGAGGGACCAAACCGATAGCCTGCACCGCGGATGGTCTGGAGTATCGGTGGTTCTGCTTCGGCGCACAACTGAGAACGCAGACGGCTGACATACACTGCGATCACGTTGTCGGCATCCGATTCGTCATCACGATTAAAGAGCGCCTGCTCCAGCATACGCCGCGTCACGAGCCGGCACGCGTTGCGCATGAAGTATTCAAGAAAGGCAAATTCGCGCGCAGTAAGGAGCAGTTCACGCGCGCCCCGGTAAGCCCGGCGCGCAGCAAGGTCGAGACACACATCTCCCACCCTTAATTCGGCAAGCGGTGCGACCGTGGACAACTCGCGTCGCGTCAGCGCGAGCAATCTAGCCTCGAGTTCGCGAAAGACAAACGGCTTGCGCACGTAGTCCTCAGCACCAGCGTTGAGGCCCTCAACCGTATCGTCGACCGTATCACGTGAAGTGAGGATGAGGACCGGTGTCTGAACCCTTTGACCGCGTAGCGTACGCAAAACCGTCAATCCATCGCGAATCGGCAGATTCAGATCGAGCACAATAGCGTCGTAGTTCCCGCCAAGTGCGCAGTCCTCGCCCACCAGACCATTGTACGCAACATCGACGACATGACCGCGTTGCTTGAGGCCACGCTGCAAAACATCGCACAGAGGCTCATCATCTTCGATGACTAGCAGCTTCATTGGACAATCATTCCTTGCGCAGCTTGACTAAACCTAACTGCGACCTTCAGGAACCCTCGATTTCTCTAAGCGCCACCGTCTGCCCCCCGGCGCCAAAATTACAGCCGGTATTGCACGGTGAACATCACTTGCGTCGCCGGCAATCCGTACAGTTCGCTACCCTGCGTCAGGGAGCTTGTATCGGTTCCGAACTGGTTCTCAGGCTGGAATGTCCCGAGACCAATGAGCCCATATCGGCTTGTTGCGGCGCTGTTGAATAAGTTATTGATGCCGAGCGTGAACGTAGCTAAGCCGGCGGTTTTCGATGCAGAGGCATTCGTCCACCAAAACGGAGGATGATTGATCGCATTGTTCTGATCCATGTAATTGTACTCAACTCGCATATCAACGCCGGCGGTGCGTTCGAAAGCGACGGAATATTTGTGCAGCGGAACGCCCTCGAGTTGCGAGTTGTTGATGATGGTAAAGTTTTGCTGCAGGATTGAGTCGGGCACGCCGATGTAGAACGCCGACTGGGTATCATATACGTAGTCTGCAAAGAGATTATCCGCTAGGTACTCTCTTCCCGACAGCTCGATGCCGCGATACCGAGCTGCGGCCGCATTGAAGGTTGTATTCACCGCGAGGTTCGCGATAGTCGGATTGGGGATGTTCGGACAGATAGAAGCGATCTTGTTAAGATAGAGTTGAATCGTTTGCTGCGGCACCGTATTACCAACGGCAGTGAAAGGAAGCGTGCCTGAAAAGAGTGCGCCTTGTTCGTTTGACTGGTAGAGATTGAGTTGCAACGAGTTGTCGCCATTGAATCGGTGGCCGAAGGCAAATTCATAATCGGTTGCCTTCTCGGGGCCCAGATTTCGATCGGCGACGTCGCCGATCGTAGATTGTAGGTTCCCCGCGCAGTTTGGGAAGAAACTGCCGACGTTGCCGTTGACCGCGGGAGCGGCAAAAACCAGAGACGGTTGCGGAACGCTGGTGGAATGCCCTGCTGTCACACGCAACACGTCTGCGCCGGATGGCCTAAACATGACCGAGACCCGTGGGTCGAAGGAGGTAACCGGCGTTACGTTTGCATGCTTCAGCCACAAGTTGAGAAAGAACGAGAGCCGACTATTCGGGTATATTTGATCGTTGATAAAATAGCCCGTGTCATTTATATCGAACGGTTGCAGGAATACGATCTGATTTATCACTTGGTTGGGGTTTGTAACATTATCCGGAAATTGATCGTTTGTTATTTCTTGATGTTCGAGCGAGTACCCGAAGCCAAAATCGTTCTTCGACGAGGCGATATCATCGGTAACGAGCAGCCCGTGGGTAACAAAGAAGTGTGATCGAAAAAATGCTGAGGCAACCGCACGATTAAAGTCAGTCGTGTAGTTGTCAACGTAGCCGTCGACGATGAACGTGTTATTGTTGGTCGACTTGGTGAATCTAGCGTCGTAGTCCTGATTTTTGATGGCCTGCCAAGGCCCGGGGCCGCCACCCGCTGGACCCGAGCTCTGTTGAGCATACTGACTGGGCGCAAGGCACTTGAACTTGGGGGGAGCGTCGACAAGAACGGCGATCGATCCCGTACAGGTCTCGGTGGTCCCGTTCGGAAGCGTCACTTGGGTCTGGTTGCCATTTTGAAGCAGCGCTTCCTGCGCATTGTGGAGTTGAAACGCGTAAGGAAGATTGTCTTGATCACCGTTACCGGTCTTATCGTCCCAGGACGTGGTCGAAAAGGTGGTGAGTTGCAACTTCGTTGAGCCGTCAAAGCTGTATACGAGCTTTGCCAAGTCGTTGCGTAAGACGTAGTTCCCTGAAACCGCGTATGTGTTCGCGATTTCGTTTGCCGAAGTCAAATTATTACCCAACAGGCCGCGCTCGGTGATCTGTTCGGGTGCAAACTGGCCATAGGTTCCCTGAACCGCGTGCATTAACGCGTACCCGAGTTTGCTAATGGTTCCTGTCGTTTGAAGTCCGGTCAGCAGTTTGCCGTCGTTGCCGATGCCCTGCTCGATAACAGTGCTGTTTCTCAGCGTTGGTTCGAGCGTTTGGTAATCCACCGTCCCCGCGATCGTATCGACTCCGTAGAGACCGGTTGCGCCGGAACCGTAGGTCACCTGGATTCCACGGAGGCCAAAGAACGGAGACACTTGCGAATCGTACGTGTTGAAGGCATTGACCGCTGATCCCAGCGGCCCAATTTGGTGGCCATCCAAGAGCGTGGCGGTCTCGCTCGGGTTGTAGCCGCGGATGGTGAGGAAAAGATCGTCTCCCACGGCATTGCTGGTCGAGGCAGTAATCCCCGGTAGGATGCCGACCGCGTCGGCCGCGCGAACGAAATTCTCCGCCTGAAGGCGCTGCTGGGGAATGGTCTGATTGATCGTCGCGCTGCTTTGGAGTGCTCTACCACCGCTTGTGACCAATACGGTTCCAATCTGTCGCACTCCGCTGGCAATGCGCCTGATTGCGGTTCGAATCTCGGTCGCGTGTCCAGCAACCACGAGAACCTGCGAGACCTGGCTACGCTCGTAGCCAGACACGTCAACAACGATGGAATACATCCCGGGAGCGGCGGCGAGAAAACTGAACGAGCCGTCGCTAGCGGTGAGCGTTTCAGCGACTTTGCGATCCCCTTGATCTAGGTCCACTCGTGCGGCCACGATTGGCAAGCCACCGTTGGAATCGACGATTGTTCCTGTAACCGACCCCGTGGAAGCGGCAGTGGCTTGTGCGCTCGCCGCCTCGGCGAACCCCAAAGCCGCCAACCCAACTGACAGCACCGTCGCAACGATCGCGATCGAAAGAACCTTCCGCCAGTTAGTCATCAACGAACACCCCTTTCAGAACGCTTCTTCGCCGCCATAAGGAGAGTTGGCGTCGGAATCACGAGACGCGTCGGAGTTGTGGAATTTTTGAAAACGGCGGTGAGGCCCGCCGAGCTATCCGGCCGCGCCCCGTGTTCATCATAACGCCGAAATATTACTCTCACCTTTCAGACTTAGACCTTCAAGGCGCACTGCTGAAAGAGCATGCTCCCTAGAATCGAGGCGGAAATATTTCCACGCGCATGAGAGCAAGGGCTGCGTCTTACGCAGGCGAACGTGGCAGACGCGCGTGGGAGGCGCGACCGCGATGTCGTCGCGCAGGTTTTTTCTGAGTTGTGCTCTTTCCGCCGCCGGCCTCCTGACGTCAGATCTCGTGGAGTGCAGCTCGTCCTTCCTCGGGACCCACGCCAACTCCAGTCCCGACAACCTCTGCGCCAACGGCACCAACGGCTTTGGCCAAGGAACTCGCGGCATCGCTGCAACGGAGTCTACCGAACGCAAAGCTATCCGAAGCGATAACCGCGAAGATTGCATCCGATATCCAAGACGGTTTCGCAATCAACAAAGCATTCACAAATGTTGACAATAAGAACCTTCCTCCACCGGATTTTATTTTTAGCGCTGACAACGAGCACCGGCCATGAGCGTGACGTTCGCAACGATTGTCGAGCTCGGCGAGATGCTGCGCTCAAGGCAGATCAGTTCAGTTGAACTGACACACGAGTGTCTGCAACGGCTCGAGCGTTATGGTCCACAACTCAATAGTGTTGTGACGCTCATGCCGCAGCGCGCTCTGGCCGCGGCTGCGCAGGCGGACAAAGATCTCGCAACGGGAACCGACCGCGGCCCGCTGCACGGCATCCCGTACGGCGCCAAGGATCTTCTGGCCGCAGTAGGCGCGCCCACGACTTGGGGCGCCGCACCATATAAAACGCAGCACTTTTTTTATGACGCGGAAGTGGTCGCGCGATTAGAACGCGCCGGCGCGGTTCTCGTGGGCAAACTCGCGATGATCGAGCTTGCCGGCGGGATGGGTTACAATCAGGCCGATGCAACATTCACCGGACCTTGTAAAACGCCATGGAATCTCAATTACTGGAGCGGCGGCTCCTCGAGTGGGTCGGGCGCATCAGTTGCTTCCGGCCTGGTGCCGTTTGCAATTGGATCGGAAACCGACGGCTCCATCATGAACCCATCCGCCTACTGCGGAGACACGGGCTTGCGTCCAACATATGGGCGGGTCAGTCGCTTTGGAGCAATGCCACTTTCGTGGACACTTGACAAACTCGGTCCACTCTGCCGCTCGGCCTTGGATGCCGGCTTGGTACTCAACGCAATCGCAGGCCACGATGACAAAGATTTTGCCTCGGTGCAGATACCTGTTGAACACCCCGACGTGGGAACCACTTCGCGACGATGGCGCATGGCCACCATAGAGGGAACGGGCCAGAAACTTCAAGCGGAGGTTGCCCGTAACTTCGAAAGGTCTCTCGAAGTGCTCGGCGCGTTGGGGACAATATCACACGCTATGCTCCCAAAGTTTCCCTACGATGCAATGGTTGGCGCGGTTATTGCGGCAGAGGCGGCTTCATCGTTTCGCGATATCATAGAAGACGGTCGGGTCCAAGAGCTGAGAGACCCAAGCGACCGAATCGGCGGGTACTCGTATCTTGTCGTCTACGCTGTCGACTATGTTGACGCGATGCGCCAGCGCGCCGCGCTCAGGTCATCCTTCGCCAAGCTCTTTACCGATGTTGATGTTCTCGTAGCGCCCACCTTTAGCACCGTGGCGCCGCCGATCGACATTCCATTTGACAAGGCGTATCCTGGGACTGACGATGGCGCGCTCATCACCGCTTGCAACCTCGTCGGGGTACCTGCGATCAGCGTACCAAATGGCATCGGGGCGCACGGCTTGCCAACCGGGCTCATGTTCGTGGCTCGGCCGTTTGCAGAAACCGATCTAGTGCGAATCGCATCCGCATACCAGGCGCGAACTTCACACCACCTTGAGCATCCGTCACGATTCATGATGTAGCTTGGTTCGAACGCTTGGCCGTGACTGCATCGACCTTGGTCAAAAGTGGGTTGGTTGATTCCTTGTCGATGCCATCGATGAACACGATCCAATGGGTCGTCGCTGATGCCGCCCGTATGGCAAGCGCTGGTTGATAGGCATCCGATTCATGCCACTGTTTCGCTTGCTCGAGCGTAGGAAATTCTACGATAGCCAATCGCTTTGGTGCGTCCGCTCCTTCGACCACCGAGGATATCGGACCGCGTGCTAGATACCTGCCCCCAAAAGGCTTCAGTGAATCGACCACGATCTTGCCGTATCGTTCCACAGCGTCGGCATCATTCCACGTGATGCAGGCAACCAAATATGCTGGCATGGGTGCTCCTTTAAAATGTGTTGACTAGCGATCCGCCTTTGACCACTGGATGGCGTCTTCGAGGGCTTCTTCTCCCCAAAAAAGCTCTCCCTTGACGACGCAATTCGGCGCGCCGAAAATACCGAGTTGCATCGCCTGCTCGGTATTGCTGCGCAGGAGTCCACGTTTCGCCTGCGACAGAGCTTGCGCCAAAATCGCCTCGGCGCCGGCCCCCGCATGAGTCAGAACTCGTCGGATCACCCCTTCATCAGCAATATCCTCGTTATCGCCAAAATTGGCAACGAAGGCCGCGCGCACATACCGTGCCGCGATGGGTTCGTCCGCAACCGCGCAGCCGACCCGGGCGGCTAGGGTGCTGTTGCGGGGAAACAGTGTCGGTTTTTGCCAAGGGATTGCAAACTTTGCCGTGAGCCGTTCGACATCGCGCCACATATAAGCGCCTCGTAAAGGATTGAGATTGTAGTGCGAATCGTTCCAGCCTTGGAGCTGAAAGATAGGACCGAGCAAAAATGGCTTCCAGCGCAAGCGCACGCTTGCCACTCGACAAAGTTCTTCAATGCGCATCGCCGCAATATACGAGTATGGGCTTGCAAAGTCAAACCAAAATTCAAGTTCTCCGGACTTCGGGCGCGGATCATTCACTTATCTGGGCCGATCCAAATGGTCTTGACGTTGACGAATTCGCGGATGCCGAATTCGCTGAGCTCGCGCCCGTAGCCTGACGCTTTCACCCCGCCGAAGGGCAGCCTGGGATCGGACTTGACCATGCCATTGACGAACACCGCTCCGGCTTCGATGCGTTTGATGAACTGCTCTCGCTCGCTCGCATCGCTTGTCCAAACACTGGCACCCAGACCAAACGTTGTGCTATTGGCGATCGCGATGGCCTCGTCGGCATCGCGCACGCGAAACACCATTGCAACGGGACCAAAAATCTCTTCTCTTGCAACGGCCGATTGTGGTGGCACCTGCGCAACGATCGTGGGTGCATAATAGTAACCGGGCTGCTCCAATCTCTTGCCCCCAACCAACACCTTCGCGCCGGCGTCGACCAAGGCGTGCACTTGTCGGTCGACCTCCGAAACGCTGCTCTCATTGACAAGTGGGCCAACCTCTGTCGTCTCTGCCATCGGGTCACCCACGCGCAGCGCCTGAAATCGCTCCACAAACTTGCGCACAAATTCATCCGCAACAGCATCCGCGACGATAAACCGTTTCGCTGCAATGCAGGATTCGCCGTTGTTCTGCACGCGCGCTTGGGTGGCGACCGCAACGGCTTGGTCCAAGTTCGCGCTCGGCATGACGATGAAAGGGTCACTGCCGCCAAGCTCGAGCACCGTCTTTTTGATTTCATGACCGGCTTGGGAAGCGACCGTTCTCCCCGCTGGCTCACTTCCGGTCAACGTCACGGCGCGCACCCGAACGTCGCGGATGAGGCTCTCGACCGCCCCGGCACCAATGAGCAGCGATCCGAAAATGCCATCTGGGAAGCCGCTGCGCGCGAAGATCGATTCGATCGCAAGAGAGCATTGGGGCACATTTGACGCATGTTTGAGCAAGCCAGCGTTGCCAGCCATGAGCGCCGGAGCAGCAAAACGGATGACTTGCCAGAAGGGGAAATTCCACGGCATGATCGCGAGGATGACCCCTAAGGGTTCGTAGCGCACGAGACTTTCGACAGCATCGGTGGCAACGCGCTCGTCCGCAAGCTGTTGAGCCGCATGTTCGGCGTAAAACCGACATGCCCACGCACATTTTTCGACCTCTGCAACTGCTTGGCGCAGGGGCTTGCCCATTTCCAGCGTCGCTGTTTTTGCTAGCTCGCTCTTACCTGCTTCCAAGAGCTCCGCGGCTTTCACCATATGCGTGGCTCGCGCAGAAAAACTTAACGCGCGGTTTGCTTCGAATGCACGCTGTGCAGCCACAAGTTTGTGCTCGATCTGCGCCTTCGTCAACGGCTCGAACTGTTTGAGTATCTGCCCGGTGGCAGGATTCACACTTGCAATGGCCATGGTTAGCGTTTTCCTATTACTTTGATGGAGCTGGGGTTGTGAGATTCCTATTGTATTCGTCAAGCATTTCCAGCTCGCCCGCGTTTGAAAGGGTTTGCCGGTGATGCTTGATCCAATTTCGCGGGAGGCTCCCAAAGACCGGCTTGCCAGTGCGATGGCGGTAGATCGCAAAGAAGATAATGCCGAAAATGACCCACGACGGTCCGGCGATGCGCCCGGTTGGATGGGTGAGCAGCGTGAAGATCAAGATGGCCGCAATGCCGAGGAATCCGACGATGGAAATGAGCGAAACATCGCCTTTCACGCCATTGATGGTCAGCGGAATATTCCACGGCATGCGGAAGCGCCGCGGCGCACTTTTGTCGGTAAAGCGCAAAGTCATGAGTGCCACAAACACGAGTGTATACGAGAGCGCGGCGCCGAAGGCGTAGAGGTCCCCCAGAAAGCTAAAGGCTCGTGGCCCCTGGAGATACGCGATGACGAGCACGATGGCTGCGATGCCCGAAAAGAAAATAATCGTTTGGATAGGGGTCTTTGTTTTTGGGTTCGTTACTTGAAACCAACTCGGCAATAGGTGAAACTTGCCCATCGAGTAGGCGATGCGCGACGCGCCATACACGCCAGAATTACTCGAGATCATGACGAGCAGTGCGCCGATGATAGGAACGTACCACTTCAAGACGTTTCCAATGAGCGGCAATTGCGCGGCGAGTAAGGCGACCGCCTTGTCGTTGTTATCTGAGCTGCCGAAATACTGATAGGCCGGTTGACCTTGAATATGCGGCATGCCGAGCACAAGGTTGGAATACGCTAACGCGAAGATCAAAATCGTCAAGATGAGCGCGATGGACGTCCTCGGCATGACGGTTGACGGCCGCTGCGTTTCTTCTGCCGCCTGCGCAATACTTTCGAGTCCCACAAATGAGATAATTGCAAGCGAGACGCCGAGCAAAAGCTCGTTCGTCTGCGGCCAATGAAACTTCATGGTGTTGATGAGCATCTGTGGATGCCATGCGAAGAGAAAACCACAGACCAAGATGAGGGTCTCGTTGCAAATGTCGACTGCGGCGACGAGTTCGTTGAGCCTCGACGACTGCCTCACGCCACTAATGTTGAGGAGCATGAGAAAGGCCGTCACGATTAAGACTGCCAGAAAGCGGACGAGTTGATGATCGGCAAAATATGGAATGAGGATGCTCAAGTAGGCAATGGTTGCCCAAGCAAAGATCGCAATGTCAACAGTGAAATCCAAAAGGACAGCCCAGCCCGCCACAAAGCCGAAAAAGTCGCCGAGCGCACGGGTGACAAAGAACTGCCCTCCACCGGCGACGGGATAGGTGGACGCGAGTTCGGTATAGGCAAGCCCGATGCAAACATACACGATGCCGGCAAACAGGAATGCGATGTTGGCGGCACCCATTGCCGCCCCAACCACGAGGCCCAGCGCAACGTAAATGTCGGCGCCCACGTCGGCATAGCCCCATGAGTAGGAACCCCACGTCGTGACTGCACGGCGCAGGTCTGTGCCAGAAGTTGTGGGCATGGCGCCCTGGATTCGTTTAGGACTAACGGATTCCCGCGGCAAGAATGGTTCTGCGCGCGCTTGGTCCTATTAGGAAGCCGTGGAGGCTATCCGCTCGTGAAGAAAACCATTTTTGCACTCCTTGCAATGGTCCTCAGCGCTGTGATTATCGGCTGCTCGCACAAAGAAGGTGCGCCTGCTGGCTCGGCGAGCGGGGCACAAGCGGCGGGAACCATGACTCCCGTACCCGCCTCGGTGCAAGCGAAGGAGTTTGTCACGTTTGATTTTTCAGACGTTGCCGTCACCACAAGCGGCGCACCGGTCTTGCGCCTCACGGTCGAAGCGAAAAATGGCAGTAAAGATCCTCTGCTGTGCGATGAAAGCAGTTTCTCGGCAGAACTAGCAGATGGCACGATCCTCGCACCTGACGCTGGCGCGCAAAACACCTGCGACCCTGATTCAATCGATCCGGGCGGGTCATCGAAGGTCATCATGTTCTTCGATTTGCCCAGCGGCTACACCGGGCCCCTCATGTTGATTATGAGAACCGCAGACAACACGCTAATCGGCCAAGGGACAACCAACATCCACTAGTCCGTGTGCCGACAGGGACGACACGGCCGCTCAAGCAAAGCACCTGATCACGGGGGATTAGCTCAGTTGGTAGAGCGCTTGCATGGCATGCAAGAGGTCAGCGGTTCGACCCCGCTATCCTCCACCACTTAGAAGCCTTGTGAATCAAAGCTGCTCTGCCGGAGGGCGGTCCTTCTGCAGCAGCTCCTTGTAGCGTAATTGTAGCGTAGCATCATCAACCAGTGGATAAAACGCATGCCGACTATCAAGTGCAGGCTCCTGCCGTACAACCCTTTCAATACATGCGCTGAAACAAATGAGCTTCCGCAACCCGGTGACATGTTCCACCACAACCCGCTTGGTTTAGCAGTCGTCCTACCAGTGTCGCCTTTGGAGGTTTGGTTCATTCAAAGCAAGACAAATTGCGGAGATCCGACCCCACATTTTTCGTGCTGGAAATGGTCTGGTGAGCCTCCGGACATAACCGTGGACTCGGCGTGTTCAACAGGAGCTGGCAGCATTTCGGTTTATCCCCCTGAGCAACCGCGTTACCACGCCTTTTTATGGCATGGCGACCTAATTGATATCGAGCAGGCCAAGGTTGATCTTGCGTATTTCCAAAGCCTCACGATCGGCGATCAGATAAAGCTCAAGGCACGCACTTTTCTAGATGCCGTTAGATGGGAGGTCCCGATGCGAGACGAGGATCTAAAACAATTTGTGGGTGAGCGTGTTAGCCGAGTCCGCCTCAAGAATGGACACGTTCTCGAGGGCCGCATTAAGAGTGTCAACAATCACTACGAAATTATGCCCGTTCCAAGTCAATCTGGCGTCATACAGAGCTTCGGGCCGCTGACCGAGTTTTACGCTAGCGACGTTGAACGGATTGATTGAGTAGGTTATTACCTCGGTACATCGGCCTTCTTATGGGTCTTCGCCGGTCGATTGAAAATTGCGTCGATGCGGTTAGCTGCATCGCGCTGCATCGACGGTAACAAATGACTGTAGGTATCAAGTGTAAAGCCGACTCTCGCATGCCCGAGCCGCTCGCTCACCACCTTTGGGTGAACGCCGGCACGTAGGAGTTGCGACGCGTGCGTGTGCCGCAGATCGTGGAAACGGATGCGCGAGAGTTCAGCCTTCTCAAGCACCTTTACGAACGAGCGATTAATCAGGTTGTTGTAATGCAGCGCGAAGCCATCCTTGGTGCAAAAGATCGGATCGCGCAGCTCGGCATGACCCTCGCTCGCCATCGCCGTCTTGTGGTTAGCCAACACCACTACCACCGATGCTGGTAGATCTATCCGGCGCCGCCCGACGGACGTCTTCGGCTCCGCCAGCTCGGTTGAGCGCGCATCTTCTTCTGCATTCGGTCGGCGAACGAGCTGACGGCGCACCTGAATCAACCCGAGCTCCGCGTCGAAGTCAACCCACTGCAAACCGAGCAACTCCCCGATGCGCATACCAGTTGCCAGCGCAACGACGTAAAGGACGTAATAGCGATCTCCAGCAGCTGCATCTAGGAGCGCGGTTATCTGATCGTCAGTCAGAGCGTGGATCTCTCTGCGGCGCGCTCGGGGGCGATTGACGAGCTCGCAAACGTTGCGAACCACGATCTCCCAACGCATTGCCTGTCTCAACGCCCTGTGCAACACGAAGAGGGCGATCTGACGGACGCGCGGCGACGGTCCCGCCTTCTCCAAGTCAACGAGCATCTTACTCACGTGGTCCGGCGTTATCTTCCTCACCCTCATTGCGCCGAGCCTCGGCTTGATGTGCTTCTTGACGATCGAGGAATATAGCGCGTGTGTCGCTGGCCGGACGGACCCTTCGACAGCCTCGCTAAGCCAGCGATCGAGGAAAGCGTCGAGCGTCAGCCGCTCATGCTCTTGTGAGTCGCCGGCTTGCCGGATACGATCGAGTTTCTTGAGTACCTCGGTCTTGGTGGGTGCGTAAACGACGCGACGTCGATAGTCCGATTGATGCACGCCGCACCAGTAGCCGTCCGATCGCTGATAGACGGCACCCTCGCCGCGGCCGCGCCGCGCTCTCTTCGGCCGATCAGTCTCGCTCATGGCAGCGATGATTGCATGGTCATGGTAACGTTGTTTGAGCGCAACGATTCAAGCCCTGCACTCGCCCACAACTCGTACACAACGGTTCCCTTCATCATAATTCAAAATCGATGCGCCCGAAGACACCTTGTTAACAGCCATCGCCAGATCTGATACTGTTCTGTTTGGCGGCCCGCAAGATTCCTGTGTGAAGATGTGAGTAAACTTGTGAATAACCCCTGGGGCATAACGCCAGTCGGTGATTGCGGACAGGCGGAAACTGGGCGCTGGTGACAACCGTCACATCCTTCGCGGCAATTTGAAGGCGACTCTCGAGTTTGCCCGACACTTTAACTATGCAGTCCAGCAGCTCAGCGTCGCAAGACGAACGGGGATCGATCGAATCAATTCCCGACTTCGCTACGTGGCAAACGTCCGCGGCGGATCGTCGGGTCGCCGTCGTCGTTGCCGGCCTCATGATCGCCCTGGGATGTGCGGCGTTTGTATTCGGTCGGAATCCGGGTCCGGTGGTTCCCGCAGTCCTGCCCATGCTCATGGGCTGCGTGATCATAACCGAACTCATGTCGGCCTACCTCTTGCTGAGTCAATTCCTGGAGCTGCGATATCCAGCTTTAGGGTTTGTTGGAGCGGCATATCTCCTTTCTGGATTGCTGGTCATTCCTTACCTCCTGACTTTCCCAAAGATTTTTTCTCCGACTGGTTTGTTCAACGCCAACGAGCAAACTGCGCTGATACTGTGGGCGCTTTGGCACACGGGTTTCCCACTACTCGCGTTAACCTACGTGATCGCACAAAGACGATTTGGAGCCATGCAGTGGCCGTTGTTGCGGGCACGCGGATTTACTTTCGCGATCCTTTTAACGTGCGTCACCATCGCCGTGACGGCGTTGGTCTTTACCACGCAGTTTCGAAATTCGCTCCCAATTTTCGTCCAGAATGGGCAATTCACTGCGCTTACGATAAGAACGTTGTTGCCGGTCATCTGTGCGTTCGACCTGGCAGCACTGTTCGCGCTTGTCAGCATCACGCGAGGACGGACAGTGATTCCAATGTGGCTGTCACTTGCGATCCTGGCATCACTTTTTGACTCCATCATCGGACTGGTTTGCGCCCGCTTCTCATTCGGCTGGTATGCAGGCAAAATGTTCGCGGTCGCTTCATCAACCTTCATACTCGGCGCCTTCGTCAACGAGTTTCTCGGGCTCAATAGAAGGCTTGTGTATGCAAGCAAGGAGCTCCAACGTCTCAGCGCCGCGGAGCGCCAACAGGCGCAGGAGCGAGCGGAATTCCTAGCTTACCATGACGCCCTTACCGGGTTGGGCAACCGTGCGCGATTGCAGGAGAGACTCTTCGAAAACATCAGCGCGGCAGCTCGACACGGCGACCGCGTTGCGCTGCTTTTTATTGATCTTGATCATTTCAAAGATGTGAATGATGCGTGTGGCCACGTCGTCGGGGATGTTGTTTTGATTGAGGCAGCGAGGCGGCTGCGGAGCGTCGTCCGCATGGAAGAATCCATCGCGCGACTGGGTGCCGATGAGTTCGCAGTCGTCGCAAGTGATTTGAGGTCCGCCTCAGATGCGGAACTAATCGCAATCCGACTCAGAAGTGCACTCAGAGAGCCCTTCACAGTCGGCGATGGAACAATCCACCTGAGTGCGAGCATTGGCATGGCGATCTACCCTGACGATGGCACTTCGGCCGAAGCGTTGCTTGACTATGCGGATGCTGCTGCACACCGCGCGAAGCGAGATGGCGGTGACAATCAACAGTTTTACAACCGCGACATCGCGGAACGTATTCGTTTGCGCCACACGATTCACGAAGGCCTACGACGAGCCCTCACGCGTGGCGAATTTGTCCTTCATTTTCAGCCGCTGCTCAATCTTTATTCGGGAGAGATAGAATCCGCAGAAGCCCTCATCCGATGGCAGGACCCGACCAATGGGCTGATTCCACCCGGCGATTTCATTTCTATCGCCGAAGAGACCGGATTGATGGTCCCAATAGGAAGATGGGTACTCGAAACGGCGTTGCGGCAGGCAAGCTTGTGGCGGAGTAAGGCCATGCCAATTCGCATCGCGGTCAATGTCTCAACCAAACAGTTCCAGGATCCATCTTTCTTTCAGCATCTACTTGCGACGCTCAAGGACACCAAAACCAAGCCCGAGATGCTCGAATTAGAAGTCACTGAATCCGTCGCGATGGCCGACGTAACAGGTAATGCTGTCCTTCAGCAGTGCAAACAAATCGGAATACACCTCGCGCTCGATGATTTTGGAACGCACTACTCGTCACTCGCATACCTCAAACGGTTGCCCGTCGACACGATCAAGATCGACCGCTCGTTCGTGCAGGGGTTGCCGTTCAATCGTGATGATGCGGCGATCGTAAGAGCCATCATTGCGCTAGGGCATACCCTAAGCCGCAGTATCGTTGCTGAAGGCGTCGAGGGCGTCGATCAATTGAATTGGCTCAAGCAAGCCGGCTGCGATGTAGCGCAAGGCTATGTGATAGCAAAGCCAATGGAGATAAGCGCGTGGGATACGTGGCTGAGCGCGTGGCGGTCAAAGAGAGGCGCCTTACTTAGCCAATCCAGTTGAACGATCTCCTTCCTTCAACTGATGTACGTACACAACCGCTCTCAACTTAACGGAGCCACCCTTGTGTATTACGCCTGCCACGAAGTCTTCTAGGGTTACTTGCCCTTAGCTCGCGCGCGTGCAACTCTCTTCTTAGGTGCATCCGGTGCGGGGAGCGCCGGCTTTTCAGGCGGCAAATACTCGAACGTGATTTGTGGCACGCTACTTTTGCGGGCAAAACCGTATTTATCGCGGTTGGCGGCAATCCACGTCGCGTAGCGTTCCTTAAATTCTTCCCGCGATAGTAGCATCATATCAAGCAACGCGCGGAAATCGGTCGCCTCAACCTGCTCATAGGATCTAACATAATCGGCCATGCTCACCACCCCCTTCGCAACTAGAGCGTCAAGCAGCGCGCGATGTCGTGCTCTTCCCCTGGCAAGCTCGTTGAAGATCGTGGCAAACAGTATTTCAGCAGAGTAGCCAGAATAACCGCTCGCAGATGGGGAGGAGCCGAGTGTATTCTTCTTGCGTTTGTTTTTTGGATCGCTCAATTTCTAAGCTGCTATTCCCTCGAGAGCCATCGGTGTGGTTGCTTCCTTCACGACGTAAGTTGTCTCCGACGACTGCTGCACTGGTGTAACAACCCCGGCGAATAGCCGACCAGAATCGCAGTTATCGACACGCATGTTGAAGTAGATGCGCAGCCCCGCGCCCGCCCCCTTGGCGATCCGACAAAGTGTCTGCAACGTGATTCCTGATGTCGCTGCGTGCTCGTACTCACTTAGCTGACTCGGCAACAGGCCTGCCAGCTTTGCGAATTCATCTTGCTTCATGTTTAGGGCGGCGCGGAGCTCTATTAAAGCACTTGCGATCTGTATTAGCGGCTCACGCTTTGCTAGCGCCTCCGCATCTTCTGGGTGTTCGGCCAAGTAACGGTCGAGATCACTCATCATTTGTGTTGCCTTACTCATTTATGCCTCCCGGTAGGATCCGTACAATCCCGAAGCTAGTTGCTGCTTAAAAATCCGCAGATTCATCTCGGCCTGCTCCACCTCGCCTCCATCAAGCTGATTCCGCTTCTTGAGCGTGCCGCCGAGAAGGACGAGGCCGCCCCCGTCAAGCGATGCCGCAAGGACTCTAACCCAGTGATCTTTTGTATTGATGCGGTACTCAAGTATCTCTCCCCTCACTTGACTGAGAATGCCCGCCTTGCGCATCGCGAGCAGATCCGTGGTCTCAAGGAGCTTGAGGTGCGCAAGAACATCACCGCGGGCCTGGTGCATTTTCTTGAGCGTTTTTCCAAGAAAGTTGCTTATGACGCTCTTCTCGGGTTTGCCGCTTGGGCTGTACCATATTACCCTATTCACTTCGGTAATTCCCGAAGTTCCCCTTAGCTAAACTAAGCCCTTCATAGCCCACATATGACGGTTTGGTACACACGCTTGTTCGAGCGCCCTTGGCCACTTACCGAGGAATGAGCGATGATTCAAGGGTCCCTCTCGCAATCGCCGTCATCGCACCAGGCTGATGACACCCTGCATAGGCTCCCTGATCGGGAACTCTTGGTACACCGCATATGACCACGCATCGCCGAGGTGCGTCGTCGTGCCGCCATCCTCAACGCTCACTACGAGCTGCTGATTCGTGCCGGGTCGGTAAAAAGTTTGATTGAGGTCTTTGGCCAGGTACTTGCATCGCTCATGAATGACGACACCAATCAGGCCCTTGTAGTTCTCCAGCTTGCCGTTGCCGGCCGCGAAGCGATCGCGTAGCGCAGGGTTCGCATTCGGCACCTTCGTCTCGCCAACAAAGCCTTTCTCAGCGAGTTGCTTGCGAAGCGCCGCGAAGTCAGAGCTTCCCGTCTGTCTGTTGGTCTGCGTCTGACCGGTCGCATCGCCATAGATTAGCAGCTGCCGGTTTTTGCGCGCGATCTTTGAGGCCTCGCGCTCGAAGAATTCTTTCACTCCAAAGTCGACTACGGAATGCCGCACCCGAATCTCATCAAGCACGTACATGACGATGCGCTGGTAGCCCGGCACGTCGATCGTGCGCCACTGGAAGAGAACCGAGCATAGCGGATCGCAGTTCCAATCCAAAGACCATCCGACTGCAAGGCGTGGATCCCATTCGAGGGGCGGTAAGCCGAGCTCGAGTGCCTTTGCCGGAGATAGCACGTGCTTTTGGCGTTGAAACATGCGCCACACCCGCCCCTTGCCGATATCACCAAACTGCCCTTGGAGTTCAATGTCGGCCAGTTCGCGATCGTACTGCTCCTTCAACCCCTCGACGTACGACGTGGGAAGCAAGTAATTATCAAACGTGCAACTCCACCCAAGTGGCAACGGCCATCGATTGACGCTCGAACATGGTATGTGCTATGGTGGTTCGCAGAGCTTGAGGCGACGCTACAATGCGCCGCCAATCCGCGTAGGTGCCGTAATCGCGAAACGAATGCATACAAAACGCTTGGAGGAACGATGATGAAAAGGTTTTATTGGTTAGTTACACTCATGGTGCTGGCCGTCGCAACGAGCGCCGCACAAGCCCAATCGACAGCATGGTCCCCATCGATGAATGCCGTGGGCGCGCATGGCTTCGACTGGCAAATCGGGAACTGGTCATGCACCAATAGTATGCCCCCCTCGCCAATGAACCCGACCAGTCAGACGGGCACAGTTACGCGGACCAACGGCGGCGCCTTGTTCTATCACTTCAGCGGCGAGAATTACGATTACGTCTCCTATGACGTGTATGTGGCGAAGACGAAGACGTGGTTGAGTCCCGTCGCCTTGGCAGACGGCAGTTACGGCACCGAGTCGACGACCCAGACCGGGATGAAGATCGTCTGGACCGGTTCTTTCTATCCCCCTACGGGCAAGACGATGCAAGTCCGAGACACGGACGTGGTATCTAGCTCCGCGAAGTTCACCGACTTGGGCGAATATCAGTCAAACGACGGCACCTGGAAGAAACTATATAACCTAACCTGCACGAAGACATAGCGAGGGTCGCTGTAGTATGAGCGGACCAGGCTAATATTGGTCTAGTCAGCCACTCTTGAGCCCCTGATTCACTTCAGGGGCTTTTTCTTTTGGTGAGGTTGTCACCGCAGTTTCACAAAAACTGCCCGGATAGCAATAGATGCACCGGGCAGCTTTGATTCGGATCGCGTCACATTGACTTAATTCAGATTTTGATTCAATTTGGATTTGATTCGAACTATATGTCCATCATACTCCTTAAGTCTGCAATAAGCAACAGAACTAAGTTTCGCCCACATGTAGAGACTCTTATGTATTACTGCCAATGGACCTGAGGGATCGTGCCTATGGCTCTAAGTGTACCGGTCGGAGGATGTCACCAGGCGGATACAAGCAAGAGATGCGCCACATCATAAGCGCAGTTGGATCGTGACTGCTTCTGTGGCGGTTTCTACGGCCCCTGATCACAAGCCGGGAGCGCTTCTCCGATGGATGAGATTGTCCAGACTCCAGCGAGATGAGCCGGCAGCTGCGAGCATCATGGCGCCGGCGGACGCCGTGAATACGGAATATTGAAATGCGCCTCCAATCCCCGTGGCGATGCTGATCGTCAAAGCGAACACGAGCAAGAGAAAAGCGCTGATCCAAGCGGAGAACTTGGTCCATAAACCAACGATGAGGGTCAAACCGAGCGCCAGTTCCAGTGCCGTATCCACCCTTGCAAGGGCCGGAATCGACCAACGTGGCGCGTACCAGTTTAGGTTTGCAACATACGCGGTGAAGCGCGAGAAGGTTCCCCACGATACACCGTTTGCGCCGGCTCCGCCAAGAAGGCCAAACCGATCAGCAACCGAGTAAAGAAATGAAAAGCCGAGCGCCCAGCGCAAACACAACGAGGCGTAATCGCGCATGTTGATACCTCCTTATGTATTTGGTAGCATAACATTATATGAAACTGGTTAAGCTGCAAGAAACCAAGTCAACGATTCGCTTCAGTGCCAAGTTGTTTCGGCCCAAGGCAACCGAAAAGATTGGATCGTGGACCCTTCTAACTCTGCCCAAGAACGCGAGTGCGAAGCTTCCATCACGAGGTATGACGATGGTTGAGGGAACTATCAATGGCCTTCCCTTTTCGAGCCGCTCTCGAACCAAACGGCAAAGGAAGTCACTGGCTCAGGGTTAACAAAGCCATGCGCGATGCCGCAGGCGCAGAGCTGGAGACACGGTAACGGTGGAGATTACGCGGGCCGGAGAAGAACCGGAGATCAGGGTGCCAATGGATCTACGCAAAGCCCTTGCAGCTGCCCCGCTGGCGCAGGCAGGGTGGGAGGACATCACACCAATGGCGCGCCGGGACTGGGTTTTCTCGATAAGCTCGGCCAAGCAACTGGAAACGCGCAGGCGCCGGATCGAGAAAGCGTGCGACATGCTTGCATCTGGAAAGCGACGATTATGTTGTTTCCCAGGTATAAAGTGGCTTATGAAAAAAAACGCAAAATCATGCGGATTGTGGCTTCCGTTGCCGAGCTCAAAAGATCGACGACCACTTATCTGACCACTTACGCACCGTTAATTAATGTAAATTGACGAAAGGCGCACAAACCGCTGTTACGATGAGGCGCAACCGGAGGGTCGTCA
Organism: uncultured Pseudomonadota bacterium; assembly: GCA_963736005.1. Lineage (GTDB taxonomy): Bacteria > Vulcanimicrobiota > Vulcanimicrobiia > Eremiobacterales > Eremiobacteraceae > JAJPHJ01. The sequence continues at coordinate 392,530 of CAVTNB010000001.1, forward strand.
TGCGAGTTTGGATCTGCCTGTCGATCGCCGCGGTACTTGTGCTAACGACTGTAAAGTAGGGATGCAGCCAAATAGCGCCGGTCAGCGCGTCAATTATCTGGAAATCTATGAAACGGACGTTTTGGCGAACGAAATGCAGCCTGTGTTGAAGTATGGAGCGTCTCTGTTCAACCGAAAATGAAATAAAAGTCGCTAACCGGAACTACGAATGACCGCAGCCGGCGTCATGCCAATAACCCGGCGCATGCATCGAGCCATGTGGCTTTGATCAGCAAAACCAGCCTGGAGGGCCACTTCGCTCAACTTGGTGTTGCCGCGCGACAACAGCCCCATCGCATGCTTGACGCGTTGTTGAACAATATATTTGTGAACTGGCAAACCAACACTCTGCTTAAAGAGAACTTTGAAATGCGACATACTGCCCCCAGCAATGGCTGCGACCTCGGCAAGCGAGAGATTCTTTTGAAGATTACCGTTGATGTAGTCGATCACGTTGTGCAACTGCCGGCGCGTGAGGCCTCTTTTTGGTGTGCCGAAAATGCCGCGGCCATAGCGTCGTAGTAAATGCACGGCAAGGGCTATGCCGAGGCCCTCGGCATAAATGCGATCGTAGGGCTCATTTGATTCTAGTTCGGCCTTGAGCGCCCAGCCCACATGCTCGATTAAGGGATCTCGCACCTGTAGCCGCGGCTCGACTGAGACCGCATCGGGATTGAGATCCGTACCGCGCGCCGCGACTCCTAAGAGTGCTGGTGTCAAAGACACGGCGAGCATCGTCGACGGTCCATCCTCTTCCCAGATAGCTGACGTACCCATTGGAATTATGTCTATATCGCCTGCTGTGGCTCTGCGCCGTGACACCAGCGTCCCCCAACGGCAGGAGGAGTTCATTGCGTCGCCTACCTGCATAATGATGCAGTGACCAGGCGCCGGAACTCCCTGCCTGTAGCCACCAGATGAGTCAAAAATTCTCGCGTGGAACCACGACCACAAACGCTGGTTACTCGACTCTCGCTCAATGAACTGCATCAGGCCGTCAATGGGCTCGAGCTGTCTTAGCTCTTCCATGGGAGCTTAATTATACCACGCCCGTGCCATTTTTCCTGAGGCGCGGCTGAGTAGCGGCAGAATCTCCGCCCGTTTGGACTCAATGTCAGCCAAACGTGCGAGACAGGCGGATAATTTGCTAACGCGATCTCGAACTGAAACCTGCATAGGTTAGGTAGATGCCCAGGATAAGCGCAAACGCGGCATCCACGTAGAAGTACTGTTCGTAGGCAGAGCCCCAGATCAGGATTCCTACAGCTGTCGGCGGCGGCAGGAACAAGAAGAGCAAGCCTTTAGCCAGCGTTAACCAACCGATGAGGGTAATGATGACCGGAAGTGCGCCACCCGACCAGATGTTGTGGCTCAGGATCAACGCCAGGCCAGCGGCCACCACTATCAAACCGAAGACGTAGAGCACGGGCGCGTTGTGAACTAGGTCTATCACAGTCTGCAGGGTTGCCTGCTTGTGTACGATCATTGCGAGTGCGATCAGAATGCAATATATACCGATTAACTTACCGAGGAATGCTGTACGCGCGGACATTGTGTCCTCCTCTTTAGCTCCGCTATCTTTCTAAATCTGCAATAAGCAACATAGCTAATCTTCGCCCAATTCTTAGACGCCCGAAGAGGCCCCTATGTAACTCGGAGCATGAATAACTTCAGGTTCAGCGGAACCCCGCGACCAACTTTGTCGTTCGGAGGTCGCTATGTCACTCGAGCTCACTAACAATTTGGGCACCGTCACAACGGTTGTCATCGTCGCCGCAGCCGCCCTCGCTGGGCTTGTGCAATTACGGCATTTGCGCGCTGGAAATCAAATCAACGCCATGCTTACTATTGGTGAAGAACTTAGCTGAAAGGCCTTCAACGATGCGGATACCCTGACTTCTCAGAAGCTCCAAGCGGCGCTCAACGACCCGGTATATCGCGACTACGAAATCGCCAGGGGTCGCGGTCTCGTGTCACCCGAGGTGAGTCAGGAGTATGTGGAATTGCGCCGCGCAGCGCTCCTCGTCGGAAATGCTTACGAAGAGCTTGGAGTTCTGGTTAAGAACGGCATTATCGACAAGAGTCTTTTTCTCGATCGCTACGCCTGGAGAATCTTGAGTGACTGGAGACTGCTTGAAAAATTGACCGCTCTTTCCCGAGAAGCAACGCAACAAGAGGGCGTCTGGGAGAATTTCGAATATGTAGCGGTGCTCTCTGAGGATTGGTTAGAGCGCAAGCACAGTACATACCCAAAGGGAATGCGGCGGATGCAACTTACAAACCCATGGCCCGTGGCGCCTCTACCCGCGACTGCCTGAGGGAGGGATCATCAGAACGGCACAGGTGCGAAGTTCTACCTTATGGGTCAGACAGGCTGGCGGCGGCGGGGAAGCTTCCTTCTTACGGGCGATCCTTGCTTGTGCTGAATAGCATCAGACCAAATTAGAGCAGCGCGATCTTCCGTCTCGAACCCACACGAGTCGCACCGATAATACTGGACAGTGTGCTTGGGGCTCGGCGGCCAGAGTCGCATGGTCGAGGACCTATGGCACTTTGGACAAGCTGCGTTGACGTAGCGAGGGCTATTTTCCATAACACCTATTTACTTCGACGAGGTCGTCGCCATGGCCTACGACACAATACGACTTAGCGCCAATTATTGAAGCATTTGACCGGCGAGATAACCCGCGTCAGATGACCTTAAGTGCGGTCAGTCTTGCGGCGCCCAATAAACGTGAAGGCCATTGCATCGGAACCGAGGCCATCGGCGAAGTATGCATGATCTCGATAGGCTACTTCCTCAAAATGGCTGCGCAGTGTCTCAAGCATGACGTCCGAACGGTGGAGATGCTTGCGCTCAGCTCTCCAAACGCGCATCTCTGCCTCCCATGTATCGGACCATTGCGCGCGGGCTTGGTTTGCTTCAAGACGCTCCCAACCATAGTCATCGATCACGACAACTCCCTGAGGTTCGAGCAGACGATGCATTTTTCTGAGGATTGCCTGGAGATTGGGTAAGTGATGAAGCACGAGACTGGCAACGATACATGCAAATCGCATGTCTTTTGCCTCCCATGCTTGGAAATCGGTAACGATGGTATGCAAGGTGGAGCGCTGCTCTATATCGACTGCAGTTACATGGTAGCCCATGGTCCCGAGAAGCCGTGAAAGGTGGCCTTCGCCTGGACCGATTTCAAGAAGCTTGGAGCCGGCCGGTACACGCGTTGTAATCTCTTGAGCGACCGCAGCACTGCGCAGCATGACTGATTTAATACGAGCGTCATTAGCGCATGCCCCGTTTTTCTACTTCAAACCCGCGGAAGTATCGTTTGGCATGGATCTCAAACTAGTCAACCACAGAGAAAGAGCTCGATGCCCAGAGCACGGAAATCGACGTGATGTCTAAATGGTTGGAACAGCCGATGCGATGAAGCACGCGCTTACGCGCCGGCCCGGCAATAATTTTGCCGATGGTTTGACAACGGCTGGGCTCGGTAAACCCGATTTCGACAAGGCTTTGCAGCAGCACAAGCGTTACTGCGAGGCATTGAAGACGTGCGGCGTTCAAGTTCTTGTGCTCGACGCCGACCTGCGATATCCGGATTCCACATTTGTCGAAGACGCTGCTGTTCTCGCTGGCTCGCGCGCGATTATCACCAGGCCCGGCGCCGTTAGCCGCCAAGGTGAGACGGCGGAGATTCGCTCCGTGCTAGCGCGCTTCTTCAGCACAATGAACGACATCGTCCACCCGGGCACGGTTGACGGGGGCGATGTCTGCGAAGCCGGCGGGCACGTGTTCATTGGCATTTCGCATCGGACCAACGAGGAAGGCGCGCGCCAACTTTCGCAGTTTCTCGCGGCAGACGGGCTGAGCTCGTCATTTGTCGACATCCGCAAACTGCAAGGCCTGTTGCACTTTACCAGCGGGATGTCGTACGTCGGCAATCGCCTCATCGTTGCCATTGGCGAGCTCGCGAAGGAAAAAGCGTTTCGCGATTACGATGTCATCCTGGTCGATCCGGACGAAGGCTACGCCGCCAATTGCGTGGCAGTAAACGGCCATGTGCTGGTAGCGGCAGGATGTCCGCGACTCGCTGGATCGTTAGAGCGTCGCGGTCTGGTGATCGAGCCGCTCGACATGTCTGAGTTCCGTAAAATGGACGGCGCGTTAAGCTGCCTGTCGCTCCGATTCTAACTCGCTAGAATAAGTATTGCTTCATGCAATAGACGCTTCCGCCGGACTTGCGGAATTCACCCGTGTCCACCGCACATACATCGAAGCTAAGTGATCTCAACAGCGTAATCGTGTTGTGTGCCGCACGGTCAATGATGATTGAACCATTGCCGCCCGCAGCGGCGTTTGCAGCCATGGACAGCGCCTCTGACGAGTCGATTCGCAGCAGCCGCTTGAAGCGTCGTTGTAGTTCGTCGAGCCCAGCCTGCTCGAACGCTTCAGCAACGACGAGCGCGGTGTTGGCATCAAGAGCGCAAAGCGCCGTATCGAGGTGGTAGAAGCGCTCGTCGATCAGCCGCAGAGGCACAATTTCCGCCTCGAAGACCCGTTCGAGAACTGGATGCGAGGAGGCGTCGGAGCGCCATCCATAGCCAGCATACAGGACGTGATGCCCGGGGTGCCAGACCGCGTCTCCGCCGCCCTCGAACCAAACTGTGGGCGGCATCGTCGTGTCTACGGCATAGCCGAGTTGCGTGAGGCGCTCGACGATCGCCGGAACTTCGATACTGCGCGATGGGTATTTCATGCGGCTCGCGACGGCCACCCTGTCGCCGCGGCGGTTGAGACCGGCCAGCGCTGGGTTCGCAGAAAACACCATATCCTCGGCGTCGTGCAGCGGAACATATTCGTGCACTTGCAATCCGGTCGCCTCGAACGCGCGCCGAACCGTCAGCCATTGGTCGTGCGCTTTTGTGCGATCGACCGGCGTTTCCATCGTCATGAACGGATTCTTGCGGTCGATGACGTCGAAATACGTGGGCGGACAGAGCAAGACACCGCTCGGATAACCCATGGGCGTGACCACGGCGTTTGATTTACCGATAGGGCCAGTGTTCTCCCGTAGTTGCCCTACGACGATGTGGGAATCATACGACCAGTTGGCGATCCGATCTTTGCGTCTGACTGGTACGGACAATGCCGACATCCTTTGCCGCAGCAAACGCCCCGGCGAATCAAAAAATCTGCAGTGAAGACCTCATAACCAGTGGCGGGATCGGTGTAGCTATCGAGATGCTGGGCACGCGCGTCCGCGTGCACGCGCTGAATGATCGCTGCTGCCCTTAGCTCAGAGTAACTTTGCCACGCTTCCCCACGGCGCTTGATATCCTGCCCGTGTAGGATCTCCGCCAATATCTCCACGGTGTCTGCGATCATGGGCCCGGAACGGTTGAAGTATTTGTTCCCATCGGCAAGTGCAACTTTGCCTTCACTGACCGCGCGAAGTTCGTCCCATCCGGGAAGCGCTTCAAGGAACGACACTTCGCGTGTCGTTCTTTCCAACCCAAAGCCGCATGGGGCAATGATGAGAAACTCCGGATCTGCGTCTCGCACGTCTTGCCAGGAAACTGGTTTCGAGAACCCACTCTTGTCGCCCAAGACAAGTTCTCCGTTTGCTGCCTCGACCAGTTCCGGACCCCAGTTTCCCACCGCGAACGGTGGGTCAGTCCACTCGAGAACGACCACTTTCGGTGTCGGCTTGTGCCTCACGAGATGCCAGACCGCATCGATGCGTGCTTTCATTGTGGCCACCAAAGCCTCGGAGGCCTGGTCCAAATACAGGGCACGACCAACCGCCAAGACGTCATCGTAAATACCGCTAACCGTCCCAGCCTGCAGAGCAATCATCTGGTCAGTGACAACGCAACCGTCGCGTTTTAGATCATTTGGTGTCACGGCACAGACGTCGCAATGTGCCTGAGTAATAAGAAGGTCCGGTTTGAGCATGTTGATGAGATCGGTGTTAATGTAATACAAAGGCTCGGCTGCTTCGAGCCGGCGCCGCACTTCTGCGTCAATGTCGCCGCTCGACACGCTGACGTCAAAGGCCGGATGTGTGCAGGCAGGCAGATTTGTGACCCACGCAGGGTTGTCGCACTCGTGCGAACGTCCTACGAGCAACTCACCAGCGCCCAAACCGCACACAATCTCCGTGCCACTGGCTAGGAGTGAAACCACTCGCGTGTTCCGCAAATTACTTACCTATCTCAGGTGTTGGTCTGTGATATGATATAAAAACATGAGCAAGCGCTCCACTGGCCTCACCACTGTCGCGCCTCCTCACCCGACATGGATTACGCTGCGATCAAACGGCCTGCCTGCACCCAGGGCTGTTTCAAGAAATCGTCAATAGTATAAAGATGGACAACATCTCGCCGGTCAATCTCCAAGCCAAATTCGTCTCATATGAACACGCTTGAAGTACGACCCTTTTCTTCGAAGCGTCGATTACGAGCGCGTGGTGGACTACTTTCTCAATGCCAATCCCTCGTACTTGCGGGGCATGGGCGTCGACCCAAGCCTGCTCCCTGACAGAGACTCTTGGCTTCACACGCTCGTTGTCGACTTGGAACGAGACGACCGAGCGAAAAAAACCTGCTTTGTGGCATGGGTCTACAATGCCGAATCGGTGGGCCACTCGTATATCAACAAGATAAAGTTCGGTAAGGAAGCATACATCCATTTGCACATCTGGAGGCCGGACCTGAGAAAGATCGGTATCGGCACGGAGTTTTTCAAAAAATCTGCTCAACTGTTTGTTGACCGGTTCAAATTGAGGCGACTCGTGTGTGAACCCTTTGCGGAGAATCCTGCACCCAATCGAGTCTTGCTCAAAGCAGGATTCAAGTTTATCCGCCGATATCGAACAGTACCGGTCCCCATTAGCGCAGAGATCGAAGTGAATAGATATATCCTGAGAGCGCAACCCTCCCCCGCAGGGGCTATCCCCTGATAGTCTTGACGTACTCGAACAAAGGCATGCCAAAAAAGTCACGCACCCGCCCGAGCGCCGAAATCCGCTTTTCTCGTAAAACCGCATCGCCCGTTTCAGTGGCGCTGTCGTGTAAAATTCTCTCAAGCTGATCAGATGTTGCCGCTCGCGGCGCAACTCGAGCGAGCCGTGTCGAAGATAGTCGCGATGCCGCAGGCGGACGTGAACATCTTTCTATTGTCGTGTCCGACGCCACGCACAAAGGCAAAGTCTTGGGTGCTCCCTTGGGGATGACGCGACTCGATATATCGAATGTATGCTTTCCCCCGCGCCAAGCGGTATGGCCCCTGGGCTTCCCCGCCACAGGTCGTATCCAGATCCCACTCTCGGGGATTGGTGTCCGCAGTACCCAGTAAGTACGTGACGTGTCTTGCCACATACCGGTGTTCAAGTTGCGCCGGCGTTCCCCGGACGTACGATGGCGATCCGATGAATCCGTACCTCCATCGATCGAAGCTCGCGCAGTTTGGATGTCGCTCTGGGCGAAAGTCGTCGAAATAAAGATACGACGAAGGATTGGCGACCACGAGATGCACGGCCACGCGTGAAGGGGATGCGAGGCTTGGACCCCATCCAACGACCGCATAGCGTTGAACGATCTGACCACCTGCCGAGTGTCCAATGATGACGATGCTACGCAGATGCGGAAAGCGCGTGCGATCTGCAAGTTGCAGCAGCATTGCATCAAAGACGGAGTAGGTACTTATCGGCGCAGGAGCAATTGCAGCAGATCCGCCGGGCCACTCATCATCCCAGCGCAACGTGTTTTGCGGAACTGTGTGGCCTTTGAGATCGCCAGCTTCAACAAACTGCGGCGCGATGAGGAGGGTCTTCTCAGCGTGCGCGCGTGCCAGTACGAGCTGCCCGGTTTCATAATAGTAGTCGGCATTGCGGAGGACACCATGGACGATGATGATCGCACGTGTGATCTCTCGATCGCCGTCAAGCGAACCATTTCCGAAGTAGAGCGCGATGCCGTCGCCCTGCGACGTTCGCACGAGAAACTGCCGATTCGCAAGCTGCCCCGAGCCCAAGTTTGGAGGCGTGGTCGAGCCTGGCGCCGGGGTGGTTGCCGCGACGTGCTGAGGCACAAGGGCGGCCATGGCTATCACGACCGCTACCATCTTTTGTATCATGCGAATCCGAATCTCCGTAACAGAAGTAAACCCGAAAATGAACTTTTGCCATGCTCGGCGCGCAGCCTCCAAGTCGAAAACTTGGCCCGATGGGCTGTTATCATCTCAAATGAACTGCCGCAAGAGGCGGAGTTCCATCGGCTCTTGGCGAAGAGAGTCCATTCTGGAAGCGGGGGTGTCTGTGCAACGCGAAGAGTATATCGACAGTTTTTTCAAAAGCATCAAATCGCAACTGAATGACGCGATGGTTGAAAAGGGCGGCCTGAGCATTCATTATAAAGATCATGTTGTCGCCGCCACATGGTCGAACGAGCTTTGGGACATTCAACTCAACGAAGGTAACGGAGAGCCAATCCAACGGCGCTACGATCCTACGAACGCTCGCTCATCGCAAGATGCAGCGAACTATTTTGTTGACGCCCTGCGCCGAACGACTGGGGAGGAACCATTTTTTCGGCCGCCCGTGGCACGCAATGGTCGTCGCTCGCCCAGCAAGTAGCGTTGCACTCAAGCCTAAGCAACCGGTGACGCGCGCCCCTTCCTGAACCAAAGTCCCACGAGGATGGCGGGCAGCGCCCCGATGAGCCAACCGCCCCCGATGTCCGAAGGCCAGTGAAGCAGACAGTAGACGCGCGCAATTCCAATAGCGATTGCCGCCATCGTCGAGATCAGCGCCATAGGGAAGTCTACAAACCACAACGTCGCCGCTAGGTACGCTGCAACCGCGCTATGATCGGATGGAAAGCTGTTGTCTGGCGGATGTGGCAGGAGCGGCTGCATCCCGAGCACGACGAACGGTCGCGAGTGAACGATGAGGTGACCTCCCACGAGGTCAAGTGCTATCGCGATCGCGCCACCGACCGCCGCCCACGGCAAGAACGTGTACGCGTGACGGCGAGTTACACTGGCTACAAACGCAGCGCCGCTCAGGAATAAGCCATATCCCGCGACCCACACCATCACACCGTTTAACCACCCATTGCTCCACAATGAGTGGAAGAACAACACAAGGTTCATCGAGTCCCTCGGAAATAGATGCGACACTCACCACGCGAGCGTGAGTGTCGCATGGAAGCGCTGCACATCCCGCTCCGGCAAGTCCTTTGAGTTGTTGTTGCTTCCAGGCGCAGTGTGACGGCGCTCAAGACCGTGCACTCCAAAGGTCTGGAGGATCGAAGATCCCCTTAGCCAGGTCTATGCGTCGGAATGTGGCGTTGCGACGCGGCGCTCAAGCATACCAGATGACGGCAACTTCACGTTTCGCACCAAGTGCAGCGCCCGAAGAATTCTGATGTGCAACCAAGTTGGATCGAATTCAAACCAACGGAGTCCGTGGCGCGCAGAAAACGGAAATGCGTGGTGGTTATTGTGCCAACCCTCGCCCCAGGTGAGCAGCGCCACCCACCAACAGTTGGTGGACAGATCCTCGGTCTTGTAGGTCTTATAGCCAAACTTGTGAGAGGCGCTATTCACGAGCCAGGTGACATGATAGACAAAGACAAGCCTGACAAAAACTCCCCAGACAAGCCACGACACCCCGCCGACGGCCAGTAGAATAAGTCCAAGCAAGACCTGCAACAAGGGGGCGCGGCTGTGCAGAAAGCGGTAAAAGGGCTGAGCCCACAGATCCGGCGCGTTGCGCTCCTGTTCCGGCTCACTGGGGCGCGCAGCGTTGGGCATATAGAGCCAATCGATGTGGGTCCACCACAAGCCGCGGTGTGCATCGTGTGGATCGCCCTCGTGGTCTGCGTGCGCATGATGCAAGCGGTGAGTTGCGACCCACGTGATGGGATCGCCCTGCAAGGCGAGCGTGCCGCAAAGGGCTGTAAAATATTCAAGCGGCTTGCTCATGACGATGCTGCGGTGCGTCAAGGTGCGATGAAAACATAAGGCGATACCAAGAGCACCGGTCAGCCACCACAGGGCTATTGCAACAGCAACGCCACTCCAAGAAAAGAAAGCAGGAAAGAAAGCGCCGATTGCGCCGAGGTGAAAAAGCACCAAGGCGAAGTTGATTGAAAACCTGTACCCCTTCTTCTCCATCTCTTTATATATTCGGCATTCTTCTGGGTCCTTCCCACCCAAGCGGACGGGCATCACGAGCAATTCGACGCATGTCCTTTCGGTGCGATGATGACTTGAAACCCGAGAGCAAAAAAGTATCCGGGATTTGGTTGCAGTTGTCGCCCGGCCCAGAATAAGAGCGCCCGCGAAGGTGCCAGTTGATCGATATATCCGAGCGCCACCCGCGGCGCGCTTGGGAGGATGGGGTTGCGTTGACTTTCATGATAAAACTCCAAGCCAAGACTCGATCCAGAGCGAAAGTTCCGCATTGCGGTTATGCCTGTGAATTCTGCACCATGAGAGACACCACCGCCGCCAAAGATTGTCCAATTCTTGATCGTCTTTTGTGCCCAAAAGGGTAGGAAGGTTTCCGTCTCCCCATTGCTCTTCACAGTCAGAGACGGGAGAAATCCCACCTCCGGAGTGTATCGCGTTTCAGGGAGGAAGCGTATGGCGGTCGCCAAGCCTGTCTCCCCCGGCTGGCCGCCAACTGACACTTCCACATTCTTGGTTGGACCATAGTCGATTTCCCAAATTGGGCCAGTTGTTGCCGGTTCGCCCTGCCGAGCTTGCGCGAGATCGACTTCAACATGATGACACTCCACGGGCTCTGGGTCGTCCGTTTCAAAAGGAGGACCAGCCAAGGCTGGCTGTGCGAATGCGAGGACAAAAAGCCCACTGGCTGCGACGAGCGCAGCCAGCGGGGTGCGGTATTTGGGTGCGCATTGGTCTTCCGGCACGAATGAGTTACTGCGTGAGTTTCAATTCTTGGACAAAATCTCCATCGGGGGAAGCCCACACGATCCAAATGTGTCCGGTGTTGCGATCGATTGCGAGCGTGTGAACGCCCTCAGCAACGTCTCGATCGGCTACTTGGGTGAGTGTGCCTTGGTCGGACAACGAGAAGACGGCCACCTTTTTGCCGCCCGCGCAGGCGATGAGATGCGTTTCTGGATTGAGATCGCATTGATCCACGCCAGCCGGCATCGGTGTTGTTCCTAGCAGCTTACCATCACGCGTATACGCCGCCAACGTCGCGTTCTTTCCGCCGATCACAAGAATCTTGTACGTTGGATCGTATTGAAGCGGATGATTCTTTTGCAGAACTGGCGTTGGGAACGTACGAATCACTTTCAGTTGCTGGGGGTCGATGACCGCAACCTCAGCGAGGTTGTCGATGTTTTGGTAGACGTAGTGCGTCTGCGGGTCGATAGCTAAATATTCCGGCTTGTGCCCCGGGAGATTGATGGCCGCAACCTGTTTCATCGTCTTTGTGTCGACGACGAACATGTGCGTGCCATCGTCCTCGTCGGCATAGACATAATGTAGCACTGGGTCGTAGGCGGTGGCGTCCACCTTACCATCCACGTCAGCCGAGTTAACAACTTGTCCGCTCACCGGATCGACATCCGACACGGTGCGGTTCTCTCCGTCGCCCGTGTAAACGTGGCCAGTCGCGGGATCCACTGCAACGCCGTGGAGCGGTCCGACGTCGACTTGATTGAGGATAGCGCCCGAATCGGAGTTCACGACAAGGAGCGTTCCGCTGCCGGTATGTGCGGCATACACTCGATGTCGAGCGGCGTCAGTCGTGACATAATCGAACCCGCTGTGTATTTGAACGTGCGCCGGCGGCGCGACGGGAACAAGGTACATGTGAAGTTTCTCCTTTTCGGTCTGGGCGGATCTAAAGGTCCGCCGCTACATTTGGCCTGCAGGCTACCTATCATCCGAATCGGCAGTGAGGATCTGACCGTCGCCAAGCATGCGAAGATACGTCAAATGTGCTGCGAGGGATGTTTGACCGTTGATCGCGGCCCACTCTTCATTGGGAAAAGCAACCGAGTCCGGCCCGTCGAGCATAATAAAGGCGGCTTTCGGCTTTCCTGGGTTTCTCGTCATCGGAATATTCGACGGGATGACATTGTACGCTGAGGCGCTGGGCTGCGTCGCGAGCGCGTCCAGGAGCGGTGTTGACATCGCATCTTCGATATTGAGCGGACTGAGTCCAAAGAGGACTTCAACAGTACGAAGCACCGAAGGGATGCTATAGAGCGTATGGTCAACGTAGCCACGCCGCACGTAGGGCCCGACTAAGATCGCGGGCATCCGGCGCGCATTGAGGTGGTCGCCCGTACCTTGCGGGTCGTCGGTCGTCACGAACACCACGGTGCTCGACCAATCCGGCCTCTTCGAGAGTCCGGCTATGATTTGGCCAAGGGCGACGTCGTTGCTGGATACGTATGACCCCATCGTATAGAAACCGGGATCCGTTCCCGAGGTATGGTCCGTTGGGAGCGTAAGATATGAGTACTGCGCGAGCCCATGGGCCTTGACATCTTCGAGGAAGAGCCGCGCTCGCACGGTGTCAAGGATGTTGAAATCGATGTGGGCGCCCGGATAGGCGCGATCGGCATGAGCGGCCAGGCCGGGTGCTATTCTCCCGTCCGGCAACATTCTCATCTGCTCACCATAAACGCGGAATGAAACCCCTTTGAGACGCAGCGCGTCGATCAACTGGCCTCGAGGGCCGAAAACACCGCTGACGTTGACTCTTGGTTGTCTTGGTAAGAGCGACAAATTCTGGAACCAGTCGAAGTTCATGACGCTGACCGGTATGGTATCCTCGCCATACATGAACACTGGCCAGATAGAGCCGGCAACGCGGGGATCTGCTTTCGTTGCTAGATCGTCCGGCGTATGAACGTTGCGCTCAAGGTAGTCATTCGCTATGCCTTGGGTCGTCCATGAATGGCCGAAATCGCTCCTATCCCCGTTGCCCATAAAGTTGTCAAAAAGCGTGTAGGTCTCCGCGAGGGAATGAATGTTTGGCGTATACTTGCGGCCGAAAAGCAACAATGTTGCGTCCGCGTCTGCGCCGATAGCAGACTCGTCTCCGAAGATTTCGTCAAATTGCTTATTCTCTTGGACGATAAAGACGAAGTGTTTAATCGGAGGCAAACTGGAAGCCGGCGGTGGCGCGGCAACGTCGAAGTGATCGTTCCGCGCGACCGTGGCAGACCACTCGGCGAAGCGCTGCGGCTCGACGACCAGGTGCTGGATCAACCCAGTGTCGACGCCATTGTGCTCGGAGCCCGGATCGGGCTGCGGACCCAGGCCTTCGCTGCTCAAAATGAAGAGTTGCGGCTTTATCCGAGGATCATCATCGATGGTTGAACTCGCTGCGAAAATAACTCCCATCGGATACCACGCGGTGGGAATACGCCCGAGCACCTGACCGCTGTTTAGGTCAACGACGGCGACGTCGTTAAAGCCAGACTCCGCGACAAAGAGACGCTTGCCGTCGTTTGAGATTGCCATGCCAGACGGCGTTTGACCCGGGGGCGGATTAAACGTCACCCCCAAATCATAATGTTTGGTCACAGCCCAAGAGTGCAAGTCAATCGAGCACACATCATGACCATCAGCGTTTGCGACGAATGCACGAGCGCCGGATATCAACAGCTCGGTGGGATGTGGTCCTGTTGGGATGTGTCGTGCGATTTTTGTTCCGTTCGGCCACGCGTCGACGTGATCCGAATTATACAAAGTGGCTAAGACGCTACTTCCCGCAAAACCTACTCGAAACGGTTGGCCGCTTGCGGCAAGACGCGTTCGGATAGCTCCAGTCCGATCATCGATGACGTCGACTTCATTACTGGCAGTCCTTGCAACGATAAGGCGATGCGACGCAGGGTCATGCGCGATGCCGTTGATGAGTCCCCCAACATGCAGATCCGAGAGAGCAGTGAACTCGGGGTTGCCGGCAGCATCCGTTTTATAGGTGAATCTGGAGATGGACCCGCTGTAGCCGCGCGCGACGTACAAAGCGTCCTGCGTCCACGTCATAGTCGTTGCGAACGGCGCGACGAGACGGGCCACCTCCTGCGTGTGTTCGCCGATGACAATGACGTCGATGGCGCCCCCATCCTGTGAAAGGACGGCAAGAAGCGTACCATCTGGTGACAATGCTTCAGAGGTTGCAAAACCTTCAACGGGGGTCGTGAAACCAACGGGGGTGACAGATCGGCCGTCGGGGAGCGTCGCTGCTCTTGCGCCGGAAACAGCGAGCACTAATGCTGCCCCGCAGAGTACGCTCGCTCTTGCAAGCGCGACAAGCTTCACCTTCATATCTTGGCCTTTCGCTTCAACTTGAAGCCCGGAAAACACCCTACTAACTTTCAAGTCTAGGTCCTAATCATTACAGCAAGATGAACGTCCTATTTGCCGTGCGCGCAATAACCTTAACGCGCCGGCAAGGAAATCAATACCTGCGCGCCTCCCTCAGAGGTGTTCGTGATTGTCAGTTTGCCGCCATTTGCGCGTGCAATAGAATCGGCAATCGCTAGCCCGAGTCCGGTGGCCTCACCAGTCCGAACGGGATCATCGCACCAAAACCATTCCAAGCCGTGAACGATGGCCTCAGGCGAAAAGCCTGGGCCGCCGTCGCGAACGCACACTTCCGCATTCCTGCCTTGGTGGGCGGTCCATATGCTGATGTGTCCTCCAACCGGGGTGTACTTGATTGCGTTGTGGACAACCGCGGTGACGGCACGCTCTAGCGCATCGGGGTCGCCGAGCACGTTACACGACTCGCCCTCAAGGACGATCACGGAGATGTCCTTTGCGGCCGCAGCGGGTTTGAACCGTTCGCACACGCGCTGCGCGAGAGCGAAAAGATCGATAAAGGCCGGGGAGCCGGCGCCATCTTGGGTGCGCGCAGCCGAGAGCAGCGTACCGACCAAGGTTTCCATCCGGTCGGCCTCGCTTGCGATCGTGGTTATCGCAGCTTGGTAGGCGGCCGGGTCGCGCGGCCTGCGAAGCGCAAGATCGGCTTCCGCCCGAATGACGGAGAGCGGCGCCCGAAGTTCGTGCGAAGCGTCTGCCGTAAAACGCCGTTGTCGCCTGAGGGCATCTTCAAGCGCTCGCCGAGTCACAGCGGTCCCCGCAACGTACGCTACCCCCGCGAGCAGCAACGCCGACAGAGCGAAGGCGGCCGCTACCCGGCGGTCGGTCTCTTGGATCCAGTTCGCGGCGGTCCAAGCGACAACCGCACCGACGCGCGTTTTTTGCGCCTCAATGGGCAAGACGAGCGCCCGGATGTTCTCGTTTCGCTGAGATATGTCCGAGAAACCAGCTGCCTGCGCGAGACCTATGAGGCTCTTGGATGGCCTTGCCGCGCTTGAGAACACCACCTGATTGTCATCGTGGATAATGACAATCTCGGTCTGTGATCCGAGCAGTGCAAATATCTGCCCGCGATCGTGTTCGTCAATGGAAACGCCGCCGTCGCTCACGTCGACAAAGTTCAGCGTGGCCTGAGCCGTCGTGCGTAAGCGAGCATCAAGCGACGCGTGAAGGTCGCGGTCGATGACGAAGACCGCCGCCGCTCCGAACGCGGCCAGAGCCAGCACGAGCACGACGACGTACCAGGTGACGAGCCGGCCTCGCAGCGATGACAGCCAGGAGATGCTCATTCGGCGGCCAGGCGGTAGCCCGTGCCGCGCACGGTGTGGAGCAATTGCTTCTCGCCATTTGCGGCGATCTTGGAGCGCAAGCGGCTCACATAGACATCCACGACATTTGAAACAACGTCGCTTTCGCGGTCGAACATAGCGTCTTCGAGCATGCGCCGCGTCACGACACGATTGGCGTTGCGCATGAAATATTCGAGGAACGCCATTTCACGCCGGGTGAGCGCAATGTCGCGCTCGCGGCGGCGAGCTCGCCTGTTCGCGCGATCGAAGATAAGATCGGCGACTCGCAGCTCGTTGGTTCCCAAGTCCGCACCTTTGCGCCGCGTGATCGCGCGCAGGCGCGCTTCGAGTTCCGCGAAGACAAAGGGCTTTTTGAGATAGTCATCCGCGCCCGCGTCAAGACCTTCGATGACATCGGCAACAGTGTCTCTCGACGTCAGGATCAAGGCTGGCGTCTGCCGGCCAGCTTTCCGCAGCGAGCGGATGACGCTGAGACCATCGCGCACCGGCAAATTGATGTCCATGACCAGGGCGTCGTACGAGCCGCCAGCGGCACAGCGCTCTCCTTCTTCACCACTATGAGCGAGATCGACCACATGTCCTTGCTCGGCCAACCCGCGCCGCAAGACATCGCACAGCCGCAAATCATCTTCAACGATCAACAAGCGCACGTTTGCCAACAGCTAAAGTCTAACACCGCATAATTACAGCAATATGAACTGCCGCGGTTATGGAATGAATTGACGCGGTAGCGGCAGGTATCCAGCGGGCGGCGAACCCAACGCGCCGGGCACGGCAACGGGGTGAATGCCGAGCGTCGCGCAGCTCAACGGAGCCGGAATTTTGCCCACCACGTCATCCGGAATTTCCGCCGCGGCGGCGGGAATGAGAGGCACCTCTCCACGCAAGCGGCGCGGATCGAACGCTCCGCGCTAACCCACGCCGCAAGACGTCGCACAGGCGGACAGATCATCTTCAACGATCAGCAACCGCACGAGCCATGGCTTGTTCGCGATAATGGAGGCACCCTTTTGGGTGGAGTCTTGACGGCGCATTCGGTGTCATCTACGGCTCAACGTTGACGCGCTGAACGTAGTCTCCGTGTGGCGCAACCAAGACGGTCCACAAGGCGTGGCTGCGGTATCGATCGTGATCGGTATGTGAATTGTGACCGATGACCAGCGTTGCAAGTAGCTTGGGGGTGGCGGCATCGCGCACCGAGAGCATGGGAAATCGGACGATCAGCCGCGCACGCTAGATAGCCCGTCCCCTGGTCTAAATCACATTGGTCTGTATCCGGTGGCATTCTGGTCATACCTAGACGCTTGCCTTGCCGATCGGACACGGATAACACGCCGTTCTTGTCTCCGATGATGATTGTGGAATTCACAGCGTCGGACTGCAGCGGGTGATTGTCCTTTAGTTCAGGCGTCTTCACCGTCTCGACAACGCGCAGCGATGCGGGGTCGATGACGACAAATTCATCGAGGTCTGGAATGTTCTGGTAGATATCGCTGTTCTTTGGGTCGATGGCGAGATATTCATGATCATTCCCGGCGTGACCACCGTGCCAACGAGCTGCATCTTGGCTGCGTCGATCACGAAGACGTGATTGCCGCTATCCTCGTCTGCGTAGATCTTGTCGTACTTGGGATCAAACGCAATGGCATCGATTGGTTTGGAAAGCGTCACCGAGGCCTTGACCTGCATCGACTTTGGATCGACCTGCGAAACCGTATCCGCATCCCCATCGCCAGTGTACACCATGCCTGTCCGCACGTCGACCGCGACTCCTTGCAGGTGACCTCCAACGTCGACTTGGCCCACAACGGCACCGGAATCGGCGTTGACGATGAGCAACGCCTGGCTGCCCGTGTGTGCCGCGTACACGCGTCGGCGCTCTGCGTCCACGGCGACATAGTCGAAATGACTGAAGATCGGAACCGGTTGGGGCGGTGCGGCGGACAGATGCATGCTATTGTCTCCTTATCAATCTCAGACTAGCACACGATTATTACATCAATATGAACGACCGCAAGCCTGGGTAGGCGACCATGCTACAGCCTTCGTGAGCGAGGCAAGGACCGACCCTATTTACGGAATGAACTGACGCGGTAGCGGTAGGTATCCGGCAGGAGGCGAGGTCACGGCGCCGGGCACCGCAACGGGGCGAATGCCGAGCGTCGCGCAGCTCAGCGGAGCCGGAATTTTGCCCACCACGTCATCCGGAATTTCCGCCGCGGTGGCCGGAATAGGAGGCACCTCTCCACGCAAGCGGCGCGGATCGAACGCTCCGCTGAGATCGGTAAGAAGTGGGTTTGCGTCTCGCGGTCCCTCGGGCATGTATGGCTTCTCGTCGGGGAGTGATGCCAGCGCTGGCAGTCCAAAGAGAGTATTGACGAATTTGACCACTGAACCCGTGTCGCCGATATCGTGAACGATCGCACCTGACTTGGCATATGGCGAAATCAGGATAAACGGCACGCGGGGACCGTCGCCGCACGGATGGCCGTCGGGGCAACGTTCGAATTGCGGCGGCACCACATGATCGTAAAATCCGCCGCTATCGTCCCAGGTAATAATGATGGCTGAATCTTTCCAATACCGGCTGCGTGCTATTGCGTTGACGAAGGTCGCCACGAACGCCTCGGCAACCTGTCGATCGGAGTCATCCGTACCCGGATGATCGTCGTCGCCCATAAAATATTTTTGAATAAAAGGACTCTGATTGGCGGGGCGCCAGCCAAAATGGTTGTGCGATCCGCCCTTGATGTAGACGACCGAACGATCTGGCAGCGTGCCGTCGTGCAGCGCCGGCAAAATCTCTTTTACGCTGTGCACGTTGTGCCAGAAAACGTCGTTGTGCCGCATATAGGCGAAGAACTGCACGACGTTGCGGTGCGATGAGTATCCTTCCACAGCGACCTTATCGGCGTAGTTGTAGCCTTCTTGATACCAACCCCAGGTGAGCGGCTCCCCGCCACTTTGAGCCATAAGAGAGAGGTCGTCGCTTACTCCACGCGTATCGTTCGTCGCGCGCGCGTCGTTTCGGCCGTTGAGCGTCAGAAGCACGGTGGCAAAGCGCAGGGGGATTTCAACCGGTGTTGTGGTTTCCCAGGATATGGCCCGAAGGCTGGATCGATGCTGCTGAGCACTGGAACCCCAGGTCCTTTTCCGTTTGGCTTGACTGCTTCTTCCGGATCGCGTGCCCATTGCGTTTGACCCGTCTGCGCGGCAATGATCTCGATGTTGCCCGGGGTCGACGGCCCGATCATGCCTTGGAAGAATCGATCGTAAAGGGTAAACGAGCGTGCATATTTCCACAAATATGGGATGGTATCGCAGTCGTAGTGCGACATCGTTAGCAGGCCCATTGCCTGTGAGTCCGACGCGTTGTAGTCCTTCGCGCTGTCCCTTTCCTCCTGGCAATATATTGGTCGTTCTTGCCACCGTCTATTTTCGCAAGCAATGCTGCGCGCGAATGGCCGGGACTCTCGATGTCTGGATCGGTGATGAGAAACGGCGTAACCCATCGCTTACCGATCGGGTCGTATTGGCGAAAACCGTGCAATCTCGCTTGTGCGGTCGCAAGATTGTCCGCCCCGGGATACGTGCCGAAGTATTCGTCGAATGAGTGATTCTCTTGGTAGATAACAAACACGTGCTTGACGTGCTGGCGCAACTCCGAAATAAGTTGCTGGTTCGACCTCGGCATTTGAGCTTGCGCATTGACACGGTGGCCGGACGTCCAGACCGACCAGGCCAGGGTGGCGACGCACAAGAGCGTTAGGATATCTTGCGTATGGAAAGGTCTACCCACGCGTCCTCCATGGCGTCAAAGTACAACTCTACTTCGTTTTGTGACTCTCTAGCCTAGCACCAAATGATTACAGAAACGTTAACGACCAGACGTTTGGCGATAATCTTGCGACCGGAGGAGCGTATGCGCTCCCCGATTGCCGCCTGCGCAAGGTGACGTTAGTACGTTGGATGACACTGAAGATCACCGAAGCCGGTGCTTGACCGAAACGTTCCGATCCTTGTGATACCGCCGGTATCGGTGCCGAATTGGTTCTCGGGCACAAACACGCCGAGACCGATGCGACCATACGTGTCGACCGCTTGATTGAACAGGTTCGAGACGCCCAGGTTCACTGCCGTGTGCGGCGCCACTTGTTGAGTTATGGCAAGATCCGCGGTCCCAAAAGATGGGCGATCTAGTTCGTTATTGCTGTCGACTTGAGAATAGTCGAGATATATCTCGCCTCCTTTGATGGATGTAGCGTCCATGTAGACTCCCCACTGTATGGAGAGGGATGCTGGGCAGTTGCGAGCCTGGGATCAGCGTCGGGTTGCTCATCAACAGTGAAGCCGGAGCATCGAAGAACGTCGTGGATTGCGTGTCCCAGTAGGCATCAAACAAGGTGTGTTCGTTAGCGCGGAAACGCTGGCTGAGCTCAACCCCCGGGCTCTCGCTGTTGCTAAGTTGAGATTGGAATTAACGAAGAGGTTGTTGATCGTGGGCGGGTTAGAGGACAGATCGACCCACTCCGTGAGGTGCGCCAGGACCTCATTGATGTAATTGGGGCCACCGAATTCGTTAACAAGGTCAACGTAAGGCCCAGATGCGGGAGCTTGGGCCTCAAAGATCGTGTTTTTTTCATTGGTGTCGTACCCGTGAACTGGGTTATGGTGTCCCCGACCTCGCGGTGCGCGATGAGATCTCGTTGTCGGTTGATTTCTCGGGGAGCACACCCGACGTCGGGAAGCGGTTCCCAAGGAGAACTGCTGGCAGTTGCCTGGCTTGATGCCTCCGCGCTTCCGGTGAACGGGCTGCGATAGGCGGCGGGGTCTGCTGATGCCGCGCCCGCCGTCAAACGGATGACGTCCGCTGACTCAGGGCGATAGAGAAGTGAGAGGCGAGGATCGAACGACCAGCCGCCAACCAGCGAATGTTTTTCCCAGGCGTTCAGGAAGAACTAAAGCTGGTTGGATGGCGGTGCATGCGTCGCGAATAAAGTAGCTGTCGAGCTTTTGAAAGAGGGATGCATTCGGAAGACCGGGGGAGTGGCGGCGCCACTGATAGTGTTGCGTTAAAGTACTGGCGGTGGGTATAAACGCCGAAGCCGAAGTCGTTGTTGACGCTCGCGATATCGTCACTGATGAGGGCGCCAAACGTGTGGTAGATATTCGTCAAGACATTTGTAGGCCCGTTGACGTACGAAAATGGGCGCTCACGATTTTGACTAAAATTGTCGATAAAGCCATCGACGACAATCTGGTTCTTACCCACCGTCGTGAGGAGCCGCGCATGATAGTCTTGGTTGCCCAACGCCTGGAAGGCGCCAGGGCCGCCGCCGGCCGGACCACTCGCTCCTTGCGCGTATTGCTGAGGCGTCAAACAGACGGTGACCTGAGTCCTCCTTCACATCGATGCCTGGCTTGCCTCCGGTCGTCGTGCAGTTCGAGCTGGTTTCTGCGTTGTAGAGTGCCTTTTGATAACTCACATTGTCGTTGTCACCATTACCAGTCTTGTCGTCCCAATCCGTTGCCGTATAGCCGGTCAACGTTAGAGACGTGCTCGGTGAGAAGGCGTAGCGCAATTTAGCGAGACCATTGCGAAGCAGGTAATCACCACTAACAAAGTAGGTGTTGCCTGCGAGGTTGGAGGAAGTGAAGTTGGTACCAGTGAGGCCAGTCTGCGCGATAATTTGGCCAGGGAAATCGCCGTAGGTTCCTGATACGCCATAGACGAGCGCGTAACCAATCTTTTCATCGGTGCCAGTGGCCTGCGCGACCAAAGATCTGCTTGCCGTGTTCACCAAAACCATACTCCAGCTGGCCGTGAGACTGCTGCGTTGGATTGAGGCGTCTGGAAGTCGACGGACCCTCCCACAGCGTCGACGCCATAGAGACCGGTTGCACCCGAGCCATAGGTGACAAGCGTATTCTCGATGGCGTAGAGCGGAGAGTCCGCAAAGTTGAATCCGCCCACGCCGCCGCCGATGTCCCCCGGATAGACGCCGAGCGGCCCAATCGGATGGCCGTCGAGCATGACCTGCGTTTCGCTCGGCTTGAGTCCTCGAATATCGATGCTGATGTCGTCACCCACCGCCGAATCCAAACCGATCAGGTTGACTTCGGGTAGCTTCCCAAGCGTTTCAGCCATGCGAATTTGATTGGTGCGTTGTGCCAACTGTGGGTCGGCGGCAGCCTGAATGGTGGTCGTCGTCTGCAGTCCACCTCCGCTGAGAGCTGATGAGGACGCGCCCGATTTGCTTAACGGCGCCCGCGCTTTGCGGACCGTTGCAACACGAGCGTAATGTTTAGCGGACCGCTCGCTCACGGGCAGCGCATCCGATCGAACCGTGCCGTAGCCCGATGCACGCACGAGCACGACGTACGTGCCCGGACTCACTGCAGGAAACTTGAAATTGCCGAAGTTGTCTGAGGTCGTCGTCGCGACAACTTCTCCCCTTGTTCGAGATCGATGGTGGCCCCGGCAATCGGCAACGAACCGTCGCGATCGACGACCGTTCCACTCACGGTCGCGGTGAGCGTTGATGGTTGCGCCGGAGAGTCGGCAAGCACCGGCAAACTCGCCACCGAATCAAAAGAAGAGCCAAGAATGTCCGTGTAATGGACGACCAGATAACCGATTGCATTGTAGAGCAGCCTCCTTCAGATCCTGAGGATGAATAAGTGTACGTCGGATGCAGTCGCGCCCGTCATCAGGCTGACGGCTGCATCCATGGTAGTAGCTCGCGGGTTCGAGCGTCCCCACGCGCCGCCCGTGTCGCAAGACAACGATGCGATTCGCCACCTCGAACACGTGTGGCAAATTGTGACTGATAAAAACAACGGCGGTGCCTCGCGCACTGATTTTTGCATGAGCTGGAGCACGAGCGCCGTTTGGGAGACCCCAACGCAGCGGTGGGTTCGTCCATGATGATGACGCGCGAGCCCCACAAACACAGTGCGTGCAACGGCGATGGACTGTCGCTGTCCGCCCGAAAGCGTATCGACCCGTTGGTCGATGGAACCAACCTGGATGCCGAAGTGGCTGCAAATGTTCCTCGGAGCTCTTGCGCATGGCCACCCGATCGAGGACATCAAACATACCCGCCAGACCCGGTCGCACGATTTCGCGCGCAAGGAAAAGGTTAGCAGCGATGTCGAGATCCGGGCGCAAGCGCAAGGTCCTGATAGTCGTCTCGATTCCCGCTGCCCGTGCGTCCCTGGGCGTCGCGAAAGCGACCGGATTTCCGCGCATCAGCAGCGTACCGGATCCGGCGACAGCACGCCGGAGATATCTTCGCGAGGGTCGATTTTCCCGCACCGTTGTCGCCGATGAGTGCGACGATCTCGCCCACTAGGCACTTCAAAGTCGACCTCGTTCAAGCGCGCGCACATTACCAAAGCGCTTCGAGATGCCTCGTCGCTTCGAAGACTGGATATCGCGCCGTCCTGCCGCTAACACGATCACGCCATCGCCAATCTTCGGCTTGCGCCAGCGATCGAGATAAACAAAGAGAATCAAGAGCGCGCCCTCGGCGATGCGTGCTACTTGTGGATCAAAATTCAGTAGGTTGAGCCCGTTGGTCAAGATCTGCACGAGCAGCACGCCGAGAAATGTGCCGAGAATTGAGCCCCGCGCGCCGAACAGACTCGCGCCACCCAACACCGCCGCCGCAATGGCGTCGAGCTCATAACCCGTGCCCGCGTTGGGGTCGCCTTGCGCTTGCCGGGCGGTCAACAAAATGCCGGCGATGGCGGCAAGAAATCCTGATATCCCATACACGGTCAGGATCGTCGCACCTACATTGATCCCGGCACGCCGCGCGCTCTCCAGGTTGCTCCCAACCGCGTACATATAGCGCCCGCGCCGCGTTTGGTGGAGCACGAACGCCGACACAAGGCAGATGCCCAGAAATACCCAAAAAATATTGGGTACTCCGAAGGTCGAGTTGACCGCAAAGTTGGTGAACGCCGGAGCATTGTACGCCACTTGTTGTCCGTTGCCGGAGATCTGGGTCAGGCCCCGCAGGATCCCGAGCATGCCCAAGGTGACGATAAATGGTGGCAGCGCCGCAGCGTTGATCAACCCACCGTTGACCAGGCCGACGATCGTTCCCACAGCGAGGACGATCGCGATGGCGCCCGCGATAGGCAAGCCGTGCGCTAAACTGAGCGCAATGAGGATGCCTCCGAATCCAAGCAGCGACCCAACGGAAAGGTCGATTCCGGCGGTGATGATGACGAACGTCTCTGCCACCGCCAGAATGCCGACCACCGCCATCTGGCGTGCGTTGTTGTCCAAATTTTGCAGCGTCAAGAATCCGGAAGCGGTGAACGAAAACACAATGACGAGCAGCGCGATGATGCCCAACAGACCCAGGCGCATGACGAGATCCCAACGCGTACTCGCAGCCTGTCCGCGTGCGGGCATGGCTGGCGGCGCGTGCTGCGGCCCGGTCATTCTTGCGCTCTCCAAAGTCTGCGACACGGCCTAACGATACGTTACCTTTACTTGATCTTCACGGAATAGTTGAAATCGATCGTTCGAAGGGGCAAGCCGAAACGCTCCGTCGCCTGCGCCCCGAAGAACGGCTGGTAATCGGTGGGCTGCGCGAAACTGTTGAGGGGCTGCGGATAACCTTCGCCGATGAGACCACGATAGTCCGCATAATTCTGCCACAGATTGTCAACGTTGGTGGTGAAGGTGCCCTGGCCCACGGGCACGCTGATACTTAGATCCGAATACGTGTAGGCCGGCAAATC
Organism: uncultured Pseudomonadota bacterium; assembly: GCA_963736005.1. GTDB lineage: Bacteria > Vulcanimicrobiota > Vulcanimicrobiia > Eremiobacterales > Eremiobacteraceae > JAJPHJ01. The sequence goes on from CAVTNB010000001.1 coordinate 417,031, forward strand.
ACTGGGATTGTTCTCGGATACATGATAGGTTGTGAGTTGGGCCTCAATGTCGCGCCAAAACGTATAGTCGAGGGTGTAGGACCATTTGTGCAGCGGAACCGCAGGAATCTGCGAGTTGGGGATGAGGATGAGGCTGCCTCCGAAATTGGGGTTGATGAGTGCTGGGTCGCTGGATTTGAGTTCGGTGGATTCAGTCGCGTACGTGTAGTCGATAAAGAACGGACGGGTTATTCTGACCCTGCCGGTAAGGTCGATGCCGCGCGCAAGTGTATGGCCGATGTTGACCGCACCGTTGACCCCGATGAGCGTCAACGCTTGCGCCGCTGAGATACCGCACACGTTTTTGACCGCGTTGACGTAAGGTGTCGGGTCAAAGGGAACGGTCAGCACCGAAAGCGGCAGGTTGAGATTTTCATAAATTTGTTCGAAGATGTTTTGATTATAGATCGTCAACTGGGCCGTAGTATCGCCGGCGAAACGGTGCCCGATGCTAAACTCTTGGTCAACACCTTGTTCGGGTTTTAACAATGATGACGGGACGCTGCCCACCGCGTTCGAGAGGTTACCAGAACACGAGACATGCCCAAGGAACGTTCCGACCGCCGACGGGATAAACGACGATTCGACATCGGCGGGGAACGGCTCGGTCGACGTCTCTCCGCCGGCCAGACGGAACACGTTGTTTCCTTGTGCGTACACAAAGGCTAGACGAGGGTCGACGAACGACGAGTGCGTGATGGTGGCATTCTTGAACCAGATATTGCCGTAGGTCGTGAGATGAGAGTTGATCGGGTGCCAGGCGTCGCGCAGGAAATAAGAGGTCTCGTGAACGACAGGAGCCGGTTGTTGGGCCCCATTTTGTTGAAAATAGTAGGCCGAGTTCTCCCAGAAGTAGCCGAACCCGAACTCGTTGTTTTTTCCAAGAAGATCATCGGACAGCGTTACGCCCGTGTTGCTTGCCTGCTCGAACGTCCAAGCAGCATTGTCCGTGGGGACGGCTGTGAACGGAAGCTGAGCCGTGCGGTCGGTAGAGTCTCTGTACGTGTTCGTGAAACTGTTGATCGTGAACGTGCTCGCGCCGACAGTCTGCTCGTAGCGTAGACCATAGTCATTGGCACGAAGCGCTTGCCACGAGGTGCCCGCGCCCTGCCAGCCGTCGTTGAGATTTGCATATTGTTGCGGCGTGACGCACACGGGTGGAGTGCCCGGCGGTGGCGTTGGCACATCGGGCTGGCCGTTGGGGCCGGTACCCGGCGTGCTTCCATTGGCATTCGTGCCAGGCTGAAACTTCTTTTTGTTGATAGTATTGCAGGGGTCTGTGCCGGATGCCGCGGCGGCCGCCAGTTGATTCTGTCCGCTCGCAAGGGCAACTTCGTACGGCAAGTAATCGTTGTCGCCGTTCCCGGTCTTGTCATCCCACCACGCGCTGCTGAGCCACGTGAACGTCAGATGCGACGCGTCGCTGAAGTTCATTTGCCCCTTCAAGAGCGTACTCTTCAACGTCAGCGAACTGTCATCCGGATAGTATCCGAGCGCCCGAACCGCGGGATCAGTCGCATACGGATCGAACGCGGCCGACGCTTGGTACATGTAATCGTGCTTGAAGAAGCCTTCCTGGCCTTGCGTTCCAAGAGCCAAAGCGTAGCCGAACTTGCCCCCTTGCGTCGAGCCCGTGGCCGTGATGGCACTGCTCAGGTTGTCCCACGTGCCATAGCCTTGCGTGAATGTCGCGGTCGGATGCAGCGTGGGGTTGAGCGTCTGCATGTCGACGACGCCACCGATGGCGTCGACGCCGTAAAGGTCCGAACCCGAGCCGTACAGCACCTTGACATCCTCGAGCCCGAACACCGGCGATAGTTGAAACTGGTAGGCGCCGCTGAAACCTGGTCCTATGGGGTTGCCATCGATCAGGGTCGTCGTCTCCAATTCCCCAATGCCTCTGATGTCAATGGTTTGCGAGTCCCCTGCCGTCGCGCCGTCGGATCCCCCGTTCACGATCCCCGGCAGTTTTCGTAGCGCGTCTCCGGCTTTGTAGATGCCTTGGCTCGATAGAGATTGAGCCGAAAGCGATGTTGAGATGACAGCCGCGGTCTGCAGCGAAGCGGAACCGTGTATCGTCGTCCGCCCTAGCAGTTTGACTCCCGACGTCACGCCCTGCGAACGAGCGAGCACGAGCGTCACGTTTTGGATCTGTCCGCTCGCAAGCGGAAATCGATCCGAAGCCGTGGTCACGTATCCGGTCAAACTGATGATGAGCTCGTACGATCCCGGCAACAAGTTCTCAAGAGTGAAATTCCCATGCGTGTCGGTAAGCGTCTTCGCCATCGTCGGCCCATCGGCCACGACCCTCACCCCGAGAAGTGGCAAGCCGCTGCCACCTTCGATAACTTGGCCGCTGATCGAAGCCGTGTCGGTCGTTGCCGCGCCGGCGGCCGCGGAAAATGTCAGAATGCAAAGCACCAAGCTGGAGATGAAGAAGACGTTTATCAGAAAAGTGGAATGGCATCGTCGCATCTTCACACTTGCCTCCTCGCCCAGCGAGAAATCCCGTGCGACTGACTCATTGCGTTGCGTGGAGCCCCACGCGATGCTTGTTGATGGGGTCTAAGAGCCCCTGAATATCCGGCGAATTCACGTTAGCCGGCGTGGCTGCCGTGACGCCGGTGTTGATAAATCTTGGCGTGCTTATGCCGGCTGCGGCGAGGACACCATAGGCCACGCCGCCATAGCCCATTTGAAATGGATCCTGCAAGATGATGCCATCGACGACACCTGCTCGCAGCTCGCCGACAAGTTGCGGTGATGGGTCGAAGCCAACCAGTGAGACCTTGGTCGACTCTACGTGGTTCTCACGAAACGCCGTGACTGCGCCTTGAAGGGTCACGAGAGAATCGGCAAAGTAGCCGGCCAACTTGGGAAAGCGTGTCAAGGTGTCGGCGACGATGCCGATCGGCTTGACTGATTGATCGCCTGCTGCGTCTTTGTGCGCGACGAGTTGAAGTCCGGGATATTTCTTGAGGCCTTCCAAGAAACCCGAATCGCGGAGCGTCAGCGATCCAACGCCGCTCAAGAAGGTCGAATACGCGACCTGGCCCGCGGCGGTGCCAGTTTTCCGCTTGATCGCGGCGGCGAGAGTGTCTGCTGCCAAGAGTCCACCGGCGTGATTGTCAGTAGCCAGAAAGGTTGTGTAGGCATTCGTATTGGCCGCCGAGTCAATGAGGATCACCTTGATGCCGGCCGCCGTAACCTTTTCGATTGTGGCATCCAACGCGGTGACACTTGTCGGGGCGAGGACGAGAAAGTCCGGCTTCTTTGCCAAGGCGTCTTCGACGAGGGCAATCTGCCCTTGAATATTGGCCTCCGAATTTGCGCCTGTAAACTGCAATCCGCGCAGGCCAAGCTGTCCGTTTGCGAGGTGTCCCCCCGCGAGGACAGTCTGCCAATAATCCGAGTTTGGCGTCTTTACAATGAAGAGAAAGCGCAATGCGCCGAGGGAAGACGTCTTCGTTGGGGTCGAACATCCGGGCAAACTCAAACTGCCCGCGGCACTTACCGCAAGGCCAGCAAGGGCTCCGGTTGCTAAGAGCTTTCGGCGACTTATCCTAGATCGGTTTTGGAAACCCGCCACGCGATGTCACCGCCGGTTTCGTTTCACAAAGAGAGGATGCACGAACCCTGAGAGAGCATCATTGCAAGGTTGCCAATACTATTGCAGAATGCGCACTACCTGCATCTGCAATCTCAGCAACTTAGGTGATATCTTGCGCATAGCGCAAAACAACTAAATGGCTGTTCGAACGAGAAGCAATGGGAGACTCATAAACTCCCTTTCGCGCGGCGTCGACATCTTGCGCATGCTCGCGCAAGCGCAAGCCCCACTGGGCGTCACTGACCTGGGCGAACGCCTGCACGTGGATCCAAGCACCGCATACCGACTCCTCGCAACGTTGGAGGCCCAGGGACTCGTCAAGCAAGAGCTCGATTCGAGGAAATACTCAGTCGGGTACGGAGTACTCGAATTTGCAAACGCTTTGCTGCGCCGGATGAGTGTCGTCGCGCTTGCCGATCCATTTCTTGTTTCGATCACGGCTGATACCGGAGAGAGCACTCACGTAGCGGTGCTCGAGGGCGCGAGAGCGGTTTTTGTGGCGCGTCAGTCAGGCGCCGGAATTTTGAGAGTCGAAACGACGGTTGGCAGTTCGGAGCCGGCTTACTGCACAGCGGTCGGCAAAGCGCTGCTCATCGATCACCCCGACGCCGACCTCCAGACGCTTTTTCCAAAGGAATCCCTAACGCGTCATACCCCGCAGACAATCACGACCATTGAAGATCTCACTGCGGAACTCGAGCGGATTCGGCGCAACGGCTACGCGTACGACGACGAAGAATTGCATCCGGGGGTGCGTTGTCTCGCTTTTCCCATTCGAGATCATCGCGGGCGCGTTACCGCGTCCTTTGGCCTCTCCGCCCCCGCAGCGCGTCTCACGCGCGAGCACCTACCAACGCTCGTGAAGGTGGTCAGCGCTGCCGCGGACAGCATTTCATTTCAACTCGGCTACCGCACAGAACAGGTTCCAAAGACGTCTAGAGGCAGGTAAGTCATGCGCATGACCGGTGGACAAATTGTCGCAGAGTACCTGATCCGCGAGGGAATGCCGTATCTTTTCGGCGTCCCTGGGCACGGCAACACCGCACTGCTTGACGCCTTCGTGGACCATCGCGACAAAATCACGGTGATGCAGGCAATCCACGAACAAGGCGCCGCTCACATGGCTGACGCCTACTATCGAGTCGCCCGCCGGGCATGCGGCGTGTTTACCTCGATTGGACCTGGCGCTGCGAACACAGCCATGGGCGTGGCGAACGCGTACATTGACTCCATCCCTCTTCTTCTCTTGACGGGTTCGGTGCATACCTACATGCGCGGCCGCGGTGTCTTGCAGGAACTCGAGCGCACGCACTGGGCTAACTTTGCTCGTATGATGGAGCCCGTCGTCAAACGTTGGTGGCAACCGAGCCGCGTTGACCAATTACCCAACGTGCTCCATTTGGCGTTCAACGTGATGCTCGAAGGTCGGCGAGGCCCCGCGTACATCGACCTGCCGATGGACGTCCAAGCCGAGGCTGCCGAAATCGAATCGCTTCCAGAGCCGCGCGCGCGCCGGCCGAGTGGGCGCGTTCACGGCGACCCTGAACTCATCGATCGCGCCGCAAAGCTCTTGCTCGAAGCCAAACGTCCGCTGCTGATCGTTGGCGGCGGCGCTATTGCCTCTCAAGCAGAATCTGAGGTAGCCGCCGTTGCGGAATTCCTCGGTGCGCCTGTGACCGTCACGTGGATGGGCAAAGGCGTCATCCCAGAGGATCATCCGTTGTATGCATGGCCATGCGGCGATCTCGGCTCGATTTCGGGGAACACCTTGGCGCGCGAAGCCGACGTTATCTTGAGCGTTGGGTGCCGCTTCACCGATCGCAGCGCTTCCTCGTTCCGCCGAGACGTCACGTTTAACATTCCCCCCACAAAACTCGTCCACATCGACCTCGATCCCTACGAGATTGGCAAGAATTATCCGGTTGAGATCGGCATCGTCGGCGACGCCAAGGCAACGCTTGCCGGACTTTTAAGTTCGCTGCATGACTACGCCAAGCCAAATGATTATCGAAATTCAAAATACTTTGCGCACCTGACCGAACTGAAGCGCGCGTGGGATGAGGCGTTGCGGCCCATGCGGGAGAGCAATAACTCGCCAATGACGATTTCGCGAGCGCTCGCCGAGACTCGTCGCGTCCTTGACCGCGACGCCATCGTTGTCACCGGTGCGGGCAATCCTCAAAGCCAGGTATTCACAGAGTTTCCGGTCTACGGTTCCGCGCAGCATATCACCGCCGGCGGCTTCTCGGCAATGGGATTTGAAGTGCCAGGGGCCATCGGTGCGAAACTGGCCGCACCAAATCGTCAGGTCGTGGCGATCGTCGGCGACGGCAGCTTCTTGCAGACGATTCAAGAGCTCTCGATGGCCGCTCAATACGATATTCCGGCCGTCTTCCTCGTCATGAATAACTTCGGGTGGGAGTGCATCAAGAATCTGCAAATGACGCAGTTCGGACCAGATCGCGTCCTCGCAACAAATTTCAAAAAACGCGATGGCACGCCGTTCTCCGCAAACCTCGCCAAAGTTGCCGAGGGCTTTGGCTGCTTCGGCGAACGCGTGGAGCAACCGGAGCAGCTTGCCCCAGCGTTGAAACGCGCGCTCGCGTCAGGTCGCCCCGCGGTGGTCGAGGCGTTGTGTAGCCGGGAACTCCCGTATAGCGGGCTGACGACCACCGGTTGGTGGGACGTCACCGTGCCTGCATATCACAAGGACAAACGCGCCGCCTACGAAGCTGCCCGATCGGAAGAGGCACTCACCTAAATGCCAGCGCAGCCTATCGGTCTGGCGGTGTTCGGCGCCGGGCGGATTGGCACGGTCCACGCCCACAACGCGGCCAACCTGCCGGACGTCAAGCTCGTCGGCGTGGCTGATATCGATCGCACCGCGGCCCAGCGGTTGATCGATACAACCAACGCAGGGCGGGTCGATAGCACCGCCGCCTTTTTGACCGATCCGAGCGTTTCGGGCGTCGTCATCGCCACCCCAACCGCCTCGCATGCCGCGCTCATCGAGCAGGCCGCCGTTTCGGGCAAACACGTTTTGTGCGAGAAACCAATCTCACTTGACCTCGCCACCACCCAAGGCGCGATCGCCCGGGCCCAGCAGGCGTCAATTATCCTCCAGGTGGGGTTTCAGAGACGCTTCGATGCGCAATTTCAGCTTGCTCGGCGCAGTGTCGAGTCTGGGGAACTCGGCACCCCACGCTTTCTGCGCTTGGTAGGCCGCGATCATCGGATGCCTTCTCTCGACTATCTCCGCACGAGCGGCGGACAGTTCAAAGATCAAATGATTCACGAGTTCGATCTCGCTCGATGGCTCATGGCTCCTGCATCCGTCATCCAGGTTTTCGCGGAGGGCTCAGCGGTTATCGAACCCGCGCTTGCCCAGTTCGGCGACGCCGATACCACCGTGGTCGTCTTGCGCTTTGACAGCGGTGCGTTAGGGATCATTGACGGCTCGCGAGAGGCGGTGTACGGGTACGATGTGCGTGGCGAAATTGTCGGATCGAAGGGCATGGTGCTCTTTGGGGACGAGCGTCTCACGAGCGGCAAGGTGCTCGATACGAGTGCAGCGACGGCAGAGGTGGAATCATTTGTCGAACGCTTCGAGGTTGCGTACCGAGCAGAACTCGCCGATTTCGTCGACGCTATTGCCGGCGCACGCGCCCCTCGGGTTGGCGGCAACGACGCATTGGAAGCGCTGCGACTCGCCGAAGCGGCGACGCGCTCGTTTCAGGAGCATCGCCCTATCACGCTGTCAGAGACAACTGATGGCTAGTGGAGGGCGAATGTCGCCGCTGTTGGTTCGCGGCGCCGATATACCCGAGGGCGAGCTCGTTTCGATCGCTCCAAGCGGCCAAGCGTGGCGCTACATCCGGTTTCGCGCGACCAGACTGCGCACCGACGGCATTATCCGCGGCGAAACCGCGGGCAACGAAATGGCCCTCGTGGTTATTTCGGGCAGCGTGCATGTGGCTTCTCCCGAGGGATCGTGGAAAAATGTCGGTCAACGCGCCGATCCTTTCTCAGGCCCACCATCGGCCGTGTACCTGCCGTCGTCGACAAGCTATGAAATCGTCGCAGCCAGTCACGCGGAGATCGCCATCTGCGAGGCGCCGGGCCCGAAGCCTTATCCCGCTCGGAGGATCGAGCTGGCCAGCGATGCGGGCTACCTTCGTGGAGAAGGGCACGCGCAGCGGCGCATTTACAACATTCTCATGGATGAGGATGGTGCCAATAGCCTCTTCTTGACCGAAGTGATAACGTTTCCAGGCAACTGGTCGAGCTATCCGCCGCACAAGCACGATACCGACAATCCTCCGGTCGAGTCTCAACTCGAAGAACTCTACTACTATCGCGCGCAACCACAGCAAGGCTTTGCTTTTCAACGCATTTACACTGAATCCGGCGATCTTGACGAAACGATCACGGCACACAACACCGACGTTGTCCTCGTGCCTCGCGGTTACCATGTGTGTGCCGCCGCCGCCCAGTATTCGATCTATTATCTCAACGTGCTCGCCGGTCCAAGACACGTCTACCACATGACCTTCGATCCGGCGCATGCCTGGATTAAAGAAGGCTGGACGTGGTAGACGAGATTGAAGTGGGCACGGCGGCGGTCAACTGGGGTTTCGATCCGCTCTACACATGGGTGACGACCCCAAGGTTTGACGACCTGCTCGATCAGATGGCAGCAGCAGGTTACGCGGGCACGGAAATCGGCGACAATTTCCCACGCGACCTCGATACAGTGCGCGGTCAGCTAGATGCACACCGCCTGCGGGCCGCCGCTTCATTTCAAGCGGTGGACTTGCGGGATCGCCAGACGCACGAACTGGTTGTGCGCGATGTCCTCAAGGTCGCCGACCGTTTGGCGGCACTCGGCTCAAACGTTCTCATTCTTTCGGATAAGCCGTCGGCCGCGCGTCTTGAAATTGCCGGCCGAGTCGCCGCAGATGGGAGCGACGGCTTGAGCGGAACGCAATGGCGCGTGCTGTGCGATGGACTCAATCGCGCCGGCGAGCGCCTCGCGAACCAGGCGATCCGCGCGGTCTTTCATCCTCATGTCGGCACGTTCGTGGAGACACGCTCGGAAATCGACCAGCTCTGCGAGCTCACCGATCCGGCGTTCCTCGGCCTGTGTCCGGATACCGGGCACTTAGCGTATGCTGGCGTCGATCCCGAAGCCATCTTTCACGACTACGCTGCTCGCATTGGATACGTTCATCTCAAGGACGTGGATCGCGTCAAGCTCGAGGCCGTACGGTCCCAAGGCATCGACTTCGTGGCGGCGGTGCGCATGGGACTTTTTGTGGAACTCGGCACGGGGATCGTGCCGATCGAACGCATCGTGCGCCACCTGCGCGAAGCGCGCTACGCAGGCTGGATCATCGTGGAACAAGATGCGCCAAGCGACCCCAACACCGCGGCGCGACGCAATCGAGAATACCTGCGCCGAGAGTTTGGCTTATGAACGTACGCGAGCTGCGGCGCACCGGCAACGAAATCCGCCGTCTGACTCTGCAGGCTGTGCATCACGCGGGCGCAGGACACATCGGTGGGGTGTTTTCGGCAGCGGATATGCTTTCGGCGCTGTACTTTTCCGAACTTCGTATCGATCCAACGAAACCACTCTGGCCGGATCGGGACCGATTCGTTCTCTCGAAGGGGCACGCCGCAATCGGGCTCTATGCCACCCTGGCGCTGCGCGGTTATTTCCCCATCAAGGAGCTCGCGACGTTTGACGCGATCAATTCGCGCCTGCAAGGCCATCCAGATATGACAAAATTGCCCGGACTCGACATGTCGACCGGCTCGCTTGGCCAGGGTCTCTCCCCCGGCGTCGGGATGGCGCTCGGCGCGCGTCTGCTCGGCAAGGATTTTCAAACGTGGGTGATGCTTGGGGATGGCGAAATTCAAGAGGGCCAAATTTGGGAAGCTGCATTTACGGCAGCTCGGTATCAACTGGAGAACCTTATCGCAATCTTAGACTGGAATCATTTGCAGCAGTTCGGATGGGCGACTGCAGAGGGGTACGGGAGCACGGCGCGGCTCGATCCGGTCGCTGCGCCGCAGGAAAAATGGCGCGCGTTCGGCTGGCGCGTCCTCGAGTGCGATGGCCATAACATTGAGGATTTTCTCCGCGCATGTCGCGGCGCGAGGGAGCCCGCAGGTCGTCCGTCGATCATCATCGCGCGCACAATAAAAGGAAAGGGCGTCTCGTTCATGGAGAATGAGTTCGCCTGGCACTCAAAGCCCTTCGGTGATGAGGAGTTCGCGCGAGCACTGGCTGAACTGCACGCTGCCGACGCAGCGGCAGCGGTTTAACCTATGGCTATTTCAAAGGCGCTGGCGCAGCGCGACGTCTTCGGCGACACGATGATCGAGTTGTGTGCCAAAGACGAGCGGGTCGTCCTCCTTGACGGCGACCTCGCAAATTCGACGAAGTCGGATAAACTGGCCGCGGCGAATCCGAGTCGCTTCTTCATGATGGGCATCGCAGAGCAAAATCTCGCTGGGGTTGCCGCCGGGCTCGCGAGCGTTGGGCTCAAGCCCTGGATCGCATCCTTTGCCGCCTTCTTAGCAACGCGCGATCTCGACCAAATCCGAGTGGTCATCGCTCAACCGAAACTCAACGTTCGGCTTGCCGCGCATTATAGTGGCATCCTGACCGGATTCACAGGCAAGACGCATCAAGTCGTCAATGACATCGCGATCATGCGCTCGCTGCCCAACATGGCGGTGGTCGCGCCGTGCGACGGTATCGAAGCGCGCGCGGCGATGCTGGTGCTCAACGAATACGTTGGCCCGGTCTACTTGCGGCTGACGCGCGATGCCATCGCAACCATCTTGCCGCAAGATTACACATTCGCACTTGGCCGAACATTGTTACTGCGGGAGGGCTCGGACATCGCTCTCATTTCGACCGGTTCGCAAACGGTTCGCACGCTGGAAGCGGCGGGCGATCTTGCCTCGTTGGGGATTTCGGCGAGCGTGCTCCACGTTCCGACCATCAAGCCAATCGACGCCGACGCCATCGTTGCGGCGGCCTCGCACGTACCATGCGTGTTGACCTGCGAAGAGCACTCCATTCTCGGCGGCCTTGGTGGCGCCGTCGCCGAGATTCTCAGCGAGCGCCACCCCATGCCCGTGATCAGACTCGGATTGCGCGACGTCGATGGCGAAAGTGCCCCCAACGATCAGCTCATCAAAAAGTATGGGTTGAGCTCAGCGCATGTCGTGCAAGCCGCGCTGGACCTCGTGCGCAAACCGTGACGACCATTGCCGTCTTGCCCGGAGACGGTATCGGCCCCGAGGTGACGCGGGCTGCGGTGCAGGTCTTACGCTTCGTGCGCCCCGATCTCGAGTGCATCGAGGCTGACGTGGGCGCAGCCGCTCTGCGCGCTGGAAAAGCTCCGCTCCCGCAACAAACGCGCGATCTGTGCGCGCGAAGCGCCGCCATCTTATTCGGTGCAGTCGGGCTCCCCGAGTACGAGAATCTGCCACTGAGCAAGCGGCCGGAAAGCGCGCTCTTTACGCTGCGTCACGACTTCGAGCTTTTCGCAAACCTGCGCCCAGTTCGAGTCTTTCCTGGCCTGGAGACTGCGTCAAGCCTGCGCCCCGACCTCGTGACCGGTTTGGATCTAATCGTCGTTCGCGAGCTGACCAGCGGTATCTACTTCGGGCAACCCAAAGAGCGGCGCGTCGTCTCAGGAATCGAAGAAGCCGTCGATACGATGTATTACAGCGCTCCGCAGATCGAGCGCATCGCGCGCGTCGCATTCGCCCTGGCGCGAGGACGGCGTCAACACGTGACGTCGGTGGACAAACACAATATCTTGGAGACGTCCGGCCTGTGGCGAGAGGTCGTGACAAAAGTTGCGCGCGACTATGCGGACGTTTGCGTCGAGCATCTCCTGGTTGACAACGCGTCGATGCAGCTGATCCGCCGTCCGAAAGACTTCGACGTCATCCTCACCGAGAACATGTTCGGCGACATTCTGTCGGACGAAGCGGCGATGCTAACGGGTTCTGTCGGAAATCTGCCGAGTGCCAGTCTTGGCACGAGAGCTTACGCCGATCGTCAATTCGGCATGTACGAGCCGATCAGCGGCACCGCGCCCGATATTGCCGGCAAGGGAATTGCTAACCCGACAGCGGCCATTCTTTCTGCGGCGATGCTCTTGCGGCACAGCCTCGCCGATCAGCTCGCAGCACTGCGAATCGAGACAGCCGTCGCGAAAGTTTTTCAACAAGGAGCGCGCACCGCCGAACTGGCGTCTCGCGGGGCAGCCTTCTACAACACGCAGGAATTTACGGAGCTGATCGTGTCGAAGCTCTGACGATCTCTGTCGACGAGTCTGGCGCCTAAAACACTTCCACCGGAAAGGCGCCGGCTCCAGAGAAAAGGCTCTTCACCTGATCGACTTTGCCGCTTGCGTTATAGCCCGCGATACTTCGCCCCTCCGAGAGCGCCCGCGTGAAATCCTCAACGCGAGTATCTGGGATGTCGAGTTCGCTGAGCAACTCAGCCGTCGACGGCTCGTGGAAAGCCCCGACGCGAGGAATGTTTTGGGTCAGACCGGGAACCCCGGTTCCGCCGAACCCCGTGATGATGCCGCCCTGCGTCCCTATGGTGGCCGCTTCAGCATCTCCGGAGACGAATTGCGCACCACTGTTAATCAAGTCATCTGCAGGCGTTTCTGGCGTAATGACGCGCAGTCGCTCGATGTCGAGTCCACTGGATTTCAGGGCGCCTGTGAGTTTCGAAAGGCCATCATGGTCAGCGAAAATACCAACCACCACACTACCCATGCTCGTGTCCTTTCTTTACGAAAGAGCCCGAAGCGATTCGCCGCAACCCCAGGCGCGGCCTAGCAGGGCGATTGTCCCGAAAAATACGAGCCTTACGTGTGCCAATAGACGAGCACCGAACGCAAAATGCTCTCGAGACCGGTTTCCTTACGATCCGGTATCAAATTTGCATATCGCTCGGCACCGCTGCGCTGCGACACCCGATACAAACCGGCGGCGAGCATCGGTGTCACCAGGCTCAGCACCCACACCGCAAACGCCCCTTTCGGCGCTTCGCAATCTTTGAGCGGGTGGAGTTCCGGGTATCGCGTTGTGGCTGAGGAGATCACCAGCGCCGCGTCTTGGACCGCCTGCACCACGTCGTGGGGGTTTGTGGCACATGCAGCTCGCAGCTGTGTAAAGATACGTTCCCTATCGACTGCGGGAGCAAGCGATGAAGAGAATGCCTTGTCTGGCGGCGTTGGCGCTTCACCGAGGCTTTTGACCGGGAGCCGAGTCCAATCCAAGAACTCTGGCGTGATGATCCCTAGCCACCGCCGGCGCGGACCGGGTTTCTTATTCTCCCATGTCGTGCGAAAGTACATGATAAACGCGGTGGCAAGCAGTTGTCGGCATGCAACGTATGAGGTCGCAATCAGAAGCGGATAATCTCGCAGCACTGCTTTAGCCATGGCGTCGGCGAGTTTGCGCTCGCCGAAGGCTCCAATGCACGCTGGTTTGCGTTCCAGCCTGCGCAGCATGCCCTCGCCGACGACGAAGAATTTTGTGAAGCTCGCCTCGATATAGCTGCCGATCAAGACGGCCGGCACTTCTTGGACACCGGCAATTGCCAGATAGAAAGCAAGTTTATCCACCGGCACACCCGGCGGAAGACGCTTCTCCACCTCTAAGATGGCGCGAATTCGGTCTTCCATCGCATGCGGAATCTGGCAGTCGTAGGAGGGCGCGGGCGGGAGCCCAACGAGCAATCCGGCGTTAACCAGCGACTCCCACTTGGCAAGGTCGAATGTGTAACCTCGCAGCGTAAGACGCTCGAAGAGCTGGAGGAGCGGAATAAATCCGCTCGAGCGTTCCGCCGCGTCGTTAGTCTTGATTGTAAGCAGTGTAGGTCATCGTCCCCGTGGTCATCGTTGTGTTCGCTTGACCGGCGTCGTAGAGTATTCCCGATCCAGACCCACCGTCGATGTCGACGTTAATGCCGCCGTCGAAGGCTCCCTGCACCGTGCCCGTTCCCCCGACCGAGATGGAACCGTTCGGCGCGAAGGCAGTTGCGACAGGCTCGATGCCGGCGCTTGGAGCCAGTGACAGCGCGTCGGCCGCGCTGACTCCACAAGGATTGATCGCACCCGGATCGTTGCCCAAGGCAATGAGCAGCGTATTCGCGGGAAGAGTGACTGCATAGCCGCCCGTGCCGCTCGAGGAAACCACTCCGGTCACCACCATGACCCCTTGGTTCGCGTCTGTGTTCAAAACCGATCCAGTGCCGCTAATGCAGAGGTTGCCATTAATGTAGACGTCGCTGCCCGAGGTAAAGGTGACTGTTCCCGATGTGATGTCAACGTCTCCGTTGACGTACATATTGCCGCTGTAGGTCGCCGTGCCGGCGCCCGAGATGGTCGCGCCGGTCACGGTCGTTCCAGCCTGTGCGATCAATCGTGCATTCTGCGCCGCTTGGGTCACCTGCGTCGGAGAAGGGAAATACACAGGCGACGCACCTGAGGTATTGGTGGTTCCCGTGTTCAGGGCATCCGTCCCCACCGCTTGCGTGCTGCCCTGCACCGTGCTCGGGGCACTGCTCATCGTAATATTGTTATTTGCCGCAATGTTCGCGTCATTTGTGTGAAGCGGATCCTGCTTGACCGGCTCGGGCGCTCGGTCGTTGATGTTTTGCGCAGCGTTCACCACGCCGGATGGCATGGTGAGAGGCGGGGCAGGCTCGGCGATCGCTTCCACGTAGACTTTTCGGCTGCCGTTGTTTGTCGACTCACCGTAGATATAGGCGGTTCCCTGGGGCACCCACAACTGTTGCCCGTTCGCGTAGTCGGTGGCTAGCGCGGGAGCCGTCCCGTTCAGATTATTGTCGCCCATACACGAGCGGTAGTTCATACCGTTGAGGCTGCCGGTGACGCACCCTACGGGTTCGTTCGGATTTTCCGCCAAACGGTTCAGCGCGAGATTTGCGGCTGCCTCGGCAGAGTTCATCACTCCATACTTGACGCCGACTGCTTGCGCCTGATCCACCGCGTTGAAAGCGCCGGTGACGACTAAGATTGCGATGAGCAGCAGCAGCGCAATGAGGACGAAGACGAAGGCCATCGCAAATCCACGCTCTGCGCCCTTGGCTTGCAATGTTGCAATGACCCGAGGCTTAGTTGCGCGCATAGGTGTCGCTCTCGAAATCCGTGAGCGTCCGATCGACGCCGCCGGTCGAGCCGGCGAGTAAATCGAACGTGATCGTGCTTTGGCTTGGATTATCACCCAAGCTCATGGACGCGATATAATTGGTGAGAACGGGCGGCGGCGAAATCAAGAGCGCCTTGATCACATCCGGCACGACGAGTGCGGCTGTCACGTTCTTCGGGACTCCGTTAATCGCGGTTATTGCCGCCGGTTCAAAAGCTCGCATCAGCTGAAACGACGTCCCGTTCGAGTTGGGCTCAAGCCAGTAGACGTCAAATCCTTGCCAAGCCGGGTAGCCTTTATTTGGATCTGTCGGGTTTGTGACGACGTGGAATTGGCCGGTTCCGTCATCCGCGGTCGCGACCACCAGCGCTTGGACACTGGTCGGCGAGCTCCCAGGAGCACTGCAGATGACCACGGGCGTGATCGAGCAGCCCATCACGCCGCTCGTATCTCCTTGGCTGAAGTCCTTGCGAATCTCGTACAGCGCGACGGCGGCCATATTGACCTCATCGACTTGCGACTGCACTTGCATCGGAGCCTTGAGCATCAACGGCAGGATCATGACCATGGAGGTCATGATGACCCCAAGGATCACGGCGACGGTGAGCACCTCTGCAATTGAGAAACCGCGTTGCGTGCGCGTCATGACACTTGTTGCGTCGCGAAGCTTTGGACGCTGTACGTGCGCAGAAACCCGTCCTCCACCCACTGCACGGTAACCGTACATTGCTGAAGCCTGGTATATGGAGCGACGTTGACGCAGGTCCCGTTGAGGCTGAAGTTACCCGGAGAGGCATTGGTCGCGCCGGAGCCCGTTACTGAAAGACCGCCGTCGATCGGGATGGTCGGCGCCGCCGGCAGCGAGCGTCCTTGCTCGATGGACGATCGGAGCGCGTCCATATATTGCTGACCCGCACTGACGGCTTGCAGGTAGACGTTTGCGTGCCGTATTTCGTGGATTGAATATGGGAAAAGCCCGAAGAAGGTAGACAGCCCGATGCCAAAGATAGCTATCGAGATCAGCGCCTCGAGTAACGTGAATCCCCGACCATTCCCGCGGTTAGGTCTACCCATCCAGCTAGTGACCCCGACCTTGGTCCCCCAAATAGTCAATGCCCAAATCCCCGTGACTCTCGTCACCCAACCGCCGCGGGCGTCTTGCGCCGTTCAATATGATTTGCTATGTCTCGATACGTCGGCTCGATGCCAATCAGTTTCTCGCGCCAAGCGGTCGCAGCTCGGAGGTCGCCCTTGTTCTCAGCCAGACGCCCTAGGTTGTAGAGCGTTTCATTGTAGTGCAGCTTGCTCAGACCTGGCATCGTCAGTGCCTGAGCGAGTTTGCTCTCCGCTTCGTCGTAGTGCCGGCTGCCGGCAAGGTGCAGCGCCTCGATGTTCTGAGCGAGAGCTTTGCCATGTTTGGTCCGGCTGAGCCCCGCGGCAATGCGCAGCACGTCAACGTACCGTTTCATCTCGAGCAGCGCCAAGGCGACGAGGTAGGCAATGAAGGGATCGGTTTGTTTCCCCTCCATTGCCCGGTTGAGAAATGTCAGCGCTCCCTTGGTATCACCTGATTCGCCTAGGCTCTGACCGATCACCAGCCGATAGTAGCCCGGTGTTGGGCTCGCCATCGCTCGCGACCACCACGACCGAACGAGCTTGTCGACTCCACCTGTGTGCAGCAGCTGGGCCGCTTCGACAGCTTCGGTGGACGACAAGAGGCCCTGCGCGGCCAAAAGCTCGAGCATCGCGAGCGTTCCCTCATAACGCGCCGGCGCATCGGAAGGGGTCACAGGGGCATCGGGTTGCTTCTGGTGCGCGCTCGCGACACCTGCGCCCGATGCGACGGCGTTCGCTACCTCCGCCGAACCCGTGCACAGTTGGTCGATCCTCGCAAGCTGCTTCGCAATCGTCTCAGCGCTGCGCTCGCGATCCTTGGCCAATTGTTCCAGGGCATTTGCCGCAGACTCCACCTGCGCTTTGCGAGTCTGAAGACCCGCCACGAGCTCGCGCAGCTCGTCCGCGCCCATAATGTGCTGCTTGTCTTTTTCCGCGCGGTCGACCGCCTCGGCGATGCGACACACCCGCGCGGCCATGCCATCGGCTGCTGTGTCAAGGTCCTTGGCCTTCGATCCGATGTCGGCAAGCTGCGCGTCCGCTCCAGCCGCGGATTGACGGATCGAGTCGAGCACCGTGCGCAAACTTGTCGCTTCGCGCGCGATGGAAGCGAAAAGTCCCTTCACCGTGCGCACTTCTTCTTCAATCGCGCTCAACGCCAAACGAGAAGAATCAATTTCGGTCCCTAAACTGCTCGCCGCGCGTTCTCTTTCCCCCGCGAACGCATCGACGTGCGCGAGCAGGTCTTCCATCTGAGCAAACGCTTCCGCACGTTTGGTTGCCAGTTCCTCAAGCGCGTCATCCTCGCGAAGCTTTGCCTGGAGAGTCTCCTCGAGTTGTCTGCGCAGATCGAGAACGCTCGATTCAAGCGAAACACTTTGCTCCTGCAGCGAAGCAATTGCCTCGGTAGCTACTGCAAGTTCGTCTTGCAGTAGCTGTCGCCGCCGCTGCGTCTCAATAACTGAAGCCGCCACCCGCTCAAGAGCGGGCGTTAGTTCGGTGTCCATTGTGTATATCTAACCATAGCGTGACGGACCGGAACAGCCCGAGCCGTCTGATTTGAGTCTTAAGACCTAACGGCCTGCGGCTGGGGCTGCACCTGCACGCCGAGTCGCACAATCGCCGGAGCTAGCGCCAGACCCTGCACGATAATCGTGAAAAGCACGACCGAAAAGACCATCGAGACGAGTAAATCGCGTTGCGGGAACCCGCTCGGCAGGCTCAGGGCGAGAGCCATGGAGAGCGCGCCGCGGAGGCCGCCTAAGGCGAAGATGTGCTGCCAGGACGCAGCCAGCCGGTGCCCGAGGAGCGCGGAAAGACCGCTGAGCCCATAGACCGAGATAACGCGTGAGAGCGCCACGGCGGCGATGGCCCAACCAGTCGCTACCCGCGTCGAGTACATCTCAGCCAGATTGAGCGAGAGTCCGACGAGCAAGAAGAGCATGGAGTTTGCCGCGAAAGCGATGAATTCCCAAAGCTGATTGACTGACCGCCTCGTGGTGGTAAAGGAGCCCATCTGGGTACCCACCCGAGAGACGAGCATTCCGGCCACGATGACCGCGATGAGCCCCGAGACTCCCAACCTATCCGCCACATAATAGGACCCGTAGGCAACGATCAGCGTTCCCATGGCCTCGACCATGTAATCGTCGGTGAGTCGGAGCACGAGCAGGCCGCCCAGCCCCACGACCACGCCGACCAAAGCACCTCCGACAAGCAATTCGAGGAATTCGATGAACGGTTGCGCTGCGGATGCGTGCGTCGTCGCGATGGACACCAAGAGAGTTACTTTGAAAGCCACGACTGCTGTCGCGTCGTTAAAGAGGCTCTCTCCTTCGACGATGGCTGCGAGTTGACGATTTGCATTGAGAGAGCGAAAGACGGCGAGAACCGCCACGGGATCGGTCGCGGAAACCATGGCGCCAAACAGAAGCGCAGTCTGCCATGGAAGTCCCGCAAACCGCACGAGCACAATCCACGACACGGCCATGCAAATCAACACGCCGAGCGTGGCGAGGAGCGCGATCGGAAGCCAGTGCCTTCGCATCTCGCTCAGTGGGGCGGTCCAAGCTCCCGCAAACAAAAGCGCAGGTAAGAAAACGAGCATCACGAGGTCGGGCGTCAGGGCGATCCTCGGGTGACCGGGCACCAGACCAATGATAAGGCCCGCAATCACCAAACCAACAGTATACGGCACGCGCGAGTGCCGCGCGCCGATCGCCACCGCGAGGACGACAATGAAGAGAACGAGCAGGTCCGCAAAGGTTGAGCCGTGCGTTTGACTATCCTCGAAGCGTCTTTACAAAAACGTAAACGACGAGTCCCACAGCCGCGATCGAATAGATTCGCAAGATCCAGAGCGCGACCATCGCCAAGAGCCCAAGACGCGCCCGAGGCAGGGGTTGGCGCAGTGCGGCGCTGCGCTGTTCTGGCTCGAGGACGGAGGTATCGATATTCCCTCGGTCTTTTGTCATGATCAGGTTCCTAACAGATGAGGAAAGACGGTGAGCAGACCATACAACGCTCCCACGAGGGTAATGCCAACGACAATTGCCCCTGCAACGAGATTTTGGCCGACCGTGTTTGCCAAGCTCCCGACAATAGCGCGATCGTTGCTGAGGAGGAGCAAGAGCAACAATGCCGGCGCCATGAGCATCGTCGCGATGACGTTCACGGTAATCGTAATGGCAATCAAGGGCGCGTGGGGCAAGAGGACGACCGCCGCCGCAAGTATGGTAGACGCGATGGCGGTGGCATAGAATAAGGATCCTTGCGGGAAGTCGAGATTAAGGCTGTGGCCGCGGTGGAACACCTCGCCGAATGCGTACGCTGAACTGGTGGAGATCGTCATCGCAGCTACGAGACCAGCTTCCATCAGAGCGAGCGCAAAGAGCGAGGCGCCCACCGAACCGATGAACGGGCGTAGAGCCGAGGCAAAATCTGCGCCTCCGTTGATCTGAGATGCCTGGACGCCGTGCTGGTGGAGGACGGCGCACGTCACGAGACAGGCGACTGCTGCTATTGCCGCAAGAACCGCGCCAAGGGCCGTGTCCACGCGACCTTGCGGTATGTCGACGCGCGTCATTCCCTTGTCGGCGGTGGCGCTTTGCTGGAAGAACAGCATCCACGGGGTTACCGTTGCGCCGATGTTTGCCATGATCAGCGTAAAAAACGCTAGGCTGGCACCCCCGGGGATTGGCTGCCAAGTAATGAGCGCTCTTTGCAGAGCGTGGTAATCTGGGTGGGCAAGCAAGGCGGTCGGGACGAAGAGCAAATTGGCAAGAGCCAAAAGCAAGACGCTACGTTCCCACGTGCGGTAGCGCCTGGTCGACATCGCGACCGCAACAATCGCCACGCCAACCGCAACGGCAATCCATCCCGGTATACCAAAATATGCGGCACCAGCCCGGATTGCGATGAACTCCGTGATCAGCGTCAGGATGTTCCCCACCACGAGATCGGACATCGCGAAGTATCCCCAAAATGGGCCAAAGCGGTCGAAGATAAGCTCAGCGTGCCCGCGGTGAGTCGCGGCCCCCAGGCGCACGGTCATTTCCTGGACCACAAAGGCCATAACAAACGTGAGCAGGATGAACGGAACGAAAAAACCGATGCCGTACGACACGCCCGTCACGGCGTACGAGAGCATGCTTGGGCCATCGTTCTCGCCCAGCATGACTAAAATGCCCGGCCCAATCAGCAGAATAAGCAGCCGCACCACGTGTCCGCCCGAGCGGGCGTCTCGCACACCGACCCGATCCCTCGCGCGCAGGAGATCTTCGCGGCTTGGGACCCACGCTTGATCCGAGCGGCCGGCGACGTCTGCCACGCGCTACCTTGTGGGTCTTTCGCGCTTGCCGCGCGCGCAACGAATGCCATCCACTGCGCGGCGCGACAATCCAATCTCGTCCCGACCGACGCGAACGCGTAAGCCATCTTGGCGGCGACCGATCACGGTCACGCACTGGCCCGGCAACACCCCATGCGCCGATAACTCGCGCACGACACGCGCATCGCGGTCATCAATGCTCGTGACCGTCACGCGTTCGCCAATCTTTGCTCGTGCGAGGACATCGTCCGCTACCGGTGTCTTTCGGATTCCGGCCGGGATTCGATGACCGTGGGGATCGGCCACCGGATACGCAAGAAACGTCGCCAAACGCGCAGATACATCATCGGAAATCGCATGCTCGATGCGCTCCGCTTCGGAATGAACGCGATCCAACGGCATTTGTAAAGTCCTATAGAGAAAGGTCTCTACCAACCGATGACGTCGCACCATGCGCACCGCCAGTGCTTTGCCTTTCTTGGTCAAGCGCAAGGCATCGTTGCGCGCGACCGAGTGCTCGAGCAACTTTTCCTGTTCGAGCATGCGCTTGAACTTGCTGACGGAAGCGCGGCTAACGCCGAGAGAGCGGGCCAGATCTGCCGCGCGGACGGCCTTGCGCTCGCCAAGTTGGTAAATGCCTTTGATATAATCCTGGCGCGCTCGTTCCGGCGAACGATCTCCGCCAATGTTAACCATGGTTGACAATTTAAGCGCTTCCCCACCCGCATCCTGCGAATCGAAAAGCCACTGGAAGGGAGAGCTTGCGGTTGCCAAGGGGACCTGGCCCGCGCGTCGTACTCTGTTGTGACGTGGATCAGCAGCTCGTGCACTCGGTACGGCGATTTTTGTTGGCTGTCGTGCCGGACGCAGCTGCCAACCTCAAACGTCTTGCCCGTCGCGCTCGGCGCATCGAAGATGCGCAAGCGCGACATGAAGCGCTCTCCAGCATCGCCCTCAAGGATTTCCACGTCCACGGTGGCTGCATACTCGCGACGTTTCTGCCCAAGGCCGAGGCGCACCATTATGTCGAGCTTGTGGCCACCTTCGAAACAGCGGTCGACTATTTAGATAATTTGTGCGATCGCACGGGCAGCATCGATGAAATGGATTTCCGAGCGCTGCATGAGTCCTTGCTTGACGCCGTACGACCCAACGCACCATTGCGCAATTACTTCCGCTATCGCGCTGCCGACGACAGCGGTTATTTGCACGAGCTCGTTGCACGATCGCAGCGCCTCTTTGCGCAGCTTCCTTCGTATCACGTGATCGCCGCCTTTGTCGAGGAGGTGACGGCCCGCTATTGCGAGCTGCAGTCGATCAAACATCTGCCGGCCGGTGAACGAGAGGAGCGCTGCCGCGCGGCCTTTGGAGCCATTGCCTCAGACATGAGCTGGTGGGAAGGAGCGGCCGCGTGTGGTTCGACGATGCCAACCTTCGCGTTGGCTTTTGGCGCGATCCGATCGTGCGATGCGGCGCGCGCGAGAGAGCTCTATGAAGCCTACTTTCCTTGGATCTCGGGCTTCCATATCTTGCTAGATTATTTCATCGACCAAGAGGAAGACCGCGAGCACGGCGAGCTGAACTTTGTTGCCTGCTATGGCGACCGGCAATCAGCTCGAGAAGGAATGCAGCGTGTGGGCGCGCAGTCGCTTGCGCGCGCGCGAGCGACGTCCGATCCCGAGCATCATACATTTGCAGTCCGCGCGATGTGTGGCTTCTACTGCACGCGCAAGAGAGTTGCCGATCAGGGCCTTGGCGATGATGCCGCGGCCATCGCGTCTGCGGTGAATATCGATCTTGGCGAGATGCCTTGGCGACCCGGCGGCAACTCGGTCCTTGGCCCCTTGCTTTCCCTGTATCAAAGGATGATTCGCGTCTGACGCGTGCTTTTCGCCTTCATGGTATAATGAGGTGCCGAGCGCGCTGGGCGACCGCGGGTGGCGAGCAATCGCAGCCTGAGGAAAGTCCGGGCTCCGCAGGGCAAGGGTGCCAGCTAACGGCTGGTCGGGGCGACTCGAAGGAAAGTGCCACAGAAACAAACCGCCGCAGAGCGTTTGCTGTGCGGTAAGGGTGAAATGGTGCGGTAAGAGCGCACCGGCGGGATCGAGAGATGCCGGCCGGGCAAACCCCACCCGGAGCAAGACCGTCGGGAATTGCTGGCAACAGCACGGGCGGCCCGCCTGAACCGACAACACGTCGCACGAGGTACTTGGCAACGGGTACCCAGAGAGAGATGGTCGCCATCGCTCTTGTAGCGTTACAGAATCCGGCTTACAGGCGCGCCTCGGCATGTTCGCGCACGCGCGAATAAATTCGCGCGACCATGGGGCGATTTTCCAATCGCCCTCTACGCACCGGGATGTGTTAGCTCATCGATGGGTTTGCGCCAGGCAAAGCCCTCGTCCATGCGGTGCCAGTATTCGATCGACGGCTCTCCAAACTTCCAACACAGGTTGATCAACGCTCCATTGGCGATCGATGGAAAGTCGACCAGTCCTAAGTCCACGTCTTTGACGACGCATCCTAATGTGTGGAGCTTTTCAATCAGCGCAATCACTCGCTCTTGTAAGACGCCTGCGTTTTGCGCCAGCGTTGTTTGCAAACGCCCTGAGGTTGACCGCTCGCGTTGCAGCGCTTCCAGCTCGAGGTGCGCCACGGCCGTCTCACGACGCACCTGAAGCAGTTCGCCCATAAGCGAACTTACCTTGGGAAGGAGCGCGTTTGCTTGGGCGAGCCCAAAGGTCCTCATACGACGCTGTCTTTGGCCCGCGCCCCGTTGGAGGCCTGCGGATGCGGTCAAACCGTGCTGCGCACGTAGCCAGCGGGGTCGGCGAGTAACAAGCGCCAATACTAGATCGTGGACCCTTCGACCACTGCGCGCGCACCTCACCACCTCCCGAAACCAGCACCCGCCGGAGTTCACTTTGTCATTGTCACCGGACTCTCGGGCGCCGGCAAGAGCCAAGCCGCAAAATGCCTCGAGGACCTCGGGTACTTTTGTGTCGACAACCTCCCGCCCAGCCTGATCCCAAAGTTCGCCGAGCTTTGTCGCGTCAGCCCAAATCTGCGCAACGTCGCCGTCGTTTTGGACATTCGTGGCGAAGAGATGTTTGGCGATTTGCTCGGGAACTTGAGGATGCTCGAACGCGATCACATTCCGCACCGGGTTGTCTTTCTCGATGCGAGCGACGCCGTCTTGGTCAGACGTTTTTCGGAGACGCGCCGAAAGCATCCGCTCTCCGATCGCGGCCGCGTGAGCGATAGCATCGCCGCCGAGCGGGAAGAACTCAAACCCATCCGCGACGCAGCCGACGTGATTATCGATACCTCTGCTCTGACGCTCTCGGCGCTCAAAGAAAAGCTCGCTCACGCAGTCAGCGGCATCGCGGACGAACGCATGATGAGCGCGTCGGTTGTCGCCTTCGGCTACAAATATGGCGTGCCGCTCGATGCGGACCTTGTGTTTGACGTGCGCTTTTTGCCGAACCCGAATTACGTGCCCGAGCTGCAGCCACTCACCGGCGACCATCAGGCCGTGATCGACTATCTCGACAAGTCACCCGAGGTGACGGCGTTCAAAGAGAAGCTCAATCAGTTCTTGGACTTCTTATTGCCGCAGTTCTTGCACGAAGGCAAGTCCCATCTGACGATTGGCATTGGGTGCACTGGCGGACGCCACCGCTCCGTGTACATCGCCAACGAACTCGCGCGTCATTTGCACGCGCAAAGGATTAAAGCGTTTGTCGAACGCCGCGACGCGCAGCGCTGAACAACTGCCGCAGGTGCGGCGGTTCTTGACCTGGATGCGCCCGGGCATGAAGCTCAAGCGCTGGATCTTGGTCGCGCTGTTCGGGGCGATTCTCATTCTCGATGGGTTCGGGCGAGTGCTCAGGCATTATAATTTTAACTTCCACCTCAACGAGAAGATCGACACCCTCGTTGCCGGCCACGTCCCCGCCTTTGCGGTGGAAGTCATCTTCATTCTCGGTGGGAGCGCACTCGTTTACTATGGGATCCGCCAATGGATGCGGTCGATCGTCGCGGTCATCAGTCCCAAAGACGGTAACCGGCTGATCGAAGTCATCTACGAGCGACGGCACCTGGATCGGGGATACCGGCTTGTCGCCATCGGGGGCGGCACAGGGCTGAGCACGATCCTGCGCGGCCTCAAGCAATACTCGACCAACCTCACGGCGATCGTCACGGTGACCGACGACGGCGGCAGCAGCGGTCGCTTGCGCTCGGAACTTGGAGTTCTCCCGCCTGGCGACATCCGCAACTGTTTAGTCGCGCTGGCCGACAGTGAATCGATGATGGCGGAGCTCTTCCAGTACCGCTTCAATGAAGGCGACGGTTTGGTGGGTCATTCCTTTGGCAACCTTTTCATCGCCGCGATGTGCGGCATCGCTGGTGATTTCGATCGCGCCATCAAGGAGAGTAGCCGCGTCCTGGCGATCAAAGGAAGAGTTCTGCCATCAACGCTCGCTAATGTGTCGCTGGAAGCGACGCTCGAAGATGGAACAACGGTAACGGGCGAGACATCGATTTCTAAATCGTCGCGTCCGATTCGGCGCGTGCGACTGGTGCCGAGTGCCTGTCAGGCACTCCCCGAAGCACTCGAAGCCATTCTCGCGGCCGATCTCATTATTTTAGGCCCGGGCAGTCTCTTCACGAGCATCATGCCAAATTTGCTCGTTCCAGGCATTGCCGAAGCCATCGAGCGTTCCAATGCCGCGAAGGTTTTTGTCTGCAACATCATGACGCAACCTGGAGAAACCTCGGGGATGACGGCGAGCGATCACGCGCGGGCCATCTTCGAGACGACCGGCCGCGAACTGTTTGACCGAATGCTCATCAACACCGGTCAAGCAAATCGCTTGCTGCCGCTGTACGAACGCGATGGGGCATTTCAAGTTTCAGCCGATCTCGAAGCCGTACGGACTCTTGGCTACGTCCCGCTCACCGGGGATTTCGTAGCCGAAGGACATCAGGTGCGGCACGATACGAACAAGCTCGCGGCTGCGTTGTTCAAAATTCTGGATGAACGCAACGAGCGCTATGGGCTCAATGCGCTTCTTGGTACCGCTCCCCGACGCACGTCTCCGATCGGGAGATAGAAGAGGGGCGATTTTCCAATCGCCCCCTACAGTTTTAGGGTAAGGGCGCGAGCGAGCGTTTCCGCTGCCCGCAGCAGCAACTCAGGCGCTCGGCGCAGTGCCTCCTCGAGCGGCATCGGCCCCAACACAATCGGCAAGGCGAAAGCGATCCCGGCTTCTTCGAGCTCCTGCGCAGAGCAGTCGATACTGCCCGCGAGCGCCACCGTGGGGATGGTGCGCTTCTTGGCGGCTTGAGCCACAGCGAAGGGAGCCTTACCAGAGAACGTTTGTCGATCGAGGCGCCCTTCGCCCGTGACAACGAGCGACACGCCTTCAAGTCGCCGGGAAAAACCTAAGACGTCGAGCACGAGGTCGGCTCCCGGTCGCAGCGTGGCATGAGCCAGTCCCAGAAACCCTGCCCCCGCGCCGCCCGCCGCACCCGCACCCGGCACGTCGCTCACATCCACGCCAACCGTTTGCTTCGCGACGTCGGCAAAATGGCGCAGTGCAGCGTCGAGCTTCGCAACGTCCGATGGAGAGGCGCCCTTTTGCGGTCCGTAGACCGCGGACGCGCCTGAAGGGCCACACAACGGATTGCGCACGTCGCTTGCGATCTCAAGACTCACGCCCCTCAGGCGACGCTCCAAGGCCGTTGTGTCGATGCGCCCGAGACGGGAGAGTGCGGCACCCCCCGGCGGCAACGGGTTGTCCGCTGCGTCGAGAAACACGGCGCCGAGCGCGCTGAGCGCACCAGTGCCCGCGTCGTTGGTGGCGCTGCCCCCGATCGCGAGGATAATTCGCTGCGCGCCTTCCTCGATCGCTGTTGCGATCAACTCGCCAGTGCCTCGCGTCGTTGCCGTCAGCGGATCGTTCTTTCCGTCAGGAACTAGCGCCAGGCCGCTTGCTTGCGCGAGCTCGATGACCGCGACGTTCCCTGGGAGCTGCCCATACAGCGCGGATACGGCTTTGCCATCGGGGCCAGTCACCGTTTTCTTCACCATCCGACCGCCCAGCGAGTCGACGATCGTCTGCGCCGTTCCCTCACCCCCATCCGCAACAGGAACGATCTCGAGGCGCGCATCCGGAAGCCAACGGGCCATGCCCTGGGCTATCGCGCGAGCGGCCTCACGAGCGCTGAGGCTTCCCTTGAATTTGTCAGGTGCGATACAAATGCGCAAGCGGCAAAGCTCTACCGCCGCGCGGAGGCGAGCACCTCTGGATTGAGAGCAGTCGGCGGGGTGTCGCCGGCAAAGAAGGAGATGACGTTGCGGGCAGCAATTTCCGCCATTTTCGAACGGGTAGCTATGCTCGCGCTTCCGATGTGTGGCAGCACGACGACGTTGGCCAAGTTGGCTAGTCCCGGCGCAAGTTTGGGCTCGTGCTCGTAAACGTCGAGTCCGGCGCCGGCTATCGTTCCCGCCTTGAGCGCGTCGACGAGCGCCACCTCGTCGATGACGGGCCCGCGCGACGTATTGATGAGAATCGCGGAGCTCTTCATGGCCCGCAATGCCTTCGCATTGATCAGATGGTGGGTTTCCGGCATGAGGGGAACGTGCAAACTGATAAAATCGCTCTCAGCCAGCAACCGATCAAATGGCACGAAGCTTGCGCCGAGCTCGCGCTCCACTTCGGGCGACGCACGCACCGCGTCATGGTAAGAGACGTGCATAGAAAAACCGCTCGCCCGCTTCGCGACGCCGCGACCAATCCGCCCAAACCCAACGATTCCAAGCTGTGCGTGGTGAACGTCATGACCGAGGAGCTGCATGATTCCCCATCCGGTCCACGTGCCGCTGCGCACGAGCTTGTCCCCCTCCGCCAGGCGCCGCGCCGTGGCCATGAGCAAGGCAAACGCAAGGTCGGCGGTTGTATCGTCGAGCACGCCCGGCGTGTTCGTCATAACCACGCCGGCTTGGGTGGCTGCGGCGACGTCAAAATTGTCAAAACCCACGGCAACATTCGCGACGATGCGCAGCGTCGGGGCCGCGCTGAGCACAGATGCGTCAATCTTTTCGGTCAGAAGGCAGACAAGCGCATCTCTGCCACGGCAATTCTCAATAAGTTCTTCGGGCGTCGGCGCTCGGTCGTGCGGCCACACGGTAACATCGCAATGGTCGCGCAACAACACAAGCCCCGCTTCGGGTATCGCGCGACTGACAAAGACGCTAGGCTTGCTCAACTTAGCCGAGGGGCGCCGTCTTGGGCCGTCCGCTGTATCCCATCTTTGCGGAAATCTCCGTGGCTGCCGCAACAACGGCTTTGCTCAAACGGTCCTTGGCGATTGTCTGTTGACCGATTTTTGGCACGGAAACCGACAATGCCGCCACCGGTTTGCCCGAGTAATTGAACAGGGCCGCGCCGACGCAGTAGAGGCCGTCTTCAGTTTCCTCGTTGTCCTCGGCGTAGCCCTGACGACGAATGCGCTCGAGCTCGGCGCGGAGCGCCTCGGGATCGGTAAAGGTGTTCTTGGTGAATCGGGCGAGCTGCTTGGCCGCGATGATGCGGTCGGAATCCGCACGGTCGAGATTGGCTAAGAGGGCCTTCCCGATCGCGGTGCTGTGCAATGGGTGGCGGCTGCCGATGTCGGCTTGCATGTGGACAGATCGCCGGACGTCAATCTTGTCGATGAAGACGACCTCAGTATCGTCAAGAACGCCCAGAAAGACAGTTTCCCCAAGGCTATTGGCGAGCTGCTCGAGGTAGGGTTTAGCGACGGAGTGGGCCTCCATCGAACGAAGGATGCCACAGCCAACTTCAAACGCGCGCATGCCAAGCGAGTAGCGCGCGTTGTCTGGATTCCAGCGAACGAAGCCGCGCGCTCGCAGCGTCTGCAAGATGCGGTGCACGCTGCTTTTTGAAAGGCCGATCGCCTGCCCAAGCTCTCGAACGCCGACTTCTTTTGTCTGCGTTCCAAGATACTCCAAGATCACAAGCGCGCGGTCGACGGAATTGACTTTCGACTCGCCCCGCGGCTTCGCCGGGGCGGTGACTTCACCTGAACTTATCGCCACGGATTCCTCCACTCGGCCTTTCACCAACCCTTTGGGTGAGCGAGTCTGCACCGGCACAAGAAAGAGCAGTGACCGTTAGACTTCGGTACACCTCGGCGAACACGGGACGAACCCGGCTCCGGGACAAGTTTTCCCGGAGCCAAAGAGCGGTTCCTGGTGGCGAAACGGCTAGCCCGGCGTTAGAACAAAGTTCACGTTCGAGGTTGTCTGACCAGCCTTCACCTGAACGTTGGTCTGTGGGGCGGGCGCAGCATAGCCCCTCGGTACGGAGCTTCCCTCGATCGCGACCGTATCGGGTGACAGGGCATCCGTGACAGGGACGTATTGAATCGAATAGGTCCCATCTGGGCCGCTTGTGCCGGATGGCCCAGAATCCACTTGGACCACAACGCCGGCGATGGGCTGCCCAGAGGATGACGTAATTTTGCCCGAGATGGAACCGTAATTTCCCGGTGGCGCCGCCGGGTTGGTGCACGCCACCAGCGCGCAAGCCACTGAAATCGCTGCAAGCCACACGGCAATGCGCTTCATGTGCGTTCCCGCCTCCAGCAGGGATGGTGGAGTACTGTGCGCGCTTCTTCGCTTCCTTGCGGTCAGATCCGGCGTTGCATCCAGGCGAGAATGAAAATCCCGCTGCCAACGAGCAGCACAGACGCGAGCACGTCCAGGATGCCCGATGCGGTCTTGTACGATCCTCCACAGAATTGCGCTACGGCGCTCGTGAGCGCAAAATCTGCTCTTCCAAGAAGACTGCCGGATTTTCCGGCAACGTGCCTTACTTCGGCGACAACTGTTGCCGGGTCCCACGCAACCAGCTCGTCGACGTCCGCGAGCCTTCCCTGCGGGTCGACGATGAGCAACCTCGCATTGTGAATGAGCTCGTCCGTGCCATTATCGATCACCGAAACGCCTGAAGAACGCACGAAGTTCTCGACCCGCTGCGGACTGCCAGTGAGAATGCGCCAGCGCGATGACGTCGCGCCAAATTTCCGCGCATATGCCCGGACGACGGGCGGCGTGTCATGAGACGGATCGATGGAAATCTCAACCAATTGATATGGTCCGGGCCCAAGCAGGCGATCGAGCACGCCGAATTTTTGCGTGATGATCGGGCAATCATCGGCGCAGCGGGTGTAGATGAAACCAACAACCGTCGTTTGGCCGCGGGCGTCTTGGAAGGTGAAGTGCGCACCGCGCTGGTCCACAAAAGTGGTGGGCGGCATGGTCGCGCCGACCTCAATTGGCGCGAGCTGCAGATCGAAAGGATTCGCCTGCGCCGCAGCCGGTCTGATCAAAAGACATGCAAACGCGAGGGCGCTGGCAAGGACTCGGGGAGCCGCAACGGTTTTCATCGAATGCAATCTTGTGCTCGAACCTTCTCCTTCGGCAGGGCCGTTAACTCCAGATACGCGCCGGCGTTTGCTTGCCATGCGACGGTGGGCGCCTGACGAGCGCCAAGTCGTCGTCCGTGGCCTATTTGGGAGGCTCGCAATCGCGATCGAGCCGGCGGCAATAGCACTGTTGTTTGGCATCTTCACGGTGAGCTTACTCCGGCTGGCCGCTGACGGCACCGAGGAGCACGCCGGTCTTCAACTGCTGGCGCCCATCTTCGGGCTCGGTGCGGCTGCGTTTGCCATCTATGCGCTTTTCCTTCTTCGCGCTCCCTTGCGAGCGCTTCGCGAAACGTACCAACCGATTTTCGTCGTCGACGGCTTTCTGCGCACTCGCGCTCGCGACGATCTGTCACCCCGCGGCTTCAACGGTTACGTCGCCGTCCTCACGGTTGATCGGCGCGTGGCATGCGAGTGGCCCACGATTGGGGATGGCGATCTGGCCGCCGTGGAAACTCCGGCGCTTCTGGAATTTAGCGAATACGGCGGGATTCACAGGATCGATGGTCAGCCCACCGGGGTACTGCCCTTGGGTTTTCAAAACATCGGCGTCGGCAGTAACAAACCCGGCCGCTAACGCGCGACAAAAACTAGAATTTTCCTAAAAGCTCCGCCTTGGCACTTTTGATCGCAGGCCAAACGTGAAATTCGCCTGCGTAGTAGACCGAAACGAAGCCCATAAAGAAGATCACGACCAAGCAGACCAAGAAAAGATAGCGCACAACTGGCGGTATACCGCGGCTTTTTGGTATTTCGTACTGAGATTCGCCATACCCGATTGCCATGTTGGTCCTCCCTTTAAACCCGGCCCCAGACGCCCAACGCCACCAAAATCACCTCCGCGCAGCCCAGCGCGAGGAGCACCATCATGATCTTCGTGACGTGATCTTCGAGGGCGGTCTTCTTCCATTCAGCGCGCAAGGCCACGAGCGCGACGATGCCCACGACGATCGCTCCGACCAGTGCAATACCCCTGAGAATGTGGTCGAGATCCATGTGCCTTCGCCTCTAGTAGATGTAAAACATGAAGAACAGCGCTACCCAAATGACGTCGACAAAGTGCCAGTACAGCGTGGCCGCCGTGAGCCCGAAATGTCGTTCCTGCGTGTACGTTCCGCGCAAGGTCTGAATCAGCACGGTGATCAGAAAGATCACCCCGATGAAGACGTGAAATCCGTGGAGGCCTGTCAACGTGAAGAACGAGGCGCCGAACGTGCTTCCCGCCCACGTATCGTGGAGATGCGTGTACTCGTATGCTTGACCGCTCAAGAACATCGATCCCAAAATAATCGTCGCGACCGTGAACCACACAAACTGCCGAATCCTGTTGTGGCGCATGCCTTCCATGGCATAGTGCATGGTAGCACCACTGCCGAACAGGACGATGGAGTTGACCGCCGCGAGATAGAGATACGGACGTTCGATGCCCGCAGGCGGCCAGATGGGCGCGGCCGTGCGCAAATACAGATACGAAAAGATGAAATCGCCGAAGATGACGCAGTCACTGATGAGGAAAAAGAGGAAGCCGAGAAGCCGCTGGCCGCGTACTTCTTGATACTCCGCGTCGCTGATTGCGTGGACGTTTGCTGCCATGATTAATGCATCGGCACCTTCGCCAGCTCTTGACTGACGTTCGCATAGGGCAGCGGTTTGCCATAATCATATGGGCCTGAAAGGACGATGGGGATGTCCTTGAAGTTGTAATACGGGAGCGGGGGACGGAATCATCCACTCGAGGGTCCGGCCTCCCCAAGGATTTGGACCTGCAATCTCGCCGTGTTTCGCGCTGCGCAAGGCGTTGTAGAGAAAGATCAGCATCGAGGCTCCCAGCACGAACGCCGAGATCGAAACGAAGAGGTTGGTACCCGCATACGGCTGGATCGTACGTGGCCACGCGGCGCGGCATGCCGAGCAGCCCAATCCAGTGCATCGGCAAGAACGTCGCGTTGAAACTAATGAACATCAGCCAGAAATGCCACTTGGCAAGGCGCTCGTCGAGCAAGCGGCCCGTCATTTTCGGCCACCAATAATAGAGTCCGGCAAAAATGCCGAACACGCTGCCTCCGAAGAGCACGTAGTGCAGGTGCGCCACGACGAAGTACGACGCATGTTCGTGCACGTCGATCGGCACCGACGCAAGCAGTATCCCCGTGAAGCCTCCGAACGTGAACGTCGACAAGAAGCCCAGCACGAAGAGAAGCGGGCTGTCGAGGCGGACCTTGCCACCCCACAGCGTCGCCACCCAACTGAAGATCTTGATCCCGGTGGGCACGGCGATCGTCATCGTGAGGATCATGAAGAGAAATTGTTCCCAATGCTGCAGGCCGCTCGTAAACATGTGGTGCGCCCATACCATGAACGACAGCAAGCCGATGGTAGCGGATGAATACGCGATTGCCTTATAGCCGAAGATCGGCCGGCGCACGAAGGTTGGAATGATTTCAGACACAAGCCCAAAGGCGGGCAAAATCATGATATAGACTGCAGGGTGCGAATAAAACCAAAAGACATGCTGCCACAACACCGGTGCCCCGCCCTTTGCGACATCGTAAAACGGTACGCCAAAGGTCCGTGCGATAAAGAGACCCGCAAGCGCAGCGGACAGATTCGCCGTGGCAATCATCGAAAGAAACGCCGTGGTCGCGGTCGCCCAGACGAACAGTGGCATGCGCGTATACGTCATGCCGGGCGCTCGCATTTTGACCACGGTCACGAGGAAGTTCAACCCCGTGATGGTCGCGGACACGCCGATCAGGAAGATCGCCATGCACCACATGCTCGTGCCAAACGGCATTTGCAGCGTAATGGGCGGATACTCGGTCCAACCGGCCTGGGGTGCGCCATAGAGGAAACTGGCGAACAGCAAGATGCCAGCCGGCGGGAAGAGCCAGAAGCTGATCATGTTCAACCATGGAAAGGCGACGTCTCGCGCACCGATTTGCAACGGCATGACCAGGTTGCCAAAACCGCCCGTGAGCAGCGGGATGATCACGAGCCACACCATGGCCGAGCCGTGAACGCTGTACGCTTCATTGTAGGTGGTGACGCTAAGCACGTGATTGTTCGGTCCAGCCAGTTGCGCCCGCATGATTTCAGCGAGCAAACCCGCCAAAATGAAGAACAGGCCGCCGGTGAGGAAGTATTGCACGGCGATCACTTTGTGGTCGAGGCTGAAGACGTACTTCTTGATGAACGTGTCCGGAGGCGGGTGGATGTGGCCGCCCGCGGCTGCCCCGACTTCAGCTACTGACATTGCTCTGCTCCATCAATAGTCTTCTTCTCTAGTGCAGCGTCTTAAGGTAAGCAATCAGATCGGAGATGTCTTGCGCGCTCAGCCCGTTTGCTTGCATGTCCGGCATGGTACCCATGTCGCCATGCGCGCCATGCTCCAAGATATCGGCGACGTTGTCCGGCGACGCCTTCTTGCCGGTGACGAGCGTCGGATGGCTCGGATCGTCAAACAAATTCGCGAGTCCTGGACCAACTTTCCGCTGCGCAAAGGGGGCGGCATTGTGGCAAACAGTGCATTTTGTGTTGAAGAGAGCTTGGCCCCCACTGGCGTGCCCAGCGGCGAAGTTTATTGGAATCATCGCGCTCGTTCCCGCCAAGCCTGCGTGTTGCTGCGCCGCATACCACGCATCAAAAGCAGGTTTGCTTTGCACAACGATGCTTCCCCACATGTGAGAATGGCCGAGGCCGCAAAACTCGGCACACACAATGCGGAACGTGCCAATCTCGCTTGGTGTGAAATGAATCGGCACGACCATCCCGGGAATCATATCTTGCTTGAGCCGGAACTCGGGTACCCAAAACGAGTGTAAGACCGCGCCGGTGAGAACATCGGTTGTCTGCTCGGATGACGTAATGTCAAGCGTCACTGGTACGCCGACAGGTAAGTGCATCTCGTTCATCACGGACTGGCGCAAACCGGGATAGCGAAACTCGAAATACCACTTGTGGCCGATTGCCTCCATCGTCACCGCGCTCGCGGCAGCCTGTCCAGTCGGATAATACATGGGAATGACGATGTAGCTCAAGACGGCGAGCACGACCATCAGAATTGCTGGAACGACCGTCCAAGTGGTCTCGAGCGCCCGATTATCGTGAATCTCCGATCCAACTGCATCCATGGGTTCGTCTGGCCGGTGCCGGTAGCGAATGGCAAAGTAGATCATCATGCCGTTCACGTACACGAGAATCGGCACACCGAAGAACCAGCAGAACTTGAAGAGCCTGTCGATCGGGACGCTGACGGTTGACGCTTCCGGCAAGAAGCGCTCGATGGGAAAAATCACGACGACGTACATGAGCACCGCGCTGATCGCAGCCATGACGATCACGGCTCGCCAAAAGCCGGCATCAAGCAGCGGTTGAGAACGCTCTTGTTTCAAACTTTCTCCATCACGAAGCGTTGACGCCGACTTACACGCTCGTCGCGGCGCATCCTATCTTGATCTGCCGAAGGTGGGAGTCGAACCCACATGAGGGGTGACCTCGCGCGATTTTGAGTCGCGTGCGTCTGCCAGTTCCGCCACTCCGGCGACAAATGTCGAAGTTTGAGTAAGAGCGCCCCGCATCCTCGCAATCACGACTCGTTAAAGTGCGGCAAGAGGAGCGCAAGCGGCGCACAGGCGGCCGCGAGCGCGCACGAAAGCACGAAATCCAAGCGAAAGCTTTGTGATGCCTGCGCGCCGCTGAAATGAAGGAAGGCGGTTACTGCGGCAGGGGCGGTAATCGCGCCGGTGCTCGAAAACATCGTCAGAAGTCCGTTTGCTGCGCCACTGCGCTGCTGGCTGACGTACCGGAGCATAAGCGCGTTTGGCGGGGCGCTGGCAAGCCCAACGCCGAGGCCAACGACAGCAAACGACAATAAGACGGCAAACATGCCATGCGCCGCTGCGAGAATACTCTCACCTATGGCAACCGTCACGACCCCTACGACCAAGAGCGATCGAAGGTCCATGCGTTTGGACAACCAGCCACCTAGGCCTTGACCGGCCCCGAGCGGCAGCGCCAACGCGAGCAACGCAACGCCCGCTTGCGCCGCGCTCGCATGAAATTGCGTCATGTAATATGCAGCAGAATACATGGTGACCGAGAAGACCGGTATGCCAGTGATGGCTGCGATCAAATAGAGCAGCAGTGGCCCGCGGTTCGCGAAAAGCGCCGGTTCAAAAAATGGATCGGCAGTCTTGCTCTCCCAGAGCGCGAGTGCCACAAGCACTGCGATGGCGCCAAGAATCCAAATCCAGGTGCCGGGCGCCGACCCGTTCGCGGCGAGCATCACGCACAAAGCGGCAGCGGGCAACAAGACGATCGCTCCGGCATCCAGCCCCACGCGCTCCACCGGCCCGTCGTCTTGCGGTATTCGCAGGGCCAGCACGAGCGCGCCGACCGCGAGCGGAACGTTGATCCAAAAAATAAGGTGCCACGGGTAGGTGACGAGTTCGGCGTGCAAAGCGCCGGAAAGAAAGACTCCCTTGCCGAGCGCGTTGCCCCCGTCGATGAGAAGGCCGCCAAGGACAGCGCCGAGTGCGCCGGCAAGCGCGAACATGCCGTAGGTAAGGTATAACGCGCCGCTTTGCCGTTCTTTCGGTACCCGCTGACCGATGATCGCAATTGCGGCAGGCTGGAGCGCTCCGGCGCCGAGCGATTGCACCACGCGTCCCAGCACGAGGCTGACGAGCGAGGTTGACAGCGCGCATGCGATCGATCCAAGTAAGAAAATTGCGAGCGCAGAAATGAAGACGGTGCGGCGACCACGAGCATCCGACAGGCGCCCGGCAATGGGTTGCGCGATGAGCGAGCCCGTCGCGTAGATCGCCATGATCCATCCGACTTGCGCGAGCGTCGAGCCAAGCGATGTTGAGATGCTGACGAGCGAAGGAGCGATGACAGTCATCTGCAGCGCGCGCAAGAAAATGCCGAGCAGCAGCGGGGGCATGACGATGACCGGCCGGTAGCTAGTTGTGGCTTGGGTGTTCGTAGGGACCGGGATTACGGCTTCGCGCACGCTCAGAGGCAGGCTCCAAGAAGGGCGAATGGGGCGATTTTCCAATCGCCCCCTACAGCCTTAGACATGGCCGAAACGATCGATAACCATGCCGCTGAATAGCAGCGCTAGGTACAGCATGGAGAATTTGTACATCGTCAATTCGCTCTTGCGCGTCCCAGCGGCGGCGACCCACAAGGCGCCCGCGAGGAACAGCGCATCAAGCACAAGGGTGATCGCCAGGTAGGTCAGGCCCATGAGATGCATGGGAACCATCACGAGCGTCAAGGCGATGAGCACCCACGAGTACAGCACGATCTGTTGCTTTGTGACGGCCTCACCCCGAACGGCGGGCAACATGGGGATGCCCACTTTGGCGTATTCATCCTTCTTCATCAGCGCGAGGCTCCAAAAATGTGGCGGTGTCCAAACGAACACGATCAAGAAGAGCAGATACGCGGTCACGTCGAGGTGATGAGTGACCGCAGCCCACCCGACAAGCGGTGGAATCGAACCTGCAGCGCCGCCAATCACGATGTTCTGCGGCGTGGTCCGTTTGAGCCACATCGTGTAAATGAAGACGTAGTAGAGAATCCCGATAGTCGAGAGGGTGGCTGCGAGCGGGTTTACAGCGACCCAAAGTTCGACAAACGCGAGCAGACCCAACACGATGCCAAAAAACAGTGCGTTACGGGCGGGGACACGGCCGCTCGGAATCGGACGCAACTTGGTGCGCGACATCTGCGCGTCCAAATCGCGATCCAGATACATGTTGATGCTCGCCGCCGACGCGGATGCAAGCGCGCCCCCTAGCAGCGTCCAAAAGACCAGTGACAGCGACGGCAGGCCGCCCGCGGCCATCATCATCGTCGCAAACGTGGTGAACAGTAGGAGTGACATGACGTTCGGTTTTGTCAGCTGCACGTAGCTTTTCGCCGTTGACCACGGCGCTGGATCAGCAGCCGCCGCGCGACCAAGCTGCGAGCGGTAGGTAACCAGTGCAAGAGTAGCAACGAAGAGCACGCCTGTTGCCTGGTGGACGGAACGCAGCAGGGGGACGAGCCCAGACACCACCGTGAGGACTCCGAGCCCAACTTGCGCGATTGCCAAACCGAGCGCCAGCCACACGAGGCGCCGAAAATCCAAAGGCAACCTCTTGGTGGTGGCGGTCGCAATGGCGAGCGCCACGACGAGCGCAAAAGTCGCATACGCGGCAAAGCGGTGACCCATGTGAATCTCACCGGCGAGCGTCGTGGCGCCTGACCAGCCGTTGCATAGTGGAAAACCGGTACAAGCGCCCCCCGCATGTGACGCACTCATGTACCCGCCAGCAATAACCGCGACCAACGCGACGATCGTGCTCAAGAGCGCGAGAGCCGCGAGCGCTGGTGCTACCGCGACCTTGGTCTGCAAGATCTTCCGGTCATCGAGCTCTTCCCATGCACAATATGAGAGCAGCAGTAAGCTGACAAACGTGCCGATCCCGACGACCAAGTGCGCCGCGACGCTCGGGGGACTATTCGCATACCGGATCGTGAGCGCGCCGATGATAATCTGCACCGCTACCATTGCAAGAGAGACCCACGCAAAGCGCATTGCTTCGGGGAGTTCGCGTCGAGAGCGAAAGGCCAGCACGAACGCGGCGACGATGAGCAGGGTGAGAATTGGCGCGCCCAGCCGGTGCGCCCATTCGTAGAATACGGTTCCATTGAGGTTCGGAAACCAGACGCCCCGACAGCGTGGCCAATCAGGACAGGTCATCCCGGCGCCATTGATGCGAACGATCGCGCCCCAAACCACCAAAGCAAAGGCAAACACCGCTGCAACCGTGCTCGTCAGCTTGAGGCCTACAAAGCGTGTTGTCGTTGTGCTCGACATTGATATGGCGGTTTCCATCCAAGCTTCAGCTTTTTCCTGTGGCCCAGCAGCGTGGCATTTCCTCGTATCCCCCAAAGTCGCAGAGCATGCAGAGAGGTTGCCTCCGCTGTGAGCGCGCATCAGCTCGTCGTGGACCGTTTGCATCTCCCCGCTCCTGCCGCCCGGCGCGCAACCCTTGTGCTGCCCGGAGACAAATCGGTATCGCACCGCGCCTTCATGCTCGCTGCGATTGCCACCGGCAAGACCACGATCAGGGGCGCAAATGCCGGCGCGGACGTGCACGCGACCATTGCCGCGTTGCGCCAAGTCGGCGTCAGGATCAACCGAACCCGCAATGGATTTGTGGTGCACGGCGACAGCACATTTCGCGCTCCTCACGACACGATCGACTGCGGCAATTCCGGAACAACGATGCGATTGCTCGCGGGGCTACTCGCCGGCCGCGTTCACGCCGTGCTCGACGGCAATGCGAGTCTGCGCCGACGGCCGATGCTCCGCGTGGCGCAGCCCCTCAACGAAATGGGCGCGGATATCCGCACCAGTTCGCACGGCCGGCCACCCTTGCGTCTTCGCGGGTGCGGGCAGCTGCATGGCGCTCGCGTTCGGGTGGACGTTGCGTCTGCCCAGGTCAAATCGGCAATCTTGCTGGCCGCGGTGCACGCCTCCAGCCCAACGACCATTCGATTGAAGTTCGACTCACGCGATCACACAGAACGGATGCTTCGGGCATTTGGGGGCAAGATTGCCGTTCGCGGACGAACCATCCAGGTGCAGCCTTCGCCGCTTACGTCGCCGCGCAGCCTTGAGATCTTCGGCGATCTGTCCGCCGCGGTCTATTTCGCCTGTGCTGGCGCGCTCGTCCGAGGGTCCCACTTGCGCTTGCAAAAAGTAGGCGTAAATCCCACTCGCACCGCCATCCTCGATGTGCTCCGCGCTATGGGCGTGCATGTCGACATCATCCCCTCGCGCGGAAGCGCTGGCGAGCCCGCAGCCGATCTCGTGATTCACGGAGGCTATCCGCTGCGCTGCGTGCCAATCAAACAGAACATCGTGCCGGAAATCATCGATGAAATACCTGCATTGTGCGCGCTCGCTGCCACTGCGGTTGGGGTGTTACGCATTCGCGGTGCAATGGAGTTACGCCATAAGGAATCCGACCGAATCGCCACAATAGTCGCGCTACTGAAGCAATTTGGTGTGCGCGCGGAGGCGAAACATGATGGCATCGAGCTGCGCGGCGGTCAAACCCTACGGGCGCCGACGACGATTGATACGCGCGGAGATCATCGCATCGGAATGGCGGCGGCAATCTTAGCGGTTGCGACACGCGCACCACTCATCATCGAGCACAGCGCGTGTATTGCAACATCTTTTCCTGGATTTGCCCGCGCATGGCGGGCGGCATTCTAGTGTTTGAGCGTCGCGCTAGTCGTCAGCCATCGAACCTTGGAGCGTGGGTACGAACGTCCTCAGAAAAAGAAGGGTGGCAAACGCAACTCGGTCCACACTCAAACCAAGAAGCGCCGCGCTCGCGGCGATGTCGGCAATCCGCAGTCCGATGCGAGCGACGCGTTCTTGCGAGTCGCTCAGTTTTTGAGCGACGCCTTGGAATTGTTCTCCGCTTTGCGCTTTGCGCAAGGCAATCAAGGTTAGATGCGAACCTAAGGCACGTGCCCGCCTGGCAAGTGCTGATGCCCGCAGCCCAAACACAACGATCGCAGTCAGCGTGCCGAGGAACGCTGCGGCGCACACCGACAATCCGGCGATGCTGGCCGGACTCACGATGACTTCTTCGAATCAGAGGGCTTTGGATCGCTGCTCTTCGGTTTCGCTTCGCTTGCCGGCTTGCTCTCGCTCGACTTGCCCTCAGCCGGCTTGCCGTCCGTCTTTTGGGGCTCCGGTTTGGACTGGTCGGCCGGATCCTTGCGAACCCCGGACGTTGAGTAGTCGGTCTTGTGGAACCCTGAACCCTTAAAAACCACCCCAACAGGGTGAAAGACCCGCACGAGCTGCCCACCGCAGGCCGAGCATTTGGTTGGCCGCGCGTCGTTAAATCCGTGCTCGATTTCGTGCGTGCGCCCGCACGCTTTGCAGCGATATTCGTAGACAGGCATTGGGATTGCTCATTTCGCCGAGCCGCTCTACCCTACCCGCACGCTTGGCGCAGCCACGACCGCCTTGACTTCTCCTATGGCGCTGTCAAGGCGCCCATAGTCTTCGGCGGCAGCGGTTTCGCCGGCCCGTTCTTCGAGGATATTCTTTAGGTGCACGAGCGAGTCACGGAGTGCTTTGCGCAAACGCCCCCGCCCGACGATTGCGTGATACACGGCTGGCAGGCTGCCCCCATACACAGGGTAGCCTATCGAACAGGCGAGTCGCGTCATTTGTCCACGCCGCTCGAATCGGAAATCGATTCGACGCGCAGTGGAAAAAAACGACTCAAATGAAAGGAACGCGTTTCGTATGAAGCGCGTCACTTCGAAGCTTTCCTGCCAACGCCGCCGGCCGGCGTGCATGCACACGTGCACCTCGACGCCCTGCGCCAGAGGTTTGTCCTCTGGCGCCGCGGCTGAGACGACGCAGGTGAACCACGTCGGCCAACGAGCGAGGTCCGACACGTAGTCGAAGACGGACTCTGCAGGAGCGCGCACGTCCGCGTGCTCGCTCGCCAGGCATTTCATCGCCCGCGAGTACCCCTACCGATGATAGCGCAAGAACGCGGGCACTTCGATCTCGTCCATGCTGACCGGAGCGACCTTCTCGATTTCACCAACGCCGATGACCCTTTGGCGATCGCGCGCCCGAGAGCCAAAGCCGGTGGCGAGCACGGTGACCCGCACCTCATTTTGCAACCGGTCGTCGATCGTGGCGCCGAAGATAACCTCGGCGTCGGGATCGACAGCTTTGCTGATGAGCTCGGCAGCTTCGTTCGACCTCGAACATCGAGAGATCGGGTCCGCCGTAGATGTTGAAGATAACACCGCGTGCGCCGTCGATCGTGGCCTCGAGCAACGGGCTTGAGATGGCTTTGTGCGCCGCGTCGGCAGCCCGATGCTCGCCCGTGCCGGTCCCAATCCCCATGAGCGCAGAGCCAGCGTCGGTCATGACGCGCCGCACATCGGCGAAATCAAGATTGATGAGGCCTGGTTGCGTGATCAGATCGGTGATGCCCTGAATGCCTTGGCGCAGCACGTCATCGGCGTACGAGAACGCTTCGAGCAAGGGCGTGCGCTTTTCGATAACCGTCAAGAGCCGGTCGTTCGGTATGACGATCAGCGTGTCGACCTTCTGCTCGAGTTCGGCGATGCCGC
Organism: uncultured Pseudomonadota bacterium; assembly: GCA_963736005.1. Classification (GTDB taxonomy): domain Bacteria; phylum Vulcanimicrobiota; class Vulcanimicrobiia; order Eremiobacterales; family Eremiobacteraceae; genus JAJPHJ01. Next base: position 458,022 of record CAVTNB010000001.1, read on the forward strand.
GATCGGCGATCTGCGCTCGTCTGCGCAATTCGAACCCGAAGGGCTTGGTCACCACACCCACCGTCAAGGCGCCGGCGGCGCGAGCCAGTTCGGCGAGAATCGGCGAGGCACCCGTGCCCGTGCCGCCGCCCATGCCCGCAGTGATGAACACGAGGTCGGTACCTTCGACGAGCATCGCCAAGATCGTCGCTAGATTCTTCTGCGGCTTGGCGGCCGATCTCCGGATCGGCTCCCGCGCCGAGCCCTCGCGTAAGATTTTGGCCGATCTGCAGCGTGTTCTCCGTGCGTGAAGATCTTCAGCGCCTGAACGTCCGTATTGACGGCGAAGAAATCCGCGCCTTTGATTCCGGCATCGACCATGCGGTTAATTGCGTTACAACCTCCGCCACCAATGCCGATGACTTTGATGGTTGCCATGTGCTCGGGAACGTAACGGCGCTCTGCGGTCATTGCTTCTCCCTTCTCTGGATGAATTGAACGAGGTGTAGAAATGTTCTCGGGGTTGTCATTTTTTGTGTCGCCAGGCTTTGGGCGCTTGCGCTGGGTTGTCATCCCACACTTCCGAAAACCACGAACTGACTTTGTGCCACATGCCTTTGCCGTTCGTGCGCACGGGTTCGCCGCGATTTCAGACTTCTCGCCAAAAAGAACAAGCCCAACAAGCGCTGCGTAGGCTGGGTGCTTGATGGCTTCAGTGAGACCACCAACGTGCATCGGCATGCCGATGCGCGCCGGCAGATCGAAGAGATCGGCAGCAAGCGAGTCCACGCCCGTCAGCTGTGCGCCTCCGCCCGTGAGGACGAGTTCGGCGAGCATGACTTCGGGCGGGCAGTTCTCGGCAAGGTTCGAACGCACGATCTTGAAGATCTCCGACATCCGCGCAACGATAATCTGGCGCAAGAAATGCTTGGCGGCGGGCCGCAGTCGTGCGCCCGGACAATGCCTTCACTTCGAACGTTTCTTCACCAAGGTCGAGCCGCAAGGTCGGCGGTGCCATACGCGACTTTGATGTTCTCTGCCTCGCCAAAGCTCGTCTTGAGACCTAACGCGATGTCGTTGGTCACGATGTCGCCGCCGACGGGCACAGTCCAGGTATGGTAAACGCCGCCACCCCAATACACCGCTACATCTGTTGTGCCGCCGCCAATGTCCAAAAGCACGACTCCTGCGTTTCGTTCGTCCGGCAACAAGACGGCAATGCCGACTGCGAGGGGCTCGAAGATGACGCCTGCGGGTTCGATTCCAGCGCGGTGCACGCACTTGAGGACGTTCGCGATGAATGACGAGCCAGCGGTGACGATGTGCGTGTCGACCTCGAGGCGCATCGCGGACATGCCGACGGGGTCCGTGATCCCGTTCTGACCGTCAACCGTGTACTCGCGCGGCAGCGTGTGGATGAGCTGGCGTTCGGCCGGCAGCGTAATGATCGTACTTGCGTCAACGACGCGTTTGACGTCGAGCGGCGCCGACTTCGTGGTCCTCGCCACTGACAGCGACGATCCCATGCGAATTCAGGGAGCTTGCACATGTTCGCCCGTCACGCCCACGAAGGCGCTTGACACATGCAAGCCAGCCATGCGTTCCGCGCTCTCCATGGCAGCTTCGATTGATTTGACCGTCTCTTCTAAATCGGTGACGACGCCTTTGCGCAGCCCCGAGGAAGGGGCGACGCCAAAACCGATGAGGTCGATTGGCCCGCCTGGGTTGACGCTTGCGATCACCGCCGCCGTTTTCGTCGTACCGATGTCGAGCCCGCAAACTACGTCGCTACGTGCCAACGCCTACCTCTCTTTAATTAATGGCGACCGATGGTGAAGCGAATCAGCCGGGCGAACGTTGTGCCATTCCAACTGCGCGCGAACATACCTTTTGCAACCACGACGCTTCATCTGTAGAGCACGGTCGGTGCGCGCACGCTGCGAACGTCCACGTACGCGATCCGTTCGGGTGTGGATATCTTGGCGACGATTGCTTCAAAGAGCTGCGCTTTTTTCGCCAACTCCTCGTCGTCACCAAACAACACGCGCAAATTCCGGTTGGCGGTGACGCTGATGCCTGTGGAAGGGGCAATGCCGACCGCCGAGATTGGAAGTCCCAGTGTGCGCAACTCGCGTAACGCCCGCAGCGCCTGCGTTACGTCCGAGTTCGCAAGGGTATCGCCGGCGCTCACGGGGCCGACTGGCGGGGGCAGGACCACAATGCGAGGGAGCTCGGCATGTTCGTCTCGCGCGGTTGTCACTGCGAGTACCCGCTGTGTCTCGTCGATGATAGCGGCTGCCCTTCGCGGAGGCTGCGTCGTATCTTGCGAGAGGTCCACCGTCGCCATTGGGGTTCGCTCGATAACGTCAATGGTAACCTCGTTTGGCCACGTGACATGCAGCGATGCGCGTCCAACCCACGGCAGCCGCTCGATGCGCCACTCGGCCGCACGACGGTTGATGAGCCACGCATTTTGGTCAGGTGCCAGCGCCAGCGCGCCGAGAACTTCGCCTTCGCTTTCGTGAGCAAGTCCTGTAACCGTCCCAATATTGGCGGCGAAGTGGGGATCTCGCGCTTGCGCGTAGAGTTCGTAGCCAATGGCGCCGAGTGCGATCAGCAACCAAGCCAAGAACACAAGACGCTGGTTCGTGGCCGCCTGTTTGACGACGTGGCGTCGAACGGGCTCAGGCCGGCTCATGGGCCACTCCTTGTTCCAGCTTGCGCAACGCGTCGGCGACGCCACTGCCAAGGGGCGATACGAGGGTGCTCGCGGCACGTTTGGCAGCTTCAGTCGCATTGGCGACGGCAAAGGATGTTTGGGCGGCCTCAAACATTGAAACGTCGTTGTCGGAGTCCCCAATCGCCGCCGTCGCACTCATGTCGATGTCCAGGAGGGTGGCGATCCGCTTCAACGCCTCGCCTTTGGTTGCGTGGGGATCTGTTATTTCAAGGAAGACAGGCATGCTTCGGAAGACGTTCGCGCAGCCAGCGTAAGCTTCCGAAAGCACTGGTATCGTTTTCCTGACGTGCTCTTCGCTTGCGATGCCGAGCACTTTGATCGGTCCAGGCTCTGCCGGCGCACTCCCGGTCAAGAGCGCTCGCAGATCTGGCACCATCACGGGTTCGACTCTCGAAATGCGCAGATAGTAGCGGGCCGCTTCGTTGAGTGTGTCAAGATACAAGCTATCTCCGTAGTAGAGCTGGAGGTGAAAGCCGCGGCGGCGCAGGTCGTCGTACGCTTGCAGCGCCGTCGGAACAGCGAGCGGTGTGCAAAACAGGCGCTGTTCGGTGCGCAGGTCGTACGCGGCAGCGCCCTGCAGCGCGATGATGGGGCCATGCAAATCGAGCTGCACGGCAAAAGGACGCGACGCAGCGTACAGCCGGCCGCTCGCGAGACAGATCACGTTCCCCGCTGCTTGTGACGCGGCAATAGCTGCCTTGTCTTGTGCGCTGATTGTCAGCGTTTCGCCGATAAGCGTACCATCCAAGTCGATGGCGATCAGCAGGCGGCCTCTCACCGGTCCCCCATCCAAACATTGTCCGCGCCGAAAACCGAGGCGAAGTCTTCGCGCAATGCTGGGGTCAATTGCACGGGCTGGCGCAGCGGACGCGAATCGCCGTTGCTGTTCGCATGGAGGTACACGCGGTCGCAGCCGGTTTGGGCATTTTTGATCAGCTCGCGGAGTCGTTCGAGGCGTACGCCATCCTCGGCATCGCCATGGAGTCGAATGTGTACCGCAAGCGCCGATTCATCGCGCGCCTCCTGCGGCAGGCGAGAACCGCCTGAAATAACTGGTGCCAGACCCAGCGGCGATGCCTCGATCGCCTGGAGGCTCACTTCCGGGCGCTCTTGTTTTTCTTCGTCCGCGGATTGCGGCTCGATGTAGCCGGGTGGCTTGCCGATCGCCCGGCGCTCCTTGACCTTGCCTTTGACGACCACAATGGCTTCGTCAAGCAACAGCGGTGACAGCTCCGGGTACCACTTGGGAAACACGACGACTTCGATGGCTCCCGTGAGATCTTCGAGCTTTGCGACAAGCATCTGCCCGCCGGCCTTGGTCACAACCCGCCGACTCGCCGTCACGACGCCGCCAACCGAGACTGTCTCGTCTTCAGGCAGCTCGCGCAGTCTCGCAATCGTGTGGCTCGTGCGTCGCGCGAGGTCTACCGTCTTGTCAGCCAGCGGGTGCCCGGAGATGTAAACGCCGATGGCTTCTTTTTCTTGCGCGAGCCGAAGTGCCGAACTTGGCGGCTCGCGCTGCGGCAAGACTGGTGCGGGAAGTCCACCGGACTCATCAGAGCCAAAAAGCGAGGCCTGCCCCATGGCGCGCTGCGTGGCCCCGTGTTGGCCGTACTCGAGCGCGGCGTCCAGCCCCGCGAGCTTTTCGCTGCGGTTGCCCGGAAGGCTGTCGAGCGCGCCAGCTTTGATCAGCGACTCTAGGACTCGCCGGTTAACGATGCGGCAATCCAGACGCGCGCAAATATCGGCCAGTGAGGCAAAACCGCTGCCGCGTTTCTCGATGAGTTCTCGCACCGCGCCCTCGCCAACATTTTTTACTGCGGTCAGGCCAAAACGAATCGCGTTGCCGACGACCGTAAAGTTCGGACCGCTCTCGTTCACATCCGGCGCAAGGATCAACAACTTGCGCTGCGCGCAATCGGCGAGATACTCAACGAGCTTGTCGGTATTCTGTTTGACCGACGTGAGCAGCGCCGCCATAAAAGCAAGTGGGTGATTCGCCTTGAGCCAGGCAGTGCGATACGCGAGCAAGCCATAACAGACGGAGTGCGCCTTGTTGAACCCGTATCCGGCAAACGGTTCGACGAATTGCCATATCTTCGTTGCGAGCGCTTCGTCGATGCCGTTGCGCACGCAGCCATCGATGAATTTTTTTCGTTCGGATGGTATTTTTTCTTTAATTTTCTTTCCGATGACTTTGCGCATCGCGTCGGCCTGCCCAAATGTGTAACCGGCAAGGTCGCGGCACATCTGCGTGATTTGTTCTTGGTAGACGGCGATACCGTAGGTCTCCTGGAGAATGGGCTCGAGTTTGGGATGCAGATACGTTATGGCGCGCCGGCCATGTTTGCCCGCAATGAAATTGCCAATCCAATCCATGGGACCGGGCCGATAGAGCGCAACCATGGCGATGACGTCCTCAATGCGCGTGGGTCGCAGCTCGGCGATGTAGCGGCGCATGCCGGCGCTTTCCAGCTGGAAGACGCCCGTGGTCTGGCCGGCCGATAACATTGCGAATGTTTTTGCATCGTCGAGTGGGATGCCATCCAGGCTAAACGCCGGTTCTGCCGTCCGGCAGATTTCTTCGGCGGCTGCGGCCAGCACCGTGAGCGTACGAAGGCCAAGGAAATCCATCTTGAGCAAGCCGACGCGCTCGACCCACTCCATCGAATACTGAGTGTTGACGTCGTTGTCGCCCAGCCGAACGAGCGGTGCATAGTCTGTGATTGGTCCAGGCGCGATCACGACGCCAGCGGCATGCGTGGAAGCATGGCGCGCCAAACCTTCGACCCGCTTGGCCGTGTCAAGGAGCTTGCGGGCTTGCCCGTCGCGCTGATAGATCGATGCGAGCTCAGGCACCGCGTCGATCGCTTGCTGAATGGACATCGGATTCGTTGGGGTGTTCGGAATCAACTTGGCGATCTTGTCGACGTCTCCGAGCGGCACGCCCATGACTCGGCCAACATCGCGGACGGCTGCGCGCGCCGCCATCGTTCCAAAAGTGACGATTTGCGCGACCCGATCAGCACCGTACTTCTTCGTTACATATTCGATGACTTCGTCGCGCCGCTCGAAGCAAAAATCCGTGTCGATATCGGGCATCGAAATGCGCTCTGGGTTGAGGAAGCGCTCGAAAAACAGATTGTAGCGCAGCGGATCCACGTCGGAGATGTGCAGTGCGTATGCAACGATGCTTCCTGCCGCTGAACCACGCCCTGGGCCAACCGGTATGCGCTGCTCGCGGGCGTATCGAATGAAATCCCACACGATCAGGAAGTAGGAGGCGTATCCCATGCGTCCGATGGTGTCGAGCTCGTACGCCAGGCGGCTGCGCTGCTCGGCGGTCGGCTCGCCATATCGCTCGCGCAGCCCTTCTTCGCATAACGATTGCAAATAGGCTTGGTCGCTTTGATGGCCTAGCGGCACGGGAAAAGCTGGGATGGCAAACGAGGTCGCCTCGAGGTTCGAGATCGACGATCTGCGCGATATCTAATGTAGCCTCGCAGGCATCCGGCACCTCTGCAAACAGCTCGCGCATTTCCTCCGCGGACTTGAAATAGAATTGATCGTTTTCAAAGCGCAACCGATCCGTATCCGAAACCATTTTGCCGGTCCCGATGCACAGGAGCACATCGTGCGCCGACGCGTCATCGCGGCGCAAGTAATGGAAGTCGTTGGTTGCGACCGCGCGTAACCCGAGCTCCCGCGCGAGGCCGAAGAGAGCCGGGCGGATGCGGTCCTCCAGCGGGTGATGATGGTGGTGAACTTCGATGAAATAGCGATCCCCGAATACCGCCTGAAAGTCCCTCGCGGTCTTGGTCGCGCGGTCCACCTCGCCTTTCACGAGGGCTTGGGCAATCGACCCACCGAGACAGCCCGACAGAACGATGAGCCCCTCGGCATGTTCGGCGAGCAACTCAAGATCGACGCGCGGCTTGTAATAATAGCCGTCAATGAAGCCGATCGAAACAAGTTTCAGAAGATTGCGATAGCCCGCTTTGTTCGCTGCCAAAACCGTCAGGTGATGTTCGTCGCGGGCGCTGCGATCGCGATGGCCCCGGGGCGCCACATACATCTCGCACCCGATGATAGGCTTGATCCCCTTGGCTTTTGCTTCGAAGTAGAACTCAAGAGCCCCATACAAGACGCCGTGATCGGTGAGCGCAATTGCCGGCATGCCAAACTCGGCTGCGCTGGCAACCATTTCTTTCGTGCGACACGCGCCGTCAAGCAGCGAGTATTCGCTGTGGGTGTGAAGGTGAACGAAGCTGCGCGCCATTCCAATCCTATAGTGCGGGCAAACATATGTTTGTATGCCCGACCAGGATACTCTTCTTCCGCGGCCTGTGGATTGACTTGCGAACCGCCTGCGAACGACGGTGGGTAGTTACGAAAAAGTTGTGGATTACCGCGCGTCAAACTAGCGACGCTTACCAGGGCCCCGTGAGGTGAACCCCAGTGTCAAAGGAAGTCTTAAGCCTTGCGTCACGCATCGAAGCGGCCGCCCAGCGCATCCGTCCTCATGTGCTCGAAACACCCCTTGAGCACTCACAAGCTCTGAGCGAGCTCGCCGGGACGAACGTGTTCTGCAAGCTCGAGAATCTCCAACATACGGGTTCGTTCAAGACGCGCGGCGCGTTCAACAAGATTCTGTCTCTCCCCCATGCGGAGCGCGCCCGCGGCGTGGTCGCAGCCTCTACCGGCAACCACGGAGCGGCAGTGGCCTACGCTCTTGCCAAACTCGAGTTGCCTGGCACGATCTTCGTGCCCGAAGGCGCCTCAAAGGTAAAAGTCGCGAACATCGCCCGGCTGGGAGGGTCAGTGCGCTACGCAGGCACGGAAAGTGCCGCAACGGAGCACTTCGCTCGAAGTTTCGCGCAAGACAATGGACTAACGTATGTCTCGCCCTACAACGATTGGGACGTCGTCGCAGGACAAGGCACGATTGGGATGGAGCTCCTTGCGTCGTTACCCAAGATGGACGTGGTCGTCGCCTCGCTCGGCGGCGGGGGAATGATCGGCGGGATCGGGGGTTACATAAAAAGCGTCAATCCGGGGGCGCGCATTATTGCAGCTTCACCTCGCAACTCTAAAGCCATGATCGAATCGATACGCGCTGGAAAAATTGTGGAGGTCGAACATCACCCAACGCTCTCCGACGCAACTGCGGGAGGTGTGGAACCAGGGGCGATTACCCTCGATCTTTGCCGCCAGGTGGTGGATGAGTGTGTCGAGGTCAGCGAGGACGAAATCCGCGCTGCGATGCGCCTTTTTATCGAAACCCACCATATGCTCTTGGAAGGCTCGGCGGCAGTCGCTATTGCGGCATTGTCGTATGCGAAGGGTCTCTCGCCAAATGCCCGAGTTGCGCTCATCATTTGTGGCGCGAATATCTCGGCGGATACCCTCAAAGCCGCGCTCTAGCACCTGGTTTGTCCCGGGTGCGCGTTTTCTCGCAGCGCGTAAAGTCGAAGCTTAGCGCCCCAGCGCAGGAAGCGCTAAAACGCCTTTGTAAGCGCCTAAAAACACTCCATTACCTAAGGAGACGTTTCAATCCATGGCTTTGCTCGCCAGCGACCTTGAGAGCGCAGGTTTTGAATCCTACGGGTTTGGCTTGGTCCGTAAGGCCACGCACAATCTCACGACCGCACCCCTCTTTGAGGAAGCGATCAAGCGCGGAGAGGGCCTCGCGGCGGTGGCGGGACCTCTCGTCGTGCGAACCGGCAAACACACCGGCCGCTCGCCCAACGACAAGTTTTTCGTCCGCGAGCCTGGCAGCGAAGCTCGTATCGATTGGGGTAAGACGAACAAGCCCTTCGACCGCACCAAATTCAATGCGCTCCTCGCAAGGGTCGACCAGTATTTGCGCGACAAGGAAGTTTACGTTCTGGATGCATTTGCCGGAGCAGATCCCAACTATCGGCTTCCGGTGCGCGTGGTCACCGAGCTTGCCTGGCACAACCTTTTCGCTCGGAATCTCTTTATTCCAGCGACTGCTCAGGGACTCCAAGGTTTCGAGCCGGAGTTTGCGGTGGTCGACGCTTGCAATTTCCTCGCCGTTCCCGAACGCGATGGCACGCGTTCGGAAACGTTTATTATTGTCGATTTTGCGCGTCATCTCGTGCTCATCGGGGGAACCACGTACGCAGGCGAGATCAAGAAGTCGGTCTTCACGATCATGAACTACTTGCTCCCCCTGCGAAACGTCATGCCCATGCATTGCTCGGCCAACGTCGGTGCCGCCGGCGATGTTGCGATCTTTTTCGGTCTTTCGGGCACGGGTAAAACGACGCTTTCCGCGGATCCAAACCGGGCGCTCATCGGCGACGACGAGCATGGCTGGAGCGACGCGGGCGTGTTCAACTTCGAAGGCGGCTGCTACGCGAAGGCCATTCATCTTTCAGCCGAACTCGAGCCGCAGATCTATCCAACCACCCGCACGTTTGGCACGGTGCTTGAAAACGTGGTCATCGACCCTGTGACTCGCGAACTTGACCTGGACGATGCTTCGCTGACGGAAAACACGCGCGCCGCGTATCCGCTGACCTCGGTGCCGAACGTGGCGCCTGGCGGGGTAGCGGGCCACCCGCAGAATATCGTCATGCTAACGGCTGACGCGTTCGGGGTGATGCCGCCGATCGCTCGCATGACTCCGGCGCAAGCCATGTATCACTTTCTCTCCGGCTATACGGCCAAAGTGGCCGGCACAGAAAAGGGCGTCACCGAACCGCAAACGACCTTCTCCCACTGCTTTGGTGCGCCGTTTATGGTCCATGAGCCCACCGTCTACGCGCATATGCTGGGCGAGCGCATCGCCAAGCACAACGTGCGCTGCTGGCTCGTGAATACCGGTTGGAGCGGAGGACCGGTTGGCGTTGGCAAGCGCATGAAGCTGCCATACACGCGCGCCATGGTGAATGCGGCGCTGAGCGGCAAACTCGATCATGCGACCTTCGTGCCACATCCGGTATTCAAGGTCGGCGTTCCAACCGAAGTCCCCGGGGTGCCCAAGGAAGTTTTGGATGCGCGTTCCACGTGGCCCGATGCGGCTGCCTACGATGCCAAAGCCAAGGAACTTGCCCGCAAATTTGCGGAAAACTTCGAGCGCTTCGCCGCCACCGCGTCGCCCGAAGTGCTCGCCGCCGCCCCCAATATCGACTAACCCGGACTTGGTCCGCTCCTCTTTGCATGTAGCAGCGGACCTTTCGTTCCGCTCCTCTCGGCATGTAGCAGCGGACCTTTAGGTCCGCTCTCGCTGGAGTCAGAGCCACGTTCACCGAACACAAGCAGTGTGGATCTCGTTATCGTCGGCGGACCGCATTCCGGTGTGGGCAAGACGCTCGCGTCTGAAGTGGCGATTCGTGTGCTGAGTTCGCGCCGAGTAGGCGCCATCAAACTCACCGTTGCGGACGGGGAGCGAGATCCTCACGATCATGGGGCATCCGCACTTGCAGTCGCCGACGCAGCCGGGATCTGCGGCCGGGGGGCATCGTGCGGCGTTTGCGAGACAGTTTCGACCCGAATCCCTAGCCGTCTCATTACGAGCCGCCGCGCCATTCGCAAATCCGGCACCGACACATGCCGGCTCTCCGAGGCCGGGGCAATAGCGGTAGCATGGGTAATAGCGCTACGGAGCGGCGCTCCGCAATCCATAGAAGCTGCGCTTGCGTTTCTGCGCGACGCGGGCGCCCAGATGACGCTGATCGAGGGAACCACGGCGCTCGAGTGGCTCACCCCAAAAGCTTCTATCATGGTAGCGACTGACCCGGGGAAAAAATGGAAAGCCGTCGCGCTAGAGTCCGTAGGTTCGTGCGACATCGTCTTGCGCAATCACGTGCCCGTGCCTTCTGGCGACCTGCCAGCACCAGTTGAGTTTGCGCTCGCCGAACCGATCGATTGCGACTTAGGCAATCCTGCCGATCCCGGCGTCAAAGCATACGTGCATCGATTACAGGCGCTGGTTGGCCCGGAGCGGACCTAAGGATCCGTTGCGAGATGGGGCGATTTTCCAATGGTGTGTTCTTTAGCGCAGAGTGGCGAGGCTACGACGGGGTGCGCGTGGGGCATTGACGGCATGGAGCGGAGGCTCGCCGCGCGCATACTTTTCCAAGTTTCGCGCGACCTCGCGCGCTATGCCCTCATACGAAAGGTCCGTCACGCCTGCGATGTGCGGCGTGACGATGACGTTGTGTCTCAACAGAGAGCTCGTCGGGTCGATCGGCTCGTCGGCAACCACATCCAACCCAGCTCCAGCAAGATGCCCGGCGGTAAGTGCTGCCTCGAGTGCGGACGTGTCGACGAGACCGCCACGAGCCACATTGATCAGGAATGCACCTCGTTTCATCGCCCGCAACGCACTGCTGTCGATGAGGTTTCGATTCGAGGCATCCATCGTCGCACACACGATGACAAAATCCGAGTCTGTCAGCGCTGCATGAAGCTGCCCTGAACCGAAGATTTTCATCCCGACGCCAGCCGGCGCACCCAGGAGCGCCCGAGCTCGGACGCCATGAAGCCTCATGTCGAAGGCCTGCAGTCTCCGTGCGAGAGCCGAACCAACACCCCCTAGACCAATGATGCACGCCGTCTTTCGCGCAAGAGCGCTCCCTGGGGGATCGCCGACGATGCGCTGAGCAAGAGAGCCTTCGAGTTCGGACAGTCTGCGCGCTAGCGCCAGCATCATTAAAATAGCGTGCTCCGCCACTGACTCGGCGTTGCCGGTTTGTGCGCTGGCGACGCGCGCAACCCACACGCCTCGATCGGTGGCCGCCTCAATGTCGACACTTTCTAAACCGACGCCAAACTGCTGGATGAGCCCGAAGGAACCGCGCTCGATGACGGTACGGTTGATCTGGGCCCCGTACGGTACCACAACGTCAACGCCGGCGAGCGACGACAGCACATCGTCCTTCGCGCACGTCAACAATTCGTGCGCGGGAGCGACGGTGGCCAAGCGGCGCCGGCTTTCCGAATAGCCCGTCTCGCAAAAAAGAATTCTCAATAGTGCATCACGTTCGACTCTCACCCGAGCGCGAGCGACCTAAGGGTCGCCGGTTAGAAGGTCTTGTGCGCGCCGCGCCTCGTGCTTACTGAAGAAGTTCCAGTTGAGCAAGCGGGGCCGCGTCGCCTTTGCGAATTCGGGTGCGCACGACTCGCGTGTACCCGCCATTGCGGCCAGCCAAACTGGGTGCGATGACATCGAAGAGCTTTTTCACTACGTCATCCGAGTTCAAGTACGCCGCAACGAGGCGCCGGCTGTGCAAGTCTCCCTTTTTTGCTCGCGTGATCATCCGAGCTGCAGTCCGCGAGACTTCCTTTGCGCGCGTCGCCGTTGTCTCGATCGTGCCGTGGGTAAAGAGCGCAGTCGTCAGATTGCGCAGCATGGCGCGCCGGTGGTCATCGTTGCGGCCGAGACGTTTATCGGCTTTTCCATGGCGCATTGCGTTAGGAACCTCGCAGCGACAGGTTTCGCTCGGCAAGCTTTTCCTTGATCTCATCGACCGACTTCTTGCCAAGGTTGCGCATGTTCATGATCTCGTCTTCGGTCTTCTGCAAGAGCTCGGAGATCTTCGTGATTCCCGCGCGCTTGAGGCAGTTGTAGGACCGGACGGAGAGGTCGAGTTCGTCAACCGGGATATCCCAGTTCGCGAATGGCTTAGCCTCTTCCACGGGAGCTTCAACTTCCGTGCGTCCGCTAAAGTTCACGAGCAACGTCAACTGATCCGCGAGGATCTTGGCGGCCGTACTCAGTGCTTCGTCAGGCGTGATGCTGCCATTCGTCTCGAGCTCGATGATGAGCCGGTCGTAATCCGTCGTCTGGCCGACGCGCGTGTCCTCGATATGATACGAGACTTTGCGGATGGGCGAAAAGATCGAATCGACCGGGATCAAGCCGATAATGTGCTCGACGTTGCGTTGCTTCTCCGCGGTCACGTAGCCGCGCCATTTCTCGACGCCGATCTCCATGTACAGTCGCGCCTTCTTGTCCGAAAGCGTCGCGATATGATAATTGGGATCCAAGAGCTCGACGTCCGCATCTGGAACGATGTCCTGTGCCGTTACTTCGCGCTCGCCAGAAGCTTCGATGCGAAGTACTTTGGGCTCATCGGTCGCCAAGCGCAACGGCAAGCCCTTGAGGTTGAGAATGATATTCGTGACATCCTCAACGACGCCAGGGATCGTTGCGAACTCGTGCAGTACACCGTCGATCTTGACATACGTCACGGCTGCGCCTGGGAGCGATGAGAGCAGCATGCGCCGAAGCGCATTGCCCAAGGTGATGCCGAAGCCGCGCTCGAGCGGCTCGATCACAAAGGTCGCGCTGCTGTCGCGCCGCTCGCGCACTTCAATTGAGGCTCTTTGAAATTCCAGAACTGACATACCTACCCCGTGGGAGGCATTCGGCCACCCTGTTGGATTTGTGGCAGCTTGCGGCTGCCCAAGTTGATGAATCATTAGCGAGAATAATACTCCACGATTAGCTGTTCTTCGACATTAGTGTCGATATCGGCCCGCGTCGGGGCCTGCAAAACCTTCGCCTTATTGCTTTGTTCGTCGTACTCTAGCCAGCTCGGCACGCGCCGACCTTTGGCATATTCCAGCAATGCGGCAAAGAGGTTGGACTTCGCGCTTGTCTCGACGATGGCGATTTCGTCGCCGGGACGGACTTGCATGGACGGTATGTTCACTCGTTTGCCATTGAGGAAAAAATGCCGATGCCGAACGAGCTGGCGTGCCTGGGCACGAGATGTTGCCAAATTAAGCCGGTAGATGACGTTGTCAAGGCGCATCTCGAGCAGCGCGAGCAGCGCGGTGCCCGTCTGCCCTTTGCGCGCGGTTGCCTTTTTGAAGTAGTTTTCGAACTGCTTCTCAAGAACGCCATAAATCCGGCGCATTTTTTGCTTCTCGCGAAGCTGGCGCCCGAACTCCGACACCTTTGGCCGGTTCTTCGTGTTGGCTTTTTGACCAGGCGCCGCAGTGCGCCGCTCGACCGCGCACTTTTTGGACAAGCAGCGCTCGCCTTTGAGGAAAAGCTTGACCTTCTCGCCAGGCTTTGCACCGCTCGCGCTTTCGCGGCGGCACATCCGGCAAACGGGTCCAGTGTATCGGGCCATTGTTCTTGTAATTCTCCCCTTTAGACGCGGCGCCGCTTGGGCGGCCGGCAACCGTTATGTGGAATCGGTGTGACATCTTTGATGAGCGTAATTTCAAGGCCAGCCGCCTGCAGCGCTCGGATTGCCGCTTCGCGACCAGCTCCCGGTCCCTTCACATACACTTCGACTTGCTTCATCCCATGTTCCATGGATTTGCGCGCGGCGCTTTCGGCCGCCATCTGGGCAGCAAACGGCGTCGACTTCTTGCTTCCCTTGAAGCCCATACCGCCTGCGCTCGCCCAGGCGATGGCGCCGCCGGTCGTGTCGCTGATGGAGACGAGCGTGTTGTTGAAGCTCGAGTGAATGTGTGCGATGCCTTGCGAGACATGTTTGGCTTCGCGCTTCTTCCGGGATCGAGCTTTCTTTGCTACTGGCATTCTTGATTCCTCAATGGGGCGATTTTCCAATCGCCCCCTACTTGGGCGACTTGACAGTCGCCCGCTACACGCGCGAATAAATTCGCGCGACTACATTTACTTACCAATGCCGGGACCCTTGGCTTTCTTGCGCCCGGCAACTGTCTTCTTTGGCCCCTTGCGGGTGCGCGCATTGGTCTTGGTTCGCTGTCCACGCACCGGCAAGCCGCGGCGGTGCCGCAAGCCGCGATAGCAGCCGATGTCCATCAACCGCTTGATCGCGCTCGAGATCTCTCGACGCAGGTCACCCTCGACCTTCAAATTCCTTTCGATCTGCTCGCGTAACTTCTGGATGTCCTCATCCTTAAGATCCTTCACGCGCGTGTCCGGGTTGACTTTCGTGGCAGCCAACAGCTTGTTTGCCGTAGGCCGTCCAATACCGAAGATGTACGTCAGCGCCACTTCCACACGCTTGTCGCGCGGTAGATCGATTCCGGCTATCCGGGCCATTCATTTCTCCTTTTGGGCGATTTGACAGTCGCCCGTTACACTAACCTTGCGCTTGCTTGTGTTTTGGGTTCTCGCAGATCACTCGCGTGCGGCCAGCACGCTTGATGATCTTGCATTTTGCGCAAATTTTCTTGACACTGGGTCGAACCTTCATTGTTTGGTTTCGTTTCCTTATTTATAGCGATACGTGATCCGGCCTTGCGTGAGGTCGTAAGGCGAGAGCTCCACGAGCACCCGATCGCCCGGCAGAATCCTGATAAAATTCATCCGAATCTTGCCCGAGACGCGCGCCAGCACCTTATGGCCGTTGCTCAGCTCGACGCGGAAGAAGGCGTTGGGCAAGGGCTCGACGACGGTCCCCTCGACCTCGATTGCCTCTTCCTTGGTGGACCCTATTTGTTCGACACGATCGGTTTTTTTCTTTTTATCCGACCGCTGCCGTCCGTTGCGACGTCTGCGTGGCGCCAAGCTTGCCTCCTCTCATGTCCTGCGAGTCTGGAATCACGTTGCGCAACGGTTCTTCGTTGGTCAGCGTGAGAATCTCAAAGCCGTCGTCTGTGACGGCAACCGTGTGCTCGAAGTGCGCCGAAAGCTTTCCGTCGCCCGTCACCACGGTCCAGCGGTCCTCGAGCGTCTTGACTCGCCAGGTACCGGCATTCACCATGGGTTCCACCGCAAGAACCATGCCGGGCTTCAACACGACACCCATCCCTGGACGGCCGTAATTGGGCACAGGCGGGTCCTCGTGCAGGGCCAATCCGATGCCGTGTCCCACAAGGGCACGAACGACCGAATAGCCGCGGCCTTCAACGAACGCTTGCACCGCGTGGCCAATGTCAGAGACGTGCACGCCAGGCTTCGTATGCTGGATCGCAAGCGTAAGCGCTTCCTGCGTCACGCTGACCAGCCGCTGCGCTTCCTGGCTGACCTGCCCCACGCCAACGGTCGCCGCCATGTCGGAAAACCAGCCATCAACGAGCGAACCAATATCGATCTTGAAAAGATCCCCTTCGCGAAGCACGCGTTTGCTCGGGATGCCGTGGACGATCTCATCGTTGAGCGACGTGCAGATCGAACCTGTGAAGCCGTGATAGCCAAGAAATGCTGGCGTTCCGCCTTGCGCCCGGATCAACTCGTCGGCATACGCGTTGACGTCTTGGGTCGTGACCCCTGGGCGAACGGCCGCCTTGAGCTTTTCGAGCACCCGCGCTGTCACGCGTCCACTCCGCCGCATTTTCTCGATTTCTCGTGCGCTCTTGCAGGTAATCATGCGGTGTGGCTCACTGGCGCTTCGAGCGCGTTGATGATGCGATGAAACACCGAGTTCACGTCACCGTTGCCGTCGATTACCTTGAGTACGCCCGCAGCACGATAATATTCGGTCAGCGGTGCCGTCTTGCGCTGGTACTCGTCGAGGCGCTTCAGCACGGTCGCTTCGTCATCGTCTGGACGCTGGATCAACGGACCACCACAGCGATCGCACACGCCCGGCAACCGGCTGGGGGCCGATTCCAAATGGTACGTGGTTTGGCAGACGGCACAGAGGCGGCGACCGGTCAACCGCCTGACCACCTCGGTCGGCTCCACGGTGATCTCGATAACGGCATCTAGATGAAGGTCATTGCGATGAACCAGCGCATCGAGCGCGGTGGCTTGCTGCGCGGTCCTTGGGAATCCGTCGAGAATGAAGCCCTTCTGCGCGTCATTGGCTCGCAGGCGTTCTTCGACCAGGCCGATCGTGACGTCGTCAGGCACAAGCTTGCCGGCATCCATGTACGTTTTCGCTGCGATCCCCATCGGGGTTCGCTCTCTCACAGCGTTTCGGAAAATCTCGCCCGTACCGATCTCAGGTATGCCAAACGCCTGCGAAAGAAGCTGTCCTTGGGTGCCTTTGCCGACGCCCGGGGGACCAAGGAGCACGAGGCGCCATGTTCGTGCGGTCATTGCTTGATAAACCCTCGATAGTCGCGCATGGCAAGGCGAGCTTCAATCTGCGTCATCGTGTCGAGGGCGACGCCAACGACAATCAGCAGCGACGTGCTCCCCAGATAGAACGTCGTGATGTGCGTCAGACTCTGGGTCACGTTGGGCAGGATCGCCAAAATACCAAGATAAACTGCCGCCACCGCGGTAATTCGCACCAAGATCTTCTGCAAGTAGTCGGTCGTGGGCTTGCCTGGACGGATCCCAGGGATAAAGCCGCCCTGCTTCTTCAGCGATTCCCCGATATCTTGAATCTGCAACACGACACTGCTATAGAAGAACGTGAACAGCACGACTAAGACAAAGTAGGCGACGTTGTAGAGCACGCTGCCGTAGTTAAAATACAGTGCGATCCACTGCACGATCGGCTGCATCCAGGGAATGCCTCCCTGCTGAGCCCAGGAAGAAATCTGCTGCGGCAGCAGCAGGATTGAAATTGCAAAGATAATCGAAATGACTCCGGCGTTGTTCAGGCGCAGCGGGATGTACGTGCTGCGGCCGCCGTACACTTTGCGGCCAACCACCCGTTTGGCGTATTGAACCGGCACGCGCCGCTGCCCTTGGTACATGAAGATAATCGAAATAAGCGACAGGACCGCAATCAGCCCAAAGATGACAAGCCCCAAAACGTTGAGGCCACCCTTCTCTCCCAACTGCAGCGTCTGGCTGAAGTAGGTCGGATATCGCAAGATGATGCCAACGAAGATGATCAAAGAAACTCCATTACCGATTCCTTTGTCGGTAATTTGCTCGCCCAGCCACATCAACCACACCGTGCCCGCCGTGAGCGTGATCACGACCATGACGAGATAGAACACATCGGTACGCAAGAACACGTGCGCCCGGTTGAGCATGTAGACCATGGCGGTGGCCTGCAAGATGGCTAGGATGATCGTCAGCCAGCGCGTATACAACCCGACTATTCGACGGCCTTCCTCGCCGCCATGCTGCATCATCTCTTTGATATTCGGAAAAACGATGGTCATGAGCTGCATAATAATGCTGGCGTTGATGTACGGCGTGATGCCCATAGCGATCACCGAAAAGTGCTGCAGCGCGCCGCCTGACAAGAAGCCGATGAAATTCAGAAACTGACCACTCGCCAGAATTCCCTGCCAGGCCGTAATGTCGACGTACGGCACTTGCACGTACACCATGAGGACGAACACCGCGAACGCACCAAAGATGAACAGCACGCGGTTGCGGATCTCTGGAACCACGAGTGCGTTCGCGAGGTTGCGCCAAATATTCATCGAGCGCGCCTACTCCTCAAATGTCGCGCCTGCGGCTTGCAGTTTCGACCGCGCCGCGACGGAAAAACGAACGTTTCGAAAGCGCAATCCTGCGGGGGCTTCGCCCGTGCCAAGAATCTTCACGCCGTCTTTGCGCTGTGCAACGTAGCCAGCTTGCTCGAGCGACTCCGGTGTAATGAGCACCTTTGCATCCCAATCCGCAAGATCTCCAACATTGACGACCGAGAACTCAGTGCGAAAGATCTTTGTCGATCGCGCCTTTTGCGACACGCCGCGACGTTGTGGCAGTCTGCGAAACCACGGGGTCTGTCCCCCCTCGAAGTTTGGCCCCTTGCCACCGCCCGAGCGCGCCGTTTGTCCCTTGCCGCCCTTGCCTGAGGTTTTCACGAGCCCACTGCCATGCCCGCGCCCGACGCGGACGCGCTTGCTGGCCGAACCGTGTGCGGGTCTAAGATCCGACAGCTTCACCGTTGACCACTCTCCCTAAGATTTCGTCCACCGTTTTCCCGCGGGAGGCCGCCACGTCTTCGACCGTACGCAGCTGACGCAGCCCCGCGATCGTCGCGGCGATCACGTTAATCGGATTATTCGAGCCAAGTGATTTCGTCAAGATGTCGTGCACGCCCGCAAGCTCCAGCACCGCGCGCATCGCACCGCCGGCGATCACGCCCGTACCTTTCATCGCCGGCTTCATGAGCACTTTGCCCGAACCGGCGCGCGAGGTAATCGGATGAGGAATCGTGCGGCCGACCATTGGCACGGTCACAAGCGACCTGCGTGCGTCCTCGACGCCCTTGCGAATGGCTTCGGGCACTTCGCGAGCTTTTCCAATGCCGTAACCGACGCGTCCTTGGCGATCGCCCACCACAACCAGCGCCGAAAACGAGAACCGCTTGCCGCCCTTGACGACTTTCGCAACGCGATTCACGCGTACGACTTGCTCTTCCAGTCCCGAGCCGTCCGTAATGCGCGCCATGCGCTAGAACTCCAATCCGGCGCCGCGCGCCGCGTCCGCGAGTGCTTTGATTTTGCCATGATACTTGTAGCCCCCGCGATCGAAGACCACAGCCGTGATGCCTTTGTCACGGGCGCGCTTGGCGATCTCCTGGCCAACCTTTTCCGCTGCGCCCACGCTTTTCGATGATGGGAGGCCCTGGGAGAGTTCTTTCTCTCGAGTCGAAGCCGCGGCGAGCGTGGTGCCGGTCGTGTCGTCGATGAGCTGCACGTAGATGTGATGCAGGCTTCGGAAAACCGAAAGACGCGGGCGTCCGGAGTTGCCCGCAATGCGCGTGCGTACGCGCGCATGCCGCCTGATTCGTAATTTTTTTCTGCTGAGCGAGCTTGCCATGGATGTACCTACTTCTTCGCCGCGCCGGCTGTCTTACCGGCCTTGCCGAGTTTGCGTCGCACGCGCTCCCCTTCGTAGCGAATGCCCTTGCCCTTATATGGTTCAGGTGGGCGGATGCTCCGGATTTGCGCCGCGACCTGACCGACATGTTGCTTGTCGGCACCGCTAATCTGAATCTTGTTTTGGCCTTCAACTTTGATCTCGATGCCGGTGGGCGGTTCGAACACAACCGGGTGGGCGAATCCCAATTGCAGACCAAGCTTTTTGCCTTGGAGTTGGGCGCGATAGCCCACGCCCAAAATCTCGAGGTTCTTGCTGAACCCTTTGGTCACGCCTTCTACCATGTTGGCGATGAGGGTCCGCGTCAGGCCGTGCAGAGCTCGACTGCGCTTGTCGTCGCCCGGCCGAGCGACATTCACTGCAGCACCCTCCACCTGAACCGTAATCGGCTCGACATACACCAGTTTCAATTGCCCCCGCGGACCTTTCACCGCAACCTCGTGGTCGGTGACCGAAACCGTCACGCCACTGGGCACGGCGATGGGCAAGCGCCCTATTCTGCTCATGTCCTCACCACACAAACGCCACGACTTCGCCGCCACAATGGAGGCGTTTTGCCTGACGCCCGCTCATGATGCCCCTTGACGTCGACATGATGACCAGGCCCAGGCCACCCATGCACTTGGGGATGTCGCTCTTGGGCGTGTAGATCCGCAACCCCGGCCGGCTGATGCGCTGCAGGCCGTTAATGACGCGCTCGCGGTGCTGCCCGTATTTTAGAGTGATGCGGATGAGCTCGCGCGGCTCGCCTTGCACAAACTCGAAGCTCTTAATAAAGCCTTCGTCCTTCAGCACCTTGGCGATTTCTTTTTTCAGACGCGACGCCGGCACGTCAACCCGCTCGTGGTGAGCAATGTTGGCGTTGCGAATTCGCGCGAGCATGTCCGCGACGGGATCGGTGATCACTGCCATACGTTTGTTGCTACCTCTACCAAGATGCTTTGGTGACGCCCGGGATGTGCCCGCGATGCGCAAGCTCGCGGAAGCAGATCCGACACAAACCAAACTTGCGCAGATAGCCGCGTGGGCGTCCGCAGCGCTGGCAGCGGTTGTGCTGCCGCACCGCAAACTTCTGCTTGCGCTTAGCCTTTTCGATCATTGCCATCGTTGCCATATCGTTTTGCCTGCGGTTATGCCGCAGCACCCTCCTTGCGAAGCGGCATTCCCATCTCACCGAGAAACGCGAGCGCTTGTTCGTCGCTCTGCGCCGTCGTGACGATGACGATGTCCATGCCACGGACCATATCGATTTTGTCGTAGTTGATTTCGGGAAACACTAATTGTTCGCTGCAGGCCGAGCGCGTAGTTGCCGCGGCCATCGAGCGAGCTGCGTGACATGCCGCGAAAATCGCGGATGCGCGGGAGTACGATGTTGACCAATTTGTCGAAGAACGCGTACATGCGCTCCCCGCGCAACGTCACCTTCGCACCGATCTGCATGCCCGCGCGCAGTTTATAGGTCGCGACTGATTTGGCCGCCCGGGTGACCACCGGTTTCTGGCCGGTGATGGCCGTGAGGTCGGACACCGCGCCGTCGATCGCCTTTGGATTGGCGACCGCTTCGCCAACGCCCATATTAACCACAATCTTGACCAAGCGCGGCACCTGCATCATGTTACTCAGGCCGAGGCGCTTGCGCAGGGCGGGGGCGATTGTCTTGAGATAGCGTTCGTTGAGTCTGTTCATCGCTTATGCCTTTACGGGCCGCTCAGCCGGTTCATCGCAGCGGCGGCAGATTCGTTCGCGCGCCCCTGCATTTTGTGAAACGCGAGCTTGGCCGGTTTATTGCATTTGGGGCAAACATACATCAGCTTGCCAATGGGCATCGGCAGCTCTTTTTCCACGATGCCGGCTTTGGCTTTAGGAGTCGCTTTGCGTGTGGCGCTTGACGACGTTGACGCCTTCCACTTCGGCCATGCCGGCGTGCGGGAATCAGTTTGATCTTGCCTCGCTTGCCTTTATCTTTGCCGCCGAGCACAACGACCGTGTCGCCTGCGGCTAGATCGCAGTTTCGCCGCCATGCTACAGCACCTCCGGAGCGAGCGAGATGATCTTCATAAAGTCGCGATCGCGTAAGTTCGCGCGCCACGGGGCCGAAGATGCGCGTGCCGCGCGGGTTCTTCTGGTCGTTGATGAGCACGGCCGCGTTCTCGTCGAAGCGGATGAACGAGCCGTCCGGCCGGCGCATCTTCTTCTTCTGGCGCACGATGACGGCTTTCACGACGTTGCCTTTCTTCACGGCGGCGCCGGGAATGGCGCTTTTGACCGTCGCCACGACGACGTCGCCCACGTATGCATAGGGATGGCGCGAGCCCCCCTGACGTGGAAGACCATCAGCTCCCTTGCGCCGGAGTTGTCGGCGACCTTGAGCCGCGTCTGGGCGCTGGATCACTTAGCCTTCTCCACAATCTCGACCAGCCGCCAACGCTTGCGCGCCGACATCGGTCGCGTCTCCACGATGCGCACGAGATCGCCGACCTTGGCCTCGTTGCTCTCATCGTGCGCCATGAAGCGCGTGCGAGCGGCGCGTGGATTTTGCCATAGGTACGCGTCGCGCGGTGCGCATTCGGTGCACCACGACGATGCGTCTTGCGCATGGAATTGTCGGAAGCCACGCGGCCGATCTGCATCTTGCGCACGCTGCGCGCCTTGGTCTGGTTCTCCGTCATCGCTTCTTCCATCGTCTACCCAGCCAGCCTCCGCTCGCCAAAAGCGTGTACAGTTGCGCGATGTCGCGCCGCAGCTTGCTCACCGTGGCGTGATCCTCCAGATGCCCGGTGACAAGCTGGAAGCGCAAATTGAACAGCTCTTCCTTGGTGGCAGTGAGCTTCTCTTCGAGCTCGCGCGTGGTCAACTCGCGCAGGCTGCGCAGTTCGCTAGACTTCAAACGCAATCACCCGCCCTTTCGCGACGGACAATACTTTCGTGCGGATCGGCAACTTGAAAGCGGCCAGCGTAAGCGCTTCCTTGGCGACGAGTCGGCTCGACGCCGGACAGCTCGAAAAGGATGCGGCCCAGGGCGCACCACAGCGACCCAGCCCTCGGGCGCGCCTTTGCCCGAACCTTGCCGCGTTTCTGCAGGCTTCTTCGTGTACGATTTGTCGGGGAAAATCGTGATCCACACTTTTCCGCCGCGCTTGATATGGCGCGTCATAGCGATACGAGCGGCTTCGATCTGGCGGTTGGTGATCCACGCCGGCTCGAGCGCCTGCAAGCCGTACTCGCCGAAGTGCGAGCAGTTGCCCGATCTGGCGCGGCCCTTCATTCGTCCGCGCTGCACTTTGCGGTGCTTGACGCGTTTTGGCATCAACATCGATTACTGTGCTCTCCGCGGCGGGCGCCGCTCGTGCGGTTCGCACGCGAGGGGCCCCGCGGGCTGCTTCCGTCGTGACGGTGCGGCCCGGGGTTCCACCACCAAGCCGTTTCCGGCGACGGTTGCTCGCTCGGCGCAACGGGCGAACCGAAGCTTCAGCGACCGCCTCCGTGGCCGCTGCTCTGGGCGCGCCGTGCGTTGACAGGCACCCGGGCGCTCCGCGCAGCCATGGGCGCGGCGACTTTCCGGTTTCGCCTTGGCCGTCGGGCAGCACTTCGCCCAGATAGATCCACACTTTGACGCCGATGCGGCCGAACGTGGTGTAGGCCTCGACGTGCGCGTAGTCGATGTTGGCGCGCAGCGTGTGCAGCGGCACCTTGCCCTCGAAGTTGCGCTCGACCCGCGCGATCTCAGCACCGCCGAGGCGGCCGCCGCACTTGCACTTTGATGCCTTTGCGCGCCGGCCTTCATGGTGCGCTGAATCGCCTGGCGCATGGCGCGCCGGAACGCGATGCGCTTCTCGAGCTGATCGACGATGTTGTTGGCGACGAGCTTCGCGTCAAGCTCCGGGTGCTTGATCTCGACGACGTTGACGTTGACCTGTTTGCCCGACTACTCTCTCGAGCTTGCTTGCGAAGTTCTTCGATGCCGGCGCCGCGCTTGCCGATGATGATGCCCGGCTTGGCTGTGTTGATGACCACGCGGACCTGGTTGGCGCGCCGCTCGATCTCGATCGTGCGACACGGCGGCGGAGCGCGACGAGGCCGTCCACGATCTCGCGCATGCGCAGATCTTCGTGCAGGCGTATCCCGATATTGCTTGCCTTCGAACCAGCGCGAGTCCCACGTACGCGTGATGCCGAGCCGGAAGCCGATGGGGTTGACCTTCTGGCCCATGCTATGCGTCCTCTCCGTCGGACACGGTGATCGTCACGTGTGACATCCTTCTTCCTCTTAAAGCCGGCCTGGCCGCGAGCGCGCGCCTCGACCGTTTGAACGATCGGACCGCCATCGACCGTCGCGCGCGACGATGACCAGATCGCCGGGCTTCATCCCGTGGTTGTTCTCCGCGTTTGCGGCGGCCGAGCGCACGATTTTCTGGATCGCCTTCGCCGCCGAGCGGCGAGAAATACAGCAGTCGTCAGCGCGCGATCCACGCGCTTGCCCGCGGATGACGTCGACGACGCGGCGCGCCTTGCGCGGCGGCACTCGAGGAACTTGACCGTTGCGTGTGCTTGCATCCTGATTCCCTGGGCGATTTTCCAATGGCTCCCTACAATAAAGGTCATTTGACTTCGACTTTTTCTGGAGGCCGCACCGCTGCCGTGACCGCGGAAGAGTGCGCGTCGGCGCGAACTCGCCCAGCTTGTGCCCAACCATGTTCTCCTGCACGTAGACCGGCACGTGCTTCTTGCCGTCGTGCACCGCGATCGTGTGGCCCACCATGGCCGGCACAATCGTCGATGCGCGCGACCAGGTCTTGATCACGCGCTTTTCGCGCGTCGAATTCATGCGCTCGACTTGCGACGAGCAGATGATCCGCAACGAACGGACCCTTTTTTGAAGAACGGCTCATTTTTTGCCCCGCCGCTTGACGATGAACTTTGTGGTGCGCTTGGTGCGGCGCGTCTTCTTGCCCATCGTCATCTCACCCCAAGGCGTCGTGGGCGGACGGCCAGCCGTCGAGCGCGCTTCGCCGCCGCCGTGCGGATGGTCGACCGGGTTCATCGCGACGCCGCGCACGTGCGGGCGGCGACCCAGCCAGCGCGTGCGACCAGCTTTGCCGACCATTTGGTTCTCGTGATCGACGTTGCCGAGCTGGCCGATCGTCGCGCGGCAAACAACAGCGATCTTTCCGCACTTCGCCCGAAGGCATGCGGATCTGGGCGTAGTCGCCTTCTTTTGCCATGAGCTGCGCGGCGCCGCCGCGCCGAGCGCACCAGCTTGCCGCCTTGGCCGGGCGAGAGCTCGATGTTGTGGATGACTGTGCCGACGCGGGATGTTGGAAAGCGGCAACGCGTTGCCGGTCTTGATGTCCGCTGCCGGGCCCGACACGAGGACGTCGCCTACCGCCAACCCGAGCGGCGCGAAGATGTAGCGCTTCTCGCCGTCGCGGTAGTGCAAGCAGCGCGATGCCGCGCGGAGCGGTTGGGATCGTACTCGATAGCCGCAACTTTGGCGGGCACGCCGTCTTTGTTGCGCTTGAAATCAATCCGCCGGTACATGACTCTTATGGCCGCCGCCGCGATGCCGTACGGTGATATGCCCGTTGAAGTTGCTGCCGGCGTTTTTCTTGAGCGGTTCGAGTGAGCGATTCTCTGGCTTGCTTCTTGGTGAGCTCCTCGAACGTGGCGATCGCATGCAAAGCGTCGCCCTGGTGACGTCGGCTTGAATGTCTTTAGCGGCATGATCCACCTCGGGCGACGATGTAGTCGCGCGAATTTATTCGCGCGCGCGCAGCGTTACGATTCAAAGTAGTTCACGCCACCGAGCTCGATCTTGTCGCCGGCGCGGAGCGTGACGACCGCCTTTTTCCAATCGGTGCGCTTCACCGACGGCCTGCGCGTGCGACGGCGCATGTCGTGCTTGTGCTTGCCTTTGACCCGCTGACCGTATTGACCCGCAGCACCTTCACTTTGAACAGTTTTTCAATCGCTTCGGCGATCGTGTGTTTGCTCGCCTCAAACGACACGGCAAATGTGTATTGCGCGCCTGCGGTTTGCGCGATGGATTTTTCGGTGACGACCGGTTTCACAATAGTGCGACGCGCTTCAGCCACCGCACACCTCCGCGAGCGCCGCAAGGGCTGCTTTACTGACGACGAGACGATCGAATCGTAGGATGGAATGCACTGAGAGGTCATCGTACGCGCAGACTTTCGCGCGACGTAAGTTGCGCGCGGCAAGGTAGATAGCGCGGGCGTGTTTGTCGCCGGTCGCATGAACCGCGAGCAGCACCGAGTCGCCCTGCCCGTCGGGCCACAGCACCGCTTGCAGCTCTTTGGTTTTCGTTGGGTTGAGATCGTCCGCGTCGATGACCGACAACGAACCGGCTTGCGCTTTGTCGGCGACAGCCATAGCCAAGGCGCTGCGCCGTGCGCGCTTGTTCATGCCTTTGGCGTGCGAACGCGGATGCGGGCCAAAGACGACGCCGCCCTTGCGCCACAGCGGCGAGCGGATGCTGCCGTGCCGCGCGCGGCCGGTGCCTTTTTGGCGCCACGGCTTTCGCCCGCCGCCAGAAACCTCGTCGCGAGTTTTGGTATCAGCCGTTCCTGCGCGACGGTTGGCGAGCTGGCGCACGACTGCCTGATGCATGACCGAAATCTTCGGCTGCTGTGAGAACACTGCCGGGATCTCGAGCTTGCCCACGGTTTTGCCGGCCTTATCGATCTGTAAAGCAGTCACGACGCTTGCACCTTGCGCTTGGCCTTCACGGCGGGTCGTACGAGCACAATGGCGCGCTTGCCGCCGGGCACCGCGCCGCGGACCAGCAGCAGATTACGCTCTTTGTCAGCCCCGATCACTTGTAAGTTGAGCGTGGTGATGCGCTCCACCCCGAGATGGCCGGGCCGATGGCTGCCCTTCACCGTCTTGGCCGCATTCGTGTCGCCGGCGCTTCCTGGTTGGCGATGAATCATCGAGCCATGGCTTGCGCCGCCGCCCGATCCATTCCAACGCTTCATGATTCCGGCAAAGCCTTTGCCTTTTGAGAAGCCCGTGACATCCACAATATCGCCAACCTCAAAGCCTTCGACCGTGACCATATCGCCCGTCTTGGCGTCGCCGGTCTCGCCTCGGAACTCGTGCAGCACAGCTTTTGGGGCGACATTGAGTTTTTCGAAGCGGCCGCGCATCGCTTTTGTCAGCCCTTTAAATTTGGCGTCCTCGAATCCCAAGACGACCGCGTCGTAACCGTGTTTGTCGGCGGTCTTGCGCTCGATCACTTGGCACGGCCCTGCAGAAATGACCGTGACGGGAACGATCGCGCCATCTTGCGCGAAGACGTTCGTCATGCCGAGCTTGCGTCCAATAATGTGTTTCATATCGTTATGCCTTGAGTTCGATGTCCACGCCGGCCGGCAGGTCGAGATGCATCAGCGCATCCATCGTTTTCGCCGAAGCTTGGAGGATATCGATGAGCCGTTTGTGCGTGCGAATCTCGAAGTGTTCCCGGCTCTTTTTGTCAACGTGTGGGGAGCGCAGCACGCAACTGCGCTCGATCTCCGTCGGCAGCGGCACTGGCCCCGAGACAAACGCGCCCGTGCGCTTCGCTGTTTCGACGATGCGCTCTGCCGATTGATCGAGGATCTTATGATCGTAGGCCCGCAGCCTGATCCGAATCTTGCCTGCCATATCGTTACTCGGTCACCTTGGTCACGACGCCGGCACCCACGGTGCGGCCGCCCTCGCGAATGGCAAAGCGCAGGCCTTCCTCGCACGCGATGGGCGTGATCAACTCCACCTCCATGCGCACGTTGTCACCGGGCATCACCATCTCCACCCCTTCGGGCAGTTTGATCGAGCCCGTCACATCCGTCGTCCGAAAGTAAAATTGTGGACGGTAGTTCGAGAAAAACGGCGTGTGCCGGCCTCCCTCATCCTTCGAGAGCACGTACACTTCGGCTTCGAACTTCTTGTGCGGCTTGATCGAGCCGGGCTTGGCTAACACTTGCCCGCGCTCGATGTCGTCGCGCTCGATGCCACGCAGCAGCACCCCGATGTTGTCACCCGCAATGCCCTCGTCGAGCAGCTTGCGAAACATCTCGATGCCCGTCACCACAGACTTGCGCGCCTTATCCACCAAGCCCACGATCTCGACTTCGTCGCCCACTTTCACCCGGCCACGCTCCACCCGACCGGTCCCAACGGTCCCTCGGCCCGTAATTGTAAACACGTCTTCCACCGGCATGAGAAACGGTTTGTCCACGTCGCGCTGCGGCACCGGAATGTAGGCATCTACCGCATCCATGAGATCGAGGATCTTCTTTGACCACTCCCCTGGGCTTGTCTCTTCCAAGGCCTTGAGCGCGCTCCCGCGGATCACCGGGATCTCATGACCGGGGAACTTATAGGCCGACAAAAGCTCGCGCACTTCCATCTCGACTAAGTCGATTAGCTCGGGGTCGTCCACCATGTCCACCTTATTGAGGAACACCACCAAAAACGGTACCCCTACTTGCCGCGCCAGCAAGATGTGCTCGCGCGTCTGGGGCATGGGGCCATCCGCCGCCGACACAACGAGGATCGCCCCGTCCATCTGCGCCGCGCCCTGTGATCATGTTCTTGATGTAGTCAGCATGACCGGGGGCGTCCACGTGGCTGTAGTGGCGCTTTTTGGTCTCGTACTCGGCGTGGTACAGCTGGATCGTTATCCCGCGCTCTTTCTCTTCCGGCGCGTTATCGATCTGATCCACCACCAACTTCTTGGTGCCCGTACCCGACTCGGCCAGCACCTTTGTGATGGCAGCCGTCAGCGTCGTTTTACCGTGGTCCACGTGACCAATCGTGCCGATGTTGACGTGCGGCTTCGTCCGCTCGAATTTTTGCTTCGCCATTTCTTCCTCTTACATTCCGTCTTTGGGGCGATTTTCCAATCGCCCCCTACAATTAACCCCTTGCTTTGCCTGTGTTCTTCTCGACAATTTCCTCTTCGATGCTCTTGGGCACTTGCGCATAGTGCGCGAACTCCATGGTGTACGTTGCACGCCCTTGCGTGCGGCTGCGCAGGTCCGTTGCGTAGCCAAACATCTCGGAAAGCGGCACGTTGGCCTTGATCTTTTGCGTTCCACCGGGTTCTGGTTCCATGCCAAGCACGTGGCCGCGTCGGGAGTTCAAATCGCCAATAACTTCACCGAGGAAGCCATCCGGCGTGACCACTTCGACTGCCATGATCGGTTCCTTGATGATGGGGCCTGCCTTGCGAGCCGCTTCCTTGAATGCGATCGAGCCCGCAATCTTAAAGGCCATTTCGTTTGAGTCGACGTCGTGATAGGAGCCGTCGAACACGATTGCTTTGAAGTCCACCACAGGGTAGCCGGCCAGCCCGCCCGATAGCGCGGCCTCGCGCAAACCAGCTTCGATCGGTTTGATAAATTCCTTCGGAATGGCGCCCCCGACGATCTCACTCTCGAACTCCACGCCGGATCCAGGCGGCAACGGCTCCACGCGGATCCAAGCATCGCCATACTGCCCCTTGCCGCCGGTCTGCCGCACGTAGCGGCCCTGCGCCTCGGCCGTTTTCGTGATTGCTTCTTTGTACGCCACTTGGGGCTTGCCGACGTTGGCTTGCACCTTGAACTCGCGTAGCAGCCGGTCGACAATGATTTCCAAGTGGAGCTCTCCCATGCCGGAAATGATTGTTTGCCCGGTTTCTTCGTCGGTGTACATCTTAAAGGTAGGGTCTTCTTCGGCAAGCTTCGCAAGCGACTGGCCGAGCTTTTCTTGATCGACCTTGGTTTTTGGTTCAATGGCCTGGCTGATGACCGGCTCCGGGAACGTAATGTTCTCCAAGATGATCGGGTGCTTCTCATCGCACAACGTGTCGCCGGTGGTTGTGTTCTTCAGGCCCACGGCAGCCGCGATATCGCCCGCTTCCACGCTGTCGACGTCCTCGCGGTGGTTCGCGTGCATGCGCAAGATGCGGCCGATGCGCTCGCGCTGGCCCTTGGTTGAGTTGTAGACGTACGAACCCGCCGTCAGCTTGCCGGAGTACGTCCGGAAGAAGGTCAGCTTACCTACGAAGGGATCGGTCATGATCTTGAATGCCAGCGCGGAGAAGTATTCGTCATCGGATGGCTTGCGTGAAACTCTCTGCCCCGGATGGTCCGGGTCGTCGCCCGCTACGTCGGCCAAGTCAATGGGGGAAGGCAAGTAGTCCACTACCGCGTCAAGCAGTGGCTGCACGCCCTTGTTTTTGAACGCTGCTCCACACAACACGGGGACAACGATGCCCTTGATGGTCGCGGCGCGCAACGCCTTCGCAATCTCTGACGCTGAAATGTCTTTGCCTTCGATGAACTTTTCCGTGAGGTGCTCGTCCGTTTCCGCAACGGCTTCGATGAGTTGCGCACGGTGGCGCACGATCAAGTCTTTCATATCGTCCGGCACCGACGTGGCGGTCATGGTCTTGCCGAGGTCGTCGGTGTAGATCGTCGCTTTGGTGTTGAGCAGGTCGACGAATCCGACGAACTTGTCTTCGGCGCCGATGGGGAGCATGATGGGCACGGCGCGCGCTCCTAGGCGCTCTCGGATCCTGTCGACGCTATTGTAAAAGTCAGCACCGGTGCGATCCATCTTGTTGATGAAGATGATGCGCGGAACCCGGTATTTGTTTGCTTGGCGCCACACTGTCTCGCTTTGCGGTTGCACGGCGGCCACGGCATCAAAAAGGGCAATCAATCCGTCGAGCACCCGCATGGAGCGCTCCACTTCGACGGTAAAGTCCACGTGGCCAGGCGTATCAATAATATTAATTCGCGTGTCGCGCCAAATGCACGTCGTCGCGGCCGACGTAATCGTGATGCCGCGCTCCTGCTCTTGTTCCATCCAATCCATGGTCGCGGCGCCCTCGTGCACCTCGCCCATCTTGTGCGTGCGCCCGGTATAGAAGAGAATACGCTCGGTCGTGGTCGTCTTGCCCGCATCGATGTGGGCCGCGATGCCGATGTTTCGAGTGTTCGCCAGCGAGTATTGACGTGAAGACGTGGTGGCCTTCTTTTCGCTTTGTTGCGTGCTTGACATTACCATCGATAGTGCGCGAATGCTTTGTTCGCCTCAGCCATGCGGTGCGTATCCTCGCGCTTCTTCACCGCCGCACCCTGGTTGTTCGCCGCGTCCAACAACTCAGCCGCGAGGCGCTCTTCCATCGTGCGACCCGGGCGATTGCGTGCGAAGCTGATCAACCAGCGCATGCCCATGGCTTGACGCCGGTCCGGACGAACTTCCATCGGCACCTGATAGGTGGCTCCGCCGACGCGCCGGGGACGAACCTCGACGAGCGGCATGACGTTATTGAGTGCCTGAGTAAAAACGTCCATAGGATCTTTTTGTGTCTTGCCCTTGAGAATCTCAAACGCCCCATACGTGATGCGTTCGGCCGTGCTCTTCTTGCCGCGCAACATGATCTTATTAATGAAGCGCGCCAGCGTCCGGGAAGCAAAACGCGGATCTGGAAGTACCTGACGTTTGGAGGCAGGTCCCTTGCGTGGCATCGTTTACGCCTTCGGCCGCTTGGCGCCGTACTTCGAGCGCCCTTGCTTGCGGTTTTGAACGCCCTGTGCATCCAGGGTACCGCGGATGATGTGGTAGCGAATGCCCGGCAAATCTTTCACCCGGCCGCCGCGAATGAGGACAACCGAATGCTCTTGCAAATTGTGGCCGATGCCAGGGATGTACGCCGTCACTTCGATGCCATTGGTGAGTCGCACGCGGGCGACTTTGCGAAGCGCTGAGTTAGGTTTTTTCGGCGTCACCGTTTTGACTTGCGTGCAAACGCCGCGGCGTTGCGGATTACCCTTTGCGATAAACTTCGTGCGTTGGGGCAAATCGGGATGACCCGGCTTGGCTCCCGTGAGCGACACGAGAAACGCCGGCGACTTCGATTTCTTTCTTATCTGTTTGCGACCAGTTCGCACGAGTTGGCTAATTGTCGGCAACCAAAAACCTCATCAAAAGTAGGTGGAGCAGCGGACCTCAGCAGTCCGATTTGGGGATTCTGCGCCCAGGCGCAGCGACGGAGACGGCGCCAAACCGCCCCCTCGAGGACATCCGCGGTACGAACTGGGAGAAAAAACCGCCCGGAAACCGGGGTTCCCGAAAGGAGACCCGCAACCAACGTATTTTACCAGACGGTACGCCGCAGCGTCAAGGCCGCCCGCGTGGCCAAGTCGCGCCGTGCGTGCATTTGCGGCATCGAGAACGAGATGGGGCGATTTTCCAATCGCCCCCTACAGGGCCCCCGTTATAGGTCCCGTCATAGTTCGAGGTCTGAGGGTGGGGCGGGTTCTGGCTCCGGTTCGGTTATTGGATCCACCATCGATTCTCCGGCATCCGTCACCACAGCGTCTGGCTCGCTCAGCCCTACTCCAACTGGTTCTTCTTCGCTTTGCTGCGTTTCCGAAGGTGGAAGTTCCGGATCCCAGCCATCGCGGTTTATCTCTTCCGCGACTCGTTCGAACGCAGACTCGGTAGGCTCCGCCACCTCGGGCTCGGATGCAACGACTGACTCCGCCACGGCAAGGTCTTCGGCTGCTCCCAACTCGCTCGCCAACGGCTCCTCAGGAATGTCAGAGAAGATATCCGATTCCCGGAAGGCCGGGCGTCCACGGACTGTCGTTTGTGCAGAACGATACCGTGGCATGCCCGTACCCGCGGGAATCAACTTCCCGATGATGACGTTTTCTTTCAACCCAAGCAACGGATCGTATTTGCCTTCGATCGCTGCCTGCGTGAGCACGCGAGTCGTTTCTTGGAATGAGGCCGCTGACAGAAACGATTCCGTGGCAAGCGACGCCTTGGTCACCCCCAACAGCACCGTATCAGCTTTGGCCGGTTCCAGACCACCCGCAACCGCCTTGGCGTTTTCCTCGAGGAACTTCTCTGCATCCATCATCTGACCGGGCAAGAGGCTGGTCTCGCCGAAGTCTGTCACCTTCTTTTTCCGCAACATGCTGCGGACGATGACTTCGATGTGCTTGTCGTTGATATCCACACCCTGGCTCCGGTAAACCTTTTGCACTTCTTGCACGAGGTAATTCTGCAACGCAGTTTCACCTTTGATGCGTAAGATATCGTGAGGGTTCACCGACCCTTCGATGAGCTGAT
This sequence comes from uncultured Pseudomonadota bacterium, assembly GCA_963736005.1. Lineage (GTDB taxonomy): Bacteria > Vulcanimicrobiota > Vulcanimicrobiia > Eremiobacterales > Eremiobacteraceae > JAJPHJ01. The sequence continues at coordinate 490,537 of CAVTNB010000001.1, forward strand.
CGCCCGCCACGACCCGATCGCCATCGTGGACGGTGAGGTGCACGTTGAACGGAATCTCGTAGATATGTTCTTCGCCTTCCGAGTCTGTGACCACCACCTCGCGGATGCCCTTCTCCTCTGTGATATGCACGGAGCCGGCCTCTTCGGTGATGATCGCTTGTCCCTTGGGCTTACGCGCCTCGAAAAGCTCTTCCACGCGCGGCAAACCAGTAATGATGTCTTCGGACGCGACGCCACCAGTATGGAAAGTTCGCAGCGTTAGCTGCGTGCCCGGTTCGCCGATGCTCTGCGCCGCGATAATGCCCACCGCTTCGCCGATGTCCACGACTCCGCCGGTCGCCAAGTTGCGCCCATAGCACACCGCGCACACGCCGACGCGTGCGTCGCAGGTGAGCACCGAGCGAATCCAAACCTCTTTGATGCCGGCAGCAATGATGCGCGCTGCTGCGTCTTCATCGATTTCTTGACCGGACTTCACCAAGAGCTCAGATGGATTCGCCGGATCCTTGATGTCGTGCAACGCGTAGCGCCCAACGATGCGGTTGACGAGAGGCTCGATGATCTCTTTGCCCTCGGCAATGTCGCTGACCGAAATCCCGCGCTCGCTGTTGCAGTTTTCTTCCCGCACGATGACATCTTGGGCAACGTCGACCAGCCGCCGCGTTAGATAGCCTGAGTCAGCGGTTCGCAGTGCTGTGTCGGCGAGTCCCTTGCGCGCTCCATGGGTCGAGATGAAGTACTCGAGCACGGTCAGGCCTTCTTTGAGGTTGGCCTTAATCGGAATGCTCAAGATGCGACCCGAGGGGTCTGCCATCAGGCCACGCATGCCGGCGATCTGTTTCACCTGCGCGATGGAGCCTCGAGCGCCCGATGTCGCCATCATGAAGATGGAGTTCAGCCGGTCTTGCTCCTCAAGCATCGCCTGCGTCACTTCTTCGCCCGTCTTGGTCCAGACGTCGATCGTCTTATTGTACTGCTCGTCATCCGAGAGCAGGCCTTCTTTATACAGGTCGTTGATTTGCACGACCTGCGCGTCAGCCTTTGCGATGAGCGAGGCCTTCTTCTTGGGAATGACGATATCGCTGATCGACACCGTCGTACCTGACACGGTCGCAAAGCGGAAGCCGAGCGCCTTGATCGAATCGAGAAAACCCGCCGTTTCCGCGTTGCCGTAGTGCCGGTAGCAGTCTGCGATCAACTGCGTCAGGCCCTTTTTGTCCACGGTTCGGTTGACGAATGGATGCTGCCACTCAGCCGGAAACGCGACATTGAAGATGACACGCCCGACGGTGGTCTCGACGAGCTGACCGTCGCGCCAACGGACGCGGATCGGTTCGTGGAGCGAGATGGCATCCGCGTCGTACGCAATCTGCGCTTCCTTGTCCGAGAAGAAAGCACGCAGTTCCACACGGCCGTCCTTGCGCGGTGCGTTTGGCGTCGCGCCGGCCGTCTTGGAATCGATGGTCAGATAGTACAGTCCAAGCACCATGTCTTGCGTCGGAATCGATACGGGGTTGCCGTACGACGGCTGCAAGATATTGTTGCTGCTGAGCATGAGGATGCGAGCCTCTGCCTGCGCACCGGCAGACAGCGGCAAATGGACGGCCATCTGGTCGCCATCGAAGTCGGCGTTGTAGGGCGTGCAGACGAGTGGATGGATCTGAATCGCCTTGCCCTCGACGAGCACCGGTTCGAACGCCTGAATGCCCAGGCGGTGAAGCGTTGGCGCGCGATTGAGAAGCACCGGATGATCCTTGATCACTTCATCCAGAACGTCCCACACTTCCGGTCGCACGCGTTCGACCATGCGCTTGGCGCTCTTGATGTTATGCGCTTGACCGCGGTCGACGAGCTTCTTCATGACGAATGGCTTGAAGAGTTCGAGCGCCATTTCTTTTGGCAACCCGCACTGATGCAGGCGCAAGTTCGGCCCGACGACGATCACCGAACGGCCCGAATAATCGACGCGCTTGCCGAGCAGATTCTGGCGGAAGCGACCTTGTTTACCTTTGAGAATGTCCGACAGCGACTTGAGCGGGCGGTTATTTGGCCCTGTGACCGGTCGCCCACGCCGTCCATTGTCGATGAGCGCATCGACTGCTTCTTGCAGCATGCGCTTCTCATTCTTAATGATGATCTCCGGAGCGGATAGCTCGAGCAGCCGCTTCAGCCGGTTGTTGCGGTTGATGACGCGGCGATACAGATCGTTGAGGTCCGAGGTGGCAAAGCGGCCGCCGTCGAGCTGCACCATCGGACGCAACTCGGGGGGATGACCGGCACCGACGAGAGGATCATCCACTCGGGCTTGTTGCCGGAGTGAAGAAATGCCTCAACCACCTCGAGCCGCTTGATCGCTTTGATTCGCTTTTGGCCGGAGGTCTCTTGAAATTCTTTGCGGAGCTCGGTCTGCAGTTTGTGCAGGTTGAGGTCGCGCAAAAGCTCGCGTACCGCCTCGGCTCCCATGCCGGCGCGAAATGCGTTGCCATACTTTTCGCGATGCTCGCGATACTTTTGCTCGGTGAGGATCTCACGCTTCTCGAGTGGCGTTCCACCGGGATCGATGACGATGTACGCCGCGAAGTAAATGACCTTCTCGAGTTGGCGCGGCGACATGTCTAAGAGAATGCCGATGCGACTCGGCACCCCTTTGAAATACCAAATATGCGAAACGGGTGTCGCCAGCTCGATGTGGCCCATGCGCTCGCGCCGTACTTTCGCGCGGGTGATCTCAACGCCGCAGCGATCGCAGATCATCCCTTTGAAGCGAATGCGCTTGTACTTGCCGCAATGGCATTCCCAATCTTTGGTTGGGCCAAAGATCTTTTCGCAAAACAAACCGTCACGCTCGGGTTTGAGCGTGCGGTAGTTGATCGTTTCCGGCTTTTTGACTTCGCCGAACGACCACGCGCGGATCTGTTCCGGGCTCGCAAGCCCGATCCGCATCGCGTCGAAGTTATTTACATCTAACATTCATTAATCCCATCGGTTCGGTCGTAGTAATCGACGCTCCAATATCTTATTCGTCTGTCGAAATGTTGTGCCTAAGGCTCCACGTCCTCGATCGAGCCGAGTCCAGCCTCGGCCGAGACTCTCGAGCGAAACTTCCTCCGCGCCGTCGACGTCTTCTTCTTCGTCTTCGTCTCGGGCATCGAGGACGGCCGTACTCGGTCGGGGCACGCCAGCGGCCTCGCCCTCCTCGGCTTCGCCTTCTGCGCCGGCGCGGCGCGGCCGAGAAGCGGCCGTGGTTGGTGCAGGCGCGACGAGCTTTGGATCTTCATCGCCCATGAGCAATCCGATCTCGCTCGCCTTCTCGCCCAGCGTCCTCATCGGTCAAACGAATTTCGATCTCTTCGCGGTTCTCCGTCAGCACTTTGACGTCAAGCGCCAGCGACTGCAGCTCTTTGATGAGCACCTTGAACGACTCGGGGACGCCCGGCTCGAGCACGTTTTCGCCTTTGACGATCGCTTCATAGGTCTTGACGCGGCCCACGACGTCGTCAGACTTGACGGTCAGCAGCTCTTGCAGCGTATATGCGGCGCCGTACGCTTCAAGCGCCCAAACTTCCATCTCGCCGAAGCGCTGCCCGCCGAACTGGGCCTTGCCGCCCAGCGGCTGCTGCGTGATCATCGAGTATGGACCAGTCGAACGCGCGTGAATCTTATCGTCCACAAGTGCGCCAGCTTCATCATGTAGATGTAGCCAACGGTGATCTCGCGGTTAAACGACTACCCCGCTGCGGCCGTCGAACAGCTGGGTCTTGCCGATTTTCGAGCAGGTTCGCGCGCTCCAGCCACTCGCGGATATCAGATTCGCGCGCGCCGTCGAAGACAGGCGTCGCGATGTGGAAGCCCAAGCAGCTTCGCGGCCCAGCCCAAGATGCGTCTCCATAATCTGACCGACGTTCATTCGGCTGGGCACGCCCAGCGGATTGAGCACGATCTCCATCGGCGTGCCGTCCGGCAGATAGGGCATGTCTTCTTCGGGCAGCACTTTGGCGATAACGCCCTTGTTGCCGTGGCGGCCTGCCATCTTGTCGCCTTGCAGGATCTTGCGCTTCTGCGCGACGTAGACGCGCACGAGTTCGTTGACGCCGGGCGACAGCTCGTCGCCATTCTCGCGCTTGAAAACCTTAACGTCGATGACCTTGCCCTTTTCGCCGTGCGGCACTTTCAGGCTGGTGTCGCGCACTTCGCGCGATTTCTCACCGAAGATGGCGCGCAGCAGCCGCTCCTCGGCCGTCAGCTCGGTCTCGCCCTTGGGCGTCACCTTGCCGACGAGGATGTCCTCGGGACGCACCTCGGCGCCGATGCGGACGATGCCTTGCTCGTCGAGATCTTGCAGCGCGTCTTCGCCGACGTTGGGGATGTCGCGAGTGATTTCTTCAGGACCGAGCTTCGTGTCGCGCGCTTCGCACTCGTACTCCTCGATGTGGATCGAGGTGAAGCGGTCTTCTTTTACCAGGCGCTCGGAGATCAGGATCGCGTCTTCGTAGTTGTAGCCTTCCCACGGCATGAACGCGACAAGCACGTTCTGGCCGAGCGAGAGCTCGCCGCCATCGGCTCGAGGGCCCATCGGCGATGATCGTGCCCTTCTTGACATGAGTCGCCCTTGGACACGATCGGGCTTCTGGTTGATGCACGTGCCCGCGTTCGAGCGCATGTACTTGATCAGCGGATACGTCTTGACGACGCCCTTGTTGTTCTTGATCTCGATGCGATCGGCGGTGACGCCGATTGGACTTCGCCCGACTCTTCGGCGACAACAACGCCGCCAGAATCCTTGGCGGCACGGTGCTCCATGCCGGTGCCGACCAGCGGCGCCTCGGGCACAGCAGCGGCACGGCCTGACGCTGCATGTTCGCGCCCATGAGCGCGCGATTGGCGTCGTCGTGCTCGAGGAACGGAATCAGCGCCGTTGCGACCGAGACGATCTGCTTCGGCGAGACGTCCATCAGATGCACGTCTGCGGGCGCGGCTCTCGATGTACTCTTCAGCGTAGCGGCAAACCACGCGATCGTCGACCAGGCGATTCTTCGCGATCCAACTCCGAGTTCGCCTGAGCGATGCGGAACTGGTCTTCTTCGTCGGCGGTCAGGTAGATGATGTCGTCTGTGACCATGCCTTTGCGAACGATGCGGTAGGGCGTCTCGATGAAGCCGTATTTGTTGACGCGCGCGTAGGTCGCGAGCGAGCCGATGAGACCGATGTTCGGACCTTCGGGCGTCTCGATCGGACAGATGCGGCCGTAGTGGCTGTGGTGGACGTCGCGCACCTCGAAGCCCGCGCGCTCGCGCGACAGGCCGCCCGGGCCGAGCGCCGAGAGGCGGCGCTTGTGCGTCAGCTCCGCCAGCGAGTTCGTCTGGTCCATGAACTGCGACAGCTGGCTTGAGCCGAAGAACTCTTTGATCGCGGCGACGACCGGCCGGATGTTGATCAACACTTGCGGCGTCACGGTCTCGAGATCTTGCACGGTCATGCGCTCGCGCACGACGCGCTCGAGGCGCAGCAGGCCGACGCGGAACTGATTCTGCAGCAGCTCGCCGACCGAGCGCACGCGCCGGTTGCCGAGATGGTCGATGTCATCGACGTTCTGGGTGCCGTTCGACGACTTCGACGAGGTGGCGCACGACGCGCGATGATGTCCTCGTTGGTCAGATGACGTACCGCCTTCTCTTTGACGCGGCCGTGGCTGTCCTTGATGTCCTCGAGCCGCGGCGCCTCGAAATTCATCATGCGCGAACTGCTTTTCGAGCTTGCGGTTGAGCTTATAGCGGCCGACGACCCGAGATCGTAGCGCTTGTCGTCGAAGAACGTGTTGCGCAGCAGGGTCTCGGCGTTGTCGACGTTTTCCGGCTCGCCGGGGCGCAGCTTTTTGTAGAGCTTCTTTGAGCGCGTCTTCGCGCGTCTTGACGTCTTTGTCTTTTTCGAGGCAATTCAGGATGATCGGTGGAACTTCGCCAGTGATCGGGATCGGCGAACAGCGCTTTGCAGCGCTTCGTCACTTCGTACTTTCTTGTCGAGCGCGCGCACGAACGTGGTGGCGATGATCTTGCGGTTCTTGTCGATGCGCACGCCGATGGTGCCCTCGGTCGTGTCGTTCTTGCTGCCGTTGTCGGTCTCGAACTCGATCCAAGCGCCGCGATTGGGGATCACTGTCGCGATGATAGATCGGCCGGCCGTTGGTGTCGGTGTCTTGCAAGAAGTACACGCCGGGCGAGCGGACGAGCTGGCTGACGATCACGCGCTCGGCGCCGTTGATAATGAACGTACCCTTCTCGGTCATGAGCGGGAAGTCGCCCATGAAGATTTCTTGGTCGGGAATGCCCTTGATCTCGCCCGATTCGGAGGTGATCAGTCGTACCCGCACGCGCAGCGGCGCACAGTACGTCATGTCGCGCTCGCGGCATTCTTCGACCGAGTACTTCGGGTCGCCGAGGCTGTGCTCGCCGAACTCGAGGATCAGATTCCCGGTGAAATCTTTGATCGGGGAGATCGACGCAAAGGCTTCGCGCAGCCCTTCTGTGATAAACCAGTTGAACGACTCTTTTTGTAACTCGATCAGATCCGGGATGTCGAGGACATGCGGGATCTTTGCGAAGGAGTAGCGCTCCTTGTGATTGGGAGCAGGCCGGCCTTCGCTCGTTCGCTCGACCGCTTTGACGACGCCTTTTGTCTCGATCAGCGATTCAAGCGCCGCACGCGGATCGGTCAACCGCGCAAGCCGCGCGATCGGGCGCGGCGAGCGAGCGCGAGCAAGCCCTCGCGCGAGCACGGTCGTGCGCCGCTTCGCAGTGGCTTTTGTCTTAGTAACCTTGGCTGGTTTTTCTTTGACGGCTTTCGCTTCTTTTGGAGCGCGCGCCGACTTCGCGGCCGCCTTTGTCTTGCCGTCTTTGGATGCGGTCTTCATTCTTTTGGTCTTACCTTCGCAGCAAACCGCGCGTGAATCTGGAGCGCGCGGCGGGTGTTAGCTTTCGTGTTCCTGCCCGTTTGCGTACCTTGGTCAATTCGCGTCGATGGTCGGCGCTGTTTGATCGCTGCGCAGCAGCGATAGATGGAGAAAAGCGTTGGGCGTTTGAGCCCGCGAAACAAAATCGGACGATTCCGCTTTGGGGTCCGGGCGGTTAGAGTGGGCCGTATCCTCTAACGAGATCCGGGAAGCCAGCGTTCGTCCAGGTTGGGCACAGATAAACATTATAGCACAAAGGTTCGCCTAGTCAATATTGGCCATGCAAACCTAGTCGACGCGAAATCTCGTCCCGGAATATTGCTATGCGGTACAGCCGAGAGACTTGGAGCTGACCGGAAGCCTCACTTGACTGACCGGTCCAGTTTGTCGCCCACTCTTCCGGTTAGTTCAGCGCACTTTGCTTTGGGCCCCTATGCCTCAGCGACACTATTCGCAGGCAATGCACCTGGGCCTTGGGCGTTGGCATCTCGATTGCGTCGCGAGTTATGTACAAACGCCAACACCAACCACGCACAGCTCGCAAATACGTGCGGCGGTGTTCGCTGGATGCGTGGTGGAGGAAACCTTCCCATCGCGCCGCACACAGCTCGCGTGGATGCTCGGCTTTTTATTGGCTGCACGCCGCGGACAGGCAATCTGTGGTTTCGACGATTGCTCTCGGGTGCTCTCGGCCTACCGGAATATGCGGCACACGAGACCGAGGAGATCGCTTGGCAAGACTTGCCGCGCGCGTGCATCGTTTCGATGCACGCTCATCCAACGCCAGAATTTCGACAGTTTCTCACAGATCGTCAGTTTCGCTTCCTTACGATCATGAGACATCCGCTGGATGTCCTCATTTCAATTCTCCAGTTTTCCAAACGCGAACCGGCGACGGCGCGCTGGCTCGGGGGCGAAGGCGGTGACGAATCCGCACTCGCGAATGCGACTCCTCTCGACCAGGTATTCCTCGACTATTCCACGAGCGAACGAGCGTCTGCGCTCTTGGGAGTGAGCGCCCAGTGGCTTCCGCTCGCTGATGCAGTTGCTCACTATGAAAAACTCGTCGCGAACACCACGACGGAGTTGTCGACGCTCCTCGAGCGCCTGCGGCTTGCCCCCACGCATGCACTGCGCCAAGTGATCGAACAAAATAGCATCAAGAGCTTACGTACCAGCCTCGCGACCTACAGCCGCCACTTTTGGCGCGGCGAGCCCGGACTGTGGCGGCAGTTGCTCCCGCCGCAGATCGCTCTCCCAATCGCGACGCACCATCAAAGATTATTCGAGCAACTCGGTTATGTGTGCGACGTTGATCCGCACCTCACCGCACAACAGGCCCTTGGCAATTGGCTCGAGCTTTGTTCGCCTGAACCGACCGAAGACACCGCGAAGCCAAGAGCGACCTGGCGCACGTTGTTCCGGCGCCGGACGAGCTAAAACACCTTAAATCCTCGGCGCCGAGCAGTCTGAAGGCAACCCTTCATTGTTGCGCTATATAATGGAAGCGAAGCGCTCTGACTGGGTTGGATTTGCCGTCCCACTTCCGAATGGTCAACGCTTACACTACGCCAGACCGCTAGAGGCGAAAGCTCGTTCGAGGACCGTCAACGTCTGCTCGGCCGTTCGCTGCCAAGTCCGCTCTGCGGCGTGCTTTTGACCTCGACCTCGCAAGTCTTCGACCACACTGGGCGCCGATGCGACCGATCCGATCGCAGCGGCCAGCGCCGCAGCATTGGACGGTGGCACGTACAGCGCCGCCGAACCACCCGCTTCTCGCGAGCTGGACGTATCCGAAGCGATCACCGGCGTGCCAACCGCCATGGCCTCGAGGATCGGCAAACCAAATCCCTCGTATTCCGAGGGATACACAAGGGCGAGCGCATGACGATAGAGGCTCGCAAGTGTCATGTCGTCCACCCAACCTACCGATCGGACTCGAACCGACTCTGGCGTTGTCGGCAGGGGATACTGCCCGCCCGCGCCCGCCACCACCAACTCGAGGGATTCGCGTAGCTGCGCGGGCAACTGCGCGATGGCTTCCAAGAGCACCGGTAATCCCTTTCGACGCTCGGGCTCGCCCACGAAGAGCAGATACCGCAGACCTTCCGTACCCGATGGTGATTCACCGCGGGCGAATGTTGCGCTCACTCCAAGATAGATGACATCGATCGTATCTGGGTTTATGTCGAGATAGCGGACGAGTTCGGTCTTTGAAAACTCCGAATCGGTGATGATCCGACGCGCCTGAGTCGCTGCGACGCGAAACGGACGCTGTTCTCGCTCTCTCACCAGCGGATCTTGCGGTGGGCAGGCAAACAGACTCGCGTCATGCAGCGTGGCGACCATGGGAAGCGAGGCAGCCCAGCTGACCCCGTTCCATGGATACCAGGCGAGGTCGAGGTCGTGCTTTGAGCGGCGATAACGAACCGGCATGTCGAGTCCGATTTCTCGCAAGTACTTGCTCCGGGCCATAAAGGTCGCTCGCTCCGGCACAAGCAGCACCGGCCGAACGCGCTCCACTCCAAATGCGTCCCAACACCGAACGACCTCTCTCACATATCGTCCTATCCCGCGACGGTCGCCTAGCAAGTTCCATGCGTCAATGCCAACTCGAAGGGACATGGCAATCGTCTTGCGCCGTTTGCCTTCGCCAACCTTTCTGTCTGTGTTGCGGATATCGCGTTTGGGATTGGCCTCACAAGGAGGCGCGTATGGTTCGCGGGCAATTGTCCTTTTTGCGTGGCAAGCAACAGCATCGTCGCTCACATGATCATTGGCGCAAAACCGGAGATGTTTCTTCCGTGTGCGCTCGAGTCAATTGCGCGCGTTTGCGCACACGCCGTTATCAACGATACTTCTGGCGAAGTGCAGGGAGCCAACGCGATGGTTATTGCCCAGTCTGCTTTTGCACGCGAAGCCAGGCTTACCGTCATACGATCGACGTTCTCTGATTTCGCAACAGCACGGAACGCCTGTATCGACGCGACGCCCGCCCAGTTTTCCAACGGCTGGGGGCTGATCGTTGACGCCGATGAGGTTCACGGGCCGGCGCTCGCAAGGATGGCTGGGCTGCTGGATCGTTTTCCCGAAGGCGTGGACGCAGTGGACGGCTACTTGCGCCATTTCGTCGGGTCATTTGCGTGGTGGATAGACTTAAATCGAACGCGCTGCTTTTTTCGTCTTCGCCCCGCGGTGCGCTGGGAGAATAGAATTCACGAGCGCCTCGCGCCGATTTCGAGACGCATCGCACTGCCGGGTGTGTGGTTCCACTACGGGCACGTCATTACGCCGCGCGAAGAGGCCGAGAAGGGGCGCCTGTATGCGTCGCTTGGCCAACCGGATCCGGCCCCGACCGAAGCGCAGCTGCAGCGCGCCAGCCCAGCAACCGTCTGGCCGCTCTTGCTGCGCAAGGCCAACCGATTCACAGGATCGCATCCAGATGCTGCACTGTCCACGATCGCGGCCCTGTCGATAGAGCGAGCCGCGCTGTTTGCCGAGGTCGACGCGCTTGCCGCGCAGCAAACTTTCTCCCAACGGGTTCGCAACGCCACGCGACGCGTGAACTCAGAACGACTTCTGCTGTGGCGCTCCCTCGAGGCGTGGCTGCGCTGGGGCTGGCGAAGCAAGGCGCTAAGCGAGGCGTCGGCTGCGACGATGCGGCCTCAGTTGGAACAAACAAAACGGACGTAGCGCGCGCGAATAAATTCGCGCGACTACATCAGTGCGATCTGATAAGCACGCTGGGTTTCCTCGGCGGCGTGACGCCAGGTAAGCTTGCGAATCCTCTGGTCAAGGGAATCGCCTCGCGCGCGCGGCGGTCTTGCGAACGCCCGCAGAACCGCAGCGCGGATTGACTTTGGGTCTGCTGGGTCCGCATATTCCGCATCGTCACCAAAGTACTCAACTTCCGCGCCACGATCTGCAACGACGATCTTCGCACCGGCAGCTGCGGCCTCAAGCGTTGCGATGCCGGCGGTCTCACACCAGGATACAAGAGCGTGCACGGACGCACGCCCGAGCATCTGCAGCATCTGCTCTTTTGGCACGCTCCCGTGGAAGCTCGCCCTTGGGCACCAGCGCAGACACGCCTTTGCCAAGTTGGCATGATAGATGGCGCCGACGAGGTCTATTTCCATGTTGTCGTCGCGCATCGCGTAGAGCAAACCGGTTTGGTTTTTTCGGGTCTCGATGCGGCCAATTGCCAACAAACCGCTGCGCTCTGCTCGCCAGTACTGGGCGGGCTCGAGCGTGGCAGGTATGGGCACAACCACCATGGGCCTGTCGCGCACCCCAAGCTGCAACAAGCAATCGCGCGCCTCGATGGCACTGTTCGGCAGGAGCACAGCGGCGCGCTCGAGGAGCGCCTTCTGCTGCGCTAAGCGAACCTCAAGGTGTCGCCGTTGGCGGCCATTGAGAAACCAGTTCGAATCTCGTTTGAGATACTTGGCGAGCACCTTATCGACGCTTGCGCTTGTCGAGCCCCGAACAAAGAGCCGCTCGTACGCTGCCGCGCGCCCAAAAAACTCCCGCAGGTCAAGCCACACGGGAGAAAGCGCAACCGGAACACCCGCTTGTTCGCACGCATCCATCTGTCGCTTGCAAACGTCGGGCTGGCCGACATTGAAAATATGAGCGATGTCGTAGCCGCGCGGATCCGGTCGATCGGTCTCTACGAGCTCCGCGGCGACGCCCAGCTCCTTCACCGCCTCGAAGTTGTTGCGCGCCAGCGTGATGTCGCCGCCGAACTTACTGCTGGCGTCAGGACGCACCACAAAGAGGACGCGCAGAGGTTTCACTCAAGGCCGACCATCGTCAGCTAGAAATTGCTGGCCGGCTGATGGAGCATTTGCGTGCGATAGAGCTTCGCATAGACGCCGCCGCGTGCCAAAAGATCGGCGTGCGTTCCATGCTCGACAACCTTTCCCTCAGACATGACAAGGATCTTTGTCGCCCGGCGGATGGTCGAGAGCCGATGCGCAATGATAAATGTCGTGCGGCCCACGAGCAGCCGATCGAGTGCCTCGCTGATCAGCACTTCGGACTGCGCATCCAAACTCGATGTCGCCTCATCCAAAATCAGAATTTTTGGATTGCGTAAAATAGCTCGGGCGATGGCGATGCGCTGACGCTCGCCGCCTGACAGGCGGAGGCCGCGCGATCCGACGGTCGTGTTGTATCCCTCTGGAAAATTCTGAATGAACTCGTGCGCATTGGCAAATCTGGCCGCATCTTCGATCTCGGCCTTCGTCGCATCCAGTCGACCATAGCGGATGTTTTGTTCGATCGTGTCTGAGAAAAGCTGGGGATCTTGGGGGACGATGGCGATCGACTCCCGCAGCGAGGCAAGCGTCACCTCGCGCACGTCATTGCCGTCGACGCGCACGATGCCGGACGTGGGAATGTAAAATCGAGGAATCAGGTTGACCAGCGTTGTCTTCCCGGCGCCCGAAGGCCCAACGAGCGCGATGATTTCACCTGGCTGCACCTCGGCGGACACGCCGTTGAGCACTTCGTTCGTGCCATCGTAAGCGAAATGCACGTTTTCGAAGGCAACCTCGCCGAGCACGTTGTGCAGCTTGCGTGCACCGGGTGCTTCGTGCTCCTCAATCGGCAGGTCAAGGATCTCGAAGATGCGGCGCGCGCCGACGATTGCTTTATTGAGCTCGCCGAAATAATTTGTCAGCTGGTTAATCGGGTTGCTGGCAACAATTGCCACGGTGAGAAACGCCGCGAGCTCTGCGGGTGTCTTGCGCCCGGTGACAAGTTCGTAAAACGACACGCCGGCGAGCACCAAGAGACCAACGGTGACCAAAAAATCGATCACGGGGATTTGAGTCAGCGAGATCTGGGCAAGTTTCATGGCCGAACCCAAGTAGGCATCGTTGCGTTCCGTAAAGCGCTTCACTTCGTAGGACTCGCGCCGGAAGGCTTTGATGGGGCGCATCGATTCGAGGGCTTCTTGCAGCGCAGCGTTGACGTCGGCAATCCGTGAGAGCGAAACCTTCGTCGCGCTCCGGACGATGAGCGAGAAGCGAAAGACGGCGAACGAGACAAGCGGCGCAACCGCCAACGTGACCAGCGTAAGGACCCAGTCGAGGTAAAACATGTAAATCAGCGCCCCCACCAACGTGATAATGGCGCTCGTGAACAGCGGTAACGAGGTCACCCCGACCACCATGAGCGAGACGTCGTTATCGAAGCGCGAGATCAATTCACCACTTCGCCAGCGGTCGAAGACTGGCAGCGGCAGGAACTGGATGCGGGTAAAAAGATCGCCGCGGACGCGGGCGACAACCCTCTGTCCGACCGTGGTCATGGTATAGCCGCCAGCATATTGTGCGATATTCTTCACGATGTTGAGCGCCAAGCCGCCGAGCAGCGCCAACAGCAATGCGTGCAGGCTGTGCTGCTGTACCGAACCGATGAGCCCTTTGACCGCGAATGCGTAGCCGATGGTCGCAAGCGATGCGACGCCCATGAGGCAGACGCCGACCAGCATCTGTGGAATGGATGGCCGCGCATAGGCCATGAGCCGGCGGTAAACCATTGGCGGCGTGGTCTTAGGGGGTACGCCCTTCAAATCCCGCCCCATTCCAAGGACTGCCCGCGCACACCCCACAATGATTCACGAGCAACGATGCATCGTCTGCTTCATCCTATTTTTTTCATGCACGTCCCTAAGTGCGCGGGCAAGTCGGTCTTCTCCATTCTCAGCCGGAAATTTGACCGCGCGCAAATTTGCCCGCAACCCCCCTATGGCACGTGGCAGTGGAAGGCTAGTGAAGTCCGCGGATACAGTCTGTACTCCGGACACTTTTCATCGGACTTCGTGGAAGAGATGGCAACAGGTGGGTCCAAACTCGTGATCATGAGGCATCCGTTGAGTCGCATCGTCTCGTTATATGATTTTTGGCGGTCGTATCGTTGGGATTACATCCGCTCGTCGCTACCACCACCTCCTTTCAACGGACCCGCGCTAGCAAAATCCGGCTCTCTCATGGACTTTCTCGAGACGACCTCAGAATTTGGAGTGACTCGAATCTACAACACAGTGGCGCGGCAAGTGCTTGGCCGCCGGTTTGCGCAACTCTGGCCGAACGAGGACGCCATCATTTCGGAGTCGATCGGTGCGCTGCGCGGCTTTGCGTGGGTTGGGATAAGCGAGCTTTTTACTCCGTCGGCGGCGCTGCTGTGCGCGATGCTGCAACAGCCGGTGGCCAGCCCGGAGCCCCTCGAAGGGGTCACGCACGACGTCAGCACCGACCCTCACCGCGAAATGGTGTCGAAGTCGAAGGCGACGGCATTGGAAGCCGAACGCATTCTCGAGGGTAATCGCGTCGACTTGGCGCTCTACGAGGAAGGCCGCAAGATTTTGCAGGAGAGGATCGGCCAAACGCTCGCGGATCCTTCCACTTCCGGTTGAGCAATTCTCATTAACGTCCTCGTGGTGACAAGCCAGGTGCCGTTCGTCCACGGCGACGCGCACGACGTGGGTACGCATCTTGTGGATCATTTGCGGCGTCACGGTGCCGAGGCGGAGGCTCTACGGCTGCCCGTTTGTTGGACGCCGCCCGAACGTCTTATCGAAGAAATGCTCATCGCTTGCACCTTACGTCTGTGGAATGTGGATCGAGTGATCGCGCTCCGGTTTCCGTCGTATCTCATCTCTCACCCAGACAAGGTGCTCTGGGTCCTGCATCAATATGGTGACGCCTACGAGATGTGGGACCAAGGACGAACACCTCTTTGCGCCAAGCCGCGGGGCAAGCAGATCCGAGATGCCGTCGTGCGTGCCGACAGCCTCGCCTTCGCGCAGGCACGGCGCATCTATGCCAGCACTCGCAGCATCGCAAACAGGCTGCATCGCTACAACGCAGTGAGGGCGCGAGTGTTATGCCCACCCTTGCATGACCCGGAATTGTTCACGGGAGGTGAAAACGAGGGATACATCATCGCTCCGGGGACGGTCGACTCGACCAGGCGTCAGACGCTTTTGGTTCAAGCCTTGCGCCACGCGCCTGGTGCTCATTTGGTCATCGCCGGTCCACCGAGCACGCCTACTGATGCCGAACTGTTAGAGCGTCTCATCGAGCAAGAAGGCATGAGCGATCGCGTCCGCTTGGATTTTCGAATCCTGACGCGCGCGCAACTCGCCGACCTGATCAACCGCTCGCTGGCCGTGGCGTACCTGCCGCAGGACGACGACGGTACGAGCAGCGTGCCCATGGAAGCGTTCCAGGCAGGCAAACCGCTCATCACAACGTCGGACTCCGCAGCGGTGCTTGAGGTGGTCGAGTGCGGTCGCACCGGGCTCGTGGCGCAACCCAATCCGGAAAGTTTGGGAGAAGCGTTGAGGCTTGCAAGCAGTGCCTTGGCAAGAACCGTCAGCATGGGTCTGGCGGCACGGCAGCAACAAGAAGCTCGGGGAACAACGTGGGCAAGAGTCGTGGAGTGCCTCCTAGCATGAGCCTGCGCATTGTTTGGGGCGGGCCGTGGAACCAGCAATCCGCCGCGGCGCGGAAGGGCTTGGACATCGTCTTGGAGCTCTTGTCGCGCGGGCACCTGATCGACGTGCTGCGAACCGAAGTAGGAAGGGCTGCAAAGCTTGCCTCTCTTTCATCCGTGGTCACTGCTCACTTGTGGAACGACGTTTCGACTCCCGACGTGCTGCGCAACGCAGATGCGATCATCGTCAACGTCGGTGATGACTACAACCTGTATGGCGGGATGTTGAACAGTTTTTCACAGCTTGGCGCCGTTGCAATCTTTCACGACTCTCTCTTAGCCAATCTCGTGTACGCTTGGGCTATTGCGTCCGGCCCAGGCACAGAAGCCGAGCGTTTCGAGTCCGCCTTCCAAGCCGTAACCCACACCCGTGCGATTCTGGAATGGTTCGCGAGCGGCGCGATTGGCGCCGTGCTGCACACCCAACAGGACTTCGATTGCGTACGTGAAGCCTGCGCAGGGCCGGTCGCCGTGATCCCACCCCCAGTCGCAGGATGTCGCACGCTTGTCTCACGCTATGTGGATAGGCTGCTCCCAATTGTTGCTTCGGCCATCTCCGATCGACCGGTGCTCCTGGCCGAACAGGCCATTGGACGAACGCTCGGCGCGTTTGGTCTCGATGTCGCGGACCCGGCAATCGAGCGCATCGCAACGGTATTTGATTCTTTGTACACAAGTCAGGATACGGTAAGCGAATGAGCGCGCACCGCATTCCGCTCTATCAACCGGATCTGTCGGGCAACGAGCGCCGTTACGTGCTCGAGTGCATCGATAGCACGTGGATCTCTTCGATTGGCGAGTTCATCCCGAAGTTTGAAAGCGCGATCGCTAAGGAGACGCAGGCACAGCATGCGATTGCGGTTTGCAACGGAACGGTCGCGTTGCACTTGGCGTTGCATTGCTTGGACATTGGCCCCGGCGATGAGGTGATCGTTCCGACATTCACCTACATCTCGTCCGTGAACACCATTGCCCAGACAGGCGCAACGCCTGTTTTTGCCGAGTCGAAACAGGCCGACTGGAATCTGGATCCGACCGACATCGAGCGGCGAATCACCCCCCGCACCAAAGCCATTGTGGCCGTGCATCTCTATGGTACGTCCTGCGATATGCCAGCCATCAAGGCGCTCGCCGACGCCAGAGGATTGCGGATCGTCGAGGATTGCGCTGAAGCGCTGGGCACGCGTCTCGGGGGCCGACACGTCGGCACCTTCGGCGACGTTGGAACGTTCAGTTTCTTCGGCAACAAGACCGTCACGACTGGCGAGGGCGGCATGGCGATTACCAATGACGATCGATTGGCGGCAAAGTTACGGCTGGTGAAAGGACAAGGTCAGTCGGCGACGCGCCGCTACTGGCACGAAGTGCTCGGCTTTAACTACCGCATGACCAATATCGAGGCCGCGCTCGGCCTCGCTCAGATGGAGAGGTTGCCCCACATCTTGGCTCGCAAGCGCGACATTGCCGCACGCTATCGAGAGCTACTTGCCACCCACCCCGTGACGTTTCAGTATGCAGCGTCTGAGGTTGAAAGCTCTAATTGGCTCGTCAGCCTCTTGCTACCGCCCTCCGCTAACAGAGAATCGGTCATGGCGCACATGGCCGAGTTGGGGGTTGAGACTCGCCCGGTGTTTTATTGCGCTCACCAAATGCCCATGTATAAGAGCGCCGAAGCCTTCCCAGTGGCAATGGACATCGCGGCACGGGGTATTTCGCTGCCAAGTTACCCGACGCTCTCCCCCGCCGACATCACGCGGGTGACCGAGTCTTTGACCAGCGCTTTGCAAAACTAGCTCACGCGAGCAATCGGTCGAGGACTCGCTCCCACGTGATACCCAATTTTTGCAATTGCTCGTGCGCCGATTCACCCATCTCTCGCGCGAGAGCCCTGTCGGCAAATAGCCGGTCAAATGCTTGAGCAAGAGCTTCGGGATCGGGCGGTAGGACGTATCCGTTCTCGCCATCGGAGACAAACTCCAACACGCCCCCCGCATCGGAGAGCGTCACCGTGCAGCGGTGGGCTTGGGCCGCCTCAATGGTTGAATAGCCATAAGAATCTTCGTCCAATGGGACATATGCGGTCGCAAGCGCTCCTGCGAACCGCGCGATCTTGTCTTCCTCGCTGATCCATCGATCTTCGATCGCAACTTTGTCGTTCAGGCCTGCGCGCTCGACCAGTTCGTGCAGCGAGCTGGCGTATTCGGGGCTCGTGCTGCTCCCACACAAGCGCAGCCGCACTGCACTGCGAGTGTGACGCATGGCCTCCACCAGCAGATGTTGGCGCTTGTGGTGCTCCAAGCGACTGATACACACAACTTCATCACCGTAGGGGCCGGAAACGAACGACTCCGGCCGGAGAACCGGCGGATAGAGCACTTCGCTCCCTATCCCATTAAAACGTAAGAGACGCTCGCCGACGATTCGCGAATTGGAAAAGATCGTGCGCGCTTCGAGCAGCGCAACGGTATCCGCGCGCATGACGGCGGCGCGGAGTGCTCGCCAGCGCGCCGTGTCCGGCATCGGGCTATATGGCGTATTCCATAGATCGTAGTACATGCGGATATGGTGAATGAACCAAACCACTTTGACCGGGTGCGGCACCACATGCGCGGGCGGACGAAAGGTGATGATGCGATCGAAGAAGTCGTCCAGGCGAAGGAGGCGAAAGGCCGCCATTTGCTCCAAGATGGTGTCCGGCGTGTCGGTATTGGGGATGTAGACGATCTCCGACTGTTGTCCGTTCTCCAAGAGTTTGGCGTGCAACCACTCGACGATGTTACGGCCGCCCCCGTACACGAGCGGAACGCATGAAGATACCAGACCCACTTTCATCGGGTGACGTTACCTGTTGAGCGCAATGCGCGAGCCGGCACGCCGCCCACCAACGCGCCATCTGGCACATCGGAAATCACCGCCGCCCCCGCCGCGACGATCGCGTCCGAACCAATCGTTACCTTCGGGCAAATTGCGCTGCCCACGCCAACGAGCGTGCGTGCACCAACGCGAACAGAACCCGCGAGCGAGCAGCCGGGAGCAATATGCGCTGCTTCGCCGATGACATTGTCGTGATCGATAATCGCCCCTGTGTTGACGACCGCAAGTTCGCAAATAATTGACTGGGTCCCGATCACAGCGCGGGCCATCACGACCGCACCATCGAGAACCCTGGCCGTGGGAGAGACAAACGCCTGCGGGTGAACGATAGCCGGTAAACCAAAGCCGAGATCGCGGAGCTTGCGTCCCAACGTCTGGCGCAAGCGATTGTCGCCAACGGCTATCACCGCCGTTCGCACGCCTTTTGACAAAAGATCAGGCAGGATGTCATCGCTCCCTACAACGGGGACATCGAGAACGCGGCCTCCCCGCTCGGCCGGGTCGGTGAGACCAACGACGTCAAACCGTTGCAGAGCCAGCACAGCTTCAAGCACGACTTTCGCGTGAAAACCCGCCCCGACGATGACCAGTTGCGACGCGTTCATGCGAACGCAACGTTTGGGTAGCTGCTCGGGGGGCGCCGCAAAAAGAGCAGGTTGATCGAAAAGACTTCATCGAGTCCAGTGGTACGAAGCACGCGGCACTGGCCTGTTGCTTCATCGATCTCATAGCCAGTAAAACCATCTGACACAAACGGTTCCAACCATGCCGCGATGGTTACGCCGGCGCGCACCAGATGCGTCGGGCCGAATTCAACGATGACGGCCACATCGGGATTCTCCCCAATGATGCGGTGCATTCCTCGCCACACGGGTAGCTCGTAACCTTCGGCGTCGATCTTGACAAGCGATACTCGCGTGTGCTCGGGAACGGATTCATCTAACGTGCACAGCGGAACTTCGAGCGTGCGAACCTCGCCTTCAAGCGGAAGCAACGAGCTATGGCCGAGAATTTTTGCGGCATGCATCGTTGCGATCCCGGATTGGTCGCCGCAGGCGGCGGCCACGACGGAAACGCGATCCGCTACTCCGTTGAGGTACATGCTTCTGCGCAGCACATCGGCCAGCCGCGGAAGCGGCTCAAAGGCCATGACCGATCCCGTGGCGCCGACTCGCTGGGCGGCAGGTAGCGTGAGCAAACCAATATTTGCTCCAACGTCCACGACCAGGTCGCCCTCGCGGATCAACTGCGTCATCACGGTCGTCGTGCCCGGCTCCAGCACACCGGTGTCCAGCAGTGCGGTGAGCAGCACGTCGTCTTCTGCCGGAACGATCAACCGTCCGTAAGGCGTTTTTACCAAGACTTCTTGACTTGCGAGTTGCACGGTAGTGGACGCTAGCTTGTCGATGCGTGAATCTCGCAATGCTGGATGCGCTGCCACCCAAGCCGGCCCGAACAACGAGCGGATCGCTTCAAGCCCGCGGCGGGCCGACAGACGCGCGCGCGAAGACAGCTGCGCGACGACCTTTCGCCCCGGTGGGCCCACCCGCCCCAGCCGAACACCTGCCCTGATTGCCTTTGCCATGCACGTTCACTTCTTCGCCGAGCGGCAATTGTCCATCACGAGCGGTGACGATAGGCTTGATATTTGCTCAAGAATTCACGTGCGGCTTGTTCGTGATCGACGATCGGGCATGGGTATTGTTCTGGCGTAAAAAAACCAAGCTCGGTTTGCTGCGACGCGCCGATCGCCCACGGCGCCAACGCCGCCGCCGTCGGCAGCTTGGCCAGTTCGCGACAGTACTTGCGCACGTACATCGCTTGCGCGTCAAAGAGTTGCGCCTGGCGTACTGGATTGTAGATGCGCGGATAGGCCGCTTGGTCCGAACCGATGCCCGCGATGCGCTGCCAGTTGCCCACGCACAGCGCCTCATCGGCTTCGAGCAGTTCTCGCATCCACAAGTCTCGTCCAATGCGCCAGTCCAACCCCAAGTCGGCGGTGCAAAACGAGGCCGCAACGACCGCACCGCGCTGGTGCACGTGTCCGTACATGCACAGCTGGCGCATCGCTGCGTCAACCAACGGGTACCCCGTCTTCCCCGATGTCCAGGCTTTGATCATCCGCTCGTCATGGGACCATTCGAAACCGCGCATCTTGGTCTGCAGTGGTTCGTCGTACACTTCGGGCGCGAAATATGCCAGGTGAATAAAAAAATCGCGCAACGCAAGCCGTCGCAGAAAGGCGCTCATCGATAAGCGCTCTTGTGCGAGGGTCCAGGTACGAGCCATTTTCTCAGCAACAGCGTGGAAAACCGTGCGCGGGCTCAGGAGTCCAAAGCGCAGGTACGCCGCGAGATCCGACGTCCCCACGCGGCCCGGGTACTCTGCATTCGTGCTGTAATCGGCGACGCGTGCAGAGACAAATCTTGCAAGGGCCGCCAGAGCCGCCGCTTCGCTTGGCTCGGGCATGTCGCGCGCCGGATCTTGCTCTTCGATTGGGCCTGGGTCGGGATCGCGGCCTGTCGGAAGGGCGGTTGGCAGAGATCGCTCGACGGGCGTTGCTTTCCAGGCCTGATAAAACGGCGGAAAGACTCGGTAACCAGTGCCGGGTGCTTGCTTGCGTTGCGCGATCGCTTCCGGCTCGTGAACCACGCCGCCACCTAACGAGCGCAGCTCAATGCCCGCTGCGCTGAGGTGCGCTCGTACGTCTCGTTCGAGCTCGAGCTCTGTGCGGTCGAACGCCCGCGCGCAAAAAACTCGCGTCGCGCCTAAGCGCTTTGCCGCCGCTTCAAGAGCGACCGCCGGATTGCCGGCGAGCATGCTCAACGAGGCATCGGCTTTGCCAAGCGCCAGCTTGAAGCTCTGTAGTGCTGCAGTCGTAAACCGGCGCTGACGCGGATTGAGCTGTTGCGACGTCTGAGCACAATAAACGCCATACACCGTCTTGGATGACGTCATGGCGCTCGACAGCGCCGCGTTGTCGTTGAGCCGCAGGTCTCGGCGAAACCAGTGGAGGCTAACGCTCATATCTTTTTGGAAAAGCGAAGGGCGCCACGGTGTTACCCAGCGGCGCCCGATGCTTTCGTCCTAGCGAGTTCGCTATTTTAGCGAGGCGACGTAGGCGGCGACGTCTGCAACCTGCTTGTTCGTCAGCGGCAACTTCGGCATGCCCGAACTCTTGTCGACGCCTTGCGGATTGAGAACCATGTAGGCGACTTGGCCCGCCTTCAGACCCGCCCCCGCGAGCGTCGGGCCGACTTGCCCGTTCTTCCCGCCCGCGCCATGGCAGCTTGCGCAATTCGCCGCAAACACTGCCGCCCCGGCGGTCGCATTACCCGGAGCGACTTTCGCGGAGGGCAATTTTGCCAGCGGGATAGGCAGGCTGGCCTGTGCCGCCACCGTGTTTCCTGACGATGCCATCGTCGCCGCGTTTGAAGACGACGACATCGAAGTTGCGCCAGTGTCCGACGAGTTTTGGCTCTTCGCGCATGAAGTAAAGGCAAATCCAGCAACGATGAGGGCGATGAACAGAAGAAACAAATTTTTCACGGCAGCTTTTCTCCTCAAATAGAGCGCTGAACTCACAGGCGGTTACCCGGTTTGCTCGGCCAATCCTCCCTTTTCTTCGCGAACGAACGCGAGAGCGATGGCCCCGACGGTAACGAAGATCGCTATGAGAGCGAAGAGCAAGCGGTAACCGAGCGCAAGATCGCCAGAAGCGATGCCAACGCGATCGACGAGGAGGCCACCGATGATTGGTGCCGCAACTTGGGGACCTGAGGCACCGATGTTCCAGATCGCCATGAGCGCCCCAGCCCTGCCTGGAGGGAGCAAGACACACGCCAGGGCCCAGTCGACGGAATAGTATGCACCCCAGCCGATCCCGAGCAGCGCGGCTAACGGCAGCAAGCCATTCATGCCGCGAATGAGGCTCACAGCCGCGGCACCCACGGCCAGCATCGCGAGTGCGCCATAGAGGATGCGCTTCTTTGGCACTTTGTCTCCGGCGATGCCCGCGGGCACGGTGCCGATAAGCGCACAGCCCGTCATGATGAGAAGCAAATTCAAACTCGTTGCGAGATAGGCGCTCACGTGCTGCGCAAAGCGAAGATAGAAAGCAAAAAATGGGAGAATCAAATACAGGCCCATGCTGACCGCCGTGCGTGAGCCGATCAGCCACGCGAAACTCGTGCGTGCCGGCCATGTGGCAGGGAGGTCTGTTGGTTGTTCGGGGTGACGGTGTGCGGGAATGCCGAGCAACGTGATGCAGAGCGTGACCAAAAGGACGATTGAAAGCGCGCTCACCAAATGAACGAGCCCAGCCGTGAACATCGCAGCACTGACGGTGGGCCCCGGCTGGCGGATGAACACGCGCGCGAGCAGCAGGCCGGCAGCGCTGCCGCCCAACCGGAAAAAGCCCATGTACGCAGAGGCTCGGCTGCGCGAACCCGCGGCAACGCGCGTTGGCATCAGCGCCTGGTAAGGTCCACCTGCGACATTGAAGGCGATCTGCACGACTGCGAAAGCCACGAGGACGTAGAAAAATGATGGGGCCAGCGCGAATGCGTACAAGCCAACAATATTGACGATCGTTCCCGCTGCGATCAACAGCTTGTGATGACCACGTCGATCGGAGAGCCTGCCAGCCCCGTACTGGGAGAGAATGGACAGCAGCGCTCCAGAGCCGGACAGGACAGCGGTCGCCGTACCAATGCTCGTGGGAGGGAAAAAGCGCGCGATCTGTCCCTGCAGCGCGGCGCCAAGCAGCGCCGACCATTGCAATTCCCACGCGAACCAAAAGACGGACAGGGAAAAGAAGTTCTCTCTACGCACGGCGCTCGAGCACAGTTCCATGTTTTTGCACGTAGTCGACGTCGAGCACGGAGTCGCAGTCCATCGCGAGCTCAGGGTACGCGCCCAAAACTGCAACAGCTTTGCCGCCCGTGAGTCGGGAAAGCCGCTGCACCACATGCTCCACGCTCAAGCGACCGAACATGTGGCGCGCCAGAATCGGCAAGCCCAGAAGCGACGCCATGGCAACCTGACTTCGCCTTGCGGCGAAGCAACTGCGCAGCATTTGTTCGTTCGCAAGGGCGAGCTCGGTCGAGACAACGCAAAGACTTCCGCCGGTCCAGTACGCATCGCCAACACGCGCGAATTTGCTCCTGCCGCCCGGAAACGCGGCGAGAAACTCCTCACGCTCGTAAATCGGATAGGCAAAGTCAGCGTCATCCGGCACGCGCGAAAGAAAATCGTCGACGTGGGACGCCGTTACGAATGGCAGGTCCGAAGCGCAAAGCAGGGCTCTGCGCGTTCCAGCTTCACGTAAACCAGCGAGCGCGTTCTCTTCGCCCGAGCTTCGCTCTTTGAGCCAGAGATCGACGCCGCTCACCATCGTGCGAATGCTGCTTGGCCCGACAACGACGATGCGACGGACGTTGGACGCGTGACGAACCGCAGCGAGAATCATCTCGAGCGGCGTCGCGTTGCCGACTCGAATAAGTGCCTTGATCTCGTTGCCCATGCGCGCGGCTTCATCACGGCGAAAACGCCCTGCGGCCAAGATAACGGCATCCACCAGTTCCACTATATTCGCGTGAGGTCCAATCCGCCTGAAGATTCCAAAACGCGCGCGACATCGTCGACCCGCGCGGATGGTGCGGCCACAATCAATGCAAGCGACCCTTCGTTCATGCCATCGATCAGACGAAAGCCTGCATGAGCTGACTGTTGAGGCGCAAGCGCCGCACCCAAAACGGACCCGACGAATAGACCCAAAACGAAAAACAAGAGTGCGTTTGCCAGCGGTTGCAGGTCTGCCGGAACGGGAATCTCGTGGCCTGCTGGCGTGAAGCTCAAGAGGATGCCGGCAACAATGCCGAGCGCTGCTCCCCAAACGCCGGCGCGGTCGACCGCACGCCGCGCGGTCGCCTCACCGCTGTACTCACCCATACCGCAAAATGGGTCATCGGCCAGCAGATCTGCAACCACTCCGCTGCGCTGCGCGAGCTCGTTTGCTCGTTCTTGGGGGAGCGCTCCCACATGCACATCGTGAGGCGCGATGCCGGCGCGCAGCAACAGTTCGACCGCCTCGGTCAACGCCGCCTCGGTAGAAAAGACGCAACCGATAGCGCGGGGCGTCAAAGGAGCTGGCGCACCTTGGCCAAAGTGGGCAGCGATGGATTCCGACAACGTTGAGCACCCCGCACAACCAGATGTGACGCCGCGCAGCGGCGTTCTCGTCGGCCGAGCCGTAACCATTCGGGCGAGCAACCCGCCCCCACCCTATTTCACCGATGTTCACAGAAGCTGGATCGGCAAAACCGGTCGCGTGCACGCGATCATCCCTGCGGTACCACGCGACAACCCGCTGGTCAAAGTCGGCTTTGACGAAGGAACCGAGATCGTGTTCTATCGCCTGAGCGAACTCGACGTTCATGAGGACACCCCGTCCCAAGATTCACGCAAACACGGGCAGCGCGGGAGCCATCTCCCGGACTAATGTAAATGCAGGGTCGCGAATTTATTCGCGACGAGCGTGAATGGCAGAAATGAGCCACGCTAGACCGTCGACCACACGCGGACCATTTCGCTCGACTGTGTCGTCCGAGGGAGGCCGCACGACGCGCCCTGTTTTCACAGCTCGCATGCTGCGCCACGGTTCTCGCGCCATCACATCCGCGCCGAATTGGGTTTCACGCGCCACAATGATGACGTCGGGATCGGCTTTGAGGAGCCATTCACTGCTGACGTCTGGATAGGGCTGATCGATGCCGCCGGCGACGTTGACGCCCCCCGCCAACCGAATAAGATCGTCCAAAAAGCTGTGGGCGCCAGCCGTAAAGCCGGGCAGATCCAACAAGAAGAAAACCTTCGGCCGGTCGCGATACCCCGATGCCACGTGAGCCAGCTCCCCGAATCGTCGATGCAGAGCGGCAGCTAGGCGGTGCGCGCCCGGCTCATCGCCGCATGCTTTCCCGACCCCATCGATATCCTCAAAAAGATTGTTGAGATCGCGATTGGGAAGATATTGGACTGGAATGTGAAGCTGCGACGCAATAGGCGCTGCTTCTCGTTCTTGATCGTGCAGCGCGAGAACGATCGTCGGTGCGAGCACGCTCAGTCGCTCGAGGTCGACCGTGACAAGATCCGCAACGTGGGTGAGGCGCCGGGCAGCCACTGGATAGTCATCGAAGGTTGTATCGGCGACGAGCTTTGGACCGCACCCGAGCGCATAGGCAATCTCGGTCAGGGATGGCGCGAGGGAGACGACGCGGACGGCCGATCCTACTGTTTGCGATGGCGAGATGCTCGCGCACGCGACGATCGCAACTGCGCAGGCCACGCGCAGGCGCAGGGATGCCACTATCGCGTGGACACCCGAATGGAGAAGGCCCTGCCGATGACGGGATAGCCAAGCACATCCTCAGCGCTCGAGTTGTTTTCCAGATTGTCGACTTGCAGCGTCACGGCAAACCCACTGCTGATCCTCTTTTTGACGTGCACGCTCGTGGTCACGTAGGGCCGCATGAGTTCGGTATTGGCTTCGTCCGCATAGCGACGCCCGACGAAGACGGTATCCAGCCCATAGGTCCACGTGCCGCGCGCAACCCATGCCGTGGCGGAGGCAGTTGCGGTAGGTCTGTACAGCAGCCGGTTGCCGGAAAATGCAAGAGCGTAATCCACCGCGCGGAGATAGTCGGTGTACGCGATCGAAGCGTGCGCGAAACGCCCGAGGTCGTGCGAGATGCTCGACTCTATCCCGCGGACGCGAGCCCGGCTCACGTTGACGGGGTGCACGTCGCCGAACTTGTCGAACGGCACGTTGATGATCAAGTTGTTCGTATCTGCGCCGAAGTACGCGAGATTGAAATCACCATGCGACCCTCGTGCTCGTACACCCCCATCGAAGGTTGCGCCGTACTCAGGCAAGAGCGCAGGATCGCCATAGCCTGGATAATAGCGTTCGTCGAGATTCGGATTCCGAAAGGCCCGGGCGTAGTTCGCGACGAGATCAAACGCATCGGACAATTTGAGAATCGCGCCGGTTGATGGAACACTCACCGGTTTCGTTCCCGCGGACTGTTCGTTTCGAACTCCGGCGCTGACCGAGAAAGGCGAGTTTGGAGCATGCTCCTCATCTTGAAGGTACAAGGCGCTCGTCGTGTCGCGAGCCACGCAGGGTTTGTTCTTCGTGATGCCCTCACATTGCACCGGAGGTCCGCCGTACGGCACGCCTGCAAAAGCGAAATCGAACAATGCGGTGTCGTTCCCCGCGTCATAGCCGGTCGTCACGACGTTTGATTGCCCGACCTCCATCGTTGCCCGCAGCGCGATCTGCCGAGAATTCGCGTTGCCTTGCGTGTCGTACGCAAAGGGAGGTGTCGGATCGTAAAAATGCAGGCGCCGACCATCCGTTGAGAGTTGCAGTTCGAATTCGCTGCGCGCGAGGGGAAGATCGAAGTCCAAGTTCATCCTTTGATAGATGCGCTGCTGGCGGGCGAGCCCACTTGGTTGCGCGGGTCCAAACGGTGAAAAAACACTTCCCGGAGATCCTATGTTGGATGCATTGTTTTGCAGCGTTGCCGCTGCTAAGACCGCGCCGAGACGGCCATTGAGATTCACGCTCGTATTTTCTTCTTTCGCGTCGTCATTGGTCCGCACGCCCGTCGGATACAGAGTCCCATAGGCTGGGTAGGCGAACTCGTTGTTGGCGGAGACCGTTTGCACGTCAACGCGCCCCAAGAAATTCGGCGCGCCCAGCGTCACGCCCAACCCGCGCGTGAACTCGCCGCGATACCCCCATTGCGCGATCGCCGTCGCGCTCCCAGCGCTCACGGGTTCTTTGGTGACTATGTTGATGACGCCGCCCATAGCTGCGCTGCCATAAAGGGTTGACGACCCGCCTTGCACCACCTCAATGTGGTCGATCGTGCTCGCCGGCAGCGTTGAAAAATCAAACGAACCGGTGTCTGGTTCGTTTGCCGGCAACCCGTTGATGAGAATGAGCGTCTGCGACGTGCTTGCGCCTCGCAGCGCAACCGTCGCGAGTGAGCCGTAGGCGCCATACTCTTGCACGACCGTGCCCGGTACGAAGCGCAAGGCGTCGGCCGCTGTCGCTGCGCCGAGTCGTTCCAGATCAGCGGCGCTCAGAATCCAGACATGACGGGAGGTGCGGCCGATGGGCGTCTGGTGGCGTTGCGCGGTCACAACCACGCCGCTCAACTGCTTTGGCGCTGGCGTCGCGCTCGGGCCTGGTGTTGGCGCAGCCAACGACGGGATCGCTGCGGCAAACCCGACGACGGCAACGACCGTGAGAACGATAAGGGTGCGCACGCTGTCCGGTCCTTTCCTTACGTGGGTAAGCAAATGAGATAGCCCTCGTGCGGATGATGGTGCGTGGAGACGGCGATGCCGTAGGCCTCGCTGAGCGCGCGGGCCTCGAGCACTTCGTCAGGTGGCCCCATTGCGAGCGCACCGTTCGCAAGCAGTGCAACATCATCTGCAAAGCGTGCCGCAAGCGTCAGGTCGTGAACGGCGGCGACGACCGACACGCCCGAGCGAGTCAACTCCCGAAGCATTTTGAGGATCTCGATCTGGAAACGAAGGTCAAGGTGCGTGGTCGGTTCGTCGATGAGCAGCACGTCGGCGCACGTTGCAAGCGCCGCTGCGATCCAAGCACGTTGTACTTCTCCAGCGCTCATGCTGGCGATGGGATCTTCATACCGTTCCGAAAGATTGCAGCGGGCGAGCGCCGCGTGGATGCGTTGCTCGTCGTCGGGCGCTAGCGTCCACTGCCAGAAGCGGCGGTTCGCCGCAAGTCCGTACGCGGCAAGATCGACCGGTGTTAAATCGCCCGGCGGATCCATAGACGGCGCAATCAGCGCAACTTTGCCTGCGCGACTCACCCGGCCCGCAGTTGGCTTTTGCACTCCCGCAAGCACCCGCAAGAGCGACGACTTCCCGCCACCATTAGGTCCGATGAGCGCGACAAAGCGGCCCGGCAGCACGGCAAAGTCCACCCCCTCGAAGACAGGCCTTGCCCCGTACGCAACCGTCAGCCGCTCGCCGCGCAGCATCATCAGAGTTCGACCGGCCGGCGAGCGATCACGAGAAAAAACGGAACGCCGACGAACGCAAGCAAAACGCCAAGCGGAACTTCGCTGGGCGGCATCACGGTTCTGGCCAAAAGGTCGGCAATGACCACCACGATTGCACCACCCAGCGCACTGCCGATGAGCAACCAGCGTGCATCGCCGCCGATAAATCGACGCAGCACGTGCGGTACCATCAAGCCGACGAAACCGACGATGCCGCTCACGGATACGCACGCCGCGGTAATGAGCGCGGCCGCCGCGATGATGCGCCAGCGCGCCGCGAAAACGGTCAGGCCAAATCCGAGCGCGGCCGCACTCCCCAATCGAAGGAGATTCAGCGCGTGCACTTGCGAAAACGCCGCAGCAACGCCAACGCTAAGGTACGCAGTCATGAGGGCCAGATCTGACCAACCGCGCCCGCTGATCCCTCCGGCCAGCCAGGCGAGAATGTTGAGCCCGCCCGCCTGCTCGCGCTGCAACAAGATGAGGGTCACAAATGCGCTGGCGAGGGCCGAGACCGCCACGCCGGCAAGGACCAGTCGAAGGCTACCCCCCGGCCCATCCGATGCGCCAATCCAAGCGACGATCGTTGCGCACGCGAGCCCTCCAAAAAACGCGAGCGCTGGGATCAGGGCAAACGTCACGCCGAGCGCAAACCCCGCAGAGGCTGCAAGCGCTGCGCCCGCGGCGACACCGGTAATATACGGATCCACCAACGGATTGCGAAACATCGCTTGCAACATCGCGCCTGCCATGCCGAGACCGGCACCAACGGCCATTGCGAGCAGGACGCGCGGCAATCGAAGATCCCACACGATGGCATGCGACGTTCCAACCACGCTTGGATGGAAAAGCGTGAAGACGATGGCGGAGAGAGGCAGACTGACGCTTCCTATCGATAGGGCGAGCAAGGCTGCGCACGGCACGAGGAGCGCGAGCACGATCAAACGGCTTGTTCTGACATTGCGCCGAACGTAGGCGGGGCGGGAGCGTTGCAAGGGCGACGCGCTTGCGCCCCTCGGTGAGGGTGCAGTCCCGCTTGCCCCAGCGGAATGGATCATCGCATAAACCTCTTGAGCGCGAAGAGGCAGTTGCTAAGAACGGCTGGGCAGGTCTCCTGGCTCTCGGATCAAGGCCTTCGTGCCGGTGCCTTCCCTTCCGAAACGGAAAGTGGCGCAACCGACGGCTCCCCGATAACAGTGGCGCGACCGCGCCGGATTTTCACCGGCTTCCCTGGCGCCCGGGCCGTGTGGTGTCGCTGTTCGAATCACCGTACGGTGAGCCCTGCACGCACCGTAGGAACTCGCGATTGACCGCAGGAAGGACGGGCGCTCCCATGCAGTATTTCGAACCGAATTTTGTTGACGAAGCGCTCGTGCTGCTCGATCGATTCGGTTCGCAAGCACGTCTTCTTGCGGGAGGCACGCGCCTGGCGTTCGCGCTGCGCGGCGATGCGGACAAGGTTGGCGCGCTCGTCAATCTCAAACGGATTAAGGAGCTTTCCACCGTCAGCCTGCGCGAGCCGGCGCTGTATGTCGGAGCGCTCGCCACCGCCGCAACGCTTGCGTCGCATCCCGCTGTGAGACGACATGTTCCCGTGCTCGCGCAGGCCGCGATAAGCATGGGGGCGCGCCAACTCCGCAGCGTTGCAACCATCGGCGGCAACGTTTGCTCGGGGGATCCAGCTTCCGATCTTTCCGTTGCTCTCCTAGCCTGCGACGCGCAATGCGAAATCAGAAGGTCATCGTCAGATCCGGCACTCGTCGTTCCTATCGAGGAACTGCTCCGCAAGGGCCAAAGCGCGCTCGAACCGGGCTCGCTCCTCATTGGCCTGCGCATACCACTTGGGTGGGATCGCTGCGCGTACCAGAAAATGACGACCCGACGAGCATTTGAAATGTCACTTGTCGCCGTCGCCTTTTGCTGTCGCAACGGGCCATCTCTGGACGAAGCTCGAGTTGCGTTCGCCGGAGCCGCGCCCACGATTGTCCGCGCCCGCGAGGCCGAAAAAGTTCTGGCCGGGAAAGCGCTTCACGCTCGGGCGTGCGCGAGATGCCGCACGCGCAGCCGGCGCGCACGATGCCGCACCACAAACTGATTGGCGCGCGAGCGCCGAGTTTCGGCGCCAGCTTGTCGTGACGCTCACCGAGCGTGCGATCGTAGCGGCCTGCGGCGAGCGCTGATGCAACGAGTTCGTTTACAGGTCAATGGTTCCGTGCGCGAAGCGATGGTCGAGCCGCAGCTGTCGTTGCTCCGACTGCTGCGCGACGAACTGCAGCTTACCGGCACCAAAGAAGGTTGCAGCGAAGGGTACTGCGGTGCTTGCACGGTCCTCGTCGACGGCGAGCCGGTGAATTCGTGCCTTTTCTTTGCAGTCGATGCAGACCACAAAAACGTCACCACAGTGGAAGGATTGGAGGACGCCCAAGGCAAGCCGCATCCCCTCCAGTCGGCGTTCGTG
This sequence comes from uncultured Pseudomonadota bacterium, assembly GCA_963736005.1. GTDB lineage: Bacteria > Vulcanimicrobiota > Vulcanimicrobiia > Eremiobacterales > Eremiobacteraceae > JAJPHJ01. The sequence goes on from CAVTNB010000001.1 coordinate 521,423, forward strand.
CAAGAAGGCGGGCTGCAGTGTGGGTTCTGCACCCCGGGCATGTTGATGTCAGCCGTCGCGCTGCTCGAGACCAACCCATCGCCCGGCGAAAACGACGTGCGGCTGGCAATCGCGGGGAACATCTGCCGCTGTACCGGGTACCAGGCGATCGTCAGTGCCGTCGTTGCCGCGGCGGCGGTTGTGCGCAAGCAAGATGCGCAACGGAGTGCCCGCGAGCGTAAACCCATGCACTCCCGCCCCTAATCGCCCCACGGAGAAACCGATGACCGCGATGATCGGAAAGAAAATCCCACGAGCAGATGCACTAGCGAAGGTGCGCGGTCAAGCTGCTTACGTTGCCGATCTTGCACTCGAAGGATCGCTGGCGGCAACGCTGCTTCGGTCTCCATACCCATTCGCTCGAATCAAAGCGATCGACGTGACCCGCGCTGCCAAGATGCCGGGGATCGCTGCAATCGCCTTCAGCGGGAACACTCCAGCCAAGCCGCTGGATTTTGGCATCAAAGACCAGCACCTGTTTCCCCGCGAATACGTACGGTATGCCGGTGAGCCTGTAGCAGCGATCGCCGGCGACACGATTGAGCATGCGCGTGCCGCTGCAGCCGCGATCACAGTTACCTACGAAGTGCTCACGCCGGTGCAATCGATCGCGCAAGCTCTCGCGCCGCACGCCCCCCTCGTTCACCCGGACTGGCAAGCATACGAGAAAGGCGCGAATCGTGTCTTGCGCGGTAATGTCTGCGGTTATAATCGGATCCGGCGCGGCGACGTGGCAAGCGCCTTCTCCAGCGCCGACGTCGTCGTCGAATCAAAGTTTGAATTCTCTCCAGGCATCCCGGGCTACATCGAGCCGCGCGCGGCCATTGCGCGACGGGAAGCCGATCTCGGGCTCACCGTCTGGTGCGGTTCGCAGTCACCATATTCCAACCGCGACGACCTCGCGGCGTTCTTTGACCTACCGCAAGAGCGCGTTCGCTTCATCAACCAATTCGTCGGCGGCGCCTTTGGCGGAAAAATCCTCATGGCGACGGAGTGGTATGCGGCCGCGCTCGCGTTGCAGTGCGACCGTCCAGTGCGCATGGTTTGGTCGCGGCACGAAGACGGCCAAAATGTCTTCCCGCGACATGGCGGGACCGCAACGTTTCGCAGCGGAGCCCGAAACGACGGCACGCTGCTGGCAATGCAGGCGTCCTTCTTCTTCGACACGGGAGCCTACATCGGATACGGGTCGGGCACCGCGTTGATCGCGACGATGCTTGCGTCAGCGCCTTATCGCATTCCGAATATCGACCTCGAGGGCACGCTTGTGTACACAAACAAGCAAGTTGCGGGTCCGGTTCGCGCTCCCGGCGGGCCACAGTCAACCTTCGCAAAGGAGCTGCATCTTGACGAGCTGGCCCGTGCGCTCGCGATAGATCCTTTAGAATTTCGCTTGCACAATGCATGGGAAGATGGCGATGTCAGTCCGACCGGGCAGAAACTCGCCTCAGTGAGCGTGAAAGAAACGCTGCGGCGAGTCGCTGAGACGATTGGCTGGCACCAAGAGCGCGCAGCACACGAGGGCGTCGGCATCGCCTGCTCGTGGTGGTTTTCATCGTGCGGGCGCTCGCAAGCGAATGTTGAAGTGCGAGCCGATGGGAGCGTGCACGTCTCCAGCGGCAACCCAGAAGTTGGCACGGGTTCGGCGGCGGGGGCGATCCCGCTGATCGTTGCGGATCGGTTAGGGGTCGATCCCCACGCAATCGTTCTGACCCTTGGCGATACGGCAACCGGCACCTACGATGGCGGCGTCGGCGGCAGCGCCTCGACCTTCTCGGCAGGGCAAGCAGCAAAGATTGCCGCTGATGATGTCCGGGACCAGTTGCTCGCAAGAGCGGAGGAGTCACTCGAAGCACGGCGCGAGGACATCGAACTTCACGACGGAACGGCCAACGTGCGCGGCGTGCCTGGTCACGCAATTTCCCTCGCGCAGCTCGCGTCCCAATCCGGCGGCGCGATCTCCGCTACCGGCGAAACCAAAGAAATCAGCGAGCCGGAATTTGATGCTTCGCTCGTGCAGTCGCACGACTTTGCAAGCTGGCTTGCCCCTTCGTTTACCACGAGCGCCGCTTTGGTGGACGTTGATGCCGAAACCGGCCGCGTCCGGGTCCATCGAATCGTCACCGCCCAAGATGTTGGCTTTGCCGTTAATCCTAACGGCATCGTCGGCCAAATTGAGGGCGGTGCGGTGCAAGCACTCGGTTTTGCGTTAAGTGAAGAACTGCTCTTCGGCGCAGAGGGAATCATCAACACTGGTTTCCACGACTACCTCTTGCCCACAGCTGTCGACGCTCCGAAGCTCGATGCCATCATCGTCACGTCGCCATCCAGCGAAGGACCCTTTGGCATGAAGGGCGTCGGCGAACCGCCGGTGACGACACCGGCTGGTGCGATCGGCAATGCGATTCGTGATGCCGCAGGAGCGGTTCCTTACACGACGCCGATGACGCCGGAGCGAGTATGGCGCGCCTTGCGCGACGCAGATCGCTAAGATCCTAACGTATACTCTTCGCGATCCAGATACACACCGCTGCACGGCTGCTCGTGGCACAGCGCCGGACGAAATTTCGACTTGCGAATGCTCAAGACTTCGGCCGCATCGATGTCGACATTGCCGGACGACACGATGACCGAGACGCCGGTCACTGCGCCAGTCGCCGCAATTTCTGCGCGCACGACCACCACCCCGGACGCTCGCTGTTCCACCGCGCGACGCGGATAGTCTACCGGGTATTGCTGGAGCAGGCGCGGCGCATGAAACGCTCCGAATGGCTGTGGCGTTCCCACGTAGCCCGCGCGAGCGGCCGCATCGGAGTCGAGAGCCAAAATCTTACGGACAGCATGGTTCATAAGCTCGAGCACGACGTAGTCGTCACCCACCCGCCACACGCTCGCCACGCCGCCAGGTTCGCGCACGTTCGACGCGCCTGACTTTTGCATGGCAGCTTCCGCGCTGGATGCTGACATCTCAAGGTATGGATAAGCGCTCGGCTGAACGAGCGGCGCGGCTTTGTTCCCCAGTGCTTCCGGTCTCGCGACCAAGATCTGCCTGGTAGCGAGCGTGTCGTCGGTCAACAAGTCGACGTCGAGCCCACCGGCGCCGAACCAACGCCATTCCTGCCCTTCATCGGTGCTTTCGACCAGCCCAGGGGGACCAAGCGCTGCGACGACCGATCCAATCGGCTCTCCGACAGTGACGCCGCCCAGCGTGACAGGCGCCGTTGCCGCGGCAATGGTTGCAAGAGCGAAAGCGGCGCTGGCGGCGCGCGCAATCCTTGGCAGGTTCAATTTTGTGATGTTCCCTTTTCTCCCGTCGTCTCGAGCGCCGCAAGAAGATCTTGATCCTTCGCCCATCTCGGGGGCGCGCCAAAGCCTGTGGCGGTTGCGCTCGTGCGGGCGCGGCTCAGACCGTAGGCGAGAGCGCGCTGCTCTTCATCTATATATAGCGATTTTGCGCCGAAACGCGCATAGTACCATGCAAACTTCGCTGTTTGGGCCGCCCCGCGAGCCACATTCTCTCGGACGATCAGACCATAGGTGCGGGAAAATGCCATGGCGTGCGAGGTGTAGATGCGAGGAAAGCGTTCGTGCGCGACGCCGCTGACAAAGACGTGCTCGAAGCGAAGTCCCTTTATCGCGACGATGGTGTCCGCCCTGATGGCTCCTTTCACTTGTCGCGCAGGTCGCAACCGAACGCTTTCACGCGCGAGTATCTTTTCGATCTCGTCAAATGTGGCAACGCTGTGTGCGGCCACGACCTGCGCGACTGCGGACGCGATTCGTTCGAAATCGTCAGCCAGGCGGGCTCGTTCGTGCGCGGGCGCGGCATGCCAACGATCGCGAAAGCCGGCCGCATCAGCTAAGTACATCAAACGCACTGTCGCTGACATCCCTGCACACGCCAGGCGCCACTGCTCGAGATCATCGCGCAGCGAGCGCACAGCTTGTCGCGCCGGCTCGGAGAGACGCTCATCGGCAAGACCGTCCAGCATGTTGCGGGCGAGCGTGCCCCGCGGAGGACTCGAAGTTGTCGACTCAGGTGTGGACGCGCCAACGTCGAGGGAGAGCTGCGCCTGTTCGGCCCCCTCGTGGCACAGCGTGCGCAGGCTCGCGTCCGAAAGCCCGGTGATGGGCGACGACAGAACTCGCAGCAAGTGAACTTCGTCGAATGGGTCGTCGACGAGCGCTGCCAGCGCGAATAAGTCGGCGATCTCCTTCGGCCGCTGAAGCATTGACGACGGCATGAGGATGGGCAAACCGGCCGCTTCGAGTTGGCGCGCATAGAGCAGCGTGGCTTGCGCATTGCGACTGACGACTGCAATCTCTTCAGGCGGGCACCCTTGACCGATCAGTTCCGCCAACGCCTGCGCAATCCAGGCCGACTCTTGCGCTTCGCTCTCGAAACGCCGCACCTGGACGGACGTGACGGCGGCACTCGGCGGTAGTTCGATGCGTTCTGTTTCCCCGAGGCCGAAGAGAACCGAGCGGCGCCCTTCGAATCCGTCGACGCGTGCGCCCTCCCATCCCGCAAGCAAAACGGGAAAAGGTTTGCGGCGGCGCAGCAACCCAACGAGGGCGCCCAACGCGGGTTCGCTGTCTTCTGCGTCGTCGATGACGAGGACGTCAATCGACCCAGCGAGGCGATCGCACGCCGTTTCATCTTTTGCCAGCCAGCGCGCGGCCGCGCCGATGAGATCTTCTGGCGCGCGAAACGCAAAGCTGGAGGCAGCCCGCTGGTATTCCCGATAGAGCTGGGCGAGAATGATCGCGACATCGCGCTCGGCCTTTCGCTGGATGGTCAAACTGGGCCCCGAAGCGCGCAACGCCGCGCGGCCCCGTTGGCTCGCGACGCGCCGCACGCCTTGCTCCGCAAGCAAGACCAGCGCGCGTTCTGTTTGCTCGCCGTAAAACGCTGCGAGACCGCGCGCGCAGCCTTCTTCAAATTCCTCCGGAGTGATGCGCGAGCGCGCAAGCAGCGCGAACAGAGATGCCGCCTCATCCAGGAGCGTTTCTGGCTTGCTGAAGTAGGGCAGATCCAAGTTGATGTCGCTGCGGGCGAACATTGGCCACGTCATGTCGAGCAAGCCGGCCGCCGCGCGGGCAACGATCGCACGCGTGGCTCCTGGTCCACCGACCCACAGCACGGGGGTGGTGGCAGCGCTTTGGTATTCGCCTCTCATCCACGCGGCAACATGCTCGGGGAGCGTGGCGATGTTAAAATTCGTCGGGTCTTGGTCGAGCCTGCGAAGCGCGTCGGCAAAGGCCATGCAACCGGACTCATGAGAGGCGATAACAAGCGCAGTCAGCCTACGATCGCGGCAAGCCGTCGCGTAGGTGGCCAATGCGGTCGTCTTGCCGCAGCCCGGCGGACCGGTGATCGCGCGAACGTCGCCCGTTCCGAAAGCGCGCTCAAGAACAACGCTGAGCGCTACGCTCGACTCTGCTCCACTAACGGGCAAAGGCGCGTTCTCCTTCGATCGGACGCTCGCGACACGCGGTCGCGTAGGCACAGAAATGGCACGGCGGATCTTCACCCGCCGCAAAGTGCTCGACGCCTTCGTTCGCTAACAGGTCGCAGTGCGCGAGCAGCGCCGCAAGCGAGGCGTCCAAGTCGTGGCGCGAACAGGCCGCGCGCAACACGCCGTCCATTGGCGGGGACTCAGTTGCCGCTTCGCCGTCTGGCAACAGGTCCAGCGCAAGAATCCACACGTCATCTCGGGGATCGCGAATAGAAACGAGGGCGATTCGAGCTATGTCATCGCCTGCCGCACGACGCATCGCATAGTAGAGCGCGAGTTGTGCCTCGTCGCCTCGACGAACCTTCTCGAGATAAGCGCGTGGGTCAGAATCGATGCGACCGGTTTTGTAATCGTAGATGGTCACCGGGCCGCCCCCAAGTGGCTTGTCGATGCGATCGATGTAACCGACAAAATCATACCCGCCAAGTCGCCGCCGCTCGAAGAGCTCGACGCCTGAGATCTCCACCGGCGACCGCGCCGACTCGGCCACGAGCCAGCGCACGTATTGCTCCGCCATCCGGCGCGCGCGCCAGCGTGAGGATTCATACTCGAGTTGCGTCGCGAAATCTGGCCGCGCTCTTCCGAAGGCTGCTTCAAGCTCTCGGTGCAAGCGGTCGAGAATGTAGGCGGGTTCATGGCGGCTCGGGACGCGAACCTCTCGGTGCAGCGCCTCGAGCGCATCGTGCATGACTCGTCCGTATGTCGCATGCAGCGATCCGGGATCGTCGAGCACCTCGCATAAATATTCATAGAAAAAGCGTCGCGGGCACTTAACATACGAGTTCAGCCGAGATGCAGAAAAGACCATCTTCGGCGCGCGGAGTGATTCAGCGGCTTCGAGCTGCGGCCAAGAGCGACGTCGATCCGCGCGCACGCGTTCCGCCAAGTACGCAGCGGCGCCGGCAGCACCCTCTGCCTTGACTTGGGCCAAGACGCCGCTCGAGTATGCGCGCGATAGGGCATCCGGTTCGCACCCAAGTGCCTGCGCGAATCGCGTTAATGCCACCGGTGCGCACGGCAGATCATCGAATACTATCGTGCCGAGCCCCGGCTCGCTGCCTGCATATGGCAGGAGCAGTATGTCTTCGAGCTGCACTGCGAGCATGCTATCGACAAAGGCGTCTACCCGCGAAGATGCATCCACAACGATCCCTGCGATGCTCCAAATCCGATCGGCTGCCTCCGCGCAGCGCAGCAATTCTTCTTCTTCGGCCTGCAACGCTGGCTCACGGGCGAACTCCGCCGCGGTCGCTTGGGCCGCAGCAAGGGCCGGCATGAGAGCGAATGATTCACCTGCATCCCCGCGAGCCGAGTCGATCGCCCGCAAGGCCGCAACGCCTGCGTCCTTCGCATGCCCGCCGCGCAGCCGCACCAAGGCTGCCGACAGCACCTCGCGGGGCGAGCCCGCAAGTCCGGCGAGCGCTTGGTGAAGGTTGGCTGCTTCGATACAAAATGGGGGCGCGCACAATAACGCGACGAGCTTTATGGGGTCGCCGCAATACGCGGCACTGAGTATGCGAACGCCGGCCTGCGCCGGCAGCGGTCTTCCCGCACCGGAGAGAGCGCCAATGAGAAGCCGCGGCGCGACCGCCGCTGTGAGGCCGTGCTGACGCAAAGCACCCAACCCGCCCTCGAGGGTCGCGCATCGCTCGGCATGCGCCCTTGAATCCGCCGGCGGGGGCGCTGGCGCCGCCAGCCCCGTCGCTCGCAATTGCAAACGCGTCGAGTAGGCAACGCGCGCCACGAGACTGGTCGAGCCGTCGACGTCTGCGGCCGCACATGCAAGCATGGCCTCGGAAACGCCCGCGAGGTCGACTGCGCAAGTGAGCTTGCACAGGTCGTCACAAAAAATCGCGCGGTGCGCAGGGGACCATTGCGAGACGGATGCATCCACCCCCGCGGCGTGCATGACCGATCGTGCAATGGCAGTGCGGCGCGCCACGGAAAATCGTCGGGTTAGGCTTTGGTCGGCGCGCTTCATGTGGCTATGGTTTCGCTTTTTGTCGGCCGGCAACCCGGTGTTTCGAACTTATTCCTTTTTCGAGGCCTCCGCGATGAGCCGCTCGAGGCTCGCTTCAACGCGCTCGATCATAAGGGTGAGCAAGATGGACATATCTCCGCCATCGGCTTGTCGCAAACCGTCATAATACTGCTTGCCGTCTATCAGACGAACGATAGCTGGCGGATAGTTTGCCCAACAGAGAATTAAGTTGGACACCAGCCGGCCAACCCGGCCGTTGCCATCGAGAAACGGCGAAATGCTCAATATCTTCGCCTGCGCCGCGGTCGCTTTTGCCACGGGATCGGCGGGCGACTCCTCGAGCCACTCGGTAAACTCGCGCAACAAGGCTGGCACGAGGACACTTTCCGGCGGCAAATAGTCTCGCCCAACCAGGCGTGTGTCGATGCGCCGATAGATGCCCGCATTTTCGTCGTCAATCGATGCGAAGAGCAGGGCGTGCAATTCGCGGATGCCATGTTCGGTGAGCGGCGCGCCGGAGAGCGCAAGCACTTCTGCCCGGTCCAACGCGCGATGCAAGTTGACCGCTTCCAGGTGCTCGCGCAACGTGAGTCCCCCAACGGTCGTTCCGCGTGAGAGCACCTCTTCTGTTTGCTCGCGGTTGAGCCCGTTGCCCCGAACCGCATTGGAATGGTAGATCTCGTCGATGCGCAGCTCGAACCGACACGAAGCCCGCGCCTGCGCCTCGCGCGGGTTTGCGGCAAACACCAAGGCACGCTCGTGCAGCTGACGGAGACGGTCATCGAGGCCGGCATCGAAGCGCAATCCCGTCGCGTCTTCAGAAGGCCGCTCCGGCCGATCGAGTCCAAAGCGTGAGAGGTCTATTCCGTGCTCGCGGAGCCACTCGAGGGCGATTGCCTCAAGTCGGCGCTGACGATAGGCAAGCCAGGAGCGTCGCGCTCGTGGATACGCTCGCAGAGCTTGAAGGAAGCGAGCGGAAGCCGTGGGGCCTGTCGAGGCTTCACGCAGTTTATCTTCCAGCGCGCCGTCGGCGAGCGTGGAAATAAAATCAGCAACGATCTCGTGGGCCTCGGCATGGGAAAGCGGTCGGATAAGAATAGCGCTTGTGCGCGCGGACACGTTCGCGACGCTGGGATCGTCGGATGCATAGGGCTCGACCTTGCCTGAACTGGCCATAAAAAAATAGCGGAACTGCCCGCTTCGGTCGTCCAGGGCATCGGTGAGCTCTTCAAGTATGAGGTTGCGCACGATTTGGACGTGATGGCCGTTCTCCGCCAAACAGGCGACGCCTGGTCCATGGCCTAAACTGAAGAGGCGGCTGGAAGCCTGGCCCGCGCGACGGCTGAATGGAAAATCGCCTTCGTCAAAGGCCCTCGGACCGTTCGTGGCCTAAGTCATATTCTTCTGTACCGATAAGGTCCGGCGGCTGGCAACCCGATATTCTATACGTTGGCAAGCTTCGGGACCAAGCACGAGAGCCCGGGGTATCTGTCACACACCCTGCAGAGCGCCTTTTTGGGTGAGACAAGGTTGATGTTCGGACTCCCACTCGCTGTAACAATCCTCGGTGCCATAAGGTCGTATCACTTAGAGCCGGTGTCGAATAATCTCGACGTCGAGCTCATGACCAAGGTGGCCAACGGGGACGGCGAAGCCTTTGCGGAGTTAGTCAAACGATACACCCGAATGCTCTACAACGTAGCGTATCGCTACAACGCATCATCGGCCGAGGATTTGGTCCAGGAGACCTTCCTGCGGGCCTATCAGCATGCCCGGACGTTTTCGGGTCGCAGCAAAGTATCCTCATGGCTGTATCGGATTTGCGTGAACGTTTGTCTGACACATCAGACGCGCGCCGGCAGTCCAACAATGGACATCGACGACGTCAACGAAGCCGAATTGCTCGTCCGCGAAGACGAGCGACCCGAAGTCATGGCGCAACGGGGCGAGACCTTCAGGGCACTGGAGGACGGCCTGCGGGCGCTGCCAAGCCAGCAACGCATGGTGTTCATTTTGAGAGAGTTACAGGGGCTGTCGTACGGAGAAATTTCGGACGTTTTAGGTATGAACGAACAAGCTGCGCGAACCAACCTGTGCCGCGCCAAGCGTCGGCTGCAGCTCTGGCTCGATCCGCTTTTGGTTTGAGGACGGGACGCTGAAAATGGAATGCTCTGAAGCGCTCGATCTTCTCTACGAATCGTTTGATGCCCAAATCACCCCGGCGCAAGCGGCGCTGCTCAATGGGCATCGTCGAACGTGTTTTGCGTGCGCCGGCACGTTAGCAAAAGCTCAGCGCTTCCAAGATCTCATTCGGCGCGTACCACAGCTCACGGTGCCGCGTGGCCTCGAGGCGCGTGTCATCGAGCGCGTACTGCATAAATCGGCGAGTTCATTCTCGCAGCAGATGAAGGTTATTCGGCCTGCGTTCTCTTGGCGCACTGCTTTGCGCCCAGCACTTGCATCCGGTGGCGTTCTCGCCGCTGCCCTGGCCGTGTTCTTCATTGCGCACTCGATGCTCAGCAACACCTTCCACCGGCCGACGGACCAAACTGTCGTGGCCACCGTGCAAGGCAGCTTACAAGATGTAGCGCCAAACAACCAAACGAGCGAGATCGACAGTACGGACACGCCCTTGTCCACCGGCGAAGTGCTTCGCCCGATTGGCGCGCTGCCGGCCATCGTTTCGATTACTCCCCATCTCGCGTTGATCATGTCGAGCGGGTCGGAAGTGCAGGTCGGCAAGCTCCACTACGATCAGAGCTCCGGCCTTGCTGACGTCATCTTTTTGAAACTGCGCCGCGGCACGCTACGAGTAAACGAGATTCTTCACCGTGACGTATCGCCAGTGCAGGTCGCTACCAGACAAGCCACGTTTGTTCCAACGGGAACGACCTTCTCGGTCGATGCAAAGACAGACGCGACGGACCTGGCCGTCACCGCCGGCAGCGTTGCGGTGCACATGCCGGGGCGTGTCTTCAGCGTCATCGCGGGTCACGGCGTGCACATCACGGCAACAGACGTCGTACGCAACGTGCTGCTCGGCAAACACCCGAAGGTCAACCCGCTACCATAGTCCCAAGACGCCGTTAATATCCCGCGGCGGCACCGTCGCTTCGCGGATCCCACCCACCGCTCAAGACTCCACTTGATCTGTCGATGAGAATCGCGCCGGCGTGACCCATCGATTCTTCCCACTCACCCAGGATGACCACGTCATGACCGCGAGCGCGCAAGCCTGCAATGCACGCGTCCTCCAAACGAGACTCAACATGCAGGCGCGCCCGCTCGCATTGATCTGCCCTGGCCCAGCGCCAGCGCGGGCGTTCGATTGCCGCCTGCGGATTCATGCCCAGGGCGATCGTCGTCGAGAGCTGTAGAGCTATTTGGGGCTGGGCGTCGCCCCCCATCGACCCATACACAAGATGCGGTTTGCCATCGCGCAAGAGCATGCACGGCATGAGCGTGTGAAAGGGCCGCTTCCCGGGCGCAAGCGAGCGAAGTCTGCCCTCGGAAAGCTCAAACGACGTACCGCGATTTTGCAAGGTGACGCCCAGCTCTGGCATGACGACACCCGCGCCGAAGCCATGAAAGAGCGACTGAATGAATGAGGCCGCATTGCCGGCGCTATCGACGCAGGCGAAATATGCTGTATCTCCTCTATCAATGTTCTGCTCGACTTGCGGTCGCGCCATGTAGGGATCGATACGCGCAGCGTGCGCGAGCGCCCGCTCAGGTTGTAACATCGCCCTCCATTCGTCGCCGGCGTTTGGGTCGGTCACGACTCCATCTCGATCCTCAATCGCCAGTCGGACGCTTTCGACAGCGCCGTGGACCTGCGCCGCGCTACCTACTTCGAGCGCTTTGCTATTCGCATAGGCTTCGTACGTTTGCTGCGCGATGAGCAAGGTGAGACCTTGCGAGTTGGGGGGAACGGTGAGAGACTCAAAGCCGTAAAAATTTCCGGCAACGGGCTCGCAGAATGTTCCGCGGTGTTCGGCAAAGTCTCTCGCCCGCAGTGGACTGCCGATCGCTTCGGCGCGCTGTGCGATGGACCGAGCGCCGTCGCCTTCGTAGAACCACGACCGTCCAAAGGCAGCGATGGAACGCAGCGTGGCGGCAAGTTGCGGATTCCGAAAGACGTCGCCGGTTTGGCTCGGTCCATGGCGCAGGAACAATTCCGTTGCTGCCTCGTCAGCTGCAAGCACTTCTCGCAGTCGCTCGATCGCGCTGACGAAGCTGCCCGCCGCAGGGGCTCCATCGCCGGCATAGGCGATCGCTGGGCCCAAAATACCCTCCATTTCAAGCGAGCCGAAGCGGCCAGCCAGCGCGAACCATGCATCAACGGCTCCAGGAACCGTGAGAGCCGCCGCTGGGCCGCGCTCGGGAATGACGTGATGGCCGGCGCTGCGGTAGTAGTCCAGCGTCGCCAGTCGGGCGGCCGCTCCAGAACCATTGTAACCTGCAACCTCGCCGCTTTTGGCGTCATAGTAAAGGAAGAACGCGTCGCCGCCAATGCCAGTCATGTGCGGATACAGAACGGCGAGCACTGCGGCCACGCCGATGATGGCGTCGGCGGCGTTGCCACCATCCCGCAGGATCGCGACACCCGCTTGGGTCGCAAGTGCATGGGGTGCGGTGACCATAGCCTCGCAGGCGAGTGTACTCGATTGGGTCACAGAGGATTAGCTCTCACTTAGGATCGGCCAGGCACAATAATCTGTGACGGCAGACCGCCCGCGGCCTCTTCGTCGAATGCGGTTCCGTCGACACGTAAGAACTCTTCCATGCTCGCAATACGCTCGCGACGGACGAAAGAATGGTGGCGCGCGACGATCCCCGCTGTGACATCCGCGACGTTGCGCCCACCAAACGTGACTGGCCAACTCGGATAGACGAAGCCCGGACCCATCGGAAGCGCTCTTAGTGCTAAGGGCGACTCATCCTCGATCGTGATGTCTGCGCGCTCGAGCGGCAATACGTCCTTGCTCCCACCATCATCCGGCATGATGGGACGGCAACGAGCAAAACCCGCGGACCATTGTTCCAAAACGTAGAGGCGCATGCTGATGCTTTGCCACGTACCGAGCAGCGCGAGCCACGCAGGGGTGACGATCGGACCGCGTTCCGCTAAGTATTCTTCCACGGCGCTACGTCCATATTTCGCCGGCCGATAATCGAAAATCAAATAATCGAGGAGTCGCGATGCACGCGTTCGGTCGAGCGGAGGCCGCCAAAATGGAAAGCGTTCCGCGGCGATGGCTTCGGGCGTGACTCCAGCGCGTTGCGTCGCGTAGCGGCCTAATTCGCGCAGCAGCGGCAAGCCCTGTGCTCGTAGCTCGCGGACAAACTCTTCACGTTGCGCCTCTTGACCGAGGCAGCAGCGCTTGTATTTTTTGCCGCTCCCGCATGGGCACGGATCGTTCCGACCAGGTGTTGGCATCGCGAAAGGCTTCCACCCCGTGCCGATGCTTTTCCCTCTCGCGCAATCCGATAACTCAAAAGCGAATGTATCGGAAGCTCGTGCTCCAGTCGGTGGTCTGTCTGGCCTGCTGCGCGTTTGGTTGCGGGGTTGCTGCGCGCGGCAACTCGCCCGCATCGTGGCAGCTTGCGCTGCGCTTGTATCATGGCGAGCGGATCACCGAGCGGATGTCTGAGAATGACAAGACGGATTGGAAGCTTCCCGAACGCCGGCTGGAGCGATTCCGCAAAGCGGGCGTCATTATCAACGAAGAGGAGCACATTACGAGCCTCATCGCGGCAAACGTCGTATCGGTCGTCGACGGGATCGCACTCCTTCGTGGTACCTCAAGCGTCACCTCATTCGATGTCCCCCGCAATCATACGCAGACGTCGCAGCAGCCTTTTACGTCTGCAGTCGCTCCAAACAACATGCCTATCGCTCTTGCGCATATCCCTCTTGAGGATGCTGCGATGGCTCAATTACCGGGCACGCCGCTGCGACTCGGCGAGCACTGGCAGACCAGGCTCGCGGTGATAACAAACCTTGGCAGCGGTCATGCAGTGTTCGATCACGAGGTGATAACGCTCGACAATGGGCTGCTAGAGATTGCAGTCCATGGCGTCGGCGCGATCACCGGGACCGAGTACCATCTCCCGAAGCTGCTTCCCGGCACGATCGACCTCGCCGGGAGTGCCTGGTACGACCCAGCAGCCGGTTTGATCGTCCGAGAAAGCTACTTGGTACGCAATCGCATCATCAAGCCTATGGCCGGCGAGGATAGCGGCTTTGACGAGCGTTTAACGGTGGACATCACCACGCGAAAGGTCTAAGCGCGTTGTATGTAGTTGTCGCGAATGTATTCGCGACGTTGTACTATGTAGTGTCGCGAATTTATTCGCGACGTTTTATGGCGACGTCAGCATCAGGGGCCAGGATAGACGAGCGCAAAGTTTCGGAACCAGAGTGACCCTTGCTCTCGCGCCGTTTTGTTGGGCTCGACCGCATAAAACCTCGTCCAAACTATCGGCCATGCCGCTTGCCTCGGAATAGCGACACGTAAGGTTCGCCAACCTTGCCAATCGACGTTACGCGCAATTGTCACGCTCTCGTTGTTGCCATCCGCATTCTTGTAGCCACCTCGAAGCCACTCTCCGTTTTTGTCGCCGTAAACATCAATCGACAACGCGATTGGCTGTTGCGGCAAGACAAGAGACGTCTGCGCATAGGCGGCACGGGTTAGTTGGGTCGACGAGAAGTCGTAGGCCAAGCGTAACGCGCTCGAGCCGTCGGGCGCCGTGCTCGCATCGACGCCGCCCGGCAGCCCATCTGGCCGCGAAGCATAATTCCACTGCCCTGCAGCGGATCCGGGCGCGGGCTCGGCTTGGAAAATCTGCGTGTGATCGCCGGAAAGCACCACGGCCGATGCGCTCGAGCCACCTGCTCGCGCTATCACGACATTGCGCGCGGCACTCCGCCCCGCAACGAACGTGCCATCCGCGAGCATCCGACCATCTCCGCCGGACAGGTTCCATGATACCATCGAAGGATCGACCTGGATTGGAATTCCATCTTTGGTCGCCGCTGCGATTGAAAGATGGACCTGGCCACCGGTGGGCGCCGCTTGATCTGCGCCAACGATCTCTAGTTCGTCAACGTTCGAGACGATGAAGGTATCGAGCTCGGCCGCACTTTGAGGAATAACCGCGTGAACGCGCACTGGACCTGCATGCTGCGCCCAGAGCAGTCCGTTGCGATCGATCGTCGCGGCGGATGCCGGCTCAACCGAAAATGCGACGCTTCCCGGCGTGAGCACAACCGGCTGGTCGTTGGCGTCAATGGCATTGGCTTCCATCTGAAGCTTACTCTGTTCGAGCACCACGGGAATGGGATTGGTCGGATGCAGCACGAGCATGGTCGGCGGCCCGACCGGGGCAGCATTCAGCACGAAGAAGCCGTCAGCGATCGAGCGCTCGCGCCCATCTGAAGGAACGTTGGCAACGCTCGTTCGCTGGTCGCCGAGCGGACGGACGACCATCTCGCTTGAGCCGCCGCTGTCAAACGCCATTGCGGTCGACGCTCCCAGAGCAGCAAACAATGCGGAGAGTTGTGGGCGCGTTAATCCAATGGAGCGCGACGGCGCTCTTCCGTCAACCACAACGAGCCACAACGTGGCGCCGTCCTTGGAAACACCCGCACCGGTTACGGGATTGCGCACGTCGGTTTCCTCGGGGGCGGGTGGCGCGGGATCGACAACTGGCTGACCATCCCGAAGAAGCAACGGGCCGCCCCCGACGGCAAGCTTGATCGCAGCGAGCGAAGGATCGCTTTGCGTAGTAACGGTCACCGAGTCACCGGGGTGAAAATCTCCCACTAACGCTTCTGCCTTTCCGCCATGGGCAGCAATGCCGATTTGGCCCGCATCCAAACGATCGAGCATTGCGAGATTGCGATCGATTCGCGCAACCGCGTACGTTCCCGCGGCCGAAGCAGGAGCGAGCACCATTTCGGTTGCTCCAAAGGCTTTACCGGAACCGAATTCCGGCGTAAGCTCGGCGAGATCGACCGATCCTGACCATTCGTTCACCGAAGAAAGGTCGAGATGGGCGTTCGAGGTCGAGTCAATGCTTGCGTGCCATGCAATCGGACCCATAGAGATCGCGTTGTGCGCGTCGACCATAAATGTTGCTGCATTGTCTGGCTGGTGCAGGACGCGTCCATCTGCGATGACGACGCCCAAAGGCGTACCTGTGTCGTTGATATCAAAGTAGTCTGCGTTGATGCCAAGCTCGGCGCCAAGCCTGTCCGCCAAGCTGGTCAAACGCTCGCCGGGGCCGATGATCCCGTTGCCGTGCGTGCCCACATCGAACGCGACGTATGGGTTGCGCAGGTCGATCGTCGCCACGCTCAGTTCCAGCGGTCCATCGCTCGTTGCAAGCTTCCAGCGTTCGTACATCACGCCTGGCCCGATGCGTGCGCCTTCAACCGTGGAGGTTGTGATCGTGGGCCAGTTTGCTGGCTGCGGGAAATTCGAAATTGCGATGAGTGCGGGCGAAGGCGTCTCCACAGCGCAGACTCGGGCTGGATTCGCAAAGCCGGTGGCGCATAAGGCGGTGACGAGCGCGAGAACGCGGAATGACACGCTGCGCGTGATTCGAGAGGAGCCGGCTCTTTGCCCTACGCCAAGAAGCATTTCTTACCCGCAAGAACGGCGGCAGCAGTCGTCCTTGCGTTTGCTTGCGTGGCTGCAACCGCCGCGACCAGTGCTCCTCCGTTACATCTCGCGTGGCGCGCGCCGAATGGCAACGCCCAGTGGAGTGGGCTATCAACGGTTGAGACGACGGTGACGTATCAGCTCAACTCCGTGCTCAAAGCCATGGTCGGTCATCGCGCGGACCCGGTCTATATCATCGAAGACCGAACTCGAACCTATTCGGGCGCCAGCGCTGCGAACGAGGTCGACGTCAATGACGCGTTTGCACGCCGGCACGGTGGGCCAAACCCATCGGATACGACCATCAAGCGGCGCACCCGCAAGCAAATCGTTGCCTTCGACGCGAGCGGCAGGTTCTCGATCGAACCCTATTTATGCAAGAACGAGCCTCCGCTCAATGACGCGAATGCAGATCCAAAGACGTATACAGCCTGCGCCGCAAACGAAAGCACGGACGACCACGCATATCAGGATCCCGGGGACGCCGCGCTCGCAGAACTCCCCGCAGGGCCTGTTGACGTTGGAAAATCGTGGACGTTCACGCGTCCTGTGACGGTAGGGCGCGAGTTCGCATCTGGCACGCTCACCTATGTAGACACACTGCAAAGTGTTGAAGAGCGAGGTAACGAGCAAATCGCAGTGGTCGACGTAGCGGCGACAGGAAGAGTCAACCTTGCTTCTGACTTGCAGGCGAAAGGCTTTCACACGGGCACGATGAGTCTGAGCGGCACTGCGGAGTTCAACGTCACGACGGGGACCCCTGAGGTGCAACACTACAGCGGCCATGCCGAGTGGCACGCGAGTTTGCTGGGTGCTAACTTGGGCCTCATTCTCGATGAAGTCTATGACGCCAAGCCATGGACGATCGCAGCGAAGCAGTGAAGGCAGCCGATTTCGTTCCCGAGCGCGATCCAAACCTTGATGGCGTCATTCTCGAAGCTCTCGAGATTGCCGGGATCAATGTCGGGGCTTCGGTGTATCTGAGCGATCTGCAATCGAAGCACTACGGGCAGTGGCGCGCCCGCGAAGACGTCTACCCCGCGAGCGTCATCAAGGTGCCGATTATGGCGGAAGCATTTCGCCGTTTTGCACAAGGATCGCTAAAACCCGATGACCCGATCGTCGTCAGTTCGAAGAACCAAACGACCACGTCCGGGCCGGCGCCATTTTCTCCGGGTTACAAGACGACCATCGGTGAGCTCGTCGACTTCATGATCGTACATT
Organism: uncultured Pseudomonadota bacterium; assembly: GCA_963736005.1. GTDB lineage: Bacteria > Vulcanimicrobiota > Vulcanimicrobiia > Eremiobacterales > Eremiobacteraceae > JAJPHJ01. The sequence continues at coordinate 538,858 of CAVTNB010000001.1, forward strand.
CTGATAACGTCGCCACGAATCAACTCATGGATGAACTCGGTAGGCAAAACGTGACCGAGTACATGCACGCGCTCCGCATGCAGACGTTTCTCTTGGGCCGTAAGCTGTCGGGCTCCGAACCCCTCATCGAAGATCCCGAGATGTCGGGACGCAATCGCCTACCGGCACTCGAAGTTGGCAGGCTGTTGGAACTCATCGCGTGTGATGCCATCGATGGGGCTGCCGAGCAACGTGCCATCTTAGCGCGCTGCGCGGACAATGAAAAACTCGTGCCCGGTCTCGCGCCGGATGATGTGTTCATGCATAAAACCGGGGAGACGTCCTCGGTCAGCCACGATGCGGGCATTCTCACGACGCCCGGGGGCAGGCAGTATGTTGTCGTGCTGTACTGCGAAGTAGAACCGCGGGCCGACAATTCGGATGCGGCCTGGGTCAACCCCGCGATGACCGATTGGATGCGTGCCGTGCGCGAACACTTATGAATGCCTGGGACTTGACGAACCAAGTCGCGCTACTGACCGGAGGGTCTCGCGGCATTGGCGCCGCGGCCGTGCGAGCGCTGCATGCAGCGGGCGCGAGCGTCTTCTTTACCTACCAGACTCACGAAGCGCAGGCCCGAGCACTGGAACGCGAATTGGGCGAGCGTGTTGCGTACGCCCGCTGCGACGTCAGCCAACACGATCGCCTTCCGGACCTTGTCGCGCGCTGCGTCGAACGCTTCGGGCGCATCGACATCCTCGTCAACAACGCCGCGGTGTTTGAGGAGAATCCATTCGATGGCCATGACTATGCAGCGTGGCAACGCGGTTGGCAGCGCACGTTTGACGTGAACGTGTTCGGCGCCGCTCACCTCAGCTGGCTCGTCATGGCGCAATTTCGCCGGCAAGGTAGCGGTGGACGGATCATCAATGTCACCTCACGAGCGGGTCACCGAGGCGAACTTAGCTTTTCTGACTATGGAGCAAGCAAAGCTGCCCTGGTCAATCTCACGAAGTCCATTGCCCGTTCGTGTGCAAAGGACGGGATTGTCGCGATGTCAGTTGCGCCAGGATTCATTGAAACGGATATGGCCGCGCACGATCTCAAAACGCGCCGAGCGGAAGTTGAGGGCGAAATTCCCCTCGGCCGTGTAGGTACGCCGGAGGAAGTGGCGCACGTGATCGCCTTTTTGGCGTCGCCGCTTGCCGAGTACGTCAATGGTGCGACGATTGACGTCAACGGCGGCTCCTACGTACGCTGATCAGCCAGCCTTGTAGCAGCGGACCTCCTGAGTCCGCTCCGCACCTACGAGCGCACCTAAAGGTGCGCTGCTACATCCCTAGACGCGCTCGAAGGTGCGCTGCTACACATCTTATAGGGCAGAATACCGCGCGCGCTGAAAGGCAGACCCGTGCAGACACTCGTGCAAGTCGTTCTTCCCGAAATGGGCGAATCGGTTGCGGAAGGCTCGGTGACAAGCTGGCGTAAGAAACCCGGCGATTTCGTTGCTGCCGGTGAAGCGCTCGTTGACGTAACGACCGACAAAGTCGATGTGGAAGTCCCATCGCCCGCCGCCGGCAAGCTCGTAAGAATCTTCGCCGATGAGGGCAAGACCGTCGCCGTCGGGGCACCGCTTGCCGAGATCGACACGGCGGCGAGCGATGGCAAACGAGGCGCGACCGAACCGCTGACATCCCAATCGCCCGCGTCAGCCGCGACCGAGAAAGGGGCGATTTTCCAATCACCTCAGGGGGCGACTTTACAGTCGCCCGCTACAAAATCGAATAATCGCAACACCCTTCGTGCGTCGCCGTCCGCCAGAAAGGCGGCAGCCAAACACGGTATTACTCTCGACCGCGTGACGCCGGCGATTCCTGGAGAAACAATACGCCGTTCTGATGTCGATCGGGTCGCGCAAGGCATCACAACGCCGATCGCAGCGGAGGGAAAGGCTGTGCGACTGCGCGGCGCGGCTGCTGCCCTCGCCGATCACATGGAGCGCAGCCTCGGCATTCCAACAGCGACCAGCTTTCGCACGATCGCGGTCGGAACGCTTGACTCGCGTCGCCGCGAGCTTAATGCGGCGCTCCGTGCAGCTGGCCGAAGCGAAAAAATCTCCTTCACACACCTCATTGCTTTTGCAATCGTGCGAGCTACCGCGACCGTTCCCGTGATGGCTTCCAGCTTCCGAAGAACGGCCGAGGGACCCGAGCGAGTCGAGCGCGGCGTCCATCTGGGGTTGGCGGTGGACGTGAAACGCGCTGACGGTTCCCGAATGCTCGTCGTTCCTGTCATGCGAGATGCCGACAAGCTCGACTTTTTGAACTTCCTTCGGGCCTACGAAGCGCTCGTCGAGAAGGCTCGCGGCGGCTCGCTCGGACCGGCGGATCTCTCGGGAGCAACCCTCACGCTGACCAACCCTGGCGGCATCGGGACCGTTGCATCCGTGCCCCGGCTCATGTTGGGTCAAGGCGCGATCATCGCCGCCGGAGCAATTGAATATCCCGCCGGCCTCGCATCGTTGCCTGACGCGACGCTGCGCAGTTTGGGCGTCTCAAAAGTCATGACCCTGACGAGCACCTACGACCATCGCGTCATTCAGGGTGCAGAATCGGGCGAGTTCCTACGCCGCATCGATCAGCTACTCGCCGGATCGGACGATTTCTACGAATCCATCTTCTCAACGCTCGCCGTTGCCGCGCCGACCTCATCCCCAAAACCTGAGTCACTCGGGGTTCCGGTCCAAGGCTCAGCCGACCAAGAACTTACTCGCGCGGCGGCCGCCGGTGTCGCGCTGATCATGCGCTACCGCACGCACGGGGTCAACGCCGCCCACCTCGACCCGCTCGCGGATACCTCGCCCTTCGATCCCGCGCTGGAGCCGGCGAGCTTAGGGCTCGATCACGCGCTCATGCTCCGAGTACCGGCCAGCGTGTTGCGAGTCTACGCGCCCGGAGAAAACTTGGCTGATGTCATCGAGCGGCTGCGCGATACCTATTGCTCGACGATAGCGTATGAAGTCGAGCACATCAGCAACCACGAGCAGCGCTCGTGGCTGCGTCAGCAAATCGAGTCGGGCGCTCACCGCCTGCGACTCTCGCGCGAACGCAAGCTCGAACTCCTCGATCGGCTCACGCGCGTGGAATCGTTCGAACGCTACCTCCGCAAGGCGTTCTTGGGCCAGAAAACCTTTTCCATTGAAGGGCTCGACGTGATGGTCCCCATGCTCGAGGAGATGCTCGTCATGCTCGCCGAGGAGGGCACGCCAGAAGTGCGCCTCGGTATGGCGCACCGTGGGCGGCTCGCGGTCATCACCCATGTGGTCGACCGACCCTACGAAGAGGTTCTCGAAGAATTCGAACACGCCCAAGAACGAGGTCTCGTGCATCGCGAAGGTGACGTGACTGGCGACGTCAAGTACCACCAGGGTGCATCCGGCACGTACGAGACGCCCACTGGCAAGAAGATGCGTGTCGTCCTTGCCAACAATCCGAGCCACCTCGAAGCGGTCGATAGCGTCGTGGAGGGTCAGACGCGCGCGGTTCAGACTGACCGCACGAATCCCGTTGCAGTCGTCGACAGCGCGAAAGCCGCGGCCATCCTCATCCACGGCGATGCCGCATTCGACGGTCAAGGGATCGTGGCGGAAGTCTTCAACATGCAGGCGCTCGAGGGCTACACGACTGGCGGCACGGTGCACGTGATCGCCAACAATCAAATCGGGTTCACCACCCTTCCGCCCCAGGGACGCTCGACACGTTATGCAAGCGACCCGGCCAAAGGTTTTGACGTCCCCATCATTCACGTCAACGCTGACGATCTCGAGGCGGCAATCGCCGCGGTCCATTTGGCCGTCGAATACCGGCGCCGCTTCCATCGCGACGCAGTGATCGATCTCATCGGGTATCGCCGCTTCGGACACAACGAGGCAGACGAACCAGCGTACACCCAACCGCTCATGTACGAGCGCATTGCATCGCACCCAAGCGCGCGGGAGATCTTCGCGAAGCGGCTGGTCGAGGAAGGAACGCTGAGCGCTGCCGAGATCGACGCCAGCCTCCAGCGGGCTCGAGCGCGCGTCGAAGCCGCACACGAGGCGGCAAAGGCCCAGGCAGTTGCAGCCGCACGCGACACAAAGCCGAGGCAGACAGAGCACGCCAACGGTGCCTTGGTTGAGACGCGTGTTCCAGCCGAAACGCTACGCCGACTCAATGCACAGTTGCTCGAGGTCGAGCCTGGATTTACCATCCATCCCAAGCTTGCGCGGCAGCTCGAGCGACGCTTGGAGGCGCTTGGGCCAGCAGGCGAGATCGATTGGGGACTTGGCGAAGCGTTCGCGTTCGCGAGCCTTCTCACAGAAGGCATTCCGATTCGGCTGACCGGCCAAGACACCGAGCGGGGAACGTTTAGCCACCGCCACTTGGTCCTTCATGATGCGAAGACCGGCGCGGCTTGGATTCCCATGCAGCACCTCTCTTCAGCAAAGGCATCGTTTGAGATTTACAACAGCCCGCTCTCCGAGTATGCGGTTATGGGCTTTGAGTACGGATACAGCGCGGAAGCACCGAACGCGCTCGTGTTATGGGAAGCGCAGTTCGGAGATTTCAATAATGGTGGCCAGATCATCATTGACCAATTCATGGCGGCCGGCAGAGCCAAGTGGCAGCAGACCTCTCGCCTCACCTTACTGCTTCCGCACGGTTATGAAGGCGCTGGGCCAGAACATTCAAGCGCGCGGCTCGAGCGATTTCTGCAACTGACCGCCGAAGGCAATTTCCGCATCGCCAACCCCACGACCCCGGCGCAATACTTTCACCTGCTGCGGGATCAGGCAAAAGCGCCCTCTGCTCGCCCATTGGTCGTCATGACCCCCAAGAGCTTGCTTCGCCTGCGCGCGGCGAGTTCGCGCCTTGCAGATTTCACGGACGGCAGTTTCGCGCCAGTGCTGGACGACCCGCAAGTTCGCGACCGCGATGCCATCCGACGACTTGCGCTATGCAGCGGAAAGATTTATTACGATCTCACGTCGCATGCGAAACGCAGCGCAAATGTGGAGCTCGCCATCGCTCGGGTAGAGCTGCTGGAGCCTTTCCCATTCGATCGCGTGCTCGAGCTCGTCGAGTCGTACCCGAACGTCCGGCAAGTGACGTGGGTTCAAGAGGAACCTAAGAACATGGGGGCGCGGGCCTTCGTCTCGCGTCGCATCCGCGAGCGGCTCACTCCGCGAGGAATCATCTTCGACTATATCGGCAGGCCGGACCGCGCCAGCCCAAGTGAAGGATACCCCGGCGCTCACACGGTCGAACAGGAACGCATCCTGAACGAAGTGCTCTCGTAAGAGGAGACCAACATGCGCACATTCCTCATTCTCGTTGTTGTGGCTTTCGCCGTCAGCCTGGTTGCTTGTTCGAGTAAGCGGACCATCGTCACCAATCAGGGCACGACGACGGTCGAGACCAACGCGATGCACAACACGGTGAAAGTTTCGAATGCCCAGGGTACCGCGATCATCGGCAAGGGCGCCGTCGACGCAAATGCTCTCGGTCTACCAATCTACCCTGGCGCTATAACCTCTGACACGGGAGGCATGGCAGTCAAGAACGCCTCGCAAACGTCGGACGTTGTGTCGTTGACGACGAAGGACGCTTTCGGTCAGGTGTACGGGTGGTACAAGCAGCGCATGCCAACGGGCTCAGAACAGACCCATATGGAGGTGACTGGCGGCTCGGTTGCGTCGTTTGCCGTTGGGAAGCTCGGCGACAAGGATCAGAAAAGCGTCGTCATCACCGAATCGGCCGGCAAGACTACCATTCTCCTGACGCACGTCACCAACAGCGGCTAACGTCGGCCATTTTCGAATCGGCCGCTACAGGGCCGCCGCTTCTTTCTTGGCAGTGGTCTTTTTCTTGGTAAAGACGATCTCACCGCGTTGAACGTCAGCGATCACCTTATCGCCCGACACAAAATCGCCGTTGAGAAGGCGCAAGGCAAGCGGATCGATGATTTCCTTCTGAATCGTTCGCTTGAGGGGCCGCGCCCCATAGACCGGATCGAAGCCCCGGTTGGCCAGATATTCCTTCGCCGCGTCGGTGAGCTCGAGTGAGACTCCGCGCTCAGAGAGCCGCTTGGCAAGCGAGCGCAGCTGAATCTCGACGATGCGTTTGATGTCGTCGAGCTTGAGGTTCTGGAAGATGACGATCTCGTCGATTCGATTGAGAAATTCAGGTCGAAAGTGGGCGCGCATCGCTTCCATCACGCGCTCGCGTACCTTCTCCTCGTTGCCAGCGAACTCGGCAATTGCAGCAGATCCGATGTTGCTCGTCATGATGAGAACGGTGTTCTTGAAGTCAACCGTACGACCCTGACCGTCGGTGAGGCGGCCGTCTTCAAGAATCTGGAGCATCACGTTGAACACGTCGGGGTGCGCCTTTTCGATTTCATCGAAGAGCACCACGGCGTACGGCCGGCGGCGCACCGCTTCGGTCAGCTGGCCGCCTTCCTCATAGCCAACGTAGCCAGGCGGGGCGCCGATCAGCCGGGCGACGCTGTGTTTTTCCATGTACTCCGACATGTCAATTCGAATCATCGCCCGCTCGTCGTCGAAGAGAAACTCCGCGAGCGCCCGCGCGAGTTCTGTCTTACCGACCCCGGTCGGACCTAAGAAGATGAACGAACCGAGCGGCCGGTTGGGATCTTGCAATCCCGCACGCGCGCGGCGCACCGCAGCAGCCACGGCACGAACGGCGTCTTCTTGCCCAATGACGCGAACATGAAGCCGCTCCTCCATCTTGAGTAGCTTCTGCACTTCTCCCTCGAGCAGTTTGGTCACCGGAATCCGGGTCCACTTGGACACGACTTCGGCGATGTCGTGCTCGTCGACCTCATCTTTGAAGAGCTGGCTCCCCGAGCTCTTCGCAAAACGGTTTTCGAGCGCTTCGGCCTTTTTCTGCAGTTCGGGCAAGTCCTGATACTTGAGTTTGGAGATTTGCCCCCAATCAACGTTGGGCTCGTACCCTTGTTCCGCTCGCGTGATTCGCTCTTTGAGTTTTTCGATTTGCTCCTTGATCGCACTGACTTCTCCAACCGCCTGCTTCTCAGACTCCCACAGCTGGCGCAGCCGTACCGCCTCGGAATCGAGCTCCGCGATTTCTTTCTCGATGTCGGCGAGCCGCCGGCGAGAACCGGCATCGTTCTCTTTGCGCAGTGCTTCGCGCTCGATCTTGAGTTGGTTGGACCGGCGCTCGACTTCGTCCAACTCAACCGGGCGCGAGTCCATCTCCATTCGAATCTTCGAGGCCGCTTCGTCAACGAGGTCGATGGCCTTGTCGGGCAAAAATCGATCGGTGATGTATCGGTTCGAGAGCACCGCGGCGGCGACCAACGCCGAATCCTTGATGCGAACGTGATGGTGGGACTCGTATCGCTCGCGCAGACCTCGCAGAATTGAAATCGTATCGTCGACGGTTGGCTCGCCAACCATGATGGGCTGGAAGCGGCGCTCGAGCGCAGCGTCCTTTTCAATATACTTGCGGTACTCATTCAGCGTGGTCGCACCGATCGTGTGTAACTCGCCGCGAGCGAGCATGGGCTTGAGCAGATTTGAGGCGTCCATCGAGCCTTCCGCAGCTCCGGCACCGACAACTGTGTGCAATTCGTCAATGAACAAGATGATCTCGCCTTGGCTTTGACCGATTTCTTTAAGCACGGCCTTGAGACGATCTTCGAATTCGCCGCGATATTTTGCACCGGCGATGAGCGCGCCGAGATCGAGCGCCATGATGCGCCGGTCTTTCAGGCCTTCCGGAATGTCGCCGCGGACAATGCGGTGAGCGAGGCCCTCGACGATCGCCGTCTTGCCGACGCCAGGTTCGCCGATGAGGACAGGGTTGTTCTTGGTTCGACGCGAGAGCACTTGGATCACGCGGCGGATCTCTTCATCGCGGCCGATGACGGGGTCCACTTTGTTCTGCCGCGCAAGCGCCGTTAAGTCACGCCCATAGCGCTCCAAGGCCTGATACTTGCCTTCGGGATTCTGATCGGTCACGCGTTGACTGCCACGCACCGAGCTCAGCGCCTTCAGGATCGCGTCGCGAGTGGCACCCACCCCCTTGAGCAGCTTTGCCGCGTCTGACTTTGCGCCGGCGTCGGCAATGGCGAGCAGCAAATGCTCGGTTGAAATATAGTCGTCTTTAAAGTTGAGCGCCTCTTGTCCGGCGCGCGACAAAAGCTCACGAAGATCGCGCCCAAGGCTCGGCTCGCTCGCCCCGTACACCTTCGCCCGCTTCGCAAGCAAGGACGATAGCTCGCCCTGCAACGAGGCGACATTGACGCCCAACTGCCGTAGCACCGCGGCGGGTACGCCCTCCTCGTCTTCGAGCAGCGCCGCGAGGAGGTGTTCGGCGTCTATTTCGCTCGCGCTGTGCTCGCGGGCAATCGTCTGCGCGCGGACGATTGCTTGCTGTGCTTTTTCTGTCAGTTTGTTGAAATTGTCCATTAGATTGCCATTTCGCCCCGTAACGACAAAATCTCTCCGCCTCTAGACACCTAGGGTGCTTTGCGTGATTCTCCATGCTGGCGATTCGGATAAACCGCCCGCGTGTTCGAATTGACAGATCAATTGCGCGTGGGTACCATAGGTGCCACGACGCTACCCGCTGAGGCGCGAGGGGCGATTCGAAAGCTGCCCCTTTCGCACGAATCTATCGCGCGAGGTCTTGATGCGGCGTTGTTGTCCGTTCCGCTTCCACGCACGCGCGCCCGCCAGCGGGCCGGCCGTGCTTGCGCTCTTTGTTTGTCTCCTCATCGGCTCCGCTGGCGCTCGGGCGACCACGCTAGTTCCCCTGCCGCAGGCGGTTGCTCAGATGCAGTCGTTTCGTGGCCGACTCGCCTACCTGGCACACCCGCAGGACGACCCACGTCGCACCATTTCGGGCACGCTCGTTGTGAACGGCGATGGTTGGTTGCTTGAAGAGCAAAGCGGCTCGTCACTGTTGCACGCATCGAACGATCAGTCTTGGTTGCGCGAAGGAAGCAAAGCGGTTTACTTCGACGACCCGTTGTCGGTGGGCGCTCTCGCCAACCCCTGGGCAGTCTTGCTTGGCCGGAGCGTCGGCGAAGCAGTTACAGCCGACCGCGCGGGTACTTCTTGGGCCATCGGCTCCAGGGCGCGTGTCTATATTGATACCACGCTTAATCAGATCGCCGGAGTTGTCGACACCGCCTCAGATGCGGATGTCTCCTTCTCCTTCGCCCAATGGAGCAATGTTGACGGCCTCGAGCTTCCATACTCGATTGTTCGGATGCGCGGCGGCGCGGCTGATGCATCATTCATCATTGACAGTTACCAAGTGCAGTGGGCTGACAAACGCGACGTGGGGCCCCAGTTGGGCTGGCGATCGATTCCAATCGAGAGCGCAGGGTCAGCGGTGGCCTCCGAGCCGGCCGGGGCCCTCCAAAAGGCTTGGCGATCCTTCGGAACGCTCTTTGGCTTGCTCTTTGCGGGCCTTTGCCTCGCGGCGTGGGTGCGGCGCGACGCTCTCGCAGATCGGCTCTCTCGCCGCCTCGTGGGCGATCCACGAGCGTGGCGCGATGAGGGAACCAGCCTGTTTGTGTCAGCCGAAGGTGTGCTTTGGTTCGAAGGCCGCAAGTACCGGGTCGGTGCTGCATTTTTCAATCGCCCCGCGCTCGTCCAATCTTCGCCGCTTTTTATTCGAGTGAGCGCAGCCGGAGTTTCTCGCGCCGTCGTGCTGCCACGCAAATTGCCCTTACCTACCATCGTGTCTTCACACTCGCGACGCCACGTCATAGGTTTCACGCTCATCGAGGCACTCGTCGCCACGGCGCTCTTTGCCGCTGTAATCGTCGGTGCAGTTTTCCCGACGCTCGTGGTGCTCGCACACGCGGATCGCGTCGCCGCGCAGCACGAAACCGCACGATTGATTGCAAGCAACGCGTTGGTCGATGAAGAGTCGGCGCTCGCGTATGGTTCTTCTATCCAACATACCTCAGGGACATTTGGCGTCGAGGGCATGGAACTGACGGTGATCGTTTCGCCCTCAAGCATTGCCGGCTTGCATCAAATCACAGCCCAGGTCAGTGACCCAAGCGGTACGCTGCTCGCGCGCATTGCAACGATGGTTGGCCCGCCGGTTCCGGCACCGCAGAGTTCGGCCGCACCGCCAAGCCGATGAAGCGCATGCATGCCCGTCGCTCCCACCGCGGCATGGCATTGGTAGCCTCGCTTTTTGCCGTGGTTCTGATCATGACGCTTTTGGCCGTTATGGTGGAGGTGGGCACGATGCGTCTGCGCCGCTCCACCGAGGAGTTGCGCGCTGCGCAGGCCATGGCCGCAGCTGATGCCGGGGCCGCCTGGGTCCGAGCCCTCCTCTTCGCGCATGGTGGAGATGTCAGCGCCACGCTGACCGATCTCTCGCAGGCTCATAGCACCCTTTCGCTGACCATCGACCCTGTGACGAGCGCCAGCGTCCTCGTGAGCATTTCCATCCCTGGTGCATCGGCCCAGGCGGATCATCTTGACGTGAATTTGCAAGAGAATCCGCAGATCGTGGAGACGCCGATTCAGGTGGTCGCAACGGCCACAGTCGAAACCGGCGGCGTAGCCGTCGCCATGCGGACGGTGACGACGCTGCTGCGGAGCTTTCATCATCTCGCACCGTACTCGGAAATCGTCGGCCTCGTTGATGATGCCGGCCCAGAATCAATCGACTCACCTGGCGATCCCGCCGGCCAGGTGGGTGCGCCGGATGCCACAGATCTGCGACTCTTCGCGTACAAAGAATCCGGCTCAAGCTCTGTGCCGGCGAACAAATTTCAAAGCGATTCCTGGTTCGATGGAAATACCGCCACGTCTGGATTCTTGCCGTGAAAGAACGAGGCGCCACTCTTGTCGAGGTCATGCTCGTTGCAGCTTTAATCCTTGCGCTCGCGGCAGCGTTTGGCGTACCAGGCTATCGGAGCTATGCCGCGTCGCGAGCAAGCGCGGATGCCGCAACGACATTGGCTTCGGATCTCGCCTTCTTGGTGCGCGCAGCTCAAAATGCCGGAGGCAATCAGGGAGCTTCCCTCGTCATCGAGTCGCAAGACCCGCTTTCCTATCGGGGCTATCTTGGGAGGCCGACGTCCGTCGATCCCAACGCGAAACTTGGAGCGATTCTCATCGAGAGGACCTTTGAGGGCGTCTCACTCGCGGGTGGTCCGATCAGCACAACAACACCGCTTTTGTTTGCCACCAACGGCAGCGCGCAATTTGTCAACGGCGGGAACATCGCACCGCAGCATCAGACGATCCAGTTTGTGCTCATTTGTTGCGCTGGAGGCAAGGCGGCGCAGGTCGACCTCGACCTCTTTACCGGAGCTGTTACCACGGGCTTGTAGTACAGACGCAGGCTGCTTATTCCGATACTTGGTAGGGAGGCCTTCGTCGACTATGATACGGTTTATTATTTTTGCTGTGCTCGCCTACTTGGCGTATAGGTACCTGCACAACTGGTACGCGGTGGCTGGCGTCGCCGTTGTCTACTTAGTTTACCTCGCCGTCATGAGCGCGCTTGGCGCGAAGCGCAATCGCGAGCGAACGAGTAGCTTGCTCAGCCACAAGCTCTCAGACGAAGAAAAGGCGCATCTAGGCGCCGTCGCAGACCATCAAAGAGCGATGGATGCGCACAAAGCGCAATTCGACCCGGACCTGCGCAAGAAGCTCTAAGCCCGCATCGAATGCGGGCTTAGAGAAAACAAAAGGGCGACTTTACAGTCGCCCACTACATTTTTCCGGAAGGACGATTTGCCAATCGCCCGTGCTCACGTAAGTATCAACTTAATAATGGAGCCACCTTTTACTGGGATGCGAGCACTTCGCGGGCCTCGCCGGCAACGCGTCGCAAGCTGCCATCTTCGAAGGGCGAACGCAGCTTTGCGGAGCGAACGAGCTCGCCGAAAGCGGCCTCGCCACCACGCTTGCACAGGGCGAGGTAATCGCTCACTGCCGCTCGGTAGTCTTGGCGCGACTTCGTCCAAAATTGGAGCGCGCAGCACAGCGCAAGGGTGTAGTCGATGTAGTAGAACGGCACGTGGTAAATGTGAGCCTTCGCTTGCCACAGACCTCCGCGCGCAAGGTAGGCGAGATCCCCATACTGCCGCCAGTGCAGATATTTGGCTTCCATCTGCTGCCACATGCGGTGCCGCTCCAGCGGCGTCGCGTCCGGGTTGGCATAGACGAGATGTTGGAAGTGGTCGATCGCAACCCCGTAGGGAAGAAAGAGCATCGCTTCTTCTAAATGGAGTCGTCGGTAGCGCTCTGCATCATCGCCGAAGAACTGTTCCAGGAACGGCGCGGTTAAGTATTCCATGCTCATCGAATGAATCTCGGCCGTATCAAAGGTTGGCGTGAGGTAGTCGAAGGCAGGTAAGTTGCGGCTCTGCCAGTCTTGGAAGGCATGCCCCATTTCGTGAACCAGCACGTTGACGTCGCGATGCGTGCCGTTGAAACTCGCAAAAATAAACGGTAACCCGTACGTTGGAAAACTCGTGCAGTAACCGCCGCCTGCCTTGCCGTCTCGATTGGTCAGATCGAGGAGCTGGCGGTGCGTGAGCATGTTGTAGAACTGCGCAACCGATGGATCGACGGCGGAAAAGACCTCCCGCGCGCGGGAAACAACCCAAGCGTCATCGCCCTGAGGTTTCGGGTTGCCCGACGGATAGCCGACGCTTTCATCCCAGAACATCATTTTCGCGACGCCCAGCCGTTTGCCACGCCGGCTGATGATTTCTGCTGCTACGGGCACGATGTCACGCGCAACCTGGTCGCGATAGCGTTCGACGTCGCGTTGACCATAGTCGGTGCGGTTCATTCGACGGTAGGCCAGATCGATAAAGTTTTCGAAGCCGAGCTTGCGCGCGATCGTGTGTCGCAAGTGAACCATCTCATCAAAAATGCGATCGAGTTCGCTCGCGTGCGCGGCAAAATAGCCCCATTTCGTCTGTTGAGCACGATATCGCGTGTCGCGATCGGGACTTTGGGTGTATGGCTCAATGCCGGGCAGATTGAGCAGCCTGCCTTCGAAGGTAAGCTCCGCGCTTGCGATGAGCTCGGTGTACTGCACCTCGAGTTGTGCTTCGCGGGTCAAATCGGCTTCGATTTCCGGCGTAAACGTGGAGAGGTCGGCTTCCCACAGGGCAAACACGTGAGGGCCGAGCCGCGGCTCCAGATCCGCGCGACCGGTCGCAAACACAAGCCGCTTCATGTACATCTCGAGAGCCGTCAGCTTGGGTGAGATCCTGTCGAGGTGTTCGCGCGCCGCTTTGCGCTCCAGTTCGCGGGTATCTTGGTCGAAGCGTAGCCGGGTCATGGATTGCCACGTCTGCAGCTGCCGTCGCAATGCATCCCATTGGCCGAACACATCGTAACGCGCGTTCGCGTTGCCGGCGGCGTTCCACCCCGCCTGGAGCTGCCTGTATTGATTCGCGACCGACTCGAGATTGGGAGTCTCGGCCTTGATGTCTTTGAAATCGACCCCTTCGGAAGGCGATGCTGGATTCACGCGGCGCAGTTCACGAACGCCGCTGCGAGGCCCTACCCGACGATGAGGTGCGAATCGCCAAACTCATGCCACAGGTAGCCGTCCTCAAGGGCGGTTTGATACGCCTGGCGCACTCGATCCGGTCCCGCGATGGCTTCCAACATGGCGAGATGCGACGAATTTGGCTCATGAAATCCCGTCAGCACACCGTCCACGCTTTTCAGGCGGCGGTTCGGCGTAATGACGAGGTCCGTCCACCCGCGCGAAGGTGTGACGTGGCCCCTCTGGTCGAGCGACGACTCCAGCGCGCGTACCACGGTTGTGCCGACGGCGATCACGCGGCCGCCCAGCCTTTGCGCGCGGCGAATTGCAAAGGCGGCTTCCGCACTGACTTCAAACGCCTCTTCATGGGGCGGCTCGTGCCATTCAATGCTCGCTACACCTGCATGTAACACGACTGACGCGATCGAGACGCCGCGATTTTGAAGTTGCTCGAAAAGTGCAGACGTGAAAGGCCGCCCAGCTGATGCCATTTCGGCTGAGCCAGCTTCCCGAGCGTACACGTTCTGATACACTTCAAGTGGCCACTCGCGGGTGACGTGGCGATAGCGGATCGGTCTGCCATAGCGAGCGAGGTAGTCTAGGAAGGGCAACGGCAGATGTAATTTCGCATACCAAAGCCGTCGTGAATTCCGATACGCGGCGACCAGTTCTGCTGTCCCTTCACCCGGCAACGACAGACGCTCGCCGGGCTCCATTGGCGCATCGCGCGGCTCGACGATACACAAATCCTCAGACAGCTGCGTTGAAAAATGAAGCAGTATCTGTGCACCATCTCGACGCTGCGCCTGCAGGGCGGCCGGGATGGTCGCTGAGGTGTTGAGCACGATAACGTCGCCCGGAGCGAGGAACTGCGGCAGACGATCGAAGCGGGCGTGCACGTGATGCTTCCCCGAGACCAGCAAGCGCACATCGCTGCGGCCAGCACCCCGCGCTTCAGCGGGTTCGCGAGCTTCCAGTTCTGGCGGGAGGTGAAACGCCGGCGGCGCGGTCTCTACAAATGCCCGCGGCTCAGCTGACAGCATGGGTCAACTCTTGAGCTTGGTAACGCAGTGCGCCAAGGGTCTCGTTCTCGAGAAGTTCGACTATCGCGGGCGCGACCTGGCTTGGGTGCGGCAGATTGGATAAGTCGACGCCCGGCTCGGCAAGTGCGTGCATCGCCGTGTTCATGTCGCCGGGATCCACGACAAGTATTCGCACGCCGCTGCCTTCTAGCTCTACAGCGAGGGTTCGGGAGAGGTGTTCGAGCGCAGCTTTGCTCGCGCCATAGCCACCCCAGCCCGGGTACGCATTCACGCCCGCATCCGAAGTGATGTTGACGATCGTGCCCTGGCCTTGTTTGCGCATGCCTGGGAGGACGATCTGGATGAGATGCAGCGGCGCTACCGCGTTGACGCGCAGGATTCGCTGCAGCGCTTCCCATGAAAGCGAGTCAAGGGCGGGCATTGGGCTTGGGCCTAGCTCGGATGCATTATTAATCAACGCGTCAATCCGGCCGAATCGCGCCATGCCTTGCGCAACGATCTCCTCGGCGCTCTGGGATACGTCGGCCGCAACGGCAACCACATCCGTGTGCTTGCGCAGCGCCGCTGCTGCCTTTTCTAGTGCGGGTGCTTGACGCGCGGCAATGACAAGTCGCGCTCCACGACGCGCGAGGATGGAAGCAATCTCAAAACCGAGGCCGCGCGACGCGCCGGTCACAAGAATGCACGAATGCTGAATTTGCATGCTCTGAGTATGCGCTCACGTCATGACCAGAGCCACGGACGTGAGGGCGACCTTTGACCTGTACGAAAGGGTAGTTCTTTAAATTATTCGCCGGCGCAGAGCAACGGCTACCGCGCCAGCGCGATTCTCAGCGCCGAGTTTCGTCATGGCAGCGTTGAGATGGAACTTGACCGTGCGCTCGACGATATTTAAGCGACGCGCGATCTGCTTGTTTGAAAGACCGTCGGCGACGAAGCGCAGGACTTCGCGTTCGCGCTCCGTGAGCGCAGCCGCTCGAGGCTCCCGTACTTGTGCCGCAAGTGCAGCGGCGATGGGTGGCGGAAGGTACGACCCACCAGCGTGTACCTGCCGGATGGCCTGCGCCACCTCTGCTGCAGGCGCGCCCTTGAGCGCGTATCCGCGTGCACCGGAACGAACGGCGCCCACAATCTTGTCGTCATCGGCATAGGCAGTAAAGACGATAACGCGCGCGTCGGGCACCTCGCGAACAATTTCCCGAACGGCATCGACGCCGCTCAGTCCAGGCATCTCGAAGTCGAGGAGCACGACGTCGGGTGACCATCGGGTGGCGTTGGCGATGAGTTCTTCGGCCGAGGCCACGGCTCCGACGATTCGAAAATCAGACTCATCGCCGAGCGCGGATATCAAGCCTTCGCGAACCACAGGGTGATCGTCGACCAGCGCGATGCGAATCATCTGCTTGCTCTGTCAAGAGGCACGGTCACCCTCACCCTCGTGTGCCCTCCCGAACTTGTAATGGTCAGCGCGCCCTTCATGAGCTGCGCCCGCTCTCGCATTCCAATGATGCCGTGCCCCGCCCCGCCTTTATGGGCCCGATATCCGATGCCGTCGTCGCGAATCGTAAGGCGAGCTGTCGTTCCGCGCCGGGTGAGGAGAATCTCCACAGCGGTGGCGCGAGCATGCTTGCCCACGTTCGTCATGGCCTCGTGCGCGATCCCAAGCAGCTCGCTCTCGACCTCTGCTGGCAAATCGAACTCGGTCGCATCCACGCGAACGGCGATGCCCGTCCTTGAGGTAAATTTCCGGGCCAGAGCTTCGAGCGCTTGGGGAAGGGGCGTGCCTGCCGGAGGTGTGCCGCGCAAGGCCACAACCGAACGCCGCGCTTCGCTGATGCCTTCGCGGGCAACCTCGAGCGCGCGGTTGAGTTCGTCGCGCGAGCGGCTATCGGCAAGGCCGAGATGCTTGAGTGCACCTTCGAGCTGCAAGGCGATCGCCGTAAGACGCTGCACGAGCGTGTCGTGAATTTCTCGAGCCAGGCGAGTACGCTCCTCGATTCGAGCGAGCCGCGCTCCTTCGTCGGCGAGCCGCGCTCGTTCAACGGTGGCGGCCGCTTGGAGCGCAATCACTTCGAGAAGACGCAGCTCACCCGTCGACAGCCGGCGCCACTTTGGCCCCGTGATGTTCATGATTCCAAGCGGCTCACCCCGAAAGTGGAGCGGCACGCTCGCGTGATAGCGCAGACCGCCGGTGAGTGCCGTGAGCTTCCGCTGCACCGCAGGAGCCAGCCGGCTGCATTCAACGACGTTCACATTTTTCGGTGACAGCTTGCCGTCGCGAAAGAGCTCCGTGCACTGACACCAATTGCCGGCCATGCGCACGGGCTCACGCAGGTATGGCGGAAGATTGTGCGAGGCAGCATTGTAGAAACGCTTCGTTTGCGGGTCGATGAGCCATATCCAAGCGGTGCGCAGCCGGAGCAGCGAGGTAACGTTGGCGAGCATGCGCTCGAGTGCTTCTCGCACGTCGACTGCGCCGTTGAGGCCGTCCGCGATCGCGTAGAGAATCCGCAGCTCTTTCGCGCGAGAATGCATGAGGAAGCGAAGCTTTTTGCTTGCGGTTGGCGAGCCCTACCAGCGTGGGCTAGTGAAAGTCGCGCGATTTTTGACCTTCAGCGAGATTGTCGCTGTCGAGCTTCCAAAAGCGGCGCGCCAGGAGGTTGACATGGCCATCTTGTTTTTGCAGCACGCCTTCAACAATGACGGTCGGTTCATCCCGTGCGATCGACCGGTAGCGTTGGTATACATCTGGACGAATGATGACGTTGATCAGACCAGTTTCATCCTCCATCGTCGTAAACACAAAGCCTTTTGCGGTGCCGGGTCGCTGTCTGGTTGTCACGAGTCCCGCCACCTTGAGCACGAGCCGATTCGGCAATGCTCGCAAGTCGCACGCACGGCGCACGCGCAAAGCGTTGAGTTGAGGGCGATAGAATTCCATGACTTGATAGCGCGTGGACAGACCCAATCCTCGAAAATCAGCGGCCGCTTCTTCACTCTTGCGCATGGCCGGCAAGGCGACGGCAGGTTCGTCGACAGTCATCGCGCGCTCGAGCCCGCCCGCCGCGACCAAGTTACCGATGCGTTGCACGTCCCAAAACGCTTCTCGGCGCGAGCGGTGCAAGCTCGCAAACGCGTCGACCGCTGCGAGCGACTCCAAAATATCTTTCGACAGTTGCGTGCGCAAGACGAAGTCTCGCAGGTCTGTGTAGGGACCGCGAGCGCGTTCTGCGTCGAGCAGCTCTTTGTGCTTTTCGCCGATGCCGCGAACCTGACTCAATCCGATACGCAGCGCAACAGGGTGTTCCCAAGGGTGGGTGACGGTTCCAGGGGCGATTTGCCAATCGCCCCCTACGGAGGCAGCGGTGGGAGGCAATGGTTCGACGGTGCAGGCAAAGCGCGAGGCATTCACATCTGGCGGTAAGACTGTGACGTTGTGGCGGCGCGCGTCTCCAATTAACGTCGAGGGAGAATAAAAACCCATTGGCTGAGCATTGAGTAACGCAGCGTAGAACTCTGGCGCATACATGCGCTTGAGATATCCCGACACATACACGATGAGCGCAAAAGATGCCGCGTGAGACTCGGGAAATCCAAAGTCTGCGAAGGCGCTGAGCATGCCGAAGAGGCGATCGGCAAGTGCGCGATCGATACCGTTGCGCTGCATGCCATCGAGCAATCGTCCGTGTAGTCTCTCCATCTTCTGTCGCGAGCGCTTATGCCCCATGGCGCGGCGCAGCTCATCCGCTTGTCCGGGCGTGAAGCCGGCAGCTTCGATGGCCAAGCGCATGCCTTGCTCCTGAAAGAGCGGTACGCCCAGCGTGCGCTCGAGCACGGGTTGCAGCTTTGGATGGGGGTAGGTGACCGGTTCTATGCCGCGGCGGCGGCGAATGTACGGATGCACCATGTCGCCTTGAATCGGGCCCGGACGAATGATGGCGACTTGCACGACGATGTCGTAAAAACGCCTCGGCCGCAGACGAGGTAGAGTCGCCATTTGTGCGCGCGATTCAACTTGAAAAAGTCCCACCGTATCGGCTTCGCACAGCATGTCGTAGACGCGTTCGTCGTCGCAAGCGCGCAAGTCGGTAAAATCGATCTTCGTGCCGCGGCTCCGCTCGATGTCGGCGAGCGCAAGTTCGATGGCGTCGAGCATACCGAGGCCTAAAATGTCAATCTTGATAAGCCCAAGCGTGGCGCAATCATCTTTATCCCAGCAAAGAATCGTGCGGTTAGGCATGGCGGCCGGTTCGAGCGGCGCTATTTCAATGAGGGGCGAACGCGTGATGACCATCCCGCCGACGTGCTGGCTCAAATGCCGGGGAAATCCATCGATGCGCCGGCAGAGCTCGTATAAACGTTGCGCCACGTTGCCGCTCAGATCCACGCGCAGCGCGGCCGGCAGCGCGGCAACGGCGTGTTCTACTTCTGCTGCCGTCATCAAGAGCAAATCGCCGTGATTTGTCATAGGAACGGCTGCGGCTTCGACCTCTTGCGCTTCATCGCCAACTTTTGCCGCCGAATAGGTGTCGAGCGACTTTGCCAAGCGCGTCGACTTGATCCAGCGAGAGCCCCAGCGCTTTACCGATATCGCGCACCGCACTGCGCGCGCGATAGGTGATGACTTCTGCCACCATCCCAGCGTGCTCGCGTCCATAACGTTGATAGATATATTGGATGAGCTGCTCGCGCTGGTCGCCCGATGGCGTATCGAGATCGATGTCGGGCGGTTCATCGCGCTCTTCTGACAGAAACCGTTCGAAGAGCAGCTTGAGACCCACGGGATCGACGCTTGTGATCCCAAGCGCATAGCACACGGCAGAGTTGGCAGCCGAACCGCGGCCTTGCACGAGAATATTTCGCTCGCTCGCAAAACGGACCATATCCCACACGATGAGAAAATATCCGGCGAGGTCGAGCTTTTCGATGACGCCCAACTCGTGGGCGATCTGCTCGCTCACCTGGGACGTCACCGGTTTGTATCGGCGCTGCACCCCTTCATGCACGAGTTTGTAGAGATAGGAAAATGCAGTTTCCCCAGCAGGCAAAGGGAAATCAGGAAATTCATTGTGCAGTTTGCCTAAACGAAATTGGCAACGCTCGGCGATCGCAAGGGTGTTGTGAACGGCACGCGGATGCTCGCGAAAGCTGCGCAGCATTTCCTCCGGCGATCGCATGTAATATTCACCATTGGGGCGCAGCCTCGTACCGGCTTGCTCGAGCGTTGTCTTCTGGCGGATGCAGGCTAAAACGTCGGCCAACGCGCGATGCTCCGGCCATGCGTAGTGCACGCCCCCGGTTGCAACAAGCCCGAGTTCGAGTGTGGCGGCAAGCGCACTCAGCGCGCGAATGCGAGGCCCGTCATCGGGTAAGAAATGGCGCTGCAACTCGATCCACACATTCCCCCAACCGAAGATGTCGCGCAGTTGACCTGCCACGTTGCAGGCAGCGCGAAAATCTCCGCGCTCGAGCGCGCTCGGCACAGCGCCCTGACTACAGCCCGACAGCGCGATGAGTCCATGCGCGTGTGTGGCCAGTGTCTCATACGTGGTTGCCGGCTCTCCTCGCGCATGATCCAGTCGCGCGCGACTGATCAGCCGGGAGAGATGAGCATACCCAGCTTTCTCTGCGGCGAGAACGACCAGATGACTACCATCTTCCATCGTGAGTTCGGCGCCCACAATGACGGCAACACCTTCGTCCCTTCCCGCTTGAGCGAAGCGTACGGCGCCGTAGAGTCCATCTCGATCCGTGATCGCGACGGCGGCGTAGTTGAGTTCCTTGGCGCGGGCAATCAGCTCTTCGGGATGCGAACCCCCGTCCAGCAGCGTAAAATTCGAATGGACATGCAGTTCTGCGTACTGTATTGCCATGGACGGTCAATCAAAAATGCCTTGCACGTACCAGTTGTTTTCGCGAACGTCATGAAATGCGAGCACGAGCGCGCCGTCGCGATCCCGCACTTGATAGTAATCGCGCTCCACCGGCCGGTCCCACCAACTTTCGCTCAGTCGAAATGGCCCAACGCAGGTGCTGCGCTCGCTGGGCGCGTGCATGATCTTTGGTGGATCGACCAAGCGCAAGGCAGGAGCCCAGGCTGCTTGCGCGCCAGGTGCGCATGGAGTGACCGGCTTTCGTCGACCGGCGCGCGAACTGGCGATCTTCTCGAATTGCCGCGGCGAGGTAACCGGCATCACCCGCTGCATGCGCTCGGGTAAGCGCGAATGCTCTCGCTGCGTAATCAGCGTGACCACCTCATCATCTGCGAGACTCGCGCGTAGCCGTGCCAGCGTGGTGGCCAGGGCCGCACCACGCGATCCCCGAGCACCGTCGAAAAGTCCGAGTTGCGGGGGTGGCTCCGCGCATGGCCCTGCGCGCACGAGGATCGCCTCCACCGGCCCAAGTTGCTCGCGAGATTCGAGCGCGACACGGGCTACGTCGAACATGGTGACTGAAGATGAGGTTGGTTCTGCCAACGCAATGGGGATGTTGAGGACGGATGGGGCGATTTTCCAATCATCCCCTACAGGAGCATAGGTGGAGTTGGTCGCGTCAAGGATGAGGATGAGCTCGAGTTTGTCGCACACTTGGGCCGCCCCCGCAAGTCGGCCGGCGACGTTCGCCACGCAGCTGCGCAGCGCAAAAAACAACGGTTCTACTTGCGTGACGATGCTCTCGAAGGCGAAACGGTCTTCATACATCGTCTGCGTGCGATGCGGGTGCAGGGGTTCTGAGGCTTGTCCTCGTGCCAAGGCAACATAGGCTCGTGCGCGCTCGCCAAAACGCGCAGCAAGCGGTGCGGTGGCGAGCGCCGCAATTTGGCCGAGCACGCGCAGGCCGAGCATATCGAAGCGTTCTGCGTCACTGGGCCAAAGCGGCAAGAGCGTCACGGGCAACGGCGCAAGAAACACCGCACTGCCGCCTGCTGGCACAATGCTGCACCCACCTCCCGTCAGCGCAGCGCACTGCGCGGTGAATTTGTCATCCGCGACGGCGCCGGACGAAGGAAAGCCAAGCGATGAGGCGAGCGCAACGGCAGCGCCGATGGCATGAGTTTCTCCATTCGGCAAGCCGGTTGCATCGAAGAAATAGACACCGGGTCGAAGCGCTTCAACGGTAGGTCCGCAGCTTTCGAGTGCTTCGAGTAATTCGTTTGTAGTATCGCGTTCGAGTTTTTCATTGCGAGCCAGCACTGCAAGGCTGGGGCATGCTGCCCGAGCCTGCTTTGGCGTCATGCCTGCAGACACACCACATGCCGCACGATTGTGCGCGACGATTTCGCGGCGTGACACCCCGTCGGCGATGGCGATGGGACGATTGGCAAGCGATGGATTGGCCCGCAGACACACGTCAACGAGAAATTCTGGAACGATGAGGCACGCCACGCGTGCCTTGATCTCGCTAAACGGCGCAGACATTCTCGAATTTTCCATCTTCAGCTTCCACGAGAGGCATAGGCCAGCTGCCTGCAACGTCTGCGAGGTAGACCTCGAACGAGGCAGTCTTCCCAGGTGTGCCCATCTTGGATTTTGCGACGTCGAAGGCAACCCGATACCCAGCGAGACGGCTATCGCCGTGACAATTGCTGCCGGGTTGCCATAGCGGCGAGAGGCTACGAGCGCGAATGCGCAGCGAAGCAAACGAGGCGAGCGGCTGACTTACCCCACGGGAGAGAGCGCAAAGTGTCGTGGCGGTTTTTTCTGCCTGCGCTACCAAACGGGCGCAATGATGCGTTTGCAGTGCTTCGCTGCTCGTACCGTCAAGAATAACGACGGCACACGCGCCACCGCGAACGACTGCATCGGCGGCACGACGACATGCCGCCGCATCGCGCGGTCGAACGACGAGAAGCCGTTCCAACATAATTCCGGCAGACTCTGCCGCCGGTGCAAAAAAGCTTCTCTCTGGGTCGATGAACGCGCCGATGTCACCCTGGCGCGTGCACTTTGCAAGAAGCGCATAGGCGAACGTGGTTTTCCCGCAGGAGCGCTCTCCGAAGATCTCCGTAAGACGGCCCGCCGGGATGCCGACCGCCCCAAGGGCCCGATCGAGGTCGGCAATACCCATGGTCGAGCCTGATATTGCTTGGGCATGTCCGTGTACCGCTGGGCCGTGCCAACGGCTTTCTAAAAGGCTTTTCAAAGCGCTGACGGACATGGTGGACTGTTAGTATAATCGAACATACGTTCGATGACAAGGGGGCTTTCCTCACATTTTTGGAAAGCCCCCCAAGGACAGCTTTGCTGCCTTTTTTACGCCCTCTTGGGAGCCTATCACACGCCGATGAGCGACTTTCCAACAACCGCGCGCGCAATTGTCGACGACATTTTGGTTCATGAACCAATCGACGCCACATGGGCTGGAGTCCACACCCACGACGCGGACTACCCCGATCTCTCAGCTGACGGCTTTGCTCACCTCCAGACCCGCGCCAAGGAACACCTCACTACCCTGCACCGCTACGATCCAGGAGAGCTCACCTCGGAAGAACGGATCGATTGGCATCTCCTCGTTTCCAAGTTTGAGGTTCAATTGCGCGAGCTTGCCGAGCTTGAACCGCACAAGCATAACCCGTCGCTGTATCCCAACGTCGCCGTGGAAGGCATCTACTCACTTTTGGCGCGCGACTATGCCCCTCTGAGCGAACGCATGCCGGCCTTGGTGAGCCGCTTAGGAAAGATTCCATCGATCTTCGCGGCCGGGCGCGCGAATCTTGAGCGCTCCCCAGCCATCTGGAGAGAGATCGCGATCGAAGAAACGCAAGGGGCGGGAGAATTCTTGCGCGAGACTGTCGGACCGCTCGCGCGCAATCATAGCGCTGCCTTGGGGAGCAACCTTCAGGCGGCGCTGGCGGCCACTGCCGACTACGAACGATTTTTGACCGCAGATTATGCGACGAGCGATGGTATGCCGTTCGCCATCGGTCGCGATCTGTTCGATTTCAAACTGAAACGCGAACATCTTCTCGAGCTTGACACGCGCGCACTCTTGGAGTTCGGCGAGCGAGCCGTGCGCACAACCCAAGAGCAGCTCGCGGCGGTGGCCCACCAGATCGATCCCAAAAAAACGTGGGGACAAATCGTCGATGAGGCGCGCCAGGATCTTCCCCCCGCGCGCTCGCTGCTGGAAGAATACCAAACTGGCGTCTCAACGACGCGCCAGTTCGTCCAGGATCGCAAATTGGTTTCCATACCTTCGGGCGAATCGCTCCAAGTAGTGGAGACGCCGTTGTTCATGCGCCCCACCATCCCGTACGCCGCGTACATGCCCGCGGGCGGCTTCGAGTCTCGACAAAACGGGCTTTACTACGTGACGCCGGTGAATGAGCGTCTCTCTCCCGATCAGCGCGCCCAGCAAATGCTCGGCCATAATCGCTATGGCATGCTCCTCACAAACGCGCATGAGGGGTACCCTGGCCATCATCTTCAGCTGGTGGTTGCAAGCGGCGTGAAGTCTCCGGTCAGAAAGCTGTTGTGGAATACCGTCTTTTGCGAAGGCTGGGCGCTGTACTGCGAGCAACTCGTTTTGGAAGAGGGCATCACAAGCGACCTGCGGCACCGCATCTTCCAGCTCAAGGATCAATTGTGGCGAGCCTGTCGCGTCGTCATTGACGTCAAGCTGCACACCTCGGCGATGACCTTCGATGAGGCTGTCGATATGCTCGTCAAGGTTGCCCATCTGGAACGGCCTAATGCCATCGGCGAAGTTCGGCGCTACACGCAGTCCCCTACGCAACCGATGTCATACCTGCTCGGCAAGCACCAGATTCTCGAGCTGCGCGAGAGCGAAAAGAAGCGGCGCGGGGAAAACTTTGTAATGCGAGATTTCCACGACCGTCTGCTCTCATACGGCACGATTCCGGTGGCATTGATCGAACCTACCTTTACAGATTGATGGTGAGGCAGGAGCCGATCGCACGCGCAATCCACAGATCATCGCGCATACGATCGATGGGATCATTCGAGCCGATCGCATTTTCACGATCCCAGCCATTATCGTGCTGCTCATCGGAGGTTTCGGGGCTGCCACAACTGCACACCTGAACCCATTGACCACCGGCTGGATTTTGTGGGGTCTTGGATTTTTCATTATCGCGGGTATTTGCTTCGGTCCGCTCTCGCGCACGCAACGAGCCCTTCGCGATCTCGCGCAACAGGCTGCGCAAAGTGGCACAATGGATTGGGCTCGCTACGAGCAGTTATCGAACCGCTGGCGTGTCTTCGGCAGCATCGCAACCATAGCGCCAATTCTGGCGGTTGTCGTTATGGTCTTAAAGCCGGCGCTGCCCGCGTTTTAACGCGCGAATAAATTCGCGCGACTACATTTGCAAGGGGCGATTTCCAATCGCCCCCTACATTTGCATCAGGGGCAGGACGTTGCGCGTGTCGAGCGCCCGCGAGACAAGCGTGTTCAGGTTATCCAAATGTGCGCGCGTCAGCTCGTCGAGTTTGTTTGACTTTTGCGCGTACTGGATGTCGGACTGCAGCTGCAGCAGTTTCGCTCGCGCGAGCGACTGCGCATCGTACGGAGTTCCTTGATCTGGTTTGAGCCACAAGTTCACGAGATATCGTGCGTACCATTGCTGCAGGTTGCGGCGGATCTCGGTCGGAGCGTAGTGACTCGATCGTAGATCACCATAAATGCTTTGCTGCGCCCAATCGAACAAATCGGTGAGACTCATCGTCTGGCCGGGCTTTGACTTCATGGCAAGATCGTCAAGACGCTGGAGCATCAGCGGCTGGAACATTGTCTGCAAGAGAACCGCCTGCGATTGCAACGCGATCTGCGAAATTGGTAAGTCGTGGCGCTCCGGTGGGTTGTACGCCCAGTTCCCACCCCACACCGGCGCCTGTTCTGTATAGGTGAGGGTGTTCAACAGCGACGGGCTGTAGTTCCAGGCGTTTTGCGAGAACAGATACTGATTGAGAACCCCGAACGCGCGCTGCTCATCTTTGCGCGCGACGGGTTGAAGCGGCGGCGCTGCTTTGGGATCGCCTTTGTGCGATCGCGAGAGATACTCACCGCCGATAAAGTGTTCGGCAATCCCACCGCAGCGTAAGTAGTGCACCATGAGCCAACCAAACGCGTTGTAGCTTTCCTCTGGCGAGTGCCCCGGGCGCGGCCATCGTTGATCCACCACATGCATTAGGTGCTGGGTCAGGTCGAGCTGCGTCGTGCACCAGCCCAATGAGTCGTTGGTGAGATCAAACCAGCTCACCCGCGGATCGATCGCGTGGGCGTTGAAGTACGAGACATCCTCGTCGCTGGCAAAGGTGGTCAACGGATTCGTCCACCCCGCCGCCGCCCAGCGGTGCAGTGTCGGCAGTTCATCTTGTGGGGTCCGGGCGCCCGGAATTCGGGCGTAGCCCCAATGTATCGCGTAATAATCGTACGGACCAAGAACCGTCTGCCAATAGGAACCCTGTCCTTTTGGTTTCGGCCACAAGTTAAGCGGCGCATACTCCATGACGGACGACGCGACGCCCATGCGAGCGGTGAAGGACTTGTCTTGGAGTTGCGCTGCGGTGTAGGCCTGCGAGCCGATAAAGTTATGTTGGAAACCCATGTCGTGACCCGACTCGTGAAGAATCGTCGATCTCAGTGAATCCAAATGATAGTGCCAGCTGTCGCCGGGACCATCCAACCGATTCATCAAGTCGAGCGCAACGTCGCCGAATTTTGTTTCGGCGAGTTTCTCGGCGGCGAAGCCAAATTGGGGCATACCTAGGCGGCCAGACGAGGTCCGCGTTGGGGTAATAAAATATTCCCATGCGCTCGTCGGTCCGTATCCCTCAACTGCATCGACTAGAATACCGCTATGGAACAGCTCACCGGTTCGGGGATCGTACACCCACTGCGCTTCTGCTCCGAAGCTTGGGTACGCTTCCGTTACCCAGCGCACGACGTTGTAGCGAATGTCGTCCGGATCCCAAGTCGGATCGTTTGGTTGGTCTTGGACCTCAACGGCATTGCTGATGCCAACCTTCTCGAATGCTTGATTCCATTGCAGCAGCGCTGAGCGGACGGTTGAACGATACTCGTCAGGAATCGTATTGCTCAGGTAAAACACGACTGGTTTTTTGGCCGGAGATATTGACTTTGTGGGATCTGAAGGTTGCAAATTCCAACGAATGATATAACTAACGTTGCGCGAGAGCGTGAGGTCGTTCGTGAAATCAAGGTACGGTGACGCGACATAACCTACGCGATCGTCGAATATGCGAGGCATGTAGTTTTTGTCATCCGGAGGCTGTGCCAGATTGTACACGACGCGCATTTGAATCGTTCGCGCGTCGGGGGTAGTGTCGACCACGTTTGGATCGTCACTCGCCCATGTTTGGTCCGCGTCAATGATGACGTTCTGGGGAAAGGCCTTGCTCGGTCCAAACACCGTCCGGGCAGGATCCAAGCGGTACGCGTGCTCGGGCGTTGTTTGCAGCCCCTGGGACAAAACGGCCTTGAGCCCAAGGACATCATCAAGAAACGGCGCCGCATCGAAGACAACCTTGCCGGCGACCGGGTCTTCGGCTACGATCGGCGCAGTGGCCACAACCGATGGCGAAAATGACTGTTCAATCGAGCGCTGCCGAGCACTTCCATCGGCCGCTTTGAAGAACGTGTTTGGCCACGTAATGACGATTTTGTCACCGTTGCGCGTGAACTCAATCAACTTGGTTTGCGCGAACATCGCCTCGCCCCAGACGATCGCCCAACCGCCGAGACCGTTTGAGGGAGCCGCGCTTTGAATGAAATCCTGGCCGAGCTGCGGCTTCGCGATCTCGATATAGACATGGTCGTTTTTTCGCCACAACGTGAACAGGCCAGGTTGACTGGTTGCGTCGGCGGTCCACTTTGCATACGGCGCCGGAGGGCCGCCTGCATCATCCGCCCTGGCCGTTTGTGCAAACGCGCCCGCCAGAAACAAGCTGCATACAAAAATCAAACCGAGCTTACGCATATCGGTTGTCAGCCCTCCACAATTGAATGCGCGAAATCAGATGGGCGACCATTCCGCTGCTCACGCCTCGTTCTCCTCGAAACCTGAAAAAGCAGTCCTTGCGCGCGGGCCGAATAGTTAATGCCATGCTTCGCTTGGTTCTCGGAAGCGGTCTGTTGCTTCGCGGCACCACGCTCTTGCTTGTCAAAAGTTGTTATGAGCAAGCACCGCTACCGCTGTGGACGCTCCCTGGGGGCCGGCAAGAACCCGGCGAAACGATCGCGCACACCATTGTGCGGGAGTACTTGGAAGAAACCTCGCTCCAAGTTTGCGTCGACGAGCTCGCCTACGTGAGCGAATCAATCGATGCGAATGCAGACTTGCACGTCGTGAACTGCACCTTTTGGGTGTCTGAATCAGACCCAGATGCCCAGCCTGCTTCGAACGACCCAAAGGTCGTCGAGGCAAAGTTTGTGCCGGTCCAGGAGGCTCCTGATTTGCTGCGCGCAGACGTGCTGCGAATTCCAGTCGCCGCGGCGATCGGCGATCGGCTGAGCGGACCTAAAGGTCCGCTGCTCCATTACTACGCATTCGATGCCAAGAATATCGTTGTTCCGTTCTTTCAGCTGGGACCAAGCCGTGGCTGATCTCGTCAACGAGTTTGCGTTCTCGTGGTCGCGGCAAAAAATGTTCTACGATTGCCCGCGCAAGCTCTATTGGCAGTACTACGGCTCCTGGCAGGGCTGGGAACAAGATGCCCCAGTCTCAGCCAAACTCTCGTACCGCCTCAAGCAACTGAAAAATCTGTCCATGCTGGTTGGCGAAACCTTTCACGAGGAGCTCGCCGAAATTTTGCGGCGTCGCTCTCCAAAACCCATGACCGTGCCGGTCGCGCAACTCAAGGGCGATATGGAACGTCGCCTGCTTCGGCGTTTGCGGGAGTCGCGCAACGCCGATTGGGAGCGCTATGGCGATCCGAAACGCTCGACCATCCTGTTTGAGGATTATTACGGCAAAGGCGTCACGGGCGACATGGAGACACAGGCAATCGCAACCCTGCAGCGTTGCGTCGAAGGTCTCGCGTCCGATGGGTTCGGCCGCCGCGCGTTCGGCGCTCCCGCAGACAAGTTGCGCTATATCGATCCCAAAAATATTAGCGAGAAACGCGTTTCGGTCGACAACCTCGTGCTCTATGCATCGCCAGATCTCGTGGTGGAAGGAAAAACGGACGGGCTCCACATCGTCGACTGGAAGACCGGTTTACCGCGCCCCCACGACGTCAATGCAGCACAACTTGCTATTTACGGCATCTTCGTGCAGCAAAAATTCGACATGCCCCTGGAGCGAATGACCGCGCACCTGGTCTACGTAAGCGCGGGCGAACATCGAGAACAAAACGTCGTGGAAGGCGAACCGGAAGCTCGCCGCGTGATTGCGACGTACGTTGCCGATGTGAAGAGCCGCCTTACCGACGCAGCAGTCAACATCGCCGGCGACATCGAGCGCTTCCCGATGACCACGAACCTCAACATGTGCCGGAGCTGCAACTTTCGCGAGGTCTGCGGGCGTCTGCGACGAGCCGGCGCAGACACCCAGCAACGAGGAAGCTTAACTACTCCGTTGGCACGGAATTCGGCGGACCCGTGCGCGCTGCTAGTCCAAGTTTGAGCAATTCGGGCACCGTCACAAAACGGTAGCCTTCCGCTTTGAGCTCAGCAACGATCAGCTTCGTCGCTTGCACCGTCGCCTCGCGATTGCCGCTTCGTCCGCGATTTCCGTCATGAAGCACGATGATCGAACCATCTTTGACATACCGCACGACGCGATCGCGGATCACCGTGGGTGGCGGGTTCTGCCAGTCGCGCGGCAGAGGCACCGACCACATGATGACCTCATAACCCATACGTCTGGCCACGTTAATCACCAAATAGTCGCGGGCACCGAATGGCGGGCGAAAGAGCCGCGTGCGCACCCCGGTGGCCTTTTGGATGGCGGCGTCGGTCTCGGAGATTTCCAACGCGATATGTGCCGAACGTTCCAGCACCAAATGGGCGTGATCCCAAGTATGATTTCCCAAGGCGTTGCCATCTTTGACTTCCTCGCGCACGACATCGGGGTGAGCCTCAACAGCGCGGCCGACCACAAAGAAGGTCGCGACGACGTGCTGGGAATGAAGATAGCTCAAGATTTCGTTCGTGTACGGTGGATTCGGCCCGTCATCAAAGGTGAGCGCGACGATCTTTTGCTGAAGCGGCACGCGAGTTACCGTGTGGCCGAACATCTGGCTCGCCGGATTTTCCACAAAATACCACGACGCGGCAAGCAGCACCAAGAGGACAACCACCGCGAGAACGATTCGACGCCAGCTTATGGGAGCATCATCCTTTCCGCTTGAGGGGTTTTTCTTCAGCAACCGCTGCGCGCTTTGTTGTGTCGGCATGCTTGCAAGTTCGGAGCGAATCAAGTTTTCAGCGTCGATCACGCTCTGCGGTCCAAACGACTTGATTTCCGTCACGATTTTCAAATAGCGCGGATCGCGCAACGGCCGACCAGCGGAGGCAACCCGCGTCAAATCAAGCGATTTCATTGACTTAGCCGGCAGTCGCAGCATGAACTCCTGTGCGTTCGTCGTCGCCCAATACTTCGGATCAGAAAACCGAAATGAGCGGCTGCCGCCCTGGTCGCCGAGCGTTTGATCGATCTCAATGACATATTGTTCGGTGGAGCGTGGCCGCACCGGTTTGTCATCAGTCTCCCAGATACCGTCCGCGCGAAGTTGTTCGAAGAGAAACGTGCCGCTGGGACCCGCGAGCGGCACGTCGAATTGTTTGGTGACGGAACCATCTCGATTGGTCGCAGAGAAAAACATACGGAGCGCTCCGTTGTTGTTTGAGATGCGATACGTTTCAGCAGAAATCGGCCCCACCTGTTTGTACACTTGCATCGTGATGGCCCAGGTGCTGTTTGCGTAGAGCACCTTATCGAGCTGCGGTTCTTGCATCACGAACGGTTTGCCGAAAAAAGACATAGCCGACGGTCGCAGAGGACGACGCAAATCGCGACAACCAACCACGATCCTGGTTCGCTCGTTCAAGACTCGGCCGCCACTCCGACCACAATGACGGTTGTGAGGGCGCGATAGACCGCCAGCATGTCGTCTGACGAAAAGGCAACCGTGCGCGCCGCGCGGCGTGAGAAGCCGGGCACAAGCGTCAGCGCATCTGCTTGCGAGGTTTTCATGGTGTCGATTTCAAGTACTATTGGTGGTGTGAGCGTGAAGAGCTTCGCGTCATCTCGGCGCGTCACCGCAGCTGCACTTGCCGCACGGAGCGCTTCCTGCACCTCGTGCGGCGAGCGGCACTCGGCCGCGTAATAACTCAGGCTCCTCTTTGTTTCTACCATTTGCGCCCATGGAAGGTTACGGCGCGCTTCGTCAAGCGTGGTTCGATCTCCCGAGACGAGACCAACCGGGACGCCATAGTAGCCCGCAAGCGCGGCGTTGATCGTCAACTCTCCCACGACCTGACCCGCGAGCCGGCACTCAAAGATCACGCGAGGGCTATAGGTATGGCCCATGACGGCATCGCGATCGCCAATGGCGCCGTGATATCCGAGAAAAAATGCGAGCACGTGTGGTTGCGCATCGATCCCCTCGAGCATGTACAGCGGCTTGGCTTTCCCTGTGACAAGACGAGCCCGAGGATCAAGGCCGGGGCTAACGAGATTGCGCATGTTGGAGTGCGCATCGTTCACGCACGCGCTGCTGACGCCGGCCGAAAATGCTCCCTCCAGCACGGCATTGACTTCAGCAATAAGAATCCGCCGCGCGCGGTCGTAGGCGGCTGAATTGCTGGGCCGCACTTCATCCCAATGTACGAGCGTCGCGCAGCCCTCAATATCGGCCGACACATAAACGGCCGCCTGCCGTGCAGAATCTGCCATGCGTCCGCAAGCGTTCGGTCCTTGCAATGCGGCATCCTAGCTTTGGGACGCCTTGACGGGGGTCGTCACGGTCAGTGACGCGAAAAAATCGCTATTGTGGCAAACATCGTGCTTGAGTGGAAAACTGGCGTACTCGTTGCGGACGGAGCCATGGGCACGCTGCTGTTCGCTCGCGGTGCTGCTATCACGTCGTGCGTGGAGTTGCTCAACGTCACCACCCCTGAGGTGGTCGCACAAGGGCATCGAGACTATGTTGAAGCCGGCGCGCGAGTCATCGAGACGAATACGTTTGCTGCAAACCGATTGAAGCTGGCTCAGCACGAACTGCTCCCGCGCTTAGAAGAAATCAACCGGGCAGGGGTGGAACTCGCCCGTCGAGCTGCTGGCACGAAGGCGTACGTCGCAGGATCGATCGGCCCGCTCGGCGCGCTCCTGTGGCCTTTTGGCGTGACCCGACCAGCGCAAGCGCGCGACGTGTTTGCAGAGCACATTGCAGCGGTTGCCTCAGGCTTGCCCGACCTTCTCATCTTAGAGACGTTCAGTAGCGTTGCGGAGCTCGTCCTCGCCATCGAAGCGGCGAAGCTCGTTGCTTCCGGTTTGCCGATTCTTGCATCGGTCTCGGTCGTGGAAGACGGCAAGACTGCAGGTGGAGATCCTTTGGATTCGGCATTCGCGCGCCTGCTCGAGGCCGGCGCAAATGCTGTCGGCATCAATTGTGCCGTCGGACCGCAAGTGGTGTATGATGCTCTCGCCCCTATCGCCGGGTCCGTCGGCGCACCGCTTTCTGTAATGCCAAACGCGGGCTATCCGCACCGGCTCGACGATCGCACGGTCTACGAATCTACCCCCGCGTACTTCGCCGCGTTTGCGCGGCGTTTCGTCGATCTGGGTGCCAGCATCGTGGGAGGATGCTGCGGCACGACCCCCGATCATATTCGCGCCATCGCACAGGCGCTGCAAGGCGCCACACGTCATGGCCCGCCGGCGACGCCCCGCGGCCGTGACGCTCGAGCGCCGCGAACAGGCACGCCTTCACTTGCACCTTTGACGAATCCGACTGCCTTTGAACGCAAACTTGGGCGCCAATTTGTCATAACCGCTGAGATCTCGCCCCCACGCGGCGCTGACGCGAGCGATGCCGTCGCGGCTGCCAAACTCCTCGAGTCTGCGGGTGCTGATGCCGTCAATATCTCCGATAATCCCACGGCGCGCTTGCGCATGTCGAGCACGGCGCTGGCGCATCTCGTCATGCGCAATACAAAGCTTGCGACCATCTTGCACCTTGCGATGCCGCGACCGCAATCTGCTCGCTTTGCAAAGCGAATTGCTCGGGGCCGCAGCGCTTGGTGTCACCGCAATTCTGGCGCTCACGGGCGACCCAAGCAACGTTGGAGATTTTCCAAAAGCTACGTCAGTTTTTGATGTGACGGCGTTGGGTCTCACGCAGATCGTCGATGCGCTCAATCGCGGCATGGATCACGCAGGGAGCCCGATTGGAGTTCCAACCCGCTTTAGGATCGGCGTTGCCGTCAACCCAGCAGCGAAGGCGCTCGCAGGAGAACTCGAGCGGATCGAACAGAAACGCGCGGCGGGCGCCGATTTCGCCGTCACCCAGCCTATCTTCGATGTGAAGACCATCGCGCCGTTTCTCAAGTGGGCGATCGAGCGCAAATTCCCCGTGCTCGTCGGCGTGCTGCTCTTGCGCAGCTATCGCAACGCGGAGTTCCTGCACAACGAAGTGCCAGGCATGCAGGTGCCCGAAGAAGTACGCGAACGAATTCGGACCTCACGAGACGAGCGGATGGAGGGCATCGCGGTCGCGCGGGAGCTGTTAGTGGAGCTTGCGCGCACGCCAGGCGTGGCCGGCGCCTACGTTATTGCGCAAGATCATTACGAGGGCGCTGCAGAAGCGATCTCGAGCGCGACTCGTGCGCTGGAACGCGAGATCAGTCGTGGCGCAAATGCTCCATAAAAAGATCTCTGTCGGTGAGGGGCTTTACGTCCTTGCGCACGCCCGGGAAACGCTGTTCGTCTGCGAGGTCGAGTGTTTCTTTCATGAGCGCCGCGTCTTCTTCTAACGGTGCCCCCGGCTCGGATTTCGTTGGAGCAAGTCCCGTGAGGAAGATCAACACTCCGGCATCGGCCGGCTTTTCAACTTTGCCGATGAGCTCACCGGTCGGCGTGTGGACTCGTCCCCAAGCATCGACCTTGCCGATGATTTCGTACTCCATGTTCCAAATCGTACCTTCGCCATCCACGCGCCCAACTTGGTGCACGCCGGCGTCGTCATCGTAAATCTCGCCGTTGTTTCCGATCCGGCCAACCGCGGGACCTGAATCGGGACCCATCATCACGTTGCCCGAAGCGTCGACCCGCGCAACGATGAAACCGTTAGCTCCCTTGACGTCTCTCACTGTTGCGCCTCCCGTATCGATTGATCGCGAGTATCGAGGATGGCGTTAACCAACTCGTCAGCACGCTTGTTTTGACTGCGTGGCACGTGCCGTACTTGCCACTCTGAAAAATGTCGTAATACCCGCTGAACCTGGCTGCTCAATTCGCGCATCTTAGGGTCCTTGACTTTATACAAACCGTTGAGCTGTTTCACGATGAGCTCGGAATCCATGTGCACCGACACCCGATCGAAGCCTAGTGCCTGCGCGCGCTGAAGCGTCAGTAAGAGCGCTCGGTATTCAGCCACGTTGTTGGTCGTGGTCCCCAAGAAGGCGCTCACCTCTTCCACGACCTTCCCGCTTGCTGAGAGAATGATCCCCCCTGCGGCGGCAGGTCCAGGGTTGCCGCGAGCTCCTCCATCAGTGTATATCGTGCAAGCAGAATTCGGCAATGCGACTTAGGTACTCCATATCCTTATCGGCTTAGGACATTCTCAGGCAAGGGCGAATCGTCCGTCTTGCCGTACCATTCCCCATGCAAGTAATGACACCGAACACGAATTTTCGCTGGCGCCTGCTCCTTGTCGTCGCGTTGCTCGCGATTGCTGTCATCTCCTCGGGCGTCCAGCAGCGGGTCGCCGCCAAGCCCGAGCCTTCCCCTTCTCCGTCGCCCACGAATCCACCGACCCCTTACATGCCACCCGATCAAGCTACCAACGGCATATGGGATATGATCCTTCAAGGCACGGACAAGAACGGATATACCGACATCTCGTATTCGGTGATGAAGCTCAAGGACGATGGTAATAACGTAAGTGGTGTTTGGCTTGCGGACAAAAAGACGGTGTATGTCGTTAGCGGAACGCGCGATGGTACGCACCTGACGCTCACCCTCAAGCGCCAGGACAAACCCGATGTGACCGCGGGCTCCATCGATGCAACCATCGATGGCATCGCCGACATGGTCGGCACGATTACGCTCGGCACGGTGGAAACACCGTTTCAAGGAGCACAGCATTCACGCGTGCCGCCACCACCCGAAACCACGCCCGGCCCGCAGGAAAGTCCAACTCCCTACTAACGTACGTCGAGCACGAAGTTACGTTGAGCTAGAGCTACGCCTGCGCTCTCGGAGCGTGGGTGACGAGCACGGGAATCGGTGAGCGTCGTAAGATGCCCTCGGCAACGCTGCCCAGCAGCGCGCGAGAAATTCCCCCTCGCCCGTGACTGCCAACGACGATCAAGTCGACTTGACGTTTTTTCGCGAGGGCCAGCAGCCCGGGCACGGTGTCACCTTCAAGGAGCTCCGCTACGATCGTCACCTTCGATCCGGCCGCCATGGCTTTTGCTCGATCCAGGATTTCTTTGGCGGCCGACTGAGCGGCTGCAATGGCAAAGCTCGGGTCGATGGACGAGGGCGAAGCCATCGCCACGAGCTTGGCAACTTCAAGCACGTGAGCGAAGGTGACGGTCGCCCGCTCATCGCTGGCTACTTTGAGCGCGAGCGAGATCGCGGCATCCGATGGGGGCGAGCCATCAACGGGGACGAGGATATTGTGAAACATCTAGCTCCGCTATGGTGCGCTGATCTGATGAAATCCGGCACCTGGAGAAATGTTGGAGTTGATCACGTCTCCACCTGCATGCTTGAAGTAGCTGCTTTTCGGCCCGGTTCACACTTGAAATGAGTCGCCGGTCATCGGATCGGTCGCATTTTGAAGACCAGTGAGCTGTGTCACCGAAGCTCGAAACCTGGCGGCTTGTGCGTTCAGGGTGGGCTGTACGAGAACCCGAGATAGGGTTCTTTCCAAGGCACGGGCGCTAGAGGACGCGCACCTCGAGGGACATTCGAGGCATATTTTGCCCGCACGCAATCGACACACTGGTGGGCCTTAAGTCAGTTGTGCGTGCCCACCGTTGGACCTATACTCAAGAGCGTTAGTCGGTCCCAACCCATTTGTCGCCATGTCAAAGGAGGTCACAATGCGCGCCCCTTTCTATCGCGCGTTTTTCGGTGTGTTCGTGCTCGCGTTTTGCGCCACTATTTTAACGAACTTTTCTTCTGCCCAAGCCAGTCCTGGGCGCGTTCTAAACCTGGGCCACGGCATGACAGTGCAGCTAGCCAAAGGTCAGCCCGGACGGTTGCGCGTTGTGAGAATGCAGGCCATCAAGCGCGTGGCACTTTCCTCATCGACGCATCAGCGCAACTTTGGAGACATGCCCTTCCTCACCCGCTGGAGTCCAGCAGCATGGGCGTCCATCAAAGCTCGGGCATCCCGTAACGTGATGGCGCCGCAAGATACACGCGCCGCCTTTTCGACCCTTACCTCTACCGTCGCTGCTGCGCCGCTCGAACACATCACGGGCATGACGGACAGCGGGCTCATCTGCGGTTACTTTGGCACGGGGTGCCAACCGCCGGATATGGCTGTCGCTGCGTCCCCCAACTGGACCGTGCAAATGGTCAACACCTCAATAGCCATCTTCGACCGGCACGGCGTCATGGTACTCGGCTTCCCTATCGATGCACCGACCTTCTTTGGCATTCCCAACCCCGGATCGTGCACTCCGTTCGGCGTGCCGTTTACCACAGACCCACGCGCCTTCTACGATCCCAATGATCAACGCTTCTTCCTGGTGATTGGGGCGCAAAACGGCGTCGCTGATGCCTGTCCGTTCTCCTCAACCTTCTACGTCGCAGCGAGCCAGACGAGCGACCCAACAGGGACGTGGAACGTGTATAGCTTCAACGCCGATCCGTTGGGAGTTGGCGCTTTTGGAGACTTCACACAACTTGGTTTCGATGCGACTGCCGTTTACATCGGCATGAATTCTTTCCCGGTCACGAGCGGTGGATTTACAACCTGCCCGTTAGGATATTGCTGGGCTCAAACGCTGC
Organism: uncultured Pseudomonadota bacterium; assembly: GCA_963736005.1. Classification (GTDB taxonomy): domain Bacteria; phylum Vulcanimicrobiota; class Vulcanimicrobiia; order Eremiobacterales; family Eremiobacteraceae; genus JAJPHJ01. The sequence continues at coordinate 575,628 of CAVTNB010000001.1, forward strand.
TGATCGACAAGCACGGCATGGAGAACGGCGCGTCGGTTGCAGCTCCAAATCTCCTCTTCGATTACACGGTCAACGGTTTTCCACTTGACTCGGTACAACCCGTCGAAACGATAGCCAACCTAGCCCAGCAGCCAAGCGCGACATCATTGATTTCCGCGGCGAATTTCTTTGGACCAGATGGCAATGGCTGCTTCCCAGAGGTTTGCAACCAGCTGTATGTCTTTGGCATCTCAAATCCGTTAGGCACGCCCAAGGTTACGAGCAAAGTCGCCACCGCTCCAGGCTGGACCTATCCTCCGAACGGGGATGAGCCTGGGTGCGGAGGCTGCGTGGCAACCAATGACAGCCGCATCGACGGACAACCAATCTACAGTCCCTACAAGGGCGGTACGATCTCGTTTGCTCTCGGGACGGGAGTTCGCATTGGCAGTTTGACGTGGCCGGGAAACCTTTGGGGTGAAGTGAGCGTCTCGTCCTCCGGAGGGGCGCTGACCAGCGCGTCATTTGGCCAAGGCGGATACATTGACGCTATCGGCGTGACGAATTCGTTCGCTGACACAATGCTCACCCCATCGGGTTCGCTGTTCGTGGTCAGCGATGTGATGAGTCCGGTAAACTATCCGGAATTTGTCTATCGCGTACGACGGCCAGGAGATCCACTCGGAACCTTGAGTTCACCGGTGCTCGTTCAACCCGGTCTCGATAGCTACTTCCCGCAATTCGGAATCCCCGGATTCGGCAACTTGCGCTGGGGCGATTACGAAGCGTCATCCTACACCGGATTCTCGGATAACAAAGTCTGGATCGCATCAGAGTATCCCAACACAGACTATGACTGGGGATCATCCATGGCAGAAGTCAAGTAACCATCTGTCATTCGCGCAAAGCAAAAGGGGTCGGCCAGATAGGTCGGCCCCTTCCATTTTGTTCCTAAGGCTGGCCCCGCCGCTTAGGTAGACTACTCGTGCTGCATCGCATGACGTCTTTCATAGCGGTGATCCATGCGGCCTGGCATATCCTCGCTCGGCCCGGTCCACACGCAGCTGAAATGCAACCGCTCCAGGAGGCGGATTGAAGCAATATTGTCCGTGTCCACCACCGCTAGAACGCTTGTGACACCGTACTCCTCACCGAGCATGCGTATGAGCTCACTGCACGCTTCGGTTGCGTACCCACGTCGCCAGAAATCAGGAAAGATGTCGTACCCAATTGTTGCGACGCGTGACGCAATGGTTGCTTGCACCCATCCGATGTAGGGTCCACGTTTCTCCCGAACGGCATAGTTCAGCCATGTCTGCGTTCCATCTGGAGACTGTCGCAATGCCCAGCCGGCGTAACGCTGCTCGAGCTCCTCGATGCTCGCGGGAGGCGGGCCGGCATGAAATTGGTAGAGTCGAGGGTCTTGCAAGAATTCGAAAAGATGCCGCGCATGTGTCGGCAACAACGGCTCCAATTGCAAACGCCGGGTCGCTAGGACTCGTTCTGAAATCAGGGCGGGCAGCCTTGCTTCTGCCAGCTCTTGAAGCGAGCACACATCTCATCGGTCCACTGTGGTTCTCCAGCGCTGTCCGGTGGCATCGTCTTTTCACGGACGGCGGCATAGATTGCGACAGCGTGATCGGCAACGTCATCACGACTGCTAAGATCCATGCCCGCTGCCTTCATATGCTCGATGTCTAAGTCGGTGAACATCGGTCGAATGTCCCGTGCAAAACTCACCGTTGGATTCGTGCTCATCAAAGTCTCCTCTGAACTCTTAGCCGTGCTGCGCGGCGGTGCGCAGCGCATTGCCCGTTAGATTCATCGTTGTCCACTCGGCCAGCGCATCGGCGCCCGCTTTCTTGAAGAAACCCAGCCCTTTATCATTCCACGCGAGAACATTGAAGACGAGCGCGTAGCTGTTTGCTTTAATGGCGATGTTTGCCACGGCGGCGAGGAGGGCAGTTGCGATGTTCTTCTTGCGAAAATCAGGACGCACGTAGAGATCTTCCAAGAACGTGCCTTTACCCTGAAAGGAAGAATAACACTCGTGAAAGAGCGCATAGCCGGCGGGTTCGCGGTCCCAGAGTGCGAGCAACACGTGAAAGCGATGCTGCTCTCCAAACCCGTCGGCGAGGAGTTCTTGCTCGCTGATGGTGACGGGGAGGCGTTCGTACGAGCCCATTTCCTCGATCATGGTTTTGAGCAAAGGAACGTCGTGCGGCTCTGCGTTCCTGATGAGGACTATGATGATTCTCCTTGACGTACCATCGAGGTTAGCTCTTCTGAGGCTTCTGAGGAAATAGACTTACTAGCAATAGGACACCTCCGAGACCCATGATGCCTATACTGCCGGTATGCAGCATCTGAGCGTTGTGGCACCTAGCGGCAAGACTCTGGTCGAAGACCTGTCCGATGCTTGTAAGAACCGTCTGGCATTGCTGATAAGCCGACTGATTGGTCAAGAACACCACAAAACCGATCAACAACACAACAATTGCCAGAATGGAAAAACTGCTCATGTCTTTGATTCCTGGGCGATGAAGTTGTGAAAAATAAGATTGAGAGGATCTCTTGGATCCATGAACGCGGCAAGCATGCCCATGCGGTTGACGCCGACCATTCGGATGATCGCGCCGCGTATTCCAAAGAGAAATTCTTTCGGGCCGACTGGATTCGAACCAGCGATCTCCTGCCCCCCAGACAGGCGCGATAACCAGGCTTCGCTACGGCCCGACCTTTATTTCATGATGTTTTGCGCGATTGTGCTGTTGCCGTTAGTCTCCCATTGGAAAAATCAATCTAATTTTTTCACGCTGTGGGTAGTGCCTAGGGTCATTTCCGCATCGGCATGAAATCGAGGTATGTCTTCGCAAAAGGGTTCCCAAATCATTCACGCCCTAACGTGATTGTGTCCGAAAGGCAGGCGCAAATAATAAGGCTCAGCCTGTAGTGCGCATGCTTTTGCAACAGATAGTTAGGGTCAGAGCGAGTGTATTTTGAGGTTCGGTGAGAGAGCGCTCGAACTCCGCTGGCGGAACGTAGCCTAAAGCTGATGCAAAGGGTTCGACATCAACGACTGAGCCCACGTGGACTTCGATTTTTGGTTCGGTGACGGATTGTCACCCGCTCCCAACCCACTGACGAGAGGTCTCAAATGAAAATCGTCGCATTCACAGCTATTCTCGCGGCACTGCTCACTCTACGGGCACTGTGTGCGGGGTCTGTGGAATCACCGTACCCCGCCGGCAGCGTGACTGCTGCCTCAATCGATTGTCGCAGCGCTGCCGCCCCAGCTGCTGATCCCACGCTGACCTTCAGCATCACGAACAGGGGCACATCGGACCTTCAGGTGTGGAGCTTCCCGATATTTGTCATGGTTCACCTCACGATAAAGGAGAGTGGCACAGGGAAGATCATCCCTCAAACGGAGGTCAGTGAACCACCGAGAAGCCCGCGGGTCGTTGCAGTGTTGAAACCCGGCCAGACCATAGCTCTAAAGGATTGGCCACAGGTGAGCCAACCGGCGACTTCCCTGATCCCACTCTCAATGTTCGGCTATCATCTGGCGAGCGGTAACTACATCGTTTCAGCCTCAACGCCTGGCGCTGAGGGTCGCACGCTCTGGAGCTCTCCGTGCGCAGTAACCGTTCCTTGAGCCAACTTGAGCCTGAGCGCTGCATAGCTTGTGGCTCGCGCCGAGGGCAGGCGCTTGCGCCAGGCATAGTACCCGCTGGTGGAGACCTCCAGCACGCGGCACATGGTGGCGATGGGGTAAACGGCCTGATGCACCTCGCGAGCCCTGAATTGCAAGTTGACCCACGGCATGCTATAATCGCTTTGGTTTGACAGACCACTGAGGCACCACCACCCCGATTAGGGGTGGTTTGTTTTTGTGCTGTTACCGCCCGTGGTCTAACGTACAGGGACGCGGGTTTGAATTCGTCCTTACACCTGTCTCAGAGACAGGCGCGATCCGCGCGCTTGCAACGTTCACGCCGACGCATCCTCTGCAGGCGCCAGAACCGGAAGTGTCGGACCTGTCGCGCGACTCGGGCCTAAGGCACGCGCACGAGCTCGACTCGCCGGTTGAGCGCTTTGCCCGTCTCCGCCGCATTCGAAGCGATAGGCCGGGTGAGCCCGTATCCCCTGGCCTCCAGTCTCGACGATGCGATCCGGTACTTGCTCACCAACTCGTCGACGACTGCCTGTGCGCGCCGCTCGCTCAATTGCAGGTTGTAGGCCGCGCCGCCATCCGAATCGGTATGACCTTCAACGCGCATGCGCCAGAGCGGATGGATTTGTAAAACGCGAGCGATCTCGAGGATCGTGGCTTCCGACTGCGATTTGATCCGCGCGCTCGCGACGTCGAAGTGTATTCCATAGGTGCGGGCTCGGCCTCCCTGTTCGAGCTGCTTTGCGATGGACGGCGCGGCGGGTCGAAGCGCCGCAACGATTCGGCGCGGTCCGTTGCGTTCGAGCGCGACGCGCGCCATGCATGGCAATGCAGTCTGCGGCGACAGCCCATACTCCGCGCGCGCGATCTGAATGGCCTGCGGAATACGAGCCCCCATGTCGTCAACGTCGAACCCGTTGTAAATGAGCACGCCTCGACCGAAGCGAGCATATGCATGCACCCACCCGGATACGCCCTTCGCGTTCTTCGCGAAGAGCAGGCCGCACCAGTGTGGATCATTCGTCTGCATGATGTCAGCATCGCCGATTTGCTGCGTCTCGATCGCGAGATAGGCTCGCACGTCGAGAAAATGCGCCCGGTCTTTCGGGTCGTTGCTGCCGAGCACCGAGGAATCAGCGATCTGCAGCTCGTGGCCGCTAGCGCCGCCGGCTCCAGTCGCCGCGGTTCGGAACGGGTAGGGTATGAACGCGTAGTCGGAGTGGGAGCAGACGTCGGCGTCGCGGATGATCAAGATATGCCCGTTCGCCACGTAGTCGAGAAGCGCTTTCGTCTGTTCCGATGTCAAGTCGGTATTCGCCGCGCAGTCATTGGCGAGAATTGCCGCATGCGCGCGGTTGAGCGCGGCCGGCGAAAGCCCCGGCAAGAAGAGCGTCTGGTAGTGGAAGCCGGGTGCGACCTTGGGGTCGGCCTCAGGACCGCCGTTCGTAGGAATCCGCTTGATCACGAGCACTGTGGGTCCGCTGCCGGCGGCGGCCACGTCGCAGGTCGGAGCCGCCCCGATTCTGCGGGCCACAAACGGCAGTCCGCTAACTGAACCGACCAAGAGCGACCCCTTCGCGACGACGGTCAAGACGTCGCTGCCTCCGAGCGTGGCAGTGCCGTTCCGGATTGGGCCGTTCCACAGTGGATCTGTGCGCGTGCACGGTCCACCGCTCATCGCGCCGTCGCGCTCGAAGGTGGCGATTTGGGCTCCATCGGGCTTTAGGTGGTCGTCTGGATTGACGGCGCCGACAGTCGGCGCGAAGATCATGCCGCCATCGCCGTTCGCGTTGTCGGCAAGCGCCCAGCGTCCATTGAAGGACAAGGACGGCAGCGTCATGCTGCCGGCTGCCGAAATCGATTCGATAATGAGTGTCCCACCGGGCTTGCGGAGAAAAGTGAACCGCACCCATCGTGCCTGAAGCGGACCGGCGAGGGTGCCGGTCCGCTCGTAACCCGTTGCGGGGAACGTGATCGTTCCCGCACGGCTGAAAGCCAGGCCATTGACGGAGGCATCAACGTCGACGTGCGTGTCTGGATCGGTCGCGCCGTACGTCGTGATGTTGATCGCGTCGATGCGAGCGACCGTCGGGAGCTCGAACAATACCTGCGGTGCTGTTTTGAAGTCGGGGTGGATCGTCCATCCACCGCCTGAAGCCAAGAGCGGAGCACCGCGGTTCGACGCGGCAACACTCCAGCTCTTTACGAAAGCGCCGCGCACATAGCTCAGCAGATTGCCTGACGGGCTGGCCGATGCAGAGGGCGACGGAACGGGAGCCGGCGCAGAGCTCGTCGGTTGCGATGCGATCGCCACGGGCGAGGCCTGCTCGCTAGACGTCGCCGGCGATCCGATCCCCTCAGACGATTGGGGACCCTGCGCACTCGGCGAGGTCGATGGTGGAGTGGCGGCGGGCGCTGAGGTGGCGCCGCTAGAGCTTTGATTGTGGCCGCAGGCTGACACCGTGACCAATGCGGCGAGGCACAGCGACGTGACAATCCTATTCCTCATCGACCGACGCCATCATGAAGGATTGCAGAGCTTGATGTTCTTTGGGACGATTATGCTGAAGTTACGAGTGTAGAAGTTCCAGCTCTTGTTGGCCAGCTTTTGTCCTAGCAGCCCTGCCTCGTAGCCTCCCCGTGCGATGATGTTCAGGTCGCGGCGCTCGCATGCCACGATCGAGACCGGGCCGGTGGCGATGAAGTTGGCTTGCACAAAGAAGGCTGCCCAGATGCTGCCGCCTTGCTCACCGAGGATGCTCTCGAGCTCTTCTGGCGCGCCCACTTTCGCTGAGATCTTCGGAGCCATGAGCGTTACCGAGAGGCCAAGCGGTGCGAGGGACATGGTCCCCCCATACGATGTGATTTCGCCTTGCGCTTGAACGGAGCCATCTACGCCAGCCGATTGCCCCTGGTCGACGTTGACGGCGCCGCCAAACGAGGCATGATATTGGCCCTGCGCCACCGTGGTTTTACTTGAGAAGACGGGCGCAAAGGCAAAACCCGAACCAATCGAGATCTGGAACGGGATCGGTCCGATCAAGAACGGCCAAGAAAAACCTAATGGCAGCTTGATGACGTCCGGCGAGTTCCACTTGCTCAGGTCCGTACTGGGTTCGCCGCCGAGCGCAACTGACCACTCAACGTCGAAGTTGCCTTGCAGCTGCTGGTTGTCGAAGGTGATCTGCGTCGTCTGCCCGTCAGCGACAGTGACATTGAGCGAGCTCGTCAGGTTGTCCAGTTCGCCTTCGCCAGTCACCTCGGCTTCGCCGCCGCCCGGCACCGACTTCTTCGCCGTGAGATCGATCTTGAGGTCATTGGTCTCCGGCGTTAGAGTCAAGTCGACTTTCCAATCTTTGATCTTCTGCTCGTAATGAACGCCGGAACCGGCGAGCGCCGGATCGGCGACCAGGCGCTCGAACCACGAAGGATCCTCCGCGACGTCCACTCGATGAAAGCCGGGGGGCGTGACGTAGGCGAGACGTGAGAAATCCACAGCGACCTGACCGCCTATGTGACCATTGCTAATTGCCTCGTCCAAAGCGACAGGTTCGGTTGCCACGTGCAGCTGGCCATCTTGATTCTCGACGCTCTTGATCTTCCGCAGCGCGAGATTCGAGAAGAGCACGATGCTGCCGGGCGTCAACGAGGCGATCTGCGCAGCCGAAGAGTCGAAGGTGAGCGTGCCATCACTTGCAACCCCGCGATACGTCTGTTTGACGGTTCCTGCATCAATGATCTTGGTTTGAGGGTTCCAGGTGACGTTATATGTCTGTTGCGAGGCTGGCACCGCGTTTCCAGGGAGAGCGCTCGTGTTGACAGCCGGCGCTTGAGACGAGGCCGTACCTGTCACAGCTTGCGTTGCGGCTGTGCCGGGCGCCGTGCTCGCGCCCGTGGCCGAAGGCCCATTGGGACTTGCTGTTCCGTTCGAGCCTGAGGAATTCTGCGAGCACGCGATGAGCGTTGCTACGAACGCTAGGGTGAGGAAGCGAACGATCGAGCGCGTCATGGCGTTGCACTCGCGGTCGGTGATTGGTCGCCGAGGCCTTGCACTTGTTTGGCCGCCTGCTGCAACGCGGGAGGCGCTTTGATCGGCGGGCAACTCGGCGGTGCTGTCGCCGAGCCGCTGTTCAACATCGATGCGGCCTCGCTGCCCACGCACTTTGGATCCGGCACTGCATTCAGATCCCCGGAGACGGCGCCAGGATCGTGAGCTCCACCCGACGAGCCGTTCGCATCATCGGTCGCGGCTTGTTGTCCGTTCGCCTGAGCGCTGCCCGTTTGCACTCCAACGCTTTGACTGTCGGCGCTGCCTCCCGGCTGAGCGGGCCCCGTCAACTGCCCTCCACCGGGTGACAGGAAATGACTCAAGGGCCGGAACTGCGGCGGCACGCAGGCGCCGGCTGAACGAAACCAGAGCACGAGCGCGATCAGGACCGCTACCTCGACCAACCCGACCAAGACAACGAGTCCGGATCCTATACCGCCACGGCTCGAACGCGGGAAGACCATCTTTTGCATTGCAATCCATCCTCCGTCGCCATCGTACCGCGCGCCCGTGCCGCGGCCGTGCCGGGGTCGTTGCCCCTTTAGCGACAAGTCCGGTGATTCTGACTGAGAGAAGCCATGGCGACGGTGGAGAGTGCCGGTTTGAACGCCTCGTAGGTGACTGCGTACACATCGCTCGTGCCCACAGAACCCGTGATGACGACATCCATCGTTCCGTCAGGCTTGAAGTAGACGTCTTGCGGGCGATTGTAGCGCATGAAATGATACTTCCCAAAACCTGAAAGGTGCGCGTCGTACCACGACACATACGTCGCGTCCTTGCCATGCGGCATGTACATGTTTCCTCGCATTTGCGATCCGCAGTAGACCGCGTCCGGAAGCTTCTCGATGAACGGCGCTCCGGGGTAGAGCGGCAGACCGGTAAGACTGTCTGTGTCCGCTCCGAGCGCCGGCACCCCAGCGGGAGTCCAGCCGCTATGGCTGCCGCCATGCCAAGAATCATCGAAAACCCGCGATGATGTGCTTGCATGATAGAAAAGCCTCCTGACCACGCCCGCACCAGGAACAGATGTTCACGTCGTGCCGGACTGATGGTCAGAAGCTTACCGTGAGGGCGTGCCGCTTTCGTGCCGCCTCGGCGGGTGAGCCTTGGAGCGCAACCTTAAGCTATTCTTGGCTTGATCTTCACAACTTTTACGCGCTATGTTTGGACTCGAACATGGCCTACTCGTGCGCGTATTTTCGGGATGCTTCCGACACGATTGACGAGGCTCAGCTTCAGAAGTGCGATTTGATCTGCCGCAAGTCACCCCTCAAACGAGGCGAGCGGTTCTTGGACATCGGTTGCGGTTCGGGCGGCCTCGTGCGCTTCGCCTGCGCGAGTACGGAGTGGAAGCAGTTCTGATACTTGTGGTTGTGATAATGATCCTACTCGCGGTCACCGGCCACCTCAAACCATAGATCGCGCTTCCAAGACCTTGAGGGTGGCACTTCGGTTCCGCCTTTCGCTGTTATTCATGGTGCGCGGTCCAGCTCAAGGCAAAACCCGGTAGCGTGCTTCCATCCCCGCCATCAGGTGGCTTTGGACGTGGCAATGAAGCAACCAGACGCCCGGGTTGTCCGGGATCATGTCGGCGACCGCGATCTCGTCGATCTCCACCTGGAAAGCGTCGGTGCGCATCCCATTTTGCAACAACGTCTGGCCGTGCCAGTGCGGTGCGTGCGCGTCGAACCCGCTGCGCGTGACGATGACGTACCAGCGAGTCCGCTCGCCTTCGCGCACGGTGACCATCGGCATGGTGCCATAGCTGTAGCCATCGATGGTGAAGAATACGTTGGCGAACTGGAAGTTCGGCGCATGGCTTCCAACGTGTCGCGGATTGAGTTCCGGATCCGCGATGTTCGCACCGACGAGGCGGCTCTGGCTCTCGTCCATCATAGCGAAGAGGATGGGCACTTCGCGGTCGACATCCGAGGGAGTTCCGTCGGGCCTCGCTGACCCTCGCCTGGTCACGATGACCGCTCCGATCATACCGGTGTTTTCGTCCCTATTCTCGGCGACCGGACTGTAGTAGCGCCACGCGATCGAGCTGCCATCGTTCACCCCGGGGCCCGAGCTCGCCGGAACGTGCCAAACATAGGTGTGCCGCCCGCCCGGTGCCACGACCGAGGATGAGCCCGCCAGCCCCGCAACTGCCATTGCGGCCGGTAATGGGGAATTGTTCTTGAATCGCACCACGAGCGTGTCTCCCACGACTGCGTGCATGGTCGGACCGAGCAGGCCCTGATAGGCGTCCGAGGCCGGCACCGGCACGCGCTTGGTGAACGACGCGTCCGTGTACGCTCGATACATGACCTTTCGAAACCGCCATCCCAGCGCGCCTGGGGGTAACGAGGGCAAAGGGCCGCCTGCAATCTGATCCTGACCGCCCGGTGCGTAATTCCAAACCACCTCATCCGCCGCGATGTAGTACGTGCGGATTGCCGCCTGGGCAGGTGCCGCGTAGATCAGGGCCGCGCCCAACAGTATCGCGGCAGTGGTTACAGACGCAGCCCTCACGGCCGCACCGTGTAGCGCCCGGTCATGCCCGCGTCGAAGTGTATGTTCAAGTCGCAATTGAGCATCCATACTCCCGGATTTTCCGGCACCATGTCCGCGACTCTCGTATCGCCCGGACCTAGCGGGAGCGTGTTCGAGCGTTGGCCGTTGGCGAGCACCGTCTGTCCGTGCCATGTGGGGAAGTGAAAGTCGAAATCGCTCATCGTCGTCATTAGATACCACCTGACTCGCTGGCCTTTTGTCATGGTGAGCATGGGCAGATTCCCGAATAGGAAGCCGTTGATCGTGAAGAACTGGTTGGCGCCTTGAAACTGCGGTGCTGATGCGGAGATGTGGTGCGGATTGGTCGATGCACCTACCAGATTTTCCGATACCAGGCGGCTTTGGCTCTCGTCTATCTCCGAGAACATCGTGACGAACTCGGCATCGATATCCTTGGGTGATCCATCGGGGCGCGCCATGCCACGCCGCGTGATGATGATCGGGCCCACAGGGCCGGTGTTCAGGTCGCGCACGTCATCGGTGTGCGAATAATACATCCACACGATCGAACTTGGATCCGCCGGACCGGGCCCCGAGCGCTCCGGCACCGTCCAGGTGTAGGTGTACACGCTGCCGGGGGCAACCGCGCCACCGCGCTTATCCGATCGCGGAGCGTGGTCGCTATATGGCGCTCCTTCCGACGCTTTGCTGTACTCGACGCCTCCTGGATAGACGCTCAGGTGCAAGCTGGTGTTGTTCTTGAACACTACGACGATCGTGTCGCCCACCACAGCGCGGATGATCGGGCCTAGCACGCCGAGGTACGCATCTGCCGGTCCGCGCCTTTTGAGATGACGAAACGTTCTGTCGGTATACGCACGGTAGAGCGCCTTGTGATAGCTCCAGCCCAGTTGCGGCGGCTCGACTGCGGGCAGTGCGGTGCCCGTGATGAGGTCGCGCCCGCTCGGTGCGAAGTCCCAGAGCACGTCGTCAGCGGCGATATAGTACGTGCGGACGGCGGCATTGCATGGCACTGCCCCCAACAGAACGATAGCGGCGATCAACGCTGCTTGTGCGGCGCGGGTGATCACGGCAGCACCGTGAAGCGCGCCGTCATGCCAGCCTCGAGATGGACGGCCAGGCTGCAATCGAACAGCCACACGCCGGGATTGTCCGGCACCATGTCCGCCACTTTCATATCCATGGGGCCGAGCATGATGGTGTTCGCCCGCTGGCCATCGTACAGCACGGTCTGTCCATGCCAGGTCGGCGCATGGAAATCGTTATCGTCCATTGACGCGAGCAAATACCAACGGACGCGCTCGCCCCTTTTCATCGTGAGCATGGGAAGGTTTCCATAGTCAAACCCGTTGATGGTGAGGAACTGGTTGGCTGCCTGTAACTTGGCCGCCGAACCGGTCACGTGTTGCGGATTCGTCACGGGGTCCACGAGATTCGCGTGGAGCAAACGGCTCAGGCTTTCGTCCATTTGCGCGAACATCGTGATGAATTCGACATCAACGTCCTTCGGTGATCCGTCGGGGCGCGCCATGCCGCGCCTCGTGACGATGATCGGTCCGATCGGGCCGGTGTCCATGTCGCGGGTTTCATTGGTGTGCGAATGGTACATCCAGATGATCGAGCTCGGGTCCATAGGTCCAGGCCCGGAGCGCTCCGGCACCATCCACGTATAGGTATGTCTACCACCAGGTGGCACGGCGTCATCCCACTTGTCAGCGTGCGACGTTTCATCGCGATACAACGCACCCTCCGACGCTTTGTCGTACTTCATGCCGTGCGCGTGCAGACTCAAGTGCAGCCGCGTGTTGTTCTTGAACACCGCGATGATCGTATCGCCAACCTCGGCACGGATCACGGGTCCGAGCAAACCGAGATATGCGTCCCGGGGTGCTCGCGCCTTGAGGTGGCGAAAGCTCGCGTCCGTGTACTCCCGATAGATCGCTTTGTGGTAGATCCAACCCAGCTGCAACGGTTGTCGCGGCGGCAGCGCCTTGCCCGCGACGAGGTCCTGCCGGCTCGGCGCGAAGTTCCACAGCACCTCGTCAGCTGCGATGTAGTACGTGCGTACGGCTGCCTGGGCGGCTGTCGCACTCGCTACCAGTAGGCCGGCGGCGATCGCAGCCATTCCCAGCGCCATTGTCATGCTCCAGCGTCTCACAACCGGTTCCTCCCCGTGCGGAAAAGCTATCTGGAACAAGGATAGCACCCCGCCGTGCGACCCGCGTGCGGACCTGCGGAGCTAGGGTAGAGATACGGAAATGCCTTGCGGCCGCCGGATCAAGATTTGCCGGAAATGTGCCACAAACGCCATCTTTCGCATTCCCAGCGCGACGGCAAACTCCAGGCAAGACGCGCATAGCCTTAATCCCGGACTGAGGTGGGCCGTCTCATCCGGCTCGGATGTCCTCACAGCGATCCCTTTCGTGACGAGCCGGTACCCATTTGAAGCCTGATGAAGTCCGCGACCTCACCCGCACTGCCGACAAAAAGCCGTCGCCCGGAAGACACGTGCTGTACCGACCCACGGAGTTGCGTGGTTTCAGTCCCATGCTCAAGCCACATCCGCACCAGGAACACGTGCTCATTGCGCCCGTCGTCGCTGCTCAAACAGATTCTCCGGTCGGCTGCTACCGCTTCTTGCGCCGTCGAACCTGAGTATAGCGCACGGGCGCGCCGTGGGCGTACGCGGGCCATTCTCCCCGGTCGCCCGCGGCGACGATTTCACGGTTAAGGGGGAGCGCGAAAAACGCGGCTCGCGTCTTGGCGTCCGCCACCCTATTGGCGAAGTTCTGCATGGTCGTCACCGCGTTCTGAAGATGGAGCTTCGCTTGCGCCTTATCGGCGTTAGCCTGGCAGACGATCGCCGCTGCCCAATAGCAATAGTGTGGCCAGAAGGCGCCATCCGCGCTCTTGCCGGCGATTTTCAGCAAAGTATCTGCGGTCGCCCGGGCCTTGACTAGGTCGCCCGTCTGGACGTAGCACACCGCAAGGTCGCAATAGTCGTCCAGTAGGTCCGTCGGCTCGAGCACAGCTTGGCGCAGCGCGAGTCCCTGCTCCAGGTGCCGCACGCCGGCGTTCACCTGGCCGCTCATGCGTTCGGCATTGCCGAGATTTGCAAGCGCTGCCCCCTCGAAAAGTGGGAACTTGACCTCCCGCGCGATCTGGAGAGCCTCGGTCGCGAGTCGCACTGCGCCGTCGGTATCGCCTTGCAGTAAACGATTGAGACTCATATTGACTTTGGTCACCGCGAGAGGGCGACGGTCACCCGTCCGTTCCGTGATTTCGAGGACGCGAGCGCCCAACTGATCCGCCTCTTGGAGCAGCCCGAGCCGCAACGCGAGCACAAAATGGTTGGCCACCACGTGTGAGGTGCCGCGCAGGTTGCCGATGGACTGCATTGCCTCCGCAGCCTGCGCAAATAACCCGCGTGCCGCCTCGAAGTCTGATTGAAACGTCGCGATGGTCGCGAGACGCTGCAATGCGTGTGCTTCTTCTTCTCGGTCGCCGATCGAGCGGCTCAGCGCAAGGTCCTCATGCGCGAGCTCGGCTGCATCGCCGATACGGTGTTGCTGCAACGCCGCGATCGTGGCAGTCGAGATCGCGCGCAGGATCAAGGTCTTGGCGGGGTGCTCGGCAGTCCGGCTCCGTAAGGTCGCAAGCAATTGTCGTGACTGCTCGCCATGACCCGCGGCGGTTGCGATTTCGACGAGCATGGCGAGCGTCTCGACCTGGCCGTCGTTGTCGCCGAGGTTTTGATACAGCTCGAGCGCCGCCTTCGCCGGCTTTTCGGCCTGTGCATGACTCGTCAACCAGACGAGGTGTTCCGCCCTCGCAAAGAGTGCCTTCGCGCGCCGGTGCGGATCGCTGCTGACCGCTGCCCGGCGTTCGAGCTCTTCGACCGCGCTAGCCTGCTTTTCGCGATCGCCCAGGCTCCGCTGCAGTTGCAGCGTGCGCAGCAACGTCTGCCAAGAAAGTTCGTCATCACCGTTTTGTTCGCTCAGCGCGCGAAGGACCTCGATGTCAGCGGCTTGCGCTTCACGCTCCCCGAGCTTTCCAAAGGCCTGCTCTCGCAGCAGCAACGCCTGCGACCGCGTTTGGTCGTTGTTCGCCAAAGCGAGAGCTTTGGTCGCGTGTGCGATCGCTTCGTGGTTTGCGAACAACGCAGCGGCGTGAGCTGCCGCAGCGAGATACTGCGTAGCCGCCCGCGCCCCGTCGCCGCCACGCTCCCAGTGCAGCGCACGATCCGCCGCGGCGAATCCGCCTGCGTCCGAGGGTTGCGCTTCGAGCAATTGCGCGATGCGGCGATGCCGGCGCGTGCGCAACGGTTGAGCCACCATTTCATAGATGGCCTCTTGGATGAGATGGTGGGTGAATGCGTAGTCGTAGCGCCGCCGTACCCCTGCCTCGCGCACGAGGTGCCGGTCCATCAACTCGTTGACGCCGTCGAGAATCGCGGCCTCGCTCGCACCCGCGACCTCGCGGATAAGGTCGACGTCAAAGCCGTGGCCCACGATCGCAGCTACCTGCGCTATCTCGCGACCTTCCTCGCTCAGCGATGCGAGGCGCGCAGCGATCGTCGCGTGTAGGATGTCGCCGCTTGTCCGACGTGCGTCACCGCGAGCCGGCCCTCCCTCGACTTCACGCACGACGTCGCGCAGCGCCTCGGTGAGAAAAAGCGGATTGCCTTCGCTGCGTTCAAACCCAAGCCGCGCCATTTCCGGACCCTTGCCGGCCGGGATCGGCATCCGTTCGACGATGTCAATGACGTCCGCCTGCGACAGCCGCTTGAGCGTGAGCGTGTTCGCCAATTGTTCGCCGCGCAGTTCTTGCAGCACCGCACGCAGGGGATGCGCCCGGCCTGCCTCTTCTTCTCGATAGGTGCCCACCAAGAGCACTGCGCTCTTGGCAAGCCGGCGCGCGAGAAAGGCGATCGCTGCGAGCGTGTCGGCTCCAGCCCAGTGCAGATCTTCGAAGATCATTAAGAGCGGACGCGGCAACGCCATGGCGGAGATAGCCGATGCCGCTGCGTCGAGCAAGCGGGCCTGCTCTCGGCTTGGATCGACTGAGGGTATTTCCGGCAGGTCCGCTCTCCGGATGGCCAAATCGGGGATGAGCTGGGCGATGATCGCCAGTCGCAGCGGGTCGAGATTGAGAGTCGCCACGTACGGCAGGCTGTAACGCAGCGCTTCAACGATGCATTCATACGGGAAACGCTCGGGGCAGGTGGTCACGCCGACACAGACTCGTCCCCCTTCGGACTCGACCGATCGGGCGAGCTCCGCCACGAGGCGCGACTTGCCGATGCCGGCTTCGCCCGCGACGAACATGAGGCTGCCGTTGCCCCGTGCGGACCGCATCCAGAGCGCGCGCAGTTGCTCGAGTTCGCCGTGGCGGCCGGCGAAGGGCAGGCCCTCGTTTGCCTCCCGAGCCGCGGAACCCTCAGGCATCGCACCCGAGCCAAGCGACGCCGGCAGCGGCGCATTGCGCACGATCGCGTCGCGAACGACGAGCGTTTCCGGCATCGGCTCCACGCCAAGTTCCGCTTTCAATCGCTTCGCAAACACCTCGAATGTCGCAATCGCCCCGGCGGCATCGCCCGACTCGTAATGACACGCCATGGTCAGGCGCACGATATCTTCGCGCCATGGGTCTGCAGCGAGCAATCGCGCGGCGTACTCCAACGCGCGGGCGAACTTGCGGTCGTCACGATAACGCGCGATGAGCGTGCTTAGGTCGGTGAAATAGAGCGCGCGTAATCGCTCGCGATACGAGACGACCCAGTCGTCGTAGCTGTCTGCCAAGAGATCGCCGGCATATACGTCGACCGCCTCCGCGCAGGTACCCGGATCGGCGCTGAGCCGTTCGAAGTCTGCAACGTCAAGCCGCATGGCGTCATCGACGTGCCAGCGCAGCATGTCACCGTCGGCGCGTATCCATGGCTCGCCGGACGGCGTCGGCGGGAGCGTCTTATTCAGCAGATACACGTAGCGGCGGAGTTCGGCCAGGGCGACCTCTTCGGTCGCATCCGCCCACAAAGTGAACGCGAGCGTGTTCCGCGAGATCTGTTGCTCGCGATGCAGGAGGAGATATGCGGCCAGCGGTATGGTCGCAGCGCGTTTCGGCAACTTGATGGTCGCGCCCGCTGACGCGATTTGCGGATGACCCAGCAGGCGGATATCGAGTTTCGCCTCGTCCATCAGCGCTGTCCGCAACGATTCTTCGGACGCCAGCCCGACATGGCTGACCACGGAACGCTGGGATCGTGCACGACGATGAAGAGCGCATCCCGCCGGTCTGGCCCGAGTATGTCAGCCGCATCGGGGTGCCCATAGGCTCGAACATAGAATGCTTCGCTGATATCATCTTCACTCCGCGCTGCGTTTCGACGCACTGAGCGCCACTCACAAGGTACCACGCGTCCGGCCCCGGGTGCACGTGCACACGGGTGATGCCGTTGAAGCCAACCCCTTCTCCGACGAGCAATTCGAGCGGTCTGCAGGTCGGCAATGGCAATGCACCAACTTCAGCAACAAACTTCGCACCTGAGAGTGCCCACTCTTGCGTCCAAGGGTCATCAGGAGGATCCGCTTGTCTCCAATAGCACCGCATGCTTCGGCTGTCAATCGAAGTTTCTGACGACCATTTGAACGGCGAACTGCGTGCTTTTACTGTCGCGAATCGGGAATGCAGACAAAAGATCCTAAGTTTGGAATGGTCATGGTGTTCTTCGGAATATTTACCTGGAAATGACATGGTCCGGCAGAGCTTTGGGCCGAAAGTGAAAGCGTGCTGCCCGCTCTCACCCCGCCCAAATAAAGCTCGCCGTCTTCTCCAACGGGCCACGAGCTCTGTCCGTCCGAAGTGTGCACGATCGCGCCGGTACCCAAAGGCAGCCCGTCGCTACCCGTCACCGTCAGTACCACCCCACCGGCGGGTTTAACGGGGAAGACGGCCGTGACAGGGCTCCCATAATATGGCACCGCAGTGATCTGAGGCTCGCCGATATTTTCTGCGACCGGCAAATCTGACGATTCAACCCGGATGTAATTGGTCTGATAAGGCTGCAGCGATGCAGCCAGGAGTCGACCCCGGGAGTCCGTGCGGCCCTCATTTTCGCCATTCACGTAGACGTGAACGTCGGGGTAACCTGGGAGCTCTACGAGCGCGTAACTGTTGTCTATGCGCGGCGCGAGATACCATCCGTTGTCGACGTTCACCATTGAACCGGTTGCATCGACAGAGTAGGCCGTGCCGCCGCCGTTATTGCTGACCTCGGTGTCGATGACTCCTGTTCGGCCCCATTGCTCGATGTTGGCGTCAAAGCCCGCGCTTGATCCGGATTGCGCAAGTAAACGATACGCAAAGCCTTCGTTCGGTTGCGGCGTCCGTTCGCTAATATCAATGCTCTGTGATGCGTGGCTTTTGTCGACGGTCGCCTCCGAGATGAGCGAGCCGCGTCGGCCGAGAGCCACCGAATAGAGCAACGTGGCATCGATCGCATGCGCCGTTTGGTCGTCCAGCGCGATGAAACTCAATTGGCCGGAAGCGACGCTTCTGGACAAATTGAAGCTAGCTATTTCGTCTGTTTGTTGACCGGGGCGTGATCGCTCCACAATTCCTAGGCCGAGCGTGGTGCGTCGCCCGAGAGCGAGGCCAACATTGCCGCTTATTTGCTGCGTCCATTCGGTGCAAGTGAGGATGCACCCAACGGTGCTGAAACCTTTCGAGGCCTCGGCGATCTGCGCGCCGATGGAAATGCCCCGGTCGCTCTGCTGGTACCCGAAGCTCAACTTCCCGCCCGCAGTCTGACCAGTGCTTTCCGCTGCCCCAAGGGCCAAAACTCCAATATCGTCCAACCCCCAGTTCCCTGCAAGGGAAGCCATTGTTAATCGACCCTGCGTTTCGAGATGCGCCTCACCCGTGAAGCTTTCGGAAAATCCGTGGCGCCAGGTGCCGTCCATGAGAAACTGTCCGTAGGTGCCGGACGTTAATCCGTAATCTTCACGCGGAAAACCAGCAGAATACGAGAAGGCGCTGAGACCGCTTTTGAGGAGGGAATTAGACGCGTAGAACGAGCTTGTCAAATGTCGCTCATTTCCCAAAATGTCCTTCACCGTGACTTGAATTTGACCTTGACCGGTCACCACGGGTAGATTTGCTATGTCCACCGGTCCCGGCTGCACCTGGCTGCTGTACTCTTTAATGCCGTTCACGTAGATGTCTACGAGCGACGGCAATGTTGCGGCAAGCGACAGCTGCGGCGTGGGGAACGTGATAAAACCGGGATCTGTAGAAAAGTTTGATTCCCACGTGATGCCGGCGAAGCGTACAGGTAATCCTAGCTGGCTCATCCCCGTCACGGCATCGCCCAGGAACCACGTCGCGCGGTCCGCGAGATCATCATGCCGAAGCGTGGTTGAGAGCCGTACGATCCCGTGCGATTGAAGAGCGCCTGCCTGGTAATCAAATGACTGCGTCAGGACCATTCCGTTAGCGGCGTAGTTGGCGTCAAAGATGCCGGCAGATGCGAACGATCGAGCTGCGCCAAACATATGCACATCATAATTCAGAAATCCCCCTGTGCCTCGCTCTGGAGGAGCGGCCCGCGTCCGTCGAGCGTCGACCGTGGTGGGTGCAAACGCTGCAGCACTCGCGTCGATGTTCAAGACTTGGTTCGGCTCGTCAAATGAGACGTGATCAATATGAAGAGATCCATCAAGCGGCACATACACGTTGCCGCGGTGCGTGATGCGGCGGGAAATCGGGACTGTAAGGCGCCAGGACCGCACCTCCGAAAGGGCCGCCCAGTAGGTATCGTCTTGTTTTAGAATGACACTCCCTTGCGAAACAGCAACGCCGTTCAGCACGACCCCACAGAGAATTTCGCGATAGGTTTGATCAGGCCACGCTGGAAGCGCTGCGATGCCCAGCCAAACAAGTAATGCTGCGCAGAAAAAGGCGCAGCGCCTGGTCATACCTACCGCCCGGCAGGTATGAGCGGCACCTGCACGACGCCGTCATCCGTATGCAGTTCAACCGCTAAATCGAAGAGCTCGTTCGGCACGGCAAACTTTATTGGGAATGCTCTCGTCTCGTGGGCCAACACGTAAGAGGCCAGCGTGCCTGCAAACAGGATATGGCCGGTGCCCGCTTGCTTGATCCAGAGCTGGCTGACCTGGGCATGGATGTTGCCAGCGTTCGCTATTGTGAGCAAACCCCGATTTCGACCGGATCCTGCAAGCGAACACGAGAGCAAAGGATGTCCTGCGGCTGACGGCTGGAGGAAGACCGGAAGCGCAAATTCCATCTGGAATGCGATGCCCATCCGTGCCTTAACCGGCGCGTTGAGCTGCTTGATGAACACCCGGTAGGTTCGTTCCGTGCTTGCGTCCGGCATAATGCGCGAACCGATGCGAAGCACTTGGCGCGCGCCGGGCTGCAGTGAGAATATAAGGGGCGAGACAATGAGATCGTCCGTGGGTGATAGCACGTCTTTGCCGTTCTGCTGCGTCCACCGGGAAACGTGTATTTGGAAAAGGTCTATTGCGACATCGTTGTTTGTGAGTTCGACCGTTTGAATCGGCTGACGTGCGGATATCTGAAGTCGTGGGGGCGTCACTTCGATACCCCCCAAATTAGCGCCGGCAGCAAGCAAAGGTAAGAAGGACGCGGCAAAACAAAACGCGGCCAAGATACCTTTCTTCATTGCGGTGGATCCAAGATCGAGCTGGTTTATGCTAGAAGGACACCGTGATGACGACCTTGTCCTGGTAAGTGCCAGCTGGTGTCGTAGTGGTGATTGCACCGACTGGTACATCGCCGAATATGGTGAACGGATCCGGATTACCGTCACCGACGGCCGTTTCAGCTGAACCCCCGGCTCCAACCATGCCCGAGCCCCAAACAGTTGTGAAACCTGGATCCTGAAAGAGGTTGTAGGCGATCAAGACGTCTCCGCCCGAGCCCCCGTTCCAAAGATTCCTAGTGGAGAAACCGGGACCGGGGTTGCCTCCGGTGCTAAGGTCAACCGAATAGGGAATATTCTGGTTACACATGACGTAAAACGTCATCTGTGCCGGGATATCGCTCGACTGATTGTACAGGTAGTTGGAAGTCCCGAAATCAAGCAACGCGGGATTTTTGACTATAGCGCACGCGTTCGTGACATTCAGCGTAGCCAAAAAAGTGTCGCTCGTTGAGTCGGCTCGGGCTACTACCGGAGCCACAAAGCACAACGCGATTGCTGTTATAAAAAAGAACCTTTTCATTGGAGAAGCTCCTTGAGCTGGAGCACTCTCGTACTCCCTGCTATACGTTAGTTCGGTCAGCTCAATGGAACATCGCAGCGGCACTGTTGGTATTGCCGCTCTGGCTATGAATCGTAAATGACTTGTGATGTTTCACACAAGTAAGGTGTGATTCTTCACACACGCGTGCTGTTTTCGCACGCGTGTGTTCTTCATTCGGGACTCACAAGATATTCACAGGAGCCTTCGAAAGCGAATAGCCCGGCTCGGCAGATTGGAGGCTAATCGACCTCTAGTCGCCGGATTCGCTCCCCCGCAAGCGTGAATCGATAATCTAAGGCAATGGTTCCGCCTAACTGAGCAGCAAAGTACCGCGTGATGACTTCTTGTGGCAATGAGACGCTATCGTTTCCTGCGTTTATTCTCAGCTACCCGTTCAAAAACGACCTTAAGAACCTTGTAGACAGGCGCAATAACAGAGGCTTTGCTAGGCCCGACTTTATACTTACAGGGCTTCGCTTCTTCTTTCGTCCGTCGTCGTTGAGCCGGTGTTGAGCACCAAACCGCGCAGAATCCAGCCATTTTAAGTAGCCGACTCCTAGGTAACAGAAGTGTTGGACCCCAAGTCTGATCTAGATAGTTAGTCCATCGATAAAAACAATCCAATCCGTCTTGGCAGACACAGCCCGTATCTTGCGGGGAAGTCTATACTCTTCGGATTCGTAAAACTGTTTCGCTGCGTCGAGCGAAGGAAATTCCACGATGGCTAAGTCCGATGGAGCGTTGTTGCCCTCCATCACGGTGATTGGCCCAAAAGCAAGATATTTTCCGCCAAACGATTTGAGCGTATTCTGCACAAGCTTCAGGTAGCGTTCAGGCCCCTGCGCCTCAGTCCACTTCATTTTAGCTACGGCGTATGCTGGCATGCTATGCCTCCCAATGAGATCGGGGAGCGGTTGTCCGTATCAATTGTATGCCACTTCGCTAGTATGATCACGCTGAAGCTCGCACGGCAACGCTGAGGGTGCGGGCTTGGGTCTGGCTACTGCCAAGCGCGATCACTGCGAGCGCACGTTCGATATCGCCCAGGCGATTTCAGAACTGTAGGGTTGGTTTAAGATGATTGTGGCGTCGCAGGTCCGCTCTGGCAGCCTTGTCGCGCTTTGCTCGGAGGCGATGGTTCGCATCCTGAAGTTTCTCCGGCGACGTGCAAGCATGGTAGTGGATTCTCTTATCGCTGTGCAAGAGGCTGCTCGACCGCTGCCGTGGGGCTTCATCCGTGTTATACTACCGTACATGCGTAAGGATAAATTACCGTATTCCGATAGCGACGACGATGTCATCGCACCCGACGTTGCACCTCGCCACGATCAACCGCTCGATCCTGCTGAGGCCGTTCGCCTTGAAGAGGAAAAATACGCCGACAGCAGTGCGGACGAAAATCGTGACGACGAGCTCGACGCGCATCACGCGGATCAGGACGACGTCGTCTGAGTGGTTCTCCTTCCCGACCCAGGTATGGCGTGTCCGTGCGGCTCTGCAAAGCAAGAACAATAATACAATCTCATGCCAAGAACGGCTTTGTTGAAGAGTTCTAAGCTATGTGATACTTGCGGTCTTATTTACGAGGATTTACACGCAGGAAAGATTGCAAAAAACCGACGACTTTCCGCAACGGCCGACTATGCTGGCTGCTGCACCTGTTGGGACTCCAGGTATTGATAGATATACGAGATCACGATACTACCTTCGCCGACCGCCGACGCGACGCGCTTGACCGACGAGCTGCGAACGTCACCCGCCGCGAAGATCCCGGGGATGCTCGTTTCGAGCGGATAAGGCTTCCTCTCGAGCCGCCAATCTTCGATCTCTCGTCCCGTGCGAATATAGCCGTGCTGATCTCGCTCTAGTTCCTCGGGCAACCAAGAAGTCTCCGCATCGGCGCCGATAAAGATGAACAGCGCATGAGCGTCGCGTTCTTGCTCTGCGCCCGAAACGCTCGATCGAGTGACGATCCGCTCCAGACGCCCATCGCCGTCGACCGCTTCGAGGCTCGTACAGGTTTCGACCGCAATGTTTGACACCGCGCGAATCTGCTCGATCAAATATTGCGACATCGTTCGCTCGAGTCCATTACCGCGAACCAAGATCGTCACGCTGCGCGCGTAAGGCGAGAAGAACATCGAGGCCTGTCCCGCCGAATTTCCGCCGCCGACGAGAAAAATGTCCTTCCCGCGAACGGAGTAAGCTTCGCCGCGTGACGCACCGTAAAAGACGCCGCGTCCGACTCGCGCGTCGAGCCCCGGCGTCGGCAGCTTCCGCCACGCTACGCCCGTTGCGAGTACACTACTGCGCGCGCGAACCTCCATTCCGCCATCTAACACCACGACAAACCCGGCGTTGTCAGGCCGGATTTCGCACACGGACCGCGTGACGACGATTTCCGCGCCTAGCCGTTTGGCTTGCTGCAGCGCGCGATGCGCCAGCTCGCCTCCGGAGATTCCGCTGACGAACCCGAGATAGTTTTCGATGCGTGACGACGTGCCAGCTTGTCCGCCAGGCGCGTCCTGCTCGATCAAGATCGTTGCAAGACCCTCAGAGCCTCCATACACTGCCGCGGCCAAACCCGCCGGACCACCGCCGATGATTACCACGTCGTACTCGCGGAGTCGCGGCGCGATCGGAAGACCGATGGCTTCCGCAAGCACTCGATGATCCGGTTTGACGAACGTACGCCCGTCGGAGAGACGCACGAGCGGCCACGTCGACGTGCCGACGCTGAGCTTCGCAATAGATTCCGCATCGATCGCATCGTCGAGATCGAGCCATTCAAACGCCACCTGGTTGCGTGAGAGGAAGTCGCGAATCGCATGCGAGCCCGCGTCGAGATCGCTGCCAATCACGACGGCCTGCCGCGCCCCGTACTTTCCGTACGCTTCGTCGAAAATCGTCACGCGGCGAATTAGTGTTTGAGCCACAACGGCCGCCGCCTCTTTTGACTCGGAAATGAGCAAATGGAAATCGGCCGGATCGACGCGCATCAAACGCGATGGGCGGAGCGCGCGAATCGAAATGAACGAATCCGTGCCGAAAATGACAGCAAACTCGCCGAAGTATTCACTCGGATCAAAAGTCGTTGCCTGGGTCTCTTGTCCACTCAGGAGCCGCACCCGCTCTACC
The DNA here is from genome assembly GCA_963736005.1 of uncultured Pseudomonadota bacterium. Lineage (GTDB taxonomy): Bacteria > Vulcanimicrobiota > Vulcanimicrobiia > Eremiobacterales > Eremiobacteraceae > JAJPHJ01. Next base: position 599,281 of record CAVTNB010000001.1, read on the forward strand.
TCCCCTGAAAGAACGACCCACAGATATGCGGCATCGCCTTCTCGCGTGACCCACTCCCCGGGTGCCGCCACGATCTCGGCGGAATGCGAAGCAATACGCGCTCGCAGCGTCGGCGCTGCGCCGGCGAAAAGCGGGATCTCTGCCAGCTCTCCGGCTTCGATCATGCGTCAGACAATGTCATCGAGGTCGGCGTGGTTAGCATCACGCTGATCGGCTCTTGCTAGGCGGGGGCAACGTAGAGAGCAACGTCGGGAGCGACATAGTCGCCATCGTCGTCGGGATAAGGGATCGGTCGCTGTCCATAGTGCCTCGAATTCTGCATGAAGGCGGGTACACCCTTAGACGTCGACGCTCTCGCGCTAGGCACTCAAGTGGTCTCGATTCGCACCCCCAAAGAGCCCCCATACGCGTTGATTATCATGGACGTGCACGGACAGGGCTGCAGGTGCAGAAAAAGCCCAATCCCTACATGATCGAGGCTCTTCCTTTGTTTCTGCCTAGTTGCTTGTCGAGTCGCCTCTAACGGCCGTCGCGCCCCAGACAGGCGCAATAGCGGAGGCTTTGATATTGCGCGACCTTATGCTATGGGGCGTCGGTTCTTCTTTCGGTCGTCGTTGTGAAGCCCCGTGTCGAGTGACTTGGCTGCCGGCGCCTGTTTGGAGGGCGCCGCTTCCTGAGGCCGCAAATATCACGGCTTATGATGAATAAAAGCCAACTGTTTCTTGCATTTAGCTTAGCGCTAGTCGGGCTGATAGTCACACCCCGCACTACTGTCGCCGTTGCCGGTACTGGACCCTCAAACGCGACCCAGACGACGGTCGCGCACGCTATGAAGGAGGTGCCGCCCAACACCGATCCGTTTTTATGGCTGGAACAGGTAAAAAGCCCGCGAGCTTTAGCGTGGGTGAACGCGCAGGACGCGCAGACGGTAGCCGTGCTCGAGCATGACCCCCACTTTAGAGTCTTCTATGCGCAAGCGCTAAAAATCGATGAATCGAAAACTCGGATCCCTTACCCAATGACAATTGCCGGAAGCATTTACAATTTTTGGCAAGACCACACGTACGTGCGAGGCATCTTGCGGCGCACGTCGCTCCAGCGTTATGTCAGTAAGTCGCCGCTTTGGACGACAGTGCTCGACCTTGATGCCGTAGCCAATGCAGAACATGCAAACTGGGTTTGGGAGGGAGTCAGCTGCGCGCTGCCGCGCGAGCAACGCTGTCTGGTTTTCTTGTCTGATGGCGGCGAAGACGCGGTAACTATTCGCGAATTCGATCTTGGGTCTGGACGTTTTGTTTCCGGCGGCTTTGTGTTTTCGCGGCAAAAGCAATATCCCGCCTGGGAAGATGAAAATACTCTTCTCGTTTCTCGTGCCTGGACACAACGCGAACTGACTCTGTCTGGATATCCGTATGACGTCAGGGAACTGACGCGCGGTCAACCGCTTGATCAGGCCAAAGAGATCTATCGAGGGTCACAAAGCGACATTGACGTGAACCCAAACGTCTATCGCGATGGAGCAGGTCACAAGCTTACGATGATTGAGCGCGACATCGCATCATTTAAGAGCGAGTTTTATCTCGTTACGGCAAACGGCCTTCCCAAACTTGACTTGCCGCAAAAAGTCGGCATCGTCGGCCTAGTAGCCGGAAGACTCCTGGTCTCCCTCAATGAAAACTGGACGGTTGGAGGCCACGCATTTCCGTCTGGCTCGCTTATATCCGTCGATCTGACAAACATCATGAGCGAGCCTGCTCATCTCAAGCCTACCCTCGTGTATGCTCCCGGCCCGCGTGAATCAGTGTATGGCGTGCTGATAACAAAAGACCACGCCCTCATGGTCGTTTATCACAACGTCAAAGGTGTAGCATTCAGCCTCACACCCGGCGTTGAGGACTCATGGACTAAAGTGAAACTGAGATTGCCCGACAATTTGTCAATCAATTTGGATGACTCCAACTTGCGGAATAACAGCGTGTTCTTGGACGCCAACGGGTTCTTAACGCCGACTACCCTTTCTCTGGCAGATGCGGCCACGGACACGTTATCCGCAATTAAATCGCAACCTGCACAATTCGATGCATCAAGAGATGTAGTCGAGCAAGGTCAGGCGACGTCAAAGGACGGTACCAAGATACCCTACTTTGTGGTGCGCCCCGAGCACATGATCTTCAAAGGCGCAAATCCCACAGTGTTATACGGATACGGCGGTTTTCAAATCTCAATCACGCCGTACTACGAGCCGAACATTGGGAAGCTTTGGTTGGAGCGCGGAGGCGTTTTTGTCGTCGCCAACATTCGTGGGGGCGGTGAATTTGGACCAGCTTGGCATGAAGCTGGTCTCAAGACGCATCGTCAGCGAATTTATGACGATTTTTACGCGGTCGCTCGCGACCTTATGGTTCGCAAGATTACATCGCCGCGATACCTCGGCATTCAGGGCGCTTCCAACGGCGGACTGTTGATGGGGGTTGAGTTCACGCAGCACCCTGAGATGTGGAACGCAGTCGACATTGGGCTTCCTTTGCTTGACATGCTGCGCTACGAGCAAATCAATGCGGGAGAGTCTTGGTCGGGTGAGTACGGGAGCGTTTCTAACCCCGCGGAAAAAGCTTTCCTCGCATCGATTTCGCCGTACCAAAATATAAAACCGGGCCTTGCTTACCCAGAGCCCTTTATCTGGACAACGTACAAGGACGATCGCGTGGGACCTCAACACGCGCGCAAGTTCGCGGCGAAGCTCAATGCAATGGGCGTCAAATATTTGTTCTACGAAGTGACCGAAGGCGGTCATGCATTTGGAGCTAATCTCCGCGAAGACGCACATACGACCGCGCTGGAGTGGACGTATTTGACGCGCAAACTCATGACTGATCCGGGACCCCCGGGTTTCGGTTCTTTCTAGCACGCTCACGTGCTAAGGCCTGCTCCGTTGCAGCGTAAATAACGCATAAATCCAGCATCGAGGGGTTGCCTTGGGCGAGGGCAACCGCATATCAACTGATGATGGTCGCTGCTCCGAGCGTTGACAATTTGCAAGAAGAGTATTGATGACGATAACTATTGCTATAGCGATCTATTTTTCACTCGTTCTCATTAGCGCAACGAATTCTTGGAATTATCCTGGGGATGCGCTACGGCTTAGGCGCTTCCCAAACTGATCCATCTGAAAACCTAACGAGTGTAGCCTCACAGGTTACATGGTCACGGTTCGGGTTGCCGTTACGACCATGCCAACTGCGTGGTCCTAGCAGATCGAGTGATGACCTTGGTGCGAGATTCAGTCCATTCGCAGCCTGGTTCGATGCGGTGTCTAAGTTCGCTGTGCCAAGGACTGCATTGAACGAGTCATAGGAAGTCATCATCACCCTTACCTCGATCACTGGTTTGGAAGAATTATTGGTGAGGGAGACACCAAGATCGAAAAGCCGATTCCCCACTGCAGCGTGTATGTTTAAGACGGTCTTATTCCAGTCACGTGCCCAAGCTTCACACGATGTCAATGTGACTGGAGATCCCGGTGCGGAAATAACGGTAGCGGGATACTGCTTGTCTGCCAGAGCCGGAACAATTCCGGCAATCAGAAGGATCAACACCAGAAGAAGCCAGCTACGCACTTCTACTCACCTGGCAGAGACGCAGATTCAGTCTGCGTGACATATTCTTAGCTAGGTTTCAAGTACAGACAAAATATTGCCAGCTGGGTCCTTAAACCAAGCTATGTCAGGGCCTATGTTCTGCTCCTTACCCCGCATGATGCCTTTCTTGTCCGTCTTTGGACCACTTTCGTAGTGCTCGAACTGCACGCCTCGACTGGTTAGTTCATCCACCGCCCCATCAATATTCTCAACCGCAAAGTTTAAAATGGTGAACGTTGCGGGCTGATGAGTGCTTTTTGGATACGCAAACACCGTGCCACCGCCGGGCAAATGAAGCCTTATCCCTACGCCCTCATCGTCAACTCTTACTCCAAGGATCTCGGTATAGAATTTCTTTGCCTTTGCCAAGTCATCGACCGAAAAACCACTAAATGCCGTTTTTGCTTTCAGCACAGGTTTGCTCCTCTATGGAGTCGCTAGCTCATATGCTTGTTGTAACTTTTCGATGTCAATCTTGTCCATTTTCAGCATCGCTTGAAAAACTCTCTCCGATCTTGCCGGGTCAGGGTCTTCCATCATTTCGCTAAAGGCAGTGGGAATAATCTGCCACGAAATACCGTACTTATCTTTGAGCCAACCACATCGTTGTTTCTCTCCTCCTTCGGAGAGCTTTTCCCACAACTCGTCCACTTCTTGCTGCGTCTTGCAGCGCACAAAAAACGATATGGCTGGTGAGAAGGTGAAGTGTGGACCACCGTTAAGGGCGATAAACTCTTGCCCTTCGATTTCGAAGGTCACGCTCATGACCGGTTCCTTCTCTCCCGCTTCCTCTCCATCGCGACCGTCGCTTATTATCTTTGAATTCTTAAAAACTGAGATGTAGAAATGCATCGCCTCTTCGGCGTTACCGTCGAACCATAAGAACGGAGTGATTTTTTGCATGATTTTGTTCCTTCTCTTTGGTTATTTAGTTAATACGCCCGACCCCAACAGCTCAGCCATCCGGTCATAGCTCTCGGCTGCCCCGTGCTCCATACCAGTCTCGATCACTGCGTCGCGAATCTCGTGCGACGGAAACGGCGTTCTTCATCGCTGCTCTCCTCTTATCGCTTTGTGCGTCCACGTTTCTTTTTGTTGGTTTTCAGCTCGCCAAGCAGCGCGTCGAGGCGTTGGAAGCTTCCTTCTAACGTTTGCCTGTACGATTCCAGCCAATCGGTTGCTTGCGCGAGCGGTTTTGCCTCGAGACGGCGAGGCCGACGCTGAGCGTCACGGCCACGCGAAATCAGACCGGCCCGCTCCAAGACCTTGAGGTGCTTGGAGATGGCCGGCTGACTCATCGCGAAGGGCGCTGCCAGTTCGGTTACCGATGCCTCGCCCGAGGCTAGCCGCGCCAGGATCGCCCGCCGCGTGGGATCCGCCAGCGCCGCGAACGTTGCGTCGAGGCGCTCAGGAGTAAGGTGTCCATAACTTGTTGGTTGCATAACCTCTGAGTAATATAACACGAACCGGAAACCTTTGTCAAGACCTAGCGCAACGAGGCAACGCTCGGTTTATCACCAAGCAAGCGTAACGAACGTTGGCTTTGCACGTTGGGTAGCCCTGAGGGTGAGAGCAGGAAGCGTTCGACGCAACCGTAATACGCACGCAACTCACTTTTTCTCCAGTCAGTATTGGCAAGAACCGTGCGATATTTTCTCGCTCTGCTCATCCTCGTTTGCGTCGCCTTACCAGCCTTTGGCAGCACTCATATGATCCAAGTGCTCGGCACCGAGCCATTGTTTGCAAAGGCCGAGTCGCGGGCGCAATTCCTCGCCATCATGCACAAGTATCCCGACCGAGAACGAATCGCGCTCAACATGCTCGGCATCGATCGCGGAGAATTTGAGCGCGGCATGCAGTCTGCGAAGAGCATCGTGACGCAGGCGCCATTTCATCTGGATGCAATGGCATACTACGATGGAGGCGTCAAGGTGACATACGACGTTGACGTACCGACCCACACCTACATGTGGGTTCTGTCTGTCCGACACAAGACGGTGTACGTACCGCAACTGTGCGGAAATATTTCGACCGTTACGGCGGCGGGCATCGAGTCCTATCACGCCCACTTTCCAGTGACAGCGCAGACGCCCAAAATGATCAGCACCCAAGCTCTCGGGGGGCCGTCGCCGCAAGCCGCTATGCCGACGCAGGTGCCCGTTGCAACGCCTTTGGCTCAGCAACCGGCAGCTGCGGCGGGCTTCAAGTTTCCTTGGTGGATAATCTTGTTGCCGGTAGCCTTGATCCACGGCGGCCATTCCAGTTCGTCGTCGACGCCGCCGCCAGTCGGGCCCACGCCGACGCCGACGCCAACTCCCACTCCAACGGGGCCACCGACAGCGACTCCGACGCCGACTGGGACTGCGACGCCGTGCTCAACCCCAACGCCAAGACCAACTCCAAAACCAACACCGACACCTTGCCCCACGGCTACCAAGGCTCGAACCTAGGCGCAATCGCGAGTTAGATTCGACACTAGCATCCGCAGGCTTAGCTTGCGGAGCATTATGATGCAGTATCGCGCTTGAACTTTAGGGATCGCCCCTAGCCGCCGGCCATCGCTCCCACGACTAGAAAGGGTTCCGTCCCCAGTGCGACCGCGTTGGGAAGCGGGGCATCTGGCGATTCGTTTGACAGATCCTGCTCGCACGCGAAGAATCTCACGAAGGCGCGACGCTGTTGCGTGAGGTGGTCGCGAATAGTCCCGCGCAACATTGGGTAGGTGGTCTCGAGCGCGTCGAGGACCGAGCGCTGCGTGACGGCGCGGCTGTCAACGTCGAGCTGTACCTCGCCATTGACGCGCGCCAGGGTCCGCAGATGCGCTGGAAGGATAACCCGGATCATGCCAGCGTTTGTACTTCGACCGACAGCACGGCGGGAAGGTCTCGCACGATAGGCGCCCACTTATTTCCGGCGTCGCTCGATGCATACACTTGACCACCGGTCGTACCAAAGTACACGCCGCACGAGTCAAGCGAGTCTACCGACATCGCATCGCGCAGCACATTAACGTAGCAGTTGCTTTGCGGCAAGCCCTTCGTGAGTGCTTCCCACTCGTTACCACCCGTCCGACTGCGATACACCCGTAACTTTCCGTCGGGCGTGTAGTGCTCGGAGTCGCTTTTGATGGGAACAACGTAGATCGTGTCCGGTTCGTGCGCGTGAATGTCGATCGGAAAACCAAAGTCGGTCGGCAGGTTGCCGCTGATCTCGCGCCACGATTCCCCGGCGTCGTCGCTGCGCATAACATCCCAATGCTTTTGCATGAACAATACGCCTGGGCGCTTGGGGTGCATCGCAATCCGGTGAACGCAGTGCCCAACCTCGGCAGTCGGGTCCGGGATCTGCTCGGATCGCAGTCCGTGGTTGATGGGCCGCCAGGTCTTGCCGTCGTTGTCGCTGCGGAAGGCGCCAGCAGCCGAGATTGCAACAAACATCCTCCCTTTGTTGTTCGCATCCAAAATGATCGTGTGCAGGCACATCCCGCCGGCACCCGGCTGCCAATGCTGGGCTGAGCCATGATTGCGCAGGCCGGAAAGCTCCTGCCACGTCAGCCCGCCGTCGGTCGTGCGGAATATGGCCGCGTCTTCTACCCCAGCATACACGGTGTCCGGATCGGTCAACGATGGTTCGAGATGCCACACTCGCTTGAACTCCCAGGGGTGTGGCGTGCCATCGTACCACAGGTGAGTGCCCGGCACACCATCGTAGACGAATTGGTTACCTACCGGCTCCCAGGTCTTACCGCCATCGTTGGAGCGCTGGATAAGTTGTCCGAACCAGCCGTTGGACTGCGATGCATACAGGCGATCCTGGTCGATGGGTGATCCCTTGAGGTGGTAAATCTCCCAACCTCCAAAATGCGGTCCGTTGACATCCCACTGTTCGCGCTTTGCGTCAGATGTGAGGATGAAGGCTCCTTTGCGCGTACCAACGAGCACCCGTACTCCACTCATTCTTTGCTCCTTCCTAACGAAACCGCGAGGCTAGTGGCTATCTCGGAACAGGTCAACCATCGGCACCACGCCGGGCGCATTGGCTTGGCGTAAGTGCGTCGTGATTCCAAAAGCATCCTCGATGGTCCGAAGCAGCGAGTAGTGGCTGTACGGCGTCGGATCGACCAAAGCGCGTGGCCCATGATTTGCAATGACGATCGTGGGAATACGGCCGCCACCGGCGTTGGCGGGATCGCTTCGGTCGATGCCGCAGCACCCTTCTTTGCCATGGTGATCGTCTTCATCAAAGGTGATCACAATCGCGTCGCGATCCGACGAACCCCAGGTTTTCGAAGCCATGATTTCGTCGACCAATATCTTTGCGTGGGCATCTCCCCGCTGGATCAACGCCGACAGATTTTGATCTTGGCAATCCGCTGGCGCATTTTCCCCGACACCGTGCATGTCATTGCACAGGTTGGGGATGATCATCGCGAGATTTGGAAGTTTATTCGAGCTCAGATCTGCTTTCAATTGCGTGAAATCGACAATTTTCTGCGCGCGCGATGGGCTATCTTGGACATCGACAAAGTTCAAGAAGCCTGAGTGTTTGGAAGCATACACGATTGGTCCCTGAGGATCGCTTGGATCTACCGCCGCAACCGCAAGCGAGCCTGGGGCTGGCAGTGATTCGTTGTAGCTCTTCCACGTCAAGCCTGCGGTCTGTAACTGCGTACCGATATTCGGCGCGTCGATCGTATGATTGGCATACCATGGGAGCCATGAAAACTTGCAATTCGGCCGCTTGTCACCGCTCTTGCAATAGTACGCGTCGTCGTCGAGGATGCCAAAGGTGGCACCACCAACGAGGGCGACGTAGTTTGGCTCGCTTGGATGGGTCTCCGCGTAGAAGTTGCTCGCAAGGCCATAGGTTTTTGCAAGATTGGTCAAGGCCGGCGCGTCGGGACCTCCGATGATCGCCGCGCTCTTGTTTTCTTCGATGATGACAAAGATATGGTTGAAACGCGGCATCTCGCTGTCGCGAGACGCGGGAGCCGCTGCAAACGCGAAAAACGATGCAGTCAGGAGTGGAATGAGGCGCCGAAGTCGCATCCCCCGATTTTGCCTTCGAACCGGAAGGAGTCCTCTCGATTAAAGTTTGGGCACGAGGAGAAAAACAATACCGAGAAGCGCGATCAGCGATCCGCTGAGCACCTCTCCATAACGTTCTAAGGGACCGAGGTCGAGCGCTCGCGCGCCGACGGTTGAGGCAACGCAGAGTACCACGTATGTCACGATCGTTGCAGCCCCAAAAACCAGCGACATAATCCCAAGCAATCCGAGCCCGTAGCGGCTCGCAGCAAAAAAAGCGGGAATGCCTTCAACCATGGGCGAGGAGCCCACGATGAGCAAGAGGGCAGTACGCGAGGAAGTCTTGTGTTCGTGTTCGTGCACCGGGGGGCTCGTCGCGTGAGCGTCAACCTCGTGCCAATCATGTTCGTGATGCAGATGCCAGTGGACGTGCTCGGTGCCTTCGGGATGTCGGTGCAGATGAGAGTGGCCAAAGTGCGCGTGGCCGGGATCGTGGTGCAGCTCCCGCCAGCTGCCGATGGCGATCCACGCGCCAAAAAGAATGAGAGCCAGCGATGACGCGAGATTAACCGCCTGACCGAACCGCGCAGCAAGCGCCACACCTGCAAACCACACGATCGCCGCAATCACAAGCGTCGAGAGGGTGTGCCCCAATCCGGCAACGGCGGCGGTGCGAGCTGTTTGCGCCTTGGTCCAGCCTTGTTGCCTGGCCAGCAGTGCAATCGGCGCCCAGTGATCCGGCACGAGCGTGTGAAGTACGCCCACTGCGGCGACGGCGAAAATCAAAAGCGCTGGCGAAAGGGATGCTGGATTTGCGCTCATGCGGCCCGCCTAGTTAAATGGCGCAGCGGACCTTGGGGTCCGCCGCACCATTCAATGCGCGAATAAATTCGCGCGACTACAAGTCCCCTGCTACATGGTCTTGTTGCAGACGGTGTCGACGCTAACCCATCTCCCGCTGCTGCGCTCTTTGAAGGTCGTGTGCGAGGTCAATTTCGTGTCGCTGACCTTTGTGTTGATTAGGGGGGTCACCGCGACGACATCCATACCCGGTTTGAAAAGGGCGTCGGTCCAGACCATCGTGTTTCCGGTCCACCCCGGTGACGTCGAGGCGTCGTACGCACCGAAGTCGCCGACGTTAATGTCAACCCAACGCTTTGTGTCAGAGTCCCACGTCACCCAGTCAGTCGCACCGGCCTTCGGAGCCCAGGACGTCTTTGCTGTGGTAGACTTGGTCACCATGAAGTAGCCGGTCGGATCCATTGTCGTAACCGACGTTGTGATATAAGGACCCGGGCGTCTGGCGCTTTTTGTGCTACACATCCACGTGCCGAGTGAAAAATTCATTGACGAGAAGTCGGGCTTGCCCGGGGCCGGGATAGGTGTACTCTCAATCTTAGGCGAGCTCGCCGCGAGAGCTATGGTTGTTGCCGCACAAACAACGACTGCCAGCGCGCCGAACATGTTAAACCATCGAACTGTCATTCATTCCTCCTTGTAGGGGATGGTTCGAGACACTAGTCTTCAGTTTCGGTTGGCTGGCGCCCTACCAAGCTCACCACTTTGGCTTGCGGTAGCCAAGCAGTCCCGCGTGCACACCCAGCCGATCGATGCGGTAAAGTCGATCGACCTGCGATTTGGTCAAGAGTTTTTTGTGAGGCATCTCGAGCAGGTACTCGGGGATGTACCATACCGGTTTTTCGGATGCCATCCAGTTGCGCCGGTCGAAGCGGGCGAGATTCACCGGGCGCGAGTAGCGGCGCAGCGTGCGTTCGCCCAGGTCGTTGAAGTAGTCGTCGAAGTACGACATGGCAAGTTCGCGCAGTGTGCGATAGATTGGCATGCGGTCGCGCAATCCCGTGAAGTGAGATTTCGCTATCGCACCCCAGTATCCGCGCACCCGGTAGAGTGCTAGGACATGGTCGGTGTCGCGGTTAGCTTCCAGATCGAAGACAAGTGGCGGATAGCCGATCGCGCGCAATGCTGCAGCAGCGAGCAACGCTCCCTCCAAGCAGTGCGCGGTTTGCTCTTGCAAGACTCGCCTTGGCGACCACGCGGTGTCCGCTTTGTGATACGAAAACGAATCGAGCAGGCGTTGAATACCTTTGGGAGTGCGAAGACGCTCGAGCATTCGCCACTCTCTTTTTGAGAAACCAAAAGCTCCATTGCCTGGCTCGAGCTTCATGGATTTGCCGTCATGACGAGCCATTCGCCGCCCGCGTCGCTCGTGCGACCGCGCTCGACGAATCCATTGTCGCGATACGCTGCAATGGCAGCAAGATTGTCCGGACGAACTTCTAATCGCACTTCGGGTGCTTTGCGCTGCGCGAGATAGAGGAGGCCCGCGCGGACGAGAGCTTTGGCGACACCTTTCCCGCGCGCCGCAGGTGAGACGGCAATGTTGAGCAGCTGCGCATCGCCCGCGGTACGAAAGCGTGCTGCGCCGCCGACGAACAGCACTTTGTTCCACAAAAGTCTTCCTACGTGGAACCAGCGGATACCGTAGCGACCGCTCAGTGCTCGGGCAGCCCAAACAAGAAGTTTTCCTTCTTGTAGAGCACGTCGCTGAAGCGTCTTGATGGAATGTGTGAAGATTGCGTAACCAACCAGATCCGCGCCGCTGCGGGCGGCGAGGAAACCACCTGGTTCTACGGTGCGGACAAACGTCCAGACGTCTCGCATAGCATCTGGTTTTGGTTCGGTCCCATAGATGAGCCGCACATTATCGCGGAAGGCATTGAGGAAAATGTGCACGGCAGCATCGATTTCGGCCTGTTCGATCGGACTAACGACAAGCGGACCTACAGGTCCGCTGCTGCATTGGCTGGCCGTCAAAATAAGAGCCCCCTCGACTGGACCCAACGCTGGGGCACGTCCGAGGAGGCCGAAAAGATGGCGCTAGAGCCTTGCGTTATTTCTTCTTAGCACCCTTTTGCACGGCTTCGCGCAAGTCTTTACCAGGATGAAACGCGGGAACGCTGCGGGCCGCGATCATGAGCTTCTCGCCCGTCTTGGGGTTGCGCCCTTCGCGAGCTTTGCGCTTCCGAACCTCGAAGCTGCCAAATGGAATGAGCTGCACTTTCTCGCCTTTCGCTAGTGCGCCTTTGATGCTCTCAAGAGTATTGTCGACAACGTCTGCGACATCGCGGCGCGGCAACTCTGTCTTGCTTGTTATCTCTTCGATCAGCTCGGCCTTGGTCATCGGTCACCTCTCTATTACTTCAGCAAAATAACGCGCGAATGTTCGCGCTCGTTACAGGAGCGTTCGCGCGACGATTGCCTGCTCCGGCACAACCTGTTAGCGGACTGCACCTTGATTCCTCCCGTTTTTGCCTCTCAATCCCTTATTTCATCGAGCATTGCGACAGCCGAGCGCAGTGCGAGGAGATATGAGCGGGCGCCAAAACCAAACACACCTCCATTGACGACCGGCGCGATGACGGAACGGCGGCGGAACAACTCACGCGCATAGATGTTCGTGAGGTGGATTTCTATTTTCGGCACGCTGACTGTGGCGAGCGCGTCGCGGAGGGCATACGAGTAGTGCGAGTAAGCACCCGGATTGATGATGATGGCACGATGCGCCCGTGCCGCAGCATGGATTGCGTCGATGAGAGCGCCCTCTGAAGAGTGTTGCGCAATTGAAATATCGCAGCCGAGCTCGCGCGCGAGCTTTCGGAGGCTGGAATTGATTTCCTCAAGCGTGGTTGTGCCGTAGACCTGCGGCTCGCGCTTGCCGAGCATGTTGAGGTTGGGGCCGTGAAGGATCGCGACGGCTTTGCGGTTTCGTTTCTTCATGATTTGGCTTGCCTGCTTGCTCCTCGCCTTCGCCTCATTTGGAGCAGCGGACCTTTGGGGTGGCTCCAGAATTGTCATGCACAAATGAACAAGGACTACAGCGCCTCAGCGCTGGCCGCGGGTGACAGCGTTCGCATCGTCGCGGCGAGGACCACCGTTTTGGTATCCGAAGCACAGGCGCGGCACGATTGTTCACCTAGTGTCACAGCCGCCCTCGGACGGCTCTTGACCGGTGCGGCGCTGATGGGGACGCTGCTTTCGGGGCGTGAACGGATAACGCTGCAAGTGGCAGGCGACGGACCGGTACGCGGGCTGGTCGCGGACGTCACCACCGGCGGGCGCGTGCGCGGATATCCCCTGCGACCACGCGCCGAGATCCCGCTCAATGCTCGCGGTAAGTTTGACGTGGCTGGGCTCGTTGGTCGAGGGTCCTTACACGTCACCCGTACGTTCGATACCGGGCTCCCGTACACGAGCGCTGTGCCGCTCGCAAGCGGCGAGGTCGGCGATGATCTTGCGCATTACTTCGTCCACTCGGAGCAGCTGCCGTCGGTGGTGGCGGTCGGCGTCCTCGCCAATCCGCAGGGAGTCGCAGCTGCAGGCGGTTTTTTTGCGCACCTGCTTCCAGGAGCGAATGAGGGAACGATTGGTCTCTTAGAAGAGACGGTTGCCCAGTTGCCCCACCCAAGCTCCATGATTCGAGAAGGCCTTCTCCCGGAAGACATCATCGCACGGGTGGGTCAAGATTTGGCTCCTCGGGTCACGCATGTGGCTCCTGTGAATTTCACTTGTTCGTGTAACCGCGAGCGCGTCACGCAGGTGCTGGTTGGTTTGGGTCCCGCCGAGCTTGCGCAGATGGCCAACGCAGAAACGGACACAGAGGTAACCTGCGATTTTTGCGGGCAGCGATATCACTTCGCGCCGCAAGAGATTGGGGAGTTGCTCGAATCGGCTCGTCAGCGTTCCTACCCTTAAGGGCTCACAATGCGGACGAATTGATGATTGCCCTTTTGTAGAACTTTGCCATGCCAAGATTGCTCCACATGTTTCGCATCACTGGCACGCCCGCCGTTAATTTTGATGGCGCCCTGTTCGACCAGACGTTGCGCCTCTCGATTCGATGCGGCCCAACCCACGAGGACGAGCAATTTGCCCAAAGTTAGGGTCGAGCCGTCCGCCTTCAATTGATATGCGGCGATATCATCAGGCAATTCCTTGCGGACGACCGTCTTCTCAAAGTGCTCCAAGGCGCTTTTCGCAGCTGCGCTGCCGTGATAGAGCGCGACGATTTCGCCGGAAAGTTTGATTTTGGCGTGGCGCGGTGTCAGGGCTCCGCGCGCCAGTTCCGCTTCTATGCGATCGCAATCTGCGGCTGAAAGCGTCGTCGCCAAGCGAAAATACCTGACGATCAGGGCATCCGGAATGGACATCACCTTGCCAAACATCTGTGCCGGCTCATCCCGCAGGGCAATGAAATTATTGAGACTCTTTCCCATGCGAGCAACGCCGTCTGTGCCTTCGAGGATTGGCAGCGTCATGCAGACCTGCGGTTGTTGCCCAAACTCTTCTTGCAAACGGCGACCGACCATGAGATTAAAAAGTTGTTCGCTGCCGCCGAGCTCGACGTCGGCCTTGATAGCAACCGAATCATAGCCTTGACTCAAGGGATAGAGAAATTCGTGCAACCCAATGGGGGAGCCGGCATCAAAGCGCTTCGTAAAGTCATCGCGCTCGAGCATTCGCGCGACGGTTATCTTGCTTGAAAGCCCGATAACGTCCGCAAAAGACATCGGCGCCAACCACTCGCTGTTGTATTTTATTGTGGTGCGTTCGATATCCAAAATAAGGGCGGCTTGATCGGCGTACGAGCGCATGTCACTGCGAATCTCTTCAATGCTGCGCGGCTTTCGTGCGCTTGAGAGGCCGGTTGGGTCCCCTATTTGTGCAGTAAAATCCCCCACAATGAGCACCGCTTGATGCCCAGCGTCTTGAAAGTCACGCAGCTTGCGCAGTGCCACCGCGTGACCTAGATGAAGCAGAGGGCCAGATGGGTCGATCCCAAGTTTCACCCGCAGAGGGTGGTCAAGCCGCGCGGCAAGCTCGTCAGCCGAAATAACGTCGACACAGCGTTCGACGAGTTTCTCTAGTTGTTCGGTTGCGTTCTTTGCCATTGCCTCTGGTTTTCGGGGCGACTTGACAGCCGCCAACTACATTTACGTTCTTACACGAGCCGGACAATCGTGATCCCGGTGCCGCCCTCCCGCTCTGGAGCATGCGACACCGACTCTACCTGGGGATGTTCGTCCAAAAACTCTCGGATTCCGCGAGCGAGACGGCCCGTACCTTTTCCGTGCAGAATTCGCAGCTCGCTCAAACCGCCAAGCACTGCGTTGTCAAGTGCTTTGTCGATCAGCGGCCACGCTTCGTCCACTCGCATCCCGCGGACGTCGACCGATGGTGAAGTATCGGACCGGATCTGAAGGTGCGCCGGCACGTCCCCTGTGCGCGCGTGGGTGGAGCGAGGACGACTGGGGCGGACTGCGACATCCGCTGCTTTGGCGGAGTGAAGGCCGCTGGCGCGCTTGACGACGTCGCTCGTTGAAACGAGCATCTTGAGATTTCCGATTGCGACGAGCAATTCGCGCTCGTACACTTCTGCGACAATCCCCGTGGCATCAAAACTCTTCACATAGATCTCGTCGCCTGAGTGAAACGATGCCGTCCGGCTACCGTGCTCTGACGTCTCAAGTCCGAGGCTACGGCGCATCTCTTGCAGCGTCTGCTCGAGGAGACGCCCACTTGAGGGCAGCGGTTTGCTTGCCTGTCGGGCAGCGGTTGCGGAACGATGCTCCGCTTGTTGGGTCAGCGTTTGACGCACGTCTTCGATGGCACGGGTAAGCTCTGCGGTCGCGCGCCGCTCGAAAGCATCTTTCTCCTGTTCCAAGGCCGCGATTCGCTGACGCATGGTTTGCTCCGCGCGCTGCGACCGGCTCTGCTGTTCTTCGAGCTCGGCTTGCATTTGTTTGAGCTTATCGCGCTCTTGCGCAAGCCGCTCGAAGGTTCGCTCGAGATTTTGCGCGTCGATACCGACCAGCGTTTCAGCCCGCGCGATCGTCTTGGGATCCAGCGCCAGCGAGCGGGCAAGCGCAAACGCAAGCGACTGACCGGGAACCCCGAGCGCAAAGACATAGGTGGGTTGGTAGGTTACCGGATCGAAGAGCATGGAGGCATTGCGCACTCGGTCGTGAGTCGCTGCGAACGTTTTGAGCTGCGTGAAGTGCGTGGTAACCGCGACCTTTGCCCCCAACCGAATCAGCGCTTCGATGAACGCTTGCGCCAAAGCCGCGCCGGCTCCAGGTTCGGTGCCACTCCCGATTTCATCGACCAGCACGAGGGTCTTTGCATTCGCGCCACTGGCAGCTGCCTTGAGCGCTTGCAGATGCGCAGAGAACGAAGAAAGATCTTGGGCAATGGACTGCTCGTCACCAATCACGCAGTCGATCCTGGTAAATTCGCCCACGGTGCTCGTGGCGCTCGCCGTGATGGGGATGCCAGCGTAGGCAAGCAGACACAGCAGACCTGCGGTTTTGAGGACAACGGTCTTTCCACCCATGTTTGGGCCCGAGATCACGACCGCGTCGAATGACTCTCCGATTTCGAAATCCAAGGGCACCGCCTCGCGGCGAAGCAATGGATGGCGGCCGTGCACGATGCGCAGCACCGGCTCGCTCGTCAATGTCGGCGCCCCCGCATTGCGGGCTATGCCGAAGCGCGCGCGTGCGCCCGCCGAATCAAGACGCCCGAGTAGCAGCACGTTTGCAAGCGCTTCTTCTTCCTTACGCGCGACCAAGGCGGAGAGTTCGGCCAGGATGCGCGCGATCTCGCGCTCTTCGTCCGCTTCGAGCGTTCGTAAGCGGTTGTTTGCCTCGACCGACGCGAGTGGTTCCATGAACACCGTAGCGCCAGATGCCGATTGGTCGAGGACCACGCCCGGAAAGTGCGCGGCGTGTTCGCTGCGCACGGGCATGACATAGCGGCCGGACCGAACAGTGACGATCGGCTCTGAGAGCAGTTTGCCCAGCTCGACACTGGCGACGATCGAGCGACACCGATCCCGCACTCGCTCCCCCAACTCGCGATGTTGACGACGAATGCTTGCGAGTTTTGACGAGGCATCGTCACTGACTCGCCCCTCTTCTTCTATGGAGCGATCGATTGCAGTGATGAGCTCGTCAGTGTTGCGCCTGCCGCTCGCGAGCGCTCGCAACGGACCGGAAGGCCGCTTGTCTCGTCCGATGCTTGCGACCGCGGTGCGAAGCTTTCGCTCAGTGTCAGCAAACTGGCGCAAGTCCATGGGGGAGAGCGAGGCTCCCAGTTTTGCTTGTTCGATGGAGGCTAGCGTGTCGATCGCGCCGCCGAAACTGAAGTCGCCGCCTGCCATAAAAAACCCGGTTGTATCTTCGACGAGGGCTTGTTCCGCCTGCGCCCACGCGCGCTCACCCAATCGAGGAACGAGCGATAAGACGACCGAGCTTCCCACAACGCAGCTGCAGAGTCGAGCAATCTCTTCAATGACGGCGGAAAATTCGAGCGCGCGAAGGGCGGCGGCATCGACGCCACCGTCGTGTGTCATCTCACCCTAACCGTTTTTGAAGCGTGGAGCGCACGAGCTCAATGTTCGCTTTGCCTCGGCTCGCCTTCATAACTTGTCCAACCAGGAACTCGAGCGCTTTGGTCTTGCCGGACTTATACGAAGCGACCGAATCCGCGTTGGCGGCGACAACATCATCAACGAACTGGGCGATGGCCCCCTCGTCTGAAACCTGCGACAAGCCGCGCTCTGCAATGATTGCTTGAGGATCCTTGCCCTCCACCACGATGACCTCGCATACTTCCTTCGCGGCTTTGCCCGAAACGCCGCCGGTCTTGACCAGGTGGATGAGCGCTGCCAGCTGCGCCGGCTTCATGGGAGATGTCGCAAGCGTGAGGCCGTGTTTCTCGAGCGCGCGTGGCACATCGTTGAGCATCCAATTCGCTGCTGCTTTTGGCTCGTCCGACGCCGCGACAACCGCTTCGAAAAATTTCGCCGTGCGCGAGTCCTCGGTCAGAATCGCGGCATCGTACTCCCCGAGTCCATAGCGCGCTGCGAAGCGCTCGCGCTTGGCCAGCGGGAGCTCGGGCAACTCGCCTCGCCATCGATCGATCGTGACCTGCTCGAGGGCGAGGGGCACGAGGTCGGGATCTGGGAAATAGCGATAGTCGTGGGCTTGCTCTTTTGACCGCGTCGAGTAGGTCAGCTTGCGGCCTTCATCCCAGTTGCGGGTTTCTTGCACGATGCGCTCGCCTTTGCGCAGTGCGGCCTCTTGGCGCTCGATTTCATACCGCAGGGCACTGACGACCGAGCGAAATGAGTTCATGTTCTTGACTTCCGCCTTCGTGCCAAGCGCCGTCGAACCCACGGGCCGGATCGATACGTTTGCATCGCAGCGCAGCGAGCCTTCGTGCATTTTGACATCCGAAACCCCGAGATAGGAAAGAACAGCCTTGAGCTGCACGAGGTAAGCTTCAGCCTCTTCGGGGGATGCGATGTCGGGCTCGGTCACGATCTCCATGAGCGGCACGCCGGCGCGGTTATAGTCAATGAGCGTGTACTCAGCGCCCGCCATCCGGCCGCCGGCGTGGACATTCTTGCCGGTATCCTCTTCCAGGTGAATGCGATTGAGACGGATGACCTTACCGGAAGGCAACGTGACGACGCCACCGGTCGTCAAGGGCATGTCATACTGAGAAATCTGATAATTCTTGGGCATGTCGGGATAGAAGTAGTTCTTGCGATCGAACTTCGAGTGCGACGCAATCGAACAACCAAGAGCGATGCCGGTCTTGCACAGGTACTCGACGGCTCGGGCGTTGATGACCGGCAGCGTTCCCGGCATTCCTAGGCAAATAGGACACACAAGGGTATTCGGCTCAGCGCCAAACTCATTGCGGCAGCCGCAGAACATCTTGCTCTTGGTCGAGAGCTCGGCGTGCACTTCTAGGCCTATGACCGGTTCGTAACGCATTTCTTCCAGCGCGGTCACCCGAGTGCTCACGAGGCACGACCTGCCGCAACCGCGGCGTGCGCTTGGACGCATGTTGCGTCGCCTGCTCGTAGGCGTGCGCAACGCCAAGCATTGCAGCTTCCTCGAAGGCCGGCGCGACAATCTGCAGACCAACGGGGAGATCTCGAACATAGCCCGCCGGGACCGAGAGCGCGGGAACGCCGGCCAAGCTCATCGGGATTGTGAAGTAGTCCATGAGATACATCGCGACAGGGTCCGCAGTTTTGGCGCCCAACTCGAACGGCGGGCACGATACCGCAGGACACGCGATGACGTCGCAGGTCGCAAAAGCCTCGTCGAAGTCCCTCTTGATGAGCGTACGAATTTTTTGGGCCCGCCCGTAGTAGGCATCATAGTAGCCAGCTGAGAGCGCATACGTGCCGAGGATGACGCGGCGTTTGACCTCATCACCGAAGCCGGTTGCCCTCGTGCGCTCGAACATGGCGAACACGTCGCCACCATCTTCCACGCGGCGTCCATAACGGGCTCCGTCGTAGCGGGCAAGATTGGACGAACATTCCGCTGGTGCGATGAGATAGTACGTCGCGAGACCGTAGCGTGCATGCGGCAATCGCACGTCAATCAGCTGCGCGCCTAGTCGCTCGAGGTCCGCGTATGCAGCTTTGTACAGCGCTGCAAGCGCCTGGTCGCTCTTTCCGATCTGCTCTTCAAATTCGGCAACGATTCCCACTCGGATACCTGCGAGGTCCGGACGGAGAAACGTGCTGTACTTGGGCACAGCCGTGTCGACGCTTGTTGAATCAAGCGGATCGTGGCCTGCGATCACCTCAAGCGTTTGTGCAGCATCGCGGACGTCGGCCGTCATTGGCCCTGCCTGGTCAAGCGATGAGGCAAAGGCGATCAAACCGTATCGCGATACCCGGCCGTACGTCGGCTTGACCCCAACAATATTGCAAAATGCTGCCGGTTCGCGAATCGATCCACCGGTGTCGGTGCCAAGCGCGATAGGAACGGTGCCGGCGCCGACCGTGCTCGCACTGCCTCCTGATGATCCACCAGGTACTCGGGTCGTATCCCAAGGGTTGCGCGTGGGAAAAAACGCCGAGTTCTCACAGGACGAGCCCATCGCGAACTCGTCCATGTTCGTCTTCCCGATGATCACCGCACCCGCGTCCTCGAGTTTTTGAACTACTGTGGCTGAATACGGCGAGCGAAAATTTTCCAGGATTCTCGATCCAGCTGTTGTGATTTCGCCCGCGACGCAAAAAATGTCCTTAACCGCGACGGGGATGCCCGCAAGCGGCCCCAGGTCTTTGCCCGCTGCAATAGCGTCGTCGAT
Organism: uncultured Pseudomonadota bacterium; assembly: GCA_963736005.1. Classification (GTDB taxonomy): domain Bacteria; phylum Vulcanimicrobiota; class Vulcanimicrobiia; order Eremiobacterales; family Eremiobacteraceae; genus JAJPHJ01. The sequence goes on from CAVTNB010000001.1 coordinate 619,148, forward strand.
CTTCTGGGCTCTGGCAAGAGCGCGCTCGGGAGTGAGCCTCACGTAGGCTGAAAGTTGTGGCTCGAGCGCTTGCGCATCGCGAAGCGCCGCTTGGGCGACCTCAAGCGCGCTCCTCTGCTTGCGAGCAATCGCCTCTCGTATTTCGTGTCCAGTTTTCATGCTTGTTTCGCCTACTCGAGGATCCGCGGCGTCTTGAAGAATGGCCCGTCTCGGTCGGGAGCATTCTCAAGGGCTTCCTCTCGGCTCAAGCAAGGCCTCAGCTCGTCATCACGCACGACGTTTTGCAAGGGAATGACTTGTGCTGTGGCTGGTATCTCGGACACGTCAAGTTGCTGCAGCTCTTTGATGAATTCGAAGAGCCGCGAAAACTGAGCGGAAAAGCGCGCGGCCTCTTCTTTGGTAAGGTCGATGCGCGCTAGCTTCGCGACGTGGTCGATGTCAATCGGAGTGTCAGCCATAGTTTGTATTTAGCCAAGCGGAGCTAAAGGTCCGCTGATCTTGTGAAGTCGGCTAGGGTTTCCACGTGACCCGTGAACGGAAACATATCGAAGGGTCGTACCGAGCGCAGCGTATAGCCAGCATCGACGAGACGGCGAGCATCTCTGGCAAGGGTTGCGGGATTGCACGAGAGGTAAAGAAGACGCGCGACGCTCGCAGCCGCTAAGGCGTCGAGCTCTGCCGGTTCGCAGCCGCGTCGTGGTGGATCGAGGATGACCACATCCGCGCCTTCCAGCAGCGTTCGCCCGCGCTCCCCGCTCACTGCTTCCAGCACGCTTGCGCATTCAAAGGCGGCGCTTGTGATGCCGTTGATCGCCGCGTTAGCGGCCGCTTCGTCAACAGCACCACGAGACGACTCCACCCCCGTGGCCGCAATCCCGCGCTTTCCCGCCAGCACTGCGAAGGTCCCCACACCGCAGTAAAGATCGACAATTCGGCGCGCGCCCGCCAGCTCGTCCAGCACAATAGCGGCGATCCGTTCAAGCATGCCGGTATTGATTTGGAAAAATGAAGCCACACCAAAATGGAAGGTGGCGCCTGCAACCCGTTCGATCGTCTCGGGCGAACCCCACAAGGTTGCAAACCGCCGGCCGAAGATCGCGTTGGCGCTTGATGGATCCCAACTTGCTGCAAGTCCTGTCAAGGTGGGAATCGCGTGGCGCAGTGCGTCGACACATGAACTGAGATCAGCCCGCTCCCGTGACGTGCACAGGGCGAGCACGAGCGTCTTTTGAGCGACACCGGTTCGCACGACCACATGTCGCACGTCGCGCAGCAGCCGTGGCGTCTTCTTCACCAGGGCAACAAAAGCCCGGACTGCATCATCGAGCCAGGGAAGCAACACGGGGCAATTCGCGATGGGGACGACCCGATGCGAGCGTGCCGCGTAGAACCCAACGGCCGCGCTGTCACGGCTCGACTCACCGACGAGGCTCACCTTGTTTCGGTATCGAGTCGAATCAAAAAAGTCGCTGCCAACGGTCGGTTGCACCCGAACCCCTTCCAATCGGGCGATTCGCGCAAGCGCATCCGCGACGAGCCGCTGTTTCCAGCGGAGTTGGGCTTCGTATCGCAAGTGGAGCGTCTGACAGCCTCCACAACGAGGAAAAACGGGGCAGACCGACTCGATGCGATCCTGTGAGGCGTGGACGATGTCGACGGCGTGCGCGCTGACGTAGTTCGGTTTTACCGCATCGACGGCAATCCGGACATCCTCGCCTGGTAGAGCACCGGTGACGAAGGCAACGAGCTTCTCATCGCGGCCCACACCTTGGCCGTTTGCCAGAAGATCGTCGATATGGAGCGTGTGTGAGGTAAGGTCGCGGGGTGCCGGTTTACCCGCGGCGCTGCTCATCAAGAGTCTTGAGGAGTTGGTCAGCTTCGCCGATGAGTGCGCGAATTCTGTCTCGTGTGGGATTGGCCGTTTCGTGTTCGAGCAAAGAGCGGACAAGCCGGTACGTGGCGTATGCCGACAGCAAGAAAGCGGCGGTCCAAAGAACAGGATACACTTGTTTCGCGCTCATGCTTGTCTCCATTTAGGCGCCGCCTGCGCCAGGTCCCTCTCGCTTGCAACGCTTTCACGCGGTAACTGATAGCGGTCGAGCAGGCACACAGCATGTGGGGACGCGCCGAACAGTATCCGACGCCCATCGACATCGATCGCATAGAGCGTCACACCTGCGGCGAGTGGCTGCACGCACGCCACGTGGATGATCTTCTTTCGCCCGCCCCCAAAAACGTGTGACATCCATCGCTCGAGTCTGTGGATCATGTCGTTCGCAACCTTTGACTTGGGACAAGCCAGCGTAACAGACCCTTCCTCCCCTCAATCGTAAAGCCGTGCTCGATTGCGTGGTGAGGCAAAGACGCGAGTATTGCGTCGTCCGTTAACCGCATCGCTCGCTGGGTCTCTTCGCGTGCAAAGGGCAAGGACGCTATGAATGCATGCAACATGTCGAGGAGAAGCGCTTCGGCTCCCGTTTGCGCGAGCATACCAGGATTTTGCTCGTCCACGACCTTGGTACCCAAAAGCGCATTCAAAAGCGCCGCCCCGCTCGGTTCGTCCGCAACCAGAATCACTGCACCACCGGCGTGGTTCGGTACGCCCAGGCGAAGCCACCCTTGCGGCATTGTGGGTGACGACAGCTGCTCTATGTGGGGCGGATCGAACGTGACAACTTTCCGCAGGGTTCGCTCGAGCGCCGCTCGTGCGTTTTCGAGTGACGCCTCAAGACCTACGCCCGCGACTTCTCTCGATCGCGCCGCTGCACCGACCGGCACCCTTGCCTGCGCGGCGTGCCCAAAAATGTGTGGTGGCGGCGCTGCTTGGTGCGTATCTGGCGCGTTAAGACCTATCTGCCAATGATAGCTCTGCGCTCCGACCGCCAGCGTTCCCCCACCCAAGGGCGTCTTTTGTTTGAAGGCAGACACGTGCTCGACCGTGAGTGGCGGTACAAGATCGAGCACCTCAGCCATCACGGTAAACACCTGCCCAGCGGCGGCCGCTGCAACGCGCATTGCTTTCGATCCTAAACCAACTCTGCTAGGGTCGCCTTCACCACCGATCATCGCGTCGGCGAGGCAAGCGGCGAGCAGCGAGTCTATCGTGAACCAATACTCGACGCCTTGGCTGCGTCCGCAGTACATCGTTCGCTCGGAGGTGAGCTCGACGACATCAGTACTGGCACACCGAACCGGGCGATTCAGATACGTGGCGAGCTGTTGGGTGATCATCGGACCAAGACCACCGCTCGCAGACAGCTGCGACAGCTTGCGCCTCGCCAGCTCAACATGAGGGGTCGAGTCAGGCACGCCGGCGGCGGCGGGCTCTGCAAGCCGTTCGAGCAGGCCTTCCACTTGCGCGTCGTTTAGTCTGGCCACGGCGTGGGCTCGGCTCGAGCGGCGCGGCGCGCGAGACCTACCCGAGCCGTTGCCCAGCGCGCCTTTTCTTTTGCGAAGCGTGCTCCATCAGCCAGGATCGCACGTTGGGCGATCGATATGGCGGAGGAGGCTGCCGCACTCCACAGGGTGTGGTTGGTAACCATTGCACAGTCAAATGCACTCCACAAGCGCCGAGCATGGAGAATTCTTTTTGCGGCAGCGGATTGGGCGAGCACCGCGTTGCGCTGAGCGCGAAGCACAAGAAGTCTGGCATGCAGAGCGGCGAGTTGCGCGCCCGCTGCACGCTCGAGGAGCCCGATTGACTGTAAAGTTCTCGAGCGCTTCACCGAACGTGGGCGGGAATGGCAACGGGCGCGCCGGGCCGCACGATGATTTGCATGCGCTCGGGCCCGACGGAAACATACGAAACGGGAACGCCCGCGAAGCTCTCGATGAGCCCGATGTACTCGCGCGCGTTATACGGGAGATCATCCCACGAGTGGGCGCTAACGGTTGGCTTGAGCCATCCCGGCACCGTTTCGTAGATGGGCGTCGCACCGCGGGCAATCACGAACGGCCACGATCCTTCGCTTGGGTTGTCATAGCCCGTGCACACCGAAATTTGGTAGAAGGTGTCGAGGACGTCAAGCTTTGTAAGGGCAAGGTGGGTGATGCCGCTGATCTGCACAGCATAGCGCAGCGCGACGAGATCAAGCCATCCGCAGCGGCGCGGCCGCCCTGTGACGACGCCAAACTCTGCGCCACGCTTTCGCAATTCTTCGCCTTGCTGATCTTGCAGTTCCGTTGGCAACGGCCCACCGCCCACTCGCGTTTGGTACGCTTTGACAACGCCAAGAACGCAGTCCACTTCCTTGGGGCCAAAGCCGAGTCCCGAACAAGCGCCTCCCGCGATCGTCACCGATGATGTCACATATGGATAGGTGCCGAAGTTGACGTCGAGGAGTGAACCTTGCGCGCCTTCAGCAAGCACGTGCTTGCCCGCGCGAAGTTCTTCATGGAGCAACGCGACCGTGTCACGGACGTGAGGCACGATTCTCGCCGCTTGACGGGTCAGCTCGGCCACCGTGGCATCCAAGTCTAACACGATCCCGTGCGAGCGGAGTTCTTGGGTGCGGGCAAACAGCGCCTGACGAGCGCGGCGCATATCGAGGAGTTCTCCCGCGCGCATCCCGGTGCGCGCAACTCGATCGACGTATGCCGGACCGATGCCGTTGCCGGTCGTACCGAGCGCGTCTTGACCTCGCTCGCGCTCTGCCGCCTTGTCGATCTCGATGTGATACGGCAAGATCAAATGTGCCAAATCCGATACCCAGACGCGAGAGGTGTCGACCCCGTTGAATTCCAGTGTGTCCAACTCGGCCACGAGAGCCGTCGGCGACACGACAGTTCCCGGTCCGATGATGCAGTGCTCAACTCCCGCGACCACACCGCTTGGAACAATCCGTAGTTTGTACGTCTTGTCGGCGACGCGCACGGTGTGCCCGGCGTTTGAACCTCCGCCGAAACGCGCAACGACGCTGGCGCCGCGGGAAAGGAAGTCGACAATGCGCCCTTTGCCTTCATCACCCCATTGGACACCGAGGACAAGGGTTACCGACATGCGTCGTTCAGGGCCGCATGGGCCAGATGGCTGCGGTCGTATTATGCAGGTTGCTTCCGCCACGGCTTGGCGGCAGGGGTGAGGTGTACCCCATCACGCGACTGAGAACGAGCTCTGCATACAGCGAACATGCCCATCCAAAATTCGAGCGGGTAAACTTGGTTGGGTCGTTTGGATCGAACGACTCATGCATCAAGTGGTCGCCTGTATCGGACGCGCGCAATTCCCCCAACACCGCGTCGACCTCTTTGGGGTCTTGCGCGGTCAGACCTTGCACGGCGAGCGCCAGCGGCCAAATGTACCCTTTCGGCGTGTGCGGGCTACCCACGCCGCTTGCAATCTTGCCTGCGAAATAATACGGGTTGTCGCTTGAGAGCACAAAGCGCCGCGTATTCTGATAGATCGCCTGATCGGCCGGGTACTGCAAGTATGGAATTGAAAGCAAACTGGGCACGTTTGCGTCGTCCATCAAATTGGAATGACCCAGGCCATCGACTTCGTACGCGTAGATGTACCCATACTTGGGCGTGTACACAATGCCGTAGTTGTTGATACCATCGACGATCCCGTCGCGCAGTGCCGTCACCTCAGCTGACATTTTCCCATCGTGCCAGAGGTTTGTCTCGAGGTCCGCTAGCTCGGAAAGCGCCACCGCGGCAAACATGTTCGAGGGAATGTTGTAACCGTACAGCGCGGGATCATCGCTTGGACGGAATCCCGTCCACACCATCCCCGTGTATCCGACAGCGCTCCCAGCACCGCCGTTGGGAAGCGAGCGGTGGCGGTATTGCGAGAGCGAGTGGTCGCGCTCCAACTCCATGAGGAAGACTGCCCGTTCGTATGCCGCTTTGGTCTGTGGCGTGAACGCACTCGTGTCGCCAGTTTGCTTCCAATAGTTCCATGCCAGAACCATGGGATAGGCGAGCGAGTCGAGTTCGAATTTTTCCTCGGTGACTTGATAGTCTCGGTTAAACGCATTAGCGTAGGGATCGATAAGGATGTTCTTTGCCTCGCGGGCAATCACGCCGCGCAACATGTCGCGGACGGCTGGATCTTGCGCGAAGAAGAGATACGGTCGCATTTGCGCGCTTGCATCGCGCAACCACATGGCCCCGATATCTCCGGTGATGACATAGGTCGTCTTGTCGGACGCAAAACTGACGTCGTAGCGGATGGTGGAAAGCAGACACTGCGAATAAATCTGCCCGGCATCCGGCGCACCCCGGTATTGCGTCGCCGCTTTCGAGATGGCATCCAGCTCGGCTGTTTGAGCACCGCTTGGACGCAATAGGACGCAGACCGCGAGCATAAAAAAAAGCGCGGCGAGTCGCCTGTTCAACGTGTCGCTTGCCTCGATGGTCACGCGTCTTGCTTCCTCTTCCTATATGAAAGAGGTCGGCAGACGCTTGGTTGTTACTCACAAACGCTTGTTCGGTCCTGCGGGATTCTTTTTACGGTCTTTTAGCCGGTGGTGGGGAGTGTGACGGTGATCCGGTTTGGTCGTCCCTTGGCGACAGCCAGCTTGCCACCATGTGCTTCGATGACAACTTTTGAGATCGCAAGACCGAGTCCAACTCTTCCATCGAACCCTCGGCTAAACGGCCGCCCAAGCGCCTGCCGCAGGGCCGGCGGAAAACCAGTGCCCCGATCCGCAATCGTGATCGTGCAGGCTGTTTGGTCGGCCCGCACGTTCACCCTCACGATACTCTTGGGAGGCGCGTGGCGCACCGCGTTGTCTAATAGATTAAGGAACACTTGAAGGCAGCGGTTTCGATCGGCCGTGACCGACCCTTGCCCCGCAATGGTTATGGAAATCTCTTTGGCACGCGCGATATCCGCTATGGACTCGGTCGCCTTGCGGATGAGAGGAGCGACATCAAAGGACTCGCGCCGCAAGTGCAGATGGCCGGCCGTCCACGCACCGATGTCGATCAACCCTTCAGCGAGTTGGGTGAGCCGACGAGACTCCTCGATGATGATTTCGATGGATCGCGCTCGTCCTACCTCATCCAGCTGCGCGCCTTGAAGGCGCTCGGCAAACCCCACGATCGCCGTGAGTGGCGTGCGCAGCTCGTGGGTGACGGCGGCCAGCACGATAGCGCGCTGCTCCTCAATCCGCGCAACAACGGCCGCACCGCGCACAGCTTGGCGCAGGGCAAAAAGCGGCGACTGTCCGTCGAGTTCGAGCACGGTCCATCCGCATCGCACGGCGCGCTCTTCTTTCAGGGGGCTCGCGTCTTTCCTTTCCCGATCGCGCCTTACGTCAAGTGCACGCTCGACTGCCCGGCGAAGTCGTTCGGCGGCGAGCCCAAGATCAGCATCCGCGATCAGTGCCTTGCGCCGCCGAGCCTGCGCGACGAGCAGGGCGATGAACCACTGTGCGCCCGTGCCGGCTGCGGCAAGATCTTCCTTGCGAAGCACAGTCCCCAAAGATGCTCTCAACGCTGCTGCGATGGCCCGCTTGTTCTGGGCTTGGCGTGCTCTGGCCGGGGCTCCCTTCCTGCTTTGCGAGCTCGCAAATTCGATGTAGAGCAAAGGGACCGCCGGACGCGAGCGCGCGAGTGGCTTCAGGCGAGCAGCAACGTCGCCGAGGTCAGGTAAGCGCGAGGCGAGATTACGTCGGTTCGCTATTTTGGCGCGGTGAATTTGTATCCCAGCCCGTGAATCGTGTGGAGATAGCGCGGGTGCGTCGCTGGGTCCCCAAGCGCGCGTCGAATCCTGCGCACGTGCACGTCAACCGTACGCGGATCGCCTTCGAAGTCAAAACCCCAGACGGCTTCGATAAGCTGGTCGCGCGTGAAAACATGCCCCTCGTTGCGCGCAAACAACCACAGGAGATCGAACTCTCGAGGTTTGAGACGGATACCTCGACCGGAGATCGTCACTTCGCGCCGGTCGGCATCAACGCTCACCTCTCCGATGCACCTGACTTTGGCGGGCGATGGTGGTTCGACGCCCGTCCGCCGAAGAATGGCTCTCACCCGAGCTGTGAACTCGCGCGGTGAGAATGGCTTGCTGAGGTAATCATCCGCACCGATCTCAAGACCGACAATCTTGTCCACCTCATCGCCTCGCGCCGAGACGACGATAATTGGCGCCGAGGTCTCTTTGCGCAGCGCGCGGCAGACCTCAAATCCGTCGAGTCCCGGGAGACCAATGTCGAGCACGATGACGTCGGGTCCATATTGGCGAGCACGCCGCAGTGCGGCCAAGCCGTCAGCTGCGACAACCGGCGTGAATCCTTCGGCTGCAAGCGCAGCACTCAACAGCTCGGCAACGTGCGGTTCGTCGTCGACGATGAGCGCGCACCCTCGCGCGCCGACCTTCGTTGTTGTGCTCATGCTTTGCGTGCGGCAATCGCCGCCATGAGGGGACCGCCAGCGCCGTTACGCCGATATGAATGGAAGATCGCAGCGTTGCAGCGCGTGCACGCCGTGGCCGTAAAAATTTCTTCGTCGCGCACGCCGGCTACGATCAGCTGCTCGCAGATCACGGCCGCGAGGTCCAAAGCGAAGCTATCGCTTCGTTGACGCTGCGTAACGAGACGGCTCGCCGGCAAGAGCGCGCTCGGCCACCTCGAAAACTGCTCGGCGACCTCCGGTCCAACTTCAAAGCAACATGATTGCAGATGTGGACCGATGGCGACCACTAATTCGGCCGGGTCGCTCCCGTTGCGGCGCAATGCCTCAACCCCGCTTTGAATGATGCCGGCAGCGGCTCCCCGCCATCCGACGTGGAGCAATGCAAATCTTTGGCTCGCCGTGTCGACCAGCCACACCGGCGCGCAGTCTGCGGCCTTGATGCCCAAGACCTGATCCGGCGCGTCAGACCACATCCCATCTGCTTGCGCATCTGCGGCGAGCGGCGGAACTCTCAAGACGGCAGTGCCGTGCACCTGATGAACGCGCGCGTAAGGCCCGTCAGAAAGGACGTTCCATCGATGCAGCCAGTTGCTAACCTCCGATTCGCTCCTCGCGTTGACGGATTTTGGACTCATCATCCCCAAGACGCCAGCGCTTTGGACGTGCGGCGCCAGAACGGCGCATTCGCCGTCCTGGCGCTCGACCAAAATGAATCCGCCACCGAGCTCTGTCGCCCCGGCCATGTTGCGGGGCTGCGCGCTCATCGCATCTCCTCAAGGCCGCCGATCGCAGCACCCTCTTGCGCGCGGCGGCGCAGTGCGCGGGCCACGACGGGTGGCGTATATCCCAAGTTGACGAGCCGGCGAGCCAGCCGATCGAATCGCTCGCCGGGCCGACTGGCCTCGAGCTTGCGGATAGCACGTTCGAGGCGCTCTTCTTCACCGGCATCTGTTTCTTCCACGACTTCGCGGGCTAAATCTCCGTCGATACCTTGCTTGATGAGATCGCGCAAGAGGCGCATCCGGCCAACCGGCTTCTTCTCAATTGCGCTCGTGACATAGAGCTGCGCGAAGGTGCGGTCGTCGAGGTATTTCCTTCGTTCGCACTCATCGACGGCTTCGCGAACTACGTCAGTCGCGAAACCTCGATCGCGAAGTTTCTTCCCCAGCTGCATTTTCGAGAGCCGCTTAGCCGCGAGCAGGCGCAGCGCCGTTAGGAAAACGGGCTTAGCTAGGCCGTACGGGCTGCCCTCGAACGCGGGCACTGCGGACTCCTAATCTGAGACGACTGCGTAACGGGGCGAGCCATTTTCAGCCGGGCCACCTTGACGGACAAAACTTGCTCGCAATTTCTCTTCGATGGCATCGGCGATTTCTGGATGTTCTTCCAAGTACGTCTTCGCGTTCTCGCGACCCTGGCCAATGCGCGTATCCCCATACGTGTACCAAGAACCGCTCTTCCCCACGATCTCGTGCTTGAGACCGAGATCGATAAGGTCGCCGCTGCGGCTGATGCCCTTGCCGTACATAATGTCAAACTCGGCAACCTGGAAGGGAGGTGCCACTTTGTTCTTGACGACCTTGACCCGCGTGCGCGAGCCGATAGGGTCTGTGCCGCCTTTGATCTGCTCGAGCTTGCGGATGTCGAGCCGCACGGATGCGTAGAACTTCAGAGCCCTACCCCCGCTCGTGGTTTCGGGATTGCCGAACATGACGCCAATCTTCTCGCGGATTTGGTTGATGAAGATCATGGTCGTCCGCGACTTGCTGATGGCCGCAGTCAGCTTGCGGAGCGCCTGCGACATCAGCCGCGCCTGGAGACCGACGTGCGCATCACCCATATCGCCTTCGATTTCGGCTTTAGGAACGAGCGCCGCCACCGAGTCGACCACGACGATGTCGACGGCATTCGAACGGACCAGCATCTCTGCAATATCCAGGGCCTGTTCGCCCGTGTCGGGCTGTGAGATGAGCAAATTGTCGAGATCCACCCCGAGGTTGCGCGCATATGCAGGGTCGAGTGCATGCTCGACGTCGATGAATGCCGCAACGCCGCCTGCCTTTTGCGCCTCGGCGATGACATGCAGGGTCAGCGTGGTCTTACCGGATGATTCTGGGCCGTAAATTTCGACAACTCGGCCGCGAGGCAGTCCACCGACGCCGAGAGCAACATCCAGCGAGATGGAGCCTGTGGAAATAACTTCAATCTGGAGATTTGCGGCGGCCTCGCCGAGCTTCATGATGGAGCCTTTGCCGAATTGGCGCTCGATTTGTGCCAAGGCGGCCTCTAACGCTTTGTCCTTCTCTTTATCCGACAACGCTGATCTCCTCAATTAAGCGTGGGCGACTTGTCCCTTAAGTTGGGGCGATTTGCCAATCGCCGCCTACAAGGTCATTAAAAGAGGGCCTCGACATACCCTCGCGGATCGAACGGCCGTAGTTGATCGACCTTCTCCCCAAACCCAACGTATTTCACCGGTAGATCTACTTGGTCCATAATCGCGATGATTATCCCGCCTTTTGCCGTCCCGTCTAGTTTCGTGAGCACGATGCCGGTGAGTTCAATCGCCTCGTGAAAAAGTCGCGCCTGCGACAGGGCATTCTGGCCCGTCGAGGCGTCGAGCACAAGAAGCGTCTCGTCTGGCGCGCCCTGCACCTCGCGCGCAATGATCCGGCGAATCTTCTTCAGCTCTTCCATAAGGTTGTGGTTGGTTTGGAGCCGGCCCGCCGTGTCGATGAAGACGACATCTGTGCCTCGGGACTTTGCAGCGGCCAGGCCATCGAAGACGACCGCCGCCGGGTCGGCTCCTTCCTTGTGGCGGATAATCTCTGCGCCGGCTCGTTGCGCCCAGATGGCCAGTTGGTCTGCGGCTGCGGCGCGAAACGTGTCTGCAGCAACGAGAAGCACGGAATGGCCGCGCTGCCGCTCTTGTGCAGCCAGTTTGCCTATGGTGGTCGTCTTGCCCGAACCATTGACCCCAACGACGAGCACGACGTGCGGTTTGCGCTGACGCTGGACCGCTTCTATCTTCGGGTGCTTGAGATAGTCACCCACGTCGGCCTTGAAAACCCGGATGACATCGCCCGCGACTTTCAGGTTTTGCTGCTGGGCCGCGATTTTGAGCTGCCCGACGATCTTTTCCGTCGTCGAGATCCCAAAATCAGCCCCAATAAGCGTCTCTTCTAGCCCAATCCAAAACTCATCGTCCACGAGCTGGCGCCCGAGCAGAGCATTCAGATGGCCGGCGAGGTTGTTTCGGGTTTTTGCCAAGCCGTCGCGAAAAGAGGCGAGCCACTGCTGCATGGGCCCGCCAATTCGGGGAGGCTAGCCCTTCGCCCCCTCGGTTGGAATGCGAGAGATCGTGTGACGAAGTTTAGCCGGAAGCGGCGCGCGGTGTGTGGTGATGCGGGTGACTTGCAGGCGACGGATGAGGAGTTTGCGGTTTCTTGCGCACGTACTTTTGCTTGATCGTTGGGTCGCCTTCACGGTATCCCATGTCCATTTGCAGCACTCGGAGTTTCGAGCGGAGGCGGATGACAGCTTGCGCATGGATTTGGGAAACGCGTGATTCCGAAACTTCCAAAACGTTCTTGATTTCCTTGAGCGTCAGTCCCTCAAAATAATACAGCGAAATGACCGTGCGTTCTTGGGGAGGCAGGCTTTCGACTGCCTGTGCCAGCGTGCTCTTGACCTCGGTCGATTCCAAGACATGGGTGGCGTCCGGTCCGTGGTCGCGCAGCGTATCGAGCAGGGCAACGTCATGGCCCTTTTCATTCGGTAAGAATTCTTCGAGCGATAAAATGGCCGTTCCGCGGATTTTGAGCAAGAGCGTGTGATACTCTTTGAGACTTACCCCAAGCGCTCTTGAGACTTCTTCATCATCGGGCACGCGGGAGAGTTTATTCTCGAGGTCGACAAAAACGCGCTCGAGCTCCCGCGCTTTCTGCCTCACCGCTCGCGGTACCCAATCGAGCGCTCGCAATGCGTCGAGAATAGATCCATTGATGCGAGTGATGGCATAGGTTTCAAACTTCACGCCGCGCGAATCGTCGTACTTGCCGATGGCGTCGATCAGGCCGAGAATGCCCTCGTTGATGAGATCGTCGATCTCAACATGAGGCGGGAGATTGACGGAGATTCGTCCGGCGACGTACTTGACCAGGTGCAAGTACTTATGGATGATCTCTTCGCGGCTGAGCGGCACGCCGCCAATCACGCACAGGTCTTGCGGCTTTGCGCGCATCGTCATCGATTGCCGCGCGCAGGCGTGACCGTCTTCGCCCGCGGACCTTTAAAAGACCGAGACTTCATGAGATCGGTGACGGCTTCGCGTCGAAATCGGTACTGACCGCCGGGCGTCTTGATGGCGTCGAGCAGACCTTCGCGCGCCCAGCGACGGATGGCGGCGTCGGTCATGTTGAGCGCACGGGCAACTTCTCCTGAAGTAACCCAGGATTTTTCGGATCGTTCCATCCTCGAGCTGCGCCGACGAGCGGCCATACTCTGCGCTCCTCTATGGGAACACTAAGAACCGCATGCATCATCATAGACGACAAAGCAACGACTCCTGACGCGCTCCCCGCGCCAGGCGCCGCTTTTTATCCATAATTACGGTTTTACCCTTTTTTCTGTTCTAGCCGATATTAGGCTTTTTATCGGCTGTCTGCGCCAACCTTAAGGCCCGGGCTTTGGGCTGTTGCCCCGCTTGCAGCCTCGGTCCAAAAGATGCAACGAACCTCGCCAAATGTGACCTGGTCGCCGTCTCGCAGAAGGGTTTGGGCGTGGGGTTGAAGCCGCTGTATGCCGTTCAGATACGTCCCGTTGACGCTTTCCAGGTCCTCCACCACGAAGCCACCGCGCTTGCGCAAGACAAAGGCGTGGCGGCGGGAAACGAGCCTATTTGGGTCCACGTCCGTGAAATCGACGTCGGGCGCGACGCCATCTGCCGGGGAGCACCGCCCGATGAGGGCAGCATCCTTGTCAATCCAAAACTCGGCGATGCCGCCGTTGCCCACTTCAACGATCAACTGTGCTCGGGCGGCCGCTGGGACGAGCCGCCGGGTAACGTCTGCATCGACGTCCGCCAGGGTTTCCGGCAGCTCTTCGCCGCAAACTTTACAGAATGTATTGCCCGCCTCGTTGCGGGCAAAGCAGCGCTCGCAGACCCGCGACCCTCGCAATTCGCGGCTCAGCGCTGACCGGCGCGAACTGGCTTCTTGCGCTTCCTGGCTCTTGCTCTGCAAAGTCTTGCTCACCATGCGACAGTCCCGATGTGGAGTTTGCTCATATACTAGCATGCAGTCGCATATGCGGCGGTGACGGGTGGCACTAAGGATTGACGTCTAATCTGCTGACGCGAATGGAGCGATTTTCCAATCGCCCCCCACAGTCGCCTTACCGCCTGGGGCACCCACCCGGCATACCCCCGCCACCTGGAAATCCGCCTCTGCCCAGAACGATGCCCCCGGGGACAATTGAACCCGGACCGTTTTCACTCCAAACCGGCCCGCGCGGAATCTGTCTTCCTGGGGAACCCGATTCGGTCGAGGCAGTAGCGTCTGAGGAAGCCTGTGCATCGGATCCAGAGGAAACCGCTTGAGCTTCACTGCTTGCTGCGGAGGATACGAGCGCCGGAGCACGCGACTCGCTGACTTCTTCGTGGAAACGTGGCGTCGCTGCGGTGTGCATCTTTTCCGCGAGTACTTTCGCGCGAGCCGTTTGCGGCGCGCCATGCAGTTTTGGCAGGGGTGAGGCAATCATCGCGCGAGTGAACGTGCGTGTCTTTTTCTGGGCAACAACGGCGAGCGTGCGTTCAAGCTTTGCCGCCGCGGCGGGCCCCAAATTGTCGTGGCGCGAGATGACCCGTTTCGCTGCAGCCGGGTGACTTTGAGGCGCGAGAGAGACAAGCGGCGGAATGTCCGCGTTCATACGCGCGCGCATGACGACCCCAAATGCGTAGGCTGCTCCGACTGCCAGCAGGAGTCCAACGATCGCGAGCGTTCGCCAGAGGTCATTGCTCGCCGCCGGTTCTTCCACCTGAGCAGTTCCGGCTATGGGGGATTGCGCCAGCTCAGCGTCCGCCCGGTCCAGCGTGGGGTACAACTGTGGATGATCGGCGATGAGCCGGTCACTCAGTTCCGGGTCGGCAAGCGCGCGGAGGCGTGGATCGACAGAATTCGGCGGGGTCGAGGGCTTTGCAAGCATCACACTACCTCTACCAAAGCGGCCCTAAAGGTCCGCTGCTACACCTTTGCCGGCATTGTAACGCCACGACCTTAGGATTTGCTTAGATGGGCCTGGGAATGAAAAACTTTTCTCCTTTACGCGTAACGAATCTTGGGATCGAGTACGGCATACAGGATATCGACAAGAAGGTTCACGAGCACGAAGGTTGCCGCAAACAAGAGAATCGTGCCGTTGATCAGAGGATAATCCCGATTGCTAATCGCTTCGAAAGCGAGGCGCCCAACCCCGGGCCACGCAAAGATACTTTCAGTAAGGACTGCACCTCCGAGCAAAAAGCCCGTTTGCAAGCCAACCACTGTGACGATCGGGATCAGCGCGTTCCTCAGTCCGTGCTTGAACACGACTGCGAGGTTGCTCAGTCCTTTTGCGCGCGCAGTGCGAATGTAATCAGTTTGCAAAACCTCGAGCATGCCGGCGCGAGTCATCTTTGCGATAATGGACATGGGGATCGTGCCCAAGGTTACCGCCGGCAGGACAAGATGCCAAAGAGCATCGACGAATGCGTTCCAATTCAGGGCGAGCAGCGAATCGACGACCAACAAGTTTGTATGCACTGGAATATCGTAGCGCATGGACAGGCGACCGGCGAGCGGAAACAAGTTTATCCCGACCTTGCTTGGTTCGTACGCTAACAACCAAAGCAACATCCATCCGAGCCAAAAAACCGGGACCGATACCCCAAGCAGGGCGGCGACGGTCGTCGCCGTGTCGAGGATGCGCCGGTGAGTCAACGCGGCCAGGATGCCGGCGGGAACGCCCACCAGGACCGCAACCACCATCGCGGCGATGCCGAGTTCGACCGTCGCGGGAAAGTAGGTGGCGAGCTTTTCGGCAACCGGCAAATTATCGGTGAGCGAGCGCCCGAGATTCCCGTGCGCCGCTTGCCACAGGTACGCGCCGTACTGGACGTACCAAGGTTGGTCGAGTTTGAGTTGGTGCGTCAATTCGACGACGTCGGCGTGGGTCGCGTGTTCGCCAAGCAAAATCTCCACCGGATTGCCTGGGATGAGGTGGAGAAATAAAAAAGACACCGCAGTAATGGTCGCCAAAACTGCGATGAAGCGAAAAAATCTCTGGGCAAGGAAACCGGCCACGGACGAACGGTTTTAGTGATGGTCCGGACGCAACCTTCACGTCCTAGCGAATAAATTCGCGGGACTCCACAAGCGGCTTTTGGCGGGGCGTGCGAAGGAGGCAGGAACCAAACCTCAAACACCGGTCTTGTCAATAGTTTGCGAGCTCCCGGCGCGTGCGGCTATGCATGGCTCGTGAGCACCCTATGCTGCGGGAGACGATGAGCCTCAATGCCTGCTTCGAGTGACATGGTCCTGACCACAGCCGTCCGGTTCGCCGTGGCAAGCGGCATTCTCGCGATCCTGTATGGACTGTACCTGATCGTTTGGGTCCTGCGAAAACCGACCGGCAACGACCGCATGCGGGAGATCGCGGCCGCCATTCAAGAAGGCGCGATGGCGTACTTACGCAGGCAGTACACAACGGTTGCCATCGTTGCGGTGGTCCTGATTGCCATCATTGGCTTCAAACTGTCATGGCAAGCGGCGGTGGGTTTTCTCATTGGCGCCGTGCTCTCCGGCGCAACAGGCTTCATCGGCATGGCGATTTCGGTGCGGGCAAACGTGCGCACCGCTGAAGCTGCCCGAGCGGGCATGGGACCGGCCTTTGCAGTCGCGTTTCGGGGCGGCACGATCACTGGCATGCTTGTGGTGGGTCTAGGGCTCATCGCCGTCGCTGGATATTTTGCGCTCATGCACCGCCTGTATCCGGGCGATCTGCGAGCTGCCCTAAACGCGATGATCGGCTTGGGCTTCGGTTGTTCGCTCATTTCTGTGTTCGCCAGACTTGGCGGCGGCATTTACACGAAGGGTGCTGATGTGGGTGCTGACCTCGTTGGCAAAGTCGAGGCAGGCATTCCTGAAGACGATCCGCGCAATCCAGCGGTCATTGCCGACAACGTTGGTGACAACGTGGGCGACTGCGCCGGCATGGCCGCGGACCTCTTCGAAACGTATTGCGTGACGACCATCGCCGCAATGCTTCTGGGAGCGCTGGTCTTCCGCGCCTCTCCCGACTTTGCGATCATCGCGGTTTCATTCCCACTCATCCTCGGTGCGATTTCGATCGTCACGTCCATCATCGGCACGCTCTTTGTCCGCGTTCGTGGCGGTCGCATCATGATGGCCATGTATGCGGGTCTCGCCGTCGCTGCCGTGCTCTCGGCGATTGCGTTTTGGTATGTCACGCCGGCAATCATGAGTGGCGCTGCCGCGGCGGCAGGCGGAGCTTTGCTCTACGCGCCGTGGAGGCTCTGGGTCTGCGCGGTGATTGGGTTGATCATCACCGCGCTGATGGTCGTCATCACCGAGTACTTCACCGGCACGCAATTCAAGCCCGTGCAAGAGATTGCCAAGGCGTCGACGACTGGCCATGCCACCAACATCATCGCCGGACTGGGAGTGTCCATGCGCTCGACGACCCTGCCAGTGCTTGTCATCGTCGTGGGTATTTTAGCTTCGTACTCCATGAGCGGGTTGTATGGCGTGGCCATTGCGGTCATGTCGATGCTCTCCATGGCGGGCGTCATCGTCGCGCTGGATTCGTACGGACCAATTACGGATAACGCCGGCGGCATCGCCGAGATGGCAAAGCTCGGACCGGAAGTTCGCGCCATCACCGATCCGCTTGACGCGGTGGGCAACACGACCAAGGCAGTGACCAAGGGATACGCGATTGGGTCCGCCGCGCTGGCAGCGATCGTTCTCTTCGCCTCCTTTCAGCAGGAGCTGGCAGAAAAAGCTGGACAGGCAGCGTCTGCGCTGGTCTTTGCGCTCGACCAACCCTACGTGCTGGCAGGCTTGCTCGTGGGCGGCGCGTTGCCATATCTGTTTGCCGCGCTCTCCATGGAGGCTGTCGGCATCGCCGGCGGCGCAGTGGTTGAGGAGGTGCGCCGCCAGTTCCGCGAGATCAAAGGCATCATGGAGGGCACTGCTAAGCCGGAGTACGGACGCTGCGTTGATATCGTCACCAGGGCCGCTCTTCGCCAGATGATCGTACCGGCGCTCATCCCGGTGCTCACGCCCGTGGTCATCGTGGCGCTCGGTGCGCTGCACATTTTCACGCCCGATAACGCAGCGCTCATGCTCGGAGGCGTGCTGGTTGGTTCGATCGTCACTGGCGTGTTTGTCGCGATTTCCATGACATCGGGTGGCGGCGCTTGGGACAATGCGAAGAAGTTCATCGAGGATGGTCACTATGGCGGCAAGCGCAGCCCCGCGCACCAAGCTGCCGTTACGGGCGACACCGTCGGCGATCCCTACAAAGACACCGCCGGACCCGCCATCAACCCGATGATCAAGGTTCTCAATATCGTCTCGTTGTTGCTGGTACCGTTCTTGCGCTAAATTTTTTGCCAGCTCCACGAAGCCCACATCGTCTCGCCCGGTCTGAAATCTGTCACCGAATCGCGGACGGCGTACGTCGTGTCGACCCATGAGAGAAATACCACAGGCACGTCTTGCGCCAATAGTTCCTGTATCTTCCAATATGCCGCGCGCCTGCCCGAAAAATCATACGTGGTGAGCGCCACCCGTTCGGCAGCATCAACGCGGGGATCGCACAAGAATGAGGTGTTGTATCCTTGCGGCGGGCGCTGATCGCACATCCATAGTGTTGATTCGTCAGGGTCAGAACCCCAGACCCAGCCGGTAACGGCGATGTCATACTTTCCCAGCGCCATGATGCCGCCCTGAGCCTTTTGCGCATAGAAAAGATTGTATGGATAGGATCGAACCTCGAGCGCGATTCCGATGTTTTTCATCGCATCTTGAAAAAGCGGCGCGAATTTTGTATCCGGCTCTCGAGCCGAAATGTAGACGAACGTCAGAGCAAGCTGCTTCCCGTTCTTGCTGCGGTACCCGGTCTGATCTGCATGCCAGCCCGCTTCGTCCAGGAGTCTTCGCGCCTGCGCCGGATCGTACGGCGGGGCATGGACGCTAGGGTCGACCCAAGGAAGAAATGGCGGTTGATCCGTTTCCGCGACCGATCCTGTGCCATATTGAAATGCTTGGACGAAGAACTTGCGATCCACCGCCATCGCAATGGCGCGCCGCACTCGAACATCATCGAGCGGAGGATGGGTAACGTTCAGCGAGAGGTACAAGTCTTCGGCAGCAGCCTCCCGCACCATCCGGATGCCTGGCGCTCGGGCCAACTCAACGGAATGCTCGCCTCGCACAAACGCGACATCAAGTTCGTTGGAACGCAGCATCACCATCTGGGTATTCGCGTCGGGAATGATCATATAGTCAATCTGACGCAGCTTCGGCTCTCCACGCCAATAGTTTTGATTCGCAACAAGCGTCACGCCCGAACTCGGGTCGTAACGCTCGATCACGAATGGTCCTGTGCCAACCGGCTTGTTGTTGTATGCTGCGTGATTGAGGTCGGGCAGCGAGCCGAGCAGGTGCTGCGGGAGAATTGGCATGGGTACTTCGCCTGGGCCGAAGAGGGTCGCAACCGCGGGCGCGAATCGCTCCTTGAGTCGCACGTGCACGGTGTACGGATCGACGATGGTCATGGAGGCAACTTTGTCGTATCCAAGCCGCGTCACGACATTGTTCTTCGGGTTCATGATGGCGCGCCAGGTAAAGACGACGTCGCGCGCATCGAAAGGACTGCCGTCCTGCCAGCGAACGCCATGGCGCAAGTGATAGGTGATGGTCAATCCGTCCCGGCTGATGCCGCCGTTGTCGATGGTTGGAATGACCACAGCTAGCTCGGGATGCAGCCGGCTTTGGTCGTCTGCTACAAACAAGTAGGCACCCCAAAGATAGGACAGATACGTTGAAGAGCCCCCGCCGGAAAGTACGGTATTGAGGTTGTCGAACTGACCGGTTGCCATGCGAAGGATGCCCGGCGCGCCGCCGACCGTGCCCCGAGAGAGTTCCACTCGCGAGCATCCAGCCACAACAACGGTGAGCAGTGCGAGCAGGAACACGAACGGGTGCTTGGTGGGCATCATAAGCGGAGCTTCGGATGGCTGAAGGAAACTCTTTCTGACGGGTGCACGTTTAAGAAATCATGCAGCACGGAAAGTTTTCCCGACGTTCGTGGATCTGTGGCATTTGTGCCGCGGGCACAGCCGCAACCCTGCCCGCATTCGTGGAACCGGCGCTAGCTGACGAACAAGCTCAAGAGCGCAGCGTTGGCCAGCAGGTGTATGACGACCAACGCAAACAGGGACAGATACTCAACCTTTCGCCATACTATGGCGTCCTTCGCGAAGTTGGAGCAAGAATCGGGGCGGCTGCTCAGCCACATTGGTGGCCGATGAACTTCGTGATCGTCAAGGGCACGCAGCCGAATGCTTTCTCGACGCCCGGCGGGTGGGTATACGTCAATGAGGCGCTGCTCAAAGATGCAGCCAGCAATGACGAGCTTGCGAACGTGGTCGGTCACGAAACTGGGCATATCGTGTTGGGCCACGTGATGAATCGCATCAAGCAGGCGCAAAACCTGAATCTGCTTTTGATGCTCGGCAGCATCTTCGTTCGCAGCCAGGGAGCTGCCAACGTCTTTACCCTTGCACAGCTCGGCGCTAACTATGGGTTCCTCAACTTTAGCCGACAACAAGAATATCAGGCCGATCATGAAGGCGTGATTCTTGCGGCGAAAGCTAACTACAACCCGTACGGTATGATCTGGTTTTTCCGCACGCTCGAGAAAATCACAGGCAACCCATCAGGGTTCGAACAGGCGGTGCAGGATCATCCCTCCACGCCCGACCGTATCGCTCGCTTGCAACACTTTTTTGCGAGCGACCCGGGGCAGTTTGGCAAATGGAAAGATAACAAAACGGTGACATCTGGTCTGCGTCAGTCAAGTGGTGCGAGCGCGCAATTGGTGCTGACGCCGGCGTAGCTGTAGGGGGCGATTGGAAAATCGACCCTCGGTGACTGGCAGTCGGCCCAACGCGTCATCGATTCGAATGGATTATTTGATTTCGGCGGTCGCGCCTTGCTCCTCGAGCTTAGCCTTGATCGCCGCAGCCTCATCCTTTGTGACCCCGGTCTTCACCGGCTTGGGAGCACCCTCTACGAGGTCCTTGGCTTCTTTCAGACCGAGCCCCGGAACCACTTCGCGCACTGCCTTGATGACGTTGATCTTCTTCTCGCCCGCGCTGATCAGGTGCACGTCAAACTCGGTCTTCGCTTCCGCCGGTGCGGCCGCGCCCCCGCCCGCTGCTGCGGCAACCATCGCCACCGGGGCAGCTGCGGAAACACCATATTTATCTTCAAGGGTTTTGACCAGCTCGGCAAGTTCGAGGACGGTCAGCTTGTCGATCTGTTCGATGATTTCGGTGACAGCCATGATGTGTGTTTTTTCCTTTCTCAAACGCGCGAAGACATTCGCGCGACACTAAAAAGTAATTACGCAGCGGCTTCGGTGCGCTTCGTGTGAAGCGCGCCGAGCAACTGAACGAGTTTTCGTCGGTTACCATGCAGCACCAAAACGATGCCGTTCAGCGGCGACTTTAAGCTACCCACCAGTTTGGCCAGCAGCTCGGGCCGGGACGGTACTTTCGAAAGTGCTTCGATCTTCTTGAGGTCGTAGAAGACTCCGTCGATCAAACCCGCCTTGATCTGCAGTTTTTTCGATTCGTTGGCGAATTGTACGAGGGCTTTTGCTGCAGCGACGATGTCGTCACCGATAAAGGCAATGCCCGTTGGACCAGCGAGCAATGTTTTGAGCTGCGCGAGCCGTTCCTCGCCGAGTGCTTTCCCAAAGAGCGTGTTCTTGATGACCGCATATTGAGCCGCGCTCTTGCGGAGCGACTGCCGCAACGTGCGCAGCTCGCCAACGGTGAGCCCTCGGTAGTCGGTTAAGAAAAAGTTCGGGCTCGCGTCGACGCGAGCGCGCAACTCCTTGATGGTTTCATTTTTTCGTTCTGTTGGCATAAAACAAAAACGCTTTCTCCGGTTTCCGATGGAGAAAGCGCTTCCAAGTTTCTCGTCGCGAATGAATTCGCGACCCTACATTGGTTGCTTCCTCGGCGGGTCCTCTCGGCTTCGCGCGACGTTTCGGTCGCGGCCCGCTGTCATCGGGTTGAACGCGCGAATAAATTCGCGCGACTACATTTTGATTTCTCTAGGCGGCGGCTTTCAACCTCGTCGGATCCACCCGCACTCCGGGGCCCATCGTTGTGGTGACGGTGATACTTTTGAGGTAGGTCCCCTTGGCGGACGCCGGCTTTGCCCGAACGATCGCGTCCATCAGCGTGGTGAAATTCTCAAGCAACGCCTCTTTGGTGAACGATGCTTTGCCGATGATGCAGTGGATAACCGCAGCTTTGTCGGGCCGATACTCAATCTTGCCCGCTTTGATTTCAGCGACTGCTTGACGGATGTTTTGCGTGACCGTTCCCACCTTTGGGTTGGGCATGCGCTGCGCGAGGATCTTTCCAAGGTTTGAACCGACGGCGCCCATCATGTCCGGCGTCGCGACCGCGATATCGAAATCGTTCCAACCACCCTTAATGCGATCGATGAGATCTTGATCGCCGACCACATCCGCCCCCGCCTCTGTTGCTTCCTTCGCCTTCTCACCCTTCGCAAAAACGATCACTCGCTTGCTCTTGCCCGTGCCGTGCGGAAGCACGACCGTGCCGCGCACGTTCTGTTCGCTCTTCTTCATGTCGATGCCGAGACGAATGTGTACTTCGACGGTCTCGTCAAACTTGGCTTTGGCCGTCGCTTTGATGAAGTCGATTGCCTTGGCCGCGTCCTTGAGCCGCTCTTCGCCCAGCGTCTTGACGCTCTCGTTATACTTCTTACCGTGCTTTCTCATTGCTACCCAACCTCGATTCCCATCGAGCGCGCGGTGCCCGCGATAACCTTCATCGCTGCGTCAATATCATTGGCGTTGAGATCGGCCATCTTTGCCTGCGCGATCTCCCGGCATTTCTCGAGTGAGATCTTGCCGACTTTCTTGCGGTTTGGCTCGCCCGAGCCTTTTTCGACACCCGCCGCCTTCTTGAGGAGCTCTGACGCCGGCGGCGTCTTGAGCACGAATGTGAAGGAGCGATCCTCAAAGACCGTAATGACGGCCGGGATGATCTGCCCTGCCTGACTCGCGGTTCGCTCGTTGTAGGCTTTGCAGAACTCCATGATGTTGATCCCATGCTGGCCAAGCGCTGGACCAACGGGCGGCGCGGGCGTCGCTTTGCCAGCTTGGCACTGAAGGTTATTTTCGCTAAGACTTTTTTTGCCACGTTATACCTTTTCGACTTGATAGAATTCGAGTTCGACCGGCGTTTCCCGGCCAAAAATTGAGATCAGCGCGCGCAAGCGTTCCTTTTGCGGGTCGATCTCGTCCACCGTGCCGGTGAAATCGAAGAACGGCCCCGAGGTGACTTTGACGCGGTCGCCTTTCTTGAAGTCGATCTTGAGCTTCGGCGTCTCGATGCCCATCTGTTTAAGAATCGTCTTCACTTCTTTGTCGGCCAGCGGCAGCGGTTTTTCTCCGGAGCCCAGGCGAGCCCACGAAACCGGTGACGCCTTGCGTGTTGCGCACGACATACCAAGACTGGTCGGTCATCTTCATCTCGACGAGCACATAGCCCGGGTAGACCTTCTTTTCGACCTCGTTACGCTTGCCTTCCTTAAACTCAACCTCTTTGTCCGTTGGCACGAGAACGCGATACACGAAGTCCTGCATGGTCATCGACTTGATGCGCCGCTCGAGATTGGCCTTGACCTTGTTCTCGTAGCCCGAATAGGTATGAATGACGATACCACTTACGGTCCGGGATCGCTCGACGATGCGCCATTTCCTCGGCTGAGGGCGGCCGCAAGTCGCTGCTCGGGCTCCGCTGCTTCTACTTCTTCAGACACGGATTTATTTCTGCGATTCCTGACGAACTTCGAGGATGACGCTGATAAGCTGCGTCCACAGCGCAACGACAACCACCAGGCCAACGACAACGGCAGTGTCGCCGAGACCCACTCCTCGCGGCTTGGCCAGGTGACGCGCTTCATCTCCGAAACGATAGCGCGGAAGCCGTGAGGAATGCGCGCGCCAGCGCCGCTCGCGCTCTTCAGCGCGCGCCTCTTCTCTTTGTCCTTCTCTTTTGGTTCGGGCTTGCACTCGATCCGTTTGCCGACGCTGTCTGCCCGGCGCCGTGATGCGCTTCACTGGTCTTCCTTTTGTCGCGAATAAATTCGACGACACAACATTTCTGGCAGGGCGGACAGGACTCGAACCTGCAACCAACGGTTTTGGAGACCGCTACTCTACCAATTGAGCTACCGCCCTATCGTGTCTCGTTCTTGTGTGCCGTGTGGCAACTTGCACCAGCGACAATATTTCTTGCAGCTCAAGCCGCGCTGATCGTGTGCTGCCGATTCTTCATCGTCGTGTAGTTGCGTCGCTTGCAGTCGCCGCACGCAAGCGTCACGATCACTCGATTGTCCTTTTTTGCCATCTCTGCTACTCAGTCACCTTGGTGACGACGCCGGCACCCACGGTGCGGCCGCCCTCGCGGATGGCAAAGCGCAGGCCCTCTTCGCACGCGATCGGCGTGATCAACTCCACCTCCATGCGTACGTTGTCCCCAGGCATCACCATCTCCACCCCTTCGGGCAGTTTGATCGAGCCCGTCACATCCGTCGTCCGAAAGTAGAATTGCGGACGGTAGTTCGAGAAAAACGGCGTGTGCCGGCCTCCCTCATCCTTGCGAGAGCACGTACACTTCGGCTTCGAACTTCTTGTGCGGCTTGATGCGAGCCGGGTTTGGCTAACACTTGCCCGCGCTCGATGTCGTCGCGCTCGATGCCGCGCAACAGTACCCCGATGTTGTCGCCCGCAATGCCCTCGTCGAGCAGCTTGCGAAACATCTCGATGCCCGTCACCACCGACTTGCGCGCCTTGTCCACCAAGCCCACGATCTCGACTTCGTCGCCCACTTTCACCCGGCCACGCTCCACGCGACCGGTGCCCACCGTCCCTCGGCCCGTAATCGTGAACACGTCTTCCACCGGCATCAGAAACGGTTTGTCCACGTCGCGCTGCGGCACCGGAATGTAGGCATCTACCGCATCCATGAGATCGAGGATCTTCTTTGACCACTCGCCCTGGGCTTGTCTCTTCCAAGGCCTTGAGCGCGCTCCCGCGGATCACCGGGATCTCATGACCGGGGAACTTATAGGCCGACAAAAGCTCGCGCACTTCCATCTCGACTAAGTCGATTAGCTCGGGGTCGTCCACCATGTCCACCTTATTGAGGAACACGACCAAATACGGTACCCCCACTTGCCGCGCCAGCAAGATGTGCTCGCGCGTCTGGGGCATCGGGCCATCCGCCGCCGACACCACCAGGATCGCCCCGTCCATCTGCGCCGCGCCCTGTGATCATGTTCTTAATGTAGTCCGCATGACCGGGCGCGTCCACGTGGCTGTAGTGGCGCTTTTTGGTCTCGTACTCGGCGTGGTACAGCTGGATCGTGATCCCGCGCTCTTTCTCTTCCGGCGCGTTATCGATCTGATCCACCACCAACTTCTTGGTGCCCGTACCCGACTCGGCCAGCACCTTGGTGATCGCCGCCGTCAGCGTCGTTTTACCGTGGTCCACGTGACCAATCGTGCCAATGTTGACGTGCGGCTTCGTCCGCTCGAATTTTTGCTTCGCCATTTCTTCCTTCGGAGATCGTTGCCCGGAGGGACAAGCTAACGCACACCCCGGGTTTCCGGAGTGTGAAAGTTAAAAGTTCGCGCCCGAGAGGACTTGAACCTCCAACCTACGGCTTAGGAGTCCATCGCTCTATCCAGTTGAGCTACGGGCGCACCTTTCGAAAATCATTCGACGAAAGATTCCAAGCCCCCGGCGGGGATTGAACCCGCGGCCTCGTCCTTACCAAGGACGCGCTCTACCACTGAGCTACAAGGGCACACCTCAGCCTCCACATATTATCGGAAGCGGCTCGCGCTTTCAAGTGCAAACACGTCCACTAGCGAACTCCGCGTTTCTCAGTGCGACACAAGTCTCCCTTAGCGCAACCCAACCTGCAGCGCGAGAAACCGCGGTTGCATCTGCCGGTAGAGCTCGGCGTATGCAGGGTCTTCCGACGCGTGTTGCTTGACGATTTCGAGCGCATTTATTCCCATCGTTGTGTAGCGTGAGGATTGCACGCGATCTCCCAATTTGAAGCCAACGTACGCCATGATGTACTCGCCTTCGATGGTCGAAGAAACCGCGACCTCGGTATCTCCGCAGGCATGGCCCATGGTCATGAGTTCGTGACCCACGAGATGAGCCTTGTAGAGATCCCCGCTCTTGAGCAACGCGTACCCTTGATTTGCGGCAGCGTTGAGGTGCGCGCCGTCGCAACTTGCGCTTGCGCTTTTTGAATCCGCGTTGTGCGAGCAAGCAACGCAACACAGCGCGAGAGCAACTACGGCAAGGAACAGTCTCATTTATTGCGTCGCATCCATTTTGGGAGCAAGCGGTCGGGAAGAAAGGGAATCCAAAAGGGGATGCTGAGGACGACCAAGATCGCAGCGAGCTCAGCGCCGAGACGCGCGTTCTCGGACATGCCTAGACTCCGGTCCCCACGACTGACTGAAGTTCCTTCGCTGTCGAGGGCGCGCGGCGGCGCGATACGAAGCGGCCGCCGGAGCGGCGCGCAATCCACAGATACAAAGTCGGAACGACGAGCAATGACAGGAAGGTCGACGCTATCAATCCGCCGATGACGACCGTGGCCAACGGCGCTTGAGTCGAGCTTCCTGCTTCGATGCCGATCGCCAAGGGTAGCATGCCGCCGATCGTCGCGAACGTGGTCATGAGGATGGGACGCAAGCGGATAGGACCGGCGCGAAGGAGCGCGTCACGTGCTTCGACTCCCTCTTCGCGAAGTTGTTTGGTGAACTCGACCACAAGAATAGAATTCTTGACCGCAATACCCACGAGCATAAGCGAACCGATAAACGCGGTGAGGCCAAAGGCGCGCTGCGTAATGATCAGCGATCCAACAATACCGACTAGCGACAATGGGACTGCGGTCATGATGACCAGCGGATCGACGTATGACTCAAACTGCGCTGCAAGCAGCATATAAATGAGGACGACCGCGAGGGCGACGGCAAGCCAGAGAGCATTGAAGCTTGTTTCTCCACGCTGAATTTCTGGTCCGTACTCCCAACGATAGCCTGCCGGCAAAGGATAGTTCCGCATGATCGCGCCCGCATCTGCCACGACAGGACCTTGTGGGCGTCCGCTGATTGGAGCTCCGATCTCCACGCGGCGCTGACGATCCTCGCGGCTGATGGCAGAGGGGCCGAGGCCGGTGGTGAGGTTCGCTACATTGGCGAGCGTCCCCAAGATAGGCCCCCCGGCCGCACCGCCCTGGGCAACGCCGGAAGGCGTGAACTCGACGCCTTGTATTGACGAAAACGAGCGTCGCTGATTTGGGGGAAGTTCCACGATAATTGGATATTGGACGCCGTTAATCTGGTAGTAGGAGGCGATCGTGCCATTGGTCGCCGTGCTGATCAGGTTCGCGAGATCGCCTGTGCCCATACCAGACATCATGAGTCGGGTGCGGTTGATCGTGACGTCGATTTCAGGCTGAGAATTGGTGACGTTCTTATCCGGATCACCAACGCCTGGAATCTTGGAAATCGCGGCCATGACGCCGTCGGCAATTGTCTGCAAGCGGTTCACGTCCGGACCGAAAATTTCAAGTTCGAGCGCGGTTTGGTGCTGCGAGATCTGTTGCTGCACGATATCAACGGTCTGCCCGCGGGCAATGGTGCCAATCATGGCACTTTGCAGCGCCGCGTTCTGGGCACCAGCCGTCGGACCTTTGGCATTGAGCCGAGCTCGCCACTCCTGGACGAAGCTGGCCGCGGCGGCGCCGCTCGTGCCAGGCTTCAACGCAATCTGAATGCTAGCGCGGTTGGTGAGCGACCGCGCGTTATTGCCGTTGCCTGTCTGACCGACGATTGCGCCGACCTCCTCAACGCGCGGATCCGCACGGAATGCGTTCTCAACCATTTGGGAGATGTGGTTCGTTACATCCAACGCGGTGCCGTTCGGCGCCTGAAGATCGAATTGAACGAAGCGCGAGTCAGATGGCGGGAAAATTTCGGTGGGAACGACTCCCAGTGCCACGACGAGCACCGTAATCCCAAGCAATGCCGCAGATGAGCCAAAAACGATGCGAGGCCGATCCAAACAATACGCAAGCGCTCTGCGGTAGGCGTTCTCAAAGCGCGAGTAACCGGCTTCGAACGACTCGGCAAACGATCTCCTGGGGCTGGCTTGCGGCAGACCCTCGCCTTTACGCCGAAGCAGTTCGGCGGAGAGCATGGGTACCGTGAGGACAGCAACGAGCAGAGAAAGAGCGACCGCGCTCATGATGACAAGGGCGAACGGAGCAAAAATAAGTTTCTGCTGCCCGGGCACCATGAGCAGCGGGAAAAACACGGTGACCACGGTGACCGTCGATGCAACGACGGCTCCCAATATCTGGGTCGTTGCCCCTTCAGCTGCATCGGTCGGCGTCATCCCTGTTTTCAAGAAACGCGAGATGTTCTCGATCACGACGACCGCGTCATCAACGATCAAGCCCACGGCCAAAGCCAATCCTCCTAGCGTCATCACGTTGATGGATTGATGGGCCGCATACATTACATACAGCGTTCCAAGAATTGACACCGGCAGCGAGATGGCAACGATAACCGTCGCGCGCCACGTGTGGAGAAACAGTAAAATGATCAAGACCGCGAGCACGGCGCCATACAACGCCGTGTGCTCGAGCGCGGCAAGAGCCATCAAAATGAATTCGCGCTGATCGAGCAAGGTCGCGAATTGAATCGTGGGATAGCGTTGACGGATGTCGTTGATTTTTGCCAGCAGTCCGACTGCCACCGAGACGATGTTGGCATCGGGTTGGGCGGTAATCGTCATCTGGACCGACGGCTTGCCGTTCACGCGTGAGAAAATGCGTTGTTCTTGAATGGAGTCGCTGACTTTGGCAATGTCTTTGAGTTCGACGGGGGCGCCGCCCGCGATGGCGACGATTGTGTTGCCAATTTGATCAGGCGCTGTGTAGAGAGCGTTTGTCCGGATGCCGTATTCGCTGGCGCCAATCTTCACCACGCCGGCGGGCAGATCGACGTTCTCATTCTTGATGCGCGAAACGAGTTGATCTAGCGTCAGACCCAACGCGGCAAGCCGATGCTCGTCGGGTTCAATCATGATCGCTCGCTGCGTCACCCCCGATACGCCCACACTTCCAACGCCATGAACTGAAGCAAGTTCATCAGACAGTGCGTTGACGATGAGATCCGAGAGATCGCGGGGTGCGCGGGTGGGGTCGGTTATCTGCAGTTGGAGCACGGGGGTCGCGTTCGGATCGGCCTTGATGATTTGCGGCTCTTGGAGGAGCGGATCGTTCGGCAAGGATGCGCGGATGCGCGCGACTTGCTGCTGGACGTCAACCGCCGCAACGTTGATGTCGGTTCCGTAATCGAACTGCACGCGCACCGTCGACTGCCCCTGAAATGAGTTGGATTCGAGGATATCGATGCCCGAGACTCGACTAACCGCATTCTCGATCGGTCTTGTTATGGTGCTTTCGATTGTCTCAGGTAGTGCATTACCGTACGATGTGCTAACGGTGAGGACGGGCGGCGCAAACGAAGGAAGCAGGGCAACCGCTAGCCGAGGCGCGGCAAAAAAACCAAGCACGACGATCGCGGCGGTGAGCATCGCGACAGCCACCCGACGGGTGACAGCGAAACGCGCTATGGACATGTCTTTGACGCTTGCCCTCCTGCTTTTGCAAATTCAAATGTAATGGGAGTCGCTCCTATGACCAAAAGAGAAAGCCCACATGTGTGGGCTTTCAGTGAAGTGAGCTTACGGTGCGAAAGTTACTTCATCGATCCGCTCATCATCTTCTTCAAGGCCGCCATGCCCCCGCAGTATTGCATATGCACGGCGTGCGGTACGTAGTAAGCGTGAAGGTCGTAATGCGGAAAAGGCATTCCGGGATGGCCGTGCGGAAGAAAATCGATATCGACGTGGTCGATGGCGTAACCAGGCAGCGGCTTGAGGACGTTATCCCAGTCCTTACCTGCCGCAAAGTCCTTCGGTAAGAGCATGATTTCGGTAAAAACCGGCTTGCCTTGATACGCTCCGTAAATGGTGGATCCCGCAAGTGGCGCCTTCGGATTTGCATAGTGCCATCCCATCGTGGGGATACACGGAGAGACTTGCACATAATTGGCGGGGATAGGTTTGGGCGCTGGCTGGGCGGTCGTCATCGTTGGACTGGCACTCGCTGCGCGCACAAGAGCAACCATTATTACGGCAATGACGAAAAGCGAAAAACGCAAACGCATAACAACCTCCATTGAAGGCGGAAACGAGAAGTCTTGCGCGACTAATTCTAGGGCGCGCTGCAAGAACCTGGCGCGAAGGCAAGCGGGCGCACTTTGCATAATCATCTGAGCGTTCCCTCAGTCTAGCTTCGAGGTTTCGCTCATGTTGTTGCTTCGCCGATGCTTTATCGTCGCTTGCGCCTGCATCATTCTGTGCGTGCCGACTGCAGGCTACACGATCGGGCTACCCCCGCTACCTAACCCTCCGGCGCTGCCTAAACTCCCCAATCTTCCGATTCCGGATGTGACCGATTTGCTGAACGGTGAAGCGATAACGACAAGCCTATCGGACGCGGTCACCGGCATACCATTCTTGAACGACTACGTACCTGGACTTGGCAGAAATCTCACCTCGATACCGCACAATTCGAGGGGCGAGTTTGATCTCGTATCAGGGTCCTACTGGTACAACGGACGCTCCTATTGTTTGCACGCTGGAAAGCGCGCACCAACATCGGGCAGTTCGTATCTCTATGCACCTCTCAAAGGTCCGAGGGCGCCGATTATCGAGGACATCTTGCGCAATTCGGCTTCGCATCTCGAGATCCCACAGCCAACGGTCCAGCAACTCATATGGGCGATCCTTGCCCGAGCCAAGATCAGTGACACGTCGCCCGAGTTGCAAGCGGCAGCGGTCAAGCTCCTCAGTCCCGCCGAGTTATTGGAGCTGAATACGAACGCGGTAGCATTCATCCCAGCAGATAAGTTTAACGCGTTGCTCTCCAAGATACCAGATCCGATGAGGCCCGTCATCGACGCAGAAAATTCCTTACGTGGCATGTTGACCTCGAACGCTACCTACCAAGACATGGAGCGCGTGGCAGTCCTTCCGGGCTTGCCAGAGGCGGGTGGTCAAGCGGAGGCGCAAGCGCAAGTCCGCTGGTCATACGATCCGCATGGTTTCTTTATGTGGTTCACTCCGCACGGTTATCAGGAAACGACGACGTACCTCGATGTCCCAGGAGCAGTCACAGAACGCACGGACCAGCTGGGGCGGATCACAACTCTGCAAGATAATAAGGGCGACAGTTTGGCCGTCACTTACGCCGGCCCGGGCTTAGGGGTAGACGGCGATCCACAGACGCAATTTTATCACATCGCCTCCCTACGATTTGTCTGGCAAGAGGGCAACGTCCACAACCCAACGCACCACGACGAAACGTGGTCAACAAACCAGCTCGTAATGGTAGGCGTGCCAAGTGGCAGCGGCAAGATTGCGACAGCCGGAGCACAAGCCCAGTATGACACGGAAAGCGGATTGCGCAGTCAGTTCTCGGGTTTATTGCACCAGATTCACGGCCAAGACAGCGCGCTGCCGGAATTGATGGCCCTCGCCGAGTTTCGAACCGCGCTGAAGACGGTCGCAAGTGCTAAGGTCAGCCATACGGAAGCAGCGATTCAGGCTACGACCTTCCCTGTGGGCGCTTGGGAATCGGCTCTTGCTCGTTCTACGGGGGGCAGGGTGGCAGCCGATGTCCGCGCGGGAGTGGATCAAGCGTTTAACCCCGCGAACAACACCGGGGTTCCCCAGAATAGCAGCGCTCAGCGTTTAGCGCAATCACCGAACCCTAGCTCGTCTTCAGGTGGGGGCCCGCCGCCGCCCGGTGGGGGCCCGCCGCCCGGGAAGGGTAAGCCTAAGCCCAAGGGACCCGGCAAGCCGCAGGGTCCCGGCAAGCCGCAGGGTCCGGGCAACCCGCAGGGTCCCGGGAATCAGCCTGGCGGCCAAGGCCCACCCCCGGGTCCGGGTTCCGGAAGTCCCTGGCAGCAGCTAATTCAGCAAGGACTTCAGGGAGCCGGCTGGCCGTCTCCCGACGCCAACAATATCCCTTATGATGTTGTGACTGCTGGAAATAACGCCGCCGACTTAAATTGGGAGGACAACGGCCCAGGCTACCAGATCGACGGCCACACATATCCAATATACGGGCCAAACGGCTTGGTAGAAGGTTGGGCGACGACCGTCGGCCTTTACGTAGGCCCGTTCAACACTATTGTCGGCGATGCCCACGGAGTCGGTGACTCCCCTGCTTCTTCAATAACCGATGCGGTGCAACAGCTGATCCATTGCTGTCCTGCGCCTTAAGTGGCAATTGAAATCATTGGAGCCGACGGGTCTACATTCTCATACAATGATAAATAGATCACGTGTAAGGAGAGACATCATGCGTAAGTACTCATTTCAATTATTCCTCTTGCTCGGACTGGCCGCGTGGTGTATTTCTTTGACGCGCTCAGTCGGGCTGGCCGAGGCCAACAACCGCGAAGGCTGCATGAATCAATGGCTGTTCAATGGGGTATGGCGCGTCAAAGTTACCGACGTCGAGCCCGTCATGAACGGTAGCCAGCAACAGGGCTGGCAAGTTACCGAGGTTTGGCGCAATGGGACTTCCCGCGAACTGAGTCCAGCCGATTCAGTGCTCAAAGACCAAACTTTGGAACTCGGTAACGGCGCCATTACGGCCAGCCAAACGAGCGGCGGCACTCTGTCATTGCAAACCGTTACGAATAACAATATGGCCCCGTCCGGCCAGCTCACCTACAAGCAGATCTTCCTAGCAAGCAATCTCAATGCGGATCCATCCAACAAACCCAAGGGCCTACAGATCACGTTCAATGGTACTCAACTTGCGCAAGAAACCTCGAAGCCCCAGTTCACTTCGTCGAAGTACAATTTCCACTTCAATCTTGGTTGCATGGCGACTGGTGCGGCAGCAAACGCCGAGGGTGGCTCCAGCCAGGTTGCAGCGAATGAAGGTTGCTTGAATCAATGGATGACCAACAGTATTTGGAGGATGCGTGTCACCGCATTTTCGCCATATCCGCCCGACGCGCAACCACAAGACCAGACTGGATGGAACATAACGCAGACTTGGGTTAACTCGACAGCTCGCAAGGTACAGCCCCTCGGTATAGGAGCAATGCCATCAAACGTCACGGACGAGTTTATCGCGACACAGAGCGGAAACAACGTTTCATCCGCTAGCGTGGCGGGTGGACTAAGCATGAGTTTCCGATTCCACGTTTTCCAACCACACGAATCATACACGTTCACACAGCTCTTTTTGGGCAGCGGACTGAATGGTAACGACAAGCCGGTTCGTGTGCTCGTTCTGTTCGACACGGCAACGCAAAACGCGATACCCGGCGTGCCGCACTATCACTTGCCCGCAAACTTCAGAATCAATCTGACCTGCACAAAATAACAAAGGCGCCCAGCCGTTAGGTTGCGCAAAGGAGATAGGGGTTTGTGCTGGAGCGGGAGACGGGTCTCGAACCCGCAACATCCAGCTTGGAAGGCTAGCGCTCTACCAATTGAGCTACTCCCGCCCGCATATCATAGGTTAGGAATGAGGATGAGCGTGTCCTTGGTAGCTGCCTTGACGGCAGCATCTGAGAACGCCAACGGTACCCATCGGGCAGCGCTAAAATCTTCGACTTCGTCTTGATAATGCTTGTTGTTGAATTGCCCCGATTCCCCGAGCGTCAATACCATGGAAGAATTATCCCAGTTGGAGATGTCGTCGACGAGTCTGGATGCAGGACCGTGTTCTGGTTTTGCAGCGTAGACGGTAAGGCCATCTCCGGCTTGGGGAAACGTTCGGATGTTGAACAACACGTTCAGCGGCCATTGGCGGCCAAGGGGATGATCGAAAATCGCCGCATTCTTCGTTCCCCAAACAGCGGCAGAGGCAACTCCTTGACCCGCCGTCGCACCTACCGCGTCGGCTGCGCGCGCACACGCACGAGGGAGCGCTGCAAGAAGCGAGTCGTGGGTTATCCCGATTGAGGCGAGCGACCGGTTACCCTTCATGACGCGTTCGAAGACGACGACCGGATTGTAGTCTTTTAGATAACGGTCGGTCAGCGTCGATCCCAGCTTTGGTTCGAGTAACTCGTCGGTCAGTGAACGCTCGAGCGCGACGAGAAACGTGGGAACCCGCGAATCGACCGTTACCCTACCATTCCATTGAGCAAGTTCTGCCGCAATACGGCTCAATCGCGCATCAGGGTTTCCTTTAAGCGCGTGTGCTGCCATCTGTGCGAGTGTGGATCGCGCTGTATCGATATTGTCCAGTTGAATCGCGCCTATCGCTTCGGGCGTCATGTGCCCGCCTACCTCAAGACGTTTGTAGATTCGATCGACACGATAGGGAGAATCATAAAACGTTGAGGATCCAACTGGCGTGCTTCCCGGAGCGAGTTGATTGTTCGCGGTGGCGATGAATCCTCGACTCGGATTGAACGCGTGCGGCAGTTGATTAAATGGTAGGTACCCATGCCAATCGTAGCGGCTATCCTGGCCTTCGACCGGAAGCGAGCCATCGCCAGCGATCCGATTGGGAACCCTTCCGGCGAGATGGTATCCGATATTGCCGTCCACATCGGCGTAGACCCAGTTGAAGATAGGTCCTACGACGTGGGCCAAACCGTCTTCAAATTGATTCCAGTTTGCCGCCCGGTCGAGGTCGCGAAGCAGGTCAAGCTCGTCACCTCCTTGCAGAATCGTCCACTCCAAAGCGTACGCGGTGCCACCATCTCGCTTG
The DNA here is from genome assembly GCA_963736005.1 of uncultured Pseudomonadota bacterium. Classification (GTDB taxonomy): domain Bacteria; phylum Vulcanimicrobiota; class Vulcanimicrobiia; order Eremiobacterales; family Eremiobacteraceae; genus JAJPHJ01. The sequence goes on from CAVTNB010000001.1 coordinate 653,761, forward strand.
ACGAGCGGGCCGTGGCGGGTCACCAGTACATCCAAGACCTGCGGTAGGCTCCCTTTGACGGCGATACTTTCTCTGCGATGCGAGGCGTGCACCCAGCGCCCATTCACGAGATACTCGTCGGAGGTGGCCGAGCGGAACTTCTCGACGAAGACATCTTGAACGGCAACGTCACCGCTTGTCACACCGAACGCGATGCGCTGATTGTGGCCAAGCGCGACAAATGGGATGCCAGGAACAATGAATCCCTCGACGTCGATGCCTGCTCCGTCGAGCTGGACGAGCCAATAGGTGCTAGGCACGGAGTGCTCGAGGTGTGTATCATTCGAGAGCACGGGCTTTCCGGTTGTTACACGGCGGCCGGCCACGGTCCAGTTATTCGAACCGCTCTGAGGATCCGGAGGAAGCGGGTTCGATTCAAAGCCTTCAGTTGCGAGCGAACCAAGGTCCGGTGCAGCGACTGCCGGGGTTGTGCTGGACGGTCTATCATTACCCTCAATGAAGTGTTCGAGACTAGGGACCTGCGCATCGAGCAACGCCCTTGCCGCAACCACGCCGACTCTGCGCTGCAGCAACGCACGCAGCTCCACGCGATCCCACAGGTCGTCAACGCGTTGTGCCATCAGCTTGATGATGGCAATGCTATCCGTTGGTGTCCAGGGCTGAGGGCGATAGCCAAGCAACCGAAACTCAAGCGGTAGGTGATGGGTTTCGGCGAGGTTGACCCCCGCCGCGTATGCGGTGGCATCTTGTAAGGCTTGACCACCTAGCATGGTTGCGTCGTGCTGCGCAGCAGTTGCAAGTCCGATGGTTCGCATGTATCGGTCGATACCAAGTGCCGCCGGTCCCACAATTTCCGACAACTTGCCTTCGGCCGTTCGGCGTAGCAAATCCATTTGCCAGAGCCGATCTTGTCCACACGCAAAACCCTCGCCGAAAAACAAATCGGCTTCAGAGGATGCTTCGATGTGGGGAATGCCGCGACTGTCGCGTCGGATCGTGACCGGCGCTGCAATGCCAGACACCGAAAGGCTACCGTCGATTTTCGGCAACGGAGAGCGAACGATCCAAGCTATGAAGGCGATGAGGAGAGCGAAGATGACGACGAGCCCTAGGACCACGGCTTTGAGTACCGCGGCACGTCCCTTGCGCAGGCTAAACGCCATCCATCATCCTTTGAATACGCGCGTCAACAATTGACTATGGGCAGGGTAGGATTCGAACCTACGTAGCGCGTCGCGCGGCAGATTTACAGTCTGCTGCCATTAACCACTCGGCCACCTGCCCGTGATCGTGGAAATCCTTTGTAGTACCTAACTTTGTTGTGATTTCAGGGTTGCGGTGCTTCGGCGGCTAGGCCGTTTTTTCGCTAATTTTGTTGCCACTGCATACTTGCATTATGGGAGCATCGCCTTTTTCGTCCCATTTGGCGGTTGCTCCTCGACCGCAGCTTCGAGCCTTGCGCAACATCGCATCAACGACCTGGCGGTCGTTTCTTGCATTGAAGCTAGACGCAGCGTAGGTTCAGTGTTAGGGAGCCCTTGAATTTTGGCGAGTATTCGAGAAGGGTTAGAGATGGTATAATACCTCGAAGCGAACATCGGCCATGAATTGTTCGCGTCAACATGGCGACCCATTTTATCCTCGTCCTTCCGAAGCTTCTTCAACCTTGAAAGGTAGCTGTTTATGTTCGTAACCGTCATCCATCGCATTAGCAATCCCGACCAGTTCGAGTCGTCGGCCAAGGGCGCTACAGAGGTGATCCCGTCACACCTCAAATTGCACCAATACCTACCGGGCACAGATCGCAAAACAGCAACGTGCTTGTGGGAAGCGCGTTCAGCTGAGGATGTGAAAGAATTCCTAGAACCCGTTGTCGGCCACGTCAGCCAGAACGAGTACATACCGTTGAACGCCGATGCTGGGTTTGGCTTGCCAGCCGTATCGGCGGCCTCAGGACCTCGCTAGAGACGCGATGCGGCGTTGGGTTGCGTCACAAAACGGCATAACCGCCAAGTACGGTTCGGGCGCGCCTAGTGTTCGGCTGAATTCAAGGATTGGTTCGGCTCAGTAATAACGGGTGGTTCCCCTTCGCACGAGGCGCGGCCATCAAGATGGTCAGTTGCGCATCAAGCTTGCGGGCGAACTTGTGGTATCATTCTCACTGCACCTGGGCCAGTAGGGATTGCATTTATCGTCCCTGTCTAGGGCTTGAGCGCTTCTTCGACCGCCTGATCTTCCGACCACGCCGCACCTTCGGCCGCGAGCTTTTCTATTTCGGCTTCGCTTAGATGCTCGCGCAACGCAGCCACCAGCTTCTCATAGCCCCACTTCTCGGTGTACTCACGCTCGTTCCCGAGGTCTTTATATTGCATGTTGACGTAGCCGATGATATGCGCTGCGCTGCGAACTTCTCCGCGCAGCGCCCCGAGCAAGGCAATATGCTGCAACGCGACCGCGGCGTTAAATGCATCCTGTGCTTGCCGCGCCCAACGGAGTCCCTCGCGAGCACCTATCCCCGCTCCATTCAAGTCTCCTAACGCGATGCGATAGGCGGAGCTATTGTTGTAGACGACTGCCAAGCGATGTGCGTTCTTCCCACGCATCTCCATTTCCAAGGTCGCGCTCACTGAGCGAAGCGCCTCTTCGGCACTCCCTTCTTTGAACTCCAGCTCTGCGAGATTTAACAGCACTCGGCCCATCCCCAACTCGTCTCCGAGCGCTTTGTATGCCGCAAGCGCCTCCGCAAACAACGCATGCCCCGCAGCGAAATCGCCGCGATCCGACTGGATAAACGCCTGCACGTTTAGGCAGTTAGCCACTCCCCGTTTATCTCCTGACTCGCGCATCGCCACTAGCGCTCGTGTGTTTATCCCAAGTGCCTCCTCGAGACGGCCCATTTGGTCGAGACCGAACGCAAGACTTATGGACGCCCAGGCCACCCCACGACTGTCGCTCGCCAACTGGTACATCTCGACGGCGCGTTTGGCGCAGTCGTACTTGTGCCTGCCGGAGAAAGACCCACTAAGCGAAAGCCACATCCGAGCTGCCGCCTCCGGGTGCGTTGATTCGTCGAGGGCTGCTTGCGCAAGACCGATCCAATAGCGCCCCTCCAGCGCTAGTCCGCCGTCAAACCAAAGGTGCTGAAGCGCCCCAGCAGCGGCAGCACCCAATGCCACGTCGCGTCCATCTTTCAGCGTCCACTCCAGCAGGGCGCGGTAGTTGTCCAGTTCCATTTCTACGCTCGCCAGCCACGCCGAAGTTGAGCCTATACCGTAGCGTTTGTCGGCATCGTGTGCTTGGTCACGAAAGTATTCGGCGTGGCGGCGGGCCAGCCGTTCGCGGTCGCCTGTTGCCGTCAGCTTCTCCAGAGCGTAGGCCCTAGTGGATTCAAGCAAATGGTAGCGCTCCTGTGCGCCACCCGTATCAGCCACCACGAGCGACTTGTCGGTCAAAGATGAAAGCAAGTCCAACACGTCGATCTCATCGAGGCCCTCGCCGGCGCACACCGCTGTGGCCGCATCCAAGCTAAAGCCTCCAGCGAAAATCGCTGTCCGCCTGAACAACATCTGCTCCTGTGGGGTGAGAAGGTCGTAGGACCAGTCGATGAGCGCACTCAGCGTCTTTTGGCGTGGCAGCGCAGTTCGGCTACCGCCAGTGAGGATCTTAAAGCGTTCATTGAGCCGCTGCGCGAGGTTCGGGATACTCAACACCTTCACCCGAGCAGCGGCGAGTTCGATGGCGAGCGGAATACCATCAAGACGGCGACATATCTCGGCAACGACCGGGGCCGTGTCGTCGGTCAGGGAGAAGGACCGATCGATTAACTGCGCCCTATCCACAAAGAGTGCCACCGCACCAAATTCCACGGCCGCCTCAGGCGTTAGGTCAGCGATCTTGTGCGGCACGTCGAGTGAAGAAAGCCGCATGACCTGTTCGCCGCTCACCCCAAGCGCCTGACGTGACGTGGATAGAATGCGCACCTGTGGACAGTTGCGGTGAATGGCGTCAGCCAAAATGGCAACGGGTCCCAACAAATGCTCGCAATTGTCCAGGATCAACAATAAGGTCTTCCTTTTGAGCCATGGCGGAATGGACTCATCGACTCTGCGGCCTTCCACTTGGCTCATGCCTACCACTTTGGCGATGACACTTGAGACAAGCTCGGGGTCGGTGATGGCCGCAAAGTCCACCAACCAGACACCGTCAGGGTAGTGATCCAACAAATCTGCACCAACCTGAATCGCCAGCCGTGTCTTGCCGATACCGCCCGCCCCCACAAGCGTTAACAATCGGTGGGCGGCGAGCAGTTTGTCTACGCCTTCGAGATCGTGCTCGCGACCACGAAAGCTCGTGACCTGCATCGGCAGATTGTTGGGCAGCGTGTCGAGCGATTTGAGCGGCGGGAAGTCTGCAAGCAGACCCTCGATGGTGAGTTGCCAAACTTGCTCGGCCTCGGTGAGGTCCTTGAGCCGATGCGAGCCGAGGTCTAAGAGCGACACGCCTGCGGGAAGATCGCTATGGGCCAGTTCGCGAGTGGAACCTGACAGCAGCACTTGACCGCCGTGGCCGATGGACATGAGTCGCGCCGTACGGTTAACGGCTGGGCCGAGGTAATCGGCGTTGCGCTCCTCTGCGTATCCCGTGTGTAGACCCATGCGCACGCGCAAACCGTCAACATTTGTAAAATCTTCTTTGGCCAATGCAAGCTGTGCATGAAGAGCTGCGTGAACCGCATCAGGTGCAGTGGGAAACGCAGCGCAGAACGCATCGCCCATAATCTTGAAGACGTAACCGCCATGCTGCTTGATCGCAACGGTCATAAGCTGCTCGTGACGCGCCAAAGCAGCCTTCATCGCCTCGCGGTGCTGCTCCCAACGTTGCGTTGAGCCTTCGATGTCGGAAAATAGAAATGTCACCGTACCCGTAGGTAAAGTGTCGAGGCCTTTGGTCTCGGCCCCACTTTCGGGTGGCATTGGCTAAAGGAGTTCGGCTGCGCGCTCGAAGGAACCTAGGTTGTGACGCAACGGTGAGCTAACGTTCGGTAGCGCCTTCAGATCTGCGAGGACTGATCCTCGGTCAACCACTTGTCAACCACCTTGGCGCGCGGCGTGTGGCCAGGATACGTGCCGTGCGGGTGTTTGCGCAACCATTCCCGTGCGCGCATCGCCATGTACTCGAAGTTTGCGAACTGCCAATCGCCGCGCCGCCGTCGCAAGATGGCGATGACCGGTTCGAGGCGGTCCCAATACGCCACGGTCAGGCGAGCGAACAAATCCATCCAAGCGCTTTCTTCCACAAGATTGTTCTTGAGTAGCGTGCCGACCGCATTGAACCAGTTGCAGGCGATAATCTCAAGATGCACACGAGAGTCGAGCAAGCCGAGCGCATCGAGCTCTTTGCGAAATTCCTCGTTGCGCAACTTGTAAGGTAGCTCCGCCTGCACAAAGCGCAACGCTTCCTGCATGTCGCTGCCGCGCAGATCACGTTCCATTGAGATCACGGCACTGATCTGATTAAACGAGGCGGCATGGTGGAGCGAAATGGCGGCCGCAATGACGCTGGCCAGCAGCAATAAGAAGGTTCCCACCGTGGCCCAGGTGTTCAACGCTGTATAGTCGATCGCGAATTCAAGCGTCATGAGTTAGTTCTCGTACCCTCCTAGACGTATCTAACCTCACCTGCGGGCAAACTATGCAGGTTGTATCTGTGCTTCCGCCAGTTGACGTTGTAGCAGTTCAACTCGACGTCGTAGCGATTCTGCTTCCAGATGATCGTAAGCCGCGGCGGCACCAGGCGCGAGATTGCCAATCGCCTTGATCTCATCCGGGTCGAGGCTTTCTCCGTGGATATGAGAGCCGTAGAATACAATCGCCGCGAGTTCGCGGCGGACGATGATCGGCAATGTCAGGACCGGGTGAGCTGGTCCCGAAGGCACGCCTTCTGTACGCCAGGGGTGATCGTAAAGGGAGAGAGGTCCATTCTCCGCCTGGGCCAGCATCAACAGGGGATCATCCGTATGATCCAATCTTGATATGTTGGTTGCATCCCATCCCGCCGACTCTTCACGGACGTACATGCCATCTGGTCCACGACGGAAAAGGGCTGCGGAGGCTAACGACATCGCGCGTGCAGGCTCATCGACCAGGAAGTGCGCGACAGCGTTTGTGGTGGGGGCCAGGGGCAATGCGGCCGCATCTCTTGCGAGCTGGCGTTCGGCCCGGTGGCGCTGACGGAAGAACGTCGCTTCGATTAATGAATCTACCCGCTTATGTAGCCCATTGAACCAAAAGCCACCAGCAACGGCGACACCCATCTCGGCTATAGTACCTAGTCTTGCGAGTTTGAGCTTGTCGATGAAGAGCCAATCAACGAGGGCAAAAGCACCGACGAGCAAGCTCGTTAGTATCCCGTAAACGAGCGTGCGGCTGACGACAAAGCTCACGTCAATGACGCGATGTCTGATGACCGCGTAGGCTACGGTCAGTGGCACGATGACGGTGGATAGCTGAAACACATGTGCCAGCCATATTGGCTCGCTGGGCACGTACACGTCGAGGAAGAGACTCACAGACTGTATGGCCAAGTTGAGGCCAAACCCAACAACGACCCACCGAATGCGCTGTCTGTCTCCGCCGCGAGCGCGCATATACGTGTCCACGAACAAATACATCACCATGAGCGACCAGAGCGCAGGTATGCCGACGTAGATGCGGGTTAACAGCTCACCTGGCGGGCCGCCTACCCAGCCCCACCAGTACGTGAAAAAAAAGCCGTAAATGAGCAGAGCTGCGAAAAGCAATGGCATCGTTCGGAGCGCCGAAAGCCGCAATCCCTTTAGCGGCTCGTTGAGGAAGCACAGCGCAAAGGCGAGCAATCCGACGATCCCGGCGGAGATGAGGAGCCAGCTGGCTGAGTACACCACATAGGGCCATGGAAACGGGAACAAGAGCGTTATGGCGTAATACGTAAAAGGAGTATTGGCTAAACAGTAGAGGAAGAATCCCCAGGTCATCAGGCTGGGTCGAAGCAACACGAGCGCGGCGCCGAGGACAATATAGAGCACAGCAACGCCAAGAATTGCAATTCGATAGGCTGCGTAAAAGTGCTCTCCTTCTGTTACCTGGGGTCTCGCGGTGAGCGTAACCAGTCGTAGAACGCCTCTGTGTGTCAACCCAAAAGTGACCTTCTGGCCGGCCTGGAGGGTGCCCGACTGCGCGGCGTACCACCTGAACCGCGCCGGGGTCGATTGTAGACTAATGGTATCGCCAATTTCCATTCCCGCCTTGGCAGCCGGTGAGCCATCAGCAACGTAGATCAACACGTCATTGCCATTGAGCGCGTAACCAAAATCGCCGATAGGGACCCATATTCGCCGCAAGTCCAATCCGCCCGCCACAAGCACAAGCAGCGACAACGCGACGACGATCAACGTGCGCAGGGTGGCTTTGTTAACTGTACTTCGTGTAACCACGTGCGATCCTACAATAATTCGCCCCGCCGCTTTCTGTAACGGGGAGAAAGTGGCTTACGGATCGACTTCGTAGAATGCGCTCATGCCACCCATCATGTGGTCGCTGACATGGCAATGGAACAGCCAGACACCAGGGTCATCCGGGACCATGTCGGCGGTTACCATTTGGGCAGGTGAAAGCGCAATAACGTCGGTGCGTTGCCCGTTGACCAGCACCGTGTTGCCATGCCAATGCGCGGTGTGGAAATTGAACCCGAAGCCGATGGCAAGCAGATACCAACGCACGTGATCACCCTGCTTCATGACCATTTTTGGCCCATTGCCATAGCTATAGCCGTTGATCGTGAACCTAAAGTTGCTGTTGACAAAACCACTTCCGTTCAACGAGAAATCGTTCTCTGCATCGACAGGAACCGCCCCAAATCGAACGGCCTCCTTCATCGTGCCTTTTGGGTCGTGAGTGTAAGCCTGGATGTTGTGATTCAAATACCAGCTCTGATTCTCGTCGAAAATGTTGAAGAGCGCGACGAATTCACGATCCACATCTTTTGGTGTGCCGTCTGGCCGCGCCATACCGTGTCGCGTAACGACGATAGCGCCAACCAGCCCGGAGTCGATGTCACGTAGTTCGTTCACGTGGGAGTGATACAGCCAGACAATGGAGCTTGGATCGTTCGGGCCCGGTCCTGCGCGTTCTGGAACTTCCCACGTATAGGTGTAGGTATGACCAGGCGGCACCGCGCCACCCTCCTTGTCGCTGAGGGGACTTCCGTCGTTATAGGCCTGGCCTTCCGAGTCTTTTTTGTAGAAGACGCCGTGCGGGTGCATGCTGTACGGGCGCGAGGCGTTATTCTTGAAGACAACCTTAATCGTGTCTCCTACCTCGGCGTGAATGATCGGCCCTAAGAGTCCCAAGTATTGCTCGCTGGACGGCCGAACCTTAAGTTTCGTGAACGTTGCATCCGTATACTCGCGATACATTGCCTTACGGTAAACTTTACCGATGGAATGCGAGCCGCGAGTCATATACACTTTTTGATCTGCATCGAATGGCTTGCCGCTGACTTCGTCGATGTTGCTCGGAGCGTAATCCCATTCGACCTCATCGGCGGCGATATAATAGGTACGAACAGTTCCCGCGTTCGCACCGCTCGTGTCAGCCGCCTGACTCGGCAGGCAAAAAAGCGACGCCATGAAAACCAGCAAGCTAAAGAGCACGCTACGACGGACTGTCGACATGTCTTCTACTTCCTCCTCGAGACTGCGCAAAAAAATATACTAAAGGCGCGACCGAAGAAATGATTATCAGCCGCTCCTCGCTTGGCACGTTATTCAGCGGCCATTAGGAGGCTCCTTGCTTAGCGATACTCGACGTCACCTGCTCATCGAGGTGACGCACTCTGGCCGCACAAACTACAGGGCGGCATGAAGCTCATTGTTCGCCCGCTCACGCTTGATCTTTGGCCAGCGTTCAAGGACCTCTTCGGCAAGAACGGCGCCTCCAATGGCTGCTGGTGCATGTATTGGCGGATTGGCAGCGCGTATCGGAAGCGGCTGCGCGAGAGAAACAGGTCGGCATTTCGAGAGGTCGTGAAGCGCGGTCCGCCACCGGGCCTACTCGCCTTCGACGGCGACCTTGCGGTGGGCTGGTGCCAACTTACCCCGCGTGATGCCCTGCCGTGGCTCGAGCAGGTGCGGCGACGGCAGCGCATGGACGACGCACCGGTCTGGTCGCTCTCCTGCTTCTATGTGCGCAGAGGCTATCGCAAGCGGGGAGTTCAGTTTGCACTGATTGGAGCGGCCTTGAAGTTCGCAAAACGCGCAAAGGCTCTCGCGCTCGAAGCTTATCCCATCGATACGAAGCAACCAAAGAGCACCTCGAATCTTTTTACTGGTACCGCCTCGACATTCACGCGCGCAGGATTCAAGACCGTTGCCCGCCTCGTGCCATACCGCGTGCTGATGCGCTACGATCTGAAAACGAGCCGCGATGATGCTCGAACGCCAAAGAAAAAGGGAGGGCACCTCTAGGCCGGTGCGCTCCCTGATGCACCCGACGCTTCGGGCGCTTTAGGGTTTCGTGTTACGCGTTTCCGCACCACGTGCCGACGACGCTACATTCTTGTCCGAGGGCTTCGGCTAAGACTGTCTTCGCATCGAGCGAGGCGAGGATTCTCGGTGTGGAGTACATGAGGAAGATTCTCCTTTTGAACCATCGGAGAGAGCGCCTCATCGCGCCCGATCGCTCCGTGTAGGCGGGCGACAAGATTAATTGTACTCCCCCCGGCGTGCTATACCGCGGTGCAAAAGCCCCACGCGCCCAGAGACGCAAGCCCACTACGGCCCATATGAGGCGTACACGAGACGTAGTCCGGTGGAGTAATCGCTCGCTTACTAAGTGAGCGTGCATCATTTCTTGACGATCACGCCTCCGGATGAGTACTGTACGGACCATGTCTTGCTGTGGTGTAAATCACATCCGCAAAAATCCGCGTTTACTGTTACCAAATTCGCGGGAGACTCGGAGAGGTTGAGTAACCTTTTCTTTTCTCTTACGTCGTCGTGTTGTCATTATTTGTGACCGTCTGGATTGGGGTGCCGTGCGGATCAAAGAGTTTGCAGCAGCAATCAAAGCGCGAGCAACTTCAATGCTTGGAGCGGACCCGCACGTTACGCGGCGCGACTTCTTACTCAATCTTATGCCCGAGGGATCCATATGTGCCGAAATAGGAGTTTTTAAGGGAGAGTTTTCATCCCGCATATTCCAGCTCGTCAAACCGCAGAGGCTCCATTTAATTGATCCCTGGAAATACGAGCAATCGACAACCTATGAGCACACGTGGTACGGCGGCCGGCTTGGTATAAGTCAAGCCAATATGGACCATATGTTTTACGCGGTCGCGGCCCGATTTAAGCACCAACGTAATGCCGGTACTGTCAGCATCCATAGGATGGAGTCAGCGACCGCTGCGGGGCTCTTCTCTAATGATTACTTCGACTGGGTGTACATCGATGGCAATCACAGCTACGACTACGTCAGGGCAGATCTTCTGAACTTCTATCCAAAAGTAAAAACCGGAGGCTTTATCACGGGCGATGACTACGGCTCTCAGGGTTGGTGGGGTGATGGCGTCACGAGAGCCGTGGACGAATTTCGTCGTGACTGTACCACCGTCTTGATTCAGTCATCCCAATTCATTTTGCAGAAAACTTGACCCATGACAAAAAATATACTCGAGGTTCTCTCGCGACGACCATCGCGGCGAAGTGAAATTCAGCGGGTGTCGCTGGTCGATCCGTTGCGGCGATTCAATGGTTCAGATTTCGCACAGTTCAAATTGTTCAACACCCTTGCCAAAGCAATTGCGACGCAGACCTCCATCATGGTCGAGTCGCTCCTCGGCGATGAAGCGATCCTCGATTGGAAGAAAGTCGGCGATTATGCAACCACACACCAAATTGCGGATCTCAGCATCCTCTGTAGTGACTGTCTCGTTCAATTTACCATCAAGGATCTGAAACTTGACGGCGCCTTGCCTCCGCTCAACGCGGGCCTGATCGTTGATATTCTGAGTCTTGTTCGTCTGATGTATGGCGACTTTGCCACAGGAGACACCTTCGGACTGCTCACCTTTGAAGAATCTCTGGAATCGCGAGACGTGAATGATCCCCAGGACATCCGCTACTTAACACGATTGCTCGATCAACTGATGAACATACCTCAATCGCCGAAGAACCCGCAGCGTGAGGCAAAGATTCACAAACTACGTACCTTGTTTAGTGAACACCGGCGCGCATTTTCATACACATTACACAGCGTTCTTTAGAGTTTGTTCCAGTCACTTTCGGATGCGCCGCGCCACTCCATGGCCGTGCTGATTTCATCCGCGAGCGAACGTCCCCACAAGTCGGCAACCAGAGCGAGCGACATGTCGATGCCTGCGGAGATACCCGCCGAGGTCCACACTCGCTCATGGATTGTCATGCGAGGGCCTTCGCGAACGACCACACCGGGGTGGGCTCGCAGCATATCGTAAGCGGTGTGATGCGTGGTTGCTTCTTTACCTTCGAGCAAACCCGCAGCCGCGAGCACCAACGCGCCCGTGCAAACCGATGCAACGATGCCTTGTTGCCGGCGGATGAAGTCGAGAATGGGCTTGCTCTTGACGGCGTGCGTGCGCGCGCCCAAACCGCCTGGGACGATCAACAGATCGAAGTCTGCGCAGTCCGAAATGAGCTCGTGCGCGACAACCTGCAATCCATATCGACAGCGTACCTTGCGCGAGTCGTGCCCAACAATGCTAACCGCACCCTTCTCTCGCAAGCGCACCGCCATCCCAAACACTTCAAGCGGGCCTACGAAATCAAGTTCTTCAACGTCATCAAAGACGAGGATTCCGATGCGATCAACTTCACGCATAGCCGCTCATGACTCCACACTAGCGAGTCGCGTTCCCTGCCGCCGGCGCTAGCATGACAGTCTTGCGCTAACTGAGAACGTACGCCAACGCGTGCTCGGGCGATGTTCCAATCGCCCGCTACAGAGGTAGCCGACATGGCGTCGTTCGATCACATAGCGCCCATCGCATCGCTCGTTATCTCTTTTGCAACGGTGCTCTTTAGCACGCTGCTGCTTTCCCGGCAAGTGCGACAAATGGAGCACGAACGCAACGCCCTTGCCATTCTTCGCGCGATCGAGCGTCTGACGTCCCCAACGATCGTGCACGTCTTTATTCAGCTTCGGGACGTCGCGGCGCGCTACCCAAACGACGAAGCTCTGCGTGACCGATTCCTCGGCTCGGCTGACGAGGAAGCCCTCGAGATAGTTGGACAATATGTGGAGACGATCGCTACTTTGGCCCGCCGTGAGGTGCTCGACGCCTCGCTCCTCGTTGATGCGGTAGGGCTAATGCTGCGGACTCGTTGGACCGCCATTCGAGACTTTGTCTACCACCTGCGACGCTTTCAGGGCAATCCGTATATGTTCGAAAATTTCGAGTGGCTCGCCCGTTACAGTGCGTGGTGGAAGGAAGTGCCGCGCCCCGCTGGTACGGAAAACTATCAAGACTCGCAGTTTGTTCCGAGCATCGACGATGAATTCGAGCACTTGCAGAAGCGGGCGATTTCCGAGTCGCCTACCGCGGAGCAAACGGTGCCATGAAATGGGTCACACGCAAGAATGCCAACGTCGACCGCATCGCGTGTCCGTGGCTGATTCAACGCTTCGTCGATCCTAAAGCCGAGTTCTTGTATGTTGGAAGCGATGACGTGATGCGCGTGGCACAAGCCGAGGGCGCGACACCGTATGACGTGCCGAACGTCGAACTAGGGCATGTTGACGGGCGCTGTAGTTTTGAGTCGATCCTCGTCAAATATGATTTGCAAGATCCCGCGCTTCGATTGCTTGGGAGGATCGTTCATGGGGCTGATGTGGCGGACGATATTTCGATTGAGCCGGAGGCAGCGGGCTTGCGTGCGATGGCCCAGGGATTCGCGACCGTTTATGGCGACGCCGACCACGAGAAACTCTCACTCGAGTGGCCAATGTACGATGCCCTGTACGCGTGGTGCCAAAATAAGCTGAAGTCTTGAATCAAACCCCGTGACAACGTTCAATATTATTGTCGCCGCGCGAGTGACGCGCGCGTTCGGGTTCGGCGTGATGTCCGTAGCTCTGGCTCTGTACCTCAGCGAGCGCGGGCTGTCTCCATTTGCGGTCGGCGCGATGTTGACTTTGGCACTCTTGGCCGGCGCAGCGTTCCTCTCGATGGCGGCGCCGCTCAGCGGAAAGCTCGGTAGGCGCGACGCACTCCTCATCGCCGCGGGAGCGATGTGTGCTGCGGGTCTCGCCCTGGGCATCCCTGGCGGATGGTTGACCCTTGTGCTGGCATGTTTGCTGGGCACGCTGAGCGCGGGAGGTCAGGAAGTCGGCCCGTTCGCCGCGATAGAACAGCACGCCGTCGCAGAATCGGTGCCCGCCTCCGCTTCGGCGCATGCTTTTGCAATCTACAACCTCGGAGGCGCGTTCGCGCTCGCTTTGGGTGCCCTCGCCGCCGCTGCGATTCCAACAGCTTCCATTCCATGGGCGTACGCCGGCTGCGGCCTCTTGCTTTTTGCCGTGTATGCCACGCTCCCTAAAGAGAGCGCGGCGCCACTTTCCAGACCCGCTGCAGCCAACCGCAAGCCGTTCGGCCCGGCCGAGCGCCTCGCGGTGTTGTTTGGGGTGGACGCACTCGCCGGTGGTTTCGTCGTGCAAAGTTTTCTCGCGTATTGGTTGCACGTGCGCTTCGGTGCGGACCAGCAGCAGCTCGGGCTTGTTCTCTTTGGAGCTAACACCTTAGCCGCGCTGTCGTACCCGCTAGCAGCATGGCTCTCGCTACGAATCGGGTTGCTGCGCACGATGGTGTTCACGCATCTGCCGTCAAACGTGCTGCTCTGCATCGTGCCATTGATGCCGACATTCCACGGCGCTGTCGCCGTGTTACTTGCCCGCTTTGCTCTGTCGCAGATGGACGTGCCGACGCGCCAAGCATTCACGCTCGCCTCGGTGGAACCAGAAAACCGCGCGCACGCGGCCGCACTGACCAACGCTGTAAGACCCGCCGCAGCGGCGATCGCGCCCATCTTCGCGGGGATTGCTATGCAGACGGCGGCAGTCGGGTTGCCATTCTTTCTTGCAGGCGGGTTAAAGATCGTCTACGATCTTGCAATCTTTGCGTCGTTCCGAAGGGTTGACCAAACCGGGCCCTAACAGGCGATTTTTCAGTTGCCCGCTACAATTACGACGCTTTGGCGATGGCGGCTGCGATCATTTCGTCTTGACTCTTACGATCTTTCCAGCGAGCCTGCGCCTGTGGAGAGAGCTGGTCAATGGGATCGAAATACAAGAACCACTCTCCGGGCTTGACGCTGGGCGCACTATAGACAGCGATCCCGCTCTCGCGGTCGTAGTAGTCGTAACTGTGCAAGTCGCGCTTGCCGCCGCCGCCGGGCGCGTCGCACACGAAGGTGGGCGTATTGAACCCAGCCGTGGAGCCGCGTACGAACTTCTCGATATCGATGGCCGTTTGGACGGTGGTGCGAAGATCTTCCACGCCCTTGACCATGTCGTGCATATACACGTAGTAGGGGTGGACGTTGATGTAGCCAAGCCGGCGAACGAGCAGCTGCATCGTGCGCTTGTTGTCATTCACGCCGCGAATCAACACGCTCTGGTTGCGGACCATCACACCGCGCTCAAACAGCAACTGTAAAGCCCTTTGCGTGATCCACGTGATCTCGTTTGGATGATTAAAGTGCGTGTGCAGCATGACATCTTTGCCCATGGTCCGCCCACGTTCCACGAGGGATATCAAGGCATCGGTCCAGGCCGTGTCGGTGAGAATCTTGCTGGGCATGATGGCTGGGCCTTTGGAGGCAATGCGGATTCTGCGTACGTTGGGGAGATCCAGCAAAGCATCCCCGATCTTCTTGAGACTCTTGGCCGGCAACTGGTAGGCGTCACCACCCGAGACAACGATGTCTTGGAGTTCCGGGCGCGAGGCAATGTACTCGAACGCCTGCTGCCAGCGCTGCTGATTGGTAGCCAGCTCGGCCTTCTCAACGACTTCCGTGTCGCCACCGATAGCATACGAGCGCGTGCAGTAGCGGCAATAGACCGGACACACGTTGGTGGGCAAGAACAGAGCTTTGTCCACGTAGCGGTGCGTCAGCCCCGGGATGGGAGAGTCATCCAATTCGTGGAGCGAGTCCAGCGACAACTTTGGGTGATCCGGTAAGAGGCGAGAGGCGAGCGGAATGAACTGCGTGCGAATCGGATCGGTATAGGGATTCTTCCAATCGATGAGCGCGATTGCATACGGCGAGACGCGCACATTCATGGGAGCCCGATGGAACCCAGCACGGACGTCATCAATGAAGTGATCAGGTGCCAGCTCTTGGATGGTGGCAAGCAGTTCCTCTGGGGTCTTCACCGAGCGCTGGTATTGCCAGAGGTGATTGAGAAAAGTTTCCTCATCCACGTCGCGGTACGCCGGCACGTTGCGCCAGAACTCGCCTTGCAGCAGGTTCATGTGCTCCAAAGCTTCAGGGCCGGCCGGCGGCCGTACCGAGTGAACGAGCGGTTGCGCGACGTGGTTCGTGCCTTTGGTTGAAACTGTTGCAGCGTCTGACATTTAACGCACGCTCCGTAAACGCCGTGCTGCTGGCACGCCGTCTTCCTTTAGAGTGATGCCTCCGCGCTCGAACGGCGTGGAAAGCACGATCATCGTCTTGGTTCGTTCAATTCCTGAAATTTTTTTGAGGCGCGAGAGAAAATTGTCCAACTCGGCGGTCGACTTCGTCATAACTTTGAGAATGAAACTCTCTTCGCCGGTCACGCTGTGCACCTCGCACACTTCGGGCAAAGCCGAAACTGCTGCCGTAAAGCTATCATAATCCGTCTGGGCTGAGGTGAAGCAACTGACAAAGGCCGTCAGACCCAAGCCTAAGAGCCTCCCATCGAGTCGTGCGGCATAGCCCCGCACAAACCCACGCGCCTCAAGGCGCTTGACGCGGTCGTGCACGGACGCCGCTTTGAGGCCCACGAGTTCGCCGAGTTCGGCAAAGGTCGACCGGCCGTTGCGCTGCAGAGCGTCCAGCAGCTGAAGATCGAGTTGGTCAAGGACCGAACTGGAACCGTTGAACAAGGCTGGCTCCCCTTAGTTTATTAGGCGAATATATCATACTATGAATGTTTTGTTCGCGCAAGTACCGGCCAGGCCTAATAATCAATCATCCAATGCTTTTGATGCAACCTCTTTGCCGACGCAGTGAACCGTACACCCCTGGGCTGCATACATTGGGGGTGAGGCACAAATACGGCTTCATAACCGGTCGGAGGACCCACATGCGATCAGTTCTTCTCTTCCTAGCAGCGGCGGCCATCATGACTAGCGTGCCCTCTTTGGCAGACACTATGGCATCGTCCACCCCAACCGCAACGCAAATACAAATAGATAACTACACGTTCAAGCCGGCGTCGATAACCATCCCGGTTGGAGCGACCGTAACGTGGAAGAACCTGGACGACGATCCGCATACCGCAACCGCGGATGACGGCTCTTTCAATAGCAAAGGTCTGGCCCAAGGAGATACCTACTCACACACGTTCACGAAGCCGGGCACGTACCATTACCATTGCACGGTTCATCCTTTTATGCAGGCGACGATTGTTGTCAAGGAGGCAAACTAATGGATCGTAGCAAGTTCTTGGAATGCATGGCCTGGTGCGGTACGGGTGTCGTCTACACGCTCGCGGGACCGGGTATTGTGGGGCGCGCATTAGCTTCCCCGATGCCCGCCGTCGTTGGCGCACGCAGCTTTGTGCAAATCAGTGATTCGCACATCGGATTTCACGGTGAGGCGAACACGGACGTGCTCTCAACCTTTCAAGCCGCCATCGATAAGATCAACGCGTTACCGGTGCAGCCGGAATTCGTTATGCACACGGGTGACCTCACCCATCTCTCCAAGCCGGAACAGTTCGACACGGTGCAACAGATGCTGGGCACGATCAAGACCGGTGCCGTGTACGCGGTCCCAGGCGAGCACGACATCATCGACGATAACGGCGCACTCTACTTCAAGATGTTCGGGAAGAACATCAAACCATGGTACAGTTTTGATGCCGCGGGCGTGCATAGCCTTGCCCTCACGAACGTCCTCAATATCACGGCGGGAGGCATGCTCGGCAGAGATCAATTGGACTGGGCGCGCGCTGACCTCGCGAAGCAATCCAGCAATACTCCGATCGCCGTGTTTGCCCATATCCCGCTGTACGCCGCTTACCCAGAATGGGGATGGACGACCGACGACTACTTGGAACTGATCTCCATGTTGCGGCGGTTTGATTCTGTCACGGTGCTAAATGGGCACATCCATCAGGTGCTCTCCAAAGTTGATGGCAAGATCACGTTCTTCACCGCTGATTCGACCGCGTTTCCGCAACCCAAACCCGGCGCTGCCCCCAAACCAGGACCGCTCAAAGTACCCGCTGGCCAGCTAGGCGAATATCTTGGCATTCGGACGGTAACGCTGCAGCCGGTCTCAGGCGAAATTGCTGTCGCCGTCGAGACGCTCGCTCATTGAGGTGACGGAGACGGAGTCGGGAGAAATCCCCGAGCTGATTCAGCAGCTCGCCGCAGATGAACCCACGGCATTAGAGCGCGCTTACCAGTTGTATGGGGCGCGCTGTAATGCGATTGCGTATCGTATTTTGCAGGACGACGACTTGGCGCGCGATGCCGTCCAGGAAGCGTTTCTTTCTCTGTGGCGCCACCGTCACGGTTTGGTCATTCGCACCGGCGGACTAGCGCCGTGGCTAACCGTTGTCACAAGAAACGCCGCACTCGGGATTCTGCGCAGTGCAACGTCACGAGCCCAGCGGGAATCCCGAGCGCAGGAGCTCTCCCCAAGCCAAACCGCGGGGGACCCGGCCGAGCTCGTCACAGCGCGCAACGTGGCCGGGATGCTGCAGAGTGCGCTCCGCAAGTTGCCCGCAGAACAGCAAAGCGTTGTGGAGCTAGCCTACTTTAAGTATCTCACGATGGTGCAGATTGCCGAACGAACCGCAACTCCGCTTGGAACGGTCAAGCGCCGCGCGCAGCTTGCGTTGCGCCAGCTCGGGAAACTTATGAACGAGAGTACATCATGACGACGCATCCGTACGACGATATCGAAGCGTTTGCACTTGGTGGGCTCGACGCCGATGCCGGCGCCCGTCTTTTGGAGCATGCCGATCAGTGCCCGAGCTGCGCCGTCCTGCTCGCCGAGGCTATGAGGACCGCCGCAGCCTTAGAGCCACCGGGTGAACGAACTCTGGTGACGCGCATTTCTTCACGACAACCTCGCCGCATCGCCCCGTGGATTGGGTCCTTCGTGGCCGCAGCAGCCTTAATAGCGCTTGCGATCTGGAATATCGACCTTCGCTCGAAGATTTTTCCTGTTCCGATTGCGTCCCTCGTGCATAGTCACTTCCAGCATCACGAGCTGCACGGAATCGTAGGCTCGGCCAAAGTCATTCAGGCGCTGGATGGTAGTTGGCTCTATCTGGTTGGAGATGAGCTCGCTCCGCGCTCGACTTATTATCTCTGGGAAGTCGTTGGAGGCAAAGAGCGTGAGGTGGGATCGTTTGAAACGAACTCTAGCGGACAAGCTGCAGCATACTGGGGGTCATCCCCCGCGAAGATTCAAGCGCTGGTCGTGAGCAGCGCGCCGGGTGAACCGAGCAACGGGGGCGACCTGCGCTGGCCCTAAAGGTTCGTTGCCTTGTTGGCGTCTGCGTTGCTCGCTTGCGAGCTTAAGGCGCGGAGGGCGTTCGCAGTGCGGATTGTTGCTCTGAGCCTGAAGACAACCATGACGATGACCCCGACAAAAACTATCGCTACCCCGGGAGTTGCATTGCTCAAGTTGGCCGAGAGGTCGCCAAACTTCAATCCGAGATCCATGCTCCCAGTGAAGCCCTTGAAGATGATGATGACTCCGACAACCGCCAAGAAACCGCCCACCAGCGTACCGATGAGGCTATTCCAAATCTCGGCGCTAATTAACTTTCCGGCGGTGACTGGATCCAGACCACCAGGAACTTGAACGTCGAAGGATCGTACTGGCGGCGGCCCTTGCATTTCGCATCCTCTTTCGCCTGAAGTGCATATTGTCCGGTTTATTACAAAATCGCGGGCTCTGGTGCGATGGGCCACGGATTACGCACCGCCATCCGGCGCATTCGCGCCGGGTAGGTCCCGTTTGGACGGGCGCGCATCCAATCTTCTGAAAGCACCGCCAGGTACTCGAAATTCTCCCAAAGCGCGACATTGCCAGTAGCCTCGCGAGCCAACCCGAGGAGTTTTTCCAACCTCGTCCAGTTGCCCGCAATAACCCACGAATAGCGATCAAGAAAGATGCTCTGGTCGACAACGCCATTCTTGACAAGGATGCCAAGCTCTTCGTACGAGTTACCAACGAGGTTTACCGCTTTGTGCAGTTCCTCGTATTCTGGTTTGACGTCTGGAGTCGCGTGACGGCGATCCAGCGCGACATTATACTCGCGAAAAAGCGGATCATTGAGCGCCGCCTCGAGCTGCTCCCTCACCAACGTTTGGGCATCCGAAAATCGCTTCGCGCTAAATTCTTCACCGATGCTCAGCATGGCGTTGATTTGATTTCCGGCACGCAAGTGCCGTAATTGCACGAGCGCTGCGACAGCAGCTGCAGCCACAATGAGTACCGTTATGACGGTGCCCAGAGTATTAATGAGTTCGAGCGACATGGCGACCTCCAATGATAATGAGAGAGTAGCCCCCCTCTAATCGGGCCCGGCGCGAACACCAGTGGCGCAGGAATTTGGGTAGCTGGGCTGTGCCACCTACGATACACTTGCCTACCCTCCCAAGAGGCGTTTACAAGCGCGACGCAGATTGGCGAGACTCCATAAGAAAGCTACGCAAAGGGCAAGAGCAGCTAGGCGCTAGGTCCTGCAGCGAGGTTGCAGAAAGCACAGCCCGGAGGTGCGCATGCTCAACCTCAAGCGCGCTGGCATTGTCTGTTTGGCGCTCACCTTGTTTCTTACGCAACATTCGACTGCTGCAATGGTGCAACCCACGCAGCCGTCGACATCGACCGCTCAGCCCGTACCGAGCGGACTCGTTGTCGTCATAAGAAACACGCCGCAAAGTGGATCATTGGATGCACAAGCATTGAATAACCCCTACATTAGCGGCGTGGCGTTGCAGATCCATTGGAGCGACATCGAACCGGTTGAAGGAAAACCAGATTGGTCGAAGCTCGATGCACTGTTCGCCGCTGCGGAATCATCAAAGAAATGGGTGCAGCTCTGCATCTATCCTGGCTTTTTTACGCCTGCGTGGGCCCTGAAGGGCGTGCAGACCGACCTCTTCCCAATTCCATATGGACCATACATAGGTAAGGTCGAGAGCCTTCCGATGCCCTGGGATACGATGTACCTTAACCGTTGGTTTGCATTCCTGAAACTACTGAGCGACAGGTACGGAATGTCGTCCGCTTTTCGAGTGGTCGCAGCTGACGGGCCAACATCGGTTTCGCCAGAGTTCACATTGCCAAACTCGCCACAGGACCTTAAGCAGTGGCAAAATGATGGTTATACGCCATCTAAATATCTCGGAGCATGGCAACTGGTCTTCCGAGCATATGCCGCCGATTTTCCTCGTCAGTACTTTTCTTTGTCCACGGGGACTGGTCTTAGTATTAATGACCAAGGTAAAATTGATCCTCGTGAGCATTTGCAAACGAGACAGGCACTGGTTAACGAAGCGAATGCTCTCTTGGGACGCCGATTTGCGCTTGAGATGGACGATGTCCATGCAGGCTTGGGTGCTCACACCCCCAATTCACAGATGGAAGATCAATTTATTATCGGTTATAACGGACGTAGTATCACCGGTTTTCAAATGCGCACCTCTGCCGAACTCGACAGCCGAGGGATGGGAGCTGCGGGCGATCCTCCGCTGGCTTTGCGAAGGTCAATCGATTTCGCGATGGAGCCGAACAGTGTCGGGCAGCATGTAAACTATCTGGAAATCTACGAACCCGACGTCCGCGCCGATGACTTGCAATCAACGCTGCGCTATGGAGCATCGCTGTTCGCGCCTCGGGCCACGCCCTAATTCTGAGCTGGCCCGTGCAATTGCTCAGGATTGCCACAAAAAATGCGGCCAATCATGTTCCACACATTGCGACACAAGTTTGCCAGGGCACTTGCTCGACAAAACGTCCACCCTCGGATCGCTCAAAACTTACTTGGCCTTTCAGACCCTCGGCTGACAATGGCAATCTATAGCTCACGCCGATTTCTCTCGATCTTGTCCCGATAGAGATCGAAAGCATCGCTCTGCTTGCAGTGGCGTTTTGAGCCTTTCGCACCAGCGTGAGCGACGTCCGCCCTGCTAAAATAGCCACAATCGCTTGGTGTTTACGAAGCGGTTCGGGCGCGATGAGGCGCTCTCTCCAGAAAACCAAAGGAGAACTTCCTCATGTATTCGACACCGAAAATCATCGCCTCACTCGACGTGCGACTGCTCTTAGCCGACGCGGTTGGTACCGGCAGTTGTACAGATCCCGCCGGTTGCGGTTAATGGCGAAAGCCTAGACAGCTCGAAGCATTGGGCTGATCGGAGAGGGCACCGCGCTAGCGGTGCACTCTCCATTTTCTTAGCTCCCGCCACTGAAGGAAGCGCTCAAGGTCTAGTCGCCGATTCGCGCGATCTTCGCCCGATATGGATGGGCCCATCAACGTGCCTGGCCGTGCTCGTAAACTCGCGGCATGCACGGTTCCTGGCATAACGGGCCGATAGTCGGTGCAACGCCGACAATACGCCTTTGCCCGGTCGCGTACGACGCACTGTACGGTGGCTGCATAGGCGACCTCGTTCGTCTGAATGAGCAGAATCGAAAACCAGACGTCGCAAAGCATTTGGTTTACTAGGAAACGAAAATTAAATTCATTCGCAGTTACTCTGCTCAATGTTCGAGGAACGGCTAGCAATCGAACGTTTACGAAAATGGCTTAACTATGAATTTGGCAGCTCCGATGAGCGCGGCAAAGCACGCAAAGATACGTACGAGCGGCAACTTTCCGAGGCGCGCCTTGTTCATGGACGCCTGAGGAATCTGAAGTAGAAAGCTGCGAACACCAAGACAATGCCAATATTCACCGTCAGCCGTTCCCAGAATCGGTTTCTGAAGAACGCGAAATCTACAGCGACTATGACGGCTACCATCGCCACCAGGTACAGCACGACAACTAGACGCAAGATCTGGCCCCATTCGCGCTCAAATTTTCGCCAGCGGTCAACATGTGCTAGGTAGCGTGCGGCAACGAAAATCGACTGTCCTTTTCCGCTGGTATCTACGCAACGCCGTGAGTTCTGACGTTACGGTCGCAGCCGTCAACCCAGCCTCAGCGCCGGCGGTCAAAGATCCAAACGATTCTCGAAAGTCGGTGACGTTCACCGTAACTCCGGTCGCGCCGGGCACGTGAACGATTACGGTTACGGACAAGCAGGGCACTAATTAGGGGCGAAGCCAAGAGTATACGTTTCAACCGCAAGGGTGAGCCCGTTCTTGTAACAGTCTCGCCTCTCGTGCAGTTACAAGCAATCCGGGACGATTTTAGGATGACGTTAGGCATTTAACCAAGCGCCTCACAAACCCGCATTTCCTGTCTTTTCCAAGAAAAGGTTAGACAGAGGTTAGATTCGCGCTGTCAAGTGCGCCTGTCAAGAGCCGCGAAGTCTTAGCAAACCGTTATGTGATAAGCGAAAGATTGGAAGCCGACGGAGGGATTTGAACCCCCGACCCGCGGTTTACAAAACCGCTGCTCTACCCCTGAGCTACGTCGGCACGCTGCCCACGAGTGTTTCGGTTCTCGTGCGATGGAACCTAGCTCGGATGCTCCTACGCAGGCTGAGTCTGCGTGTCTGCGAGCCGAGTTCGCAATGACTCGATTTCTCTCGTTGCCGAGTCGAGGATTTTTCTCATCGCTTCGGCATCCAGATGATCGTACGCCGCCGCCGCGCCGGGTGCGAGACCGGCAATCGCCTTGGTCTCATCCGGGTCGAGCGCTTCACCACGAATGTGAGCGCCATAAACTACGATCGCTGCAAGGTTGCGACGAACAATGATAGGAAGCGCCAAGACGGGATGCGCCGGACCCGAAGGCACACCTTGAGTGCGCCACGGATGATCGTCCAGTGACAGCGGCCCGTTCTCGGTCTGCAACAGCATCAAAAAGTGCGCGTCATCGTCGTCCAATCTCGAAACATCGCTTAGCGCCCATCCCTCAGACGCCTCGCGGACGTATATGCCATCGTTACCGCGTCGGAAAAGGGCCGCAGATGCAAGGGACAGCGTTCGCACTGGTTCGCTCACCAATGCCTGTGCGACAGCTCCCGTCGTCGTGGCTGAAGGGAGCGCCGCAGCATTGCGAGCAAGCTGCACTTCTGCCCGATGACGCTGGCGGAAAAACGTCGCGTCAATGAGCGTTTCGACGCGCCGGTGCAGGCTATTGAACCAAAAGCCGACGCCGATCGCCACGCCTACCTCTGCGATCGTACCTAACCGTGCCAGCTTGAGCTTGTCGAGGAAGAACCAGTCAATGACTGAGAAGACGCCGACGAGCAACGTCGTGAGCAGGGCATACACAAGAGTACGGCTCACGACAAAGCTTACGTCGATGACACGATGCTTTATGACCGCGTAGGCAACGGTGAGGGGCACAACGACGCTGACGAGGCTGAGGCTTGCATAGAACCAATACGGCAGGTTGAACTTGGTAAAAAGAAGCACCATGCGAGCCACAAAAACGATCCCAAAACCAAGGACGACCCAGCGTATGCGCTGCCTGTCATTTCCATCAGAGTGTAGGTAGGTGCCAATGAGCGCAAACAATGCGAGCAAAAACACAGCCCCGGCTAAGACGAAGATGAGGTTGAGGGTAGCCTCAGCCGGCCAACCAAACCACTCGCTGCCCAATAGCCTGTAGGTGCCAAGTCCCCAAAGAACGAGCACGAGAAATGGGGACCAGCGACAAATTAGCCGTCGCCAGCCGCCGAATTCTTTCCGTAAGAAGACCGCGCAAAAGACGGCCAGGCCCACAGCGCCCGCGGCGAGCAGATACACCGAAACAATATCGGAGATAACGCCCCAAGGCGGACCCAGCACATACGACTTCAAGCTGGCAGGCGCCCCGTTCAATCCGAGACAAAAGGCATAAAAAGCCCACGTCGTGATTGATGGACGCAGGAGCACCAACGCGGCTCCGATACCGACAAAAAGCAACACAGCGAATTCTCGTACCACAATGAGAGTCTGCTTGGCAATCCCCATCGTTTCTGGTTCGCTCACCATCGCCACGTAGCGGCCGCTCGAACCGCTTCTAATTGCCACTACAGCACGCTGTCCGGGCAAGGATGTTCCCCCACTCGCGACCACCTCCCGATATTCGGGCTTCGTCGCTGCGATGTCGATCCGATCGCCGACGTTCAGCCCTGCGCGAGAAGCCGGAGAGTCTGGGTACGAAGCTGTGATGACGTTGTCATCATCACGCACGTAGCCGAAATCTCCCTCAGGTTGCCAAACCCTCCGGATGTCGGGCAATGAAAACACCAGAACCAGTGCGGCCAAGAAGAGCACCGCGAACGTTCGTAAAGCGGCTTTGCTCGATATTGTGTCTATAGCCATACGCTCCTACGCGAGCTACATACCGCCGTAGAGGCCCAAGGTTATGTACACAGCATGGCCGTCGCGAAAGACGACGACGCCGAAGTGGGCGCAGCGCTGGGGCTTCGGGCAATTCTTCAAGACCGATAATGCTGAAGTGTGAGCGTCCAAGCGTTTGGCGGCGGAGGCCGAAACGCCGAAGTCGCTGGCCGCTTGACTCGGTGACATGCCTAATTTCAGACCGCGGACGGATACCACTCCGGAAAGGTTGCGCCCGGGAATTTTGGACGGAGGCGCAGCCGCGTAGGCGATCAGGTCATCCCATCCACCATCATCATTGTAGGCCGTACCGGCAGCGATACGGTGGACGCTGTCATACACCCAACTCGACCCTGCCCCAGCGGTCGGAAGATCGACTCCAGGGTATCCCAGACCGTTTTGACCGCGCTTGCTCCATGCTTCGTATGGAATCGATCCAAAATGATCGGCCACCATTGTCGACGCCGTCGTGAGCGAGCCCGCTTGCCACGCCATGGGCGTTGTTTTCTCGGCCCAGGAGACCAGTGCGTCAGTTGTGTCTGCAGCGGCGATGCTCGTACAAAGTATAGCAGCGAAAAACGCAATGAGACTGCGCACGCGTGAGCGCGAAGCTTTCAGGCCTCCATGAAACATGAAACTTGGCCCTCCGTCATGACCGCGGAGAATTATGAGGATACGGTCGAGCGCTTAGGTTCGAGCGATGGTCCCCTAGAGCCTCGTAGTTCGACGTGACGATTGAGCGAGGCGTCAGCTTGCAAATGGACGGTCGAAAATCGACTATTGCGCCAACTCGTGGGCCGTAAACTTCTCCGGATACGGACTGCCCCACTGGCCTGTCATTGTTATGTTGCCGCCGCTTCCATGAAGGCCGCAATAATAGTGGCCAGACTCATAGCTGCCTACTTGGAACTCGAAATACTTCACCCCGCCTTGTGTAAAACCGCCTGTGAAGGGACTAGTTCCGGTGACGACTCCATCTTTGTTAAATACCGCAAGAGTGCCTGAAAACTCACCCTTGTCGCTCTCGCTTGTAATACGGATTTGTTCCTGGAAGACGCCGTCGTCGCTCGTAAGCTGCCACGTCCCGATGAGGTTGGGATACGATCCGGAGGAGGCCGTCGTGCTCTCAAGACGATCAACCGCGCGGGCGAGCATGCCGCGAGAATCCTCGATATTGGAAAGCTTCACAGTGATTTCGCGGCTCTGATCTTGCAGCGCCTTGAGAAATAGCTTTTGCGTAGCGACGATGTGCGCGCCGGCCTGCGCTGCTTGCTTGGATGTAATTTGACCCGTGAACACCATCATCGCGATCTCGTCCACGAGACGTTGGCGGTCGAATTCGAGCGGTCCGATTTCGAGCGGTCCAGCGATTTCAAATCCGAAGAGGACGCCTTTCCCGCTCTTCACATCCGTTATGCGAGTTTCGACGAACTGCTGCTCTTCTTGAAGAACCTTCTCTTCCTCGTTTAGCCTAGCGATTTGCGCTTGATAGTTCTTCAGTTGCTGGCTGTTGTCTGCGCCTGCTGCTATGGAGCCCGACCCCAATACAAACAAGGCCATAGCGGTAACGAGGCCAAACAGAACGCGACTCGATAGCATCAGGGGCTTCAGCGTCTCTAGTTAGGAATCGCCCAGAAGTCGTTATCTTTGTCGGTGAAATCGCTGCCCGGTGAGTAGCTGCAAAAGTCGATGGCATACCATGTGCGGGATGTTCCATCGGACCAATGCACGTTCACGTTGTACGTCGTGTCAGCAGCGCAGACATCTTGATCTATCGTCACCGCTTGGTAGTCCGACGTGAATGCGGGGATGGTTGGGTCAGATCCATCGTTGAGAAGATTCGTGCTCCAAGCAGACGGTGTGTGGTTTGCATCGAGCGTTTGGAGGTAAAACCCATTCAGAATGGCGCTGTAATGGTTGTCAACGCCTATCGTGCTGTTGGCGAGCGCAATTGATGGGGCAAGAAGCATTACTGCTGCGCACACCACGATGAATGACCTCTTCATGATGTATTTATCGGGTTCGCCGCAGACTCTTTCGAGCGTGCCTCCTATCACATTCTTGGCAGCGAATCCACGTGGCAAGGCCGAACTAACCGCCAGCGATGGTAGCTAGCCCACAGCTTGTTTCTCGCTCGGTCGTGAGGACGTTTGTCGTTGCGGCCCTTGCTTTATTGGTCGTCATCACGACGCTGCCTGGCCTGAGCTTTGTGTGGGACTCAACCGATGCCGCGTGGGGCTCCGATGGGGAACTCGGCTTTCAGTCCGACTACGATGGCAACGTCAAAGTCGTTGCCCCAGACTCCGCCGCAAGTCGAGCCGGCATTGTCGCTGGAGATCGCATAGATCTCTTTCGAACTCCCTTTGACTCGCGTGCCTACGTGGCCGGTTCGCCAGCGAGAGTTCCGGCGGGCACGCACGTGATGGTGTGGGTAAACCATCGGGGCGTTGATCGCCTCGACGAGCTCGTGCCGACACACGAGACCTACCCGCCGATCGCAAAGCTCAACTTGGTCAGCAGAACCATCGCCGCGCTGATCTTTGTGGTGGTGGGTGGGTTGCTTGTCCTCTTGCGCCCAAGCCCAATGACCTGGGGGTTCTATCTCTATTGCCTAGGCTTTAGCCCGGGCATCGCCTTTGCTGGTTTCTCTCGTTTTCCATCGCCAACGATGCACGCCATAAACATCATTGGTGGGGACTTGCTCACGGCAGCCGGCACCGTCGGCATTCTTTTCTTTGCAATGGGTTTTCTGTGCGAAAATCCGGCGCCGTGGCGGCAACGTGTTGAGCGCGCTATTCCCATTCTCTTCGTCCTTTTTGCTCTGCTTGTGACCTATCCTGATGTCGCAAACTTATTGCTCGGCTGGCCGGCGGAGTTGGCGCAGCGCATCATGCTGACGCTTCAGGGTGCGGTCTTCGCGCTGAGCATCATCGCCGTGTTCCAGACCTACATCCACGGGCAGCCACAAAACCGCCCGCGGATCCAGTGGGTCGTCGTTGGACTCCTTGTCGGTATTCTCGGAACGTATGTTGGGAGTCTGCTCGCGTTTAGCTCTGCACTGCCATTCACCACACCACGCTGGTTCCAAAGCTCGTTGCTCGTGCTCAATGTGACTTTGCCGTTAACGGTCGCTTATGCCGTGGTGCGGCATAGGGTTTTCGAAGTGAGTTTTGTGGTCAGCCGGGCGATCGTCTATG
Organism: uncultured Pseudomonadota bacterium; assembly: GCA_963736005.1. Classification (GTDB taxonomy): domain Bacteria; phylum Vulcanimicrobiota; class Vulcanimicrobiia; order Eremiobacterales; family Eremiobacteraceae; genus JAJPHJ01. The sequence goes on from CAVTNB010000001.1 coordinate 681,703, forward strand.
CGATCTTGACCTTCATGATCGTCAGCACGTTTGCGCTGATCGAATGGTTCGTCGGTCAGGAACTTGCGGCAGCGCGCCTCGCGGTGTTTATCGAAATCGCCGTGGCCGTCGCCATCAGCTTTTGGGTGAACTCGCTCGAAAAGCAGGTCGGAAAGCTCGTCGATGGTATCTTTTTCCGCCGGCGTCGGGAGGCGTTGCAGCGAATCGAACGAGACGCAAACGCCGTTCATCGCGCGCGCGAGCAAAGCACCGTTGATGGATATGTCGTGAATGAAGCAACGACAGCGCTCGCTCTTTCTTCTGCTGCGCTTTTCCGCCGAAATGATGACGCCGTGTATGGACGGGTCCTCGCGTGCGGCTGGCCCGAAAATTCAGTGTCGTCCATCGATCACGAGGACAAACTCGTGTTGACGCTTGAGTCTGAGTGGGAACCGCTGCGCATCGCAGAAATCGGTTGGCAGCACACGGGAGTGCCAACCGGGAACGTGGCACCCGTGCTCGCGGTGCCGCTGATCGCGCGACAAGCCCTTTGCGCTTTCGTTCTCTACGGGCCGCATTCCAATGGCGCCGATGTCGATCCCGAGGAAGTGCAGCGGCTCTTTCGCCTCTGCCGCGCAGCCCAGGCGACCTACGACGAGTTGCAGGTCGAGACGATGATGAAGCTCATTGAAGAGCTTCGCAATGAGGTCACGCGACTGCAAAATGGTGCGACAAGCATGGCGCCCGCAAGAGGCGCGATATCCCAATCGCCCCCTACAGCATCGTCGCAGGTCGCGCCCGGATCTGCGTGAGAGCGATGCGTCACTGGATCGTCGCGGTGTTGGGTATGCTTATGATCGCGTCTTTGCCGATCATCGCTTGGGCTTTTAACGATCAGACCGATAAGGTCACGGCGGTCGAGGCAAGCCAGCCTCTTCCTCTAGAGGGCAAATTGACAAACCCTGTCTGGCAAACCGGTGCAGTCGCCAAAGATTTTGTCAATTTCACAACGCGCCGGCCGGCGGCCCCCGAGGTGGCGACCACAGTCTACATCCTCTACGATGCCACGTATTTGTATGTAGGCTTCGTGTGCAATCAAGCCTCAGCCACCATCACCGCAAATCAGATCACAAATGGCGTGGGCGAAGAACTCGATGACCAGGTAGAAATCAACATTGATACGAGTGGGAACGGAACACGCGTGTACACATTCAAAACGACTCCGAGAGCAGCTCGCTATCAAGATTCAAGCGAGTCCAACCGTTTTGATCCTCCGTGGCAGGCAGCGGCAAGCATACAACGAGCGAGCTGGTCTGCTGAGATGATCATCCCGCTCAAGGACTTGCGCGCCGCGGGCGGAACGCAAATCTGGCGCATCAACTTTCAGCGCCGGATCGCCGCTTTGGACGAATCCTTCTCGTGGGCATACAGTCCCCAGATGTCGAGCCCCGACCAAAGCCAATACTGGCCCGCGCTCACCGGCATTCGTATCGCCGGCAACTCGACTCGCCCCCTTCCGCACGCGGACATCTACGGTTTGGCAAGCATGGGTTCCGACCGCAATCAGTTTCAGCAAACCGACGGCTCGTTTGCCTTTCAGAAAGTTCGTGACTTCGGCGCGGATATGACCTACCCGATGACCAACACGCTGGCCCTCGTAGGCACTGCAAACCCCGATTTCTCGAACGTCGAGGTCGACCAGCAAACAATCGCACCGCAACAGTTCCAACGCGTGTTTCTCGAATACCGGCCATTTTTTGCCGAGGGCTCCGACTATCTCATCCCCGGAGCTCACTTCAACTCGAGCGGAACAAAAGACGAGATATTTTACTCACCGAGCATCGGAACGTTCAACTGGGGCGCTAAGATCGAGGGCACCATCGGATCGAATTCCCTTGGCGTGCTCGATACTGCTGGGCCCGGTTTCAATGACCAGGCGTTTGGCATCGACCACACCTCGTCATCGCAAGATTTCCGGCTCTTCGCCGACGGCGTCATGGCCCATCACACCCAGGATGGATCGAGTGTCACGCCATGTCCGGGTATCTTGCTCACCTGTCATGACAACACGTATGAATTCGGGCTTCACAAGCAACTGCTCGCCACCGGTTGGTTGGCGAATCTTGCCTACGGGGGAGAGTCAGGCGATTTTGTTACAAATCCAAGTCTGGGCCACAGCTTCGTCGGGCTCTTTGGTCGCGAGCGACAGTACTCCGACGTTTACTTCATCTATCATGACATCGGACCGCACTACGCCCCGGTAGACGGATTTACGCTCTTGAGTGACGTTCGCGGCCCCGGCCTGTTTTCCGACTTTAACGGTGTTGGAAAGCCGGGTGAAGCCATCAAGAACTATTTCGGTTTCTTTGGCGGGGAGCGTTCGGTCGACCGCTCTGGACAGGTTGCCTATGCATCGGCCTACGCTGACCTCACGCTCAATTTCAAGGATCTGATGACCCTCGACGTTGGACCTTCGATAAGCGAGCAGAGAACGAGCAATGGGTATCCGTCTTATACCGATTCGCAAACGCTACCCTACAATCAGACGCACGTCGCACTAGGCTACGCCGAACAGTCGGCCTCCCCGGTCTCAGTGTCGTATTCGTGGGGACCCTTTGCGACGCTGTGCTCGGTGCCGGCAAGCGCCACAACGCCAAATCCGCTGTTTTGCGGGCCATTTTCGAACCTGTACGCGAACTTCTACCTTCAGCAATTCACGTCGGCATGGGCGCGGCAGTTCGACACGCGATTCAACATTTCAGCCGAATTTGACGGCACGGATGAGCGAGCGTTCGTTGGGCCAAGCGACGGCCAGTGGCTCCGTCGAATCTCACTTGGCGAGAACCTGGGACCGAATGCGAGTTTCTCAATTGGACTGCGATCGATCAGCGGCACTGGCGGATTCGCGGAACCAGGTTTGAATTTTGCTGCGTCACTCCACGACAAATTTCCAACCGGCAACGAATTGTTTGTCGCTTTTGGGTCGCCAGCGTCCTCGATCACCTTAAACCGGGTCATCGTCAAATACATCCTGCATATCGGGCAGGGCGGTACCGGCACCTAAGGCGAGAGCAGGTTCGAGCGAATCGTGATTGGTCGGTAATCGGCATCTCCGACCGAGGCTGATTTTATGACGTGCAGATCGCGAGGCGCGTAAAGGTCGTTCTCATGGCCGGCGGGGCACATGATCGAAAAAGCGCTGCGCAGGTCACGCTCCTCGACCGGTAACTTCACAATCATGCCGTCAGGGTAGACAACGTCGGACGTCCGTCCTTCTACCACGATCAGCTCACCGCAATCGGGCTCGGCGCATTTCACGTCGTGTCGGTAACGCACTCGTAAGTAATGCATCTATATTAGTAATCGACCAGCTCGCCGCTCGATATAGCCCCGACTTTACCGGCCTGCGTGGTTGGGTTAACGATCGCTCTCTCCTCAGCGCCCGTACCCATAATGTGCGGGACGCTTGCTGCTGCACAGACGATCCGATACCCGCAAAATAATGAAGCGGACGACGTCACCGTCGCCCGCTCCGTGCGTTTTGAGTTTAGTAGAGCTCGACTTCGCTAAGATTCTTCTCGATCTTACGCTTGACGCGCTGGAGCGCGTTGTCGATCGACTTGACATGGCGGTTAAGATCCCGCGCCATCTCTTGATACGACTTGCCTTCCAGATAGCTCAGCAGCACCTGCGACTCGAGATCGCTGAGGTTCTCCTGAATGCGCTCCTTGATATCTTCCGAAACTTCCTGGTTGATCACCAGTTCCTCGGGATCCGACATCTTGGCGCTTGCCATCACGTCGAGCAGGGTCCGCTCACTATCTTCATCATAGATGGGCTTATTGAGCGAGATGTACTGATTCAGCGGGATGTGTTTCTGCCGCGTCGCTGTCTTGATCGCGGTAATGATTTGGCGCGTGATGCAGAGCTCCGCGAAGGCCCGGAACGACGAGAGCTTATCCGCGCGAAAGTCGCGAACAGCCTTGTAGAGTCCGATCATTCCCTCTTGAATGATGTCTTCTCGGTCTGCACCGATGAGAAAGTAGCTCTTAGCCTTGATGCGGACGAAGTTCTTATATTTGTTGAGCAGGAACTCCATGGCGAGGTTGTCGCCACATTTGGCTGCATTTACGAGTTCTTCGTCGGCGCGCTCACTGTAGTCGTAGGTCTCTTCTACCGGGTGAAGTGCCCCCAAAATTGTTTTCTACCCCCTAAATTTGGCTGCCCCAGCCGCCCTGGCAGTCCTACCCGATTATATGTTCGGGCCTCGATTTCGTCAAGTTTTGGGCCGTGTTTTCGGCTTGTTTGCCTGCGTCACAATGTCCGAGACACCCTTGACAAGGGCGACTTGACAGTCGCCCGCTACGTTTGGGCGACTTGCCAATCGCCCCCTACAGTTTCTTCGCCGCTTCAAAGAGGACGATGGCTGCTGCGCTTGCTGCATTGAGCGATCCGACGCGACCTCGCAATGGAATCCGCACCAAAGCATCGCATCGCTCGCTCACTAAGCGTGACAAACCCTTGCCCTCTGCACCGACAACCAAGACGCATTTTCCCGTGTAATCTGCTGTATCGTACTCCTGCGCGGTCGCGGCTGGCGAGAGGCCTGTGACCCAACATCCATCCTCTTTGAGTGCCATCAGTGCAGCGACGATATTCGGGACACGAGCAATCTTCAGGTGAGATGTGGCTCCGGCGGCGGCCCGGCGCGTGACCGCGGTAACAGCGGCGTTGCGGCGATCTGGCATCACCACGGCATTCGCTCCCGCGCCCTCGGCATTGCGCAACACGGCCCCAAGATTCTGCGGATCCTCGAGATGATCGATGGCAACGATCAAGGCCTTGCTCGCCTTGCGCACCATCGCTCTGACGTCTGCTATGGGAGTATATGCAAAGGCAGGCAAATCTGCCGCGACGTCTTGATGGCCTTCTCCCCGACCGAAACGACGATCGCCAGTCGGCACCTCGAAATCAACGGGGATTCCTTGCGAGCGCGCCGTCGCGATTAACGCGGCAAGCTTTGGATCTTTTTCTCTGTGCTTGGGGACGCGGATGCGCCGGAGCGCCTCGCCTCCCTTAAGCGCTTCGTCAACCGCGTGAAAGCCGTAAATACGTTCCTCATCGGTTCCCATCAAGAGCCCATTCACTGCCGGATTTGAGATCCCGCACATTGACGCCAGCCGATGCAAGCGCGTCGCGCAACCTGTCCGAGGTAGCAAAGTTCTTCTTGGCCCGAGCCTCTTCACGCAACTCGAGAATGCGATTGACAAGCGCCGCGCCATCCAATTCGCCGTCGCCCGCGAGCGCCCGCAGTAGATCGCGTTGCGCCGGCGCCAACTCAACCCGACGCGCAACGGGCCAGCCGGCTTGCTCCGCTGTGGCGGGTAATCCCAAAACACCCAGGCAGCGCTCCACGATCGCAATCGTGTTGCCGGCGGACCGGGGGTTGGCGATCGCGCTCGTGCGCCCTTCGCGCACTTTCGTCTGAAGCCAGCCGAGGGCCCCAGCGGTATTGAGATCGTCATCAAGAAAGGCATCGAATGCCGTCGCATCGATCGGGCCCGTTCCACCGATAGCGGCGTGGGACCGCAGCGCGTTGAGCTCCTCGTACAAACCCCGAAGACCCTTGGCTGCTGCTTCGAGCGCCGCTATCGTAAAGTTCGACGGCTTGCGGTATCCGGTTTGAAGAAAGAGATAGCGGACCGCTGCGGCACGATGCTGTTGCAAGAGCTCGCGCATGGGTATGAAATTTCCAAGCGACTTGCTCATTTTTTGCCCGTCGACGTTCAGCAACCCGGCGTGAACCCAGAAACGCGCCATTGGGTGTTTCCCGGTTGCTGTTTCCGTTTGAGCGATTTCATTCTCGTGATGCGGGAAGACGAGATCCGCCGCTCCGCCGTGGAGGTCGAACTGATCTCCGAGATAGCGCTTGCACATCGCGGAGCACTCGATATGCCAACCCGGTCGCCCGGGGCCCCAGGGGCTCTCCCACGTCGGCTCGCCCGGCTTCGCCTTTTTCCAGAGGGCAAAGTCAAGTGGATCGCGCTTTTCCTCACGCACCGCGATGCGTTCGCCGGCGCGCAGTTCGTCCAAATTGCGGCGGCTTAGCTCGCCGTAGTGCGAGTCCCGCGCGACTGCAAAATAGACGCCGTCACTTGTCTCGTACGCCGCTTCGGATGCGACGAGGCATGCGATCAGACTTGTGATTTCGGGCATCTCCTGCGTTGCTCGGGGAGAGCAGCTGGGTTCCAGCAAACCAAGCGCTTCAGCGCACTCCTCAAATTCCCCATAGTAACGAGCCACCACGTCATTCCAAGGCACCTTGTCCTTTGCTGCGCGATCGATGATGCGGTCATCAATGTCGGTGACGTTTCGGATATAGTTGACCTCGATGCCCTTGGCCCGCAAATGGCGGACCAAAATGTCAAACGTTAGAAACGTGCGCGCATGACCGAGGTGCGGGTGAAAGCTTGGGGTCATCCCGCAAACATACATCGACACGCGGCCAGGTTGCATTGGCTCGAACGTTTCGACTTTGCGGGTCAGCGTGTTAAAGAGTTGGAGAGCCATGACTCGATTCCGCGCTGCGTCGCATTTCAAGCGCATCGATGCGCGCGTTGAGCGCGGCGAGCGCTTCGCTGGTTGGATCCGGCATGTCGACTTGCGGAATGATCGGTTCTTCGACTTTCTTACCGTCGACAAACACCAGCCTACCAGGCACCCCTACCACCGTGCTATTGGGAGGCACCGACTTCACCACAGCGGCACCGGCGGCGACTTTCGAATTGCTCCCGATGACGATGGCGCCAAGGATCGCTGCTCCCGCACCGACGACGACGTTGTCTTCGAGGGTTGGGTGTCGTTTGCCGTGCTGGAGGCTCGTGCCGCCAAGGGTCACGCCTTGGTAAAGGGTGCAATTTCTGCCGATCTCGGTTGTCTCTCCAATGACCACACCCATGCCGTGATCGATGAACAATCCGGCGCCGATCTCCGCCCCCGGATGGATCTCAATGCCGGTAACAAAGCGCATGATGTGCGAGAGCAGGCGCGGCAGAACTGGAATATGCCAGCGGTAGAGCGGATGAATGAATCGATGGGCGACAACGGCATGGAGGCCGGGATATGCTAGGAGCACCTCAAGCCAGTTGACGGCGGCGGGATCGCGCTCGAAGCATGCTCGCCAGTCAGCCTGCACTTGTCTGAAGATGGAATCGCGTTTCATGGTAGTCCTGCCTCGCCCGTTGTGACGTTGGTTCGCGAGTTCATTCGCGACCGTAGAAAGGATGAAGGGCGCTTAAGCGCCCTGTCAACAGCAACAGCGGCAGGACTGTATCAGACTTTTGGAAGTGGGCGGCAACGGCCGTGCGGCTCTGTGCATCTGGATGCCACCTTCTCAGACGGGGCGGGACTGCTCCTGCCCGATCTGTTGGAACCGGTCAAGCGACGTCTTCATGCGGAGCGCGATGCGCTTGGGACCGAGGAGCCGAAGCAGCAGGGGCAGCTCGATGCCGTGTTCGGAACCCGTGGTCGCGAGGCGAATCGGCCGAAAGAGCGATCGTCCTTTCAAGCCGTACTTGTCGCCGAGTGCTTTGAGCCCTTCCTTTGAAGTGGCACGCGCAAACTGTTCGGCGGTTTTTGCGCTCTCGGCGATGTGACGCAGTTCCTCGAGCATCTGCCGAACCGGTGCTTGCGCAAACGCTACATCGGCGCTCGGATCCCAAGGAAGCGTGTCGCTCAGCAGTGACTCAAGTTCGCGTGGGATGTCTGAGAGCACCTCAATGTGATCGCTTGCTGCTTCTGCAAAACTTTCTAACCATGCCGGATCGTTCACCTCCGGTAAGTCCGCCAAGCGTCCGTCGCGTCGCACTGTCTGCCCAAAGAGCGAAGCACGATCGGCGATCGTCCGGCGACGGATATACTGTGCATTGAACCAGCGCAGTTTGCCCGAGTCGAAGATCGCAGGACTCTTGCTCGCTCGCTCGAGCGAGAACGCAGTCGCGAGCTCGTCGAGGCTGAAGAACTCGCGGTCGTCTCCCGGCGACCACCCCAAGAGGGCAAGATAGTTCACGAGCGCTTCAGGCAAAAACCCTGCATCGCGGTATTCTCCCACCGCCGTGGCACCGTGGCGCTTTGACAATTTGTGATGATCGGGCGCGAGAATCATGGAGACGTGGGCGAAGAGGGGCAGTGCCAACTCGAGCGCTTCGAAGAGCGCGACTTGGCGTGGCGTGTTCGGTAGATGTTCGTCGGCGCGGATCACGTGCGTGATGCCCATATCGCTATCGTCAACGACCACCGCGAAGTTGTACGTTGGTGTTTTGTTCGGGCGTAAAATGACGAAGTCACCGAGCGTGCCTGCCGGGAAATGAATGGAGCCACGGATGAGGTCTTCGACATACATGTCGCGCTGGGGCATAGCAAACCGCAGTGCGGGCGTACGACCCGCCGTTTCCAAGACAACTCGCTGCTGGGCAGTTAGGTTGCGACACTTGCCTGAATATTTTGGAGCTTCGCCGCGTTTTTCTTGAGCGGCGCGCTCCGCCTCGAGTTCTTCGGGCGTGCAGTAGCACGCATACACGGCTTCAGTTTCGATGAGGCGAGCCGTGGCAAGCGCATAGCGATCCAGACGCTCGGTCTGACGGTACGGCGCAAACGGGCCGCCCACATCTGGGCCCTCATCCCAATTCAGGCCAAGCCATCGCAGGTCGGCCGCAATGGCCGCTTCGTGCTCCCGGCTCGAGCGCTCGGCATCCGTGTCTTCAGAGCGAAGCACCAGCGTCCCATTGTTGTGCCGCGCAAAGAGATAATTGAAGAGCGCCGTTCGCGCGCCGCCGACGTGGAGCGCACCTGTCGGCGAGGGAGCGAAGCGAACGCGTACAAGGGGCGTCATCGCCTGACGTCTTCGGGGCGATTTTCCCAATCGCCCCCTAGATGAAGGGGAGTCGCTCGTGACGCGCAGAGAATTCGATGAGCTTGGCCAAACGTTTTTCTCTCGTCTGCGCTTGCTTTGCGCTTGCGACCCAGCCGATGGCCATGCGGCGATAGCCAGGCGGAAAGCTTTGGAAGACATTCCAAGCGGCGCTACTGCGCTTGAAACGCCGCTCGAGCTCTTGGGGCAATCGAGTCGGCAGCGGTGGCGTGCGCCGCTTCTGGTGTCCTGCAAATGCTGCCCTTCCCGCTGCAGTCATCCGGCGTTGGGCGATGAGGCGCTTGACGCGCGTAATGTTCGAAGGTGACCACGAGCTTCGAGGCTGGCGGGGTACGAAGCGCATCATGAAGCGAGCCACGTCGAGAGATTTGATTTTTGTGTCGATCCAGCCGAAGCATAACGCCTCGTCGAGGGCGTCGCTAAACTCGATTGTCGGCTTGCCGCTGTCTTTCTTGAAGTAAACGAGCCATACTTCAGTCGCCGTCGTGGAGTGTTTCTTCAACCAGGCGCGCCACTGCGCGGAGTTTTTTGCGTAGGTCAATTTGTCCATGGGGCGATTTTCCAATCGCCCCCTACAACTCCATGAGGGTGGCGGTGGCGAAGGCTGCCATGCCCACGCCTTCCCCTGTGAAACCCATGCCCTCCGTATGCTTTGCCTTCACGCTACACGATTCGAGCCCGATGCCGCACGCCTCAGCAAGCACGCTGCGCATCTTCTCAAGGTAGGGAGCAAGCGCGGGCCGCTCTGCAACGATGGTGCAGTCCACGTTGCCGACTCGAAACCCGCTCTCGACAATGCTTTTTACGGCGCGGTGAAGCAAGAGCACGCTGTCGGCGCCTGCGAATTCCGGATTCCCGGCCGGAAACATCGTGCCGCAGTCGCCTAAAGCCGCTGCGCCAAGCAATGCGTCGATCAGCGCATGCGCAACAACGTCAGCGTCGGAATAGCCTTCGAGCCCGCGATCGAAGGGAATCCGGCAACCGCCAAGGACGAGCGGTCGACCTGCTACCAGTCGGTGGGCATCGAATCCAAATCCGAGTCTCATTGTAGATCGCCCCCCTATGAGGTGCGGTTAGCGGCGATGCGCTCTGCGACGACGAGGTCTTCCTGCGTCGTTATTTTCAAGTTTTGGTACGAACTTTCGACGATGGCAACACTCACGCTGCCTAACCGCTCGACGAGTTCAGCGTCATCCGTGGCAAGAAAACCCGCCTCTTCGGCATCCTCGTGCGCTCTGAAAAGAACATCAAAGGCAAACGCTTGAGGTGTCTGGGCAGCCCACACGCGATCGCGGGGGATCGTTTTGAGGATGGCCCCCGATTCGCCCGCCTGCTTGATTGTGTCTTTGACCGGGACGGCCGCAATCGCGCCGCCAAACTCTCGTGCCTTTTCAATCACGCTGCGCAATAGATCGCCTGTGAGAAACGGTCTGGCTCCGTCGTGGACAACCACGAGTTCAACCGGATGGGTTATCGCGCGCAGTGCTGCAAAAACGGAATCTTGCCGACGGACACCGCCGGGCACGATCGCGCGTACTTTGTTTGGGGTGATTCGTTGCGAGAGCACTTCGAATTGGTCGCGCTCGTCGGGCTCGCACGCGATGACCACCTGCGTCACGATAGGCGATCTCGCGAACACTTCAAGCGACCAAGCGGCAACGGGTTTGCCGCCGAGTTGCAGGAGCTGCTTGCGCTGACCAAGGCGTATGCCGCGACCGGCCGCGGCGAGGATTGCGCAGACCGAGGGGACGACGTGCCAATCGCCTCCTGCCCTAGCGTTTGAGTTTTGCAAAGATCATTCGGCCGGCGGCCGTCTGCAGCACGGACGTCACGAGCACCTCAACATCTTCGCCCATGACGCGTTTGCCATTCTCAACAACGATCATCGTCCCATCATCGAGGTAGGCCACGCCTTGGTTTGGCTCTTTTCCATCCTTGACAACCTTGGCCAGCATTTCTTCTCCAGGCATCACCACCGGCTTCAATGCATTCGCGAGCTCGTTGATGTTGAGCACGGCAACTCCTTGAACTTTGGCAACCCGATTGAGATTGTAATCATTCGTAAGAATTTGGGCGCCAAGGGTGCGGCCGAGTGAAATAAGCTTTCCGTCGACATCTCGTTCGGGGGCGTCGTGTTCTGATACCTCAAGCCCTGGCGACGCCTCGCGAAGCTTGTTGAGCACCTCGAGGCCGCGCCGGCCCCGGCTGCGCTTGACCGGATCGGCGGAATCGGCGATCAACTGCAATTCGCGCAGGACGAACTTTGGCACCATGAGCCGTCCATCCAAGAAGCCTGCTTGCACGATTTCGAGGATGCGGCCGTCGACGATGACGGACGTATCGAGCAGCTTCGGTGCGACTTCGCTGTGATATGCCGCGCCGCGAGACCACCACGTGAGGCGCTGTCGCAAGCCGAGCCGCACTCCAAAGTAACCAAAGAACAGCGTGATGACTGCGTAAATGACGAACGAGATGAGCGGACCGAAGCGCGGCAGCTGCGCGAAGGGCGCGAAGATGTCGCGCACGAGAAAGGCGACGACAAGACCGACAATGAGCCCAATGGCCCCGGACAGCGCCTCCGCCGGTGCCCGTCGCGCAATCGCCTCTTCGATCCCGCTGACGAGCCGCTCGAACCCACGAGCGGCGAGCGGTGAGATCGCGATGCCGACCAGCGTACCGAGCAGCGGCAAACCGACGAAGCGGAGGTCGTACTGAAAGCGCGTGTCGATCGGCAAGTTGATCGACCGCGCAATCTCGTGGCCGATCAAAAGACCAATCAGCCCAAACAGCGACGCGAACACGACGCGGAAAATTAAATTCACGGCGTCACCTAACGGCTGCGAGCTCGGGTTCGAGAAACTCGGCGCACACCGGGTTGGCAAGCAAGCGCCCCGATTGCGTCAGCCGCATCCCCCGTTCGTCTTCTTCGAGAAGCCCTAATGCCTTGCATTTTTCTCGAGCGCGCGCGAAGGCTGCTTTCGCATCCACGCCAAAGCGCCGGAGAAAATCCTCATGTTCGATGCCGGCCGAGCTGCGCAACGCGAGCATTGCCGCTTCCCCCACGCGCGCCGTTTCGGAAAGTCGTTCTTCTTCTTCAATAGGAGAATCGCCGCGCTCGAGTCTGTCGCAGTAATGAGCCATCGATCGCGTATTTCTGTAGCGCAGGCCATCACGATAACCGGCGGCCGACATCCCAAAGGCCAGACAATTTCGTTGGCGCCAGTAGCCGAGATTATGCGCGCTTTCAAAACCGGGCCGGGCGAAATTTGAAATCTCGTAGTGTGTCATGCCCGCGCGCGTCAGAACTGTGTGAGCGCGGTCGAGCAAGTTGGCAACAACATCATCGTCCGGAAATGCTGCCGGATCGCGGCGGTGCCAGCGCGCATACGGGGTCGCGCCTTCGATGGTAAGCCCGTAAGCGGAAACGTGCTCGGGCTCAAGGTGCAGTGCTCGTTCGAGCGAGCGCTCGAACGAGGCTTCCGATTGCCCTGGCACGCCGACCATGAGATCCAGGCTTACATTTGCGAATCCTGCAGCTCTTGCCGCGCGGTAAAATGAGATGGCTTGTGCCGCATCGTGCTCTCTGCCAAGCCGGCGCAACTCATGGTCGTCGAAGGATTGCACGCCAATGGAAAGACGGTTGACCCCAAATGCCAACCAGTCATCGAGGCTAGCTGTCGCGCGCGATGGGTTTGCCTCCAAGGTGAACTCGATGCTGCCTGGCCAGGTCGCAAAGCGATCAAAAATTGTTCGGGTAACTTTTTGGAACCAAGGGCGCGGTAGTGTTGAGGGAGTTCCCCCGCCGAAATAGAGCGTCTGGATGGGACCAACGAGCGGACCTAAAGGTCCGCTGCTACATATTTCTGTGATGAGCGCTGACATGTAGCGCGACGTATGCTCTTCTTTGTACCGGACAACCGCGAAGTCGCAGTAGGGACAAATCCGATCGCAAAATGGAATGTGCACGTAACAGCCCGTGCCGGCATCGCTCGTGTGCGCGAACCACTTGGGTCCAGCTACCACTGCAACAGCCTTCATTGCAAGAACGCGACCCCAACCGCACCGGGACCCGCATGCGTTCCCACGGTTGGGCCGACACAGCTCTGAATCAGCAGAGCGGGCGCCACCGCCTGCTCGATGCGCCTCGCCACGGAATCCGCGAGATCCGGCGCGACGGAATGCAGGATCGCGACGCGCGCCGTCCCTCTTGCGTGAATACGGGTGGTCACAACCTCCACCATCCGATCGACGGCGCGAGCGAACGTTCGCACCTTGGAATATTCGGCAACTTCGCCGTCGCGCAACGTGATGATCGGCACGATCTTCAGCACATTTCCGAGCACGCTTTGCAATTGGCCAATGCGGCCGCCCCGAGCCAGGTATGTCAACGTGGGAATGGTGGCAAACAATTCCACTTTCTTTGCGCTCGCCTGCGCCCGATCGACGATCGCTTCGAGGTCGAGCCCAGTTCGCGCATCCTCTGCGGCTTGGAGTGCGAGCAAGCCGAGGGCGAGCGTTGCGGTGCCTGAATCGATCACCCTGATCCGCTCCCCATCCACTTCTTGCGCCGCCGAGAGTGCTGAGTTGTACGTGCCTGAGAGTTTGGAGGACAGGTGCAGCGAGACGATGCCCGACGCACCGGCTCCGAGCAGTTGGGTATAGACTGCGACAAACGCTGAGGGCGAGGGCTGAGCAGTGGTAGGAGGTTGTTGGCTCGTTTCGAGTTTGTGGTAAAAGTCCTCGCGCGAGAGATCGACGCCGTCGCGATACACTTGGTTCCCGAATGACACGCTGAGTGGAACGACTACGATGTTGTGAGAAGCAGCGAGTTCTCCGAGATCCGCGGTCGAATCGGTGACGACCGCAACCGCACTCACGACGAAGAAGCTTCGGCCGCCGGTGGCGACGTGGAGGCAGCCGCGACCATCCCTCCGATGCTGCCAACGAGATCCTGGCGCACCGCGCGCAACGCAGTTCGACAAGCACTGATGATGGCGCGGGCGTCGGCGCGCCCGTGCCCAACCAGACATATGCCGCGCACGCCGAGCAGCGGCGCGCCGCCATATTCACGATGGTCGAAACGCTTGCGCAACGCCCGCAGTGCAGGCTTGAGGATTTGCAAACCAATCATGCCTCGGACGTTTGCCTTGGCGTGTTCGAGCAAGACGCCAAAGAAGTATTCGCCCGCGGCTTCGGCCAGCTTGAGCGCGACGTTGCCCACAAAACCGTCGCACACGACGACATCCGCGTCGCCGAGCAGGAGATCGCGGCCTTCGACGTTACCCACGAAATTAATTGGTGCAGCTTCCAGCAGAGGAAAGGATGCCTCGGTGAGCCCGTTACCCTTATCCTCTTCCTCTCCCACGGAAAGCAAGCCCACTTTCGGGTTCTCAACACCCAAGACAAAATGCGAATACGCGCTGCCCATGATGCCAAATTGCATGAGCCACTCGGGCCTGCAGTCAACGTTCGCGCCGGCATCGAGCAAGAGCATAGGCCCCTTGCGGGCCGGCCACGCCGTCGCGATCGCGGGCCGCGCAATGCCGGGCAGCGTGCGCAGACGGACTGTGGCAATGGCGAGAAAGGCGCCGCTGTTGCCGGCGCTAAACGCAGCATGCGCCGTGCCCTCGTGAACGAGATCGACCATCTTCCCCATCGAGGTGCTCGGCCCGCGCCGCACTGCGGCGGCCGGTGCTTCATCCATCGCAACGGCCCCCTCGGCATGAACGACGGCGATGGTCGGGGGCAGTCCGCCGGCCTGCTTAGCGATTTCTTCGATGCGTGCTCGATCGCCAACCAGCGCGATGCGACAGTCTAAAACGCGAGCCGCCTGGCAGGCGCCGGTGACGATTTCTTCCGGCGCGTGATCGCCGCCCATCGCGTCGATCGCGATACAAATATCTCTGTCGTTCACCTTAACGTTCGATCGATATGACGTAGTCAGAAGCAGCCTGACCGCCATAGTACGCCTCAACAACGGTGTTTGGGTAGGCCGCCCGCAATGCCTTTGCCAGCAGCTCGGCGTCCTTGCGCTTGCGCATGCCTCCGTAATACAAAGTGATCAAGGAAGCATTCGTCGCTTCCGCTTCGCGTACCATCGACGCGGCGATCGTCGCCGCATCCGGTCCCTTTACAACGGCTTCCGGCTTTCCGTTGCGCGAGTCGAGCGCACCCATGAGCTCCCCATGCCGAACGCTCTTGCCGCCATATGTGGTGTCACGCCCAGCTCGAAAGATTGATCCGCTCGCACAGAGGGTGGATTCGGCGATGAGGTGTTCCGGATCGCTGATCTTGTCAGTCGGCTCGTTGAGCAACCCAAAAAGCGTCGCGATCCCTTCGGGGATGGTCCGGGTTGGTACGACGACGACCTGTCTGTCGGTCAGCGGCTGTACTTCGCGGGCCGCAGCAATGACGTTCTTGTCATTGGGAAAGAGGTAGACGACTGGCGCGAGCACCTTGTTCACCGCCACCAGGAGGTCTTTGACCGACGGATTCATGGAGGGCCCACCGTTCACGGTGACATCGGCGCCCAGCTCCTTGCAAATCTTTGCGAAACCATCGCCGGGAACCACACAGACGATGCCGCGCGGTTTGGACTCGCGATCCACCACGAGCACGTTGTGCTGCTCTTCCATATTGTCGACCTTCGTGCGCGAGACTTCGCCGAACTCTTGAGCGAGAGCCATGACTTTGTTGGGATAGTCAGTGTGGATGTGCACGCGGAGCGCTCCGTCGCCACCCGCCACGATCAGAGAATCACCATGACTTGCGAGCAAGTTGCGCAAGGCAAGCGAGCTCATCGTTTCAGTCGCGAGCACGAACTCCGTGCAGAAGCGGTGCTCTTCCACTTTTTGGCGGGCGGTAAAAGTTGTGCGCCGAACCGGACGCCGGGGGAAGGCGGTGGTGTACGGCGCTCTGCCTGGCAGCATTCGAATGGGGCCTTCCATGAAGTAAACGAATCCTTGACCACCGGCGTCGACTACCTTGGCTTCTTTCAGCACGGCGAGTTGCTCGGGTGTTTTTTCGAGCGCCTCGTTGGCTGCATTCACGATTGCGTGCAAGACGGCGAAGAAGTCGGGCTCGCTCACCGCAGTTCTGAACGCGGCGTTCGCTGCAGCCGCCGCAACCGAGAGAATCGTACCTTCGACCGGTTTCAGCAATGCTTGCCGTGCTGCGTGCACGGCGTCTTGCATGGCGGACGCAAGATCGCGCGTTTCAATTGATTGCCGGTGTCGAACAGCCTGCGCGAATGCGCGGAACATCTGCGATAGAATAACACCTGAGTTTCCCCGTGCCCCCATGAGCGAACCTGATGCTGCGGCGGCGGCGGCGACTGAGAGGTCGTCAGTTTTGGATCGGCTCGCTTCGACCATGGCCGACCGCACGGTCATGTACATATTCGTTCCAGTGTCGCCGTCTGGAACCGGGAAGACATTGAGATCGTTGACGACGGAGCGATACTTGCGAAGAAAATAAGTGCCAGCGACCAAAAAACGAAAAAATGCTCTTCCGCCGCACCGTGTAACGGGTGGCGGATGCAGTTTGGATGCGACGGAAGTTGGTGCTTCTCGATCGTGCATGGTTGTTCGGGCCTTGAAGGCCTACCGACCGTGTGATATTATGTCTCGGTGTAGCAGCGGACCTTTAGGACCGCCTTCTTGAGGAAATTTCGTGGCAAAGAGATGCGATGTCTGCGGCAAGGGCCCGGCATCAGGGAACAACGTCAGTCATTCGATGCGCAAGACGAGGCGCCGGTGGCTACCCAATCTACAGTCAGTTCGGGTTCGCGAAGCAGGGACCGTGAAGACGGCTCGCGTCTGCTCGTCATGTTTGCGTTCACGCAAGGTCGTCCGCGCGGTTTAAATGATCGTATCCCCGCGGGGCATGCTCGCGACGATTCCCGTCTTCGAGTGTCCACACTTTCCCATCACCTTGTTCGAAATGTCCGGCAACCCATAACTCGCGTCCGAACCGCGCTTTGAAGCGGCGTGCGATGTGCTGGTAGGCACGAGGATCGACTGCCGCTAGTAATTCGTAGTCATCACCGCCGTAAAGCATGAGCTCCAAAGAGTTGTCGAAAGAGGCTAGTGCTTTCGGGCAGTGCCGGCGCAATGCGTCGACGTCGAGACAAACATCGAGTTTGGAGGCGCTTGCCATCCGCCAGGCGTCTAACGACAGCCCGTCGGAGATATCCATCATCGCGTGCGTGGAGCGCGATGCGCCAAGAAACTTCCCTTCGGGAACCCGTGGAGTCGGGGTGTCGTAGGCGGCGCGCAGCAGCGCCGCGTCAACGGGATCGATTCGAGATGAGCGGACCTGAAGGACCGCTGCTACACCCGCTTTGAGAGCCGCTGCGGAAAGACCCAGCGCGCCCGTCACACACGCAAAATCGCCAGCCTTTGCCGCGCAGCGCAACCGAAGATTGCTCTTGCGCACTTCTCCGATCACGGTCACCGCAATGAAGAGTGCGGGTGCGCGCACGATGTCGCCGCCTGCGATCGCGCACCCGTAGCGCTTCGCGAGTGTGCCCATGCCATGATAGAACGTGCGAACCCACGTTTCGTCCACGCGATCGGTGACGCCAAGAGCGACGACCGCGAGCGTGGGGCTGCCCCCCATCGCTGCGATATCTGAAAAATTAACTGCAAGCGCCTTATGCCCGAGCGCACCCGGACTCGTTGCTCCCAAGCGAAAGTGAACCTCATCGACGAGAGCGTCGGTGCTAACAAGCGACAGATGCGATCGGCGCGTCTTCCAAACAGCGGCATCGTCTCCGATGCCCACACGCAGGAGACGCGGCTGCTGGCCCAATACTTCGGCAATGCCGGCAACGAGCCGGTCCTCGGTGAGCTCCGTCGTCAGACCTCACATAACTTTCGGGCGCGAGCGATCGTCTCCGCAGGATCTGCGGTCGCAAAGATACCGGAACCCATGACGACGTTATCGGCGCCTGCGCGAACCACGTCAGCTAGGTTATTGAGACTGACGCCGCCATCCACTTCAAGTTCCACGCGGCTTCGGTGCCGGTCGAGCAGCTCGCGTGCGGCTGCAATCTTGCGAGTCGACGTGGGAATGTAGCTCTGGCCAGAAAAGCCAGGATTGACGCTCATGATAAGTAGCAGATCGAGGTAAGGCAAAATTTCATCGAGCACGTTGAGGGGCGTCGCTGGGTTGAGGGAGAGCCCTGCGCGCACTCCCAATTTCTTAATTTGCGAAATGAGAAGGTGCGCGTGCGGCGCGACTTCCCAATGTACGGTGATGGTGTTTGAACCAGCAGCGGCAAATTCGGCAATGTAGCGCTCCGGCTCGACGATCATGAGGTGAGTGTCAAATGGCAGACTCGTCAGCTTTCGTAAGTCCGTTATGATCTTTGGACCCCAGGTTATGTTGGGAACGAACCTGCCGTCCATGACGTCGAGATGCAAAAAGTCGACGCCGGCTTGCTCGACCAGTGCGATCTCTTGTTTGATGTTGGCGAAATCGGCAGCCAAAAGCGAAGGGCCAATCTTGACTTTGCGCCTCGAACCATTACCGTGCGGCATTAGCGCATCGTTTCAACAAGCGGAGCGAAAGGTCTTTGGGGCGACGAGGGGCGATTTTCCAATCGCCCCCTACAACGGGGTCGAGCTCACCAGCTTGTCGTTCACGTAGGTTTCAATCGTCCCTTGGCCGACCACAGTCACGTCGAACGAAAGCGTGACGCCCCCATTGGTCGTTTGATCGAAAATGATCCGTGAGCCAGTTGCGTCTTCCAGCACAACGCGGACGGGTTGGGCGACGTCCGACTGCGGCAGCGCCACTGAAATGCGCATGGTGCGTGAGGCGCCGGGTGACGCAAGGAGCGCGCTTGGGGCGGGCGAGGGGGAAGGAGCTGGTGAGCCAGCGAGCGGCAACGACGTTGCGATGGGGCTTGGCGTTGGCGTGGCGGGAGCACCACCCGAAATTTGCAGTGAAATCTTTTGGCCTGGCGTGAGTTGCTGTCCGGCAACCGGATCTTGCGCCACCACTGTCCCCTTGGGCTTTGCGCCAGGGGTGATGGGCATGTCCGTGATGCTTCCTAGAGCGATGTTCGCATCGCCGGCCGCTTTTTTGGCAAAATCGATCGACATCCCGATGAAACTCGGCGCGTACATCTGCGGACGTCCTTGTGCCACGGTCACATCGACCGTGCTACCTGCGGAGAGCGAGGTAAACGGATCTGGACGTTGCCCCAAGACGACGCCCGCGACCACTCCAAGATTCGTCGTCTCTTTCACTGTTCCCAAGCTGAGATGCGCATTACCAAGGGCAACTTTTGCGTCGCGGAGAGAAAGGTTGCTCAGGTTTGGCGCTTTCACCATAGGAACGCCGTCGGAGAGAATCACGTCGATGACGCGGCCTTCGCGAACTTTCTCTCCCGCGCTCGGCAACTGTCCGATGATCACGTCCTTTGGCGCGTGAAAGTCGGCGCGGTGTGCCACAACGCGCAGTCCGACGTGCGCTGACGCCGACAGCGAGCGCGCCTCGTCAAACGGCATGCCAATAAATGGTGGAACGGTGATCGGTCGACCCGCAGGCGTGAGCCAGCTAAACGCCGCAATTGCAACGACTGCGATGGCGACCACCAAAGCGATGAGCGAGATGAGCGGCAGGTAGTCGACCCAGCTTCGGCTGCGCCGAGCGCTCGCGTGGGTCGGTCGCGGGCGTCGGCGGCGCGAGCGGCCAGCGTCGTCACTCATGCCAAGGCCTCGAGCACGGCGTCAGGTATGTCGGCGTTGGAATAAACGCTTGTGACGTCGTCGTGTTCTCCGAGAGCGTCAAGCAGCCGTAAGACATCAGGGGCAGCAGCAGCGGAAACCTCAATCGGCGTTTTGGGCCGCAAATCCACGACGGCCTCGCTGATCTTCAGATGCTTGGGCTGCAAAAGGGTTTGCTCGATGTGGTCCCTCACTGCTGATAGCGCGCCCGGCTCGGTGATGACTTCGGCGCAGTCACCCTGAATTTGCACGTCGATCACGCCATCGACCACGGCCGCGTCGAGGAGTTCTTCTTCAGTGACCCCTGTCATCGGCACGGTCACCACGCCGCGCTCGTCAAACATCCAGCCGACGCTGCCGGTTTCGCCCAGATTGCCGCCGTTGCGCGAAAAGAGATAGCGCATTTCCGAGGCGGTACGATTGCGATTGTCGGTCACCGCAGCAACGATCACAGCCACACCGTGAGGCCCGTAGCCCTCATAGCGAATCTCTTCGAAAGCGTCGCCCTTCCCCTCTCCCGTGGCACGAGCGATGGCCCGCTTGATGGTATCCATGGGCATGTTCGCATCGCGCGCTCGCGTGACGGCAATTTTTAAGCGAAAGTTTGCCTCCGGGTCGGGGAGACCGGACCTCGCGGCCACAATGATTTCCTTGCTGAGTTTTGTAAAGCGCTGCCCGCGCTGCGCATCGGCTTTGCCTTTGCGCAGCTTGATGTTATGCCACTTTGAGTGCCCAGACATGTCAATCTGATTCAGTAACCCTGTAGCAGCGCACCTCTAGGCCGAAGCAGCGGGGCGATTTTCCAATCGCCCCCTACAGAATTGCGTTTAGTTGAGCGGTTTGCCCAAACGCAATCGCACGACGTCTCTGATCGTCTTCAGAATCACTTTTGGCGTGGCACCCTTGGAAACGCCGGTCGTGCGCGGATAGTGGTGCACGCCTCGCTCGACCATCGGCACGTTGCGCCTGCGGAGTTTGATAAGCAATTCCGAGCTCACGAATGCTCCATTGGATTCAAGCGGTAAAACCTGCGCGAGGCTATCTTTGCGAAAGAGTTTGTAGGCGCAATCAATATCGCGCACGCGCAGGCCAAACACTGTCCGGATGACCAAATTGTAGACCTTCGCGATGAAGAGGCGATGCGCCGGGTCGCTCCGCCGAATCCGGTAACCCAAAACGACGGGTGCTCGGTCGAGCATCCCAAGCAATCCGGGCAGCTCCTGCAAGTCGAACTGGCCATCGGCATCGGAGAAAAAGACTAACTCTTTGGCCGCGTTCGCAAAGCCCGTGCGTAATGCGGCTCCATAACCGCGGTTCACCTCGTGCCGGATGAGGCGAACGTGGGGATCGTGTTTGGTGATTTCCTCCACCATGGCGGCCGTCGCATCGGAGCTGCCATCGTCCACAACGATGATCTCGTAGTCGTCAGCGAAGCGCGCAACCGCGCTCGAGGCGGATTCAACCGTCTTGGCAATGATGTCTTGTTCGTTATACGCGGGAAAAAAGACCGACAGCGATGCGGCGCGCTCTTGGGCCAATGCTCAGATCCATCCATAGGGGTGCGGCACACCATCTTTGTACCAGATGCGTGCATCCCACTGCTTCCACGTCATGTGAGCGCCGTCCAGGATCGGCATAAAAAAGATAAACGAGAGCACGCACGCGGCAAGGTAGCCGAGCACAATGGCCCTGACCGTCTTTGGCGACGCAGCGTTGTTCGCCCATTGCCACAGCTTCATCAAAACGTATGCTCCGCACAGACAAATGATGGCATTGTCGGGATAGAAATTGTACTGGAAGTCGATGCGCGGCGACATGACCCATGGGAGCCATTGGAAGAAATATGCCGCCACGCACCACATCATGCCTTTGTGCCGCGTGTGCCACGCCAGAATGCCGGCCACCGGCACCGTCACGAGTTGCGCAAGCCACATGATCGGATTCGGCAACGCGAGCACTTCCCCGACGACTTGATTGGGGGGCTGGGTACCAGAGAAAACGTGGTAGTAGTAGGAAACCGGACGCAGTTCGAGCGGCCACGTCCACCACGTCGACGCGTACGGGTGCGTCGCTTTGAGATTGTGGTGGTACCCGTACATGGTTTTTTGCAGTTCCCACCAATCGTGCAAGTTGCCGTGAAAGTCACCTGCGTTGGTGTTGCCAATTTGGAAGAACGGAATGTACGTGAGCAGATAAACGACCGAGGTCACGATGAGCGATGACGCAATAAAGATCGGGAAGCGGAAACCATAGGCGTTGCCCCACACAAAGCGTCGGGGTGTTGCCTTGCTCTTTGGCTTTTCCGGTACCCAAGGCAAGCGGCGCTGCAGGCTGACGGCAAAGGCAAGCCCCCAAATCCCGGCCAAGTCGAAAAACCCATTCCATTTGCTTGAGATGACGCAGGCGACGGCGAGGCTGGTCATGCCCATCCAGAAGGCCCACTTTTGGGTGTCAAGCACCGGAAGGCCATTAACCGTGCCCGCGATTGTCCCGTCGCGGCGCCAGTCTATGGTATTGCCATCTTCTTCTATCCGAGCGCCGTCTGCGCTCCACGTCGTCTTCTGGTCGTCGTCCGCCAGCTTTGCTCCTCGCAACGGCACCCGCTCGCCATCCTCAAACACAACTTCATTTTGTTCGATCGAACTTCCATCGGGGAAGATGAGCTCGCCACCGCGCTTCACGCTCTGGCCCGCAATCCACAAGCGGTACGTGCAGTAGATCGTCGCCAGCGCAAAAAACGCGACGAAGATCTCCGGCGTCGCGATTCGAGACTGCACGTAGAAATAGCCGCTCGAGAGGAGCAGGATGACTGAGGCGACCGCGGCCGGGGTTGAGGAAAAAAGCCGCTTGGCAAACGCGTACAGCAGCGGGACCGTCAGCGTGCCGAAGAGCGCGCTCATGAGCCGAGCGCCGACCGGATCGACTTTGTAGATGAGCGCACCGATCGTAAGGATCAATTTGGACAGCGGAGGATGCGTCCACTCGAACTGCGATACGTGATGGATGTACTCTTGGGCTGAGCGTGCATAGTAAATCTCGTCAAAAATCCGCTCCGCGGGGCGTCCGATGTTCGTGTACAGGAGCGCCGCCGTGATGGCCATGAGTCCGCCGACGATGAGGTAATCGGTGCGAGTGAGCCCGACAAGGCCTTCCCACGCGAGGGGCGCAAGCCGGCGCGGCTGACCTTGTCCAATGACGAATTTCTTGAGCCGCTGAGTCGCGTCGTCCAATGAGTCGCCGATTTCGGGAATCAGGTAGGTAGCCGCAACGATAAACAGACACGCGACGTTGAGAATCGAAAGAGGATGAACGAGAGCGGGCGCGAGATCGGCGCTGGGATTGTACAGATAGGCAAGCGCGTAGAACAAATTGATCAAGAACGTGCCGGAGAGAATCACGTAGATAACGCGATTCACGATGTTGATGTTCCAAATCAGCGGACCAAACGCAAGGGCCGAGAAGAGATAGCGCTCGTGCATGCGCGTGGCGAACATGAAGAGTCCGAGCAGGGAGAGGAAAAGCGCCATATAGAGCGATCCCTCGCGCTCCGTTTGCTTGTAGTCTTTCCCAAGCGTCCGCCACTCGCGCACCACCACCGCAAAGACGAACGCACAGACGATCACGATGCCCCACGCCCACTGCGGCCAACCCGCGAATCCCGGCAGATTGGGGATGAGTTTGCTGTCGGGCTGCCAGAAATCCAAGCGCGTGGAGTAGAGGTTGAACGCATTGCACGAGTTGTACGGATACAGCGCGGTGCCCGTGTGGTAACGGTCGTAGAGCCACGCGATCACGTTGATCGGGTTGGTATCTGGTGCAAAAAACACGCTGCCGCCATAGGCGACGATAAAGCCCATGACGGGAACGAGCAGGATCCGCCACCATTGCGCGTTGCTGCGGAGCTGCCAAATCAGTAACGCCGGCGCCGCAGCGAGTGGCTGTGGCTTGATGAGCACTGCCAATGCAAATGCCAGCCAAGCAAATTCGTATCGCTGCGTCAGCATCAAATATACAGACCAAACCAAGAACACCGCCGTCACCGAATCGGCTTGCCCCCAGTATGCCGAGACGAACCAGACCGCCGGGTTGAACACAACGATCGCCATGGCCCATACGCCGGCTTTGACTGACCACGTTCGGCGCACGATCAAAAATGATAGATAGGCAAGGCCGATGTCGGCCAACACTGCCGGTAATTTCACCATGAGACGCAGCAAATCGACCGGCAGGTTGAACTGCGAAAGAAAATGATAGATCGCGCCAAAGAACGCGAGGATGAGCATGTAGCCGGGCGGGTAATCCACAAAGCCGGCGTGTCCGTAGAACCCCGGGATGCCGTACTTGATAACGCTCAACATCCAGGACTCAAAGGTCCCGATGTCCGTCTCATGCCCGTGCATGGGCATGAAGATCGCTCGGACGAGCAGGCCCACCAACAAAATGACGACAACGGCCTGCACTTCGGCGAGGCTTAAGCGCCCTCTGTTCGGCTCGCCTAGAGCACCATCAGGAGACGAAGCAGCTGGCACACCAGCTACGTCCTGCTTGGATCCCTGTTTTGACTTCACGGTTTCTGCCACACGTTATGCCCGGTCCCAGACAATAAGACAATAAGACAATAAGACAATAAGATAGTTATCGGCAACACTGCGGCGCTTGCGCGATTGCGCGCTGCGAACCTGCCAATTCATGAAGCATGCGAGATCAGTCAACAGTCAGCTGCGGCAAGGCAAGGGCGAGCACTGCTGACGCTAAGCGTGCGCACCGCGGCGCCTCGCGCCAGAGCCAGAGCGCTTGCGGCCACAACCGCGGCCGGCCGAGCACACGTGCAGGTTTGAGCCAGGCGTCGGATAGTTCTTGTTGCGGAGTGTCAAGGATGACTCGCAGCGCGGCGATCCGGCGCGCGTGCAAAAACCCGGTCTCCATGTCGACAGCGACAAAGCCGCGCTGCGCCCATTGCGTGCGAGCGCTACCGGTGATGAGCGTCCTGCTCGTCAGCAAGGGCTCCTGCAACGGCGTGCGGCCGAGTCGCATTGCTGCAGCAACTAATGACGCGCTCAAACGCTGGTCGCAGTTTATGGTCTCGCCGCTGGGTGTCGCGACTTCCTTTGGTATCACGATAGACCCGGTCGGCACGTCCTCCCTCAGACCACCTGCAAGTCCGCAGCTCACCACAATGTCGTACTCATGAGCGCTGATGCCGGCAAGGCCAACGCCTGTTTGGATCACGCGTACGTCCGGGGCGGCGCGGCGAATGGCTGCCGCTTCGAGCCCGGTGGCCGCGATGATGGTTAAGGAAGCTTCAATTGAGGTAACCATTCGCGCGATACCATGCGACCGCGCGGGCAAGCGCACCGCGCACGGAACCGGCACG
Source organism: uncultured Pseudomonadota bacterium (assembly GCA_963736005.1). GTDB lineage: Bacteria > Vulcanimicrobiota > Vulcanimicrobiia > Eremiobacterales > Eremiobacteraceae > JAJPHJ01. The sequence continues at coordinate 706,721 of CAVTNB010000001.1, forward strand.
ATATGCCAGTTCTTGCTTCGCCTTACTGCAGTCCACGTACATGTGCTCGCGCGCCATGCGAACTCCCTCGAGCGGCACCGCGGGTTCTGATCTTGGCACGATGCGGCAACGCAGTTCATCGAGCACGCCGGCGGTCAGCGCCACAACGTGGGGGAGGCGTAATGTGGGTGCGCGTCGGCCCGTCACCTCGGCTAACAGGTCCCAGAGTTGATCGAACGAGAGATTTTCGCCGCCGATAAGGTATCGCTCGCGCGGCGTGCCGTGCCTCAGCGCCGCGACGTGGGCCGAAGCAACATCCTCCACTGCCACGAGATTGAGGCCTCCACCGGGGGGTCGAGCCGGTATTCGTCCGCGAGCGAAATCAAGCACGAGGCGCCCCGTCGGCGTCGGTTTCCAGTCGCCGGGCCCGACTGGAGCGCTCGGGAGGAGCAGCACCACCGGCACTCGGGCTGCGAGGGCAGCTCGCTCCTGTTCGAGCTTGGAGCGATGGTATGCAGAACCACCTGCGTGAAATGCGTGCGTTTTTTCGGTGGCGGCAATCCCATTTTTCGCCGGGCCGACGGTTGAGCCGCTCGACGTAACGACCGCGCGCTGCACGCCAGCGATGCGCGCCGCTTCCAAAACGGCGGCCGTTCCCGCGACGTTCACGCGTTGCATCACCGACCGATCGCGGGGAGCAAACGAGTACAGCGCTGCGCAATGGACGAGGAATTGACACCCCCGCATCGCCCGAGCGAGCTCTCCCGCGCGGGTGAGATCGCCACTGACGATTTGTGCACCCTCCACCTGCGCTCCGGCTCGACGAACGAGCGCCCGCACGCGATAACCCTCCGCCGCAAGCGCGCGAGCTACGTGGCTGCCAATGAAGCCGGTGGCCCCGGTAACAAAAACAAACTCACTTGGCAAGAGCGGCCCGCAGCATTTCTTTGGGTGAGCCCATGGTCATGTTCACAGCGGTTGGCTCGTAACCGCAGTGGGCCATGCAGTTCTCACACTTGGGATGACGGCCGCGACCATACTTCGACCAGTCAGTCTCCCCGATAAGCTCTTTGTAGCTTTTGGCATACGGCTCGGACGACATGAGGTAGCACGGTCGCTGCCAGCCTAACACCGAGTACGACGGTATTCCCCATGCGGTGCACGCAAAGTCAACCTTGCCCTCGAGGAAATCTAAATACATCGGGCTGTGGTTAAGGCGCCAACGCTTCCGCCGACCGTCCCCAAACGCTTCGCGGAAAATCGCTCGCGTACGCTCGACGCCGAGAAAGTGCTCTTGGTCCGGCGCTTTTTCGTAGGCGAAGCCTGGAGCGATCTGCATTTCGTCAACTTCGAGCTCGTCGTTGAGGTAATCAAGGACGTCGCGGATGGAACGCGCATCGTCTTGCCCGAAAAACGTGGAGTTCGTCGTCACGCGGAAGCCTCGCCGTTTCGCTTCACGTACGGCCTCCACAGCTTTGTCAAAAATACCTGTACGGCACACAGACTGATCGTGACGTTCGCGCAGACCATCAAGGTGGACTGACCAAGCAAAATACTGTGAGGGCTTGAAGAGATCGAGCTTTCTTTGCATCAGAATTGCATTCGTGCATAAGTAAACGAAGCGACGGCGCTCGATCAAAGCGCGGGCGATCTCGTGGATCTCTCGGTGAATGAGCGGCTCGCCACCAGCAATAGAGACGATCGGCGCCTCGCACTCGAGAGCGGCCGCGACGCATTCGTCCACGCTCAAGCGGCGCGCCAAAATGTCATCTGGGTGCTGGATTTTGCCGCAGCCGGCGCATGCGAGATTACAAAAATACAAAGGTTCGAGTTGCAGGACGAGCGCGTATCGCTCGATGCCGCGCAAGCGTTTGCCGCTTACGTACGCGGCGACGGCCAGCTTTTGAGCTAAAGGAATGCTCACGTTCTCACCCTTTCGACTGGCTGTTCCCAGGTAGCGGGGCGGGGCGCCGCCATCGCGCGATCACCCGCAAGCGCCATCATCGGGAACAGATGTCTATACATATGGTAGTTGATGTAGAAATCACCCGGAAACCCTGTTCCTGTATGTTCGAACTCGTGCCAGGTCCCCTCCACCTGATGCTCGCGAAGAAACCCGAGTCCTTGCTGACAGGCGCCGTGCGCGCCCAGACCGGCGGATTGCAGCGCCAGCACCGCCCATGCTGTTTGCGACGGGGTGCTCGTGCCCACGCCGGCAAACGACGCGTCCTTGTACGAGTGGCATGTCTCGCCCCATCCGCCGTCGGGGTTTTGCACCGAAAGCAACCACTGCCCGGCAGTGCGCATCCGATCTCCATCGACGTGCAGCGCCTTAAGAGCATCGAGCACGCACCAGGTGCCATAGATATGGTTGACGCCCCAGCGACCGAACCACGACCCGGCTGAGGCTTGCGTTCGTCGAAGATACGCAAGGCCGCTCGCCACGTGCGGCTCATCCGTCCGGTAGTTGAGGGCCGCCAGCATCTCTAAGACGTGCGCCGTGACGTCTTCGGACGGTGGATCGATCATTGCGCCGAAGTCGGCGAATGGGATGCTGTACGCAATGCGGCGCGTGTTGTTGCGGTCGAAGGCTGCCCACGCTCCGTTTTGGGAACGCATCGCGAGCACCCAACGCGTAGCGCGGTCGACGGCGCGAGCGACGCGCTCGGGTCTGCCACCTTCAAGCAGCGCGCAGACGACCACGGCGGTGTCATCGACATCGGGATAGAGGTCGTTGTCAAATTCAAATGCCCAGCCCCCGCATGGCACGTTCTTGCAACGCACGGTCCAGTCGCCGTCGCATTCGATTTGCTCGCGGATGAGCCAATCGATGGCCGACGCCATCGCGTCGTGGTTTGCGCCCACACCTGCGGCATGCAGTGCTCTGACTGCCCATGCCGTATCCCAGACCGGTGACATGCACGCCGAAAAGCGCCAACCGCGGCTATCGCAAACCGAAAAGCGCTCCATCCCTGCCAGACCCTTTTGCATCACTGGATGATGCGAATCCATACCTTCAAGACTGAGCGCAATGAGCGAATAGACCCAGGGAGGTTGAATACCGCCCCAACTTCCATCGGCTTCTTGATGGTCGAGAATCCAGTTTGCAACGCGACGACGCGCCCGGTTGCGCCCCGGCTTGATTGGCAACTGTTCGTAGAGCTTGAGCAGCCTATCGAGCCACAAGAACGCTCCTCCACCTGCTACATGGGAGAGCCGAGGCTGCGTACCGGCAAGGACGACTTCTGTAAGCTCCACGCCGAGTGGCCGCATCGGCCGTCGCGAGATGACAATCGTTAGCGGCGCAATCGTGCCGCGTGCCCAACAGGCGAAGTCGTACAAATTGAGTGGGACTATCGATGGCAGGTAGATCAGCTCCGGTGGCATTGTCGGAATGCCCTGCCATGGGTATTGACCAAAAAGCGCGAGCCAGATTTTGGTGAAAACGCGAGCTCGTTCGACGCCACCAAGCCTGGAGATAACCCTCAGCGCTCGCTTCATAGGCGGACTCGCCGGATCGACTCCCAGTACCTTCAGTGCCGCATACGCTTCGATCGTGGTGCTCACGTCGGCCGGACCGTCATGGTAAAGAGCCCACGAACCGTCATCGCGTTGGGCTTGAAGAATGTGCTCCCGGGCGCCGCCGCGGATTGGATCGAGACTGAGGTCCAGGAAACGCAAGAGCAGCACGTGCTCGGCGGTCATCGTGACGTTGGTTTCCAGTTCATCGGTCCACCAACCATCGGGGTGCTGATGCTGGAGAAGCCAGTCCGTCGACGCTTTCAGCGCATCATGCGACAACTGCGACACCTCCAAGCACGCCCGCGATGAGTCGCGCTGCGGCGCTGCCGCTGCGCACTGCAGACTCCATAGTGTCGGGCCAACCCGTATCGGTCCACGAACCGGCGATGGCCAGATTGGGAAACGACGTTTGCGGACCCGGCCGCTTTTGCGTTGGGGACGCTAGATACGTTGCCTCTGGATTTCGCGTGACGGCACTGCGGAGCAGCGTGGCGCCGGCGAGCGTCGGAATCGCGGTCTTGATCTCATTCCAACACTCCTGGCTCACCTGTGCCGCGGGCATGGTGAGGTATTTCTCTGCCGCGCTGAGACTGCAGCATAGGTACCCGCTCCGCTTCTCAAAGATCCACTGCAACGGCGAATCGAGCACAGCCGCGAAGTCGAATCCTAAATGCCCGCGATCGTGCCACAGATGGACGTCGACGATGGGATGCGCTATGTAACCATCGAGCGCGGGTAACCCGAGTTGCTGCCCAACACCGCCCGCGACGAGCGAGAGCTGCGGCGGAGATAGTGCCAAGACCACCGCGTCAAAAGGAACTCTTTGACCGTCGCGCAGCGTGACGCCGTCCACTCCACCATGCGTGCGAGCGAACGATACACCAGCGACGGGGGTTGAAAGATGCACACGGGCGAGCTTCGCAGCGGCCTTGCGGGCAACGTGGGCCAGTGGAATCGTCGCATACCCAAAGCGCGCCCCGCCAGCCTCGTGGAGAAACGCTGTCGACAGGACGAACGTGGCGTCCGCAGCACTGACCTCTTCGAGCGGCGCGTTGAGCGCTGGAACAAAAAATGGCCGCCAAAACGAGCGCAGCGCGTCTTCTGTTTGGCCGTGTTGCGTTAGCCATTGCGCAAAGGTGCCATCGAACGGTGTTGTTCCCGCCGCCCTGAGCGCTCGGGCGAGGCGCAGCTTATCGGGCCACGCGAGGTGGCGATAGCCAATGAACGATCCAAGCAAGTGCCAGGGCGCCGGCAAACCGACAGCGCGGAGTCTGCTTGCGACGCCATTGCGTGACAGGACGAGCGCATCGAAGCGCTCTTGCATGCGAACGAACTTTGACATGCCAACTCGATCGACGAATCGCAAGAACTCCGTGCAGCAGCCCAAAAAGACGTGCTGTCCGTTATCCACTTCCACGCCGTCAACAAGGAACGAGGTCGCGCGTCCGCCGAGCAGGCGGCTGCGCTCGAAGACCTCGACATGGAAGCCCGCATCGGTGAGGTCGGTGCCGGCCGCGAGGCCTGCAAGGCCTGCACCAACCACCGCTACCCGGCCTGCAGCCACGACTCCACCACCACGTGCAACTTTTCTGCATGGTTGAGCGATGCGCGGGCGCTCAGCGGCAGCCAAGGATTGGCTTCGATCTTGCCGAGGATTCGCTCGTAGATCCCCGCCATCGTTTTGACGCACACCGCGGATCGACGAGGGATGTAATCGAGCACGCGCAGCCCCGATGCATACATGCGTGCGGCGCGCGCGGCTTCGAAGCGCACAAATTGCGGCCAGGCGGCGCCGCCGCGACTGCACAGCAGATCGGATTCAGTGATGCCGAAGCGCTCCAGCTCGTCTCCGGGGAGATAGATTCGGCCCCTAGCAGCGTCCTCACGCACGTCACGCAGAATATTGGTAAGCTGCAGCGCCAACCCGAGCTCCTCCGCGTGCTCGAGCGCCACCGCAGCCGTGTACCCGAAGATGCGCACGCACATGCGACCGACCACCGAAGCAACTAGCCGACAGTACTCGCGTAGGTCGGACCACGTGGCATACCGGGTGCGGTGCAGATCGGTCTCAACGCCGTCGATGAGTTCTTGAAGTTCAGATTCAGGGATGTGGTAGCGCGCGATTGCCAAAGACAAGACCTGCGTCACCGGATCGGAATATTCACCGCGCATGCATGCGCGAATCCGAAGACGATGTGCCTCAAGGCGCGCGCGCAAGTCGGAGCCCACGTGCTCGTCTGCGTCATCGTCGACCTGCCGTGCAAAATCATACAACGCGTAGACGGCGGTGCGCTGCTCGTGGGGCAGCGAGATGAAACCCCAGTAGAAGTTCTTTGCATTGCGCCGTGCGAGCGCGCCGCAGCAGCGCTCCGAGTTACGCAAGTCAAGGGCCGTTTCAACTTCTCTCACGCGCTCAAGCCGCTTCCAGTTTTTTTGCGTCGCGGTTCTCGCGCAGGCTTAAAACGCACGCACGCAGCAGCAGGAGAGCTTTTGCTGTTTTGGATACTTGGGGCCGATGCTTATCGGTTGCAAAGCCTTGATGTGCGATCGCGTCAACGATTGCCAACCCGCCGAGACGGTAGAGCATCAGCTGCACCCGATAGGCAAATGGCGCCATTGCCTCGAGCGCAACGCCGCAAGCCAACAGGTCGCGTGCGCGTTCGCACAATGAGCGGACGGCAAGCGCTGTGCCCCCAGCCCGCAGGTCTGACTGTAGCAGATAGCAGCGGCCGCGTGCGGTGTCGCGAGCGACATCCTGCGCGTGATTGGCGAGCTGCAAGCCGATGCACACTTCATCGGAAAGCGATGTCGCTTTGGGAGCCATGAGTCCAAAGACGGGCAACACCATGCGCCCAACCGGCGCCGCGGACAACTCGCAGTAGGCGCGTAACTGCTGCCATGATTCATACGCCGTGACCTGCTGATCCTGGACGTTCGCTTGGATGAGATCCAAAAACGGTTGTTGAGGAATCCGACAGCGCGCCACGGTTTCCCGAAGCGCGATGAGCACCGGATGCACTGGTTCCGCGCCAGCGAACAGGCCTGCGACCTCGTCGCGCCAGCGGTCAAGGCGTTCGATCGCGCGGTCGCCGCTTTCATCGCCAAGATCGTCGGTCGTCCTGCAGTACGCGTAGATGCGGGTCAGGTCACGCGCCTGTTGGCCCCGCACGAGGCCGCAGACGACGACGAAATTCTCATAGTGCCGCCGCGCGAGAAACCGGCAATATTCGTCGGCCGACGTAAGCGCAGTGAGTTCGTTCACCGCTCAAGGACCTGAACCACAACGCTGCGTTCGCGTGGCGAGCACAACTCGATGAGAAAGATGCGCTGCCAGCGCCCGAGCTCCAGGCGGCCGTCGATCACGGGCACGATCTCGCTTGAGGAGAGAAGCAAATGACGGCAGTGCGCGTGACCGTTGATCGGTTCATCTGGCGGCGTGTTGCGCCGTCGTGTCAGGTCATCATGTTCGTAGAGGCCGTTACCCGCCGGCACGAGACGATCGAGCAAACGCCCGAAGTCACCGAGCAGCAGTTCCTCATTTTCGTTGACGCGAATCGCGGCGGTTGTGTGAGAGGAGTAGACATGAACCACGCCCTCACGCACGCCTGACGCGGCCAAGACTCCCGCTACGTCGTCCGTAATGTCGATAAAGGATCCCGCGCGTGCCGTCTTATATTGGAGGCGGCCGACGGTGGGAAGCGCGGTCTCGGGTTCCCCTTCGCGACGCAGCCAGGGGGTGCGCCGCAAGTCTGCAATCGTGCGTGTGCCGATGGCGAACATGCAAACGCGGAGCACTTCAATGAGTTCGCTCGCGAGCTCGTGGACCGCCGCAGTGTTTTGAGCCGCAGCGCGCAAGAAGGGTCCCGCAATGCCCACGAGGTCAGCACCTAGCGCTATCGCTTTCGCCGCATCAATGCCGTTGCGGATGCCGCCGCTTGCGAAGATCAATCCGTCGGGCACCGCGCGGCGTGCTGCTCGCAGCGACGCAGCCGTGGGAATGCCCCAGCCGGCAAACATACCGGCGACGCGAGCCCGCAGTGGATCGCTAATGCGATGACGTTCGACCTCGCTCCACGACGTGCCACCGGCGCCGGCGACGTCGACGGCGCTGACGCCCGCATCGAACAGGGCGCGCACGATATCGGGCGCAAGTCCCCAGCCGACCTCTTTAACGATGATCGGAACTTCGAGCACGCGACACACGTCGGCGATCTTGGAGAGCAAACCCGAGAAGCTTGCATCACCGCCGGGCTGGAGCGCTTCTTGCAGCGCGTTGAGGTGAAGGACGAGCGCATCCGCGCCAAGTTGCGACACAAGCCGCCGGCAATGGTCAGCATCGTAGCCACGGTTCAGCTGCACGGCCCCAAGGTTCGCGAAGAGCAAGATGTCTGGCGCAAGCGAACGGACAGCGAAAGAATTCAGCAACTCTGGGTGTTCGAGCAGCACGCGTCCGGAACCCAAACCCAACGCTAAGCCGAGCTCCTGCGCAACGCGCGCCAGATTACGATTGATGCGTCGCGCCTCATCGGTACCACCGGTCATGCACGAGATCAAAAGCGGCGCGGCAAGCTTGCGCCCAAAAATCTCGGTCGAAGTGTTGATCTCGGCTAAATCGACATCAGGCAGGGCACGGTGGATGAAGCGGTAGTCGTCAAAGCCGTTGCTGACGCCTTTGGCCGTGACATCCGCTTCCAGGTTGATGCGGATGTGGTCCGCTTTGCGCGATGGAATTCCATCCTCGCTGGCTTTGACCGTGTACAGTTGACGGTCGGTTTGTCTATCGACGCCGACGTGCGACATAATGCGCTACCTCGAGGAACTGGTCAACGTGCTGGCGCGGAAGCCGACTCGCCTCAACAATGGCGGCTGCCCGGTCAGCAAAGTGCTGAGGAGCATTGCGGGTGAGTTCGGCTCCGCCGGCCGCTTCGAGCAACGAACGGATCTCAGGCAAATGCTCGCCCGACCCCCGCGATGCGGTGAAGAGTTCTCGCAAGCGCGCGCGCCCGTGCTCGCCCATCGCTGCATAGCCCGCCACAACCGGAAAGGTCAGCTTGCAGCGGCCGAGATCGCCGCTCGAAGATTTCCCAGTAATCGCAGAATCGCCCCATGTGCCCAACCAATCATCACGGATTTGGAAGGCGATGCCAAGCAACGTGCCCGCGTAGCCCAGACGCTCGGAAAGGTGGTCATCAGCACCCGCCATGACCGCTCCCGCCTCCAGACTTGCGCCAATGAGGGCACCTGTCTTCGCTCGAACCATTCGCAAGTAGGCTCGCAACGTTGTGTCGGGCTTCCCTTCAAACCGCAAGTCGAGCGATTGGCCCTCGACAACGACGAGAACAGCATCCGCGATCAGTCGCGTGGCTCGCAACTGCCGTTCGGGATGCGAGGCGTTTGTGGTCAGCGTTGCAAACGCTCTGGCGAATAAGGCGTCTCCCGCGTTGATGCCTTGGGCGAGTCCCCAGATCGCCCACACCGTTTCTCGGCCGCGCCGTTCGCGATCTCCATCCTGGATGTCATCGTGCACCAACGTGAAGTTATGCACCCATTCGAGCGCCGCAGCGGCGGGTAGGGCTGTTTCAGGTGAACCGCCACACGCTTGACATGCCCACAAGCACAAGGCGGGCCGTATGAGCTTACCAGGCGATGACTGCGTCGGTTGGCCATCACGGTCCGTCCAACCCATGTGATACGCGATCATTTTGGAGCTGAAGGAGGCGTTCGCCGGCGCTGTTTCGCGCAAGTTTGCGACGATTGCATCCTTGTGCAACGTCAGGATTGGCGGAACGTCAACACCGCCAGCCGTCTCGCTTACCAGCGTCTCGTAGGCCACATGCAGATTCTCCGGGAGTCCGGCAATCGTGCGAACGGAGAATTTACGTACGGAAGTATAAAGACAGATGACGCACGCCTTGCCGGATTTCGTTCCGCGAGCGTTTCGTTTCTTCTATCATACCCCCATCCCTGTGTCACATTCTTATAGAAGAAAGAGCGACGATCGACTCGACGAAATAACAAGTCGACTCTTTCGTCCACCGCGCCTGTGTGCTCGTGCTTGTGAGGGGCCTACGCCCAAACTGTTTCCGCTTGCGGGAACCAATCCATCAGCTTGTCGATGACTTCGTCCGCGAGAAAGCCAGGCGTCGATGCGCCAGTGGCGATGCCGACTCGCTCTTCGCCATTGAACCACTCGCGTTTGAGATCATCGGGGTTCTCGATGAGATGCGCCTTTGCGCCCTCGGCCATGGAAATCTCGGCGAGGTGCCTCGTATTGGCGGACTTGGTGCCGCCGATGACGATCATGGTATCGACTTCGCCCGCAAGCTCGCGTGCTGATTTCTGCCGTCCCTGCGTGTCCGAGCAAATGGTGTTGTAGACGCGCACCTCGTAGTTCATCCCTGCAATCTTGCCGACAAGCTCGCGGAACTTATCGCCGTTGAGCGTGCTCTGCGAAACGATCGCAAGGCGGCGCGCGCGCCGGATTTCAGTTTCGTCCTCGGGCCACTCGTTCATGATGATGGAGCCGGGGGCGTGCCCGGCTATCCCCTTGACTTCAGGATGATTGGGATCGCCCAAAATGACAACTGTGCGACCCTCGTCCGTGAGCTTCTTTGCGAGCCGCTGGGTGCGAGTGACCATTGGGCACGTCGCGTCAACCACGCGGAGCCCCTTAGCTTCCGCCGCTTCAATGGTCTGGGGCGGCAAACCGTGCGCGCGGACAAAAAGGGTGCCGGTCGAGATGTCGTCGAGGGATTCGACGTTACGCAAACCTTTTTCGTCGAGCTCCTTCACGATGAGCGGGTTATGCACGATGTTTCCCATCGTGTGGACATCGTCGCGTTCCGAGGTTTCGGAAAGCGCCTTCTTATACGTCAGCTCAACGCCGAAGCAGAACCCCTGAGTCCGAGCTTTTTGAATCTGCATTCTTCCCCATTAATTCGGCAATGCGCGCCGCAAGCAACTCAGTCCAACCTGTCAATTCGTTTTTCGTTGGCTTTCGTTCGCTTCCCTGGAACCGTAGTGGCGCACCGATGCACACTCGGACATGGCTTGCGCGAAGCCGCCGGGCTGCGACATTTGTGCCAAGCAGGGCGACCGGCACGAGCGGACACTTTGCGGTGGCGGCAAGGAGCACGGCGCCGTTGCGCGCCTGCACATCCCCTTGCGTATTGCGCCGTCCTTCGGGAAAGATGCCGACGACTTCACCACTCTTGAGAAGGCGCAACGCTCGGCGAATCGCACCGACGTCGCCACTTTCCCGTTCGACGGGGAACGCGTGCACTCGGGTGAGGATCGAACCAAACAAAGGATTCGTAAAGAGTTCTCGCTTGGCCATGAAATGTATGGTGCGCGGAAACCACGTCCCCAAGAGAGGCGGGTCCCAATACGAGAGGTGATTCGAAGCCACAACGAGCGGCCCATCGGTGGGTACGTTTTCGACACCGCTGACGCGAGCATCGAATGCGAGCCTCGTGGCTGGGCGCAACACGACCTTGACAAAGTTGTATAGGGTCATGCCGGTCCGCTTTTCACCGTGCGCTCGAGTGCGTCAGCAACTTCTTCGACGGTCAAATCTGATGTGTCGATTTCAATTGCATCAGGCGCTCTCATCAAAGGCGATACTTTGCGACTGGTATCGCGCTTGTCGCGCAGGATGATCTCGCGGCGCAATTCGTCACGATTCATCATAATGCCGGCTTCGTGCAGTTCGCGCAAGCGACGATCAACTCGCGCGTCCACTGAAGCTGTGAGAAAAAATTTGAAGCGCGCATCGGGGAGCACGACCGTTCCGATGTCACGGCCGGCCATGACCACAGCACGCTTATCGGCAAACGCGCGCTGCGCACCGATGAGCCGCTGCCGCACCGCGGCCATGGCGGCGATAGGCGAGACAGCCTGCGAAACTTCAGGCGAAAAGAGCTCTTGCCCAAGCAGTTTGCCATCAATGCGGATGCGGTAGCTCAGCGGATCGCGTTGATCCAGCATGACTTCGGGTGTGGCGCGCGCCACCAGTTCATCAACTCGAACTGCGTCGTCGGGCGCAATGCCTGCCTTGAGAGCAACGTAGGCGACTGCGCGGTAAAGCGCACCCGTGTCCAAGAATGCATAGCCAAGCCTTTCGGCAAGTCTTCTTGCGACGGTGCTTTTTCCCGACGCAACCGGTCCATCGATGGCGATCTGAACCTGCATCCCCAGCCCATCTTCACACTGGTATAGCGGGCGACTGTCAAGTCGCCCACGGACAACGCCGCTTGGCCGCTGGATTCGGTTCTGGAAAGCCGTGACCTTGGACAGCCGGAAGCGGCCCAGGCCGGCCCGAACAAGCGTCGTGATGCAGACAGCGCCTATCGTTCACATCGATGGTACAAATCTCACATTAGATCTCGTCAACCGCATCGCAACCGACCGAGTTGGCGTTGCGCTCGACGCGCGCGCCTTGCCACGCATCGCCGCCGCTCGTGAAGTTGTCGAGCGCGCGGTTGCCTCCAACGGACGAATCTACGGCGTCACGACCGGTTTCGGTAGACTCAAGAACGTCAGGATCGATCCAACCGAGGCTACCGAACTCCAGCGAAATTTGATCTTGAGCCACGCATGCGGGGTAGGCGAGCCGCTGCCGTGGGCTGCCGCTCGCGCAAGCATGCTCTTACGCGCTCATTCACTCGCGCGTGGGTATTGCGGCGTTCGCGTCGAGGTGATCGCGCTGCTCATCGAGCTGCTCAACCGCAATGTGACTCCGGTGATTCCGTCGCAGGGGTCGGTCGGCTGTTCGGGCGATCTCGCGCCGCTCGCCCATATGGCGCTGGTTCTTATTGGCGAGGGTGAAGCGTGGGTAGGAAACGAGCGCGTCAACGGCAAGACGGCGCTCGAGCGCGCGGGTCTGTTGCCGCTCACTCTTTCATTTAAAGAGGGGCTCTCGCTCATCAATGGCACGCAAATCATGACCGGCATCGGCGCACTCGCGCTCGTGCGTGCCGACAATGCGCTCCGGGCCGCTGACATCACCGGCGCCATGAGCCTTGAAGCCTATTTCGGAACCGATAGCGCCTTTGCAGAGCGCATTAACGCGTTGCGCCCGCATCACGGGCAAGCCCATACCGCCGCCAACATCCGCCGGTTGCTGCAAGGTTCCGGCGTTCTTGCTTCGCATCGCGATTGCGACCGCGTCCAAGATCCGTACTCGTTCCGCTGCATGCCGGTCGTGCATGGCGCCGCCCGTGATACGCTGCGCTTCGCGCACAACACGCTCGATATCGAGATCAACTCCGTCACCGACAACCCGATTATTTTCGCCGACGACAGCTCGCTCGTGAGCAACGGAAATTTCCATGGTGGGCCAGTCGGTCTCGCGCTCGACTATGCGAAGATCGCGCTCACGGATGCGTCCTCCATCGCCGAGCGGCGCATCGACAAACTGCTTTTTGGCGCGGAAGGACTGCCTCCGTTTCTGACCGAGCGATTTGGGTTGTGCAGCGGCTATATGCTGGCCCAGTACACAGCCGCGGCGTTGGTGAGCGAAAATAAGACGCTGTCTACACCCGCTTCGGTGGACTCCATCCCGACGTCAGCTGGGCAAGAGGATCACAACAGCATGGGGACGATTGCGGCACGTCAGTGCGCCTCCGTTGTGGCAAACTACGAGACGGTTGTGGCGATCGAGCTGCTCGTTGCTGCTCAAGCCCTTGATTTCCGCAAACCGCACGCATTTGGTCGCGGCACCGGACGTGCGCAGCGCTTGATCCGGGAGCACGTGACGCACTTGGGCGCAGATCGCAATCTCAGCCAAGACGTCGAGGCGGCTCTCGATCTCGTGCGCAGTGGCAAGCTTGTTACAGCGGTGGAAAGTGAGATAGGAGCGCTCTGAAGACATGAGCACTGTGTCAGCACCGCGCGTCGTGCGCGCACCGCGAGGACCTGTGCGCACGTGTCTTGGCTGGGGACAAGAAGCAGCCATGCGGATGCTCATGAACAATTTAGATCCCGAGGTTGCGGAGCGGCCACAGGATCTGGTCGTGTACGGGGGCAGCGGTCGCGCGGCCCGCTCGTGGGAAGCATACGATGCTATCGTGCGCACGCTGCAGCGATTGCGCAATGACGAAACACTCCTCGTCCAGTCGGGCAAACCCGTCGCCGTTTTCCAAACGCACGAGGCGGCGCCTCGAGTGCTGCTTGCCAACTCCTTGCTTGTGCCCGCGTGGGCAAACTGGAAGACGTTTCGCGAGCTTGAGGCCGCAGGGTCTAACGATGTACGGGCAAATGACTGCGGGCTCATGGATCTACATCGGCACCCAGGGCATACTTCAAGGAACGTACGAGACGTTTGCGGCGCTGGCACGCCAGCATTTCGGCGGAACGCTTCGAGGCACGATCATGCTCACCGCTGGCCTCGGCGGCATGGGCGGGGCGCAACCGCTCGCCATTACAATGAATGGCGGCGTCGCGATCGTCGTCGAAGTCGATCCTGAGAGAATCCGCCGGCGCATCGAAGGGCGCTATTGCGACGAGTCGGCGGCAACGATCGACGAGGCGCTCGCCAAAGCGCAAGCCGCAGCAAAAGCAGGCAAGGCGCTATCAATTGGTCTGATCGGCAATGCCGCGGAAGTTTTTCCCGAGCTGTTGCCACGGAACGCCCCGATCGACATCGTGACGGATCAAACATCCGCTCACGATATGCTCAACGGGTACGTGCCCGCTGGCGTATCCTTGGAAGGAGCGAGCCGAGCTTCGCGAGCAGGATCCGGAGCGATATGAGAAGCGAGCGTTCGAATCAATCGCAGCGCACGTCAACGCGATGACCGGCTTCATGCACGCCGGCGCCGTCGTGTTCGACTACGGCAACAACATCCGCGCGCAAGCACGCTTGCGGGCGTGGAGGACGCTTTCGCGTTCCCTGGCTTCACGCCGGCGTTCATCCGGCCACTCTTCTGCGAAGGGCAAGGGCCCGTTTCGCTGGGCGGCACTGTCCGGCGATCCCGCCGACATCGCGGCGCTCGACGATGCACTGCTTGAGACGTTTCCGGACGACGAGTCACTTGCGGCGCTGGATCGCGCTGGCGCGCGAGCGCGTGAAGTTCCAGGGATTGCCGGCGCGCATCTGCTGGCTCGGCTACGGCGAGCGGCGCACGTTCGGGCTGCGCATCAACGAGATGGTGCGCTCCGGCGCGCTGGAAGCGCCGATCGTCATCGGGCGCGATCACTTGACGCGGGCTCGGTCGCGTCGCCGTATCGGGAGACCGAAGCATGAAAGACGGATCCGATGCGATCGCGGACTGGCCGATCCTCAACGCGCTGATCAACGCCGTTGGCGGAGCCCACTGGGTCAGCGTGCACCACGGTGGCGGCGTCGGCATCGGATACTCAATCCACGCCGGGCATGGTTGTCGTTGCAGACGGCTCCGAGGACGCAGCGGGAAGGTTGAACCGCGTGCTGACCACGCGATCCGGGCATAGGCATCGTCCGTCACGCAGATGCGGGATATGCAGAGGCAAGGGCCGCCGCCGATCGCCACGGCATCGACTGGAAACTGTGAAATTGACGCGATGTAGTCGCGCGAATTTATTCGCGCGTCTGCGTAACTCACGGAGTTAGTGACATGGCAATCAAAGCACCCATTTTCTCGATTCAAAAAAGCAACGAGCGCTTCTGCGCTGACCATGGCTGGCTCAAGACGTGCTTCTCGTTCAGCTTTGCGGAGTACCAAGACCCTAACAATACCAATTGGGGCGCTTTGCGCGTTTTGAACGACGATCGCATTGCACCGAGCGAGGGGTTCCCGCCGCATCCGCATCGCGATATGGAAATCATCACCTACGTGCTTTCCGGAGAGCTCGAGCATAAGGACAGCATGGGCAATCACGGCGTCGTCGGTCCGGGCGGCGTCCAGTACATGAGCGCTGGCACGGGGGTGAGGCATTCCGAATTCAATCACTCGGCCACGGACGAGCTGCATATGGTGCAGATGTGGGTCGTCCCTCCGACCGGATCCCAAGGTCCGTCGGCACAAGCGCCCCGCTACGGCCAACGGGAATTCACGACCAAAGACCGGCTCAACCAATGGCTCCTCGTCGCAAGCGGCAAGCCTGGCGTGGCTGCACCGGTCGCGCTCAGTCAAAACGCAGCCTTCCTTGTCTTGAGACTGGAAAGCGACTCGCTGACCTATGCCCTCGACCCGGCGCGATTGGGCTTTCTCTTCCTCGCCGAAGGAGAGGTCACGGCCAATGGCCAGACGCTGAGAACGGGCGACGCGGTAAGGATGGCCGGCGTTTCCGAGCTGGAGATTGGCGGCACAGGTGAGGTCCTGCTGTGGGACGTGCCCGATTTCCCGACGTGATGGCCAGTTGACGATGCCTCAAACCGCCGATACTTGTAATGAGATGAGCGACGAACGACAACCGCAGCAATACGAGGATTTTGGTTCAGCGGCAGAAGTAGCGCTTGGCCTTTTGCGCGAGAAAGTGGGATTGCAGTTTTGGATGATCACCCGACTTGCGGGCGACGAACTGATCGTCCTGAATTGCGTTGGCAATAATTTCGCAGTGAAAAATGGCGACAGCATGTTGTGGACGGACACGATATGCTCGCGCATGCTCGCCGGCAGCGGACCGCGCGTTGCTCCAAAGGTGGCCGAGGTTCCCGCATACGCTGGCGCGCCTCTCACACAAGCTCTGCACATCGGCGCGTACATAGGTGCTCCGCTTTCGCTCGCCGATGGCAAACTGTACGGCATTCTTGCGGGCTTGGACCGAGAGCCCAAAGGCGATGACCTCAAATCGCAGCAGTGGCTCGTCGAGATGGTGGCTGGGTTGCTCGGTGCGATCGTCTCGCGCGAGAAAAGCGCGGGTGACAGCGCGCACCAGATTGTCGCCGAAGGCGGCGAAGTGCTCGTTGATAAGCTGACGCAAACGTTCAATCGCCGGGCTTGGGATCGCATCCTCGTAGCCGAAGAGTCGCGTTGCGCGCGCCACAATCATTCAGCTTGCGTGATTTGTGTTGACATCGATGGTCTGCGCGCCGTGAACGACTCGCAAGGCCGCGATAAGGGAGACGAGATGCTCGTGCGAGCCGCGCAGATTCTCAAGCGCGCGTGTCGCGGCTACGACATCGTTGCCCGCACGGGTGAGGACGAATTCGCCATTCTCGCGGTGGAGTGCGGCCTCAAGGGCGCTAAGGGTATGTTCGACCGCATCAACGGCGGGTTTGCGAAAGATGAGATCAAAGCGTCGTTGGGCATCGCGTTACGCAATGCCAACACCGGCTTGCCCCGCACATTTGACGAGGCAACCAACACGCTGCTCAACGCGAAGCGCATTAGGACGTAGCAGCCTGAAAGTATTTTGACGTCAGCGGGTGGTCCAGATGCGCCGCGATGAGGAGAGATGCCTGGACAACGCCCTCGAGATCCACGCCGGTCTGAATCCCCATCCCGTCTAACATATAAATGAGATCTTCGGTGGCGAGGTTCCCGGCCGCGCCCGGCGCGTAGGGGCAGCCGCCCAGACCACCCGCAGACGAATCAAAAATTGCGATTCCGGAAAGCAACCCGGCAACAACATTCGCCAGCGCCGTGCCGCGCGTGTCGTGGAAATGGAGCGCCAGCCGCCCCGGGTCCACGGTACGCAAGAGCAGCGCGCATACCTGAGCAACTTGTGTTGGCGTTGCAACGCCGATCGTGTCGCCGACGCTGATCTCGTCGACGCCGAGTGCCAGCAGTTTGCCGACCACGTCAATCACCGCTTGGGGCTTGACCTCGCCTTCGTAGGGGCAACCGAAGCCCGTTGACACGTAGCCTCTGACGCGCATGTCCATCTTTTTGGCGCGTTCCACGACCGGTGCGAATCGTTCAAGTGACTGGGCGATTGTCGCATTGATATTGTGGTTGGCAAACGACTCCGAGGCCGCCGTGAAGAGGGCAATTTCGTGCGCCCCGGCGCTAACGGCCCGGTCTAAGCCACGCTCGTTCGGAACAAGCACTGGATAACGAACTCCAGGCTTGCGGTCGATAGACTGCATCACGTCTTCTGCATCCGCAAGTTGCGGGATCGACTCTGGGCGCACGAACGACGTCACTTCGATGGCGGGAAGTCCGGCATCCGAGAGCGCGTTGACAAAGGCTACTTTGACCGCGGTGGGGATGCTGACGGCTTCGTTTTGCAGACCGTCGCGCGGTCCCACTTCAACGACCGTCACTCGCTTGGGAAGCGATGAGAATGCTGCACCCATGCGTTACCCTTCCGTCAGCAGGACCAGCACTTCACCTGCGCTGACCGTCTGACCGGGCTGCACCAAGACTTTGGTGACGGTGCCAGGGTAGGGGGCGACGACCGTGTGCTCCATCTTCATCGCCTCCATGACCACCAAAACCGTAAACGCGCTGACGGCGTCACTTGGTTTGACGTTTACTTTGACAATCGTGCCGCTCATCGGCGCCTGCACCGAGCCTGTCGCGGCATCGGTGCCTTGCCGGTGCACCGTCTGCGCGGATGCTGACGGCGGTTGCGCCACGACGAACTTCGCTACCTCTCCCCGCAGGCTCGAGGCAACTCCTTCGGGGGTACGCCAAGCTGCAAACTTTAATCGGCTGCCGTCCGACGTCAACGTGAAGACGCCGCCTCCGAGCGACTGGATTTGCGCTTCTCTATTCTCGGCGCTGCAATGCCACGCGCTTTCATTGTACAGCCAGCGTGCTTCAATCCGGACTGGGGGTTCGACAAAGTCGATGATGCGTGGATTGGCGGTGTGTCGCCACGCGCCAAGGCTCAGAATTGCGTTCGCCGGCTTTGCAGGCGGCGAGATTGGCAGCGCCGCAAGCGCGCCGGCTGCTGCGAGCGCCGCAAGATCACGATCCTCGCGGGGCACAAATTTATTCGCGACGCCAAGGTGTTTTTCGATAAAGTCAGTCTGGGTCTGACCCGCGACGAAATCTGGTTGATCGACAAGCCAGCGCAAGAATCCAATGTTGGTTGCGACGCCGCCAACGATATATTCGTCTAGCGCTTGACGAAGCAAACGGATGCACTCGGTGCGAGTCTCCGCATGGGCGATGAGCTTCGCGATCATCGAGTCGTAGGCCGCCGACACGATTGATCCCGCTTCGATCGCAACGTCGTTGCGCACGCCCGGTCGCTTTGGGGGCTCGAAGCTCGTAATGCGGCCCGTCGATGGGAGGAAACCCGCAGCGATATCCTCGGCATAGACGCGCACTTCGATGGCGTGCCCGCGAGGTTCGATACGCGCGAATGAACTCGCGCGACTATACTCGAGTTCGCGGCCGGCGGCGATCCACAGCTGTTCCCGAACCAAATCCATTCCGGTGACCATTTCGGTTGCCGGATGCTCCACTTGCAGCCGTGCGTTCATCTCCAAAAAATAAAAACTGCCGTTCTCATCGAGCATGAATTCAACCGTGCCCGCATTTCGATACCCGACAGCCCGGGCGATCTTGATTGCAGCGTCTTGGAGCGCGCCTCGGAGCTCCATCCCTACCGCAGACGATGGTGATTCCTCGAGAATCTTTTGATAGCGCCGTTGAATCGAGCACTCCCGCTCGACGAAGGTCACGATATGTGCAAAGCTGTCTGCAAGAACTTGAATCTCGATGTGCCGCGGTGTCGCCACGTAGCGCTCGAGAAAGACTGTTGGATCGCCGAAGGCAGCTTGTGCTTCGCGCTGTGCTCCCTCGAGAGCCGTCTCGAACTGGGTGAGGTCCTGCACGAGGCGCATGCCTCTGCCGCCGCCGCCTGCCGCAGCCTTGATGAGGAGCGGAGGCCCGATCTGCCGAGCATGCGCCGCCAGAGTCTCAATGGATTGATCTCGCTCGCTATAACCCGCAACGACGGGAACACCGCACTCCATCGCTGTTTTCTTTGCGAAGATCTTGTCACCGACTGCGGCCATCGCATCGGGTGGAGGGCCGACGAACACGATGCCAGCTTGAGCGCACGCGCCGGCGAATGACGAATTTTCCGAGAGGAATCCATAGCCCGGATGGATGGCCTGCGCGCCCGAACGCCTCGCTGCTTCGATGATCGCATCGCCGCGCAGATATGAATCCTTGGGAGAAACCCCCCCGATTGGGATGGCTTCATCGCACACTTTGGTGTGAAGCGCGCCGGCATCTGCGTCGGAGTACACGGCGATTGACCGAACGCCAAGCTCCCGGCAGGTGCGCGCGACTCGCACGGCGATTTCGCCGCGATTCGCGATGAGAACCGACTCGAACGGCTTTACTTGAGCCACGCTGGGCGGCGCTTGTCGAGAAAGGCGCGCAAGCCTTCTTGGCCCTCGGCGCTGATGCGCTGGCTTGCGATCCGTTCGGCCGTCCAGTGTCGCGCCTCCTCGGCGCTTAAGCCGCTGACCGTTCGGGCAATTTCTTTGGCAAGCCGGGCGGCGGACGGCCCACTCGTGAGCACTTCGCCGACCTTGCTTTCCGTCGAGGCGTCGAGCTGTCCGGGCGGGACGACCTCGTGCACCAATCCGATTCGCAACGCACGCTCGGCACGAAAGCGCTCAGCGCTCGGGAAGAGCGCTCGCGCGTGACTCCGGCCAATTTTGCGCAGAACAAAAGGCGAAATAACCGCGGGCACGATGCCAAGTTTCGCTTCAGTGAACCCGAACAGGGCATCTTCTTCTGCAATCACGATGTCGCAGACTGCGATGAGCCCCGCTCCCCCGCCAAGCGCGGCGCCTTGCACTTTCGCGATGATCGGACACGGACAGTTGTCAATCGCGGCAAACATGTCGGACAATCGCAATGCGTCTTCGAAGTTTTGTGTTTCGGAGAGCGCGAGGGCGGCGCGCATGTACTTGATGTCCGCACCCCCGCAGAAGATCGCACCCTCTCCCTCGAGGACTACCGCGCGTAAAGATTCTTGACGCCCGAACTCCAAAAACATCTCGGTCAACGTGGCAATCGTCTCGATGTCCAAAGCATTGCGCACATCCGGGCGATTGAGTCGCACGTGGGTGACTTTTCCATCCTCGATCAGGCGCACTGGGTCGGGCATTTGCAATCATCCCCTACGATGGGCGACTTGACAGTCGCCCGCTACGTTTGTATTTGGGGCGATTTGCCAATCGCCCCCTACATTTCTCTGGGGCGACTTGACAGTCGCCCACTACGTTTGTGTTTGGGGCGATTTGCCAATCGCCCACTACATTTCCGATTTCGTTACATGCGGAAGATGCCGAATTTGGTTGCGCGCGGTGGTGCGTTTGCGGCCGCGGAAATGCCTAGCGCCAGCACCTCACGCGTCTGTGCGGGATCGATGATGCCGTCATCCCAGAGTCTGGCAGTGCTATAATAAGGATTTCCCTCGGCCTCGTATTTGTCCAGAATCGGCTGCGTGAACTCGCGCTGCTCGTCTACGTTCATCGTCTTACCCTGGCGCTCCATTCCTTCCATGCGCACGGTGAGCAGCACGCTTGCCGCTTGGGGTCCACCCATCACCGAGATGCGCGCATTTGGCCACATCCAAAGCTGCCGCGGCGAGTAGGCCCGCCCGCACATGCCATAGTTGCCCGCGCCGAACGAGCCGCCAATGATCACCGTGAATTTCGGCACTTGCGCGTTGGCGACCGCCATCACCATTTTTGCGCCGTCTTTAGCGATGCCGCCCTCCTCGTACTGCTTGCCCACCATAAAGCCCGTAATGTTCTGCAAGAAGACAAGCGGTATGCCTCGCTCGCAGCATAATTCTATGAAGTGGGTCGCCTTGAGCGCGCTCTGCGAGAAGAGAATTCCTTGATTGGCAATGATGCCGACTGGATAGCCTTCGATGTGCGCAAACCCGCAAACCACGGTTTGGCCGTAGAGTGCCTTAAACTCGTGAAACTCGCTTGCGTCGACAATGCGAGCGATGACCTCGTGCACGTCGTAGGGTTTGCGCCAGTCGCGCTGCACGATGCCATAGATTTCCCGTGGGTCATACGCCGGTGGTTGGGATTCTTGGATCGGCCAGGGCATCTTCTTCTCGTAAGCAAGGTTGGCCACGATCTCGCGGCAGATGCCCAGCGCTTGCTCGTCCGAGAGCGCGTAGTGGTCGGTGACGCCGGAGACGCGTGAATGCACGTCCGCGCCGCCCAACTCTTCGGCTGTGACAATCTCCCCAGTTGCGGCTTTCACCAAAGGAGGGCCGCCCAAAAAAATGGTGCCCTCGCCCTTGACGATGACGGTTTCGTCCGACATGGCCGGAACGTATGCGCCGCCTGCAGTGCACGAACCCATCACCGCCGCAATTTGCGCGATGCCCTTGCTCGACATGCGCGCTTGGTTGTAGAAAATTCGTCCGAAGTGGTCGCGGTCGGGAAAGACCTCTGCCTGAAGCGGTAAGAATGCGCCGCCGGAATCAACCAAATACACGCACGGCAGATAGTTTTGCTCGGCGATTTCCTGCGCGCGCAGATGCTTTTTGACCGTGAGCGGAAAGTAGGTGCCGCCTTTGACCGTTGCATCGTTCGCCACGATAACGCACTCGCGCCCGCATACAACGCCAATCCCAGTGACTAAACCTGCGCTCGGCGCTTCGCCCTTGTACAGATCCCAGGCTGCGAGCGCGGAAAACTCGAGGAATGGCCTATCCGGATCGACGAGACGCGAAATCCGATCGCGCGCCGGCATTTTTTTTCGAGACACGTGCAACGCCATCGCCTCCGCGCCGCCACCCTGACTCACTCGCGCGGTGCGTGCGGAAAGTTCGCTCAGTAAATCGGTAAAGAACTGGCGATTGTGGGCGAATTCGGGCGACGAAGTATCGACGCGCGTCTGGAGAACGGCCATGAACAGCCTGCTCCTTTCCTATCCAAAGGGACGCAGCCTGCTCGACGCCAACTCACCGGAGCTAGATGCCAAAACTCTTTGAGTGCGTGCCGAACATTTCAGAGGGCAGGCGTGCAGACGTCGTTGCGAAGATCGGGCAACTGGCGGCCGATGCTCCCGGCGTGACGCTCATCGATACGCAAAGCGATCCATCACATAACCGCTCGGTGTACACGCTCGTCGGCAGTGGCGACGGCGTGGTTGAGGCGGCGTTGCGCTTGGCGGGAGGCGCCATCGAGAACATCGACTTGCGCACCCACCACGGAGAACATCCGCGCATGGGGGCAGTCGACGTCATCCCCTTCATCCCACTCGATGGCGCCAGCATGGATGAAGCCGTGCTGCTAGCGCGGCGTTGCGCTCAGGGCCTGTGGGAACGCTATCGCGTTCCCTCTTATTTTTATGAGGCGGCGGCCACGCGCCCCGAGCGACGCGATCTTGCGGCGGTTCGCAAGGGCCAGTTCGAAGGTCTGCTCACCGCCGTCAAAGAGCCCGACCGCCGTCCGGACGTGGGCGAGCCGGAGCTGCATCCCTCGGCTGGGGCGATTGCCGTTGGTGCTCGGGACTTTTTGATCGCCTTCAACGTGAATCTGGCGACCGCGGACGTCAAAGTTGCCGAGCGTATCGCAGTTGCGGTGCGCCAGCGCAGCGGCGGTTTGGCCGGGATCAAGGCATTGGGGTTCTCGCTACCTGACAATATCGTGCAAGTCTCGATGAACGTAGTCAACGTCAACGCAATTCCACTTTACCGCGTCACCGAACTCATTCGCCGCGAGGCGGCCGCCGCCGGCGTCAGCATCTGTGGCTGCGAACTCGTCGGCCTGGCGCCGCTCCGCGCCATCTTGGCCAGCGCCTCCTACTATCTTCACTTCGAGAACGTGGACCGCTCGCAGATAACGTGGTAGAGTCGCAGCGCGGAAAGAAGTTCGGGCGATTACCCTCCTATTCCATTCACAATGCAACGCTCCTTAGTCTTGCTCCGCTCGCTGCGGCTGCCGGAGCACAGGCGCAGATCCAGGCAGACGATCTTGGAGTGATCGAGCGCGGCACGCTGCTCGTTGAGAACGGGGTCATCACGGCTGTCGGCTTGCACAAGGAGTGTGCGGCGGCCGTCGCGCACGCGCGCTCTCGATTCTCTCGTTTCGAGGAGCACGACGCGGCAGGCGACGTGGTCATGCCCGGGTTCGTCGACGCTCATACGCATGCGCTCTTTGCGGGCAATCGAATTTCGGATTTCGAAGACTTAGCGGCGGGCCGGAAGCCTTCGCTTGGCATGGCATATACGATCGAGCAAACGCGCGCCGCGGGCGAAGCAGCGCTGTTGGAGATCGGCGCGCGTCATCTGACGCTCATGCGCGATCACGGCACCACAACGGCCGAGGTCAAAAGCGGCTACGAGCTCAACGTGCAGGGGGAGTTGCTCCTTCTCTCCGTGATGGCACGTTTGGGGGCGCGGCCGGATCTGCCCCGCATCGTGCCCACGTTTTGCGGCGCTCACGCGCTTGCTCCTGAGTTTGACGACTACGACGCGTTCGTCGACGAATTGTGCGATCGCATCTTGCCGCGCGTCGCCGAGCAAGGGATAGCCTGGTTTGCCGATGCCTTTTGTGAAACCGGATTTTTTACTCCGCAACAATCCGAGCGCTTTCTGCGAGCGTGCGCCGCCACCGGACTCCGCTTGCGCATCCACGCCGACGAGCTGGCCAAAAGTGGCGGCGCCCAGGTGGCAGCCAAGCTGCGTACGATGTCCGTCGATCATCTCAACTTCGTCGACAAAGAGGGCATCGAAGCAATTGCGGCCGCCGGATGCGTTGCCGTGCTGTGCCCTGGCACAGTCGAATACCTGGCGCTTTCAACCTATGCGCCCGCTCGCAAGCTGATCGAGGCAGGAGTACCGGTCGCCCTTGCAACCGATTTTAATCCGGGAACCTGCCCCTGCTTCTCGCTGCAGACAGTCGCGTATCTCGCGCGCAGTCGGATGGGTATGACCGCCCACGAGACCATCGTGGCGATCACCCTCAACGCCGCCTACTCGCTCGGTTTGGCGGGCGAAATCGGCACTCTCACGGCGGGCAAACGGGCCGACGTTGTCGTCCTTGGCACGAGCGATTATCGAGAGCTCGGCTACTTTTTCGGCACCAATTTGGTGACCGTCGGATTCATCGGAGCGAAAAGTGGTTAAGATGAGGTTTTGGTATGACGCCCGCGGGAATGCTACATAATAGTATGATCGCGTCATGAAGACGTTTAGGCGTCAGTACCCGAGCAGCTACCCGTCGGTGCCAAAAGCCCGGCGCGACGTTGCCGCATTTGCCCGCAGCTGCGGGCTCTATCCAAACGACATCAATGACATTGCTTTGGCCGCTGGTGAGGCGTGCAACAACGCCGCCGAGCACGGACATGTGGCTGCGGGCCATTTTACGGTTCGTTGTGCATATGAAAACGGCGAGTTGACCATTGAAGTCATCGATCGCGGGGCCGGCTTCGATCCCACGGGAAAAGGCGAGTGCAGCGATCCTGAAAACCTGGGGATGCGCGGGCTCGGCATTTTCATCATGCGATCGCTCATGGACGACATTTGCTTCACGGTTCAGAAATCCGGCACGTCGGTGAAGCTCACCAAATATGCGCTGCGCGAGACGCCCGTCACGGTCGCCGGCTTGCTGAAAGGAAATGGCGTGGCGGGCCCGCGCTTGACCCTAGCGGCCGTTCACGACCGGCTCAAATCGCTTTTGAAACTCGCTCGGTTCCAATCGGGCGGCCGCCGCCAGCGCTAACAATCGAGGCGGCTCCAAGTCCGCCGGCTCCAGTCGAATCATGTATTTGCGACCAACCTCGTACGCTTCGGTCTGCGTGTCAACCAAGCGAACGCGTACCCGGCCGGTTGTGGGGTCGAGCATCTCCTGCAGGGTCACGGGCGTAACCTTGCCACCACGGAGAGCGACCATAGCGCCCGACCCACCGGAGAGCAAGTATCTGACGGCCCCATACCCCAGCGTTCGCGCGTACTCGACATCGAACGCGACAGGCTTTGCGCATCGCAATTCATAGCCGATGTCTTTGGCGACGATCGTCACGTCCAAGGTGAGCGCTTTGAGCGCGGCCGTCAGCGAGCGTTTCAGCAGATCTCCTAGATCAACGTCCGTGAGACGAACGTTGCCGTAGGCGTCGCGTCCGGCGCTTTCCAGCGATCCGAGCTCTGCGGGATCGAGTCGTTCGGCAAGCCCTTCCGCGATGACGGCTACTCCGTGATTGTGATCGGAAACTCGGCGCTTGATGATGCTGCCAACGATGGTGTCGGTCACGATGCTCAGTGGCACCGTGCCCGCAGGATACTCTTCGGGTATCACAGCCAGCGTCGCGCCAGCTGCTTTGGCGATGCCGAGCGCCAAGGCGCCGGATTTTCTACCCATCGTGATGACGAGGTACCAGCGTGTGGTGGTGCGAGCATCTTCCATCAAGCTTTCGACAATGTTCGTTCCCACCGCGCGAGCCGTCTCGAAACCAAACGTCGGCATGTTGTCGGGCAAGGGCAAATCGTTGTCGATTGTCTTGGGGACAGTGGCAACGTGAATCGAGCCAGCGGCACGTTCGGCGATACGCGCAGCCCCAAAAGTCGTATCGTCGCCACCAATGCACAACAAATGCGTGATGCCAAGGGTCCGCAATGCGCGCACGGCATTATCCAGCGAGCGTTCGTCCTTGGCCGGGTTGGTGCGCGACGTTCGAAGAATCGACCCGCCCAGCCAGTGGATGCGGCTGACCTCTTCAATGGAAACCTCTGCGCTGTGCGTTGCATCGCCTAAAACAAGCCACTGGTAGCCGTCGTAGATCCCGATGACGCGGCAACCTTCGTTGATCGCCTCGATGGTCGCCGAAGCGATAACGCCATTGATTCCGGGTGCCGGCCCGCCTCCAACAAGAATACCAAGCGTCGGCTTGTTCGTCATTGCGGCTCTGGCGCGCGCACTTGCGCTGCTCTTAATTGGGCCATCCGCGGCGTGTTCGCGGGATAGTTTCCATCCGCATGCCGATCCAGCCATAACCGGGAGCGTGCTGCAGCGTATTCGAAATTCTCGAACGACGATTCACCATAGCGCTCCCGAACCGTCATGACGACCGGTTCGAGCAGATCCCAGAAACCAAGCATCTGCGGCGCTGCGACATCGAGCCACGAGCGCTCATCGATGAGGCCATATTTTATAAACAAGCCGATTTGCTCCCAGAAGTCGGCGACCGCAAATTCGTCGTGCTGAGTCCGAGAGATCGGCCCCTTTGCGAGGTGCGCGGCAAGCTCGGCGAGGAAGCTCGGCTCCTTGAGTCGCTCTTGCAACTCACCGCGCACATAGGAAAGATGCTCTTGCAGCGGCGCTTGGTTCCATAACTCCATTAAGGTCAGCAGCGCGTTGAGCTCGTTGCTCGCGCGCAGATGACGCAGCTGAATGAGCGCCGCAATGGCAGTCGCGCCAATGACCACAAATGTGCCGCCAGCGAAAATGCTGCTCAAAACCTCTGGTGACATCGTCAAAGCTCTGGATCCGCCGGAAACGGATCGACGACCGGAAGGTGTGGGGTGTTTCTTGGAAACAGGCCGTCCGGGTGCTTTGATTCCCAAATCATGGCGCGCGAGACGAGATACTCAAAGTTGTCGTATGCCTGCGGGCCACGTTTGCGGCGAATGATCGCAACGACGGGCATGAGTTTCTGCCAAGCCCTGATTGCCGTCGGACCTCCCGATTCCATCACCGTCTCGTCAGCAATGTAGCCGAGTTTGAGCATGCCTCCGAGCGACTCCCAAAAATCTAGATACTGGACTTCGGGGTGCGCGAGCCTATCGATGATAGGACTGCCCAGCTCCGCTCGATAGGTTGGGTCGATCAGCTTGCGGTCCAATTCCCCACTGAACACATAGTTTGCGTGTTCGCGAGCTTGCGGGCTCGACCACTTGTCCATGAAGCCGAGAAAACCGCTGATGGCGTTGCCTGCACGCATGTGGCGCAATTGAAAGACGGCTGCGATCGCCGATGCTGCGATAACGATCATCGTGACGAAGGTCGAAATCGCGGAGAGTTCATCCCACTTCATAGGTTGCTCTTAGCATCGACGTGCATGCGTGGAGTACCTTTTGGATAATTACCAACAGGATGTTTCCCTATCCAGACTTGCGCCCGAGCTGCGAGATATTCGAAGTTTTCGAAGACAAACGGTCGATTCCGACGCACCAGCATCACCACAGGCTCCAAGAGCCGCCAGTACAGCCTCACATTATACCAATGAGCGCGGAGAAACAGCTCCTCGTCGATGAGGCCACCGCGAGTATACGATCCGATCTCTTCATACATCTCGCACAGATGGAGTTCGGGGTGTTCCCGACGATCGACGGGAATTTTTTCCAAACCAGCACGAAAGCTTCCGCTTTCCAGATGAGACGGCAAATCCTGGCGCACGTAGTTGATGAGTTCGAGCACCTGGGGCTGCTGAAACAGCTGGAGGACCGAGAGGAGCCCAGGCAGTTGGTTGCTGTGACGGATGTGACGCAACTGAACGAGTGCGGCAAGAGCGCTGACCGTTACGACGACAAACGTTCCCAGCGTGCCCACGGCGATCCATGACTCAGGGGACATAGCGAGGGGCGATTTTCCAATCGCCCCATCGATAACCTTGACGAAGGGGCGATTTTTCAATCGCCCCGGCGGCACTAGGAACCGGTCGGTTGAGGGGCCGGCGGCTTGAGCGGCTCGCCGATCTTGCGAAAAACCGACTTGCCGTCTTCGACATCCATCTGGATGTGATCGCCCACCTTGAAAGTGCCTCGCAGCAGCTCTTCGGAGAGCGGGTCCTCAACCAGACGTTGAATGGCTCGGCGCAGCGGGCGCGCGCCAAACTGGGGATCCCAGCCTTCCTTGGCGATGAACTCCTTTGCGGCTTCGGTGGCCTCGAGCGCCACGCGCTGGTTCTCCAGCTCCTTGACGACCTTGGCCAGCTCGAGAGCGACGATTTGCTTGATTTCGTCGAGGTCGAGCGAATGAAAGACAACGACTTCGTCGATGCGGTTAAGAAATTCTGGCCGGAAGAGATGCTTGACTTCCTCCAGGATTTTGTTCTTCATCCGCTCGTAACGAATGGCCGTCGAACCCTCTTCCTTGATCGAACGGAAGCCGATTTCGGCTGCCTTGACCATCCCCATGGTGCCTACGTTGCTCGTCATGATGATGAGGCTGTGCTTGAAATCGACCACGCGACCTTGCGAATCGGTCAGGCGCCCATCTTCAAGAACCTGCAGCAGCAAGTTGAAGACGTCTGGATGAGCCTTCTCGATCTCATCAAGCAGCACCACGGCGTACGGACGCCGACGGACCGCTTCTGTGAGCTGGCCACCCTCTTCGTATCCGACGTATCCTGGCGGTGCGCCGACCAGCCGCGAGACCGAATATTTCTCCATATACTCGGACATGTCGATACGAACCATCGACGTCGACATCGTCGAAGAGAAATTCCGCGAGCGTTCGCGCGAGTTCTGTCTTGCCAACGCCCGTCGGGCCCAGAAATATGAAGGAACCGATAGGCCGCATGGGGCTCTTGAGCCCGGCACGCGCTCTTCGAATCGCCCGCGTGATGACCTTGATCGCCTCGTCTTGGCCAACGATGCGCTTGTGCAGCGCCCCCTCCATGTTGAGCAGCTTGAGGGTCTCTTCTTCTTTGAGCTTGCTCACCGGAATGCGCGTCCAGGTTGAGACGATGTGTGCGATTTCTTCCGGGCCGACGGTATTGGTCGTGGTCGCCTTTGACGTTGCGCTTCTCGCGCCACTCTTCTTCCATCTGCGTCTTGCTGAGCGCGCAACTTTTCTTCGCGGTCGCGGATTTGCGCAGCTTTCTCGAACTCTTGCGCCTTGATAACCGCTTCTTTCTCGGTGCTGCACTTTGCGGATTTCGGTTTCGACTTCACGGATTTCCGGAGGCAGTGAGGTCGATTGCAGCCGCACGCGTGAGGCGGCTTCGTCCATGAGATCCACTGCCTTATCCGGCAAGAAGCGATCCGTGATGTAGCGATCGCTGAGACGAGCCGCTGCGTCGAGCGCCTCGTCGCTGATCTTCACCCGATGATGTGCTTCGTAGCGGTCGCGCAGACCCTTGAGGATTTCGATGGTCTCCTCGACCGATGGGCTCGCCGACCATGATCGACTGAAAGCGGCGCTCCAGCGCCGAGTCTTTTTCGATGTGCTTGCGAAACTCGTTGAGCGTGGTGGCGCCGATGCATTGCAGTTCGCCTCGCGCCAGTGCCGGCTTGATGATGTTGCTCGCGTCAATTGCGCCCTCGGCGGCGCCCGCGCCGACGAGGGTGTGCAGTTCGTCGATGAAGAGAATGATCTCGCCGCAAGCGCCACGGATTTCATCCATGACGCGCTTCATGCGCTCCTCGAACTCGCCGCGATATTTGGTGCCCGCGACGAGGCCGGCAAGGTCGAGTGTGATGACGCGTTTGTCGCGCAAAGGCTCGGGCACATCGCCACTGATAACGCGCTGCGCCAAACCCTCTGCAATGGCGGTCTTGCCGACGCCGGGCTCGCCGATGAGTGCCGGGATTGTTCTTCGTTCGCCGCGAGAGGATCTGGATGACCCGCTCGATCTCGGTGTTGCGACCGATGACGGGATCAAGTTTGCTCTCGCGAGCAAGTTGGGTAAGATCGCGGCCGTAGGCGTCGAGCGTCGGCGTTTTGCTCTTGCCTTTGCTCGTGCTTTGTACTTGTGTTTCCGCTCCGAGCAGCGAGGTAGTCTGGACGCGTACCTTCGCAGGATCGACGCCCAGGTTCGTGAGGACGCGGGCAGCGACGCCTTCGCCTTCGCGAATGAGGCCGAGCAGCAGGTGCTCGGTGCCGATGTAGTTATGGTTGAGCTGACGCGCCTCTTCGAAAGCGAGTTCGATGACGCGCTTGGCTCGCGGGGTGAACACCATCTCCTGCTGGACGGTCTGCCCGCCTCGACCGACGATCGCTTCAACTTCGGCGCGAACCTTCGCCAGGTTGACTCCTAGAGTTTCCAACACTTTGGCGGCCAGGCTCTCGCCTTCGCTGATGATGCCGAGCAGGATGTGTTCCGTCCCGATGTAGTTGTTACCGAGCCGCTGCGCTTCTTCTTGTGCCAGCACGATTGACTGCGGCGCGCACGCTCGGTGAACGGTTCCCACATGGACATTGTTACTTTGACTCCTTGGGCGCGCTACGGGACATCGTGCCCGATTGACCGCCTAGTTGGCGGCCCTTACTCCCGCTTGTATGTTCGACAGCTAGCTCTTGTTCTTCTTTTCCCTCTTTTGTGATTAACGTTGCAGGGTGCGCTTCCGGTTCACAGTTTCATTATCGGCAAAGGAAAAGCCTCAAGGATCACGGTCCGTGCTGTACTGGTGCCCGATATTCTCAGGATGACGTATCGGCTTTCGGTCGATTGGTAGTGCCAATCGCTACGCCCGGATTGCACAATCCGGATGCGGGTTCGTCGCTCGACCCGCTCGCCGATCAGTACGCCTTGGAGCGTGGCCGCTTGAGGCCTACCGCGATAATACTTGCGACCTCGCTGCGTGTCAAGTCAATTGCCGGATTCGTTTCGAAACAAAACGAAGGGAGCAAGCGACGCCAATGTCCTCTACACAATCTTCCCAGCCAAGGCCGCAACATCGCGTCGCAATTGCAATTGGGTCCAATCTTGGAGACCGTCAGGGCAATGTGGGCGCTGCTATCCACAGGCTGCGCTCGTACGTGACGATCGATCGTCTTTCGTCCACGTATGAAACAAAGCCGGTCGGCTTTACGGAGCAACCTGACTTCCTCAACCTCGCGTGCACCGGATGGACGACCTTGGCGCCTCAGCGGCTGCGGGATGCAATGGCGAAGATCGAGCGCCAAATCGGGCGCCGGATCAGCGTGCCTTTGGGGCCGCGCGCGATCGATTTGGATCTTTTGCTCTATGATGACGTCATATCGAGCGACCAAAGTTGTACAATTCCGCACCCTGGATTGGCCACGCGAGCATTTGTTCTCGTCCCCCTAGCGGAGATCGCACCCGAACTTGTCGATCCGCGATCCGGAAAAACAATCGGTGAACTTGCTGCAACCATCGACCGGTCTGGTGTGACGATTCGCGAAGGCGGTCTTTTGACTCGCACGCGACGCGACGTCCAAGAATCCAGACCCCAAGTACCTCTGGCGCTCAATCGAGTGGGCATAACCGGCGTCAAGACGCTGATCAACCTGGAGAACGATGCTATCGGAGGGCAAGCAAGCTTCGCGACTCTCGATATCTACGCTGATTTGGACGCGGGCCACAGCGGCGTGCACATGTCGCGTTTCTCGCAGGATCTCGAGGATGCGCTCGCAGACCTGCGCCTGGAACGCTTCGGCATTGATGGGCTTGCACTGGCCCTCGCGCAACGCGTGGTGGAAAGTCAGAATGCGGAGCGGGCTGAGGTCCACTTGACCGCCCCGGTTGCCCTCGAGCGCTTCACCCCGGTGAGCGCGCTTCGCACGCGTGAGTTCTATACGGCGATCGGGCGCGCGGCAGTTACTCGTCGCTTTTCACGCCGGCTCCTTGGCGTCGAAGCCGAAGGTATGACTGCCTGTCCCTGCGCGCAGGCGATGGTTGCCGACTACTCACGCGAGCGGCTCCTCGCTGAGGGTTTCTCTGAGGAGCAAGTGGCCAAGATCTTGGCGGCCATCCCAGTTGCGACGCACAACCAGCGCGGCGTCGGAAGGCTCCTTGTTGGTTCCGAGCGGCCCGTTTCGCTCGCGCAGCTCGTTGAAATTGTCGAGCAATCGATGTCTTCAGAAACGTATGATTTGCTCAAGCGCCCGGACGAGTTGTTCGTCGTCAACAAGGCACATCAGTCGCCGCGCTTTGTCGAAGATGTCGTGCGCGAGATGCTTCGCTATGTGAACGACGCGCTTGTCGACTTTCCCGGCGACACCTTTGTCTTCGCCCGACAGATCAATTTCGAGAGCATTCACAAGCACGATGCCGTGGCCGAGTCTTGTTGCACGCTTGACGAACTGCGCCGCGAGCTTCGCGGCCACACCGACGTTGGGCACACGAGCCTCGAGCAATGGATGCATGGTGACGCCAAAGGTCTTGGGGCGACTTTCCAAGCGCCCCCTACAGATTTCGAGAAATCTCTATGATGGATTTTGAAAGGGCTGCGGTTCCCTACTGGCCGATACGTCGCCGCAAGATCTTGCGGCGAAATCTCGCGATCGCTGCTGCTCTTTTCCTCATCGTGGGTACCATCGTCCTGATCCGCCACCGGCTTGCGACCGAGTCCATCGGCGAGCGGGTTTTCGATGAAGTTGCGACGACGGTCTCCGTTCGCTACTACGATCGAGCGTTCCACGGCCTCAATTGGAATGGAATCGTTGAGCGCTACCGGCCGCTTGTGGAAAATGCACCAACCCAGGCACGCCGCTACGAGCTCTTGCAACAGATGCTCGCACGCCTTGGCGATAGCCACACCGCGATTTTTTCGCCTGCGCAAGTGAATGACGTGGAAGCCGAGGATGCCGGAACCCTCGGAGCATTGTTCGCAACAATCGGGCAGGATCGTGTGGTCGTGCGCGTTGCGCCGCGATCCCCGGCCGCAAGCGCCGGGCTGCGCCCGGGCTACATTGTCGTAGAACGTGCCTCCGAGGGCGGGGCTGGATCCTCGGTTCGCTCGTTTGCCGTGCGCGATCCGTTAACGGGGCGTTCCTGGCGTGCACTCCTGCATCCATCGACAAGCGATTCGTTTGACGCTGTGGTCTTACCCGATGTGGACTGGGGCACGCTCGCCCCCCACGTGGGCTATCTGCGCATGACCTCCTTTCCCAACAACATCGAGGAAGAGCTGGGATGGGCCGTTTCTGACATTGGCACGCAGCCGGCAATGGTGCTGGACTTGCGCGGGAATCCCGGCGGCCTTATCGACGCGGTCGACGCAACCGCGGGCATTTTCTTGCAGCCTGGCACTCTCGTCGTGAGCGGCGCTGGCCGCTATTCATTCTTCCGGCGGCGCTTTCTCGCGACGGGCGATGCGGACGTGCGCTACCAAGGGCGTCTTGCAGTCCTGGTTGACGGCACGAGCGAAAGCGGGGCCGAGGCGTTAGCGTCCGCGCTGCAAATCTATCGGCGGGCGGAGATCGTTGGGGAACCGACCGCCCGTCACGTGCTTGGGGTTGAGGTTGAAGAGCGACTAGCCGACGGAGGTCTGCTGCGCGTGGCGACGCTCGACATGCGCGACGCCCGCGGGAACATTCTTGAAGGCCGCGGCGTGGCACCTGACATTACGGTAGCGCGAACTCCGGCGGACATTGCCCGCGGGCGCGACCCTCAACTGCGCGCCGCCATCTCGTATCTCACTCGCCTGTAATCTCTCAATCTCTAAAATGTAGTCTCGCGAATCTAAAATGTAGTCTCGCGAATTTATTCGCGAGTATTAGCGATCGCTGCGGCCACGACATCACCCAGGGCGCTTCGCTCGACGATTTGCGCGCGCGGTGCTGACTCGTGCGCCCGTGCAAGATCCTTGGGCGCGACGTCGACGAGGAACACGGGGATGTCGCGCGTGTTAAAGCCTTCGCCCAGGTAGCGGGCCGCTTCGAAAGCATGCGAGGGTATCGTGCTCGCCGCGATGACAATAATGTCCGGACGCTGCGTGTTGACAGCCTCGAAAAACGTTGGCCATGCTGGTTCCGCCTCTGCCACCGTCACCCCCGCCTTTTGAAGCATCTCGCTTCGTTGCGCGCACGCTGGATCGGTGCTGAATTGCAACAGAAGAACCTTTATCATGCCTCAACCTGATTCGACCCAGAGCGGTGTCGGTCATTCGACGCGATTTCAATGCAGCTACATTCGCCAAACGACCGAACAGAGGTCCGTGGCCTAATCAGCGGAAACGAGCGCCTCATGAGCCATGAGTCAGAGATGGATTTGTTACGGACCAAATCGCAGCAAGCAGCTGAACCGGCCGGGCACAATGCAATCAAGAAACAGCATGACCGTGGCAAGCTAACCGCCCGAGAACGGGTGGCGCGCCTGCTCGACCCCGAATCGTTCGTAGAGCTCGACGCGTTTGCGGTCCACCGCACCGACGCGTTTGGCTTAGGCGAAAAGAAATTTATGGGCGATGGCGTCGTCACTGGCTACGGCAGTATCGACGGCCGTAGAGTATGCATTTTCTCGCAGGACTTCACCGTTTTGGGCGGCTCGCTGGGAGAAGTTTTTGCCGAGAAGATTTGCAAAGTCATGGATCTTGCGGTAAAAATCGGATGCCCGATTATCGGCATTAATGATTCGGGAGGCGCGCGCATTCAAGAGGGCGTGGTCAGCCTTGGAGGTTACGCTGAAATCTTTTGGCGCAACGTGCAGGCCTCCGGAGTGGTACCTCAGATTTCGATCATTGCGGGTCCCTGCGCGGGCGGAGCCGTCTACAGCCCAGCGATGACCGATTTTGTCATCATGGTTGATAAGATCTCGCAAATGTTCATTACTGGACCGGAGATTATCAAGACGGTCACCGGTGAGGAAGTGTCGTTCGAAGAGCTCGGTGGCGCAACCACCCACAACACCAAGAGCGGCGTCGCCCAATTCATCGCGGCGGACGAAAACGATGCGTTTGAGCAGACCCGTCATCTTCTCTCCTTTTTGCCCCAAAATAATGTCGATGATCCACCCATCGTGGCCTGCGATGACGACCCGCAACGGAGTGATGCCTCGTTGATCGACGTCATTCCAGCATCTTCAAATCTTCCGTACGATATGCGCGAGGTTGTCGGCCGCATCGTTGATGACGGCGAATTTTTTGAAGTTCAAGCGCTCTACGGTGGATCGCTGCTCGTAGGGTTCGCCCGGCTTGCGGGGCGCCCGGTGGGCGTGGTTGGAAACCAGCCGAAAGTGCTCGCCGGTGTTCTCGATATCGATTCGTCAATCAAAGGCGCGCGATTTGTACGCTTTTGCGACGCGTTCAACATCCCGCTCGTCACCTTTGTGGACGTGCCCGGGTTCTTACCTGGTCTCAATCAAGAGTACGGCGGCATTATCAAGCACGGGGCAAAACTGCTGTACGCGTTTGCCGAGGCGACCGTGCCAAAACTGACCGTCATCACGCGCAAGGCGTACGGCGGCGCCTACGACGTTATGTGCAGCAAGCACATTCGTTCCGATTTCAACGTCGCGTGGCCCACTGCCGAGGTAGCAGTCATGGGTCCGCAAGGAGCGGTGCGCATCATCTTCCGCGATGAGATCGCTCGCGCCAAAGATCCAGCCAAGCGGGCGGAAGAGCTTGTCAACGAGTATCTCGAGCGCTTCGCCAACCCGTACGTGGCTGCCGAGCGTGGCTATCTCGACGCCGTCATCGATCCTGCCCAGACGAGGCCGGTCCTCATCCACGCCCTGGAGGCGCTGGCGACCAAACGGGTGGCACGGCCGGCGCGCAAGCACGGCAACATTCCGCTGTGATCATCCTTTCGATTGAACCGCAACCCTCGCCGGAGGAAGCGGCGGCCATCGAATTGGCGCTGAGAAAACTCGTTCGGTCAAACGCGATTACACCAAGCCTAGCGTCACGTTGGACGAACCGTCGGGCGACACGCGCGAATGAATTCGCGCGTCTACAACACTGGCAATCGCCCGCTGCAAATAGCCGAAAGCCAACCACCTGGGCGCGAGCAGCGCGCGGCGAGGCAATCGCACCAAGTGTTTAAACGGGTCCTGATCGCGAACCGGGGAGAGATTGCGCTCCGCGTGATTCGTGCCTGCCGCGAACTTGGGATTGCATCGGTTGCGGTGTATTCCGATGCGGATCGGCACGCGCTCCACGTCAAGGCCGCGGATGAAGCGATCCATCTCGGTGAAGCGGCGCCCTCGCAATCGTATCTCAATGTCGAACGCATTCTCGAGGTGGCCGCCCGTACGAACTGCGATGCTATCCATCCGGGGTACGGCTTCCTCGCGGAGAATGCTGCCTTTGCTCGAGCAGTTGCGCAGCGCGGACTTACCTTCATCGGTCCCTCTCCCAGTGCGATGAAACGCATGGGCGACAAACTTGCCGCCCGGACGGTCGCCAAAGAAGCAGGCGTTCCAATCGTTCCCGGCACGACGCAGCCCGTGAGATCGGTAAACGAGGTGCTCGCAATTGCAAAATCGATCGGTTTTCCGATCGCTGTTAAGGCTTCGGCCGGCGGCGGAGGCAAGGGATTGAAAGTGGCGGCGTCGCCAGCTGAGGTGGAAGCGGCGGTATCGCTTGCTTCAAAGGAAGCATCGGCATATTTTGCCGACGACACGGTCTATGTCGAGCGATATCTAAAAAGTCCGAAGCATGTCGAAGTGCAGGTGCTCGGGGATAAACATCGTGCCGCGGTGCAGTTGGGCGAGCGAGATTGCTCGATGCAGCGCCGACATCAAAAATTGATCGAAGAAACCCCTGCTTCCATCGGCGCCGGGCTCCGGCAGCGCATGCACGATGCGGCTCTCTCGCTTGTCCGCGCTATTGACTACGACAGCGTGGGAACCGTCGAGTGCCTGGTGGAGGGCGATAATTTCTATTTCTTGGAAATGAATGCGCGCATTCAAGTCGAGCACACGATCACCGAGGAAACGTACGGATTCGATTTGGTCAAGGCGCAAATCCGAGTTGCCGCCGGCGAGCCGCTTTGGTTTTCTCAGTCTGATTTGGAACCGCGCGGCCATGCGATCGAATGCCGCATCAACGCGGAGTCTCCCGCTGACTCGTTCGCTCCAAGCCCCGGCCGCATCACGCGCTACATCGAGCCGGGTGGTCCGGGAATTCGGGTTGACAGTGCAGCGTTTGCGGGCTGGGAGATTGGCAACGACTACGACTCGCTAGTTGCCAAGCTCGTCGCGTGGGGAAGCAATCGGGAAGAGGCAAGACAGCGCATGCTCCGGGCGCTTTCAGAATATTCTATCGAGGGGATTTTGACCACGATACCCTTCTATCGCTCGTTGCTGTGTGGCGACGCGTTCGCGAGCGGCACGTATTCAACGTCAAGCGTGGAAGCGTTCGTTGCGCCCAACACCGTCCGTGGGAGCCAACCCTTGGGTTCGCCCGAAAAAGGCGCGCCCATGCCGACACCGCTTGACGTTACCGTGGAGGTCAACGACAAGCAGTTTCGTGTGCGCGTGACGGGCCTCAACCTCGCAGCGAACAGAGGCGCGCTGCCCCGCGCGCGCAAGTACCAAAGCTCGCGCAGCATTGCGCACGTCGGATCAAACATCGTCGCGCCCATGCACGGGATCGTCGCGGAGATCAAAGTTAAGGTTGGGGACGAGATCTCATCCGGTCAGGTCGTCGCGGTCGTTGAAGCGATGAAAATGATGAACGAAGTGTTCGCTCACAGGACGGGCAAGGTTGTCGCCATCAACGCGAAAACCGGCGAGACGATAGAGTCCGGCTCATCGCTCATTTCCCTCGCAGACCTGTAGGGGGCGATTGGAAAATCGCCCCATGACCTACGCCGATGCCGAATGGCTGTGGCGGTTCGCCGTCTTCTTTCCGTAGCGCTCCGCAATGAAATCATCAAGACGAGTCGGTTCAAAGGGGAAGCGCGCAAGCAGCGGCGCCATCTCGACGATCATAGGTTGGGTGTCCATCATGATGGCTGTCTGCACTTGCCGGCTAAACGCCGGCCGCATCGTTCCGGTGACTCCCGCCATCAGGTGCATTGCCGCGGGCGCAATATGAGTTACCTGCGCGCTGCGCCCCGTGAATCGCGCGAACGAGGCAGCGACCTCATTCATGGTAAGTGGTTCGGGTCCGCCGATGTCCAGCGTTTCGCCGACGAGTTCTGGTGCGCGCAGCGCGAGCGATCCAAAGTATGCGACATCGCTTGCCGCAACGAATGTGATTGGATTGGACCCTCGACCGAAGATCTTCGTGCGGCCATCCTTCAAAAGAGGTTCGCCGATGAGCGCGCCCCAGGTATCCATAAATGGGCTTGGGCGAAGGATCGAAAAACTCAAGCCACTCTCCCGCAAATAGGTTTCAGTTTCGAACTTGATGCGAAAGAAATCGATTGCGTGATCGGCACGCGCACCCGCAACGGAGGTAAAAACGAAACGATCAATGCCCGCACGCTTGGCTGCATCGATCAGGTTGCGGTTTCCCGCACCGTCAACAAGCTTAGGACTGCTTTCGCCCGCCCCCATGAATGAGTGGGCGGCAGCGAGCACCTTGTCCGTGCCGCGACAGGCCCGTGCTAGAGATTCCGGATCGCGCAGGTCGCCCACGTAAATCTGTGCGCCCATCCGGCGTAATGAATCCGCCTTTTTTGCGTCGCGAGTGAGAGCGCGGACATGCGTTCCCGAACGAAGGAGCAACGCTATGAGAGCGTTTCCCAAATGGCCCGTGGCGCCGACAACAAGAATCATTGCAGTGCTGCGGATTGGGTACCGGTCTGACGAGCCTGATACCTTGAGTCAGGGGGCCTAAAGGTCCACTGCTACACTCCCGATGAACGCCCGATTGTATGCGACGCCGCAAGACGGAAAGCGGGATCGAGATTAAGCCCGTCTACCAGGCTGATGACGTCTGCGACCTGGACCTGGCGCATCAGTCAAAACCAGGCGAGTTCCCATATACCCGCGGCATACAAGAGTCGATGTACCGCGGGCGGCTTTGGACCATGCGCCAGTATGCCGGCTATGCCACGGCGCGCGAGTCCAACGCACGCTATCGCTACTTGCTCTCGCAGGGCCAGACGGGATTGTCCGTCGCGTTCGACCTGCCGACGCAAATGGGTCTTGACTCAGACGCTCCGCTGGCGGCTGGTGAAGTCGGCCGTACCGGCGTCGCCATCGATACCGTCGAGGACATGGCGGCACTCTTCGATGGCATACCAATGGCCGACGTCAGTGTCTCCATGACGATTAACGCGCCAGCCGCCATTCTTCTTGCCATGTATCTTGCGGTTGCGCGTCGCCGCGGCATCCCTTTCCCTAAGCTCTCGGGGACTTCGCAAAACGACATTCTTAAGGAATACGCCGCTCGGGGAACCTACATCTTTCCACCCCAGCCGTCGATGCGCTTGGTCACCGACCTCATGCGCTACTGCGCAGAGCACATTCCAGGATGGAACACCATTAGCGTGAGCGGTTACCACATTCGAGAGGCTGGCGCAACCGCGGCCCAAGAGGTCGCCTTCACGTTGGCCAATGCTCGCGCCTACCTCCGTGCGGCAATCGATGCGGGCCTAGGCGTCGATACCGTTGCGCCGCGCATGTCGTTTTTCTGGAACGCTCACAACAACTTCTTTGAAGAAATCGCGAAGTTTCGAGCAGCGCGTCTGTTGTGGGCGACCATCACTCGCGACGAATTTGGAGCGCACTCACCGAAATCGTGGCTAATGCGCTTTCACACACAGACGGGCGGATCCACGCTGACCGCGCAGGAGCCGGACAACAATGTCGTGCGCGTGGCGCTCCAGGCATTAGCCGCCGTGCTCGGTGGCACGCAGTCGTTGCACACCAACGCTTCGGATGAAGCGCTGGCACTTCCGACGCAAGTCGCAGCAAAACTCGCGCTGCGCACGCAGCAGATCATTGCCTTTGAAAGTGGCGTACCGGACACGGCGGATCCCCTCGGCGGTTCGTACTTCGTCGAACGTCTCACGGCAGAGGTCGCCGAGGCCGCTCGCAAGATCATGAACGACATTGCCGAGCGCGGCGGAGCGATTGCCGTCATCGAAGGCGGGTGGATGCAGCAACAAATCGGCGAGAGCGCCTATCGTGCCCAGCGAGCAATCGAGTCAGGCGAATCGATCATCGTTGGCGTCAACAAGTTCGTCGATCCCGGCGAAACGTCAGCGGATCCCAGCGTTCAGAAAATCGATGCGGCGCTCGAGCGGGAGCAATGCAAACGCTTGGCCCAGGTGCGCGCGCAGCGCGACGCAGCGCGCGTTGCGGGCTGCTTGGCGTCTGTCGTTAAAGCTGCCCGATCGGGCGCCCCGCTCATGCCCGAATTTATTGAAGCAGTCGACGCCCGATGCACGCTCGGGGAGATTTGCGATGCGCTGCGGGGCGTTTTCTCCGTCTTACCGCCCGGCTCGCGCGGTCTGATGACTTTTGGCCAGCTGGACCACGTGGCGATCGTGGTCGCGGATCTCGAGGAAAGCGAACGGGCGTATGCGGGGCTCGGCTTTTCGGTGTTGTACCGCGAGCGGCTTGCGGAGCAAGGTGTGAACATCGTGGGCATGCGCGCCGGTGAGAGCTCGATCGAGCTTCTCAAGCCGTTGCGCGACGATTCCCCACTCAATCGCTACTTGGGCGAGCAACGGTCAAAGCTGCATCATCTTGCCTATCGAGTCGAAGACCTGGTGGCGGAGCTTGCCCGATTGAAGTCGCTCGGCGTGCCCCTCATTGACGAGCGCCCCCGCCAAGGCGCACACGGCAATAAGATCGCCTTCATTCACCCCTCGTACTCCGGCGGCACGCTGATAGAATTGTGTCAGGCCAAGCGCGCCGTGTGATCTGAGTCACGCCGCCTCTGGTCACCTCGAAGAACCGATACTCTAAGGAATATGGCCATCATAGCTGACGCGATTCTGACATTCGATGAGCGCGGCACTATTCAGTCGTTCAATGCAGCAGCCGAGCGCATGTTCGGACACAGTGGGTCAGACATCGTAGATGGCAATCTGAGCAATATCATCGCAGAGTCACCGCGGCCCGGAGTCTTCGATACGACCGGACGGCACAAAGACGGATCGACGTTCCCGGTGCGCTTCACCATCCATGAGATTGCGGCAGGCAGCGGCAGGCTGTTCGTTGGCGTTGCCAGAGAATCGGCACTACGGGCACGCGCCTACGAAGAGCTGCTCAACGAACACTCCTTGCTGCTCGCTACGCTCGAAGCAACGGCGGACGGGATCCTCGTCGTCGATCGCACCGGCAAGATCGTGCGGTTCAACGATCGGTTTCGACGCCTGTGGCGCATCCCGGAAGAAATCCTCGCCTCTCGAGACGACGATCGGGCGATCGCCTATGTCCTGTCGCAGCTCAAACATCCGGACGCCTTCATCGCGAAGGTGCAAGAGCTTTACGCACATCCGGACGCCGAAAGCTTTGATGTCATCGAGTTCAAGGACGGCCGAGTTTTTGAGCGACTTTCCGTTCCGCAGCGTGTCGACGATCAGCCGGTCGGCCGGGTGTGGTCGTTCCGCGATGTTACTGAGCTTGCCGTCGAAGAACGGCGCGCGAAGCGCCGCCTTGGCCGGCTCGACGCTTTGTGGCGCCTCGTTTCGAAGTCTGAGGCAAGGCGTGAAGACTTGGTGCGGCAAGTGCTTGAGGAAGGCTCGCGCGCGCTCGCCTTTGACATCGCGCTTATCGCCCATCGCGAGGGGTCATCCGTCATTTTGGATTACGCGAGCTCACCGGGTGATCAACGCAGCAACAAGTTGCGCGCGGGGCACGAGCACGTTGCAGGCGTGATCTTGGACGCGAAAGCCAGCTTGATGACGGCGGACATAGAAAAGGATCCGGCGCTGGCAGAGCGTCTCGCCTTGCAAGCGCCTGGTGTGCGCGGACTCATCGGCACACCCGTGAAGGTCGGCAAAAAGACGTATGCAGTCATTTTTGCCTCACCCACGCCACTGACGACGGCATTTGACGATGAGGATCGCACCTACGTCGAACTGCTCGGCGATTACATCGGGCGCATCTTGATGATGCGCGAACAGGATCGCCAGATCTCTTACCTCGCATATCATGATGCGCTGACGGGCATCGCCAATCGAATGCAATTTGTGCTCCGGCTGGGTGAAACAATCTCGGCTGCGAAGCGACGAAACCGCCGTTTCGGCCTCGTCTACATCGACCTTGACCGATTCAAGGAAGTCAACGATACGCTCGGGCATGCCGGCGGGGATGCGATCCTCGTCGAAGCTGCTCGCCGCATCAGCCGGGCTGTGCGCGAGGAGGATCTCGTGGCGCGGCTTGGCGGTGACGAATTTGCGGTGCTGATCACCGAGATCGAAGGACCCGATGACGCCCGCGAACTCGCGCAGCGCATCTGCACGGTCTTGTCCACGCCGTTTCGCACCGGTCACCATGATTTCTATCTGTCCGCCTCGGCGGGCATTGCGCTCTTTCCTGAAGATGGAGACTCCGCGGAGACGCTCTTCACCAATGCGGATGCGGCAATGTATCGGGCTAAAGAGGAAGGACGCGATAAGTTCACGTTTTACAGCAATGAGATCGCGCAAAGTCTGCAGCACCGCCAGCAAATTCGTGAGGGTCTGCGCCAAGCGTTGGCACAGTCCGAATTGGTTCTCTACTACCAGCCTGTGTTGAATATCCGTTCGAACGAGGTCATTGGATGCGAGGCGCTCATGCGCTGGCAGCACCCGCAGCGCGGTTTGCTGTTGCCCGGCGAGTTCATCCCGCTGGTCGAGGAAACCAACCTCATGGTGCGCATGGGAACATGGGGGCTGACGATGGCCTTTCGCCAATCGCGGCGCTGGGCAGATCTGGGCATTGTGTTGCGGTTGGCGGTTAATTTATCTGCGCGGCAGTTCCAAGACCCGCAGTTTGTGACGATGCTGCGCAGCGCGCTCGCCGAGAGCGGCGCCAACGCTACCAGCATCGAACTAGAAATCACTGAGAGCGTTGCGCTCCGAGATCCGAGCGTCGCCCAAACGACGATCGATGAATGCCGGCGCCTAGGCTTCCGCGTCGTTCTTGACGATTTCGGCACGTATTATTCATCCCTATCGTATCTCAAGAAACTTGGTGCCGACACCATCAAGATCGATAAGTCATTTGTCGATGGGCTGCCGGGCGATGATGGCGATGCAGCGATCGTGCGTGCTATCATCGCACTTGGCCGCAGTCTCGGGCGCGAAATCATCGCTGAAGGCGTCGAAACACTCGAGCAAGCGCGCTGGCTCGTGCGCGAGGGCTGCACAACCGCGCAGGGCTTCCTCTTTGCCCGGCCGATGACCGCCGAAGCATTTGAACGCTGGCTTGCGACACGCGATACCGTCATCGCCGTGTGAACTCGCTCAAGACAGCGAACAGCATGATGAACGAACTCTTAACAACGGCTTTCGAAACCCAAGAGTCATCTCTTAAGAACCTAAAGAATCGTTAACTTTTCGCAACTTTCTCGAACTTGTGTTGTATCCACAGCGATGAGACCCGGACAACACATCCCGGGGAAAGGAGCTCTTCGCCATGCATCCCCTTTGGAAGTTTTTTGAATCGTTGGCGCTGGTCGCGCTTGCCGTTGCCACGCTTTCGGGCTCGGCCGCATCCGCGGCAGCAGCTACGAATGTGGCGGCCGCACAAGTCGCTTGTGGAACCGTCGATCTCGCATCTGCGAGCTCGAGAGATACTGCAACCGCATTTGATTGCTTCACAAAAGCGTTCGCCCATTGCGATTTCGCCTCGCTCGCCACGACGCAAACGGATGGGACGGCATCCGTCAGCTCGACGTTTGTCACCTTTGCTGGGGACAACGGCTGCAGCATTTCGGAAACAGTTTCGCGATCGAGCGGCAGCGATGGCAGCGTTGATTCGTACGTGTGCAACAACGTGAGCGAAGCCGACGGCGCGTTGCACTTCACGGGCTGCGGCGCTCAGAGAGAGGTCTGGTTGAAGCCAGCAAAGATGTAAAAGCAAGAGACACCGCGTGCACCGAGAAGCAGCGCCGCAGATGGCGCTGCATATCGGCACGTGTGGGTTCTCGTACCGCGATTGGATCGGACCATTTTACCCCCAAGGCATCAAGCCGCTCGACATGTTGCCCTTTTATGCCGAGCGCTTTGATGCCGTTGAAATCGACAGCACGTACTACGCTATTCCGAAACCCCAGCTCTTTGAGAGCATGGACCGGCGCACACCGAGTCACTTTCGCTTTGCAGTCAAAGCACCCGGAAGCATCACGCACGTCCCCCTTGAGGCGACACCACTGAATGATGACGCCGTCGCCTTCCGCGCCTGCTTAGAACCGATTCGCCAGAGTGGGAAGCTCGGCGCCGTGCTGGCGCAATTTCCCCATAGCTTCCGACCGAGTCCCGATGCCTACCGGCGCCTGCGCGATTTGGTCACATGGTGGCCCGATCTTAATCTTGTGACCGAATTTCGGCACCGCTTATGGCAGGACGATCGCACGCTCGATGCATTGCGCGAGCTGGGGATTGGCTTTTGCAATGTTGACGAACCCCGTTTCGCCTCGCTGTTGCGACCCGGCTCTGAAATAACCTCGAGTGTGGGCTACATTCGCTTTCACGGTCGCAACTACAGCAGGTGGTGGAAGCAAGAGCGCGCCTCGCACGAGCGCTACGACTATTTGTACACGAGCGAGGAGTTGACCGAGTGGATCCCACGCATCGCAGCGGTCGACGAGCAAGCCAAGCACGCGTATGTGTTCTTCAACAACCATCACCTTGGCAAAGCGGCGGCCAATGCCAAACAATTGGCGCAGATGCTTGACAGGTTTTAAACAATCGTTTAAAATTCACCCTTAGA
The DNA here is from genome assembly GCA_963736005.1 of uncultured Pseudomonadota bacterium. Taxonomy (GTDB): domain Bacteria; phylum Vulcanimicrobiota; class Vulcanimicrobiia; order Eremiobacterales; family Eremiobacteraceae; genus JAJPHJ01. The sequence goes on from CAVTNB010000001.1 coordinate 751,537, forward strand.
ATGCGCTCACGTGGCTCGACCGCTCGTGATTCGACGCGCCGAGCACTGCTCGAGGCTGCGGCGACAATCTTCGCGGAGAAAGGCTATCATGAGGCCACGGTCCGCCAGATCGCGAAGCTTGCGCGCGCGAATATCGCGGCCGTGAAATACCATTTCGGCGACAAGCTCGGGTTGTATTCCGAGGTCTTGAGGAAGACCGTTTTGAGCGCGGGCCACGAACTCGTGCCGACCATTGTCGATCAGGATGCGCCGCCAGAACGCATCCTCCAGCAGCTCATCCATACGCTCGTGGGGCGCATCGTCGGAGCGGATCGGCCCGACCTCCGCTTTCGTTTGATTGCGCACGAACTCGCGCGGCCCACCCCCGCACTCTCGCGCTTGGTTAAAGAAATTATCCAGCCGAACTACGACCGGTTGCGAAACCTGGTCGGGAAAATGCTGGATTTGGCGGCCGACGATGAACAAACATGTTTTTGTGTGCTCAGCATTGTCGGACAAGTCATCCTCTACGTTCGAGCTGGCTCCTTTTTTGGTTCGCTTCGACCTCAGTTGAAGCTCACGCCAAGACGGGTCGAGCGTCTTGCGAACCACATCGCAGCGTTTTCGCTTGCGTATCTCCAGTCGGTGACGGTATGAAAACCAATTGGATTGTTTTCTTGTGCTGTGCACTCTTGTGCGCCTCGTGTGCCGCCCAAGACCGGTTTGCGTACAGCGGCACGCTGCAAGCCGAATCGGCAAATGTCGGCAGCACCATTGGCGGCCGCGTCAGCCTTGTGGCTGTGAGCGACGGGCAGCTAGTCAAGCGCGGTCAAGTGCTCGTTTTTCTTGACGACAAAGAGCTGCGCGCCGATCTTGATGCGACAATGCACCAAGAGGCGCAGGCGGCTGCCGCAGTGGGGCAGGCGCAAGCAGAGCTCACCAAGACCTCTTCCTCGCAGCCTCATCAACTTCGCGTCGCCCATGAAAACGTTCGTCAAGCGAGGGCGGCCCTTGCTGCGGCGCAGGCTCAGGCGACACAACAATCGCTGACGTACCATCGATCCCAAACACTCTTTTCGCAGGGGGCGATCGCTGCGCAAACGCTCGATGATGCTCGAGCCACCTATCAAAGCAGCCAGGCTGGGGTTGCCTCGGCGAGAGCTGGTCTGGCTTCAGCGCGCGCACAGCTGGCACAGCTCGAAGCGTCTTCGCAGCCTCAGGATCTCGCTGTTGCGCAACAAAGCTATCAAGCCGCGGTGGCCAGCCGTGAGGCAGCCAGTGCGAATGTCGCCGCCGCGCAAAGCCGCCTGCGCGAAATGGTCGTGCGCGCGCCCGCAGACGGAGTCATCGATGCGCTCGACTTACGACCTGGCGACATGGTTGGTCCTCGCGCGCAAATCGCCTCGGTGCGCGAGTTCCTCAATCCGTACGTTCGCATCTACGTTGCGCAACAAGATCTTGGTCGGGTGCGGGTCGGTGCGTCGGTAAGCATCCGCTCGGATGCGCTCGGCGGCCGGATCTTCAACGGTGTGGTCGAGCAAATCGATCAAGACGCGCAATTCACCCCGCAAAACACCCAAACCGCCGAAGACCGCGCAAATCTGTCATACGGCGTCAAGGTGCGCGTTCACGATCCACATCATGAGCTGCACGGCGGAACGACTGTCGAGGTTGCCTTATAAATGAGCGCCGTTATCAGCGCCCATACATTAACGAAGCGCTACGGCGATCACGAGGTCGTTCGCAATCTCTCGTTCGCGGTGCCCCAAGGATCGATCTTTGGATTTCTTGGGCCGAACGGCAGCGGCAAGTCGACGACCATCAAGATGCTGTGCGGGCTGGTCGAACCAAGTGGAGGGTCAGCCTCAGTTAATGGCTTTGACGTCGTGAAGCAGGGAGACGACGTGCGCCGGTCGATCGGCTATATGTCGCAATCGTTTTCGCTCTACACCGATCTCACCGTGGCCGAGAATCTTCAATTCTACGGGCGCGCCTATGGACTCAACCGCGCTCGTCGCAATCAGCGCGCGCAAGACGTTGTGACCCTTACCGGATTGCAGCGGTATTCGCACCAGTTGGCAGCCACGCTTTCGGGCGGTTGGCAGCAGCGACTGGCACTGGCCTGCGCGCTTTTGCATGAACCAAGCGTCGTTTTCTTGGACGAGCCGACCGCAGGCATCGACCCCGTCGCGCGACGAGATCTTTGGGACTTGCTCTTCAACCTCGCCGGCCAGGGTGTGACGCTCTTCGTCACGACCCATTACATGGATGAAGCCGAGCGTTGTTCGGCACTTGGCTACCTCTACGAAGGCAACCTTATCGCGCTCGGCACCATCGACGAGCTGCGTAATCTCCCAGGCGTGACGCCCGTTGGAACCATTCGGTATCGCGTGACGGTCGAACGAGTCATGCCCGCGTTTGTACAAGCTCAACACCTCCCCTACGTCCGCGATGTCACCATTTTCGGACGCGACCTGCACTGTGTGGTCGATCAGGACGTGCCCGCGGAGCGATTGCGAGACGATCTCGCTGCGGCGGCCGGGCGCATCGAGAGTCTTGACAAAATCGAGCCTTCAATTGAAGACGTCTTTGTGGCGCTGACTCGCGCCCGCGCTGCAGCATGAGATCTTCGCTTAACTTCACTGGCTTCACGGCCGTTCTGTATAAAGAACTCGTGCACATCACGCGCGACCGGCTCACGCTCATCCTTGCGTTGATGTTGCCTATCGTCCAGCTCTTCATTTTCGGCTACGCTGTCAACATGCGCGTCGAGCATATCGGAACTGCTTTTTTCAATGAAGACCGCGGCGCACTGTCGGTTCGAGTCCTCGATGCGTTGCGCGCCTCCAATCAATTCGATCTCGTCCACGAAGCCCGATCGCGCGACGAATTGCGCCGGCTCATTGTCGGCAACCGCGTCAAAGCTGCTTTCGACATACCCCCGAATTTTACGGCTGACGTTGCGAGCGGGCGGGGGGCTTCGCTTCAAGTGCTCATCGATGGCTCCGACAGCAATATCGCGCAGCAGGCCTATGCCGCTGCGACGGCTATCGGCGGCGTCCTCTCAAGCGAATACGGCCCGCAGGTCACAATCGCGCCGGCGATCATCGACGTGCGTCCACGCATGCTCTTCAATCCGAGCCTACGGAGCGCGAATTTCTTTGTGCCTGGTCTCATCGGCGTCATCATGCAGTTGATCACTGTGTTCCTTATGGCGCTATCCATTGTGGGCGAGCGAGAACGAGGAACGCTCGATCAGTTGCTCGTGACGCCCATCGGGGCCACCGGCCTCATGCTTGGAAAAATCGTGCCCTACGCGCTGATTGGTATGATCGATTTCTTCGGAGTCCTCGCAGCAATGGTTTGGGTCTTCCACGTGCCGATTGCCGGTAGCTTAGGGTTGCTCTTGACGCTCGCCGCGGGATTCCTCGTGGCCGCGCTCGGCCTCGGCTTGCTCATCTCTGCGATCGCGAGAACGCAAGTGCAAGCACTCCTCATGACGTTTGCTGCCACCTTACCGTCCATCTTGCTCTCAGGATTTGTCTTCGAGCGAGATCTCATGCCCACGATCCTGCAGTGGCTCGGCTACGCAATTCCATTGACGTACTTCTTGGAGATCTTACGCGGCATCGTGTTGCGCGGCGCTGGCATTGAAGACCTGTGGCCTTCAGTCGTCGCGATGCTCGCGCTTGGGCTCTTCCTCGTCACTTTTGCCAGCGTGCGGTTTTCCCGCCGAGTCGCTTAAGCTTCGCGCAGAATTGAGCGCAGATTGCCGCCGGCACGCGAGAGCTTTGTCTTGGCTTCAGTCGCATCACAGTTGCAGAGCAACATGACAACCGCGGTTTTCACCTGATAACCCGCACGCTCGAGCGCTTGTTTGCACGCGCGCGCATCCTTCCCGCTAATTCGTTCGGTCAGCCGCTCGGCACGTCCGCGCAGTTTCGCGTTGGAGGCAATGAGGTCAACCATCAAGTTGCCATAAACTTTTCCGAGTTTCACCATGACGGCGGTGCTGATCATGGTGAGGGCCATCTTCTGCGCGGTGCCGGCTTTCATGCGGGTCGAGCCGGCGATGACTTCGGGGCCGGTGCGCAACACGATCGGGATCTGTACCGATCGGACAATGGGACTCTCGGGGTTGCTCGTGATGCAGGCGGTGAGCGCACCAGCCTGGCTTCCCGTATCCAGGGCGCCGAGCACGTAGGGCGCACCGCCCCCCGCGGAGATGCCGATCAAGGCATCCGCTCTTCCGATGCCGGCCTCACGAACCTCAGTGCCGCCAGCGCCAGCGTCATCTTCTGCTCCTTCAACCGAAGCCATGAACGCCTCGGGACCGCCGGCGATGTGCGCGACTACCAGATCGCCAGCGCTAAAGGTTGGCTGCAATTCCGCCGCATCAAGCACGGCAATGCGGCCGCTGGAGCCGGCACCGAAGTAATGGAGCTTGCCACCTGTTCGAAGACGCTCGGTGATGGCGTCCACAGCGGCGGCAATCACGTCGATTTCGCGTTCCACCGCCCACGCCGCGCGACGGTCCTCATCGTTGATGCGATGCAGCAAGTCAGGCGTTGTCAGCAGATCGAAATCTTCCGTCGAGGGGTTGACTTGCTCGGTCAGCGGGAGTGGAAGTTTATCCACATCGAGCGGTTTACACGAGTGCGGCAGCGGACCTTTAGGTTCGCTTTGTTGTAGGGGGCACAAAAATGTAGGGGGCGATTGGAAAATCGCCCCTCGCATTTAGTGAAGCGGGGCTAGTTTGACTGTCGTTGCGCCCAGGGCTTGCGCTAGGTCGTAAAATGCCTGGTTGCTAATCAAATGATAGCTGAGATCAGCGGCTTTGCCGAAGCCGGGTTCTTTGTCGATGTCGTTCATGACTTGGACGTGAATCTTGTGTGATACCGCCTTGTCGAGAAGTAACTCGATTTGGAAAGTACCGTCGGGCGCGACGCCGGCTTTCACGAGGGTCGTTGCCAGGTCTTTGCCTGAGAGCGTGGGTGCCGGAAGTTTCACTCCAGCTGCCGTTGCAATCTTAAGCGCGTCCTTGACTGCAAAGTCGAAGGTCTTGAGCCATTGCGTCACTTTGTCGCCGCCGTACTGTTTTGTGAGCTTGGCGACTTCAGAATTGACCAGCGTCCCGCCAACCATGTTGGTCAGGGCAGTTGCCGTGGAGTAGCTGTCCGCGCCACCGCCAGCGGCGACGAGCGAAGCTGTTACCGCTAACGCGGGCGGGCCGTTGTATATCGGGCCACCGAAACGCCCCATCATGGTTCCGCCCGACATGGTATCTTGGCCGTTGTCCATCGGCTGGTCAGCGTACGCCACCGAGCCTGCAATCAGGCAGGCGACGACCGCGAGCGCCGAGGCCGCGAGTCTGAATTTCATTGAACCCTCCTCAAAGTAGTGGGCATGCGTAAATCCACCTGTGCATGCAACGAATCATTGGCCGGTTTGGATGACGCCGGCCGCCTCCAATGCGAGGAAAGCAGCACCGTGTGCTGGTTCTAACGAGGGACGTTGCAGGGTACTCTTACCCGTTTCTTCGGCGCCGACACGAACGGCTTCGAACAGATCCGGAACCGCATCGAACGCGCCGCCCGAGGCAATGACCGGAAGGATCAAAACCGTTCTCACGCTTGCCGCTACGGTGCGGACCTGCTCCCGCAGGCTTTGGCAAGCATCGCGAACGATACGCGTGGCGGCCTCGTCGCCGGCTTCGGCGGCGTCGCCGACGAGCGCTGCGAGGGTTGCGATGGCGCCGACGTCAGGCGGCCAATGGTGGACCAGTTCGACAAGTTGCGCTACCGACGCCGCCCGCAAAGAACCCAGTACCGCATCGCTCAGCCCGCTCCTTTCTTCGAGATGGTCAAGGACGCGCGCCGCATGCTTCAGCGCGGAGACGCCGATTGAATATCCGCTCGGTGTGTCTCCGATAATGGCTCCATATCCTCCGCACCGAACGCCCTCGCCGCTCGCGCGCTCGCCATAGACAAAACTGCCGGTTCCTACGATAACCACGAGTGCTGGCCGCTCCTTTGTGCCCGCTCGAAGTGCGATCTGCGCGTCATTGCGCAGCAACACGGTTGTCTCGGGGCGCACAAGAGACCGAACGACCGATTCGAAAAATTCGCGATCCGATTCTCGCGCGAGTCCCGCCGCTCCAATGCAGACAGCACTAACCTCGCCCACCGATAGCAATGGAACGAGCGCTTCTTTCAGACTCTCTTCTGCTTTTTCTCGCCCGACCGAGTGTATGTTAGCGCCGCCAGCACGACAGCGAGTCACTACAAGACCTGATTCGCTGACAAGCACGGCGAGAGTTTTGCTGCCGCCTACATCGATACCGATGACGTGTTTCAACCGCTTACCTTTCGGGCGATTTTCCAATCGCCCGCTACCATGGCGATTTGACAGTCGCCCCCTACATGGCGACTTGACAGTCGCCCGCTACAGGGCTACGAAAAAATGGAGCGCATGAGTGGCACAAAATTTCTTCCGGGAACGATCTTCCCCATCACGACCGGCCGTCGCGCACCGGTTGCGCTTGGCAACATATTGTTCTTGCCACGCAGCGCCTCGTACGCGAGAATGGCAAAGGTTATCGCCTCTTTGGCATCCGCAGTGAATCCGAAAGCATCTGCGCTTGCGATGCGGGGCGGACTCTCTCGCCTCGCCAGGTTTCGTTCGATCGCGCTTATGAGCGTGAGGTTGTGGACGCCTCCACCCGACGTCACAAGCAAACGACAATCGCCCGGAATCGCATCAACGATTGTACGCGCGCTGAGCTCGGTTAATGTCGCAACGAAATCCTCACGAGGGCACGATAGCGCGCGAGCCTTTGCATAAGCGCGATCGAAAAATGTTATTCCGAACTGTTCGACGCCAGCAGTCTTCGGCGGAGATTGAGCAAAATATGGGTCCGCTAGCAGCCATTCGAGCAAAGGCGCATTCAGCTCGCCTGACGCTGCGAGCTTGCCGTCGCGATCGAATCCCGGACCCTCCGGAAATAACGTGCGTGCCGCGCGGTCGAGGAGCATGTTTCCGGGCCCCGTATCGAAGGCTCGCACTTCTTCTGCCGCACACCCCGCCGGCATCAACGTCACGTTCGCGATGCCTCCGATGTTGAGCGCGGCGCGCGATTCGCCTTCGCTTCGAAGCAAAAGAAAATCTGCGAACGAAACCAAGGGTGCACCTTGACCTCCGGCCGCGACGTCGGTCACCCGAAAGTCGCCGACGGTTGTCAAACCGGTTTGCTCGGCTATAACCGCCGGCTCCCCCAATTGTAAGGTTGACGCGACGCGGCCGGACGACCCGTCGGGCCGAGGTTCGTGAAAGACGGTTTGACCGTGCGAGCCAACGAGCGACGCGTCAGGCACGCGTTGCAATATCCCCACCGCCGCTTTTGCAAATGCGTCGCCAAGGGCAAAGTTTAGCGAACTGATCTCCGCCACACCCGCGGCTGCCGGGGATGTTTGGAGCTGCTCGAGTGCCGTTCGAAGCGCCTTCGGGTATGGCGTTGTGGCAAATTCCAACAACACAAAGGTGATGCGGTGATCCGTGTCGTCGAGATCGACCGCAGCCGCGTCGATACCATCCATTGAAGTGCCGGACATGAGCCCGATGACGCGCATTAGGCTAAGTCTTCGACCACCGCGTCGTGGACCGCGGCGCGAAGGCTCCGGATGGGTTCAGCTTGGCGACTGAAGAGCACGCGATTCGTGAGCAGCACGATGGTCAGCGAACGCTGCGGATCAACCCAGACCGATGTCCCCGTGTAGCCCGTGTGGCCAAACGAGCTTGACGAGAGTTTCTCTCCGCACGAGTGTCGACCCCTAGCTTTAAGCGCCCATGTCAGTCCGCGTCGCTCGTCGACGCCAACAGCTTGCTCGCGAACGGCTTCCTGCGCGGTCGGCCTCAAGAGGACGCGGCCCGCTCCAGCGGCCCCTCCGTTGCGGTACATTTCTGCCAAGCGCGCTACGTCTGTAGCGGTACCGAAGAGGCCTGCATGCCCCGCTACGCCTCCCATGGCCCAGCAGTTTTCGTCGTGGACCTCCCCGCGCAATAAGCGCTTCCGCCACTCGTCGTTTTCGGTGCACACGATGCGATCGGCCAGTTGATGTGGCGGACGATAGGTCGTTTGCCGGATTTCCAATGGTGCGCAAACGAGCTCGAGCATCGACGCATCGAGCGGTTTGCCCGTCACCCGCGCAATCGTCTCGCCCGCCAGCATGAACCCCAAATCGCTATACGTGACGGTTGTTCCGGGCGGCGCCTCAAGCGGGGTGGCGCAAACGCGGGCGATGACAGCTTTTGCCCCCAACTCGTCTCGAAAATTGACGTGCGCCGGCAGACCCGACGTATGGGTCAGGAGATGCCGGTAGGTGACGCGCAACCGGCGATTATCCAAACCAGCGAATTCGGGCAATCGGTCAACGATGGGATCGTCGAGGGAAATCCGCCGTTGGTCGAAGAGCACCAGCATCGCTGTGCCCGCAAACAATTTGGTGAGAGACGCAAGGTCAAAGAGCGAATCGGCGACGACTGGATCACCGTGCGGCATGCGCTCTCCGAATGCAGCTTCGAAAAGCACCCTTCCATCGTGACGCACGTGCAGGACCGCACCGCCACAAATCTCGCCGATAGCGCGTTTCACGACCTTCATCGTTCGCGGCAGGGTCGATGCCTCGAGTGAGGTTTTCCGTGCGCTCACGGCGCGGCTTGCACCGGCGCGCGCAGCGACACGGGCAGCTTTCCTGATGGCGAGATCTTGCCTAAAATGACATCAGCTGCAGCTTGCATTGCACCCGCATCTTCGCCGTAGCTCGCGATGACCGTCAAGGCAGCCGGCAATACCTCAGCATCGTATGGCTCGCGTCCGGCCACCGCGATCACTCGCTTGCCAAGCATCGCTAGGTCTGCGACCCCACGCACCTGCAAGGGATGCTGTTTGGCTCGCGTGGTGATCGCGACGACCGCGTTGGCAGATCCGGACGCCATGAGCATCTGTTTGTACTCGTGACCCGCAGGATCGAGCGACCTCACTTGTTCGTGGAGGCGCGCCTCGCTTGCGCCGAGAGCGGCGCCTATAACCGTTTTGCGATGGCGATCGACGTCTTCTACCCCGGAGGATTGTTCGTCGCCAAACTCGATGACGAGCAAGCGCTCTTCCTTGTTCAAGCGCAGCGGCAGCAGAGAGTTCGGATCGCGGACCAAGGTGATCGCGCGGCGAGCGACCTCCAGCGCAGCTTGCTTGTGCCGTTCGCTTCCGACCGTGTCGAGGGGCGGCCTTGAGATGTTGTTCGCCGCGAGACGCCGCCGAAGTTTTGCAACGCGTTGGAGGCTTTGCTGCACGCGCTCACCGGACAAGCGCCCCTCCAAAACCGCGGCGCGCAGGGCATCGCGAGCCCGGCGCACCTTATCGGGAGTATGCGAAAACAAAATGAGGTCTGCGCCCGCCGCAACGGCTTCAACCGCCGCCGCCTCGGGCGTGTGGTGCGCTTCTATCGCTTTCATTTCCATACAATCGGTGACGATGACACCCTGGTACCGCAGCTCGTCTCGCAGAAGCTCGCTCAGGATTCGGTGCGAAAGCGTCGCTGGTTTGCCTTGCTCTTCGATTGCTGGAAAGAGCGCGTGTGCGGTCATGATCGCATCCACACCTTCGGTGATGGCTGCGGAAAAAGGTACGAGTTCGACCGCCCGGACGTGAGCGAGATCGTGGGGAATCGATGGCAAATCGAAGTGGGAATCGATCGTCGTATCGCCGTGACCTGGAAAGTGCTTCGCAGTGGCAGCGACGGATGCAGCGTGCAACCCGCGAATGGCCGCCCGCACATTCAAACCCACCGCGTGCGGGTCGTCACCGAACGAGCGCAACCCAATGACCGGATTGTCCGGATTGTTGTTGATGTCTGCGACCGGCGCAAAATCAACAGTGAAGCCGAGAGTGCCCAGCTCGTCACCGATGAGACGGTACATCGACTCGGTTGCTGCGGGATCGCGAACCGCGCCCAGCGCCATCGCGGACGGCGTGGTCGTGCCTATCTGCGCGAGCCGCGAGACGGTGCCACCCTCTTGATCCAAGGCGATAAGCGGCGGCGCTTCGCCGTCGCGGGCGAGCGAGCGGATAGCGTCGGTCAACTCGCGCACTTGTTGCGCATCTTTGATGTTGCGGCGAAAGAGGACCACACCTCCAGCCTGCGCGACGAGATCGCGTGGCACGTCCGCAGCGGCTGTCCCCTGAAAACCGAACATGAGGAGCCCGGCAACCTGGTCTGCAAGCATTTTGTCGACCACCTTTTTGGGCTACCTCGCTCTCGGCGCTTGCACCTGTATTTGCGTGGAGGCAGCGGTGGAGGTCAGGTGAGCGAGCTGGCGGAAAGCGCCCGTCATCATGCGAGTTGCCATCTGCGCCGGCGCCGTTTTGGCGGCGGTTCTCCTCCACTCTGCCGCTCCTGCGCGATCACAGAGTTCGGACGTTGCACGTGCCACGCTCCCAAACGGCATGCGGGTTGTCGTCGTTCGCGACGCGCTCGCGCCCGTCGTGACCGTAGAATTGAATTACTTGGTCGGCTCTGCCGAAACGCCGACGGGGTTCCCTGGCTTGGCGCACGCGCAGGAGCACATGATGTTTCGCGGCAGCACCGGTTTGTCCACCGGGCAGCTGGCAAACATTAACGCATCAATGGGCGGCGACATTGATGCCGACACGCAAGATACGGTCACGCAGTTCTTTGCCACCGTTCCCGCCGACGACTTGGACATCGTCTTGCATGTCGAGTCCATCCGTATGCGCGGCGTTCTTGACACGTCGCAAGAGTGGGCACAAGAGCGTGGCGCCATTGAACAAGAAGTGTCGCGCGATCTGTCCGCCCCATTTTATAAGTTCTTAACCGCCGCGCGGGCAAGCATGTATTCGGGGACACCGTACGAGCACGACGCGCTCGGCACACGCCCGTCGTTTGAATTGACGACGGCGGCGATGATTAAGTCTTTTTATGATGCTTGGTACCATCCCAACAACGCCATTTTGGTCATCACGGGAGACGTCGATCCTCAAGCGGCTATCACTGACGTGCAAAAATATTTCACCAGCATCCCTAGCGCTCGGCTTCCCGCTCGCAAGCCCGTCAAACTCGGGCCCCTAAAGGCAGCACGTATCGAGCTCACCTCCGACCTGCCAGTGCCCCTCGTTGTCGCGGCCTACCGGTTTCCTGGCTATCAAAGTCCCGACTATGCGGCCGGGGAAGTGTTGAGCTCCGCCCTTGCAAGCCAGCGGGGTGCTCTTGCCGACCTCGTCGTCTCTGGAAAAGCGCTCGCAGCCGGCTTTTTCCCGGGCAGCACGTTGCCGCAGTCTGCGACGGCCATGGTCTACGGCGCGTCGCAAGGCGGCGATACGCAAGCGCTGCTAAAGCTCGTCCAAGGTGTGCTGGATAGTTATGTTAAGAACGGTGTGCCGGAAGATCTTGTGGATGCATCGCGCCGCCAGCTCGTCGCGCAAGCGGAATTCAATAAGAATTCGATATCGGGCTTGGCCGATGCGTGGTCCGAGGCAGTCGCCGTCGAGGGCGTCTCCTCACCGGACGAGGATGTAGCGCAATTGGGCAAGGTAACCACAGCTGACGTCAATCGTGTTGCACGAACGTATCTCAAGAACAATACGGCGGTGGTCGGCATTCTTACGCCCCGGCCGTCGGGCGGACCCATTGCAAGCCACGGGTACGGGGGCGCGGAGTCATTCGCTCCGACCCAAAATGCCGCCGCGGTTATGCCCGACTGGGCCAGCAGCACCCTAAGCTCGCTCAACGTACCGCAGTCGAGCATCAATCCAAACGCAATCACCCTGCCGAACGGCATCCACCTTATCGTACAACAAGAGAGCATTACGCCGACGGTGAGTGTGGTCGGTCGGGTGAAATCAGACCCCGATCTTGAAACGACACAAGGCAAAGAGGGCGTTTCCGGCGTGCTCGATGCCCTGTTCTCGTACGGAACGACCGACCTTGATCGGGTTGCCTTCCAGCAAGCGCTTGATCGTATTGCGGCCTCGGAAAGCGCCGGTGCTGACTTTTCGCTGTCAGTCCTTTCGTCCGATTTTGATCGTGGTGTCCAGCTTCTTGCAGACAACGAATTGCATCCAGCGCTGCCGCCGCAGAACTTTACGATCGTCCGGTCCCAAATCGCGTATGAATTGCGCGGCGAGTTGCAGACTCCGGACTACCTGACCGACCGGGCGCTGAACAACGCGCTGTATCCAAAGGATGACCCGACGCAGCGGGAGGCAACACCCGACACCGTTTCGGCGCTCTCGGTCGATGACGTCCGCAACTACTATGCGAAGGTTTTTCGGCCCGACCTGACCACCATCGTTGTCATTGGCGACGTGACGCCAGCACAGGCGCAAGCCTCGATTGGAAAATGGTTCGGCGGATGGACGGCTTCGGGCACGCCGCCCGTGACCGATCTTCCAGCCGTGCCCAACAACACACCGGCAACCGTCACCGTTCCCAATGCGTCGCGCGTTCAGGATAATGTGACGCTTGCGGAAACCGTGGGCATCAGTCGCTCCGACGCAGATTACTACGCTCTCGTCGTCGGCGATCACGTGCTTGGCGGCGGATTCTACGCCACGCGGCTCTACCGCGACGTGCGCCAGCAAGCCGGGCTCGCCTACGAGGTGAGCAACGAGCTCAACGTCGGAAAACTGCGGTCGCTGTATTCGGTCTCGTACGGTTGCGATCCGCAAAACGTCGGGAAGGCTCGATCCATCATTGTTCGCGATCTCCACGACATGCAAGTGAGCCAGGTAACGCCGAGCGAGTTGCAACTAGCCAAAGCGCTGCTCCTTCACGAGATTCCGCTGCGCGAGTCAAGTGAGGATGCCATTGCAGGTGGATTGTTGAGCCGCTCGGTCGCCGGCCTGCCACTCAACGACCTCGAGCTATCGGCTCAGCGCTACGTGGCAGTCACGGCGGCTCAGATCCAAGCTGCCTTCGCGAAGTGGATCCGCCCGGATGGGTTCGCGCAGATAACACAAGGCCCGCCGCCAACGTAGTCGCGCGTGTATTGAGATGTAGTCGCGCGAATTTATTCGCGCGTATATGCAGATGTAGTCGCGCGAATTTATTCGCGCGGGCGCTCGATTGCCAGCGCGGTACCCCCGCCCGTTCCGTGACAGAGTGCGGCGATGCCGCGAGTGCCGTTGCGTTCCACGAGTGCGTTGAGCAATGTGACGACGAGCCGTGCGCCGGTCGCGCCGAGCGGATGCCCAAGTGCTATCGCGCCGCCATGCACGTTGAGCTGGTCGCGCGAAACGTCCAGTTGGCGCTCGAAGAGCAGCGTGCTTAACGCGAACGCCTCATTGTTTTCAAAAAGATCGAAGTCGCTCAGCTGCATGCCAAGCTTCGTGAGCAGTTTGCGGACCGCGGGAATGGGTGCCTCTGCGAAGCGCCAGGTGGGTCCCGCAGACCAGCTCCCACCCAGGATTTTCCCGATGGGTTTGAGCTGGTGACGCTCGACCGCGCCTTGACTTGCGAGCAGAACTGCCGCCGCCCCATCGGAGATTTGGCTCGAGTTGCCTGCCGAGAGTAGCCCTGCACCGCCTGCGAACGACGGACGCAGTTTACTCAAGATCTCAAGGGTGGTTTCAGGCCTAATCCCTTCATCCCGGTCGACCATCTCAACGCCCTTTTTCGTTTTGACTTCGACTGGAACGATTTCTCGCGCAAAGACGCCGGATTGTGTTGCACGTGCGGCGCGCTGATGCGAGGTCGCCGCGACGGTGTCGAGTTCGGCGCGGCTGACGCCGTACTCGCGGGCTAAGCGCTCTGTTTCTTCACCCATGCCTTCACCTGTGATTGGGTCAGTGAGCCCGTCGTAGGTGAGAACGTCAATCAATTGTTCCGGAGCGCCGGCGAGCGACTTGTATCCCCAGCGTGCGCGCGGCGAGAGCATGAAGCCAGTTTGCGTCATGGATTCAAAGCCACCGGCCAGCACGAGGTCTGCATCGCCGGTCGCGATGGCGTGCGAGGCGCTCATGAGACTCATCATCGCCGACGAACACACCATGTCGATGGCGTAACCATCCACCGTGTCGGGGATGCCCGCAGCAAGCGCGGCTTGGCGCGGCAAGAGCTGTCCCCATCCTGCCCGCAGCACGTTCCCAAAAACGTACAAGTCCAAGTCTTTGCCGGGGATATGAGCTCGCGCCAACGCCGCGCGCATAGCGTGAGATCCAAGCACGATGGGAGAGAGGTCGCGCAAAACGCCGCCGAACTTGCCGATTGGCGTGCGCGCGCCGGAAACGATAAAAACGTCGTGCATGCGGTCGAGCTGCTTAATGAACCACGACCGAATTGGCGATCCACTCGCCGCCGCGGATGACGCCCGAGGCGGTGATTTTGCTGCCGTGCCGGATATCCGAAATGCTGCCTGCCTCACCTCGGAGTTCGATCGCCGTCGTCGGCGTAATCTCAATTTCGAGATGCCGTCCGCCCGCATTGAGGATCACGCTGTTGCTGACGTAACTTACCGACTCCACCACGCCCGACACGTTGAAGCGCTTATTCGCGTCAGCAAGAAGCCATATGCTTTGCGCCGTGGCTTGCGGTGATGCCGAAATCGGCTGTATCGCGCTAGCGCACATCACGCTCGCCGCAACAGCGATCGCCCATATCCAGTTGCACGCTCTCCATGGATGCTTCATACCGGTTCGATAACGCTTTTACTCCCCGTTTTGTTTCGCCTGCACGGCGCGCAGACACACTGTGATGCGAGGCGCATTGCCTCGCAAGCTCGAAGGCGGCTGCGTGAGCGTGACACTTTTGCCCGAGCGGAATCTCGGCGCGACAAACGTCAAGGCAACGGTCTTGGGGCTCGGCGGCGAGGGTGTCTTGCGAACGTTTGGGTATGAGTCGCAGGCGCGCGAGGTTATCGAAGCCGCGTTGGAAGAAAAGATCACCTATTTTGACTCCGCGCGCGCATATGCTGGGAGCGAGCAATACTACGGCGCAACCTTGGGACGAAGGCGAGACCAAATCTTCCTCACCTCAAAGGCCCACGATCGCACGCGGCGCGGCGCATTGGCGATGCTCGACCAGACGCTCGCCAACATGCGCGTAACGCACCTGGACCTGTGGCAATTGCACGACCTGCGCACGTGGGAAGAGCTCGATGCGATTACAGCTCCGGGCGGGGCCTACGAGGCATTCGTGGAGGCCAAGCAATCCGGCAAGACGCGCTTTATCGGTGTCACGGGCCACTACGACCAAGATGTTTTGCTGGCGGCAATCGAGCGCCTCAAATTTGACACCCTCTTGATCCCCGTGAATCCATGCGAAGCGCAAGCGACTGCCTTTGCGACAAGAGTTGGAAGGCGAGCCATAGGGTTGGGCATGGGGGTCATCGGCATGAAGGTTCTCTCTCGCGGACTGCTCACGAGCTTGCCAGATGCGCCCGGCCTGCAAGAACTTATTGATTACGCGCTCAGCCAACCCGTGCATGTGATCATCATTGGATGCGATTCGGTGCAGCAGGTTCGGGAGAACGCCACAGCCGCACGAAGATTCACCCCAATGGCGCCCGCGGCGCAGCAGGAGCTCGAGCAACGGCTGAGCCCTTATTCCACAGAGATGCTTTATTATAGAAAATAACCGCGCCGCGCGGGGTCTCCTTGGGCGATTCGACAATCGCCCGTTACATGACGAAATCGATGGTGGGAAGAGCAGGGATCAGCGCCGCGTCTTCCGCTCGCTGCAAGAAGTGTTCAATGCTCGCGCGACCATCCGGACCAAGATCCACCGTGCGCTCATTGACGTACATGCCAACGAACGTGTCGGCGGTTTCCTTTTTCATCCCGCGAGAATATTGCAGTGCCCAATCCAATGCTTCCGCTCGATGTGCTAATCCGTACTCAATGCTCTCGCGCAAGTGACGCGATGCCAGCGTCTTGACGACCTCGGGCAGCGATCGTCGGATCGCATTCACGCCCAGCGGCAGCGGCAACCCAGTTTCCTCGTACCACCACGCCCCAAGATTCACAATCGAGCTCAACCCGTGCGCTTCGTGCGTCAGCTGACCCTCGTGGATCAAAAGGCCGTACTCTATCTTGCCGCCTGCAACGGCTTCCATGATCGTGTCGAACGGCATGACGACCGGCGTGAAGTCTCCAATACAGAGACGCAGACCAAGATACGCGCTCGTCATGAGGCCGGGAACCGCGATTGGAACTCCGCGCAGCTCGTGGGGGTTCACCTTTCGTCGCGCGACGACCATTGGCCCGTAATCGCGATCTCCCATTGAGGCGCCGTGATTGAGAATCGCGTACTTGTCGGCAACGTACGCGTAGGCGTGTACGGAGATCGCCGTCGCGTCCAAGCGCCCCTCCGTTGCCCACTCGTTCAGTGTTTGAATGTCTTTGAGAACATGTTCGTACGACAAATCATCCGTGGAAATTTTGCCGCTCGCGAGGGCATAAAACATGAACGCGTCATCGGAGTCCGGTGAATGGCCGAGCGTGAGTTGTCGAATTCCGTCAGTCATGGCACCGCCGGTTCTCGCAGGGATTCTTCTTCTCCGCCGATAACAACGTGAAAAGTATGAATCCACAAGAAACACCGGAAGCGCAAGCGGCCTCGGCTGCGGTCAACGAACCACTGACCGAAGAGCGGGTCCGCTCGGAGCTGCGCAACGTGGTCGATCCAGAAATCGGTATCGACATGGTGAGCCTCGGCCTGATTTACGGCGTCAAGATCGAGGGTACGGTCGTCTCGGTCACCATGACGCTCACCTCACCAGGCTGTCCGGTAGCTGGCATGTTCATCAGCGCGGTGCATGCGGCACTGATGTCCATTCCTGGCGTGACCGATGCGAAAGTAGACTTGACGTTCGCCCCACCGTGGGATCCACGAACCATGGCGAGCGAGGACGCCAAAATGATGATGGGGATCTACTACTAATTGCAGCGTGACAACGGCGCTCCGAGCGCCGTTTCTATCCAGCATCTCACGAAGCGCTACAAAACCGTCACCGCGGTTGACGACCTCTCGTTCGAGGTTGCTCCTGGCGAGTTTTTTGGTTTTCTGGGGCCAAACGGCGCCGGCAAGACGACGACGATTAACGCCATGGTAGGCCTCGCGACGATTCAAGGCGGCAGCATCAGCATTTTTGGTCACGATGTCATCACCGATTATCGTCGCGCTCGGTCCCTCATTGGTTTGTCACCGCAAGAATTCAACTTCGATCGCTACCTGACGATCGAGGAAATCCTCATCTATCAGGGTGGTTACTACGGCATGCCGCTGGCTTCGGCGAAACCGCGGGCTCGCGAATTGCTCGATCAATTCGAACTCACAGACAAGCGGCGCAACAGCTACCTCGAACTCTCTGGTGGAATGAAGCGGCGGCTCTCGCTTGCCCGAGCGCTCATTCACAGCCCAAAGCTGCTCATTTTGGACGAACCAACTGCCGGCATGGACGTTGAGCTGCGTTTGGAGCTATGGGATTTTCTCAAGATCATCAACGCCGGGGGCATGACGGTGTTCATGACCTCGCACTATATCGAAGAAGTCGAAATGTTGTGCAACCGGATTGGCATCGTTAATTATGGCAAACTCGTGGAACTAGAAGACAAAGCCGCGCTCATGGCACGGCACAGCGAGCAGTCACTGCAAGAGGTCTTCTTAGAACTCGTGGGACGTCGCACGCATGGTTAATTACGTCGGCTTGGGGACGCTCATTCGGCGCGAGCTCAAACGCACGTACATGGTGATCAATCAAGTTGTGTGGCCGCCGGTCATCACAACGTTGCTCTTCCTTTTCATTTTTGGCCTGTCCCTTGGATCGCGCATCAAAATTCTCGGCGGCGTGCCCTATGTCGAGTTTCTCTTGCCCGGACTGGTCATGCTCAACGTCATTTCGTCGAGTTACGACGAATCAGCGTCATCGCTGTTTCAGCAGCGCTTCATGAACTCAATTCAAGAACTTCTGATTGCTCCGCTCTCGTACATGGAACTTATCATGGGCTTCTTGACGGGCTCCGTCTTGCGAGGCCTGGTCATCGGCAATCTTGTCATGATCATTGGCCTCTTGCTCGTGCACGCGCACCCCAAAAACGCGCTGATTTACTTTTATTTCATGGTGATGACGGCGTTGCTCTTCTCTGCCGTTGGTATGATTGCAGGGTTGCTCGGTAAGACTTGGGACAATCTTGCTATCTTTACCACGTTCGTCATCACGCCGTTGACGTATATCGGCGGCGTTTTCTCAAGCATCGCACTGTTGCCGTCCATCTTTCGAAAAATTTCATTATTCAACCCAATGCTCTATATGATTGACGGCTTCCGCAGTTCGTACACTGGTGTTGTTGACGTGAGCCTCACAGCCGACGCCGCCGTCGTAACGATCTTGGCTTTCGCCGCACTCGCTATTGCCGTCGTGTTGACCAAGCGTGGAGTAAACTTGCGCGTCTAGGTCTTTTGTCCGATGTTTATGGCACACCGGCGCGCGAAAATTAAGTTCGTCAATAACAAAAAGGAAGCAGACTCGAACGGCGGAACCACTCTGTTGTGCATTTAATTTTTCTCGCCTTATGCTGCCTCATTAGTGGCAACGTGCATGCGCAATCCGGTGCGCCTTTGTCGCACGTGCGTATCGCTCTTTTGGGGGCTGCTTCGCTTGACACAACGAGCGACGCGAAAGGAAATTTTTCCTTAAGCGCCCCCCAGGGAGCGTACGTCTTGAGCGCTTCGGTTCGGGGCTTTTCACCTGTTGCGATCGCACTAAAGGTCGATCGCGATGTCACCGTGGATGTTGCGCTCGAAGCCCTCGACTCGCCGAAACTTCGCCAAATAGGAACGGTGACCGTCGATGGACGCCTCGCGCCGATTCGAGGAGTTATCCCATCGATCGATCTTACCCGATCGGATTTCGACCGGCTTGGTAACGATCGCCTCATCGAAGGGCTGCAAGCCCTACCTTCCGTTACCTTTTCGCGACCCAACGGCGGTTCGGCCGCTGCCATTTCGGTGCTTTCGCTCCGAGGGCCAGACCCTTCTGAGGCGCTCGACACGCTCGACGGCCAGCTGCTCAATGATGGCAACACGGGCGATCTCGACCTCTCGCGCTTTCCGGTAGCGGCGTTTTCCTCGGTCGATCTCACCGAGGGCTTGGGACCTGAGGACGCTGAGGGCAGCAATACATTCGGTGGCGGGATTAACTTCGTCTCGCTGCGTCCGACGCAAGAACCCCACTATGCTTATTCGGTGTCGGGTGGGTCGTTTGGTCGCAGCGAAGTTTGGTTCAACACGACCGGCACCCAAGGACGCCTTGGCTACGGCGGCGCGCTCGACGATCAAAACGAGAGTGGCTTCGTCAATCAAACGGTCCAATTGTACCAGGCAACACCTCTTGGAACGACTCCCTCGCCGCCTCTTCCCGTTGCGCTTGGCTCGTCGGTTGCGTCGCACTTGGGACTCGCCAATCTCACCTGGACGTTTTCGCAGAACGCCGATCTCAACGCTCGTGTCTTTGTGCTGGGCGACAACCGCGACGAAAGCAGCGCGCTCAACGGCATCGATGGTCACACGGGAGATTCAACCTTCGGCCTTTTCATTGGACCCGGAGCGCAAACGTTTGGACAAACGATCCGCGCGTATATGCTCGATGGCCGGCTCCCGCTGGGTGCTGGCGAGTTGACGGCCTCCGCGCAAGAGAGCGATAACAATATCGCTATCAACGGTCAGAATTTTATTAATCCCTACAGCGTGAATCATCTCGACCATCGGTATAACGGGGCGCTGACGTGGCAACGGACCTTCGCAACGTCGCAATTTGCCTTGGGGGGTTACACGCGATACGAGAACCTTACGTTCGTCTCACCACCAGGCGCCGGGCCAGCGTCAGCTAATCTCGGCCAAACGATCGATGTTTTTTACGCGCGCGGGGGCTTTGCACCGACCGAGAAACTCCGTCTCGATGGCGGCGTATTTGAGTCGCGTTACACCTCGTTCGGGTCGAACCTAGATGGTCGTTTTGGCGCGATCTACAATATGGATCCAAGAACTGCGCTGCGCTTTTCGGTTGGCACAGGATTTAGGGCGCCGTTACTGGCTGAGCTCTATCGGCTTTCGGCAACACAGCTGGCCCAGGACGCCAACGGTGTGTTTGTCGGACAGGGAAACCCAAACGAGCACCCCGAGCACGCGACGCTGTACGAACTTGGCGTGTCGCACGAATTCTCGCCGGAATCGACGCTTGATTTCTCGCTGTATCGGACGAATCTGCGCAACCCCATCGAGGTCTTCTATCCGCTCAATGCCACTGCGCCGCCGCCCGGCCCAAATTGTCTGAGTCCGAGCAACACCCCGCTCACCCCATTTCCGGGCTGCTTCTCATACAATAGCAACGTCGGAACCGCGGTGTATCAGGGCACTGAGATTCGATTCGTCAGCCGCTTCGTGCCGCAACATCTTTTCCTCACCGCGCTGTATGGCATCAACGTTGCGTATCCGTCTAATTTCACTGCGGAGTTTTCAAATCCAACCTCCGGGGGCAGCCTTGTCGACAACGCCCAGTTCCTAGGCATCCCACAGCAACAGGGATCTCTCCAGCTTGACTGGGCCAGCAGCGGATGGCACGCCTCCGCCGCTTCGATCTTCCGGGGTAGGAATAACGAGCTCAGCGTGCCGCCATTTATGATTGTCAACGCCATGCTCGGCAAACAGGTGAGCCGGCACGTCGACCTATCGCTTGCCGGCACAAACCTTTTCAACGCAGCAGGGGGTCCGTTTACCGTGTTCGGGGCCGGCGTGCCCTACCGAGGAGTTGTTGGTCAAGACGCGAGCCTCAATCCGATCTATGGTCCGTTGCCCACGGATGCACGTCACATCGAGCCTGCGGGCGTTCGACTGATCCTCACCGTTCGCGACTAACGAGTCTCTTTTTCAATCGCCGCCAAAGAGCGGCCTTCGAAATCTTCGATCTGCTGGCGGCGCAGGTCTGAGACCTGGATCGACTTTCCCTTCGCGTAGTCGAACATGACTTGGATGGACGTCATTTCAAAAACCAGCTGACCGGTGTTGGCGTTACGGACTTCATGCTCCATCACAAAGCTCGAGCGGCGCAGCTCCGTTACCCGGCAGCCCGCGATCAAATCATCACCCAGCTCCGCAGACAATCGATAGCGAGCCGTCAACTCCGCCAAGACAAAATCGAACTGCTCAAGCTTCTCGATGCCCGTCACCTTCATCCAATACTCGGTTCGAGCTGCCTCGGCGTACGATAAATAGACGGCATGATTGACGTGGCGCATTCCGTCAAGGTCGCGAAACATGACTTTGATTGGGCGAAGGAGCCTAAATCGATTTTCTTCCGGCACGAAGTCGAACGAAGCGTTCGGCTAGGCGGACTTCTTCATTGGCGCTTCGCCCAGCGGCGACGGAACGATTTCTTGCCGCGCCAGCAGCGTTTCGGAGTTGGCGACCGCCCAGTTGTGAAGCTGCTGCAAGATGGGCAGCAGACTTCGCCCCAGCGCCGTGAGCGAGTACTCGACCCGCGGCGGTATTTCGGCATACGCTTTGCGCGTCACAAGGCCATCATGCTCGAGATCGCGCAGCTGGCGCGTCAGGACTTTTGGCGTTACTCCCTGCATGGCGCGCTGCAACTCCCGAAAGCGCATGGTACCCTCGCCCAAGTTGGCGATGACGATGACCTTCCACTTGTCAGCGATCATCGCAATGGTTCTTTGTATGGGGCACGTGAGCTTGGTGGAGTAGGTCATCTGGAGGTCTCCTGCCGCGACTGGCGATGGGGGCAGGCTAAGTTCCTTTTGGCCCCACGCTTTCCTTTTGGACCTGATTGGTTGGTGGCAGATTTAGCGGTGGGTATTGCATGACAACGTGTCCCGGCATCGCTGCGCGAGGATCGACGGTACGTCGCCGCTGGCGATTTCGGGCGATTTCGGGCGATTTGACAATCGCCCACTACATTTTCCTTTGGGCTATTTGACAATCGTCCGCTACATTTTTTTTATTACGAGCGCTCTTGCCTCGGACGCAAACCGATCGTACGCTCCGGCGAGTGATGCTGCCCAACCGTCTATTGGTTCGCGCGGACCCGTTGCCAATTTTGTTTGCAGGTCTGCCGCGATTGTGGTTAGCTCTTCAGCGCCGATGTTCGCACAGACGCCTTTGATCTCGTGGGCTAGAGCGTGGGCGTCATTTGATCTCCCGGCGGCCAGCTCGATTCGGAGGCGCTCGACGAGCGTTTTGAGCGAGACAATGGCCAGCTCTAGGATTTCTGAGATCGATACCCGGTCGGTGCCGAGCAATTCAACCAATCGATCGGGGTTGAGGGCCGCTCGACCCGCTAGAGGTCTGTGACTCGGCTCATACATTCTTCGTACAAAGACTCGTCGTTCTGATGCGGGACCGATAACTTCTATGAGCAACGTATTGGACGGTTTCACTGTGCGGCAACCTATCAAACCTCTTGTCATCGCGCGCGAGCAACGCCCGGCTTTTGCATCTGGCATTGCTGTTTCTTTTACTGTTCTTATTGTCGACGACAGCAACGTAAACCTTAAGCTCTACGAGAAGCTCGTGAAGAGCGTTGGGTGCGGCGATGCTGCCTGTTTTAGCACGTCGGCCAGCGCGCTCGCATGGGTTGGCGACCACGACGTCGATCTGATCATCGTCGACTACAAAATGGCAGCGCCGGATGGTTTGAAGTTTATCCAACTCATTCGCAAGATGGCGGACAAGGAACACGTGCCGATTTTGATGGTCACTGCTGATCAGGCAAAACAGGTTCGGCGCGCCGCTCTTGAATTGGGTGCGAACGATTTTCTCGCCAAGCCTATCGACCCCGACGAGTTCACCGCTCGGATCAAAAACATGCTGAGCTTGCGCCAGAGCCAAAAGCAGCTCGCAGAAACTGCTTCATGGCTCGCCGATCAGGTGAATGCTGCGACTGCCGAACTCGTCGCGCGCGAGCGCGAAACAATTCTCACGCTTTCGATGGCGGCGGAACGGCGCGATCCCGAAACGCCTTCCCACCTCGCTCGGATGGCTCACTATTGCGAGAGCATTGCTCGTGCCGCGGGCTTACCTAAGCCGAAGCAAGAGCTGATTTTGGCAACTGCCCCGCTCCACGACATCGGAAAGATCGGTGTCCCAGATCATGTTCTTCAGAAGACAGGGAAACTGACGCCCGCCGAATTTGCCTTGATGAAACGCCACACGATCATTGGGTATGAAATTCTGAAGCACGGCCGCTCGAGCACCATGCAAATGGCGGCACAAATCGCGCTCACCCACCATGAGCGCTTTGATGGATCGGGTTATCCACACGCTTTACGCGGCGACCAGATACCTCTCGTCGGTCGCATCTGCGGTGTCAGCGACGTCTTTGACGCGCTGACCTCGGCGCGATCATACAAGGAATCCTGGCCCGTTAAGGACGCGATCGCCGAGATCAATGCAGGCTCTGGCCGCCAGTTCGACCCGGAAATCGTCTCGGCGTTTAACGCCGTTTTGCCCGAGATCGCAGACATTAAGAGGAGATTCCCGGAGGAACGAGGCTGACGCTTGTGTCCTTAAAGCTCAGCCACAAACTGCTCATCATCACTGCGGTTCCCCTCGCGTTCATCTTGGCGCTGCTGTTTGCAGTGGACCAGATGCACGACCGGGTCGCCTCGGCCGAATACTACGCCCAGCGCTCCGAACTGGTCATCGTCCAAGCTCAATCACTTTCCCGCAACTTAGCGCGCGCCGAATCAAGTATTCGAGGTTACGCCTTGACGGGAGACCCGAAACTTGCCGAGCCCTACCAGGCCGCGGCTGTCGATATTCCCGATCAATCCGATCGACTCAAGCAGCTGGTCAGCGAGAATGAAGACCAAGAACTAGCGGCAGCGCGGCTGGCTCAGCTCGCGCATCGGATCTTAGGTTCGCTCGCGCAGGTCCGGATCGTGGCGGACGCGAGCGGCAAGAACCGACCACACGTTCAAGCCGCCGTGATCGCAAGTGGCGAGCTCAACGACCTGTTCGTGAATACCATGGAGCAATTTATTGCGGACGAACGCCGTTTAAGCGCGATTCGCGACGGCGACCTGCAAGGTGCGTGGCATCAGTTTGACGTGTTGTT
The DNA here is from genome assembly GCA_963736005.1 of uncultured Pseudomonadota bacterium. GTDB lineage: Bacteria > Vulcanimicrobiota > Vulcanimicrobiia > Eremiobacterales > Eremiobacteraceae > JAJPHJ01. Next base: position 775,654 of record CAVTNB010000001.1, read on the forward strand.
GGTTGCCGGCGCGGTCGCGGCATGTTTTTTGACCCTCGCCCTCATGGCACTGTTCAGTCAAACGACGGCGCGACGACTGTCGATGCTAAGCCAAGCAGCCCAGCGCTTCGCGGCAAGTGGCGAGGTGGGGCCGCAGGTTGGCGGCAACGATGAGGTGGCACAGGTCGACGAAGCGTTTCATGCCATGGCCGCGGTGCTCAAAGAACGCCAGGCAACGCTCGCGATGTACAAGTTGCTTTCTCAGCACGCCCGCGACGCGATGATTTTTGCCCGCCGGAGCGATGGTCGCGTCATGGAGGCCAACGACGCCGCGCTTCAGATGTACGGATACACTCGCAGGGAAATCCTCTCACTCCGCGTGCACGATCTCCGCGATCCTGCGGATCTTGCAACCCTCGAGTCGACCCTGGCCGAAGCCGAACGCGGCGGCGTAATCTATGAGACAAGAAACAAGCGCAAAGATGGCTCGATCTTCCCAGTCGAGGTGGGGGCCCAAGGCGCCATCATTGGGGGAGAGCGTACGATCATGGGCATTGTCCGCGACATTACCGAGCGCAAACAGTTCGAGCGCGAACGCCAACGCTATTTCGATCTCTCGATCGATCCCATGTGCGTCGCTCACATCGGCGGAAAATTCGTTCGAGTCAATGCAGCCTTCGCAAACATTCTCGGATTCACGCAAGACGAACTGCTCGCTACGCCCTTTAGCGATCTCGTTCATCCCGATGACAGCGCGCTGCGAATGGAACAACTGCGAAAACTGGAAGCTGGGGAGAAAGTGGTCGGCTTCGAGGTCCGTTGTCGCCGCAAAGACGGCACCTATGTGTGTTTGGTTTGGGATGCGGTGCCAGCGGGAGAAGGTGATCTCGTTTACGCCATGGGCCGCGACGTCACCGAACAGAAGGCCGCAGAGACCGCTCTTGCTCAAGCCAAAGACAAGGCAACCGAAGCGTCTCGCCTCAAGTCCCAATTTCTCGCCAACATGAGTCACGAGATCCGCACCCCGATGAACGGCGTCATCGGCATGACGGAACTTCTTCTTTCGACCCCTCTCTCACGCGAGCAAAACGAATACGCAGGCGCAATCCGCGAGTCTGGGGCAGCATTGCTGGCAATCATCAACGAGATTTTGGATTTTTCCAAACTCGAAGCGGGAAGGCTCGATTTGGAGATTTCGGAATTTTCGCCGACCGCTGCGGCGGAGAGCGTCGCCGATCTGCTGGCCTCCCAGGCTCGTCAAAAATCGCTCGCCGTCCAGTCGTTTGTCGCAGCGGACGTGCCGCGCTCGTTGCGCGGCGATCCGGGCCGGCTGCGTCAAGTCCTCATCAATCTGGTTGGCAACGCCATAAAATTTACCGACGTCGGCCGCGTCACACTGCGCGTCACCAGCGAAGCGACACAAGGCAACGGGGTGACGTTGAAATTTGCGGTTACCGACACAGGCGTCGGCATCCCTGTTGCGGCTCGATCGCGGCTCTTCCAGCCGTTCGTTCAGGCAGACGGTTCGGCTGCCCGATACGCCGGAGGCACCGGCCTTGGTCTTTCTATCTGCAAGCGGCTTGTGGAACTCATGCACGGCGAAATTGGTTTTGAAAGCGAGCAGGGGAAGGGCTCGACCTTTACGTTCACGGCTCAGTTTGCAAGAAGCACGGTTGCTACGGCGGAGCCGCCCCGCACAGAACTGCAAGGCCATCGCGCGTTGGTCGTCGACGACGACCCCATCGCGAGAGAGATCATCCACGCCTATGTCGTTTCCTGGGGAATGCGGGCAGAGGGCGTTGCGAGTGGCGGCGAGGCGCTCAACATGCTTCGCAAGGCCGTGCAGACAGGCGATCCTTACGATATTGCGATCGTCGATTTTTGGATGCCGCAGATGAACGGACTTACCTTGGCACGCAACGTCCGCTCCGACTCGACGCTGAGCCACACAAAGCTCATCCTCATGACCGCCTTCGATGCAAATTTGCACCGCAATGAGGCAACCCGCGCCGGCTTCGCCGCTTACCTTACCAAACCAGTCAAGCAATCGCAGCTGTTCATGAGCATTTCGTCAGCAATTCGTCATGGCAATGCCGGCACGCCCGATGCCGCGGTGACCGCCACCATCCTCGAGCAGCTCGAACCGCGCCCCGGAGCGCTTGCATCGGCGAGGATTCTCGTCGCCGAGGACAACCTCATCAATCAGAAGCTCTCCGCGGCTCAACTGAAACGGCTAGGCCTTGACGCTGATGTTGTCAAGAATGGCCAGGAAGCAGTCGACGCGCTCAAGACCAAAGACTACGCACTCGTCCTCATGGACTGCCAAATGCCCGGCATGGATGGTTTCGAGGCAACTCGTATGGTGCGCGCATCCGAATTGGGCACGAGAAAGCACACGACTATTGTTGCCATCACGGCCAACGCGCTGGATGGGGATCGCGAAGTCTGCGTCGCCGCGGGCATGGACGACTACCTCTCCAAGCCGGTGCAGCTTGACGCCCTGCGGGCGCTTGTGCAGCGCTGGTTGCCAGGCTTCGGCAAAGAGACCGCAAGCGCATAATGTAGTGTCACGAATTTATTCGTGACAAGAAGCGCGAATAAATTCGCGCGACTACGTTAAGGTAACGTGTTCGCGTCCTTTTGCGCTTGCAACTGATCTTGCGCGTCGCTGGTTCCTTGATCGACACCACTTTGGCCAGCGTTTTGCCCTGCCTGCGGCTGCGTATCCACTTGCGTCTGAGCGGCGATTGCGAGCTTGCAATCTTGCGTGTTTTGTTGATCGGGATGCGCGTTGCAGTAACTGAGCATAGTCTGGCGGTCGCTGTCGTGGCTGACCCAGTACTCGACGGTTGCTTTATCGTTGGGGTCGTGGGAGACTGACGGAGCAAACTCTGACTTGGCCCAATACCCAATAATTGCGACGACGAGCAAGAGACCGATGAGGCTGAAGTTTCTCATGCATGATATATCGGTTCATGCCCGGGCGAATCATCGACCGTGATCATGATCACCTAAAGGAGGTCTGCTTACCTAGACGGCTTCCTCCCAGCTCGCCATTTCTGGGCAGATAAGGGCCCTCGCGCGATCCGTGCCTGCGTTCCATTTCCCAACGAACAGCTCCTCAAAACGGCCTCGCTCAGCCGAAGCGGCACACCAGCCGACCGCGCGAGCGGTCCGGTGCGGCTATTTCAGTGATTCGAGTCACGGATACGACCAACGTACTGCCACATTAACAACTCGGCAGAGTCCTGTGCGCGTATATGCTACCGATAACCAGTGGTGTGCGACACGCCTCACGAGCCTTCACACTGTTGGAACTAATAATTGTTGTCGCCATAATCGCGATCTTATCAGCAATCTTGATTCCCAACTTTTTGCATGCTCGGGCCGAATCAATAACTGCCGCTTGCGAATCCAACGAGAAACGCCTAGCGATTGCTGAAGAGGAGTATGCTGTCGACCATCGTGGCAGCTATGCCCTATTAGCGGCGCTGACAACACCCTACCTTACGACCATGCGCACTGATCCAGTCAAAAAGGGAAATCGCTATCGTATTCTTATCCCAGGCGGCTCAAGCGGATCATATCTCCTCACAGACGCGGGTGGCCATGATCCCTCGACGATGCGAAGATTGAGAAAGACCTCAGGAGCAGTATGCATCAACTGCACCAGCGTTCTATATGCGCAAAATTCCGGCATTCATGGGAATTAGTCGTTCTTGGGTTATGCTGGCAGAGTAAGGCTATTTCTTTTTGACAGAGGCGGTTAGTTGGATCCGAGTGCACGATCTTAACTTCTGTCCAATGGGCGCTGCTGACCATCTCTCCTTAGATTCGCGCGAAGAAATTCGCAAGACAATCTTACTTTGTGCATGTGAGGTCGATGCGGAAGTCCGCAGGCGGACGATAGTGCGGCATGCCGGGCAGTGCGTTCTGTATTGCAGCATTGAAGGTTACGAGCAAGCGAACCGGCTTGTCGGTGCCGTTCAGATCACCTCCGGCGAAGAGCTGTGAGAACGTAAATGACCCACCGGGCGGAAAAACAACGTTTCGAGAACCTAAAGCAAAGCCGCCTACCACGTTAAATGATGAAGCATTGTTCCCGCTCTGTGTGGCAAGAAACTCGTCGGACACATTTGAGGGCGCTTCTCCCGGACCGTACAATCCGTCCGGCCACAGCCTACGACTCGTGGCGTTGACCCATGTCTGCGTCACGTGCCAGCCGTATTGGTCTTCTGGCTTTGCGTCAGACGGAAATGGGGTTATTGCGGTCACGCGCATCTTCCAAATGCCATTGGTCATCCATTGGTTCATGCAACCTGGGGTCGCAGCGATCTCATTGGCCCCGCCTTCGGCGTTGGCAGCCGCGCCCGTCGCGACGCAACCCAGGTTGAAGTGAAAGTTATACTTTGAGGTAGTGAACTGCGGCTTCGACTTCAATTGGGCAAGCAGTACTCCGTTGAACGTGATCTCAAGACCCTTTGGTTTGTTCGACGGATCGACGTTGGAGTTCCAGAATATTTGTTTATATGTCATCTGCCCGGCGGGCGCAAACGTATTGTTGCCCACGTTTCCCATTGACATACTACCCGCTGTCGACTCCTTCGCGGTGATGGCACCGCTTCCGAGTTCCAGTCGCTGGTCTAGGAGCTGAGCGTCGCCGGGGGAGGTTTCTCCCGACGTTCCGTTGCGCCACACTTCGGTGACTAGCCAACCAACTTGCTGGCTGCCGTTCATGTATGGCTCAACGTTTGTGACTTTCACGCGCCACACTCCATTGAAGAGCCATTGATTCATGCAACCCTCGCGGCTATTCGCATCGCTCAGACTTGCCGAGCGTGTAACAAGAACGCAACAAGCGACGAGTGCGACGAGTAGTGACGATCGGGACAAGTTTTGTCGCATGATCTCTCTCCTTACTGGCCACGATAGTCGGTGTGAAAGAAAATTCTGTGCATCAACAGGGCGGGCAACGGCTGCCAGTTCTATCACTGATCGCCATGTCCGGTGACTCACGCTGATTCCTTCGGGATGAAGTGCGTCGGGCACTACAGGTTTACTACAGGTTTGGGGGCAACTTTCGGCGTTTTTTGGCGGTCCTTGGCGTAAAGTAAAGAACCCCACGATAAAGGTGTAAGCCTTTATTTCATGGGGTTCTTAATGGCTCCCCGAGCTGGACTCGAACCAGCGACATTCTGATTAACAGTCAGACGCTCTACCAGCTGAGCTATCGGGGAATACTTTGTTTCAAGGGCTTCGTTGGCGCGTTTTCTGTTGTTATCCCTCCACGTGGCCCACTAAAGAGCGCGAAAAACCGATTCCTGCAGTTCACCCCATACAGTCGGTCGTTTCCCAACCATCGCGCCAATCTCCACGAGGACGCGTTTTCTGACACCTTCTTCCATCGCAACCCCTGGCCGAAGGGCTCGGCATCACGATGGATCGATCAACTTACACAATCCTGCTCCATGGGGACATGAGAGCGTCGGGGACTGAGGGAAAAGGTGGGCATGGATTTCGTTAACTCTTACCAGGATGTCATCCGTGCCGGCGCATACGCCAGGCTTGAGTTCGCAAATACGTATTACCTCGCATACCGTGATCTCCCCGCGGTTATTTCAGAGCATGTGACGGGTACGAGGGCGCTTGATTTCGGTTGCGGCACCGGCCGGTCAACACGGTTTCTGCGCAAACTCGGTTTTGATGTCACTGGTGTCGACATCTCGGAGGACATGTTAAGGATTGCACGCGCTTTGGAGACTGCGGGTGATTACCGTATTTTGCCTGGGGGCAATTTGACCGACTTTGCATCAGAACATTTCGACCTGATAGCTTCACTTTTTACCTTCGATAATATTCAAAATGCAGCGAAAGGCCTGATTCTCTCCAACCTCAGAAGACTTCTACGACCAACCGGCACCATCATTAGCGTCGTCTCATCTCCAGAAATCTACACACATGAATGGGCTTCGTTCACGACCAAAGACTTCCCAGAGAATTCATCTGCGCGCAGCGGCGATCTTGTACGCATTATTGTGACCGACCACCAAGACATCAGACCGGTTAAAGACATCCTTTGTACGAATTATTCGTATCAAGAAGTGTACAGGGAAGCGGGTCTTAGGACGGATCAGATCCTTAAGCCGCTGGCCGAAGGCAACGAGCCATATACATGGGTCAACGAAATGAAGATACCACCATGGGTTATCTACGTGTTGAAGCGAGCGGCTTAAGCTCGTAGCACGAGCTCGATCTTCATTAGAGTCTGTTGTCTGCTGCGAACCTAAGGGATCGAGCGGCCTTTGGAGACCATGCTGGTACCCGGCGCGCTCGCCCTTCTGTCAGCGAATCGCCGTTACCGACTCCAGCTAGACGCAGCTCCTCACAGGAATGTGACCTCCCCTGTTTCGAGCTGATAATACGCGCCGACAATTTTGAGTTGACCGGCACTTATCAAGTCAGATAACACGGGGCTCGCTTGCAGCGCGTGCATCGCGAGCCGGATGTTGTCCATCGTCGCGTTCACGGTCCAATTGCCCGCTTTACCTTTGCTGGATAGGGCAGCCGGTTCAATAACCTTTGCGAGGTCTTGGATTTTGCCGGGAAACGATTTGCCTTGCGCAAGCTCGATGGCCGCTTTGACTGCGCCACACGAAGAGTGCCCCATGACAACAATAAGTGATGATTTGAGCACCGCCGCGGCATACTCAAGACTTGCCGTCTCGGTGACCGTTGCGACATTTCCGGCGACTCGCACGACGAAGATGTCGCCCAAGCCTTGATTGAAAATGATCTCCGGCGTCGTCCGCGAGTCTGCGCATGAGAGCACAGAGGCAAAGGGCGCTTGCCCTGCGCCAAGAGCGGCACGCTCCTCGATGGTTTGCGACCGCGTTTGAGTCATATGCGCGACGAATGTGGCGTTGCCTTGCTTCAGCTTTCCGAGTGCGTCATCTGGAGTCATGACTGCTGAGGCGTTGGCCGCAATGGATCGGGTCGGATTGGCGATGGGCAGCGCCACTACCACAGCGGCCCCACCTATGAATGCTCTCCGCGTGAGCGAAAATGATCGATTGTGATCCACATTGGTTTCCTTTCTCAGTTGAGCGCGAATAAATTCGCGCGAGGACGTTATTTGCGGAGGAGTTTGAAGGCGTGATTCCAGTCTTGATAGCGCAGTCCACAGGTAACCCAAAGGATACACATCGGCTCGAGCAACCGCGCACCTTCGATCCCTCCGATGTCAATTACCGACCACCCGAATTGCTTTAAGAACTCCGTGACCGTTTTCTTGGCGCTATCATCGTTTCCCGCAATGAACATGTCGGGCGGCCCGCCTTGGAAGTCTGGATGCACCATGTGGGCATTGCCGACTATGTTAAAACTCTTGACGACGCGGGCACCCGGCAGCCAGCGCTGCACTTGTTCGCCACCCGAGTCGTTCCATCCAAGCGCGAGGTGTGGCGGCGGTTTGCCACACGGAAAGACAAGCGGGTTGGTCGCGTCGATGACAACCTTCCCGACGAAGTTCTTTGGATCGGCGAGCTGGATGGCATTTTCTGTACCACTCCAAACCGTCGCAAGCACGATCACCTCACCGAATTGAGCCGCGTCCGCGAACGTTCCACCCGAAGCATTTTTGCCGTTGGCCGCGACCCAGGCGCTGAGTTTGTCGTTTTTTGGGTCACGCGAACCCATCTTCACCACATGTCCAAGGGAGATGAAGCCGCTGCCGAGCTTTTGACCGACATCGCCGGTGCCAAGGATAGCGATTCTCATTTGGATCTCCTTGCGGTCGAATAGGTTGCGGGGCGAGTTGACGGTTGCCCTCTTACGACAGGGCTGTGCGGGAAGTTGCGATGCAGTCGGTCACTGATGGACCTTTTAGGTAGCTGCCACACAATCGGACACCCGGCAGCCGCGCCAAGCAATCTCGAATGACTCCTATTTTTTGCGCGTGCCCTACATTATATTGTGGGATTGCCTCCTGCCACCGAAAGCCCGCCACGATGTGCGGTGCGACGTCGCTGATCCTCATGACGCCTCGCAGCTCTTCATGGGCCTGACGTGCGAGTTCTTCGTCACTTTGCTCGGCCACTAACGAGTCTGTTGCACCGCCCAAGAAGGCGGTCACGAGAACCTCGTTCTCCGGGCAGCGATCGGCAAACATCGCCGAGTTCCAGACGCACCCCAGGATTCTCAAACCTTCTGTGCGGGGCACGAGAAAGCCAAAGCCGTCGAGTGGCACACCAAGAGCAGTTCGTGGATATGCAAAGGCAATCTGGACGACCGTCGGATACTCAAAGGAACGTAAGGCTGCTGATGCGTGCGGCTCGAGCGCGTCGAGCAACTCGGCTGCCGCCCCCGCGGGTGTTGCGACCACCACGTTTTTTGCAACGACCCGGCTATCCACGTTGCCACCGACCAGTAACTCCATCCACTCGCCACGCTGCCATAGGGCTTTCACGGGAGCGTTGAGGCGCACGTCCGTACCCATATGTTGAGCGAGAGCTCTGGGCAACACGTCATTGCCACCACGAAATCCAAAACTGCGACGGCGCGCTCTGCCGGGAGATTGATCTCCGGAGCGGACCTGAAGGTCCGCTGCTACATTGGATGCTGCTACATTGGATGCTGCTACATTGGCCGCTGCTACATTGGCCGCTGCTGCGTTGGCCCTTTGTTGTCTCATGCGAGCGAGAGCGCCTCTGATAATGCTGCCGTGCTCGCGTTCCATCTCGGCCATCATCGGGAAGGCGCTGCGAACCGAAAGCTGGTTTGGGTCGCCGGCGAAAATTCCGGAAACGTATGGCCCAACGAGGTTCTGTAAGACTGCCGCACCCGCACGACGCCGCACGAAGTCTGCGACGGATTCGTCGCTTGCGTCGCTGGGGCCAACAAGTGGCTCGCTCAGCGCGCGGAGCTTCGCAAGCGGCGAGAGCAAAGGCGTCAGGATCATTTGCTGCGGTGACTGCGGCACAGCAACGAGTCGGCCATGGAAGTAAAGGTATGGCCGAGCTGCGCTTTCCAATGCCGGCAAGACCAGGGCATCGAGACCGGCGTCTTTGACCAACTGCGCGATTGGCTCGGAGGGCAGGAAGCTCTGCGGACCGCCATCGGCGATGTACGCGCCAGAGCGAACGCTTGTGATGCATCCGCCCACCTTTCCCGATGACTCGAACAAGATAACCGAGCGCCCTAAACTCTTTGCCCAAAAAGCGCAAGCGAGACCGGAAATGCCGCCGCCGATTACTGCTAGGTCAACTGGTTCGAAGACATCGCTCACGTTCGATCACCTTGGTTGGCATGGGCGACTTGACAGTCGCCCACTACAATCCGCCGCTGGATGGGGCGATTTTCCAATCGTCCCCTACAAGCTCGTGGTCAGATAGGTCGATTTTATTTGCGTTGTGGCCTTTTCGACTTGGTTTGCTAAGCACGCAATGTAGCGAGGATGGCACTTGACCGCACACGCGCGGTAAAACTCTGTGACGCCGGATTCCTTTGCAATAGCGCCATACTGAATGTCAATTTCGTTAAGCGTCTCGACGTGCTCCGAGACAAACGCAATAGGAACAATGCACATCGCCTTCGCCCCCGAGCTACCAAGTTCGCGGATGAGCTTGTCCGATGCGGGTTCGAGCCACTTCTGTGGTCCGAGACGGCTTTGAAACGACGTGTGAATCGGGCCCGGGTGACCGAGCGCCTGCGACACCGCCTTGACGCTGCGCTGAACGTGGCTGAGGTAGGGATCACCATCTTCGATGTATGAGAGAGGCAAACCATGAGCAGAAAAAATGAGGTGCACTTCGCTCGCCGGCGTTGAAAATGCGCGCAAAGCTCTGCGCGTCACGTCGGTGACGGCCGCAACGTAGTCGGGATCGTCGCAATGCTCTTCAAGTGCGATTATGTCTGGGTGATAACCGAGCGGGTCCATCGCTTTTCTGAGGCCGGTGAGGCCAGAGAGCGTCGTGCTAAATGAGTACTGCGGGAACAGCCCGATGACGATCAGCTGAGTCAAACCCGCATCGCGCGCGGCGGACAGCGCGGCAAGAGAATTTGGCTGGGAATGCCTCATGGAGACGAACACCGGAAGGTCAAGACCGCGATGGCGCAATTCCCGAGCCAACGCTCTGGCTTGTGCTTGGGTTTGACCCAAAATTGGCGACCCGCCTCCAATAGAAGCGTACAGCGAACGACTGTAGGGCGCCCGAAACGTTGACAGCGACCAGGCAAACGCACCTTGCAACGGCTTCATCCACGTGGGCAAACGAATGAGGTCTGGGTCAGAAAAAAAACTGCGAAGGTATGGACGGACCGCATCCAGGTTGTCAGGTCCGCCGACTTGTGTGAGGATAACCCCGGTTTTGGAACTAGCCATCACGCGTGTGCGCCGAAAGTCTTGGGCGCATCGATGAATGCTTGCGCGCAATCAAGCGGCGTTGCGGGCAAAATTCCGTGGCCGAGGTTGAGTATGTGACCCTTTGGACCCGCAGCCCGCATCGCGACGTGGGCTGCCTCACGAACGGCATTCGGCGTCGCCAAAAGCACCGCTGGATCCACGTTACCTTGCAGCGCGCACTGCATGCCGATGCGCGAACGAACTGTCTCCAGGCCAATACGCCAATCCACGCTGAGCACGTCGGCTTGGGCGTGCGTCAAAAGTTCGAGCACGCCTGCACAGCCGTTCACGAAGAGCATCGCGGGGACGCCCGTCGCTTTAATGTGCTCGATGACCGCCTTTTGATACGGCAAGGCGAAGCGGGCGTAGGCATCGGGGGCAAGCTCGCCGGCCCACGTATCGAAAACTTGCACGGCCTGCGCACCCGCAGCCACTTGGGCCACCGCATATTTTGCAACCGTGTCGCTCAGTTTGGCGAGCAAGGCATGCAGCATGGCTGGCTCGGAGTACAGCATGGCCTTGGTCGTCGCGTAGTTCTTGGAACCTCCACCTTCGATGAGGTAGGAGGCAAGCGTAAAGGGTGCACCGCAGAATCCAATGAGCGCCGTGTCGTTGTGCAGTACCGCTCGTAGCATGCGCATGGTTTGCAACACGAACGGCATCTGTTCGGTGGGATCGGGGATTTGGAGCTTATCGATATCGGCGATGCTGCGCACTGGGTATTCGAGGACCGGTCCTTGATCCGTGAATGCAAGTGGCGCGCCCATCGCTTCGACCGGGATCAGGATGTCGCTAAAGATGATGCAGGCGTCCATGCCAAAGCGCTTGACTGGCTGCAGTGAAACATCCGCCGCCAAATCGGGCGTCTTGCACAGCGTCAGAAAACCAACTTTCTCGCGAACGGCGCGGTATTCAGGCAAGTAGCGCCCCGCCTGGCGCATCATCCAGACCGGGGTCCTATCAACCGGCTTGGACGCGCAGGCCGCGAGGAAGCGTTGGGCTCCGTTCATATTTTGCTACGTTCGGCACGCGCGAATAAATTCGCGCGACTACATTAACTGAAGACGGGGGCGGGGAATTTTTCCTCATCTATCTTGACGCCCGCCGCTTCGCGCAGCGTGAGCGCGAGGTCGGTCTTCTCCCACGGCAAGTCCAGATCCGGACGACCGAAATGACCGTAGGCTGACACTTGGCGGTAGATGGGCCGGCGCAAATTCAATTTTTCGATGATCGCGCCGGGGCGCAAGTCAAAGTGCGCATCGACCAGCTGGCAAATTCTCTCTTCTTCTACTCTGTTCGTGCCAAAGCACTCGACGTAGATCGAGACCGGCTTGGCCACGCCGATGGCATAGGCAACTTGCACTTCGCAGCGGTCTGCAAGACCCGATGCAACGATGTTCTTGGCGACGTATCTAGCTGCGTAAGCACCCGATCGGTCGACTTTGGTCGGATCTTTCCCGGAGAACGCGCCACCACCATGGCGCGCCATGCCCCCGTAGGTGTCGGCGATGATCTTGCGCCCCGTGAGGCCCGCATCACCGAGCGGGCCGCCGATAACAAAGCGTCCGGTAGGATTCACGAAGATTCGCGTTTCCTTGTCGCGCAAGTGACCGTCGATGGCGGTGTCAATGACATGGCTGACGATGTTTTCGCGGATGACGTCGAGGGGATAACCGTCGGCGTGTTGCGCCGAGACGACAATCGCGTCAACGCGCGCCGGCTTGAAACCATCGTACTCGACGGTAACTTGTGCCTTGCCGTCTGGCCGCAAGTACTCGATGACTTTGTTCTTTCGAGCTGCGGCGAGCGTGCGAGTCAATCGATGCGCGAGGACGATGGGCAGCGGCATGAGTTCTTTGGTTTCGCGGCAAGCAAAGCCAAACATCATCCCTTGGTCGCCAGCACCGAGCGCTTCGAGGGCATTCTTTGCGCTGAACTCGCCTTCTTTGACCTCAAGCGCCTTATCGACACCCATTGCGATGTCTTGGGATTGCTCGTCGATGGACACTGAAATGCCGCACGTGTCGGCGTCGAATCCGTATTTGGCCCGCGTATATCCGATATCGCGAAGCACTTGGCGCACGATCCTGGGAATCTCCACGTAACAGTTCGTGCTAATCTCTCCGGCGATGTGCACCTGGCCGGTGATAACAAACGTCTCGACGGCAACGCGCCCGGTCGGGTCTTGCCCTAAGATCGCGTCGAGCACGGCGTCCGAAATTTGGTCTGCCACCTTATCTGGGTGACCTTCGGTGACACTCTCAGAAGTGAACAGTTTCTTGACTCTTGACATTACCTTTACGTTCCTTCGCTCCAGGATTCGAGATATGCACGCTGCTCCGCGGTCAGCTCGTCGATCGACACCCCCGATGCGGCCAACTTGAGTCGCGCGACCTCGGCATCGATCTCCTGTGGTACTGGATATACGCCTGGCTTGAGAGTTCCACGCTTGCCAAAAAGATACTCCACGCTGAGGGCTTGATTGGCAAACGACATGTCCATGACGGCCGCCGGGTGCCCTTCGGCGGCGGCCAGGTTAATGAGCCGCCCTTCTCCGAGCACGTTGATCGTGCGCTGATCCCCTAAATGATATTGATCGACAAACTCGCGCGGTTTGGTCTTTTCGCCTTCGGCGAGCCGCTCGAGCGCTTCGATGTCGATCTCAACGTTAAAATGACCGCTGTTCGCCACGATGGCGCCGCTCTTCATCGCGAGGAAATGCTCCTGACGCAATACCTTGGTGTTCCCTGTCACGGTGATGAAGATGTCGCCTATTTTGGCCGCGTCACCCATGGGCATGACCCCATAGCCGTCCATCGACGCTTCGAGTGCTTTGGTCGGATCGATTTCCGTAATGACGACTCGCGAGCCTAAGCCTCGCGCCCGTTGCGCGATGCCTCGGCCACACCAGCCGTAGCCAGCGACGACAACCGTCTTTCCCGCAAAGAGCACGTTGGTGGCGCGTATGATGCCGTCAAGGGTGGACTGGCCTGTGCCGTAGCGGTTGTCAAACAGGTGCTTGGTCAGCGCGTCGTTGATCGCGATGATCGGATAGCCGAGCACGCCGGCTTTCTCCATGCTGCGCAAGCGAATAACCCCAGTGGTCGTTTCTTCGGTGCCGCCGATGACGCTGGGAAGTTTGTCTTTGAATTTTGTGACGAGGGTCGTCACGAGATCGCAGCCATCGTCCATCGTGAACTGTGGCGAGCCCGCGATGGCCGCTTCGATGTGCTGGTAATAGCGCGCGTTGTCTTCGCCCTTGACGGCAAAGACGTTCATTCCATGCTTGGCGACAAGAAATGCTGCCACATCGTCTTGGGTCGAAAGCGGGTTACTCGCGCAAAGCCAGATCTCAGCGCCGCCCGCGGCAAGCGCGATCATGAGGTTGGCGGTCTCGGTGGTCACATGGAGACACGCACCAACGCGCAAACCCTTGAGCGGGCGTTCGCGCGCGAACCGCTTCGTGATCGTCTGCAACACAGGCATGCTCTCGGTCGCCCATGCGACGCGTCGCTCGCCTTGCGCGGCTAGCGACAGATCTTTGACGTCGTGCTTGTTCGTTTTGGCGCTGACCTGCGTCGACAAAAGGAGTTCCTCCGGCTGCTATGACGTAGCACGCGGACTTCTGACTCCAGTGTCGCGGAATCCTGGCTCGTACGGTGTGGCGCTGCGACGTTTGGTTGGTCCGAAGCTTCGCACATGCGCGCGACAAGGACACCGTGAAGGCGCGCGCTAAACGGCCAGATGCTCTTGTGGGGTGATTGGCCGGGCGAGTGGGTGGGGCGATTCGCCAGTCGCCCCCTACAAGGGCGACTTGACAGTCGCCCTCTACACAGTAACCCGAGGGGAGATTTCGTGCCGCTTACTGCGCTCTCGATGGAGGCCTTTGCCCGCAAGTTGGCCTCGGCCGATCCCACACCGGGAGGCGGAAGCGTTGCAGCAGCAGTTGGTTCGTTCGGGGCCGGTCTTGTGCGGATGGTTGCCCTGCTCACCAGCAACTCGCCCAAACACGCCAGCGTCTCCGCGCGATGCCAAGCGATTGGCGACTCCGCCGGCAGTCTGTGCGAAGCGTTGCTGCGGCTCGTCGACGAAGATACAGAAGCGTTCGATCGCGTGAGCGCTGCCTACCGACTGCCAAGAAATACCGACCCGGACAAGGCAACGCGCTCTGCGGCGATTCAACGAGCATTAGCTGGGGCAATCGTACCTCCGACCAAAGTCATCGCTCACGCACGCGAGATCTGCGAACTAGCCGTTGAGCTCGCCGACATTGGCAATCCAAACGCGCTGAGCGATATCGGCTGCGCGGCGTTGTGCGCACGGTCGGCTGCAGAGGGTGCCGCCCTCAACGTCGACGTTAACGCGCGCTCGCTCAAAGATCGCGCCGAGGCACAGAAACATTTGGATCGAGCCAACCAGGGAGTTGCACAAGTTAGCCTTCTCTCCGAGGTGATCTTGGGCAAGTTGCGCGGCATGGTGGAGTTCGGATGAGTCCTGCTCGCGTGCTCGACGGCAGGCCGGTTGCCGCGGCGATTCGAGAACAAGTCAAAGCACGCGCTTCGAAGCTGCGCGAGCGCAACACTACACCGACGTGCGCCATCGTTCTCGTCGAAGGCGATGAACCCGGCGGCCTGTATGCCGCGCAGATCGCCAAGAGTGCAGCGCCGCTGGGCGTGAACGTCGAGATTCGCCAATTGCCTCGTGACGCGACCACCAATGATGCGCTGGTGGCGGTGGCGAGCATTGTCGACGATCCGCACATTCAAGCCATGATGGTGCAGCGGCCGCTCCCGCCCGGGCTCGATGCAGAACGAATCGCCGAAGAGATCGATCCCCGTAAGGACGTCGACGGAGCACACCCATACAATCAAGGGCTCCTCGTCGCGGGAGAGACTTTTTTTGTTCCCGCGACAGCTGCTGCGGTTATGGAGCTGCTTCGGCAACCCTCACTGCCATCGCTCGACGGAGCCCGAGCTGTCGTCCTTGGCCGTTCTGCGGTCGTTGGGCGACCGGTCGCGCTGTTGCTCACCGCCGCGAATGCCACGGTCACGATTTGTCACTCGCACACCAGGGATTTGCCGGCGGTGGCCCGCGAGGCAGAGATTCTCGTCGCCGCGGTGGGGCACCCGAAGTTTGTTACGGCGGCGATGGTGAAGCCCGGCGCTACGGTGATCGATGTCGGCACGAATTTCGTTGCCGGACACTTCGTTGGTGACGTCGATGAGGACGCGGTCGCGCCCGTTGCTGGCGTCATCACTCCCGTGCCCGGCGGCGTTGGTCCTGTGACCACAGCCGTCTTGTTGCGCAGCATTGTTGAAGCCGCGGAGCGATCTCGATAGCATGCTCAAAGTTGATTTGCACACGCACACAACCATCTCGGATGGACGGCTGGATCCGGCGGCGCTCGTACGAGCCATCGCGACCTCCGGGCTGGACTACTTCTCGATCACTGACCACGATACGATGGGTATGTATCTTCAGCATGGCGCGCTGCTCGAAACGTTCGGTAACAAGGTGATCAGCGGCGTTGAAGTCAGCACCTTTGGTGAGGGCCGTGAAGTGCATATCTTAGGCTACGGTTTGCCCGTGGGTCCGGCAACGCTGGATGGCGTGCTCACCGATCGCCGGCTGGCGCGACACAATCGGGCGGCTCTCATCGTACAAAAGCTTCAGGATATGGGTGTGAATATCTCGATGAGTGAGGTCCAAGGCAAGGCTCAGGGAGGCATGATCGGTCGGCCGCACATCGCGCGGGTTCTCGTTGAAAATGGGGTGGCTCGTGACGTGAGCGACGCGTTCGATCGCTACATTGGGTCGGCGTGTCCGGCGTTTGTTCCGTCCAGTACGCTCACGCCTGTTGCCGCCATCCGGGCGATCAACGAGTGCGGCGGGGTATCTGTCCTCGCGCACCCCACTCGCAACAAAGCGGAAGAGCTGCTCGAGAATCTCGTGCACAAAGGGTTGCGTGGCGTCGAGGCATATTCGACCAGTCACACAGCGCACGACGCGCAGCGCCTGCGCGCGATTGCGCACAAACACAATCTTGTGATGACGGCCGGCACGGACTTTCACGGGCCAACGGATCTCAATCCGCTGCCAGGTTGCGAAGTCGACGACGACGACCTGCGCGGTTTCCTCGAGCTCGTCCGGGCGCGCGCATAGGGACGCAGACGTTCGCGAAGAAGCTCGTGGCGTGACCGCACGACCCCGTCGGCAGGACGAGCCGCCGTCTAACGATCAGAATGCCTTTCTCGAACACGCCATGACGACGTACGGCCGCCAAACCTACAATTATGCGTACCGGTTGACCGGCAATGAAGCGGACGCTCGCGACCTAACGCAAGAGGCTTTCATACGCGTGTTTCGCGCCTGGCGTTCATTTCAAGCGGGAACGTCATTTCTGTCGTGGATCTATCGGATCGTCACGAACCTTCACCGCGACGAATTGCGCAAGCGCAAAGGCGTCTTCTTGCAGGAGCTGCCGGATGACAACATGGCGCATGAGCTGCCCAAAGAAGCCCGGGAACACGATCCAATTGCCCTGATGCACGACCGGCAGCTATCAGCGACGGTGGCGGCCGCCTTACAACAGTTGACGGCTGACCAACGGGCTGTTGTACTTCTCGCGGACGTCGAAGAGCGGTCCTATCAGGAGATAGCCGATATCATGGCATGTTCCATTGGAACTGTGCGCTCGCGCCTGCATCGGGCGAGGCTGCAACTGCGAAAGCTCATTCCAAAGCGGCGCGAGGAAGAGCAAAGGCAGGGGTTTTCGGTATGAAACGTATTTGCGGGACAGGGACGCTCGCGAATAAATTCGCGAGACTACATAGCGGAACGGAACGACCCTCACGCCCGTTATCTAGAGTGAGGGGATTGCGAACCACGCCTCCTTTGAGAGACTCAATATCATGACGTGCCAAAACTGCCGCGAACTGCTCGCTGATTATCAGCATGGTGAACTCGACGCCGCCGCCGATGCGACCGTGTTCGAGCATATCTCAACCTGCGCTTCGTGCCGCGAAGAGCTCGCAGCGCAGACGGCCATGACCGAGACGCTGCGAGGCGCGTTTGCCGAAGAACTCGATCTGCCGATGTCCGTTGTCGCCGGGGTGCGACAAGCGGTGCATCGAGAACGCAGCGTGACCTTCGTCAACGCACTGCGCGGGTTGTTGAGACCGATTGTGCTCGCGCCAACCGCCGTGGCCATCATGCTGGTTGCCGGCGTGGCCTCATACGTTCACAACGGCTCGAGTGCTCCGCTAGTGTCGGCGGACTATCTCGTGCGGCAGCACGTCGTGCATACGATGAATTCGCAATCGGGCGATCGCGCCTGGAACGCGTACCTCCTCACTTCGGCTACGAGCGAAGACGCGAATGGTCCGAACAAATAAACTCTGGGTGCGTCTCCTCGTCTTGCCGCTCGCGCTCGCGTCGGTGCTTTTTGCGCGTTCTATCGGCCTCGCTGGCACGAACGGCGCTGCGCTCTACAGCGAGGCGGTGGAAGCCGACGACCACGTTTCCTATTATGCCACCCTCACGTCGGTCGTGTACGAGAGCGATCACGCAGCGTCAACCGTCGCGCGCATCGAGCATCAAGCGCCGCACTCGTGGCGGCTCTGGTATATGGCACCAGCCGATGCCTATGGACGTTTGATCGTCAGCAACGAACAACAAACCTACCAATACGAGCCAAAGCTTAATCGCGTCATTAGCCACGATTGGAACGCCTCGGCTCCCGGGGTCGCGCAACCTGTCGATGTCAGCGTGGTTCTGAAAAACTACAATGTTGAAGTCGGTCCTGCCAGTTCGATCGCCGGTCGCGCGACGCACAGTCTGTCGCTCGTGTCACGCTACACGGGGAATGTGGTGCAACGCGTGTGGGTGGACGATAAGACGAAGCTTATTTTGCGCCTAGAGAACTACAATGGCGACGGCGAGGTCACCATGCATACGAGTTTCGACAGCATCCGGGTGGGTGGCGATTTTCCGCCAGAGTTGTTCGCTCTTGAAGTGCCCAAGGGCATGACCTTGGTGCGTGGTTTCGACTACGGGCAATCAACATTGAACACGACTGACCTTTTGAAGGCGGCAAATTTTCAATTTGCCGAACCTAAGTATTTGCCCGACGGCTTTGCGCTTGTTTCAGGAAGCGTTGCGATGCGCAACGGTGTGCAGACGATTCAACTGGTGTACGGCGATGGCTTGCGGACGTTTTCCCTCTTCGAAAACGCGACCGGCCGCCTGCCGAGCTTCGACGAAGCAACGCCGAAGCCAATCCAGGTGGGCAGTGCGAGCGCCGAGTATGCGGACATCGAAGGCAAGACGCTTGTCTCATGGAACGACGGCGGACTCAATTTGACGATCGTCGGTGACCTCTCCGAAAAGGAAAGCGCGACGATCGGAGCCTCAATTCATCCTTAAAGTTTACTTCGATCCGGTCATGGAGCGACACGACACGGGACTCAGCCACCCGGAACGCGCTGAGCGTCTCGAGGCCTTTGCGGTTGGGTTGGAAGCCGGTGGCGTCGCGCGCTCGGCGTTTGTGAAACCGAAGGTCGCCAGTCTTGCTTCGATCCAGGCCGTGCATCCGCAAGCGTACGCGGCGATCGTGGAAAGCGTCTGCAACCAGACCCCGCCCGGATCGCTTGCCGAGTTGCCCACCGGTGACACGGTAGTTTCGCACGATAGCTTTGCGATTGCGCTCACTGCCGCGGGCGGCGCGCTCGATGCAGCAGCGGCCGCAACCAGCTCGCAACCCGCGCTCGCGCTTATCCGCCCCCCGGGGCACCACGCCGAACCGGCCCGTGGCATGGGATTTTGCCTCTTCAACAACGTTGCGATCGCGGCGGCATGGGCGTTGCGAGAGCGCGGCAACGTGCTCATTGCCGATTTCGACTATCACCACGGAAACGGCACGCAAGCGTGGGTTGAACAGGCGCTCGAGCAAGGACAGCATGGCCTTGGGTTTGTTTCCACGCATGCCTATCCCGCGTATCCGGGGACGGGGGCTTTCGATGAGTCGCGCGTGAGCGATGCAGGATTCGTCATTGACATCCCGCTCGCGCACGCAACCGGCACGGATGATTTTATTGCGGTGTGGAGCAGCCTTCTGCCCGCAGTGGTGCAGCGGGTCAAGCCGCAAATCATTATCGTTTCGGCGGGGTTTGATTTTCTGGCCGGCGATCCGATTGCAGGACTTCCGATCGCGACGCGCGCGGTGGATGCGCTGTGCGCTCTCCTGGGGTCCGCCGCAGCGCACAGCAATGCCACGCTCGCGCTCGTCCTCGAAGGCGGTTATTCGCTCGACAATTTGCGAGCAAGCGGGGCTGCATTGGCAGCGGACTTTGGTTCGGCGACTGCGAGCGTCCACGTGCCGTCTTCGCAATCGCCGCGCGATGAGCGCCTGCGCTCGATGGTTAGTGAAGCGTTGGGTTGGCTTCGTTGACTATTGGGCTAGCTGTTTGATGTAAGAGCGCGCTTTGTTGGCTCCATCACCAGTCGGTACGTAGGCCAGATATCGCTTGTATGCCAGGGTTGCAGCTTGCTTGTCGCCCTGGTGACGACACGTCTCACCCAGAATAAACCACAACTGCGGATCGGGATGAGCCTTATCTTGGTGGGCGGTCAGCGCCTCGAAGACTTCGCGAGCGTGTATGTAGTCCTTTAGGTTGAAATATGACAAGCCTAAGTTGAAGAGGCTCGTATACGTATGCATCAAGTCGAATGATGCTTTGAAATTGTCGCGCGCCTGCGCCCATTGCCCTTGCGCGGCGTATGATTGCGCGAGCCAGAATAAAGCTTCCGCATTGCCGGGCTCAAGGTTGCCGATCTTGGAAAAGGCGTCTTGTGCCACGGTGAAATGCCGCATGCTGAGCAGCTCAAAACGTCCATACTCAAAGAGGAGCGTTGTATTTTGCGGCGCGAGGGCGAGGGCTGATTGGAATTCCTTTTCGGCCTGCGTGCCGTTTTTCTGCTGCAAGTCATATTCGGCTTGGAGCGCCCACGGTTCGGAGTCCTTCGGGTGGTCTTTGATGGCTTGGGCGAACTCTTGACGCGCTTGATCGACCATCTTTTTTTGGAGATATAATTGCGCAATATTGTCTTCGGGCTCGACCGAGTCAGGTTCGAGCTTCACGACCTGTTGGAGCGCCGCCACTGCGTCCGTCACATCGTTCTTTTGCGCAAGCGCTTCAGCTTTGCCGGCCAAAGCGTCGACGTTCTTGGGATCCTCAGTCAACACTTCATTATAAATGCCCAGCGCCTTATCGGCGTCCGGACTCTTTTGCGCGAGATACGACTTGGCGATGAGGAGCTTCGCTCGCGTGTCTTTGGGATCGATCTGCAGTGCCCGATTGAGCGAAGCTCGGCCTTGGTCTAGTTTTCCTTGGTTCAGTTGCACCATCCCAAGCTGCTCATAAGAAAATGCTTCGGCGGGATGCAGCTCAACGGCGCGATTTGCGACGCGCAGCGCATCGTCCAAACGTCCAACCTGCAGATATGCACCGATCAAGCTTTGGAGCACAGCCGGGTTGGCGGGGTCCAAAATTTCTGCCCGCTCGAAGGAGGTGACGCTGTCGGCAACGTCACCGAGCTCGCTGTCGGCAATACCGATAAAATACCACACCTCAGCATCGTCCATGCCCAGGCGTACGGCTGTTTCGAGATGGTCTCGGCCATCGCTTGGATCTCCGGTCTCAACGAGAAGTTGCCCGAGTTCGGCGTGTGAGGCCTTGTCGTTGGGATTGTCTTTGACCGTCTGCGTCAACGTTGTAATGCGCTCTTGCGGAGTCGGTGTTGGCGATTCGCTGGGTGACGGGCTGGGCGTCGGGCCGTGTGGCCTTGCTGCGACGCCGGCCGGCTGCTGCAGCGCCACGATCGCAAGGATGAACAAACCGACCAAGGCGATGACGAAATAACGGGGCAACTGCGGTCCTTTCCCAAGGGGCGACTTGACAGTCGCCCGCTACATTATAGTGATATAACGATTAGGAGGCGCCCTTGCGTTCCCTTACAAGCTTTGTCAGTTCCGGCACGATGCCAAACAAATCGCCGACCACGCCGAAATCGCAAAACTCGAAGATCGGAGCATTGGAATCCTTATTGATAGCAACGATAATGCCTGCACTGCGCATTCCGACTTTGTGCTGAATTGCGCCCGAGATGCCGCACGCGATGTAGAGTTGCGGCGTTACGGTTTTCCCTGTTTGACCAACTTGGTGCGCATGAGGGATCCAACCCGCGTCGACTGCAGCGCGCGACGCCCCTACCGCTCCGCCGAGCGCGTCGGCGAGTGCTTCGATAATGTCAAAATGCTCTGGACCACCCAGACCACGGCCACCCGAGACGACAATGGTCGACTCCTCGACCGTGAGTTTTCCAGCTTCGGCGGCGACGCGTTCCTCGACGCGGGCGGTGTAGTCACTTCGCGTCGGAGCCGCAAGAGCCACGATCTCCCCCTTGCCCTTTTCGTTACGAGCGGCAAAGCTGTTCGGACGGCAGACGATCACCTGATAGTCCGAACTCTTGAACTCGATCGTGCTGACGACCGAGCCCCCGAACTTTGGGGACTGGATGACAAGCTTTCCATCCTTGACGCTCACGTCGTTCGCTTCGGTCACCACGCCCGCGCCGAGTCGAACCGCAAGGCGCGCCGCGGTATCTTTTCCCGCGTTGGTGGAGGGCACGAGCAGGGCTGCGGCGCCTGCCTGCTTGAGCAAAATTTCGAGGCTATCAACCGCCGGATCACCGAGGAATGCATCGATCGGCACGTCGGCGCCCGTGTAGATTCGGTCGACCGGCGTTGCCAAGAGCGCCTCGGCTGCCTTGGCGGCGTCTTTGCCAAGCACGATCGCGGCCGAGGGAACGCTTAGCGCTTTGCCCAGGTCGGCCGCTTTGGTCGCCATCTCCAAGCCAACGCGACGAACTGCTCCACCTTCCTGCTCGACGAGCGCAAAAACGGCCTTCACGTTAGATCACTTTTTTCGCGATTAAGAAGTCCAGGATCTGGCGTGCGCCTTCCTTCGGATCCGAGACCGTGATGACGGTACCTTTCGCTCTGGCACCCACCGCCGCAAACGAATCAACCTGCGTCTTGCTCCCTGCGTCGCCATAGCGTCCTGCCTCAGCGCCAATATCAGCGAGCGTCAACGTTTTGATTTCCTTTTTCTTGGCGCCCATGATGCCTTTGAGCGTGGGGTAGCGAGGCTCGTTGATGCTCTTGGTTACCGAGACGAGCGCCGGCAGGGACGCCGTGACGCGCCAGTAACCGCTTTCGGTCTCGCGTTGAATTTCCACCTTGCCATCGCTCACCGTGAGCTTCTTTGCATAGGTAAGGCACGGAATGCCGAGATGTTCGGCGACGGCCGCGGGAACGATGCTGTTGATCGCATCGGTGCTTTGCGTTCCCGAAAGAACGAGATCGAAACCAATGTGCTTGAGGGCGAGCGCAAGCAGGTAGGCGGTTGCCATCGTGTCGCTGCCGCCGACCGCGTCGTCGGACAGCATCGCCGCGTTATCGGCTCCCATGCCCAAAGCTTTGCGCACGATCTCCCCACCGCTTGTGGGCGCCATGGTCAAAATAGTGACCGTCGTGTCGCCGCCAATCGACTCCCGCAACCGCAGCGCTTCTTCGATTGCATATTCGTCGAATGGATTGAGGACGTTTTCGATCGAGCTTCGGTTGAGCCGCTTGGTCTGCGGATCAAAAGTCTTTTCCGCGTTCGTATCCGGGACTTGCTTGACGGTGACGACGATTTTCAAAGCAAAAAGCAGCGCTCTTCTTAAGCGCGCGCGAGATCGCGCCGCTGCGCAAGCAACAGCGCCAGGCGTTCGATGAGATCAGTCGCCGCATACGGTTTGCGCAGCATCATGAGAGGCCAGCGTTCTGCGGTGCGCAGCACGTCCTCTTGCTCTAGGTAACCGCTGGCCACAATCAACCCAAGCGTCGGTCGGCTGCTCTTGATATACTCGACGATCTCAAGACCATTCATATCCGGCAGACGGAGATCCAACACGATGGCGTCAAAAGGGTCGCGCGTGCGAAGCCGCGCGAGCGCATCCTGACCCGTGAGGGCGACGTCGACCTTGTGGCCATATTCACGCAACGCCGAAGCAATGGTTTCGCAGAGCACGTCGTCATCTTCGACGAACAAAACCTTACCAAAGCGTTTGTGGTTGCGGCGAGGACCGTCCACGACGAAGGTCCCAGCACCGTGACGGGCTTCCACAACGCCTTCTTGCTCCAGGAGCGCGAGTGCTTGACGCACGGTCATCAGCGCAACCCCATATTGTTTGGCTAGGCTTGCCGATGCGGGCAGCTGCTGACCCGGCTTGAGCGAACCACGCGAAATGCGGTCGCGGAGATCAACGGCGATCGATTGATATTTTAATATTCGGCGATCTGAAACTGGCATGTAAAACGACGGCACCGGTCTATTGGCGTCTGACAGAGGGGCAGTTTCTGGACTTTTCCAAACATACCCTCGTGACCCAACACGCCGAGTGGCCCTTGCAGTTTGGCGACATCACAGCAGCCGAGCAGCGTCTGCGCGGGGAAGCCTGGCACACGCCCGTCTTGCGAATCGAAGAGCTCGACAAACGATCGGGCAATGCGCTCTTCGTCAAGTGCGAGAATCTTCAGCGCATAGGCGCCTTCAAGTTTCGCGGCGCTTATAACCGGCTCTCCCAGCTGAGCGCGGACGAGCGACGCGCCGGGGTCGTGGCCTTCTCCTCAGGCAATCACGCGCAAGGAGTCGCGCTGGCTGCTCAGCTGTTGGGCATCAAAGCGACCATCGTCATGCCCGCCGATGCGCCTGCCACAAAGCTCCAATCCACGAGGGAGTTGGGAGCTCGGGTTGTCACGTTCGAGCGACGTACCGAAGATCGCGAAAAGATTGCTGAGCAGATTCGCGCTGAAAATAACGCCACGCTGGTGCCACCATTCGATGACTACAGGATCATGGCCGGGCAGGGCACGGTAGCGCTCGAGCTGTGTCGCGAGGTCCCCGATCTCGATGCGTTGTTCGTTCCGCTCGGCGGTGGTGGGCTGCTCTCTGGAAGCGCGGTGGCCGCAAAAGGTCTGCGACCGGAGATTGCGCTCTACGGCGTCGAGCCACAGGCGGGCAACGATTGGGAACGTTCGTTTCAAAAGGGCGAGCGCGTGCGGATAGCCATTCCCGATACCATCGCCGACGGTTTGCAAGCGACATCGCCCGGTGCGCTCGCCTGGCCGATCGTGCACGCACTCGTCGCGGGCGTTCTCACCGTTTCTGACGATGAAATTCGACAGACGATGCGTCTGCTTTTTGAATTCGGCAGGCTCGTCGTCGAACCATCGGGCGCGGTCGCCGTCGCTGCAGCAATGTTTCACAAGACGGCGCTGCGCGGCAAGCGAATTGGAGCGATCATCTCAGGTGGCAATGTGGACCCGCGGGAGTTTTGCAAACTCATTTCAAGCGCTAGCTGAGGTCGATGGGTACAGGGGCCATGGCCTGTCCCTCGAATACGTCGAGTACGACAGAGGAGGTTTTGCTATGGCAAAGACCGTTGCTCTCATTTTTGGCATCATCTATACGCTTGTCGGTATCATCGGTTTCCTTCCCGCCTTGGGTGGCACATTTGGCATGGCTCCCAGTGCGTTGCTCAATATCTTCAGTATCAATGCTCTTCACAACGTCGTTCACTTGGTCATCGGTGTTGGGGCGTTGATCGTTTCGGGCACTGAAGAAAAAGCAGCTCCATTCTTGCGCACGTTTGGATACATTCTCATCCTCATCGCCATTGTGGGCTTCTTTTGGAAAAACCCGTTCAATATTTTGCCGATTGGCGGCCCAGACGTTTGGCTCCATCTTGTCACCGGGCTCATCTTCGTGTGGGCCGGGATGACCTCCGCACGCCCGGCCACTGCGTAACCTTCCGCGGGATCGCGCATCGACGAGCGGGCGACTTGACAGTCGCCCGCAATTATTTGGTCAAGGCCTCGAGTTGTGACTGACTTTACCTTCATAACCTATCGCGATTTGCCAAACCTCGACCCAGACGATCGTCTCGCCGCCGACTTGTTACGACAGCGAGGCTTTACCGTTGGCGTGGCGGTCTGGGACGATCCCTCGGTTACATGGGCGAACGGCGGCATTTGCGTTTTGCGCTCCACGTGGGATTACAATCTGCGACTTCAGCAGTTTCTTGCTTGGGCTGAATCGGTTGCAGCGATTGCACCATTGTATAATCCGATCTCTTTGGTCCGGTGGAACAGCCATAAAAGCTATTTGAAAGACCTCGCGGCGCGGGGCGTGCCGGTTGTTCCAACCCACTGGCTGAAAATTGGCGCGCAGGTTGACCTTGCAGCGATTCTCCGCGAACTGCGCTGGGAACGAGCAGTCGCCAAACCGGCCGTCGGCCTGTCGACCTACGGAGTGAAGGTCGTCGACGCAGGTCCGGACGCGCAGGCGCATGTCAATGAGCTGCTGCGCGAATATGACGTTATGCTGCAACCATATATTACCTCAGTCGACGATTATGGCGAGCGGGCGCTGACGTTCATCGATGGAATCTATTCCCATGCGACGCGCAAGACCGCATTTCAGTCGCTTGCGCCTGCGGGTGAAGCGGGAGAGACTGCAGCGCAAGCCACAGGAGAGGAGATTGCAGTTGGAGTGGCCGCGATGCGGGCGCTGGAGGAACCGGCTCTGTATGGACGCGTCGATATCGTCCGCGATAGCGCAGGCGCACCACGAGTGATTGAAATGGAGCTCGTCGAGCCAACCCTCTTTCTCGGAATGCACCCGCGCGCAGCAACTCGCTTTGCCGATGCGCTGGCCAAACGTGCGCGCTCACGGTCGCCATGGTGATTTATCATTTTTGCAACGATACGTTTGGCAGACCGTTTCCGGCGGTGTCAGCTGCGTTTGCGAAAGCGAGTGGGCTGCGGATCGTTCGGGTGTTGGCTGAGAAGCCGCCCGAATCTTCGCTTGCTTCGATGTCGAAAGCGATTCGCAGACCCGCAAGTCGCGCGCTTCGACGCGTTCAGCGGATGTTAACTAGAGCTCCCAGTCATGGTGAGGATTTGCCGACTCTCTATGTAACTGACGTCAACGCTCAAAGTTTCCGGCGATATATCAAAAAGGGCGACGCCGGCGTCATCACGGGCTTCAATCAGATCTTTAGCGCGGAGACGATCGAACGCTTCAGCTCGTTCGTGAATCTGCATCCCTCAATATTGCCGCTCTACCGCGGACCGGTTCCGACCTACTGGTGCATTCGCAATCGCGAACGCTTGACTGGATTCACCTTGCATAAGGTGACTCCCAAGATTGACGTAGGCGAAGCGCTGTATCAGGAAGTTGTTCCCATTGAGGGCGAGACCGATGTGCTCGGTCTCGAGCTGAAGATCGCTCGCGCTGCGCTGCCGATGTTCTCGCGTTACTTAGAGCACCTTGCAACCGGCATGGAATGGGTGCCTCAATACGTTGATGCGTTCACCGTATACCAAACGCATCAGAACTACGCGACGTTTCCGGAGCTAGAATCTTTGGGATGACCGGGACTCGAACCCGGACGCCCTTTCGGGCGACAGATTTTCGCACCACTATGGCTTTCGCCACCACGTAAAGCGGACCTAAAGGTCCGCTGCTACATTGTTTGTGGTCCGGACTGTGCCTTGACCATATCGCTTTGCCGCGACGTAGGCCGCGCCCATCCAGTCTCTACGCCTTCTTTCGTGCGTGCATCGAAAGCTTGGTTCGGCGTTGTCACGCCCCGCGGGCAAGAGAGTTCGCCGAGTTTGAGCGCATCCCGAAGGCGGTTTCCCAATCCTTCGGCTCCAAACGGAAGTCTGTCGTGTCTGCCGATTTCACCATCATCCCACGATCGGCGTCGATATCGTTGGCTTTCGCCGTGTCAAACGCCTCGGTGACTGAACTAGCGGCGTCCAGCCTCATCGTAGCTTCGTGCCATCGGGTATAATCTCGCAAATCCAGCAATCGAGAGCACACCGAAGATGACAGCATCCCATGGGAAACCGCTATCACCGATGCTCAGGGACATCCAGAACACCGTGATCGCGATGTTGAGCATGCAGCCGATCCACCAAAGCACAACCATAACAATTCCACCTCAGTGGATTATCGGCATTTGGGCGACTTGACAGTCGCCCACTACGTTGGCGCGGGCGGCGGGAATGGGGCGATTTTCCAATCGCCCCCTACAGGGCGCGGACGGCATTTGGGCGATTTTCCAATCGCCCGCTACACGACTGGGGCGAGGACGAGGAGCTCGTTTACCCCTTCGTCCAGCACTTGCTGGGCGAAGCTTTTTGGCCCCAGCCATCGCGGCTTCGTGCGAACCCCCTCCACAACAAACGTTGCTCCTGGGTGCGCCGCACCCATTCGCGCCAAGCCCCTCGCGGGGTTGGTGTCGGAATCGACCACCCAACGCCCATCGAGCATCCGCGTTGTTTCGCTCAACGTCTTGAGCGCAGCGCTTTGCGCGGCTTGCGCCGACGAGCTCACATGCACTACCGTAAAATCCGCATTGAGACGCTTGGCAAGCCGCGCCGCACGCTGCACGAGCACCGTGTCGCGCTCCCGAGCTGCGACCCCGAGCACAATTTCGCGGACGACATGCGGCACGCGCGTCGTTGCGCGCGCCCTCAGTGCTTCTCGCAAGGCGAGCTCGCGCAGCGCTGTGAGATTCTCGGTCCGAAAGAACGAACTGAGCGCTGCTTCAATCCGTTCCTTTGGATAAATTTTCCCCGCGCGGAGGCGATCGCGCAGCGTCTGGGCGCTGGCGTCGATGAGAACGACGTCGTCTGCCAGCTCCAAGATGCCATCCGGCATCGTCTCGCGTACCGTTACGCCCGTGAGCCGGCGCACGATGTCATTGAGACCTTCGAGATGTTGAACGTTGAGCGTAGTCAGCACCGAGATCCCCGACCTCAGGACGCTGAGAACGTCTTCATAGCGCTTGGGAAATTTGCTGCCGGGGGCGTTGGTGTGCGCAAGCTCGTCGATGAGGGCAACCTGTGGGCGGCGCTTAAGCAGCGCTTCGAGATCGAGCTCTGAATAGCGCATCCCACCACTGACGATCTCTAATCTCGGTAACGTTTCCAGGCCTTCAAGTTTCCGGGTCGTATCGACACGCCCATGTGTCTCGACAAATGCAATGACGACGTCGACACCTTCGCTTTTCAATTGGTGTGCCTGGTCGAGCATCGCATAGGTCTTGCCGCATCCGGCCGCCGCGCCCAGATAGACGGTGAGGCGACCGTAACCCACGCGCATCCGATCGCCAGCCGTGCGCGCGTACGGATGCTGGCCAAAATCGTACGGTCCTTCTCGCTCGACGGGTTCGACGAGCCTCGAGGCGACGAACACATCGCGATCGATAGGGAGCTTCAGCAATTCGCTCGATACCCTGCCTTTCGGCAGCGCGACAAACGAAGCTGCGAGGTCGCGAAGTTGTGGTCTTGCAAAATCAAACGTCGAGTTCGACACGACGTGCGCGCCAACGGACGTGGCGACTCGCGCAACACTCTCTTCGCCGAAGCCGGGCGCTGGCAACACGGCGAGATCGAGATTGAAGGCGTCCGCAAACGCGCCGACCCGGGCAAGAAACGCTTCAGTATTGAAGCCCGGGAACAAGAGCGCGAGCGCCGTTGACATGCGAGCGGCGGGGAGCTCCGGCACTGTGAGGTCATCAATGGTCCGCAGCATCATCTCGCGCAATGCGCGCAACGTCTGCGGCCGAAATGGGCCTTGCAACGCGCGCTCGATATCATCTTTGCGCACGATAGCGCCCGCGTAGAGGCGCGCTTCAAGCTGCTCGCGCTCCACGTCGATGGCAATAACCTGGTCTGCCGCTTTGAGAAACGTCAGCGGCACGATTTCCCGAATGGGGAAGCCGATGAGGGCTTCTGCCGTCGGTGCGACGGTATCGAGGTGCGCGATGTTCATCGCACCGAGCACGCTGATGCCGGCAGCGCGCAGGGCGAGGGCGTCTTGCCAGCGCTTCGCGTGCACGGATCCGGGAAGATTCGTGTGCGCAAGCTCATCGAGCACAATAGCCTGTGGTCGCGCAGCCAGCGCGGCTTCGAAGTCAAACTCGGGGAACGTCGTCGCTCCAACTTCAACCATTCGCGGGGGGATGCGCGGCAGACCCTCGCACAGTCTCTCGAGATCCGCCCTGCCTTTTGTTTCGATCCATCCGAGCACGACGTTGGTGCCGCTCTGTTGTAACTGTCGAGCTTCGCCGATCAGCCGATACGTCTTGCCCGCTCCGGGAGCGAAGCTGACGAACACCGTGAGGCGCGCCTGGGCCCCAATCTCCTTGAGGAGCTCGGTTGGGGTGGGGCGCTGCGCACGTGCGTCCATGAGTGGATTCTTCTGCCAGGTCAAAAGCTTTTCCAGCCGAAGCGTCCGATTGAAATGCAGAACTCCGCAAACATGAGACCACACCTGACGCTCATTGTCTGCATTGTTCTTCTCCTCGGCGCGTTTGCGTTTGACATGATAACGCCGCAAGCGCTCGTGGCAGCGATTCTGTTGACCATTCCCGTGGCGTTGAGCAGCTTGCTTCTCAACCGCAAGATCACGGGGACATTTGTCGTCGCGGCGCTCGTGGCCGACGTCGTTGCCGGTTGGTACAACGGCGCAGTCGAAGGACATCACTGGAGCACGATTGCCATCGCCAACCGGGCGCTGGCGGCGTTCTCCATCATTCTTGTCGGCGTGCTCGGCACGCTCGCGCAAGCAGCAGCGCAACGAAGCGGCCAAATTGCGGCCGAGCACCGTCAGGCCGAGCGAGAGCAGGCACTGCGCCGAGCCATGGAAACGATTCGTTCGTCGCTCAACGTCGAACTCGTCGCGCGGGCAATCGTACGGGAAGCGGTTGAGGCCCTGGGCGTCGACAGCGCTCGCCTTTATACGATTGAGAGCCATAATTTGGGAGCGACAACCTTCACGTGGGTCGCCGGCGGCGAGGACGTGAGCGTCAGCTGCGACCGTCCGAGCGCAGAGCTGCTTTCTCTGTTACAGCGAAGTCTCAGCGAGCGGCATCTCGTTGCGATAACCGAAGCCGATGCGCTGGGAAGGTTTGCGCTCGCGACGCTGGGCGCGGCACGCGCGATATGCGTCCCCTTAGTGAACTCCCAAATCACGTTTGGCATGCTGCTCTTGGCCGTCAAAGATGAGGGAAGTCTGCCGCCGGATATCGAGCAGTGGGTGGGAATCTTTGCCGAACAAGCCACCGTCGCGGCCGCTCAAGCCTCACTCTTTGTCGAGCTCGCCGATCGCAACGCCGAACTCCAGCAGGCAAACGAGACGCTGCAACGGCGTGGCGAGGTCATCCGTGACCTCGTGTATGCGTTATCTCACGACCTACGCACGCCCCTCACTGCGGCCGCGATGACCATGCAACAGGCACTCGACGGCGTTTACGGTCCGCTGCCGGAAAAGTATCGTGAAATTCTTCTCCGCTCGATTGTGTCGAACGACGAGCTTCGGCGGCTCGCCGAAACGTTGTTGCTCGTCGCTCGCTACGAGTCAGGCGAGCAATCGACCAGTCGCGAGCCCGTTGAGCTGGACGGTCTCGCCACGAGCGTGGTCACGGAGCTTGAGCCACTCTGGCGCGCGAAGCACATCGACTGCGCGGTTCGATCGGACGGTAAGTCGGCAATTTTAGGCGACGAGGCCGAGCTTCGGAGAGCGCTCACGAACCTGTTGGCCAACGCCATCAACTGGACGCCCGAAGGAGGCCACATTTGGATTACGATCGCGCCCGCCGGCGCGAGAGTTTTGGTACGGGTTGAAGATGACGGCTACGGCGTTCCGCCACATGTGCGCAAGCAACTCTTTCAGCGCTTTGGCCCCGGCGATCACTCGCGACAAGGTGCGGGATCGGGGCTAGGTTTATACCTCGTCCGGCTGATCGCGGAAAATAACGGGGGAACGATTCGTTATGAACCCCGTGAAGGCGGGGGCAGCACCTTTGCGATCGATTTACCTGCCGCGCAAGCCGATGTAGCATCGCGAATTCATTCGCGAGTTTGACGTGCCAAGCGTTGTGTTGGTGGAAGATCATGCACTAACCCGAGCCGGTCTGCGCGCCGCGCTTGCCGAGGCTGGATTCGAGGTCGTCGGCGAGGCGGCCGATGGATTGCGCGGCCTGGAAGAAGCGTCGCGCCTCAGGCCAGATATTGCCGTGGTCGACCTCGGATTACCGGGACTTGACGGAATTGACCTTACCCGACGCTTGCGCCAAGCCGTACCCGCCACCCGGGTCGTTATCTTGACGATGCACGACCTCGACACGGAGGTACTCGCGGCGCTGGCCGCCGGCGCCGATGCGTACTGTGTTAAGACGAGCAACCCACAGGGGGTAATAACCGCGGTGCGTGTTGTTAGCGAAGGTGGCGCGTACTTTGACCCGGCTGTCGCACATGTCGTGCTTCGCAAGATAGCGAATCCCAGTGCTCCCTCCACAAAGGCAAGCTCGCCCCTCTCACCGCGCGAAACCGAGATTCTCAAACTGATTGCCGACGGTGTTGGAAATGCAGAAATCGCAGAGCGCTTGAGCATCGGCTTGGGAACCGTCAAGGGTCACGTGCGCGACATCTTGGAAAAGCTCTCCGCAGCGGATCGCACCCAGGCTGCAGTCGTAGCGCTACGGCGCGGAATTATCTAGCGGAATTGGCGTCGAGCGCAAGATTGAGCTCGAGCACGTTGACGCGAGGCTCCCCAAGGAATCCAAGCGTTCTGCCACGTTCGTGCGTGGCGACGAGCGCTAGCACCTGCGCGAGAGGGATGCCGCGTGCTTTTGCTATGCGCGGCGCTTGATAGTCTGCCGCTTGCGGACTGATATCAGGGTCAATGCCGCTGGCGCTGCTCGTCACGAGGTCGGGCGGCACGGGGCCGGTCGCGTCGGGGTTCTCCTTCTTCACCTCTGCGATGGTCGCTTTGGTCGCGTCAATCAGCTTCTTCGACGTCGGACCGAGATTCGTGGCGCCTGTGGATGTTGGATCATAACCTTTGCCGGCGGCGGACGGGCGACCATGGAAGTATTGCGGCTTGGTCCACAGCTGGCCAATGATCGCAGATCCCACCGGGATGCCGTTGCGATAAAGCATCTCGCCTTTTGCCTGCCAGGGGAAGATCAGCTGCGCGACAAGCGTCATCACGATGGGGTAAACCAGTCCGAAGATTGCAACCGAACCTACTGTGTATATGACTGCAGTGCCGAGATACCTCAGGGTGCTGTCTTTGATGGTGTTCATGATTTCCTCAGGTAAGATGTAAAGCGGCGAGGATCATGTCGATCAGCTTTATGCCAAGAAACGGCACGATAATACCGCCGATACCGTAGACGAACACGTTGATGCGAAGGACCGCATTCGCGCCGATCGGCCGATATGCCACGCCTCGCAAAGCAAGCGGGATCAGCGCGACGATAATGAGTGCGTTGAAGATGACTGCTGAAAGAATGGCTCTTTGTGGATCCTGTGCTGTCCCCAAATGCATGATATTGAGCGCCTGCATTGCGGGATAGGCTGTCACAAACATTGCCGGCAGGATGGCGAAGTATTTCGCTACGTCGTTGGCAATAGAGAATGTCGTCAGCGCGCCGCGCGTCATCAGCAGCTGCTTGCCGATCTCAACGATTTCGATGAGCTTGGTCGGATCGGAATCCAGATCCACCATATTAGCCGCTTCCTTCGCCGCCTGCGTGCCGGAATTCATCGCCACTCCAACATCGGCTTGCGCCAGAGCCGGCGCGTCATTGGTTCCGTCGCCGGTCATAGCCACGAGCCGACCGGCTTCTTGCTCGCGCTTGATCAACGCCATTTTGGTCTCCGGCGTGGCCTCGGCCAAAAAGTCGTCGACGCCAGATTCACGTGCGATAGTTGAAGCGGTCAGAGGATTGTCACCGGTAATCATGATCGTGCGAATGCCCATCTTTCGCAAACGGTCAAAGCGCTCGTGTATGGCCGGTTTGAGGATGTCCTTGAGGTGAATTGCGCCCAGAATCTTGTTCCCTTCAGCCAAGAGGAGTGGCGTGCCACCAGAACGTGCAATAACCTCAACTTCTTTGGCAAGAGCGCTTGAGTCTTGTGCTCCTCGCTCGCGTACCCATGCCCGGATCGCATCCGGGGCCCCTTTGCGAATGACTTGGCCGTTCGCAAGGTCGACGCCGCTCATGCGCGTGTACGCGCTGAACGGAACAAATGTTGCATGCTCCACATCGGCCTTGCTGGCGCCTTCAGTCTCGGTTAATGCCACGATGGAGCGGCCTTCCGGCGTCTCGTCTGGCAACGACGAAATGTAGCCGGCGCGAACGGCAACGTCACGATCAACGCCGGGTGCAACGACAATCTCCGTGGCATGGCGATTTCCGAGAGTAATCGTGCCGGTCTTATCGAGCAGCAGCGTGTCGACATCGCCCGCCGCTTCTACGGCGCGACCACTCATGGCGAGCACGTTACGCTGGAGCACGCGGTCCATGCCCGCAATACCGATAGCCGACAGCAAACCGCCGATCGTCGTGGGGATCAGACAAACAAGCAACGCAATCAGCACCGTCACCGATTGCACGGTGCCCGCGTAAATCGAGTAAGGCGATAGCGTCGCGACGGCAATAACGAAAATAATGGTGAGACCCGCGAGCAGAATGGAAAGCGCAATTTCGTTAGGCGTCTTTTGCCGCTTCGCGCCTTCGACGAGGGCAATCATGCGGTCTAAGAACGTCTCGCCTGGATTCGAAGTAACGGCAACAAGGACTTCGTCAGAAAGCACGCGCGTGCCGCCTGTCACTGCACTTCGATCACCGCCGGCTTCGCGGATCACCGGGGCCGACTCGCCAGTGATGGCAGATTCATCGACTGACGCTGCCCCATGAATCACGTCACCGTCCACAGGGATCAACTCGCCCGCAGCAATGCGAACGACGTCGCCTTTATGCAGCAGCGTCGCGCTCACAATCTCTTCTCGCCCGTCCACAACGCGGCGCGCTTTTGTTTCGGTTTTTGTACGCCTGAGATAATCTGCTTGGGCCTTGCCTCGCCCTTCAGCGACGGCTTCTGCGAAGTTCGCGAAGAGCACCGTGAACCACAGCCAGACTGAGATGGCTAAATCAAAGCGTGCTGGCCCGTGCGTGCGTAGGTCGCGGAAAAAGAACAGGAGCGTCACGAGCGCGCCGACCTCGCACACAAACATAACCGGGTTGCGGAATTGCCAGCGCGGGTCCAACTTGCGAAATGAGTCCAGGGTTGCGACGGCGAGAATCTTGCGGTCGAACAGCGATCGCGTCTTGGGGCGGCGCTCCAGTCGTCGTTGCGAAATCATTAGAATAGCTTTCCTTGGGCCATGAGCAGATGTTCAACAATGGGACCGAGCGCGTCGGCTGGGAAGAACGTCAACGCTCCCACGATGAGAATCGTTCCTATCAGTAATCCAATGAAGATCGGCGAATGCGTTGTGAAGGTGCCGACAGTTGCGGGCGTGCTGACCTTGCCCGCCAGCGAGCCGGCCAGCAGCACAGCCGGAATGAGGAAGGTGAACCGTCCGCAAATCATTACGATGCCCATCAGGATATTGAAATAGAGATTCGCCCCCGAGACCGGCAAATGCGCTTCCGTTGTTTTCCGTCGTGGACGTAAAGCCATAAAGCAGTTCGGAAAACCCGTGGGGCCCGCCGTTGTTGAGAGTTGCCGTTCCAGCTGGGACCAGCACCGAAATAGCGACCGGGATGAGCGCGAACACCGGAAGAACAAGTGCACCGAGCATCGCGAGCTGCACTTCACGCCGTTCGATCTTCTTCCCCAAGTATTCCGGCGTCCGTCCGACCATGAGCCCGGCAATAAAGACAGTCAAGACGACGAAGATAATCATGCCATAGAGGCCCGTGCCAACGCCGCCAAAGGCGACTTCACCGAGCTGCATGTCGGCCAAGGGAACGAGTCCGCCCAACGGCATGAATGAATCATGCATCGCATTAACAGCCCCGCACGACGTATCGGTGGTGACCGTCGCAAAGAGTGCGGAAGCGGGAACGCCGAATCGGCACTCCTTGCCTTCCATATTGCCGCCGGCGATGCCCAAGTGATGGATGAATGGGTTGCCGGCGGACTCCGCGGCGTATGCGACGGTGAAGCCGCTTGCAAAAAGAATCGCCATCACCGCAAAGAGCGCCCACCCCTGCTGCTGATCTTTCGCGTAGCGTCCGTATGTGTACGTTAGCCCGGAACCAATTGAGAAAATGAGGAGTATTTCGAGCAGATTGCTCAGCGGGGTTGGGTTCTCGTTCGGGGAGGCCGAGTTCGCATTGACAAAACCGCCGCCATTGGTGCCCAGTTCTTTAATGACCTCCTGCGACGCCATCGGACCACCGGTAATGGTCTGTTTAAAACCCTCAATCGAGACGATGTCCTGGTAAGGATGGAAATTTTGTGGCATCCCCTGCCAAACCAGAAGTAGTCCTACAACGACGCTGATCGGGAGCAGCACATACAGGATCGACCGCGTGATATCGATCCAAAAATTGCCGAGCGTTTTGAACCCCGACCTGGCAACACCCCTTATTACGGCGATCGCGATCGCGATTCCAACCCCGGCCGATGCAAAGTTGTGCCATGCAAGGCCAGCCATCTGCGAAAGATAGCTCATCGCACTTTCGCCAGAATAGAATTGCCAATTAGTATTGGTCATGAAGCTCGCCGCAATATTGAATGCGTTGTCGGCCGTGAAATTATCAAAGTGCTGCGGGTTGAGGGGAAGCCACTTCTGCGTGCGCAAAAGAAGGTAAAGATATGCAAATCCGACGAGGCTGAAGGCAAGTGTCGCGAGCAGATATGCGGTAGCTGACATCTCCTTGCTGGGATCAATCCTGCACGAGCGATAGATCAATCGCTCGACCGGGCCAAACAGAGGGCTGAGAAGCGTGCGCTCGCCCTCGAAAACACGCGCCATGTAAGCACCCAGCGGCTTGGTGATGAGCACAATGATCCCGAAGAAAACAGCGGCTTGGACCCAACCTATTATCGTCACCGGTAACTCCTAAAACTTCTCCGGACGCAGCATGGCATAGCCAAGATAGGCGAGACCCAAAATGGAGAGTACCAGGCCGACCAGCTGTTCAAACATCAGAGTCTCTCAAGCGCAACCGAATAACGGTCCAGCACGAAAAAAAGCCCGAGTGCCAAGAGCATTAACAAGATATCAAGCATATCCTCAGTCCTCTCAAAATTGCAGCCCGGTTTCGACGACCGTTCGGTATTGATCGGGTTCGTTGCCGGCTGTTCCGAAGACGGTGCCAGGCACGAAATTGCTCACGTGAATTGCCGACTCCTCAGCGCGTGCGAAGAAAATCCCACGCCGGTACGTCGGCGTCAGGGTGTAGGTCCAAGCACTCGAACCGGGTCCGTAGCCGAGCAAGTTTGCGTTGGGGCTCAGATCTGCTTTTGTGCTACTATTGTTGCCATATTCGACGCGAAGCGGCAACGACCAGGTGGAGCTTAACGCGTATGCTGCGTTGAACACGGCGCCGAAGGCGTGTTCATCTGACGTATAACCAAGAGCCTTGCTTGTGGGCGAATCAACAAACAACAGGTACGGTGAAAACGTCCACTTACCGGTTGTGTAGGTCAGAAGGGGATTGTAGAGCCGCTTATTCGCTATCGATGCGGTGGCGTTGCCAGGAGCACTTGAATTTGGCACGACGAAGACGAACTCCAAGGTTGTACTCGAACTCGGCGTATTGGTGATTTGTCCTTCTAGGCCGAGCCGGTTGCCCGAGTAGAAACCATCATTAACCTCCAGAGCACCGTTGAATTTGGATCCGGCAAAGTTGGCTCGAACGCCGCGGCTTACGGCCGTTTCGATTTCCCAAATAATGCCTCGCTGAATGTTCGGATTCTCGTAGGTGTAGGTACTCTCTTGACCCGTAAAGGTCGCGAGTTTACCGGCTTCAAGATTGAAACTCGACGTCGGAGCGTACTGCACGTCCATTGCGGGCACTACACCGTAGAGACTTGTGTTCGCATTGTTCTCCAGCGTCTTATTCAGCGCGAAACCGACGACTGGGATATTGTATGCGCCGGCGGCAAAGCCGTATCGGAATGTGCCTGAGTTCTTGTTGAGGATCAAGAATGCGTTGCTCACATCAGCGCGGCTGCTCACATCAGCGCCAGTGGGTGTATCGAATGAACCCGATGCATTAACACCGCTTGTCACCGCCCCGTAGTAGCTTGCGACACCGTCGATCGTCAGTTGGCCCAGCGTCAAGCTCGTAGAAGACGGCGATGGGGACGGCGATGGAGCTGTGCTTGCAGCCGCCGTCGGAGAAGGCACGGGGCTCGCCACTGAGTCGGCCAGAGCCTTCGAGGCCGGACCGGAACCCGCGACGACACACGCGGCAATAGCGGCGTAAAGGAATCTTTTCGTAGGCATCGCGTCCATAATAGTGCAGTTTCAACCTGGCGACCATCCGTCCAACGGATGATCCAATCGGATGGGTGAGCGACAAAACACGGAGCATGGGCACTTTTCAGGACACCCACTACAATGGTATGGGGCGACCTTCCAATCGCCCCCCAACATTCAATAATGGAAGCGCTGTTCTAGAATCAACAGAGAACCGTGGAAGTCGGGGGATGGGCCGTTGAGAATCGACGGCAAGCCGGAGAACGCAGAGTGACGTATTTGTATCAAAATGATCGCGTGCGGCGACTCGGCATACTGACCGCCGGCGAAAACAACGTCTTGCTGATAATTGACGTTTGTCAGGGGGCCGTGCGCCCACGAACCGAGCATCGCATATCGCCCGAAACCAATTGAGCTGAGCACTCGCTTATTGAAAGATTTGGAGAGAGCCAGTACTACCTGCGGCGCGTCGTACGACACGGCGTCTTGGGGCTGACTCGGCGCAGCGTCGCGCTGCATCATATCATCGACAAAGTCCAACGTGACGGTGCCGAACTTCGGATGCCATGCAAGCCAACAAGCGTATTGCTTCTGCTTCCCAAGTGTCGCGAATTGCGCTTGTTGGGGCAAGAAAAAACCCTCGACGAAGCCTGTTTGATGAGACAGGCCAATGCTCGCGGCATCGATCTGCTGAAATTGCGCAAACGAGGCATGCACGTCCAGCGACCCTCCGGTGCGCGTGTAATGCACGCGGTAGCCCTGGCGGTTCGCGCCGATCTGCGTGTTATCAACTAGTTGGTAGGTTGATTTGAGCCAGACGCCGGGCCACGACCAGGCGACGCTCCAAACGTTCTCAGGGGCGCCGTAAGGGAGGATCGCGGTTGCATAGCGCGGTTCGAATCTGTAGGCGTCGATTCCAACTGATGCTGTCCCCAGTGGGTGAGACAGAGCGGCGTGGTAGTAGTTCCCAGGCTTGGCCGTGCCAGGTTCTATGACGTGATCGGCATCGTACCAGGTTCTCCCGTACTCCACCGTCGCATCGAGCGAGTGAGCAACGTGGAACGAGCCGGCAACGCCAGCGATTGTCGAAATCTGCCCGCCCAGATTGCTAAACGGCAATGCTCCCTGCGGCCCAAAAAAGAGCCTCGCGCCCGACCCAAAGAGCGTGGTCGTGCTGATTTCACCGCCCGTCACGAGATGGAGGATCTCGGCAGAAAATTGGGTGCCTTCGCCTCGATCCAAAATGACCGAGCCGAGGGAAATCCGCGCCGACGTGCCCGGCAGCGACGGTAACGCCGCGTTGGTGAGTTCGGCGGACACTGAACCCTGGTGAAGCGTCAGATCGACTCCATCAAGCGGGAGACCGGGAGGCGGACTCGGCCATCCATCGAGCACCGGCGCACCCGTCCCCAAACTCTCTGCGGTTGCCAAGGACACCTCGGGCGTCTGGTTGGTCAAAGCCGGTTGCACGAACACAAATCGATCCGTTTGATTGAGATCGAACCACCCGCCGCGCAGGTTCCAACTCCCGTCGCGTGACCCGATCGATGCCGAAAAAATAGAGAGGCCGAGCACGGTCGCGTCGTCTTGGCCTGCGTGAGACGGAAAAGCGATCGAGTAGGGCAGCGCTTGGGATCCTAGATGAGGGTTGAGAACCGGCAGCAAGTTCTCAGTCCAGTATGCGGCGTTGGTCGTACTCCCGGTCACGGAGCTGACGCCTGATTGGAGCGAGGCAAAAATCTTTTTCCCCGTATAGGACGTGAGCAGCGTGAACTGCCCGATCCCAGCAACTCCAGGCGTCATCGGCGCGCTGGAAAACGTGTCATACGGCGTCATTGGTGATAAAACAAAACCAGCCGCAAACCCAGGACCCTCCGGTGGCTGCGTTCCTCTTCCTTCAGTCGCCTGATCGACGAGCGAAATAAATCCATCGACTGAGTTCTGCCAACCCAACGAGCTGGTGGATGCAACGGGCGCCGGCTGCACCGCACTTGCAGATGGCGTGGGTGTCGGATCGGCCAAGGCAGCCGACCAGCCAGCGCCCACGAGCAAAGCAACCGCCACAAGGACCCGTATGAAGGTCTCGGCGCGCGAAGCGAAATGCTGCAAACCAACCACCTAGGCTCATTTTCAACAATCGACTGGATATCATGCTCGGGATAGTCGAAACCCGGACTTCAAAAAATCCGAGCTCCTCCTGCTGTTCCACGGACTCCATTACCCCTTTTCAGAAGGGGCGATTTTCCAATCGCCCCCTACATCTGTGAGCGGGGACAAGGCGCGCTTTCTGCTCTCGTTGAAATCCACAAAATGGCCGTCTATGCAAAAACGAGCGTTCCCTCTGGAGCGCATACCCTGCCGCGCGAGTACTACACATCGGACCGCATCTTTGCCCTCGAGACACAGAAGATCTTCGAGCAGTGTTGGCTGCTCGTTGGCCGCGAGGAGCAAGTAGAGAATCCGGGCGAGTTCTTCGTGGCCAATATTGGCCAAGAGAGTCTCATGATCGTGCGCGGCGCAGACCGCAGCTTGCGCGCGCTCTACAACGTGTGCCGGCATCGCGGCACGCGAATTTGCAGCGAAGAATCAGGGAAATTCGTCGGGTCTATCATGTGTCCGTACCACGCGTGGACGTACGGACTTGATGGCAAACTCATGGCTGCACGGAACATGGATGGAGTGCCCGATTTTGACAAGTCAGAATACCCGCTGAAGCAAGCCGCGCTGGCCATCTGGGAAGGCTTCATCTTTGTCAATCTCGCGGAGCAACCGCAACCGTTTGCGGCTTCCCACGCAGCGCTCTTGGAGCGCTTCAAACGCTGGCACATCGCTGATCTGCGAATCGCCAGGACGATCGTCTACGATCTGCAGTGCAACTGGAAGCTCGTCGTTCAGAATTATTCGGAGTGCTATCATTGCCCGCTCGTCCATCCCGCACTCGACAAGCTGACGCCCTTTGACAGCGGACGCAACGACTTGGGCGAAGGACCCTTCCTCGGCGGTTTTATGACCATGCGCAAGTCGGGGTCGCGCATGTCAATGAGCGGCACGGCACACTATCCGCCTATTGGCGATGTGTCCGGTGAGGAATTGGATCGCGTGTACTATTACGCCATTTTCCCCGCGATGCTACTCAGTCTCGAGCCCGACTATGTCATGGTTCACCGGATTACGAGGGTGTCGACGAACCGCTCGATCGTCACCTGCCAATGGCTCTTCGATCCGGCGACGATTGCCACGCCCGGCTTTGATCCTTCCGATGCCGTTGAGTTTTGGGATATGACGAATCGGCAGGACTGGCATGTGTGCGAACTCTCGCAGTCGGGAATTGAATCGCGCGCATACACGCCGGGGCCGTATGCGAATCAGGAGGGGCTGCTTTACCAGTTCGACCGGCACTATCGCGGCGTTATGGAGTCGTAGATTGAAGCCAAAAGGGTGCTCTCTCCTCGTCCCCGCGTTTGCGTGCGCGGGGATGCTTTTTTTAATGGGGGCGACTTTCCAGTCACCTTCGACGATCAACTTGGGCGGTCTGCATTGGCGCAACATCGGACCTGCGATTGCAGGGGGTCGAGTGGCTGCGGTGGCGGGAACCAACGCCAATCCATTCCTTTACTACCTCGGCGCTGCGGGTGGCGGCGTGTGGCGGACGACCAATGGCGGAGTCACGTGGGTAGATGTCTTCGGAAAACAACCGACTGCATCGATCGGTGCCCTGGCGATTGCACCTTCGAATCCAAATACCGTCTGGGTAGGCACTGGGGAGTCGAAGCCGCGTAACGACATCTCGCTCGGTGACGGGGTGTGGTCAAGCAGCGATGGCGGAAGCACGTGGCGGCAGCGGGGGGTGAACTCACCATCCATCGCGCGCATCCTTATCGATTGGCGCAATCCCAACGTCGTGCTCGTCGGTGCGTTGGGCGATCCATATCTCGACAGCAGCGATCGTGGCGTCTACAGAACGACCGATGGTGGCAACACGTGGCGGCAAACTCTCTTTGTCGGCCCATCGAGTGGGGCGAGCGATCTCGCCTGGGACGCGCGCGACAACAAGCTCGTCTTCGCGGGGATCTGGCAAATTCGCCGCGTGCCGTGGAACTTTAACAGCGGCGGTGCGCAAGATGGCCTGTACCGATCCCGCGATGGCGGCGCAACGTGGGAGCGTTTGACCGGTCACGGCTTGCCGCAGGGCATCATGGGGCGGATTGGCGTTGCCGTGGCCCCCAGTGATCCCAAGCGGGTCTATGCGCTGATTCAATCCAGCCAGGGTTCGTTGTGGCGTTCGGATGACGGTGGCGATCATTGGCGTTTGATGACGCGCGATACGTACGTCAACCAGCGGCCGTTTTACATGAGCCGGCTCGAAGTCGATCCGAAAAATCCGGACCACCTCTTCTTCCTATCCGAGGATCTCGTTGAGTCGCATGATGGAGGGAAGACGTTCTTCAATAACGTCACCGCGGTGCACCAGGATCATCACGCGATGTGGATCGCCACAGATGGCAAGCGCATGATCGAAGGCAACGATGGCGGCGCTCCGATCAGCCTCGACGGGGGAACAACGTGGGACTGGCGTTATAACGTGACCCTCGCGCAAATCTATCACGTTGGCTTCGACCTTGCGACGCCGTACAATGTGTGCGGCGGCATGCAAGACAACGATTCGTATTGCGGACCATCCGACAGTCTGAGCCCGCTGGGCATTCTCAACCATGATTGGCTTGACGTCGGTAGCGACAGCGACGGATCCTGGACCTGGCCTGATCCGCTGGACCCGAACTTGGTTTGGAACGTTGGCGTAAGGGATCTCAACGGCCAGCTCACGATTTACGACAAGCGAACGCGCCAAAGCTACGATGTGACACCATACGTGCGCGATACCAATGGCGCGAATCTCGCGGGCCTGCCGTATCGCTTCAATTGGGAGGCGCCGGTTGCGTTTTCCAAGCTAGACCCAAGGACGGTCTACTTCGGCGGAAACGTCGTTTGGAAAACGCGCGACCGGGGCAGGCACTGGCTCCAGATCAGCACCGATCTGACGCTGAACGATCCGGCGCACCAGTTAGTAGCGGGCGGCCCAATCAATACCGATGTGTCCGGTGCGGAGTTCTATGACACGATCTTAGATATTGCGCCCTCACCACGCAATGACAGCCTCATTTGGGTTGGAACTGACGATGGACTCGTGCAGGTGACGCGCGACGGCGGCATCCATTGGACCAAGGTCACGCCGGTTGTGCCGCCATACGGGCGAGTCGAGGTGGTGGAGCCATCGCGCTATGCTGATGGCTCTGCTTTCGCCGTCATCGACCGGCATTTCATGGGCGATCGCGCGCCGTACATCTTCGCAACGTCTGATTATGGTGCGCACTGGAGCTCGATCGTTTCGGATTTGCCCACCGACGAGACGATGCACGTCATCAGACAGGACCTGCGCGATCCGAACATTTTGTATGCAGGTTCGGAAAGCGGCGTGTGGGTCAGCTTGAACGGAGGGCTTCATTGGCTCCGTCTCAATAACAATATGCCCACGGTTTCCGTTCACGATTTGCGCATTCAGCCGCGCGAGAACGATCTCGTGATTGCTACGCACGGGCTTGGTTTTTGGGTGCTCGATGACGTCACGCCGCTGCAAGACCTTGCGACCAGTGGCGGGACTGGCGTCGCGTTCGATCAGCCGCGAACGGCGTATACCTTTTTCCGCTGGTGGAAGTATGAGTACGGATCGGGCGTGGGGGAATGTTGTGCGCCACAAAATATGTTTAGCGGCGAGAACCCGCCGGCGGGCGCTCTGCTCAGTTATTACCTTCCCTCGCCTGCAGCGCATACGCCAAGCATCGAAATCAAAGATGTAAGTGGCCTGACGATTGCGCATGTCGACGGTACCAACCATGCCGGCATCAATCGCGTGGCGTGGGACTTGACTGACGATCCCCCCGTTTCGTGGCTCAGCGCGCGGCCCTGGAATCAGGGTCTGAGCCAAGGGGCACCTGTCGTGCCGGGGACCTACACCGCGACGCTTCGGGTTGATGGCGCTGCTTACTCGCACAGCGTTTTGGTCAAACCCGATCCACGAGCGCTCTGGTCACGGGCCGATTATGTTGAGCGACGCAATTTCTTGCATCAATTGGATGGTTGGCTGTCGCATATCGACACGGCGCTCAATAACCTTGACTCGATCCGTGGAGCCTTGTATCGGAGAATCGAAACGATGAAGGCAGGGCATGCGTCCGCTGCCTTGCTTGCGCGCCAGCAGCGACTGCTGCATGAGGCGCAGGACATCTCTGCTCAAATCTCTTCGAACCCTCGTAATTCAGAAGACAATCAGTGGCGACCCGACAAACTGCGCGAGCGCTTGCTGATTCTGATTGACGTTTACTCACTGCTCTCGCAAGGGCCACCGCTTGAGCCGCATCGACGTGAAGCCGCTGAAATCGAGGTTTCATATGATGCAGCGATGTCGCGGTATGGGGCCTTCGTCGCACAAGTTGCGCGGGACATCGAACACCCGCACCGATAGACCGGACTCCTAATCGGGTATAAGCGAATTATCGCTACACGTTGATGTAGCAGCGGACCTCCGGGTCCGCTCGACCAAAGGGGGTCTCGCACATGGACGGAGCCGATGTCGCAATCATCATCTTACTTATCCTGGTCTTCCTCGCGGCAACCGGACATCTACGACTCTAACTCAAGAGGAAGGGAGAAAAAAAACATGGATGCGTTAGTGCTTGTTCTTGTGGTGTTGATCTTACTGGCCGTCACCGGCCACCTCAAGCTCTAGAAAACGAGATGGGCGACTTCACAGTCGCCCACTACATTTGTATGCTGCATGTAGTCGCGCGAATTCTCGCGCGATAATTCAGAGTTTCGCCGAAAGGCTGAACGTGAATTGGCGCGCCGGCATCAACCCCTCTGGTGAGTACGGGTAGTAGTTATCTCCGTAGTACTGCGGCTCGTTGGAAAACCCCGTATCCCCGTCTAGCCCGAGCGGGAAGCTGTAGAACGCGTTGTCGCCGTACGAAAGCACTTGATCTTTGCTCGGAAGCTCCCATGCATAACCGTGGTTGTGGACAACGGTGAAAACATTCGTCCAAAGAAAGCTTGCAATCGTGTTCTTGCCGAGGTTGTGAGAAATGCCGAGGTTCATCGTGAGCCACGATG
The DNA here is from genome assembly GCA_963736005.1 of uncultured Pseudomonadota bacterium. Classification (GTDB taxonomy): domain Bacteria; phylum Vulcanimicrobiota; class Vulcanimicrobiia; order Eremiobacterales; family Eremiobacteraceae; genus JAJPHJ01. The sequence goes on from CAVTNB010000001.1 coordinate 820,606, forward strand.
GGCCTTTGAGCGAACCAAGCCCATCGAACTGACCCGTATACGGGTCTGGCCCGACTCCCAACGGAGTGACACCGGTTGGGTTTGAGATGCAGCCCGGATAATTACCAGCCGCTGACGGGGGACCTGGGTTCGGACAATGCGCGTCCAGGAAGTCCTGTGGATCGCCATACGGGTTGCCGGACTGAAAGTTGAATGTCGGCGAGATATCCCAACCGTGAACGGCTTCATCGAGATTGAGGTTGACGACCCACGGAACGTCGTAGGATGAGGACGTACCCCCCGGGGCCTGCGTCAACGACGGTGAGTAGTAGCCATTCGGATCGAAGAGCGGATAGCTCGTCTTGTACTGCGCGTTGTAGTTAGCGATCTGCTTGTTGATGACGTCGATGTAGCTTGGGCCCAGCGAGCGCTGGAATCGAATCTTCGAATTCGTGAACGTCGCCGCGAGCGTGGCGGAAAGGCCGTTGGGGCCGCTGCGATTTTTGCGCAGAAGAAACTCCGAGCCGTAAATGCGCGCCGCTCCGAAGTTGTAGCCAGTGACGAACGTGGGCTGCAGCGGATTGACGGGGATGCTGAGGATCTGACCTCGGGTAATGCGGAAGAATGGGCTTAGTTTTGCAGATAAGCCGTTGTTGAAGTCTTGCTCAAATGAGAGGTCATAGTTCGTGCTATCTTGGGGTACCAGATTATGCACCGCTGTAAAGCCAAGAGGATCATAGAAGCGGTTGAGTATTGAAATAGTCGCCGGTGCACCAAACCACGGTGCGCCGATATACTCGTTGCCGAACGTTTCAGGCTGCTGCACGTAACGACCGACCGATGCTCGAAACACTTGTTGCGGGCTGATGGTGTACGTTAGGCCAAAGCGCGGGCTGAGGTAGCTAAAATCCTGAGACCCAGAAACATTTGTCCAGTTTGCGGCCCCGGGTGTCGACGGATTAAAGCCCTGCGCTAGTTGCGAGGCGTTGATAGCCTTAAGGTATCCATTGCAGGGCTCGCCCGGCGCGTACGCATACCCGTGCAGGCAGTATCCAAACTGGTTTTGCCCAACTTCGGCCAGGCCGTTCGGACCCGTGATCTGTAGCGGCATCAGCGGCACTTCAAACCTATCCCAACGCAAACCAATATCGAAGAGCCACTTGTCGCCCGCCTTTAACGAATCGGCTAGAGCCGCATCGACATTCACCGGATTGATGTCGTTCCAGTAGGCATACGGACCGCCGACAACGGCTACGTTATCACCCGGATTGCAATTTGCCAGGGTATTCGTGGCGAGGGTGCCGCATTGCACGTTGCCAGTGAAGAAGTCGGGAAAGAAGTTTGGCGCATAGTTGTACCGGAGCGTGACGTCTCTCGTGTAATCAGCGTCCAAACGTAAGAGGTTTTGTGGATTCAGTTGGTTCTGGTACGTCGCTGTGTAGCCACTTGCGTTATCGTGCAACTGGTAGAATGAATCGCCCAAAAATCCGTTGGTCGCCTGATCGAAATTCCATGCCGAATACAGCGAATAACCGTAAACGCGTACGAACGACGTGCTCGACAAGGAGCGCGTGTAACTGAGCTTCTCAACGGCCTCTTCTGTCGTTTGACCATCCACGTACCAGGAGGGGATCACACCCGTTCCTCCGCCCGCGGACGGCCACGTGTACGTTCCGTATGCGGATGGATTGTAGGGCTTGTTGACGCCACCAAGATATGGATTGCCAGTCGGCCATAAGAGCTGGCCCGTTGGGCTCAGGCTTCCCCCGACGCCCTCGACAAAAAGCTTAGGATCGATACCAGTACCCGCGTACAAGAAGGGCGTTTCGGTTCCACCGACGAGATAGAGCGCTTGCACATCGTCGGACAGTCCGTTGTGCTCGATCGCGTAATGGAAGTTGCCAACCGTGTCTCTAATGGCTGCGTATGGATTGACGAAGCTTTGCCACGCGCCTTGCGAGATGGGCATGTTGAGTACTTGCGCCACGCCGCAGTTCGTGAATGAAGTCGAAAAGTTAGCGAGGATCTGCGCATTAAAGGCTCCGCATCCCGCGTCGTTCGGCGGAAGCGCAAAGCTGGTATTATCGAGATTCGAGCCGTTGACAAAATTGTAGCCCTGGTTTTGGGCCAACGTCGAAACAAAATAGGTAAACCGGCGATCCGGAGTCCCACCATAGACGTCAGCCTGGATTGTGTGGTTGAAAGACGGTCCTCCCGTGGCACCCGTGAAATCAGCACCTCCCGGATAGCTCCCGCGGCGAATTTCCTCGTTGATGTACCCCGACATTGATCGGCCAGCATCGGCGGGCTCGCCGCCCGTGTAGACTTCCAAACTCCCGATGCCGTTTGTCGTGAACGAGGTGCCGTTGGCGGCATCGAAGCCGCGGTTGAGCGGAATCCCCTCGAGTTCGAACCCTACCTGGTCGGTCGAGCCGCCCCGGAAACTCAGCGTTCCGTTGCCAAAGTAACCGCCTCCGCTGCCGAGGCTGCGTGTAACTCCTGGCAAGGAGCCGACGACGCCGTTTTGGCTATAGAGTGTTTCAGCGCCACCCGCGCTTCCCTGATATTGGCTGATGGTTTTTGCGTTCACTGCGTAGAGGTCGCCAGTGACGTTCTTACTCACCACACTCGCCGTCGCGGTTGTCACCACTCTGCCAAGCGATTTCGCCGAGAGATGCATCGTGACGGCAACTGATGCGGTCTGGTCAGCCTGCACGGTTATCCCCGCTACTGAGGCCGTGTCATAGCCGTCTTTGCTTGCCGTTACAACGTAGGTATCGGGTGAAAGATTGAGGATCGAAAAGAAACCGTGGGTGTCGGTTGGCGAGCTGGCAGACTGAGATGGCGAACTTGCTGTGACCTTTGCTGCGCCGATTGGGTTACCTTGGTCGTCGGCTACGCGACCGGAGATATTGCCCGTAACCCCCGCAAGCGACACGGTGCCGCACCATGCGACAATTACGAACGCGACGGCGAGAAGCCGTCCAAGCTTCCAAGTCAACATACACGCCTCCCAGCGATGGGCGACTTGACAGTCGCCCGCTACAACTCCCTTTTGCGTTGGGCGACTTGACAGTCGCCCGCTACGACTCCCTTTGCGTGGGGCGATTTGCCAATCGCCCCCTACAATCTTGTCCACGCGCGAATGAATTCGCGCGACTACATTAACGGTTCCGACGAGACGATTTGAGCCCCTTCCGGGAACGTCTTGGCATTTCACGATCTCGGCGCTGGTCTCGCTCTTCAAAAGGAAGAAGACGCTCCGTCCGTTTGTGCGACGTTTCATCGTCATCGACGCGACCGGCGTTTCGGTCCCATTCAGACACTTGACGCCAAAAATCAATGATCTTCTGCTCGAGTGATGATGAAAAACGCTCGAGGGGTCTCTCTCCCGAGAGCGGACCTAAAGGTCCGCTGCTACTTTGCTGCGCGGTGAGCGAGAGTCGGACGCGCCGTCCGTTTTCCTCGGCGACGATGAAAGGGAGGTCTGGATGCCGCCCAGCCATCAACGCCCGTTTGACAACATCGACGCCTGGATCGGAGGCCGGAAGCAATCCAAAACGGCCATCTTCAAGCCGGACAATGCACCCGAAGCGACTGCAATGCACGACGCTCCCGCGCACCTGCTGCACGACTACTGCTGCGCAGCGGGCGCAGGCGTTGACGGGGCTACTTCAATGAAGACTTCGTTGGGTTTGGCGAGGCCAAGTTGTTCGTGAATGAGCGGGACGAGGTATTCAGGGTCGTGCAGATGACCGACGCGCGCGACAAGCTTATCGTTTTGTGCTTGCAGCGTGGCGTTTTCACCCTCGACCTGCGAAATCTGCTGGTGCAATGCGACGTTGCGCATCGCGACATGCCACACTTGTGCACCTGCCGTCACTGAAATAAATAAAGCCGCCACCAACATCAATCCTCGGCCAGCAATCAGGGCGGCAACGCGTGCCGAGTGCAGGTGCTTTGAGGTTTGCTCGGCGCGATTGCTCCGCGCCTGCGTGAAACGAACGATTTTATGTCGGAGACTACCGCGCCGCGCTGTCATGCACTAACTCGACATGTGAGCCCATGCGCCGGAACTTTTCGTAGCGACGGTCAACAAGCTCATCAGTACGAACGCGCAGCAGCCGATCGAGCGCTCTGCGATCCGCGGCGAGCGTATCTTTGATGATGCGCTCGGGATCCTGGTGGGCTCCGCCAAGCGGCTCCCTGATAATTTCATCAATCAGTCCGAACTCGAAGAGTTCATCCGAGGTTAGGCGCAAACGTTGAGCGGCTTCTTCCGCGCGGGATGCATCGCGCCAGAGGATGGAGGCCGCGGCTTCGGGTGATGCGACGGAGTAGATCGAGTGCTGCAGCATGATGATGTGGTCGCCGATGCCAATGGCAAGCGCGCCGCCGCTGCCGCCTTCACCCGTTACATTGACCACGACCGGCGTCTTCAGACCGGCCATGACTCTTAAGGACGTCGCGATGGCCTCGGATTGACCGCGTTCTTCCGCGCCAATGCCTGGGTAGGCTCCGGGAGTGTCGATGAACGTCACGAGCGGTCTGCCGAACTTCTCGGCCAGCCGCATGATACGCTGCGCCTTTCGGTAGCCTTCCGGATGCGGCATGCCGAAATTGCGGTAGAGGTTATCCTTAGTGTCGCGGCCCTTTTGCTCACCAATCACGAATATCGGCAGATCGTCGAGATAAGCGTAGCCCGCGACAATGGCTGGATCGTCGCGAAATGCCCGATCCCCATGCAACTCCGTGAACCCATCGAGGGCGCTGAGGTAATCGAGAGCCAGTGGGCGGCGGGGGTGGCGTGCCAAGTGGACGCGCTGCCAAGGCGTAAGGTTAGCAAAAATCTCGAGCTTGAGCTGGCGCGCCTTCTCCTCGAGTGCGGCAATTGAACCGGACAGGTCAACCCGCTGCGTCTCGTTGAGTTTCTTGAGGTCTGCTATTTTGGCCTCAAGCTCGAGCAGCGGTTTCTCCAGTTCGACGATGACGTTCACGCCGGCACCGCCTTGCGCGTCAGGAAACTCAACAACCTTCCGAGAGCGTTCTTGAGCTCGCCGCGCCGGACGACCATGTCCACTTGCCCGTGCTCGAGCAAGAATTCAGCAGACTGAAACCCTTCGGGCAGTTTCTGCCGGATCGTCTGGTCGATGACGCGTCTACCCGCAAAACCAATAGCCGCACCAGTTTCGGCGATAATGACATCCGCTTGGAAGCCGAATGACGCGGAGACGCCGCCGGTCGTGGGATCCGTGAGGATGGTAATGAGAGGCAAACCGAGCCCGGCAAAGCGCTCGACGGCTGCTGTCGTCTTGGCGAGTTGCATCAGCGCGATCACGCCCTCTTCCATGCGCGCGCCGCCCGAAGCGGTGACAATCACCACTGGGAGTTTCTGGCGCGCCGCTTCCTCAATCAACAACGTGATTTTCTCGCCCACGACACTACCCATCGTGCCGCCGCGGAAAAAGAAATCCATAACCCCCAGCCCGACCCGCACACCTTCGATGTTGCAGATGCCGACGACCACTGCTTCAAGCAGACCTGACTTTGCTCGGTCACCCGCGATCTTGGTCGCATAGGGCGTCCGGTCGGTCCATTGCAGCGGATCGCCCGTTGCGAGCAGCGGCGCGAGTTCCTGAAAATCTCCATCAGCGAGGAGCGCGATGCGATCGAAGGCATGCAGCCGAAAGTGATGGCCGCACTTCGGACAGACGTAGAGACGCTCGGCGAGATCCTTCTTATAGAGACGCTCACCGCACGATGGGCAAATCTCCCAGAGCGCGTCGCTTTGGGGTTCTGGTTTGGCGGATCGCCTCCGCAGCCAATTTGGGGTTGGCGCCAACTCGTCTACTCCTGCTCTTTGAGCGTTTGGGTGGACGTCAGGCTGGCTTCGGACCGCCGGCCGGCTCCTGTATAAATCTTGCCAAGTTGCTTGAGATAGTTGAAGATTTCGCCCGAATTGAGTTTGCTCGAACCGTGCCGGCGGTCGGTAAAGACATACGGGACTTCCTTTGCATTTCGATACTTCCCTTTCATGATGACTTCGAGACCGATCTTAAAACCGATGGGATCGAGCTTGACGCCCTCAATGACCGAACGCTTGCAAAAGAAAAATCCTGACGTGATGTCCTTCACGCGCGTGAGCGGCATGGCGAGCATGATCGCGACACGCGACGTGAGGCGACGGCGCCATGGCCAATTCGTAATGCCCCCACCTGGAATATATCGGCTGCCAATCGCCAGTTCGCATGCTCCGCTGCGAATTGCGTCGAGCATTGCCGGGACTATTTTTGGATCGTGGCTGAAATCGGCATCCATCACGCCGAGGATCGGCGAGTCACAGGTTGCCCATCCGTCAATAACTGCCGAGGATAACCCAAGCTTGCCTGCTCGATGTACGCAGCGCACCGGATAGCGTGTGGCAAGAGAATCGACGAGCGCACCCGTTCCATCGGGTGAGTTGTCATCGACGACTACGATTTCTCCCTTGATGTTCGCTTGCGCAAAGACGCCGGTCAGCGCTGAGACAAGTTGCTCGATGCCGCCCGATTCATTATAGGTTGGGATGACGACCGAGACTTCATAGTCCTGTGCCACTCTCGTATTGATTCAGGAAATTTCCCACCGGACCTTGTAGCAGCGGACCCTTAGGTGCGCTCCGTTACCACCAACTTCGCAACGCGGCGATGGCAGCGATTGCCGCTGCAGCAGCCGTTTCAGTCCGAAGGGTTGTGGGACCGAGCGAGACGACGTCGCAATGCAAGCGTTTTGCGGCAGAAAGTTCTGCATCGGTGAAACTTCCTTCGGGCCCGATGACAACGGCGAGCGAGCGGCGAGCGTCGACGCGAGCAAGGGATGACGCAAGACTCGCGTGCGACGCCTGCTCCCACGCAACCAAGACATGGACTGCACTGGCAAGACGCTCCAAGGTGCCCAGAAGATCCGCAACGGCTTCGACCTGCGGCACGCTGAGTCGCTGCGCTTGCGCAGCCGCAGAGCGAGCAATGCGTCTCCAGCGTTCGAGCTTGTGTGGCGCATCGCCACCGTACGAGCGCTCGCAGCGGACCGGCAGAATTTGCGAAGCACCAAGCTCGGTTACTTTCTCGATGACGTCATCCATCTTGGTGCCTTTGGGAATCGCCTGCACGACAATCACCTCGACGGGCAATTCTCCCCCAAGTTTCGATTCCGCAAGAATCGTTGCGACCACGCGATCTCGCTGCACTTCTTCGAGTTGCGCGTTCCAGGCAACGCGATTGCTCACGACGGTGATCGAGTCGCCCCGCTGCATTCGTAGGACGAGCGCGATATGGCGCACGTCCTCGGGGGCGAGCGACACCTGTCTACCCGGAGAACAGGGTTGGGTGGTGAAAACGCGCGTGCTCACCGTGACGCTCGCTTCGCGTGGACAAATGCAAACCATTCTGCCTCGCTCTGCCGCTCGATGCATTCCAGGCCGGCACGCGCGAATGCCTGACTGATCAGATCCTTACCGCTTGCGACCACACCGCTCGTGACGAGCACACCGTTTCGCTTGAGCTTGCGCGCAAGCGCCGGAGCCAGTCGCGCTAGAACTCGAGCCGTGATGTTGGCCACGATGAGATCGGCGCTTGGAAACGATGCAGGCACGTCGCGCGAGCGCACGATAGCTCTTGCGCAAAGCTTGTTGTGGGCGAAATTTGCCCGGGTCGCCCGCACGGCAAGGGAGTCCATGTCACTTGCATAGACCCGCGCGCCGCGCTGCGCAGCCGCCGTGGCGATGATCCCCGAACCGCAACCGACGTCGAGCACGACGCAGCCCGGGCGCACGCGGCGCAGCACAAGCGCCAGCGCTAGGCGCGTTGTGGGATGCTGCCCGGTGCCAAAAGCCATCCCCGGATCCAGCCAAAGGACCGTGGCTTTCTTTGGAGTGCGAAATGCCCGCTCCCAGGTGGGAGCAATAAAAAGATTCGTGGCAATGGCAAACGGCTTGTAAAATTTTTTCCATGACGATGCCCACGAATCGTCGTTGACGAGTGTGTCGCCAAGCCGGGTTGTGCTGATGAACCGGCCCTTGCGTGCCGCACGCAGCATCGCGCGAATCCGTGCCCGAGCAGCGTTGGCTTGTGTGCGCGGGACCCAAACGGTGATGCGTGTGTTGGGGGGACGGGCGCGCATTGACTCGGTCGCGGAGAGAGCTTCGGTCGCGCTTTCCAGGAGCGCCGCCGCAGAGATACTCTGCTCTCGGGGCACCACAAGTGAAAAGCGCCGATAGGTAGCTTTAGTCGCCGCCGAACGCTTTGCGGACTTTGCCGATGAAATCTTTGTCCTCGATTTCCTCGCCGCCGGCGCGCGCAAACTCCTCTAAGATCTCGCGCTGCTTCCGCGTCAGCTTAGCAGGCACCACGACGCGAACGTCAACAACGAGATCACCCCTCGCGTGACCGCGAATCTTCGGCAACCCTCGGCCGCCGATGCGAAACGTCGTCCCGGTTTGGGTGCCAGCGGGAATCTTTAACGTGACGTCCCCATCGAGTGCTTCGATTTGCAGCGTGGCCCCTAGGGCCGCTTGCGTGAACGAAATCGCAGTTTCGCAGTGGAGATCGGCTCCTTGTCGTTCGAACACGTCGTTCGGCGCGACAGAAATGTAGACGTACAGGTCGCCGCTTTCACCGCCGCGCTCGCCTGCTTCACCCATGCCCGTATAACGCAGACGCGTGCCGTCGTCTGCACCTGGTGGCACTTTGACGGTCATCTTCTTACGCTGTTCGCTGCGTCCACTCCCATGGCAGGTCTTGCATGGATTGCGCACGACCCGCCCCGTGCCCCGGCATCTCGCGCAGGGCACACTCGTGACGAACTGACCCAGCATCGTATTACGTGTCTGGCGCAGCTCTCCCGTGCCGTGGCAATCCTGGCATGCGACCGGCTCGTGGCCATCCGCCGAACCAGAACCTGCGCAGGTCTCACAGCGCGCGAGATGTGCAAACTCAATTTCGCGCTCGCAGCCTTCGAGCACATCGTGCAATTCAATTTCCAAATCGTAGCGCAGATCGGATCCGCGCACCGGCCCATGGGGCCGCCGCATCCCGCCACCGAAGAAGAAATCGAAAATATCGCCGACTCCCGCGCCGGGAAATCCGCCAAACCCAGCGCCGGCCTGTCCGTCAACCGAACCAAAGCGGTCGTAGTGTGCGCGCTTGTTTGGATCCGAGAGTACCTCGTACGCCTCGTTGATCTGCTTGAAGCGCGTCTCGGCGCGCTTGCGCTCTTCGTCGCCCTGCACGGTGTCCGGATGCATCCGTCGTGCGAGACTCCGGTACGCATGTTTGATTTCGCTTTCCGAGGCCGTCTTGGAAACGCCGAGAACTTGGTAATAGTCTTGCTGTGTTGGCACGACTAACGATCGAGTTCTTGTTCGCCCTGGAAGAGCGCGTTGAGGCTATCGGCCATGCCGTCGATGAGCGCAATGAGCCGCGCGTACTGCATGCGCCGCGGTCCAAGAATACCGACGGCGCCCGCGTTGCTGTTCCCCACCTTGTACGGCACCGTCACGACGCTGCATTCGCTCATGTCCGCGTTCGGTAGTTCGTGGCCGATGGCAACGGTGGGACCTTCGGTTTGGAGCGAGCCGTGGAGCAATGTGTAGAGCGTCTGCTGTTCTTCAAGCAAGTCCAGAATAGCGCGGAGTTTGCGCAAGTCGCGAAATTCTTGTTGGTCCAACAAGTTGTGCGCGCCACCAGCGAACAGGCGATGCTCGGCGTCTGCGCCCGTGTGTTCTGCCAAGATGCCGGCGATGGCGCGAATCAGATCTTCGGGCAATGGAGCTTCACGCGCTAAGCTCTGCAAGTTGGCAACGGAAATCTCTACCAGCGGCATACCATGCAAGTGTTGGTTGAATGCGTTAGTTGCGCGAAGCAACTGGTCCGCGTCAGCTTCTTGCGCAGTCTCGATCGTTGCTTGCGCCGCCAGACCGAGATTGGTGACAAGCACCACGTGCGTCGCGCGCGCGCCAACGCGGATGAGTTCGATGTGTCGAAAAATCTGGCTGCTCAAGCGCGGCCTGATGGCGAAGGCGATGCTGCGCGTGAGGTTCGAGAGAACGTGCGACGCGTGATCCACAACGGAGTCGAGCTGGTGAGCGGCGCGCCTCACCTCGGCGCGGATACGGTCGCGCTCTTCTTGCGTGAGGGTCTCCGGCAGCATGAGGTGATCGACGTAATATCGGTAACCTCGATCGGATGGCACTCGGCCGGCCGAGGTGTGCGGTTGGTCTAAATAGCCTTCTTCGTCCAAACTCGCGAGCTCGGCACGAACGGTGGCTGGGCTGATCCCAAGGTTGTACTTTTGGGTGAGGGTACTTGAACCGACCGGCTCGCCGGTCGCAATATACTCGTAGACGACCGTGCCAAGAATGGAGTTCTTGCGGTGATCGAGTTCGGGCTCGCTTGCGGGGGCCCGCCCGTCGGGCGTTTTTGAGCTTTTCTTCTTCTGCGTAACCATATTAGCAATCGGGGCACGAGAGTGCTAATCCGACTTTACGCCGGACGGTCGGTAGGTACCTTGTCACGAAGTGTGGCCACAGCTACCTTCCATATGGAGTATCGGTGAACGGTTCCAATCAGCGAGTGGCACTTGTGACTGGCAGTGCTGCCGGCCTCATGCGCGGCGTCTGCGTTTCGCTCGCGCAACGCGGGTACACCATTGCGGGCAACTACCGGCCTCCTCACACTCAGGCCGATCAGACGGTGCATGCCGTCCAAAGCGTAGGCGGAACGATCGAAGCATTCCCCGCCGACGTCTCCGATCCAGATCAAGCTGCCCGCCTCGTTTCGGCTGCGCAAGCTCGGTTTGGTCATGTTGACGTGCTCGTTGCCGGTGCTGGCCCCATGATCGTCAAGGACACGTATAATATAACGCTGCCCGAGTATCGCGAAATGATCGAGGGTAACTTGGGTTCGGTTTTCTATTGCGTGAAGGCTGCGCTCCCGCTCATGCGCGAGCGTCACTTCGGACGAATCGTTGCGTTTGGGATGATCGGCAGTGACGCAACGATGGGTTCCCGACACCTTGCTGCGTACGCAGCGGCGAAGGCGGGGGTCGTCGCTTTCATCCGATCACTGGCGCTCGAAGAGGGCCCGCACGGGATTACCTGCAACGCGATCAACATTGGTGATATTCGTGATAAGGACGCCGATCGCGCTTCGGTCCTGCAACGCCGAGACTATCGCAACCCGACCATGCGCCCGGGAAGTTGGGAAGACGTGGGTGATGCCGTCGCCTATCTGGTGAGCGATGAAGCTTCATTTATTACGGGAGCCGTCTTGAATGTCACCGGCGGTTGGCAAGGCTTCCTCGCCGAATACGCTCGCTGGCCCTAGGCGGGGAACATCGGAAAGGATATTCACATGATACGCCACCTCGCCGCTGTTGTTGTCTTAGCAGTCCTCCTGGCAAGTTGCTCTCAGCAGCAAAGCACGACGCCTGCAAGCTCGTCGCCGTCCGCAGGGGGCGCCGCAGCACAATGGTCCATGTACAATGGAACATACACCGGGGATCGATATTCGCAGCTCAGCGAAATCAATGTGTCCAACGTCGCGAGCTTGCGGCCAGTTTGCAAGTATCCGCTCGCCGAAGAAGGTCCATTTCAAGCCGGGCCGATCATCGCAGGTAAGGTGGCATACGTCACCACGTGGCACGATACATATGCACTCGATGCCACGAACTGCAAGCTGATTTGGCGATCCACCTACGCGCCCTCGGGTCTTGAGCCGTTCAACACGAATCGCGGAGTTGCCATCGACGGCAATACCCTATTTCGTGGCACGCAGGATGGCCATCTCCTAGCCCTCGACGCGAAGTCGGGCAAGATGCTTTGGAACGTCAAAGCCGCGAATTCTAGCGAAGGTTATTTCTTAAGCGCCGCGCCCATCATCTGGGATGGCAAGGTGTACATGGGGACAGCGGGCGCCGATTGGGGAGCGCGCGGACGCATGATGGCGTTCGATGAGCACGATGGTCATCTAGTCTGGAGTTTCGATCTCGTCCCCACGGGCAACGAAGCGGGTGCGAACACCTGGGGAAAGGCATCGACTGCGACGACAGGAGGCGGATCCACTTGGTCGACGTTTGCGCTTGATACCCAAACCGGAGAACTCTTTGTGCCGGTCGGCAACCCAGCGCCGGATTTCTCCGGTGACTATCGACCCGGCAAGAACCTCTACACTGCCAGCTTAGTCGTGCTCGACGCTCAGACGGGCACCTTAAGGTGGTTCTACCAAGCGGTGCCCCATGACGTACATGATTACGATGTCGGCGCGTCACCCGTGCTCATTTCGACCAAGGCCGGGAAACGTCTCGTCGTTTTTGGTGGCAAGAATGGATATCTGTATGCGCTCGATCGGGCGACGCACGCAGTCGTCTACAAAGTTGCGGTTACGACCATTCAGAATTCAGACCTCGCCCCAACCATCAAAGGTGTTCACGTGTGCCCTGGTTGGCTCGGCGGCGACGAATGGAACAGTCCGGTGTATGACCGGGCGAATAACGAACTTATTGTGGGCACGGTAGACTGGTGCGGCAACTACACGCTGAACCAAGCGCGTTTTGTCGCCGGCAAGTTCTTCCTTGGGGGCACCTTTGTTCCAGACCCATACCAATCAGCACATGGCTGGGTGACAGCAATTGATGCCGACAGCGGTAAGATTGTTTGGCAGGATAAAACCACAGGTCCCGATGTCGCCGCGATGGCGCCAACCGCCGGCGGCATTATTTTTAACGGCGACCTCGGCGGCACGTTTTACGCATTCGATGCACGTTCGGGAAAGGAGCTGTATAGGTATAAGACCGTGGGTGCCATGGCGGGCGGTGTCGTCGCGTACGACGAAAACGGGCGCCAATACGTCATCGCTGATTCTGGGAATGTCTCGCGCTCCATTTGGCCCGGAGCCAGTGGCGGCCACCCAACAGTATATATCTTTAGCAGATGACGCACATGCGGTGGTTGAGTTCGCCCCACCGCGCGGCTCTCGCCACTGTTGTAGCGGCGCTCATGGTTCTTTGGGTGCAGCCCGCGTCTGGGTTTGAGCCGGTCCTCCGCCCAGTCGAAAGACAGGCTGCGCTTGATGAGGGGAAGAGTGCCGCTCTTGCCCATCGAGGGTATTCGGTTACGAATTACACCGTCTATGCGGTTCCCGACGCGCTGGCGATTACGCCCGGCGAAGGAGCAATCGATGCGGTTGTGGTGGGCACCCCGTTCGAGCGCGTAAAATATGCAAGCTACCTGGCGCATTTTCAAGGTCAAGCGCCATCGCCCAAAGACGTCGAGGCAGCCGCCACACCAAATGAGATCGAATTTGTGGTTTTTGCCCACAGTTCTGGAAAGCTGGACCCCGCTTTTCTCTCTCACTTTACCTCCGTGTCATTGTCCATCTCCGGCCGTACTCCACTCGCCCCGATCTCGAAGTCGACCTTTGGACCGACGGTTGACTTCTATAATGTCGTCGGCAAGGGTCGAGAGGAACGCTGGCTGGGCTACGACACATTTGCGTTCGATCTGGGATCCCTCAAAGTGCAGGGGGTCGATATTGCACGTCTCGCTGGTACGTTCGCAGTCATCGATCCCAACGGTCACAAATATTCGTTGCCGTTCGATCTCTCCAAGTATCGTTAACAGACGTTAACATAAAAGAGCGACGCACTTTCAGCAATTGTTCATGTAGTGTGGGTAGGCTTGAATCCTGAAAATCTATCTGGGCGCTTATCCATTGGGGAGGTAACACATGAAAGTTTTCCGCGTGGCCACCGCGCTTGGCGCAGTGGTGGTGGCGGTGTATGCCCTTACCGGCTGCTCGGGGGGAGGAACGGTGAACCCGCCAGCATCGCTCACGAACAACGCGATGGGCACTCAAACGGGTCAATCGGCCGTTGTCGATACCTCCAATAGTGCTGCCGACACCGACCTCGAGCACGACACCGGCACGTCAGATCTTCAGCAACTCGACGATATGAAGACGATTGGTTCAACCGTCGATCCAGTCAACGGCGATCAAAATCCGTACGGTCTGGACATCGCGAAAGCGACTTCAGGCAAGCTTGACTCAGGCGATCTCGTCGTTTGTAACTTCAACAATGCGGCAAACGTGCAGGGAACGGGAACCACAATTATCGCGCTCCATCCAAAAGTTGGATCGGCGCCGCGTCGCATTGCGCAAAGTGCCTCTCTGAACGGATGTGACGCGCTCGCGCTTTCACCTATCTCGATCTGGGCCGCCGCGTTTGCAGCGAATGACAACCCAATCGTGTCCCCAGGGGGCATGGTGCTGACGACGTTGAGCAACGGACCATTTCATGGTCCGTTCGGACAAGCGTTTGCTCCTCACGCCGGGCCTTTTGGTGTTGCGGCATTCTATGGGAGCAACGCAGGTGACGGCAGCATCGTTCGCATCAACATACTGAAAAATGGAACATTCGATTTCGACGTCATCGCGACCGGCTTCCCCGTCAATCATGGAGTTCCGGGCGCCATTCTCGGTCCGTCCGGCTTACAGTACGATGCCGCGCATGACCGCCTCTACATCGTCGATGGCACAGACAACTCGCTCATCGCGTTTTGCGGCGTCTCGACGATCCCATCGCACGGAATTACAGTGATCGGAAATAACTTTGGAGGTCCATTTGGTCATCGTGCACACCTCATCCGTGCTGGACCCCCACTGAACGGTCCAATCAGCTCGGCGCTACTGCCCGATGGGCACCTCGTTGTTGGCAACACGCTCGATCCCGCCGGCAAAAACCTCATGGTCGAGATTGCGCCTAGCGGTCACGTGCTCGATGTCAAGAACGTCGATACTGGAGCCGCGGGCGCCATCTTCGGCATGGTGGCATCGGGTCACGATATCAGCGATCTAAAACTCTACTTCAACGACGACAACGCCAACGCGGTGGAAGTCCTTTCGAAGTAAGCGGACCTAAAGGTCCGCTGCTACATTGGACAGAGGGGCGATTTTCCAATCGCCCCCTACCCCGCCAAGAAGGTGTGAACGGCGTCTAACGAGTGGACGCGGCGCGCAGGCGGCAACGCCTCGAGGATTCGCCGGCCATACCACATCGTTTCGAGCCGGCCATCGAGAATGCACATCAGACCCCGGTCGCTTGTGCTTCGGATGAGTCGACCAAGGCCTTGTTTGAGCTTGGTGATCGCGGCTGGGATCATCAAGTGCTCGAAGGGATCGCGGCCGCTCTCGAGGAGCAAACGCGAGCGAGTCGCGACGATGGGATCATCCGGGGGCGGGAACGGAAGGCGGTCGATGATGACGCACGACAAGGCGCTGCCGATGACGTCAACACCTTCCCAGAAGGACGACGTCGCAAAGAGCACTGCGTGGGGTTCTTCCCGGAACCAACGCAGGAGTGCGCCTTTTGGCATCTGCCCTTGAATCTTCCAAGGAAACTGGAGCTGCGGCCCCAGCTGCATTCCGACCGCTTGCATCACTGCGATGGAGGTAAACAGCACGAACGCGCGGCCCTGCGTTGCGTGGAGAATGTTCTCAACTACAGGCGCTGCCTCAGCGGCAAAGGTGGGGTTCTTTGGATTGAGCTGCTGCTCGGGTAAGAACAACATCGCTTGATTGGCAAAATCAAATGGAGATTCCACAATCAGTTCATCGATGGGGGCGCTCTCCAATCCGACCTGGCGGCGCAGGTACGCAAAGTCGCCACCAGTAGAGATGGTTGCCGACGTCATGACGACGCTACGGCTCTTCTCAAAGAGCAGCTCGCGCAGCAAATCTGCAACCGACGCGGGCGCGCAATGCGCTGCGAAGTGCCCCGATCGATCGTCGCTGCGCTCGACCCAACATATCCAGTCCTCACCCCCGAGACGGAGACGTTCGATGGTTTGCGTGTGCGCAACAATGAGCCGCAACACAAGGTCGCGGCGGCGCTTGAGTGCCTCTTCGGGCGCGCTCGGAAAGCGCGAGCCAGAAGCCCACTTCTCGGCAACCCAATTCTCGGCCCGATACAGGGCGCGCTGTAAGGGCTCGAGCTGCTCGATTGCTTGGGGATTCTCATGAAAGGGATAGCGCAGCAATGGACGACGTGACAGTCGCCCGCCCGATTCGAGCGCGTTGGCGAAATCGCTGGCAGCTTGGCTAATCGCCGCACCGAGCAGTTCATCGAAGACATAGGCGCGAGCGAGCTTGTGCAGCAATCGCGCGATACCCGCGCGAGAAATGGTTGAAGAAAAGGCAGCGGTCGCCCATTCTTCGATCTGGTGCGCTTCATCGAGGACCACATAATCGTACGGCGGAATCACACCCCCGCCCATCGCGAGATCGCTAAAGAACAACGCATGGTTGACGACGACAATATCTGCGTGGCGAGCGGCGTCTCGCGCGTGCATTTGATGGCAGCGTTCTGGCCCAAAGAATTCACACGCTTCCATGAGACAGTCATCAGCATCGGCATCGACCTCGCGCCACAGAGCGTCCGGCGGGACGAAGTCAAGCTCGGCGCGATCTCCGGTGGCAGTGCGATCCGCCCATGCGAATAACGTTCGATCGTGCGAGCTTTGTGCAAGAACGAGCCGCGAGCGCAGTTGTTCGAGTTTGTCGCGGCACAAATAGTTGTTTCTTCCTTTGAGTTGGACGACGCGAGCATTGGAATCGAGGACCTCGAGCACGCGCGGGATGTCCTTTTGGAGCAGTTGTTCTTGCAGCGCGAGCGTCGCCGTGGAGATAACGACTCGCTGCCCGGAGAGCACCGCAGGCACGAGATAGCCAAACGATTTGCCCGTGCCGGTTCCCGCTTCGACCATGACGTGAACGTGCTCGAGGAAACCGCGGTTCACAAGCTTGCCCATAGCGATTTGCGCCGGGCGATACTCATAGCCGGCGAGCGAATCTGCCAGGGGGCCGCGGCGGCCCAAAACCTCATCTATAGTGAGCACAAAATGCTTGAGCTCGATTCCGGTAGCGAACGGGTGTTCGAGCGCAAAGGATTCGCGCCCTTGGCGCCGGCACCTTGGGCGACTTGACAGTCGCCCACTACAAGCCCACTAGGAGGGGCGATTTTCCAATCGCCCCCTACAAATGATCCCAGTCCCGGCGCTGGCGACGCTTGCGTTCGAGCTTGCGTTTCTTTTCGACCAGCGTTTCGCTCACGCGCGCCTGGGTATTGACGGGGAGCGTCGGTCGAAGCGCGCGGCGGCGCTGCGCTTCAATTTTCTCTTGCAATGCGCGGATGCGTGCTTTCACCTTAGGCTTTTTCTTGCGTGCCATTGCTCCCTCAAAGGTCCGCCGCCACAGGTCAGCGGAACTCGCCTCTGTGGCAATTGCGAAAGACAGACCGAAAGTCGAGCAGTCTCTTAAAGGAGCGCTGCCCACAACCATGCGCGCGCTCGTGAAAGAGCGGCCCGGGCCAGGACTCGAACTCAAGCGAGTTCCCGTGCCGCAGATCGGCCCGACCGACGTGCTCGTTCGCGTCCACATGGCCGGTATCTGTGGAACCGATGGTCATATCTACAACTGGGATAAATGGTCGCAGAGCCGAGTGGTGCCGCCCCTCATCGTCGGTCACGAGTTCATGGGGACGGTGGCCGCGATAGGTGAGGCAGTTCGCAACGTGGCGGTTGGCGATCGCGTGGCGGCCGAAGGACATATTTCGTGCGGCGCATGCCTGCTGTGCCGCACGGGACAAGAATACATATGCGAGCACGTGCGCATTCTCGGGATCGACCGCGATGGTGCGTTTGCCGATTACGTCTCGGTACCGGAGCACAATATTTGGAAACTCGATCCAGCGGTGCCCGATGCTTGGGCGGCAGTGTTCGATCCTCTCGGCAATGCCGTGCACACCGTTATGGCAGCCGGCGTCAGCGCAAAGAGTGTGATTATTACAGGGGTCGGCTCGATTGGCTTGATGGCGATACCGGTGGCCCGCGCAGCCGGTGCCTCCCGCGTCATCGCTATCGACATCAATCCACAAAAGCTTGCGCTCGCAAAATCGCTTGGGGCTGATGCGGTCTTTGACGGTCGCGACGCAGATTTACGCGAGAAAATTATGGCCCTCACCGGTGGTCATGGCGCGGACGTGCTGCTTGAGATGAGCGGGAGCGGCGCGGCCATCAATTCAGGACTCAGCATGGTGCGCAACGGTGGTCGCGCGGCGCTCCTAGGACTTCCCTCGGACAACGTCAGCTTGAACCTCGCGGAGAATATCATCTTCAAGGGGCTCACAGTCCTTGGCATCAACGGACGGAAAATGTTCGAAACCTGGTACCAAATGCAGGCGATGGTGACGGCCCGCCGCATCGACCTGACATCGATCATCACGCACATTTTACCACTCGAACGTTTTCAAGAAGCATTCGATCTTCTCAAAGAAGGCAAGGCCGTGAAAATCGTCATCGAAATCAACGCAAAGGCGCAATAAGAGTTTATGAATCAAACCTACGACCGCAAGCTCAAAGGCGAGTTGGAAGCGCTGCGCGCCGCGGGCACCTACAAGACGCTGCGGCACCTGACGACACCGATGGCAGCCCAGGTCAACATGGAAGAGGCCGGCGACGTTATCGTGCTCTCGAGCAACAACTACCTTGGCCTCGCCGACAACCCGCGCGTCGTCGCCGCCGGCATCGAAGGCTTGCGCAAATATGGCGCCGGGACGTCAAGCGTGCGGTTCATCTGTGGAACCTTTGACATTCACCGCCAGATCGAAGAAAAAATCGCCCTCTTTTTAGGCACGCAAGCCGCCTTAACGTATGTGTCATGCTGGAATGCCAATGAGGGTCTTATCCCAACCGTCGCCGTTGCGGGAACCGCTATCGTCTCCGACGAGCTCAACCACGCATCGATCATTGACGGATGCCGCCTGGCCACGCAAGCGCAGCGACTGCGTTTCAAGCATTCGGACATGGCCGACCTTGAAGCAAAACTCGCATCGCTGCCACCCGACATGACCAAGTTCATCATCTCAGATGGTGTTTTCTCGATGGAAGGCGACCTCGTCAAGCTGCCGCAGATTGTTGCGCTCGCCAAGCGCTATAACGGCGTGACGATCATCGACGATAGTCACGGCACGGGCGTCATGGGCCCGACCGGACGCGGAACGATCGAACATTACGGGCTCGCGGGGCAGATCGACATCATCACGGGCACGCTCGGCAAGGCGCTGGGCGGTGCAGCCGGCGGCTTCGTCGCCGGTTCTGCCAATCTTATTGACACGCTCATCCAAAAATCGCGCACCCAATTGTTCTCGAATGCGCTACCGCCGACGGTCGCATGCAGCGCGCTCGCTGCCATGGAAGAACTTGAAGAGCATCCCGAGCTCTTAGTAAAACAGCGCGAGAACATCGCGTACTTTCGCGCAGGCCTCAAGACGCTTGGGTACAAGCCCCTCGAAGGCGAGAGTGCAATCATTCCAATCATTGTCGGCGAAACTTCGTTCGCAATCAAAATGAGCGCACTGTTGCTCAAAGAAGGAATTTTTGTAACCGGTTTCGGCTACCCCGTGGTGCCTGAAGGAACAGCGCGCATCCGGGTACAGATGAGCGCGGCCCTTGACCGGCAGCAACTCGACAAAGCTTTGACTGCCTTCGAGAATGTCGGGACGCAGCTTGGATTGCTGCCGGCAAAGGTCATCTGATTGCCGCATGCTTCCCTGCAACGGTTAGCTCTTGATCTGCTGACCTGTACTTAGGACGATGATCTTGTCAGCATGCCGCGCGCCGAGCGCCTTCTGATCGTAATACACTGTCACCCACATACCAGGCTTGATATTCGCCATCTGAAACGTGGTTGTACCGTCGTCTGAGAAGACTTGATCAAACTTGGGGACCAGAAGGAAGCTAATGGTCTGATCACCCTCGCTGTTGTATACTTTGATATTCTCCGCCGACACATGGACGACCTGACCCGTCCAGACGTTGTTGCCCGCCAAGGCACTCGAAGCTGAGAACGAGAGCACGCTTGCAATGAACGAAGCACACAATAGTAGCAAGATGTATTTGCTCATGTAACCCCCTCCGTTGCTGTGGATATTCCCAAGATTCTCAGAAACGTAACGGGTGCCATGCAGGTTGCGAGGCCGCTCGCGTTCCGCGCTTGGGAACATTTGGCAACACTGACTAAGAGCGAAATGCTTGGGGTATAACGCGCGTTATCACATGTGCGGTGTATTGCAAAACTCTAAGGAGGGACTAACCCAAGATGCTCCTCAAGAAGTTATGGCTTGCGGCACCGATTGCCGCGCTCGCACTGGTGGCAACCGCTTGTACGAGCAGTTCCGTTGGCAACCTGATCAGCGGCGCAACAGGAGGCAAGGCGCAAGTCCGGGCCATCGATGCCTCGCCGAGCGAGCCCGGGCCGCTTTCGCTGGTCGTCGCCAACACAACCATAAACAGCGGTCTGACGGCAGGCACGCCAACGGGCACGTACGCGCTCGTCGGCGCCGGCAATCAGAACTTCCAGATCGCACCAACGAGCATACCCGCGCTCTCCAAGAGCGTGGCGGCTTCTGTTTTCTATAGCCTCGCGATTGTCGGCGAACCGGGCCTCGCCGATTTCAACCTCTACATGTTCCAAGACACCAATTCCCAGGCAACCGCGAACACCGTTCGCTACAAAGTGAACGATGCGGCGCCCGCACCAGGGCCGATAGATGTTTACGTCTATCAAGGTGCAACACTGCCAACGCTTCCAACAGTCCCGGGACTCACGGTCGGCAATGACTCGGGTTCGATTGCGAACCCGCCCGGCAATTCGTACATCCCAACGCAGGGCTCGTCAACGATCCTCTCGAGCGGTACCTACGTCATCACAGTGACGCCGGCGGGAGTACCGAGCACGATCCTGTTCAGCGGTTCGGCCAATCTTAGCGTTGGGAACTCGTACTCGTTCACAGTTGAGGACATCCCTGGCGGCAGCGCGACATCTGTCCAAGTGATTCTCGCGATCGATCAACCCGCGCAAACTTCAAATCAATCCAATCTCCTGAGCACAGCACGAAAACCATAATGGAAGGGCGACGTAACCGTCGCCCTACCTATGCGAGTTCGACATTCTAATTGCTAGGTAGTCGCGGGAGATTTTACCGAGGCAACAGCCTCGTCTGTCGTTTCGAACGTTGGAATGACGCGAGGCAACCCGGCGATGTCAAGGATGCGCGGGGCAAACCCCCCGGCAGGCGCAACAAGTGCGAGTCGCTGCCGGCGCGTACGAGCGTTTTGAGCAAAATCTGCCAACAACGCGATGGTCCGGCTGTCAAAATAGTCTGCCTTGGTCAGATCGACCACAATGCCTTGTGCCCGGGCTTCAGCGGCAGTTTCCAAGCAATGCTTCAGCTCTCCAACATTGGAGAGATCCACTTCACCGAAAACCGCGATCACGCTGACGCCATCGATCGCCCCTGTCGTAAAGCGCGCTTCGTTAGTCATTGCTGCCTCCCAAGGGCTCGATAAACCGTATGGTTGTGCCCTTGCTTGACCTTTGAATGGTTACCTTCTTCGCGATTGCTCGAATCACGTTCAAACCATATCCTCCCCCATCGCCATGGGGAGCGCGCCATCGTCCGGAGTCGCTGACGTCGACCACGAGCTTTCCATGTTCAACTCTTCCCCAAACGCGCACCGTTCCTCCCTGAACTCCATACGCGTGCTGTATGCAGTTGGTAATCGCCTCGCCTAAGGCCACCTGAAACAGTTGAATGTTTTCCTCCGTCATTCCAGCAGCAACAAAGAGACGGCGTAGCGACTGACGGAAGATGCGGCTACTCAGTGGCTTCGCCGGTAGCTCTAAATTCATTTCGCGCAGAGGTGCCGGGGCGCACGCGATCGTGAGAACGGCAATGTCGTCTTTCGGCGCGGAGTCGGTGAGCATACTGACAATTTTTCCAGCGGCATTTGACTCGTGCGTCGCCAAAATCGATCGAATGGCTTCGAGAAGACGCTCCTCGCCATTCGGTATTGTGCTCCTGTTTTGCTCGACGAGCCCGTCGGTATAGAGCACAAGCAGCGACCCGTGTGACAACTCGAGGGATTGCTCCGGAAATTCTGCTTCGAGCGAGACACCAAGCGGGGGAGCCACTGGCTGACCGAAAGCAATCGAGCCGTCGGGATTAGCGACAATTGGCGGCGGATGACCGGCACAGGCAAACGAGAACGTCATCTTCTCAAGGTCAACGACGCCAAACAATGCGGTAACCATCGATGGCCGGTCGTTGAGTAATAACAGATTCGCCCTCGCGAGAACGTTCGAGGGCGTGAGGTGCTCGAGAGCTGTCGCGCGGATGAGCAGCCGCACCGCGCTCATGGCGGCCGCAGCTTGCAGACCCTTCCCAGCGACATCGCCGATGGACACGCCAAGCCTGCCGTCTGGCAAGGTGAAGGCATCGTACCAATCGCCGCCTATCTCAGCTTCTTTTGCGCCCGGCACGTAGTGTGCGCGAAGGGTAATGCCGGGTAGCTCAGGCATCGACGTTGGCAGCGAAGCGCGCTGAAAGATGTCGGCCACGCGATGCTCGCGCTCGTAAAGCCTTGCATTGTCATAGGCAAGCGCAACGCGGCGGGCGATGATCCCCGCAAAGTCCGCGTCTTCTTGGGAATACGCTTTCGCTGCACCGGTTGCAACAAGCGTCAGTGCCCCAAAGGTCTGTTGGCGCGCTATCAGGGGTACGGTCACTGCGTGACCGAGGCCAAAGCGTTTGAGCAACGTGCGTTGCTTGCGCGAGAGCGGGGAAGCGTCAATCTCTTCATCACCCACGGGCTCATGCAACTGGGGCCGCCCAGTTGCTATTGCTTGTTCAGCGCGGTGGCCGAAGCGAACCGCCTCGCCGGCGTCGATCAAATCTTGCGCCTGCGCCGTCAATCCTGGGTCGCGATGAACCATAAGCGCTCTGCGTATTTCTCCCTCATCGGAAACGAGATCGATCGCGCACCAATCCGCCAGGCGTGGAACGAGCAGCTCAGCTGCGCGAGAGAGAGTCCTTTGTGGGTCGAGCGAAGTTGAAAGCACGCGGCCCAGTTGTGAAAGGAGCGCGACCTTCTCTTCAGATCGCTTTCTGCCCGTAATGTCTAAACTAAAGCCTGCCCACCCGGTCGTTACACCGTCGTTGTCTGTGAGCCGGACCCCGCGCGAAAGAATTGAGTACATATTGCCATCGACGCCAAGCACCCGATATTCGTTTTCAAAAATAGCGTCCTCGGCCCGGTTGCGCCACGCCGCCATGAACCGCTCGTAATCATCCGGCGGGACTCTGGAGCGAAAGCCGTTGTCGGCGATCCCCTCGACGCTCATGCCGAAGAGCCGGCAGTAGTTTTCGCTTGCATGGAGCAATTTCGATCCGTCGGCGTTCGTCAACCACGTACCATATGGCAACATGTCACTGATTGCCGCATAGCGCTGTTGCATTTGATAGAGTGCTGACCGCGTTGCACGCAAACCCGTCAGATGTTCGACCTGCTCTTTGGCGCGAGCCAAGTCAAACTGCGCGGCAGCTTCGGACTGAGTCCTCGTGCGAACGAGCTCAACAAGTATGACTGACGCGACGACCGCAGCAAAAAAGAACAAAGCATTGATCCAAACAACCAGCGAGAGCGTTGAATAGCCGCTGGAGATGTCAAGAATGGTAAAGACGAGCGTTGCAAACGCGCCCAGAGCTAATCCCCAGCGGTAGCCTCCCAGGGCTGCGGCCGCGAGGAGCAGGACGTAGGCAATAGGCCGAAGTGTGACTTCCGGCCATAGATAACTGATAGAGCCGGCCGCAACCGTAAGCGCAAACACCGCAAAGAGACCAAGCGCCTGCGTTGTCTTTGAAATCCTTAGCGTAGGAAACGTGCCTCCGCCGCGTCACTCTTTCCGCGGACTGCCTTTGTTGCATTACCCGAAGCTTGCTTGCTTGAAACATTTCTCGCCGGGGCAATGACGCAGTCGCTCCAGGATAAACTCCGGGAACCGACTGCCCGTAACACCTACCCGGTGTGGGCGACGGTCAAACTCTTTTTTTGGCGGCGTTCTCGGCTTAGTGGTTGGCGAAGCGGGTACGAGGATGGCGGAGGCAGCTAACATGGCAAAACGCACCAAGCGAAAATATTCCCCAAAGGCAGGCAAAAAAGTCGAGCGAGTGATGCGCGAAATGAAGGAAGGCAAACTCCGTTCGGGCCGATCCGGCAGAAAGGTTACGAACCGAAAGCAGGCGATTGCCATCGGCCTTTCTGAGGCACGAGAATCCGGAGCGAAAGTGCCACCGAGTCCTCGCAAGCGTCGCCGCGCTTGAGCGCGGTGATAATGTCTCACATTGACGTCTCGCAAGGTGCGACGGAACCGGCAAGCGGTTTGCCCGAGGGCCGAGTTAACCTCAACGTGCCCAAAGACCCCACCTTCATTGCAGCCGCCAGACTTACAGCGGCCGGGGTCGGACTACGCGCTGGCCTTTCGTTCGAGGTGATTGAAGATCTCAAGATCATCGTGGCCGAGGCATGCACCTTTTGCATTGTGGATGGAGGCACGGCGGGGCGCCTGCGAATTGCGTTTGAAGCTCGACCAGATTGCTTTGTCGTTTTGGTAACAGACCCACATTTCAACATGGCTCGTCTTGGCGATGGCGGCGTTTCTTTGGTTGAGGACCGCATCGTCGATGAATTAGCCATTATCCGCGGCCTAACTGATGAGTTTGAGTGTCATGCTGCACTTGGCGGCGGCTTGCTCCTGCGGATGACCAAGAGAACCCGCTAAGATGCAGCAATCAGCCGCGCAGGAGCAACCAAAGGGCACGTCGCTAGACCGCGCCAAGCTCCGCCAATTACTGATCGAGTACGCGACGACGCGGTCAGCGGCCATTCGCGAAGAGCTCGTCCTCATGCATCTCAACGTAGTTCGGTACTTGGCAACGAAATTTGCGAATCGCGGGGAACCCCTTGAGGACCTCATCCAAGTAGGGTCGCTTGGATTACTCAAAGCGATTGATCGCTTCGATCCCAATCGGGGGGTCGAGTTCATCACCTACGCGATGCCCACGATCCTTGGTGAAATCAAACGCCATTTTCGAGATAAAGGCTGGGCCTTGCGCGTGCCGCGCCGGCTGCAGGAGCTAAGCCTTTCCGTCAATCGGGTGGCTGAGAGCATGTCGGTGGAGCTCGGACGATCGGTGACGGTTGACGAGATCGCCCAGACGTTACACGCAAGCTCAGAGGAAATCATCGAAGCGCAAGAACTTGGTAGCTCGTATTGCACGCTGTCACTCAACGCGCAAGTCACAGGCGATCGCCATTCCCGCACCAGCACACTTGCAGATCAGCTCGGCAGTGAGGATGCAGAATTTACTCTTTTGGAGCATAGAGTCTGCCTGAAGCAAGCGTGCAAGGTTCTGGAGCCGAAGGAACGTGCCGTGATCCTCCTGCGCTTCTTCGGGGAAGTCTCTCA
This sequence comes from uncultured Pseudomonadota bacterium, assembly GCA_963736005.1. Classification (GTDB taxonomy): domain Bacteria; phylum Vulcanimicrobiota; class Vulcanimicrobiia; order Eremiobacterales; family Eremiobacteraceae; genus JAJPHJ01. Next base: position 845,979 of record CAVTNB010000001.1, read on the forward strand.
AGCCGAAATCGCGCGACGCTTGGGTATTTCGCAAATGCAAGTTTCGCGATTGCAGCAGCGAGCCGTCGATAAGATACGGCTCACGATCCTCGGCGAATAGGCGCTGGCACCCAGGACCTTACACGCTCAGTCCTTGTCGTCCAAGAGCTCGATGCTGTACATTTGCCACCACCCAAGTTGGGCATGGGCAAAAGCGCTCGGCGCGGATAATGCGATGAGTTCCGCCACCTCGTAATCGAGGCCCTGACGCATCGAGACGACGCGCAAACCTTGAAGCTCGGCCAGCGCATCGTCGATGGCCTTGCTTTCCTCTCGAAGGGTTAGAGCCAAACTTACCCGATCGAATTCAACAAATCCGTCGTCCCAGCCCAGCACGTACAACATCTCTAGGAGCCGACGACTCAGGGGCCCAATCACGCCGGCTCGACAAAGCGCCTCCGTGTGGGAGAGCACGTCAGACACGGAATTCGGTATAGCGAGCACAACGCTTTTCATCGAACGGCTCGCACGTTCGAAATGTTCGCCTCGGCCTTCATCGTATGTCGTGACCCAACCGATTCAAAGAGCGCACCTTGAAGATCTGCCGGATCGTCAAAGATACCATCGGCCCCAGCGAGGTCGTTGACGCTCCAACCGCCGCAGCGCAAAGCGACAACAAAGACCTCAGCTTCGTGCGCTGCAGCGACGTCGTATGGGCTATCGCCGATGGAAAGTGCTTCATCCCTTCCAAGCGAGAGGCATTCCAACGCGAACAACAATGGGTCTGGCCACGGCTTCGAACGCGTCACGTCGTCCGCGCAGATGCGCACGGGGAGCACATCGCCGAGCTTTGCGACGTCCAACACGGCCGCAAGTTCTGTTTTCGATGCGGAACTGACCGCGACAATCTTCTTTCGATGGCGATGAAGCTCTTCGAGAAGCTCACGCGCGCCGCGAGTTGGCCGGAGGCGTGTCAAGTATTCGTTTGCGAAGATGCGACGGTGAGCTGCCATGACTTCCTCCCGCTCGTCTTTCCCCAATTTCGGTTTGAGGCTTTGAACGAGGTCCGACCCGGCGAGGCCGACGAGCGTGCGGATGCGCCAAGGAGGCGCATCGAAGATCCCACTCTCAGCAAAGGCGCGTGACCAGGCTAGCGCGTGAGCCGGATTGCTCTCGACGAGTGTGCCGTCAACGTCGAAGATAAAACCCCGCGCCTTCTCACTGAGCATCGCGTCCATCTCGCGTCTCCGCTCCGATCAATGCACCCATGGCGACAAAAACGATACCAAGCAGTACCGAGGCCGAGAGGACTTCGGTTGAGGCGCTCAAGACCATGTCGTGCTCTCCCTTCGAGACCTGTCACGTGCTTGATTCCCGGTCTCAGCCTTTGTGAAACCGTTTGGTGTTTCGGCCGTTTGGGTATCAAAGCACACGGACAGAAAGCGAGGAAGTTGGAGATGGTGAAACAATTCAACGAGTTTGTTGACAGTGCGCAAGATGCAACAGCGCGGGCTGCAAAGACTCCAGCTGGCAAGACGGCACGCGAGCTGACGGAGCGAGTTGAGCGCGTGGTCCGAGATCGTCCGACGAACGCCCTTCTGCGAGCAACGTTGCTGGGTGCGACTGGCTTGGCGATGCTGCTTTCCTTAGGCTTTGCGCTCGGCAACCGCAAGCACGAAGCGCTCTATGTCGGCCAGTGGGTGCCAACTCTTTTGCTGGTGGCGCTTTGGGGTCAAACCGTAAAGCGTTAGCGGCGTTTGGGGTACCAACTGTTTAAGCCTCTTTGTCACGGGTAACACAGCAAAAGAGTTCTTGCTACAACTCTCTAGGAGGAATACATGGGTGGCATACTGTGGACAATTATTGTAATCTTATTCGTCTTGTGGCTCATCGGTTTTCTGATGCATATCGGCGGCGGACTCATTCATCTACTTCTTGTCATCGCCGTTGTCGTCTTGGTGATCAATCTTCTCACCGGTCGCAAGACCGTCTGATTCCGTCTTGAGCGGGAGGTTACGATGGATATATTGGCTTGGGTAGTCGTCGGCATTATTGCCGGGTTCTTGGCGAAAACTATGGTTCCAGGGGAAGGCCCCGGCGGCGTCTTGGGTGATCTTGTGGTGGGCGTTGTCGGGGCTCTCCTCGGAGGCTGGATTTTTAATAGCTTCGGGCACATGGGAGTCACCGGATTAAACCTCTGGAGCATTTTGGTTGCGTTTGTGGGCGGCGTCGTCTTGCTCCTCATTATTCGATTGATCACGGGCAGCCGGGTGGTGGCATAGATGGCCAAGCGAAAATCTGGCCATCGAAAGTACGGAAAGAAAGCCGGCGAGAAGGTCGAGCGCGCGATGCACGAACGAAAGCATGGTAAGCTCCGATCCGGTCGGTCCGGCAAGAAAGTTAAAAGTCGTAAACAAGCCATCGCCATTGCCCTTTCGGAAGCCAGAAAAAGCGGTGCAAAAGTTCCCAAGAAAAAGTCGTCACGCTAACAAGAAAGGGGCTAATCGTAATGCGCATCGGTGTCGCTATCGTCTGTCTTCTTATGGTCCTTGCCATCAGCAGTCCAGGGCTGGCTGCTCATCCAGACGTCACGGTTCGAATGCTCAGTCAAAACCACTCCGGCGAAAATGGTTCTGCCACGCTCACCGATCTAAATGGGAGAACGAGAGTCGTCATTCATCTCTTGCACGAAAACACGACGGGTATTCAGCCGGCGCACATACATGCCGGCACGTGTGCCAAGCTCAACCCAGCGCCAAAATACCCGCTGAAGAATGTCGTTTTGGGAGATTCGAACACGATCGTTGACGTCCCCATAACCGCGCTCTTAGGTGGGCGTTATGCGATCAATGTCCACGAGTCTGCAAAGAATATCGCACAATACGTTTCATGCGGAAACATCCCATAAGCAAGCTCGAAAAAAGCGCACGAAAGATCGACATACCCTGATTGCGGCGTTAGCGGGAGTAACCCACCCCGTTCACGCCGCAACGGCAAATGACGCAGCAGTCACTTCGGACGGTGTTTCTTGGCGAACACTTTCTGCGTCTTCTCGACGATTCGCAGAGCCCGCGTGGCGTTCACGGTACCCTTTATTTTGATGCGGTTACCTTGTTGCTCGGAATAACTCTTTAAGAAGTTTTTAATCTCAAGCAAGAGCGGTTCAGGAACGTCGGCGATGTCTTTGTAATCATCAGAAGGCTGCGGCGCCCCTTTACTCGGAAGCAACGTGCTGATCAACCGGTCATTCTCAATGCCGTTTTTTAACTCCCGAATAGCGCCAAGAACTCGCACGGTCACTAAACAGCCGGAAAAGAGCCCTTCTTGAGTGATGACTAAGATGTCAAGGGGGTCACCGTCTGGCGCCAACGTGCCGGGAATAAAGCCGTAGTCGTACGGCCAATGCATACCGTCTGGCAGGACCTCTTTGAGGGCGATAATGCCATATTTGTTCTTAAGGGCGTATTTGTGAGGACTGTTCTTGCACGTTTCTATAATCGCGTGAACGGTATTTTTCTTTCGTTTCTTTGGAAAAGTCGGCAGATCTTCATAATGCGTCGCATTCACGCTCTTGCTCACTAGCATCAGCCTCCTTTGGCTTGTTTGTAGGATCTGCCACAGCGGCGCAGAGTAAAAGCGTAGGCTGTGGGTATAGGTCATCACCACTGAATCTCTGACCGAAAGGACCGGTATGACGAATGAAAATTGAAACCTTGCGCGATCTTTGGATCGACGAACTTAAAGACCTGTACAACGCAGAAAAACAGATCCTCAGCGCGCTACCAAAGATGGCCAAAGCTGCAACGTCGGACGACTTGCAACAAGCGTTTGAGGAGCACCTCGAGCAAACTCGAGAGCACGTTGAACGGCTCGACCAAATTTTTGACTCGATCGACGAAGCGCCACGGGGCAAGAAGTGTAAAGGCGTCGAAGGCATCATCGCCGAGGGTAAAGATATGCTCGAGTTAGATCTGTCAGAAGCGGTCGGGGACGCGGCCCTCATCGCGGCGGGGCAGCGAGTCGAACACTATGAGATAGCCGCCTACGGTACAGCGCGGACCTACGCTGACTTGCTTGGCGAAACCAGGGCGGTGCAACTGCTGCAACAGACCTTAGACGAAGAAAAAGACACCGATCAACGATTGACGACCATCGCGGAGCAAGTCAATCTGGAGGCACAAGAAGTCGACGAGGACGAGGCTCCTTCGGGCAATCACAAGCGTCAGCTGGCTGAGTCGCGACGATAAGGGATTAAAGGCCGCACGACTAAGTCGTGCGGCCTTTCCCCCAGACAGGCTCTTTCTTCATTGCTCTTACTGCAATCCTCAAGTCGCCGATAAATTTGGCCATTTGTTTGCGACGCGTCTTGTCGTCTGGAGCGCGCAAGATTGCCGATGGATGGAAGCTCGGTCCGAGTAGTGCTTGCGCCCGAGTCGCTGGGCTCCGAGTGTATTCTCCGCTTTCCGCGCCACACGTATTTGAAGTGCTTTACCGCATTGGTACGAAAGGGTGTCCGGTTTGGTCTTCGATATCGCCGGGCTGCTCGCCGACGAGCATGACCCTTGCGTGCGCGCGACCCTCACCAACTGCCGCCGCCGCCGCCCGGAGATTTGTCAGATTTTTCGCAGGAAGGTAGTCTGCGGCGCTAATTCTTTTTCATATACCCAAGACTTGCCGGTAATTAACGCTCTCTGCCGGTTTCTTAACCTGAACTTGTTTTCGCGAACGCCAACGAGGGAATAAGCGAAATATGATCGCGATGTTCAACCGAGACTACCCACCAAGCGCGCAGTGGGTGCGCAACGCAAGGGACGATGTTACTCGTTTCGCCGAATACTGCGGATTCGAACGCGAGGAACTCGCGGAAATAAGGCTGGCCGTTGGGGAAGCCTGCAACAACGCGGTCGAGCACGCCGGATCATTCGATAACTTCAATGTGTGGTGCGAGTTTGATGGCACGAGCGTCGTGGTCAGGGTTGAAGATAAGGGCATCGGTTTTCATCTGCCGGCAACACCGGTAGAACGCGACCAACTTCAACCGCGCGGTCTGGGGATATTTCTCATGAACCGCTTGATGGATAAGACTGACTACGCCACCAAACCCAATGACGGAACCATCTTGACGTTGGAGAAGCGCAAGAGAAGCGGAAGCCTAGTCGCGTTCTAAGCCGATCCCCCCTTACCGAACGATGGTTGTGGTATCTCGATTGCGATTGAGAACGACCGCGATAATGACGATGACCGCAACCACAATAACGCCGATGATGATCCAGGTGTTGGTGTCTGGAGTGGTCGTGTTTGTAACATTTGTCGTGGTCGTGGTCCCCGTTGTGTATACGGGTTCCGGGGTCGCGGTTTGCGTTTGGTCGGTTGGAGCAACAGTTGGCTGATCGGTGCTTTGTGCCACAATCAAGTTTCCATGTATCATTTTCTCATCCTCAACTTTGCAAATGCGGAGTGCGATTAGTTGACCGGCCACGTCGAGGTTTACCCACGCTTCGTTGATCCAAAACTGGCTGCAAAGGCGCACGTTTAGCCCACCGCCACTTGCGGTACCAAAGAAACGTGGCGTCACCGAAAGAGCACCCGTCTGGTAAAGTCGTGCCCGCGGTCGAGCTTGGCGTGCGCGAAGCTGCGCTTTCCAAAGAACGGCATCCAGTAAAGCGCTTTCTCAAGATCTTAGGTCCAGGTGTCATTGTCGGAGCATCTGATGACGATCCCTCGGGCATCGGCACGTATTCCATCGCCGGTGCGACCCTTGGCTACGCAACCTTATGGACCACCATTGTGATGCTTCCCATGATGTTCGCGGTGCAGTTCATCTGTGCGAAGATTGGGCTCGTCACCGGCCGGGGGCTGGGGGAAGTTCTAGGCCGGAACTTTCCTAAGTACATTGCCTACCCCGCGGTCTTCGCGCTCGTGATCGCCAACTCGATCAACGCAGGCGCGGATATCGGAGCCATTGGCGCGGCGTTCAACTTGCTCGTACCGATCCCGATCGTCGCGCTTATCGTGCCGATCGCCGCGGTTCTCCTCGCATTGCAGATCTGGGGTTCGTATAAGATCATCTCGAGCATCTTCAAGTGGCTGACCCTCTCGCTTTTTGCGTACATCGCGGCATCTTTGTTTGCGCACCCCAACGTGCTGCACGTCCTTGAGGGAACGTTCATCCCGCGAATTCGGCTCGATGGTGCCTATCTCACCACGCTTGTCGCGCTACTGGGCACGACGATTTCTCCATACATGTTTTTCTGGCAAGCCATCCAAGAAGTCGAAGAAGACATCGCCTTGGGACGACGCTATTGCTGGCAGCGCAAAGGAACCACAGATGCCGAACTCACCTATGCAGCGTGGGACGTTGGCGTCGGTATGGCTTTTTCTGAGCTCGTGGCATACTTCATCATCTTCGCGACGGCCGCGACGTTGTTTGTCAGCGGCCACACGCATATTGCGACCGCCGCAGACGCGGCCCGGGCCCTCGAGCCTTTGGCCGGACGGTGGGCTGGCGTGCTCTTCGCGCTCGGGCTTATCGGAACGGGCTTTCTCGCGGTGCCGATACTGACGGGGTCGTCAGCTTACGCTCTCTCAACTCTGTTTGGGTGGAAGTTCGGGCTCAATGAACAGCCGGGCCGAGCGCCGCAGTTCTACGCCATCATTGCTCTTTCGACGTTGATCGGCATCGAGCTCAATTTCATAGGCATTGGCCCGCTAGCCGCGTTGTACTGGACCGCAGTCATCAATGGCTGCCTCGCACCCGTGCTGCTGGTATTGATCATGCTACTTGCCAACAATCGAAAAGTCATGGGCGAGCGGACCAACGGACTTGCTCTTAACCTGCTCGGTTGGTTTACCACCTTCGCCATGTTTGCTGCCGCGATCGGTGCCTTTGTGATCCATTAGGTCTTCGGCCAGGCTGGTCTTTTGGTAACCAGCCGCTCAAGCCAGCGCAGAAGCCGCATCCAAAAGTCACGGCGTACGACCAGCGGGTCTGTAAGAATCGAACGCATTCCGAGGAGTCGAGCTCCAAGGAAATCCGTAAAAACCTGATCCCCTATCACAGCGGTGGCGTGCCTGTGGGTGCCAAGCAAGGCGAGCGCGCGCTGGAAGCCGATAGGGAACGGTTTGAGAGCTTTGTGCACGAAGCGAATCTTGAAGCGATCCGCCACATTTTCTACCCACGCTCTCTCGTTGTTTGAGACGATGACGAGTTTGAAGCCCTGCTGGATAGCCTCCGCCACCCAAGCCGCATCTTGTTCGTCGGGATGGAGCAGCCCGTAGCCGATAAGCGTGTCATCGAGATCGACAATCAACCCCGCAACCCCAGCTTCTCGAAGCTCATCGAAAGATATCGCAGAGATGCGCGCCGCAAAGGAATACGGACGAAACACTCGTTATCTGCGCATATTCGGCGCCGCAAAGATAGCAAGCGCGGATGGCACCAACTCGAAAAGAGCAGGTGTGGCGGTTGAAAGCTCACCATCGGTGTAAATGGCCTTCGGACGTGCGGTGTGGATTTCGATCTGCCGTCCGCGTTCCAACCGCACCCCAGGAACGCCCGCGTACCGTGCTTGCACGAGCGCGGGGATAAGACGTACAAGATCAGGGAACCGACAAACCTCAAGAGCGTACAGTTCAAAGCGATGATCGCTGATATCGGCTTCTGGGGATTTTATCAATCCTCCGAAGCGCTCCCCATTGCCCACGGTTATTTGTAACGCTGACAAGTCTTCTGTCGTGTCGTCCCAGCGCACTCGGGCACGAAATCGCCGAGCTCGTGTGAGAGCCCGCGCCGCATTGCCTATGGCTGCCCCAACCCCAAAAAATTTCTTTGTGGTTGGGTTAAGATCCCGAACGATGCTATTGCTGAGGCCCATACTGGCTTCGTTGACGAAGTATCTGTCATTGACACGGCCGAGATCTATGTGACGTATCCTGCCCACGGCAATCGTTCGACAAGCTTCACGGAGATCGCTCGATATTCCGAGGGTGGCGGCAAGGTCGTTGGCTGTTCCGAGGGGGATAAGGCCAACCGGCAGTTTGAGTTGCACAAGAGCCCCGAGAAGCTGGTTGATCGTGCCGTCGCCGCCCCCCACGATGACGTAGTCTATTTTGCCCTGCTCGCGAACAACAGATGCGAATCTTCCTGGCGGCGTATGGGAAACGTCAACGACCTCGATGTTAAGTTCAGCAAGACGGGTCATTGCTTTTAGCTTAAGAGCAGCACCGCTTCGGGATCGTGGGTTGACGTAGAGCGCAGCACGCATTGTGGTTTTCGTTGCGATTCCGTCCGACGAGTTGGAGCGAAGCGCCGGATTGGTACCCGGCGCTTTTTGCTCTACACGCAGTCCGAATGACCGCAGGCGCACTTGTCGCCGTTCATCTTGCCCTGTTTGCAAGAATCGCTGCAGTAGCCCGCGTTCGAACTTTCATTACATTGGCACGGGGCCTGTCCGCACTTACCAGCCATACAATCACCTCCGCTGCGACGGGAGCAATTAAAGCCGGCCCCCGATGAGCAGGGTTATTCCCAAATCTATCTCACAAAAACGCGTCGAACTTTTCTGATGTGTGCAGCGCCTTGCTCAGCGCCGGCGCAGGGTTGGCGGTTCGCGCTTGCCTTTCTGTCCGACACCACGTGCGAGAATCGCCACCAGGACCGCCACGATCGCGATAAAGACAACAATCCACAACCACCATTCGGGCGATCCAAATGTTGGTTTGGTCGTGCCAAGCGGTGTCGGCTCGGCAATCACCGTCTGCATCAGCATTACATCACTTCTTACCCAAAGCCGGCCCTTGTTTATCGCTTTATAGCGACGGTTTGTGCGTTCTTCGATGTGGGTAAAAACAACTCATGAGGATTGCTTCTACTATGCCGATCAGAATCTGTCATAAACCTATGTGGTTGGCCATGCTGGTCGCGATCGGGGTTGTTGGTTGTACGCATCAAGACGTAGCCTCAGGGTTGCAGGCCCAAGCGCAACCGTTCGTGCAGGCGCGCGCTCAGGCGGTGGCGATCGTTGCAAACGCAAAACAGCAAGTAGACCCAGGCAGCATCAACTATGTCAACGTGAAATACTCGGCGCTGCAGGAGCAGGCGAATAACTACGTTGGTTTGCTCGTTGAGGCGCTGGATATCGCATCCTTTGACAGTGGGAAAAGTCAAATTGATGCGGCCGAGTTGACAAAGGCGATTGATGGGTTTAACGGCTCCATACAGCCGCTAGTAAAGCCAAAGACATCGGCCATAACGCAAGGCGGCTCAAGTGGCCCTTCGCCTCTCCCCGATCAATGGGTTGAAAGTTTCCGAGCAAGCCTCGACGCGTATTGGTCTCAAAACCGGGCGCGTATAGCCAAGATGACTCCAGACCAACGAACGGCGCTTGGCGAGCAAATCAAAGCGCAACTTGCCTGGCCAAACTTTCAAGACATAGCGCGAGAAAAGCTTCAATCTCCTGCATCTTAGACCGTTGGTAAACAATCGGTATCTCTGATTTTGGACGGAGGGTCAAGACCGTGAAGACTTGTGGATTCTCTTCTAGCATCAAACGGAGGCCATTGGGCGTTTTTTGCGGTGTGGCCCTTGGATTGGTCGTGCTCTGCGCCGCGGGGTCCGCGGCGGCCACCATTCCCGTCATTGTCAACGGTCAACAGGTGCAGTTCGATACGCCGCCGATCGAGCGATCGGGACGTGTTTTTGTGCCCCTGCGAGGAGTTTTTGAGAAGTTAGGCGCCAGCGTCGTTTATGACAATGGGCTCATCAATGCAACAGGAGACGGGCGCAGCATCCAGTTGAGGATTGGATCGACAACTGCTACGGTGGATGGAAACACACAGCAGTTGGAGGTCGCACCCTTCCTCGTGGGGCCGCGGACGTACGTGCCCTTGCGTTTCATCTCTGAAGCGCTTGGCGCGACAGTCGATTGGAATGACAACACGCAGACCGTCAGCATTTTCTCCGGGAGCCAATCGTCCGCTGGGGTGCAACTGCTTGAGGTGACGCCTGCGTCGGGTTCTGTGGTTGCAGCACAAAGCCCAGCGGTTTCAGCCACTTTTTCTTCAGCGGTCGATCCCAACTCGGTGCACATCACGCTAGACGGACGTGATGTGTCAACCACCACAGACATTTCCGGCACCAACTTTCTGTTCACTCCGCCCTACGCCCTGACAGCGCAACAACACACGGTACGGGTTAGCGGCACCTCAACCAGTGGCACGTCGTTCGTTCAAAGCTGGTCATTTACGTCCGGCACGAGCGTCGTCGGAAACTATCTGAGGAATTTGAGTCCCAGCAATGGCTCAACTGTAGGCAGCACGTTTACCATTTCCGGACGCACGATCCCTAACTCTGCGGTTCACCTTGTGGTCATCCCGACAGCCGTCTTTGGCGGCGTCTTCGCGGTCACATCAGGGACGTATGTGGCCGACGTAACCGCCGACAGTAACGGGCTATTCTCGCAGGTGGTTAACGTTCAGACGGTCGCGGGAGGCAAGGTAGGCGTTCGCATTACTTCTGTCGCTCCAAGCAAGGAAAGCGCGACGGTGAGCCTCAGCCTGAACAGTTAGACGTCCAGAATTCGGCAACGAACGGGGGCGCGGGCCGGTGAAGGACCGTGCCCCACGCCATCTAGCGTTGCCGTTTTTGTTTCACTTTCGCTTGTTTAGCCGATCACGCAGCTGGCGCTTCGTCTTGTCAATCGCAGCGGCACCGCGGTGACTAGCTTCCTTCACCGCCGACCCGGCTTTTTCACGGGTGGTCATGGCATCGCCGGCAACATCGCGCTTCGCGCGTTCGCCTGCCGCGCCCACTCGATGCTTTATCTCGCTGATGCTGTCTTTGAGATCGGACGCAAGAACGCGTCCGTCCTTTTTTGCACGTGCTACCTGTCGGTTGGTTTTCATGGGTCTCCTTTCAATGCCTAGCCACTTGCTGTCGGCCTCCTGCTGCCGGTCTTGGCCCATCATCATTGCCCAAATCCGGTGCCTGCTAAACGGGGTCGTTGACGCCAACTTGGGTAGAAGTTTTGTCTATGGCGCGTAGCGGCAACAGGGATGCTCATTCCAACGAATTTTCACGAGGGGTTGCGGAATTCACCGGGACCTTCTTTCTCACTTTGGTCGCCGCGGGCGCGGACGTCGTTGAAACGGCAAGCCACGGCGAACTTGGACATACGTCGCACTATTTGGCGCCCGGTTTTGTGGTTGCCGCAATGATCTGGAGCATAAGCGGGGTTTCTGGTGCTCACCTCAATCCCGCAGTAACCTTTGCTTTTGTTCTTCGAAAGACGTTCCCCTTAAGCCGCGCAGTTGTCTATTGGGTCGTTCAGTTTGCGGGTGCTCTAGCAGCGGCAGCCACGTTGCGCGGCTTCTTCGGAGACTTGATACGCGCCGGTGCGAGCGCACCCGGCGCGGGTATTGCGGATTGGGCTGCGGTCGCGTGGGAAGCGATCCTCACGCTGCTGTTGCTGTTGGTCATCTTGGGCACGGCGGAAAATGAGGCGGTGGTCGGTAAGAATGCGGCACTCGCCGTTGGCTTAACGGTCGCGCTTTGCGGCCTTTTCTCAAGTCCGATCTCTGGGGCGTCCATGAATCCAGCACGGTCTCTTGGACCGCAACTCGTGGCTGGAGTGACAGACCACTGCTGGATCTATCTGCTCGGCCCGTTACTCGGTGTTTTTGCTTCGCTCGGGCTAGGGTGGGTGCTCTTTGGACCCCCTAGGCTGTCGGAGCGAGAAGCGGCACACGGAAAGCATCCTTGAACAGATTCTGAGAGGCGGACCCCCAAACTGGCTAGCCCGACATGATCATATTCAGCGACTGATAGATCGCGGCCGCGGCATTGAGGGCTTCCAAGTCTGTCGTGATGCGCGGCGGCGTATAAGCCGCGGGATAGAGCTCAGGAAGACTGGGGCTCGTTGGGGGTGTGGCGGACAAGCCTGCAACGCAACGAAAGATAAGTTCCGCGTACAGCGCATTCGCCCACCCAAATTCACTTCGCGTGAAGTGCCACGGCTCGTCTGGGTCAATGCTCTCGTAGAACAGACCGCGCGCGCCATCCAGGGCTCGCAGCTCGGCAATGGGCTCATCGACTTCTCCCGGGGTTGCGGCGGTTAGCGCCTGGCCAATCAGTCCGAGCGGCCATACCCAGCCCGTGCGTGTGTGCGGGCTGCCGAGGCCTGCGCCGTAGGTTCCGCGATACCAGTATGGATTGTCTTGTGAGAGAGAAAAGCGGCGCGTGTTTGTGTAGATGGGATCGAAGCGCAAGACGAGCCCTAAGAGCGGCATGGTCAGGAGGTTTGGAATATTGGCATCGTCCATGAGAATGAAATTCCCAAGCCCGTCAACCTCATACGGATACATCCACCCGTAACGGAAATCGTAGACGATCCCGTAGGTTGCAACCCCAAATTGGATCTCTTCCGCCAACGAGGTCGCGCGCCCGGCGAGTTTGGAATCTCCATACCCGATCACAGCAAGTCGCGCCAAATCTTGCAGCTCGTAAGCGGCGAACAGCTCCTGCGGGATGTTATAAGAGTACCGCACGGGATCGTCCGAGGGACGAAACGCGCACCAAATCATTCCCGTATAGGCGAAGTCTTGCCCGCGGCCATGGTTCCCAAGGAAGGGCGAACGGTAGCTCGAGCATGTGCTGTGATGCTGCTCGCATTCATAGGTTGAGACAATGTGTTCGAGTGCCCAATGCAACTGCAAGGTGAAGATGGAGCGATCTCTGGTCCTGCGCCAATACACAGAATCGAGCAATACTGGATAGCTCAGCGAATCGACCTCCCACTTCTCCTCCCAGAGCTTGTAACTGCGCGTGAAGGCGTTCGCATACGCAGAGGTGAGTATGTTTCTTGCGTTGCGCTGGATAACACCGCGAACGATCGTCTGAAGCTCCGGGTATGCGGGGACGAAACGGACGTAGGGCAGCGTTTGCGAGGAGGAGTCGCGCAACCACATCGCGGGGATGTCTCCCGTCTCGACGTAGATGGTCCCATCGTCTTCCAATGAAAAGTCCGAGAACAAAGTGTGAAAGAGCGTCTCGGCGTCAACATCGATCGTGCGCTGTCGCATGCCGGGCAGCGACAAGGGAATCGTCGTACTGACATTGCTCGTCCCAATTGCTGCGGAAGGGCGGGGGGTGATGACGCATAGGAGAGAGGCAAAGCACGCCGCGAGGACGATGATGAGTGAAGGGCGTGCGAGCGTCACGGAAGTCGCTCTTAGGGAAAATGCGATGCAGACCTTCCCTGCAAAAGCGAAGAGGCGGCCATGGCCGCCCCTCCGATCGCTCTTCGCGAAGTCGCTTTTACGACGCCCGCTGCCGGAGCGGCGGGAAGAGAAGGTCGATGTCCTTGTTGCCGTCGATTACCTGTAACGGCTGTGGCTGAGGCGTCGATGCCTGCGCCTTCTGCTCTCCAATTTTCATCGCCACGAGCAACGCCAACGAGCTGGCTGCCGTGAGCACGAGAGCAACGATCGGTCCTTGCATGTAGAACACGGCCCCTATGGTGGCCACGCTCGCGATAATTCCACTCCACATCATGAATCGCCTCAATATCTCGATAAAGTATAGCGCCCGCCTGGGCTGCCAGTAAGACCAACACCTCATTTCGCTGTTACGTAAAGAACCGCGCAAACGGCCGTCGGGCAATGGTTTGTGACCTCGCTCATCGGCAAGGTGTGCGCCGCAGGCACTGCCAAGTCATATGATCGCGCATGTTTTCTCGCATTTTGCCCATCTTGGGCGTTACCTTTATCGACATTTTGGGCTTCAGCATTCTCTTGCCGATCCTGCCCTATTTCGTCAAGAGTTTCGGCGCATCAGACGTTGTCGTGGGCTTGCTGTTTTCGACCTTTGCGGCGTGCCAATTTCTTTCTGGCCCAGTCTGGGGCAACATCAGCGATCGCATTGGTCGCAAGAAAGTGTTGATCGTCAGCCAGATAGGCGCAAGCATCGGTTGGTACATGCTCGCATATTCACATACGATCGGCATGGTTTTTTTTGCGCGCATCGTCGAAGGCATTTCGGGTGGCAATATCAGCGTCACGCAGGCGTACGTCGCCGATCTCGTGGAGCCGAAGCAACGCGGGCGCGCGTTCTCTTACGTGGGAGCATCCTTCAGTGCGGGCATCGTTTTTGGCCCCGTCCTCGGCGGAGTGCTGCTCGAACGCTATGGCTTTGCGGCCCCCTTTTTAGCCGCGGCGACCTTGCAAGTGATCACGCTAATCGTCACGATTTTGATGCTGCCCGAATCACGCAGCGCCCGCGACAGCCAGGCGGCGTCGTTTGGTCAGATTCGAGCATCCCTTGTCGATCCGCGCGTAGGACCGGTCTTGGTGCAGATGTGGGCTTTCTCGCTCGCCCTGTATGCGTGGTTCGGCGTCTTCGCCCTTCTGATTAAAGCGGCCCTTGGGTTTACCGCAAGCCAGACGAGCTTCTTTTTTGCGGCATTCGGCGTGGTGAGCGTGTTTTTGCAACTTGGGCCCGGTCCGCGTCTCATCGACAGGTCTGGCGACAGGCTGAGCAGCAACATCGGCATCGGCGCCGCGCTGCTTGCATTCTTGCTCGTGCCATTCATTCACAACCTGGCGACGTTGCTGCCTACCTTCTTGCTCTTCGCGGTGGGCATGGCAATAGCTCGTCCAGCGCTCTCGTCAATCTTGACTGCGGGAGTCCCTGAGAATCAGCGAGGCACTATCCTCGGCGTGAATTCTGCCCTTGATAACTTGTCAGGGGTCACCATGCCTCCCCTGTCAACCGGTCTGCTCGGCGGCCTGGGAACGCCGTGGGCGGGCGCGACCTCAAGCCTTTTTGCCTTCATCGCTTTGGTCATGGGTATCGCTGCTCAACGCAAGGGAGCGCACGTTCTGGCGGAAACGCCGGTCGAAGCAACAGCAAGATAACGTTGGACTTAGAGACCGCCCCCGGCACCTAGGGCAGAATTGGTTTTTTCGGGGACCTCGATGTAGTCTTCGTAGACCAGACCTTCTGCAATCTCCATTGATTCTCCGAAGAGATTCTGCTGGAGGGCAATATCTGCGCACGAAAAGCCGTTGGCTCGCTCTTGAGCCAGCAGCGCTGTGACACTCTGCTTGGTCTCGTAGCCGATCCACGCGTCGCAGCCAAGTTCGCCCGAAAGAGTGTTAGAATTCAATACCGTTTGATAATCGGGCAAGGCAACCCCGGGGAAGCGGAATGCCAAGGCCTTACGATACGCATCGTAGCGCGCGCTCGAGGAGAACAGATCCAGGAGGGAGATGTTTGCCGAGAGGGTGGTCGTCTGCGCTGAATACACGAGGTTGGACGCGCGCTGCGCCATCACGAGGGCGGCATCCCATGCAGTTGTAGCAGCATCCAGCGATGCCTGCACCTTCGGCAAGTCTTTCGGCGCGATATCGCCGCTCGTGGTGTCGATGGAATTGAGCGCCGCGAGGAAGGCAGCGAGCAGTTTGACCGAGTCATTGCCCATGGAGATTGCCGCTCGCGCGTCGTCGACACCGTTCACGAACTGCTCGCCGCTCTCTGAGAGGTTCGCAGCAAATTGAGGATAGTGCGGAAGCAAGGCTCGGGTCTTGCCTGATGGCGGCCCGCTGCTAATGGAATCAGCCATGTCCTTCAACGGTTCCAGGTTCTGCGCGGCCAAGTCTGGGGCGCTGCTCAAGGCGTCCGCACTCATCCCGAGCGTTCCATTGATATCGCGCGTCAAGTGGTTAATTCCGGCGATCACCTTGCCGAGACTGTTGTCCTTTTTCTTGGGCGAACCAAGGTTGGGAGTGGCGTTGGTCTGACCCTCGAGGGCATTCCCCAACATTTCGATATCCGTGCGAGACCCGCGCGCGCGCTCGGCCGCGAGCTGCGCGTCTGCTTTCGCGACGGCCTGAGCGCGAGCTATGCGCATCGCGAGGTCGCTAATGCTGAGCGAGTCGAGTTCGAGTGCATTTGCGACGGACTGATCGGTGGACGCCTTGGGTACTCCGGGCTTTTCGAGCGCGATGTCTATATCGCTATACTTGAGTGCGACCGCCACTTCGCCCAGATGCTGGAGTGCGAGAGGATTGCCGGGAGACTTCTTGAGCCCTTCCTCAAGACGGACTTGAGCGTACGAGTACCGCCCTTCTTCCTGATCATGAATCGCAGTGGCGATGATGGAACTCGCACTGGGGTTATCCAATTCAGGATAGCCTTCCAAGTGCGCGATGCGATCTTTGGGCTCCGGGTGACTTTCCATCCACACGTCGCTCTTGCTCTCCTGCGGCCCGCCCGCCCCGAGCTTGCCCAAATGCGCCATGAGGTCCACCATTGCTTGTGGATCGTAGCCCGCTCTCGTCATGAGCAACAATCCGTACTGGTCCGCTTGCAACTCGTCTTCCCGCGAGAACTTGTTCGCCGCGAGGTCGCCGCCGTAGCCGCCCAGCGCGTACGCGATCGGCGAGAAGATGGAAATGACGCCAATCAAGACCGCCAGGACCGTATCCTTTATGCCAAGCGTGATGACATGGCGCCGCTCGATGTGGCCCGTTTCGTGTCCGAGCACCCCCGCGAGTTCATCGTCCGAACCCACAAAATTGAGCAAGCCCATCTCTGCGTGCACAAAGCCGCCAGGCAGCGCAAACGCGTTGATATCATTGTCATCGAGTATCTCATAGCGGTAGGTGATGTCGGTGCGATAGCGATTCGCAGCCAGTTTTGAGCCGATTCCATTCACCCAGTTGGCCAAGAAGGGATCGGTGATGATGATGTTTTCGTCGTCGATTTGCTGGCTTTCGCTCTGACCGATCGCGACTTCTTTTGCGGTCGTCATGGCCGACGCCGGAAGCACGGGCATGAAGAAGCCTGACACCAGGGTGGCTGCCAAAAGGAGGGCGATGAAACGCATGGGAGAGATCCTTGTTCGATGGGCAGACCTCAAGGTCCGCTAGCGGGGAGATTTACCAGGGAATAATTTGTTGATCCCGCCAGAAGAGGCCTGTCTGAGAAGACGGCGGACGCGCTGCTAAAAACAACGCCGTTTTCGCGGCATTTTCAGGTTCGATTGGTGCGCCGCTCCCACCCATATCCGTCTTCACCCACCCGGGATCGAATGCATCGACCATGATCTGACGATCGCGCACGTCCGCGGCCAGCAGCTGCGTGTACATGTTCAAGCCTACTTTACTCATGCAATACGCCGGCCCGTACCCATCTGATTCTCCCGCCAATTGTCCCATGGACGATGACACGTTGATGATGCGGCCGCCTGCGCGCAACAGCGGCACGAACGCGTTGCACATGCTGATGGGTCCCAGCAGATTGACGTTGAGGGTGCGCGCTAGAACCAAGGGATCGATCTGCGAAGGGCGCATGGCTCTGTCTTCATCGAGGAAGATGCCGGCATTGTTGACGAGCACGTCGATGACGGGATGCCGCTGCACGAGATCGAGAACGAGCATGGATATCTGGGCGGGCTCGGTGACATCGGCAACGCCGAAGTCCGCCTGGTAGCCGGCTTTGGAGAGCTCGCTTGCGATCTGTTCGCCCACTGCTCGGTCGCGAACAACGAGTACGCTGCACGCGCCGGCCTTTGCAAAAACGGTGGCAATTGCTTTGCCGATACCGCGCCCGGCGCCGGTGATGACTGCGGTCTTGCCGCGGAGTGCATCGGGATCGATGTGCGCATTCGCTGCGATGGTCTTCATGGGCGCAAGAATTCGTGCCGGCGCAGCGAATGACCCGCGCGTATGAGCGAAGACAAACAGGCGATTGAGGCTCTTTTTGCCGAGCACCGCACGTTTCCGCCGAGCGAGGAATTTGCGCGCCACGCCAGACTGAGAGATCCGCAGATTTACGCGCGGGCGGCTGCCGACTTCGAAAAATTCTGGGAGGGCGAAGCGGAGTGTCTCGATTGGTTCGAGCGCTGGCGCAAAGTTTTGGTCTGGGATGATAAGTCTAAAGTCGCTCGTTGGTTTGATGGTGGCAAGATCAACGTTTCGTATAATTGCTTGGACCGTCATGTCGCTGCCGGTCACGGCAAGCAAGTCGCATACTATTGGGAAGGCGAGCCGGGCGACAGCCTCGTCCTAACGTACGAGGATCTGCTGCGCGAAACGTGCCGACTCTCAAACGCGCTCAAGGAGTTGGGGATCAAGCGAGGCGACCGGGTCGCGATTTACATGGGCATGGTGCCGCAATTGCCGGCCGCGCTGCTCGCGTGCTCGCGCCTTGGCGCTATCCATTCAGTCGTGTTCGGAGGTTTTTCGGCGGAGAGCTTGCGCGACCGGATCAACGACGGCGAGTGCAAGGTGCTGATCACGCAGGACCAGTCCTGGCGCCGTGGCGGGAAGGTTCTTCTAAAGAACATCGCTGACGAGGCGTTACGAGGCGCGGAGTGCGTCGAAAAAGTCATTGTGCTGCGGCGCGTCGGCGACCCGGTGGATTGGCAGCCGGAACGAGACGTTTGGTACCACGACATTGTCGCTCGCCAAAGCGACCAGTGCGAACCGGAGCGCATGGATGCTGAGGACGTGCTCTACATTTTATATTCGAGCGGCACGACGGCCAAGCCTAAAGGGATCGTGCACACGACCGGCGGTTACTTGACCGGCGTCGCATCCACCCATCGCAACATCTTCGATATTAAAGAAGATTCCGACATCTTTTGGTGCACGGCGGATATCGGATGGGTGACCGGCCATTCCTACATTGTCTACGCACCGCTTGCGAACAGGACGACAAGCGTCATCTACGAGGGCACCCCAGATTTTCCAGACAAAGATCGCTTCTGGGCCGTTGTCGAAAAATATAAGGTGACGATCCTGTACACGGCGCCAACGGCGATTCGGACATTCATGAAATGGGGCACCGAGTATCCTGCGCGCCACGACATGTCATCGTTGCGTTTGCTGGGCAGCGTGGGCGAGCCCATCAATCCCGAGGCATGGATTTGGTACCAGCAACACATCGGCGGAGGCCGCTGCCCCGTGGTGGATACATGGTGGCAGACGGAGACGGGCATGATCTTGATTTCACCTCTGCCGGGAATCACCGCCACAAAACCGGGGTCTGCAACATTTCCCTATCCTGGTGTTTTCGCGGACGTCGTGAACGGCGACGGTCAGCCCGTGCCGCTTGGCGGCGGCGGCTTCGTCGTCATCACCAAACCTTGGCCGGCCATGCTGCGTACCCTGTGGAAGTCGCACGACCGCTACTTGCAAACCTACTGGAGCCGGTTTCCAAAGCAAGGCTATTATTTTCCAGCCGACGGTTGCAAGCGTGATGAGGACGGATACTACTGGCTCCTTGGCCGCGTTGACGACGTCATGAACGTTTCCGGCCATCGCATCTCGACCACAGAAGTCGAGAGCGCCTTTGTCGATCACCCAAAAGTTGCCGAAGCCGCGGTCGTTTCAAAGAAAGACGACATCACGGGTGAAGCGATTGCAGCGTTCGTCACCCTCAAGGGCGGCGGCATTGGCTCGCAAACCGATGCCGACGAACTGCGCAAGCATGTTGCTTCGAAGATCGGCGGATTCGCGCGACCCAAATTTGTCACGTTTACCCCAGAGCTCCCCAAGACCAGATCGGGGAAGATCATGCGGCGCCTCCTGCGAGATGTCATGGAAAACCGGCCGCTCGGCGATACGACCACGCTCGCCGACGCAACGGTCGTCAAGAATCTCGCCGAAGCCGCACAATCATCGAAGGCGGAGGAGTAGGAAGTTAGGCGCCGGCGGCGCTGAGGATGAGATCGGTGCCAAGCCCAGCTGCAAACCCAAGGAATATCCCAACCGTGGCGAGTTCTCGGAACCCAAACCTTGCCCCGACTTTCGTCATCTCTGAAATCACGTAAATGATTGCTCCAGCCGCGAGCGTTAAGAAGAGCACGGACAGCACTGGCGACACGAAGTGGTAGCCGATGACCGTTCCCAAAAACGTCGGGCCGCCGCCAATGAGACCAAGCCGGACGATCGTTGAGACCTTCGCGCCCCCCGAACCCGCCAGCGGCGCCGCGATCCCAAAACCTTCTGTCATGTTGTGCAGCCCAAACCCGATGATAAGCAGCAACGCGAGCTGAATGGCTCCTGTGGCTGCGGATTGGCCGATTGCCAATCCTTCACTGAAGTTATGCAAGCCAATGCCGGAGGCGATCATCGTTGCCAGGCCCAGGGGACTTAAGTTACCGAGCGAGGTCTTTGCAAGAAACGACCTCGAGAAAAAGACAAGGCTGAGCAAACCGACGGCAAGACCGCCGAGATAGACAAACAACAACCCCAAGAATTGCGCTCTGGGTGCACCGAGCGCGATGTTGCGGAGGGCGCTCTCGACCGGATCGCTCGCCTGGCGCAAGATGTCGAACAGTAAGAAGAACAAGATCCCAATTGCGATCGCGTTGAGAAACGCAATGCCTTTGGTTGAGAGATTCTTCATCGTCGCGAACGGCAAGCCGAAAAAGATGGTCAAGCCAGCGATCGCGCCAAGAATGTAAACGGCAATCGGCGCAAGTGGAGGGCCACCTCCCCCTGAGCCGCCTTCACCACCGCCCCCGGCCGGCGCCATCACCATGACATCCTGGGTCGCCATGTCCTTCAATCTGTTTGGTGCGTTCTCGTATTGAATCGCCGTGACGAGACCGCCCGGACCGACCGCGCCATTCATCATGTGATCGAGCACGTGGCAATGCACCATCCACGTACCCGGCTTTGCATTTGCAACGAACGCAATGTCGCGCGTCTCTCCCGGACCGATGCTCAAAGTGACCATCAATTGTCTGTTGGCGGGCGCCACGGTCTGACCGTCTATCGCCACCACCGCAAATCTGTGGCCGTGCAAGTGCATGGTGTGAAACTCGGTACCGCTGATGTTGATCTCGCGGATGCGCACGTGTTGGCCGCTGCGAACCATGAATGGTTTGGTGAGCGGATAACTCTTGCCGTTGATGCTAAAGTAGTTTTCTGCGTCGGACACGATGCGCCAGGACGACAAAAGCATGAGGTAGTCGTGGTCGTAGCGTTCTTTTGGTTTCGCTTCGTCAACGACAACGGCGCCATAGAGACCGCGATCGAGCTGGTTGAGATCATCGTAGTGGGTGTGATAGATGTATGTGCCCGGGGTACTCGCCGTAAAGTTGTACACGAATGACTGGCCAGGGCCGACCGCGTTTTGGCTCATGCCGGGAACGCCATCCATGTCTGCGTCGACGGGCAGCCCATGCCAGTGAATTGTCGTTGGCTCAGGCAAGTTGTTGACCAGCACGACCTGGACGCGGTCGCCTTCGCGAACATGAATTGTCGGGCCAGGGACGGTTCCGTCAAAAGTCCAGGCCTGTTGAACGACTCCAGGAGCGACTTCCCATGGCGCCACCTCCGCGTACAGGCAAAATGTTTTCACCTTCGCCTGAGAAACTGGCGGTAGCGAGGGAAGCAGATCGAAATCGGCTTTCGCTTGAGCCTCGGCGCTCTCCCGAACCGACGGTTGCTGCAGACAACGCGCGCTTGCGCTGTCTGACCCGGTGGCATGGGAAGGTTGCATCGGCATCGAGAGCGCCGCGGCACGCAAGGTCACAAGGAATGCCAACGCGAGCGGGAGGACCATTAAACGAAGAGCATTGATTCTCACTTCACCGACCGCATCTTGGCGTGCTCGGCCTCAGACTTCTTGACCGGCGCGACGAGAATGTCACTCGCCAGCTGCGAGCTGATCGTGTGTTCTTCACCGCCCACACAAATGGTCAACAACCCCGCTGCGCGCTCACGCCGCGCGACGCGTAGTCTCACCCCCGGCCGCAATCCAACATCCGACAGAAATCTCAAGAGCTCTGGGATGTCGTGCTTCACTTCGAGGATAGACGCTTCCGTGTTGAGCGGCAGATCGAAAAGATCGACGGCCTCTTCGTGATGCCAAAGCGTGCCGTCAGCATGCGGAATCGGATGCCCGTGTGGGCAGGTGGCGGGGTGGTTGAGAAACTTTGCCAAGTGCTCTTCGACTGCTGGAGAAATTGCATGCTCGAGTCGGCACGCCTCATTGCCCGCAACTTCCCACGACATGCCAAGACAATCCACGAGCAGCCGTTCGGCTAACCGTTGCCGCCGGAGAATAACGGCGCCGATTCGCGCGCCCTTGGGAGTGGGCACGACGCCGTGGCGTCCTTCATGCATGACATAGCCGTCGGCGTCAAGCCGCTTGAGCATCGCCGAAACTGACGCTGGAGAAATCGCCAACTCCTGAGCAACAGCCGATGTCGAAACAGGTTCCTCACCCTCGTACAAACGCACGATGGATTTAAGGTACATCTCGACGTTTGGGCTGATCTCAGGTTCGTCGGCTTCGGGAGACGGCGGAAACTTCAGGGCGGAATTGTTCATCGACGGCAGCTCCGACGGGTGTAATTAGGCTTGCCTTATTCTTCACTTAGGCACGTCAATTCTTCTAAATCAGGGCTGCCACAACGTTGCGGGTTGAGGGCGCAGATTCAGGATCGAGCCGTTGACGCGGGTCACATTGCGGGACGCAGGTTAGCGAGGCGCAACTCGGGCAATAAGTGGGTCGTTGAACTAATGCGGAGGTAACCACGCATTTAGATGAAGCTAAAGATTATTGCCGGCGTGCTAGTCGCGCTGCTGTTTGTGTCGATGACACCGGGGCCGCGGGCTTTAGCCGATGGGGCAGCGAGCACGCGAAACATTCTGCTCGGGATTGGCGCGGCGGCAGGCACGCTCCTTATCATTAATCACAACAAGCAGGTGCACGCCAAATATGCCCAAGATGCCGCGGCGCAGGCTGCGCTCGCCAATCAACGCAACGATGCCGAAGCCGCCTATCAGTCAGAGGTTCGTGCGTACAAACATCAAGTTGCCGTTAGCGACAATCTCCAGAAAGAGGTTGCACTCCAGGACGCTACTATCCAGCAGCAAAAAAAGCAGCTAGCGGAGGTAGGGGTATCCGTGCAGCCAGTTGCGCAAGCACCGGTCATCCATGCCGGAAGCTCGCACTCAGCGCCGGCGAAGATGGCGATGAGTCAGATGGTTTCGTACGGTTGGGGAACGCTCTAGAGGCATTACGGAAAACAACGGTGAGAGCGCTGCCTTTGTGAGGCGGCGCCTCATCACGTGAACATGACGATGAAAGGCGGATGGGGATGAAAAGAGTATGGGGTGCCGCCTGTGCGGTACTGCTTCTCGGTGTTTTTAGTTTGTCGGGATGCGGCAGCAAGGGCGGGGCGGCCAACACGGAAACGAACCTTACAGATCAGGTTACCCGTGCGGTGTACAATAACGACATGGCCGGAGTAACTTCAAACTTCAACAGCGATCTGGCTCCTCAGGTCACGCGAGCGAGTGTCGGTACGCTTTCCGACAAGATGCACGCGCTTGGTAACTACCAAGGCCTTACTGAGGCGGCGACGGACGTCCCATCGCGACGCTATACGTTCGATGCGAAGTTCGATAACGGTGATATGACCGTCCTCGTCCGCCTTGACACAAATGGGAAGATCGCGGCATATCGCATAGTCCCAGGCGCGCCTCACTAAAATGTAGGGGGCGATTGGAAAATCGCCCCTTCGTCTTGTGTAGCGGCGACTGTAAAGTCACCCTTTCTTTTGCGTAGCGGGCGACTGTCAAGCGCCATGTAGGGGGCGATTGGAAAATCGCCCCTTAGCAGCGGACCTTTAGGTCCGCTCAGCGACGAACGCCTCGAGTTCCTTCACCCAGCCCTGCTTCTGCTCATCGGCGGCAAACGACATTCGCAAACTATTGCGCGCGAGATTTATGACATCTTCGCGCGCAAGGCCGAGGGCCATGGCCTGTTCGAACTCATCGAGAATTGTAGAACCGAAAAACGCTGGATCATCGCTGCTCAGCGTCGCAGAGATGCCCCGCGCCAGGAAAGCTTTCAAGGGATGCTCGGCCTCTTGATTCCAAACACCTGTGACACGATTGCTCGCAAGACAGCAATCGATGCCAACTTGGCGCTGGGCGATCAATCGCATAACAGCATCCTCTTCCGCCGCCGCGACGCCATGGCCAATGCGCTCCGCACCTAAAATCTCGATTGCATCCGAAACGCTTTGGGGTCCGGCCGCTTCACCGGCGTGTGCGGTTCTTCGCAAACCGAGTTTCCCCGCGCGATCAAAAGACTTGAAGAAGTCGCGCGCCGGAAAATTCCGTTCGTCTCCACCTAGCCCCACTCCGACTACGCCGTAGGCCATGCATTGTTGTGCGAGGTCGACGTCAGCCAAGGCCGCGTCATCACCAAGGTTGCGGACCATGTCGAAGATGAGCAGGCTTGACACCCCGTGGATTGCCTTCGCTTGCTCGGCAGCTGCATATATGGCCTGAACGATGCCGGGAAGATCTGCGTGCTCATGAAAATGGCGAATGGTTGCGGGTGAGAAGAAAAATTCCACGTGACGCACGCCGTGTTGCGCGCTCTTGCCCAGATACTCTTGGGTAATGTCCGCAAAGTCTTCCGGCTCGCGCATCGTTTTGGCCACGCCAAGAAACGCGTGCAGAAACGATTCGAAGTCAGCGCATTGGAATAAAGAGGCAATGTCCGAGGGTAGAGTGACACCGTTGCGCTGCGCGATACGCTCGTAAGCTTGCGGCGAAACCGTTCCTTCTAAATGAACGTGAAGCTCAGCTTTGGGAAGGTCGCGTAGCCAAGGACGAAGATCCCTCACGTACGCTTATACCCGCGTAAGTAGGCGAGCGTCTGCTGATCGATTGTGCCGTCGCTGCGTACGCGATCTTCAAGATTTTCGCGATGCATGAAATTGACCAGCGCTGCCGCGGCGCCAGCATCGTAGGTTGATCCCGCCTGCAACTCGCCCGCTTGGACAAGCAAACCGCAAATTTCGGATCCCAGAGCGGGAGTTATCAGCAATATCTCTTCAGGTGCCGGTTTAAAGAAATAGAGTTTGTGCAGCTCGAGAATGCGGGCGAGCTCTTCTATTGGTTCGGGGTGATCGTCCACACGCAAGTCGACATATCGATCGTTGAAGCCGCTGTAGCCACCCCCCGGTTTTGTGATGTAGAGTGCGGCGGATTGCTTGCCCCGTCGATCGCCACCGGCAGCCTGTCCGGCTCGAAGCGCGGCAATCAGTCGGTCCGCCAAGTGGCCTCTCGAGCCGAGTAATGCGTCGGCCATTTCTCTCACGACAGCTGGGCCAGCGAGAATGTTCCCTTGCGCGGCGAAGTTGTGCTGCGAGATGCCGCCTGCCCAATCCATGCAGCCGCTGCCTGTGTACGTTGCGGATCGCCCCTGCGCGTCTACGATGCCGACCTGGCGCTGGGCCGCTTCAGCATCGCTTGATGTCAGAATGTCAATGACGTCTTGAGGATCGTGACCGCCTTGCAAGAGTTCCAAGCCACGAGGTCCGTAGCTCGTATTTGCCCACGCCTGCGTTGCGATCGCCCCAACACCACCTATTGCCCAAGGCACGGCGGAACCAACGGCAAGAAATTTAGATTGCACGGCAACGCCGAGTTCGTCTGATGCATCGTCAAACGCGACAATGGAAAATGTCGAAGCCCCCACAGTATCAGTGGAGGTACGGTATGACGGCCCCGCTAACCTAGCACGCGCGGGGTGGAGCAGTCCGGTAGCTCGTCGGGCTCATAACCCGAAGGTCGGTGGTTCAAATCCATCCCCCGCAATTCCCACTACGCCCGACCTTAACCACAGCCTCCGCGCTTCGCCGTATCGGTAGTATGTAGGCCACCTTCGCTTTCCGCTGTTTCGAATCCAAGGATATCTCGGCGACGAAAGCGTGAATTGCCGTTCGCAGTTCAACGCGGTCAACGCTGTGCGATTGGTCTGCGAGTGTCTTTAGGCGTTCCTTCAGTTCATCAACGTTGTGTGGGATCTGACTCGCTCGTGACAACTCCAGCGTCGCTAAGGCCTTGCTATCCGAGGCGACCTGCTGTTCCAACTCCTCGTAGCGTGCATTTATGGACTTCGGCATGGCTCCATCCTCGAAATTAAGGCGCAGGTTTTGCTGCTTGCGCATATTGTCGTTTATGCTATCGCGTAATGTGTGAAGCATTGGAATTGATTTTAGCCTCGCTGACGCCGAAGCAAAGCGTCAGAATTTACGGCAAGCCGACATCATCACCAGCACAAAGCACGTGTGCCTGGGCGTTAGGCTCCAGGAGAAATGGCGCGATCTAGCCGATTTTCTGAGTTGCCACGGCGCGAAGGCGCGAAAGGAATAGTCCGACTTGGGCAATACTTTCAGAGTCCGATGATGATGGATGTCCGTCCACGGTACTTGGACGTTTTGCTTCGGATCGTAACCACAGAACGTTGAGCCGCATAGTGTAATCGCTGGGGGCACCTTTCGTAGTCTGCTCGGGTCAAGTTGGAAGTGGTTTCAATGCAACGGCGTCTTGCATGTTGGAACCCACCAGACCCAGAAGTCTCCCAACGCCAGAGGAAAGCCAACCATGTCACTTGCGCTATGGAGCGTTATTCTTGCGTTGTTCACGCTCGTTGTTATTTCCGTCACAGCAGTGGCGGCGCTCATCCACATGCACCATGCCAGGCAAAGCAACCAGATAGCAGCGCTCATGCAATACAGAAATCTACAGGAAGAACCCAATGTTCGAGCGGCGTTCGCCTTTGTCTATCAACACCTATCAGATCAATTGCATGACCCGAGTTTCCGCGCTGCGCTAGAGGATGGAAACTTTACAACCCCTGCATTGGCACAGTTTGTGCGGATAGGCCTCTTGTTTGAGGATATGGGGGCGCTCGTGAAATACGATATCCTTGATGCGACACTCGTATGCGATTTGTGGTCAAAGCGCATCGACCGGTGCTGGACGATCATGAGACCGGCGATTGAAATTTCTCGAATCAAACATGGCCCTGCACTGCTAGAGAACTTCGAATATTTAACTGTGCTTGCTCGCAAATGGATAGCTAACCATCCGCATGGGGTCTTCCCGAAGAACGTACCGCGGTTGCACGAGTAGCGGGTGCTGATGCCGCGCAACCACGAAGACCCGCCAGCGCGATTATCGAGATCGCGTTGCTTGAGTTGCTGAACTGGCGGGAACTGGCCGATGTTCTGCGCCGCCACGGCGCGAAGGCGCGTGGAGACTACCCGGAAAAATATGCCAACTTCGGATCCGAAGCACACTTGGGGATTACCTACAAAAAGCGATTAGAATGAAATGGCGACGTTATCGGGTGCAAATTCTTTCAGCCCATCTAACAAACGGCCTAAGTGACGCGTACTCAAGAATGCGTTATATACTGCAAAAATTAAGAAAAAGACGCCACCATATCTATAGAATAAGATTCGCCCACGCGTGCTGAAAAGTCGTCCACGCGCGAGCATCCGTTCAGGTATAAAAAGCCATAAAGTGCCAACAGTGGCTTCCACTACTGCAATGAGTAAGAAGCTAAAGTGATACTGCACCACAATACTTTAGGAAGCCCCGCCCCGCCGTAGTGGCCCTGTGGCTAAGGTCAGTTCGTTAGGGAATTGCGGGGGATGGGAGTTTCCGTTAGGACCGACCGAACCAGGAGGAGTCACAGCGCTAATCCCCATCGCGTTTTGACCAACCGAGCAAGCACCAAGCGCCGTATCGGTAGAACATAGGCGACTTTCGCCTTGCGCACTCTTGAGTCCAGAGAAATCTCGGCAACAAAGGCATGAATTGCCGCTCTCAGTTCCTTACGATCCGAAGTGCCGCGACCGTGATCCTTTCCTGCTTGCGTTCCTCAGGGGGCCCGACTTCCGTTGCAGGACCGCCTTAACGACCCCTTAACTATTCCTTAACTATTACCACGGGTTCGGCTCCGGGGGCGCCCGAGTCGATGCGCCCAAACCTCATTTCAAGGTAACTAAGGAGACTTGGATGAGATACTATATTGCATGCAGGATGCGAAAGATCGTTCTTATGATCGCCGCAGCCTCTTTTGTTTTGCTTATCACCGTTGTTTCTGACTCGAAGGTGTTCGCCAGCTCCACTGGCGTCATCAGCGGGACAGCAACTGATATGACGACGGGTGTCCCCATTGCAGACGTAGCCGTTTCTGCGGTATCCGGATCCGGAACCTACAAGGGGATTACGAACGCCCACGGTTTCTACTCAATGGCGGGCGTGTACGCCGATACGTACGCGGTCACGTTTTCTTCAGCAGGCTTCGAAGTTTACGTTGAAACCGGTGTTACGGTCTTCGCCGATCAAGTGGTGACGGTTGACGTCAAACTGAGGAAAGCGCCCACGCTGCTGAGTCGTATCGTCATTCGCGCCGCAGCGAGCGCATTCCAACCGTCACAGACGACCACCACGACCACCGTGAGCGCCGCGCAGGTCCAGAACTTTCAGGGTTCGGCGTTCAACATAAGTGAAACGAACCTCATCACCTCGCTGCCCGGCGCAATGGCCGACTCGTCCGGCTACCCGGTGATCCACGGTGGCCGCGAGTATGAGGAAGACTTCGAGTTCGAAGGCATTCCATATGTGGACGCTTACTCGAACCAGTTCACCAACTCTCTCGCGATTCCGACCGGTGGTGTCCAACTCTTGCAATTGACAACTGGTGCGGGTGACGCGAGCCAAGCCGGTGGCGGAACCGGTGCCTTCAACGTAGTCGCCAAGCGCGGTACCTATCCAAGCTACGCACAGGTCGCCGTTGCCGCGGGTGGCCCCGGCTTCGACCATCGGCTCAACCTCGACGTTAGTTGGGCCACCCCAGACGGGCGCGTGTCGGATTACTTGTCGTTCGCGGGCGCCAACACCACTTTCCAGTATGGCAATGGAACCACGCCGGTCGTACAGCTCGGCAGCTACTTTTCATCCAACAACGAATTCGACCGCGAACTTCTCAACAACTTCAACTACCGTTTCGGCAACAACAACTCGCAGTCGCTGCAATTCTTCATCGACGTCGCGGACCACAACTTCTACCAGGGCGCGGGTGGTTTGACCGGACTGTGCTTTGCCAGCTGCGACCCGGTCTACGACTCGACTTGGGGTGGCATCTTTGGGTTCTCGACATCGCAAATACAGGGCTTGTCGGCGATGTATCCGGGGCAAACGACGCCCAATGAGCTGCTCGCGTCAGCATTTGGCCGCTATCCGGCCACTTATTTCCAACCAAACTCGGCGATGAAACTCGAGTACACCCGCAACCTCGATTCATCCACGTACTTCTCCGCGAAAGTCTACCAACAGATTTCGGTGGTGACATTCGACTTCCCCAGCACGGAAGGAAGCTTCGCCGGGGATGCCTATAATCGTCAGGGTGGTGAAACAACGGGCTTCACGCTCTCGTTGCAGAAGCAGCTGAACGACCGGAACCTGTTTACTTTTGGTGCCGACTATGGTTTGGTGCATCCAATCGACCAGTACCTTTCAACTTCCTACGGCCTCTACGGCGCCTTAATCAGTCCTTTGGATATCGCTGGGACCGTGTATGGCTTCATCCCCCCGAGCGACCCGAGCTGCCCGCTCGGTCCGGGAGGTTGCGGGTACGCCTACAATTTCCCAAACGCGCCGGCGCAACTAACCTACCCACAATTCGACCAGGTTTCGACGATCAATCGCCAAGACTACTCGGTTTACGCCAACGACAAGACGGACATCGGCAGCAAGCTCAAGGCCGAGATCGGCTTGCGCCTCGACATGGCGACCTATCGCTTGCCGGCGCCAGGCGTCGATCCGAACTACTGCACCACGGCGTACCAACCGGCGACGTGGACGGCTAATCCCGCATACAATAGCAGCGCTCCGCTTGGCAACGGCAATTGCCCGTTCAATGCGACCTACAACTTCACGAGCGAGGAAACCAGACCGAAGGTGCTTCAACCGCGCATCGGCCTGTCCTACGAAGTTACACCGACCACGGCCGTGCGTGTCACTTACGACCGCGGCGTCGCGTTCGTGCCGATCGCGTCGGTCGGTTTCGGCCAGGTCGACCCTGGCTATTACATCAACACACCATACGGTTCGTTGCCGGCTGTCAATCTATTCGGCGGCACGCAAACCAACTGCGGAATTTCACCGAATTATCTTGTACCGTGCAAAACCTTCGGCGAGCAGCTCTACTGGGCGTCTCAAAACTTCGACGGGATTCCATTTCAGCCGGCTCTTCCGATGACCGCGGACAACTACCAAATCAATTTGCAGACTCAGTTCACTGGGGGCATCCTCAACGGCGTCGGGGTGAGCATCGCTCCGTGGCACCGCTTCCAGCACAACACGACTGCGAATGAAGCCTCGCCGGTTCTCGGACCCAACGGACTCCCGTTGGTCGTGAATGGAGCGGTCCAGTTCCTCCCGCCCGTTCTCAACAATCTGGGTAAGGAGTTCGCCACGGGCATAGACCTTAACATCACCCGCGAGAATGCCTACGGGCTCAGCGGACAGTTCACGGCCTCGTACATCAATGAGTTCTCG
Source organism: uncultured Pseudomonadota bacterium (assembly GCA_963736005.1). GTDB lineage: Bacteria > Vulcanimicrobiota > Vulcanimicrobiia > Eremiobacterales > Eremiobacteraceae > JAJPHJ01. Next base: position 876,351 of record CAVTNB010000001.1, read on the forward strand.
AGTGTCATTCCGACCAGTAGTTCGGAGGACTTCTATCCCAACATCGTCCCCGCATCGCTGCTCGTTGGTAACATCTATCGCGTCGGCTTCGTGTCGCCGCTCCAAACGACACTCGGGCTCACGTACAAGACGCACAGCGGCTGGCGCATCAATCCGCGTTTCTCCTACAACATCGGCTATCCGACTGGTCTTGGCACACTGTCGGCCGCCCTCGTCAACGGCACGGCGTTTAACCTGGCCAACACCAACGCACTCATCGGCAGCGCCCCCAACGGGCCGGCGTGTTTCGTCGACCCGGAAAATCCCGGCTCGGTCTTAAATCCGAACCTCGCGGCCTGCCGCGGTAACGCGGAAACTTCGTCTGCGGGTGGAGAACTCACACCGCCTAACTCGGTTGCCTCAATCACAATCGAATACGCGGCGCATCACTCGCCAATCACCTATGGTGTCGACGTGGAAAACATCTTCAACGAGACCTTCAACGGGCCGCTTTTCAACGCTCGCTATCAACCGATCGCGACCGGCATCACCGGACCGTTGACCGGTTTCTCGACAGATCCCACCAACTACACGAACTACCCCTCGGCCTGGCCGCAGTACCAGAATTACATTGGAGGCAAGCAAACTTACATTAATATCCCCGCGAATCCGGGAACCTCGTTCTATTTCTACGTCCAAGCGAGGACGTGACATGCGCATCATGAAAGCACTCAATAGGACGTTTGGTCTCGCGGTCGCGGCGGCACTGCTGGTAGCGTGTGCGACCAATGGCGTCGCAAAAGTCCCGAGCACAAATCAGGCGAACCTCGCATCCAATAAGCTGCAATTTGCCGTTGGTACCGCGAGAATCGGACAGGACAGTGCTGTGGGGGTGAACTTCGTGGCGACATTGCGCCAGCCTAACGGTCTAACCGGCGTACTCGCGAGCACTCCGGCGATCACTGGGCCGGCTGGCTTCGTGGTCCCGGCTGGCGCAACCGGTGCGTACACTAATGCAGGTCCGAACCTCGACGCGGGCACCAACCACATCAGCAGCTCACCGCAGGTCCCTCTCAACAACGCCGGGCTCGTCAATACCACACTCGGCACGTTTAGCGGTGTCTACACGTACGGCCTGGGGCCGTTCAACTCGGACCAAAGCACGGTTAGCGGTGGATACTATCCCGGTAGTCCGAATGCCACCGCAGGGAATGGATTCACATCGTCGACCTACAACGGCACGTCGCTGGTCGCCCTCGCGATCGGTAGCGGGGATGCGATCCAGCCATTGCCGTACTTTTCAGCGGATCCGATGGCGTATATCACGGGTCCGCCAGCGGTGCCGTTCTTTAACGACGGAACATTTCCGACGAACTTTGCAGGATACTCTCCTGGTTTTACGCCGGTGGAAATTGCACCGGTTTCAGGATCGTACACCATGAAGGTAAGAGTAGTTGCACAGAATGCGGCTCCGTTCACCTACTCGGCGACCGCGACGCTCACCTCGGCTGCGCCGTTGCCGGCCATGCCGGCGCCGACGTTCACCGGTGACGGCGCTGGAGGTGGAACTGGCACGGTGAATGTACCAGCTGGCGTCACGGAGACGATGGTGTACATCGTCGACGCAAATGCCGGCCCGCTGTTCTACGCCGTCGGGCCGATCAACGGCGCCGGCACGCAGCCGTTCGCATTGCCCGATCATCTCGGCAAGTGCATTGGCACGGGATGCCAAAACGGTGCCGGTGCAAGCAACTCGCTGAATACAGGGGACATCTACTTCATCTCGGCGGTCGGATATGACTATCCGGCCTTCGAAGCCGGGCCTCCAGGAAACAGACAACAAAGGCCCACCATCACTGGAGCGAATGGACAAGCGGACATCACCATGTCCCCAGTGGTGCAAGGAACCTACTAGTCCTAGGCGACTAGCGGTAGGAAAGGGGGTGCGGTTTTGACTTCGCCCCTTTTGTCTAGTCATAGTCCGATCAGAAAGGGCTAGGCGAGTTCGCTGATCGGCGTCCGCTGAAACAACGGATTGAGAAACTAAAGCCACGGCCCCCCTTGAGTATTGCGGCCGCACCGCGAATTGAGGATTTGGTTATGCTCGCGCGCCCAACAAAAGGAGTCACGCAGCCACTCGGTCTGGTCATCGTAATTCATATCAACGGTACAATCGATGTCGCGTCAAAGTTACCCGTTGTCGAACGACTGGTCGACGACGTCAAGAAGCAATTCACAAACATTGATGCAGACCGACGATTTCTCGTCTTTGGTGATCTGCTAATCGATCGGGAGCTCCAAGAGGTGACTCGCGGGTCGCGCCCAGTTCATCTCGAGCCAATGGAATACTCTCTACTAGAATGTCTCGTGCTCAACCACGACCGTGTTGTTTCCAAAAGTCATCTGAACTCTACCGTTTTTAAGAATTCAAATTTCAGAAATTCGAAAGCTAAGCCGTTCAATTTGCTTTGTGTGTGCGTTAACCAGTTGCGCAAGAAGATCGATAGGGGTCGGAGCGCCCGCCTGATACACACGCGCCGCGGTTTTGGCTATTACCTGCGAACGCCGTCGGGGTAGCAGCACCTCCGTTCATGCCAGAGACATTTACAGGCGATAAGACCCAATTTACTTGATAAGACTGGTGGATCGATCGAGACCTTAGATGCAAGTCGGCGCCTCAACGACCAATCCACTCTCGGCGCTTCCCAATTCAGTCGATCAATTGCAAATCCACACTTAAAGTATCACTTGTATCACGCAACAAACGCGAGGACGCGATGGATATCGAGGTCGGTGAGCGCCATTATTTCGAGCATGCGTGGGCTAGCGGAGTAAACAGCCCTTCAACTCGGGTCTGACCTCTGACGCGTTGTTATCGGCCTGGGCCGCTAAAGACGCTTTATGAAGCCTTTAATTTTTCTTACCACCACCCGGAATTTACGCGGAAGAGTTAGCAAGGATGCGTGCCTCGACAATTCTGTGACCACGAGCGAAAGCGCGTGTCAGGGTTAGGCGGATGTATGGAGAATCGCCTGAGGGGCCTTACCATCTTTGCTATGCTGATGATTCTTTCTGGGAGTGACAGAGATGGTGACGGGCTTCACGCACCACTTCCTGATAAGTATAGCGCATGAGCGGCATCGTAGACGCCATGACCGATTATGACAATCCATAGGTTTCGCCCACCAAACACAAAGATCAAACCGAAGAACAGGCCGATCGCACCGGTCAGGATCATTCCATAGAGTTGTTGATATCCATGCGAAAGCCCGAACAGCGCCGCCTGAACTATGATGGCGAGAATCCACGCGGGGTTTGACCGTCCAAAAATATATGCGAGGCGGGTCAGAATAAATCCGCGGAAAATAAATTCTTCGACAAAACCAACAATCAACAGACTGATAGCAATACGCTGCGCCACCAGCCACGGGTTCCCCCTTAGTTCGGTTCCAATATCTCCCAGCCGATTCGTTCCATGATCGAGATGTTCCAGAATCACAACCACAGCAAACACGATTGCTGCCGTAAGCAGACCCAGAAGGATCGTGCGAACGACGCTGCTCGGCCTCCCGAGACCGATTGCTGAAAGCCCTTCACCATTTAGCTTCAGCAGGAGCGCCGCAAAGAGCACCCACAGAATAAAAAGTATGCTCGACGCGACAATACGATTGGTACCGCCCACATTGAAGCCATGCTGGATCATCAGCTTCTCCGCCAATGGCGGAACGATTACGACGAAGGCGAGGATCAAAACGATTTCGAGCAAATCGCGAATGGCAAGCGCGACCTGCCACTTTTGGCTATTCACAGGCGTCCTCCACCTAACGAGAATTGAACCGAAATCACCCCAGATGGCCGAGGGTTTTCGACTCCAAATTGCCGTCATCCGGCAAGATCCCTAAAATCAGGGGAAAGGCGTCGGCATTGGAAAACCTTGCGCGTCCCCGTGTCGCCCAACTCCGGGACTCAGTCAAAATGCGATCGGGATCAGCATTGCGACGCCTCCTCGTTCGGTCGGTTCAAAACGGGAACTTCCATCCCCCGCAATTCCCTAACGAACAAGACTCTATCAGCGGAGCGCCGTATCGGTAGGATATAGGCGACCTTTGGTTTGCGCACTCTTGCTCATGATTGAAGTAGCACTATGAAGAGCATTTTTTACATTGCCCTGGTTTTCGCATTTGGTAGCGCCGCCGCCGCTGGCAACACCATTTCGACAAGCGCCATTGCAGATGCGAAGAGGCCCGCCGTTGCGATCATCTGTAATGGGGCAACTGGTATTGCCGGAACGGGGTTCCTGATAAGAAGCGATGGTTACTTCGTAACCGCATCTCATGTGGTCCGAAAACTGGCTGCCATAAGTGGAAAATCTGGTTGCCAACCGATGGTCGAAATAGAAAGAGGTGGGTGGGGATCTCAAAACGGCCCACAAATAATCCTTGAAGTATTCCCGTTCGACCTCACCAAATGCGCGAGCGATGCGACAGTGGATGCTGCCGCGTGCCTCACGACCAGCAATCCATTCTTTGATGAGTACACTAAGAGGTACGTCCGCTCGGTTGTTTTTGATCGCGGTGATACCCAACTGGCAGACGGCACGGAAACCATTTTCGTCGGGTTTCCCTTCAATCACCAACCTCCAATAACTATGAGAGGTTGGATCGCCGCCTATGACTACGACCTGCCCACCAATGAACCCGAACTCATTATCGGCGTTAATTGTTGGCCAGGAAGCAGCGGTAGTCCAGTTTTTAGTGACGGAAAGATCGTGGGCATGGTTGTTGGAACGAGGGCGAATGAACCGGGATTGTGCTATGCTCGACCGGCAAGAGAAATTATTCAATTCTTGCACGCGCAGAATATCCCGGTGATCGTCAAAGGGGCTCATTGACTCTCGTCCAAGGCTCCCGCCATGCAAAGTTCGCAACCGATTGGCTTTCTCTTTGACCTTGACGGCACGCTCATCGATAGCGTGTACTTGCAGGTGCTAGCCTGGCACAAAGCACTTGGCAACGCCGGCGTATGGTTGTCCATCTGGCGCATCCACCGGCGCATCGGTATGAGCGGCGGCCTTATGATCAACGCCCTTGCGCGCGAAGTGGGGCGCGACTTTTCCAAAGCTGAGATCGAGCAGCTGCAAAACGATCACGAGTCCGAATACACGAAGATGCTCGCCTACGTTCGTCCTCTACCGGGCTCCAATGAGCTCCTGGCCGTGCTCTCGGCGGCTGGTATACCACTTGCAATCGCGACCAGCGGCCGAGCGACAAAGGCGCATCAGTCATTAAGCGTGCTCAAAGTTCCAGCCGACGTTCCGATAATCACTCGCGACGATGTCGCGCACGCAAAACCTGACCCCGATCTCTTTCTCGCCGCTGCCGCGCGTCTCTCGTTGGCGCCCGAGAACTGTTTAGTGGTCGGCGACAGCGTTTGGGACATCCTAGCCGCGCGTAGAGCGCGTGCGTTAGGTGTTGGATTGCTTTCTGGCGGATATGGTCGCGAAGAGCTTGTGCAAGCAGGCGCATATCGAGTGTACGATGACCCCGCGGATCTTCTCGCTCATCTTGATGAGGTCGGAGTCCGCAGCCTCTGATTTTACGGGCGCGAATGGCCCTTCCAGCTCGCATCATATGCATCTAAACTCGAGGGGGGCCCTTGGACACACCTCAGCGTCGGCCGATAGTTAATGAAAGACCGTCTGCGCCCGGAAAGCTGGATGGAAAGCCAAGAACGCGACGTCGTCCTCGAGATCCTTCAGGCAGGTGATAGCTCGGCATGGCAACTTCTGCCAGACAAACCTGCCGGGTATCCGATTGTCATCCGCAACGGAACATCAGAGAGCCACGATGTTGAGATAAACGTTGTCGACCGCATCGATTGGGCGACAGTCAACCCGGCACGCTTGGCTTTGCGACCGGGAAGGGAAGCCACCACCCAACTTCTCTTGGCTGCCGGTACAGAAACAAGTGCTCCCGCTGGGGAATATCCCCTCACCCTGGAGCTACATGACTTCGAGGGCACGTGCTTAGGACAGCTCTCGGCGAGCGTGTACATCGTTCCCTACTATCGTCTGGAGATGTCTATTCGGGTGCGCGGTCCGCTCTTGCGGCGCAGCCTCGTGGAGGGTTTTGTTCTCCATTGCAAGATCGTCAACCGGGGCAATGCCGAGTGCGCCGTACAACCGCAGTCCGATGATGACTCCTGCATCATTCTTACCTCTCCAACAGTCCGCATCCCGGTCAGAGGCGAGGTCTCATTCGATATCGAGGCACGATGGCAATCCAATCCAATGCGATCGTATCCAGCGGCGGTAAGAGTGCGCACGAGATATCCGCACGGGGAAGTCGTCGCTGAAATGCCATGGGACGATGTAGTTGCGAGTCTGGGTTCGCTGATCCCACCTCTGCAAGAGGATGAAGGATTTCCCGAGATCATCACGTTGAAATCCATCGCTCGACACGATCCAACGCTCTTCGAGCCAATGATGCTCGAATCCGAAAGCCCGCAACGCGCGCTCCTCCCCGCGGAGCCACCCGTCAATCCCCCGCCGCGAACGGATCTGCCTTTTCACTCGGATAGCTCATCGACACCCATGCGCGTCGAGATCTCACCGACAAGACGAATGAAATACACGTATGGTCGGAGATTGAATCCATGGTGGCCGCCGGCGGAATGTTTTGGTGGACGCTGGCGCGTCAAAGCACTGCCTATCGTGGCTGTAGCCTTAATATGTTGCGGATTGTTCGTGGCGACAAGGTTGGAAGGCGAGCGCACACGTGTCCAGACGACTGCGGCGAGTCGCACCAACGCCTTCGCAGTACACGCGCGACGACCAGCTAGGGTTTTTGCAAGCCATCGCGTCGTCGCGCGACGAACGCACGGTGAGCCCCCCCGTCTAGTGGTCGAAAAGCGCAAAAGGGTAGTCCTTGCACGACCTGCCTTCGCGTCTCCGGCCCCGCTTCACAGGTCGACCCCAAATGAACCCTCAATCCGTAGTGCCGCCGTTTTGACACATCCGGCAGCCGCCGCGGCCAGCGGCAAGGCGCTCACAGGAGTCCGTCAACTTCTCCCATGCAACACTGGGACTCAGCAGGCGCTCGCAAATCCGACGTCTGGAAGCGACGGTGTGTCAACGAAGGTGCGTCAGATAAGAATCGTGGCTTCCGGAAACAATAACAACCTCTTTAGTACCCACAATGAGTGGATTCTCACGCTCAGCGATAACACTGGCGTGGTATTGACAGGGGGCAGCTTAAGTTTGGTGTCGGATCCGACGGGGCCGCATCCCTATCCATCGGATTTTTACTATAGTTCGAACATTCCGATGCTTACTGCGGGTCGCAGATACCAAGCTTTCCTCAGTAAACCGAGCGGCGCATGCGCACCGCAATCGCTGGGCTCGTTCTCAACGTAGTTATTGCAAGCGGGGCTTGGGCCGGTATTCCAAGTCCTCAGGTTGGAAGCGGTGCTCGATCAACTCGCCATCGTTCTTCTTGTAGCGAACCACGATCGTGCGCGTGTCCACTTCGATGACTTGCCCTTCGACGCTAAGGTTCTTGATAAACACGTGATCGCCGTGTCGTAGTTCCATCCAGATTCTAAGGCGACCAGCCCTGGAAGCCGCCACACGGACCTGACATCGGGTTTAGGTAGGCGTACGAGTTTGGCCACCATGCCGCTTGGTCACCGCTGTAACCGTACAATGACAGGAGATCGGGACCGCTGAGGATACCCTGCACCCCGCTATTCCGCCAAGAAAATAGGCCAGCTTGACTTCCAATTGATAAACCTGACACTGGATCGTAAAAAAGTGAATACGGATCCGCGCCGCACGCTTGCATGCTTGGAAACAATTGACGGGCGTCCCAATATGGTGGGTTTGCAAACCGATTGGGTTGCGGAGTGGTCGATCTGGGCAGCCCAGCATTCATAGGATCGGGTTGCCAGGTATTCGATCTTGGAAACCCGGCACTTGTCGGATGCGGGCCCTCTTGCGTAGTAGGTCGCTCTTGGGCTGCCGCCCGCTGTGGGAGCGCTAACACCGACAAACTCAACCCCAGCGCCGCAACCATCGCCAGCCACAACCCAGACCTCCGAAGCGCAACATTCACGTCCATAACTAGTTTCCTCCGCTCGAGCCCTGTATCAACTCCCATTATACCACTTTTGGCGTTTTCACGTGTGTTAATAGCGCGAAGGGGAACGACGCAGTGCAGTTCTTTCATTTTACACCGGAACGGAACGGTAGGTTTCCAACGTGACACCGTCAGCACCGGCACCATGAGACTTGCATAAGGTTTGGTCCCATCAAACTCGTGAAATAAGAAAGGTAGGCAAAAGCTACGGAGGATCGCCTGCAATGGACCTTACCAAGACCTATCCACGCAGCCCGAAGGACAAGATGTTGGGGCTCGTTTCGCTCAAGCGCGCTATCGACAAGGCCAAGGCCTACAACGAGGGGCACTTGGGCGAATATGATTATGATTGCCCCCACGACAAACCGCTTTTCGAGTTTCTCGGTACCAACGGCGAAGAATTCGCTCGCAAGGTAAAAGAACTCGACTCCGATGAAAAAATCGGCGAGTGGGCTAAACAATTACTGAAGGATAAGACACCTGACGACATCGAGCGTTTCAACAAATCGCGGTTTGCATGGCACCCAGAACCTGGAAGCCACAGTTACGAGTATTTTGTAAATCAGCGCGACAAGATCGCCCCCGGTCGCGACGACGTCACAACCTGGTTTGATCTGCTCGATCTCGATGAAAAACGTCCGGTGCCAAGAGCCACGGTACTGACGCATTAGAAGAAAGCCGGTCCGATGACCGGCTTTTCTCTTTAGTGATTACATCCGCAGATGCCGAGCATCACGGGTCGTTGACAGCTAGTCGGTCTGTTATTTCACCAAGCAGTTCAGCCTGATATTGCACAAGTGGATCCGCATTGAGCCAACCGATGACCGTGCGCGCATATCCATAGTCTGTTTCCGCATTTTGTGTTTCGCCAAGCGCCTTCGCAAGGTTCCCAACGGCCACATACTCGCCCGCAAGCATGATCTGACTGTCGTAGAGGTCGGAACCCGACAGCCCGTTATCGCAAGCAAGCCGGTTGGTAATGGCTGCGTTGAACGTGGTCAAGGCTGCTGAGTTTTCCCCGGCGTCTCGCTGCGACTCAGCGGTCTTGTCGGCTGAGTCCGCATCCGAGCACACCGTATCAGCCTTGACAATGGTTGAACTGAGGCAAAGGAGCGCGATGATGATAAGGTATTTCATGTGAGCCCTTCCAAAGGAATGCCGGTACGCACATATGACGCGGCAAGCCGCACCAGCATAAAGTACCTAGCTCACACTTCACTTGAGTAGGATTCAGATCACACGGAGCCGCCGCCCAAAGGCTTGCCGATTTCCCAATGGTGTCCGAACGGGTCGACAATGCGTCCCAAGCGCCAACCGTACTCGTTGCTGACCGGCCAAACGACGGTGGCTCCCGCCATGACGGCCCGTTCGAACGCGGCATCCGGATCGTCCACGGTCATCACCACGCACCGATCCACCGCCAAGGGATTCGGGGCTGAAATTTGAGTGCTCGGGCGACTCATCTGCAACCCAAAACTCGGCTTCCCCCACGGACAAGCGAGCGACCACGGCTCCGCTCTCATCCTCGATGCGGAACACTTCGCCGGCTCCGAACGCCGCTTTATAAAACTCAACTGCCTTCGCCCCGTTTCGAACCGAGAGCATGGGGGCGATACTCGTTTTCTGATCTTTGGTGCTCGCTGCCACGTCGCTCACTGGAGGACTTCCTTTTTACTTTAGCTTCTGCAAAACATACTGCGCAACATCGTGAAGATCTTGTTGCGACAATTTCCAGCGCGGCATCATGGGGTTGAGCTTTTGACCTTCGTTGTCGACCCCGGTTGCAATGGCCCGCTCGAGCAGCGGTAGCGTGTACGGGTGCTTCTGCTCGACGACGAGAGCCCGATGCCGCAAGTCTGCGCTCACCACAGCGTTGGGTAAGCGCATGCCTCCTGAGCCGTCTGCCCTATGGCATGCCGAACACTTATTGAAGAGCGGGCGGCTTTGCGCGACAATCTGCACGCCACGCAGATCCTTGCCCGTTTGAAAGATCGCGCGGCCATTGGCAATGGAATCCCAGGGCGTCGCCGCGGCAGAGGATGTCAGGGTGACTGGTTGCTGCGAGCACCCGACCAAGGCGCATGCTACGGCGATGATTATTTTATTGCGCATTTTACTCCACCCGCTGTTGAACGTCACTATTGACTTTCCCGCTCAGGACTGAGGCGATTTTCCAATCGCCTCTACAACGGCGTCAATCGATGACATTATTTCCAGGGATCGCCGGTGCGGCGCAACAGCGCCGGAACGTTACCAATGTTCCAGCGCGCAAAATAGGCGGCGGTGTCCAGCTCCTTTGAACGCTGCAGCCGCTCAACGTCTTTCCACTGCAACGGCATCGATACGGGAGCTTTTTCGCGCGCGCGAACGGTGAATGGCATGACGACGGTTTTCCCTCGGCCCACCTGCGCCCAATCCATGTACACCTTGCCGCGTCCTCGCTTGGCAATCATGCGCTCGAGTGTCACGAACTTAGGGAGCTCCGCCTGCACCGCTAGCGCAATTTCATTGGTCAGCTTGCGGCCCCGCTCATAGCTCAGGCCACGCGTCCACACAAAAATGTGCAGCCCCGATCCGCCAGTCGATTTTACCATCGGGCGCAGACCTTTCGCGTGCAGCGCTGCTGCAACCGTGACTGCCACGGTCGCGAGCGTACCAAGGGTGCACCCGTCGCCGCGGTCGAGGTCGAACAGGACAAAATCCGGTTGATCGAGAGACCCGGTCCGCGACATCCACACATGCAACGCGATGGAGGCGAGATTGGCAACATACGCGAGCGTCGCTTCATCGTTGCAGAGAATGTAGCGGACTTGCTCTCGCTTGCCGCTACTCTTCAGCGCGACGGTTTTCACCCATGGCGGCAAGCTGGCGGGCGCATTTTTTTCAAAGAATCCCGGCTTGCGGATGCCATTTGGATAGCGCTCCAAGCTCAAAGGCCGGTCTTTCAAATACGGAAGAATCCATTTGGCGACCCCTCGGTAATAATCGATGAGGTCACCTTTGGTGTAGCCATCTGCAGGCCACAACACTTTGTCCGGATTGGAAAGCGAAACGGCGTTGCCGCTGATGCGAATACTGGTCGAGACGGACGCTGGCGACATGAGGCTTCTACGGTTCTTGCAGCATAGTTTGTTGAGCTTGTTCGAGCGGCAACAAATTCACGCGAATGAGCCCGGCTTGCGGGCTGTCCAAATCAATGATCGCATATGTGAGTGCCACCAGCAACAAACAGAACGTAACAGAAACAAGCCAGTGGTGAGACTGGCTATGTCCAAACCCAAGCCCAATCATAAACGCCGCAACGCCACGCAGGCGGAAGCCCAATGCAGCTCGCTGATCTGCGCCGACGTCGAACATCGCGTTCACGGACTGCGTAATCAGCGAGGTTGCCGGTACTGGACGGCTCGAGAGTTCGCTCGCGGTTATGGACCAGATCTGCTGTTCCAAGGTGCGGACCTTTTGGTAGTCGAGCTGCTCAAGCGCTGGATCACTCCCATAGCGATAGTAGTCTATCTTCGTTGCGATATATGCCCGCATGGCCGACCGAGCTGCTCCGCGGTCTTTCGGCTGGAGTTCTCCCATCCGCAGATAGGTCGTGGAAATCGCATCGGCTTCCGCGACGACAAGATGCCAACGCTCTTCATAGCGATTGACGGCAAAGGAAAACGAGAAACTCAAAATGAGGCCCACGATGACAAAGATGGAAGCAAGCGCAGTGTTGAGCGCGGCAGCTTGCAGATCGTTCTTGGGTGGCCCGAGGCGTTTGCCAATAACAAAGCCCAGGCCCGTGAAGCCGAGGGTAATGAGAAAGGCAATAACGAGAAAGGCGTACGGTCCTAAGCTGAACGCAAAATCGCCGCTCAAAATGTTTGTCCTACACGTTCACGCTGCTCATATCAGCATAGCGGGGTCCCTGGAACGCACCCGCGCCGGCAACTTTGCCGATCCGATCTAGGTCACCCGCAGAGAGTGTGACGTCCACCGCGGCGCAATTCTCCTCGAGCCGATTGCGGTGACGAGTGCCTGGGATAGGCACGATATCGTCGCCTTGGTAGAGCAACCACGCCAGCGCGAGCTGGGCCGGTGTGATGCCCTTGTCTCGCGCGATGGCGCTCAGTTCGTTGACGATCTTGAGATTGGCGGTCAAGTTCTCGCTGGCAAAACGTGGATGGCGCGTGCGGCGACTGTCGTCTTGCGCCAAGTCTTGCGGTCCTGCAATTGCTGCCGTGAGCAGCCCACGCCCCAAGGGGCTATAGGCCACGAATCCGACCCCAAGCTCGCGGCATGTGGGAAGTATTTCGCTCTCAACGAAGCGCGCAAAGAGAGAGTACTCGGTTTGGAGCGCCGTGATTGGATGCACCGAATGTGCGCGGCGCAGCGTACTTGCGGATGCCTCGCTCAACCCGATATAGTGAACCTTGCCTGCTTTGACTAGCTCGCTCATTGCCCCGACCGTTTCTTCAATGGGCACCGTTTTGTCCACGCGATGCTGGTAGTACAGATCGATGTGGCTCACTCCCAAGCGCTGCAAGGATGCCTCACACGCCTTGCGGACATAGTCGGGTTTGCCGTTGATCCCAATCCACTGTCCGTCTTCGCTTCGCTCGTTGCCAAATTTTGTGGCGAGAAAGACCTGATCGCGTCTGTCCGCGATCGCGCGGCCCACCAGGCGCTCGTTCGTGAAGGGACCGTACATGTCGGCGGTGTCAAGAAAGTTGCAGCCCAGTTCGAGCGCTCGATGAATAGTTGCGATGGATTCCGCGTCGTCGCTCGGGCCGTAGAACTCTGACATCCCCATACAACCGAGGCCGATGCTTGAGACGACCGGACCCTTCGCGCCGAGCCTTCGTTGTTTCATAAGGTACCCCGATATTGGAGCGGGCGATTCTTCAATGCCCGCTCCGTGCGGATTGCGTTTAGGATTGAGCTGCGGGCTTTTGTACCGGTCGACGCGCGACAATATTGAGCAGCGCCAAGATGGCGGCCGCTGCTAGCGCTAACCAGGGCGCATTTGACGGCCAAGCCGAACTGATGCCAAGTAGCGCATCCAACGAAAAAACTCCTGGCCCAGCAAACGCGAGCACAAGGGCTCCGCTAATGTAGGTCAACGGCAACTCCGCTCCGTTTTTGCTGGTCAGAAAGCCGTGTCCGAGATGGACCGTGACGATCGCAACGAGCATGACCATCACCACGAGCGCGGGACCGATGGGGCCCCCCAAGCCAAGCGCGGTGAGTACGCCGCCGCCGAACTCCCCGAGCCCCGCACCGAGGGCAAAGAGAGCGCCGGGTCGGAAACCTAGACCCTCCATGAACCCACCCGTTCCTTTGATTCCATATCCGCCGTACCAACCGAAGAGCTTCTGGGCGCCGTGCACGGCCATGCCCAAACCCAGGATAATTCTTGCGATGAGGAGCGCGATTTCCATACCTATAACCCCTTATATGCGTCTTTGATTACTTAGTGATAGTTACTTATGTTTAGTAACCTATGGAGGAAAGGTTAGCACTAACCCGAAGGGGCTGTCAAGAGGTCTCTTGTGCCGCATACCCGAGAACGAGCCGCCTTAAGCGGTTTTTGCCCGCGCTTCCACACCGCCGCCGAGCTCATCGGGCGGCGCTGGACGAGTGCGATTATTCGCGCGCTCATGGCGGGACGAAGCAGATTTAGCGAGATTGCGGCCGAGGTTCCCGGGGTCTCCGACCGGTTGCTGTGCGAACGTCTACGCGAGCTCGAAGAAACGCGAATCGTCAAGCGATTGGTCGACCCAGGACCGCCGATTCGCGTCGACTACGTGCTGACGAAGTCCGGGACGGAGTTAGACTCGACGATCCGAGCGCTAGCCGAATGGGCCGAGCGCTGGATGCCGCTGCCGGAGCACAATGGCGCGCGGCGCAAGCGGAGGTGAGCAGGGAACCGTTAGCATAGGACCACCTCATGTTTTTTAGTACCCAATACTTGCTCTTCGCGATTCCCGGCCTGCTTCTGGCCCTGTGGGCTCAGGCGCTGGTCCGCGGCACGTTTGCGCGCTTCGCGCGAGTGCCCACATCTACAGGGATCACGGGCGCACAGGTAGCCCAACTCTTGATGGAGCGCACCGGTTTGCGCCTGGCAGTCAACAACATCCCGGGTATGCTGACTGATTTCTACAACCCCACCAACAAATCGATCAACCTCTCGCAGAGTTCGGTTCAGAATTCGGTCGCGTCAGTTGCCGTCGTTGCGCACGAGATCGGCCACGCAGTTCAGGATGCGCAGGGATACGTGCCCATGCGCTTGCGGGGTGCCATGGTGCCCGCGGTGAAACTGGGGTCGTGGGTCGGGCCGTTGCTCTTCATCGTCGGCTTCATGTTGGCGAATCTGAATCTCGTGTGGGCCGGCATTATTTTCTTCGGTGCCTCAGTCGTCTTTGCAATCCTCACGCTTCCTGTGGAGCTCAATGCGAGCAGCCGCGCGATGCAGCTGCTAACGACAACTGGCGTCCTCGCGAATTCACAAGAGGTGGATGGCGCTCGCAAAGTGCTCAACGCCGCGGCATTCACCTACGTGGCAGCCGCGGCACAATCGCTGCTCACCCTCCTGTACTACGTCAGTCTCGTCAGCGGTCGGCGCCGATAAACTGACGTTCTTTGGGGCGATTTTCCAATCGCCCCCTACAAAGGAGAGACCATGCTTGCGCAATTAAAGCAAAACTGGTGGATACTTGCATTGCGCGGCGTACTGGCTGTTTTATTTGCCATCCTCGCCTTCTTATGGCCAGTCGCCACTGCATTCGCATTCGTCTTCATTCTCGCTGCTTTCGCGTTCGTCGAAGGCATCTTTGCCCTTGCTGGTGCATTCGGGTGGGGGCTGCCCGCCGGACAACGGCTCGTTCTCGTCCTCATAGGAGTGCTGGGACTTGCGGTTGGCATCCTCGCCGTGCTGTATCCGGGCATCACTGCGGTAACACTCGTTTTCTTCGTGGCATGGTGGGCAATCGTCACGGGCATCCTTCAGCTAGTCGTGGCTGTCGAAATGCGCAAGTCAATCCCCAATGATTGGCTGCTCGTTTTGAGTGGTCTCATCTCAGTAGCATTTGGCGTGCTGCTCATTTGGCGACCGCTGGCAGGCGTGCTTACCCTGGCGTATCTCTTCGGCTTTTACGCGTTGATTTATGGCTTCATGCTGCTGGGCCTGAGCTTCCGAGTCAAGCGATTGGGTGAAGCGCTCTAAAAGGATTTCGGTCGGGAATAAATTGTTCTCACCGTGACCTACAAGCGAGCCTAAAGGTCCGCTGCTACATGGCGGCAGAACTGGACACTCGTGAGGTCTGCCCTCGAACCAACGCTGCAACGGGAGTTCTATTTCTCACCTGAGATCTTCGCGCGCGAGCGCGAGCACATCTTTTACGGCGAGTGGTTTTACGCGGGCCGCGAGGAACAGCTGCCTAATCCCGGCGATTACCTTGTCCTTGACGTCGCCGGTGAGGAAGTGCTTGTCGTCCGCGCAAAAGATGGCGGCCTGCAGGCGCACTACAACGTGTGCCGACACCGTGGTTGCAGGCTTGTGCTCCAGGCCGGCGACGCGGAGGAGGCTGGGCCGCACGGCAATTTTGCAGGCGCGATTCGTTGCCCGTACCATTCGTGGACGTACACGCTCGAAGGCGCCCTGCGCACCGCCCCATATCTTCACGAAGGCGACCACTTTCACAAAGAAGAGTTCTCGCTGCACGAAGTTGGACTCCAAAGTTGGGGCGGCTTCTTCTTCCTCAATCTCCTGCCGCAAGAGGCACGGGCTCGAAAGCACTCGCTGCCGGTACAGCTCGGATCGATTCCCGAGCGACTGGTGCGCTACCCGTTGGCCGATTTGCGCATCGCGCGACGGATTATCTATGACGTGTCCGCAAACTGGAAAGTTCTCTTGGAGAACTACAACGAGTGCTATCATTGCGGTGGCGTGCATCCCGAGCTGTGTGAGATCGTGCCCGCTTTCAAGAAAAACGGCGGCGGCGACTTGGATTGGGAGCGAGGGATTCCTCACAAAGACGGCGCTTTCACGTTTACGCTGAGCGGCAAAACCAACCGCGCACCATTCCCAGGGCTCGACGAGGACGAGAAGACTCGGCATAAAGGTGAACTCATCTATCCGAACTTCATGCTCAGTCTCGCCGCCGACCACGTGGCCGCATTTTCTCTGTGGCCGCGCTCGCCCGAACAGACCACGATCGTCTGCGATTTTTTGTTCCATCCCGCCGAGATGGGCAAGCCGGATTTCGATCCCTCGGACGCAATCGATTTCTGGGACTTGGTCAATCGTCAAGACTGGCGCATCTGCGAGGGCGTACAGCAAGGCATGCGGTCGAGGAAGTTCCGATCTGGCTTCTACGCGCCGATGGAAAGCCTGAGCCTCGACATACGGCGTTACGTTCGCGAGCGTTTGGGCACGCTCGACCCGCAGCAGCTCTGAGGCCAAACGTTTGCGAACGGATTTCGAGTACGTTGTCTTGGGGTTGGGCGGCATTGGCAGCGCTGCTGCCTATTGGCTTTCGAGGCGCGCGGGCGAGGACGTGCTGGGCTTGGAACAATTCGAACTGGGTCACGTGCGCGGAGAATCGCAGGATCATTCGCGCATTATTCGACTGTCCTATCATCGGCCCGACTACGTCGAACTTGCCAAGCGAGCCTACCTGGCATGGGCGCAAGTCGAGGCCGATTCAGGCGAGCAGCTGATCCTTCGGACCGGAGGCCTCGATCTCGGTCCGCGCGAGAGTGCGATTCCCCTTGAGACATACATGGCGAGCATGGACTCATGCGACGTGCCCTACGAGCACCTTGATGCGGCAGAAATCATGCGCCGTTGGCCACCCTTTCGACTCGGTGATGAGATTCATGCCGTGTATCAAGCGCAGGGCGGTATCGCGATGGCTGCACGCGCGAATGCTACGCATCAGAAGATGGCACGCCAGCATGGTGCGACCTTGCGCGAGCGAGCCGGAGTAACGTACGTGCGATGGGTGGACGGTGAGTTTGAGGTGCTGTCCGGTGAAACACCATATCGCTGCCGCAAGCTTGTCATTGCGGCGGGCCCGTGGTCGAATGAAGCGCTCTCGCATTTCGATCTGCGCTTGCCGCTTGAAGTAACCAAAGAACAAGTTACGTATTTCGCGCCGCCGGATTTGGCACCGTTTGATCCACGGCGGTTTCCGGTTTGGATTTGGATGGACGACCCGAGTTTTTACGGCTTTCCCGTGTTTGGCGAGCCCGGAATCAAGGTCGCACAGGATGCCGGTGGCAAGCCAGTGGATCCGGACACGCGCACGTTTGAGCAAGACGACGAGAACTTTCAGCGGGTCCGTGCATTCTTGGAGCGATACCTTCCCTCGGCGCTCGGCAAGATCGTTTATACAAAGACGTGCCTGTACACGTTGCCGCCGGATCGCGATTTCATCATCGACTCGCTTGCGACCTATCCTCAAGCGGCGATTGCGATTGGCGCCGGCCACGCGTTTAAATTCGCTTCGGTCATCGGCAAGATTCTGTCGGAGCTTGCAGTCGACGGCAAGACCGATGCGGATATTTCCGGCTTCACTCTGACTCGTCCGATACTCCGCGAGGCCAATCCGTCAAAGACGTATATGGTATGACGGGCCATGAGTAAAGAGCCAGCTTTGCGCCGCACTCTTGGACTTGCGGATGTGACGTTGTTCTTTGTCGTCGCCGGTTCGAATCTGCAGTGGGTAGCAGCGGCCGCTTCAACAGGACCAAGCTCCTTGGTCATTTGGCTCTTGGGCGGTGCCTGCATGTTCGTACCTCTGTCGATCGTCGTGGTGTTCTTGGCCGCGCGTTATCCTGACGAGGGTGGATTGTACGTTTGGAGCAAGCGCGCATTCGG
Source organism: uncultured Pseudomonadota bacterium (assembly GCA_963736005.1). Classification (GTDB taxonomy): domain Bacteria; phylum Vulcanimicrobiota; class Vulcanimicrobiia; order Eremiobacterales; family Eremiobacteraceae; genus JAJPHJ01. The sequence goes on from CAVTNB010000001.1 coordinate 894,333, forward strand.
ACCGTTTGCCGGGTTTATCTCCGGCTGGACCTACTGGACTTCAAATCTTCCATACTTTCCCGCGTTGCTCTATTTCATGGCGGGCAGCGTTTTGTATTTCTATGGCGGAAGCGCCGGGTGGCTCTCGGGTTCGCCTTTGTACTTTATCAGCGTTGCTCTCGCCGGCCTCGTCTTGACCACGGTTCTCAATATTCTTGGATTCGACATAGAAAAGTGGCTGAATAATGTTGGCGCTGCCAGCCGCTGGGGCGTCACGATGCTCCTGATCGTGCTTGGCGTCGTCGCGTGGCGGAAGTTTGGTTTTGCCACGCCAGTGAACCTCGCGACCCTACGGCCAGGCTTGCACGTCACGGACCTCGTGTTTTGGTCGACCATCGCGTTTGCCTGGACGGGTCCCGAAGCGATACCTTTGATGAGCGGTGAGATCAGACAGCCACGGCGCACCATTCCTCTCGCGTTGGCACTCGCAGCACCCGCAATCGCTGTGATTTATATCTTTGGCACGGCGGCCGTGCTTGCAACCCTCAAGCCCAATGACACAAACGCTCTCTACGGCGTCATGCAGGCGATCAGCGAGGCGAGCACGCGGTTTGGCTGGACGATGATTACTCCGGTGGCTGCGGCGTTCGTGATGGTGAGTTGCCTGGCAAGCGCAGGTGCTTGGCTTGGCGCCGTGGCGCGCCTTCCGTTTGTCGCGGGATTAGATCAATACCTACCCAAGGGGTTCGGCCGCATGCACCCGCGCTTTGGGTCCCCCGTGGTTGCACTCGTGACGCAGTCTGCAATCGCAGCAATTTTTATTTTCCTGGGCCAGGGCGGCACCTCGGTGCGGGGGGCGTACAATGTCCTCGTCAGCACGACAGTCATCAGCACGTTGTTGCCGTTTTTGCTGTTGTTCGCGTCTGGATTCACACTGAGCGCAGGTCCGACTCGCGAGGGGGATATTCGAATACCCGGAGGGAGATTCTCGATCGCGACGGCGAGCATGATTGGCTTTTTGACCACCTTGGGCGCAGTCGTGCTCACACTTGTGCCGCCGTCCAACGAGCCGAACAAGCCCCTGGCGGTGGCGAAGATCCTTGGCTTGACGGCGGTTATGCTTGGAAGTGGCATCGTGTTTTATGTCGTCGCTGCGCGCCGCAAGCGGCGCCTCGAAGCTGCTGGGCTCGTATCGTGACCGGCCGAGCGACAGCCCACGACGGCGCAACGCAGATGCAATCCGCCATGTTCTTGCTGGCGTTTTTGCTGCTGCCGCTCTGGGCATGTACTCGGGTAAGCACGAGCGGTCATCCCAGCGTGCAGTCCGCAACCGTTCACGGCGTCGTCCGCTACGCAATTCCCAACGACCTCAACACGCTGAATCCCGTCCTTGGAGGTCTCGCCTACGAAAACGCCATCGAGGAAGCGATTTTCAACGGGCTTGTCAAGCTCGACGATCAACAGCGACTGATCCCCGATCTTGCGACTGTGGTGCCCTCGCGCGCAAACGGTGGAATCAGTGCGGACCGCAGAACCATCACGTATCACCTGCGCCACGGCGTCACCTGGCAAGATGGCGCACCATTCACCTCCGCCGACGTGTCGTTCACCTTCTCCAAGATTATGGATCCAAACGTCAACGCGTCAAGTAGCGCGCCGTATACGCACATCGCAAGCCTGACAACGCCCGACGCTTACACCGCGGTCGTTCATCTCAAAGAGCCATGGGCTCCGGCAGTCGCTCAGTTGTTTTGCAACGGAGAGCAAGGATCGATCATTCCCAAGCACTTGTTGGAACACACGGCGGATTTCAATCGCGACGTATTCGGAGTGCATCCCATCGGCACTGGGCCGATGCGCCTCATCCGATGGGATCGTGGTTCGGAGATCATCCTCGTCCCAAACCTTCACTATTTCGTCGGCGCGCCGAAAATCCAAAAGCTCGATATCTCCATCATCCCCGACGCAAACACGAGACTGACGACGCTGACATCTCACGAGCTCGATTTTGCGACGTTGGGCAATCCAGCTCAAGTCGCAAACCTACGAATGGTTTCGGGGCTGAAGGTGTTGCTCGTCAAAAACTACGCCCTTTGGTTCATCATCCTCAACGTTACCCGAGCGCCACTGGATGATGTGCGCGTTCGGCGCTCGCTCGTGCTGGCGCTCGACCGGCCGCATCTGACGGCGACGACCTTCGTTGGCACGGCGATACCCGCTGATTCTGAGATTCCGCCTTTCAGTTGGGCATATGACCCCAACAACGACTCGCCGCCTTACGATTTGACGCAAGCGAAACAGTTGCTCGAAACGACTGGCTGGCATCTTGGTACCGACGGCATCCGGCGCAAGGGTGATCAAAAGCTCTCCTTTAGCATTGTGAGCAGCACCGGATCCGCTATCGGCGCATCGTTGTCCGAGCAGCTTCAACAAGCATGGCGAGCGGTGGGCGCAGACGTCTCGATTCGATCGGAGCCTCTCAACGTGCTGCGCAGCCCAACTGGCATGCTCGTGACGGGCAACTTCCAGGCCGCGATTGCATCGTTCATTTTCGATCCCGATCCCGATCGCTCCACAAATTTGGGCAGCCAATATATCGGAGCACGCGGCTTTAACGAATCTCGATACGTGAGCGCGCGTTCCGATCAGCTGACCGTCGCGGCAGTTTCCGTCTACGAGAGAGAACAGCGCAAGCCGCTCTATGCGCAGTTGCAACGCTTGTGGAACACCGATCTTCCGGTCATTCCCATTGCATGGCAGGACAACATCGACGTCGTCAATACGGATCTGCGCGGCTTTCGGCCTGAGCCAGTCAATTCGGATTTTTGGAATATCGAGCAATGGCAGATCTAGCGAGAACGCGCGGAAGGCTCGGACCCCGCGATCTCTATTCGTTGCCAATCGTCGGATGGTGTGCGCTGCACCCACAGCGCACTTCCCTAGCGTATGTGGTCACTCGGCTTGATGAAGAAGCAAATGCGTATCGGGGCAGCGTTCGTCTCCTCTTGATCGATCCAGGGCGACTTGACAGTCGCCCACTACAATTTCGTGAAGATGCGAAGGTCTTAACGCCAGGAAACGCGCGCGATCAAGCCCCGCAGTGGTCCGCCGACGGCAAGAAAATATTCTTTCTCAGCGATCGTGCCGGCACCACCCAGCTGTGGGCGATCGACCCTGACGGCGGTGACGCCACGGCATTACCCATCCTCCCCGGCAACGTTTCCGAATTTGCCGTTGCTCCAAATGGCTCGTACATTGCGGCGATCGCAACCCCCACCCAAAACAAGGATGAGATCGAGCGACGCGGTTGGCGGCGCATCACGCGCCTGCGCTATCGGGCCGATGGGCCGGGCTACCTCGATGACAAACCGCAGATTTGGCTTTTTGACCTTGCGGCTGAGTCAGCCAAACAAATAACAGATGGCTCCGGCTTTGTTGCAGGCGTCGCGTGGAATCCAAAGGGAACGAGCCTGGCTTTTTGCGGCGATCACGAGGCTAGCGCAGACTCCCTTTGGCGCCGCGAGTTGTGGACAGCATCGGCGACCGACGATTGGCAGCCGCACGCAATCACACGGTTCGCGACGGCGATCGAAGCGCCATCGTGGTCGCCGGACGGCAGGCGGATCGCGTTCTGCGGGATCGAAGAAGCGCATGGCGCTGGAGGCCTGCGTAACCTGCGCGTGTTCGTAGTGGATGCGACGGGGCGAAACCAGGCCTGCTGGACTCCACACGAAGAGTGGACGTGCGGCAATTTCATCTTGACCGACGTTGGCGCAGCAGGTAGCTTGGTGGCACCCGTTTGGGTATCAGACGGAGACGTCGCCGTGTTAGGCTCCTGTCGCGGCGCGGCGCAAGTTTTTCGAGTAAGCACTGGCAAGAGCGCGGTCGCACTCACCCCCGCCACCATGTCGGTGACACACTTTGCTGACCTCGGCTCAGACGCGATCGTGCATTGCTCGTCCAATCAAGCGACACCACCTGAATTGTACGTATCACGGGAAGGTAACGATGCCACGCGCCTCACTCGCGAAACTGAGGAGTGGAGTTCGCGTAGCTCGGTGGCGCCCGCGACGCACCTTACAGTAGCGAGCGCTGGGCGAGAGATCGACGCGTGGCACCAGAGCGGCATCGGTCCCACACCCCGCCCGTGTATCCTATACATTCACGGTGGCCCGCACTTTGCGTATGGCCACGCGTATGTCTTCCACTTTATCGCGCTGGCGGCTGCGGGATACGACGTCGTGTATTGCAATCCGCGCGGCAGTCAAAGTTATGGCGAAGGGTTTGCGATGGCGATCGCGGGTAATTGGGCGCAGCTTGCTTTTGACGATTGTATGGCCGCGCTCGATGTCGCGCTCGGGCGCTTTCCAATTGACCATTCGCGGCTTGGTGTCGCCGGAGGAAGCTATGGCGGCTACTTGACCGCGTGGACGGTGGCACATACGAACCGCTTTGCGGCGGCAGTCGCGTTACGGCCAGCGACGAATTTAGTGAGCCTCTGGGGGACGTCCGAAGTGGGGAGGATGCTGGCCGAAGACTTTGGCGGCAGCCCATTTGAGGTACCGCAGGTCTACGCGAACGACTCGCCTCTCACCCACGCTGGCACGATCGCGACGCCGCTCTTGATCATCTTTGGAGAGCGCGACTACCGGACACCGGCCGAGCAGGCGGAGCAATTGCTCACCGCTCTGCTTGAGCGCGGAGTCACAGTTGAGGGCCTGCTCTTCCTGAACGCAGACCACAACCTTTCGCGTGGGGGACCACCGCGGCAGCGCATCGCTCACGAAGAGGCGATTTTGGAGTGGTTCGATCGCTTTTTGAAAAGGTAGGTCCGCCGCCAAGTCGCCCGCTACAGGTCCGCTGCCAACTGAACGTCGCGGTGCATTTGCGCGACGAGTTCGTTCGATCCGGCGAAGCGTTGCTGTTCGCGCAAGAAATGCCAGCGCGAGAGGGTTAGCTGATCGCCGTAGATACTGCCCGAAAAATCGACGATGTAGGTTTCGACGGTGAGCTCGCTCCCGCCGAATGTGGGCTTGTCACCAATGCTCGTGACCGATGCGTGTTGTTTGCCGCTCAGTTCGGCGGCGGTTGCGTACACACCAGATGGCGGAATGAGCTTATCAGCCGCGTGGTGCAAGTTTGCCGTGGGAAATCCGAGCTCATGGCCGCGGCCGGCACCAGTTGTTACCAGACCACGGACGCGATATGGGGAGCCCAGCAGCTCGTCGGCTTGGTCGAAACGCCTCTCCGAGATGAGCGATCGAATTCGAGAACTTGAAACCTTTTCTCCATCGCGTTCGAGGAGCGGCGCTGCGTTGAAGGCACATCCCTTTTCCGTCAGCACGCGCTCGGCAAGCGCGACGCCTCCCTCCCTTCCCTTACCGAAGCGCCACTCGGGCCCGACAGTAAGGGCGCGAGTGCGCAGCCGGTCGTAGAGAGTGTCCGTCAAAAACGTTTCCGCCGGAATGCTTGCAATCCGCTCGTCGAAAGGTAAAAGAAAGAGGACGTCAAGATCGCAGCCCGCTAGAAGGTTGATCTTCTCATCGAGCGTCGTGAGGCATTTGGGCGCTTGACCAGGTTGCAAAAATTCCTGCGGATGATGTTCGAAGGTCAAGGCGCCGGCCCTTGTGTTCTCCCTGCGCAGCCCAACGAGCTGCGAGAGCACCGCACGGTGGCCGATATGCACGCCATCGAAGACGCCGATCGTGAGTAAGAGGTCGGCGTCTGCTTCATAGTCGTCGATGGAGCGGACGATGCGCATGGCGGCACCACAATTCGCGATGAGCGCTCGAGAGCCTTGTCACTGCGCCGCAAAGACTCGCATTGGCGCGAGGATGGTGAGAGCGTCACGCGTGAACACCACGCCGATGCCAATCAGCGCGCCTTGATGGGTGACGAGTGCATTTTCGTTTGAGTTTGGGGCGATTTTCCAATCGCCCCCTACAGAGTTCAAAGGGAGGCGAACTTCGTTGCCGGCATTGAAGCGACGAGCACCAGCTTCGTCAAGCTCGACGCGCGGGTTGTGGAGCACGCTTAACGGATCGATCAGGCAGGCGCGAAAATCTGCGGCTATGCGCGACGGAACAACACTTTCCCGCAGCGTAAATGGCCCAGACGCAACACGCAGCAACGAGCCCATCCTCGCTGGCAAACCTATATGTCGCCCGAGATCTTCGCACAAGACGCGCACGTATGTGCCTGCGTCGCATTCGACGTACAGCCGGGCGCTCCGCGTCCCCAATGCGTCCGGAAGCACTTGGAGCTTGTAGAGTGTGGTTGCGCGCGGCGCGCGGGGAACGGTCTTGCCAGCGCGTGCGCTCCGATACAATGGCTTGCCCTCAACTTTTATCGCGGAGTGCATTGGGGGCAGTTGTGTTCCCGGTCCAAGGAGTGCCGCCGCCGCGTCTGGCAAACGTCGCTTCCAATCATCTGGAACCTGGGCGCGTGCAATAACCTGGCCGGCGCCGTCGCCCGAATCAGTTTGCTCTCCAACGATGAGTTCGAACACATACTGCTTGCGCGAGTCTGCGATCAGCGGAAACAAGCGAGTCGCTTTTCCGACGCCGAGGACGAGGACGCCGCAGGCCCTCGGATCGAGCGTACCCCAATGGCCAACGGCTGCTCCCCCGCAGGCGTGTTTCACCCAATTCCCAAACGCCGCAGAGCTGGGCCCGGGCGGTTTGAATGCGTTGATGAACCCGAAAGGAGCGCTCAAACGCTGGAGCGTTCTGCCGCCATTTCCGCCCGCACGGCTTCAAGCATGCGCGCGAGCGCAGTTGCCAGGGGTCCAGTCAGCGTGGCACCAGCGGCCCGAAAGTGACCACCACCGCCGAGCGCTTTGCACGCTTCCATGACGTTGACGCGGCCTCTCGATCGCAGGCTGAGCCGGTAGCTGCCATCGGGTGATTCTTTGAGCAGGGCAGCGACTTCACAATGGTCGACTGCGCGCAGCGCGCCGACAACATCTTCGAGATCTTCATGCGTCGCGCCAAACTCTTCGAGCAGCGCTTGGCTGACCGATGAGTAGCAAATGCCGTCATCAGTAAGGACGAAGTCGTCGAGGACTCGGCCGAGGATCTTCTGTCCGCTGAAGCTGCGGGTTTGATAAAGCTGTTCTGTGATGAGGTCCTTGTTTGCGCCGACATCCATAAGCGCGGCTGCCAGACGCAGCGTGTTGGGGCTAGCGTTGCTGTACATAAAACAACCGGTGTCGGAAATGATCGCGGTGAGAAGGCAGGTAGCGATGTCTTGCGTGATCGGCTGGCCCAGCCCCGTAATGAGATTGAGGACGAGGATGCCAGTGGCGGCTTCAGCTTCCAAGACGTAGTTCCAACGTCCGAAGCGTTTGTTGCCCAAGTGATGATCCACATTGATGATCTGCGTCTGTGGAACCCAGGTGAGCGCTTCTCCGGCGCGGGCCTGATCGCTCATATCCATGAAGATGTAGAGCGCGCCCTTGTCAACGCCATCGAAAGTTCGCTGCGTGAGGCCCGAGTCCGGAAGGAAACGCAGGTTTTTTGGCATCTCATCGTCGAGAAAATAGTGAACCTTCTTGCCCATCGCCCGCAGAGCGAGGCCGAGCGCGAAGCCGCTGCCCAAGACGTCGCCGTCGGGCTTCTCGTGAGCGCACATGACGAAATATTTGTGTTCGCGCAGGGCGGCGATCACCGCCTCCGCGTCTGATGCGGGCGACGGACGCCCGTTAACGCTGCTGGCCTTTGCGCTCATCCTGTTGTCGTACCTCATCAATCATGGTCGTCACTCGCACGCCGTGTTCGATGGATTTGTCGCGAACAAACGTCAGCGTCGGGGTGCGTCGCGTCTGCAGGCGCTTGCCCAGTTCGGTGCTCAAGAACCCGGCGGCGGACTGTAGCCCTTTCATGGTCTGGCGGGAGGCGCGCTCATCTCCCATGGGACTGGCGAACACGCGCGCGCTTCTCAAGTCTGGACTTACGTGCGCCCCGAGAAAGGTCACGAAACCGACCCGCGGATCTTTGAGCTGTTCGTGCACGATCTCGCTCAGCTCGCGCACGATTTCGTGCTCGATGCGCTGGAGCCGCTGACTCCTTCCTTCAGGCTGATGCTCTGACACTGCCTTCATGAGGACGATTCATCGGAGTCGTCATCTTCCTCGAGCCACTGTCGCGCCGCTTCGTCCTTGACGTGGGAAAGAGCCCACTCGCGAACGGCATTGGCACGCTCTTCCTCCCCACACTCCACGAGCGCGTCAACCAGTTGCGAGGCAGTCATGGCCCAGCGTTCATCGGGGTCGTCCGCGCCTAAGAGGACCGCGGCGCACAAATGCGAGACCGCTGCAGCCCACTGACTTAAATTTGCATAGGCTGCGCCGAGATCGGCGTGCAGTCCGGCCGAGGCTGGGTATGCTTCAACGCCGGTGCGCAGCAAGTGCTCTTCTCGCTCGTCATTGCCGAGTTCCAAGCAAAGCGACGCCATGAGCTGGATGCCTTCGGGTCCAAGGTCGCCCGCCGACTCCACCGGCTCGAGCAATTGGAGCGCGCGGCGCAACTCGGAACGCTGTTCAGGCGTCCAGGGCTCATCGCCATCGCCATGTGCAACGATGACGTTGAAATAGATTTCGTGGGCTTGATCGACGACGTCGCGGTCCATAAAAATTACGGGGTGACTTGTTCCATCGCGTAGGCTTCGATGACGTCGCCCTGTTTGATGTCGTTAAAGTTTTCGATCGCCATGCCGCACTCATACCCTTCCGTCACTTCGCGTACGTCGTCTTTGAAGCGTTTCAGAGAAGCTAGTTTTCCTTCGTAGACGATGGCGCTGTCGCGCAGCACTCGAACGCCGGCATCTCGGGTGATCTTGCCGCTCTTGACGTAGCAGCCGGCGATGGTGCCGATCTTGCTGACTTTGAAGATCTGACGCACTTCGGCTTGACCCAGCACGACCTCGCGCTCTTGCGGCTTGAGCATGCCGGTCATGGCTGCTTTGACCTCATCGATGGCATTGTAGATGACGTCGTAGAGGCGAATGTCCACACCTTCCGCTTCTGCCTTCCGAGCGATCGTTGCGTCGGGTCGGATATTGAAGCCTATGATGATGGCGTTGGACGCGCTCGCGAGCATGACGTCGGACTCGTTAATGCCGCCCACGCCCGTATGGATGACGCGCGTGCGCACTTCGTCGTTGACCAGACCGTCGAGCTGCGAGCGCAGAGCTTCGGCTGAGCCTTGCGCATCGGCTTTGATGATCAAGTTGAGCTCTTTGAGTCCGCCCTCTTTGGCTTGCGCCAAGAAGCCATCGAGCGTCACCGTGCGACGCGTTGTGGCCATGCGCTGTTCGCGCTTGCGCTGGCTGCGCTTAGCAGCAAGCTCGCGCGCGTCGCGTTCATCGGAGACCACTTCGAGGATGTCGCCCGCTGATGGCACGTCGGACAAGCCCATGATTTCTGCTGGAATCGACGGCCCCGCGCGTTTGATTGGCTCGAGTTTGTCATCGAACATGGCGCGCACGCGACCCCAGGCCGAACCCACGACCACGACATCGCCGTTGCGCAGCGTGCCGTTCTTGACGAGGACGGTGGCAACCGGACCACGCGACCGGTCCAGAAGTGCTTCAATGATCACGGCTTGCGCGCGGCGGTTCTTATTCGCCCGCAGCTCCAGCAAATCGGCATTGAGCAACACCATCTCGAGCAGTTCGTCAAGGCCGGTCTTCTGTTTGGCGGAGACCGGGATAAACTGCGTCTGACCGCCCCAATCTTCTGGCGTCAGTCCTAGGTCGGAGAGCTGTTGCTTCACGCGGTCGACATTGGCGTTTGGTTTGTCGACCTTGTTCACGGCCACGACGATGGGCACGCCAGCTGCACGCGCGTGATTCATGGCTTCAATGGTTTGCGGCATGACGCCGTCGTCTGCAGCAACCACCAAGATGGCGACGTCGGTGACTTTGGCACCACGCGCGCGCATTTCGGTAAACGCTTCGTGACCAGGCGTATCGATGAAAGTGATCTTGCGATCGCCGTACTCGACCGTGTACGCACCGATGCGCTGTGTGATACCCCCAGCTTCGCCGGCAGCAACCTTCGTTGAGCGAATGGCGTCGAGGAGCGAGGTCTTCCCATGGTCGACGTGGCCAAGCACGGTGACAACCGGCGGCCGTGGCGTGAGCGAGCCGGCCGGGTCTGTATCGGCGACGATCTCAGGTGGCTCTTCGCCCGCTTCCTTAATAATGATGTTGAAACCAAAGCGGCGCGCGACTTGCGACGCAACATCGGAGGAGATGTGCTGGTTGATTGTGGCCATCGTCCCCATCTTGATGAGTTGGGCGATGACTGCGCCAGCCTGTGTCTCCATTGCGGCCGCAAGCTGCTGAACCGTGACGAGATCTGGGATCTCAAGGTCTTTGAGAACAGCCGGCTCGGCAACTGGAGCTGCCGTTGATGCTTTGTGGCGACGTTCTGTCTTCTTAAGAAGCTCCTCGCGCTCGCGTTCCTTGCGATCGCGCTCTTGATCTTCGCGGCGCTTGCGGCTAGAAGCCGGCGTGCTGGGCGGAAGCGACGGAGCCAGTGGACCTCCGCCGAGTGGACGTCCGGGCATGGGGCGTCCTGGCATCGGTCTTCCAGGCATGGGTCTGCCGGGAAGCGGTCGACCTGGCAGCGGTCGCCCAGGCAGGCCTTCGCGGCGGATGGCCGGACGAAGCGGGCCGCCAACCGGCGGTCGCGGCGCGCTGCCGAGTGGGCGCTGCATTGGGTGTTCGGCCGGCGTGGGCCCAACGGCTTGCGGCCTTGCGGCTACCGGTGCAGGCGTCGATGGTGATGCGGAAGCAGCCGGCACAACTCTATGAGGAGCGGCCGGGCGACTGGGGCGCATGGTGGCTGGAACGGGTTTGAGTTGCGGTTCGGCGGGTGCTTGCGATGGAACAACTGCGCTAGGCGCCGTCGCAGTGGCAACTGGAGGAAGCGCGGCGGCCTCAGCCTTAGCGGAAGCCTTAGGCTTTTCGATAGGCTTCTCCGCCGCGACCGGCGCCCCATTGCCTGCGGTTTGCTTCGCGGTTGGCTTGTGGGTCTTCGCGGCCTTGGCGAGATTGCCGAGCAACACGCCCTTGACGATTTGCGCTCGATGTTCGTCGATGATGGACATGTGCGTCGTCGCACGTATGCCGACTTTGCTCAGCAGCGCGATCGTCTCTTTGCTCGATAGCTTGAGCTCTTTCGCGAGCTCATGGACTCGTACGGTTGACATTTTCTCCTATTGGGCGACTTGAAGGTCGCTCGTAGTTGGGGCGATTTTCCAATCGCCCCCCAACATTTTTGGCGATTTCCAATCGCCGGTTATAGTTTTCGGGCCTCCCAGGGAGCTTCGCTTGCAACGCCGCTCAGTGCCCTGTATCGCTTGTTCTTCGACACGCGTGTTCCACACTCCGGTGAACACAGGTATGCCCCCCGGCCGCTTTTGCGCCCGCTCGCGTCCACGCTCCACCCGGTGCTGTCGTGGACGAAGCGCATGAGCCGAAACTTTTCGGCTCGAGTCTTGCACGCCACGCATTGCCGGGTGGGCACATGACCTTTGTTCACCTTGCCTAGTTCCCCGCACCAGTCCTGTCGCTGTCCTCCTCGGCTACGGGTTCGTCCTCGCCGTCATCTGTTACGCGCTGCAACTCTTGCAACTTGCGGATGAGATCTTCGTCCTGCGCGAGCATTTCTGGGGTGAGCTCGACGCCAGTCTGCTCGGCGGCAATTTCCGCCATGGCCGCAACTTGCTCGTCATCTTTTTCCTCTTCGACGCGCTGCTCGACGACCTGCGTCCATTGCTCTTCGCTATGGATGTCGATGCGCCAGCCGGTCAGCTTCGCGGCAAGTCGCACGTTTTGCCCTTCCTTGCCAATGGCCAGCGATAATTGGTGCTCGGGCACGACGGCTTCTGCGAGGTGCTCGCGCTCGTTGAGATGGACCGAGACAACTTTTGCGGGCTGCAAGGCATTGGCGACGTAGGTTGCAGTATCTGCCGACCATTGGATGACGTCTATTTTTTCGCCGTGGAGTTCCTCGCTGATGTTGTTCACGCGAGAACTACGCGGACCGAGGCACGCGCCCACGGCGTCAATATCCTCTTCATTCGTCCAGACCGAAACTTTGGAGCGAGATCCGGCCTCGCGCGCGACATCTTTGATTTCGACCAGACCTTGATCGACTTCCGGAATTTCCTGCTCGAAGAGACGACGCACGAGATTTGCGTGGCTGCGAGAGAGAATGACTTGCGGGCCCTTGTTTGTCTTGCGAACCTCCATGACGTAGACGCGAATGCGCGAGCCGATGCGAAATGATTCGCGCGGGACTTGCTCCGAGAGCGGCAAGATGGCTTCCGCCTTGTCGAGATCGATGAACATGTTTCGCTGCTCGTAGCGCTGCACCGTTCCGGTGATGAGGCGATCCAACTTCTCGTTGAATTCGTCGAACACCACGTCGCGCTCGGCCTCGCGGATGCGCTGCACGATGACTTGCTTGGCCGTCTGTGCAGCAATGCGCCCGAATTCTTTGGGCGTGACTTCGATGTCGTAGTTATCCCCGATCTTGTATTTGCCGCCTGCGTCGGCGACGCTAAGCTCGAGAACCGGATCGGTCACTCCTTCGACGACTGCGCGCCGGGCAAAAACGCGATAGGATCCGTCGTTGCGATCGACGATGACAACTGGATTGCCGACGGCCTCGGCTTCGCGCACGAAGTTTCGCTTGTAGGCAGAAACGAGCGCAGCTTCGAGGGCCTCGAGCAATGTGTCGGCGGGCAAATTCCGGTCGCGCTCCAGTTCTTTGAGCGCTTCGATCAGTTCCGGATTGGGCTTTGCAGGTGCGACTGCAGAGGACCCATTGCCGCCAGCGGCTGATTTCTTCAATGTTTTTCGGGGCGCCATTATCGCTTCTTCCATCCATTAAGACTGCAAAAGGAGTGGGCGACCCACTCCTTTTCAGGATATCAGTGACATTTTACCAGATGGAGTTCCAACGTGCAAGGGGTTCGAGAAGCTTATTTGAGCTGGAATGTGAGCCCTAGAACAAGTGCTAGGGTACAGGCTCGGATTATGGTCATGTGCGGTATCTCCCCGCGCGAGTAAACTCGCGCGACTACATGAGCATCCTTTGTCATGACGTTTTGCGTCTGAGGTCGTCGCGTGGGTCATACACGAGGTTGGCGCGCTTAATCGCCGCGTACGGAATGAGGGTTACTCCCGCATATTTGTCATTGATCGTGACCATGTCGTCGTCAGCTTGCTCGATCTCGCCTGTGAACTCCGTTCGATTCTTAATGCGTAGCGTCGTAATCACATTGATCAGTCTACCTCGAAATCGGCGGTAGTGCTCCGGTCGGAGCAGTGGTCGGGCGAGCCCGGCGGAAGCGACTTCGAGCGAAAAAAGAGGAACGGGCGGCGGAAGCTCTTCGATGCGACGTTCAATGTAGCGCGACACAGCTTCGCAGAGGTTCGAATCTACCCCGCTTTCGCGATCGATCATGATGCTCACGTGGAAAGTGCGATGCTCTTTGTGGACGACGCATTTGAGGACCTCGACATCGTAGAATTGGGGCACGCTCGTTAAACGCCCACAAAGCTCCTCGATCCTTTGTTGCATGGATACATTGATCATACGAGTTGGTTAAGCGGTACGATCTGCACGCCCGCTCTCGTGAGTGCGGATCGAACTGCCGATGCCGTTTCGGTTGCGTTGGGACTATCGCCGTGAATGCACAGCGTTTGGGCGTCGATACGTACGGCTCGACCATTAACCGCCGTGACTTGCTTCTTCACGACGATCTCGACCGCTTGGGCAGCCGTCTGAGTTGGATCGTCGAGCACAGCTCCCGGGTGGGTTCGGCTCCGTAACGAGCCATCGGCTTCGTAGGCACGATCGCAAAAAGCCTCGGCAGCGGTTCGCAACCCCGCAGCCTTTGCGGCCGCAATGGAGTGCGAGCCTGCAAGTCCCACCAGAATGAGGTCGCGATCGTAGGCTGCTACCGAGCGCGCCACGGCCGCTGCGAGTGCTGGGTTCTTGGCGGCATCGTTGTAGAGCGCGCCGTGGGGCTTGACGTGCGCGATCTTGACACCGAGGGATCGCCCTATCGCCGACACTGCGCCGATTTGATAGGCAATCGCGCTTTCGAGCTCGTCAGGCGATATCTCCATCGAGCGCCGGCCAAATCCGGTCGTGTCTGGATACGAAGGGTGCGCTCCAACGGAAACGCTGTGTGCAGCGGCGGCTTTAATAGTGGCGGCAATGATGTTCGGATCGCCCGCGTGAAAACCACAGGCGACGTTTCCCGAGGTAACGTAACGGAAGATCGGTTCGTCGTCGCCGACGCGTCGGGCGCCAAACGCTTCGCCGACATCGGCGTTGAGGTCAACCCGCAGGGTTTGGTTCATCAAGGCTTTCGGTAAGAGCTTGCATCTTTTCGGCGAGTGCGACAGCAGCCTCTGGTTGGGTGACCATTCGAAACCGGAGCTGATCTCCAGGGCGAAGTTGTGCCGCGTCAGGGATGTCCGCCGAAATTACGGTGAGCGGCACCGCATAGCCTCCGGTCGTTTGGTGCTCCGCAAGCAAGACAATCGGCTGACCGTCGCTCGAGAGCTGGACGCAGCCCGAGCAAACCCCAACAGAGATTGCGTCGTAGCCCGCTACGCTGGCGAGCGCTTGGCCTTCAAGACGAACGCCTTGGCGGCTGCTGCGCGGCGATACGCGATAGGTTTGTTTTTGGAGAAAGGCGAGATCCTCAGACGTAAATCGCTTCGCGTGAAGACCAGGCAGAACGCGTAGGGTTGCCGGCTGCGCCCAGAATGGACGAGCCGACGGCGCGATCGCAAAGTCTTGTTCTGGTAATTCGCCCTCGGCTGCGATGGAGAGAAGGTCACCGCGCGCAAGCGAACGACCGGAGAGACCGCCGAAGGCTGCCGTGATATCGGTGCTCCTACTTCCCAACACCAGTGGCACGTCAATGCCGCCAAAGAAAGCAATGTACGCTCGTAGGCCGCGCTCGGCTGCACCGAGCCGTACCTCGGCTCCTTCGCGGACGCGAAATGATTGCCACTGCGGCCGCGGACCGCCGCTGGCGACGAGCAGCGCCCGCGCTCCAGTCACCGCGATGCGCATGGGACGCAGCGCCTTAAAGGCGAATCCGGTCATGGTTGTCTCGATGAGCGCCGCCGTATATGGATTGCCGACGACACGATTAGCCGCTCGTGCGCTCAGCCAGTCCGCAGCCCCTGATGGTGAGACGCCCATCTGCGCAACATGACGGCGACCAGCATCTTGGATGGTCGTTTGCAAACCGGGTTCGAGCACTTCAAGCATGGGTGCTTTGTCGCTCACGATGCGATGGTCGCAATCGTCGCGTCAAGGGAGTCGACGGCATGAAAACGCACGCAATCGCCCGGGGCAAAGAGAGCAGCGGGCTCGCGCGTAGGATCGAAGATGTTCGCTTGCGTCTTCCCCATGATGCGCCAGCCGCCGGGCGAGGAGCGGGGATAAATCCCGCACTGCCCGGCCGCGATTGCCACGCTTCCCGCGGGAACCCGTACGCGCGGTGTTGGCAGGCGCGGAAGATCGAGTAGTTTGGGTAGGCCAAGCAAATACGGAAAGCCGGCAGTAAAACCTAAGAAAGCGACGCGATAGGTTGGGCGGCAGAATTCGCTCACGACTTCGTCTGGACTCAGACCGACGTGTCGGGCGATGTCACTGAGGTCCAAGGCATGCTCGGCGCCGAAACAAACGCTCACGTCAATGCTCCTCGATTCGCTTACCGTCAGGTTCTGCGGTTGCTCCATGGCGCCGCGCACGCAGGCCATGATCGTGGCGAGCCGCGCGACGCTTGGGTCGAAACGAACGAGTACTGACGCGAAGGCAGGAACGATATCGAGGACGCTTGCGCCCAGCTGATTTCGCAACGTAGCGCACAGTGACCAGACGTAGCTGATGGTCGCTTCGTCAATCGAATCGCCCAGGACAGCGAGAACGGCGGCGTCCCCAACCGGCAATACGTCGCCCGCGAGCTTCATAACCGCTGTCGTCCGAGCCTGGGTGGGTATGTTCCTCTCGGCAATTGAACTCGAAGAAGATGAGCGATTTACATTTCTCACCACGGCCCAACCGCGCGGCCGAAATCAACTGGCAGCCATGGGGCGAGACCGCGTTCGAGAGCGCGAAGGCGCAGGGCAAGCCCGTCTTGCTGGCCATTTCTGCCGTGTGGTGCCATTGGTGCCACGTCATGGATGAGACGAGCTACTCGGATGGAGCGGTCATCCAGACGATCAACGAGCGATTCATCCCGGTGCGCGTCGACAACGACCAGCGTCCCGACGTGAATGCTCGGTACAACATGGGTGGCTGGCCAACCACTGCGCTCCTCACGCCGGACGGCGAAGTGCTGTATGGCGGCACGTATATTCCCCCCGATGCAATGCGCCAAGTGCTCGCGCACGTGGACCGCTTTTATACGGATCCCAGCAATCGTTTGACCGTTGCCCAAAAGGTGAGCGAGATGAAGGCTGCTCGAGCGGGCCGTGCGCGCGCGCCTGAGGGCGGAGAGCTCGATCCGCAAACGGCGGCGAAGGTTCTGGCGCTGCTCTCCTCAGCCTTCGATGAGGAATACGGCGGATTCGGCACCGATCAGAAATTTCCGCACGTCCCGGCACTGCAGTTCCTTCTCGATTTTTACGCGCGAGAGCACAACGAGCGCGCCAAGACGATCGTCGAGCGAACTCTTCACGCGATGGCCGGCGGCGGCATGTACGATCATGTCGAGGGCGGCTTCTTCCGGTACTCAACCACGCCCGACTTTTCCGTGCCGCACTTCGAAAAAATGCTCGAAGACCTTGGGGGCTTGCTGCTCGTGTGCGCGCGGGCGAGCACGCTCTTCGAAGATGCCTCGCTTGGAGCAGTCGCTATAGACGTCAAACGTTACATGGATGCGCGTCTTTGGAACGATGAGGCCGGGGGTTATGGCGGTTCGCAGGACGCCGATGAAAAGTACTTCGAGTTAGATGCGCAGGGCCGCGCAGCGCTTCCCGCGCCATATGTGGACAAGACGTTGTATGCATCTTGGAATGCGCAGGCTGCGCGATCGCTGATCTTGGGTGCGCCGCTGGCGCAGTTCGCAGGAGCGGACGTCAATGAGTGGACGCAGCGGGGCCTTGCGATCCTCGAGACGCTGTGGAATCGCCTGCTCGATCGCGGCTTGATGTGCCGTTATTTTGACGGCAGCGGCGCTCACATTCGGGGGCTGCTCGTCGACCAAGTTTGGTGCGCTTGGGCGGCGCTCGCGGCATTTTCCGCAACCGGTGAGGTGCGCTGGCTGGATCGCGCCGGCGATTTGATCGGGCACTCCGATGCTCTCTACGACGCAGATGCGCACGTCTATCTCGATCGCTTGAAGGGCCCCGATGACGCCGGGCGACTGGCCGAGCAAACAGTATCCGTCGAAGAAAACGCACTGATGGCCCGCGCACTACTCGATTTTGCATCCTTGAGCGGCAAGTCTGTCTATGCAGAACGAGGCCAGGCAATATTGCGCCATTACGCCAGAGACTATCAGGCGCAGAATATTTTTGCGGCCGGATATGCGAGCGCGGTGCTCGACGCCCTCGAGCCTCCGATTGATGTAAACATCGTTGGCTCAGTGCGGGATCCCGTGGCCGTTGCGTTGCGTGACGCGGCGTTGAGAATTGCGTCACCCCCATTGCGCCCAAATCCCATCGACCCGGGTGCGGAACCGCAGCGCGCATCTTCTCTCGGTTACGACGCCGCAGGCATCACTGGCTACTTGTGCCGGGGAAAGATGTGCTTCGCGCGCGTTACTTCACCAGACGAATTAAAAGCCGCCCTGACATCAAATCCGGTCTCGTCCACCTAGGGGCGACTATCAAATCGCCCCAAGGTTCGGTAGGGGGCGATTGGAAAATCTCCCCTAAAACCACCGATCGAGAACGCCGCTATACGGATATGCGGTGATACCATCCGAGATGTTGGCGCGTACCGGATTCGCTAGAATGTATCTCACAAAGTCTTCTACCTTTTCATATTCGCGAACAATGTGGTCGTGAAATCCGGGCTGCCAGTGCCATCGAATTTGTGAAATTTTCCAGGCTTGCTCCCGGATTCGCCGTTTTAGCTTTGCGACGATCGCTGACAGGCTGTGCTTCGCTCCGCGTAGTCTGATGAGCAGGTGCAAATGATCCGGCATCAAGCAATAGCAATTGAGCCAGTACCAGCCCTGCTCCCGATAGGAAAAAATGACATGTCTTACAGACTCACATACCGCCGCATCAGTGAATGCTTTCCTGCGCTCGGCTACGCAGAGCGTAACGAAGTACGTGCGTTCAGCAGAATAATCAAAATCTTTCAAGCGCCGGATGACGCCGCCAGTCATGTTGGTTAAATCACTTGGGATACCGCCACCGACAAGGTATGAAGGGGCGATTTGCCAATCGCCCCCTACATAGATCTAGGGGCGATTTGCCAATCGCCCCCTACATGATGCCATGGGGGGTTTGTGGCCAAGTACGACGCGATCGTTATCGGCGGCGGACATAACGGATTAGTCACCGCGTGCTATCTAGCACGCGCCAATTGGAAGGTGCTGGTATTAGAGCGGCGCTACATCGTGGGCGGAGCGTGCGTGAGCGAGGAAACCTTCCCAGGTTTCAAAGTCTCTACCGCTGCCTACGTCAATAGCCTTTTCCGTCCGGAAATCATCCGCGACCTTCGCCTCAAAGATTACGGTTTTGAGCTCTTAGAACGCAGCCCCTCATCATTCTCCCCATTCCCCGACGGCCGGTATTTGTTGCTGGGGCCGGACCACGACCTCACGCTCCGCGAGATTGCAAAGTTTAGCACCAAAGACGCGGAGAACTATCCAAAATACGAGGCGATGCTCGAGCGAGTCGCGTCCGTCATCGAGCCGACGCTCGTGCAAACTCCCCCGAATATCGCCAAACCGGGAGTTGGCGATCTGCTCAAGATGGCGCCGCTCGGTCGCGCGATGCAGAAACTCGGACCGCAAATGAGCGAAGCCATCGAAGTGCTCACCGGACCTGCGCGGCCAATCCTCGACCGCTGGTTCGAATCCGAGGAGCTCAAAGGGACGCTTGCCACCGACGCGATCATCGGCGCATTTGCTTCCCCCTCAATGCCCGGGACCGCGTACGTCTTGTTCCATCATGTTATGGGGGAAACAAATGGCAAGCGGGGGGTGTGGGCTTACGTGAAGGGTGGCATGGGCGGGCTGACTCAGGCTCTCGCCAAAGCGGCTCAAGATCTCGGCGTCGAGATACAGACGAATGCAGACGTGCGCAAAATCAACGTGCGTAATGGCCGGGTGACCGGAGTAACGCTTGCAAGCGGAGATGAGTTTGCCGCGGCGCGCGTCGCGAGCGGCGTCGATTGCAACGTGACGTTCAACCACCTGCTCGACGAGCAGGCGGTTCCACCGGGGTTCCTCGCAGCGATTCGGCGCATCGACTACAGCAGCGCTTCGATGAAGATCAACGTGGCGCTCTCCGCGCTCCCGAATTTCACGGCGTGCCCGGGCAGCGAACCGGGGCCGCAGCACCATGGTACCGTTCATCTGGTTCCTGACCAGGACTTCATCGAGCGTGGCTACGATGATGCAAAATATGGCCGCCCATCGCGAGACCCGATTGTGGAAATGTGCCTTCCGTCCGCCGTCGATCCAAGCGTCGCGCCACCTGGCAAACACCTGGCCTCGATGTTCGTGCAGTACGCACCCTACAAACTCGCGGACGGGACTTGGGAACAGCACAAGGACGCCTTCGCAGATCGATGCTTTGAGATCGTCGAGCAGTACGCGCCTGGTTTTCGTGCCTCAGTCATCGATCGGCAGGTACTGAGTCCGGTTGATCTGGAGCGCACCTTCAATCTAACTGGCGGCAATATTTTTCAGGGCTCGATGGCGTTGCACCAATTGTTCATGTTTCGTCCCGTGCCAGGTTATGCGGGGTACCGCACGCCGCTTCGAGGGTTGTACCTGTGCGGTGCCGCCGCGCACCCGGGCGGTGGCGTGATGGGCGCTTCGGGTTGGAACGCTGCGCGAGAGATGCTGAAGCGCTAAAGTCGTGCGTTGAAAAAGCTGATCGTCACGGGAGACGACTTCGGCGCCGCCACCTCAGTGAATGAGGCAATAGAGCTTGCCCACCGCTCCGGCATCCTGACTACGACCTGCCTCATGATGGGCGGAGCGGTCGTCGACGATGCGGTGTTTCGAGCCAAGCGTATGCCGGCGCTGAAAGTGGGCTTGCATGTCGCGGTGGTCGATGCACGACCCGTGCTCGATCCACGCTCGATTCCACTCTTGGTCAACGAACGTGGAGAGTTTTCAAGAAGGCTCGTCCGAAGCGGCTTATCCTTCTTCTTCAACCCAGAAGTACGGCGCCAACTCGCGGCGGAGATTCGCGCGCAGTTCGAGGCATTTCGCGCAACCGGCCTCACCCTGGATCACGTCAATGGCCATAACCACATGCACATCCATCCGACCGTGCTCGATCTCATCATTGACATTGGGCGCGATTTTGGCGTTAGGGCTGTACGGCTTCCGTACGAACCATTTCTGCCCACCTGGCAAGCAACGCACACAGATCTCGTCGGGAGATTTGGAACTGGTGTCTTGCTCTTGCCGATGCTCGGCTTGATGCGACATCGACTGCGGCGCGCGAAGCTCGCTTTCAATGACTATCTCTTTGGGATCAGCGACACCGGCGGCATGACGAGCGAGCGAGTGTTGCAGCTGATTTCACATCTGCCTGACGGCGTGAGCGAGATGCATTTTCATCCCGCCACAGGACACTGGCCCGGTATGCAGGCGCAGGCGCGCTGCCAAGAGGAGCTTGCCGCTCTCACAAATGTTGACGTCGCTTTGGCCATCAAGCATCGAGGTATTAAGATGACGACCTTCGGAGAGCTTGGGGCGGCGTGATGGCCGCCCTCGACGCGCCATTGCTGCCCATTCTGAGAAGTCTCTGTCTGGCAGCGAGCCTCGCCGGCATTGCATACCTGGGCTTTGCAACGCTGCGTCTTTTGGCTTTTGCTCGCAAAGAAAAGCAGCCGAAGGGCGCTTTTTCGCCGGGCGTTACGGTTCTCAAACCGTTGTACGGTGCTGAACCGCAGCTGTTTGAGAATCTCAGCTCGTTTTGCGATCAAGACTACGAGCGATTTCAGGTGATTTTCGGGGTTCGCGACGCGGACGACCCCGCGGTTGCCACCGTCAAAGAGGTCATCGAGCGATTCCCTAACCGAGATCTCTTCCTGTGCGTCGACCCGCGCGCTCGAGGCGTCAATCTGAAGATTGCCAACGTCATCAACATGATGGAGCATACCAAACATGATGTTGTTTTCGTCGCCGACAGCGACACTCGCGTCGATCGGGAATATCTTCGTTCGATGGTTGCTCCCTTTGCGAACCCGGCCGTTGGGGCGGTCACCTGCCTTTATCGCGGGGTGCCGGTTGCGGGCTCCGTGGCGGCATTGGGTGCACTCTTCATCAACGATCAATTCGTTCCAGCCGTGCTCGTTGCCATCGCCCTTTCGCCCATGGACTTCTGTTTGGGCGCTACCATGGCAGTGGCGCGCAGCGCGCTTGATAAGATCGGCGGCTTCGAATCGCTTGCATCGTTTCTTGCGGACGATCGCATGCTCGGCCGGAAAGTACGGGAGCATGGATTCGATGTCGTCTTGAACTCTTACGTCGTGGAACACGACGTCGTCGAGCGCAACCTCGCGAGCCTGTGGGCTCACGAGCTGCGCTGGGCCCGCACGATGTTCTCCGCTCGCCCGGCCGGTTACGCATTTTCTTTCATTATGTACGCTGTGCCGATGTCGCTTCTCTATTGGGCCGTCTCCCGTGACCTTATTGGCGGCGCCCTGCTAACGGGCGTGGCCCTCGGACTTCGCTTTGGGCTTCATTACGCCGCGCGGCGAGCATTGCGGATTAGGTCAGCGGATAGCCCATGGTTGATTCCGTTGCGCGACCTGCTTGGACTCTGCGTCTGGGTGGCAACATTTTTCGGACGAGGTGTGCGCTGGAGAGACCAGGATTTTATGATCGATTCGGCCGGCCGAATGGAGAGGCGTTGATGAGGATGCAAGAAATGCGCGCGAATAAATTCGCGCCACTACATTGCCTGATTCTCGTGTTACTCGTGTGCGCTGCGCCGGCCTTGGCGTACGATCCGGTCAGCCTTGTCGATCCTCTCATTGGTACGTCCGGCAATTTCACCGACGGCCCCAGCGATACGTTTCCAGGCGCCGACGCACCCTTTGGCTTGGTACAGTGGAGCCCGGATACCACATCGCAACCGCCGGGCGGCGGTTACCTTTATGGTGATAGTCAAATCACCGGCTTCACTCTTACGCACCTGAGCGGAGCCGGCTGTCCGGTCTTCGGCGACATCGGCATCTTGCCCACGATCGGCCCCATTGCCGACCCTGCCGATGCCAAGCAGCCCTTCACGCACGTGACCGAAAATGCGGCGCCGGGCTATTACGCCATCATGCTTGGCCAACCTGGAATCATGAGTCGGCTCACAGTAACCACACGCTCGGGTTTAGGCAGCTTTACTTTTCCCGCAACACCACAAGCCAACATCTTGATCAATGCGGGGTCGAACCAAGCCGGTGTTGCGGGCGCGTCAGTCAGGTTTGTCAGCGATCAAGAGATCGTCGGCTCTGCGACGGCGGGATGGTTCTGCGGCATGCCCGGAAGC
This sequence comes from uncultured Pseudomonadota bacterium, assembly GCA_963736005.1. Lineage (GTDB taxonomy): Bacteria > Vulcanimicrobiota > Vulcanimicrobiia > Eremiobacterales > Eremiobacteraceae > JAJPHJ01. Next base: position 917,043 of record CAVTNB010000001.1, read on the forward strand.
TATACAGTTTATTTTGCGCTGCGCTTCAATCGCCCGTTCTTGACATACGGTACCTGGCTCGGCAATCAAGTGACCGCACAAAGCGGACAATCGAGCGGCACCCGGGCCGGTTCTTGGGTCACCTTCGATACGACCCAGCAGCAAACGGTCAAGGTCCAGGCCGCCATTTCGTTTGTGAGCATCGATGGCGCGCTTGGGAATTTGCGCAGCGAAGCGAGGACATGGGATGTCGACGCGGTTGCCGCCGCGACTGGGCGTGCGTGGCGCGACGAACTGAATCGCATTACGGTCGAGGGTGGTACGCCCGTACAACGACGGGTCTTCTACTCGGCGCTCTATCACGCGATGCTTCATCCGAATATCTTCAGCGACAGCGATGGCCAATATCGCGGATTCGACGGTCGCGTGCACCGAGTAGACGGCGGTCACGTTGAGTACGCCACATTTTCGGGCTGGGATGTCTATCGCACGCAGATTCCTCTTGTTGCCATGCTCGATCCGCAACGGGCCAGCGATATGATGCGCTCACTCGTGCATGCGGCACAGCAGAGCGGATGGCTGCCCAAGTGGTCCCTCGTCAACGTGGAGAGCGCAGTGATGGGTGGCGACCCTTCAGATCCCATCATTGCCGGCGCGTACGCGTTTGGCGCGCGAGATTTTGACGCACGCAGCGCGCTCGCGGCGATGGTCAAAGGCGCAACGCAACCGAGTGGCGTGCCGGGCCAGGGCTGGTACATCCAACGGCCGGGGCTGGCCGAGTACCAGGACCGAGGTTATGTGGTGAACGATCACACGACAAATGTCGCCCCCGTTGCCAATGGAGCGTCGCTCACGTTGGAGTACGCCCTTGACGATTTTTCCATCGCAGAGCTGGCGAAAGCGCTCGGCAACGGCCAAACCTTTCGCGAGATGATGGTGCGCGCACAGAATTGGTCGAACATCTTCGATGGATCTACCGGGCTCATTGCGCCACGCGACCGTGACGGAGCTTTCATGCAGACACCGCTAACCTTAAATGGTCAAAGCGGTTTCCAGGAAGGTAATGCTGCGCAGTACACGTGGATGGTACCGCAAAACATGGCTGCACTGGTGAGCGCCATGGGCGGACCCGCCGTGGCGAACACTCGATTAGACGATTTCTTTACGCAACTCGATGCTGGGCAAGACAAACCCTATGCCTGGTTGGGGAACGAACCGACCATCGGAAGTCCTTGGGCCTACCTCAGCGCAGGCACACCATGGAAAGCCCAGCGCGTGATTCGTGACGCAATGACACAACTGTGGGGCGATACGCCGGACGGCATCCCTGGCAACGATGACCTTGGAACCATGAGCGCTTGGTACGTCTGGTGCGCCCTCGGCCTGTATCCGCAGAATCCGGCCGCCGCGGTGCTCGACATCGGCGCACCGATTTTTAGTCACATCGTTATCTCAGGACCAAGAGCGACACGAATCACGATCGACGCTCCGCAGGCTTCTACCGACGATGCCTACGTGGAGTCCTTGCGAGTGAATGGCAAATCTTGGCCGCGCAGTTGGATTGCTTTTGCCCCTCACAATCCTTTGCGCCTGGACTTTACGCTTGGCAACACGCCGAATACCCGGTGGGCGGTATCTTCCAAGGACGCACCACCATCTTATGCTCTGGGGCCCGTGCGCATCCCCGCCTCTACGCTTGCGAACTTTTCTCTGGACACCCAACAGCTGGAAATTCAACCGGGGGAATCGAGCGCGTTGAGTTTTTCCGTGAACAACCCAGTTGGTGCGTCAAGCACCACTCTTGAGTGGCGCGCGATTGTGCCAGCGGGTTTGAGTCTTGTCGCGTCGAGTGGAAGCACAACTCTAGGACCCGGTCAAACAAGCAGAGCAGCAGAGCACCTGAGCGTCGACGCGGCGACATCACCTGGGCTTTACGACGTTTCGATCGTGGGAAACGGCAATGGTGGCGCGCTCGTGCATCGCGCGACCACAGTCGTGCGGGTAGCACGTCCTGGGCAGAGACTTGCGCTTACATACGTTACGAATTTTTTTGACGACTCAATCGTTGCCGTCGATTGGCAGACGCTCGCGTTCGGTGTGCCGATACCAGTGGCGCAGTATCCACGCGATGTGGCGCTGAGCCCTGATGGCATGCGCGCATATGTCGCCGACGAAGGAGCTAACGAAGTGAGTGTCGTCGATCTTGCGACGAGCTCGGTTATATCTACAATCCACGTTGGCGGCGGTCCGTGGGGGATCCGGGTCGCGCCGGACGGCCGCACGGCGTGGGTTGCGAACAACGCGGACAACAGCGTGCAGCCAATCGACACCGCAACCCTCGCCGCTGGAGCACCGATTCACGTCGGTTTGGCTCCAGGCGATCTTGCGATCACGCCAGACGGGACCACACTCTTTGTTGCCGATCAAAACTCAAGCGATGTGACGCCCGTCGACCTTCGCACGCGAACGGCTATGGCGCCGATTCCTGTTGGCGCACGCCCACGTGGACTCGCCGTGACTCCTGACGGCAAAACCTTATTCGTGAGCAACATGGGATCGAATTCGGTAACCCCAATCGATGTCACGACGCAACGGGCCGGCACACCAATCGCGGTCGGCGTCGCACCGCGTGGTCTGGCAGTCTCTCCCGATGGCCGCTGGCTGTATGTTAGCAACTTTGGGACGAATGATGTCACGCCCATCAATGTCGCGACTCGTGTCGCGGGCAAGCCCATTTCGGTTGGTCTTAATCCAACGGCCGTAACCTTCGATCCGACCGGCAGCGTCGCCATCGTTGCGCAATCTGGTGACAATGACTGCGTCGTCATCAACGTGCAGACTCAAACGGTGAGCGCGCCCATTGCCGTGGGCACGCGGCCGACGGCGATCGCACGTTAGACGTTTGGGCGACTTGACAGTCGCCGCTATCGGCACGCGCGAAGAAATTCGCGCGACTACATTTTCGCCGCGGGGACCATTTGGCGAGCATCCAGTGCGCGCGACACTACGTCCTGCAGGCTCGCGAGGTGCGCACTCGTCATCTCGTCAAGGTTCGATCGCCCCATCGCCGTCTTGAGGTTTGCACGGAGATCGACGAGCTCGGCTCGGGCCATCGACTGCGCATCAAAGGGCGTTCCCGCTTCCGGTGCGAGCCAAATTTGCACGAGTTTTCGCGCGTACCACTGCTGGGTGGCACGATGAACCTGGCCGATGCTGCGCAACCTGGGATCGTGCAAATCTCCAAACAGCGAGGTTTGCGTCCAGTCGAAGAGATCGGTCAAACTCATCGTTGCGCCAGGCTTCGCCTTCAACGACAAGTCATTGAGCCGTTCTAGCATGAGCGGTTGGAACATCGTTGTGAGTTCTTGCTGCGCGATCCCCGCTGCGATTTCGGCGATGGGGATATCATGGCGCGGCAGAGGGTTGTATGCCCAGGCTGCACCCGGGGATGTTTCCCATTCGGAATAGACCATACGGTTCAGCGTCGCCGGTGAAAAGCTCCAAGCGCCATCGGAGAAAATATAGTTGTCGAGCAAGTGAAACGCTCGAAGCTCGTCGGTGCGCGGCACCTGGACAAGCGGTGGGCTTGCACCAGGATCGCCTGGATACGAGCGAGACAAGTATTCCCCACCAATATAGTGTTCAGGCCACGTTGCGGCGATCGTATAGACCTGCGCAAAGATGGCGCCAAAGGCTGCACGCTCCTGGTCGTAAGAGTTGCCCGGCTGAGGCCAGTGCTGGTCCAAACTCGAGAAGAGATCGTGCGAGAGCTTGAGCTGAGTTTCGCCCCAGCTCAGCGGATCGTTCGTCAAATCCCACTGGGCAACGCGCGGATCGATCGCGTGGCCGCTGCCGTAGTCGACGTCTTCATCGCTCGCGAAGCGAAACAGCGGGTTCGTCCATTCGCTTGCCCAGCGGTTCAGAGTTGGAACCTCGTCTTGCGGCGAGCGCGCTCCCGGAACGCGAGCGTAGCCCCAATGAATCGCATGATAGTCATACGGCCCAAGGGCGGTTTGCCAATAGGTTCCTTGCGGGTAGCCTTTCGGCCACAGATTCAGAGGCGCGTATTCCATCACGGACGTCGCGACACCGTATTTCTCAGTGAACGACTTGCTCTGCAGCTCTTTCGCGCTGTAGGCCATCGAGCCGATAAAATTGTGCTGCAATCCAAAGCCGTGCCCCGACTCATGCACGACGAATGACTGCATCAATTGATCGTTGTACTGCGCGAGCGCCGAACCGGTCAACGGATGACCCATGGCGGCGAGCGCGATTCTGCCGAATGTGGCTTGCTGCCTTTTGCCCTGGGCGTATTCCTCATCGCGCCCTGCAAGGGCGATGCCCGCGCCACCTGCGGTTGGCTGCGTGAGGAACTGCCACGAGGCATTCGAGAAGGACATGACGTCGGCGTCAATCACGATGTTCGTGCGAATTTCTTGACCGGTGCGCGGATCCCAGATTTGACTTTCGGCTGCGTAGCCACCCGAATTTGACTGTGTAAGCCAGATGATCGTGTTGTAGCGGACGTCATCAGGATCCCAGTTGGGATCGTTCGGTTGGTCCTTCACTTGCACGGCATCGCTAATGCCAATCCTCTCGAAAGCAGCATTCCACCTGAGGATGCCTTTGCGGATCGAATCCCGGTACTGCGTCGGAACGTTGTCTGACATGTAGTAGATCATAGGATGTTTTGCGGGTGACATCGGCTTGCTTGGATCCGACGGCTGCATGTTCCAACGCACGACATACCGGTTAAGACGCGTGTATTTTGCATCCGTGGCGAAGTTGAGAAACGCAGAATCGAAAAACCCTACGCGAGAGTCGGCGAGCCGCGGTGTGTAGTCGCCGTCATTCGGGGGCTGCACGATGTTGTAGGCAATACGAATTCCAAGCGAGCGCGGGTCTGGCACGTTGTCAATGGTTTGGGGATCATCGCAGGCCCAGGTTTGATCGGCCGTGATGATGACGTTGTCTGGAAATGCCTTGGTTGGGCCGAACAGGGTGCGATCTGAATCGAGCCGATACATTTGTTCTGGATCTGGGCCGGTAACCGTTTTGAGGACCGCCGCGAGATCGTAGACGTCTCCGAGGAAGAACGAGGCATCGAACACGAGGTGGCCGCTCACCGCATCGGTCGCAACGATCGGGGCAACGCCAACGACTGAATTTGCGAAAGTACGCTTAATGGCGCGTTGTGCTGGATCGTTGCCGGGAGCGATAAAGTAGGTATTTGGCAATGTCACGACGATCTTGTTGTCGCTCTTGCTGAAACGGATGATCCGAGCAAAGGATGTGATGCCGCCGGGAATGACGTTCCAACCGCCGATGCCATTCACTTGTTCGGCGCTGGCGATAAAATCTTGGTCAAGCTGCGACGGCGCGATTTCTATGTAAACCTTGCCGTCCTTACGGATAATATTGAAGAGACCGTTTTGGACTTGCGCGCCGGCAACGAATGTCGCGTACGCGGCGGGAGCGGAACTATCGTCGGCGCGGGCGATGGACGGCAGCACGATAAGCAATGCAACGAGCGTTCCAAACCAGCGGGTCGACTTCACGAAGGCCTCCTTAATGGGCGACTTGACGGTCGCTCGCCACGCGCGAATAAATTCGCGCGACTACATTTTTGGCGCGGGGACAACTTCACGAGCGTCTAAGGCGCGCGAGACCACGTCTTGCAAGCTCCCCAAATGAGCGCGCGTGAGTTCGTCAAGACCCGAGCGCCCGAGCGCGCCGCCTACGTTCGAACGCAAGTCAACGAGCTTCGCGCGAGCTAGCGACTGCGCATCATACGGGGTCCCCGGGCTTGGCGCCAGCCACATCTGAGCCAACTTTCGCGCATACCACTGCTGCACGGCGCGGTGCACTTGGTCGATGGTACGCAACCGCGAATTGCGCAAGTCCCCGTACACCGATGCCTGCGTCCAATCAAACAAGTCGGTGAGCGACATCGTTGTCCCCGGCTTGGCTTTGAGCGGCAGATCGTTGAGACGCTCGAGCATCAGCGGATCGTACAGCATGGTCAGTACTTGACTTGCGAAGCCTTGGGCCAGTTCTGCTACCGGAATATCATGCCGAGGCTGCGGCGCGTACGCCCACAAGCCGGGTGACGTCGTTTCCCACTCGCTGTACACAAGGCGATTCAGCGTGCCCGATGAGAAGCTCCATGCTCCGTCGCCGAGCACGTACTTATCCAGCAGACCGAAGGCGCGCTGTTCTTGCGCCCGTGGTACTTGCACGAGCGGCGCGGTGGCGCCGGGGTCGCCCGCGTGGGAGCGCGAGAGATATTCTCCAGCGATGAAGTGCACCGGTTGAATTGCCGCGTTGAGTTTTTCGAAAAAGACGTAGCCAAAGGCATACCGCTCTTGGTCGTAGGTGTTGCCCGGCTGCGGCCAGTGCGAGTCGAGTTTGTTCATGAGGTCGTTGCTAAATTTCATTCGGCCCTCAGCCCAAGCCAAAGAATCGCTCGTGAGATCCCAGCGAGCCACACGAGGATCGATCGCGTGGGCACCTTCATACGTGGCGTCTTCATCGCTGGCGAAATGGTAGAGTGGGTTCGTCCACTGCGACGCCCAGTAATTGAGGGTTGACAGCTCGTCCTGCGGAGTCCGCGCGCCGGGAATGCGCGCATACCCGTACTTAATGGCATGGTAGTCGTACGGTCCAAGCATGGTCATCCAGTAATCACCCGTGGATTGTCCCTTTGGCCACACGTTGATCCCTACGTACTCCATCACCGATGACGAAAGACCGTACCTGGAAGTGAATTGTTTGCTCTGCACCTGCTTACTTGAATAGGCTTCGCTACCCATGAAATTGTGCATGAGCCCAAGCGAATGACCTGACTCGTGCATGATTGTCCAAAGAAGCCCGTTATTGAGATATTTTTCGAGCGCAGCGCCCGTCAGCGGCTGGCCTTGCACCGCGAGCGCCACTCTCCCAAAGCCGGCCTCTTGGCGGGCACCGAGCATGAGCTCCCGCTCGTCTGCCACGAATGGCGATGTGGCGCTGTTGGCTGGGTTCGCGAAATATTGTCCGCTCGAGCCCAAGAAGTTGGGCCAATCGGCGTCGATCACGATGTTCCCGCGGAACGCCATGCCATTGCGTGGATCGTAGGTTGGCCCTGCGGCGGCGAATTGTCCACTGTTGGACTCGGTCAGCCACAGCACCGTGTTGTAGCGAATGTCGTCTGGGTCCCATGTCGCATCCGCCGGCTGATCTTTGACTTCGATGGCGTCGCTGATGCCAATCCGCGCGAATGCATCGTTCCAACGCAAAATTGCGGTCCTGAGCGTCGCGCGATATTGCGTTGGAATTTCGTTTGAGAGGTAATAGACGATCGGTTGCTTTGCAGGCGACAGCGCCTTCATGGGATCCGACGGCTGGAGGTTCCAACGGATAACATAGTGGACGACTCGTGTATAATTCGAGTCCTTGGCAAAGTTGAGATACGCAGAATCGAAGTAGCCGATGCGGTCGTCCGCAAGACGCGGCATGTAGCCAGTGCTGTCGGGCGGCTGCATGATATTGTAAGCGATCCGAAGCTGGAATGAGCGTGGGTCGGGTACGTTGTCGATCACCTGCGGATTATCGCTCTTCCAGGTTTGATCCGCATCGATAACGATGTTGAGCGGGAACGCCTTGGTTGGGCCAAAGAGCGTTTCGTCGGGGTTGAGACTGTAGGCCTGGTCTGGATGATCGGGCCCCGTGATCTGGCGCAGCTGCGCCGTCATGTTGATGAGGTCGCCTAAGAAGAACGAGGCATCGAAAACGACGTGGCCTGTGACCGCGTCAGTCGCCACGATGGGTGCCACGGCCACAACAGAGTTGGCAAAGGTGCGTTTGATGGCGCGCTGGGCCGCATCGTTGCCCGGAGCTATGAAGTACGTGTTTGGGTAGGTGACGACAATTTTATTTTCGTTCTTCGAAAAGTGGATAATGCGAGCGCCGAATGCCGTGTTAAGACCGCCAGGCCAAATCCCATAGCCGCCCAGGCCATTGACCTGTTCGGCCGTTTGAATGAAGTCTTGGTCGAGTTGGGAAGGCGCGATCTCTAAAAAAACCTTGCCATCTTTACGGATTATGTTGAAGAGGCCGTTTTGAACCTGAGCCCCATCGACAAATTTCGCATAAGGTGCGGGCCCTGTGCCGCTATCCGGGCCACCTGCGTCATCTGCCTTCACCACCGCGGGCACGAGTGCAATCAATGCGATAAATGCAAATAAGCGAAGAGTCTTCAATCGTGCCTCCCTTGGAACGTCGGGCGTTTACCACAACAGAGCGGCCGACTCATCGGTTGCCCGCTAAGTTGGAGTTGATTTTGAGCCGACGTACACAAATACAACCGCCCAGCGGTTTTGTTTCAGCGCCCGCGGGGGTGGATTGACCGCCGAGACTTTCAGGGCCTTTCTTACGTTGTGGAATTGGGCGGCTTTCCGGTGCCTGTTTAACGAGGGTTCGGGTGTTCTGAAGTCGCCCATCTTCTCTTTAGGTCCCGCGAGCGACCTCCGAGATTCCGATGACTGCCGCAAGCATGGCGACGCTACTGAGCACGAGCCACCAATCCCCTGTTCCAAGGATGCCCACCACCCGGTCCGCAGCCACCGCGACTGTGCTCACAATCATCGCGCTGCGCCAGAACCGCAGCCGAGCAAAGGCCGAGAAGCCCGAGAGAATCAGCGCAGCGTTGACAACGACGGCCGCGACGACTGCACCGTCGACACCTCGTCCCATCCCAGCGGCAAGCGCGTCGCCAAGCCCCAGGAGCGCCCAGACGATCGCCACTATCCCAACGGAAAAGCGCGCTACGTTCGCGATGGAAACCCTGGTCGCCATTAGGCGTCTGTTTGCCTGTTGTCATCGGTCGACCCTTTGACAGGAAATTTTTCATCGCACGTCAGAATCTGAGGTCTTCCCTTTTTATCGCTGATAAGAGTTTTTGTTCTGTCGGAAAGGCGTCGTTCGTGCTCAAAGAGTTGCAAGGCGATCTCGATGTGGTCGAGACGCGAAATGAAGTTCGTGCACGCATGCGAGAGTATGCTGATGGCGGAGTTGAAGGGCGCTCGCGAGCCGAGCGCGCCGACGATGCGTGGCGTCTTGTGCAAAACGTTCTTGCGGAGGAGATCATCGAGCTCAATCGCGGTCTCGATACCTCTGCGCAAATCTTGGAGCACGATCGATTAGCGCAGCCTGATGGCAGTCAGACAATTGAAATCGTGTATCGCGATCAAAAGTTTTCGTTCCAGCGCTCGAAGGACCGGCTTTCGATCGTGCTCATCGATCAATCCGCCGGACGGCTCCCGGTTGAGACCGTCGGCACCAAATTGTTTATTGCAGGCGAACCGATTGGGTCTGCTATTGTGGCGGCAATCGGTCGTCTCGTGCACCGAGCCACGGCGGGCATCAAAGCGTCGCGGGTGAACCGCTACATGGCCCTCGAGCTCTCGACGCTATGGGCGAGCAAGGTCGAGGCGGCGCTCAATTTGGCGGACGAGAACGGTTTTCGCTTCGTGGAGTCCTACCGGACTCGAAAACCCGACCGCCGGGTCTTCCTTTTCAAGCGCAAAGGCCCGAAACAAGCGTAATCGCGCGAACTAGCGTAGTCGCTCGAACTGGTGTAGGCGCGCGTGTAGTCGCACGAACTGGTAAGCGCGCGTGTAGTCGCGCGAATTTATTCGCGCGGAAAGAGAGAGCGGACCTAAAGGTCCGCTGCTACATAGCCTGCGGGGTGACGTTCTTCAGTTTCGGACTAGCGGCGGGGTCGAAATACTCCGCCACAACCTCTCGTGGGCAAAAGCGAACGAAGAGCATCGCGAGCAGAGCGAGGAGCGCAACGTCATCGAAGGCTCCGAGGATTGGAATGTCGCTCAGCACGTCAACTGGCGAGATGACCAACAAGGCTCCAAGACCTGTCAACATCTTGAGACTCGACGGGACCCGGCGATCGAGGAAGAGACGTCCAAGTTTTGCGGCGTGCTTGCGGATGCCCCAGAAGAATTTCATTCGAAGAAAAAGGGATATCATACCGCGTTCATTCGGCATGACAATTTACGCATCCCGTGCGAGCGTGAGATCTTTGAGCAGCGCTCGCGCGCCGCGCACGCCAGGAGCACCGGACACACAGCCGCCCGGGTGCGTCCCAGAGCCGCACAGGTACAGTCGAGCGAGCGGCGTTTTGACCGAGAAACGATCTTCGAAGATTTGTCCAGGCAAGAGCTCGCCATGAAAAATGTGGCCTTTTGGCAAGCCGAAGCGTTTTTCAAGATCTGCCGGGGTGAAAAGCTGCATGCCTTCCACGGCCTTTGGAACATTCGGTGCGTACAGACCGATTATCCTAATGATGTTCTCCGCCGCCATCTGTCGACGCTCATCTGACCAAGCCCCATCTGTGCGAGCATACGGGTAGTATTGCGCAAAGATTGACAAGAGATGCTTACCTGGCGGAGCCAACGTTGGGTCGCTCGGCGTCTGAAGGAAGATTTCCAACATTGGCTCGGATGATGGTAAACCGCCTGCGGCTTCTTCGTACGCCCGCTGCAAGTAATCGATGTCCGGCGCGATGTGTATCGTTGCGTTGAGATGACCATCGGCGGCAAGCCCCGGCCGGCACGTGAAATTCGGCAGCTCTCCGAGGGCGAGGTTCAGTTTGAGCGAGGGGCCATCGCAACGCCACTGCTCGACCCGGTTGATGAAGTCAGCGTCGAGCGCGCTTCGTGGGACCAGGCGCAAAAAGGTGGTGAGTGGATCCGCGTTTGAGAGCACCGCTTCGGCTTCAATCTCCGTGCCGTCAGCGAGAACCACTCCTGCTGCCCGGCGGTTGCGCACGAGCAGCGAGGCTACCGCGGCACTCGTTCGGATCTGTGCGCCGCTCTGCCGGGCCGAGCTTGCTATGGCTGCAGAAATCGATCCCATACCGCCGCGGACGTAGCCCCAGGCTCCCTGAATTCCCATGGCCCGTCCGGCGTAGTGGTGGGCGAGGACGTACCCGGTGCCAGGGTTGCGCGGTCCTTCGAACGTACCGACGATGCCGTCGTTAGCAATGGCAGCGGCCAGCATCGGCGTTTCGATGTAGTGCTCGGTGAACTCCGCTGCGGAACCGCGAAACATTGCTTGGGCCTGCGGCGAGAGCCGATCGAAGCGCGGATCCGCGTCAAAAAACGAATCGTAAATTTCGCGTGCATACCGACACAGAAGCTCGTCGAGCGAGGCGAGACCGCTCACATCGGATCGTGAGAATGCGCCGACCTCACGCGCCGTTTGTTCGCGGTCGCGTGAGAGCAGGAGCGATCGGCCATCAAGCGTGGCGGTGAACGAACTTGGATTCTTCAAGTAGGCGTGGTACCCGTGAGACTCAAGCTCCAAGTCGTGCACGATGTCTGGATGCAAGAGGCTCACGACGTATGAGGCGGCAGACACCGTCCAGCCGGGCCAAGGATGCTCGCTCACCGCAGCACCTCCGATAACTTCGCTGCGCTCGAGCACGAGCGTCGCGAGCCCTGCCTTGGCGAGGTAGGCAGCAGCGACCAGCCCGTTATGGCCGGCACCGACTACGATCGCATCGTATTTCATGCTCCTCGGTTGGGCGAGACAAGCTAGGAGACCTCGACGACGGGCGACTTTACAGTCGCCCACTACAGACGAGGGGCGACTTTAGAGCCGCCATTACAAGGGGAGGGTCGGCGTCACACTGTTTCTCATGGAAGTCTCACTCGGGTCTCAAACGAATCTCACGCCGATAACGTTACAATGGGAATCAGGAGCGGAACTCATGAGCGCTGACGTCCAAGTGCCCGCCGAGTATCGTCCAGCGGGTACCGTTGACCTATCGAGTGCCCTCGACGAATATCGCGGGCCATGGAATTCTCGTCTCGCTGCTCACCTGTTGCGGCGCGCGGGCTTTGGCGGTTCTCCCCAAGATATCGCAAACGCGACCGGCGCTGGAATGGATGCTACCGTCAGCCAGCTCGTTCATTTTGGACCCGATCAGCTGCCTGCGGCACCGTCGGGTGATATCACGTATCCGATGGGGCCGACGGCGGACAAAATGCAACGTCGTAACGCCTACATCCTTACGGAGATGTGGTGGCTCGATCGTTGCCTGCGTACGCAAGATCCGCTGCGCGAGCGCATGACCTATTTTTGGAGCAATCACTTTACCAGTGCCATTGGCGAAAAGGGCATCACATCACAGATGATGGTCGATCAATTTGCGTTGTTCCGACGCTTTGCGCTCGGCAACTACGCCGATCTGACGCACGCTGTGACGACCGACCCGGCGATGCTCCATTACCTCGACGGCATTGTCAATCGCGCGCAACATCCCAACGAAAATTACGCTCGCGAGCTTATGGAACTCTTCACCCTGGGCATAGGCAACTACACCGAGGAAGACGTTCGGCAAGGCTCCAGAGCATTCACGGGCTTCACCGTCTACCGCTTTGGCGGGCAAGCGGTGTTCAATCCCCAGCTCCACGACGATGGGGAAAAGACATTTCTTGGCCACACCGGCAACTTCGACGGCGACGACATTGTCAACATCATTATGGGGCAGCCGACAACAGCTCGCTTCATGGCGCGAAAGTTCTTACGCGCCTTCGTGTACGATGACCCCGAGCCCGAACTCATCGACGCGGTGGCGGCCAAGTTCCGGGAGAGCAATTACGACGTTGCGCGGCTCATGGGTCTCCTCTTGCGATCGAACGTTTTCTACTCGCCGCGCGCGTATCGCGCATTGGTGAAGAGTCCGCTCGAGTTAACGATCGGTGCATTGAAGACCCTCGGCGCTACAGAGGTCGGCGCTCGAACGCTCCAGGCGATGGCGCAAATGGGCCAAGTCCCCATGCAACCGCCAAACGTCGCCGGCTGGCCCGGTGGCAGTCTCTGGCTCAACACAGGTACGTACCTGGCGCGCCTCAACTACCTGAATCAACTCGTGTCGTTCAAGCCTGCGGCCGCCGATCAAGCGATGACCGCGATGATGTCGCAACCGCAGAGCCTTCCTCAAGGCATGGACCCAGAGATTTTCTTTGCCCCTGCCGGCCATATCGCGCCGCCTGCCGCTTGGGTTGCCGGCGCAAACACAAGCGATCCGATGTCCGTGACGGATAGCGTCTTGAATATGGTGGTGCAAGACGACGCGACGGTAGCACAACAAGGCGACATCCTCAGCTATATCGTTCACGACGGCGTAGGCAACCGCGTGGTGCTCAACGGCGAAAACTTCGAAGAGAAAGTACGCGGGGCGGTGAGCCTGGCAATGGCCTTGCCGCCGTACCAGCTCGCGTAATGGTGGAGAAAAACCAATGACCTCTCGACGCCAATTTATCCAACAAAGCGTCGGCGCATTCACCGGCTTCCTGGCCATCGATTCCATTTTCGCGCGGGCTGCGCGAGCCGCCGGCGCGGTCACCCCGCCCGGATCGGCAGCTGGTCGCACGCTCGTGGTGGTCAATCTTCAGGGCGGCAACGATGGACTCAACACCGTGGTGCCCTTCGGAGACCCCGAATACTATCGCCTCAGGCCGAGCATCAACGTTGCGCAAGGCGACGTCCTGCGCTTCGATAGCGGCTTGGGCCTGAATCCAAAACTCGCGGGCATCAAAGCACTCTACGACCAGCAGCGCGTAGCGGTTCTCCAAGGCGTCCATTACCCAAATCCAAATCTCTCGCATTTTCGCTCGACCGAGATTTGGCAAACCGCTGCACCGGACACCATCATTGACACAGGCTGGGCGGGTCGCTATCTCGACGATTCTGGTTTGCCCAAGAGCAATCTCTTCAAGGGTCTGGCCATCGGACCGATCCTGCCGAAAATGATGGTCTCGAACAAGACCGACGTGCCAACCATTGAGAACTTGCGGACGAGCGGCTTTCGAGGCGCGCGCGACGAGCAGTCATCAGCGGATCAAATCCTCAATGGCAATTCAAACGCGTATTCGTTCCAAAGTCCATACTTGCATCTCGTTCAAGAAGTAGAGCACGACGCGAATGCGAGCTCTGCCGAGCTTCCACATCTCGTGGCAGGCTACAAGCCTGCAATCGAATACCCGGCGACGCCGTTTGCGGCGGGTCTCAATCTCGCCGCCGCGGTGATCAACTCTGGCGTTGGCACGAAGGTAATCTATGTGAGCCTCGGTTCGTTCGACACGCACGCAGCGCAGCGGGGCACCCAGGATCGCTTGCTCGATCAGTTTGCCACTGGTATGAAGGCATTTTACGACGATCTTGCCGCCCACAACTTGGATGGTCAAGTGCTCACGATGACCTTCTCCGAGTTTGGCCGGCGTGTTCAGGAAAATGCCAACCGCGGAACCGACCATGGCACAGCGGCGCCGATGTTCCTCATCGGCGGCGGGGTCAAAGGCGGCATCTACGGCGATCATCCCAGCTTGAGCGATCTCGACTTCGGCAATCTCAAGTGGCATACGGACTTTCGATCGGTCTATGCGACGGTGCTCGAGCACTGGCTCGGGGTCTCGTCTGCACCCGTGCTTGGAGGAGCCTTCGACACGCTGACGTTCGTTTAACGATTGAGGACAGGAGCAGACTATAAACATGGAACGAAAGAAATTCATCACGACCGCAATCGGAGCGAGCGCCATCATCGCCGCGGCAGGCGCGACGTTGGCGGCAACGCCCGCCCCCAATGCCACAGGGAATCCAGGAACCCTAAGCAATCCGTGCCTCCCCTCGCACGCTGGATTTGGGGGAGGACCGCGACCGGGCGAGAGCCCGAACCCAACCGCTGTGCTCGAGCATGCCGATCGAAACCTTGGGCGGATCATTGAAATGCTCCAGCGCGATCCCAATGAGTACGCCGGTCACAAAACGCAGGCCATCGGGTACCTGCAGCAAGCTCTCACGCAGGTGCAAGCCGCTCTCCAATCGGCCAGCGGCGGCGCGCAAAGCCCGATCCAGTCCTCACCCTAAGGCAGCGTAGGGGGCGATTGGAAAATCGCCCCTCTTTCATGAATACCCCTCCATGATCAAGGCCTCGATCCGCACTTTGCGGCTGACAGATCTGCCCGTTTGGGCCGAACTGCGGCGCTCGTTGTGGCCGGATTACCTAACCGACGACGAAGTCCGAGACCACGCATCAACAGTTGCGGACCCCCAGCGGCTCGCCGCTTTTGTCAGCGAGGTTGAAGGCGATGTTGTGGGATTCATCGATGCAAGCCTACGACAAGTTGCCGATGGGTGCGAGACAAGCCCAGTGGGATACATCGAAGGCTGGTACGTCAAGCCTGAGTTTCGAGGCAAGGGAATCGGCAGACAACTCGTTCACGCAGCTGAAGAATGGGCC
This sequence comes from uncultured Pseudomonadota bacterium, assembly GCA_963736005.1. Taxonomy (GTDB): domain Bacteria; phylum Vulcanimicrobiota; class Vulcanimicrobiia; order Eremiobacterales; family Eremiobacteraceae; genus JAJPHJ01. The sequence continues at coordinate 932,323 of CAVTNB010000001.1, forward strand.
CGCTCGAGGGGCTGCATGGAAATGGCTTCGGATTCTCTTCTTACCAATGTCGACGGCCAGCGTGCGCACGAACAGCTGGGCTACCGCGAAGTCGATCGCGTCGTAACGTTTCGCAAGCCGCTGCGGGAAACGCGACGGGCGACTTGACAGTCGCCCGCTACGGTTCGTTCGGGGATGTGCGGTTAATCTTTGTCTGCGTCGCCCTCGTTTGCGGGGACTTGGCTCAAGGGGTTGTTGGGGCAGCGTCGGCATGCATACGATGCGAGATGGCGAAAGACCGGCCGGCTTACTTCGCGCCGCGCCGTCAGACGAAATCGCGTGTATGCGTCGTCGAATGCAGACTCAATCCGTGCGCCGTCGAAAAGGTCTCGGGTGAAATGTTCGCAGCATGCTGAACACATTTTGTCGGTCTTAAAGAGTGGGCAACGAATGCCGTTCTCTGCATGTTCGCCGAAACGGTTCCACGCATCGGCGTTGGGCTCAACTGGGCCGTTGAGCAGATTTTCCAGTAGGTTTTCGACTGAGTCTTGCATGCTCATACGACTGGACAAGGAGTGAATTTGTGTCTCGATCGGAAAGTGGACCGAATGGATGAGCAGCAGTTCACAGTCGGACAGCTCGCCGGTCCTGGTACCTATCGATGCGAAGCGTGCGGAAAAGAGACGACAGAGTTCGCTTTGTCCTTCGAAATTGAGACATGTGCATGCGGCAGTGTAACATTTCGCCGGGTCGACTAATCCAAGGGCTTTTGCGCTGATTCACACCGTCTGGACCGCCTGGGTATGACGCAGATCAAACTTCACACCTGGGGTGCGGGACCGCCCATCCTCTTGCTCCACGCCTTTCCTTTAAACGCCGGCATGTGGGAGCCGCAAGTCCAGGCGCTGTCGGCGGCGGCAACGCTCGTGGCGCCCGACCTTCCCGGGTTTGGAGATTCCGCGCAGGCGCCCAGCTTTGACAGCCTCGATTCATTGGCGGGTACCTTATATGACATGCTGCGCGCGCTCGGGATCGAGCGAACGGTGGTCGCAGGCTGCTCGATGGGCGGGTACTTGGCATTCGCGCTCTTACGCGCCGCCCCGAATTTCGTGACGAGGCTGGCCCTTCTCAACACAAAGCCCACTCGGGACTCCGAGCAGGCCCGCGCGAATCGCCTGGTCTTGGCGGAGCGGGTCGAGCGCGAAGGCTGCGCTTTTCTAGTCGAGGAGTGGGATCGAGGTGCACTGTCCCCGGTAACCCTTGCGAGCAAACCGGCCGTGGTCGACAGCGTTCGGGCGCTCATTCGAGAAGCGACCCCTCGCGGGGTGGCGGCTGCCCAACGCGCGATGGCCAACCGGCCCGATTCCTCGGCGCTGCTTCCACAGATTGGCATCCCCACGTTGGTCATCCATGGGCTCGATGACCGCATCATTAGCGAGCAGGAAGCTCGCGCGATGGCGGACGGAATCAAGGGCGCACAGTTCGTTGGAATTCCCGACGCGGCCCACCTGCCCAATCTGGAGCGACCCGAGATCGTCTCTGAAACGCTTGCACGGTTTTTCCCCTCGCAAGGGAGAAGCCTCGGCCATCGACCGTCCCCGCAATAAGAGAATGCGATGTGCACTTTCTGCAGAGTAGTCAGGTGCTGTGTGGTCGCCGCACTGTTTGCGTTGTTGTGCCTGCGATCAGTTGAGCGCGCTTGCGCGGATGAACCAAACGCAAATGCCACGTCATTGGCCACCGCCGCGAATCCGATGACGCTTGTGCTCGACGCCCACGACGCGTCGCGCGGGATCATGCTCGCGCACCTCACGATCCCGGTCGCTCCAGGACCATTCACCTTGGTTTATCCGAAGTGGATCCCGGGGGAACACAGCCCCACCGGACCCATCTATGACTTGGCGACTCTGCGCGTGAGCGCTAACGGCGCCGGCATTCCGTGGTCTCGCGACCCGGTGGACCTCTACGCATTCCACGTGCTGGTGCCGGCAGCGACGCAGACGATCGACGTCGATTTCGAGGTGCTCCTCAATGCGCCCAACGATGAGATGTCGACAAGCCACCTTGCGATCGTGAACTGGAACCGCGATCTCGTCTACCAAAACGACACCGATACGGGCGACGTCTACGTGAAGGCGAGCATCCTCTTGCCGGAGGGCTGGGATTTCGCCACCGCGCTCCCCATCGCACAGCACAGCGGAAACCGCCTTGACTTCGCGCAGACGACCTTGCGCACACTCGTGGACTCGCCGCTCGATTGCGGCGCTTACGCGAAGCACTACGTCATCTGGTCGAACGGCCCGGCGGTCGCCAAGCTCGACCTGTTCGCAGATGCGCCAGAGAATCTAACCATTCCGCCAGATCTGCTGACCGCGTATCGGCGGATGGTCCCAGAGGGTCTCGCGATGTACGGATCGCGCCATTGGAACGTCCATCACTCGCTCGTCGCCTTGACCGATGCGTTTCCCGAGGATGGCATCGAACATCACGAATCGAGCGACAACCGAGCTCCGTCCGATTATTTTTCAAATCCACAGCGGGCCGTTTTCGACGGTGATTTGATCGCTCACGAATTTTCGCATTCATGGAACGGCAAGCACCGCCGGCCGGCCGACTTGACGACGGCGAACTTCCAGATCCCGATGCAAACCGATCTGCTGTGGGTCTACGAGGGCATGAACCAATACCTCGGAGACCTGCTCACCTTCCGCACCGGCATCCGCGATCGCAAACTCTTCCCAGAACTGATCGCAGCGGTGTACGCGCAGGAGGACGCGGAACCGGGGAGGTCGGCCGATCCCCTGATCGACACAACGGTCGCAGCGCCGTACCTCTACCTCGTCCAGGGTGCCTATCCGTCGCTACGCCGCACCACGGACGATTTCTATTCCGAGGGAGAGCTCGTCTGGCTCGACGCCGACACGATCATCCGCGAGCAGACTAAGGACGCGAAGTCATTAGACGACTTCCTTAGAGCTTTCGCGGGGCCGCCAGACGCGGGGCCTGAGGTCGTCACCTACAGTCGCGACGACGTCGAGCGGCTTCTCGGCAGTGTCGCCCCGTATGATTGGCATGGTTTCTTCCAGCGCACCGTCTACGAGGTCGCGGTGCATCCGCCAGCCGACTGGTTAGAGCGCTCGGGTTACCGGCTCGTGTACACTTCCACTCCTAATATCGTTGATGCGGCAAGCGACGAGAGCGACCAGAAGATCGATGCCTGGTTCTCGCTTGGCGTCAGGCTCGACAACGATGGCACGGTCAGCAGCGTGCGCAAGCCATCGCCCGCCTGGCAATCCGGTCTTGCGCCTGGCGTCAAGATCGTCGCCGTGAATAACAGGGAGTTCCAGCCTTCCCTCCTTCTCTCGGCGATCAGCGCCGCACAGCACTCAAACGCTTCGATCGTGCTTCTCGGAGATGATGACACATGGTACCGGAGCTATGTGCTCTCGTATCACGGCGGGTTGCGCTACCCGCACCTCGTGCGCGCTGGAAACGCGCCGGACATGCTCGCAAAGATCACCGCGCCGCTCGGGCGTTAGACGACCTTCTTCCGGGATTTGAATTCCCACGGCGAGTTTTCTTCGCTTGCATGTCGCTGCCAACCGGGGAGCTTCTTCTTCCCAAACTTCGCGAGAATGTACACCCCGGACGCAGCCTTCCCCGCGCCGAAACCGGGCAGAGCTTTGAACCTCTCGATCAACTCTTTGGGATTTGTCACGTCAGCCCACACGCGCGAACCATCGTTCCGGTAGTCGCGGGCGATGACTGCGCAAAGTGCACGCACCCGCGTGGCCATCATGCCCGGGTAGCGGTGCAATGCCGGGGGTCTACGGAACACGGCCTTGAGTTTGGCAGGCGACAGAGCCGCAATTTTCTTGGCGTCGAGATGGCCGATGCGCTGGCGTAAGTCGTAGGGGCCAACAAACGCCTTCTCCGTGCGAACTTGCTGGTCGAGGCACAAACCGATGAGCAGCGCCGTGCCGCTTTTGGCAAGGAGCTCGTTCGCCTCTGAATTTGGCGTGAAAGGATAGTATGATTGCATACCTGCGCGCCAGACGCTTTGGGGCTGAGCCTTTCATTTGCCTTTCAGCGCGGCCATCTACAGTTTTACGCATGGGTCGCTTGCACTATTGGGTCACGTGCGCCGCGGCAGCGAGCTTGGTTTTCGGGTGCACCCCGAGCGCGCCAAGTGCGCCGAATGGCAATTCCATTGGAAACGGCGTCGTCGTTGGGGAAAGCCTTCTCAAGTACGGCCAGACCTCAAGCCAGTTTGGCATGGTCGGTGGCTTCAACCCGGCGATCGTCGTGGTCGCGCATGGGACTACCGTCCAATTCCACAACGAAGATTCGTTCAGTCATACGGCAAGCATGGTGAATGGGCCACCCTTTCCCCCTGGCAACCCGATACCGAACAGCGCTCTCACCCAGAGCGGCGCAGACGTTTCTCAACCAAGCTGGTCATCGGGCGCTCTCGTCGCAAATGCTTATTCGCAGCAGCTGCAAACGTCGACCATAGGCAGTTACTTCTTCGGCTGCTTCTATCATTATCCGATCATGAGGGGCGTCATCATTGTTCAGTAGGTCTCGCGCCGTTGCGCTCTTCGGCGGCGTTCTCATCCTGATTGCCGCAAAGCCCGCTCTTGCAGTTCCGATCTTTGCGGAACGCTACGGCCTCTCGTGCAGTGCTTGCCATACCGCGGTCCCGGATCTCAACGCCTTCGGTAACGCGTTTCGTCGTCATGGCTTTGTCTTACCAAATGTTCCCATGCACAAGTCGTTTCCGCTGGCGCTGCGTTTTCAAGAAACCTATATGAAGGATCTTCCGCAGTCGGCCACGCGACGTTTCAACGCGCTTGCCATCCTCATCTCGAGCTTCAATTTCGGATCGCATCAGTCGTTTTCGTATTTTGGTCGTTATTTTTTCGGAAGTCAGGGCGCACCAGGCAGCCTCTACTACTCGTGGGTGCAGCACGTGGATCCCGCTACCGGGCTGTACGAGCGGATTGGCTTGTTCAGTCTGCCGCTTATCGCCAATCCGACACAGCGTCTCGACACTATTACTCCACAACCAGCATACACGTACGAGGTTGGCCACAGTAGCGCGAACCTGGCCGATCCGCGTTGGGGGCTGATGGTTGGGCAACGGACGAGCCGCCTCGATCTTGACCTTGCATTTTCCACCGATGAGTATCACGGTGCAGCGTACGGAGCTCCCACCCCGCCCGGCGACCTCGCCCAGCGCTATGCATATCCGGAGCTCTTTGCCACCGCGACGACGGCGCTCGGTAGTGAATTCCGCGTTGGCATGCTCTCTCTCGAAGGCACGCGCAGCTTCACCTCCCGATCCAGCGGCGCCAAGTTCTCCGACTCTTACTATCGCAACGGCTTGCAAGCGGGATGGAGTTCCGGGCCTTTCGATTTGGCCGCCCAGCAGATTTGGGGCCACGACAGCAACACAGATGGCTTTGGAACGCAGCAGGCCTCCAGCGCTGGCTTCGCAACGTTTAAGTATCGGCCAACGTCGCATTCCTATATTGGCGTACGCTATGACGCCGCGGCTAATCCGTTTGCGACTCGCGATTGGGCTTTTTATGGCGCCGTGGCCGTTACGCATCAATCTCGCTTGGTCTTGGAACACATCATGCCCATTAACGCCGTGGGTGCACAACAGCAAACAAACGCACAGCTCTTGTTTGCCCTGCCGGATCCCAATTGGGTTAAATAAGAAAGGGCGGCTTTACAGTCGCCCAGCATCGCTTGCGCCAGATGTTCTAGACATATTCCCACGCTGAGGGACGGCAATAGCTGAATTTAGTTTGACAAATGCTCTATTCCGTACTATTGTACTAGTGTACTAGTTCAATAGCGAATTAGTCAACCGCAGAGGAGCACCATCATGAACACCACAGTGCGCGTCCTTCCGAACACCGAGCACAAAGCCGAAGACCACTCTTTCGTAGGCATTCCCACCAGCACGTCGACGGTCTTCGCAGGCTGGGGCCCGAGGCTCTAACCAACATGCCAGCCATCTTCACGGTCGACCCGCACACCGGGGTCCCGATCTACCTCCAGCTCATCGAGCAAGTGAAGCGATCGGTAGCCCTGGGTGTGCTTTCGGCCGGCGAGCGGCTTCCAACGGTAAAGCAGCTAGCGTTCGATCTCACCATTAATCCTAACACCGTTGCCCGCGCTTACCGCGAGCTCGAGCGCGACGGCATCATCGAAACAAATGTTGGACGCGGCTCGTTTGTCCGCTCGCAGGGCGCCAGCGCTCGCGCTGCAACAGCGCTCGCCGACGTTTCGGCCTCCGCTATCGATACAGCTGTCCGCGAGGCGAAGTCGCTCGGTTTGAAGCGAAATCAGCTACACGATTTATTCAAAGAAGCTCTCGACCGCTGGTATTCGCCAAACGGCGAAGCCGAGGAGCGAAACAACTCATGACCGCAGATTCACCGAACCCCGTGATCAGTGTGCGGGGACTCAGCAAGCGATACGGCACCACGCGTGCCGTCAACGATCTGAGCTTTGAGGTTTCCAAAGGCTCGATTTTTGGTTTGCTCGGCACGAACGGTGCCGGTAAGACGAGTACCTTCAAGTGTCTCTTGGGACTAGCACGGCCAAACGTTGGCGAAGTATTTTTCAATGGCCGGCCCCTCGCGCCAGAAATGTTCGAATCCATCTCATACGTTCCCGAGCAACCCGCGTTGTACGAGGGGATGACTGGCCAGGAGCATCTTGACTGCGCGCGCCACGCCTTTCGCAACTACGATGTTGCCACCGCGAAGCACCTGGTTGACTTGTTTGGATTCGACGTCCGCAAGAAAGCCAAACAGCTTTCGAAGGGTCAAAAGAGCGCTTTGGCTATTACGCTTGCGTTTGCGATTAGGCCTGAAATTCTCGTGCTCGACGAGCCCTCGGCCGGTCTGGACCCAGTCCATCAACGCCATGTGCTTGATTTGATGATCGATGCCGCTGCTGGCGGCGGCACGGTTCTCTTCTCTTCTCACCAGATCGGCCAAGTCGAGCGCGCCGCCGATCATGTCGCCATCATGCATCGTGGCCAAGCCGTGCTTCAGGGTGACGTCGAACAGCTTCGGGCCGATGAGAAAGTCATCGAAGCCACCTTCGACGGCTCGGCGCCACTCATTGGAGGTTTGGAATCTGACCCTCATGTCCGGCGAGTAACGCGACAAGGTCGGTTGTTGCGGGTCTACGTTACTGCCGGTGAAAATGGCGTCGCCAGCATGGTGAATAGGGCGAGCCCGACCAGCTTGCGCGTTATGAATCAAAATTTGGAAGATATCTTTTTAGCGGCGGTTGGCGACGAGGCGCCGGCCACACAAAGTATGGAGAGGGGCTAACCGTGTATTACAAAGAGTTCCTGCGCGTGCGCCGGCTGTTTGTCGGCTTTGCGATAACGATCGTGGCGATCATGCTTTTCATCCTGTTGTTGAGCGGTCACAGCCACGTTAATGTCAGCTCGATGGCTCCCTCGCACCACGCGGGGATGGTTGCGGAAGCAGGGGCCAACGACAGAACAAACATCCGCGGACCGGGCATCGAGGTGTCGGACGCGGGCCACGGATTCCCATTTGCCGTCTTGTTTGCAATTGCGGCCGTTGCCGCGGCGATCTTCGCGACGATTTTGGGCTGCTTTTTGGCTACCGAAAATAACGGTCACCTCGAGATCGCTTGGACCCGACCCGCCTCTCGAACCCAATATGCGCTTGCGGCCGTCGTCGCCGACGTTATTGGCATCCTTGCCGCATTCGCGTTTGTCGTGCTGGTTGAGGCCGTGCTGTTTTCCTTGAAGGGTTGGTGGCACTTCGCCTACATGGATCCATCGTTTTACCCGACGCTTGGTCGCTTTCTACTGTATCCGCTGGCGTGGTACGGTTTGGTGGCCGGCATTACTGCCTCGATGCGGGGCGGCGGTCTCGCGGCTGGGTTGGCTTGGCCGGCGGCTTCGATTCTCATCGTGCTCTCAAGCTTGAATCTCCCGCCGGCCATCCATACTATCCTCGGGCTGCTCGACTATCTCAATCCCATGATGTATGGCACCTATGCAGCCGGCAATGAGGCGGCGCGACACGTCATGATGATGTCGCCTGCCGACGCGACGCTTGGGTTAGTGGGCATTACCGTTCTTGGTCTTTGTGCGGCACTCGTCCAGTGGCGCAGATTGGAGGCATAACTCATGCAGCTCTTTGGAACAACCTTCAACATGGATCTTGGTAGCTTTCGACTGCGCATCGCATTTGGGCTTGACGACCGCAGCGCCGATGTTGGTCCGACCCGCGTCGAGGACTTGCCCCGGTTGGAGCTTACGACGTAGGTTTTTGTCGCGATAAATTCGAGACACTACACGACGATGAATTTATTCGCGCGCCGTGATCGAATCGATGGCTGCCAACACCTCGGGAGCAAGGTGCGCCTCGCCGGCGCGAACGTTGGTCTCCACTTGGCTCGCATTCATCGCTCCGGCGATAACGCTGCCGATATACGGGCGGCTTGCCAGCCAGCCGATCGAAAGCTCCGTCATACCGTGGCCGTGAGATTGGGCTAGCGCCGCAAGCTTCTCGACGATGGTCCAGTTGCGTTCGTTGAGATTCGTTGTTTGCGCTTGCGGATTGTTTGTAATTCGCGCACCCTCGGGTAGCGGCTGACCCTTTCGATACTTTCCCGTGAGCAAGCCACTCGCCAGCGGAAAATATGGCAGGATGCTCAGGCCAAATGCTTGGCACGCTGGCACCAGCTCGGCCTCAATAGAGCGATCGACGAGATTGTACTGGTTTTGAGCGCTGACAAAATGGGTGAGGTTGCGAAGCTCTGCGACGTAGTGAGCCTGCGCGGTTTGCCAGCCCGAAAAATTCGAGTGGCCCACGTAACGCACCTTACCATGATGCACGAGGTCGTTTAAAGCGTCCATCGTCTCTTCGATGGGCGTTCTTGGGTCGGGAAGGTGGATCTGATAGAGATCGATGTAATCGGTCCCGAGTCGTTTGAGGCTGGCGTCGATGGCCTTCATGATGTAGCCGCGCGAAGCGCCGCTGCGCATTGGGCCCTCACCCATTTTCCCCGCAAACTTCGTCGCGATAAGCACCTGATCTCGCTTGCCCGCCAGTGCTTTGCCGAGATACTCCTCAGAAACTCCACGCGGTCCATAGGTGTCTGCCGTGTCAAAGAGGTTGATGCCGAGCTCGATCGCTTTCTGCACGACCGCGGTTGCGGCTTCTTGATTGGCGCGCGGCCCAAAGTTGTTGCATCCTACGCCCACAATGGAAACCAACAGGCCCGATCTTCCCAGATTGCGATACTCCATGGCAGCGCTTTAGCCACACGACGGCGGGATTCCGGCGCGGACTAGCGGTCCACGCAACTGCGTTTGACATGCAGGGCGGCGAGGGGCGCGGTGAGATTGAGTTGGTCATCGCACAGGGCGCAAAACTCGTTCCCGGGGCCAAGAACCATTCGTCGCTGCCACAAAGATGCGCCGCCGGGGAGCGCTTGTTCTAAGATTTGGTACAGTTGCCCGTAACTGAGACCATCCGGCTTGTCGAACCAAAACGCATGCTGCGCCGAGAAGTTGACCAACCCAGAGCGGTGCCCATACACTCCGCCAGCTCCCCAGCTGGCGAAGACGGCAAGACGGTCGTGCGGCGTCTGCGCTGCGGCATGAACGGCAGCGTCATTGAGCCGATCGAGCGCCGCCGAATTTTCCAGGACATACCAGTCCTCGTAGGCATGGGGTCGCGGAATCCAAGGCAGGTCACGAACGCGAAAGCTCTGCGACCTTACGAAACCTTCGATGTCTGCTCGCTGCAGAGCGCGATGAAATTCCGCGAGTTGACTTTCGTATTCGGCGCTGTCCGTCGCCGGAGCTTTGGTGTGCCAGAACAAATAGGCGAGCATTTCGCGGGGCGTTGCAGGGCGGGGAGCGCGGGACCTCCATAAGGGCGACTTAACAGTCGCCCACTACGGTGGAAGAGGACGACTTGACAGTTGCCCACTATGGTAGAAAAAAATGAGGGCCGTGGCGGGAACGGCCCTCGGGGGACGGGCCCGTGGCAGGCGGGCGATTTTGCAATCGCCGCCTACGGGGCTTTGGGGGAATTAGCGAACCACGTGCCAGTCGACGATGAGACCTTGCGAACCGTTGGCGTATGTGATGACGCCATTGCCGTACTGGTCCACCGTGAACGTCGCGACGGGGTTGTTCGAGGGATCGGTGATCTGACCGTTGATGGCGACGGTCGGGGGCGTGCCGCTCGAGGTCACGACGATCGAGTCGCCGTTCCAGAGCGTCCCTGTAATGTTGACGGATACGATGTCGCAGTTCGAGTCGAATTCAACCGATCCTGAGACGTTGGTCGTGCCGAGCGTTGTGCCGCCCGAGACGGTGAAGGGCGGAGCAGACGACAGCGTCAGCGAGCCCATCGGTCCACGGATGAACGTGCCAGCGTGCGAGCCAGCGAACGTCACATCCCCAGAGCCATCCAGGGTTATCGTGCCATTGGACAGCACGCCCATGTGGCCGTACGAGTGAGAGAGGTTGGCATTGTTCACCACTCGGCCGGAATTCGCGGAGAGTGTGTAGACGTTCGAGCTCTGCGGAGCAACGGTGAACTGCCGGCCAAACTCGATCGTGGCACTGGTCGAGGTACCGATGTACACATCGCTTGTCACGACGGCTGAGAAGTTGCCCGGTGCGCCGGTGATTGCATAGTTCGTTGCGCGCGTGCTGAGCAGCGTGCCGGAGAGATTGTAATTCTTCGCGGTGCGCACGATCGACTCGCTCGATGAGCTATTCATGGTTACAAGAGAAACCACGTCGCGGGCGAGCTCCGTGCATCCATTGTCATAGAAGTATTTGGTTTCGTACTGGGTTTGGGTCGGGCTGATGATGGTCACCGTGTGCTCGATACCGTTTCTGCACGAGCCCGCGGATTGGGCTGTGGAGGCGGCGGTGAGCGCAACACCCATGTTGCCGTTGAACAATCCGGCATCAAGTGTTCCGGCCTCGATTGGATCGAAAGCGGCTTCCGTGCCGCCCTGGGCGACGTCTTGCTTGGACACGCTTTGGTCAGTCGAGCCAGAATTCGAAGCTCCACCGAGTCCACCAGCGCCGCTGCAACCGGCGATGGCGACCGATGCGAGAATCGCGAGAAGAATGCGCGTTCGCATAGTTTTACTAACCCTTTCTCATGGACTTTTCATTCGCCGATTGTGTCAGCGGCATGCCGTCTTGGCATGCAGGTCCTTAAGGGTTAGGATACGATTCCGCCGGGTGGCGTGCATGAGGTGAAACTGAGGACACTATGAGATTTTGCCCAGATTTTGTCTGGGGCGCGAATTGATTCGAGACCTTACCGTAGCAGTTTCTCCATGGCCATTACGTCGATGAAGCGACCATCGAGCGTGCCTTGGTCCTCGAACGTGCCGACCTCTCGAAAGCCGCGCTTCCGATAGAGCGCTTGCCCGGCCTCATTAAAAGGAAACGTGAAGAGGACGATTTTGTGAAAGTTGTGGCGACGGGCACGCCCCTCGATATCGTCGAGCAGGAGTTCGCCGATGCCACTGCCCCGCGCGGAGCGCTCCACATAGACCGAAAGGTCCGCAACGCCGTCATACGCGCACCGATGCGAGTACGGGTTGAGCGCCGCCCAACCGACCACCTCACTCCCTCGCTGTGCGACGATGACATCGTAGCGCTCCGACTGGCGCCCCAACAATTCGCGGACCTGTGATTCGGTCTTGCGATCGGCCTCGAGGGTTGCGATCCGATCCTCAATCCCCTGGTTGTATATCCGCGTGATGGCTCCCATGTCGGCATCGTTCGCCTTGCGGATAACCAGGGTCTCACTCATGCGCGCACGCCTTTCCCTGGACGGCCTCGAGCCCTTCGCGGATGATTATAGGAACCATGATCGCAGCGGCGATCGGATCTGCCCACCACAGACCGAAGGCAGCATTGAGGATAAGGCCGACGAGCGCGATGGCGGACAGATACGCGCAGAATTCGGTCTGCTTTGAGTCCGCGACAAGCGCATGGCTACCGAGTCCATCAGCCACGCGGCGCTTGGCCTGCCGCAGCCACACCATTGCTCCAAACGATCCCAGCAAAATGACAATGCCGAAGACAGAGCGATGCGGCCGATCGTGCCAAACGAGGCTTGCGATCGAATCGTATGCGATGTACGCGGCTAATGCGAGCAAGAGAGCGCCTACGATCTGCAGACTGAGTCGTTCTCGCCGCTGTTGTCGCTCATCCGCAACGCCGGAGATGCCCCACAGGACAGCACCGGCCGAGCCGGCTTCGATGAGGCTGTCAAGCCCAAAGCCAAGGAGCGCGATGCTACCGGCGGCGACACCCGCTGGAATGGCCAGGATCGCTTCGAGCAGTGCCAGGATGATGGAAAGGACGCTGAGCCGCCTGCCAACCCGAAGGACAGCGTTGCGCTCTGAGGCTGACAGCATCAGACAAGCGCTTTGGCAAGTTCCGTGAACGAGCGGTCGTACCGATAGACGATGCCAAGATGCGAGTCGTCGAACTCTTCGTAGATATATTTGATGCCGAGTTCGTCGAGGCGCGAGCAGAAAATCCGCGCGCCAATATGCAAGTTCCACTCGTCTCGCAGCCCCGCATCGAGGTAGATCTTCTTCATCGAGCGCAAGGCGTCGGCGTGTTCGCGAGCCATATGGACGGGATCGTTGGCTTCCCAGCGAGGCCACACGTCACCCCGAATCTCGCCGCTGGGGATCTGCACCGGCACGTCAATGCCCAGAGGCGCGTTTGGATTCGGAGAGTAACATGCGGCCATGGCCAGGATGTTGAGCACGTCCATTGCTTCCTTGGTTTTTTTCGGAAGCGCTTCAAAGGATTGGAGGAAAGCTTCAACGCCGCCGGCTTTTTGAATGCCTTGCGTAAATTTTGGGAAATCGGGCAGATAACAGTAGGCAAAATATGCGTCGCCCGCGTGCGAGCCAAGCGCCCCGAAGATCTCCGGGTGTCGCATCGCAAGTCGCAGGGCGCCATAGCCCCCGCTTGATTTTCCGGTGACGCCGCGGTGGTCGCGCCCCGGCTTGGTGCGCAGCTGTTCGTCCACAAACGGCACGAGTTCTTCGGTGATGTAGGTTTCGTACTGGCCCGTTGCACTCGAATCGGCATACTGGCTGCCGCCAAGGCGCGTGAAGCAGTCTGGCAGCACGCAGATGCAGGGAGGCATAGCACCCTTATTGATGAGTCGATCCAGACGCCGGTCGATGCTTTCCGCCCAGGGGTCGTAGTTGAACATCATCCTCCCACTGCCCGTGAATCCCGACAGCCAATAGATGACCGGATAGCGATCCTTCGATCGGCTATAGGCTGGGGGCACGTAGCAGTAGAGGTCGCGATCGGCCGGATCGCCGAGCGCATTGCCCCTGAGCACGTTGGATTTGTGGGGCAGGACGAGAACTTCGCCGCGTTCTTGTACATTCATGATGACGATTTATACGAGCGAACCTGAAGGTCCGCTGCTTCGCTTCTCATTCAGGCAAGGTTATGAAGCGCGAGCCTACGGGTGATACGAAACGCGATAGATATAGCCTAGCTGGTCGTCGCTGATGTACAGCGAGCCGTCAGGAGCCACGGCAATGCCAACTGGCCGTCCGATATACTGCCCGTTTTGTAGCCAACCCGTCACGAAGTCCGAGTAGCCGGTTGGCCGTCCGCCCGAAAATTTGACCAGCACAACCTCGGCGCCGGTTGGAACGCTGCGATTCCACGACCCGTGGAACGCGACAAAAGCATCGCCTTTGTACGTAGGTGGAAATTGAGTACCGGAGTAAAACGCGATACCCAATGGGGCAGAGTGCGCCCGGAAATTTAATGCGGTTGGAGTATCGCCAACGCAGCTGGCATTGCCGTATTCCGGGTTGGGTAGCCTGTTCGCCGCAGCTGGATTCGGATAGCACTGCGGCCATCCAAAATGATCCCCCGAGTTGACAAGGTCGAATTCATCCGGGGGGAGGTTGTCCGTGACGGCTTGCGTTGGACCGATGTTGTCGCGCTGGTTGACGACCGCCCACAGTCGGCCACTCGAGTCAAGGGCCAGGCCGGACGCATTGCGCAGACCGCTGGCGTAGACCGTGCCAGTCGAGTCCTCGGGAGCGTAACGAAGAACTGTGGCATATCGCGCATCGCTCTCGTCGCAAATATTGCAATCCGATCCCGACGAGACATAGATCGCGCCATCCTGTGCAATGGCGAGCGCCCGCCGGTTATGGTCACCACCTTGCGGCATGTTGGAGAACAGCGTTGTGGGCGTGTTGGAAGGATATGCATACTCGACGACGCCGGACCAGGTCGCTACATACAACTTGCCATGATAAAACGCAAGACCGTGCGGAAGGGAAAGGCCGCTTGCAAAAACTTGCGGTGTCGCGTCGAGCGCCGCGCCGTGCGGAATGACGACGACGGTTCCACGGTAGGTTTCTGAGACGAGGAGATCACCGTTTGGTGCAAACGCCATAAAGCGAGCGCCGGGCACGCGCTTGGAAACATAGGTAACGGTAAAGCCAGGAGGTGCGCTCAAGAAGTTGGGGCTTACGCCTGCCGTCATTGCAACCACATTTGGGCTGCTTGCACAGCTCATTGCAGCGAGAGCAATCAACAGGCACGCAACCAGTCCGTCGGGTGTCACCTGTTGCGCTGCGTTCACACGCTGATTCTTATGCGAGGCGAAGTTGGCAGCCTTTAGGGGCGATTTGCGAATCGCCCCCCTACAAAAACTATTTTGGGGTGAGGAGCGTTTTTAAGAATTCTTCGCCCGCGGTGTTCGCACCGATCGTGCGTTGACCGACATTGCTGTTGCCGGCCGTTCCCGGTTTTGGTTTGTACCGGCGCAGCAGCGACGAGCCTGCCTTATAGGAGGCGTCGATGAGGTCTTCTTGTGCCTGCGAGTTTCGAGCCGCAAGGTATCCCATGGCCACGCCCAAGATGATGCCCAGAGTCTGGATCACAACGTACACGCCGTCGTGCACGTTTGGAGTGCGCGAGTTTGCGTACACAAACAGACCACAGACTCCGCCCAAAACTGTGCCCACGAAAAGTCCGAACGCGATCGTTACGCCGGTCCGAAAAAGCCTCAGACGCGCGTCAAAATCGCTTTCCTGATTTTCGCCTAGTTGCCCGTGCACCCGGCTGGTAAGCATGAGAACTCCCCCACGTCAAGAGTAGGAAATCTACTAAAGTAATCGGCGTCGGGCGCTGTGGCACCCCTGCCAGCCTTGCGATGTGACAATCCTCACCTCAATTCGTCTCGGTCTGGGCCGGAGGGCAAGGACGAGCAGTGCGGGCGCGATAAGCATCGGCATATGATACATTCCGAACGCATGACCGACACGGTCTTAGATTTGTTGCGGCTGGACAGTCATTCAAGAGAGGAAAAATCTGTCGCCGAATACCTCGTCCGCTGCCTCCAAGAGCTGGGCTGTGAGGTCCGGGTGGACGAAGCCGGGACGCCGGTGCGGGCAAACACCGGCAATGTCGTCGCGTATCTCGCTCCAAGCTCATCAACTGCTCCGCCCTTACTTCTCTCGGCTCACATGGACGTGGTGCCTCCCGGCACGGGGGTGAAGCCCGTCCGCGAAACCGATCGGATTCGCTCTGACGGAACCACGATTCTAGGCGGCGACGACAAAAGCGGCCTCGCGATCATCCTGGAAGTGTTGCGCTCGTTGCGCGACCGAAACGTCGCGCACGGATCCATTGAGATCGCCTTTACGATCTGTGAAGAGATTGGTCTACTTGGGGCAAAGAATCTGGACTACTCGCGGCTGCGTTCCAAGGAAGCGATCGTCCTCGATTCGTCCTATGCAACGCAGCTCGTCACCCAGGCGCCCTCAGCCGACCGATATGTGTTCAGCGTGCATGGGCTCGAAGCACATGCCGGCGTGTGTCCGGAAAACGGCATCTCGGCAGTGCGCGTCGCCGCCGAAGCGATAGCCGCCATGCCCCTCGGTCGAATCGATGCAAGGACGACCTCAAATGTCGTTATCGCCGGCGGACCGACTGCGACGAATGTTGTGCCGAATCTGTGCATTGTGCGCGGCGAAGCTCGGGCGTTGGACGATGCGCGGCTTGACGAGGTCATGCGGCAAATCCGTGGCGCCTTTGACGACGCAGCGCAGCGCGCCAAGATAACGCTCAATGGGGATGTGCACCGCGCTTGGATCGAAGAACAATGCTCGCGCGAATATCACAGCTTCGAAATCCGAAATGACGCGTCGATCGTGAAACTTGTCCAACATGCGGCTCGGACGCATGGGACCTCCGTCGAAACGGTGACCATCGGCGGTGGATCCGACGCAAATGTCTTCAACCGCCACGGCATTGTCAGCGTGAATCTTGGTACGGGGATGCGTGACATTCACACAGTGAAGGAGTGGATCGACCTGGAAGACTTCTATCGCTCCGCCGAAATCGTTCTCGAGTGCATCAAGGTGCGCGCCGCAGCGTAGGCCAAGGCTAGATCCATGCGGCCTACTTGGAGTCATCCTTCGGCTCGCGGCGCGGACACACCGGCCGTTTACGCGCTGTTGGCGGCCATGGGTATTGTCTTCATCATCGATTGGATCGCGCGCGGCGCGATTAGCCAATGGTTGCTGTGGCCGATTTCCAGCCTTTGGCTCAAATCGCTCGAGTTGTGGCGCCCATTCACATTCCCATTCGCTCACATGTCGAACTTTTTGTATATTCTCACCGATGCGCTCGTGCTGTATTTCTTTGGAGGATCGCTGGAACGCGCCTGGGGGAGCGGTAGGTTCTTGTTCTTCTTCTTTGCCGTTGGCATCGTCGCCGGCCTCGTCGAGCTCGCCATCTCCCCCTGGACGGGCGGCACGATGTTTTTCGGCATGATCGGTGGCTTCGTGGGGATGGTAGTGGCGTTTGCGGCGCTGAATCCCTATCAAACGGTCTTGCTTTTTATCTTCCCATTGCAAGCTCGATGGCTCGCCGTGCTCTCTATTGCGTACGAGCTGTTCGCCCGCACCCCCATCTATGGTGGTCCTTTTGAAGCGATTCTTGCCGTTGGCGCAACGGTTAGCTTTGCGTATCTTTTTGCGGTGACGAGGATCTCTCTGCGCCTACCATCCGGAGGTCCGACGTTGCGCGAGCGTCTCGAACGTTGGCAGCAACGCCGGCGCATGCGGCAGTGGCAGCGCCGTGTGTCACGCGCCGAGCGACCAGAGGATTTGTTTAAGGATAAGAAATGATGGCCTAGCGGCCGGTGCGGACGATTTCTTCTAGCTTGGCTCTATCCAATTTTACCACGCGGCCCCGCCGCAGCTCGAGCGCGCCCATGTCTTCCAAATGCGAAAGCGCGCGACTGCCCATATCGCGGACTGTGCCGACGCGCGCGGCGAGATCCGATTGTGTGATGCGCTCCACGCCGCTTTCACCACCCGCCATACCTTCCTTGGAGGAGGCATAGTCCAGCAGCACGCGGGCGATCCGAGTAAGCACTCGTCCGAAGGCGAGATTGCCGGCTGCCCCGCTCAGACGGCGCTGTCGTTGCGCGAAAAATCGCGCCGCGCCCAAAGCTATCTCAGGGCTACGCTGCACCAAGCCACGCACGAATTGAGCAGGCAACTCAACAATCTCCACTTCACCGCGCGCTATCACCGTTGCTTCGGCGGTGCCTTCATCGAACACCGACGATTCGTTGAACATGCTGTAGGGCGAAACGTCATAGAGAACGATCTCCCGGCCTTCGTCGGCGGCCCGGGTCACTTCAACAACGCCGCGCCGAACGATGGCAAGCGTCGGCCAGTTTGTGCCTTCTGCAACGATCACCATACGATCGTGATAGTTGCGTTCTTTCGCAGAGCGGTCGACTTCGCGCAAGAGGTCGACTGGCGCGTGGCGGAACATGCGGACTTGGCGTAGGAACGCGATGCGAGGCGTGTCGCCCTGCATGGCCGGATCTGGGAGTCTCGTGACGCGAATGATCCAGCGACTATCACCCGCGTTGCGAATATCCCATAGGACAAGCCCTTCGCGTTCTGCCTCTAGATGCGTGCGGAGCGCTTTCGGTTCAAAGTCGTTGGTGAATTCAGCAGCTTGACCCGGACCGAGGCGGTCAAAGGAGGCCAGCACGCGATCGTGTCGCTGCCAAGAGGGAAGTTCGCGCAGGTCGACGCGCTCGACTGGCTGAGTAGAGGCTTCGGACATCGCGGGGTTTGGTTCGAGGCTTACCAGTCAAACGCCTGGATTGCGGCCCAAGCATCGGGCCGAGTGCCGGCCCAGTCGAAGAAAGTTTCACCGATCGCACCGACAGACTTTGCACCGCCCAGCGACCATAGGATTTCTCGTCCGGATGGCGCTCCCGTGCCTTCCAGATCGACGCTTTGGCCCGCGACATCAACAGGGATGTCTCGTCCAGCTAGTTCGCGCGTGCGCGCTACGGCGCCGACGGCAGCTCCCGCCACTTCGCTGCGCGCGTACTCGTGGTGAACCGCCTCATCGAAATAATGCCAGTACTCCATGGGTTGCAGCACGTCGGCATATCTGGCGATGCGTGCGTAGGGGTAATCATCGTTCGTAAAGCCCATTCGCGGAGAAGCGACGGTGGCCACGATGAGGTAGTGCGGGCCGGCAGCCAAGCGGACGTCGCGAATATATTCGACCATGCTTTCGCGAGCGCTTGATCCGTCGCCCATATAATTGTCGCCGGTTTCGAGATCGAGCGCCAAGCCTTCGAAGCCGTTGCCACTTGGGGTCGTATAGGCCGCCGCGGCAATCGTCTCCGCGAGGTCCTGCGTGGAGGCCCGGCGCGGTACGGTCCATGCAAGGAGCTTGATATTCGCAGCCGTTGCCGAGTCAATCAGCCGATCGAGCCACGCGTGTGCTTCTTCGGTCTGAGCCATCGTGCACGCTCCGCGAGCCATGCGCAGTTCGATCACGTGAATGCCTGCGCGTTGTGCCTCAGCAACGACATCAGCGGGATCGTAGTGGTGAAAGTTTCGTGGATCGCCTACTAAAGAGGAGAAATAAAGAAACATCCCTTTGCCGCCAACATCGCTCGCGGCTGCTCCAGACAGCGCCGCAGGGGTGTTGATAGCGGGCGTACTCGCCTGAATGGATTCGTTCGTCGTCTCCGCCACAACGGTATATCGGTAGTGCGAATCTGGAGCAACGTCTGTGTCGTGGAGCGTGTGCTCCGAGGCAGGCAGAGTCGCGATGAGAGCGGGTCGTTCGCCCTCATCGGTCGAGCGGAAAACTTCGTAACCGCTGACGTCCGCTGCTGCAGCCAATGGGGTCCAACCCACGTTGACGAGGTGTGGCCCGACCGGAGCTGCCGTGGCGTCGAACGCCTCGGCGCTCGCGTCAGGCGCCTCCAAGGTCTTCGTGAGCGTTTGATCTGGTGAAGAGATCGTAACGATCACGGGGCGCGCCCAGCCGATGGTCACCGTCGCCGCATCGCTCGCAACCGATGAGTGCTCGAGTTCGATCAATTGTCCGGTCGAGGTTGAAAAGGTCACATCACTCATCGATGCCGGGGCGTGCACGACGGCGACCCACGTGCCATCCGGGCTGATGGTCCACGGAGAGGAGGGCTGCTTCGCGACCACTGCTGGCATCGTGGATTGCGGCGGCGCAGCGTGCTTCGCTGACAGCGGTTTTTGTGGCGGCGAGCTGACGCCGAACACGGCTTCCAAAACGGAGGCGACGAAACGGCTGGTCACGATTGGTTTCGTCGAACGTGGTCGCGAATAAATTCGCGACACTACATTTGGGGTTAGGGGTCGCGAATAAATTCGCGACACTACATTTGGCGGTCGCGAAGAAATTCGCGACACTACATGTGGTGGTCGCGAATATATTTGCAATGCGACGGTTGGTTTTGGTAGTCGCGAATAAATTCGCGACACTACATTTGGGGTCAGCGGTCGCGAATAAATTCGCGACACTACATGTGGGTGGGCGTGATTGGCAATCGCGAATGTCTTGGCGGTCCGTTGCTCCAAAAAGTTCGAGCTCATCGCCACAAACAAGGGTAGGAGGAAGGCGATCGCGATCGTCCCCAAGATCGCTCGCGATAATGGCGCAGACGGCTCCGGCTTAGGAATCTCGACATATTCTTGTCGACGGCGCTGGAGCGTCGATGATGAGAGACCGTTCGATCGAAGCCTGCCTCGAGCGGCAGCCAGTCGCGAATTTTCAAGCCGCCGGCGGCGGTCGACGGCTTCAAAAAGTTGGGCGTATTTCTGCTGGCGCTTCTTGAGCGCGTTCAACCGAAGCGTCTTCTTGCGCTGGCTACCGGATTGCGCTCGCTTGGTCATATGTGCAACGGCCGCTTTAGAAACGAGAGAAAAAACTCGGCCGCACACGAGGCGCTGCCGGTTACTCTCTTTTCATCGGCGGTAGCGCGGGGCGGGTGCAGTCGAACCGGAGGGCTTTATGTTAGAGGGCCACAGTTAAAGGTAGCGTGGGTGTTTCCTATTGACGACGCCCCGTAAGTGAGCACGCTCATAACGCGCAGGTCCACCAGGGTAAGGATTGGGCAAAGCGACGAGGGAGATTAACGGTCGATAAAAGCCGCACGCCTGGGACTTCTCTGGGAATGAATCGAGCGCAGGGCGCGTATACTATAGTGATATGCCCCCACTGCTCAAACCTTTCGCCGTAGCCTCCGTCGCCTGTTTGGTGCTCGTTGCCGTTGGGCTTGGTAGCTTTGCCGTGCCGTCCACGGCATCGAACGCCCGGACGAAGTCGACAGCGTCCGTTACCCAAACGAGCAATGTCGACAGCATCATCGATCTCGTGCTGCATCGCAATCCAGATATCCGCTCGTACGAAGCACACACAGTTTTGGACATCCGACAGGTCAACTTCCCATACTTGCATCCGGTGCTCGACGGGCACGTCTATTACACGTGGCCCGGATATACCGTGTACGATTTCCCCCACACACCCGGATACTTAAAAGGAATAACCCGGCTCGAGGGCGCGATGGGCATGGCAAGCCGCTGGCGCCAATGCTACGACATCACGATCGAGCGCCAGCCTGAGGCATACGTGTTGCACATGGTGCCGAAGATTCTCGGCGAAGTTTCCGAAATGGACGTGACGGTCAACAAGAAAAGCGGCGACCTCGAACATTTCAACTGGTCGTATCGTGATTCCACAGACAGCATTTCGTTGACCCAGTATTACAGCATGGTGAATGGCTACGACGTTGTCACGCTCCAAGAATCCGATATCACACGTCATCATATTCGCGCGAAAGCGCGGGGGACGTTCGACTCATTTCAATATAACGTTCCGGTACCGATGCCCACTGCGACGCCTTCCGATCCGCTCCATCAATGCGACAATTAGCGATCGCCTAAAGGTTGGCGCCGCGCGGGTCGATAAGCCGCCTTCTATGATGGACATCCGCGAAGGCTTTGTTATTTGGTTCACCGGCCTCTCTGGGGCTGGCAAGACGACGCTCGCTCGACTCCTCGATCCGCAGTTGCGAGCCGCTGGGTTAAAGGTCGAAATGCTCGACGGCGACGTCGTTCGCACGAATCTTTCCAAGGGTCTGGGCTTCTCCCGTGAAGACCGTGACACAAACATTCGGCGCATCGGTTTTGTGGCGAACTTACTCGCCCGCAACGGCGTTGCGGTGATCTGTTCGGCGATCTCTCCCTATCGCAGCGCACGCGACGAGGTTCGCCAGCTGGTCGGCGCCGGGCGGTTCATTGAAGTGTTTGCCGATTGCCCGCTCGACGTGTGCGCGACCCGCGACGGCAAAGTAGAAATGTACGCCAAGGCACGAGCGGGCGAACTGAAAGAGTTCACAGGCGTTTCGGATCCCTACGAACCCCCGCTCCATCCCGAGATTCACTTGCGCACCGAAGACGAAACACCACACGAGAGCGCGCAAAGGATCCTCGCCTATCTGGCTTCGGAGGCCCTGCTTCCATCTAATGTCGCCCGCTAGGCTGAATCCACCCTATGGTGGTCGGCTGTCGGATCGCGAGTTGCGGGGCGTCGCACTCGAGCGCGCGCGAGAAGAAGCAACTGGCCTGCCGCGCATCCGCTTAAGCGACCGGTCAATCTGCGATGTCGTGTGCTTGGGCACGGGCGTGTACTCGCCACTCGATGGCTTCATGGGTAAGGACGACTATCGCGCCATTTTAGAGTCCATGCACTTGGCAAGTGGTCTTATATGGCCTATTCCTATTACGCTCCCAGTGGGCGATGAGGAACTCTCCGCTCTGCGCGGTACGTCGAAAGCCGCACTCATGGCCGGCGATACAATACTTGCGACGATCGAGATTGGCGAAACGTTTCCTGCCCAGATCGAGCGCGAAGCGATGGCAGTCTATCGAACCTCCGATGTCGCGCATCCCGGCGTTGCTCTCATCGCGAACGCTCCCAAGACCTTGCTCTCAGGCGCGGTCAATCTACTCAGCGCGCCGGATTTTGGATTTCCGGCGGAGTATCGCACGCCTTCGGCGACGCGCGTCCTTTTCGAATCGCTCGGCTGGAAGACCGTCGTTGGTTTTCAGACCCGCAATCCGGTGCACCGCGCCCACGAATATCTGCAAAAGGTGGCGATGGAAATCGTCGATGGGTTGATGCTGCACCCGCTCGTGGGTCTCACCAAAGACGACGATATCCCGGCGGTGGTTCGCATGGCGTGTTATCGCACCTTGCTCGAGAAATACTATCCGCCCAAGCGCGCGATGCTGTCAATTTTTCCTGCTGCCATGCGTTATGCTGGACCCCGCGAGGCAGTGCTGCATGCAATCGCGCGTAAGAATTACGGTTGCAGCCATTTTATCGTGGGCCGTGACCATGCGGGCGTCGGATCCTACTATGGTTCGTTCGACGCTCAACAAATCTTCGACGACATCGAGGGAGAGCTCGGCATCGTTATTTTGCGGTTCGACAACGCGTCGTGGTGCAATGCGTGCGAATCGATGGTGACGGACAAGACCTGCCCGCACGGGGCAAAAGATCGCGTCAGCTTGTCAGGCACCAAAGTTCGCGAAATGCTGCGAGCGGGAGAGCGGCCCCCGCAAGAGTTCTCGCGACCCGAGGTCGCTGATATTCTCATCGAGGCTATGGCGCAGGCGAAGTGACCGCCAAGGTTCAGTTTCCTGACGAGCACGCAGACGGCGAGTTCGTCCGCCAAGAGGATGCCTTTCGCGGCTGGGTCTTGGCAAAGCCCGGCGCCCAATATCCAGTTGAAGCCGGGCGCTATCATCTGTATGTCTCCTATGCCTGTCCCTGGGCTCACCGCACGATCATCGTTCGGATGCTGCGCGGCCTTGAAGCTGCCGTTGGCATGACCGTGGTCGACCCGATCCGTGACGATCGAGGCTGGGCGTTCACTGGGGGACCCGGCCACACCAAGGACCCAATCAATGGTTTCGCTTTCTTGAGCGAGGCGTATTTTGCAACCGATCCCGGGTATCGCGGTCGCGTGACCGTGCCCGTGCTCTGGGACAAGAAAACAAAGCGCATTGTGAGCAATTCCGACGACGACATCATGCGCATGTTCGAAACCGAGTTTGACGGCCTCGCAACAAACCAGCTCGACCTTTATCCCGGAGAGCACCGGGGCGAAATCGACGACCTCAACGAGCTCATATATCAGACGGTAAACAACGGCGTGTACCGGGCCGGGTTTGCAAGCACCCAGAAGGCGTATGAGAGAGCAGCTTACCGGGTGTTTGAAACGCTCGATATGCTGGAGGCACGCTTGGCCAAGCGTCGCTACCTCATTGGCAAGATTCCTTTGGAAACTGATTGGCGGCTGTTTGTGACGCTCGTGCGCTTCGATCCCGTGTACTTCGGGCATTTCAAATGCAACCTACGGGAGATCGCGCAGTATCCGAATCTGTTTGGCTATCTCAGGGATCTGTATCAAATTCCCGGCATCGCCGAAACCGTGAACTTCGACCACATCAAGCGACACTACTACGTGACGCACACAGACATCAATCCGAGTGGGATCGTGCCCATCGGTCCGACGCAAGACCTTCGTGCTCCGCACGGCAGGGAAAGATTGACGTAGGAATCGGGCGACGTTGCCGTCGCCCGCTACCTTTGTTATCGCGTGTGGGTTATGGCGTGCTGGTCTGCTGTGTGAAGCCAGCGGGAGGCCCGAACAACGAACTGTCGCCCGAACTGAGATCCTTGACGTCTCCCCGCTCGATCAGTGTTGAAAAGCCACCCGACATTGCTCCTTGTTGCGCCTGAGCGCTCCCATTGATGGTCAGGAGCTCCCACATCACAAGGCGGCCGGAGGGAGCCGTCGGACCGATGTGCACTCGCGTCGTGGCCTTCGGTACGCAGCCCGGCTTGAACGATGCAGTTTCGGGATTTGTATTCCTTGGCATCGCCATGTGAGGCAGTTTGGTAACGGAAACCGGCCAGTGTATGCTCGGCTCCGCATACCTTGACACGAACTCAGTCATGGTCGTTTGAAACGTTCCGTTGGTGCACGAGCCGGTGGCCTGTGACGAAACGATCTTGAAGGTCAATTGATAGCCGTCTGTATCGACACCCCCTAGATTCTTGGAACCGAGTGAGGTCGTGCTGACGGTAATCGTCACCTTTGACGTGCCTGGTTGGGATGGCGGCATCGTTCCTTGCGGTCCGGGTTGCTGCTGAACTGGCGGTACGTAGGTCTGCGCCGTATTCGGAGACGTGATCCAGTACGTCTTATTGGCGAAATTTAAGTGAATGTACTGAGCTTTGTCAGGCAGCGTGATCGTTCCGGTTTGACCGGTGATGTCGTCTTCGCGCTCCATGTTGGCGAGATAATAATACGTACTTGGCGTGCCGTTACTCAAGGAGCTCAGCGCGCTCTTCATCTGGTTAAAGGCGGCAAACAAGCCATGACTGCTGCTCGCCTTCGCAGGCTGTGCCGATTGCCAGTCGGCATCGAACGAGCCATTCTTGTAGCTGCCTGGTGCGGGCGCACTTTGGCCCATGACGATCTTAACTATTTCGTTGTAGCTGATGTCGCTTGACGCAGCCTGGACGGGGGTGAGCCCAGCACCAGCGACGAGGACGACTACAAAAAGAAGCGCAGCGCTGATGCAAACGCGAAAAACCATGTTGCCTCCAAATCAAGCAAACAAGTTGAGGTGTGGTTTTGGCGGATTGTCTTGCGCACCCTGCGTGCGCTACGCTACTAGAACGCTGCGGTTTCGTGGATGCGGTCGAGGCGACCGTCCGAGCGAGCGGACTCGCTTGCGCGAAGCAAGGCTGGCACGAGGAGCGAGACGGATGCGGCAACGAGAGTAAATGCGACGAGCCACTTCATGGGTACAATGATACCTCTACACACAAGACTTAGGCTTGAGGCGTTTGTGACAGATTCAGGGCACGAAAGTGCCCTCGCGCTAGTGAGGCGGACCCTACAACGGCGGACCTAAAGGGTCGCTGCTACGCGGGGCGAGTACCCAATCGTCCCCGGCAAAGCGGAGGTAGCCAAATCGGATGCAGGTTGGGAAACGAGTGCGGGCGCTGCGCTCCATCGACCTCGGAGATGCAGGGAAGGTCGACAAAGGGGCCGTCGGCGTTCTCGAAAGCATGAACAACGGGCCTTATATGCCATACCTGGTGCGGTTTCCCAGCGGAACCTTCGCCTTCGAGGAGGGTGAGATCGAAGAGGCGGAACCCGATTCCTGAAAAGGCCCTGAAAGGCAAAACGCTGCGCCGCAGGCTGCGTTCTCAAAGGGTGCCGAACTAGTAAGCATGAGAGTTTTGCTCGTTGAAGACGATCCCAGTTTAGCGGCATCGCTGCGCCGCGCGCTCGAAGCGCAAAAGTTCTCCGTGACGTCCGTCGGCGATGGCGACAACGGGCTTCACGAACTCTGCGGCAATGATTATCAAATCGCGATCCTCGACGTGCTACTCCCCAAGCGCGATGGCATCTCCGTGTGCGCAGAGGCACGCCGGCAGGGGATTTCGACCCCCATTCTCATGCTGACAGCGCGCAATGCCGTGACGGATCGCGTCACCGGACTCAACAGCGGTGCGGATGATTACCTGCCAAAGCCATTTGCCTTTCCCGAACTGTTGGCTCGCGTTCATGCACTGCTGCGTCGCCCAAAAAACGAAGTCAAGCCGCGCGCGGTCAGCGTGGGAAAACTTTCCATCGACGTGCTGCGACACCAGACCACGTGCGATGGCCGAGTGCTCCATCTGACCCGGACTGAGTACCGGCTCTTACTCTACCTGATGGAAAACGCCGGCATCGTCCTTACGAAAGACGCAATTTTGGACCGGCTCTGGGGCGGCGAACACGGAGGAAACTCCAACATCCTCGAAGTCTACGTTAAGATGCTGCGACGCAAGTTGACCGCTGCCTGTGGCGATCAGTTTATTCGCACGGTGCGGGGCGTGGGCTATACCATCGACAAAGCATGATCGATAGACGGGGTGTGATGACCAATATCGGAGCACCCAGAGTGCGCCTCACCCTCGCGTATGCTGGACTCCTCGTTCTGCTGCTCGCCACGTTCTCGATCATCGTGTACGTGCTGTTGTCCATTGTCGTCCTCCAAGACATCGAGCCATTCCGAGACGATGCGGGGATCGTGGCGGCGGCGCATCGCATGCTGGAAGTGTACGTGGTGCGCTTGCTTATCGCGAATGCAGTCGGTCTCGTGCTTGTCGTGGCGATCGCCGCCTTTCTCGCGAAGATCACGCTGCGGCCACTCGAACGCGCGATCGCGCTCCAACGCCAATTTACAAACGACGCCTCCCACGACCTACGTACTCCCCTCGCTGTCATCCGTACCGAAGCATCTGTCGGGCTCACCGATACGGCGCTCGGAACGGACTATGTGGAGCGGCTCCGCATCATTGACGAGCAGGCGCAGCGCATGCAGCGTTTGATCGACCAACTTATCACCCTATCGCATCTTGATGCAGATAGCGCGCTCGATCGCGAACCGACCGACCTTCGAGTCGTGGTGAACGGTGTCGTGCGAGATCTTGGCCCGCTCGCGGAGGCGCGCTCCGTCGATTTAAAGGTCTGCCGCAGCGAAAGTGCCGTCGTGATGGGCGACGAACTCAAGCTTTCGCAGCTGGTCGGCAATCTTATCGATAACGCCATCAAACATGGTCGCGAACAATCGACCGTCGACATCTCCGTCTGGCAGAACCGCGACACCGCATACGTCGCGATCAGCGACGAAGGCCACGGCATTGCCCCAACGGACCTCGAGCGGATTTTCGAGCGCTATCAGCGGGTCAATGGATCGGCGAGCAACGGCGTCAACGAAGTTCACGGTCTTGGTCTGCCCCTGTGCCGCTGGATCGCGCGCGCGCACGGCGGTGAGGTCTCAGTACAGAGCGCACTTGGACAGGGCAGCACATTTACGGTCCGCCTTCCGGCGATGACCGCCTAAATGTAGCGGCGGACCTTTAGGTCCGCCTGTAGCAGGCGATGTGAGCGTGGCGACGTCAGTCGCCCATGTAGGGGGGCGATTGGAAAATCGCCCCAAAGGAGAACAAGCATGACAGATACCGCTCAGGGCGCTTTTACTCGAAGGTTAACCGTCGTCGCGGCGCTCGCACTTGCCATGGGCGGCGTGTTGCTCCTCCCCGCAAGTCAGCCGGCTCGCGCGACCGTACCCATGGCGATCGAGCTCGCGGACAAAGTGCTCTCAACCCCGGGCGCGCTCGAGGACGAGAGTCCGTACAACATGATCGACGCCATCGGGCCGACCGGCATCACGCAGCAAGAGGCGACCCAAGAAGTCACCTCGCGCACGATGATGGGCGGTCTTCCCGCGCCCAACGGCAGCGTCGGGGGGTATTGATCATGAAGAAATTGTTTGTGGTAGTTCTGCTGACTGCGCTGTGTGCCACGGCGACGGCCAAAGTCGCCGTCGGCGACAGCTTCTTCCACCGCCTGCGCGTCGACGGCTTGGTCAGCGATGGGGTCACTTTGTACCATACCGGCGATTATCAGCAATCCATTCAAAAGCTCAATGATGCGCTCTCGCTGAGCAACGACAACGTCGAGGCGCTCTTCGACCTTGGGTTAGATCAATATGCGTTAGGGCAATATCAGGCAGCCGCCGACGACTTCCAAGCCTGCCTCAAGCTGCAACCTGATTTTGTCCCCGCGCAATTCAACCTCGGCGTGGCTGACATTGGACTCAACCAGCTCGACGCAGCGAAAGCAATCTTCCAGCAAATAATCGCGCAGCACCCATCATCGGTTCGTGCCCACTTCGATATGGGGCTGTCGACCTTTCTCGCGGGCGACGCGAGCCAAGCGGCGAACCAATTTGCGGTAGCGGCGCTCCTCCATCCGCAGTACGTGCAGGCGCACTATGACAAGGCGCTGGCCCTGTACCGAACCGGAAACTTAGTCGCCGCCGATCAGGAAGCCGGCGAGTCGCTCAAGCTCAACAACTCGTTTGCGAAGGCATACTTCCTGCGGGGAGCCATCCGTTTGCGACAGGGAAACGACGGTGATGCGAGAGCACAGTTCGAACAGGCGGCGAAACTGTCGACCGATCCCGTCCTCAAATCGCTCTGCGCGCAGATCATCGCCCAAATCGGGGCGTAACAAGAAAGGGGCGATTTTCCAATCGCCCCTTCACGTATCGCGAATAAATGAAATTTTAATTAAATGATTGCAGTTTGAGCTTTTTGCGGACTACCGATAACGTCGGAGACGAAATCAGCGCGATGTAGTAGGCGTGGAGCTCACGCGCGTTGAGCGTCGTGCGCACGAAGTCGGGTTTTGGCCAACCTCTGACTGCCGGCGCATCGCTGCGCAAGCTCCTTTTCTCGAATGGGCCGATTTCTCGCACGCTGGCACCCTCCCCCAGGCTTTCCCACTAACTCGTAACCTGGTCAATACATAAACGTAGAGACCAGAGATTTGGTGCCGTCGAAGCGTCGCTGCCTCAGGGACGATGCTGGCCGTACGCCGCTTCGTCAAAATACCAGTCTGGTAGAGTATTCGGAAAACCGAAGTCGGAAAAATAGTACTCGTAGTGCCCGCTATCCGAAAAGATAGCAATGTGTCCCTGTGCGTCGGCTGATGCCTGCTTGACCAGCCAATAGTTTCCGATAGGCGCAAACTCAACATCCGCCACCGCGCGACCAACGAGCGGCCCAGCTCTGCCAGTAGCATCGGCGTGCGCTCTCCACACCTCGAACAGTTGGGTATCCACCCAAAGGTCCGTCCACGGATGTTTTTGCGGGTCGTGAATCGCTCGCAAGACCAGATGGTAAACTTGGTGGTTCTTGTACATTTCGATGCCAGCAAGCGACACGATGTAATACCGATCGCCGTTGACCGTTTGCAACGCGATGATCGGAGCGGCAGAGGTGCCCGGTGCCGGCGAGCCAACCGGCGGCGGCGCTGTCGTCACGGGCGCCGGAGTTGCGTAGAGCAGAATATTGTTGTCCGGCGCTGAGGGAAACGGATAACCGAAAAAAGTCTCGTAGGTGCCGTTGCGGTTGGGAACAACGTTTTGCATCAGACCCTTGCCATCGTTTCGGTACCAGATCTGATAGTCAAATTCGTAGCGCTTGCCGTGATGAACGAAAACTTCGTGCATCTTATAGTAGGTGTACGGCGGATCGGGGTTCATTCGAAGCGCCGCCTCGGTGCGTTCGAGAATCTCATCAGGGGTCAGCGATTCCAGTGGTGCAGGAGTTGGACTTGGAGTGATGCGTGGTGAGGCCGACGGTTTCGGCTTGATGGCGTAGCTCTGCGGCTGCGCGAAGCCGCCACTTGCGGTAAAGATTACAACGAACAGCACCGCCGACGCGATGACCACGAGGATCGCTTTCATGAATGAGTCTTTAGTTTTTCATCCGCAAGCGCGGGTCGCCCTCTTGCGTCGCAGCGGTTATTGTGACGATGCCCGGCGGGATTTTAAAGCCCTACCCCGAACCGCCCGGCTGTCCGGTACGTTTTCAATCGGCCCAGCGTGGCTTAGCGTTTGGAGTCTCGAAGTGACGGCGACCATTTCAGCCATCCGTTCTGCGCTCTTGTTCTCGATCGCGGCGACGATCGTGTTTGCTTTGGCCTCCTGCGGGGGTGGCGGAGGGGGTTCAATAAATCCGCCGCCGACCCAGCCCCCGACGACCAATCCGTCGCCACTTCCATCGGGGTCTCCCTATCCTTCAAATAACGGTGACACCTTCGCGTATTCCGGAACCAGCACGCAAGTGGTCACCCGATCGGTCCCAACGCCAACCCCACCGCCTTCGACAGTCCAATCAACGGTGACCCAGAATCAAACCGTGATGACCGCGCAAATGTTTCACGGCAACCCTGCAACCGATTTCCACACGGTTGAAACCGACACCGCACCGAATCAAGCGATCACGACGACTTCCGACAACTATTTCGTTATCCCCAGCGGCAGCGGAAACGTCGTCCAGCTCGGTTTTTCCTCGGCCGATAGCAACGGCGTGACGCTCGATGTGCAATACCTTTCGGGCAACGGCATCATCGACCAATTGCCGGAAACCCAAGGCGGGAATTGGTTAAACAATGCATCCGAGTCTACGGTCGAAAATAACCCTGACGGAACGAGCTTGACGCAGACCATCAACGCTGACGGATCCTACAATGAGACGCAAACTCTCGTCGTTGGCAACGGGACCATCACCGAAAACAGCGATGGAACCGGAACCGCGAACTTTCCCACGACTGTTTTTTTTGGTACCGGCACGGGGACGCTGTTTTCCGTCGGTGCGCAATCTGGCGGTCTCATTCCGATCACCCTCAGCGCGGTTGGAGCATCCGCTCCGACTCCGGCGCCAGTTTTGGTTCAAATTCCTGCCTGGTATCCAGCCTCGCCAACGCTTGCCAGTGACACGACGACCAATATGGGAACAACACGGATCCCGCGCGGCTGTGCTGCGAGTACGTACCCTGGCGTCGGGATTCAACTCCATGAGTCGAGAACGCGGCTCGACACAATTCTTGGCTATCAAGAGACCGAGACCCAAGATCGCTGGATCGTGCCAAGCATTGGGCCCACGTGCGCCCAAATCGCAGATTCAGTCGTTCTCTTTTACGATTTCACCGGACAGACGACCACCGCCGTCTTTAACACTACCGGGGTCCAGACAACGTCGATAACAGAAGTGCTCGGACTCCAGTCGGCAACAATATTAGCCGCGGCCCGGCATCCACTCGATCTTCGAAGTCGCTCGGCAGCCTTTTCCGCCCGCCTAGAGCTTTCGAGGGAACGCATCGAGCGCTTCCGACAGGCTGTGCGGCGGCGTCAATTGCTTAGGTTGCAAAACTTTCTCCAGAGGAAGATCCTCCTATGAAGCGTTGCTTTGCCTTTCTTATTGTTGCCATCGTGCTCTTGTCGTCTGCGCGTTTGGCGAGCGCGGCCCAAACTTGGAGGTTACCGGAACCGCTCAAACCAGGCGGTCTCCCTATTCTTCCGACGCTCGGAGGAACCAGGACACCGAGCTTCGATGACGAGGCAGTCCGCGGCGCGCAATACCTGGGACCTGCCCAACTTGGAAGGATGAGCATCGATGTCGTGATGCAAATGCGCGACGAGCAGAACCTGCGGCGTTATGCGCGCTTAGTGAGCGATCGCCACTCTCTGTATTACCGCCATTTCTTGACTCCGCAACAACTCGGCGATGACTTCGGCGCAACGCCTGCCCAGTACCAGCGGGCAATGGAATACTTTTGGGCTCAAGGTCTGCTCGTGCGCACTTGGAACCAACGTCAGGTCTTGCGCGTTGTCGGACCACAAGCAAACGTGGAAAGGGCGCTCTCCACTCACTTTGGTTTGTTCCGAAAGCACGGGGTCACTTTTTACGCGCCGATAGCCGCGCCGCGTTTCATGACCTCCTTGAACGTGCGAGCGATCGGCGGGATTGTCAACTATCATCGCATGCGGCGCCACATTGTGGTGAGCGGACCGTTTTATCCAGCCATCGGAATAGGCCCAGGACTTATCGTGGGCAGCTCGCCGTTCGATCTTGCCGGCGCGTTTGACTACACAGGTGCCTACCACATCAATGGGAGCTGCTGCCTGGGCGATGGTATCACGATCGGCATCGTCGGCACGGGACCCATCTCGAGTGCGGACGTTCCCTTTTTCCGATCCGTCTTCAACGTGGGCGGAACCGGCACGGTGACTCAAGTGAACGCGACGGATGCGATTTTTGGAGCCGGTTCCCTGGTTGCGTGCTGCTATAGCACGGGCTTGCAAACTCCGCCTGCAGTTACTGCTCCATGCGGCGGTCCCTTACCAGGGTGCAATCCCGAAGATATTGAGGCACAACTCGACACGGAACAGACGAGCTCGCTTGCTCCCAATGCCTCTGTGAATTTCTATCTTGCCTACAATCCGAATGAGTGCTTCACAGCCGGCCCCTGTGCACCGGGCGCAGGTTCGCAGCAATTGGGCGTCGTTGAGTCCGACGATGAGCTCCAGCAGATTATCAACGACAACGTGGCAGATGTCGTGTCGGGAAGCTACGGCATCGGCGAACTCGACTATGCCGGTCAAAGCGGTGGTCTCCTCAATGCGAACGGAACCGGTGTCGAGCCGAATATTTTCGCTGCGCTCGCTGCCGAAGGCATTGCCGTTTTTCTATCATCCGGCGATACTGGGGCTGAAGGATGTCAAAGAGACCAAGTCTTCGCAACGGCCGATGTGCTGTGTGTTTCCTACCCTTCGGGTGATCCGAACGTGACGTCCGCGGGAGGGACGACAACGCCCATCGGCAATAACGGCCGCCTCACTGGCCTTGTGACTGCATGGGGCGTGCAGACCCAGTCCGGCGGGGCAGGCGGTGGCGGATTCTCACAAGTCTTCCCAAGACCGGGCTTTGAGCCGACAGGCCAATTCTGTGCGAACATGGCGGATAGCAACGGCGTGCAGTGCGACAGCTCCCATCGTTTACAACCCGATGTGTCGTTGAACGCAGACCCCGCCACTGGTACGACAATTACGATCAACTGCGGCACCGGTCCGAGTTGCTCCGGACTCGGAGGCGCTTTGATCGGCCTTGAAGGTGGAACGAGCGCCTCGGCACAGACATGGCAGCCATGTGGGCGCTGGTGCTTGAAGCCTGCAAACAAACGGTCAGCTGCGCGACAGCCTCAGGCGGTCACCCCTACCGCTTGGGTAACGCTGCGCCGCTCTTGTATGGGCTGTCGCAGAGCGTTCGATCTTCCGCATTCTTGGACATTACCTATGGAAACATCGCCGTGCCGTTGTCAACCAGTGGCGGCGACTACACGCAGCTGGATCCTGGCTTTCTGGCCGGCCCTGGCTACGACTTAGCCACCGGGCTTGGAGCACCGTTCGCCCGTAATCTCATCAAAGCCATCACTGGCATGTAACGCTCTGAGGAGGTATCACGTGAAGAAACTTCTGTTTCGTCCGCACTTCGCTGCAGTGGTTGCAACCTCTGGCCTCATCCTGACCGCGGCGTTGATCTTCGTGGCCAAAGCGGCTGACAATTGCGACATCGATTGGGGATCGGCTCAATATCGCGGTGCAGTGTCGGATTGCGAAACAAGTGCGACGGTCGGGTTAGCGAAGGCGGGCTTCGACCAAATTCAAACCGGCGTTCATACCAATCACACATCGATCTGGGGCTACCATGGCAATTACCGCGCCCTTATCTTATGCACCAAGGCAGATAGCGGCGCCACCTACGCTGAGATGGTGATTGGACCGACGGGCAACGAACTCGATTCACTGTTCAAAGCCGTCGACACTGACTTTAAATAAACGATAAGGGGGGCGACTTTTAAAGTCGCCCTTTCCGTCCGGCAGGTGGGTTTGCGCCCCCACCTTCTTCGGTCGTGGGTATTGGTGGAATCACGGGCGGGGGGTCGTTCATTGTAGCCTGGCCTTTCGTCAATGGGGCGATTTTCCAATCGCCCCCTACAGCTAGATTCTATTTGTCTTGCGCGTAGCCGGCTGGGATGTCGAAGAGCGAAACATCGGCGGCGGTGAGCTGGCGTATGTTCCCGCGCTGGGAAAGTTGCAGGTAGTTTGCGGGCAACGCCTGCGGTCCTCCGCCACCTTGGAAGCGCTGCATCATCGCGGCCGGATCGATCGTGTTGCCTGACTCCGGTTTTTGTGCTGCGGCAATCGCGTCGCGCACGACGGTAACGAGTCGGTAGACGTACATCTGGCCGCTCGGTACGCGGCGTTCCAGAGACCTGGCGATTGATTGTTGCAGAGCAGCCGTTCGGGAGCGCCAATGTATCGAGTGACACTTCCTTCGACTGCGCCACAGGCTCTGGGAGCTGCGCGAGATATTCGAGCTTCTTTGCCCGAAAGGTACCGTCTTGGCACGTTCCGGAGCTGCCGGTGAGCGTCACGATTGCTTCGGAACTATACCCGACGACTGGC
This sequence comes from uncultured Pseudomonadota bacterium, assembly GCA_963736005.1. Classification (GTDB taxonomy): domain Bacteria; phylum Vulcanimicrobiota; class Vulcanimicrobiia; order Eremiobacterales; family Eremiobacteraceae; genus JAJPHJ01. The sequence continues at coordinate 966,685 of CAVTNB010000001.1, forward strand.
TGGCTGTCAACGGTCTGGGTATCAGCTTGGCCAATAGAAAGCATCGAGTTTGCCGTCGCCTCACCAGTTAATGTCGGCGCACCGGCTACGGTGTTTTGCTCGGTCTGAACCGGCGCGGTCATGTCGTAGGTGCGATACGTCTTAGCCTGCACATCGATAAAAACCACCTGATGCTGATCGGGTTTTGTAATAATGATCGAACTGGCGGTCTCAACGCGCGTCCAACCGTTGTAAAACGCGTAGCGGGTGAGCACCGGTGGCTTGGCCCCCGCAAGCTGATCCATCATGGCCTGCTGCTGTTTCTTGGCTTGTTCCATTTGTTTCTTCGCTTGACTCATCGAGAAGATCGTACCAACGACCGGAATCATGTCGACTGCCATCTGTCCTAAGTTCGGCCCTCCCATCCCGACGTTCATCCCGCCTGATGCATGTTGTGCATCTATGGCTGCTTGAACTTCATCCGCGAACCCTGTGATCGGGGGTGGTGTTGCCGTGCCTGCGAGGGTGCGATCGACTTGATCGAAGGCGATATTGAGTGGCGCTGGCGTCTGAGCCGCTGGTGTCAGCGTTGCCGCTGACGCCGGTTGTCCTGCGGCGCCTGGGCTCGTGGGATCGGCATTCGCCAGCGCCACCGTCAAGAGACAAAGAGCGGTAGCAATGGAAGCGATTCTCGCAAGCATGTACTGCCTCAATTCACTGTTACAGCCACCGATACGGTTTGACCGTTCCCATCACTCACCTTGATGGAGCACGTACCCGCGGCGACTGCCGTTACCATGAACGCGTTCGTGGTCCCGTTGACCGGAGCAACGCTCGCAACGTTGACGTTCGTGGTCTGAGCGCTGAAAAACGAATTGCCCGATTCACTTGCCGTGATGGTCTGTTGGCTGGATGCGCCGCTTGTCTGCATTGTCAAACTTTTTGGCACCGTCGTCAAGGGCGGAGTTGGGGTCGGCGAGGGGATGAGGTTGAGGGGGTTCAGAGCACCGCCCAGACCGCATCCGCCTAGCAGAAGCGCCGCCGCGAATATAGCGAAAAGACTTACTTTCATGTTGTCTACGGCCGGCTCACGCCAACCGTCCTCCCTGTCTCGACTATAGGGCCAGCCGCTTGGTGGCGACATCCGGGGAACCTCGCAACGTCGCCCGCAAGAAGAGCGTGAGCGGACCTAAAGGTCCGCTGCTACAAAGGTCCGCCGCTACAGAGGCGGGGAACGCGCGTGAGTGCTCGATCTTTTCCCCCCAACCGAACAGCAGCTCGCCGTCATCAATCATCGCGGGAGCAACATGCTCGTGCTTGCCGGGCCCGGGACCGGCAAGACGGAGACTCTAGCCCGCCGCTTCGCGTCGTTGGTCGCTGATGGGGTACCGGCCAATCAAATCCTTGTCTTGACTTTTTCGCGGCGGGCCGCCGAGGAAATGCGGGATCGCGTTCTCTTGCGGCTGCGGCAGCTTCGCCGGACGAGCCTGGCAGTCTCGGAGCTCTTCGTCAAGACGTTTCACAGCTTTTGCGCGCGACTGCTCGATGGTGATGACGTTCGAATGCCGAGGCGCGCCTTGCTGACGCCCGTGAAGGAGAGACTACTGTGGCGCCGACTGATGCGCGCAGGGACCCTTAATTTCGAATCGTTCGACAGGGGCGTTGCCGAGAGTCCGCAGTTCGCCACAGACTGCCTCAATATTATTGGCCAGTTGAAAGGGCGAGGAATCTCCCCAAACCATTTCGCCAGCATTGCTCGCAGCGACCCCCGCTTGCGCGATGTAGCGATGGTCTTCGAACGCATGGAACGCGAGCGCGAGCGTTTGGATTTGCACGATTACCGAGATCTTGTCAACGAGGCCGATCGCGAACTGCGAGCTGCCGACAGCAAGGCCGCCCGCTGGCTGCGCGGATCTCGCTTCCAACACATTTTAGTTGACGAGTTTCAAGACAGCGACCTCATGCAACTACGCTTGCTCGAGGCGATGCGTGCCGGGGTCGAGCCGGAGCCCTGCTTTTGCTTTGTGGGTGACAAGAACCAATCGATCTATCGGTTCCGTGGGGCATCGCCGGACAATGTCACTCGCGCGGCCGATCGGTTCGCCTGCTCGACGCTTTTGTTGCATGATAACCGCCGCTCCGCACCCGTCATTCTCGCGGTAGCCAACGCCGATGACAAGCTCGATGACGCCTCCAAAACAAAAGCGGCCGATCCGACCAAGGCTGGCGGCATCCGTTTTGTGCGCCCGCTTTCGCTCGAGGACGAAGTGCAGTTTCTCTGCGAAGCCATAGGAGAAAAAGTCGCCGCGGGTATTGCACCTCGAGCCATTGCCGTCTTGCTGCGCCGAACGCGTCCGTATCAGCAACTTATCATCAGCGCGTTGCACGAAGCAGGAATTCCGGTTGCCGTGCAACCCACGGCAGGCTTCCATGAAGATGCGCTCATCGATTCCGTGCTGACGGCGCTTCATCTTCTCGCTGCGCCGCTGGACTCGAGTCTGTGGCAGCGCTTGCTCAACAATCCGATTGTTGGCTACCGCCCTATTGACGTCTGCTATGCCTTCGACGCCGGACGCCGCAATGGACTTTCCGACCCACACGCAATGCTGACGAGCAACCCACCGCAGGGCGTGCGATCGATTCACAGTTTTCTTGACGCGTGGCGGCGCTGCGTGCACGCTTACGATCGCGGCGAGCCACTCGAACTGCTCCAGACAATCGTGCATCAACTCGATCTTTTACGGCCAGTCCGCGAGAGCTCTCGAGTCGACGGATTCGACCTCGATGCCTCACCGGCGCGACTGCAAACGTTGCTTCAGGCAGCGGACGACTATCGAGAGATCGAGAGTGGGCGGACGTCAGATATCATCGCAGAGTTTATGGAGCATCTCGATGAGACCGTCGGCTTGCTTGAAGACGCAAACCAGCCGCCGGGAAACGCGGTCGCGGGCGTACGGGTCATCTCCATTCATGCTGCCAAGGGATTGGAATTCGATTTCGTCGCGATTCCTGAGTTGCTCGAGGGCATTCTGCCAGCGAGCGAGCGGCCCAATCGGCTGCTGTCGCGGCGCAGCATTGCCACGTTACGCAAGGCTGGTGCGGACATTTTTGTCGACGACGATGAAGCACGCAGTGAGGAACACTCGCTATGGTATGTTGCGCTGACCAGGGCGCGTTCGGAAGTTCTGACGACCGCCGCGCAAGTGGACGACGACGGCGTGGACCTGCAACCATCGTCATTCGCGAGGGCGATCGAAAAGGTCGAGAGCGTCGAGAGCAAGGAGAGCGGACCTAAAGGTCCGCTGCTCCACAGGCCCGGGGCGACTTTCCAATCGCCGCCTACAGCGGTAGTACCCATAAAGTTGCCGATTGAGGCGTTATCGCCCAGTAGCATCAGTAACTTCGTCGCCTGCCCGCGGCGCTTCTACTATGGAGACGTGTTGCGACTTCCTCGACGCGATGATGACGCGACCCTGTATGGCCGGCGACTCCACACGATCCTGCGACGCTTTCATGAAATCGAGACTGATTTCGAGCACGTCGACGATCCGCTGGTTGCGGCTGCGCGCTACGAACGCACGTTGCGACGAATCATCGTCGAGGAAGATGGTTTTGGCGAAGTTGGTTTGAGCCCGCAAGAGCGCTTCGAACGCGACGACCTTATGCAACGCCTTACTCAGTATGCCGGCGCGCTCGCGCGAGAAGCCGTGACAAGTCCTTTTCGAGTGCTGGCATGCGAGAGGTCTGTGGCATCGTCCTTCGACGGGTTGACGATTCGGGGAATGGTCGATCGCATCGATCGGCTCGCCAGCGGCGAGTTGGTCATTCGTGACTACAAATCGGGGCGCTGCAAAGGCCTCCTTGCGACCTCATTGCGCAACGCGTTCGAGCAGTTAGATTCGGGAGAAATGCTGCTTCGGGGACGCACCCGAGGGCTTGAACGTGCAGACCATTCTTTACATTCCGGGAGTCGAAGAAGCGTTTGGCGCGCGGGTGCGGCGGCTCGATTACCTCTACTTTCGAGGCAAAGGAGCTGACGACAGCCAGCTCCGGTATGATAGTACTGAGATCCTTGACTCAGACGCGCCATCAACAGGCGCAAACGAACTGAGCCGACACGACATTGCCAGAGCTCGCCGAGACATCGCCGTGAGGATTGTGGAACTCTGCGGCGATGGCAGCATGGCCGCCTTCTCGACGGCGCTCGATGAGAGAACCTGCATGTTCTGCGACTTCGTACGTATTTGTCCGGGGGCTGGGGCAATCCCGGCATGAGCCTAGCCGGCACGATCGCGCTCACCAGCGCGCAGCGCAGCGTCGTCGAGCACCCGCTCGGCAAACCTGGAGTGGTCGACGCAGGCGCGGGTACCGGCAAGACCTTTACCATCGTCGAGCGAGTCGCCGCGCTTGACGAGAGCAAAACGTGCCCGGCAGACAAAATTTTGCTGCTCACCTTTGCGCGAAAAGCTGCTGCAGAACTACGCGCTCGGATCGCGCGGCGGCTCAACGATAGGACTCCCACCTGCTCGACTTTTCATGCGTTCGCTTGGAGCATTTTATCTTCGCACGCGTACGACGTCGGGATCTCTCCGGAGACGACTATCCTCGAGGATGCTGACGCTCGCGTGGAGTTCCACAAGGCTTTCGACGAATTCTTGAACGATCCCAAAGCAGCGGCTAGCGGGTTCCCATTGCGCGCCTTCAATGGCGAAGAAATCCGAACTGCGCTCTTTAGCATCGATCAAAGACTCAAGCAAGATGGGATATCCATCGCAGCCTTTCGAGAGCGGGCCTTGATAGCGGCTGATGTTTTTGGCGCCGTTCGCTATCGCGAGTTACTCGAGCCCTATCGCCGTGCACAGCAGGGGAAGACTCACAGGATGGCCGCGCAGACCGACGACGACGCACTTCAACAGGAGATGGCGTGGGAGAAAGCGCGCATCGAGGCATGTGCGGACATTCTTGCACGCTTCGCCAAGCGTCTTGACGCGCGAAACGCGCTGACGTATGCGGACATTTTGGTGCGAGCAGAGAGAGCGCTCCGCGAGAACGATACCCTACAAGTTGACCTTCGCCAGCGGTATCGTTGCTGCATTGTTGACGAGTACCAAGATACCGACCGTGCGCAACATCGACTGCTTGAGGCACTTTTTGGTCCGGGACTCGCATCGGTCATGGTGGTCGGGGATGCGTTACAAAGTATCTTCAGCTTTCGTGGAGCGCACCCGGAGAACGTTGCGGTCTTCGCACGCGCGCCTGAAGCCGTGCGTTATGCGCTCGTCGAAAACCGCCGATCTCGACAGGAGATCCTCGATCTCGCGTACGCGTCGGTCGCCGTTGCCCACAACGACGCGCAAGCGCTTCGCGGCGAACGCGGGCACGCGGGCGAGCAGATCGTCCACCTGACAAGTCTTTGGACGCCCGATGCCACTCGCTATCTCCCCGCCGACGAAGCACGCACATTTGAAGCGACGGCAGTTGCACAGCGCATTCGCCAGTTGCTCGCAAGCGGGCAAACCGTTCGTGTGGGTGAGAACAGCGAGCCCATATCGCCTCGTCACATCGCCATCCTCTCGCGCACGAAGAAAAACGTCCAGCCGGTAACGCGCGCGCTGCTCGACGCTGGGGTCCCGTTCAAACTCGTCGGCGGCGTCGGCTTTTACGAGGCGCCGGAGATTCGTGACGTTCTTGCCTGGATACGACTGCTCGCGAATCCATTTGACTCTCTGGCGGTGGCACGGGCCTTGCAGTCCAGCGCGATCGGTGCTTCTGATGCCACCGTCGCTCAGCTGGCTCGTGGCAGCAGCCGAGACGAGACGGCATTTGCACGACGGGCATTGATCGAAGACCTCCCCGAAAGCGGATTCGATGCGCCAGTCCGCGAGGCGGCGCTCAAAATGCGCAGCCTCTTGGATGCTCTCGCACCGCACGCCGCGCTGCCGCTCGTTGGCGCGCTTCGTGCAGTGCTGGAGGCAACCGGCATCGAGCGCGAGTACCGCGATGGCCACGGGCCGCGCGCCGAACAGGCTGTGGCGAATCTCATGAAGCTTGAGGCGCTGGCGCGCTCGTTCGTCGCGCAATCGCCGGGCGCGCAACCTGCCGATTTCGTGAGCTTTATGAACGAACTCGAGCTCGTCGACTTCGACGAGCGAGAAGCTGACGTCTCTGCGAGCGACGCCGTTACGATCGCAACGATTCACGCGGCCAAGGGGCTTGAGTGGCCATTTGTGTTTGTGCTCGGGGTTTGGCCGAAGCTTCCCAACGAGCCAAGGCTCTTTATGGACGAGAAAACCGGGGCGCTCCTTTACGCCGAGAATCCCGACGGTTCGCGTTCGTTTCATTACGAGAGCGTGACTCGCGGAGCGGACGAGCAAGGTTTTGTCCCGCGCAAGGAGAGCGGCAAGGAAAACCCAGAAGAGCGTCGGCTTTTGTACGTCGCGCTCACCCGAGCTCGCGACCGCTTGTTCATCAGCGGGTTACGCTTTAAGCCTTCGAAGGCGCATCCTGATGGGAAGCCCCATGACTACATCCAAGAGATCTACGATTGGCTGAGCGCACGGGGTTGGGTTGCAGACGAGTTCTTACCTCCGGATGACCCAACGGTAGTCCCAAAATTTTCATCGCTTGACCGGCCGCCAGCGACGCAAAGCTCTTCGTCTCAGCCAACACAATTAACGGGGATTGGCATGTCAGCATCCGCGCGAGAGACCACGCTTGCCCTTCCTTTGTCATACTCGCTCGTCGCTCGGTTTGAGCGATGTCCACGCCAAGCAACCTACAAACTCATGCTGCGCCTACCGGAAATCAGCGAGAACCAAAAACAAAAGCGGCGCGAGCTGCGCACCGAGGAATCGCTCGATCCGAGCGAGATGGCAGCTCCAGATTCGTTGCTTGGAGCAGGCGAATACGGTCAGATGCTTCACAAAGCGCTCGAGCTGTGGGCGGTCGACAAGCGCAACAAGGCTTCCGTGAAGAGCGCAGCAGCATACCTTGATGATGCCGCTCGCTTGCTCGCCGTCGCAATACCCAACAAGCAGCGCGATGAGGCCCAGTCGGCGTTAGAGAGGAGCATGCTCGAGCTGCGCGAGTGGCAACCCGTACACATCGAAGCGCCTTTTACCCTGGATTTCGGGGAAGAGGGGAGGCCGCTTTTGGTATCTGGGTACCTCGATCTCCTCGCGCGCACTACCGACGGTCAAGCGTGCTTGATCGATTACAAGACGGGCGACCAGACAGCCGATCATGCCTTGCAACTCGCGCTGTATAGGTGTGCCGCGGATGAGGTCTACGGAATGAAGAATCCAGCGTGTTTCGTCGGCCAAATTGACGGCAAAGACTTTACCCTGCGGCGCGTTGAGCCTGTCGCGTCTGCGGAGTTGCGCGCGCGCATTCTTGCGGTCCGCGACGGACTACTTGCTCGCGAGGATCGCGCCATAGCGGGAGTTTGGTGTTGGACGTGCGGCTACCGCGACGCTCCCTGCCGCGATTATCGGGCGGCGCACAAATAAATTTCGGGCCAGGGCGACTTGACAGTCGCCCGCTACATCTTCATTTTGGAGGCGGTCTTCGGGTTATCGCGGAGCGCCGCGAGCTCTTGACCTGTCAGCGCGCGTGGCCGATCCCGCTTCGCATCAACGATGCACAGAAAACCGAACGGCTCGTCCGCGCTGTTGACGAATTGATGCGCAGTTTCGGGAGGCACGTAGATGTGATCGAACGGTTCGATCTCGACGACGCTGCCGCCGACGATCGCATAGCCTTGACCACGAACGCAGATCACCGAGTGAATGTGTTCGTGGCACTCCAGGCTCGTAAAGCCATCTTTGGCAACTTCGAAATAGCGAACATCGAAATGTCCACCTTCTTCTCTCCCTTTGATGATATGGCGAGCCGTGTCGCGCCAGGAGCGGCCCGCGCCGTCCGAGTTTTCTGAGGCGTAGCTGGATGCCGCAACGCCTGACCAGCTAAACGATTTTTTGTCGAATTTCTTTTTCATCGATTCTGCACGATCGCCTTAGGGATAGACAATCACTTTTAAGGCTTCATCTGGGCTTTTTAAGGCGGCATACGCCTTCGCCGCTTCGTCAAGGGAAAAGCGATGGGTGAAGAGCGGTTCGACGGCGAGGCCGCCGTTGAGCAACTCGAGCGCCTCGCGCGTATCGTCGGGTCCGGCCGAATAGCTCATGACGATGTTGACGTCTCGAAAGAAAAGATCGTTGACGTCGATGTTCCACGGCTCGCCGGGCGCAAGCGGCGTAAAGACCACAATGGTGCCGCCCCGCGCAACACATGAGCTGGCCGTTTCCAGCGCAGCTTTGGAACCAGGCGTCACAAAGACGATTTCGGCGCCTTCGTCATTGGTCAGCTGCATCACTCGCTCGCGCAGAGGCGTGCTGTCGACGTCGATCGCCGCATGCGCCCCGAGACGTTCCGCGCGCTCGAGGCGCGCTGGAACGCGGTCTGCGCCGAGCACCAATTCGGCACCCTGCGCACGAGCGACGAGCATGTGCAGCATGCCCATGGCGCCAAGGCCGATGACTAAAACCCTATCGCCTCCCCGCATGCCGGAGCGGCGCACCGATTTCACAACTGTCGCGAGGGGCTCGATGAGCGTGGCTCTCTCGTCACTGAGGGCGGACGGTAGGCGCAGAACATCATGGAGCACGCTCGCCCGGGGGACGACGGCGAACTGCGCGAGCGCACCCGGCGCCAGGCGCGTTGCCCTCCACGTTTCGCATTGGACGTAGTCCCCACGGCGGCAACGCCTGCACGTCATGCATGGCGCATGGTGATGAACGAAAACGCGCTCGCCAACGGCGAACGATGGCGCGCCGTTAGCGGGCTTCGCACCATCGCCGCATGCGGCTATTTCCGCGACCGGCTCATGCCCCAAGACGAAAGGGGCTTTTGCGTCAGCATACCACTGCAACGTCTCGCTCCCGCACAGTCCACAGGCCCGGATGCGGACCAGCAGTTCGCCTCTTTGGGGCGGCGCGAGAGGCAGGTCGCGGATGACAACCTTGCCTTGGCCTTCGTAGACTGCGGCTCGGGTTGTTCTTGGGAGGGATGCGCTCATGATTAGATCCAGGCCGGGGCGGCATCGCCTGGAATGAGCGCGTATTTGAACCCGGTGCGACTGTCGAGCCGCGCAAAAGCTTCTGCTAGCGATGCCAGCGGCAACACCTCGGAAATGAGTTCGCGCGCGGGCACGATACCGGCAATCATGAGTTCGCGAGCCCTGCGGACATCCTCAGGCGTAAAATGAAAGCTGCCGAGACAGGTTAGCTCTTCGTAATGCATGCGCGTCGCGTCGAGTGGAACGTGGGTGCCCTTCGGTAGACCACTAAAAAAGAGCACGCGCCCGCCAGGGGCCACAAGGCGTACCGCCTCTTGCCAAGATTCGGGCGTCCCGCCGCATTCAATGACGGCCGGGAACGAAGCGGCCAGCTCCATTGGTACCGAGTCAAATCCCGCCGCGACGGTGCGCTTTGCGCCAAGTCGGGCCGCCAATTCCAAACGCTGTTCGTGGCGTGCCACAACGGTCGTCGCGATGCCGGCATGTTTGGCGTAGGCAAGATGGAGCAGCCCGATACTACCAGCACCGACGATCGCGACGCTCTCGGGTACGGGCGAGCGCGCATCGGCCCGTTCGAGCACGCTCCATCCATGCACGACGCACGAGAAGGGCTCTAAGAACGCGGCTTCGATGTACGAAAGCTGCTGCGGCTTCGCAAAAAGATTGCGCGCGACGATGTGAGCGGGCAAGCGAAGAAAATCCGCGTACGCGCCTAGTGCCATTCCTTCGGTCAGTCGTTCGCAAAGATTCTCCCGATCAGCCTGGCAGCGCGGGCACGATCCGCACGGTGCAGTTTGCACCCACATGACGGCATCGCCGACGGCGACACTCTCGACGCCCTGGCCGACGGCCACAATATCACCCGAGGCCTCGTGTCCGAAGGGGCCAAAGGCAAGCTTGGGGTGTCCGCGGCGGTACGTCTTTAGATCGGTGCCGCAGGTCAATGCTGCACGAATTTGCACGATAACTTCGCCGCTGCCGGGCTGCGGCAAAGGCTGCTCGTGCCACTCGAGCGTCTTGGGCGCAGACAGTACGGCTTGGCGCACGCTTAGATTTCCCATTCCCAGGGATTCCACAACACGCTCACAGCGTGCGAGGGTTTGAAATTCTTGAAATCTGTGTTCAGTGCGCTGATTCGCCTGACAAAGTACATGAAGATCGTTGGCTCTTCGTCGACGAGGATTTCCTGGATCCTATAGTACGCAGCTTTGCGCGTTTGTTGATCGTTCGACGCGAGTGCGATCTGCTCTTGAGCATCGAGTTCGTGGTTGCAAAAATGATAGAAGTTTTGACCAACCGGCGGGAACTGGTCGCACATGAACTGCGTGGAATCATCCGGGTCGGCGCCATTGAACCAACCCAGAAAGGCGACGTCAAACTTGCCGGTTTGCAGCGTGCCCCCGCCGCCGTAGGTGGCGAAAAAGATGGGGCCGGCAACGATCTTAATGGAGACGTCAACACCGACGGCCTTCCAATTCTGCTGGACAAAGATGCTATCTGAGCCGCTGCCGGTTGGAGTCGTAACTAATTCCACATGCAAGCGCTGCCCATTGCGGTAACGGTAACCGTCACTGGCCAACGCCCAACCATCTGCTTCCAGCATGCGTGCAGCGAGCTGTGGGTTGTAATTGTATTGTCGCAGACTCGGATCGTGCGCCCAAAGAAAGGTGGGCTGATCGCTGTCTGCGAGTAAGGGGGTGTTGTGATAGACCTTTTTAAGCAGCGTGATTCTGTCGAGACCGTAGGCAAGCGCCTGACGCACGGTCTTGTCTGCAAGCACAGGGTTGGTCAGATTGAGGGCGATCTGGTCGTAGGCAGTCAGGGGAGTGCGATATAGTCGGATGCCAGGGATGGTCTGCAACGCCGGAGCGTACTCGTATGGCATCGCAAACTCAGCGTCGACCTCATGCGTTCGAAGCTGGGTCATGATCGTGTTTGCGTCGGGAATGAAGTGCCAGTCGATTTCTTTGATTTTGGGTGGTCCGCGAAAGTAGGTTGGGTTTGCCACGAACTTGATCATGCTGCCGTGATCGTAGCGCTCGACGATGAAGGGCCCTGTGCCGATGGGGTGATTGTTGTACGGCACGCGGTTCATGTCTTGATACTGCGATAGGAGATGTTTGGGTATGATCTCGATTGGCGTCCCACCCATGGAAAAGAACGCCGAGAGAAATGGCGCGTACGGCCGGTGAAGGTGAACGTGGATGGTCTGGTCGTCGATTTTGTCGATGCGGGTGATGTCGTCATAGCCGACACGGCTAGCGATGTTGTTTCTCGGGTTCATGATTTGGCGCCAGGAAAAAATAATGTCGTCGGCCCCGAAGGGGGCCGCGTCTTGCCACGTGACGCCTTTGCGAAGGTGGTACGTGATCTCGAGGCCGTCCTTGCTGATATCGCCGTTTGCAAGCGTCGGGACTCGCGTCGCAAGCTCGGGGACCCACTGGTTGTCATTGTTGAAACGAAAGAGGTATGCGCCCCACAAGAGAGAGAGGTCGACCTCCGCTTGTTGGTTCCCAACCATCGGGTTGAGGTTATCGGGTTCGTCGAGCGCGGCCACACGCAACACGCCGTGAATCGTCCACGGATTTCCCGGTTGGCTCGTGGTTGTCTGCGTCGAGATCTTGGTGCAACCCACGCACAGGACAGCGAGGACACCAATCGCGCAGAGGACAAGCGATCGCCTCATCTCGACCCCCTTGGCTCAGCAACCTGAACGCCAGCGGCCCGCTCGTAGAGTTGCGCGACCGCGCTGTAATCGAAAGAACCCAAGCCTTGCGAGGATGCCTTGGTATATTCTTGATAAGCAAGCGTGGAGCTTGGCATGGCCACGCCAGTTGCTTTTGCGGCTTCAAGGGCGGCGCTCAGATCTTTGCGGAGGAGATCGAGGGCGAAGCCGCCTTTGTGCACGTCGGCAAACCATGCTTTCGGCAACCATTGTTCGAGCAGATAATTCGACGCGGTGGCCGTTTTTAAGACCTCGCGCAGCACTTCGATGTTGGCGCCGGCTTTTTTCGCGAAAACCAATCCTTCAACGTTGGCGAGCATGATGTTTGCAATGATAATCTGATTGACGAGTTTGAATGTCTCGCCCATCCCAGCAGGTCCGACATGCGCCGGCTTCCCCATGGCTGACAGAACCGGTTGGGCGCGGGCAAACGTCGCTTCGTCACCTCCGACCATGATCGTAAGCTCGCCTGCCTTGGCGCGTGCCGGGCCACCCGATACCGGCGCGTCGAGCATGCGCAGATTGCGCTGTTGGAGACGCTCGTGAAACGAGCGCGATGCGACTGGAGAAAGAGTGGACATGTCGACGACGATGCCGTCTTCGTGCAGCCCGATCGCCGCGCCAGTGTTCCCGAAGAGCGCTTCCTCCACTTGCGGAGCGTCGGGTACCATGGTGATCACGACGTCACTTCCGGCGGCAACATCGGCTGGGTTTTCATCTTCTATGGCACCCTGTGCGATGAGGCGAACGATAGGCTCTCGGTTGATATGCGCGCAGATGCGAAGCGCGAAGCCGGCACGCAACAGCGACTCGGCCATGGGTTCACCCATCGTGCCTACGCCGACAAAACCCACATTTTTTATCACAAGGCTAGGGTTCTCTGCGCGGACGGTAAGGTCCGCTGCTTATTGGCTGGCTCGGCGCTGGCCCGTTCGCGAAGCCGCGCGAATAAATTCGCGCGACTACCTCGCGACTACGTTGGGGTGGGGGATCAGCGACGCGAAGAAACGATCGCACGCGCATTAGGTCAATGAAAGAATTAGCCGCCGCCGGCGCCCACTCGATCCGCCCTGGGCTCTACCATGAGCGAGGGATCGAGGATCTTTTCAAGCTCCGCCTCGCTGAGCTTGGTCCGCTCCCGCGCGACTTCGCGTATCGTCTTGCCGGTTGCGGCCGCTTCTTTGACGATCGCCGCGGCGGCGTCGTAACCAATAATGGGCGCGAGCGAGGTTCCAATGGCTAGGCCGCGCTCGACCATTTCAGGACCGCGCGTCGTCGCCTTCAGGCCATCGATCGTTTGCACTGCAAAATTGCGCGCTGCGGCCGCCAGCAGTTCGATCGATTGCACGAGATCGTACGCGACGAGCGGCATCGTCAGGTTGATTTCGAAATTGCCGCTTTGACCGCCGACCGTGATCGCCGCGTCGTTTCCGATCACTTGCGCGCAGACCATGAGGACTGACTCCGCGATGACCGGATTGACTTTCCCGGGCATGATGGAGGAACCAGGCTGCACGGCAGGCAGATCGATCTCGCCCAGCCCCGCACGAGGGCCCGAACCCAGCCAGCGCACATCGTTTGCAATCTTTGTCAGCGACACGGCGATGGTCTTGATGGCCCCGCTGGCCGCGACCGCATTGTCCAGCGAAGATTGCGACTGAAAGTGATTGCTGGTTTCATGAATCGGCAAAGCGGTGAGCGTCGCCAATCGCGCAGTCGTTCGCTTCGCGAATTCCGGGTGCGTGTTGATGCCGGTGCCCACGGCGGTGCCTCCCAACGCCACCTCCGATAGTTCGGCCTGGGCCTGCTCCACGCGCGCGATGCCGCGCTCGATCTGACCCGCGTAGCCCAAGAACTCCTGGCCGAGACGAATTGGAGTTGCATCCTGCAAATGCGTGCGCCCGGTCTTGATGATGCCCCAAAATTCTTTTGACTTGCGGTCGAGCGATACTTTGAGGATGTGGAGCGCCGGCAGGAGCTCTTCTTTAATCGCGAGCGCCGCAGCAAGATGGAGCGCCGTCGGAATGACGTCGTTGCTCGACTGCCCGAAATTGACGTGGTCGTTTGGGTGCACCTTCTTCGCCTGGACGTCATCGCCGGCATGCGCGGCTCGATGGGCGATGACTTCGTTCGCATTCATGTTCGTCGACGTGCCTGAGCCGGTCTGAAAAATATCAACCGGAAAATGCTCGTCGTGCTTCCCTTGTGCGACTTCCTCGGCGGCGGCGGCAATTCGGGCGGCGATCGACTTGTCGATGAGCCCAAGCTCGGCGTTGGTCTGGGCGGCAGCCAGTTTGATGAGGCCTAAAGCGCGGATGAACCGGCGCGGCAAGCGCATGCTGCTGATCGGAAAATTGAGGACGGCTCGGTGCGTGCTGGCCCCATACATGGCCGATGCGGGCACCTGCATTTCGCCCATGGAGTCACGCTCCGTGCGGGTACCGATGCTCTTGTCCTTCATTATACCTACTCCGCAAATGTCCGATGACTATAGGGGGAAGCATGCCGTTCGTCACTGCGCGCGACGTGCTCCTGGGAATGAGGGCGACAGAGGTCGCGATGCGAGACACCGAGCCGAGCAATTCTGGGTCTTTGTTCGAGTTTAGCGAGCCTGGCGGCAGCAAACATTGGGTTGCCACGCCCGGCAAGCAGACGACGTTCCCTCTTTCCATCCGTAACGAGACGGGCGAGGGGCACGACGTCACCGTCATCGTCGAAGAGCCAGCGAATTGGGCGTGGGCCGATCCCCATCGGGTGACGCTCGATCCCGGCAATAGCACGACCGTTTCAATCGTTTTCGCCCCGCAAATGGAAACCACCGTGGCTGCTGGAGTGCATCAGGCTGCAATCCGGCTGCGCGACTTGGAAGGCGTCATTTTTGCGGAGTGCGTGCGTCCATTTGAAGTTGAAGAACGCCAAGAACTCGCGATGACCGTGACCCTACGGGGTCCGCTGATGAGCTTCGGCATGGCTGAGGGGTTCGTGCTCCACTGCACGCTCGAGAATCGCGGGAATGTCGACGTCAGCGTGACGCCGGTGGGAGATCCGCATCCAGCCTTGACGTTTAGCAAGCGCACTGTCTCTGTGCCATTCCAAGGTCAAGTCGCTTTCGACATCGAGGTGCGGTGGAATGCCGCGCGCCGCACGAACCATCCCGATGTCGTGAGCTTGCGCGCGCGATATCGCGACGGAGAAGCGTGCGCCTCAATTCAATGGCGCTCCATCGGCGAGGCGCTGGAACCATTCATGCCGATCTATTCGACCGCGGATGAGGAAGACGAGCTGCTTTCGCTCTCATGGCTGCCTCAACCGGGCGAAGACGTCCTCAATCGCAAGGTCCCGGATTTCGTACCCGAAGAGTCTGAAACCGAGAGCATTCAGTTGGCGGCCTCGGTGCCCGATCAAAACGGTGCGGGAGAGGCAGCCATGGCGCCCTCAGCCGCGCCAACCGGACCACCACCCGAGATCGCAGCCGCCCGCCGCGCCGCTGCGCACGCGCCTGCCAAGCGGATCAGCCCATGGTGGCCCGTCTTTCAGTACCTCAGTGGCAAATGGCGGGCCAAGCCGCTTCCCATTCTCATGTTGATCATTGCGGCTGAGGGGTTCGTGATCGGCATGACGCAGGCGCAGCGCGACTATTATGCATCTCCAGAGCTGACGAGCCGAGTACCCACGATCAACCGTGCGTTTAGCGCGAGCTCTCATGCTGCGTCGGCGCTCCTAGGGTTCGGCAAGAAGGCGATTGCCGTGACCATCACGGAGGGTGGCAAGCTCGCACGCGACCTTCACTTTGGCAAGCATGCGACCGCGGCGGCGCTTGTGTCCGGACCGCCGGCGCTGTGGGGCCTCTCGGCGCATTACGAGACTCCTCGCGCGATGGTGGTCTCGTTCAACGAGGTGCATTGCTCGAATCTCATGCTGCTCGTCGCGTCTGGCCGCAAGATCATCTACCACAAACATTTGACTGACACGACAGCGACAGTTCCGATTCCCACAGGATTGACCGAACCCGTGCGTGTGACGGTATCGGCGCAAGCGCCTGGAGGCCTCGAGCTGCGACAGCACGTCTATCTGGCGCCCCCCTTCGCAACCCGCGGCTAGGGTGCTACGGCCAGAGAGGCTTGCCTAGGCGAATGTAGTCGCGCGAATTCATTCGCGTGTCAATTTGGACACGGTCGCAAATAAATTTGCGACACTACATTATGTCGGGAGAGGTTTGCCTGGGCGGCGGAAGGTCAAGACCTCCGTGCCGATAGGAAGCTTCGGTACGATCTCGCCAACAAACCCAAGCGCGCCCGCAAGAGACGGAGCATCCAGGCCCGATGCGGCTGCAACGTCTTCGTAGTACACACCGAAATGGGGGAGAGCGTGTGCATCGACGAACTCGGTCGCCAACGCATCGAAATCCTCATCATCCGATCCGCCAGCTTCAAGCGGCTGGCCTTCCCAGTATTTGGTAAACGACCAGGTGCCTTCTGCATCGCTGTACGTCAGCAACAGCGCCTCGGTCTGCAACAGTTCGGAGAGGCCTTCTGCCAGACCGCCGTCGTCCAGCGAACGGCTGTCCTCGAGCACGGTGACCCAACCGTCATGTTCTGGCATGAGAGCAAAGCTGCGAATGCGTTTGTGGGCCGTCGACGTGTCTGGGGTCGGCTCGAGTCCTCGCTCGCTTGTCGGCAGACGCTCGCTCTCGCTCATCAGCTCGATCAGTGCCTGGCGCACGCGGCTGAAATCAACATCGCGAACGTAGACCGTGCTAAAGTGAAAGCCCATCGTCTCTACCGTCCGAACAGATTGCGCATAACGAACCAGACATTTTCTTTGCGCTCTGCCAAGCGCCGATAGAAATACCCTGCCCAGTGCGTGCCGAATGGTACGTAGACGCGCATACGGTATCCTTCGCGAACGATAGCACGCTGTGCGTCCGCTCGGATGCCATACAGCATCTGGAATTCAAAGGCGTCTCGGCGGATGCTTTCACGATCGGCAAACGCTTTGACGGCGTCGATGAGCAAATCGTCATGGGTGGCGATGCCAGGGTAGGTCCCCGAGCTTAACAAGCGCTGTGCCAGCTGCATGTAATTGCGACGAATGAGCGGCATTTCTTGGATGGCGATTTCCTTGGGTTCCTTGTATGCTCCCTTGCACAACCGCGCCCTCAGATTCCGTTTGATAATCCTCTCTACATCCTGGGCTGCGCGATAAAGATAGGCTTGAACGACCGGTCCCACGTGGTCGTAGGTTTCGAGAGCTCGATCGAGGATTCGATAGGTCGAGTCAACGGTAGCCGATCCCTCCATGTCGAGACGGATGAACATCGAGTGAGGACGCGCGCGCGCGATCACGCGCGCAAGATTGGCGACGGCGAGCTCCTCATCAATTGATTGTCCGATCGCAGAGAGTTTGACCGACACGTTGGCTTCGAGGCCATCGCCTGCAATGCGATCGATCGTCTCGCAATAGATCGCCGAATTCTTCGCGGCTTCTACTTCATGGTGAACGTCCTCCCCGAGAAAGTCGAGCGAAGCAGAGAGTCCCTGCGCGTTAAGCCTTTTGACGGCTTCGATCGCATCATCCACCCGCTCGCCGGCCACGAACCGGCGGGCAAGAAAAAGAGCCGCCGCTGCAGCCCAGGGTTGGCGTTGAGAACGTCGGCGAAAGTCGCCATCGCGCCTATTTCAGATAGCGACGGCCCGCAGCCGAGACCAGCTCGGCTGGAGTTGTCCACACGATCGCGTGCACTGGGCCCGAAGTAATCTGAACTTGAACTTCAAGGTCTTGATGATCTCGATATGAGAACTGCGCAACGCGCTTCACCACGGCCTGGGTGCCATTTGAAAACTCAAGCGAGCGCGCCAGCACTTGCGCCATCTTGCTTTGGTATGCTTCATAGCTTGCCGACCCAAACGATGCGTCGATCGTGCTGCGCAGGTAGGCCTCGAGTGAGCTTTGATTCGGATAGGCCCACGCTTTTGTCTGACCGCCGGCAGAACCGTCGAAGCGAACGTTGTCGTTGACCGCGGGGGTGCTCGAATACGGATTCGTCGCCGCCAACGACACCGCTGCACATGCTAACGTGGCAACAGCGGCTGCGCTGAGGGCGGCAATGGAGCGAACGAGTGGGTGCTTCATTCGTCGTGGTACCTCATGGTCCGTAGGTGGGAGTGACCGTTGGTTCTGCAGTTCCTAGAGGCTGGGGTGCCTGCGTGGAACCGAGATAAGGCGTCGGTGTGGCTACAGGCGTCGCCGCCGGTTGCGTGGGCTGCATGGAATGTCCTATTGGCAGTCCTCCACACAAGGTTGTGAGGGAATTGCGTGCGTCGTAGTATGCCCGTTGGCCCGCGCTTCGTGAGTAGGTCGCAAGGTATCCCACGCCAGCCCAGACTGCAAGCATTTGTTCGTAGATAGAGGCTTTATTGTTCTCCACGGCCCCGTAGGTGATGTAGACTGATGGATGCGAACCGCATACGGTCGTGCGCTGCACCGCACCAATCTTTGCGTTCGGCAGTTGGCCGATCTGAGCAAGTTGGATTTGCGTAAAATCCGAGAGTGAACCTGTGAATTGCATCGCCGATACGCTGATGCTCTGGCCGTCGCTCGGATGAAGCCAGACACCGCGCCCGATCCCAAGGTTTTGGGTCTTGTGCCAGCCGGGTGGAGGCTGGAAAACATTGTTTGCGGCGCTTCCTTGCTGCCCGCCCACCGCCAACGCAATGCCAACCACCGCTGCGGTGGCGGTCGCGATAGCGATGAAGTTTCGAAGCCGATCTTGCATGCCGATCGCTCCCTTTTTGCGTTGGGCGACTTGACCGTCGCCCCCGACAAGCGGACCTAAAGGTCCGCTGCTACATTTTGCGTTTGTTCGCGCCATTCGTCGCCGAGCGCGACTCTCCCCGGCGCACGAACGCTTGCATACACACCAAAGCATTGATCGTGACGATCGACCAGACACTTGAGAAAGGAAGGATCGACTTCGAACGTCTCGGGATCGATGTTTGTGAAGATGCAGCGAATGTCGTGCTTGACGATTTCAATCTCGGCATCCCCAAGAGAGAATGTTCGTCCAACCCAATCGTTCTCCGCAAACGCCACCGCATCGTCACCATCGAGAACGATGTTCGGACGAAAGCGCAGGACATTGACAGGGGCACCCATGTCGGATGCGAGTGCGCGAACGGATGCTGCATTGACGACGAGAAGTTCATGGGCGTCAAAGAACGGAGCGCTTCCTGGCACCACAGATTGAATCGACATTGCGCGATCGAAGGTCGACGCGAGTTGAGCTGCTAGGTTCTCGCCGGCGCCGCACACGGAGCCGTCTGGGCCGGTCACGGTGACCTTGCCACTGTCGGCATGAGCTTGAAACGCAAGCATTCGCGGGACCTGCCTGGCGGTCAGAGGTTTGCCTTTGCGACTCTCAAGGCCGTCAACGAGCATGAAACTGCGGTCGAAGGGGATACCGCCGCGAGCAAGCTGCGTCGAGGTGAGCGCTTCACCAGCAAGCGACTTCACGGGATAGCGCCATAGATGAGTGATGCGCACGTCGCTTGAATCGTGCAGGACCGACGATGCGATTTCCTGTTCGCTTTGTCCGCCTTTTGTTGGTGTGGCTTGTGCTCACGGCCTCGAGTTCGACCGTTCCACCGAGTGCGAGTTATTCAACACAGCTCCCGGACGGGGCCCATATTCACATGCTTGCGCTCCCGCTTGGAAGACTCGACGGCGCCATTGTAGGCGCAGCGACCTTTGATGGCAGCGGAGAGCGGGTCGCATTTTTGGCGACTTTTCCCGGCGCGACGCTTTCGGGCGACTGGCGCGGGCTCGACCCCGTGCAAGCCTTCGTGCTCGATGCCAGCCGCCGGACGCTGACGCAGCTCACGATCGACGGCCAAGCGCGAACCATCCAGTGGGGAAGCGATGAGACCCTCTGGGTGCAAGACGGCAGTCGGCGCAATCAGTTCGCGGTGCCGCAGCCGGCACCCGTATCGCTCCCCGAACTGCGAATGGGAGATGCTTCTGCGGCCGCGACGGCAACGGTCATCGTGGAGGGCGGCGACGGGCGGTTCTTCGTGGCCAAGACTGATACCGGACATTACCTGCTCGAACAAATCGGGGCGAAAACGCTTCGCCTTGAGGGAACGGCCGCTAACGGGGCTTATGCCCTGGTGGGGAATTTTTTGGTCTGGGCGGATAAGTCCAAGGGAATCGGCAGCGAGATCACGCGCCAAGGCGCGCAAGACGCCGTGCCTCCATCGTTTGCGGGCTCTGCGTATGGCGATGTTCTTTCACCCATAGCTCCGCTTGGCCATGCGGTGTATCAGGGCGCATATCGCAACGGCGCTGTCTACTTCGGCTTCACCTACGGCGTCCGTCGCATCGTCGCGCAAACCACAGATCTTGTCAGCTATTCATTCCCGCCGGTGCCAAACGACCTGTCGTACACTGTCGGTGACGGTTTTGGTGCGGGAGCCGGTGATCAATTGTACTTCGCGCGACCCGAAAGCAACGAAATCACCTTTTGGCGGTCGGGCAAGTACGTGCAAGAATCGCTCGAGTTGCCTTCGCAGCAAGGCAGCGAGAATGCACTCGAATACACGATGCAGCATCTCGCGCCAGGAGATCCTCTCTGGCCCCCGCTACGGCCCGATGAAGATGCGCTCGATGCTGCGATCATGCAATGGCGCGCGTATCCGGTCGGCGACTCCGTGGGCGACGAGTGGATAGCTTCGTATTTGGGGCGGCTTCTGCTCGGCGATGCCAAAGGCAAGTTTCGCTTCGTGGGTACGCCGCAATACCCGTTTGCCGTTCTGGGGCGCACAGACGATGGTCGCCTTTGGGGAGCTAGCCCGCAGATAAGGCTCTTCGCTGGGTCTAACTTCGTCGATGCAATCTCCACATTATGGTGGAGTCGAGATGGCGTCGCCTGGCTCGAAGCAGCGACCGTGCCTGGAGATGCGGGTGCGGTCGGACTCGATCACCGGCGGGTGTGGATCGCCTACACTCATCCGTGGTTGGGTCGTGCGGAGATCTGGCTCATGCGACTGGGTGACGAAAGTGGTGCGGTTACCGGAGGAACCTACGGCGGGGAGCAGCTTTTCTTTGCTTCGCTGCCGAGTGGTTTCTTCTTGGTGTGGGGCGCGACGCCGGGCCGGCGCCTCAACAGCGATGAGGGACCACTGTCGGCATATCGAGTCGATCAGGAAGCGCTCTTCGTCCTCGGCGAGGGTACGTACAACGTTTTCCAGCAACAGATCCTCGATCCAAGTAGCGACCCGTCTCTGCCGGCAGCCTCCTTCAACGTGCACGATGCGGCTGCGCTCGCGCAGCCGACGCTTGATACCCTCGCGTCGTTACCAAGCGAAACGCACGTCACGCTCGCAACGAACATCGATGGATTGCAAGTGGACACCACAAGGATCACGGTGATGAGCTTGCAGCAGGAGCGGGCATTCGAAATCAAATACGCGGGCCGGCCCTACCCGCTTGCCATGATCTCTGCTTCCCTTGCCGGAGACACTGCCGTGGTCAAGCGATCGCTGGCGCGCGGCCCTCTGATGCAAACCGGTTCAACCGAGCGCTGGTCGCGGCTCGACGGACGCTGGCGGCGACTCTCGATACAGCCTTTTTAAAGGTTACGTCGATGGGGCGGTGACCGTGATCGTGCCCGTCATCGAGGGATGAATCGAGCAGGCATACGTATAGGTTCCGGCTTTGGAAAATGTATTCGAGAAGGTCTTACCGCTGTCGAGATTGCCCGAATCAAAACCGCCTTTGCCTGACATCGTGACCGTGTGGGCGTATGGGTCGTCATTCTTCCAGGTTACCGTCGAGCCGACAGGCACACTAAGACTGCTCGGCGAGAAAGCATTGTTCGAGATGTCGATGAGGTAGGGTGACGCGGCGGGCGCGGGTGTCGGGGAGGCGGCGCCAAGGTGACCAGCTGCTGCCACCAGGATGATTGCCGCGAGAAGAGCGTACGGGAGTCCGCGGAATCTTTTCATGTGAATCTCCGATCTAGTTGGGGCGATTTTCAATGTCCCTATGTTGGGTCGATTGTCCAATCGTCCCCTTCACGCCCGCTATATTGGCAAGGTGTTTTCAGCGTGATTTCAGGTGTCGGCTCGCACGAGGGGCAAGCGGCGGTTCTCGCCAGGCGGAGTGCCGCCGACCTGCCAAAGCCCGGCATCATGGGCAAAAAAGGAGCTTCACAACTCGCATTGCGGTTCGTGCTTCTCGTTGGCGTCGTGAATTTGTTTGCGGATTTAACCTACGAGGGAGCGAGGAGTGTGAATGGGGCGTTCCTTGCGAGCCTTGGAGCGAGTGCAGTCGTCGTCGGCTTTGTTGCCGGCTTCGGCGAATTAATTGGTTACGGTCTACGTTCTATCACGGGTTTCTTTGCCAGTAAGACCCATCAGTATTGGACTTTTGCTTTTGTCGGGTATGCAATTAATATGCTCGCCGTGCCTGCGCTGGCTCTTGCGGGCAACTGGCCAACAGCTGCAGCCCTCATGATCCTAGAGCGCACGGGCAGAGCAATCAGGAAGCCATCCGTCGATACGATGCTTTCTTTTTCTGGCAAGGAAATAGGAAGCGGGTGGGTATTCGGGTTGAACGAGTTCTTCGATCAGTTCGGAGCGACGGTGGGGCCACTCGTTGTAGCCTTCGTCTTACTCGTCAAAGGCAGTTATCGAAGTGGTTATGCCGTTTTGCTGGTTTCCGCTCTGCTGTGCCTCAGCCTAGTCGTCGCAGCCCGGTTACTCTTCCCTAAACCTCAAGACTTGAACAGACAACAAGCAGTCGGCCTAGAAACCAGAGGATTCTCTCGCGCGTACTGGCTCTATGTATTGGCGGGCGGTCTGCTCGCGGCTGGCTTCGCAGATTTTTCCCTGATTGCTTTTCACTTTGAGAAGACTGCTAGCGTACCGATGCAATGGATTCCGATTCTTTATGCGATCGCTATGGCGATGGCGGGCCTCAGTGCGCTTCTGTTCGGCAGATTACTGGACAAGCTTGGATTGAGGATCTTGCTCATTGCCTTGTTTGTGGGAGCATTCTTTGCTCCGTTCGTATTTTTAGGGAGCTTCGTTTTGGCTTTCATCGGCATGATGCTTTGGGGCATCGGTATGGGGGCACAAGATTCCCTGCTCAAAGCGGTTCTGACGAATATGGTGCCCCAAGGGAAGCGGAGCACAGCCTTCGGAGTTTTCGACACCGGCTTCGGAATTGCGTGGTTTTTCGGTAGCGCAGCAATGGGCATCATTTATACAAAATCAATCCCCGCTCTGATTATTTTTTGCATGCTCCTGCAGATTGCGGCTTTGCCAGTTTTTGCGTTAGCGACAAGGCAACAGAAGGCAGCTTAGCCTCGCCAGGCGTCTTTGGTCCCAAAGCGCCTGCGTTGTTCGTCTTCGACAAAGGCGGCAATTTCTGGAATACCATCGCGATCCGCGCCGACGAAACTTAGCCCTCCGAAGTAATGCATGCCCTGCGGATCCCTGTGGCAATAGACGACGTGCGCCGGGAGGTTGTGGTGTGCGCCCGCGGTCAGCGGCACGTGCAGCGACACGCGCTCGCGCATCGGCAGCGGAAAGGAACTGCGTACGCGAGCTCCCCCGGCAGAGAGATTGGCTAGTTTCACGGGCTCGCGGTGCTCGCCCGCCATCGTCACGATGGTAGAATCGGTCATGACGATGCGCGGCCAGCGCCGCGGCATTCGGATTTCTTGGCGGCGCACAAACAGTTTGCGGAAAGCGTCAAAAAGCTGCATGAGCGAGAGGAAAAAGGTTTCGGTGACATCCGTGCTTCAACCTATGCGCGAGATATGAGTATCGAGCTCGTCAACACGCTCGCGGCGTGCGCCACCTTTCTGGTTATTTTGGCGTCGGCGGTGGCAGCCGTCATCCAACTGCGCCACTTGCGAGCCGGCAACGATCTGCAGGGCCTGCTTAAGGTGCTCGAGATGGCGTACCAACCAGCCATTCAGGAGGCGTTTGATTTCTTGACGCACGACTTCCCCACCAAAATGCAAGATCCAAACTTTCGGCGCGAGCTCCTCATGCATCCCATCGACAGTCATGTGCATAAAGAGCTCATCGCAATGGAATACTACGAGCGCCTTGGCTCGTACGTCAAGAATAACATGATCTCGGCAGACTATTACTTGGATTGCAGTTCGCCGGACTTATACTGGGAGGCGCTCGCGCCGGTCATCTGGGCAATGCGCAAGATGCACGGCAAGTCAGCCTACGAAAACTTTGAGTACCTCGTCGTACTCTCCCAAGACTGGAACGCGCGCCATCCCGACGGCAACTACCCCAAGAGCGTGCGCCGCCTGGTGTTACCGCCCTTTGAGGTCTAAACGCGTCGAAATTTCAAGAAAAGCGTCATCACCCACATTCCCACGAAGACCAAATAGGCGACGCTGATCCCCCAGGCAAGTGCCGATGGAAACCTCGTTTGCACCGAGATATTCGCGCTGAGGCAGAGCTGGAATATCATAAGCAGCAAGGCGAGCGTGCCGGCGCCGAAAATCGCGAAATGGTCGATGAAATATTCCGTCGTCGCTGCGCGTCGTTGTGGCGCAAGCCAGTAGTTTTTATTCGGTAGATTGATCATCGCAGGCGGCAAGATCCCGATGAGGCGCGGGACCAGACCATACACGGCGGTCACGCCTAACAAGACGACGACATACAGTTCCAGGAAGAGTTGCTTCGGTTCCCAATTGTTCGGTATGCCGGCTGCATTAAAATGAGAGGCGACCGTTTCGGGAAGGCGAGGCGCATAATACGCAATTTGCACCGCGGCAACAGCTAAGAGCGCGACAATGATGATGGCTGATTTTCGCACGCCGCTCACGTTCGCTACCCGACTTATGTTTTTCCTTACCTGCGCCGGTGCTGCGCTCAGCCTTGGTTGCGCGCGAGAGGGTGGAATTGGGCGTCACTCGACGTATCCATCGGGTTCGATTACCTTCAACCTGTCCGAAGATCCGCACAGCTTGAACCCCATTCTTGCCCGCAACGACGACGAGCGTCAAATTGCCCATCTCATGTTCGACATGCTACTCGACGTCGACGACCGCGGGCACCTCATCCCCGCGCTGGCGCTTGAGGTTCCGACGCAGCGCAACCGCGGCATCAGCCCCGATGGCCGCACGATCACGTATCACTTGCGTCATGACGTGCGCTGGCAGGATGGACAACCACTCACGGCGGCCGACGTCATTTTCACATGGCAAGCGATCGTCGACCCCGACAATGACGTGCCAAGCACTCGCGGCTACGACATCGTCGATCTTGTCTTCGCTCCCGATTCGTACACGGTCGTGTTCCGGCTCAAACGCGCATGGGCCCCGGCGGTGGCGACGCTCTTCACCTATGGCACGAACCCGATGCCGATTCTGCCGGCACACTTGCTGCAAAATCAAAACCTTCGGCGCTCGGACTTCAACCTGCATCCGATCGGTTCGGGGCCTTACAGGCTCGTTCGCTGGGATCGAGACGACCGCTTGGTGTTGTCGGCGAACGATTCGTACTTTCGCGGAAAACCCAAAACGTTACAGCTCGTCGCCCAAGTGGTCCCCGACACGAACTCGGCGCTGACGATGTTACGCTCTGGACAGCTCGACTGGTCGCTGCAATCGCCCGCGCAGCGCCTCGCATTGGGCCGCAGCCCCAACGTGCGATTCGTCTACGTTCCGTTTTCAGGCTTTGGAGCAATCGCATTCAACTGCCGAAAGTCACCCTTTGACGATGCTCGCCTGCGCATTGCCATCGCGATGGCAATCGATCGCAAACGCTTGAGCGCCGGAATTACCGGCGGCCAGTACGCGGTCGCCGAGAGCGATCAACCGCCATTTGGGTGGGCACACGATCCTTCTGTACGATTGCCAGCATTCGATCCGCAGCGGGCTGACCGAGCGTTGGATTCGCTTGGATGGCGACGGGATCTGGATGGCATGCGCCGCAGAGGTGGCCGGATGCTCGCCATAACGTTCATGACGTTTCCCGAAAGCGACACAGCCGTGCGCACCGCTGAGTACGTGCAGCAAATGCTGCGCGAGCGCGGCATCGATGTCATCGTAAAGAAAGTGACCTTGGCACAGTTCTACCTGCCTGCGTCCGAGGGCGGCATGCTCTTATCGGGCCGCTTCGATCTCGCCTATGTCGTGTGGCGATCCGGACTCGATCCGGACGACTCCGACCTCGTCACGTGCCGTGGCTCAGCGAACTATTCGGGGTTCTGCGACGGCAAGGTCGATGCACTTGAGATGCGCGCGCTCGCAGTGCAGAACCCTGAGGTTCGGCGTTCCCTTTATTTCCAAGTCCAACAACGTCTCGCGGCGCAGGTTCCCTACGACTTCCTTTACGCGCCGACGTACAGCTACGCCGTGCAGCCCAACGTCGGCGGCTTCCACCCAACCCCGTTCTCGCCCACGTGGAATGCGTACGATTGGGTAAAAACGAGCGAATTATAGTTTTACAGTCCAGGTTTCGTCGTCGCCTGCTGGCACGAGCAATCCCACGTTGGTCAGCGTGTCGAAAAGCTCTCGGGTCCGTTTGCGATCGTGCTTGTTTGGCATACCCTGCCACAGCATCGCGGTGCGAGAGATCGTTACGGCACCGTCGCTTGAAAGCACGTTGCTTGCGACAAAGTCAACAGTGAAACCAAGCTTTTGGAGGACGCCCATCACGTTGTCAAGCTGATCTTGTGCTATGAGGTAGTCGATGAACTGTTGCGCGGTCATCAGGGACGTATTGTAATCTAGAATGGCTGCTACCTCTGCACATGTGCGTTCCTCGAAGCAAAAAGAGCATCGTATAGCAACTCAGATGAAACAAATTGAGGGTTCTGCGATACATATGACCGGACACCTTAAACCACCACAAACACTGCAAGGAGCACAACACATCATGGCGCTCACAAAAGGAGTCCCGACGCTGACCGATCATCCGACGATCGTCGTTCCGCCTCTTTCAGACGGACCGTTCCAAGGCTGGGGTACGCGCATCGGCTAACGGTCGGGTCTTCCCGACCGTTCCTTCTTCGGCGCTTCCACAGCGCGCGCGTTACGAAGAAGGCTCGCCCAGCAGCTGACGTAGCTGCGTGCGCCGGTAGTCAAAGACCGTTTGCAGATCACGGCGCACCATCGGTAAAGCCACATTACTCAGTGGCGCCAAACCCAAAGCATAATCAACTGAATCCCGAACGCTGACTTCTTTTCCCTCAAGCGCGAACTCATGCCGATGCCGCCATGCGCGGTAAGGACCGCGCACCGCAATGTCCTCGAATGCCTCTTCCGGCTTCCATTTTGTGATCAGCGTCTTCCATCGTACTGGGAAGCCTTTGACGTTCATATTGTATTCAATAACTGCGCCGCGTTGCATTTCGATCGGGAGCGGCGTCAGCAGATGGAGCCGGAGTTGCGGCGGGGTGAGCGATGTTAGGTTCCCTGCGTCAGAGAAAAACGCGAAGACTTTCGATAAAGGAGCATTGACCCGCTCCGCCACTTCGAAATGCTGGAGGCCAGGAGGTCGTCCGCCGGAGGGATCGATCAAGTCGAGCAGTGTTCGATCGAGTTGTGGGTGCTTCCAGATGAAGCCCGCGTCGTCGGCGACGGCCGGCAGAACTAACTGACTTGCGGTCAAGCTGTCGGCGAATTCTCCAAGCGCGACCTTCAACGCGAGCGCGGGCGCCGGCATCAGCGAAGGTCTCCGCATGGCGTAGCCGAGCGCTTGCGCGAAGCGGCCATTGGTTGCGGGATCTGGAGCGACCGAGTTCACGGCGCCACTGAGGTCCTCGCGATCCAAGGCGAAGAGGAAGAGCGCAACTGCGTCTTCCAGATGAATCCAGGGCCACCACTGACGGCCTGAGCCCAGCGGGCCGCCGGCGCCGAAGCGAAACGGTGGGAGCATGGCTTCGAGCGCGCCGCCTCCGCGACCGAGCACAAGACCTTGGCGCAGTCGAACGACGCGCGTGCCAAACTCTTCCGCCACTTGCGCTTCGCGCTCCCAATCGATGCAGACGTGCGCCAAAAAGTCGGTGCCTGGCACCGAACTTTCTGTTAAAGGTTCATCTTCGCGCGAGCCGTAGTAGCCGCAAGCTGATGAGCTTAAGAGAACCGGTGGTCGTTCTTGACATTCCCACATGGCCGTGACAAGATTTCTCGTCGTAACTTCCCGCGAATCGTGGATCTTTTTTTTCTTCTCTTCGCTCCAACGACCGGCAACGGTTTCACCGGTGAGATGGATGAGAGCGTCAAGTCCAGCGATAGCTGTGGCAATGTCAGCGATCTTCCCATACGCAAGGTCGAGCCGGCGAATGTCGACCTCTCTTGGAAAGCACTCTAAGGAGGCAGGATTGCGGACGAAGGCGCGCACAGAATCGCCCCGTTCCGCAAGTGCCGCGACGAGTGCCCGACCGATGAATCCCGAAGCTCCGGTAACGCCAACTTTCTTCATCGTTGCTTCTCAAGGTAACGGAATCTAAAGGTCCGCTGCTCCATGTTGCGAGAAATACTCTCCCATGGGCGTTCAAGTCACTCTAGCTCTTTTCTTTGCCACAAGCGCAGCGCTCGTGCAACTTGCTTCGACCGCATTTTCTCTGACAAGCGGCGCGTTTGCCAACAACCGCACCATTCCGCAGGTGTATTCCTATATGGGAAATGGCTGCACGGGCCACAACCTGTCGCCGCCATTGTCCTGGACATCGGGTCCTGCAAATACAAAAAGTTACGCGCTGACGGTTTTCGATCCCGACGCGCGGCCGGGTGTGGGGTGGTGGCATTGGGTGGTCTTTGACATTCCGGCAAACGTGATGAAGTTGCCGGCCGGTTCCGGGGCCGGAAGCGACGCTCTCACTCCGAAGGGATCGATTCAGGGAAGAAACGACTTTCAGATCATTGGATGGGGCGGACCATGCCCGCCGCCCGGGTCGCCTCCCCATCATTACGTTTTCACGCTCTACGCGCTCGATGTTGCACAGCTGTATGGGGTCAGCACGCTCACGAGCGGGCCCACCCTGCTCAAAGCCATGGAGGGTCACATCCTCGCCAAGACGACCTTGATAGGCCGCTTCGGCAGATAGGATCCTAGCGCAGCAAACCCAGATTTGCGAACTCGGCAAGCATCCCATCGACGTCGCCGCTGACCGTAACGCGGTCGGCCTCGCTCGCTTGGCAAATCGAATCGACGATATCCGCGGGCGTGCGCTGACCGTCGCACAGCTCGAGGATCTGACCGGCCGTCCGGTTGAGAATGTGAACCTTTTGCGCCGAGAGGTGATACACGAGCACTTCTTCCCCAACGGTACGGATTTCGAGGTCGTCAGCTTTGCGAGGGTTCACGTTCGTGCGACTCCTTGTTGATGGGGCGATTTTTCATCGCCCGATGTTTTCCCCATCGCGCCTGCATAGGCGAGCGCGAAGAGACCCGCGATTGCCCGCCCAACGATGCGGCCGAACGAGCGCGCCTGCGGCTGCTCGTCGAGGCCATACCGTGGGTCGAGCAAACGCCAGGCCAGGGGACCCAGACGGCGACCGGCGGCGTACCAGCCTTCAGTGAGCTGACAGCGCTGCGAAAAATAGAGGGGCACATCTTCACGCCGGGCGCTCCAATCAAGATACCGTCTTCCTTTTTGGGTCTGCGGCCACGCAATGCCGGCGATACGCGCCCCGAACGCCAGCGAGCCGCTGAATCGAATGGGATCGATTCGCTCCGCGGCAGCGATCTGCTGCAGCTCTTGTCTCTCGCTCTCGCCCAGTTTTGCCAGCAGGCGCGCGAGCAGCACGGAATCGCGCAAGCGGTGCAAACCTATCGAGTGCACTGCGAGGTGCAAAGCTGCTCCAGTGGCATCGAGGCACAACACATTACCGGCTGGGCCCTGCACCCATTCCGCGTGCGATCGCAACGTGTCCCAATCAAACGGAGTCGAGAGGAGTCCGGGCGGCGCAAGCGAGGTATGCAGCTCGACTGCGAATCCTGGAGTCGGCGGAAAAAGTGGGGCCGCATGATGGTGACGCGCCTTATACCGCTCGCGTAAGAGGGCATAATTTCGTTCGTCGTACCCCTGTGCGCGCAACGCTGCAACCGCATTTTCGAGCTCGGGCGCTGGAACGAGAATGTCGATATCGGAGCTCGCGTGCAGAACGAAGCCTGGTTCATCTCGGTATGAACGCGCCGCTCCTTTGAGGAGGGCGAACGGCACGTTGTGGCGCGCCAGCGTCGCCGCAATCGATTCTATCTGACCTCTCAAGGCAATCGTCAGCATCACGCCCTGCCGCACAAGAGGCTGGAGCACACGGCGAAGGTAATCGGCAGCTTCTCCTGCGGTTTGGAACGTGCGCAGAGCTTCCACGAGTGTTGCGGAACACCCATGACGGCGAGCCACCGCAACGAGCGCCGACGGCTCGACCCGGGAGAGCGATCGCTCGAAGCCAACGCGATCGCCCTGAACGACCGCGGCCATCGAATCGACGAGCGCAAGGTACGAGCGCTCGCGACGCCACGGAAGCGCTCTTCCAATTCGGCGTCCAGCAAGCTCGAGCTCGAAATGGCAGCGCGCGCAGAGCTCGAGTGCGGGCGTAGAACGCGCCCCGCATACGAAATATCTTCGTATCGACCCTTACGGCACCCGACCGGTCGTTTTCAAACACTGCTTTCACTTTGCCGACGAGTACGTTCGGGGCGGGATACTCAGGCGACCACGGCCGGGCGTCACCACATGTTTGCAGCTTGCCATCGCGGAGACTGGTGACGCGATGGGCAACGAGCTTCCCGTCACTTTCGAAGACAACGACGTCCCCGACGGCAATTCGTTCGGCAACCGGGGCAAGTTCGAGCACCATTGGTTCCCGCATGAGCGGCAACATGCTCGAGCCCTGCATGGCGAGTCTCGGGGTGCTTGCCGATCCAAGGAGCAACTTGACCGCAGCGATGGCCGTCGCTGGATTTTGGATCTTCGATTCTGGACTGAGGCTCACGGGCCAGCTACCGCAAACATCGGCTTCTCGCGACGAACGGTCGCAGCGATGAGGAGCGCGGTATCGTCTGGCGTTCCAAGCGTGAGCGCATAGGCGCGCGCCTGCTGCAGGAGTCCGGCAGCAGCGGCTAAGCGGTCCATTCCGGGCGCCGCTCCAGAAAAGGATGACTCGAGCAGTCGCTGGAGCGCATCGGGGCGCTCCAGCGGCTCTGCCCTGGGCGTGCGGGATTTTCCGGTAATGAAAAAGATTGACTCCAACTTTGCGGGTTTTGGCAACGGACTTGCGCCAAAAACTTCGCAGAACTGAATGCATTCCCAATCTTTGCCCGCGTGCCCGCGCAGCGGGCGGGCCATGACGTCATCGTCTGGCACCTGTTCTGAGAGCAGCAGGTCGATACCGCCCGCGCGAACATTCATCGCTCGAGGAAATGGATAGACAAGTCCGTCCTTGAGCACGCATCGTTCGTCCGTGTAGAGACCCATGCCGCGCCGCGCACATGCAAACGCGGTCGTCGACTTGCCACCGGTCGAAATCGCAGAAATGGCTGCGGCCGAGTTGCCAACGCTGACAGCGGCGGCATGAAATGATAGCAACGAAGGATGTATCCCAAAAAAACCGCGCCCAGTGACCGCGTCAGCGAGGAACGCCACCACGCCCGTTCCCCGCAAAACCAGAGGATATCGGAACGCCTCGCCCGGCTCGGTAAAGAAGCATGGTTCTTCGTCATCGCTCGCCACAGCGCAGCTGACAAAGTCCGGACGGCCGCTGCTCAAGAAACTGCGATAGCGCCAACGAAATGCATCGGCTTCGCCCGGCTGATTAAAATGCGCCGCGATTTTCGTGCCAAACCAATCGACCAGCACCACCTCGCGCGCCCGATCGAGCAACGCCTGCCGCTTTGCGGCGTCGAGTTCTATGGCAATGAGGTTAGCGGCCGTTACGATGATCACGGCAGCAGGGCTTCGATTGCGTCGGCGCCATGCTGCGGTGTGCTCGCAACGATCCGGTAGCACGGAATGCCGGCCAACATTTCCGCCGTATCGACAAAACGCTCGAAGCCTTCGGTATGAGCGTTGAGTCGTTTCGTAAAATCGACAGCCGCAACCGCGGGTGAGACCTGCTCGGTTGTGGTGTTGGTTGAGCTCCGCTCGAGCATGAAGGCCGCTGTCAGCGGCGCAGGTTCCGCAAACACGTCCTCGCCAAACACGTCGCCGGCATCGATGTTATCCCAAACGCGATCGCCATGCTGCGTGCGCGGCACAGACGCTTCGCAGACCTGGCGCAAACGCGGATGGTGAAAGACTGAGAGCGTGCGCTCGCGGATGAGCAGCGCCCGGGGCAAGCCCGACACAAACCGATCCGCACGGCGTATGAAGGCAAATTCGTCGCTGTAGAAACGTGCACCGCGGGTGAGGAGTTCGAGAGCGAGGGTCGTCTTGCCGATGCCCGACTGAGCAGAGATCAAGACGGCACAATTGCCGATGCGCAAGGCAGCGGCATACAGCGAGCGCCATGTCGTGTTTTGTCGAAAGCTCAAACGAATGAGCTTGCTGGAACCGTAAAACGCTAACCGGAAGTTTGTGGTTGGTCTTTCGTCTGGAAACTCGACTGACTCGCCGTTAAAGTGCAGCCAATCGGCGCCATTGTGTGCCAGGATCGAACCGCTGTCGCAGGTTGCGTCAAGCGGATCCGGCAACGGCACGATCGTGCGGCGATACGCCGCGCAAAAGTAGTCTAAAATTTCGGCGGCATCGCTGCGAACCACGAGCGTGCGCTCGAGTGTCGCAAATGCCTTTTGTTGCATTACGCTCGGGGACGTTGTGGCTGTGCTCGCAAGCATCGCTGCTTCCTTACCATAGAAAAGTAGAGCGGCGCTCTCATGGCGGCCGCCCATTCCCTATGTCGCTTGCAAGAACCGAAGAAGGAATGAGAGCGCCTCATCGCGCTCGGCCAGCTTCAGACCAAGAAGATGACCTTTAATGTGTATTGTGCACCTTTTACGGCTCGGCTTCCTAATGGCGTTTTGAGGACGGTATTGGTCCAAAAGACCCTCGCATTCGGTGAGGCCTCAGCAACTCTTCCCGCAGCGAGTGGAGCAGATGGAAAACCTCGCCGGGCATTGAGTCAATGGTAGCCGCCGCAATAAGAAGGAGCGAGGGTGCGTGCCTTGGCACGCACCCTCGCTCCTTCGTCTGCGATCGGTTTCGACGCTGAGTTATCTATCCCAGGTGACGTTACTGCCGCCTTCGCACCAGTGGCCAAGAGCGGTTGCGAGAACGATGTTCGCGTCGAGCGATGCAATGATCTTCGGCGTGCTATACATTGTGGATGTTTTCTCCTCGGAGTTTTTTGTTGTGGAACGCCTCATCGCGCCCTTCGCACGGTGTTACCCGATGCTGCATCCCTCGTTCCATGTACGCTCTTTTCTTCCCCAAGAATTTCGATTCGATGTGGTAGAGACAAAGCCTCACCCCATATGGAAATGGGCCTCGCTCCGGCGCGTTCCTGGGCCGCCGATATTGTATATGACATGACCTCGGCAAACGGGTTATCGGTTCAACACCTTACGCGGAAATTTGGAAAACTCACCGCGGTAGATGATCTTTCGTTTCACGCGGCCCGCGGATCGATTCTGGGGTTACTCGGCCCAAACGGCGCAGGAAAAACGACAACCTTGCTTTGCTTGGCCGGGTTGTTGCGCCCCGACGCGGGGACGCTCGCCCTCGACAACGCTCCTCTAGGACCAGACCGCGGACGAGCCATCGCGCTCATCCCGGAGACGCCGGAAGTCTACGCCATGCTCACCGTTTGGGAGCACTTGGTTTTTGTCGCCAAGAGTTGCAAACTGACAGGCGATTGGGCAGTTCGCGCGACAGATTTGCTGCAGCGCTTGGACCTAAACGACCGGAGAGACACGCTCGGCGAGGCACTGTCCAAGGGCATGCGCCAAAAAACGCTCATCGCGGCGACCGTCCTTGCTGGAGCACCCGTGCTGCTCCTCGACGAGCCAATGATCGGCCTCGACCCGAAAGGACAGCGCGAGCTTCGAGGCATTTTGCAGGAGCTGCGTAATGCGGGAACCGCCATTGTTCTGAGCACGCACTTGCTCGAATCCGCCGAAGCGATCTGCGATAATGTGCTCGTTCTCAACCACGGTCAGGCCGTAATCAGCGCGCCGATTGCAGAGTTGCACTTCGGCGAATTTGGGCGAAGCTTGGAAGACGTTTTCTTGGAAGCGACGCAATGAGCGACGTCGCGGCGCTGACGTATCTCGAAGCGCGCATGGCGTTCAACCGCTTTCGCCAGGTCTTGCGCCAGCCCGGACGACTCGTCTTGTGGACGTTGTTCCTTGCGTGGCTTGGACTTTTCTTCTTCACGCGCGTCTCCCACATTTCGGGGGGACCATACGGCCTGTTGATGCCGCAGAGCGTATCGCTGTTTTACGCGTTCGTTCCGGCCGCCTATATCATGCTTTTAGGGTTTCAAATTCGCTCTGGGAGTCGACGCCCGCCAGCAACGTTCGCCTATCCGGCGGATGCTCGCTTTCTTCTTGGCTCGCGTCTTAACCACGTGCTGGTCGTTTTTTGGCTGCAACTGCGCGAGGTCGCCTTTTCCGGAAGCCGAGTGTTTCTTGGCCTTTTCTTCGTCTCGTGGAATTTTGCCGGCAGCGCGGGGGGACTCGTGCTGGCAACCGTTGCGTTATTGTCCGCGTACATTATATCTTTCGGCGTACGCTTGCCGGTATTTTTGGCGCAGCGCCGCATGCCGGAAGTTCCATTCGGAACGTTTGGGATTGGGTTGATGTGCGCGGGCGGTCTGACACTGCTGTTTCCAATTGCCCTCGCGTTTGCCTACGGCAACGTTCACTTGGCCTTTATTTCGGCCCAAACTGCGGTGTTCGCTCCGGGATCGTGGATCGTGGAGGCGCTCGCCGGCGATCATCGCGCACTCGCAGCACTCTTGACCCTCGCGTTCGTCATGATTATTGGCGGCTCGGTTGCGGCAAAGGACGCTTATCCCGAAATTTGGGAGGCCTCCTCGCGGCTCTATGCCCTCCGAACGCTCGTTGCAAGCGGACGAGGGCTTTGGAATCGCGAGGCGTTGCGAGGCTTGCGAGACCCAGACCGAGTTCAGTCTGGCGTCCGTCTGGAGCGCGTTGCTTCATCGTCTGGTCGGCACGCGCCGGCCGGCGCCCTTTCGCTGGTTTGGAAAGAATGGATCGGACTGCGGCGCACGCCCGGAGGTTTGAGCGGCTCGGTGCTGTGGCTCTTCGGGGCTTGCGTCCTTGGATATCTCGCGGGACTCGCCGCAACGACGCTGACTTTCTTCATCTTAGTGGGCCCGCTCTTTGCAATTGCTAACATTTTCATCGTCATCGGATCGCAGAGCACGATCAATCTGGGCATCGAGCTGCGTAAGCCAATCTGGTGGCTTGCCCGTTCTCAGTTGCGAGACCGAATTCTCACGTGGATTCTGGGCACAACCATGCGGGTCGGTCCGCCGCTTGTCGCCGGTACGATCGTGGCCGGCGTCGCCATGCATTCGTGGCTCGTTATCGCTGCGAGCGCGCCTCTGATCCTCGTGTCGCTGTTCTTGGTGCAAAGCATCGGTGTGGCGTCGTATGTCGTGCTTCCCGGGCGCAACGATCTGCGCGGACCGGGCTTCATGCTGCGGATTTTTGTCACGTACCTTGCGCTTATGCCGCCGGCAATTGGCTGGGCGGTAGCACAGTTGCTAAGCCAAAGCGCCGCTCTCGGGCTCTTGGTTGGCCTGACGGCAGCGTATGTGGAAGGGTGGACGCTTGCGATGTTCGCCGCCTCACGCCTCGAACAAAACGCGATGGCCTACGCGGCCGCCGAACAACGCTAGTCGCCAGCCTAGCGGCGGCGACGCACCGATTTGCGCAGGGCTTTGACCGCTTTGCTGAGGTGACGCCGAACGACGCCGCGCACGATCGATTCAACTTCATTCTTCTGCGGATAGCGCGCGAGTTGCGGCACAACTCCGACGACAACTTGGCACGAGGTGCAGGCCACGGTCCAAATCGTGAGTTCACCGCCGGCGCGCTCGGGGCGCGCTCGAAAGGTAGCCGCCTTGAGGCAGTGCGGACATTTTCGTTTAAAGATTTCCCGATCTTCGATTGGTTTGGCGCGGGTTCTCTTGCGTGGCATGCTGTTACCTGTGTGTCAGATCCGTCCCGAAGCTCTCCTTCGAGAGGCGCGAAAGCGTGCCGTCCTTGTGCATGGCGCTGACGGCTTGTTCGACCGCTTGGTAAAAGCGCTTTGGGTCAAGCGGGCTGTTCTTATCGATCGCCACAGCAGCATCTTCGTAAAACACTGGCCCGCCAATGACTCTAAATGGTCGCCCTACTTTAATCTGAAAGACGGCAAAAGGATACGATGTCAGGACAGCATCGAGCCGCACGCCGTCGCCCAGCGCGAGATCATCGAGCGCGAGTTGATCTGTGTCGTACGGGATCGCGCGTGCCTGCGGAGCTGGTACGAGGATATTCTCGCCGGTGAGGTCGAGGTGCCCTTCAAGATACGCCTGGTACGTCGTTGCGGTTCCGACTCCGATGCGTTTTCCGGAGAGCTCGGGGATCGAGGTGACCTTGCTCGCCTTGTTCACGACAAACGTGGCAGGGATGTAGTAATATGGCTCGGTGAAATAGAGCACGCGCTGACGATCTCGAGTGATCGTCATCGAATCCACGTTGACATCCCAGCGGCCATTCCAATTACCACCACTCGTGACGTCGAAATTGATGTCCAGGAAGACAGGTTGCACGCCGAGCCGGCGCGCAATCTCACGTCCGACCTCGACGTCAAAGCCGCGCCACTGCCCATCCGGTGACCGAAACGAGAGCGGTTGATAATTGGCGTCGGTGGAAATCAGGAGCTTGCCGCGTTTGCGAACTTCGCTCAACAGATCCGTGACACCGGAACCATTTGAGGCCGTCGCTTGTGGTGCCCCGCTGCGTTGCTGGCTGTTCTCACATCCCAGGAAAGACGTAAGCGCAGCCACGATCACGGCGACCGCAAGACAATACCTCAGGATCTTCAAACGACGCCACCGCCCGTTGTCGATTTTGGTCAGGTACAAACTTTGGTCTATTTTAGAAGAGCAGCGCAGGGGGACCTGCGATTTACCGATTTATTTCGCGACGGTGTGAATATATGCGAGAGCGGCGACAACACCGAACGCAAGACTACAAAGCACCATGACGATGCGCTGCACACGCTGCGTGGACACTTCGTGGACGGAAACTTTGGGAGGTTGCCCGATGCGCCACACGGACCTTGCCGTCCAAACCATCGTAAGCGAAAGTAGCAGCAGATAGACGGGCAAAAAAACCAGGAGCGGCAGCAGGGCATTTTTGACTGAGGCGATCTCATGCACGAGCAACAAAAACGTCACGATGAACCCAAGGCCGGCCGAGCCCAAAATCATGAGCCGGCCTGCGAACCAACTAGCGAGGACGTCGCGCGTCGAAACCAGCTGCGATGTGACGCTTCGTTCAGCCACGTCAAGCATTGTAACACGAAACCTCAAACTTTCCGAGGGTTGCGACGGCTGGTTTCGCACAGCCATACGGTGATATAGATTACACCCCCGGCCTTGCCGATAACTTATAGATGTGCGAACACAATCGGGCGATCGATCGACGCGCATTTCTCTTCGGTGGCGCTTGTGCTTTTGCGCTCAGCGCAATGCCCGCGCTCGCACGCGCGGCGCTCGCGAGCACTGCTCCGGATCGTTATCTTTTGTTCTTAGAACGCATCGACACGGGCGAGTACGCGGCGGAGCCATTCACGCTCGATGGCAAGACGTTGTACTGGCCAGGGTACAAAAAATTATGCGCCGTGCTGCGCGACGAGCATGTGCCGCCGGAAATTGGTTTTGTGCAAATCAACGTTCGCACGATCGAAGCGCTGTGGGCGGTGCAGTCATACTTGCGTCGCGACAGCATCAACGGTCCTATTGTGGTGCACAGCGGCTACCGCACGCCGCAAACGAACTCGCAAACGGAGGGTGCAGCGCGGCTTTCATATCACATGTGGGGCAAGGCGGTTGACTTCCACGTACCCGGTATCGCGCTGAGTGACTTGGCGGGCATCTGTGAGGCATGTCCAATCAGCGGCGGGGTCGGCTATTATCCCGAAGGCTGGGTGCACATGGATACCGGTCCCAGGCGTTCGTGGGCGGGCTAACGTCGCGCGCTCTTTAGACTGGGCGACTTAACAGTCGCCCACTACAAAGCACGCAATGAGGGCATGAATTAACCGTCTCGTACAGAAACCCGTCCTATCATGCCTGCAGTGGCAATGCCGGTCGACGACGGGACCGAGGCGCGGCCGCGCACTCCAAAGCTCGAGAAGCTCCAACAGCACATTCGCGCGCTGGCCAAGCGCAAGAATGCCGTCATCATCGCGCACATCTACCAACGCCTCGAAATCCAAGAGGTTGCCGACTTCATCGGCGACAGCCTCAACTTAAGCCGCGAGGCAGCGCGCACCAAGGCGGACGTCATCGTCTTTTGCGGCGTGCACTTTATGGCGGAAACGGCCAAGCTCCTCAGCCCGAATAAACTTGTGTTGTTACCGGACATGAAGGCAGGCTGCGGTATGGCGGACATGATCACCGCCGATCAAGCCCGCGGTTTTCGCGCCCAATATCCGGGCCGGCCGCTCGTGACGTACGTCAATACGTATGCGGAGGTAAAGGCGGAGTCGGACATCTGCTGCACCTCGACCAACGCCGCAACCGTCGTTCGCTCGCTGCCCGATAAAGAGATCTTGTTTGCGCCGGACATGTATCTCGGCGGCTGGGTGCAAAAGCGGCTTCCCGACAAAAAGATTATCACATGGCACGGTTATTGCCCGACGCATTTCGTTATCCAACCTTCGATGGTCATCGCGCAAAAGCAAAAGCATCCGCATGCGCTCGTGCTCGCGCACCCGGAATGTTCGCCCGAGGTACTCGAACTCGCCGATTACGTGGGCAGCACCCAAGGCATGATGGACTATGCCGGCTCCAGCGACGCGCCCGAGTTCATGATCCTCACCGAGGCTGGACTCTTGCTGCGGCTCAAGGCGCTGTATCCTCATAAACGCTTCTACTCCATCGCGCCGTGCCCGCACTGTCCGTATATGAAGTTCGTGGAACTTGAAAAAGTTGCGGCCTGTCTGGAAAACGATCTCAATCCAATCGAAATTCCGACCGACATCATGCTGCGCGCGCGCACCAGCATCGAGCGCATGATGACTGTGTCAAACGCGGTCACGCCAGCAGACTGAATTCGTACCGTCATGATGCGAACCGACGTGCTTGTCATCGGATCGGGGGCCGCAGGATTGCTCCTTGCGCTGCACTGCGCCGAAAAGGGCCTGCGGGTCACCATCGTGACGAAGGGAACGATCGAGGAGTCGAACACCGCGTGGGCGCAAGGCGGCGTGGCTGCATCGCTCGATTTAGAGGAGGATTCGACTCAGGCCCACGTCGCCGATACCCTTGCGGCCGGCGCCGGTCTTTGCAACCGAGCCGCCGCTGAGATCGTGGCGGAAGAGGCGCCTAAGCGAATCGAGGAACTGCGCGCGCTTGGCGTCGCTTTCAATCTTTCGGTGACTGGCGAGCTAGCGCTCACGCGCGAGGCGGCGCACAGCCATGCACGGACGGTTTTTTCCGAAGATGCAACCGGCAAAGCGATCTCGACCACGCTTGCCCAAAGAGCGCTCCAGCATCCGAACGTGGCGGTTGTCGAGCGCGCCACCGCCATATCGCTCATCCTTGACGGCGGACGCTGCGCGGGCGCCTGGATCTTTGCAGAGACTGAGGCGGTCTCGATTGTCGCGTGTTTCGCGACGGCGCTCGCGACCGGCGGAGTCGGCCAGGTGTACGAGCGAACGACCAATCCACCGGGTGCAACTGGTGATGGACTTGCGCTGGCTATCGCGGCGGGCGCGGCGTTGGCCGACGTTGAGTTCGTCCAATTCCATCCGACCGCACTTGCCGTTGCGGGAGCGCCTGCGCTGTTGGTGTCTGAAGCGGCGCGCGGCGAGGGCGGCATTTTGGTCAACAAAGACGGACGACGGTTCTGCTTCGACGCGGATCCACGAGGGGAATTGGCGCCTCGCGACATCGTTGCTCGCGCGATTTTTCACGAAATGCAGCGAACCGGGAGTGGCGTCTGGCTCGATTTGCGCCCTATCGGATCGCCCGACTTCTTGCACAGACGGTTCCCGAATATTGCGGCTGCCTGCTCGCGTTTCGGCGTCGATATCACCACGCAACCGATCCCGGTCGGCCCAGCGGCACACTACCACATGGGTGGGGTGCTCACCGATTTGCACGGGCGGACGACGGTTCGATCGTTGTATGCGGTTGGCGAATGCGCCTGTACGGGCTTGCATGGCGCGAATCGACTCGCCGGCAACTCACTCGCAGAGTGTTTGGTGTTCGCCTGCCGCGCGGCGGACGATATCGGCGCTGCACCGGCGGCACCCGATCCATTCGAGCTCGCTCACATACCAAAGACCGTCTTGGCCATGATGACCGTTCAACCGCTGCGCGCCTTGATGTGGAAGTCCGCGAGTGTCGAACGAGACGGACCGGAACTGGCGGCGCTGCGCCAACGACTCACTCACTGGCCCGTTTCCATGTCACCACTCTCGCGAGCGGCGCTTGAATCCCGCGCGTTGCTCAATGCGGCTCGTTACATCGCAGGGGCAGCGCTGTACCGTGAGGAGAGCCGCGGCGCCCATTATCGCGTTGATTTTCCAGAGCGCGATGATGCTCACTGGCTGGCGCGCATCGTTTGGGTGGGCGACAGTCATAAACTCGAGCCGCTCGCCACGCCGGCGATAACTTAGGGCGCGGGATGCGGCATCCAGCTCTCGAGCAACCATCGTTCGTTCCGATGACCGCATCAGAGGCGATCAAATTTCAGTCGATCGTTGCTGCAGCGCTCTCCGAGGACGGCGCGCTCCAGGATGTGACGTCTGAGGCGACCGTCTCACCTGATGCGCACGCTAACGCAGACGTGGTTGTTCGCGCTCCCGCGGTTGTGGCCGGGGTGCAGATTGCTGCGCTTGCCTTTCGTTCGATCGACGACCGGGTGAGCTTCAAAGCATTGGTCGAAGACGGCGTCGCGACCGATGCGCAAGCCATTGCAAGCGTCACAGGTTCGGCACGCAGCCTGCTTGCCGCCGAGCGAGTGGCGCTCAATTTTTTGGGCCGGCTGAGCGGCATCGCAACTTTGACCAGGAAGTTCGTCGACGCTGTGCGCGATCTGCCCGTGCGTATCTGCGACACCCGCAAGACGACGCCTGGGCTGCGGGCGCTCGAGCGTTATGCCGTGCGCGCTGGCGGCGGCTACAACCACCGCTTTAATTTGTCCGATGCAATCCTCATCAAAGACAATCACCTCGTGGCGGCAGGGTCTGTGGTCAAGGCAATCGACCTAGCGCGAGCCGACGCGCCTCCCAACACAATCGTGGAAGTCGAATGCGAGTCTGCGGCGCAAGTCGAAGAAGCGCTTCAGGTCGGGGTTGACGCGATTCTCCTTGATAACATGCCGCTGAGTGAGATGCGCCGAGCCGTCAAAATGGCGCATGGCAAGGCGGCGCTAGAAGCGTCGGGCGGCATGACGCTGGCGAATGTGCGCGATGTCGCGCTGACCGGCGTCGACGTCATTTCCATCGGAGCGCTGACGCACAGCGCGCCGAGCGCCGACGTCGCTCTCGACTTTGGAGAACCCAAATGACAACGAACGATTCGGACACCGAAAAACAACGCCTCAATTGGGTCGACGCGCACATGGGGCGGACGTCAAAAGAAACGGCGGAGCGTCTGCTCACGGTCGACCAACCTCGGCCTCCAGCCGATGCTCCGGTCTTGAAACTCAAGGGTGTACCGGCGCGCTGCGTCGCCGGTGGCGCTTCAAACTTTTGGATCATTGGGTCGGAAGCCGGCGAACCAATCTTAACTGGCGACTATCCGATGATTGGGATGTCGCCAACCGCTTACTTCATCCAAGCGCCGGAATTTAACTACTTGCCGTATCAGGTGCAGCGCTCGCAGCTGCGCGCCGACAATCACAGCATCGAAG
Organism: uncultured Pseudomonadota bacterium; assembly: GCA_963736005.1. Classification (GTDB taxonomy): domain Bacteria; phylum Vulcanimicrobiota; class Vulcanimicrobiia; order Eremiobacterales; family Eremiobacteraceae; genus JAJPHJ01. The sequence goes on from CAVTNB010000001.1 coordinate 1,008,551, forward strand.
GCGATATCTCGCGGCTCGAATCGCAGATGCGCGAGGTCTATGGGCCCGAGCGAACCTAAAGGTTCGCTGCCACAATGGGCGACTTGACGGTCGCCCGGTACGAGGGGCGATTTTCCAATCGCCCCCTACCTTCGCGGCGTTGGGGCGATTTTCCAATCGCCCCCTACGAGATGCGAGATTGCGATCGTCCAGCGCGCGAACGCTTCCAGAAATTCCGTCAGTTCTTTTTTTAAGTCCTCATCGATGAGCTCGCCTTGCTCGTTAAACTTTGTTTCCACGCGGCTCACTCGCACTTCTGGTTCGATCATGAAGTACACTTCTTCAATGGTTGCAATTTGTCGGAGCGCGGCTTGCGCTCGCAACGTTCCGTAGAACCCCGTCGATGCTCCGAGCACGGCAGCCGGTTTTTTCTCTAAGACGGAATCGTCGGATGGCCGCGATGCCCACTCGATGATGACTTTTGTAGCGGCGGGAATGGTACCATTATGTTCGGGTGTTACGATGATGAGTCCATCCGCTTTGCGAATGGTTTCACGCACTTGCGTCACCGCCTCTGGCGGGTTGCGCTCGAGATCCATGTTGAAGAGCGGAACTTGCGAAATATCCAGCACATCGATGTGCAGGTTCGAAGGTGCGGCTTTAACGAGCGCCTTGAGCAACATCTGATTGTAGGAACCTTTGCGCAGGCTGCCCGCGTAGGCCGCAAAAGTGAGCGGCTTGTTTGTCATTGGGGGCGGCTTTGCTCCTCCGGACTCGGGAAAACCTTTCTCCATGGGCTCGCTACATTGCGAGCGCCGCTTCTCCGATAACATTGGAGGGGGGAAAACCCGAACGTATGCGTCGCTTGAGTATTGCAGTGCTTCTGGGTTTGAGCGCCGTGTTCGTGCTTGCCTCCGGGCTGCGGTCGGTGATGGCTGACCCCTCACAGGCACCAGCTCTGTCTGCCTCGCCTTCCTCAACTCCAAGCGCTTCAATTACGTTCCAGGAGTTCGCGCTGCCCACGCTCGGCGCCAACGCCCGCTCCATAACCCGTGGCCCAGACGGAGCCTTGTGGTTCACGGAGACCGATAACAACGCGATCGGACGGGTGACGGTCGCTGGTGAGGTGTCGAGGTTTGCGGTGCCCACCAGCGCATCGTCCCCCACGATCATCACTCTCGGCCCGGATGGCGCTCTTTGGTTTACCGAGAAATCTTCAGGACTGATCGGACGGGTCACGACAAAGGGCGTTTTTAAGGAACTGAAATTGCCGACGAAGTTTTCCGCACCCGTTGGCATCGTGACAGGACCGGATGGCAATCTGTGGTTCACTGAATACGTCGCCGACAAAGTCGGTCAGATGACTCCAAGCGGACAAGTGCTCGAGTTTCCAATCGGAGCGCAAAGCGGCGCGACAGAAATCATCGTAGGCCCCGACAATAACTTGTGGTTTGCGGAACAAAACGGCAACAAGATCGGCCGCATCACGACGGCTGGCACGCTGACAGAATTTCCGTTGCCGGGCGGCAATAACTACCCGACCAGCCTGGCCGCTGGCCCGGATGGTGCCGTATGGTTCACCGAGGTCGGCAGCGGCCGGATCGGGCGCATCACGACGGCCGGCAAAGTGCAGACCTACCTCATACCCACACGACATAGCGGTCCGAGCGGGATCACCGTCGGCCCCGATGGCAACATTTGGTTCACGGAAAACAACGTCAACCAACTCGGCGAGGTGAACGTGACGACCGGGGCTATTCGTGAGGTACCTCTGCCAACGTTAGCCGCCGGACCGTTTGGCATCGTCACGGGGCCCGATAATTCTTTGTGGGTTGTCGAATCCAACGCCGATAGGATCGCGCGCTACGCTATTTGAGGTAATGGTCCAGCCAAGCGAGCCATAAAGAATACAAATCCTCGACCCGCACAGGGCCACTCACTTCGTGACCCGATTCCGGCCAAGCAATAAACTTCACGGGGACCTGATTGTCTTTGAGGGCGTGATACATCGCGTATGACTGCGTGATGGGGACGCGCACGTCGCCCGTGTTGGAGAAAATAAGTGTGGGCGTTTTGATGTTCTTCCAATACGAAATCGCCGACTGCTCCCGGCAGGCCGCCATGTTGTTCCCAACCCATGGCGAGCCTTTCCAATACCAAACGTCCGAAGCGTTGGAGTCGCTCAGATCGTAGTCTTCGAGGCAGTCCGTGTAGGCTGCGCCCAAAACGGCGGCTTTCCACACCTGATAGTGGCCGATCAGCCAGGCAGTCATGTAGCCTCCATTCGACCATCCGCCGACGGCGATGCGCGAGGTGTCGACGATGCCAAGCTTCTCGACTGCCGCAAGACCTGCCATAATATCTTTGCCAGGACCGTCGCCCCCATCATTCCAGGTGGCATACATGTACGCGTTGCCGAGGTTATCGCTGCCCCGGTAGTTTGGTTGGAAGACGAGGTAGCCATGGGCGGCAACCAGGCGAATGTAGTCGTAGAAATCGGTATTGGATCCTTCGTTCGGTCCGCCGTGGATGCGCAACACGAGCGGGTACTTCTTTCCCTTCACGTAGCCCGGCGGGTATGTCAGCACGCCGTCTTCAGTGAACCCGTTGGGTCCAAGCCACGTGATCTCCTGATTCTCTCCAAAATCGAGTGCAGCGATGTCGTGATTGAAATCGGTGAGCCGGCGCGGCCGAGCATCGACCGAACTCATGTAGTAAAGCTCTGTGGGCCGCGTGGCCTGATACCCGGAAAATGCTATAGCACCATCCTTGCCGACCGTTGCATCGATGTTGTTGTCGTTTGAAGGGTCAAGGTCGCCAAGATCCAGCTTGCGCGGCGGCCCGCCGAGCGGCTGCACCCAGAGCGAGGTGCGCGTGCCGTCAGGGGCTCCGATGAGAAGCGAATTGCTATCGGGCATCCAGAATGCGCCGTTGACGTCGCGATCGATGTGCGGCATGGCGTTGACCCCGTCGCCGCCTTGCGCCGGTGCGACAAAGACATTCCCTTCGTTCATGTCGTTGCCGTTCAATGAGTACCAATAGGCAATCTTCGTGCCATCTGGCGAGAATGCCGAATAGTCTTCAAAGCGCGTGTGACTCGTGAGTTTGCGAACTTGTTTGGTTACGACGTTGACCACAATAATGGTCGAACGATCGCCGTCCCCGGTGTGCGGGGTCGGAACGCGGGTCAGCACGACCTCACGACCGTCCGGTGACCATGACAGCGGCACTGAAATGTCAGGCGTCGCAAGACTCCACGAGCCCGAGGTTATCCGCTGCGGCGCACCGCCGCTCGCAGGCACGAGCCACAAGTGGATGGGCATCGGCTCTTGCGTTGTGAGGTATGGGTCATCACCCACCTTGAAGTAGTCATGGCCTTGCTCCATGGCGCTCTTGTTCGGCGGCTCGTTCTCCGTGGTGAATGCGAGCGCGGAGCCGTCAGGTTTCCAACTGAACACGTCAACGCCGTTGGGAACGTTGGTCAGCCTACGCGGCTCTCCGCCCTGCATCGACATCATAAAGATCTGGTCTTCCTGGGTGTCACCCGCCGTGTCCGGCGCGGTGAAAGCAATGCGATCGCCGCTTGGAGACCATTGCGGCGATGCTATGCCAGGACGGCTCGAGGTCAGTGCTCGTTGCGCTCCAGTCCCGATATCGATGAGGAGAAGCTCGGAATCGTAATCATTTTGGGCGTAGTTCGGCCTGGTCACGACACAGACGATCTGCTTGCCATCGGGCGAAATCTGCGGATCTGCAACATCGACGATGCGCCGGACGTCGGAGATTTGGATGGTGCGCGCACTCACGGTTAAGGGGGTCGCGCTCAGCAAAAGGAAAGCGACAATAAATATTTTACGCATGCCGTTCGCTACAGTGGAGAAAGATTCGCTTCCTGCATGGTAAAGTATAGTCGCGCGAATTCATTCGCACGCCGTCTCAGGGAATGTCGATGCAATATCACTTCGAGCAGGTCGACGTCTTTACGAAGAAAAGGTTTGCTGGCAATCCGCTGGCTGTCTTTACGGAGGCGCAAGGCTTGTCGCCCGAAGACATGCAGCGGGTCGCTCGGGAGATGAACCTTTCGGAAACGACGTTTGTCGTTCCATCGACGATCCCAGACTGCGTCGCGCGATACGTCATCTTTACACCCGATGACGAGATGCCATTTGCCGGCCATCCGACGGTTGGCACCGCATACGTGCTCGCGCGACTCGGCAAGGTTCCGAGCGGCTCGAACACGCTCAATCTGGAGGCCAAGGTCGGTAAGGTGGCCGTGCGCGTCGAAGGTCCAAGCAATAACCCTACTGCCCTCTTCTTCACCTCTCCACCCATCGTTTTTGGATCGCGCTGCGACAATCGAGCCGCTGTCGCTGATGCGCTCGGCCTGCGCGAGTCAGATCTCTTGGCCACTGCACCCGTGGAAGAGGCTGGTTGCCCAGTGTTGCATCCCTACGTTGGCCTCGCGAGCCCCGAGCTTGTCGACTCTGTTACCGTGAACGAGAAGCTGTTTGTCAAAGCCATGAACAAACCTAAGACGAGCGGGGTCTACATCTTTGCATCAAAGCACGAGACCCAAGGTATCTACGCGCGTTTCTTTTCCTTTACGAAGGCTGGGACCATCGAGGATCCCGCCACCGGATCGGCGGCAAGCCCCCTCGCCGCCTATCTTCTACGACATGGTCTTCTCGGTGAGGGCAACGAGTTTGCGGTAGAACAGGGGACAAAAATGGGCCGGCAATCGTTTCTCACGGTTTCGTTGACGCGCCGGGGACGCAGCGCTGACAAGATTGAAGTTGGGGGTAGCGCTGTCTCCGTGCTTTCCGGCACGCTCGTCATGTAATGTCGCCCACGAGGTTACCATGATTCGCTTCATTTATTATCTCGACGTCATGTCATCTTGGTGCTACTATGCCGAGCCGAACGTCGAGCGCGTGCGCAAAAAATATGGGGACCGGCTGGCCTATGAATGGCGCATCTCTCTTGTGACTGACCATCCACCAGGCGGCTGGTCTATCGAACAGATGAAATGGTTTTACAAGCGTTCGGCCTCCATCTCGGGCACCCAGCTCAATCCGGAATGGTGCCATGGGCAGCACTCAACGCTGCAGCCTAATCTGGCCGCGGAGGCGGCGCGCGAATTGGGTTTTGCAGACGACCGCGTGCGTCGTGCCCTCGCGCACGCGGCGCTCATCGAAGGGGTCCCAATCTATCACAAAAGCGAGGCAGTGGCGGTCGCCTCGGCGGCTAGCGGTCTCGATGACAAGAAACTCTTCGAGCTGATGGACGATCCAAAGATCGAAGAACGCATTCGGGCGACAAGTGCGGAGTTCGCGTCATTTCAGATCGACCAGCGACCGGCGTTCGTGTTGCGAAGCGGCATCGGGGACACGGCAATCTTCTCCGGTGTGTGGACCTTCCAACCCCTTGATGCAACGATTGAAGCGATGCTTCACGAGGAGGACCAATATGCGAAGTTCGCGGCCGCGAACCCGCCGATGCCAGCGCGGTAAAGGTTTAGGTGCCTTCGCCGCCACCGAAACGTAGGACGTACTTCACGATCAGTCGATCGAGGGAGACTGAGGCTGCCGGCGTGCCGTAATTGACGAACAACTCGTTGCCGTTGGGCAATTTCTCGTGAAAGCCGGCCGCAAGATTCACTCCTGGCGATGCAAAGCCACCGGTGCCATTGATTCCGCGAAGCGCTAAGGTCATGTTCGTATCGGGCCCGAGCGACTCACCAATCGCGATGCTGCGAAGGATCTGCCCATTGACGCCGATGCTTTCGGAACGCTCGTGCGTGCCCGCGTAGATCAGGGAGAGATTGAGGTGCGTGCCGATTGGTCGAGTGCTCGACCATTGAAACTGCTGGAGATAAAACGTCGAAAACGGCCCTTCTCCGTAAAAGAAATCAATCGGGGACGGCGTGCCGTCGCGATATCCCAGCGTGAACGAAGATTGATTGAAGGGCAGCATGACGCCGCCGGTGAGGACGGGATCGTCAAGCGAACTCGACGACTGCGTCAGATTGAGGTGGAACAGGTTATTCGTGTAGATATCGGTCGTACCAAAGACATCTGCTTCTTTGACGTTCCCCACATGATTGAGAAAGCGATCCACGGCAAAAAAGCCGCTCCAGGTTTTGATCCCTGGGCTGGATGTGGTGAAATCGGTAAATGCCTGAGGTCCGTGGATATCGTTGACCGCTGTGAACCCATCGAGCGGTGCATAGCCGGGACTAATATCGAGGTACCCGATGTTCCACTCGTAGTTGGGCTTGTGCACGTCCACAAATGCGTTTCGAGAGAACGCGAAAAGATCTCCGGGATCAGTTGTCAGATTCTTTTGCTCCAACGACTGATCGTACCCCCACACAAACCCCGTCTTGAGATTTCTGCCCGCGATGCCGCTCTCAAATGTGCTATCGTTGCCGATATCGTGGTGCGCTAGTACGCCATCCACCCAGTAGAGAAAGCTGCGATCTGGTAACGAATGCTTGAAGCCAAAGGCTTGGTCGTCCAGCACATCGCCGTTCACGGTGCTGCGCACGGAAAGCAAGCCGAGTGATTGATCGCCGTATGTCCCCTCGAGTTTGAGGCCGCGATCGAAGGCGCCTATGCCCGGCGTGTAGAGCACCTGATCCGAGGTTGCGATATTGTTGCCGATGGGGAATGCTGTGTTGGTAAAGTATTGCGCCCCTTGCGCAAAAAATGGCCGGTATTCTGTGAGATTGCGAGGGAACTCTTGGGGCACAATTGTTTGCTGATCGACTTCAACGTTTGAGAAGTCCGGGTTGAGCGTTCCTACTGCAGCGATCGTGCTTGTCAACGGGTAGACAAAATCGAGCCCGTAATTTCGAACGGATTGTGTTGCAAACGAGTTGTTTGCTTGTTGGAACACATTTCGGTCTTTGCCGATGCTCTCAAGCCCGTAGATCGCGGCGCGAGGCTTCGGGCGAGTTGCGTTCCCCACAATGTTCAAGTTTGAGAGCGTTGGCCAGAAGCGGGCATCCGTAAACGTTGGCCAGTTCGGTGGCTGCGCATCTTGCATCAATCCATCGTATGACCAGGTGTAGTGATCCCCAACGCCGGCGACGATGCGAATGAAGTTGATGCGCCAGCTCTTGTTCTTGCCGGCGGCAGCGCGCAGGTCTTTCAGCGGAATCGTAAACATTGCCGCCCATGCCGACCCCTGCACGGCGGTCGTCACCTTCCAAGGTGGATCGTACCGGCTGGATTCCGACGACTGCTGGTATCGAACGCCTCGAGGCGTTGCTTCGAAGAAGTAGACTTCCTGGCCCGCGCTCGTGTCGATGCCCACCCCCACAGCGTCGTCTTGTCCGAAACCGATTTGGTTCGTCGTTTGACTTGCGTGGATGGGCATGCCATCTTGCTCGGCGCGGATCGCAACGTACAAGTTCGCGTCATCGTAGAGCAAGTATGCTGTCGTTGGCAGCGTCGCTGGGCGCCGGGTCGTCAGGTTGAAAAAATTGGCGGCTTTGACCGCCTTTTGCCACGCCGGATCAGTCAGGCCGATGTCAAACTTCGGGGGCGCATCGGCGCGGGAGGCTTGGAACGACAGCGTGGGGTCCGCAGCCGCAGCAGCGGGCGCGCAAAGGAAAAGTCCGACGGCGATGATTGCCGTGCTGGAAACCCCGAGGATGCGCAAAAGCCCCGTGCCCATTCGGGTCAATCTACAGCGGCGACAGGCAGAAAGTTTCAGCCCATGTCGATCGGCTGGCCGCGGCATCGAGTATTCTATATCATGCTCCGGTAAGTTACGGACTTGCAGCCTGGTTGGTTAGCTCTGCTTTTTGTGCGTACCTGGCGTCTGAGTACCCTTCCCTGGATTTTTCATGAATGTCAAACTGCGCGCTCTCAGCGCACCTTCAGTGCGGACGGATACACTATCGTACGACGGGGCTTTTGGGGAGTATCATGAATCAAGAATCGCTGCTGAAGATTGCTAGAAAGTTTGTCCTGCTTGTCGTGGTCACGACGATGGTCGCGGCCTGTGGAGGCGGCGGTGGCGGGTCTGTGGCACCTCTGCCGCAGACGACTGCGCAACCAATTCCATCACCAACCGGCGCGAGCGTTCTTTCCACGCGATCGCTCAAGGGTGCAGCCGGCTTTGTGAATTCCGCTGGATTCACCGTTTACGTTTTCGATAAAGATCTTACCGACCCAGGCCATTCAACCTGCAACGGTAATGATGGATGCACGCAGAACTGGCCACCGGTTCGTCCGCCTTCCGGCGTGACGCTCAGCGGGCAGTTCGCGACGATCACGCGCGACGATGGCACGACGCAGCTTACGTATGCAGGCCGCCCGCTGTACACGTTCGTCGTCGATACCGCACCTGGACAGACAAATGGGGACGGCGTCAATGCCTTCGGCGGCATCTGGCACATCGCTAGTCCACAATCGAATGCGACACCGGATCCCTCGCCCACACCACAACCGACGCACAGTCCGTATTAAACGAAGATGGGCGACTTGACAGTCGCCCACCACATTTTTATCCCACATTTTAGCGACGTACTAACTCAACTCGGCGGTTCAACGCCCTTCCCTGCGCGGTATCGTTCGATGCCTTCGGCCGCGAAAAGCCATAACCGATCGTGCTCAGTCGCTGTGCACTTGTGTGGTAACGGGTGACCAAGGCATTCTTGACCGAGGTAGCACGCCGCTTGGAAAGGTCGAGGTTGTACCCAACTCCGCCCACGTTGTCCGTGTGCCCTTCAATCGTGAGATTCCAAGAGGGATTAGCCTTGAGGGCATCGGCAATTTCAACCAGCACGGGCGTTGACTCGGGCTTGAGCGTTGCACTGGCGAAGTCAAAGTAAATTCCGTAGACGACGACTCGCTTCGCAGTTGCCAGCGTTTTTGCAATTTTTGGCGTCGCCGGTACGGATGCAGCGCGAGCTGTGGGTGGGGGAGTTTGCGCGCCCGCCGAAGCGATCGTTACGGTCGTGTTTGTCGTGTTGCCGGCGGCGTCGGTACCCGTAACGACAAACGGGTAGCTGCCCGGCTTGGCTTTGGCTGGAACGCTCACGTTGAGGTTCGACTGCGCGGAGCCGCCATTCAATGGAAGCTTGCTGTTCGACAGGGACGTAGGCCATGGGGCGTCGGCTGGCGCCTTCACCGCAAGGTTCACCGTTCCGGAGAACCCATGACTGGCAAGCAAGGTGAGCGGAGTGGTCACCGTCTGCGATCTCCCAGGCGAGAAGGTGCCGCTGCCGCCAGATTGAGCCACGGTAAACGGGGTCGAAACTAGTTGGCTGCACGGAAGCGCGGCATCTGCCGGCTGCGCAAGTTCAAGGAGCACGATTCTTTGGTATTGCGGGATATCATCATCGTCCGTATCGAGCCCGTCGTAGATCATTAACCCCTGTCCCAACGGCGCATACATTTGAAAGTAGCCGTTTTGATTGAGTACGTTGGTTCCGTACAAATGTCCGCACCAGTGTTTGTCCTGCGTCACGACGGTATTTGCATCGCCAAGTTGCTGGTTGCTCACTGCAAGGTATCCCTTGACGTCGACAAAGTGCGCCTTGTCCGAGGCGTTACTTCCTAATGTATCTGACTCAACCAAAATCAGATTGCTCCCGCGCGCGGCATTCTTGCCTGGATTTGAGGTTGTAAAAGCATACGGCAAGAAGCTATAGTCGGTCTGCGTGCAGTCGTCGGCGTCATGAATGATCAGTTTGCCCCCGCTGTAGACCCAGTCGGTGAGGGCCTGCGTCTGCGTCTTGGTCAGCACCGAGCTGGCATTGCAAATCGAGGAGAACACGACCGTCTGATAGCCGGCGAGCACTTGTGGATCGAAACGGGCGACTGGCAACGGCACGATGCGATAGCCTGGGTAGAGCGGCGGGCCGACCGTCGTAATGCCGCCCATAGCGGGTTGACCATAGGGCGCATAGCGGTTCGGGCCCACGGTGTCGTACAGCTCCAATACGGGCGTGCCACTGCCTTGCGGCTTGGCTCCGGCGAAAACTGAGTCGCACGACTCGCTGCCGCTTATGCGGACCGCAACCCAACTATTGTATCCGCCGAAGGCGCCTACCATGATCGTATTATCCTCGTTGACCACAGCCGGGTTTAGCGCCTCATCCGCCTCATTGAGAGTCACCGTGAGGCCTGCTTCGTTTCCGTGAAATGCACTGACGCCATCCTTTGAACACCGCGAGCCGTTAAGATCGCTCCCAGACTGGTGAATTTCGAGCAGAGTGTCGCTCGGCGACACCTCGCTAATACTTAGAGGAGCGGCCGGAAAGACACCAGCTGAATCCCCCGGTATGCCAAGATGTGGATATGGATCGTCGGGATAGAATTTCCACAAGCCTGCGACGGGCGCTGCGACCGGTCTCGGATCGAACGTGCCGTTAACTTGCACGTCGTAGAGATGGGTCCCCGAAGCGTTTCCATCAATGGTTACCTTGATCCAACGACCCTTTGCCGGCGTTGAAAGATCGAAAGTCTGATCCTGGTCTCCGCTGAGCCCGTAGGTCCCCACCTCAGAGAATCCCGAGGTGGCGCTTTGCGATGAGACTGCGACGTGCACAGTTTGGTTGGGCACTGGTTGGTTCTGTCCGTTGATGGTCATGTCGCCAAGACCAAGCACGATTTGCTGAATCGTCGCTGAACTAGGCAACTCGAAAACAAACTCGTAGGGGCCGGTCGAGCCCTCCTTTGCAGTCCAGCCTGGAGTGCCTATGAGAAGGTTTTCTGGCGGGGTGTCGAGCGATGACGCGGGCCAGGATCGCAAGATCGTGCCCTGGGTGAATGAGATCAGATTTCCCGAACCGGTAGAGGTCACTTCAGCTGCAGGTTGCGCCGACGAGGCCGTGGACCCGGTTTGCTCACCTGCTCCAGCACTTGGTGATGGTGGTGTAGCAGCGGGTGGCTGCGTATTCTTTGCGCATCCCGAAAGAAAGCTTGTCACCAAGCACGCGAGGACGATCATTGCCATCGTGGACTTCACTGCGGAACCTCCACTATACGCGCGAATAAATTCGCGCGACTACAAGGATCGCCCACCACAGCTATAGTTTAGTCGCCCGGACATTTTAGGCCGTTCTTGTATTTTGTGACGCTCTTCTTCATGATCGGTTTCGCGGCTTCGAAGGTCTCGAAGGAAGCAGTTTTCCCCAGCACACCCGGCAGCATGCTAAGGCCGTGCGCGAGCGTCAGCTTCGCGCCAACGCCGACGTTGGCCGAAACGGTGATCTGGGCTCTTTGGCACGGCTCCATACCAACGAGAGACGATGTCATAACGCCGTTCGTAAAGGTGCCGGTCGAGGTGACAAAGTCAAAGTAAAAATAGGGCTTCACCGGGATTGCAACTTCCTCGATAAAGTGTGCCAAATTCTTTAGCTTATACGCGACCGGTGCAAAGCTTGACGACCCGGGGGCGCCGGTATTTGCTAGGGACTGACCGAAACCATATCGTTCCCTAGCCGCTGCGTTGCTGGCTGAGAAGCCCGATGCCAACCCCATATTGGAGGGAGACATGGTCGCGAACGCGATCTCAAATCGCGGCAGTTCGAGCGCCGCAACAAGTCCCATGGCGGTCGCGCCAAATATGCTTGTAGAATGATCGATAGTGTCCGTCCCTTCCACACTGCCTTCGGACTCAGGAGCACCCGCAGTATACTTAAAGCCTTCCTTGCCGTTGTAGTCGACCGTAAACTTACCACTTGTTATCTCATTCTTTGCGGTGAATGCCGGGTGAACAATGAGCGCAGCTGATACTTCAAAGACAAATGGTAAGGGGCCGATAATCAGCGGAACTTCGATGCTCGCCCCCGGGATTTTCACCTTGAAAGATTGATTCAGACTCGCCACCCCAGGACTTTTCGTTTGAGCCTGCCACTCAAAATCCATATGACCCTGCATGCCCGAAACGGCAGCCCCCATATTAGCAATCTGACCGTTGTTGATATCGATCTCGCCGATGTCAGTAACCGTCTGAACGTATCCCTCGCCCTTCGCCTCCCAAGCACCGCAACAATTAGCCATCTTCGCATCCATTTCGATATTGACGCGATCGCCAGCCGGCGCAAACAGGAGCTCCCACTCGACCGGGCCTACACTCCCCTCAAACGATAGCTTGCCCAGCTCGCTAAAGAGCGATTCATCGGCGGCCGCTCTCGTGGCAAAGAGGTCTTCAAGCAATGCATGGTCCGGAGTCGGCAACTCGGGTTCGGCTCCGACGCTGAAATCCATGGGAACCTGCCATGAAATGTGTCCCTGCCGGATCGCGTCTGTGATATCACCGTCCGTTGTGGACACGAGGAGATTCGCGCCCCGGGTCTGCACGGCAGTGACCTTGCGAATGGCAATGCCGTACAAAAAAAGGACCGATCCCGCCTTAAGCTTAGCCGCAATGGGCGATCCGGCGTCGAGCGTGTACGTCACTCCGTCGGGGCTGATATCCTTGAGCGCCTGCTCGGTTTGCCCTTCGTCGAAGACGACGGCATTTGGCTGGTACGTAACCTGGTAGACGACCGTTCCATGTTGGTTGGCATAGTTCGCGGCTTGTTCGTACCCGCTCCACGGCCCGCCCAGGCTTTCATTCGAAGACGTGCCAGGCGATGACGTCGTTGACGACGATACGGCTGGCGAAACCCCGCCGGACGAAGTCCCGTGCGAACAGCCGCCTGCGAATAGGCCAAGTAGACCGGCGGCAAACAACATCACGCGACCAATTCGAACCATAACCAACCTCCCAGCCGTTACGAAGCGGAGTTTGCGCGGTTAGATCGACCCGCCATTCGGGTCTCTTTGGGTCGTAATCCAGTCGCGCGCGACGTTCCGGCAAAGGCCTGTCGACTCCGCCTTCCTCATGGGGGTACATCCTGGCATGGCTCGAGAAATTGCCTGAGTTAGAGGTCGCCCAGACGTCGCCCGCGGATAAATCCCATTCATGCTCCAGACACAAGCCCCACTCACGTTTCAATTCGACCCGCTTATTGAGGCATGGTTCAAGAACAAGTTCGGCGAGCCCACTGCGCCTCAAGCGGCAGGCTGGCCGCTCATTCAATCCGGCGGCGATGTTCTGATTTCTGCGCCGACGGGCTCGGGCAAGACCCTCGCAGCCTTTCTTATAGCGGTCGACCGCCTCGTGCGCGCCGCCCGCATCGACCCAGATAGCGGCGGGCAATCTAGCAGCGGACCTTTAGGGCCGCTCTCGGACGCGACGCATATAGTCTACGTCTCGCCCCTCAAAGCTTTGGTCAACGACGTTCAAAAGAACTTGGAGCAACCGCTCGCGGAGATCGAGGCACTGGCGACGCGCGAGGGCGACGTCCTCACACCAATTCGAGTCGCGTTGCGTACCGGTGACACCCCAGCACGCGAGCGCGCTCGGATGCTTGCGCAGGCACCGCACATCTTAGTCACGACGCCAGAATCGCTTTTCATCCTCTTGACTGCGGCGCGTTCGCGCGAGCTGTTTCGCAATGTCTCGACGGTGATCGTGGATGAGATTCATGCCATGGTGGGCAGCAAGCGCGGCCCGCATCTTGCGTTGTCATTGGCACGACTCGATAAGCTCGTGGCCGAAAATGGCGGTCATCGCCCCCAGCGCATCGGTCTTTCCGCGACGGTGAAGCCGGCGGAAGAGGTCGGTCGATTTCTCGTTCCAAAGGGCGCGCCGGGCGAGATGCCCGCGATGGTCAACATCGGACATCGCAGAGAGATGGACCTCTCCGTGTGGGTACCGCAAGATGAACTCGGGCCCGTCGCCTCGACCGAGATGTGGCAAGAGATCTACGACCACCTCGCCGAGCTCATTCGGGCGCATCGCACGACGCTTGTCTTTGTAAGCACGCGCCGGATGTCCGAACGCGTCGCGCACAATCTTATCCAACGGCTGGGTGAGGGCACGGTGATGCCTCACCACGGCAGCTTGGCACGGCACATTCGCTTGGAGACAGAACGCAGGCTCAAAAGCGGCGAGTTGCGCGCAGTGGTGGCAACCGCTTCATTAGAACTGGGCATCGACATTGGATCGGTCGACTTAGTTGTGCAGTTGGGATCGCCGCGTTCTATTGCCGCCGCTTTGCAACGCATCGGTCGCTCCGGTCATTGGGTTGGTGCCACCCCCAGAGGTGTTTTGGTGGCGACGACGCGCGACGATCTCATCGAATGCGCGGCGGTCGTGCGGGCGATTCGAACTGGTGGCATGGACCGGCTCGAGCTATGCAAGGCCCCCCTTGACATCTTAGCTCAGCACATCGTGGCCATGTGCGCCGCCGATGACTGGAATGAAGACGAACTCTACGCGCTCGTACGCTCGACGTATCCGTATCAGGCCCTCGAGCGAGCCGACTTCGATGCTGTCGTAAACATGCTTGCGGAGGGTGTGGCGACCACGCGCGGACGAGCCGGGGCACTCGTGCATCGCGACCGGGTCAACCGCCGCATCCGCGGACGGCGCGGCGCTCGCCTTGCTGCCATCACGGGTGGCGGCGCCATCCCTGACACAACCAACTACGCCGTTGTGGTCGAGCCGGAAGGAACGGTCGTCGGTACGGTGGACGAGGATTTTGCCATCGAGAGCATGTCCGGCGACATTTTCTTGCTGGGCACAAACTCGTGGCGCGTCCGTCGCGTCGAGCAAGGGCGCGTGCGGGTGGATGACGCGCATGGTTCTCCTCCTTCTATTCCATTTTGGAATGGCGAGGCACCCGGCCGCACCATCGAGCTCTCAGAGGAAGTGTCTCGTTTGCGACTGCGGATATCTGAATTGGTTCCCGCGAGGAGCGATGGGAAAATCGCTCCAAAGGATGAGGCCATCGATTATCTGCAGCGCGAATGCGCCGTCGACCGGATTGGCGCCGAGCAAATGGTCGACTACATTTTAGCCGGTAAAGCCGTTTTAGGCGTTGTACCGACTCAGGACTGTCTTGTTGCCGAGCGTTTCTTCGACGAATCTGGGGGCATGCAGCTTGTTGTGCATGCGCCATTCGGTTCGCGCATCAATCGCGCGTGGGGGCTTGCGCTACGCAAGCGTTTCTGCCGCTCTTTCAACGTGGAGCTGCAGGCAGCCGCCACCGACAACGGGATCGTTATCTCGCTTTCAGAGCAGCACGCGTTCCCGCTTGAGATCATTTTCGAGTTCCTCAAAGCCGCCAGCGTCGAAGAGGTGCTGACGCAAGCGATGCTCCCATCACCGATGTTCACGGCGCGTTGGCGCTGGAACGCGCAACGCTCGCTGGCAATTCTCCGTTTCCGCGGTGGGCAGAAAGTGGCCGCGGCGATCCAGCGCATGAAAGCGGATGACCTTATTGCCGCGGTGTTCCCGGATCAGGCTGCTTGCCCAGAGAATTTGAGTGGGGAGATTCGGATCCCCAAACATCCGCTCGTGGATGAAACGATTGCGAATTGCCTGCACGAAGCGATGGACATTGACGGATTGCAGGCGATCTTGCGCCGCATCGAAGATGGCTCCGTTCGCACCGTGGCGGTGGACACGGCAGAGCCGTCTCTGTTCTCACATGAGATAGTGAATGCGAATCCATTTGCGTTTCTTGACGACGCGCCGCTTGAAGAACGACGCGCTCGGGCGGTGCAACTGCGTTCGACGCTGCGAGCGGATGTGTCGCACGGCGTTGGCGTACTCGACCCCGAGGCCATCGCTTGGGTCGCCGCAGAGTCGTGGCCCGTCGTGCGTGACGCCGACGAACTTCATGACGCCCTTGTCACATTGGTAGCGCTTCCACCCATCCCCCAGTGGCAAGCATTCTTTGAGGAGCTCGTCGCCGCGCGCCGCGCCACCACGGCCGTTGGAGTAGGCGATGGGAAAATCGCCCTGTGGGTGGCAGCCGAAAAGCTTGATGTCGTGCGCCAGATCCACCCAAACGCAGAGCTGCGTCCGACGATCGCTGCGGTTCCTCCGCAAGTGCTCGGGTTGGATCCCGGGGCCGCTGTGACTGAGGTAGTGCGAGGCTGGCTCGAATCAAGCGGTCCGCTCACGTCGCAGAGCCTTGCGGAGCTTTTTGGGGTGACGCACGATTCTATCATGTCGGCTCTGCTACAACTGGAAAACGAAGGTCAAGTCCTGCGAGGCCATTTTACATCCAAGAACGCAGGCGAGCTCGAATGGTGCAACCGTCGTGTCCTCGCCCGCATCCACCGCCTCACGCTCGGGCGGCTGCGCCGCGAAATCGAACCGGTCTCGACCGCACACTATCTGGAATTCTTGGAGCGTTGGCAACATAGTGCTCAAGGCACGCAACTGCACGGGGTCGCAGGCACACTTGAGATCATCAAGCAACTGCAGGGTTATGAATTTCCAGCGGAAGCTTGGGAGCGAGAAGTCTTGCCCAAGCGAATCGTGCGCTATCGTGCGGAATTTTTAGACAAACTCTGCGCGTCGGGCGAGGTCATGTGGGGTCGGTTATCTCCGCATCCTGCGTTTGAAGAAAGCGACGTCGTGCGAACTCGACGCGTCCGTCCGACGCGAATCGCGCCTGTTTCGCTTTTTGTGCGCGAGAGCGCCGAATGGCTCGTCAGAAAACGACACGAGCCGACAGAGACTCTCAGTGGCGCCGCCCGCGACGTGTTTCGTGCGCTTGGAACCAACGGCGCGTCGTTTTTCCTCGAACTCGTTCAGTCGACTCAACGGCTGCCAAGCGAAGTTGAAGATGGCTTATGGGAATTGGTCGCCGCCGGACTCGTGACAGCCGATGGCTTCGATAACTTGCGCGCACTCATCGATCCCAAACGTCGTTTGGCCCTTGGGCGCAAAAACAGGTCGCGCCCGCGTCATGCCTCTGGGCGCTGGGCTCTGCTGGCGTCGAAATCACACGCTCCCAATCTTGAGGCGTTCGCGCGTCAGCTCTTATCGCGCCTTGGTGTGGTCTTTCGCGATGTTGCGAAGCGAGAAAGTGCTGCACCGCCATGGCGCGATCTCCTGATCGTCTTCCGTCGCATGGAGGCTCAGGGTGAGCTGCGCGGAGGGCGCTTTATTGCAAGCGTGGTCGGCGAGCAGTTTGCTCTTGCAGATGCAATAGACTTGCTTCGCAAGGTGAGAAGGTTGGGGGAAGCGCCTTTGGCGTCGTAACTCACGGGAAACGACCTTCCCTTGTTTGAAAGCGCCAACTTGGTATGACCGCCATCTATGCTTTGGCACTGTTGCTCGGGTTTGTGGCTGGTTTGCGATCTTTCACGGCCCCAGCTGCGGTGTTCTTGCAGCGCGGTGGCGTTGCGGGCTACCTTTTCGGCGTTGGCGCGATTCTCGAAATGATCATGGACGCCATGCCGCGGACTGCAGCCCGTACGAGCGTCCAGGGGCTCACCGCTCGGATCGTGAGCGGAATTGTTGTCGGTTGGTTTTTTTGCAGCTTTCACGGCGCGAATGCATTACTCGGTGCGCTGCTCTCTGTCGTCGGCGCGCTCGCAGGGACGTTCTTGGGATTGCGCGCTCGTCTGGCTGCGATTGCCAGGCTCGGCGCGCGGTCTGCGGCGCTCCTCGAGGATTTTATGGCAATTGGGCTAGCTATCTTTGCGGTAGCCCGCGGGTAACTTCGGTACATAGGAGGCAAGACGGTGCGTATTGGCGTCGACCTTGGGGGCACGAAGATTGAAGTCATTGCCCTGGCCGACGACGGCGCAACGTTGATGCGGGAACGTGTGCCGACACCCACCGGCCAGTATGGTGAAGTACTCGACACCATAAAATCGCTCGTTGATCTCGTCGAGCACAAAAAGGGCAAGGGCACGGTGGGCATCGGCCTGCCCGGCGCCCTCTCCGCCAAGACTGGGCGCATCAAGAACTCGAATAGCGCCTATCTCATTGGTACGGATTTTGTTGCCGACATCCGGAAAAAACTCGGGCGGGAAGTCAGAATTGGAAACGACGCAAATTGTTTCGCGCTGTCCGAGGCGACAGACGGCGCCGGTGCTCGTGCCCACGTCGTTTTCGGAGTGATCCTCGGTACCGGGGTGGGGGCTGGCATTGTCATCGATGGGAACATCATCGAAGGTGCCAACGCCGTCGCCGGCGAGTGGGGGCATAACCCGCTTCCCTGGTCCAGCGACGAAGAATCCGGTCGCGTGCGATGTTATTGCGGCAAGACCGGCTGCATCGAAGCATTTCTCTCGGGAGCTGGCTTGCAGCGAGCCTACAAGAATCGCTCCGGACGATACGTTGACACCTATGAGATAGCCCGGGCTGCGGCTTCGCGAGATGAGCACGCCATGTTGTGTCTCGCCGAATACGAGGATCGCCTCGCTCGATCGCTTGCTACCGTGGTCAACCTCCTCGACCCGGATGCGATCGTCCTTGGCGGCGGCCTTTCGAAAATCGAGCGGAACTACCGCGCTCTGCACGAGGCCGTCGCGCGATATGCTCTCACTGATAGGCTTGACACAAGCATTGTGCCAGCGGTTCACGGCGATTCGAGCGGTGTTCGCGGTGCCGCAATGTTGTGGGCGCGAAAGTAACGTTAGAGACGTGGACCACCTCCCGCTCGCGATCGGTTTGCTGTACGTCATAGGACTTCGTTTACCCGCGTATCCACTTTGGATTGCCTGGGCGATCAATCTGCTCCCCTGCGCATTCCTTATCTCTATGGTGTGTTGTTTCAGGATCCAGTTCTAACCGCTCGCGCAAGTTGGAGCGACATCGGGAACAGCTGCGGGATAATATAGTACGGATCGAGTGCTGCGAATGAATTCGTCAAAATGATGATATCGATGCCGTCGTTGGGGAAAGTTGCATTCATCGTCGCGAAACCCCCAATGAGACCGTCGTGCCAAATATACAGATGGCCATCGAGCTGACTTATGAACCAGCCGTCTGCATACGCACCGTAGGGCAAGACGATCGGACTGGGCGTGAACATTTGCGCCAGCGAGGCCTGCGTGAAGATGCCAGGTTGGCGCACTGCCTCATCCCATTTTTCGATGTCGCTGACGGTCGAGGTCAGACCCCCAGGGCCGGCCAGCCACTGGAGGTTCCACTGCCAAGAACGGTACACGGCGCCGTTATCGACTTCATACCCCAAGGCCAGATCGGTGACCGGCGCTGAAGGATCACCCTGCTGCGTGTGGGTCATGCCAAGCGGCCCGAAGATGCGCTGTTGCAAGAAGGCGCCCAACGGTTCGCCGCTTACCTGCGCAACGATTTGCCCAAGCAAGAGGTAGTTGGAGTTGCTATACATGTACTCGCTGCCCGGCGAAAAGGCTAAGGGAAATGTCCCCAGCAGATTGACAATCGGCTGGTAGTTTGTTTGGCCGCTGGCCATGAACGCGGTATAGGCGCTGCTAAAGTCCGGATAGACGCCGAAGTTGTTATAGTCGACAAGGCCGCTGCGGTGCTGCAGTAAGTAGAGCAGCGTGATCTCATTTCCATTTGGGAAACCTGGAAAGTACTTTGACAAGGGATCGTTGACCGAAAGCTTACCATCTTGTTGCAACAAGAGGATTGCCCCCGCGGTGAATTCCTTGCTGACCGACGCGAGGTCAAAGTCCGTGCTCTCGTCGGGCACAAACTTGCCGCGGGGTAAATTCAAGATCTTATCGGGTTGTAGGATGGTCCAGAAGTTTGGGCCGAAGAAAGATTCTGGTTTGCCGCGATCGCGCAGGCCGTATCCCTTACCGTACACGAGGGTCCCGTTCTTGTAGATCGCAAGCTCGACTCCAATTGCACCGGGGTAATTTTGAGCAACGATGCCATCGATCGTCGAGGGCGCAGGGGCTGGACTTTGATGCGACACTCCGGGAAGCACAGCGCCTCCGCTGCCCTGGCACGCCCACAGTGCGAGGCACAGTGCACCCAGCGCCGCTGCTTTCAAGGTGTAACCTTTCCGACGTAGCTTCGAGCGCGGTGACCATTAGGTAAACCAAAGGCGGCGCAGCCCGCGCCGATGAGCGCCAGCAACGCTGCGAGTACCATTGCCAATCGAAAGCCACTGACGTATGACGCTGCTATTGCGTGGTCGATCTGCTGCTGGACTTCCTTTGACGCAGTTTGCGGCGCCTGTGCAGCCGCGAGCTTCGGTCGCTGGGCATCGACTGCGGCGGCAATCTGCGGCGACGGCGCTATGCTCGCTAATTGTTGGCTTAGGCGTTCATTAAACGTGCCTGCCACCACAAGACTCAGCGTAGCCACAGCTAGGAGCGATGCGGTTCTCGAGACCGCATTGTTAATACCCGAGGCAACGCCGAAGTGGTCTTTATCGACTGAATCCATGACGGCCGTCGTCAAGGGCGCGACCACGAGTGCCATGCCCAATCCAAGCACGACCGTTGGCGCAAAAAAAGTCGTCCAATACGTACCACCAATTGAAGGCAAGGCGAATCCGGCGAGCGCGAGCGCGGTCATGGTCGATCCCACGACTAAAGGGATCTTGGCACCGATCGACGTGCAAAGACTTCCCGCCCAGGGCGAGAGCAGCGTGAGGAGCACGACGAACGGTAGAAATGCTGCGCCGGCGGCCGTTGGGCTATAGTGTTGGATGAGTATCAAATCGAACGGAAGCAGGAACAGCGCACCACCGAGCGCGGCATACAGCATGAGCGTCTGCAGATTGATAACGCTAAAGGTGCGCGAGCTGAACAACGAGGGTGGCATCATCGGCGCGGGTACCTTTGCTTCTACGATCGCGAACCCGACGAGCAAAATCACTCCCCCCAGCAGCCACGCCGTAATCGTCGGGCTCCATCCGACCCCGCCAGCCGAGATGAGCGCATAGACGACGGCGCCGAGACCAAGGGTTGCAAGCAAGGCACCGGGCCAGTCAACGCCGCGAACTTGGTGATCGTCTCGGCTTTCTGGCACCCAGCGGACGGTTGCCACGATGGCGCCGATAGCCAAGGGAACGTTAATGAGAAAAATCCAGCGCCACGAGGCGTGCTGTACGATCACTCCGCCGACCAGCGGACCAATGACTGCCGTCAGCGCGCTAAAGCTAGACCAGGTTCCGATTGCCTTCCCGCGCTGGCGTTCGTCGAACGACGCCCCAAGGATCGAGAGACTGCCTGGGGTGAGCAGCGCGCTTGCCATACCTTGAACAGCGCGCGCGACGATGAGCTGCGTGGCAGTCTGCACCGAAGCGCACAGCGCCGAGGCAGCAGCAAAGCCGATTACGCCCCAGAGAAAAACGCGCTTGCGCCCGAGGCGATCACCAAGCGAGCCTCCGACCAACATCAAAGATGCTAAGAAAAGTGCGTAGGCTTCTATGATCCACTGCGCGTCAACATTCGTCGCGTGAAGCTCGGTCTGTAATACCGGGAGCGCCAGATTGACGGCGCTGCCATCGATGAAAACCATACTGGAAGCCAGGATAGTCGCGCTGAGTATCCAGGGATAGGCATTGGGCGAGCACGTGGCCCCCGCGGGAAAGCTCTTGATAAGAGCAACATCGTGCGGTTGTTTGAGGCCGACAGGCATGCGCGGTCGTTCCAGGAGCGGACCTGAAGGTCCGCTGCTTCCGACCAGGATGAATTCAGGCTTGTGAGAGCGCATTGCTCTGCTATGCGTACGTCATCTTTCGTGGCACGCTTCGCGCTCGCCACCATTTTTATCGTAGCGTTCTGTGGCGCAGCAACGCCGGGCACCAAACCTCATCCGGCGGCTAGTCCAACCCCGAATCCCGTGTACGGGCGCCTGCGGTGGCGCGAGGTTGGACCTGCAGCTGGCGGCGGTCGTGTGAGCTCGGTCGCAGGCATCGCCAGCGATCCGTTTCTTTATTACCTCGGCGCTGCGGGCGGCGGCGTTTGGAAGAGCGACGACGGCGGAGCCAGCTGGAACCCCGTTTTCGACAAGCAAGACACGCAAGCAATCGGCGCCGTCGCCATCGATCCCCAAAACGAGAAAGTCGTGTGGGTCGGCACCGGCGAGGCCAATCCTCGCAACGATGTCATGTACGGCGATGGCCTTTACAAGTCAACGGATGGCGGCGATACCTGGCAAAAAGTTGGCCTGCAGAATACACGGTATATTTCGCGCATTGCGATCAATCCAAAGAACCCAAACATTGTGGTGGTCGCCGCCTTTGGTGACTTCTTTGCCGATAGCCAGTACGGCGGCATCTACCGAACCGATGATGGTGGCAAAACGTGGAAGCAGACGCTGTACGTCGGTCCGCAAACCGGCGGCTCCGATCTCGCCATGGACCCGAACAACCCAAACATCGTCTTTGCCGGGTTGTGGCAGTTTCGGCGCGTGCCCTGGAGTTTTGCCAGCGGCGGACCGGACGATGGGCTGTATCGTTCGAGCGACGGGGGAAAGACGTGGGCGAAACTGACGGGTCACGGCTTGCCGGATGGCTTGATGGGTCGCATTGGTCTTGCGATCGCGCCCAGCAACTCGAAGCGCGTGTATGCCTTGATCCAATCGAAGTCAGGCATCTTGTGGCGCTCGGATGATGGCGGCACGACGTGGCATCTGATGACGGGTGACACCCTTGTCGATCAGCGGCCGTTTTATTTCACACACATTGCCGTCGACTCGTCGAATCCGGATCGTGTCTGGGCTGTATCAGAGCTGCTTTCGCAGAGCAAGAACGGCGGTAAGACGTTCGCGAAGGTTGCAGAAGACAGCGTGCACGTGGACTATCACGCCATTTGGATCGCACCCAATAATCCAAAACGCATCATGGTCGGCGAAGACGGTGGCTACGCGCTCAGCGTCAATGGGGGCGACACCTGGTCGTTTTCTCGTAATCTTGCGATCGGAGAAGTTTACCACGTCGGGTTCGACGACCGCAATCCGTATCACGTGTGCGCGCCGTTGCAAGACAACAACGCGTACTGTGGGCCTTCCAATAGTCTGGACGGGAACGGCATTCTCAACTCGATGTGGGACCGGGTTGTCGGGGGCGACGGCATGTGGGCTGTTCCCGACCCATCAGACTGGCAGCGCGTCTGGACAGACCTGCAAACTGGCAACATTGGGATTTGGGACGAGCGCACGCGCTACACGCTCTACGTGAATCCTTATTTCGAGTCGAGCGCGGCGGACTTCGCCATCGATGCGCAGCCGTATCGCTTCAACTGGGATTCGCCCATTGGCATTGCCCCGTGGGACGCTCACACCGTGTGGGTTGGGGGCAATGTCATTTTCCAGACCAAAGACGATGGCATGCATTGGAGTGCGATCAGCCCCGATCTGACCCGCAATGTCAAGTCGCACCAGCAGCCGGCCGGCGGTCCGATCAGCCTCGACGTGTCGAGTGCGGAGTATTCCGATACGCTGCTCGACATCGAAGGTTCGACGTTCGCAACCGGCGAGATATGGGTTGGCACAGACGATGGCCTCGTGCAACTCACGCGCGACGGCGGACAGCATTGGACCAATGTGACCCCCGCAGGGACGCCCGAATTTGCCCGCGTGGAAACCGTTGCTCCGTCGGCCATCAATGACGGCACGGCGTATGCGATCTTCGACGACCACCGCGATGGCAACTATAAGCCATACGTTTACGCAACGACTGACTTCGGGAAGACTTGGAACAAAATCGTCAATGGACTCCCGCCCAACGACTACGTGCGCACGGTGCGCCCTGACACTCACAATGCACACCTGTTGTATGCGGGAACCGAGCATGGCATCTGGGTATCGTACGACGCCGGCGCCTCGTGGCAAAGCCTCGAGCTCAATCTCCCGGCGACGTCGGTGCGCGACATTCGGATCCAGCCCACGTGGGATGACTTGCTGATCGCCACGCACGGTCGCGCACTGTACATTCTCGATAACGTGACGGCGCTCCAGGGATTGGAACAAGCCAAGGCGCAGGGCGCGGAACTTTTCCCCATTCGAACGGCGTATGAATATCGTTTCCATAGCAACTTGGAGGAGCTCTACACGGAGTATGCAGCGCCGAATCCGCCCAATGGCGCGATCGTCGACTTTTACCAAGCGAAGCCACAGACGGCCACACCGCAGGTCGACATCCTCGACGCATCGGGCACCGTCATCCGCACGATCTCTGGCACGCACAAAGTGAATGGGCATGACGTACCGTATGTGAGCAACAATCCAAGTTTAAATCGTGTCGTGTGGGACTTTCACGAAAACGGCCCCGTTCTTTGGATGGGAGCGCCAAACGAGGATGCTCGAGGGCCGCTGGTTGGTGCGCTCGGGCCGCCTGGCCTGTACACCGTGCGCATCAGCCTTAATGGGAAAGCCCAGACTCAAACGGCAACGGTCAAGCCAGATCCGCGATTCGCCTGGACGCAGGCCGACTATCAAGCGGCTTACGATTTCCAACATTCTCATTTTGCCGAGTACTCGAACGTCGATGCAGCGTTGAACGCGCTTGATGCCGTAAAAAAAGGGCTGGACGCCGCGCGCTTGGCGTTGCAAAAGAGCGGGAAGGCCGCGCCAGTCACGCAGTTGGACAGCGTGGCGTCGGCCAGGGAGACGCTCTTTAGCAAATTGACAGCCAATTTCCACAACGACGAGGATTCGATCACTCGGCCGGGGGCGCTGCGCGAAGATCTTGAGGGATTTTTGGACTTCCGTGGTGGGGATCCGCCCACGCCGGCGCTGTTGCACATTGCGGCCACCATCGACGAGCACTACCGCAACGTCATGGCCGAGTATAACGACTTTGCGAAATCGGTGAGTGCGCTCAATGCGGCGCTTCGGTCTGCAGGAGTAAAGGAAATATCGGTTCCACCAACCATCACGCCCTAGGTTAGGGCGACTTTACCGTTGCCCACTCCGTACACGATGAACAATCAAATTCGGATTTCCAAGGGCCGGTTTGAGGCATTCAGCGATGGGGTGTTCGCCATTGCGATCACCTTGCTCGTCCTCGAACTGCCGATTCCAAAGCTCGTTGTCGTCAACGAGGCGACCATGAGTCACGCGCTGTTGGCGCTGTGGCCCCAGTTCCTCGTGTATGTCGCCAGCTTCGCGACGATCGGCATCATGTGGTTCAACCACTATGCACTCTTCCATTATGCGAAGGATATTTCGTACGCGAGCTTGATCGCAAATCTCGGATTGCTGCTGTGCATCGCGTTTCTTCCGTATCCGACGTGGTTGTTGGGACAATACGCCCTCGTGCCGGCCGCCGTTTCTTTCTACGGCTCAACGCTTCTTGCAATCTCTGTCTTGTATGGCATCTTGTGGTACGTCTCGTGCTTGCCGGCCGGAGCGCAAAGCAGCATCGTGGGCTTCCTTCGAACGCGCACCGCGTGGAACACTCTGGGTCTAGTGGCGTATGCGCTTGGGACTGCTTTTGCTTTTGTCAGTCCGCTGGCGAGCATCGTCCTCTTCGCCGCGATTGCTCTCTTCTATATCTCGCCGGGGAACGTTCGATGGGCTCTGGCCACGAGTGCCGCGGCTCATGCCGAGACGGCTTCCAAGACCTTGGATCGATAGCGATCAAGCCCAGAAAAGGAAAGAGCGCGAAACTTCCATCCTGGTCCGCGCTCCCCATATTACCAATCGACGAATGAGCCTGCGGCTAGACCGGTTTTGCTCGAAAGGTGAGCGATCTCACAGGTGCGCGAGCTGTTGCAGGCCATCGATGACGAGCTGCACGGAAATCGCTGCCACAATAATGCCCGTGAGGCGTCCCACCGCGTCGACGCCCGTAGGGCCAAGCCGCTTGGTGAGCCACTGCGATGCGCGCATGGTTACGTACGTAAGAGCAAATACGGCAAGGACGATTGCGAGGAGTACGAGGATCCGCATCGGCTCATCGTGCGTCTTAGCCCAGGTCGTGACTATTGCGGTCAAGGCTCCAGGACCGCTGATAACAGGTATCGCGAGAGGAAAGACCGATGGGTCTTCGCGAGCTGCGTGCTTTTGCGCCGACGCATCTTGCGTGTCTGTGTCTTTTGCGAACACCATGTTGAATCCGACTTTGAGCAAGAGCAGGCCGCCTGCGATCTGGAACGCCGGAATACCAACTCCGAGCGCTCGCAACACTGCCTCTCCCGCGAAACCGAAAACGATGAGGATGATAGCGGCAACGATCGTCGCGCGTAGCGCGATGGATGCCCTCGTCGCTTCCGCATCGCTCGCCGTCAGGGTATCGAAGGCTGCAGCGGCTTCCACGGGATTGACCATAACGAGTAGCGTCACGAAACTATAGAACGCGAAACCCAGCATGGAATTTGGCGTTGGACGAGCACGCCGACAGGTCCGCTGCCGCAGGCTCTAAAAGGTCCATCCCCCCTAGCCCTGCCTCTGTCTGGAGGTCCGTCGTGTTCCCAGCAGCATTCGAGTATCGCCGGGCGCAATCGGTTGAAGAAGCGCTCGCCGCGCTCGCACAATATGGTTCGGATGCCCGCATACTGGCCGGCGGGCAGAGTCTTATTCCTGCCATGCGCTACCGGCTTGCGCGGCCCGCGCTGCTCGTTGACATCAATCCGATTGTGGCTCTCTCGTACCTAAAGAACGACGGCGACAACGCGCTCATTGCCGGCGCCATTGCCCGCGATGCCGAACTTGAAGTCTCGCCGATCGTACAAAAACTTCCACTGCTCGCAGATGTGTCCATCGTGGTTGCCGATCCCGTCGTTCGCCAGAGCGGCACCGTTGTCGGCAGCCTCTGCCACAACGATCCTGCCGGGGACTGGCCTGTGGCAGCGATCGCGGGGCGTGCAAGCATCCTCATTCGCGGACCGAAGGGCCAGCGCGTTGTGTCGAGTGACGATTTTCTTGTTGATTCGTACACGACTGCAGTTGGCGAGGGAGAGATGGCCGTTGAAGTTCGCTTCCCAAAGCCTCCCGCGCGCACATCAGCCTCATATCAAAAGATCGAGCGCAAGGTGGGCGACTTCGCGACAGCGTGCGCCGGCGTGCGAATCTCGCTTGCACCCGACGGTACGATAGCCGACGCAAGCGTCGCTATTGGCGCGGTTGGTCCCAAAGCGATGCGTGTTACGGACGCCGAGAAGCTGCTCCAGGGAGCGAAGCCGTCCAAGGAGCTCATACGCGCGGCGGCTGACGCGGCGCGAAAGCTCGCCGATCCGACGCCTGACAATCGTGGTTCGAAAGAATTCAAGAAAGATATGGCAGGCGTGCTTGTGGGGCGCGCGCTCGCGACGACGTTCGAGCGTCTTGGCTTGGGGGGTCTGACATGAAAATCACACTAACGGTCAACGGCAGGACGTACGAACGAGATGTTGAGCCACGGACGCTCCTTGTGTACTTCCTGCGCGAACATCTTGGCTTGACCGGCACGCATGTCGGATGCGATTCGTCGAGTTGCGGTGTTTGTACGGTTGTGCTCGACGGTACCCGCGCGGTGAAGTCATGCACGATGTTTGCGGTGCAGGCAGACGGCCATGAGGTCACGACGATCGAGGGGCTCGCGCAAGGGGGCAAGCTCCATCCCCTCCAGCAGGGTTTCTGGGATCAGCATGGATTGCAATGCGGTTATTGCACCCCGGGCATGATGATGACGGCGTACGCGCTGCTCAAACGCAATCCGGCGCCGACCGAGCCGCAAATCCGAGAGGCAATCTCGGGCAATCTGTGCCGGTGCACGGGTTATCAGAATATTGTCAAGGCGATCGATCAGGCTGCGAAAGAGGCGGCGAAGCCAAAGGAAGCGGTCAAGGCCTAAAGAGGGAGTTTCATGAGCACAACAACCGACGGTAGCCCGCAGCGACACTCGATGGGCGTGTCGATGAAGCGCAAAGAAGATTCGCGATTCATCGAGGGCCAGGGCCGCTATGTGGACGACATCAGCATGCCCAACATGCTTCACCTTGCGCTCGTGCACAGCCCCTACCCCCACGCGCTCATCAAGAACATCGACTCAAGTGCGGCCCTCAAAGTGCCGGGCGTCAAGGCTGTGCTCACCGGCAAAGATCTCGAGGGTGCGAAGCTCGCATGGATCCCGACCTTCCACGGATATGACAAGCAAATGGTTCTTGCCGTGGGTAAGGTTTTGTATCAATATCAGGAAGTTGCGGGCGTGGTTGCGGAAACGCGCGAGGCCGCGCACGACGGCGCGGAACTCGTCGACGTGGACTACGAACCGCTCGAACCTGTGGCTGACCCGTTTACCGCCAAGGCTGACAAAACGATCTTGCGCAACGATCGCGAAAATAAAACCAATCACATCTATCACTGGGAAGTCGGTGATAGATCCAAGACAGATGCTGCTCTCGCGAAATCCGAGGTGACCATCAAGGAGCGGCTGTGGTTCCAACGCTGCCATCCCGCTCCGTTGGAACCATGCGGCATCATCGCCGACATGAACAAAGCCACCGGCCGGCTGACGATCTACTTAACGTCGCAGGCGCCGCACGCGCACCGCACGGTCGTGTCGCTCGTCACGGGCATCCCCGAAGACAAGATTCACATCATCTCGCCTGACATAGGCGGAGGCTTTGGGAACAAGGTGCCGGTGTATCCCGGATACGTGGTAGCCACCGTCGCGTCGGTCGTCCTCGGCGTGCCGGTGAAGTGGATAGAGACGCGAACGGAAAACCTCACGACCACCGGGTTTGCTCGCGATTACCACATGGACGTCGAGATCGGCGCGAGCAAGGACGGCAAGCTCGACGCTCTGCGGATTGCGACGACAGCAGACCACGGCGCGTTCGACGCGGCGGCGGATCCCACCAAGTACCCAGCGGGCATGTTCGGCATCTGCACCGGTTCCTATCATTTCCCAAATGCATTCACCGAGCTCGATGCCTACTTCACGAACAAGGCACCCGGCGGCATCGCATATCGCTGCTCGTTTCGCGTGACTGAGGCGTCGTACGCCATCGAGCGCTCGATGGACATTCTCGCGAACAAACTCAAGATGGACCCGGCGCAACTGCGTTTGAAGAACTTCATTCCCAAGGATCAATTCCCATATCAGTCACCGCTTGGGTTCGTGTACGACAGCGGCGACTATCAAGGGACGTTGGATAAAGCGCTCAAGAAGATCGGCTACGAAGACCTGCGCAAGGAGCAAGCGGAAAAGCGAAAGCGCGGCGAGCTCATGGGCATTGGCATTTCGACCTTCACTGAAGTCGTTGGTGCCGGGCCGAGCAAGCATTTTGACATCATGGGCATCAAGATGTTCGACAGTGCGGAGATTCGCATCCACCCAACCGGCTCGGGCATCGTTCGCGCGGGCACGAAAAGCCAGGGTCAAGGTCACGAGACGACGTGGGCGCAGATCGTGGCCGAAGAGCTTGGTCTGGATCCACAAAACCTCATGGTCGAGGAGGGCGATACGGACACCGCGCCCTATGGCTTGGGCACGTACGCCAGCCGGAGCACACCGGTCGCCGGCGCGGCCATCGCCATGGCCTCGCGCAAGATTCGCGAGAAGGCCAAAAAGATCGCAGCCCATATGCTCGAGGTCTCCGAAAACGACATTGATTGGAAAAACTATAAATTCGAGGTCAAGGGTGCACCAGACAAGGCTGTCACGATGCAGCAAGTGGCCTTCGCCGCATATACCAATCCCGTGCCGGGCAGCGAGCCGGGCCTCGAGGCAACCTATTACTACGATCCTCCGAACCTGACATTTCCCTATGGCGCATACATTGCCGTGGTAGACATCGACAAAGAGACGGGCTACGTGAAGGTAAGGCGTTTTCTCGCCATCGACGACTGTGGCACGATCATTAACCCAATGATTGTTGAAGGGCAGATCCACGGCGGCCTCACCGAAGGCTTTGCCATGGCCTTCATCCAGGAGATCCAATACGACAAAGATGGCAATCACCTCAATCCTAACTTTACCGAGTACCTAGTACCAACTGCGGTTGAGACGCCACACTGGGAGACAGACAAGACCGTGACGCCGAGTCCGCATCATCCGATTGGCGCCAAGGGGGTGGGCGAGAGTCCAAACGTTGGATCACCGGCGGCATTCGTCAATGCTGTGATGGATGCGCTTGCGCCGCTCGGTGTCACCCACATCGATATGCCCTTGACTCGCGAAAAAGTCTGGCGGGCGATCCGTGATTTTGAGTCGCGAACGGCGAAGGTTTAGGGCGAGGCACCGAGGCGTGGATCTTCAGTACAAGGGGCAAGAGCAAATCCCAGTTAGCAAAGACAAAGTGTGGGCATTCATCAACGATCCGAGTAAGGTTGCCTCATGCCTGCCCGACCTGATCGACGCGCAAGTTCACGACGAGCACAATGTGGACGCCACCGTGAAGGTGTCGGTCGGTCCGGTAAGTGGGAAATTCAAATTCAAAATCTCGCTGCTGCCGCGGACTGACGGCAATCACATGGATCTAAAGATCAGCGGCGGCGGGTTTGGGAGCGTCGTGGACTTGATCGCCGGCGCCGATTTGACAGATAACGGCACGAGCACGACGCTGGATTGGAGCGGCAGCGCCTCAATGCGCGGTCCGGTGGCAACGGTCGGTGGCCGCGTGCTGGACGCGCAGGCACAGCGCGTCATCAGCACGACTTTTGCCAACGTGAAGGCCAAATTGACCGCGGCGGCCTAACGGTTGCGCTGGAGCACGGATGCAGTTCTTCGAACAAGTAGCCCAACTCGAGAGGGCACGAGCGACCTTCGCAGTGGCGATTGTCGTTTCGCGGCGCTCGCCGGTCAGTTCCCATCTCGGCGATCGCGCCATCGTGTATGCCGACGGGCGCATGGAAGGGTTTGTCGGCGGTTCGTGCTCGCGCGATCTGGTCCGGCGCCATGCGTTACTTGCGCTGCGGACCGGCAAGCCACGCTTGTTGCAAATACGCCCGGACGATGCAGGCGCTCGTGAAACGACGGCGGCCGATGCCGAGCGCATCGTCGTTCCGATGGGGTGCGCGTCAAACGGGGCGGCCGACGTCTATATCGAACCCCATCTGCCGATGCGTGTGCTCGTCGTGGTAGGATTTACCCCGGTCGCCCAGGGGCTAGCGCGCTTGGCGGCTGCAACGCAAGATTTTGATGTCGTGCGCGTCGTGAATAATGAAGAGCTGCGTGACGTCGAACCGGTATCCGGCGTTCGCACGGTTGCGCTTGAGGCGCTTCCCACGTTTCTCGACGAGATGGATCCCGCGGCTCGCGCTCGCCTTGCAGCCATCGTGGCGTCGCAAGGGCATTATGACGAAATTGCGCTGGAGGCGTTGCTACCATCGCATAGTGGGGCATTCGTCGGACTGCTTGCCAGCCGCAAGCGGGCCGCAGACGTGCTGGGCATTCTCGCGCAGGCGGGCGTCGCCGCGGATCGACTAGCCCGCGTTCGCAATCCTGTCGGTCTCGACATCGGGGCGCGCAGCGCGTCCGAGGTCGCTGTGTCCATCCTTGCCGAACTCATTGCGAATGCGCCCGCCATCGCTGACGAGATTCCGGAGCTTGCGACGGATCCCGTGTGCGGCATGGACGTCGAGGTTGCGACCGCTCGCTGTCGGACCGAGCACGAAGGCCAAGCCTTCTTCTTTTGCGGCGCGGGTTGCCAAGCGACGTTCAATCGGGAGCCCGAACGACACGCGAACGCGGCACGGAACTTGTGATCGCCGACCGCATTCGCGAGCGGTTCGCGCGCCACGGATACATTGTCAACTCGGAGCTTGCCACCGCGCTCGAACTCGCGCTCGCACTCGAGAAACCGTTGCTCGTGGAAGGGCCTGCTGGTGTCGGCAAGACCGACAGCGCCAAGGTGCTAGCCGAAGTTTTGGAAACGCGTCTTATCCGTCTGCAATGCTACGAGGGGCTCGATGCGGCAACCTCGCTCTATGAATGGAACTATCCGAAGCAACTCTTGCGAATCCGGCTCACCGAGAATGACGAAGCATCGGTAGAAGCACGAGAAGCGCAAATTTTCAGCGAGTCGTTTCTCTTGCGTCGACCGTTGTTAGAAGCTATTACGCAGGATCGAGCACCTGTGTTGCTCATCGACGAAGTAGATCGCGCCGACGAGGCATTCGAGGCATTCTTGCTCGAGGTGCTGGGCGAGTTTCAGGTGACGATTCCTGAGGTGGGAACCATTCGCGCGCGAGAGCGCCCGGCTGTCGTCTTAACGTCGAACCGCTCGCGTGAGCTCTCCGATGCTTTGCGGCGGCGCTGTTTGTATTTGTGGCTCAACTATCCGAGCCGCGCTGAGGAAGTGACGATACTGCGGGCTCGGCTGCCTGGAATCGGCGAGCGTTTGGCCGAGCAAATCGCCCGCTTTATGGAATTCTTGCGCGAGCAACCCTTTCAAAAAGTGCCCGGCATTGCCGAGAGTTTGGATTGGGCGCGGGCATTGATGCAGCTCCATCGCGAAGCGCTCGACGAAGCAACAATCCAGCAGACCCTCGGCTGCTTTTTGAAGCTGCAGGAAGATTGGGAGCTGCTCCGTGCGGAGCGCGAGCAATACGGCGCAGCACTCGGGCTAGACAGCGCGAAGACTGCGGTAGCTGAGAGTGACTATGGTGTTGGGACCGTCCGAGCGCGACGCGGGTAAGCTGCGAGCCGGCGATCTTCTTTCCAATCTCGTTGACTTCGCTGCTACGCTGCGCAGCGATCTTCACTTTTCTGTAGGCCAGGCGCAAGCGCGCGAGGCGCTGCGGGCAATTGAGATCGTCGGCGTGTCACATCTCGGTCGGGTGCGCGATGCGATTCGACTCATCTTTTGCGCCAAGCGTTCGGAGAGTGAAGTTTTCGATGAGGCGTTTGACGCATTTTTCTTGCGACCGGAGCATGGAGTCCGCCAGAAAAAATACTCGCCTCGACATTCGCGGCGCAAAGACGATCGGGCGACTTTCCAGTCGCCCGATACAGAGAATCGAGAAGGCGGGGAGCGAAAAGACGAACGGCCGATTTCCCAATCGCCTGCGACGCGAGAATGGGAAACATTACTGGCGCGGTATAGTCCGACCGCCGGAGCAACGCTGGCACCCACGGTGACGGCGACGCACATTCGAGAACTTCTCCCAGCGGCGGATCGATTGGTGGCAGCTGTGCGTCTTGGCAACGTACGTCGTTGGCGGCCTCAAAAGGTTGGGCCGCGTTTTGACATGCGGCGCACGCTGCGATCGAGTCTCCATACTGGTGGCGACCCCGTGTCGCTTCGGCTGCTTGGTCATCCGCGGCGGAATCCTCGCTTTATCCTGCTGATTGATGGCAGCCGTTCTATGAACGCTCATGGCGCGCTGATGCTAGAATTTGCTTATGCGCTGTGCCGGCGGTCCCGACGAACCCGCGTCTTTGTCTTCAGCACGCAATTGCGCGAGGTGACTCGCGAGCTTCGCACCGCCGCTAAGCTCCTTGAGCATCGACTCTCCGACACCGGTGAGTCATGGGGTGGCGGCACCCGCATTGGTTCCAATCTCGAGCATATTGTTCGTAAGTTCGGAAGTGGACTTGACGACCAGACGGTGGCGATCATCTATAGCGACGGACTTGATGTGGGTGACGTGCGGCAGCTCGAGCGTGCCATGCGCGAACTTCAGCGGCGCTGTGCATACGTTGTTTGGGTCAACCCGCTCGCCGGGTCGCCGCAGTACCGACCAGAGGCTGTTGGGATGCGAAGGGCGCTTCCATTCGTTGATGCGCTGATTGCTCTCAGAGATGTCGACGGGTTGAAAGAGCTTGCGAGAGTAGTGGGTTAACGGTCGGGGCGCGCTTGATAACCCTGACCGTAGACATTGCGAATTTCCAGCCCAGCATCATACCGCTTGAGCAGTTTGCGTAAGTGAAACATCTGCACTTTGAGCAGATTTTGCTCGGTTTGAATCAGCTGGCGGCCGTCGACGTGCATAATGCGGGCGTAAGGCACTGTCTTACAGAAGTCTGCGAGCAGCGCGGCCAGGAACCGAAAGTGCGTCCGGCTGACGTGCACGTTTCGGCCGGAAACGAAGACTTCGTGCGACTCCGGGTACAGCGTGACGCTGCCTCCCGAAAGGCACGGGAATTTCGAAGTTGCGGCGTACTCGAGCCAAGTCTCGCTTTTCATCGCCATTTGGGGATACTAGGGTTCCCTCGGGTTAGTTTCAGCCTGCGATATTAGGGCGGACCTAAGAGGTCCGCCGCTACATTTGCGCCTAAGAGAGGCGGTCATGAAAATCGGTGCTGGTATTGTTTTGGCGGTGTCCGTGGGGACGTTGCTTTCGGCATGCGGACATCGGGCAGGCGGCCCTCCAGGTGGTGGTTTCGGCGCAATGGGCGGCTTCGCGATGCCGGTTTCAGCCGAACCTGTTAAGTTGGGCGCCATCGCGACCACGTTCAACGTCACGAGCACGGTAACGCCATTGCAACAAGCGTCGCTCTCTTCTGTCGTTTCTGGCAACGTTCTCTACGTCGCGCATCAGATCGGCGAGCCCGTCCACAAAGGCGAACTGTTGGTGAAGATCGACGACAGCACGCTGCGCGCCCAAGCAGCGCAGGCACAGGCACACCTAGCCAACCTGCAAGCGACGTATAACGGCGGTACCAAATCGGCGCAAGCGGCGCTCGAATCTGCCAAAGTTGCCTACAACACGGACGAATTGAATTATCAGCGTGATGTGTCGCTGTACTCCCAAGGCTTCGTTTCCAAGGCTGATCTGGATGCCGCACGAAGTCAAGCCGCTTCGGCGCAATCCGCGTATCAAGCCGCGCAAGTCGCAAATCAAAATGCAAGCCTTACCTCTAGCGACAGCGCAGCCTTGGCCGATCTCCGAAACGCCCAGGCAGCGGTGCAACAAATCGACGCGCAGATCGCGCAGACCAATGTGACCGCACCGTTTGATGGCGTGGTCACCGCGCGCAACGTCGATCCAGGGACCCTTGCGTCGCCGGGCACCGCGCTCGCTCAAGTTTCGCAGCTGGATCCAGTCTTTGTCGATGCTGGAATTTCCGGCGACGACCTCAAGTACGTCCATGTGGGAACGCCGGTCGACGTGACTGTTGACAGCGTTCCGGGGCGCGTCTGGCATGCGAGCGTCGCGTATCTCAACTTAGCTGCAGAGCCCGGCACTCTCACCTATCAAACCCGCATCCGGGTGGCCAACCCAGACCTTACGCTGAGGGGCGGCATGATCGCCACGGTTGCCATCGTGCAATCGCGCAAGAGCAACGTCCTTCTGGCGCCGCGAGCTGCCGTGTATCAGACAGATGCGGGCTATGCAATGTTCATTATCCAAAACGGCAAGGCCGCGTCGATTCCTGTTGAGGTTGGTCTTTCGAACGATCAGCAGGCGGAAGTAAGCGGCGCTGGCCTTCGGCCTGGCGTCATGGCCATTCTCAACCATTCGGTGACGCTGCAGCCCGGGATGCCGGTGCAAGTGCTCCCCGCCGGCGGTCCTCCGCAGGCAAAATCTCCGCAAACGAAGAGGTCGACGTAACGGACGGTTTTCCGATCGCCCGCTACATGAAGGGTAATGTTTACTAAGTTCTTCATCACGAGACCGATCTTCGCTTCTGTTTTATCAGCGGTCGTGCTGCTGGCTGGGCTGATATCGCTTCCGACGCTGCCCGTCGCGCACTACCCGAACATCTCACCGCCGCAAGTTTCCGTCAGTGCGGAGTACATCGGCGCGAACGCCGAAGCGGTCGAAGCTTCTGTCACCAATCCACTGGAACAGGCCATCAACGGCGCCGAGGGATTGCGCTACATCTCGTCGAGCAGCGGCGACGACGGCTCGAGCAACATCGTCGCGACGTTCAACCTCGGCCGCGACCCAGACCGAGCGCTGTCGGACGTGCAAAACCGCGTCAGTACGGCTGCGGGCGTCCTCCCAGCGCAGGTGAACCAGACGGGCGTCTCCGTGACAAAAAACTCGAGCACCTTTATCATGGCGCTCGCCTTGACCTCAGACAATCCCAAGTACGACAGCATCTTTTTGAGCAACTACGCCGACCGGTACATCACCGGAGCGCTCAAGCGCGTCAAAGGCGTTGCCAACGTCATCATCTTCGGCGAACGCAAATATGCCATGCGCCTATGGCTAGATCCAAACAAGCTGCAAGCGTATGGACTGACTGCCAACGATGTGACGTCAGCCTTGGCCGCGCAGAACGTGCAGGTGGCTGCCGGCGCGATCGGCCAGCCCCCCGCTCCGCCAGGACAAGCCTACGAGTACAAGGTTCGCGTCGCCGGCCAGCTGACGACGCCAGCCGAGTTTGCGAACATCATTATCAAGTCCGGCAACGGCTATCTCGTGCGCGTTGGTGATGTGGGTCGCGTCGAACTGGGTGCGGAAAATTACGCTACTGATCTCAACTTTGATGGCAAGCTGTCTGTCGGTATGGGCGTCCTGCAGCTGCAAGATGCAAACTCGCTGAGTGTCTCCCAAGGCGTGCACCAGGCCATGGACCAGCTCGCCAAACAGTTCCCGCCGGGCGTTCGATACAAAATAGCCTTCGATTCCACCGTGTTTGTGAACGAATCAATCAACGAAGTTCTCAAAACGCTGATCATCGCGATCTCGCTCGTCATTTTGACGATCTTCTTCTTCCTACAAGACTGGCGCACGACGATGATCCCGGCGATTACCATACCGGTATCGCTGCTCGGCACGTTCGCCTTGCTGAAGGTCTTCGGATTTTCGATCAACACCCTGACCCTTTTTGGGCTTACCCTCGCGACGGCGCTGGTTGTCGACGACGCAATCGTCGTCATCGAAAACATCGTGCGCTACATTCAGGAACATAAGAAAGATCCAAAGGAGGCGGCGCCGCTGGCGATGCAGGAAATCGCGAGCGCTGTCATTGCGACCTCACTGGTCCTGCTCGCGGTCTTTATCCCGGTTGCCTTCTTTCCGGGCGAAACGGGCGAGCTGTACAAACAATTTGCGCTGACGATCGCGTCGACAATCTCGATCTCGGCATTTACGGCGCTCACCCTGGCCCCTGCGCTTGCAGCCATCATGCTCGAGAGCGGTGAGACAAAACATGGTTGGTTCATGCAAAGAGTCGGGGCGTTTATCCAACGCATCCGCACCGGTTACGCTCGCCGTCTGCCAGTTATCATGCGACGGCCGGTTCTTGTCCTCGGGGTTTTTGCGGTCTTGCTGTGCCTGACGGTGGTCATGCTCAAGATCGTTCCAACCGCGTTCGTTCCAGACGAGGATCAAGGTTACTTTATCATCATCGAGCAGGGCCCACCCGGCGTTTCGCTGCAGTACACCGACCGCATCATGGCGCGGATGCGCCAAGTGTTGA
Organism: uncultured Pseudomonadota bacterium; assembly: GCA_963736005.1. Taxonomy (GTDB): domain Bacteria; phylum Vulcanimicrobiota; class Vulcanimicrobiia; order Eremiobacterales; family Eremiobacteraceae; genus JAJPHJ01. The sequence continues at coordinate 1,045,539 of CAVTNB010000001.1, forward strand.
GCGGTCAACCGGACATTTTGGACACCTTCAGCGTCTCTGGGTTCAGTTTTACCGGCGTGGGGTCGAACAACGGCATCGCCTTTTGCCTGCTCAAACCTTGGGCCGAGCGCAAGGCGAAGGGTCAGTCTGCGCAGGCGATAGAAAACGCGTTGAACGGACAGTTCATCGGCATCACCGGAGCTTTAATCTACGCGTTCAACCCACCGGCGTTTACGGTTGGGAACATCAGTGGTTTCGATTTCGAACTCGAAGACAAGACCAATCTCGGTTTGCCGGCCATGTCGCAGACATCGCAACTGATCGAATACAAGGCGAACACAAATCCAGTGCTGACGTCAGTCTTCACGACCTTCCGCACGGACAGCCCGCAGATTCAACTGAATATTGACCGTAACGCGGTGCTTGCGGCGCACGTCAATCTCAGCGACGTCTTTGATACTTTGCAGACGATGCTTGGTTCGGACTACGTTAATAATTTCACCTACCAGAATAATTCCTATAAAGTGTTCGTGCAAGCAGATGCGCCGTTCCGAGCGCACATCGATGATTTACGGTTGATGTACGTGCGATCGAGCGACGGCAATCTCGTGCCGCTGACCTCAGTGATGACCGTGCAGCATATCCTCGGACCCCCGGAGATCGATCACTACAACTTGTTCCGTTCCGTCGAGTTCAGCGGCAATCCCAAACCAGGCTATTCGTCCGGACAGGCCATCACGGCCATGCAGGATGTCGCTAAGGAAGTGCTGCCGCCTGGCATGGGGTATGAGTGGACGGGCGTTTCCTTGGATCAGATCGAGGCGGGCAGCGTGACGCTCTTGATCTTTGGCCTCGCGGTCGTGTTCGTGTTCTTAGTGCTGGCGGCGCAGTACGAGAGCTTGGTCGATCCGCTCATCATCATCATGGCGGTGCCACTTGCAATCTTGGGCGCGCTCACCGCGGTGTGGCTGCGGCATATGGAAAACGACATCTTCACGCAAATTGGACTCGTGATGCTTGTCGGCTTGGCGAGCAAGAATGCCATCTTGATCGTTCAGTTTGGTAATTTACTGCGCAAACAAGGCGTGCCGGTGGCGGAAGCGGCCGTGCTGGCGGCGCGCACCAGGCTGCGCCCGATTCTCATGACGTCGTTTGCCTTTATCTTCGGCATCATGCCGCTCGTGTTCGCGACAGGGGCGGGTGCCGCAGGCCGGCGCTCGATTGGCACGGCAGTGGTTGGAGGTATGCTCCTTTCGACGCTGCTTAACTTGTTCCTCATTCCGCTACTTTACGCACTCATCGCGGGAGCTGAAGAACGCTGGCGCGAGCGCCGCTCTAAGCAAACCGCCAGCGCGCAGCACGAAGCCGCTTCTCGCTAGAACACGCGCTCGCCCGGCGCCACTTCGCGTTCGACGCTGAGCAACACGACGTTGCCGTCGACGTCCTTGACGCCCATAACCAGTACTTCGGATGGGAAGCCGGCGATGGTGCGCGTTCCCAGGTTGACAGCGCAGACGACAAGTCTGCCGATGAGATCGGCGGGCGAGTAGAGCGCGGTCAGTTGGCCGCTTGAAGTCCTCGTGCCAAGCGATCCAAAATCAATCCACATTTTGAAGGCGGACTTGCGCGCGGCTTCATTCAGTTCAGCGCGCGTGATTTTTCCCACCCGCAGGTCAACCGATTCAAAAGCATGCATCATAGCGGTGCGCGTTCACCGCTAGGGTGGGTAGGTCCTTAAGAGGACCATCGGGGCGATTTTCCAATCGCCCCCTACAGAGGGGCCACGAAAATGAGTCCGCAGACCGCGCTGGAACTAGCACAAGTCGTTTTGGCCGCGCACATTGTTGCAGCAGCTTTCATTGTCTTCGGAATTATCGCGATCCCGATCGGCGCGCGCCTCGGGTGGTCTTTTGTGTACGTCCTCTGGTGGCGGCTCCTGCACGTTGCGGCAATGGGGATCGTTGCCATCCAAAAGCTTCTTGGCAACTCGTGCTTTCTCTCGGTTTGGGAATTTCGTCTGGTCGACATCGCGAGTCGGGTGCCGCATGCGACGCCAGCGTTCCAGTCCCTTGGAGAGCACGTGCTCTACTGGAACCTACCGCTGTGGTTCTTTGCTTGGCTGTACGCCGCGCTTTTCGTCTTTGTGATCTTCCTGTGGTTTCGCGTGCCGCCGCGGCGGAGTGGGATGGCAACGCGTACGCGGGAGTAAAATTCGCGCGACTGCAGTTACTTGAGGCGGGCGTATTCGGGTTCTTCCAGTCGCGACGGCAGGGGCGGCGGCGGGAGCGGAGTCTCGTCCTTCTCGCTCACAAATCGCTCTGGCGCGAGGCGCATGTAGACGACAGGCACGAGCACGAGGGTGAGCAAAAGCGAGCTGCTTAGGCCGCCAATGACCACGATCCCCAAGGCTTGCCGCACTTGGGACCCGTTGACCAGCCCGAGGGCGAGCGGCGTCATGCCGGCGATCATAGCACACGTCGTCATCAGAATTGGGCGAAACCGAATGCGCGCGCTCTGGCGGATGGCGTCGAGCTTGGCATTACCGCGCGCACGCAGCGTATTCGCATAATCGACGAGCAGAATACCGTTCTTCGAGACAAGCCCAATGAGCATGATCACGCCGATGAGTGAAAATAAGTTCAAAGTCTGACGAGTGACCGCGAGGAAGGTGAACGCGCCCACCGACGCCATCGGCACCGAGAACATAATGATGAACGGCGTGAGGTAGCCATTGTACAGCGCTACCATGAGCAGGTACACCATGATCATCGAAAGGACCAGCGCCGCACCCATGCCGGTCATAAGATCCTGCAGGTTGCGCTGGTTCCCATTCGGATTGGCGTGCACGTCAACCCAGACAGGCAACTTTGCTGCTCGCAAGTTCTTCATAAAGGCATTCTGCACGATCGAGAGTGGGGCTCCGGGCGCGGTGTTGGCCGTCACGTGAATGACGGTTTGCCGATTGACCCGCGTGAGAATCGGTGGCGCGGGCGCGTATTGCAGCGTTGCAATCTGCCCAACGGCAACGGTAGATCCATTGTTCGCGCGCACCTGCACGTTACGAATCTCATCCAGGCTTGTCTGCGCCGACAACGGAAAGATTACATAGACATCCTTGAGACCGTTAACGGCCTCAAATTGGGTGGCCACCACGCCACCCATCGCTGCTCGAATGGCCGTTGAGGCTGCTCCAATGCTTACGTCGAGCGCCTGGGCGGTCTGGCGGTTGAACTCAACGTCAACTTGAGGCGCGAGGTTGAGCGCAGAGCTCGTGACGTTGGTTGTGCCTTTCGTATCCCTGAGAATCTGAGCCACCTGCTGCGCGTATTGCGTGGGGTCGCCATGCAAACTCGTGACGATGTAGTCGATGGGCTGGGCGTTTCCGCCACCCGTGCTCGTGGCCGGGATGACGCTGACGTCGGCTCCCTGGGCAAGCGGACGCAGGGTGTTCTTGAGATATCCTACCCAGTAATCCGTCGAGTGCTTGCGGTCATCTTTAAGCCAGAGATGAATCTGCCCGACGTTCCCCTCGGTCAGGCCTCCCCCAAAGGGAGATGAATATGCGCCTGCGAGCGCAACATCCGCGTTAAGGTCGGGTAGCTTGATGACGACCGCTTCAACGCGGCGCACTGCTGCATCTACCTTCTTGAGGGGCGTCCCAGTTGGATAGGTAATCTGAACGAAGATTTCGCCGCGATCGACGGTCGGAATAAACGTAAAACCGATGGCTCCCAGCGGCAGCAAAGTAAGCGAGAGCAGGAACGAGCCGCCAGCTATGGCAGCGACGAGTAAGGGCCTTTTCAGGGCACTGGGCAGCAACCGGTCCGCATACCACGCGCGTAGGCGTTCGAATGCCTTCTCGAACGCGTTGATGGGGCTCCAAGGCTTCCACTTGCTCTTGAGTGACCAGCGCCCCGCAAGCGTTGGCGTCACGGTGAACGACGTCCATAGCGAGGTGAGTGTGGCTACCACGACCACAACACCAAATTCGCTCATGAACCTGCCAACCACGCCTGGCAAAAACGCCAGCGGCAGAAACACCACGACATCGACCAGCGTAATGACGATGGCCGCAAAGCCGATTTCCGAGCGGCCCGTGATCGCGGCGGAGAGCGGCGGCTCGCCTTCTTTATGATGCCGTTCGATGTTCTCGAGGACAACAATGGAGTCGTCCACCAAAATCCCAACCACCAGGGTCATCGCGAGCAGTGACACCGTGTCGATGGTAAAGTTCGCCAACTTCATGACCACGAGCGTGATGAGCAATGAGAACGGTATGGCGATGAGGACCACAAGCGAGCTTCGCCACGAACCGAGAAAAAACAGCATCACGATTGCGGTGAGAGCGATGCCTTCTTCTAGCGTGCGCATGACGCCGTCGATTTGTTGTCTTGTGAACCGGGCCTGGACGTTGACTACGGAAAAAGTTATGCCGGGAAATTGCTGTTGGAGGCGAGGCAGCGCCTGGAGAACATTATCGGAGGTGGAGACTTCGTTCGCTTCGGTTGTTTTTTGAACGCTGATGCTCAGGCGCGGCACGCCACCTTGATAGGCAAAGGTACGCCGGGGTTCGTACCCGTCGACCACCGTCGCGACGTCGCCGACGCGAGGAATGTTCGACGCGCTGCTCCACGAATTCAGTGGACCGGCAGGTTGGCTCGATGGCTCAAACGACTGCGGGGCGCCTGCGCCGCTCACCAACAGTGGCAGGTTGGCGACGTTTTGCGCCGATTGCACGTCCCCGCGAATATCGACAAGCGTCTCGCGGTTCGGCTGATAGACAATGCCGCCGGGTAATCGCATGTTGTTGGATGCAATCGAATTGACGACGTCGTTAACGGTAAAGCCGCCGCCTTGTAGTTGGACTGGGTCAACCGTTACCTCAAGCGAAGGCGTCACCGTGCCACCAACGTCGACGAACCCGACACCATCCACTTGCTCGAGCGCGGGGACGACTTGATTCGTGACAATGTCCGACAGCCCGGCGAGGGAGTAGGCCTGCGACGAAGCCGCAAGCTGAACAACGGTGGATTGCCCTGGATCCCGCGTTGATATCTCCGGAGCGCGCAGGTCCGTCGGCAGCTGGGAGGACGCCGCTTGTACCCGGTGTTGAACTTCCACTAGCGCATCGGTCGGGTTCGCACTGAGATTGAAGACTGCAGAGATGGTCGCTCGACCCTGCAGGACGGTTGAATTGAGCACGTTGAGATCCGGAGCGCCTGCGATCTGATCTTCGATCGGCCGGACGATGTTGTCGCGCATTTCGGTAGGCGATGCGCCCGTGTAGTTGACTTGGACCGTGATGGTTGGCAAGTCGATATTTGGAAATTGCTGTTGGGTGAGGTTGCGATACGCGATGGCTCCGACGACCAACACAAAAGCAATCATCACGAAGACGAGTGCCGGCCGGTGAACGAAAGTTCTCGTTAGCCACATGGTTTAGCGCACGGCGACCTTCTCACCATCGGTGACGTTCGTTTGCCCGTTGGCAAGAACTTGGGTTCCCTGGGCGACTCCAGTCACAACGGCCCATGTTGGATCTTCGGCAACCTCGACAACGTTGGAGACGTGGGCCGTGCCGTCGGTCACCGTGATGATCGTTTGGTGCGTGTCGTCGAGAAAGGCGTTGACGGGGACGGTGATTCCGTGGAGCGCGGGCGCTTTGACGTTCGCAGTCACGGTCATGCCTGGACGGAGCGTTTGATCCTTATTCGGGGCCTTCACCTTGATGATGAATCCACTTGACGACGGCGACGTGGGAGAAAGTATTGCGACGACCTTGCCATCGAAAATGCGCTTCGGGATGGCTGGTGACGTCATGGTCACGGCGGCACCTTGCGTGACGCTCGCCACCTGCGAACCGAATGCGTTCAGTTCCGCATAGACGTTGTCGACCTCTTGCAAGGTAAAAATCTGGCGGGTGCCTGGATATTCTCCGGGATTCAGATTTCGGTTGACGACGATGCCGTTGACTGGCGAGACGATCTGCGCTCTGCCAATTTGGGCCTGCACTTGCTGGAGCGCGGCCGATGCTTGGTCCACGTTGGCCCTCTGCAGACCTTGGCTTTGCGTGCCGTTGGCTTGCTCGTTTTCTACGGCTTGGGCAAGCGCCGCCTGCGCTGCGACGACGCCCTTTTGATACACCTCGACTTGGGTGCGTTGCGTGTCGACGTCTTGCTGGGAGATGAAGCCTTGTCCAAGCAATTGCTCGTCGCGCGAAAGAGTGATCTGCGCCAGCGAGAGATTTTGGTTTGCCTGATCCAAGGCGGCTCGCGCAGAGCGAACCTGCTGGCCGCCTTGACCGAGTGCGAGAGTCGCTTGGTATTGCGACTGCTCGAGGTGTGCTGCCGCTTGATTTGCACTGGCGCTCAAATCGGCTGTGTTGAGACGCGCGAGAACTTCACCCACATACACTCTATCGCCCTCGTTCACGAAGACGGCATCGGTAGGTTCTTGCAGGGACGTTGTCATGGCGACATTTTGGCAGCGGCGCGATGATCCCAGAAAGCGCGACGAACGGATGAATCGTCCGTGGCGTTGCACCTACCACTTTCACCGTCGGCGGCGGCGCGCTTTGGGTCGCCTTATGGGCGCAGCCGGACGCCACAAAAAAGGCACGCCACAACAAGACACCGGATGGACAGCCTTCGATTCATCATAACGGATATTTTACTATAGCATTCCTACCTGGGAAAACCTTGAGAGAGGGGGGTTATGGCGATGGGAGTGGCTGATTTCTCAGGATGTACAGCCCCAGTGCCGGCGCAAAATTAACGGCTGGTAAGCGAGCACCGCCAAGTCCGGCTGAGGTAACATCCTGTTCCGTCCCAGCCGAAATTTTTGCGCAGTTGAGCAATGCAGGAATGGCAATGGGCGCCTGGGGCTGCAACTCGAGCCACCAGCCTTTGGCGGCCGTATGCGGCGTCACTGTCCAGCCGCTTGGTGGGGCAGGTGTCGCAGTGCCCGCGCTCTTGGCGGCGATATATTGCGTGAGCGACGCGAGCAGTTGTTGCGCTACCGGCTTGAGGTCTGCCGAGCAGCGATCCGAGTTCACGATATCGAGCGGCTGCGCTGGCGGTGCGGATGGCAGGCGATAGACGCGGAATTGTTCTTGTCCTGCCACGGGTGGTTGGCGCACGATGTACAATCCGGCAGCCGGCATGTAGGCGAGTGGACTGCGAAAGAACGAGCTCGATGTGGGCACGTAGAGGTGGAGCGCGGTCGCCTGATCTTTGGTGCCGATGTGGAGCGTTGCGCATCCGAAGAATCCGCGCATCACGTCAAAACTCTGCGGCTCAAAGGTCAGCGCGTAGGTCGATCCTTCGGGATGGTAACCGATCGCAAAGCCTGGAACGTTTGGCATTTGCGCCGAGAGCGTTGCCGGATAGCCTTGCGCGGTCTTCGCTGCTTCGATGGCTGCGACGTAGGCTTTGATCGCAGCCAGCGTTTGGGTTGCAGTGCTCGCCGCTTGGGTCGTGCAGCTTTGCCGGCTCGTGTCGACGGCGAATGGGTCTGCCGGTGGCGTTTGTGGCAAACCCGCTGCCCCGCTTGCAAAGAAACCACCTCCGCCGCCCTGGCGACCTGGTCCACCTTCACCTGGACCGAAGAAGCCGTTTTGTCGCTGCGGCGTCGATGCGGTGTGCCATTGCTTTGCCTGCGCCGCTGTCTGCCCGGATCCGACCGTCACCGAGTAGGTCACTTGCAGCGTGCGTGGTGCAAGTGGACGAGCGATCACCGGAAGCGCCCCGGCGCCGACGGTTGGCGGCCCGACCGCGTACGACGAAGAGGCAAACTCATAACCAAACTTGTTGAAGATGTTGCTCTCGGAGATCGAGAGCGTCCCGTGGGTGAAATCATACCCGAGTCCTGCATCTGCGGTAACGTACCCGGGAAGGTACTGGCGATTATCCGGGCTCGTGAAGCGGCCATCTGCTAAAATCTCAAGCGGGGAGTTAAAAGCGCGGTAGTCCAGGGTGATCCCACCCTGATGCAATGGCACGCCCGGCATTTGGGATCCGGAAATAAGTGAAGAGAAAGCGTCGGAAAGGCGCGGGTCGCTCGTGATAGGCTTGACGACTTGCGTACTGTAAAAAGGCTCCGCGGCGAGCGTTTTCGTCACGTTGAAATCGCCTTGGAGCGAGACACCTTCAAAGATCTCTTGCACGCCGCTGACCGGCACGTTCAAATAAAGATCGCTCGGCGTAAAGAGTGCTGTTGGCTCGTCGCAGCCGCCCGCCGACCCAAAAATCTGTCCGATAGTCTGGAAGTAGCCCGGTGGAAAGTAGCCCGGAGGAAATGCCGAGCCGTTGACTTGCGCGTTGAGCAACACGTCATTTTGCACTTGCCGATACAAGGATGCCGAAAGATCGCCAAGGTGGGGCCAATCATGCTGCCAGGTCGCGCGAGCACTGAACGCCGTTTGCGTTCCGGGATTATCGCCCGGTCCGAAGCCGTATGCGGTTCCGCTCGCGCAATCGAATTGTAACTGCGTTGGATCGCTCAACACTCCGAAGCGCGGCGGGCCCGCGCCGTTGTTCCCGAAATCGACGTTTCCGGCAAAGGCATCGTATTGGGTGGGATCCCATTGCGCGTTCACGCCCGCCAACAACGATGCACCCATGTGGTTGGCGCTCGAGAGACCGACGTGTTCGCCAAGCGTGAGCCTGTCATTCGAACGGATTGTATCGACCAGTGAAAACGACGAGTAGGAACTGTTCCCCTGCCCGTTCCCGAACAAGGCTTCCGTTGGCACGAGCGCGACCGATTGCTGGTTCGACGATGACGTGGTTGCCTGAAACGAGATGGTGTGGCGCTCTTTGGCAGGCAACTGGGCAGTCAGCGAGGCGCCTCGGGTCGTCCCCTTCGTGTTCGTGCCGAATGGGCTATACGTTCCATCGATGTATTGATGGAGCAAGTCGCGAGTCTGGTTTGTCTGGGTGCCAAAGAGCGACAGTTGCACGGACGTGAGACCAACAAATGCTTGGTCGCTGAGCGACTCCAATGCGAGATGGCGATAGTTTGAGTTTCCCGGTCCATATCCGCACGGAATTGGACCTGTCTGAACAGTGCAAAGAGCGTCGTTGTAGCCGTTGGATGAGATGAACATGCCGCTGAGGGATTGCGTGCCGCCGATGTTCGCTCGCAATTTTAAGAGATCGCCACCGGTTTGATTGGCCCCCTGGTGGACATAATCGAAACCGCTGGTGTCCAAGAATTGCTGGCCCGCAAGGAGATTGTCGCTGCCACGGATGGCGTGCACGTACGCAACTCCAACGTTACCCGAACTTCCTTGCAATGAGAGGATTGTCGAGGCGCCGCTTAGGCCGCCGAACATTTGAGTGATTCCGCTTTGCCAGGCGCGAGTTGGCTCGAGCGTCCGATAATTTACTGAACCTCCCAGCGCGCCCGCAACTGGGTTGAAGCTGACGGATGCGCCCCCGAAGAGATCCGAACTGATCATGCGCAAGTCGCCTGCGGTTCCGGGCCCGTTCAGGGGAATGCCGTCGAGCATCACCTGTGTCTGCGAAGGATCGTGGCCTTCGAGTGAAATGGTTTGCGGCGCGTCATCGCTCGACGAATCGGTGTTGACCGAAACGCCGGCAAGTTTGTTGAGCGCGTCGTTCAGACTGGTCGAGAGCTTGCGGATGGGGCTGTCTTGGGAGATGCTGGCGCTGGAAATGTTCGCTGAGGAGCGGACGACTACGGTGCCGAGGACTTTGGGTCCGGCCTGCACCGCAAGCGCGACACTCACGTCGACTGCCTGACCGGCAACTACTTCGAACGACGAGGTTGTCACTGGGGCATACCCGCTTTTGGCGATGCGAGCCGTGTAGATGCCCGCGGGGGTGTCCACGAAGGTCACTTTGCCATTGGTGGTCGTGAGTTCGCTTGACATCACCGGGCCTTCGAGCAGGACGCGCGCATAGGCGAGCGGTGCATTGGTGGAGGCGTCGGTTACCGTTATGTTGATCTGGCCGTCTTGCGATTGTGCAAAGCTCGCTGTCGGCGCAAAAGCCATACCGATGCAAGCCGCCAACAATGAGCCAACGAGTTTGAGTGCTATGAGCCGTCGCATGAGCTGCGACCGCTGTATCCACGCCACTTTCATGTCTTGTCTAGTGTATCCGAGACGCCTTGGATGCAACTGAGAAATGGCTCATTTTTGGGCCGAGCAGGGGTGAACAAAGCGGGGGAAAAGCGTGCATTCTGAGGCTATATTAAGCCTTCCGTCATACAATGAGTCCGAAATGCCGAAAGAATCCAAGATTCTTGTGGTTGACGACGAGCGCTCCATGCGGGATATGCTTTGTTTGGGTCTCCAACAACAAGGCTATGCGGTGAGGGACTTGCCCGACGGTCGGGGGATCGAAACGTTCATTGGAGAGTGGCAGCCGGATGCGATTATCTTGGACGTCATGATGCCGTTTGCCGATGGCTTCACGCTGCTCCCCATCATCCGGCGGCGTACGCAGGCGCCGGTCATCATGTTGACTGCTAAGTCGGATATCAAGGACCGGGTCACCGGACTCGAACTTGGCGCGGACGACTACGTCCCCAAACCTTTTGCGTTTCCCGAACTCGTCAGCCGTTTGGAAGCCGCGCTGCGCCGGCCGCATATTTCAGTACCGGAGTTTCTTCGGTTCGAGGATCTCAGCGTGAATCTCAAAACGCGCGAGGTGACGCGAGACGGCAAGTCGATTTCGTTGACGAACAAAGAATTTACTCTCCTCACCACACTCATGCGCGAACCTCGCCGGATTTTCAGCAAAGACGAGCTGCTAGGGCTTGTGTGGGGCGAAGACTTCGAAGGCGAAGTGGGCAACGTGGAAACGTATATCTCATATCTTCGCGCGAAGATCGACGCAGATGCGCCGACGAAGCTCATCCATACCGTCCGGGGCGCTGGCTATTCATTGCGAAGCGCTAAGTAAAATCGAGAGGGGCGATTTTCCAATCACCCCGTACACGCGCGGATAAATTCGCGCGACTACATGCGCCAAATTCGCGCGCTAGACGATAACGATATCCGCGAAGCGCATCAAGTCTGAAACTTGCAACAGACCCTGAAGGCGCTCGCCCGCGATCACAGTGACTTTGTGACCGTTTCGGCTCAGGTCCCTGACCGCTTTGACGAACGTTCCCCAAGCGTTCGAGGCGACGGACTGTGTTCGACGAAGGTCGAGCGCGGCATCTGCATGCGATACGCGCTGGGCGTGTCGTTGGAAGCGACGCATCGCCTTACAGGCATCGGGGCCGAGCACTTCGTCGAACACGAGCGTTGCGGGCACAGCTAATGGGACGTTCGGTTTGTTTGTTGCGTGCATGAAGAGGTTTGACAATCCTTAATGGGCGGGCGGCGAATCGGTGTCATTCGCCGCCACACAACAAGTGTATCGCGGGATTCTCAAATTTCGCTGAGAAAAAGAATTAAGTTTTCCTGAAGAGACTAATTTCGGGCCGCGTGCTGCCAGGCGGGAAATCGAAGCTCGACTGTTGTGCCCTTACCGAGAGACGATTCGAGCGACACCGAACCGCCTGCTCGCTCGACTGCGCGCTCTACGATGGCAAGGCCTAGGCCGGAGCCGGAGATCGAACCACCCATTTCACCGCGGGAGAATCGTTCGAAGGCTCGCGCGCGAATTTCGGGGGTCATGCCTGGTCCGTCATCGCTCACAGCAATGAAAACGGAGTCGCCTCGCGCTTTCACGTTTGCTTGGATGTGCGAGCGGGGGGCGTACTTGAGGGCATTGTCGATAAGATTGCCTATGGCTTCGTGCAATTCAGACTCGGAAACCTGAACGAACGAATCATGCTGCGCCTGCAAGCTAAGCGTTGCGCCATTCGCGAGGGGACGAAACGACTCGACGACGTTTTGGGCAATATCAGCGGCGTCGAGAATCTTGACGTCGTGCGGTTCCTGGCTCTCAAGCCGTGTTAGTAAGAGCAGCTTTTGGATGAGTACGCTCATGCGTTTGCCTTGTTCGTCGATTTCCGAGAAGACGCGAGCGGACATTTCGGCGTCCGTCCGCACGCCTTGGCGCAGCAGCTGCACATAGCCCATGATCACGGCGAGCGGCGTGCGCAGCTCGTGGCCGGCGTCCGCCACGAACTGGGTAATCTTGCCTTCCACTTCGGTACGCTGCTTCGAGGCTGATTGCATCTCACTCGCGACTTCGTTATAAGCCTCAACGAGTTCGGACGCATCTTCGTCTTGCGGATCGAATGTTTCAAGACGCGCATAGTCACCATGCGCAAGCCGGAGCAGGCCGGTTCGCAGCCGTTCCATAGGCCGCAGTGCGCCTGCAAACATCCGGCGCCCAAGCAGCAAGACTAAAACGAAGGTCACTGCTACAAGCGCAAGCGCGACGAGACGCTCGAGGTTTTGAATTGAGTCGATCGCATCTTGGGTCGGCTGAAAGAGGACCATGCCTCCGCTGATCGGCACAAAGGATATTGGCTCGGTCATCGTCGCGAACGGCCAGCGAATGAAGGTTATCCCGTGCGCCGTCGGTGGGTGCATGACGTACAGCGTGCCGCGAAAACCAATATCGGGTATCCCGCCGGAGCCGGATGGCAAACCAACCGGTGGCCCAGGAGGACTCGCTGGGAAACGTAATGGCCGATCGGCTGCAAGCTCGGCGCTGCCGGCGAGCAGTTTCCCCGAGTTGTCGACAACTGCCGCCGTGTACCCAGAAGCTGAGGTGATGAGGGCAACGATCTCTTGGGCGATTTGGGTTGGCGTCTTATTTTGGCTTTGCAGATACTGCGCTGTGTGCTGAACGTCGTCTGCAATCCGGGCGCGGGCGTTGGCATCAAACCATAAGTTGGGAGCTACCAGGCTCAGCCCCCAGGACATGATCGCGAAAACCAGCAGCGAGCAGACAGCCGCGATCGCAGCGAGCCCAAGACTAGAGGTCCAGCTTCGTCGAGTCACGTTTTCTTATTCTACCCTTTGCGTTCCATTCTTGCGCATGAGTCTGGGACCCGGCTGGGAATGGCCTAATCTTCGCGCGAAAAGCTCACGTCTTGCACGTCGCCGTTCGAGCCCAGTTGCACCCAGTAACTGACGACGGCTGAGGGGTAGAACAAACGGTAGATCTCGGACACACCCTCAGTATGGGCATCTCGACCGAGAAAAATCATTCGCTTTAGTCTTCCGTACCCCGCGAGCATGCGTTGCAGGGCGGCAACGTGCAGTGGCGTCATTTGCTTGTTCAAATCCGGCGTCAATTTCGTCGAATCCAGGCGTCCAGCGGTCAATTCCGCCAAGACGATTTGGGCCAGCCTGGTCGCTCTTGGATTCTCTCCGGCGACCGATGTCAATTCGACCGCGTGTTCTGCCAGACTCGGATGTTCGAAAATTGCGAAGATCTCGCGCGCGAGGAACTCCTCATTGAATCCATCGGTATTGCTGAGCAAGATGACGACAAAGCGGTCATCGGGGAACGTGACGTTCTCACCCGAGTATCCCGTCCACTCGCCTTGATGCGCGATCTCGCGATGCCCGTATGCCGAGTCGATCCCCAACCCGAACCCATAGTTGTACGTCGTTTCGGCGCCGTGTGGACCCGGGGTCATCATCATCTTAAGCAATTTCTCGTTGACGACCCGTCCGGAATCGAGCGCGTCGTCCCACTTCACTAAGTCGAGGGCCGTTGTGTTGACACCGCCATCCGGGTAGTCGAGAATCGACACGCCCTGTGGCGGCGTCAACGTAGTCCGACCGTTGACGACCGTGTAGCCGAGAGCGCCATCTGGCATGTTGATGGGGGTCGTCCCTATGCTGGTTGCACGCAGCTGCAGCGGCATGATGATGCGCTTGGTTAGAAAGGTATCGAACGGCATGCCGCTTGCTTTGCTGACGATAATTCCCGCCAAGACATAGTTGCTGTTGGAGTACTCATACCTCGCGCCAGGCGGGAAGCGTAGCGGTGCTTTTTCAACCGCGGCGAGAATCTTCGGCAGCGAAAGAGAATTGGCGTCGAGGAGGTCGAGATAGTCGGCCAAGCCTGACGTGTGATTGAGCAGATTGCGAATCGTGATCCGCTCGCCGTTTGGGAAACCGGGGAGAAAGCGAGAAATGGGATCATCCACGTTGAGCTTACCGTCTTGTTGGAGAAGCATCACACACGCGGCCGTGAACTGCTTGGTCATCGACGCGATGTTGTAGATGGTCTGTGGCGTGGCAGGCAAGCGTTTTGCGAGATTGCGGTATCCGTAGGCTTGGGCGTAGAGCACCACCCCGTTGCGAGCTACTGCCAGCGACAAGCTGGCGAGGTGCTGGTGCTGGAGCGCCCCGTTTGCGAGGGCGTCAACTTGCGGCCTCCAAGCAGGTGTTGGCGTTGCAGCCGTTGTGGCCAATGCGCCGTGACGGCATGCGCTGATCAAGAGCGCAAGCCCGCAGATGACAAGGAGAGCGATGTTCTGTCGCTTCATGCGCGGTCATTTTTCCACGCAGCGTCGAAGTTCCGGCCCTTTGGCTTCTATGGGACCCGGTTCGCGGGCGGAGTCGCATGCAACCCCGGCAGCACGCTATCGATACTACTGGGCGATCGGGTATTGGTGCGCGCGAGCATGTCGTGCCAGGCGCGTCCAAAAGCATCCTTGATCGTGCCTATAGAGTGCAAGCCGCCGGGTTGTTCATAATAATGCGCGTCGATACCGCTCGCAAGAAGCATGTCGTAGTTTTTCTTCATGTAGCCCTGCGGTACGATAGGGTCGTTCGAGCCGACGACCAAAAAGACCGGAACGCGTTGCAGTCCGTGCAGAGCGGCGGTAATATCCTCAGTCACCATGCCGCCTGAGGCGGCTAAGACCGCGGCCCAGACATCCGGGTGCTTCGGACCGACGATGAAAACGCCGTAGCCGCCCATCGAGTGACCCGCAAGATAGATGCGATGCGGATCGACGTTGAACGCTTGGCGTCCGACGTCTACGGCGGCATACACGTCGGTTGAAGCAGGATCGACATACTGGCTATCCCCGCGGGCATACGGCGCGATGACAATCGTCCCGCCGGCGTCCGCGGCGGCGCGCACCCACGGCGAAGCGATCATATCGTTCTCAGAGTCGCCTCGTCCGTGTAAAAGCACGACAAGCGGGGTTGGCTTTTTCGGGTCGTACGAGTGTGGCACATAGGCAGCAAGCGGCTGCATGGTGCCGTCCGCGGGCGTTTTGTAGACAGTGTCATCGGCGCCACGCACGGCGGCGAGTGGATGAAAGCGGCCGGTGGCAAGCTGGTCGACCAGACTTGCGTCGAGCCTCGCCAAGTAGGTGTTGTACTCGAGAAAATCGGCGGCGCTCATCCAAGGCGGTTTTGCTGCAGGCTCGATGCCCGAAGAATCGGAGTCGATTCGCGCCTCGAGGTCGACCGCGATGCCTGAGCGCGCATTAATCTGGGAAAAAGATTGGATGAGTTCGGTGTGGGCCGCGGTCATTTGATCTCGTAGCCCTTGCGTTGCGTCAGGTGCGGCGAGCGCAACTGAAGCGGTGACGGCGAGCGTGCAAACTGCGGCGAGAGTACGAGCACCCATGGTTTACTTGATTATACCACGCGTGCCAATGAGAATGGGCTTACGCGCGAATAAATCCGCGCGATGATGTGGGGAATTTGCCAAAAAGCGGACCTAAAGGTCAGCTGCTACATTAACGAGTGGAAGGTCTGGGCCGCTCGTGCGTAAGCAGTTTTGAGCGATGCCGCGATTTGGGCTTGGGTCTGTGTTGGTGCTTGGTAGGAACTGCTGGAGATGCGGCCGATAAGATCCAGCAAACGATCGCGCAGGCCGGCCGGGACGCCGAGATCTTCAACGTTTTTCGCATCGTACGTCAACTGCGCCCGAAACGCGACGAGCGAAGCGCGCTTTATGCCCCAGGTTGGGTGCCCGCAACTGCTTGTCGATCTGGTTGAGCATCGCATCGACCCCTCCCAGTTCACCAAAAAGCTCGGCTAGGGTCGCGTGGCGCTGTTGCAGTTGATCGAGCGTGCTCGGGTCGCGCGGATCCGCCTTGACCACGACTTGCTGTTGCTGGGTAATGCCATCCACCTGCAGACGCACTGTGTACGTCCCCGGCAACACTTCTGCTCCGGTTCCGGGTCCCTGATTGTCTTTGAACGTGCCAAGCCACTTCGTTGGTCCATCTTCGGTGAGGTCCCATGCGGTGCGGTTGAATCCCGCAACGCGTGGCACGCTCTTGCCGCTTAAATGGCGAACGACATGTCCCTGTGCGTCCAAGATTTGAATGCTGGCCGCGCGGTGCGTGCTCGAAGCCAGCGCATAGGTGATGAGCGCTCCATATTTTACGTTAGGGCCGTGGAAAATGTTACTCGGCAATGTGTTATCTGTGAACGAGTTGATTGGACTCCACTGCCACCAGCGATACGCATCGCGCGGTGCAAAGAGCGTCACCGTGCTGCTCGTGGTCGAACTCAATTGTTGCAGTGG
This sequence comes from uncultured Pseudomonadota bacterium, assembly GCA_963736005.1. GTDB lineage: Bacteria > Vulcanimicrobiota > Vulcanimicrobiia > Eremiobacterales > Eremiobacteraceae > JAJPHJ01. The sequence continues at coordinate 1,061,960 of CAVTNB010000001.1, forward strand.
CCGCAGATCGTCAAACACCCACACCCCACGGCCATGCGTCGCCACCAACAGATCGTTGCGCTGCGGTTGGATTTCGAGGTCGTACACGGCGCTGGCTGGCATATTCAGCCGCAGCGAGCGCCAGTGCCCACCGCCGTCCCATGATGCCCACACGCCACGTCGCGTACCTGCGTACAAGAGGTTGGCATTTTGCGGATCTTGGCGGATGCTTCGGACGAAGAGGTCGTTCGGGAGATCGCTTGAGATCGACCGCCACGTCGCGCCGTAGTCGTGCGTTGCGAAAAGATGGGGACTATCATCGCCAAGCATATGGTTGTCGACCGCGATGAAGGCGGTGGCTGCGTTCTGGCGGCTCGCCTCGACCGTCGCCACGCGTCCCCAATACGGTGCCGCATGCGGCGTGACGTTAGCCCAATGGATGCCGCCGTCGCGGGTCAACTGCACGAGGCCGTCGTCCGTTCCCACCCAGAGCGTCGCGTTATCAACCGGCGATGGAGCGATCGTGAGAATCGTATCTGAGGTTTCTGCTCCCGACGTGTCCGCGTCGATCGGACCGCCCGGGGTCTGCTGGTGCGCTCTCACGTTGCGGGTGAGGTCCGGGCTGATCATGGTCCAGGATTGGCCGCGATCGGAACTTTCGAACACGGTATTGCCGCCGACCAACGCTTTTCCATCTGCCGTAAACGCGATGGGTGAGTCCCAGTTGAAGCGGTGCGCGAGCGTGCTCGCGGCAAGGCCGCCATTCAGTTCGGCATCGGGCGAGACCTCATACGCTTGCTGCGTCCGCGAGTCCCAAAGATACACTTGGCCAGAACCGCTCGCGGTTGAGGTGGACCAGATGAGATGCTGATCTAGGGGATCGTACACTGCCCACATGCCGTCCCCAGGTCCGATTGTCCACCAGTCGCGATTCAACACCCCGAGACCGCTGTCGCTATTGGAAGGCCCGCACCACGAGCTGTCATCTTGCAGACCGACACACACGTGGTAATTCGGCAGCGCGTTGTCGAAACCAACGTGATACGTTTGCGAGAAAGGCAAGTCATACGGTTGACGCCAGGTCGAGCCGCTGTCTGATGAGAGGATGGCGCCTTCGTCGGTTCCCACAGCGACGCGTCGGCCGTCGGCCGACCACCACACGGCGTGATAGTCCCAGCCTGCGTTTGCGGAAATCACGTGAAAGCTGCGGCCGCCGTTGATCGACATTGAAAGTTCGAGCCCCACGCTGATGAGACGGTCAGGATTCGCCGGATCCAAGGTGATGCGACTGAAGTAAAAAGGCCGCGCGCCCACCAGATAACTGTGTGGCATCAGGCGCCATGATGCGCCTCCATTATCTGAGCGCCACACATCACCAGCCTTTGATTGGATGATCGCATACACGCGACCATTTGAGCCAGCAGAGATACCAATGCGGCCCATCGGACCATCGGGCAAGCCATGACCGCTAAGCTTGCGCCAGCTGTTGCCGCCGTCGTCGGACCGAAACAGGCCGTCTTGCAAACCGCCGCTGATCATCGTCCAGGGTTTGCGGCGAAGTTGATAGAGGCCGGCGAAAATTGTGTCGGGCGAATTCGGTACGCGCGCGAGATCCGAAACACCCGTCGAAGGGCCGACGAAGAGAGCCCGCCGCCAGTTCACGCCGCCGTCTGAGGTAACGTAGACTCCCCGCATTTGACTATCGCGAAAGATTTGTCCGAGGACGCCGACGACAACTCGGCGCGAATCGCGCGGGTCGATGGAGATGCTCGAGATGGATCCCGCATCGTCAAGTCCCAGGTGCTTCCAGGTCTTGCCGCCGTCTGTGGAGTGCCAGATGCCGTCGCCCGTCGCGACGGTGTTACGCGGGTTCGATTCGCCTGTGCCGACCCAGATATCATTCGCGTTGTTCGGCGCTATCGCGATGGCGCCGATGGCAGCCGCGCTCGCTTGGTCGAAGATTGGCGTCCACGTCGAACCACCGTCGCTGCTTTTGAACACGCCACCGTCGGCGCCACCAGCGAAATAGAGCTGATCGTCCAGATTCGTCCCGATGACGGCCGTCGTTCGGCCGACCCCAATGGCTGGACCAATGCCGCGATAGGAAAGCCCGGTCAAGCTTGGTGTCGCGGCGGCAGCTGCGCGCCACATTCCAAGGAAGAGTGCAAGCACGAAAACCAAGAGCACAGATAGGTTAAGGCGTCTCGTCATAGTCACCATAAATAATTCGCGTCGCTTTGAAAAACCTTTGAACGCTTCATCAGGTTAGACGTAGTTGGCAAGAACGAGCGTGACTGCTCTTTGCACACCGGCCCGCTCGAGCGTGAGCTGCACGAGCGTGCCTGGTGCATCGTGCAAGATCGTGCGCAGCAAAAGTAGACCGACGCTTGCGGCTGGAGCCTTATTGACCTCTACGATCAGATCGCCGGCTTTGATCCCAACACGTGCGGCCGGCGTGCCAGGGAGCGCGTCGATCACCCGAATCCCGGCCTTAGTCTGCACGAGCACGAGACCGGAGCGATCGTAGGTGTCCGGCCGATCGTAGGACTCATTCGGTTTGAGATACATGATTTGGGGACGGTAGGCAAAAGTTACGGTGAATCGCTTGAGCATGCCGCTGCCGATGTTGCCTGCGGTCCCCGGTTCGGTGGTCGCGCCGGCAGTGTCTTGGGAGAGGGTCGCGACGACACTCTTGACGGGCACTGGGCCAATGTTGAAAAGGGGCAACCGGATCAGCGCTCCATACGATGGCCCACCTAAGCCGTAGCCCGTAATCCCTCGCACGCTTGCGAGCGGGAGGTTGTGCGCGACGACAAACGGCGTGTAGACGACCAGGGAGTTGCGATCGCCCGTATCGATAATGAAGCTGCCAGCAAGCTCCCCAGAGCTTGCTGCAAGCGATGCAAAACTGCCCTGCACCTGGGGAATCGTTTGGTCGTACACAAACGAAAGAGCGGATCCGAGATTGCCCGGGCTCATCGCTCGTGCCAACGTGAGCCGGCTACTTTGGTAATCGACCGTCGTGATGAAGCGTCGCAACACCTCGAAGCCGACGATGCCTTGGATTTTGACACCTTCAATAGCTTGCATGACGTGGTCGATGGCAAGCACGGCACACGATTGATGCTTAAGCGTCGCACCGCCAAGCTGCAAGGTGTCAACCCAGGTGAAACCCGCCGTGACTCGATTCGCACCGGCACCCATTCCTTGCAATGAACCAGCTCCAACTCTCCCGACGCGTGCAGCGACCTGCGGCGTGATGACGCATTGACCGCCGGTATCAAAAACCACGAGGAAAGGACCCTGGCCGTTGATTTTGACGTGGACGTAAATGTGATTGTTGATAAGCTTAAAGGGAACCGTTGTTGCATTCCCACCTGCAATCGAGGCATCGGTTATCGTCGTCACCGGGATCGTAAACCCGCCCGCTACGTTTTCGTTAAGTTCGACACGCGTCACCGTCGTATGAATCTCGTTGCCTTGGGAGGCCAGCGTTATTGCAAAAGGCAGGGCTGTGCCGCCGACGGCTCGGTAATCGGAAAACGTCGCGGTGGAATTGCGACCGTTCGGTATGTGAACGACTTCGTTTGCAATGAGGTACGTCTTCCGGTTGAACGAAATGTCCACAGGGAACCCATTTTTGGGTTCGGCATGGATCACGTAGTAGGATCCATTCGCATCTGCGGAGAGTCCGACGTAGGAGAGACTGCCCGGCCAGCGGTTCGGATACAAAAACGAGTACGAGGTGAGGTACGCCTGGGTTGCTGCAGCGTGCAGCGAGGTGTAGTCGCCGACCGGCCACGAATCGCCCGTAGCGTCCTGCGCCCACAACGTCTTACCGTCGAATCCACCCGCGTTCGAGATCGGCCCTAGCGATTGCCGCTGGAGCGAATTGCCGTTTTGCAGATCGTCGTACTGCTGGCCGGTACCCGAGATGCCTCCCACGACCAAACGCTGGGTCCAGTGGATGGAGCGTACGCCATCAAGCGCATCGCCCCCCAGGGCAGCTTTGGCACCGGCTAGGACGCGGGCAACCGCCCCATTCGGCATTGCGTTCGCTGCTGCGAAATGAGGTGCGAGAAAGAATCCGACAAGTGCGAGGCAGAGAATGCCTGCCGTTGATCGATGTCTCATCACGTTCTCCTACAAAATGGCAACGTGGTGGGCGATTTTCCAATCGCCCCCTACATCCATGGTACCGTGGTGGGCGGTTTCCAATCGCCCGTTATCGTTTAAGCGTAGGCGTCCTGGAGCGAAGCCAAGCTGGGATCGATCGTCTCGATCGGCAGCAGCGCAATGGGAGGGCTCTCCTGACGCAGAGTCAGGTCTTCGAGCGTGGGGCGCGTTTCGCGGTAAAAAATGCCAAGCGGAATTTTGCCGGGCTGCATGAGGGTTGCGAACGCTTTCGCCCGATCGCGGACGTCGTAATCGGCAATGTCTTCCACGTGGTAGACGTTTTCTTTGAACCACTTATATGTGTTAACTTTGTTGAAAGTCACGCACGGCGACATTACTTCTACGAGCCCAAAGCCTGGATGGCGGACAGCCTCTTTGATCATCTCCGTCATCTGCTTTGGTTCCGAAGAGAAGCCGCGCGCAATGAACGTGCCTCCTGCTGCGAGCGCGATGGCCAGTCCATTGATCGGCGCATCGGGATTGCCTTGCGGGTGCGGACCAGCCACGAAGCCGAGCATGCTGGTGGGAGACGATTGTCCCTTCGTCAACCCGTAGGTCTGATTATCCATGACGATGTACGTCATGTTCGGGTTACGCCTGACCGCGTGGAGAAAATGCCCGGCCCCGATCGCGTAGCCATCGCCGTCGCCCCCTGCGACGATGACGGTGAGATCCTTGTTCGCAAGCTTGACGGCAGTTGCCGTGGGCAATGCACGACCGTGGACCCCATGAAAGGCGTATGAATGCAGGTAGCCTGAAATCTTTCCGGAGCAGCCAATGCCAGAGATGAAGGCGACATTGCGAGGTTCGAGGGCGAGATCGGCGCACGCTTGCTTCAATGCGGCCAACACGCCAAAATCACCGCAGCCGGCACACCACCAGGATGGGGTAGCGGTCGCGAAGTCTTTCGGACTCAGAACGGTTGCCATTTATTTTTCCTTTTGTCGCGAATGAATTCGCGACACGATCTTATCTAGCGGCTATGCCGGCGGGCAATCTCATCTCGCGGTTGACGGCGTCGATGATCTCGATCGGACGGAACGGGCGACCATTGTACTTGCGCACGGAATGCATGTGGGGCAGTGGACCCGTGACGTAGCGAATCAACCGCTCGAGCTGACCGCTGATATTGTTCTCGATGATAAAGATGTGCGCTGCGCCGGCGATAAAATTACGCACTTCGTCTTCGGGGAACGGCCACAGTGTACGGAGTTGCAGGAACCTCGTGGGCATGCCTGAGGCGGCCAGTCGTTCCTGTGCTTCTGAGATGGGACCTCGGTTCGCACCAAATCCGATGAAGGCGATGGCGGCTTTCGGATCACCGAAGCTATTGGCTTTGGGGAGATCTGGGCGCATGGAGACGAGCTTATGCATACGCTTTTCCATCATGCGCGCGCGATTGGTCGCATCTTCTGTGATCACGCCCTCTTCGTTGTGCTCGGAGCCCGGAGAGAGATGCATGCCGCCTTCGACACCTGGAACGACGCGCGGCGAGACGCCGTCATCGGTGAACGCGAAGCGCTTGTATTCGCCAAAAGTCACGCCCCCGTTGCGCACGAGTTTGCCCCTATCTACGGCAAGACCGTCCAACTCCAAGCGCGGAATCGACTCTTTGCTTTGGCACAGCGCTTGCTCGGTCAGCACAAAGACGGGCAACTGATACTTTTCAGCGATATTGAACGCCGTGACCGTGAGGTAAAACGATTCTTCAACCGTACCTGGTACGATGACGACCTTGGGGATCTCGCCATGGCCCGAGAAGATAATATGGTTGAGGTTGCTCTGCTCGGTTTTCGTGGGCATGCCCGTTGAGGGGCCCGCTCGCGCGCACTCGATGACGACGATTGGGGTCTCGACCACACCTGCCAGGCCGATCCCCTCCGTCATCAATGCTTGACCAGGACCAGAGGTTGCCGTCATTGCCCTCACGCCGGCATAAGCCGCGCCGATGGTCATGTTGATGGCGGCCAGCTCGTCTTCTGCTTGCACGACGATTCCGCCGTAACGAGGCGCATGCTTGGCCATCCACTCCAAAACGTCCGTGGCGGGGGTAATCGGGTAGCCTGCCATAAAGCGGCAGCCAGCGACGAGGGCGCCGTAACCGATGGCGTCGTTGCCCATCATGAGAAGCCGGTCGCCGTCTTTGCGTGCATGCAGCCCATAGCCCGATGGCCGGTTGAAATTATCTTTGACGAAGCGCTCGCCGGCTTCGATCGCACCAATATTTTGTCCGACGACTTTTTCGCCTTTGCGCTCGTACTGCTTCGTGACCACTTCCCGCACGATTGCCGGGTCCATGCCGATGAGCTGGGCCAGCACGCCGAGCGAGATGGTGTTGCGCACGAGCTCTAGACCCAGCTGCTGCTTGGCGATGTTCGCGAGCGGTACTTCATAGAAGTAGATGTCGTCTCGCCGGACTGCATCGGTGAGCTTCTCGGACGAGTTGTCGAAGACGACAAAGCCGCCGGGGCGCATTTCACTAATGTGTTTTTCAACGCACTCGAGATCAAACGCGACGATGGCATCGACCATATCGGCCAGGCCCCAGTGGCGGTGCTCGGTGGCTCGAATCACGTAGTTCGTGTGGCCGCCTCGGATCCGCGACGGGAAATCCTTGAACGTGTACAGCTCAAGCCCCATGCGCTTGAAGACGGTCGCTATGAGATCGCCCGTGGTCAAACTGCCGTCCCCGGCTTGGCCGCCGAAGAGAACCTCGATGTTGTTTGTGATCACTATAACTGGGTTATCGGCCTTTTGTGTCAGATTGGCGGCTGGGAGCGCGCGAACTCTTGACATGTGTCCATTGCGCGCTCGCCGACATATTAGGTTTCCAAGCCGCGCAGCGGCTTCCTGCGGGCGTTTGCGGCGGCCAGCTACAACGGACGCTGCTTGCGAAGGCGCGCGTGGAGCAATCAACGTAGAGGACTAGGGCAATGAGTCAAAACCGCCAAGAACCTGACTTTAACACCCTCGCTGTCGACTATGCGAAGTTTCGCACATCGTACTCCGAAGAATTGTTCGACACCATTCTTGAGTATGCGCGCGTGCCGCTCGGGGGACGCGTCTTGGACCTCGCTTGCGGCACCGGTTTGGGAATGCTTGCGTACCTGCGTCGCGGATTCTCGGTCTGCGGCGTCGATGTTGCCGAAGGTATGATCGAAGAAGCACGCAAGAGCTTGCCAAGCGACGCCGGCGTCGAATTTCGCATCGGACCGGCTGAGGAACTGCCGCTCCAGGACGCCTCCTTCGATCTCGTGTCATGCGCACAAGCGTTTCACTGGTTTGAGCCGCATCGCGCGTTCGCAGAGTGCGCCCGCGTGCTAAAGCCAGGCGGCGCACTCGCCATTTTTTGGAAGCATGCCGCCCGAGGTGATGTGCTGACCGAGGCATGCGAGCGCATCGTCTGTGATTGGCTGGGCGAGGAGGCGATGCGCCAGACTCGCGATCATGCAGACGAACACGAATCGGGCTGGAGCGTATTTTGGCAATACGTTGCGCCTCGTACAGACCCAACGGGTGAGCGGTTGTTGTGCGATGGTGAAAAGAGAGTGGTCGAGTTCTTTTTCCCCCGCACTCCAGACGAGTTTGTTGGATACCAACGCTCGCGCGAAAAGATTCGCAAGGTCCTTGGGGTGAGACGGGAAGAGTTTCTAGAGGAGCTCGATCGCCGTTTGCGTGCCCGTGGAGACATGAACGAGCCAGTTCAGCAGCGGCAGATTCAGTACGTTTTTCTCGCGCGCAAACCTAAAAAGTAGTCTCGCAAATTTATTCGCGAGTCAAACTACGCGCGGGGCATTGCGAAACCGATTTGCCGACGATGCTGCTCTTCTTCTATGAATTCGGCAATCCGTTTCTCGCCCTTTGGCTCGACGTCAAGGAAGCTCAAACCGCAGAGCCACTGAAAGCCACGCTCGTCCTTCATTGCGTGCACGACGATGGCTGTTAAGTGGTAATGGTCAGCGACGCCGATGCTAAACTCCAGGGTGACCATGTCCCCGGGCCGCAGGCGCTGCGCGAGCGTGATGCGCGCGCCTCCGCCGCTCAACTGGTTGAGCATGACCGAGCGAACCTCGCCTTTGGCAAGCATGATTCTTGCCGGCTCGCTCATCAAAATGCGCTGCCAGCGCCGGACATAGTTCCGAGGCTGACTGGTGGAGAACATTTTCCGCAAGGAATTCAACATCCTGAATTCTCTCTGCCGGCGATCACGCTTTGCCTACCTTCGTTGACAGTGGGACCAGCGGCAAACGTGATTTGTGTCACGCGCTGACTGTGATGGGCGGTGTGCATGTGCGCGCGTTTCATATGCAAAGTCATGGAAATAATTATACTCGATCGCGGTCGAGCGTGCTTGAGGACCCAATGAGAAAATCTGGGTTTTAGGACCCGGCCTCGTGCGACGCCTGGTCGGCGGTTTGAGTCGCCCTGCGGCGGGATTGCTCGGCAGCGATGTAGGTGGCGATCCATTGGGTCTCGTGCGCGCGCAGCCCGAGAAAACAAAGACCGCACGCGAAATAGTAGCCCGAGTTTTCCTTTAACGAATAGACGATGCGGGCGATGATGCTTTGGCGCCCGCCTGCGCCATGATCGAATTCCAGCTCGATGTTGTCGCCGGCCCGCAGAGGCATGGTTGTTTGAACTCGTGCGCCCCCGACCGAAAGCTGATTGACGATGACGGGCTGATCGCTGCCATCTGGCAGCCTGACCTGCGCTGGTTCAGCGATGGCGATGCGCGGCCAGCGCCGAGAATAGCGATCGGGCGGCCTCTTGAGGAGTAATCGTTTCAACGTGTCAAGCAATGCGCAATAGCCCCGTTGACGAAAAGACCCGTTGGCGAAGCGCTTTGTGTCATGACGGACGTCATATGAGCGAAGGCGCTAGCGCCTATGGTCGCCTTGCAAGGCGCAGACAGGGCGACGAGCCTTGTAATGGAAGCGGCCAGACGTACGTCTTATCGGCGTGAGTAGCTGGTTTGCATCCACATGACAAAGCCGGAAAGAGTCCTGGCTCTCGCCGGTATCGGCGTCATCGCAAGTGCGGTTCTGTTGGTCACCTACGTGACCCACTCGAACGCCGATTCCCAGCCGAGCGGCTGCGGCGCGCAGCGAGCGAAGCTCGAGCAGACGCTCGATCAAGTCCGATTCGCCATGTCTGCCCAACATGCGGTCTCGAGCGCGCTCGAGTATTCGGATCAATCACGGCTGGCTTACTATAATGACATTGCCGCGATGCGCCGACAGCTCGCCGGTTCGAACCATAGCTCAGTTCAGCACGATCTCGTGCAGGCTTCGGTTCTTCTGAGCGACCAAGAAGCACCCATCTCACAGGCGCACGCGATCACCGCGCAAGCCAAGCATGAATTGCAGGGCGCTTTGCCGCTGGTCAACGAAGCCGCGCAGGATCTGCAAGAAGGCGATTGCAGCGCGTTAACCCTCACCATGGAGCGCTCGGGCTGGCCCAAGGACCATCTCCTCGGTCAGTTGGCGTCCGCCGCGCGCCTCAACAGCGTCGTGAGCGAGCAACTCGACTCAGCGCTCGCACTGATCACGCACGCGCAGCATTTCGTTCGCTAAACGGATACCGAACGCGCGAATAAATTCGCGCGACTACAGTCGATGGCGGCGCGCCATCGCCCCTACGTGATGCGATGGGCGGCCGCGGTTTGCGCGATACCGTCCGCGTAGCTTGTCTTGCGGATCGGTCCGAGAACCAAGGCGAGCTTGCTATCGTCGAGGATGACTGGGTCGCTCTGCAGATACTGCATTTCAACGAGTTCGCGCATCACGGGGTTGAAGAGGCCGACGACCCGCAACATCGTCGTCGTGACGACACGCAACTTGAGCTGCTGTCCGAATTGCTTGTAGATACGCGTGGCAAACTCGCGCGTCGTGGTCGTTCCTGGCCCTGCCACGTTGTACGCCGTTCCGTAGACATCATCTCTTGCAGACAAGTCGAGGACCACAGGACCGACATCGTGCGTATACAGCCATTCGTGAGGCCGGTCGATGGGCGCAAAAACGGGTGCGGGCTTGCCGTCGCGCGCGGCTTTGAAGATCTCATTCGCGACGCTGTTTTCCGCGTCGGCCGAGTAAAAGTCGGGAAGGCGCAGAACGAGCGTTCCAAGTGCGGAGGAATTGGCAGCCAGCGCAAGGTCCTCTTGCTGCTTGCGCATGCGTCCTTTATAGGTTTGCGGATTGCGAGAGTGCGTCTCATTAACCAGCGTTGCGGTCGGCTTGCCGTAGCTGTAGACGTTTGAGATCACAATGAGTTTGCGGACGTTTTGCGCGCGCGCAGCGTCAACGGTCCGCTGCATGAGGAGTGGATGCAGCTCGAAGTGGTTATAGGGAACTCCGACAGCATGGACGATCGTATCCAACCCAGCAGCCGCGCGACTCGCGTCAGCTGGGTCGGTGAGGTCGGCGGCGACCTGCTCGTGAGCAGAACCAAAAGCCGATTGCAGCGCTGCTGCGCGCCTCCCCACGACTCGTACAGGCACGCCCCGTCGTTGTGCTTGCGCTGCGACTGCCTTTCCAATGGCGCCAGCAGCTCCGAATATTCCGAGCATCGCCCGCTACGCTTTGGGTGGTGGGATTAGTCGGGTTTGGAGAACCAACCCGAAGGCTCCACAGCCAAGTTCACGTTGATCTGCTTGACTTCAGTATACGCCTCGAAACCGTACGTACCGAGTTCCCGGCCGATGCCCGACTGTTTGTAGCCGCCCCATGGCGCTTCATTATATGTGGGGTGATAGGTGTTGATCCAGGTTATGCCGGCTCGCAGTTTGCGGATGACACGATGAGCCTTTGCGATGTCGTTCGTGAAGACGCCGCCGGCCAATCCGTAGATGGTATCGTTGGCGAGTTTGATCGCCTCTTTCTCATCCTTAAAAGTTTGCACGACGAGCACCGGGCCAAAGATCTCTTCTTGAACGATCCTCATGTCCGGCTTGGTATGCGTGAAGATCGTTGGCTCGATAAAGTTGCCCTTGCGCCCCAGCTCTCCTGGCAGACGGCCCCCACCGCACTCAAGCTTGGCGCCTTCTTCTATGCCTGTCTTAATGTAGGCTTCGATCTTTTCCTCATGCGCGCGACTGACAATCGGCCCCATTTCGGTTTGGGGATCGAAACCATCTCCCACACGGATTTGTTTTGCTCGATCGACGACCGCCTTCACGAATTTGTCGGCAATCGACTGTTCCACGAGCAGCCTCGATCCTGCCGAACAGACTTGACCGGCGTTGGCGAAGATGCCAAACAGCGCGTAATCAACTGCGGTGTCGAAGTCGGCGTCAGCGAACACGATGTTTGGTGATTTGCCGCCCAACTCGAGCGAAATCTTCTTGAGATTGCCGACGGCGGCTTGCATGATCGCACGGCCCGTCTTCGTGCCGCCAGTGAACGCAACTTTGTCAACCAGCTCGCTGGCTGCAATCGCATGGCCGACGACTGGGCCCGACCCGAGGACAATATTGACGACGCCCTTGGGGAAGTCCAACTCCTCGATCCAGGTCGCGAGGCGAAGAGCGGTCAGGGGCGTCAGTTCCGATGGCTTGAGCACGCAGGTATTGCCAGCCGCAAGCGCAGGTGCGAGCTTCCATGATGCCATCAACAAGGGATAGTTCCAGGGAATAATCTGTCCGCACACACCGATTGGTTCGCGCACCACCATTGTCTGAGATGCCGCAGGGACATCGAAAGTCTGGCCGCTTGGTTTGGTCGCAAGCCCGGCATAGTAGCGGAAACAGTTAGCGGCATCCGCCATGTCGTATTCCGTCTCGCGCAGGGGCTTGCCGTTATTGAGCGTCTCGATGCGCGAAAGCTCGGTCGCGTTTTCATCGATGCGTTCGGCGAGACGAAAGAGCAATTTCGCGCGATCTTGCGCGAGTGAATCACCCCACGGTCCTTCGTAGAACGCTTTGTGAGCGGCCCGGATGGCGCGCTCGGCATCTTCTTTCGTTCCCTCTGCGACCTTTGCAATTACCTCGCCGTTCGCCGGGTTCACGAGATCGCGGGTTCCACCATCGGAGGCAGCGGTCCATTCGCCGCCGATCCACATGAGAAATGCGTCGCCCTTGCGTTTGAGATTCTTGAACAGCTCCGCGGCACGAGGCGCGGAACTCGGCTTGGCTTCAGCGGTTGCCATTTTCTTGATTCCTTTTCGACTTGGTTGAAATCGGTTAAGGCGTTTGCCAGCCAATCACCGCTACATTGCGGCGAGGCACTCCGCCAACGCCTTGCAGACGTAATCCGCCTGGTCCTCTGTCAGTGTCAGCGGCGGCTCGACCCGAATGACGCGGGCGTTGACGAGCGTGCCCGAGACAAGCACGCCGCGGTCGAGCATGGCTTTGCTGAGTTTGAAGCCTAGCTGGTCGTTGGGGAACTCCATTGCCATGAGCATGCCCTTGCCACGAAGATCGATGATGATATTGCTGTACCCTCGTGCCGCCTCGCGCAGGCCCGCAAGCATGCGATCGCCCATGCGCGCGGCTCGTTCGGGCAGCCGCTCCTCGATGAGGACATTGATTGTCGCAAGTGCCGCCGCACACGCGAGCGGGTTGCCCCCGAACGTCGTCGTGTGCAAGAACGGGTTGCCAAATAAGCGCGAGAAAACAGCTTTGGTGCCCACCACTGCGCCGGCCGGCATAACTCCGCCGCCAAATGCTTTGGCCAGACACATGAGATCAGGAGCGACACCCCAATGCTCGCAGCAGAACATCTTGCCGGTGCGGCCCATCCCGGTCTGCACTTCGTCCAAAATAAGCAGCGCCCCGAACTCATCGCAGAGTGCGCGCACACCGGGGAGGTAGTCGTCGCTCGGAATATTGACGCCGCCCTCACCTTGAATCGGCTCTAAGATCACGGCGCCAACTTCTTCTCCGACCGTCTTGAGCGTCTGCATGCGCCACCGTAACGCGGCGAGATCGTTGAAGGGCACGTGCTCGATGTTGGGCAGCATAGCCCCGAACGGACGGCGAAACTCGCCCTTTGCGCTGACGGAGAGCGCGCCCATGCTCTTACCGTGAAAGCCTTTCGTCGCCGCAACAATTGTTTGCTTCGCCGGATCGAAAGCGCGCGCGAGCTTGAGTGCGGCTTCGATCGTCTCGGTTCCGCTATTGCAGAAAAACGCGTATTCAAGGTTGCCCGGCGTGAGCATGGCAAGTGCCTTCGCGAGCATCGCGCGCAGTGGATCGAGCAAGTCTTGGCTGTGCAAGGCCTGCCGTTTGAGCTGGTCCGTGACGGCCTTGACGACCTTGGGGTGGCGATGACCGACATTGTAAATTCCAAAACCGCCGAGGCAATCGATATATTCCTTGCCGGCGACATCTCGATATGCATTCGCTCCGGCGTCGCCCCATTCGACGACCGCTGCGGCGTGCTCAACAGCCGTGGCCTTACGGTATTCGAGAAACCCCGGATTGACATGGTCGCGGAAGCCCTTGACCGTTTCCGCGATGACCCACTCCGCGTCGTCCGCGTCGATCTCCGGCTTCGCGATAAGATCGAGCACGCGCTGCGTGTAGGCAAAGACCTCTGCATCCGGGCGCTTGCCGTGCGTGTTGCGGTCGGAGTCGATCTGAAGATCAGCTGCTTTATTTTTCTTTTGACTATCGATAATTTGCATGATGCCTTTTCGTTGTTTTAGGTTAGGACGGCGGAGACCGCCTCGTCGAGGCGATCCAACGCGCTCTCGAGATCTTCTTTGTCGATGATGAGCGGCACGAGCACTCGAATGATGTTGCGTTTCACACCGGCGGCCATGAGCAGCAATCCTCGACCGCGCGCTTCTTCGCCAATGCGCTGCACGATTGCAGACCCGGTCATCTTGCCATGGTCTTGGAATTCGAGCGCTCTCATTGCGCCGAGGCCGCGCACGTCCCCGATGGCGCGATGCTGCCGCTTGAGCTCGTTGAACCTGTGTTCGAGCCGCTTGCCGATTTCCACGGCGCGCTCGAGAAGATGGTCTTCCTCAATGATATCGAGGACAGCCAGCGCTGCTGCACATGCTAGCGGATTCCCCCCAAATGTTCCACCAAGTCCACCAGCGGTGGGAGCGTCCATGATCTCAGCCTTACCTATGACGCCCGCAATGGGAAGCCCGTTGGCGATGCTCTTGGCTACTGTGATCAGGTCGGGCTCGACCTCCGCGTGCTCGATCGCGAACATCTTCCCGGTGCGCCCATAGCCTGACTGAATCTCATCCGCAACCAGCACGATGCCGTGCTCCAGCGTGATCGCCCGCAGCGCCTTGAGGAACTCGATCGGAGCAGGCACAAACCCGCCTTCGCCAAGCACTGGCTCGATGACCATCGCAGCGATGCGATTGGGCGCGACTTCTGATTCGAACAGCTCGTTGAGCGCCTCGAGCGCCCTGCGAGCGCTCCAGCCATGGAATTCGTAGGGATAAGGTACGTGGTAAACCTCGTTGGCGAAGGGCCCAAAATTTTGCTTGTATGGATTGTTCTCGCCCGTCATCGTGAGCGCCAACAACGTTCGCCCGTGAAAACTATGATGAAACGCAACCACGGCCGGGCGCCCAGTGTGCATGCGGGCGATCTTGATCGCGTTCTCAACGGCCTCCGCGCCTGTGGTCACAAAGAATGTCTTCTTCTTCGACGGACCAGGCGCGAGCTTGTTCAAACGCTCCGCCAACTCCACATAGCCTTCGTACATTGCAACTTGGAAGCACGTGTGCGTAAAGCGCTCGAGCTGTTCGGCCACGGCCTTGCGCACTTTGGGATGAGAGTGGCCGACATTGACCACCCCGATCCCGCCAACAAAATCGATGTATTCCTTGCCGTCGACATCCCAAAGCTTCTCACCGAGCGCGCGGGCAGCAAAAATTGGATGCGTGTTCCCTACGCCTCGTGGAATTTCAGACGCGCGTAAATCGAGCAGTGCCTTTGTTTGCGACGCCGCGAGGGCCATGGTCTACCTTTCGAACCGTCGCGAATAAATTCGCGACACTACATTTTGGGCGTTAAATGGGGGTTCAATTAAAGTGTACCTGGTTGCGGGGGCAAAAACTATGTAAGTAGAATACAAAAATAGCACCGATATTCATATGGGATTACAAGAATGACCGTTCGCGAGGCTCTAACCCTGAATTCCCTCGCTTCAGCCAAGGTTGTAGCTGGGCAAGATGGCTTGGGGCGGGACGTCCAGTGGGCTCACGTGGTCGACATGCCGGATCCTGCGCCTTGGGTGAGGCCTGGTCAGTTGTTGCTCACGACTGGATTTGCATGGCCAACGCAAGAGCGCGAGGTAACGTCGCTGGTTCGGCTTTTGTGCAATCGAGGACTCGCAGCCGTGGGCCTCGCGGTGCCGGGCTATCTCAAGAAATTTCCCGACACGGCCCGTGAGGAAGCTGACAAACTTAGTCTTCCCTTGATCGAGATTCCCTTTGAAGTACCCTTCGCGCAGATCACCGAGGAACTGCACCGCACGATTCTAGCCGAACAATACAAGATTATCGAGCGTTCGGAGCAGATCCACCGGACGTTGACCCGCGCTGCGGCAGAGGGTAGCAATCTGAGCGATCTCGCGCGCACGCTTGGGGAATTGCTCGATCGTTCCGTTACTCTTGAAGATCCCGAAGGCAAGCTGTTGGCGTCCTACTCGACCGAGGACGATGCAAAAGATGCAATCCGTCGCCAAACCCTAGACGATAAACAAACTCCGGCTCATCTCACCCAGGCATTAGAGGCGGCAGGGATGATGGACGACATCCGCGCGAGCACCGGTCCCTTGCGCATTGCGGCGATGCCCGATCTTGGTTTGGGAGCTCGTGTGGTCTGCCCCATCAGGCTGGGCTCCGAACTTATCGGTCTCGTGTGGATCATCGAGGGCGAGAAGAAACTCTCCGAACTTGACTTTCGCGCAGCCGAGCACGCGGCGCTTGTGGCCGCCGTCCACGTGGCGCACCAGCGCGAACTGGCGATGACGGAAGCCCGCTTGGGCTATGCATCCTTTCTGTCACTGCTCGAGGCTGAAGATGACGACCCTCAAGCCATTGAACGGGCAAGGCTCGTCGGGTTTGACCCAGATGGGAGCCACCGCGTGGGCATCTGTGTGATCGCCGAGCCGCTCCCCCTCACCCGCGATGGATTTCTGCACCGAGAACGTGTGGCAAACCAGCTTGCCCGCATGTTGCGCAGCACGGGTACGAAACCGCTCCTCACCGCGTCACTCAACCATGTTACCTTCCTGTTGCCCGAAGGGGTGGACGAAGGTTCCCTGTGGTCCGGCCTGGGCGATCCCTCAGTGCGCATGGTGCTTGGCCGCTCCCACCCGGGGACCGCCGGGGCCAGGCGCAGCTATCGCGAAGCACGGTCTCTTTTAAGTTACACGGATGGCTCCACCGTTCGCATGTTTGAAGACGCGCTGGTTCCTCGGGTTTTGATGGGAGACGCAAGCGCCCACGAGGCGTTCATCGATCATATTTTTGGGCCGCTGCAGAAACGCAAAGATGGTGCCATGCTGCAGTCTGTCTTGCTGGCGCTCGCGAAGCACGGCTTCGCTTTAAAGACGACGTCTGAGGCGCTTGGCATCCACCAAAATACGCTACGCTACCGACTCGGCAAGGCACTGGAGGTTTTGCGCGTCGACCTTGACGACCCAGAGGCTCGTTTTCAGCTTCAATTGGCCGCCAGAATTTTGGATTTTTCGAATAAGAAATAACAGGTAAATTGTCCGGCAGATACATAGTCTTAACGACCTGTTAAGAGTACACTGGTTGGGG
The DNA here is from genome assembly GCA_963736005.1 of uncultured Pseudomonadota bacterium. Lineage (GTDB taxonomy): Bacteria > Vulcanimicrobiota > Vulcanimicrobiia > Eremiobacterales > Eremiobacteraceae > JAJPHJ01. Next base: position 1,078,853 of record CAVTNB010000001.1, read on the forward strand.
CGGTAGAGGAGCGGATCTAAAGGTCCGCTGCTACACTAGATTTCTTAGCGTTCGTTGCGTTCTAAGGGAGATGAGCCTGTGTCGCTTCGCAAGCTAGCGGTTGTCGCATTTGCCATCGCGTTGTTCGGATTGTCGGCGCTTCCCGGCTCCGCTGGAACCACCGGTGGTATTCACGGAAGGGTGGCTGACATTACTAGCGGGCAACCCATTGCCGGGGCAGATGTCACCGCAGCGTCTCCGTCGCAAACTGAAACGCGGTCGACCGACAGCTTGGGGTACTACGCGTTCATTTCGCTGGCGCCCGACACGTATACCGTCACCGCGAAAAAGGATGGCTACACGCTCGAGCAAGTTCCCGGCGTCACGGTCATCTCCGACCAGAACCGCGCGGTTGATATCAAGATGCAGTCAGCGCTCAAGACGATTGCACGCGTCGCAATTCGGGCGACCGGAGGCCTCGTTCGCTCAGGCGTCGTGAGCGACGTTTATTCCATCAACGCAGCCCAGCAAAAAGTGGCTGCTCCCCTCGGTGGGGCTGGAGCGTTGAACCAATCCTACGGGGCCATCGCGAGCGCGCCGGGCGTCAACTACGATCAAGGCCAGCAGGGCTGGTACCAAAATGTTTATATCCGCGGTGGAGACATCGATCAAGTTGCCTATGAGTTCGATGGCGTTCCGGTCATTCGCGAATCTGACCAAGGCGCGGTCACGACACTGACGAGCTTGGGGCAAGCGGAGGTACAGGTGTACACAGGCGGCACTCCCGCCTCTGCCGATGCACCGGGCCTCGCAGGCTACATCAACCAAGTTGTCAAGAGCGGCTCCTACCCAGGGTATGCAAGTTTCACTGGCGGCATCGGTGGGCCGACGCTCTACAATAAGGGCACCTTGGAAGTAGGAGGCGCAACCCCAGATCGGCGTTTCTCATACTACGTGGGCACGCAACTCGTCGCGCAGGATTACCGCTTTGGCGACCAGTTCAACGGCGCGAGCAACCCGCTTTTTTTCTATCCGATCGGGATCGGGAATCAGTTTCCGCCTCCCGCAGGCCCGTTTGCAGCAATCCCAACTCCGTTAAACACCGCCGTCTGGGACGGGTCCTCCCAGTGGTTGTTCGGGCCGGGCACTGCAAACGCGATCGCGAGTGTCGGCGATCAGGAAACGATTGCTAACTTCCATTTTGGGCTGCCACACCGTCACGACTCGAGCACAGACGACATCCAGCTGCTCTACGATAACAGCCTGATCGTCCAAAAGTTCTATGGATCGGCGTTCGATCAGGGCCTTCCCGCAATTGTGGCTGAGAACGGAGCGCCACTAGGTTACTTTGATGGCTATGCCTACAACGGGCAAGTGTTCGCGCCGCCCGTGGCTGGACTCGTGGGGCCAGACTTATTCCCGAATTCGCCGCAAAATCGTGCGCAGTTTTCGCAACTGCCAATCCTAGAGCGTGAGGGCTCCCAAAATGGTGTTGCGCTCAGCAAGTTTCAGTACCAACGCAATATTAATGAGAGATCTTATCTGCGCTTTGACGCATATACGGACTATGCAACCTGGTTCATCAGCGGGCCGGTGAGCGCCAATTTGCCTTTCGGGGGCCAGCTCCCGGACTACGAGGTGAACGAGCATAAATATGGCGGCAAGCTCGACTACTCGAATCAGCTCAACGACAAGAATCTCCTCGAGCTTACCGCTTCGTATCTTACCGCACATCTCGAGACGTTCTCGGGTCAGTTCGGCACATTCTTGGATTACGCGGAGCCTACATCAAATCTCGTCGATGCACGTGGCAATTGCTACGATTTCACAACAGGGAATTTTGCGGATTGTTTTCCACAGTTGGCGCCCGCTGGCTATCCGAACCCGACATCGCAGGGCTGCTTCAATCCTGTGCTTGGATGCACGGGGCTTGTTCCGGGGATGCCGCCGCCGGGCAGCCCGGCAGCAAACAACAGCGCACGCTGGCTCGTCACCGAACCTGGGCCCAAAGCGCAGATCGACACAGTCAAGCCGTATTTCTCAGGCTTCTCCGCCAACGATCAGTGGCGACCGAACGACAAGCTGACGATGAATATCGGTGCGCGAGTCGATCTTTTCGACTACCGGCTCGACGACTTGGTCGACGGCTATCCTGCGCGCGCCTTCTGGTACGCCGCGTACAACCGCGAGAATTGTTTTGGCCCCGGCTTCAACGCGCCGTACCTGGGTGCGCTGAACGCAGCAACCGGCGCTTTTGCGTGCAATCTCGGTGGCACGCACACGAACCTGCAAAATTTCGGCGGAGGTACGATCTCGGAACGAATCTGGCAGCCCCGCTTCGGCGCAACGTATTCGGTCAATCCCGACCTGGTCTTGCGCGCGACCTACGGACGGTACGCACGACCAGCTGCCACCTCGTATCAAGAGTACAACGTCATTCAGCAAGACTCGCCACAGTTTATCAGTACTTTCCTCAACATGGGTTACAATACGCCCATCCACTACCTGCACGCAGATACGGCGAACAACTTCGATTTCTCAGTCGAAAAGCGTCTGCATGGTACCGATATGTCGTTCAAGTTGACGCCATATTATCGCACCACGCAGGGGCAAATTCAGTTCTTGTCTTTGAACGCGCAAGGCGTGTTAGCCGGTGTGAATGCGGGGCAGCAAAACTCGTACGGAGTAGAGTTCGCGTTCGACAAAGGCAACTTTTCGACTGACGGATTTGCGATGCAGGCCTCGCTCACGTATCTCAACAGCACGATCAAGTACGGCCCCCAACCGAACGGCCAAAATGTCATCGACCTCTTGAACAACTTCATCGAACAATACAATTCGTTCACGTCCGCATGCGTGACGCCAAACCCGACAATTTGCGGCGCCTTTGGCGCGAACAACGCACACCCAACCTTTACCAACGGGACGACTGGCGTGGTGACAACCAATCCGTACTACAACCTAGCACCGCAGCCACTATTCGATCGCAACGCGCGCTACACGACCTACAGCACGATCCCGGCACCTTTCAATAATGCCAACAGTTTTGCGACCCCATTCGCGACCTCGCTGATCCTCAACTACAAGCATCAAAAGTGGTCGGTGACACCAAGCTTTACCTACAGCATTGGGGCATCGTATGGGTCGCCGCTCGTGTGGCCCGGGTACGATCCAAGCTCGTGTGGCAACGTTTCCGCCGTCTCGCAACCAGCTCCAGACCTAACGCCAATGGGTTGCGCGAGCTCTATCTTCATACCAGATAAGTATACAGGTCACTTTGATGCTCTCGGCGCCTTCCAACAGCCGTCACGGCTAACAGCAAACCTTGCCATTGGTCTGCACGTAAGCGATCGCATTGATGCGACGCTCACCGGTTCGAGCTTGATCGATCGCTGCTGGCAGCGTGGCTTCCCATGGGATTCTCAAACGACGTGCGTCTATGGCCAACTCGCGTCGAACTTGCTTGCACCGGCGGGCAACTTCGTGGCCAATCCGCCAATCCAGCTGGCTTACCCGTATGGCAGTTGGTACAATAATACAGAAATCGGCCAAGAGGGGCAGAAGTCGCCCACTACTTGGTCGCTGGAAACGACGTTTAAGCTCTAGTCGCGCTACGTAGCGGGCGACTGTAAAGTCGCCCTCGTCGTTGCGCGAATTTGTTCGCGCACGTGAGGAGGCTCCATGGCGCGCACCGCCTTGACGAATTTGTTCCAACGCCTGCACGCCGTGCACGCAGAGGCAGCGCATTCTGGTTTAGCGGTGGACGCGGTCGACGAGCTCCAGCGCACCCGGCGGCTGCGGCGTGCCGAGTTTCTTGCGGGCGCGGCGAGCGCCGGGGCCACACTTCTGGCTGCCTGCTCGTCGAAGCCCGCGCAGACTGTCATGAAGTCGGCGGGTGCACCACGAATTCTCATCATCGGAGGCGGTCTCGCCGGTGCGTCCTGCGCATATCGGTTGTGGAAAGCCGGCGTGCCCTTTACGCTGTGCGAAGCCAACTCAGCGTTTGGCGGACGCACGTGGACGTTGCGCAATTTCTTTGACGCCGGGCAGCTGGTCGAGCACGGCGGTGAGTTCGTATCGAGCGAGCACACCGCTTTGCGCGACTTGTGCGCCGAGCTTGACCTTCCGCTTGAGGATCTGCGCGCCGCGCAGCCACGGGATACCGAAGAAATTTACTATGTACGCGGCGAGAAGTATACGTGGTCGGAGATGCTGCGCGACTACGCGCCGATCTATCCCTCCATTGCAAATGCGGCCAAAGCGGCCCCGTTTCCCACGCTCTATAACCACTACACGCCGGCTGGTCTTCGCTACGATCGCATGTCGGCGCGCGAATTCATCGTCTCGACGATTCCCGGTGGTCTTAACTCGAGAATCGGTTGGTTGATGGACCTCAACGTCACAACCGAGAACGGCGGAGACTCAACCGACCAGAGCTCGCTCGAATACATCTACATGCTCGGGTACATGCAAGCCCTGACCGGCCACAAACATCAGGCATTCTATTTGGTTGGCACCGACGAGCGCTATCACGTGATCGGAGGCAACGATCAAGTGGTCGGCACGATGATCAAGCGCTTACCCCAGGCTAGCCTGTTTCCCAATCATGCTCTCGTCTCGCTCGTCCGGCGATCCGACGGCTCGTACACTGCCACGTTCAAATCTGCACTGCAAACGACCGAGTTGCACGCAGATCATGTAGTGCTGGCGTTGCCCTTCACAACGCTGCGCAACTGTGATGTTGCGCGAGCAGGCTTTGAGCCCCGCAAGATCATGTCGATCGACAAACTGGGCATGGGGACGAACACAAAGATGCACGTGCAATTTCGCAATCGCCTCTGGTACACGCTCGGCTACAACGGCTACACCTATGCCGATAAGGATTTCCAACAGACATGGGAGGCTTCACGCCACCAAGCGGGTGAGGCGGGCATTCTGACGAGCTATTACGGAGGGTCGTGGGGAGCAAGCTTCAAAGCGCCGTCGTTTGGGCCGGCCTCTCCCCCATACGTCAACGAATTTCTCACCGGTCTCGAACCGATTTATCCGGGGAGCAGCAAAGCCCAAAATGGCAAAGCGTACATGGACTACTGGACCGGCGATCCATGGCATCATGGATCGTACTCGTACGGGCGGGTTGGACAATATACAACGTTCATCGGCATCGAACCGGTGCGCCAAGGCAACGTGCACTTCTGCGGCGAGCACTGCTCGATTAATTTTGGCGGCTTTATGAACGGTGCGGTGGAAACAGGTCAACGCGTTGCAGCGGTCATCGCCAAGGAAGTCGGCGCGCAAGCTGCGTGACGAGGGGCGATTTTCCAATCGCCCCCTACAAGAGGATCTCTGGCTTGATCGATTCTTCTATGAGTTTGCCGGTGTGCAGGCGCAAACGGTACGCTCGCGCGCGCTGACGTGAGGTAACGATCCGTTCCAAGCGGTCATCGCGGTAGACAAGGGCAACGTTGTCGTCGGCAGCATAACCTCCAGGCAATCTACCTGACCTCACAAGCTGCCGGTACACCGGACGGCGCTTTGGCTCGCTGTCGTAATGCGGACAGAAACTCCCTCGTAAAAAGCCAAGACATCGCAGTGGCGCGTAACGACCAGGATACGAATCAGTCACCCCGCCTGAAAACCAGCACAACCCACCCGCGCTTTGACCCGCAAGCACAATGCCTCGCTCGTAGGCGGTGCGCATCGCCACGTCCAGACCCCACGCTTTCCAGAGGATCAACAAATTGCGTGTGTTACCCCCGCCGACATAGATGACATCGTGCTTGAGAACAAATGAATGCAACGGCTCGAGTGGCTGCGCGTACAGGGAGAGGTGAGAAGGTTTTGCTCCGAGCTTCTTGGCCATTTTGTAGAACGTCGCGATGACGGTTTCCGAGTCTCCGACGGCGGTAGCGACACAGCACACGCGGGGTGACTCGCGCCCGGATTGCTCGAGCACGTATGCACACAATGTTGGGTCAGGCTTCGTCGTGGAGAAGCCCCCGCCACCAATCGCGATAATGGTTCTTGCACGGCGCATGGAATTCGATACGATAGGCGAATTCCAAGCTCCGCTTATGTCGTACCTCATTCGTGAACTTTCCATCGCCGAGCTGCCCGTGGTCACGGATCTCCGGCACGCAATGATTCGAGAGATCGAGGGAGAGGATTTGGATCTTGAGATTCCAGGGTGGCGCGAACGCTACGTCGCTTTTTTTGAAGGACATGCCCGCAAGTCTCGGGGGGCAGTCTGGGCAGCCGAGCAGGACGGGCATATCATTGGAATCGCCGCGGCTTATATGCCGACCAATCATCGGTCCGCAATCGTTGGCAGCGAGCAACTGTATATCTGCAACGTGTACGTCGTGCCCGCGCGGCGCCGTCAAGGGATTGGCAAAGCCTTGACGCTGCACGCGGTAGAATGGGCGCGCACGAAGCATTGCGACGTGGTGCGCCTGCGGACTTCGCGGATGGGACGCCCGTTGTATGAGTCGGCAGGGTTCGAGCCATCCGACGAGATGGAGCTTTTTCTCAGGTAGTTCTCAGATTGGTGGGCGACTTGACAGTCGACCGCTACATGAGCTTATGGCTCGCAGCGCGAAGATGCTGTTATTATGGAAAATCCTTCGTCTTCTCCAGCAGCGGTGCTCTACATGCGCCTGCACGTGTGGAGCTTCGCACTCGCTTGCGCGATCACTGCGTTACTTCTCGGCCTCATCGCGTGGCCCATTCACGCTATGATGATGGCACGTGCGGCCGTCAAATATGGGGTGTACCGCGGACCTTGGCACAACATGGCAGGACCGCACGCTCCGATGATGATGCATCACGGCTTTGGCGCTTGGCATCTGCTGATTTTTATGGTGGCGGCTGGCGTCGGGGGTGCGATTCTCGCCGCACTGTACAACGCGTTTGCGGTGCGGCGCTAAGCGCTTAGCTCCTCAACTTCGCTCACCAGGTCCGCCTGAATTGCCTTGATCGTGTCGGGCTGGCGCATGCAGACGTACGCGAATCGCGCGAGCCCAATCGCAAGCAACGCTAAAAACACATACGGCAAGACGTTGTAGGGCGGCGCGGGCACCGGATAGACGCTGCCAATGGTTGCGATCGCCAGCATCGCGATGGACAAAATCGCCATGACGATGGGCGTCGCGCTCATTTCTCCCCGTCGACGCAAGTAGAGCGGCGAGCCGATCGACACTAAGATGTAAGCGAACAAAAAGCCGAACGTCGCAACGGACCCCAGGTAGCCAAACGCGTCGAGCAGTGCCGCGTGCGAGATGATCAGGCCCAGCGGCGCCAGCAGGACGACGGCCGCCGCAATGGTCACCGCGACGTGGGGTGTTGCATGCACCTCGTGCGTGCCGGCCGCAGACGCATGCACGAGTCCATGTTTCGACATTGCGAAGATCACTCGCGCGCCGGCGTTGATGCATGCCAACGCACAGGCGAAAAAGCCGACGGTCGCGCCGGCCGCAAACAGGGTACCCAGGAGAGGAAGTCCAGCGATGTGCGAGAGCACGTTGAGCGGCGCATTTGACTGGCCAAGCGAGGTCGACTGGCCTTGGAAAGCATCGACGAGTGTGTACGACATGAAGGTGAAGAACGCACCGACGGCTATCACGGTCACGAGCACGGATCGGGGAATGGTACGCAACGGATTGCGCGCCTCATGCCCGAGCGCGGTGGCACTCTCAAATCCGACGAAGCTAAAAAACGCAAGCACAAGCCCCTGGAGCATGGCTTTGGGTGACGCTCCCACAAGCGAGAACTGCGCAGTGTCATACAACCGGCCGGTCTTGACGTAAAAAGCAAACGCGAGCAGCAGCACGACGCCGACCGAAAAAAACTCCAGACCTAACATGAATTTCGTCGAGAGTTCGATATCTCTGTACGCCAGGTACCATGCCCCGACGGCCACCGCGATCATGACGACCACCGTCACCACAAGACCCGCATTGTATCCAGAGAGGGCGTGCATGAGGACGGCAACGTAGTTGGCGGCTCCGCACAACGTCGCTCCACCGGTGATCAGATAGGCGATCACGAGCGACCAACCCGATATGACGCCCCAGGTTGGTCCCATCCCCTGCGCAACGAAGGTGTAGAGCGCGCCTGGCGAGGCCGACCGTTTTGCGAACTGGTTGATATGGTAGGTGACCAAGAGCAGGGCAACCGTTGAGAATGCATAGGTCAGCCATAACCCGCCGCCCGTAATAGCGAAGACCGCTGGAATGATGAGGGCCGGTGTCGCGGATGGCGCGATGTTGGCAACGGACTGGGCCACCACTTCAATGAAGGACAGGCAGTTGCGGCGCAGACCCGCTTGGGGAATGGGCAACAGTCCTTCTTTGATCATGCTCTCCCTCGTTTGGGTGCAGTGATGAACGAACGCGCGAATAAATTCGCGCGACTACCCGACATACCTGGCCCGTTCTAGTTCAACGAGCCCGTGCGATACCCGCGCGTATCGATTTCCACTCGTTTGTAGCCGACACTGCGCAATGCCTGACCAATGTGGCGGTGCGCGCTTTGAAGCTGTTCGATTCGATCGGCCGGCACTTCAATACGTGCGGTCGAGCCATAGTGGCGCACGCGCACGACGTCGTAGCCAAGTGCGCGCAGATAGCGCTCGGCGAGATCGATCCTTCGCAAGTCTTCTGCGTTGATGGCGGTCCCATGTGGCACGCGAGACGACAGGCACGGCGTCGCAGGCTTGTCGTGCACGACCAAGCCAAGTCGCTTCGCAAGGTCGCGAATGGCAGCCTTGCCTAGGCCTGCTTGCGCGAGCGGGCTGCGAACGCCGAGCCTTCGGCCAGCTTCTTGACCGGGGCGGTAGTCTTGCGGGGTGCGCCCGTCGTCTGCGTTCGAGCCATCGAGGACGTAGGCGTATCCACGCTCGCGTGCGATGGCGACGAGCCGCGAAAATAATTCGTCCTTACAATAGAAGCAGCGGTTCTTCGGGTTCGAGATATAGTTTGGATTGTCAAACTCATGCGTCTCGATGATCTCGTGGGAGACGCCTATCTGCTTGGCGAGCTCCGCCGCCGCTTCGATTTCCCCTTGGGCGATCGAGGACGAGCTGCCCGTAATGGCGAGAACGTTGTCGTGCAGCTCCTCATGTGCGACGGCGAGCAGCGTTGCGCTATCTACGCCACCGGAATACGCGACCACGACTGCTGTGAGGTCGCGAAGAATTTCGCGTAGTTTGGTTTCGGCGATTGGTCGCGAAGACACGTGCGACACTACATCACCTTGCACGCGAGGTGGTTGATCCGCGATGCGACGCAGGCTGCGCCAAATCCGTTGTCGATATTCACAACGCTGACGCCCACCGCGCAGGCGTTAAGCATAGCAAGGAGCGCTGCGATGCCTTGATACGAGGCACCATATCCCACGCTCGTCGGCGTTGCAATGACCGGTTTGTCGGTGAGGCCAGCGATGACCGAGGGAAGAGCGCCATCCATGCCGGCCACGGCGACGATTGCATTCGCCGAGCGCAGCAAGTCGCGGTGGTTGAGAACGCGGTGCAGTCCAGCGACCCCCACGTCGTTGACCCGCGTGACGCAATTGCCCATGAGATCCAGCGAGATAGCTGCTTCCGCCGCCACCGGCGCGTCCGCGGTTCCAGCGGAGATGACGGCAACTGATCCCACGCGCGGCAGCGGGCGCATCTCACAGGCGATAATCCGTGCTTCTTCATAAAACAGCGCCGCGGGAAGCAGCGATCGCACGGCCGCAAAGGTCGATCCGGACGCGCGCGTTGCCATGACCACCGGCGCGCTCTCGGCGAGCGAAACGGCGATGTTGGCGATCTGTTCGTCGCTCTTGCCGGGGCAAAAGATGACTTCGGGGAAGCCCGTGCGCTCGGCCCGCTCGTGATCGAGGGTTGCGAAACCATCCTCAGGCATGCTCTGGGCTTTGAATGTTCGAGGGGATTCCCTGCACTCGCGAACAAACTCGCGACCGTACGTATGTCGCTGAAGCAGCTTTTTACTTCACAGCCGCTGGATCGCGTTCGACCTGACGAGGAAGGTCCAAAACTGCGGCGTGTTTTAGGTTGGCCCGGACTTCTTGCCATTGGGTTAGGCACCATGCTCGGCGGGATCTTTACCACCATCGGGGTGGGCGCGCAAGCTGCCGGACCGGGCGTCATCATGGGCTTCCTCGTCTCAGGCGTTGCGTGCATTTTCGTTGCACTTTGCTATGCGGAGTTCGCCTCGATGGTACCGGTGGCAGGTAGCGCGTACACGTACGCCTACGCGACGCTGGGCGAGATTGTCGCCTGGGTGATCGGCTGGGATCTCATTTTAGAGTACGGCATCAGCGCCGCTCCGGTGGCGTCTTCGTGGTCTGGCTACGTTCAGGATTTGTTGGGGAGCGTCGGCATCAGACTTCCCCAATGGGCGCACATAGCGAAACTCGATGCGACTGCGGTTCCAGTTCACCTCGGGCCGTGGCATTTCAATATGCTCAATTCGATCAATTTGGCGGGCTCGCAGATCGACGTCGTCGCCGCGCTCGGCGTGCTTGGCATGAGTATCCTGCTCGCCATCGGCATTAAGGAGTCAGCCGGAACCAACGCAGCATTCGTCATTCTCCAAGTGGTTGCGTTCGTCGTCTTTATCGTCGGCTGCATCGCTTTTGTTTCTCCAAAGCATCTCCATCCGTTTTCCCCATTCGGCACGCGCGGAATCGTGCAAAGCGCGGCCCTGGTCTTCTTCGCCTACATTGGTTTCGATACGGTAACCGTCGCGTCTGAGGAGTCGAAGAATCCTCGACGCGATGTGCCGATCGGGATCATCGGCTCGCTGGTTGTCGGCGGCATTCTTTACATGATCATCGCGTACATCACGGTCGGTATCGTGCCCTGGCAGCACATCGAGTCGAACTCAGCCATGAGTCAGGCAGCGCGATTGGCGGGCAATGCTCCTATTTTTGTCGCCTTTGTCACGATTGGTGCCATCGCCGGCAACATCTCCGTCATGTTGACCTCTCTGCTCGGTCAAACCCGGATTTTCTACGTCATGGCGCGCGACCAACTGTTGCCCGAGGTTGTATCGAGGATTCACCCGCGCTTTCATACACCGGCACGTATGACGATGATCACCGGCGTCATCGTCGCCATTATGGCTGCCATCATTCCGCTCGAGAAGCTCCTCGAGCTGGTTAACATCGGAACGCTCTCCGCATTTTCCATTGTCTGTCTGGGCGTTTTGATATTGCGTTTCACGCATCCCAACGCAAATCGTCCTTTCAAGGCGCCGGCCGGTCCTCTCGTGGCAGTTCTGGGACTGCTCATGTGTTTGTATCTCATCGTCTTCGGACTAGCCGTGCCGACGCTCATTCGCTTTGTCGTGTGGTTTGCCGTTGGCATCGTCATTTATGCATTCTACGGGTACCGTCACAGCCGGCTGCGAACGGAGGTTCTTGCAAACAAGATCGCGGCCGATCCGTCGCAGGGAGGGCAAAATGGAACCGCTTGACCTTACCAAGCACCCGCCGCGCAGTCCGCGCGAGACGCTCGCCGGTCTCACGTGGTTGCCACGCACCATTGACAAGATGCGCGCGCTGCTTCCCGGAGGAAATATCGGTTCTTATAACCTTCCGGGTAGCAGCACCCGCATGCTCGCCGCAATCGGCATCGAGCCAGATCAACTTCAAGCGGTCGTCGCACGGGCCAAATCCGAGGATGAGGTGGCCAATTGGGTGCTCGCACATACCGACTCCTCAAAATTCGGCGACATGAATAAAGCAGCTGCCGAGCGATCTATCAATGACATCGAGCCCGAGCGACGCGCCCGTTTCGCAGAGATGTACCCGCATCACGCGACGGTCTCGAGCGGGCTGATTTTTGACATCATCGATCACGACGATGCCAAGCTCTTCGGCAAGGCATGAGCGGAAGCACTCACAAGCGGATTAAGCCTCGTTCTCTTGCCGACTACCTCGCCGTGATGAGCCGCGCCGTCTATCAGGCCGGCTTGAGCTGGGCGCTCATCGATCGCCAGTGGGATGCGCTCTGCGATGCCTTCGAAGGTTTTGACCCGTCTCGGGTTTCGCGGTACGAGACCAAAGACGTCAACCGCATCATGACGCTTCCGGGCATCCTGCATAGCGAGCGCAAGATCAAGGCAACCATACACAACGCACGGACCATGCTCGAACTCGAGCGCGAGCATGGTGGTTTTCGCGCGTATCTTCGGTCCCGCAAGACGTATGGGGCCACGCTCTCAGACCTCAAGAAACGTTTTGCCAATGTAGGCGATGTGAGCGCTTACTACTTTCTCTTTCGCGTTGGCGAGCGCGTGCCGTCATTTGGACGGTGGATCAAAACCGTTGAGGGAGAGCACCCAAGAGTACGCGAGATGGTGAGTTCGGGATAGGCGGCCTCAGCGGCACGCGTAGCGCAAATCGACCCAAAAAAACGATAGGCCGACCACGGCGAGCACGAGGCTGATCGGCAGCAGCGTGACGCACGCTTCGCCGATCCACAGGGGAATGGCGCGTGCATAGGCCTTTTGTTTCGGCAGCAGCGTAAGGGCCATGATCGCTATGCCCGCTGCCATGATCAATGGGATCCACCGAAGCTCGTGGCCGAGGCGCGCGATGGATGGCGTCTCACAGCGACGCCACACAAGCAGCAGGAGCAAGAAAAAGTCGATAAGCCAGCGGAGTGTGGCGGCAACGAAGACAGCGTAACCGAGCCACGGCAAAAAAAAGCCTGGGTGTGCGGGGGTCATCAAAAGACGGTAGCGCTCGCGCACGCCTTGCGTATACTTCGACCAAAAGAGCGCAAAACGATAGATCACACCTGCGCTCCAATCGCCCTGGGCGACGGGGCGATTTGCCGATCGCCCCCTACAATATTATTTCGTGTTTATTTGGTACAGGAAGTTTGCCCGGCCAAGTTGCCGTTGCGCCAGATAGCGATACCCATTCGGTTGGGACCGTTTCGTGTAATGACCTGGCGCTGCGATCGAGCGCTGCCGCGGTTGGTGTAGGTTCCCGTGTAGGTCATGGTGTTGCCCTGCCAGCCTGCCGAGGTCATCGTCCAATAACCGCCGCTGCTGTCGACGCCGACGTTGACCCACCCACCTCCGACTGCATCGCTATAGACAAACGAGTGCGAAATGTTGCCATTGCCTTGGCTTCGATACGTCAACCAGGGACCAAACTCAGGAGTAATATTGAGATTTCCACTCGTACACCGCCAAGAACCCGCGAAGAATGGCTGACCGCCCGCTGCCGCGACCATCGTCTTCGTGTTGAGTTCGTGAGCCGATGCAATGGTCGCGAGCGCAGCAAGGAAGAGCGCCATAAAGAGCGACGTGAGAATGCGATTCATCAGATATCTCCTCATGATGAGACATTGCATTGTGAAGGGCAGAAAGCGTTCGGTTTTGGTGCGCTGCACTCTTGCAGGAGCGCTTCGCGAACCGTGTAAAGCCAGCTCAAAGAGCCACCGCTCCTGCATGGTTTGGGGGCGCAAAAATGCGATCCGTTTTCACCTTGCCCTTTCCCCTGGTCGTCGTATTGCTGCTCGCGGTCTGCGGGCAGGCGCGCGCGGATTCAACCGTCGTCGACGAGACAGGGCTCATGACGCAAAATGCGATCGCACAGATCGACAATCGCAACAGCTTGCTCCAGAACAACACCGGCACGTTTGTGGGCGTGCTTGTCCAGCACGGCACGGGTAGCGAAACCGCACTCGACGCAGCCAACGTGGCCACGAAAGCGTTGGGTCAAAAGTTTGGCGCCCTCATCTGGGTTGCAACAGATTCACAAAAGGCGGATATCGTCTTCGCCGATCAGGCGCTCAAATGGATCACCCCAGACCAACAGCGGGCTTTGCGAAGCCAACTCGCCACCTCGTTGCGGTATTGTTGCCCAAGCGATACCATTCCCGATGTCGTCGACAATATCGCCACTGCGCTCGAGAACGGCGCGAAAATTCCGACCGATCCTCGCAACTACATTCGCGACGATCTCGGGCTCCTCGACGCCGCACACGTCTCGAGCATTGCGGCGCGCGAAGAACAACTTGAATCGACAACGGGCAAGGGGATCGGCGTTATTTTGATGGAGGAGCAACCGGGCACGACCTCAAGTGCGCTCGCGCTCTCTGACGCCCAGTCGCTCAACGTGAAGGGCGCCATTGCGGCCGTTATTTGGGTGGCGAGAAACAACGGCACGGTGACGTTCAACATGATCACCACTCCTGCGTACGTCGATGCAATTCCCGACTCAGCCGCCAACAACATCAACGCAAGTTTTCAGGCAGACATGCAGAGCGGGCAACTCGCAGATGCAATCGGCGCGGCGGTCGACCGAACCGCGGCCGCACTCGAGGCAAGTTCAACGCCCATGCCCTCTATCGCGCCATTGCAAAGCCCCGAAAATCCCGCAGCGAGCGGCTCCCCCTGGGAAACCGTTGGGGCAACGCCAGCTGGAGCGCCCAACCCAACGACCGTGCAATCCGGCACGTCAAGCACTTCAAGCGCATCAACTGCGTTCTTGCTCCTCATCGGCTTCGCAGTGCTCATCTTGATCGTGACCATGGCGCTACGTCGCCGCAACCAATAGGACGCTAACGGGCGGTCGGGGCAGGGTGGATCGTGCCTTTTTTGTGCGCAGCTTTGAGGGCCGCGTAATCTCGCTCGGTTTGGTTGGCGTATTGCCGAGCGAAGCGTGCGATCGCCCGATCGAACCGGTCACTCGCGCCGAGATACCCACTGATGACGGCCGCATCTCCAGTTCGAGCGTGCGCACGCGCTAGAATCGTTCCGCAGACCTGCGCGTAGGCGATAAACGACCGACCGGTCAGCTGTTCCAGCTCGATGGAGGCCTTCATGTCGCGGAGCTGGCGCACGTAATAGTCACGCCCGCGATACGATGTCCATCCCAGAAACGCGTCGCTGGCCGCCTGCATGATGCGCTGCCCGGTGACTACTCGCTGACCTTGGTTGCGAAAGGGGCTCTGATTTTTGGGGGTTTCCAGGACGGAGTGATTCGCTTCTTTCGTTTGTAAGATGAGCGCATCGTCTTTCCCCGCCATGAAGAGCAGCACACCGCAGCGCGTTCCGACACTGCCGACGCCCACGACTTTGACCGCCATGTCCACAAGTTGGTAGCGGTCGAAGAGAACCCGCACGTCGGCGCGCAGGCTGTCGCGATATTTATCGATGACGGAGTGCATGATTTGGCTGTGTGCATGATCCGTGACCGAATGATACACAAATGGAGGATTGTCGATGAATCGGCGCACAGCGTTGCGACTCTCCGTCATCTTCCCGAGAATGACATCAGGCGTGCGGCCGCGCACCCGCAGCGCACCGCGTTCCAACGATTGGAGCTGACCCGAGGTCTGGGCGATATCTTTGAGGATATCCTCGACATCCAGGTGCGAATACCAGACTTGCAATGCAGTCTTGTTTGCAAGTCTTGCCATGTGTTCTCGGTAGTGACGCGTGGCCGAGAGCGCTGCATCATCACAACAATCACCGTCGAAATTGGTGGAGCGACCGGCCACGACAATGCTCGCTGCAAGACGCTTGACATCAAATTCCCACGGCGCGAAAAGAGTCTCGTCGAAATCGTTGATATCGAAAACGAAATTGCGTTCTGGCGTTGCATACCCGCCAAAGTTTGCAAGGTGACAATCGCCGCATGCGTTCACCTGGTAGCCGGTCAGCGGCAGCTTGGCAAGGTCGTGCGCCATCACCACTGCGGCGCCCCGCATGAACGCAAAAGGTGATTGGAGCATCCGCGCGTAGCGGATTGGTACGAGACTTTTCACGCGTTGGCGGTTCTGCTGCCTGAGCAGCTCGATTGGGTCCGGCCGGCCTGGCCATGGAGCCCACTGCCCCTGCGCTG
This sequence comes from uncultured Pseudomonadota bacterium, assembly GCA_963736005.1. Taxonomy (GTDB): domain Bacteria; phylum Vulcanimicrobiota; class Vulcanimicrobiia; order Eremiobacterales; family Eremiobacteraceae; genus JAJPHJ01. The sequence goes on from CAVTNB010000001.1 coordinate 1,094,705, forward strand.
CCCTGGGAACCTTAGCGCGCAACGCTTTACCGTGCGCTTGGCGCTCTTTGATCGTGGGAAGCCCGCTTGCGTAAGGCTTGCGAGCCGGTCTTGCGATGCGAGCCAAGGGCGTGCCTCCAGTTGGATGAAACGCAAGGGCCTCCGGACAATTACTTCAGCCCGTGTTCAAAATCCCTATCCGCGTCGTGCTCCTCGTCTGCGCCGTCAGCGCGATCGCTGCTCGCGGCGATTTTCCAATCGCCGCATCCAGCCGCGCGGACGCGGCGACGATGACCTGTGACTACTCGTTCATTGTCCACCAGCCGATCTACCAGCTCGTCGCGCCCCAGGAAAGCGGCACCGACGTCTCGCTCGCCACGCCGCTTGGGATTCAGTCTGACGGAAGCTTTTCCACGATCAAGCAGGTCGAGCTCGTGCCCGATAGCGGATCGCCGATCGTCTTGACACCTCGTTTTACACCCTACACGCCGCCAAGCATCTTGCACAAGAGTCGAAACTTTGCGAGCCCCGCCTCCGCCATTGTGACGATGCCGCTACCGAGGCTCAAGCCCTCCACAACGTACGATGTCGTTTTTTCGGTGACCACCCTCGCTGCGCCGTCCGGTTGCCCAAAAACGCTGACGGAGCACATCGCTCGCTTCACGACGGAATCGGCAACCTCGCTCGACGCCATAGCCCTCGCACATGAAGCGGCTGCCCCACCGTCCGGTAACAAGCTCTCCGGATCGGACATTTTCGATAACGCGCTGCACACGCTGCGCACGTTTGACTACCCGCCGGTGGTTTCGTTCATCGTCACGTCACGCTCGACGATCGGCGGCAAGCCGTTCATCGAAGAATTCCGGTCGAGTTTGCGAACGAGTGATGGAATAGTGATCACGCACTCCGTGCCAGTGGTCACGACGAACCAGCCTGAAAATCCGTGGGGATGGCGCATCAACATTCCAATCCTTAGTGCGCTTTTTCCGAGCCAGCGAAAGGGTAATTATTCGCAACCGTTTGGCGTTCCCGAAATCTCACCCACCTACGCCTTCGGGCTCTTGCCACGCAAGCCCACGGAGTTCCCAGGAATGCGCACCTCCGATGATGAGGACTCTGGTGTCAGATCCCTCGGTCGCGTGCTCTCGATCGCCCGCGACTACGAAGCTGAGCTGTTGGATGTCGAGCCTTATCGCAATCGCTACGTCTATCACCTGAAGCTGACGCCAATCGATAGACCTGACTACTACCGTTTGCGCGAAGCTTGGGTTGATACGCAAGGCTTCATCATTTGGAAGCTGCGCAGCGCGGGAATCTTTGACGAAGGGCCGGCGACGACCGTACCGTGGGATGCGGAGTACACGGTCGCGGACGGCCACTGGTTCATGGCCTCGGAATATACGGCGTCCACCATTAAGACCGGTGGTTTGTTGAGCAACTCACCACCGGTGAATTACGACGGCATGAGCTACACATTTTCGGACTTTGCGTATCCACAGGATACCATGGACCTCGACTTCTTCAGTGAAGTCAAGACGGACGCGGTCCAATACTAGCGCGATCCCACCTGAGGGAGGAAGAAGAATGCCACAGAGGACTGCGCAGGCGCAATGGACGGGTGACCTGCGCTCCGGTTCGGGCCACATGAAATTTGGCGGCGGAGCATTTGACGGCGCGTACTCGTTTGATTCTCGCTTTGGCGACGGCAAGGGAACGAATCCAGAAGAACTGATTGCGGCAGCGCATGCGGGCTGCTTCACGATGGCGACCGCGGGCGGCCTTACCAAGGGCGGTTTCAAGCCGGAACGTTTGGCCACCGTCGCGACAGTGCACCTCGAATCCGAAAGCGGTGGTTTTTCCATTCGACGGATAGATCTCAAGATGGACGCTTCGGTGCCGGGCATCGACGACGCAACGTTTCAAAAAATCGTTGCTGACGCAAAGAAAGGCTGCCCTGTTTCGCGGGCACTTGCCGGCGTGCCGGAAATCACGGCGCAGGCGACCCTGACAAAATAGCAGCGCTACCCTGGAGGATCTTCCTGTGAAAACCATCTTGATGGTGCTTGCCTTGGTATTTGTCATAAGTCGACCCGCGTGGGCGGCCGGCGGCGACAACGCGTTGCGCTCGGCGTTGACCGCAGATCTGAGCAACTACCTGGCAAGCCGGGCGAAGATCGAGCACATCTCCGCTGCTTCGTTGAGCGTCGATCTTCACGACTCCACCTCAAACATCAATGTAGCAGCGGGAACCACGCAATATGGCGGCGGCAAGCCGGTGACCCCAAATAATCTCTTCCAGATCGGCAGCAACACCAAGGCCTTTACCTCCTCGATTCTTTTGCAGCTCGAGGCCGAAGGCAAACTCTCAATTGACGACCCGCTCGGGAAGTTTCTCCCTCAGTACCCGGCGTGGAAAGACATCACGATTCGCCGTCTCCTCGATATGACGAGTCCAATTCCGACGTACGACGATACCGACTCGTTTATGGACGCCGTTGTGGCGCAGCCATATCGCAAGTTCACGACAGCCGACCTTGTCCATTATTGTTACCCCGGAACCCCAGGCGCGCCCAAGCCGCAGCACGGCTGGTACTATTCAAATACCAACTACATCCTCTCGGAAATGATCATCGAAAAGGTCACGGGCCAAAGCTACGAATCAGAAGTGCAAAGTCGCATCATTAACGCCATCCCGCTCGAAGACATGTACTACAGCCCTCATCTTTACCCATCCGCGGTTGCCATCCGCACGGTCTCTGGATACTTCTACAACCACACCCCGGAGAATAAACACCTAGCCCCGCTTTTGAATAAAGACGTTCGGCTCTACAGTGTGTCGTGGGCCCAAGGCGCGGGGGCTGCAGTTGGATCACCTGAGGCGATGACCCATTGGGTGCGCGCGCTGTATCAAAGCCCGACCTTCCTGCCCGCCGTGCAACGTCGCGAGATGATGACCATCGTGTCGCTGGCAACCGGAAAACCCATCGCAAGGACATCGCTTACGGACCCGCGTGCCTTTGGGTTAGGAGTCGCTCAACTGACAGAAAAGGAAACGGGGACAATCTGGTTCTACGAGGGCGAGACCCTAGGCTACCGCATGTTGTACGGCTACTTTCCAAAGCAGGACGTGGTGCTCGATGTCGGGCTCAACAGCCAGCCCGATGGAAACCAAGACAAAATTGGCATGCTCTTTACTTCGATTTATAAAACGCTGCACGCGGCCGGTAAAATGTAAAAAAAGAGGGGCGATCTTTCAATCGCCCCTACTTGATCCTCCTTGGCCCTACTTGCCGTGTGGCCGCTGAGGTCTAGTCGGGTTGCCGCTAGACTGGCGCTGAAACTGCGGACGCGGTGCATTCACATTGCCGCCTCGTTGCGGATAGTTATTCGAATAGGTCGGGTACCCGCGGTATCCAGTTCCAACGGAAGATGCCGGGTGGTCGTTGTAGGTCCCGTTGAAGCGAGTCCAGGGCGAACTCGGCATCGCCGACGATGGCACGCTGTGGTATGAGCCTATCGCGTGCGGCATTGAGCCGGTCGAAGGGAGAGTTCTCGCCCCCGATCCGACTGCGTGAGTTGAACTCCCGTTGAAGCGAGTCCAGGGCGAACTCGGCATCGCCGACGATGGCACGCTGTGGTATGAGCCTATCGCGTGCGGCATTGAGCCGGTCGAAGGGAGAGTTCTCGCCCCCGATCCGACTGCGTGAGTTGAACTCCCGTTGAAGCGAGTCCACGGAGAACTCGGCGTCAACGACGATGGCGCGCCTTGGAATGAGCGTCCCGTCTGCGAATTGCCGGTCGCATGGAAAGTCCTCGGAGTCGATCCAACCCCGCGCGTTGCACCTCCGTTGAAGCGCGTCGCGTTGGGGAGAGCTGCCGGCATGGCCCCGGCCGCGCTACTTCCGGCACCATGACTTGCGTTGAACCTGCTCCACTCCGCGGATGGGCCCGATCGCGTTGTGATACGGCTGGGTTGGGTAGGCTTCATTGAATTCGTCATCGCCGGATTCGTCGCCGTCGAGACGTGAGGACCAATCCCGACGTCCATCGCTGTGCCGCGCGCGGAGCCGAAGCGCCCCCATGCCGACGATGGTGCGCCGCCGGAGTTGAGTTTGGCAATCGGAGTGCCAGACCGTTCGCTGATCGGCTTGCCGACTGTGCCACCGCTTTGACGTCCGAGGAAACCAGTTTGCGTCTTCGGTTGCAACGCCATGACATGGAAGCGGGGCGAAAGCGGTTGCGTCCTGGCAATCGGCATGGGTCTGTCGCTGAACCGCATGTTGCCTTTGCCAGGCTGGATTGGCAACGTGCTCTTCAGAAGTCCAACGTTTTGAAGGTCGTGTGCGTTCACGGGCAAGTAGTGGTGTGCTGACGATCCGTTCTGGAAATCGCGCACCGTTATTGATGCAATCGCTGCGTGCGGCCCGCGCGCATTGCGATAGATCTTCGTGACGTTGACGTTCGTAATGTTGATGTTCGTGATGTTGATGTTGGTGATGTTGGCGCCGAAGCCAGACCCCCACCACGGGTAAAACGGCTCATACGGTGCGAGCGGCACCCACGCGACATTGCTAAACCCAAAGCCGACGCTGAAACCAAAACCGCTGCCATACCCAAAGAAGGCGACGGCGCCTGGGCAGTAGGCGACAGGTGCATACACAGGACCGGGCCACCATGCCCACCCATAGCCGTTAGCATAAAACCAACGCCCATAGTGATATGGCGCCCAACCCCACGGCTCGTATCCAACCCACGTCCAACCATAGTATGGTGCCCAAGCCCAGCGGCCGTCTTGATAGGGTGCCCAATCGGACTGGTCGCTGTATGGAACCCACACGTTGCCGTAGTCAGAGACCCAAACCCAATGTCCGTAAGAATCAAGGTCATCCAGACCGACGATATCTTGATTGGCATATTGGTCTGCAGATGAAGGCTGCTCGTATTGATCGCGCTGCGCATTCCAAGAATCGAAATCGTCGTACGCGACCGTATCGATCGTGCTGACCTGGGGATTGGACGATGATCCTTTGACGAGAACCGTCGTCCCTGAGTCGATCGTTTGCGAGCCTTGTGGCCCTATGAGGTCCGCTTGGCCGGAACGCACGGTAAAAATAGTACTCCCACTGCTGTCGACTGTAACGCGGTAGCTACCGGGTTCGTCTGGTCGAATCGTGATGGACGGCGTGTCGAGCGCGATGTTTGCATCCGAAGAGTGCAGCACGCGCACATCGACCGTACCCGCTGCAAGTTGCAGTTGATGGTCATTTGCATCGAGCTTCGAGAAGCGCACTTGAGCGTCCGCGGCGATGCGTACGAAATCTGCGTTGTCGATCTGCACTTCAGCGTGAGAGCCAGAACCGGTCGAGAGGTAGTCTCCAACGCTTATAGGTGCATTGACGACGGCCGCTTCGGTGTCTCCATTATCGCCGTGCTGCACGGTGATCGTCCCGTTCACAACGCTGACGCGGGCGACGCCGCTTCCGCTGTCTGCAAGTGCCGGAACTGAAGCGAGACCGACCACAAGGATGGCAGCTAGGGCCATGCCTAGCTTGACGAATGCATTTTTCATGGGGCAACTCCTGGGGGCAACCGCGTGGGTCCACCTCGCCCATCCTGCCCTACCTTCTACTAAACGAATTCTGCTTGGGAAACGTTTTACCCGTCAGCGGGGGCATCCAGCTGGTACTTCCTGAGAAGATAGACACGCAATCCCAGGATGACCCCCAGGGCCAAAGCGAGGAGTAGCGCGCTCAGCTGGCTCGCTAGGTCGCCTTTGGGCGGCATCGGCACCGTGCCCGCTGCCACCGAGCCGTTCTGAATTGCCGGGAGGATGGAAGTGCCCCTGATGAGCAGCCGCGCGCCAATGACTGCGACAAAAATCGCCGCTCCGATGGGCTTGGCCTTCGTATACATCACGTGCGCGGCGCGGTCGATCCTGACCGTGGTATGCGTGCCCTGGTACCAGCCAATCGCCCCGCCAACCACAAGCAGCCCGAGAGCGAGCGCAACGTCGACCGGGGTCGTGAAGCCATCAAAAACGAGCGCCCAAATGGTGAGGGCCAAAAAGATCGCGGGGGCGATCCACATCGACCCAACCTTAATCCGTTGCTCCCTGGTCGCTCGCCAGATGCGAAGACCGATGACAAGCATAATCGCCACAATGACGATAAGTGTGAGCTCTGTTTGACTCATGACAAGCCTTTCGAGCCGGCCTTTGTCATCTCCGGCCTGCGGGAAGCTGGATGGCTTGCGCGCTCCGAGGTGGAAGAAATAGATTATGATGCACTTTGCAAACCGGACAACCTTAGCGTTCGCGTGCGTGGCTATTTTGGCCACGCTCTCCATGGGCGCAAGCTATGTTAGTTACTTGGCAATCAGCCTGCAGCCCGGCGACCAGATCAGCGTGCACATCGATGGAACAACGCTCTCTTCTTCATCTTCCAACCCGGGTGACACGTTCCAAATTGTGGCCGCGGAACCGTTCCTGGCGCAAGGCAACGTCGCCGTTATCTCGGGCGCCGTCGGACAAGGTCACGTCGTCTCAATCGCACCGGCGAAAAATGGTAAGCCGGCCGCCGTGGCCATCCAACTCGATTGGATTACTTCAGTCGACGGTCAGCACGTTCCAATCGCGGCCACCAAGAAAGGTGATCCCCTCATTTTTGGCGCTGGTGGCCCCTATGAGAAAAACTATTCCAAAGACAAACCGGTAACAGTGGGCTCCGATCTTTTGTTTATGGCGTATGTAACTCAGCAGGTCTCGGTTCAGGTTAATCCGACGTAGTTTTTGGGAAGTGTGCGGCGAGCTCGCCTCCGATTGCCTCGATGCCATGGATGAGTCCGCGGCTAAGATCTTCGGTTTTGATCTTCTGGCTCATTGAACGAGCAAGTTGGTCCCAAAAGCTTTGTCCGAGTTTTTGATGAATCCCGGCATCTCCAACCACTGCAAACTCCCGCTTTGAGGGCGCGACAAAGAGCAAAACGCTGTTGCGATGATGGCTGCGGTGCATGTCGAGCTTGGCAAACGCCTGCGCGGCCGCTGCGATGATGTCTCCGCGGGAAGGGGATGAGAGCACCACGACAACCTTGCCGGTGGTGTGAGCTTCTGCTACGCGAATCGCTGCGGCGATTTGGTCCTCGTCGACGTAGCGCGCGAGATGATGTTTTGGCTTCACCAACCCCCCGATGCTCCGCCACCGCCACCCATGCCCCCGCCGCCGCTGAACCCGCCGCCACCGCCTGAAAAGCCTCCGCTAAAGCCGCCCCAACCGGCGCCGCTCCAGCCAGATCCGATAACATACGGACCGCGACGGCCCGCGGCTCGACGGATCAACGAGCTCATGATGAAAAAGATGACGAGAAAGGCGAGGATGCCCCATAAACCCCCGTTGTCCGAACTTGTGGAAGGTCGATAGGGCCGTGCCGACGCGCCTCCTTCGCCACCGATCGTCGCAAGGATATCCGAAACCGCGGACGTGACCGCTCCGTCTGGATCGTTCGCTCGCATCTGCGGTTCGACGTCATTGCGAATGATTTGCGACGAAATGGCGTCGGTGAGTTGGCCTTCGAGTCCGTAGCCAACCTCGATGCGGACTTTGCGATCTTGCGTGAACAAAAAGAGGACGGCACCGTCGTCGAGACCTTTGCGGCCGACCTTCCAAGCCGTGAATGCGCGAATGGTCCAATCTTCAAGCGGCACGTCGCCGGTTGATGGACCAATCCAGACAAGGACTTGATGTCCCGTGGTCTTCTCGTAGTTTGCGAGGCGCTGGTTGAGGCTGTCGCTTGTGGACGATGAAAGCACCCCAACGTTGTCGGTCACCCACTGCGTGGGCGATGGCGGTATCGGGACTTGATCCGCCAGCGCACGCGCGCTGAGTGCAACCGCGGCGATGGCGGCAAGCAGGGTCAGGTAGATCCGCATCCTTTAGAACTGCACCTGCGGAGCGGTCTGCGCACCAGGCTGAGCTTTAAAGTATTCCTTGGCCGGAAAGCGATTGCCGAACAATCCGACGATCGCAATGGTCGGGAACGACTGGCGCGTCGTATTGTACTGCCGGGCGATGTCGTTATAACGCATGCGCTCCACCGCGATCCGATTCTCTGTACCTTCGAGTTGTGACTGAAGCGTCAGGAAATTCTCGCTTGCTTTGAGATCTGGATAGTTCTCAACGACGGCGAGCAGACGAGCAAGCGTCGCGGACAGACCATCTTGGGCGGCTTGAAATTTGGCAAAGTTTTGCGGATCGCTTGTCACGTTTGCGGGGATCGCTTGCGTCACTTGCCCAACTTTAGCGCGCGCTTGCGCAACCGCGATGTACGTACTTTTTTCGAAATTCGCGGCGCCTTTGACTGTGGCGACGAGATTAGGGATGAGGTCGGCACGCCGCTGGTAGACATTCTCTACCTGAGCCCATTGCGTGTCGACGGCCTGACTGAGAGTCACCAAATTGTTGTACGTGCCGACAATCCAAAATCCGACGATGGCAATGAGGACGACGACCGCGATCAAACACCCGAGCGCCCCGCGACTTCCCATTCTCATGTGCTCCTCATGTCAGTGGGTAAGAAGAGTAACCGTGACGGGTGAACTTCAGGGAGTATGATGATGACCCTGCCAGAAAAGGAATCCGAAGGTCGGCTGCGACGCCTTGGTCGCCCGAATAAATTCGCGCAACTACATTTTGCGTTCGTGGCCCTCGCGCTGATCACCCTGGGCGCAGCCTATCCCGTCAAGACGATCGACTCGATCACTCTGCGCGACGCGCAGCGTCAGCGTGACATTCCACTGAAAATCTACTATCCGGCAGGTCAAAAGGATGTGCCGCTCATTATCTTTTCGCACGGCTATGGGGGCAATAAGGACGGTTACGTCTATTTAGGAGCAGGTTGGGCGAGTGCTGGCTATGCCGTTATTCTCCCTACGCACGAGGGTGGGGATCGCCAAGCGGCCATGGCCGGCGGCTACACAGCCATGTTTAAAGGAGAGTCGGTAGTGACTTCTTCGCAGCTGGACGATAACGCGCACGACATCTCGTTTATCATTTCCTCGCTGCCCGATATCGAGCGACGCGCTCCGGAGCTGGATGGCGTCATCGACACGAAGCGGATCGGCGTTGCGGGCCACTCCATGGGTGCCGGTACGACGCTCGTTCTCGCGGGGGCCACGCTGCCTGGATCAAGCGCGCTCGCGAGCGACCCACGACCCCTCGCGTTCCTCGCCATATCGCCCCAGGGGATGTTTTCGAGCGCCGATGCGCATCGCTGGGATGGGATCGTGCGGCCCACCCTGACCCTCTACGGATCGAGCGACGAGGGCGAGCAGCATCAAGCGCCGAGTTGGCGTCTCGATCCGTTCGAGCATATGCCGCCCGGCAATAAATACAATCTCATCGTCGACGGCGCGAACCACTTTTCGTTTGCCGACGCAGCCAAGGCGCCCGCCGTCGCCGCGATGCTGGCGCACGGGCAGACGCGCGACATGAATCAAATTCATGACTATGTTGTCCGAACGACGTTAATCTTTTGGAATGCCTATTTAGGCAACGACAGCGCAGCGTTGGCGCAGTTGCGCTCCGGGCAACCACTCATTCCCGAAGAACCAATTGGCGCGCTAAGTGTAAAATAAAGACGCGAGTTAAAAAGGGGCGATTTTCCAATCGCCCCCTACCAGGCGGACCTAAAGGTCCGCCGCTACATTTACTTGCGCTGGTGGAGCATGAACGAGTTTCCCTCGGTGTCTTCAACCCCGATCATGTGGCAGACTTCGGATTCGAACGGCTCGTCGTCGAGAAACTTTACGTCGTGTTTGCGCAGCTCGGCTACTGCTTCCTTAAGATTGGGAACCGCGAAGAACACGCCGGCGCTGGGATGCCAGCTTCCGTCGCTCATCTTCCAGACGCCGAACGTCGCACCGTCGCCGAGCTCGAATTCTGCGCCTTGATCGCCTTCCCATGAGGGTTCCAGGCCGAGGATGTCCTTGTAAAACTTGGTCGCGCGTTTCGGATCTTTCACCAGGTAGGCGTGAATGTCAATCCCGGTCGCCTTAATGCCCGTGGCTGTCGCCATGAGGATGCCTTCCTTTCAGATGTGCGTCTAAGGGATAACCCATCCTAGCGCATGAAAGGTGACACCTAATGTCATATATTCCATAGGATACTGAAATCATGAAATCTGGCCGTTTGCTCGCCATGCTGCTTCTGCTCCAAGCCAAGGGGCGGGCCTGCGCGCGTGAGCTGGCAGAGCAGTTAGAGGTTTCCAAGCGTACGGTCTATCGCGATCTTGATGCGCTCAGTTCGGCTGGCGTCCCCGTTCATGCCGAAAGGGGTGTTTCGGGCGGGATCGTCTTGGCTGACGGCTATCGCAAAGCGCTGACCCAGTTCAGCGAGGACGAATTGCGGGCTTTATTCATTTCAGGCGACAATCCGCTGGCCGACATTGGCTTGAGCGATAAACTACCGCTCGCGCTCGCAAAGCTGGTGGGTGCGCTGCCTGATGCGCAGCGCCGCGCCGTTGAGATGGCTCGCCATCGAATCTACCTCGACCCCCGGCGCTGGAAGCAAGCGGCGCAACCACGAGAACATTTGGCCACCTTGAGGGTTGCAATTTGGGAAAACCGGCGGGTTGAACTTTATTACAAAGATCAAAATCGAGCGCAGACCGAGAGAGTGATCGAGCCCCTGGGCTTGGTCGCCAAAGCCGGTATCTGGTATCTCGTCGCGCGCTCTGGTTCGGAAATGCGGACCTTTCGAGCCGAGCGTATCATCAACGTCAAGGAACTCGACCAGCATTTCGAGCGACCCATCGATTTCGACTTGGTCGGATTCTGGCGCGAGTGGGCTCAAAAATTCGAAGAAAGCCTTCCGACGTACTCTGTCTTGCTGCGAGTACCGAGTGCTGCAATTGACGACGTAACGGCATACTGGGAATCGCAGGTGCTTGAGAGCAAAGCTCGATCGGAATCCTTACTGGTGAAAATCGTTTTTCCGGCGACTGAGGTTGCGGTGCATCAACTCGTCGCCTGGGGAAGAAAAGTCGAGATCGTAGAACCCCAGGAGCTTCGTGAACTCGTGCTGCAACGAGCGCGCGACGTTCTCGCGCATTACGCCTAGCAACAGGGTGTCCGCCGTTGCGGGCGAAGCTGCACGAATCTATGAAATTGGCCTGGTTTTCTCTTTGCGCGGCGATCGCGCTTGCGACGGTCGGATTCTTCGCGCTTTCCACGGGTGGCGTGGGGGCGCCGAGTCCTGCTGCATCTGCCGCCGCGCAAGACACTCCCACTCCGCCGCTCACGATCTATGCTCGCGTTGGTAATCAGCACCCGAGCACGCTCGCTCCCCAGGGTCCGGGCTTGCTGCTCATGGGCGGTGGCGCCACGGTTGACTCTTCTTTCGTGTGGATGCACGACACGATCGTCGGTTCGCATTCCGTCCGGGGCGGCGATGTGGTCGTTCTGACGGCCTCCGAGGGAGATATCTACACCGCGTACATCATGCGGGTTGCCCCTTTCAATTCCGTGCGATCGATCAGCTTAGGCCCCGGGGCAACCAAAGCCGACCTCGAGCAAGCAGCTGACTATGTCGACCATGCTCAAGGCGTCTTCTTCTCAGGCGGCGATCAATCGCACTACGTTCGATGGAAGGGCTCGCCGCTGATTGCCGCCGTCCAGCGCCTGTACGATCGCGGAGGTGTGGTTGGAGGCACGAGCGCTGGCCTGGCGATTCTGGGTGAGTATGCGTATGATTCGGTTGCGGCGGACGCAGCCGGTGGAGACGTCGAAGCCAGGACAACCAATGCGATGGCGGATCCGAGCGAACCAATCATAAGCTTCACCCACGATCTCTTCACCTTTCCGCCGCTGCGCCATATCATTACGGATACGCACTTGGTTCCTCGCAATCGACTGGGGCGGCTCATGGTGTTCCTCGCGCGTTTGCAAGAGCAATCCTCGAGCGATCTCATGGGTGTCGGTGTGAGTCAGGGGACGGCAATCGTTATTGACCGACATGGGATCGGCACGCTCAAGCTGGAGCATCACCAAGGCGCCGCGTTGTTGGTTCGGTTGACTGAAGCGACGCCAATCGTTGCCGGAAAGCCCTTTATCGCCAAAAATATTCGCATCACGCTGCTCAATCGCGAAGGCGAACAGATTGATTTCAATACGTGGTGCGCCGCCGCACCCACGTACTTTGTGAGTGTTGACGGCCGGAAAGCACCGTTCTACAACCCGCCCGATCCCTACACTGCGCCGCCAAACGCTACGATTCCCAAATGTTAGCGGGGACCTAAAGGTCCGCTGCTACATTATTTGAGGTAGCGATCGAACCAAGCAAGCCAGCGTCTGTAGGCGTCTGCTTCTCGAGTAGGACCCTGAGGCAAGTGACCAGACGTGGGATACGCGTAAAATTCCACTGGGACGCCATTGTCCTTTAGGGCGTGAAACATTTCGTATGATTCGACGATAGGCACGCGGACGTCGTAGACGTTGCATAGGATCAGCGTGGGCGTGTGAATGTTCTGATAGAACGTAATGGGAGACTGGCTACGCCACAATGTCAGCGCATTACCCTTATAAGGAGAGGACTGGGTGAACATAAGACGGTCGGCATCGATGTCGTCCGCAATGGAGTAGTCCACGACCAAATCGTTGACGGCGGCGCCTGCCACCGCGGCGCGCCAAATGTTGTAGTGACCTTCCAACCACGAGGTGAGTTGACCGCCATACGACCAGCCGGAAACCGCGATGCGCGATTCGTCAACGATGCCCATCCGTTCGACCGCGGCAATCCCCGCCATCACGTCTTGCCCTGGACCGGTGTTTGGATCGTTGAAGATCGCACGAAGGTAGGCATTTCCCAAATCGGTGCTACCCCGGTAATTCGGTGCGAATACAAGGTAGCCGTGGCTTGCAGCCAACTGGTAAAAATCTGAAAATGCCACCGTGGAGCTTTCATTGGGTCCTCCGTGGATGCGCAGCACAAGCGGGTAGCGGCGACCACGAATATAGTCGGGCGGATACGTCAACACGCCGTCTTCCTCAAGACCGTCGGCTGATCGCCACGCGACACGAGTCACGCTGCCGAGCCGCAGCGTTGCGACAGGGTCATTGAACGAGGTCAGCCGCTGCGGCACCGGGCTGCCCGGCACGAGCACGTATAGCTCGTCCGGATGACGTTTTTGATCGCCGATGAACGCAATCGTGCCGTCTCGCGCGACGCTTCCCAACGATTGGATCTGCGCCGCCACGACCGTTCCCATCGGCAAGCGCCGGAAGCTCCCATCGACTCTTTGGAGCAACAGCGGCGCCTGCGTTCGATCGTCCACTTGCTCGAGCAAAGCGTTGCCTCTCGGCATCCAAGCAAGCGTGGAACCCTGACGATCGAGGGCGAGGGAGATGTCGCGGTCGTTTGCGCCGGCGGACTCTTGGAGCCACACATCGTCTTGATTCACTGGATCGCTAGCGCGCACGTGCAAGTACGCAATATGCGATCCATCCGGGGAATAGAGCGCTTGATCTTCATAACTCCGATGAGGCGTTGCGTAAGTGGATTCACCGGTCGCCACATTCAATCGGGCTGCGTACGCCAGATCGTGAAGACCGTGGACAGCTGGCGCGCACTCGTACAAGATAAAACGCCCGTCCGGCGACCACGACAGCGGTGAATCGATGGCGCTGAGCGGACCCTGGGTGAGCCTGCGCTCTTGGCCGTGACGGTCTACGATCCAAATGTGAAATGGGCGCGCTTCTTCCTCGGCGAGATATGCGTTGTCATCAACGCGGAACCCGTCGTCGTACGCTGCGGCTCCGCTTTTTGGAGCAACCTCATTCTGGCGCGTGAAGGCAATCGACATGCCGCGTGGATCCCACGCAATCTGCTCGACGCTTGAGCCGCCGCGTGTCGTTTCGACCTTGGTTCCGGAGATAGGATTGATAAGAAAGATCTGGCTTACACCGTTTGCGTCGTCGATAACTGCCGCAAGTTGAGAACCGTCGGGCGACCAGGCGAGATTGCCGATGGAGGTGTGACCTGCACTTGCGGAGCGCAGCTCCTTCGAACGCCGATCGTAGATCTCAAGCGTATCGTCATAGCGATTGCGATTCAAGTCGACGCGGGAAGCCACGAAGGCGATGCGTGCTCCATCTGGTGAGATGGTGGCGTTCGAGAGGCTCACCAACTGTTGAAGATCCTGGAGCGAGAACGTGGCGGAAGCGAACAAAATGATTAATGCAAGCATTTCCTCTATTTTCAAGCGCGCGAATAAATCGCGTGACTACATTGGAATAAATTCGCGAGAGGGGCGATTTTCCAATCACCCCACGTTCGTGGACCTAAAGGTCCGCTGCTACGTTACAATTTGAATTGGACCTGGAAGAACAGCTGCGTCGGAAGCGGCAGGTTGAAGGAGTTGACGTCTCCATATGCAGGCGCGTAGGGAACTGAGAAGTACTGATTGAGCGGCACGCCGTTGGCCTTTGTGTCGTTAGGGCTGGCACCATTCCAAAAGTTGCTGATAAAGAACTTGTTGTATGCGTACCCACAGGCAAGACTATTGGGCGGGTATACCTTGGTCCATGGCTCTGAAGAGCCGCCAAAACAGCTATTCACTAGATTTACGACACTGAGGTTGGCCGTGGTGCGCGGACTAATATCGTACTGCAGTTGCAAGCCCAGATTGAACTGCCACGGCTGTCGATACTGCCCGAAGGTGGGGAACGTACCCGTGTAAGGACTCGGAATCCAAAGATAACCAGGTGTCGTGCCGCTGGCTCCAACTGCTGCCTTGCCGCAAGAAGTATAGTCTGCGGTCAGAGGATTGGACGCATCGGGAATTCCAAGCGTGCCCTGGTTGGCCGTGCATGTGCGGGGATCGAGTCCTTGGAAATCGCCCGGCGTACCGTAGAGTGCTCCCTCGTTGAGCGAAAAGGCAGGCGTCATCGAGAATTTGTCGTGGCGATAGCTCAGAACGGCGCTCAACGTGTTGGGCGAGATATACGGAAAGTCTAGCCCCGACGGATACCAGCCGTTGCGGTCCAACAGCGGCTGTGGCGACATGTTGTAATAGGGATTCAAGATTGAGGTTGATGCGCACGATGGATCCGCCGTGCCAGTTCCAGTATCGTCATAGCAGGGCGAACCGCCACCGGCCTTGGTCAGCATGTTGAAATTTTGAATATCTTCATTGTAGGGATCGACCGCATTCACGGAGGTGCCCGCATAATTGTTCCATTTTTCTACGGAGTTTGTGTAGGTGTATGAAACTAGCCCAGAAAGACCGTTCTTGTTGAAGTCACCCTTCGTGAACTCAATCTCGAGGCCGACATTGCGCTCTGTGCCAGCATTAAACGACGGGGAAACGCCGAACAGCGTTGGGATGCTGATCGTCTCGTAGAGCTGATTGGTCGCCCAGCGGAAGAACGGCGTCACCTTGATCGCCATGTCCGTGCCCGGAAATGCGCGCTCGTACGACGCGTCATAATTATTCGAGAACTGTGCCTGGGCGGCATGGAATGGCGTGTTATAGCCAAACTGAAGGAAGCCGATGAGCTCGGCGGCTAGATTCGGCTCGAGGCTGTTGTACTCGACTTCGTAGTTCTGCGGCTCTTGAGCGAATCTGCCCGCCGAGAAGCGAAGCACCGTATTCGAATTGAGCGTGTCGGTGAGCCCAAAGCGCGGCGAGAAGTACGACTGCGTGTAGTTTGCGGGGACCACATCGGACAAAAGTATGTGTCCATTTTGTCCGTCAGGATGGACCGTCTGCACACCTCCGACCACCGGACACGTGAACGAGACGTAGGGGCTCACGCTGCCCAAAAATTGCGGCGGCTCCGGAACGATCACCGGCTGGAAGGTAACGGGGTTGTAGCAGAATTCTTTCTGCGCGGCAGCGTACCAGAAGTTCTTGTCGGGTGAGGCGACCGGAGTGATGACATACTCGTCGCGGTCAAAGCGAAGGCTTGTCGTGATGTCGAGCTGTCCGTTGGGTTTCCAGTCGTCGCTCAGCGAAAAGTTGCCGAGTTCGGGCTTGATCGAGTTGATCTCGCCCTGGTTGCCCGTGAAGGTCAACCGCCAAGCCGCGCTTTGGGCGCAGGCTGGTGGAGGAATCGGGTCATTGGCCCCCCCCGCGCAGGTGACGTTTTCCGGATTTCCCAAGGTCGAGAGCCCGGTGGGGTCTCCGAAACTGCCTTGGGTGATTGGGTCGTTGCACGGCGCTACCTGGCCCGCGGTAACGTTGTCAACGCCATTAGCCAGCATCCCATCAGCCGCGGCAAAGCATTGCGTGCCGTTTGTCAGGTTGCTCACCTGCTGCCCTGAGCTGTTAAAATCGTTAAAGTTGTAGTAACGAAGAGTTCGCGACTCCAGATAATTCAGTGTCGCGACGAGCTCGTGCTTTGCGGATACTTGGTTTGCGTACTGAAGCTCACCACCGCGCGTATGCGCGTCCAGCTCGTAGTCAAAGTTTGTGCCGCCGAGATTTGCGCCGGAGATGCCATCTTGAATGGCGCCGCTGCGATTCGTATTGGAGTAAAAAATGTAACCAAAGGCGCGCAAATAGGACGTGTCACTCATGTTGTCCTGGTATTGTGCCTTCACGACACTTGCTTGATCCCATCGGCCATCGCGATAACCAAGAGGGAGGGGCGCGATGACGCCGTTCGGACAACTGCCGGGAACCCCCGACACATTGAGGCAGCGATCGGGTGGTGAACCCGGGAAGGCGTATCCGATAGGCGGCACGTTGGCGAGCCCGAGAAACGGTGTTCCCGCTGGATACGTGTAAAAATCAGGCCATTGCGGCGTACCCACGTATCCCTGCGTTATGAGCGCACCGAGTATCGGCTGGCCGTCACCTTGACTGCTGTAATATTGTTGAAATTGCGCAGAATTTGAGTACAGTAACTGGACGTCGTTCATCCCGCTGTCGTGCTTGTGCGGGATGCCGAAGTGAAAATTGTTTACGACCTCTCGACCTACGATGGCCGATGCATAGTCCGCGTTTGGCGAATAATAGCTGAAACATCCCGGGTCACTTGTGACAATCGATGTTGCGGGATTCGTATAGAGGTTGGGGTTATTCGGATTGCACGTAGGGTACACGGCAGGCCAAAATGGGAGGAAGGTCGTGACGTTATCAGGATAGGTTGACGGAAATTCATTGACTTGTTGGGCGCCGTTTGCGTTCGTGAGATAACGGAAGTCTTGATTGTAACCGCTTACCCCGACGTAGTATGAAAAGAGGTGGTTGTCGGTTGCACCTCCGGTTTCAAAGGAAAGGTCGTTGTACAACGCCGGAGAGCCGGCGCGAGCGGAGAGGTTTGTGAAACCGGGATACGTGCCAGACTTTACAACTTGGTTGATGAACCCGGCTAGCCCGGTTGCGTTGGAACTGGCGCTCCCGCCGCCAGTGTAGATCTGAAGCTCTTCTTGGCCGAGCGTCGACGCCGAATGCGAAGGGTAGTTGTCGAATGTTCGGTTCATAGGGACGCCGTCATACTCGTATCCGATTTGATCGTAATACCCACCCCGTATATATACTGTCTGATTGACGCCCAATTGGTTCGGCGGCACAAACGCGCCTGGCATTGCGGCAATTGCGGAGTACGCATTATTGAGGCCCCCTCCACCACCCAGTGTCGAGGCGGCCGACGTCGTGGCCACATTGACCGAGTATACGTCAGTGGTGGTCCCGGGCCGTACGGGATTGAGCGAGGAACGCGAGATCACAAGGATCGTTCCCAGGCTTTTTGCGGCGGGCAACAACCGCAGAGCGACATTTTGGGACTGATCTGCGTAGACGCTAATGCCGGTGGTGCTGGCAGACTGATAACCATCCTTTGCCGCAGTCAGCGAATACGTGTCAGGAATCAGCGAGAGAAAAACGAATCTGCCCGAAGCATCTGTGTGCGCGGTCGAAGTCTGCGAGGGGCTCGCAGCCGTGACGTTTGCGTCTGCAATTGGCGCGCCGGTGTCGGCTGAAGAAACTTCGCCACCGAGCGTCCCGGTGGTTCCGGCTCGGGCAACGCCCGTATACGCCCCCAAAAGGACGCACGCGGCGCCCAAAATACTAATGAGCCTGCGCCCAAACCACTTGCACATGCTTGACCTCCAAGACTGCAGTCAAATACTACGTTCCATTATAGGAACAAGAGGCGAACGTATCTATCCTGGAATTCCGCTATGGGCTCGCCGCTTTGGGCCAATAACCCGCGAGTTGCGCGCGAGTTTTCACATTCAGGCGGGCGAAAATCTGCGAAATGTGGTGTTCCACGGTATGTTCGCTGATGCGCAACCCCGCGGCTATGGCTCGATTGGTCTGCCCCTTTGCTACCAGCGCTGCAATTTGTGCCTGCCGCGCGGTCAGTACGAGCGCGCGAGGTTTCTCTCGTCCGGCTCTCAGTCTCTGGGTGTCGCGCGCATCGCCAATGGCGCGATAGCGTCTCAGGGCCTCGTCCTCGCGGCCTGCCAGTTCGATCGCGATTGCTTGATAGAAACGATGACCCACGCGCGACATGGCCGCCGCCGCAGCCGCGGCAAGTCGAACCGACCTGGGAGAAACACTGCGATGCGCGACCAGTGCCTCAAAGAGCAGGCGATAGGCTCGTTTGACCCGCGGTCGCGCCGTCGAGGAGGCTAGGAGCGCTCTGGCAGCCGAGAGGTCCTCCGCCGGGCCCAACCGAGCAATTGAAAGAAAAAACGGCCAACACCGATGCGCGCGACGAACGTGCTCGTGTGTGGTGTGCAATACCTCAACGGCCTCTGCTCGCAAGCCTTGCCCCTCTTTGAGCTCAGCCAACGCTGCCGCAACCGAGCCAACTCGCTGCATTTCGCCCGAACGCACGGCGAACTCGAGCGCCCGTGGATCCGCGCAGGCGGTTAAGAGTCCCCGGTCCTCGAGCAGCAGGCCAACCCAAATGCCGACGCAGGCAGCTTTGGTTTTGAGCGTTGCCGTCGACACGCCGGTTTCGAGCGCCTCCCAAACGAGCGGCCGGGCTAACTGCACTTGACCCGCGAGCACCAGCGTCCAAGCATAGTTGAGCGCTGAGTATGCCACGCGCCACATCATCCCAGTCCGGCGGGCTTCTTCAACTGCCACGAGGTGACGCTCTTGCGCAAGCGCAAGGTCGCCGAGGTCGACGGCGCCGAGTGCGAAGTTGTTCTCGATTTGAGAGATGAGTTCGCTGTCGCCAGTGTGCGCTGCCAAGAGCGATGCGGCGCGCAAATGCTGAAGTGCGGCGCGCGTTCGCCCGAGAAGGGCCAAGGCTTCTCCACGCACTTCATGCCACGCGGCGCGGGTGGCGCTGTCAAGGCGGCGCAGCGCTCGCTCGACCGTTGCGAGACGACCCAACGCTTGTTCGGGCTCCCCCAACGTCGTGGCAAAACGAGCGGCGGTTAGCACAGCGCGGGCGTGCATGCTCGCGTCACCGACTCGCTCGAGATCGCCCGCAGCCTGCCCAGCCACTTGGAGCGCCTCAGAGGTGCGTGCGTCCACCCACGCTTGGTCCGCAAACTGCAACATGGCGTTTGCTGCGCCGTCGCGCTCGCCGAGCAACTCACGTTCCGCGCGGGCGCGCACGAACCACCCAGCGGCCTCATCACCGCAACCATCGATGTAGAGCAACGTGCCCAATCGCTCGTAGATCAGGGCGCGCGATGCACCCGTCGGATATGACCAATCCAGCGCCGCGCTGTAGAAGCGGATGGCATCGCGATACGCACGGGCTTTTGTCGCTGCTTCAGCCGCAGCTTCGTTCCAGCGCCTGGCTTTGTCCGCGTTACGCGCGGCCGACCAATGATAGGCGAGCTCCGCCGAGCGGTCGATGGAATCGGCGCGTGCTTCGAGCACTTGGGCGATCCGCGCGTGCAGCGGTGCCGCAAGGGCATGAATGACCTGGTCGGCAAGCGCTTGACGAATCAGGGCATGCCGGAACCGAAAGCGTTCGGGATTTGCCTGGTCTTCGCGGATCAGACCGCAGTCGACAGCTCGTTGCAACAGCGCAATCGTGGAGCCGACGCTCCGCTCCGCGATCGTGCTGAGGAGGGAGACGTCGAAACGTCCGCCCACCAGAGCGGCTCGGGCCAAGATCTCACGCTCGCTCGGATCAAACGGTGCGAGGCGCTCGGCGAGAATGGCTTGCACGGACAGCGGTACCCGCACGTGGAGATCGAGCGTGCCATTCTCGACTGCAATGCGCGCAAGCTCTTCTGCGAAGAGCGGATTGCCGTCGGCGAGCTCTTCGATCCGACCAAGCGTCGCGGGGTCGATGTGCAGATCGCGCGCGCGCAACGTTTGGTGGACGAGGCGGCGAATCTCGTTGCGACGCATCCCACCCAGGGCGAGCGTACTGAAACCACATCGCGAGGCCGTGCTGCGAAAATCAGCAAGCACAGGATCCCACGTGGTGTGATCGGAGCGCAAAATAACGAGCAGAAGGGTGCCGGGCGTGCGCAAGCGCTGCATAAGGAAGCGAAGCAACTCGAGCGTTGCTGGATCTGCGACGTGAACGTCTTCGATCGCGAGGACGAGCGGCTTGCGCCCACTCTCGCGCTCGATGGCGTTGACGACGGCTGCAAAAAAGGAGGCTTTGTCGAGCGCAGGAGCAGTCGCATTCGTCTGCGCAAAGGCGCGCCGGTGATCGAGGCGCTCGAGGATCGCAGCGAAAGGTTCGTACGCCGAACCAGCGCCTGAACAGGTCCCGACCACGGTGGATGCCTGATCATGCACGGACGCAAGAAACTCGGCGACAAGCCTGGACTTGCCAATGCCAATTTCGCCCTCGACCAGCACAAAGCGCGCCTGCGTCTCGCTCGCTAGGCGTAGTTGTGCGCGCAAACTATCAAGTTCGTCGCGCCGTCCAACAAATTCATCGCTCGACAGCGGCGACGAAATAATCGCCGAGGCTACAGTAGACACCGCTTTTTCTCCGAGACTCCCTGCTTTGTTGCAGCAAAACGCCCACCCTCCCTCGCGACGCGCAAATTCTCAAAGGGCGCAGGAGCGGGTTCGAGCGGACCTAAAGCGCTGTTACCTATGCAAGCGGCGCGCCGGCCTGGCGTCAATATCTTCGATCAATCGAAGCCGATGTGGCAATGGTTTGCTATCTTCTTGATCCCGGTGATGATCGCCAACATCCTCCAGTCCGCATCGCAGACCTTCAGCACGATCTTCTTGGGTCGGATGATTGGCGTCAATGCGCTGGCGGCGGTGTCGGCCGTTTTCCCAGTCATTTTCCTCTTGGTTGCCTTCTTGATCGGCTTGGCGAGTGGGAGCACGGTCCTCATTGGGCAAGCGTTCGGCGCCGGCGACGAACATCGGGTGAAAAAAGTTGCGGGTACGATGCTCGGGGCAACGCTTGGGTTGGGTATCCTCGTTGCAATCGTCGGCAATCTTATTTCGCCTGCGCTCCTTGCCGCGCTGCATACGCCACCCAACATTTTGCCGCAAGCTGACGCCTACGCCCGAGTCATCTTCTTGGTGATGCCAATTATTTTTCCGTATTTGGCGTACACCACATTCATGCGAGGCACGGGAGACTCGCAAACGCCGCTGTATTCTTTGATCGTGAGCACCGTCCTCACGGTTTTCTTCACCCCCGCATTCATTCGCGGCTGGTTCGGCCTTCCACAACTTGGTGTGGTGAGCGCCGCGGTTGCCGGCTTGATCAGTCAAGGCGTCGCACTGTTTGCGCTTATCGTTTATCTCGCGCGAATTCGCCACCCGCTGCGCTTCGACGCCGAAATGGCGCGCGACATGCTCGTGGACTGGCGTGTCTTGTGGCAAGTAGTCAAAATCGGCGTACCGACTGGCGTTCAAGTTATCATGGTTTCGCTGGCCGAAATCGCGGTTATTTCCTTTGTCAATCGTTTTGGCTCGAGCGCGACGGCCGCGTATGGCGCGGTGAATCAGGTCGTCAACTACGTTCAGTTTCCGGCTATATCCATTGGCATCACGGCCTCGATCTTCGGCGCCCAGTGTATCGGTGCGCGCCGCGAGGATTTGCTCGGCACGGTGGTGCGATCGGCAGTCGGTATGAACTATGTGGTGGGCGGCATTCTCATATCGCTGTGCTACATTTTTGCGTCCGCTATTCTTGGTTGGTTCATCACCGATGTGCACACGCTGCAGATCGCTCATACCCTCATCATGATTACGCTGTGGTCGTACCTTCTGTTTGGCAACAGCGCTGTGATCAGTGGTGTCGTGCGCGGCAGCGGCGATGTGATCGTGCCCATGCTCAATGGAATTTTCGCCATTTGGGGTATCGAGGTGCCGGCAGCGTACATTTTGATGCATTATTTCGGATTGAATGGCGTGTGGATGGGTTACCCCATCTCCTTCGTGGTGGTCCTGACGCTCCAGTATTCGTACTATAACTTCTTCTGGAAACGCCGGATTCACGAGCGGATCATCTAGCGGGCCAGAGCCATCACATTTAGGTACTTGACACGGGCATGGTAAATGTGATATTTAGTCAAGTGACCAAGGCGTATGACTAAACCATAAAATGGCCCTCATAGGCCCTGGTTCTCTGCTCTCTGCGTAAAGGAGGACCGCCCCCATGGCGACTCAGACCCAAGCCCAACCGAGGGCCACCGGCAAGGCATACGTGCTGCAGGGCACGCTGCTCGAGGCCTGTTCGTGCAAGACGCTTTGCCGTTGCTGGATCGGCGAAGATCCCGACGACGGCGCGTGCGATGCCTTCAATGCGTACCACATCGACAAAGGCGAGATTAATGGCATCGACGTGTCCGGCCTTACCTACGTTCAGGTCGTGAAGATTCCTGGCAACGTGCTCGTTCCAAAGAGTTGGACGCGCGTCACGTATGTTGACGGACGGGCAACAGACGCACAGAAGCAAGCAATCCTGGATGCGTGGCATGGGCGTTTAGGTGGACCGCTTGCCGACTTGAATAGCCTCATCAAAGAAGACCTCGCCATCTACACGTTGCCTATCAATCACAAACTCACAGGCGGCGAAGGCACCCTCTCGGTGGGCGACAAGATCCGCGCGACAATGGCCCCGTACAAGAGCGCGTATGGCACTGCAACGACGTTGCGCGACAGCATCTTCAGTACGATTGCCGGTGCGCCCGCCTACGTCTCCAAGGCATCCGAGCACGTCGTGAACATTCCGGAGCACAACATGGTCTGGGCGTTTAAAGATCGCAATGCAATCCAAGGCGACTTCCGGTTCGAAGCCTAGCCATGGCAAGGATCGCAGGCTGCGCAAGCAACCCCAAGCGTCATCCTCTTTCGACGCTTGGGATTCTCTTTGCCGTCATTCTTGCAGCCTGGGCGCTGTGCATATGGGCGGAATGGAGCGGCATTGCCGTTTCGTTCCACCATCACGCGCTGTACGAGAGTGGCCGGCCGTTCTGGTCGTCCGCGCTCATCATGCTCGGCGCTTGGCAAGTGATGACAGCGGCGATGATGTTGCCGTCCTCGCTTGGCTTCATCCGGATGTATAGCGCGACCGCGAAGAACGCCCCCGAGTTCCCCGCCACGATCGCGCTCTTTCTGACTGCCTACTTTGCCGTGTGGAGCGCTTTTGCACTTGTGGCCTTCGCTGGAGACATGCAAGTGCACCGGGCAGTCGATGCCTGGCCGTGGCTCAACACGCATCCGCAAGTCGTGCTTGCCAGCACGCTTCTCCTCGCGGGAATATATCAACTGACTCCGCTCAAAGATGCGTGCTTGAGAGCCTGTCGGCATCCAGGCATGTATCTTGCTCGGCACTATCAGCGCGGCATGCTCAATGGATTCGCAATCGGTCTTGGACATGCGCTTTTCTGCTTGGGTTGCTGCTGGGCGCTTATGCTCGTGATGTTTGCCGCAGGTGTCGCGCATTTGGCTTGGATGGGGGCCCTGGGTGTGGTGATGCTCGTGGAAAAGGGCGCACGACATGGAGAGCGTTTGGTGGTGCCCGTGGGTGGAGTCCTCGCAGCGCTTGCTCTGATCAGCTTGCTCGCGCCTCACGCGATACCAGGATTATAGCAGCGAAACTCGCACCCCAGTCTTGTTGGAGGGACGAACAATCAAAGCAGTGCAGCGTCAACGAGTCGGCATGACGCCCGCGCGCGAGGAAGCCGAGCAGGCTTTTCTCGACGCGGCCGAGCGATTGCTTGTGAGTGTTGGCTACGGCGGCATTTCCACACGCAAGCTCGCTGAGGAGGCCGGACTCAACCACGGTCTCGTCCACTACTACTTTGGGTCCATGCAAGAGCTGCTCTTGCAGGTCCTCGAGCGCTTTACCGATCGGTTGATCTCGCGGCAGCGTGCGATGTACGCGAGCAATATGCCCTTCATCGACAAATGGCGCGAGGCGATGCGCTATCTCGAAGAAGACAACGCGAGCGGCTATGCAAAAGTCTGGTACGAACTGCAGGCACTGGGTTGGAATGATCCAGATATTCGCAAGCGCGTCGCCAAAGTCGATCAAGCATGGCAACAAGTTGTCACGGAAGCCTTCGACCAAGCAATGGACGAATACAAGCTCGATCGCGAAGAGTTTCCCCTCCGCGCGATCGTCGCGCTCGTTGCCACCTTCAACGTCGGCATGCATTTGCGCATGCTGTCCGGCATTCGCACCGGCCACAGGGAGCTGCTGGAGTGGATCGAGAGTTGGTTAGAAAATCTTGAGGCAAACAAGGCAAAGCGAGCGGTGAAATGAGAGCGCGGTATCCCGATCGCGAAGGCTTTGCCGAGCGGGAAGGCATCAAAATCCACTACGAAGTTTACGGCGACGGGCCGCAGACGGTCTTGTTGCTGCCGCCCTGGTCAATCACGCATTCGCGCGTGTGGAAAGCGCAGGTTCCGTATCTCACGCGTCATTTTCGCGTCGTCACGTACGATGCGCCCGGCAATGGAAAGTCTGACCGACCACAAGATCCAAAACAGTATACGGATTGGAAGCGAGTAGCGGATGCGATGGCAGTGATGGGCGCGACTGGCGCGCAGCGGGCAGTGATCGTCGGCATCTGCACCGAGGCGTGGACGGCGACGTTGCTCGCGGGCGAGCACCCGCAAGCTGCCTTGGGGTTGGTCTTCTTCTCGCCGGTGTCGCCCTATGGCGAGAGCTTACCCGAGCGCGAAGCTGCGCCATTTGATGCCGTCCTCGACCAGCACGAAGGCTGGGCCAAAGAGAATCGTCACTATTGGCTGAGCAACTACCGTGATTTCTTGGAGTTTTTCTTCGGGCAAGCCCTGTATGAGCCTCACTCGACCAAGCAGTTGGAAGATGCGGTGGGCTACGGTCTCGAGACTACTCCTCAAACCCTTCTCGCCACGGTCGACGCGCCCGAATATCTCGCGACCTTGAAGGCAGACGATCCGGAAGTTGCCGAGCTTTATCGCAAGATTGAGTGTCCAGTGCTCGTCATTCACGGCGAGCAAGACAAACTCGTTTCGTCCACGCGTGGGGTCGCCGTCGCCAAAGCGACCGGCGCCCAGCTCGTCTTGGTTGAAGGCGGTGGCCACATGCTGTGGGCACGGCAGCCCGTGAAGATCAATCTGCTCTTGCGAGAGTTTGCCGAGCGAGTGTTCTCTCAAGGGGGAGCGTTTCGTAACGGCGAGGGCGGCACAGGGCGGCGCTGGTCCGTGGCGCGCAAACGACCGAGGCGGGCGCTGTACATCTCGTCGCCCATTGGCCTGGGTCATGCTATGCGCGACGTTGCCATCGCCGACGAATTGCGTAAGCTTCGTCCGGGACTTGAAGTGGACTGGCTCGCGCAGCATCCGGTGACGGCAGTACTCGAGGCGCGCGGCGAACGCATTCATCCAGCCAGCCGCTTTTTGGCGAGCGAGAGCAAGCACATCGAAAGCGAGTCGGCCGAGCACGACCTGCATGCATTTCAGGCCTTGCGGCGCATGGACGAGATCTTGGTCAACAACTTTATGGTGTTCCACGACATCGTGCGCGACGAGCCGTACGATCTCTGGATCGGCGATGAAGCATGGGAACTCGATTATTTCCTCCATGAGAACCCAGAAGAGAAACGCTCGCCCTACGTCTGGATGACCGATTTCGTCGGCTGGCTTCCGATGCCCGATGGTGGGCAACACGAAGAGTTCCTCACCGCCGATTACAATGCTGAAATGCTCGAGCAAATCGCGCGATATCCACGCCTACGCGACCGCTCGATCTTCGTCGGCAACCCAGAGGATATCGTTCCGCAGCGTTTTGGCCGAGATCTCCCTCAGATTGCCGACTGGACGAAGCAGCATTACGATTTTTGTGGCTACATCACGGGCTTCGATTCCGCGACTTTCGCAGATCACGCCGGGCTGCGCGCCGAACTTGGCTACCGCCAGGATGAAGTGGTTTGCATCGTGACGGTCGGTGGGTCGGGCGTGGGCGAACATCTTTTGCGCAGAGTGATCGACGCGTATCCGCTTGCCAAGCAGCGCATTCCCAACCTGCGAATGATTGTCGTTGCAGGACCTCGGATCGACCCAGCATCGTTACCGTCGCCTCAGGGGCTCGAGGTTCGCGCTTACGTCCACGAACTGTATCGTCATCTGGCTGCTTGCGATATCGCCATCGTTCAAGGCGGGTTGACGACCACAATGGAGCTTACGGCGAACCGGCGGCCATTCTTATATTTTCCGCTGCGGCATCATTTCGAGCAGAACTTTCACGTGCGACATCGGCTCGAGCGCTATGCCGCCGGGCGGTGCATGGAGTATGCGACGGCGACGCCTGAAGTTATTGCCATGGCGCTTGCGCAAGAGCTGCAAAAGCCAGTCGCCTATAAGCCAGTAGACACCGACGGCGCATTCCGCGCAGCACAACGCATCGCGGAGTTGATCTAGAGTTTCCCGTATCAGTCGTTATCTGGCGGCATGACGCGTCGCCGGCTCATGAGCTCGGCCTTCGAGTATTTTGCGGTGACGACATGATAGGTTAGCGGCGTTTGCGCAAAATTGAAGCAGTCACTGAGATCATCGCCACGAGCATCGGTATATCCCAGCGAGCCAAGCCCGAACTGTTCCTCGGTGAAATGCAGAATGCTGCCGAATTCGTGCTGCGTGTGCGAGACATACCCGGGCTTCGCATAGGGTGAGATAACGATGAGGGGGACGCGGAATCCCAACTCGTAGGAATTGAAGATCTGCGGCTTGACATGATCGTACCAGCCGCCCCAGTCATCCCAGGTCACAAAAATCACGGTATTCTTCCAATACTTGCTCGTTCCGATGGCATTGACGACGTCTGCTACCCACGAGGGGCCCGCATCTGAGAGCGTATTGGCATGGTCGGAATTCGTTCCGTTTGGTATGACCCACGAGACGGCCGGCAGTTGTCCGAGGTTGATGTCGCTGAAGATATTGGTCTCGGGAATCGACACTTTGGCCCAATCCGACCCGTAGCGGATGTGGCTGATAGCATCAGGAGCCGCCCACAAGAAGTAGGGCTCCGGAGTGTAGTACTTCCACGAGATGCCCTTTGCGTCGAGAAGATCAAATAACGTCTGGTGATCGAAGCAAGGAAATTGCGAATGGGCCTCGCTGCCGCTTGGATCGATCAGGGCAACCGTACTTCCCGGTGGCGAATCGCAGCCTTGATTCACTTTTGGCACAGCTGTCGGAAAACTCACGTTTTCAGCCACTAGCAGGTCACTCCCCGGAGTGGGGATCGATGTGCCTGACGTGATGAACATGTGCGCCGGAAAGCTCGGGCCTTGATTGGTCTGAAACATGCGGTCGGCGAACGTAAATTGTTCGGCGAGTGCGAAGTATGGCGCCGTTTCCGAATGGGGGACGTAGCCGTATGCAGCGTCCGCGGGCGGGGTGAAGCCCGGCTGCGGACCGGTCTTTTCGAGGTCGAACCCATTCATGTTACCGTTGGCATACTCAGTGACAAAGCCCGTGTGACTGTGGTCGAGGTCGTAAAGAGCTTCTAAACCAATCGGCTGGAGCGCTACAGTTGTGCCGTTCGAGGTCTGGCCCATGGTGACGGTATCCGCGCCAGGAAAGCCATTAAAGAGATCATCGACGGAGCGATTCTCTTGAAAGATGATGACGATGTGCTGGATCTGGACCGAACCCGGCGTGGAACCCGATCCCGGAGCGATTGAGGAGCTTCCACCGCCGCCGCACGACGCGATGATCGAACACAGCCCTACCAAGATGTAGACAGCAATCCAAGCACGCATGCGAAGCATCTCCCTCATTCTTGCGCAGCTTCTCACCAACAAGAAAATCATACCTACTCGCAGAGGACTGCTCATTAAGGCATGATGAGATCATGGCATCCAACGCATCACACCTCACGATGATGGAGCAACGGACCTGTAGGTCAGCTTGCCGAATCGCGCGTCATGGAAGTCACAAATCGTGGCTGATGCTGACGCCGTCCGATCTTTCGCGAGCGGTCTGTTCATCCTGACCGGTTTCGGCGCGCTTTGGATGATTCTCGGAGCGCGCTTGCTCTGGGGATGGAATTGGCGCCCGCTACTTGTCATTGCACTTATCACGTTGATCTTAGGATTCAGCGCGCAAAAGGTGTGGATCGCCGCCAAGCATTTCGCAAACGCCGCTCCAGGAGGCGCGACCCCTGGATTTTTGGGCATCAACTTCGGCATGGTGACGACCCTTGAGTTTGCGCTGATATTCGCGCTCGCGTTTGCCCTCGGCCGGTTAGGACGGCCCGATCTGATCTTTCAGGTCGTTGCTCTCGTCGTGGGTCTGCACTTCATTCCACTCGCAGCGATCTTTCACGGGCCGATCTATTTCGGGACTGCAGCTGCGATCATTCTTGCGTCGCTTGGCGCTTTTGTCTTTCATGACCCGGCCTTGCGCCAAGGGGTGGCGTGCATAGGATGTGGAGCATCGCTCTGGCTGACCTCTGCTATCATGCTGAGGATGAGTGGAATTTCATAAGCCTAATTGCAACGCTTTTTGAGCTTCGTCCGCAAAAAACGGGTGAAAGTGAGCGTTGAGAGAGAGCGCCCAGCGCAGACGTCGGCGGGCGCGGTCGACCTTGCCATTGTGAAGCTCGATCATCCCAGTATGAAACTGCAAGCGCGGGTCTTGGGTGCCTAGGGCGGCCGCGCGCTCAGCGTGCGGGAGTGCCTCGCCCCACCGACCGGCTTGAGCGAGTGCCCACCCAAGGGTGTCTTCTGCATAGATGTCGTCGCGGCTAGCAAGATCTCGCCGTGCGATGGTCTCCGCTCGGTCCAGCGAGAGGTCATGATCGCTATAAAAGATTGCGATAAGCCGGTCGTTGATACCCTGCGTGTTGCCAATGCGCTCGATGGCGCCGATCAGTTTTGCGGTTAGCTCGGCCCCTCGTGTATCTCCGAGCGCTCGTTGCGCATCGTACTCGTAGCCTAAGGCCTCAGGCAATGGATAGACATCTGCTGATTGCTTTGCAAACGCCAGCGCCTCGCGCCAACGTCTGCTGGCCCAATAGACCTTGGCCAAACCGTTCGTCGCGTGCCAGTAGTTGGGAAAGATCGCAAGCGCTACCTTATAATCTGCTTCGGCAGCCGTGAGGTCACCCGCCTCGAACGCAAGGTCTCCAGCGCGCCAATGGAACCACGCCCGGTTTTCGGCTGCTGCGTACGCGTTGTCATCAATATCCGCTTGCGCGCTCGCGATGAGGTCTCGCGCAGCAGAAACGTTTCCGGTCAGCTCCGCATAACGGGCAGCTGCGGTCTGCCAACTGGTGTCGGCACGCGCTCCAGGAGATCCGCTCAAGAGTGCCCCGGCTCGGGCATACTGGCCAAGCTCTATATCGAGTGATGCCGCGGTTGCGCGAGCATCCGGGCTCCAAGGTGTCAGCAAGACGACGTCATCGGCGTAGCGTTTGGCAAGCCTAAACTTGTGCAAGGCTGTGTATGCGGAAGCAAGGGTGGATTCTGCCGCTACGTTGTAACGCGGCTGGTAGCGCATGGCGAGTTGCGCATTGGCGACGGCGCGCAGCAAGTCGCCGACGTCGGGGGCTTCGCGAAATCGTTGCAGGTATTGAGCGGCGAGCATGCGAGTATCGAGCTGGTCCGGATGCCGCCTGACATCGGCTTCGAGGTCCCCGATGATGCCGTCGCGAGCGAGGTAATCCGGAATGACCTGCGCCATGGTTGGCGCCGGCGCTGGGGCGATTTGAGCATTGTCATGCGCGTGCGATGCAGCGTATGCAGCAGCGGCGAGTGCAACAAGTGCGCTCGCCACCACCGCTATTGTCGTTCGCGTGCGCGCGATCATCGATCGTCTTAGTACGGCGTATTGACGTACGGGAAGGTCGCGCTGTAGCTTTGGAACGCGCCTTCTCCGTTCGAGAGGTTGTCATCGGTAAGACACCACGACTCGTTCCCATCATCCGGCGCGCCACCCAGAGCCGCTACCGTGTTGCCGAAGATGATGCCGAGCGATGTCTTGATCGTATCGTCGTTGAGCCAGCGGCCGCCGAACGTCGAGCCAGTGGCGCCTGCCGTTTCGACTCCAAGGTAGGCAGCGCATGGCGTGTTTGCCGTTCCGCAACCGGCGACCGTCTTGCTGAGGTCGACCTTCATTTCATCGGGAATGAGGACACTGACGATGAAGTTGCTGGTTGCCGTGCTTCGGTTGGCGACGCCGCCTGAACCGGGCGGTCCCAAGAAGGTTGTGATAGCGCTTTGCAGTGCCGTGTCGTTGGTCGGCGCGCTGCGATTGGTTTGATCGTGGTTGGCGAACGCTTCGAACGCTTCTTTAATTGCCGGTCGAGAGAGGCGTTCGATTTGCACGTACTGCGCCACGGTTGGTGGAGTGCCCGGTGGGTTGCTGGCGCTTGTGTTGCAGCCCGCAAAGGCAACCGTCAGAACGCCGACCGCGGCGATTTTGATCAGGCTAGTATTCATTGTTGCATTCCTCCTAGGAGCCGGACTTCGTGCTGGTCGTCGTCCACACGCCGATGACCGGGTGCGTCGCGTTGAGCAAAAGCGACTTGGGCATCTCTGCGACGATGGCGATGACGTTAAACTGGTGTGAAGAGAGCGCATCTGATGCAGGCATCAGGCTGCAGCTCGTGCTGTGCAGGGTATTGAAGCCTGCCGTGAAGCCATTGAAGCTCCCAGCAGTCGCACCGCCGCACGGCACGCCGAAGCCATTGGTAAACGGCGAGTGACAACCGTAATAGCGGTCGGGAATGATGTTGAAGAATGTTAGGAGATCGAAGAAAAACGGGTCTTTGGTTGGTCCAACGAAAACCTTGACACCGTTCGACTGAACCGTGCCGCTCGTATCGTTAAACACCACGCTTCCGGTTTTTCCGACAAACGTAGAATTGGTTCCGGTCTCATTAGGTTTGGCTGGGCCGTAGAGGTCGATCGTCTGACCGGCACCCGCCGACTTTGCTTTGAGCTGAAAGACGAGGTCTTCGACGCCGTCACCGGTGTTGTCGACCTTGAATTGATACATAACGGCCGGATCGAGCGCAACGGTGCCGAGCTGACTGTGCGTAATGAGCGGCCAGACGTCCATTTGCAGGACGATGTTATTCGGGTTGTCCGGCGCTTGGTAGGCAAAGACGTCGGTAATGTCCGCGGCTGGACGATTGACCGTCGTTGGTGAATCTTGATGATCCGAGCCGCGCACTGGATGCGCGGTGTAGAAAAGAATGGCCCCAGCGATAACGGCTATGCCGATGCCGGCGGCCGCGCGAAGTGTTTGACGTTTCATCGAGTCGCCTCCATAAGTGCGTAGTTGCGAGCCGCTTCTTTCGTGTTGCGCCGGCAACTGATGGCTCAACGAGGCATCTGATGAATCGGATGAGATGATTCTGCAATCGCGCTGGTTCGATGCGACGCGAAACCCAATGTAGCAGCGGACCTTTAGGTCCGCTCTCGATCGCGCAAACGCCAAGCGGAAGCGCGCCACTCTTGTGGCGCTTTGATGGGATAACGATTCGCAACCACGATCGGATGACGATAGGGCCCCATCGCACAACCCCGAACATGTGGCAAAACCTCATGCTGCCCCAATCACTCGTGGGTTTCGATCATCGCCTCATTGAGTTTGCTCGAAAGCGCGGGCCTACCATCCTGCGCATAGCGTTGGGTATCGTCTTTGTGTGGTTCGGAGCGCTCAAGATCTTCGGCGTCAGCCCGGTGGCAGGGCTTGTGGCCGAGACCGCCGCGTTTGTGCCGCCACTGGTCGCCGTTGTCGGCGTCGGCATCGTCGAGGTGGTCATCGGACTTGGCCTGCTCAGCGGAATTGCCATCCGCGTGACGATGTTGCTCTTCTTCTTACAGAT
Source organism: uncultured Pseudomonadota bacterium (assembly GCA_963736005.1). Taxonomy (GTDB): domain Bacteria; phylum Vulcanimicrobiota; class Vulcanimicrobiia; order Eremiobacterales; family Eremiobacteraceae; genus JAJPHJ01. The sequence continues at coordinate 1,126,911 of CAVTNB010000001.1, forward strand.
GGCTGCGACGTTCTTGCCGGTCGTTACGCACCCGCACTTGGTTTTTGTGGGCAGCAACCCTCTGGTGCTCACAACGCTCGGCGAGTTCATCTGCAAGAATCTCGTGCTGCTTGCCGCAGGCATGGTCGTCGTCGCCTCGGTGCCCAAGGCGCAACCGACATCTCGCTAGCCGAAGCGATCGCATTTGCGTGGAGCAGCCGCTCAGCGACTGGCTGCGGTGACAATCCTCATGAGCGTGTTGGTGAAAGCTTCGCGCTCTCGCGCTGACAGGCGGTCCAGTTCGCGGTAGACGCCGGAGCGCATGTAGTCGCTTTGAACCGCAGCACCGATCTTGCGCCCTCTTGAGGTGAGCCGCACATAGCGCACGCGCCGGTCGTTCTTCGAGGAGACTCGCTCGACGAGGCCCCCCTCCTCGAGGCGGTCGAGCATGCTGGAAAGATTGCCCGCGTCGCATCCGCACTGGCGCGCGAGGTCCCCAGACGTGACCCCCTCGGTTTGGTACAGGTGCCAGATGGCGATGGCCATGGGCTTGGAGGAGAGGCCTTGGCGCCCCGAGATTTTCCTTAACTCGTCGACCACGTTTTCGCCAGCGGCGATGAGCGCCTTGACCGTTGGTAGGTACAGTTCATCCCACCCCTCGGGGTGGAGGGCTTCCTGTACTTTTGGTCTACTTGACATATTTGTTAAATACAAGTATATTACGGGCAGAGCACATATTTGTTAATTACAACTATATCATAAGGGCCAAGTCTCATGCAACCTGAAGTTATCGTAACCCCACTCGCGGAGCCCTTGACGGATGTGACACGCGCACGTTTGCGGAGCGCAATCCGCAAGGAGATGGCTCGTGGAAATCTGTTCCATGTGGTCGATCTGAGCAAACTTGAGCACCTCGATGCCGGCACATTATCCGAACTCATTCGAGTGCGACGTTGGCTGCGCGAGGTTGGCGGGATGCTTTCACTCGTCGCCGATCAGCCAAACATTCTGAAAATCCTCACGATCGCGGGGTTGGACCGCGTCTTCGGCGTGTATCGAAGCGATCGTGACGCGATGGACGCCATGAACCCGTCGAACCTTATCCCGGCCTAGATTCCTCTAATGGTTGTTGCCGGCGCGGCCGGGAGAGATCCGGGCAAGAGAGTCTACGCAGACTCCATCATGGGCATTAAGGCTGCTTCGGCAGCTTGACGCGGTCGTGAAGTCTCTTGATAAGAGAGCCGGTCTCTTACGATCGGCTCTCTTTCGCTCATGGGTCTGTTTTTGGGCCCAGGTTTTAGTGTCCGGAGAAGATCGAGTTGGTGATGTCCTTCTGCATGACACAGATGTCGACCGTTCCGAGACCCGTTGGCGTATCCCAGCCCGGCAATGCCGATGAAGGGATACCGTTACTTCCGAAGAGGATGTCGTGAAAACCACCGATTGGGTCGGTCGTATCCGGGGGTAACGCAGACGTTTCATCTCCTGGGAAGCCCGCAGGGGTGCAGGCTTTGGAACCAAGCGGGCATGGTTCGTAGTGGCCGTAGATGCCGTAGTAGACGGGCGCGGCGAATCCCAACGAATTGGAATGTTGGCTCTCCAAACGAGCCCACACTCCCATCGACATGGGCGAGGAGAGACTCGTTCCCCCGACGCCTGTGCTGGCCTTGTTGACGAACACATCCATTGGGCAGCCGTTGTTGTCCGCGCACATCGAGATGTCTGCAATGGATCTGCCTACTTCAACATCAGCCGCGGGGACGATACCGTTTGTTTGCCAATACGGAGCGCTCTCAAACGCGCTGCTTCCGCCACCGGTCCCGATCCAAACGTGTTCGCCATAATAAGTCCCAGGCTCGCCGCAATTCGTGCACGTACCCGAGGCGCCGACGGCGTTGGTGTCAAGGGTCGTGCCGCCAACTGCAACGACGTAAGGTGAGGACGCCGGATAGCATACTTCTGGCACGCCGGTATTTGGTACGCCTGTCGCGGCGATCACCGGACATCCTTCGCCGTTATCGCCCGTAGATGCGAACATCGTTTGACCTTGAGAGGCCGCCTGATTGAACAACGCATCGTCGACGAGCATTGCTCCGTCTTCATTAGCTAACGCCTCCGGCTCTCCAAACGAAGAGTTGCCGGCTCGCGCCAGATCATCGTTTACCCAGTGGCTGTAGTCGAGCGTAATGTCTGAGTCATTCAAACTCGTCGTATCGTACACGTAAAGGTGCTTTACGGTTTGAGCGATGCCGGTTGAGATCTGCGTGTCCAAGTCCCATTCGTCAAGCCCGGACGTATCGATGCTTGATACGCCAACCTGTATGGCCGTATATGGCACCTTGGGCAGTCCCCAGAACGTCTCGGCAAAGCGAAGGTCCGTGAGGACTTGAGTCACGTTACCCTCGGCCATGACTGCAACGGTCGTGTTGTACCCCGAGCATGATGACGGGCAGGCATCGTATGCGACCTGATACTGTTTTGGGCCGTATTCGCCGAATGTACAGATGCCATTCACCACGGCGGAGCAGGGCGGAGGAGTATTTGCACTGGTCACCTGCGGCGCCATGGCCGCTTCGATCTGCCGCCTCGCTACGGGGCGATTGCTATATTGGATGTGCGTCTTCATCCGATAAGCGTTGGTAAGTCCGAGCACAGCGACGACCAAGCCCCGCAGCTGTGTAGGGACGAGCGCAGGGGTAACGTTGCCGTAGATTACTTGTCCGTCGAACGCTGCGGCGCGAATAGTCGTGTGGAAGGCAGCCTCGGCACGCGAGGGTGCGGCAAGCGCCGTCACGAGCAAGTTGTTGGGCTCGATACCGATGTTAGTGAAACCCTCACGCTGGAGGTATAGAGCGACCGCCGTTGCTTGCGCTCGCGTCGGGTTAAACATTGCCGTGAACTGGGCAGGCGTCAAGAATCTGTGAAAGAGCGGATCCCCAGGCACGGTTTGGTGCCGCAAGAAGGCGTCTGCGCCCGCTCGATTACTGTTGAGGCCAACGACAATCCTCAGCGGCACGGAGTCTGACAGTCTGCCGACCATAAGAGACGTTCCCATTCGACCGGTTCCGATAGGAACGGCCTGCGTTGCCGTGGCTGCCCACCCAGCATTCGGACCTAGGGCAGCGTGCGGAGTCCACGCCGCAACCGCTAATGCAGGCGCTGTCACACCCAGCAGCGCAATTGCGACTGCGATCTTCAAAAGCTTCATTAGAGTACACCGTCCTTTTCTTGCGGCTTTGCCCGCAAGGACGAGAATATCGCATGGCGCATTACAACGAGCGAACACGCGCCTGCGGCGAATAACAATCCGAGAACCTGGCGAAGCGACACACGCAGGGTCGGCCACTCGACCGTTCCGATCTGTTGATCTGGTTTTTTTGACATACAGAGCACCTCCGTGGCCGCGAACTTGCAAAAGCTGCTCTTAGCTTACCATTGGAGGTGTGACAAGCGGAGAACAGGGCGACGTGATAGTCGCCCCATACAACGACATGAAGTCTAGGGGCGATTTTGCAATCGCCCCTACAACGCGCGCGAATAAATTCGCGCGAACTACATTAGAGGTGTACGGCAGTGCGAGTTTTCGGAATTTGCAGCATGTAGTAGTAGCCATTCAGCGAGCCGACACCAGTCACGTTGTCATAACCGCTGTGGGCTGAATAATCGCCGTTGCTCCCGGAGAGAATGTCGTGCCAGGCTTTCCCTGGATACGTTTTCGCCACGAATCCGTGATACAGGCCGGTGGCAGCCAAGCCCAAGCGGTGGCCGTAATATTGATCGACTTGTGCGTACAGCGCCGCCATATTCGGCGCAACTGCGCTGGTGCCGCCCACGGACAGGGCCCACGAGTTGGTGTAGAACAACGAGTAGGGCGTGTTTGGATCTGCATCGAGCGCGACGTCGGGAACATTTCGGAAAGTGCGGGATGCAAGCGTCGTGATGGGCGATTGATATTTGGGTAGTGCGAAGAACATCGAATACCCGCCACCACTACCTGACCAACCTGTTTCTGAATGGATCGTGCGGTTCATGTTGAGCGTGAGACTCGTTCCGCCTGACGCTCCAATCCACGGAGAGCTAGCGGGAAAATCTACGGTTGTGGGGTTGGGCTGCCCAGGTAAACCATCGGGTGGATTGTTCGTGCCGCAGTCTTTCGAGCCGTTGTCACCAGAGGCAGCGAACCGCGTTTGACCTTCCGCTGCGGATTGCTCGAAGAGATCGTTGTCTGCGGCGACTTCATTGGGGTCGGAGCCCACTTCGCACGAACCCCACGAGGTGGTCACCACATCTACCCGAGGGTCGATCGCGGTCATCTCGTAAATATCATCGAAGGTCGAGTTGAGCGGATCGACGCCCTCGTACACCAGAACATTTGCGCCGGGCGCGTTAGATGTTGACTGCTCGACATCGAGCGTCGTCTCGTCATTTTGGCCTGGCGCTGGAAGTCCCTGATCGACCGGATCATCGACGTACTTGCGACTGATATAACCGGTGCGGGGGACGCCGTACGTGCTCCAGTAACCTTGCGCGTCACCGTCGAGGTAATCGTAGGCTGTCTCAATGGCGATCGTTACCCCTGCGCCTGATATGGCTTTGTTGACGTGCACGGGTTCGTCATAGGCCGTCTGGATGTCCAGCGGGCCGAAGCCGGCGGGCGTGTTCAAAGGGTTGCTGACCGCCGGCGGCTGAGCAATGTGGCGTGCAAAATTGTTGAAACCACTCACAGCCATGATGATCCCGTGGAGGGCATTCGGAATCTTCGCGGGGAGCGCGTTTGCGTAGTAGATCACCCCGCGGTAGCTGTATTGATTGATAACGGTACCAAAGAATGCATCAGCTTGTGCGACGGTTGCGACAACATCGAGAACCTTGTGGTTGGCGTAGGCCTGCACGATCGTCATCCCGCCCCCGAGTACAAGATACTCGACGGTCGAATACGTGTTTCCGGATGGATCAAAATCTGCGGCGAACTGATCGGGTGTGAGGAAGGCACCGTACATCGGCGACTGGGGGTCATTGACCGTCTGGGTGAAGTTGTCGACTGCGGCCTGATTCGGGTATGCCAAGCTAAAGACCAAATGGATGTTTTGGGAGGCTGGCGCCGGCCCTATCAGTTGGGCGGCTGATATGAATTGCGGCACGCCGGCGCCGATGCCATTATTCGAAAGTGCGTTCGCTGGAGTAGCAAAAGCCAGGAGCGCCACGGCCGCTAAAACGGCGACGTACCCAAGTCGTCCCATTGCCTCGTTCCCCTCTCGGCGATCCGTCGCGGATCACCCTCAGTTTCCGCTACGTAAAAAATCGGACATCGGAGATGGGGCGATTTCAACTCCCCATTCGATCTTCTTCAGTATACCCAAGGCGTGTAACAAATCGCGAACAGGATCCGTTCCGGTGGCGGGACTCTAGCTTGCGAGGGGGGATTGGTCTGTAAGACCCTCAGGAGCTTTCCAGATGTCGGGAGGATCCGCGCCGACGGCTGCCTTGTAGCGGGCGCGCCACTCCTCGTAGTCCCGGGTAGCTTCGGAAAACCGCATTTCTTGGCACAAGGCTTCCAGTCGCAGCTTCACGGCGTCCAGATCAAATGGCGCCACTTCCAGGAGCCGCTCAACGGTCCGGCGCTGACCCGCCCCGTCGCCGCATGCCTGGCACTCGGTCGCGATCCAGCGCAGCGCTTCGATGCAACTCGCGCGCAGCCTCTCCCGTTCGCGCCATTGCCATCCGCCGTCGTGCATGCCGTCGAGAAAATCGCCCCCATAGAGATCGGCTGCCGCCTCATAGCAGCGCCGAGCCTTGGCACGGTCGCCTTGCGCGTCCGCCTGGCGAGCCGCTTCTATCTGGAGGTCAAATTGTTCGAAATCGATCGTGGTTTGCGGCGGCGCAGCGAATCGATAGGCATTTGCCTCGTATTTAATGACGTCGCCAACTGCTTTCCTGATCGCTGTGATGGTCACTCGCAAACTATCGTGAGCAGCGTCGGCATCGCTCTCTGGCCAATAGAGATCAATCAGCCGCTCGCGCGGAATCGCGCGTCCCCGCTGGCTCACGAGATGCGCAAAGATCTCGAGAGCCCGGCGCCGCTTCCAAGCTTCGGGCGGCACTTCTTTTCCCCCAACGGACACGCGCAGCGGACCCAGCGCCTCGATGCGCAATGACTCGACAGGCACTTCTGCGGCGATCTCGGGGATGAGACTCAATCCTATTTTCCAGCGTCGCAGATGGGAGTACAACTCCTTGAACGCCGCGCCTTTTGTTCTAAGCAAGAATCGATAATCTCGCTGATGGACGAGGGCGACAGCCCCTGTCGCGGCCTCTGCAGCGCGGCGGTCCATGCGCACGCTTTCAGTTCCGGTCAGGCGGGCCGAGCATCGCGCGAGGATCGTCGCGGCATCAAGGCAGGCGATCGCTTGGAGCAATGCGTTGTCACCCAGCGAAGCATCGGTGACGGCTTCATCGGCAAGCTTGGCAGCCGTCGCGGCATCGCCTTTTGCCAGCATTACCTCAGCCCGCGTGACGAGAAGAGGCGCCATCTGCTGGTGCCGAGCCGCCCGGCGAAACATTTCTATTGCTCGCGCGCAAAACTCATCGGCAGCCGAAAGATTGCCTTGGAGCATGGCGCACTTCGCCAAACCATGCTCGATTTCCGGAAGCAGAATCATATCGCTGGGATCCGAAACGTCGAGCGCGCTGCGGAACGCTTGCGACGCTCCATCAATATCTCCGCGCAGGAGTTTGAGAACGCCACGCTGCTCGTGCGCCCGCGTGATGAGGCCAGTGGCGCCTATGTCGATCGCTTGTGCAAGCATCGTCTCCACCAAGCGTTCGGCCTCATCAACGTCTCCCAGCAGAGTTTTGATGTAGATCAAGTCGCCAAGAGTCGTCAGCAACGAAATGCGATGTCCGGCTGTTTCTTTCAGCTTGAGCGCGCGTTCGTAGAGCGAAAGCCCTGCGTAGACGTCTCCGCGCCGGACGTGAGCAACTGCAGTATTGTGCAGCACGAGGCCGTGGGCCGCGAGGTCACCCCGTGCGACTATCGACGGCATGACTTCGCGGTAGGCTGCAAGCGACTCGTCGAGGCGGTTCATTTCCAAATACACCGCAGCCAGCGTCATGCGCAAACTCGTGACGCTCGTTTCGGGCAAGTCCAGGCCCGACGAAAGGGCTTCGTCCAACATGATGCGGAGCCGTTCGAATTCTCCGCGAGATGCGAGGATCGGAGCGCAGGCTCGCACCGCTTCGGCCAAGACGTCAAACTGGCGGCTTGTTCGCGCACCCGCGATGGCGCGCTCGAGCGATGGCAGCGCCGCGTCCCATTCCCCGCGTTCGCGTTGAATGCGACCCAAGGCAGTGAGCAGTGTCGGACTCGCCTCGATTCGGGCCGGCTGCACGAGGCGCAATAGGTGGCTCACTGTACCAATGAGACCCGCCCGCAGCATCGCAAATGCTGTGGCTTCAAACTCCGCTGCCGCTGCATCGGGGTCGCCAGCTTCAACGAAGTGATGGACTGCGAGCGCGGCGTCTCCACGGGCGGCAAGAAAGAGCGCGGCGCGGTGATGCAACCGCGATACGTGGAATGCAGGCTGCGAATGCACCAGATTGTGAAGCAAAAACTCTCGAAAAAGTTGATGTGATCGATACGCATCGTCGGACTGGCGCGTCACGAAGAGTCCGCGCGAGGATAGCGAATCAAGCATTTTTGCCGATGCGGCACCGTCGAGAACCGCATCGCACAAACTGGTCTCGAGCTGCTCGAGTATGGAGGTGTCGAGCAAGAATTGACGCTCGTCTGCAGAGAGCCGGCCGAGCACTTCATTCGCGAGGTAGGAAAAGAGGTGGCGGCGCGCGTCTTCACCGCTGAGCGGCCCTGAGGGGGCTTCCTTTCGAAAGCGTTCGACAACTGCAGAACTTGATGCGATTAAGGCGAGGCCCGCTGGCCACCCTTCCGCGCGCGCGATGAGGCCGTCAAGCGCTGCAGGCACTTGACCGCTTGTCGCGCGTTGGAGATATGCCTGCGCTTCCGACGAGTCGAATGCCAAGTCACTCGCGCCGATTGAACCGAGCTGCGCCGCTGCGGCAATGCTATGCAGCGCGAGTGGCATCGATCGACCACAGAGCACAAAGCTGACGCCCAGGCGACACGCTCGCTCGACGAGTTCATTGAGGGCGAGCAGACTGCGGCTGCCCTCAAGCACTTGGACATCATCAAAAACGAGCAGCGGGGCAGGCTGAGCATCAAAGTCGGCGAGACTTTCTGTAAATCGAAGGGCGACTTCGCGTGGCACGCCGACGGCAGCCGCGTTCCCATCGTCAAAGGGTGGCAGGGCTACCCCCATGGAGCGCAGCCCACTGCTCATATGCACAGCAAAGAGCGCGATGTCTGCATCGCCCTCGTCAAGGCTGTACCACAATTTGGGTCCTGTCCAGGCAGCATGCAGCTGCGCTGCGAGGACCGTTTTCCCGTAGCCCGGTCCGGCAACGATGGAGACAACGAATGTGCCTGGATGGAGGCGGCGCTCGAGTTGAGGACGTTCCATCCAGAGTGGAAGAATCTGCGGAGGCCGCAGCTTCAGTCGCTGGACGAACACGATCCCCATGTTCTGCCGCATGACAGAGGCCGCCTCCGGCCTGTCGGACCTAATCCAGCGCGGCCTTCCGGGTTTGCGGGCAGCGAGAGCTGCCGTTGCGGTGGCTCCTCGACGGCAGCTCCTGGCCACGGTCCGTTAGGACACTTGCAGTCTACTACCGCTGCAATTACAACTCGGGAACAACGAGCCAAAGAGGTTTGCCGCTGCCAAATTGAGCAACCTGGGCAGACGAAGCACGAGCGTAACAAAGAGGAGGAGACATGCCAAAATATTTATTGCACGGTGCGTACAGCATCGAAGGGAATAAGGGTATCCTTAAAGGCGGCGGAACGGCTCGGCGGAAGACTAATTAACGCTATGGTCGAGTCTGAGGGAGGGAAACTGGAGTGTTTCTATTGGGCGTTAGGAAAGGATGATTTTTACATCATACTTGATGTTCCAGATATGGCAACGATCGCTGCCGTCTCAATGAAAGTGGGATCTTCGGGAGCGGTGTCGAGGCTTTCGTCAACACCTTTGTTGACCGCGGAAGATGTCGATGCAGCCTGCAAGCGCGACGTGAAGTACACGCCCCCAGGTCAATAAGCGGCACAAGCCTCATGTTGAGCCGGCCACCAAGGAGCGGTGACCGGCTCCATTGTTTGACTCGTTGCCCGCACCATGGCGGTAGTAAGGTCGGTCACAGAGAGCGCCCATTCCATATGACGTCGTAAGGAAGAATGAGGGAGGCAGGCGCGCTAGCGTGTTATTTCCTCTTGATTGAGCCAAGGTGATTGGCGAGACGATCCAGGCTTTGAGTCCAGCCCTCTTCCATGCCATCGAGATATTGGGAAGCTTGCGAGGTCGCTTTGACCACGCGCGCCTGCATCGTGAGCATTGTTTTCCCATCTTGCTCGGCGAACGTTATGATGTTGAGCACTTCAAAGAGGGGATTCCCATCTTTGTCCAGTGCAGCGCCGGCAAAAACAAGTCGCTCAGGCTCGACGATTTCGTGAACGACGCCCTTCATCGGATACACGACACCATCTGGGCCGCGCATATGAATGCGGATAGCACCACCGGGCCTGGCGTCGAACTCGCAGACAGGGTTTGTAAAGCCGTCCGGGCCCCACCACTGACGCAGATGCTCTACATCGATCCACGCCTTAAAGACAAGGGCGCGCGGTGCATCAAAGGTGCGCGTGATGACGAGCTCTTGGCCGACGCCGATACTGTTTCTCCTTTTAGCGGGAGCCCAAGGTTCGCGGTGAGTGGGCAGACCTTGCAAGCGTCCAGGCAAAGACGCAGAGCAGCGCACCGACGAGGACCGCGCTGACGGTGATATCAGGAACTGGCGAGTGCCATCCTAGGGCCTGCGCCAACTCGTAGCTTCCCACGAGCAGCGCGAGCGCTGTAACTGAGACAATCCACACGCGGGTCACGCGAACCAGTTCCAGCGGGTGACGCGTGCACAATTTGTAGACGAGGATGCTGTCGAGCGTATCCGTGACGGTCATACCGAGCGAGAATGCAAGGCCAATGAGCAACCCCAAAAGTATGCCGCCGCCACTCGTCAAGGCGAGCGCGTACGTTGCCACCTGGCTCGAGGTGTCAAAGCCGAGGCCAAACAACAAGCCGATGGGAATCGCGGCCAGCGGACTTGTGGCCGCGCGCAAAGCCTTTGGGAGCATCGCGGTCTTGAAGCCCGCAATCGGGCCGACGCGGTTGAGCGCAAGCTGGCGCAGGTTCAGCGCAACAATGGCGAACAGCGTTGCGATGCTTACCCAAGTGCCGATGGTTTCAAGCAGCGCGCCGTGCACGCTGATGCGGCTGCCGAGCAAACCCGCGAGCGCGGCGATCGACAGCACCATAACCGAATGGCCACCGGCAAAGAGAGCACCAGCGAAGCGACTGAGATGGTTTCGAACGCTCAAGCTGTTGCGCGTCAAATTGTCGATCGCTGCCAAGTGGTCGGGATCTGCGCCGTGGCGTAACCCGAGCACAAAGACGGAGAAGGCAACCGCCCAAAAGGCCATGTGTATCGCTGCGTGACCGATCATATCGCTTCCTTCTCGAGCATTCCAGAGACTTGATGGTGTGCTTCGTGTGCATGCGAGTGGCCGAGCGGCCCGTGAGTGTGGCCCGACGAGAGTGCATATCCGGTGATAGCGCCAAGGACGAGTAACGTCACGAACACGACGGGTGTCTGGAGCACGATCGCCGATGCCTTGCCGATCATCAAGGCACCAATGCTGACGATGATGACCGCCGTGAGCGGCGGTCCGTAATGGACCAAGCGATCGAAACTACGACGTTGCGACAGCCAAGAGGCCCCGCGCACGACAGCGACGCCCAAGCCGGTGAGCACAGTTGCAAGACCAAGGCTAAAGGCAACGACAACGAGCAACCCATAACCAACTTGATGGAGCGTCAAAGCGGTCAGCAAGACGACCAGCGCTGCAGGACAGGGCGCGATGTTGCCGCTCATCGCGATGAGCACCACGCTCTTGAAAGAGACCGGCGCTGCTGGCAGGCTGTGACTGTGGTGATGATGACCATGGCCGTGCGCGAGACCTCGCCGAGCCTTCACGTAGCGAGAGAGAGCAGCCGCGCCGAGGGACGCAACGAGTAGACCGGAAGCGAGCGTTACCCATGGGTACACATTCTCGGGTACGATCCACTGCGCGAGCACGAGCAGCACGATGCCAAGCGCGAGCACACCGGCCGTGTGTGCAAAGGTGAGCGCCAAGGCTAAGATCAGTGCTTGTTTCGGCGTGGCGCGAGCCCCTACTAACGAGACCGCGAGCAACGTCTTGCCATGTCCTGGTTCAAGCGCGTGTAGCGCACCGAGACCGATAGCGATTAAGAAGGTGAGCAAGACGACGAGCGGACTCGCGGGTCCCCGGGCGAGCATGTCGGAGAGCAAGTTCGACCGCACTTGCGACACCGAACCGGCAGGCGCCTGAAGCTCGTCTTCGGATACCGAACGCGCAATGACACGCCCATCGGGTGCAAGCGTAATGCTGACTGCGCTAATCGACCGGGGCGAGCCGAGCAGCGCATTCGGATAGGCGCGAAGTTCGTTTGTGGGTTCGGTGTCTGGCGCCACGCTGATGTCCTTCCAGCCAATTCGCCCAGAATACGTGTGGTCTTCGATCGTGACCGTGTGTGGGCTGCCTCCCCTGGGAAACGCCGCGTGAAATTCGTCCACAAAATAGAGCGTGGGTAACCCGCCCGCACCCGCTCGCGTGGAGACCTTTGGAATGCCTGCAACAAGAGCAAGCGCCTGGCCGTCGGCTCGGATAGCTAAGCCACTTTGGATGACGCCAATTTCATCGCGACCCCATTGCGCGAGCCGCGCCGAGCGCTCATTGCCTTCGATCGAACGCTCGCTCATGACTTGGAAGGTTGGGATCTCCGCCATGTCGACCACGTAGCGAATCGTCAAGCCATGCACGGCGATGCGCACCTTGGCCAAATGATTGATGGTAAAGTTGCCGAGGGGGTGTGCTTGCGCCGGCGTCGCGAATCCAAAAGCCGCCAATGACGCAAGAGCTAGGCTAAGAAATCTCCACACGACAGCGTAACGTGCGACGGATAAGTTTGGATGACCTGAGCCGCCAAAGTCCCGCATAGGACCCAGGTTCGAACCGATGGAACCCTCTGCGGCCAGTACCTTGCCACCCATCCGGGCCTGGGGGAGTCGGTTGCCCTCTAGCGCGCTCTCTCTTCTCGAGTGCACACGGTGCAAACGAGAATACGACCCTGATCAGGTCCGCCAAGTCTGCAGCTGTGGCGGTCCACTCTTTGCCCGATACGACTTCCACGCCGTCGGGCGGTCGTTACATCGCGATGCTCTTCGCCACAGAACCAACGGTCTCTGGCGCTTTCGCGAGTTGCTGCCGGTGCGAAGCGACGATGCCATCGTCTCACTGGGTGAGAGCGCCACACCCATCATCCCGCTGCGGCGCACCGGAGAAACGATTGGGCTCAGCCACCTTTTTCTCAAAGATGAGGCGTTGCTGCCCACTGGAAGTTTCAAAGCGCGAGGCGCTGCGGTCGGCGTGTCACGCGCTCACGAGCTCGGGGTGACGTCTTTTGCCATGCCTACCAACGGCAACGCGGGCAGCGCATGGTCGATGTATGCAGCGCGTGCGGGAATGTCGGCCACTATCGTGATGCCCGCTGCCGCCCCGGCGGTTCACCGAATGCAATGCGCACTGGCGGGAGCGAAAGTGTTCCTCGTCGACGGTTTGATTGGCGATGCCGGACGTTTGGTGCACCAAGCGACGAAGCAACGGAACTTGTATGACGCTTCGACACTCAAAGAACCCTATCGAATCGAAGGCAAAAAAACTCTTGGGTTTGAGATCGCCGAGCAGTTCGAATGGTATCTACCCGATGTGATCATCTATCCGACTGGGGGTGGTGTTGGCCTCATCGGTATGCACAAAGCTTTCGCTGAGTTACAGGCGCTTGGTTTGCTCGATAAACGCATGCCACGTTTTATCGCCGTGCAGTCGTCGGGCTGTGCTCCTATCGTCGCTGCCTGGCGCGATCGTCGGGAATCGACCGATCCCTGGGAAAACGCGACGACCGTAGCTTTTGGAATCAACGTGCCCAAGGCGTTCGGTGACTTCCTGATTCTGCGAATACTCTACGAGACAAATGGCAGCGCTTTCGCCGTCGATGATATGGCGATTTTGGAATATCAAAAAGCGCTCATTGTCAATGAAGGGGTGCTCGCTTGCCCTGAGGGCGGAGCGACGTTGGCGGCTGCAGCGTTTCTTCGCCGCCAGGGGCACATTACGTCGAGCGATCGGGTCTTGATTATCAATACCGGGAGCGGCGCGCTCTACCCCTATCTCACCGACCAAGAGTTCGAGGTCATTGATCCCAGTGCTGAGCTGCCACTTTGAAATGGCAACTACATGCTTACCGGGGCCGCCTAAAATGGAAGCTGCAGAAATTTTACTCCCATCGCCGTAGGATGTAAACGTGAAGAGCCGGCCGCGCTATAGCGCGGCCGGCTCTACAATATTCCGGCACCTACCTACTCTCCCAACAGACCCTGCGGTTGCAGTACCATCGGCGTTAGTGGGCTTAACTGCCGTGTTCGGAATGGGAACGGGTGTGACCCCACCACTATAAGCACCGGAAACTTTATAAATTTTCAGGGGCGAGCGGCGGGCCGATTTCTGAGGCCCGCATGCCCATTGCTCCCTGAAAACTGCATAGCGAATACTGTCACGAATGAAACTTACGTCGCTCATAGCATCGTAAGATGATTCCAAAGAGCGAATAACTCTCCGACTTATTAGTACCGGTCAGCTTCACGCATTACTGCGCTTCCACCTCCGGCCTATCACCTGGTGGACTACCAGGAGTCTTCACCTTGCGGTTCCAGACCTTATCTTGGAGTCTGCTTCACGCTTAGATGCTTTCAGCGTTTATCAGATCCGGACGTGGCTACCCGGCTCTGCCACTGGCGTGACAACCGGTTCACTAGCGGTCCGTCCAACCCGGTCCTCTCGTACTAGGGTCAGACGCTCCTCAAGTCTGTAACGCCCACAGCGGATAGGGACCGAACTGTCTCACGCATGTTGCTTCCACCATTCCTGATGGCATAGACTATATCTTCATCCTGACTGATTAAGTCGGGAGTCGGCGTGTGATGGCGGCCATAGATTGATCGCATCGCTGCGATCAGTGACCATCCATCTCAGAGCTTGCGCTCTTCAGTCGTTACGGGGTCAAGGCGCGTTCTGTCCGTGCCCGACTTCCCTCGGTATTACCCCGTCAGCGTCGGTCGATGCTGACGTCGGGCTTCACCGATATAGCCGATGTACATCCTCCAATTACTCGGAGGAGACGCAGTGTTTCTCTACGTTCTGAACCCAGATCGCGTACCGCTTTAATTGGCGAACAGCCAAACCCTTGGGACCTACTACAGCCCCAGGATGCGACGATCCGACATCGCACATTTGTCCAACATTCCTGTCGATGTGGCATCTATATCACTTGTACCTTGCGCGATCTCATCGCTGCGAGAGGGCTGGCGTGTTATGGCGGTCATAGATTTGATCGCTTCAGCGAGCGGCACGTCCATCTCGAGCTTGCGCTCTCAGTCGTTACAGGGTCAGCGCGATCCATCGCCCGACTTCCCACGGTATTGTCCTCGTCTATTGAGTCGATTATGACGATCGGAGTTCACCGTTATTAGCCAGTACTTGCAATTGGTTGATCGATATTTCTATCATCTCACCCCTCGATCGTTCGAGGTGCCAAACCTCCCCGTCGATATTGACTCTTGGGGGAGATAAGCCTGTTATCCCCGGGGTAGCTTTTATCCGTTAAGCGATGGCTCTTCCATACAAAACCACCGGATCACTTAGCCCGACTTTCGTCCCTGCTCGACATGTACGTCTCGCAGTTAAGCCGACTTCTGCCTATGCACTCTTACGGTTGATTTCCGACCAACCTGAGTCGACCTTTGGGCGCCTCCGTTACTCTTTGGGAGGCGACCGCCCCAGTCAAACTGCCCGCCTGACCATGTCCACCGACCGGATAACGGCCGCAATGTTAGAGTCCCGAAACCGACAGGGTGGTATCTCAACGTTGGCTCCATCACAGCCGAGGCCATGACTTCATCGTCTCCCACCTATCCTGCGCAGTCAATTTCAAAAATCAAGATCAGGGTACAGTAAAGCTCCACGGGGTCTTTCCGTCCTGCTGCGGGTAACGGGCATCTTCACCCGTATTGCAACTTCGCCGAGCCCCCCATTGAGACAGTGCCCAAGTCGTTACGCCATTCGTGCAGGTCGGAACTTACCCGACAAGGAATTTCGCTCAGACTTTGTTACGTCTAGCGTTTGTTTAGAACGCTAGCGGGTTCCGCATTTCTGTGAACCTCCTCGCATCGCTGCGAGGCTCGGACTATATCATCATCCGCGTGTCAACGCGCGAATACATTCGCGCGACCACATTACGGAGTTCGGCATGTAGTCTCTGAGGGGATCCGGCGTGCCGCACGCGCGCGAATAAATT
>CAVTNB010000001.1:1147500-2055378 GCA_963736005.1 uncultured Pseudomonadota bacterium
CGGATTCACCGGGCGAAGCAGGCTGCAACGCAATCGGCGTGCCGACGATCATGTGCTCTGCACTCTCGACCGTCAAGCCATCGACCTCGATGCTGCGAAAGCCAGCCTTGGTCATGACCAACCGATAGTCGCCCGCGCCTAAATTGCGAAAGTGGAATGTTCCATCTCGATCGGTTTGGGTTTGAGCGAGTACACTCCGCGAATGGGCTCCAAAAGCCATGACGATAACGCTCATGAGCGGATGATTATGCTTTGAATCGATCACCGAGCCTTGAATGCTCGACGTGCCGCTCGCCAGAGAAGGCAAGCTTGCGATTGCGACCACGGTCAGGAGCAGGGCCAAAAATCCAGAAAGTTTTTTCATTTTAGTTTCCCTCCGTCCTGTTGCCCTTATACCCCTAAAGCGTGGATTCCATCGCCCGCCCAACCCCAATAGTGACGACCGCGGTCCGCATGCCGACGGGCTGTGTGATGAAAAATCGCTCGTCCTTTTTTAAGCTGAAGCCGGTAACGACCTCGAGCGCGTAGCCGCGCTTTTCCATTTCCAAGTGGTAGGAACCGCGCCCCAGTCCGCTGACCGCGAAACTCCCATCCTTGGCAGTGGTCGTCGAACTGACGATCTTACTTGCAGAACCGGAATCGGCAAACACTTCGATGCGGACGCCGCCAAGGGGACCTAGGTTGAGGGAATCGACCACGCGCCCACCGATCACCGAGCCAACCAGCGGCACCGACGCATACGCGACGCTGACCGTGAGCAATAGCGATGAGGCAGCACCGACAACTGCGAGCAAGAGTCTCATGATGCTCATTTCTCCTTGCTGGGCTTGGGCATCGATTTTCCGGGGGCCATTATCTTCCTTTTTATTCCAGGCGCAGGCCGGCCAGGCCGAACTCCACCCTGAGCGGACCTACAGGTCCGCTGCTACACGCAGAAACCCTGAAAATCTACTGAATGATCGGGCGAGACGTTCGTGTGACGCGCATCACTGCCTGAGCCGTCGATTTCATCCATGCCGATATCTTCCTTTAGATGAGTGTAATCCCAAACGTGAAGGCGCTGGAAAGCGCCGTCTTTGCTTCGGTCGAGGATAGGCTCAGCGCGCTGCTGGAGTTTGGCCTTGGGCTTGCACCGACGGCGACGAATCTCACTGCCTTCGTAGAGCAGTGCCGACATCGCGCGGCGGGCCTCGGTATTCCCGAGTTGGGCTATTACGATTTGCTTGCGGCTGGAGGTCCCTCTGCCCGCACCGAGTGGATGGCCCTCTCTCCCGTGCTGACCGTTGGCGAAACCTTTCTGTTTCGCGATACCGCGTTGTGGAAGCTCATCGAGCAACGCCTGCTGCCTGACCTCGCCAAGCTCACACGACCGGTGTGGCTGTGGAGCGCGGGATGCTCGACGGGCGAAGAAGCCTACACCCTTGCGCTCGTCGCTCGCCGATCGTTGCCCCAAAGGGGGTTCTCCGTCCTTGGCACCGACGTCAATCCAAAAGCCGTCGCCGCAGCGAGGGTTGGCGTCTATACGCAATGGTCGCTGCGAGGCGTCGAACACACGCAGCTCGACGGTCTCATCATCTCCGGCACGCAAACCGTGCGCGTGCACGATGACATCAAACACGACGTGCGCTTCGAAACGCACAATTTGCTCGATGAGAATGCCTACCCACCGTCAGGTATGTCGTCATTTGAATGCATTATCTGCCGCAACGTTCTCATCTACATGACCGCTGCTGCTCGATCGAAGATCATCGAGAAGCTTGCATCCTGTTTGACCCCCGGTGGCGTGTTGGTGCTCGGTCACGGGGAAGCGACGGGCGTTCCCCTCTCGGGCTTAGTCGTCGAACGGCATGACGCGGGCGTCGTGTATCGCAAACCGCTGTACCAGCCGGAGATTGTCGCGGCAAAGGCGCCTCAAAAACTTGCCTCACGAAAAGCGACCCCGAAAATAAAGGACGCCCCTCGACCCCATAAATCGTTGGCGCGGCCCAAGAGCGCGACGAAGCTGCCCGAAGCGAAGCTTGCTGCGGGTACCAACCAAGCTGAACGCTGCCGCTCCCTGCTTGCGGTTGCCGCTCGAGCGGCCCGCGCCGGACAGATCGATGCGGCCGAGCGCAATGCCGCGCTTGCCATGGCTGCGAACCCGCTCGATCCAGAGCCCCACGTCCTTCTTGCAGCGCTCTACGCCGCTCGGGATGGTTTCAAGCAGGCCGAGACCGCTTTGCGCCGTGCGCTTTTCCTGGACCCAGCGTGCATTCCGGCATTGTGGCAACTGGGCACGTTGTACCGCATCACCAACCGCGATCGCCATGCAGCGCACACGTTTGCTCGCCTGCTCGCGCGACTTGAAGGCCTCCCCCCCGATCAGGAGGCACTGCCGTTCGACAACCTCACGGTCGGCGAGGTAACGACTCTGTTGCGCGCCGCGCTAGGAGAGCCACTCAATGCGTGACGCGTCGAGGGACTCAAGCTCACCCGTCGTCACCGCCGCGCATACGCATCTGCTCGCGCGGGTTGGGAAATATACCATAGCAATTCCCATTGGTATCGTCATTTCGATCCATGAGGCACCGCTTATATTTCCGGTCCCCTGTGCGCAGCCGGGCATTGCGGGAGCGATTCGCTTCGCTGGCATTGCTGTGCCGGTTTTCGACTTGCGCCGTAGCCTCCGCCTCGAGCAGCGTGCGATCGCACGCAGCGACCGACTCGTTCTCGTTGACGTCAGCGTGCGGATGATGGCTTTGATTGTGGATGAGGTTCTCGAGTTCATCGCTATAGAGCACGTCACCGAGGAGGGCATCGACGGGCTCTTCCGCGACACCCCCGTCAACGCAAACATCATCGCAGGAATTGCGAGCGCACCCGAGCTGTGCGCGGTGATCGAACCCGCCGGTATTGTGCAGCCTGACGAGTGGGATTCCCAGACGACTCAAAGCGTCTACGATGAGGATGTGAGCGAATCACACCCGCTCTGGGCAAGAACGCTGGCGCTTGCAGAAATACCGAAGGCACCCGCCGCAAGTGGTATCGAAGCGGCGATTTGCCAGATAGCCGGTCAGCGTTTTGCCGTCGCCTTGCCGGCCGTCGTCGAATTCTTCACCGCGGCCTCGCATGCCCCGATTCCCGTGCGCTCCGCCATCGCCGTTTCACTCCTGAACCGCCGCGGCGAGGCGGTCATGCTGTTCGATCCTCGCCCTATTTTGGGCTTGCCGCCCGCGCCGCTGCCACTTTCCGTTGATGGCATGGTGTTGTCGTGCGACCAGTACGTCATGGCATTGCCCGTCGACAAACTCGAAGGGCTCGGCGTGCTGACGAGCGTGGATTCAAGCATAAAGCCTGGGCGCTTTTGCGTGTCCGTTCATCCCAGCGAGCAAGGTGCCGTCCTGCTCTTAGATGTCCCCGCATTTTTACATCACGTGCAATCTGCGTTCGGCAATCGGCCGCCGGTTGTCAACGCGGTTGCCTAAAGAGAGCGGACCGCAACGTCCGCCGCCACGCTCACAAGGAGTTGTCATGAAAGCTCACGGTACGCTCAGCAGTTTGCACGAGAGGTTTTTCAAAGAGAAAACGATCAGCCGGCGCATTTGGAGCATGGTGCTCTTGATGAGCGTCATCGTCGCCGTCCAAATCATGCTCGTTATCGCACTGCCGAAAGTGATCTTCAATCAGGAGCGCAGCATCATCGATAGCCTCGAGCCCATCATTCTGACGAGCACCGACGTGCGCGGCGATGTCTTGAGCATGATTGGCGGCGCCGCGCAGTGGGGTCTCACAGGCAAGCCGACTGATTTGGTCTTGTATCGCGATGGCTTGGCGGCATTGCCCAACGACATTACCACCTTGAAGATGGTCGGCAACGCGAACGGCAGCCGTGACCTAGACGACAAAATCGACGCCCTTGCTTCAGCTGCGCAAGACGAATTTACGACCGTGCAGGCCATCGTTTCAGGCGCTGACGTCAACCCGGCGAACATCAAACGTCAAGTGACGGCCGGCTTCAATGCCGAGCGCGAACAGCTCTCCCAATTCATGAAGGCGGAGCGCGACCTCAATCTCGCTGTCGAAAATGAACGATCCGTGCGCGAGCATCAGGCAGCCACGCTCATGACCATCCTTGTGCTGTTCCTCGTCGCGACGTCCCTTATGGTTGCGGGTATTGCTTTCTATGTTGCCAAGCGAAACGTTGAAGCGGTAACCAACGCCGCGCGAGCACTTTCTGATGTCTCCAACGCCATCGCCTCGGGCGATTTCACCGGGCGCGTTGACCTGCGGAGCGAAGATGAACTCGAGCTCTTGGGCGCTGCGTTGAACAACATGGTGGAAAAGCTCGGTGTCTCGCTCCAGCAAGTGCAAAGTACGGTCAACGAATCGACGGTCGCGGTCATGCAAATCGCCACAACGGCGCAAGAGCAGGAGCGCATGACCACGCAGCAATCAGTGGCGATGAGCGAGATCTCTCAAACGATTCAAGAGCTGAACTCGTCGTCGCAAAACACTGCTTCGCAAGCGGAATCGATCTCGGCCAAGTCGCTCGAAAGCGCCGACATTGCTCGACGTGGTCGCTCCGACGTGGAAACAAACGTGTCGATGATGCTCGCGCTGCGTGACCGTTTTCGCCAGACCAGCGACCGAATCGCGCATCTTTCCGAGCAAATCACGCAGATCGGAACGATCACGCGAACGGTGGCGGACTTCGCGGCTCAGACGAACCTCCTCGCGCTCAACGCGGCAGTGGAGGCGGCGCGCGCGGGCGAGCAGGGGCGCGGCTTCGCCGTGGTCGCGGCAGAAATCCGCAAACTGGCTGACCAAAGCAAGACCGCGACCGAGCGCATCGATGCGCTGACCCGCGAAGTGCAACGAGCATCCGATGAATCGGTCATGGCGATGATCGAGGGCGGCCGAAACGTCGATGAAAACGCGAGCCACGCAGCGCAGACAGGTCAGGCGATCGCGGAAATCATCGAAACCCTGCAGCATACCGTTGAATCGATGCAAGAGATAGCGCTTGCCGCCAAGCAGCAATCGCACAGCATCGAGCAAGTCACGCAAAGCATTACCGGCGTGAACGCCGCTATGCGCGACACGGTTGCGGCAACGAGTCAGACGCAAGAGGCCACGCAGCGACTCAATGACCTGGCGCTTGGACTCAAGCACATGGTAGCGGCGTACCGCATCTAACGCATGGCGATGGATGCAACCCCTGCGGAACTCGCAGAGCTCAAAAGCGTTTTCAAAGCGGAGTGTGAAGAGCACCTCACGGCGCTCGACAGCTTGTTGCTCAAACTAGAACAGGCGCCGC
Organism: uncultured Pseudomonadota bacterium; assembly: GCA_963736005.1. Taxonomy (GTDB): domain Bacteria; phylum Vulcanimicrobiota; class Vulcanimicrobiia; order Eremiobacterales; family Eremiobacteraceae; genus JAJPHJ01. Next base: position 1,152,797 of record CAVTNB010000001.1, read on the forward strand.
AAAACACGCTCGTGCTGCAAGAGACCTTCCGTCGCGTCCACAGCATCAAGGGAGCCGCGCGGATGGTGGGATATGCGGGGCTGGAGTCCGTTGCGCATGCGATGGAAACCATGCTGGCGGGCGCGCGCGACGGCCGCCAGAGTCTCACGGCAACCCTGATTTCTGCGCTTTTCGAAGGCGCGGATGCCATGAGCGATCTCATTCGGACCGATACCGGCCGCGCTGACAGCGAACAGCGTGTGCGCGACGCGCTCGAGCGCATTCTGTTGCTCAGCGGAGATGCGGGTGAAGCAGCCGCGGCGCTCGATCGGACCCCGCATGCCGCCGTCAGCGACGCTGTGCCAGCCTACGGCCAGGACGTCGTTCGGGTCAGTGCGCAAAAGGTCGACAGTCTGCTTGCGTTTCCCGGAGAGCTCATGCGCGAGCTCATGGGAGAAGAACGAGAATTGCGCGAGCTGTCGCTCCTCGTGGAGAATTTCTTCGACGCAGCAGACGGAGTGCGCTCAAACGTTGACCAGCAACGCCGCCAAGCCGCCCTCGAGCGCATGCTTGCGCTGGTCGTCAAACGCCGGGAGCGAGTCCGTTCCCTTATGACGCAAATCGGGGAGCGCAGTTTGCGAAGGTCTCGAACGCTCGAAGACTTACGCCACGGTCTCGCCGGATTGAGCATGCTGCCGTTCCAAACGATTCTCACCGGCATGCCGCGCTTGGTGCGCGACACCGCGCTCGCCCAAGGCAAGCGCGTCGAGCTCCGCGTCCTCGGCGCCGAAGTCGAAATTGGTAAGAGCGTGCTCGAAAAACTGATGGAGCCGCTCATTCAACTTGTCAAAAACGCAATCGCTCACGGCATTGAAACACCCGAACGGCGCATGGCGCGTGACAAAAACCCAGTCGGCACGGTCACGATCAGCGTCACGACCGGTACGGCTAGCGCCACCATTGCTATTGAAGATGATGGTGAAGGAGTCGACCTCGCTCGCATTCGCGCTGCAATTGTCGCCGAAAACTACGCGAGCGAAGCCGAAGCGGCCACAATGACTGAAGCCAAACTGCTCAGCCATCTCTTCAAGCCGGGCTTTTCGACAAGCGAGCGCGCCGACGCGATCGCCGGCCGGGGCGTGGGCTTGGACATCGTCGCCGAACGGGTCAATTTCTTGCGCGGCAGCTATCGTTTGGAAACGCATCCGGGACGGGGGTTTAGCTTCCATCTAACCGTTCCCGTCAACTTGCTATGGTCTTCCGTCCTCGCGATCAAAGCCGGAGAGTATGAGGCCTGCTTGCGGCTAGCCGACATTCGGGAGGCAATGATTTTGCGACCAAGTGACGTCGTCCACATCGACAATCATCTGTGCGCCACGGTCCGCGGCGAAGCTATTCCTCTGCTGCCACTGTCGTTCGTTGGTGGCGGCGACGCCGAGATCACCTTCGGCTTGGATAGCCAGATCACGGCGATCGTCGTGGAATACGGCGAACGTCGAGCGGCCTTCATCATCGACGAACTCGCGGGCGTCTCCGACGTCATCGTCAAGTCTTTACCCAAACCACTCGGCACGCTTCCTGGGATCGCGGGCTATACGATTCTGTCATCAGGCCGGTCCGTGTGCGTCCTCGATGGAGAGTTTTTGGTTGAGGCTGCATACCAGTACAAGACTGCTGGTCGCGTGCGCCACATACAGCCGGCAGTCAAGCGCGCGGTTCTCATCGTCGAAGACTCCATGACCACCAGGACGCTTCTGCGCAATATTATGATCGGCGCGGGATATGATGTCGACACGTCCGTGGACGGCGCAGATGCTTGGGCAAAGATTCAGCAGCGGCGGTACCACTGCATTGTGAGCGACATCGAGATGCCCAATATGAACGGCTGGGATCTCTGCTCGCGTGTCAAGCGCGACTCGGCTTCCGCAGACGTTCCCTTCGTGCTCATTACGTCGCTTTCAAAGGATGAGGAGCGTCAGCGCGGACTCGAGCTTGGTGCCGACGCCTACATGGTCAAAGGACTCTTCAACGAGCAAGAGCTGCTCGATACCGTTGAAAGGCTCGTCGCTTGACCAAGGCTCGCTGGGCTCGCGTCCTCATTGTCGAAGACTCGCCCACAGCGGCCCGTTTGCTCGTTGATGGCATCAGCCGCGACCCCAGGCTTGCGGTTGCCGGTGTTGCGCTCACGGCGACCGAAGCGGCTTCCCTCGCCGACCAATTGCGCCCCGACGTGATCACGGTGGATCTCATGCTGCCGGATGAGACCGGCCTTGACGTCATTTTGCGGGTGTTGCGCAAGCGTTACGTTCCCATCATCGTCGTCAGCGCCTTGCCGCAGAATGGATCGAGCTTGGCATTCCGCTCCCTGCTTGCCGGTGCGGCGGATATCGTTCCAAAGCCATCTGGTAGCCCCGCTGCGATGGTCGAGTTCTTTGAGGACCTCAACGAACGGATTGCGTTACTCGCATCGGCGACGGCACCTCCGCCTTCCGCGCGGTCGCCCTTACCCTCGCCCAAGCGCAAGATCCAACCAAACGGTGCGACCGTTGGGTGCGTGGTCGTCGGAGCTTCCACTGGCGGACCTACCGCGCTCGTGGAGTTTTTAAGCGGCCTCGGAGCGGACTTTCCAGCGCCGGTCGTCGTCGTCCAACACATAGCCGCCCCATTTGTCGAGGGGCTGGTAAGATGGCTCAATCAAGAAACGCCCTTATCCGTGAAGCTCGCGTCCGATGGGGATGTTCTCGAGCCCGGGTGCGCCTATGTGGCCCCGGCTTCCGCCGACCTCCTCATTAAGAGCGGTGGGCGCTTGTCGGTGACGAGCGTGCTGCCCGATCGAACACACATCGCTCCATCAGCCGATGCCCTGTTTGAATCCGCAGCCGAAACCTATAAGTCACGGCTAGCGGCAGTGCTTCTCTCAGGAATGGGGAAGGATGGCGCCGCGGGTCTTCTCAAAGTGCGCAGCAAGGGTGGCAAGACATTTGCGCAAGACCGCGAGAGCTGTACGATCTTTGGCATGCCAGACGCGGCGGGCCGCATGGGGGCGGTCGAAGCCTTTGCTGAACCCCGCGGGATCGCCGCTCATCTACGTAAGCTCGTCGAAAGATCGGAAAGGATGCACGAATGAGCAAAACCGTTTTGCTCGTTGATGACAGCGTCACACAATCGTTTCACTTGAAGTTGGCGCTCGTCCGCGCAGGCTTTAAAGTTGTTACGGCGGCCGATGGCCGGAGCGCCCTCAAACATCTCGACAGTGAGAACGTCGATGTCGTGCTGGCGGACGTCATCATGCCAATGATGGATGGATACGAACTGTGCCGTCAGATCAAGGACAGTCCCAAGCATGGAAAGCTTCCGGTGATCTTGATGAGTGCGCTCGGTGAAACCCACGACCAATATTGGCGCCAGCATGCCGGGGCCGATCTCTATGTTGCCAAGACCGCGGATGCGAGCAAGCTCATCAAGGCCATTGAGGATCTCCTCGCCGGCAAACCCGTCCAAAGCGAGACCTAATTTCGGGGCGATTGGAAAATCGCCCCGAAATTAGAGGCGACTGGGAGGGAATAGCAGGTCGAGCCCGCGTCGCACGATCAACACCGCTCCCATGACGACGATCGCCCATCCGAAGAAGTTGACCGCGATCCCCTGCTTCATCCCCATACCCAACCACTTCGCACCCAAGAAAACGAGCAACCCGCCAAAGAGCAGCCAAGCCACGTTTGTCAGCCGGTTCGAGCGCTCGTAGAGGGGCTGCTCTTGCCTGCGCACGGAGGACGTCGCCGGGGTTCGTTCCTGCACAATCTGCATTTGCTGTACACGCATATCCAGCGCCAACGGAGTTCGTGTGTGCGGACGCTCTTGAAGGTACAAGGCCAGCGCGTCGGGATCGCTCAGGCGCTCGAAATCATCCGGCGGGGTCGAACACGACGTTCGCGTCACGGGGCAGCTTCGATCGATGACCAAGCGATACTCCTCGCTGCCGCTGCACACGATGATGCGCTCTCCGTCGAAGCGAAGACCATCCGCGGACATCGAACCTTGAGGCCATGTTGCATCGCTTCGGGGGAATTGTTCGCGAGCGGTTGCGACGAACTGAAGGAAATCTGCTTCGATGCCGCGCGGACGTCCGCTCGCGTTGTTGCGCACGCCTAAAATTACGACACAGGGGAAGGTTTTTTCAGCCGGCAACTGGGTCGTGAACTTACCCAGTGTCTTTGCATAGGAGACGAGAAGCTCAGGACTCTTCATCGATGCCGTGCTTGATCGACATGCCCCAGTGAAGTTTACGCTCGAGCGTTTGGAAAAAATATCCGCGGTCGAGCCGCACGAACTCGACCGGCTGCGGTGCGCGCACGACCTCAACGGTTGCCCCGGCCGCTAACTCCACAGCCGGCTGACCGTCGATAAAGAGCTGGGCGCCCTTACTGTCGGGCGGCAACACAATCTGGATGGTTTCATCCGCGCTGACGATGAGCGGACGCGAAAACAGCGTGTGCGGACAAATCGGAGCGATGCCAACCGCTGCAAGTTTCGGCGACATAATCGGTCCGCCGGCGGACAGAAAATACGCCGTCGACCCGGTTGGGCTTGCCACGACGATGCCATCTGCTGGAATCGTCGCGATGTGCGCACCGCTTAAGACAATGCCGAAGTTTACGATGTGTCCTTGGTGCTTGCGATCGATGTGAATGTCGTTCACCGCGTAAAAATGCTCGCTTGCGCCCAGCACGCGAGCGTCCAGCGCGAGATGCGATTCGGTGCGGGCTCCATTTTTGAGAATCGATTCCAGCGCCGTTTCGTAACCCGATCGTCCAACCTCAGTGAGGAATCCCACGCGGCCAAAGTCAACGCCGAGCAGCGGGATCCCCAGTGGGCCTGCCAGATGAGCGGCTTGCAAGAGCGTTCCATCGCCGCCGAGCGACACAAGCAAATCGGCCGACTGCGGAAATTTTTCCGTGCTGGCCGCTCCGTTGAGCCCAAGCTCCCTCGCCTGGTTGGGACGTACTTGCAGGGCCACGCTGTTGCGCAAAGCTACCTGCGCCACAGATCGGGCAGCTTGCACGGCGGCTTTGCGGCGCACGTCGACATACAGCGCCATGTTCGCGATCTTCTTGGTCGTCATCGGTCGAGCGTTTCGTGGGCTGTTCGCACGACCCCCTCAATCTCAATTCGGGCGATTTTCCAATCGCCCGCTACAACGTCTTCCACGCGGGTGGCTCCGAGGAGAAACTCGATATTGCCCGCGGGCCCCTTGATCGGGGAATACGTCAGGTGCGTGCACCGCAAACCTGCGCGTTCGAATGCGGTGATGACACTCGCGATGGCCGCCTCCTGGGCTTGCGGATCGCGCACAACGCCACCCCGCCCGACAGCTTCGCGGCCGGCCTCGAACTGGGGCTTGATCAAGGCAACCATTCGACCGCCGGCCGCAAGCGCGCCCGCGAACTGCATCGCGAGCTTCGCGAGCGAAATAAAAGATACGTCGGCGCAGGCAAAATCAAACGGTGCTCCGAGAGCGGACGGGTCGGCGTGTCGAAAATTGGTGCGCTCGATAGGCCGGACTCGGGGGTCCTGACGTAACCGCCACGCCAACAGCCCGTAACCGACATCCACCGCAGCGACAGACACCGCACCTCGTTGTAAAAGGCAGTCGGTAAAGCCGCCGGTCGACGCGCCAACATCGAGACAACGCAGTCCTTCGACGGACCAGCCAAAGACGTCCAACGCTCGCTCGAGTTTGTACCCGCCACGGCTCGCGAAACGTTCGTGCGTGGAAACTTCGATCGTGGCGCCTTGGGGAACGATCCCACCAGCCTTGCGTCGCGTTTCCCCATTGACTTTCACGTCACCAGCAAGGATGAGCGCTTGCGCCCGCTCGCGCGAGACTGCGGCCGCTTTGGACACGGCTACGTCAAGGCGCGTCTTCTCGGGCATACCAAGGGCCGTTGTGTTAGGCTCCGTCCTCTTCTTCGTGGATTTCTTGATCGACTGTGAGGGCGTCTTCTTCAGCTTCATCATCTGGTGTCGCGGCGAGCGCCTCTTTTACCGCGAGTTCAGCCTGGACCAGCAAATCGCGGCAGACATTCGCGAGTTTAGTTCCCTCTTTGAAAAGATCCAACGATTTTGCCAATGGAAGATTCCCATCATCCAGTTGCTCGACGATCTGCTCCAAACGTGCAAGCGCATCCTCAAAATTCGGCTTCGATCGCGGTTGACTTCGCGATTCTTCTTCACTTCGCTTCGCTGCGCTCTTTGCCATGGTCGTCCTTCCGCGATTTCACAACTGCTCCTAACCGGCCTGACTTCAATTCGACGTCGATGTTTTCCCCGATGCGCACCGCGGCGGCGCGCGTGAGTACGGCTCCCGATGACCCGTACACGATTGCGTATCCGCGCTCCAGGGTCTGACGCGGACCCAACGCGGCGAGCTTTGCGACTGCGACGTCGAGCGCAGATCCACGCTGGCGCACGACGCGCGTCCACGCCACGGTCAGGCTGCGCCCCACTTGACCCTCTAGCACGCGCTTGGCCTCAATTGTCCGCAAGCCCAAGATCGGCAGTCGGGCACCGGCCTCAGCAACTCGATTCTGCCAATCGCGAATTTGGCTGCGTGGGTCGCGCCGTACGAGCCCGAGCGCGACGCGATCTAGCCTTTGCGCACGTTCGGCAAACATGCCGACTGCCGCGCGTTCTAATCTGAGGATCGCACGCCGCAAAACAAATCCAGGTGCTTTGGCTGCCCGATCGAGCGCGCGGCGCAGCCGCATTTCGGCGGCTGCGATGCGGGCGAGCAACGCCTCGCGCTCTTGCGCGACGAATTCGGCCGCGGCGGTAGGGGTTGGTGCACGTAGGTCGGCCACAAAGTCTGCAATGGTAACGTCGGTTTCGTGGCCAACCGCGCTGATGACAGGCTTTGGCGATGCGGCGATCGCTCGAGCCACTGCCTCGGTATTGAAGGCCCACAGATCTTCGATCGATCCCCCGCCCCTCGCCACCACCACCACGTCAACCGGAAGTCTTCCAGCGGAGGCGATCGCCCGTGCGAGTGCCGGCGCTGCTGCTGCTCCCTGAACCGGCGCGGGGACGACCCAGATCGTGACGTGAGCGCCGCGCCGCCTGCAGGTCGTTACAAAGTCCGCCAATGCCGCGGCGTTCTTGCTCGTCACAATGGCGACATTGCGAATAAATGCCGGGATTGGCCGCTTGCGCGATGCTGCGAACAGCCCCTCGGCATCCAACGCTGCTTTCAGGCGCTCGAAGGCTAGGTGGAGCGCACCTTGGCCCACCGCAATGATGTCGGTGACGCGCAGCTGATAGGAGCTCTTGGGTTCCCAAATGTCGACGAAGCCAGCAACTTCCACTGCCACGCCGTCGCCGAGAGGTAACGCTACGTTGAGTTGCCGGACGGTGCTATCGAAACAAATGCAATCGATAAAACCTTCTCGGTCCTTCAGGGAGAAGTAGAGGTTGCCCGCAACTTTTTTGCATTTGGATATTTCCCCGAGCACGCGAACCGGCCCAGGAAACTGTCCGCGGAGCGCACGGCGAATTCGCCGGCACAACTCACCGACCGAAATTGCTTGCGCTTCAAACAGGCTGCGCATCATGCTTACGTGAACGTGAAGGGATCATGAGCAAGAACGACCCAACCCAGTTGAGTTTCGCGCGCGACATTCGTCCGATGTTTACCGAGACCGATGTGACGCAGATGAAGCTTGTTGGCATCGATCTGAGCAGCAGAGACGATGTTGAGGCACGCGCCGACGATATTTACGCCGCTGTCAGCGAGGGCTCGATGCCTCCTGATTATTCGGACGAACCCCCCTGGACTCCCGAGATGTGCGATCGCTTTAGAGAGTGGCAGACGCAAGGATGCCCGCCGTAAACGGAAAGACGAGCGGATCGTGGGTGTCATGGGGAATCCACAGGGGTGGGCGCATCGGTGACTAGCGGCGATGGGGTCGTTTGCGTTGGCTGGCCGCTATCTACAGCTGGGGTTGGCGACTCGACCGCGCCGAACGGAACGGCAATACCGGCAGGCGCAAGAAGAGCACTTGGTCTGGGCGAGGGATGAGGAACACAGTAGGCGAGCGGAGCGGTGCCGTTGAGAAAATATTCGCTCCTCCCGCCGACGCCAGGCGGAGCTCTTCGGCTATCGCTGCAGATTCTAACGGCCTCGACGTCCGGTGGCATCGGTCCGAATGCCTGCACCGCCGTACCCTGCAGCGCGTTTTTCATAAAATGACTCCACGTGCGCGCCGGCACGTTGCCTCCGTACGACTCATACATGCGTGAATAGTCGTCGTTGCCAACCCACACAGCCGCCGCGAGCTGCGGAACGAAGCCCACAAACCATGCATCCCGAAAATCTGACGTCGTCCCCGTTTTCCCCGCTGCCGGCCTGCCGATGATCGCATTTGGGTATCCAGTCCCCTCCTGGATCACTCCCTCCATCATGGTCGTCATGATATACGCAGTACCGGGCGAGAGCACCGCTCGGCGTTGCGGGTAACGATTGTCGACCACGATCTGGCCGTACTGATCGGTGATGTATCGGATCGCTTGTGGCGGTGTGTAGATGCCACCATCGGCTATCGTCGAATACCCGGAAACCATGTCGAGCGGCGACACGACAGCCGTGCCGAGCGCAAGCGAAAGGTCTGCTTCCAAATTCTCCGTGATCCCCATGCGATGCGCGTAATCGACGACGGTGTCGATCCCGATATCGTTGGCCAGTCGTACGGCGACGATGTTGCGCGAGAGCTCAAATGCCTTTCGAAGCGTGATGGCGCCGAGATAGCGGTGATCGTCATCTTGTGGCTTGTAATCCGTACCATCGCCTGCAGCATACGTGACCGGCGCATCCAAATAGATCGAGGAGACCGGAACCCCTTTATCCACGGCTGCCGAGTACACAAATCCCTTGAACGACGAACCGGGTTGGCGACGTGCCTGCCAGGCGCGGTTGAACTGACTCTTGGGCGAGAATCCAACGCCGCCGACCATCGCGAGAATTTCACCCGATCGAGGATCCTCGGCCACCATCGCTCCCTGGTGCATGCCGTAGCCTTCCGAGGCGCCGGCGGCAACGCCCGCGGTCACCGACTTCTGCGCAATGTCTTCAAGCCTAGGCGAGAGCGTGGTGTAAACAGTCAGACCGCCGCGGAAAATCCGATCGTACCCAAACTGTTTCACGAGTTCCGCGATCACATAGGTCGTGAAATAAGGATACCGATACGATTGAATGCCATTGTCCGGGGCACCGGTAAAGGTGAGCTTCTTTGCCGCCGCCTCATCTGCTTGAGCTTGCGTAACGTAGCCGTTTGCCACCATCCGATCGAGGACGTGGCGCTGGCGTTCCTGCGCGCCCGGCAAGTTGTTGTACGGCGAGTACAGCGACGGCGCCGCGATCAATCCGGCGAGCATGCTGGCTTGTGCAAGCGAGAGCTTACTGACATCGGTTCCAAAGTAGGCGTGGGCGGCGGCCTGCACGCCGTACGCACCCGCGCCAAAATAGACCAGATTTAAATAGCGCTCGAGAATCTCGTCTTTGCTATAATCGCGTTCGATTTCGATCGCAAGCAGGGCTTCCTGGATTTTGCGCGTCATTGTCCTGCGATCGCTGAGGAAAAGACGACGTGCGAGCTGCTGGGTGATCGTGCTCGCGCCCTGCGTGATCTGCTCGTGCTCGTAGTTTGCGAGGGCCGCGCGAACGATGCCGCGGATATCGATGCCGTGATGGGAGTAGAAGCGCTCGTCCTCCGTCGCGATCACCGCTTGCCGCATCACGACCGGTATCTCCGTGATCGGCGCGTACACGTCGTACTTGTTGTAGAGGCGCGCGAGCTTCGTGCCATCGCGCGCGACGATAAGTGTCGGCGACGTTGGTTCGATAATCGAAAGCGTGCTGACGTCTGGAAGATTCTGGCCGTACGCCCCGACAACGAAGATCGCGGCCCCGGCGATCGCCAATACTCCGGCGGCCAAGAGCAACAAGACCACGCTGACCGCGATCCGCAAGCGTCGCCGCCCCACCGCGTTCATGCTGCAGGCCCAGAAGCCGGCCGCACCGGAGTCTTTGCAAACGCGTCCAAGATGGCGTTGACGAAACCGGCTGATTGGCCAGTAGAAAGACGGCGCGCCAGTTCGACTGCGTGATTGATCACATCCGTCGCATCGGCATCTGGCCGATAGCGCAGTTCCCAAGCGCCCATTTCCAGAATAATCCGGTCGATGTCGGCCAGACGCTCGAGCTTCCATCGAACGAGCAAAGCGCTGAGATCGGCTTGCAGTTCGGCGCGATGATCGAGCGTGCCGCGAACGATGCGCTCGAGCAGATTCCAATCGGTAACTCGGGGTGCGTCGGCGCGCCGGTCGACCGCAGGGTATTCGGCCTCGTATGGATCGTCAAGGCGCGCTTGATCGCCCCGTGAGAAAACCCCCACTTGGTCGTGGGCTTGACGCAATGCCTCTTCGAGCGTCGCCTTCCCGACTGCGATGACATAGAGGATTTCGAGCGCGAGCCGATGCTCTCGGCGCTCAGCGGCCATGCGCAGCTCCGACGGCGCTTGGCGGTTGCAGCACGTGCTCGCGGAGCCAGGTCACATACGTGTGACCGTCGAGGAACGAATTCATGGTGAGAATGCGCTCGTGCACTGGTATTGTCGTTTCGACGCCCTGAATTTCGGTCTCGGCGAGCGCCCGCCGCATCCGGATGATCGTGTTGCCCCTCGTGCGATCGCTGACGATGATCTTCGCCAGGAGCGAATCGTAGTAGGGAGGCACCTCCGCACCTGAAAAGATGTGGCTGTCGACGCGAACCCCCGGCCCACCGGGCAAGAGAACGGTGCCAAGTTTTCCCGCAGTAGGCCGAAAACCGTTTGCGACGTCTTCCGCGTTGATCCGGCACTCGATGGCATGCCCGTACGGTTTGATTTCTTCTTGACGCCGGGTGAGACGCTCGCCCGCGGCGATCCGGATCTGCCACTTGACCAGGTCGATGCCGTAGACGACCTCGCTGATCGGATGCTCCACCTGAATGCGCGTGTTCATTTCCATGAAGTAATAGCCGCCGTCTTCGCTGACTAAGAACTCAAGCGTTCCCGCGTTGGCGTAATCGACCGCACGAGCGGCTCGCACCGCGCTCGCGAGCAAATCACCACGAACGCTCGGATCGAGATTCGGCGCCGGCGTTTCTTCAAGCAGCTTTTGGTGACCCGGCTTTTGAATCGAACAATCGCGTTCTCCGACGTGAATCACGTGTCCATACTCATCGCCGAGCACTTGCACTTCAATGTGGCGAGGACGCACGAGAAGCTTTTCAATATACACGCGTCCGTCGCTAAAGGCAGCTTGCGCTTCTCCGCTCGCGGCGGTCACGCCGGCCGCGAGGTCAGCCTCTCGGCCAACGATGCGCATGCCCTTGCCACCGCCACCCGCGGTTGCCTTGATGAGCACTGGAAATCCGACTTCGCGCGCAAACCTTTTCGCTTGCTCCTCAGATTCGATGATGTCAGAACCCGGGATGACGGGGACGCCCGCCTCCGCCATGCGATGTTTAGCTGATGACTTGTCGCCCATGAGCGCCAACGCGGCGGGAGCCGGACCAATGAACTTAAAACCGTGCGATGCACAGATTTCCGCGAACTGCGAATTTTCCGAGAGAAAGCCATAGCCCGGATGGATTGCGTCCACCCCGGCGATCTCACCAGCGCTGATAATGTTCGGAATGTTGAGATAGGAGCGGGCCGTTTGCGGCGGTCCAATGCAGTAGGCTTCATCTGCAAAGCGCGGGTGCAGCGCTTGGCGATCTGCTTCCGAGAAGACCGCCACGGTCTTCACGCCTAATTCGCGACACGCGCGGATGACGCGTATCGCGATCTCCCCTCGATTCGCTATGAGCACCTTAGCAAACACGAACGATCTCCAAACGGATGTGCGACCTACCCGCTACAGGCGCGGAGGTTCTACCGGCGCCACCTCGCTTGGCGCTTGTTCCTGCGGGCTGGACGTTACTGCGCTGATCTCGTCAGGCGATACCAGCGCGCTCTCGACCACAAAGAGGGCTTCGCCGAAATCCACAGGTTGGCCATCCTCGACCACTTGCGCGACGAGCGCGGAGTCAATGGGGCAACGCACTTCGTTGCGGAGGCGCAGCGCCTCGATGTATCCCAAGACCTGACCACTACTCAATGCGGCACCAGGGACGGGGGGTTGGGAAGCGTCGTGAAATATTCCGACCACTTCTGAGTTGATTGTGATGTAGCTGCGACCTGCCTCGCCGTTTTGCGCCGCTGTCCACGGCATGTACCGGGCGGCAGGCTTGGCGGAATCTCCAGTCGATCGAGCGGAGTCCGCCCCAGCTACTTCCCCTGTGCCACCGCTGCCCGCACGACTCGAGTCGACCGCCGCATTGGCCTTGACCAGCGTGACGCTCCCGTGTGGTGTTTTGAGTTGGAGCTGCGCAAGCGGCGATGCGGCAAAGAAGCGGGAGAGCGGATCGACCTGCTTGCGAACGAACCGCACAAAGCCGGTCGGCTCTTCACGCGCGCGAGCCTTCTTGTTCTCCGCCATCTTATATTGGTTCGGCGACTCCGCTCGGGTGGCCTTCGCTATGGTGCCCTACGCCACTGACGACGGCTGCGCGCAGCGTGCGCTCGACGCGTTGCACGCCTGCGAGTCGCGCCCGCATTGCGGACAAGCCCGCTTCGAACTCCTGGGGTTTTAGGAGATGGAACGACGACAGGTGCTTGCGCGCGACGCGTTCGATGAGCAGATCGCCTGCGACGGTTTCTTTGCTTTCGATTTCGCGTACGACAATATCGGCAAAATCATGCTCTGTCAAATTGCGTATCAATGCTGGCAGTGATGGAAAGCGCGCCAAATCGACCCGCGGAATCGATGGGAAAAATTCGGCGAACGACGTTTCGATGAAGTGACGATGAGGGAGTGTCACGATGGCGATCTTTGCTTCGGGCGCGAGCACGGCGCGGAGCCGCAGCCAGAATTCTCTTTGCAGCGCGATGTAGTGAATGGAAAAGAAAAAGGTTACCGCGTCGTATGGGCCGGGTGGGAGTTCGCGATTGGCGTCGCCTTGGTAGTATTGAATGGCAAGGCTACTTGCAGCGGCCTTGCGGCGCGCGGCCGCAAGCATCGAAGCACTGCGATCGATGCCGGTCATCGAAGCTCCAGCTTGGGCGAGCAACGCGGTGAATCTGCCGGTGCCACAGCCGACATCAAGAACCTTCATGCTGGGTCGCAGATGGATGGCTGCAACCACCGCCTCGAGGAGTCGCCGGTCGAGTGTGGTCAGCGGGCGGAGCTCGTCGTAGTTCGCACCCGCCCCATTTGGAGCATCGTAGTCGAGAGGACGGACCGTTTCTAACTCGGCCGTGCCGCCGATGCGCACCATGCTCTTCCGCACGGCGTCAGGAAGTTTTCGTGCTACGGCTTCGACCGTTCGGTTCTCGCTTCGCAATATGAGGTCGGCCCAAACGTCCGCAAGAGGCAAAACGAAAGCCTCCTCAACGAGCTCCGCGGCACGCCCGGCGTACGCGAGTAAACACAGATCGAGGACTGACAACTCCTGCGAGCGTTCGGCAAGTGCGAGCGCTAGATCGTTTGGTTGAATTTCAGTGGATAGCTCTGCTACCGCATAGTAAGCATCTTGATTCTCACCCGCAGGCGGTTGTTTCGCGCGGTAGAGATCCGAATTTCGAACGACGCTGCCCAACTTGCGTAGGTCGCGAAGTCCTTCGCGAATGTATCCTGGTGCGTCGCCGGCACGAGACGAAAGGCCAACGAGAGCCGCGTTCAACGAGGCGTGCGGCGCAGGCGAATTTCCACCTCAGGCGTTGCACCGTCGAGCAGGCGCGGCTTCCTCACGCGAACGGATGCTTCCATAACTCGGGGGTCTTCGCACACGCGCTCGGCCAGACGCCGAGCGAGCGCCTCGAGCAACACGAACGACTGCTGCGTGACGATTTGCTCGCACAAACTAAAGAGCGTAGCGTAATCGATCGCATCGGCAAGAGCATCCGAAACCGATGGCTTGCTCAGGTCGGCTGTAATTTCGAGGTCAACATCGATGGGCTGCGTGCGGTCTCTTTCTCCCGGCAGCGCTCCATGCTTCCCCCAAAAACGCATTCCGGTTATGCGAATGAATCCCGATTGGGGTGCAACGATCATGATGGAAACCGCATGGGCAGGCGCTCCGGCGCTCGGGCGGCTCCAACCCGGCAAATTGCGTCGGCCACATCGACCACGCTGCGCATTTCGGCAACATCGTGAACCCGAACGATGTCGGCCCCTCCGGCAATCGAGAGCGCGCAGGCCGCAGCCGTGCCAAACAAGCGCTCTCCAACCGGCAACCCAGTAATTTTTCCGATAAACGATTTGCGAGATGCACCAACGAGCAGTGGATACGGCAGTCTGCTCGCGAACTCGTTGAGCCTGCCGATAATCTGCACGTTGTGATCGGGTGTTTTCCCAAAACCGATGCCAGGATCGGCAATGATTTTCTCGGCAGCTACCCCGCTGTCGCGAGCGTAACGGGTGGCGAGTTCGAGCGAACCGATAACCTCCTTGACGCAATCCCCATCATACTCGGCGTTGACGCGATTGTGCATGACGATGAGAGCGGCACCCGAACGCGCCGCCAGTTCCACGATCCCGGGAATAGCACCCCAGACGCAGTTGATCATGTCCGCCCCTACGCTGAGAGCCTCCACGGCAACCGCTGGTTTGAACGTGTCAATTGAGATCGGCAGCTCGACCGCTCGGCGAATCGCCGCAACAACGGGAATCACGCGATGAAGTTCTTCGGTTTCGGACACCGGCTCGTGTCCGGGCCGTGTTGACTCACCTCCAATGTCGATGATATCCGCACCCGCCTCTGCGATGTCGATCGCGCGCCTCACGGCAGCGGCGGTGTCGGCGTAAATCCCGTCGCCAGAAAACGAATCGGGCGTCGCGTTGACGATGCCCATGATGAACGTGCGGGCACCCCACTCGAAAACGTAGTTGCGGACGATCAATGGCGGGAGCGGCAAACGCTCAAACATTGGCTGCTCGCGAGACGGAAGAATTCTCGAGGAACCAACGCCGCAGCGTCCCCACGAGAAAAGTGGATCCAGTGACGACGACGAGATCGTTTGCACCGGCAATACGGCGCGCGATCGCGAGCGCCTCGACCGGATCGTCTACCGCTCGCGATGGAAGCCCGGCCTGCTCGGCGGCGTTGACCAGCGTCTGCGAATGACGTGAGCGGCGGTGCGACACGTCGAACGTCGTAAAGATAAAGTGCGCCGGCAGCTGGCGCCATGCTTCCAACATACCGGCTGCATCCTTCTCCTGGGCAATCGCAACCACAAAGACAAGACGCCTCCCCGGAAAATGCCGGTCGATCGCGCCGCGCAACGCCGCTGCCTTTTCAACGTTGTGCGCGACGTCAAACAGCAGCGATGGGCGTGATGGATAGTACTCGGTTCTTCCGGGAAGGGAGATATTGCCGAGCGCCAGCGCTATGTCGGCGGCGGTGGTTGGCAAGATGTTGCTGACGATCTCGCACGCCAGGATTGCCGTTGCAGCGTTGATGGCTTGAAACTCGCCGATCAGAGGTAAGGCTAATTGGTAGCGCGCCAGCGGCGTTTGGACGTCGATGGTTTGCGCGTAGGCGACGTCCCCAACCGTCGACCGAACGGTGACGTCTCGCGACAAAATAGAGAGTGGCGCGGAATGAACGCGCGCCGCTTCGGCAATGATTTCTAAGACGCTTGGCTGTTCCGCCGCGGTCACCACAGGAATGCCTTCTTTGATGATCCCGGCCTTGTCGCGCGCGATCTGCTCGATCGTGTCGCCCAAGACGTCGCGATGATCGGTCCCGACGTTTGTGATGATGCTGACCAATGGGATGATCACATTGGTTCCGTCGAGCGCGCCGCCGACACCGACTTCGATCACAGCGGCGTCAACCTTTTCCTCGGCAAAGTAGACGAACGAAAGCGCCACAAGCAGTTCGAAATAGGATGGTGCGCCCCACTCGCACGATCGCATGTCGTCGATCACGGGAACGAGCATCTCAAAGATCGTCGCAAAGCGTTCTTCGCTGATTGTCGAGCCGTTGATCCGAGCGCGTTCCGTGACCGAGTGCAGATGGGGTTTCGTGTGAAGTCCAACTCGCCGTCCGGTAGCTCCCAAGATTGCGGCAATCATGGTTGCGGTCGATCCCTTACCCGCCGATCCCCCGACGTGGATGGAGCGAAATGACCGTTCTGGATTACCCAAGCGTTCGAGCAGCGAGCGCATGCGATCGAGACGACCAGGGAATCTCGCCGACACCGATTCGCCGACGGATTTGTCCAAGAGTTTTACGGCAGTTTGGTAGTCCACGGCAGTCAACCCGAAATCGCGTGATCGCTCACGCTGCCACGCAAGACTTCAAATGCATGGCACAGGACTGGCGCGATAATGCCCAACGTCTCGCGAACCGCTTTGGGATTGCCCGGCAGATTAATGATGAGCGTGCGATTTCGAACCACCGCAACTGCCCGCGAGAGAATCGCCGTGGGAACGGCTTGGGCGCTCCGAACACGCATGGCTTCGGCGATGCCTGGGACTTCGTAATCGGCGACCGCCAGGGTGGCTTGCGGCGTGCAATCACGAGGGCTCAAGCCGGTTCCACCACTGGTTAAGACTCCATCCACTCGATCGACATCGGCGAGGTGTCTGAGAAGAGATTCCAGCTCGTCGCGATCGTCGGCCAAGATGCGTTCGGTTACAACCGTGCATTCTTGCGGCAAGCATTCCCGCATGATCGGGAGGCTCGCATCCGGCCGACGTCCGGATGCGGCTCTATCCGAGAGAATGACGAGCGCCACGCGAAAGACTTGGGGCGATTCAGGCACGCGCTCTCCTCTGAAAGTGACCGCTTTTTCCACCGCTCTTTTCCACCAGTTCCACGCGTTCGATCGACATCGCGCGATCCGCGGCCTTGCACATGTCGTAGATGGTCAAGGCAGCGACCGCCGCACCCGTCAGCGCCTCCATCTCCACACCGGTCTGTCCGCTGCTCGCGGCGGCGCAGCGAATGCGCACCCGGTTGCTCCCCTCGATAGTACAGCTGACGTCGATGTGGGTCAGGGTGAGCGGATGGCAGAGCGGAATGATGTGCGACGTTCGCTTGGCGGCAAGAATCCCGGCAATTTGCGCCGTCACCAGAGCGTCGCCTTTTTTTGTCGTGCCCTTCTTGAGAAGCGCTAAGGCAGCCGGCTTCATGCGCACCTCGGCTTGGGCCACAGCGATTCGCGTCGTGACGGGCTTGCCGGCAACATCCACCATCTTGACGGAACCATCTCGCGCGAGGTGCGAAAGGCGTTTAGGAGAACGCGATCCCCGGCCAACGCGCTTCATGGCAAGCCGGCATGATGGCGCCACGTAATGAGGCCAATCATTGCAACGCCAAATATCCAACAGTAGATCGCAAACGGCGTCAACGAGTGTCGGTCAACGAAGCGCATAAAAAAGCGTATAGCAAAAAAACCGGCGACAAAAGCAACGAGAAAACCGACGACGATGATCGCTAACGGTTCGGGAGCCACCCCCAGTTGGGCTATGTTGTGCTGGCCGACGAGATCCGCTGCCTTCGGATGGATGACGCGCCTCATCTCAAACAGGCTCGCCCCAAGGATGGCCGGTCCGGCCAGCAGGAACGAAAAGCGGGCTGCTTCTTCGCGGGTCAGTCCAGCGAGCATGCCGCCGGCGATCGAGAACCCAGAGCGGGAACCTCCCGGAACGAGCCCTCCTATTTGGGTCAATCCGATCCACAAGGCCTTGCCCAGTCCGATCTTCTCGATCGTATCGCTTCCTTGGCGCAAACGTTCGACCAAAAACAGAATCAAACCGGTGATGATGAGAAAGCCTGCGGCAAAGAGCGGCTGCGCGAACAACTTGTCAAATTGCTTTTCGAAAAGTTTTCCCACGATGGCCAAGGGAATGCTTCCTGCGATCACCATCAGTGCAAGCCGTTCAAACGGCTGAGCAAAACGATCGGTGAAGCCTGAAAAGAACCCGCCGATCAAGCGGCCATAGTCTTTTGCAAAATACACGAGAACTGCCAAGAACGTGCCCAAGTGCAGCATGACCACGAACGGCAAGCTGGGCAGCTGCCAGCCAAGCAGGTAGGAGATGAGCAGCGTGTGGGCTGCGCTGCTGATGGGGAAGAGTTCGGCTACTCCCTGGATGATGCCAAGGACGATGGCGTGGAGAAAATCCATGCTTGACGCTTGGCCGCGCTCACCGTCGACGCCTCTTGCGCGACACGTGCGCCGCTCGCCCCTACATTATTGGTTGAGGAGAAAGGTGTAGATCACCCGATACGTCTGCGTCGCTGGCTCGCCATTTACTTCCGGCGGGGCGTAGGTGCTCTGTTGCGCCGCTTGCATGGCGGCACGATCTAATGCTGCGTTCCCAGACGATTGCCACACCCGCACATCGCTTGGAACGCCATCGGGAGCGATCGTGACGAGAACGATGACTGTCCCCTCAACTCCTTGGTTGATCGCCACTTCGGGGAAATTTGGTTCGACGCGATTGATGAATCGCGCGCTGATAATGATGTCGCGGGCGTCGATTGGAGTAGGCGAAGCCTGTGGCTCGGTTTCCTCTGCACTGGTTTGCTCAGGCAGCGGCGCTTGCACACCACTGTGGGCGACGGGTGCCACAGCCAGTGGATAAACAGTCGTGGATGGAACCGGTTTGATCGGGCTAGAACGCGGCTTTGCAGCACTCCGAACTGGTCGCGGCCTGGCTTGCGCTTTGGGTCGTGGGGTTGGCTTTTGAGTTGGTGTGGGAGTCGGACGAGGGGTCGGTACCCGTTCGATAACGATGGGCACCGCTGGCTGAGTAATCTCTTGGTGCGCCCAGGGAGCGTGGATCGTTCCGCCAAGCGCAAAGTGTAAGATTGCCGACACAAAGACGAAGATAACGGTGACGAGTGCGATCGACTGGCGATCGGACTTCGAAGATGGAGCACGCTGGCGCGTTGTCTTCATGGTTACCCGCGGCCGCGGGTGTTTCGGATAAAAATTCAGGTCGCGAATGAATTCGCGACCCTACATTATCTCTATTCCAGTTGGAAGTCGTATTCGATTTTGTACTGGCGCGTCGTCGCAACGCCGTTAATCGTCGGCGGTCGAAACGTGCTCGCCTCTGCGGCCGACAGAGCCGACTTATCCAAAAGCGCATTGCCTGAAGATTGCGCGATGGAAGCCGCCACCACATTGCCTTGCGGCCCAATCGTGACCAAGACAATAACGGTTCCTTGGATGTTCTGCTCTTTCACCACGTCCGGGTAGTCGGGCGTCACTTTGTGGATGAAGTCCGAATCTTGGATCACCTCCGGGCCTGCTTGCGGAGGCGGGGTCGCAGCGGGTGCGACGGTCGGTGCTGCGGTGGGCACACCTTCCGGAGCGCCTGTCGCTGGCGCGACGTATGCTGCTTCTGGCGTCCCTTGGCCACCCTGGCTCAACGAGTGAGTGACGTGCAGCTTCAGCGGCGGCGGCGTGTTCTTCTCTGGTGGGGGCGTCGGCGTCGGGGGCGGAGTGGGCGTCGGCTTTGGCGTTGGCGTGGGCTTGGGCGGTGGCTTAAAATGCATCACCGTGACCATGTGCGGCGGCGGCGTCGCTAGTTCTTTGAAGTGCGGGACTACATTTTCTCCCCACGCGCCAAGAACGAAGTGTAAGACAACGGAAAAGGTGATGAACGTCAGCGACAGCCCAACGACAGCATAGCGATCTTTTTTGGTAAAGAGCGCTGGAACTGTATGCTGCTTCGGCGGTTGGTTAGTTGCCATGTTCTCCTACTGGCCCGACGCGTTAGGGGCAGCGCCTTGGATCTTGTTCGCCAGACCGAATTGCGAGAAGCCGGCTCTCTTCGCCGCGTCCATCACCGTGAGCACGGTGCCATACTTTACCGTAGGCGCCGCCTTGATGATAATGTCATCGGCCGCTCCGAACTGCTCGTGGTACGCTACCATATGGTCGTAAATTTCCAGCTTTGGAATGATCTCGGCGCCAACCTGAATCGTGTCTTGATTGGACTTCGGATCGTGCCCGATGATCATGACGAGTGGGGAGTTTGTCACCTTAATGCGATTCTTTGCTTCGGGCACGGGCGGGGGTTTCAATAACGACGTCAAGATCATGAAGATGATGAGCAGCACCAACAGCACGTCCGTGAACGGCGTGATATTGATGGTGGACATGACCTCTTCTTCCGGCTGCGATCCAATGACTGACATGCTGTGTGCGCGCCCTCTCTACTCGGTCACGAAACCGACGTCATCATCGCCAGCCGCCCGCGCTGCATCCAGAATCTTGATGATCGTGTTGTAGCTTGCGTCTTGGTCGGCGAGCAGCGACACGTGTGTCGTGTACCCTTGGTTGGCATGCCTTTGATGGTACGAAATTGTGTTGGCCATATCGTTATACAGATCTGCCATCGCAACTGGCTTGCTGTCGATGTAAATGCTGTTCTTTGCGGTGACTTCCACTTCGATTTGGTGCTGCAGCTGGCTCTTCGTGATATTCTGCGGAGCCGTGTTCTTCTTGGGCAGCTGTTTTTGGAACCCGGGAGGCGCCGCCAGCGCCGCCAGGATCATGAAGATGATGAGCAAGACCAACAAGACGTCCGTAAACGGCGTAATGTTGATCTCCGCCATCACGTCTGTGTCTTGCTTGGATGAGGTCATTCCCATGGTTCGGTCGCCTCGTGCTCTTCTCTAAATACGCTCGCTCAGGTTCGATGGATCACAGCGCAGGCAGCGAGGCGGCCCGAAAGGAGCCGCCGCTGCATTGACTGGCGCAAGCCTTAGCCGCCGGCCGGACCGCTTGGCCGCGGTGCCGGAGCGCCGATCTGGGCTTTGCGCGGCGTGTAGAGCTCGGTCGGGATTGGCGCGCCGGCATTGTGGAACGCCAGCATCTCGGCGAGCTTGTTTGCCGCAACGATCATCTCTTGGTTATATGCCTTGATACGCGATTTGAAATAGTTGAAGAATACCACCGCGCAGACCGCAACCGCCAAGCCAGCCGCCGTGGTCACCAACGCCTCGGCGACACCCGCAGCAACGACCGCGGGGGTCGAGTTGCCTTTAAGCGCGATGTCGTTGAAGGCTCGGATGATGCCGAGCACCGTTCCGAAGAGACCCACAAACGGCGCGATAACGGCGACCGTACCGATGATCGAGAGGTTCGCCTCGAGCGCATTGAGCTGCTCGAGCAGCGAGATCGAGAGCGCATCCGAGATGTCGGCGCGGCTCTTCTCGTGCCGGTAGAGGCCGAACTGGAGAATCTTTGGGAGCATGCCCTTGTGCCGATCGCACACGGCGATGGCACCGTTCATGTCATCCTTGGAAACGCGGTCGCCGATCTCTTTGAGCAGTTGATTTGGATCCGAATGCTGCTTCGAGAAAAAGTACAACCGTTCGAAAACGATACCCACCGAAACGACGGAGAGCAGCAACAGGGCGTACATGGCCGGTCCGCCCCGATTTAGGAAGTCAACGAATGCACCAAAAAAATCCATTGGTGTTTTTTCCCCTTAATGAGATGATTGGCGAACGATGCTGTAAGTTTACGCCTCATCCGTGAATAAAGAGGGCGGGCTCGATTCGCCCGTCCGAGTGGCGAATCCGGTTACACGCCACTCTTGGTGATTCCTACTGCAACTTCTGCCATGGGTCATAACTCCTAGCCGCCACCCGACCCGGGCTGATTGGTTTTCTCGTTAACGCCTGAGCCGTTCATAAGGCTGTTGTCCTTACCATTAAGTTGCGTCCACTGCTTGTCGACGGTTTGCATTGCGTTCTGGTCATTCTTGGCCTTGAAGAGGCTAAAGGCTTGTCGCAATGCGGAATTGGCCTGGTCTTTCTTGTTTTGGTCCGCGTAGGCGATGCCAAGAGAGTACCAGCCCCAGCCGTAGTTTGGGTCCAACTTGGTGGCGGTCTCAGCATAACGTTGGGCGTCGGCGCTGTGGTCTGCCTTGTCGGTTGTCTGGCTGAGCAGCAACTGCGCGATCGAGGAGTTGTAAGCGGCGGCGTTCGCGGGTGCCAAGGAGATGGCTTTTTGGAGCGGGGCATCGATGTTCTTAATGTCACCTTGCGCCGCCGGGAGTTCGGCCAGCCCGAAAGCCGCGTCCGCATTGTTTGGACTGATTTGCAGCGCCTTTTGGTAAGCGGTTTGTGCGGCCGTGAAGTTCTTTTGACGGGTGTAGATGTCGCCGATGTTAATTTGGGCTTGAGCGTTGGTCGGCTGCACTTGCGCAAGTTGGAGCAGCGGATTGAGCGCCGCACTTAGATTGCCTTGATTAATGTAGTAACTGGCAAGATATTGATACGCATATGGCGCTTTCGGGTCGGTCGTTTCTGCCTGGTTCAACGCTTGCAGTCCGCCAGCGGTGTTGCCCGAATAGAGAAGGGCATTTCCGAGCGAGGCATAGAGTCGCGACGTAATCATCGTATTCTTCTTGTCGTCGAGCTTCTCGGCCGCTTGGTAGTCGGCAAGTGCATCCGGTGATTTGGGATCGAGACCAATTTCGCAATCGCCTTTGAGCATGTGGTATTGCATTTCGCTAGGGCTTAAGGTCGCAGCCTTCGTCGCGTAGGGCAGACACTCGCTGTACTGCTGGGCGGCCATCAAATTGAATGCATAGTCTCCATATGCGGCCGCAACCACACGAGGAGGAACCACTCCCGCCTTGAGCTTCAAGGCCTGCTCGTATGAATCGACCGACGTTTTGAGTTTTGTGGTTTCGTGGTTTGCCGCACCATCGGCATAGTATGCTTGTCCGCGCTTGGCCCATAGGCGCGGATCGCTTGGACCATTTGCACGCCCTCGTCTGCCAGGCTCTCAGCCTTTGCATAGTCGTTCCCGCTGAGCGCGGTATCAATGAGCGAGAGACGCGCGACGACGTTGTGAGGATCGGCGCTCAGCTGCTTGGTGAGATCGTTCTGCGCTGCAGTATTCTCTGACAGACCAGTTAAGGTGAACGCATAGCTGAAATCATAAAACGCAGTTGTCGGTTTGCCGTCTCTGGTTGCCGGTGAATAGGAAGAGAGTTTTGCTACCCGCAGCACTTCGTCGTCGAGGTCTTTGTGGCCGGAAGACTTGGCGATCATCATTTGTTTGACGCTGCCATCTTCGGCAATGAGGGCTTTGACGAAGACCACACCAGTCTCGTGTTTGGCACGGGCCGAATCTGGATAGTTCGGCTTGATCTGCACCTTGAACTTTGGTGGGTAAAAATATGAGGGTGCATCCGCTCTCGCTGCAGGCGCCAGCGCCGCGACGAGCACGAGGACGCCAAAAACAGCCGCTATTGTGCGCGCTACGTTTTGCATGGTTCTCCTTACCTTGACCTTTGGTTGGGAATGTAGACCGTATTCCGGCCCCGGCGAGAATACCTGTTGTTCGAGGACCATTCGAAAATCTCTTACCCGCATTCCGAGAACGCATAACCCCCCGCAAGCGTTTCGAGCGCTCGAAGGCAGGACGGTCCTTTTAGTGCCGGGGTCGGGGAGATGCCGGTAGCGGACCTTTAGGTCCGCTTGTAGGGGCGATTGGAAAATCGCCCCTCGCGGATTATTCTCGCTCACCGCGGAGTCGGGCAAGTTCGCGCATTTCACCTTTGGTCAACCAACGCGTGCATCCAATCTTGAGGTTCCCAAGTTGAATGGGCCCAAATTGGGTTCGCGTCAATGCCAGAACGCGCAATCCTTGGCGTGCGCACATGCGGCGCACCTGACGGTTGCGCCCCTCGCGCAGCGAAAGGTCGAATGTGCTCGAACCATCTGGGCGCGTTCGAACTGACCGAGCTCCCAAAGCTGCAATGGTCGGCGCGTCGAGCGTGCCCCGGACGATGGCGCGATACGTTCTCGGCACTTGGTTTTTCGGATTGAGAAGAAAGTTCGCAAGTTCGCCGTCACTTGTGCACAAGAGCAACCCGGTCGTCGCGGCATCGAGTCGACCCACAGGAAACAACCTCTTGCCCGCAGGCAGAAGGTCCGCCACGGTCTTGCGTCCGCGCTCATCTCGCATGGTTGTGACCACGCCCGAGGGCTTGTTGAGGACGAGTGTTACGTGTTCTTGACCTTCCTGAACGTTCACATGCCTGCCGTCGACGGTGACGGTAGCTACCGAAGGTTCGACCGTATCGCCGAGGTTAGCGCGGCGGCCATCAATTCGGACTTTGCCGGCGGCAATCAGCGCATCTGCCGCGCGGCGCGATCCCACACCGCAACTTGCAAGAAACTTGTTGAGTCTCACCTTCAAAGCTTGATAGCGTTCGGCGCGTTTTTGTAGGCTTCGTTCGGTTCGAGAATGACGAGATTACCCGGGTAGTCGATATACACGTTGAACAGCCGCAGGAAATCATACCCGATCAGACCGTCTAGCCGTTTGGTCGCAAAGCAGCTGCTCTGCGGCACGGACCAGACAACCCAATTCTTCACGCCCACGTTCTCTACCCGAACCTGGTCGACTGAATAAGGAGTCATCTCGATGTGGCCGCACAGCGGCCAAAAGAATCGATAGTACGAAGCCTGGGTGTCGTGGCTCAGCTCCTGATACGAGGTAAAAGCGTGCGGATTGCCGAGCACGAGTCGCGGAAAGACAGCAAACGCCGTCGCGCCTGTATCGATAACGAACGAGCCCCCGGTGGCTGCTCCGACCATT
This sequence comes from uncultured Pseudomonadota bacterium, assembly GCA_963736005.1. Taxonomy (GTDB): domain Bacteria; phylum Vulcanimicrobiota; class Vulcanimicrobiia; order Eremiobacterales; family Eremiobacteraceae; genus JAJPHJ01. The sequence goes on from CAVTNB010000001.1 coordinate 1,177,501, forward strand.
GCGGAGACAAGGGGTATCCTGTCCTCGGGATAGAGCGAGTACCGCATTGCCGGTTGAGGTGCGTGAAAAGCGGCCGGATCGATGATATGCACCTGCTGGTGATCGTAGTCGATCTTCACGACCGCCGCCTTCAGAAAATCGTAACCGAGCACGCCGACGATGAGGTTTCCATCCTCGTCGCGGCGGAAAAAGGAGCCTTTGTTGACCGGCAACCCGCGCATGGTTGCGCCGCCAAACTGAACTGTAGTGATCGTCGCGCTGCCGTCGTCTGCCTGCTGGAGAGCGATGGCGTTAAACACGGAGTTATCAAGCATGTTGCGGTCCATGCCGGTATCGAGCGTGAGATCCAAGCCACGCCCGTTGACGGTCATGCGAATCGCTATCTCGCCCGTCGTCGAGAAGCGGGTTGGAATTGTGAGATCTGTGACGCCGGGTGGAAACACCCATGTGGCAGCGGGAGGAGTTGCAGCAGGCGGAGGCTGCGCCGCAGCAGCTTCGGCCATCGTAAGACCCAGCATGACGAGAACAAAAAGTGGTCTTGCGAATTTATTCGCAACTAAATGTGGTCTTGCGAATTTATTCGCAATTGAATGTAGTCTCGCGAATTTATTCGCGAGCATTGCTCACCCCACGCGGCTCCGAGTTAGCGGTCTTGATCCGCGTTGGCGAGGGACATTGCTTCCTTGGTAACCGACTTGAGAAAATCTTCGTTGCTGTCGGTGCGGCGGAAGCGTTCCAAAATCAGTTCGGTCATCTCTTGAGTTCCCAGCACGGCAGTTGCGCGCCTCAGCATGACAACTTTGCGCAGTTCGATTTCACTGAGCAACAGTTCTTCATGCCGCGTTCCGGACCGTTTGATGTCGACGGCGGGGAAAATGCGGCTATCTGCGAGCTTGCGCACGAGGTTAATTTCCATATTGCCCGTGCCTTTGAACTCTTCGAAGATGACGTCATCCATTTTCGAGCCCGTCTCGATAAGAGCAGTGGCGACGATTGTGAGGCTGCCACCCTCTTCGATGTTGCGGGCCGCGCCGAAGAAACGCTTTGGTCGATGCAGCGCGCTCGTGTCCAAACCGCCTGAAAGAGTGCGGCCGGTTGAGGGCATGACTTGGTTCCAAGCGCGGGCGAGCCGCGTGATGGAGTCGAGCAGAATCACGACGTCATGGCCGAGTTCGACCAACCGCTTGCAACGCTCGAGTGTGAGCTCGGCAACTGCGGTGTGATTCTCGGGATGCTCATCGAAGGTGGAGGAGATAACCTCGCCTTCGATCGAGCGGCGCATGTCGGTGACTTCTTCTGGTCGCTCGTCGACGAGCAGCGCAAAGAGGTCGCATTCGGGATGATTCGCCGCAATGGCGTTGGCGATTTTCTTGAGCAGCGTTGTCTTTCCGGCTTTGGGCGGCGACACAATGAGTGCCCGCTGCCCCTTCCCGATAGGACAGAACAGATCGAAGACGCGGCCGCACATTTCGAGCGGCGAGGTTTCCATCTTCAGTCGCGAGTCTGGATAAACCGGGACGAGCTTGTCGAAGTGTCCGCGCCCGCGAAGCGCCTCTGGGTCTTGGCCATTGACGGCTTCAACTTTGAGGATGCCGTGATACTTTTCGTTATCTTTGGGGTCGCGAATCTGGCCGGCGATAAGATCGCCCGTGCGCAATTCGAACCGACGGATTTGGGATTGTGAAATGTACACGTCATGCGGACCGGGGCGCATGTTCTCGCGCCGTAAGAAGCCATAGCCCTCAGGCAAAATCTCCAAGACGCCGGTGGCAAAATTTAGGCCAGCGGCTTTGGCTTGGGCTTCTAAGATGGGGAACACGAGATCTTGTTTTTTGATGCGCTGAAGTTCTTTGATACCGAGGGTCTTTGCGAGATCGACGAGCTCACCGCGCGTCTTGTCCTCTAATTCCTTGACGGAGAGAATCGGTACGGTTTCGCCGTCTTTGTTTTGATAACTCTTGGGCGCCGGCTGCTCGCGCTCTTGGTAATTGCGAGCGGGGTAAACCCGCTGCACCCGGTCGGTGCGATTGCCTCGCTCGAACCGGCCACCTCGGTCGTAACGCTCGGGACGGTCACCGCGATCGTATCGTTCGGGGCGGTCCCCACCCGGATTGCGAGGGGGATACGGACCGGGAGGCCCGTTTCGTTCTCTGCCGCGAGGTCGGGGCGGTGGGGAGGACGAGGACTCGGTTTCGTCTAGGGATTGAGATTGAGGTTGATAATCGTTATCTTCTTGCACGCTTTTATTTGCCTATCGATGAATGACAACACATATTGATAAGACGACGACGTTGTCGTGATTGCTTTCAACGGTCATAACGGAGGGGTGATTTTTTAAGAAGCGGACTCGCAAGCTTGTGAGAGCGAGCGCGCTGCCGCTACTATATCACAGCGGGCCGAGCGTCGTCAACGGACCGTTGTGTGCGCTTACCCTCATTATCGGCTGGTCGCAGCCCTTCTTGAGCGCTGTTTGCGTCCTTTTTGAAAGGGCGATATGCTCGGGCTATTCGGATCGTAAAAGCGCAACGGCCACGTCTGCGCAACGGTTAACCCGATGCGTCCGCTGACAGCCACTTCGGGCGCAGCTCGGCGCGAGTTTGGTTCGATCCGAAGATCGCCCTCTTGTAGTCCCAGTCCGTCGCAGCGCAAATCGATCGACATTGCGCGACACAAATTTCCTGGTCCGCAGGTGAGCGCCTCGAGCTCGACCAGCGGGCCCCTTCGGTGGCGCATGGCCTCGATGCCGGACAGAGGCTCAAGAGCTCGGATCAGGACCGCAGCTCCAATGCCAGGTGGTTCGGTCGATACGTTGAGACAAAAATGCATACCATATATAAGGTAGACGTACGCAAAGCCCGGCCGCCCAAAAAGCGTTGCCGTGCGGCTAGTCGGACCGCGATAGCCGTGACACGAAGGATCCACAAGGGGCAAATATGCCTCGGTTTCGACGATGCGCCCTGAGAGCAGTTCTCCAGCGTCGGGCTCACCCAACGGAATGCGACGAAGCAGCGTAGCGCCGATGAGCCGGCGCGCCACGTCAACGGTTGGGCCAGAAAAAAACCCCTCAGACGTTCTGCTGTTCGGGCGAATATCAGTTCGCACTTGACCGCTCGTTTCTGTTGCGTGATGATGGTGCGTAGCCACCCATGTAGTGGGCGACTGTGAAGTCGCCTATGTAGTGTCGCGAATTCATTCGCGACTTTGCCTTGGAGTGTTTGTCATGAAGCCTCGCGCCTATACGCTCGTAGAACTTTTGGTTAGCACGGCGATCATCCTTATCTTGATGATGGCGGTTGGGAACGCGATTGTGGCGTCACTCCATTTGCAGGCGATTCACGCTGACCGCGCCGGGATGAGCCGCTCGGCATCTGAGCTTGCGGAGCGATTGGGCGAGGAAGCCCGCAGCTCCACCGCGGTGTTCATCCCGAGCATTGACGTGTTAGGAAACCCCAATGGTGGTTCGTCGGGGCCGCACGAAGTCGATTTCTTGCGTCATCTTTCAGACGGCGGTGATGCTATGGTGGCGTACGCTTTCGATGGATCTTCTGGTTCGGTGACACGTTACGAATATGCAACGGGCTCAAGCACCAAGACGATTCTCAATAGCGATATTGCCGCCGATGGCATCGCTGCGTTTTCATTGGTTCGCGAACCGGTTGCAGCGACGGGGAACACCATAGGCCAAAGCGCCCCAGCGTCGGTGACCATTCTTTATGGGGGCGCCGAGCTCGCAGGCGGCAACGACGTCGTGGTCGCTAACATTTTGGCAAAAGCTAGTTCGGGGATCCCGAGCCACCTCTATGTCGTACATCTGGCCTCGCGAGCAGCGCCAACTTCGCTGGCTATTCTAGCACCCTCGGGTCCGCCTGCATCGCCGCCGTCTACGAGGGTTTTTCCATTTGTCATATTACGTCCGGGCTTCCCCATACCAGGACCACACGGGCCGATGCATGGCGGCAGTCCTGGCGGGCCTCCGTCTACTACTTCATTGGGTACAGGCTCCAGGCTCGATACGAATTCCTGCAGTCCGGGCCAATTAATTGGTTTGATTTCACGACTGCATTCGAGAGCGTGACTTCTGGAACATACACATTTAAGGGAAGCGATGGCTCGACAATTTCCGCGACGATCAGTTGCGTCGGCGGTCCCTGCCCCGATTTTCATCCTTTACCGGTGAACGCCCCGGGTTACGCACCACAAGGCGGAGTCGCTTTTCAGCTTTCATCTCCCTGAGGTCATTCTCGCCCAACGAGGGCTAGGTATTCTGACCTGAGCACCCTTGTCTCGGTGGTTGATTCGCGCTCCGAGATCGGTTTACACTTATGCTCGAGACGTTTCTAAGGGTTGTCCAAAAGAGCACAATCCTCTTGAGGCGTTGCCCGTAGGGATCAAAATGATCGTTGATTTTTCATAATATGTAAGTGAAAATCAAGAACAACGGAACCTGTGGAATCGAGGGCCGAAGAGCCCAGGAGTGTAGCCCTGTCTTGGACTTACGTTTTGCGGGCGCGTCTTTTGAACGTCCGATTGGAAGGACCGCCTTAACAACCCCTTATTTATTCCTTGAGTATGCATGGGTTCGGCTCCGGCGTGGCCGAGCCGATTGCCCTAAACCTCATTTCAAGGCAACTTAAGGAGACTTGGATGAGTTATTGTATTTCCAGGCTGATGGGAAAGATCGTTCTTATGGTCGCCACAGCCTCATTTGTTTTGCTCTTCTTCGGTATTTCAAGTTCGACCGCGTTTGCGAGCTCGACCGGCGTCATGAGCGGGGCTGTAACGGACTCCTTAACGGGTGTTCCCCTTGCAGATGTTGGCGTCTCTGCAGTTTCCGGATCCGGAACCTACAAGACCATCACAAACGCTCAACTGTTCTTCTCGATGGCAGGCGTGTACGCGGACACGTATGTGGTCACGTTTTCTTCAGAAGGCTTCGAAGTCTATGTCGAATCCGGTGTTTCGGTTTTCGCTGATCAAGTGGCGACAGTGGACGCAAGCTGAGGAAATCGCCCACGCTGTTGAGTCGTGTCGTCATTCGCGCTGAAGCAAGCGCATTCCAGCCGACGCAAACGACATCAACAACCACCGTGAGCGCCGCACAGGTTCAGAACTTCCAGGGTTCGGCGTTCAACATCAGTGAAACTAACCTTATCACTTCGTTGCCCGGTGCGATGGCCGACTCTTCAGGCTACCCGGTGATCCACGGAGGCCGCGAATACGAGGAAGATTTCGAGTTCGAGGGTATCCCATACGTGGACGCCTACTCGAACCAGTTCACCAACTCGCTCGCGATTCCGACCGGTGGCGTCCAGCTGTTACAATTGACGACTGGTGCGGGTGACGCGAGCCAGCCCGGCGGCGGAACAGGGGCGTTCAACGTCGTCGCCAAGCGCGGTACCTATCCAGGATACGCTCAGGTCTCCGCTGCAGTCGGTGGACCCGGTTTCGACCACCGCCTCAACCTCGACGCCAGTTGGGCTACGCCGGACGGGCACGTGTCGGATTACGTCTCGTTTGCTGGTGCTAACACCACATTCCAGTACGGTAATGGAAAAACGCCCGTCGCGCAGCTAGGCAGCTACTTTTCCCTCAACAACGAATGGGACCGAGAACTTCTCAACAACTTTAACTACCGTTTCGGCAACAACGGGTCGCAATCGCTGCAATTCTTCATCGACGTCGCGGACCACAACTTCCACGAGGGCGCCGGTGGTTTGACTGGATTGTGCTTTGCCAGTTGCGACCCGGTCTATGACTCGACGTGGGGTGGCATATTCGGGTTCTCGACGTCACAGCTACAAAACTTATCGGCATTGTATCCCGGGCAAACGAGCCCGAACCAACTGCTCTCGTCAGCCTTTGGCCGCTACCCGAACACTTTTTTCCAACCGAACTCGGCGATGAAACTCGAATACACTCGAAACCTCGATGCATCAACGTACATCTCTGCGAAAGTCTACCAGCAGATCTCGGTAGTAACGTTTGACTTCCCGAGCACGGAAGGCAGCTTCGACGGGGATGCCTACAATCGTCAGGGTGGCAGAACAACCGGCGCCACAATCTCGTTCCAGAAGCAGGTCAGTGATCGGAACCTGTTTACGTTCGGTGCCGATTATGGTCTGGTTCACCCGATTGACCAGTTCCTTTCAACCTCTTACGGCCTCTACGGCGCCCTGATCAGTCCGGTTGACATCGCGGGAACGGTTTACGGCTTCATCCCCCCGTCAGATCCAGCTTGTCCACTCGGTCCGGGTGGTTGTGGGTACGCCTACAATTTCCCAAACGCGCCGGCACAGCTGACCTATCCGCAATTCGACCAGGTCTCGACGATCAACCGCAATGACTACTCGCTCTACGCCAACGACAAGACGGACATAAGCAATCGGCTCAAAGCCGAGATCGGGTTGCGCTTCGACATGGCCTCCTACGCGTTGCCGCCAGCTCAGGTCGATCCTATCTATTGCACCACCCAGTACTTGCCCGCGACATGGACGCCCAATCCCTCTTACAATAGCAGTCATCCGCTAGGCAACGGCAATTGCCCGTTCAATGCCACCTTCAACATTACGAATCAGGAAACCAGGCCGCAAGTGCTCGAACCGCGCGTCGGCCTGTCCTACGAGATTTCGCCGACCTCGGCCGTGCGCGTCACGTACGACCGCGGCGTCGCGTTCGTCCCGATCGCTTCGGTCGGTTTTGGCCAGGTCGACCCCGGCTATTACATCAACACACCCTACGGCGGCTTACCAGCAGTCAATCTCTTAACCGGTGGCGGCACCAACTGCGGACTTGCACCTGCGTATACTGTGCCGTGCAAGACTTTCGGTGAACAACTCTACTGGGCGTCTCAGAACTTTGATGGCGTTCCGTTTCAGCCGGCCCTTCCAATGACCGCTGACAACTACCAAATCAACTTCCAGACTCAGTTTACACGCGGCTTTCTCAACGGCGTTGGGTTGAGTATCGCTCCGTGGCACCGCTTCCAGCACAACACGACCGCGAATGAAGCTTCGCCGATCATTGGAGCCAACGGACTGCCCCTGGTCGTCAATGGGGCAATTCAGTTCCTCCCGCCGGTTCTTACCAATCAGGGTAAGGAGTTCGCCACCGGCGTGGACCTGAACATCACTCGCGCGAGTGAGTTTGGGCTCAGCGGTCAGCTCACGGCCTCGTACATCAACGAGTTCTCTAGCGTCGTACCCACCAGCACTTCGGAGGACTTCTATCCCAACATACTCCCCGCGTCGCTGCTCGCTAATAACATCTATCGCGTTGGTTTCGTCTCGCCGTTTCAAGCGACGCTTGGGATCACATATAAACGCGCAACGGTTGGCGCATCAATCCGCGTTACTCGTACAACGACGGTTATCCGACCGGTCTTGGCTCGCTGGCGGCCGCGATCGTGAATGGCACGGCGCTAAACCTGCCCAACACGAACGCCCTGATCGGCAGCGCGCCCAACGGTCCTGCGTGTTTCGTCGACCCGGAGAATCCCGGATCGATTCTCAATCCGAACATCGCTGCGTGCCGCGGCAATGCCGAGGTCTCGTCAGCGGGAGGAGAACTCACACCCCCCAACGGGTTTGCCTCAATTACCGTCGAGTACAATGCACCTCACTCGCCGATCACGTATGGTGTCAACGTGGACAATGTCTTCAACAAAACCTTCAACGGACCGTCGTTCAACGCTCGCTATCAACCGATCGCGACCGGCGTCACGGGACCCTTGACCGGTTTCTCGACGGATCCAACCAACTACACGAACTATCCCTCGGCATGGCCGCAGTACGCAAACTCCATTGGGGGTAGGCAAACCTACATTAATATCCCATCGAATCCGGGAACCGCATTCTATTTCTACGTCCAGGCGAGGACCTGAAATGCACAAGATAACAAAACTCTATCGAACATTCGGTCTCGCGCTCGCGGTGGCGTTGTTGGTGGCCTGTGCAACCAACGGCGTCGCAAAAATCCCCAACACGACTCAGGCGAACCTGGCAGCCAATAAGGTGCAGTTCACCGTGGGTACCGCGAGAATCGGGCAGGACGGCGTGGTTGGGGTGAACTTCGTGGCGACGTTGCGCCAGCCTAACGGCCTGACGGGCGTACTGGCGAGCAGTCCAAAGATCACCGGTCCGGCGGGTTTCGTGGTTCCGGCTGGCGCGACCGGTGCGTACGCTACCGCCGGTGCGGACCTCGACGCGGGCACCAACCACGTCAGCAGCTCACCCCAGGTTCCCCTCAACAACTCCGGGCTCGTCAATACCACGTTCGGCACATTTACCGGTGTTTACGCGTATGGTCTAGGGCCATTCAACTCTGACCAAAGCACGGTTAACGGCGGGTATTACCCTGGTCAGCCGCAACTCTACGTCCGGGAATGGATACTCCTCGTCGAATTACAATGGCACGTCGATGGTCGGTCTCGCGATCCATGGCGGAGATGCGATCCAGCCGCTGCCGTTCTTTTCGGCGGATCCGATGGTGTATATCACGGGTCCGCCCGCCGTGCCGTTCTTCAACGATGGAACATTCCCAGTGAACTTGCAGGATACTCACCCGGCTTTACGCCGGTGGAAATCCCGCCGGTTGCTGGATCGTACACGATGAGCGTGCTTGTAGCAGCGCAAAATGCGGCTCCGTTCACCTACACGCAGACCGCGACGCTCACCTCGACGACCCCCTTGGGGGTGGTGGCGGCGCCGACGTTCGTCGGTGACGGAGCCGGCGGTGGGAGTGGCACGGTGGTTGTTCCAGCCGGTGTCACGGAGACAATGGTCTACATCGTCGATGCAAATGCTGGCCTGTTCTACACCATTGGGCCGATCAGCGGCATCGGCGCGCAGCCATATGCATTGCCTGACCATCTCGGCCGGTGCGTCGGCGGCGGATGCCAAAACGGTGCTGGTGCGTCCCCTTCAATCGCTACCGGGGACACCTACTTCGTCTCGGCCGTCGGATACGACTATCCGGCATTCCAAGCCGGCCCTCCAGGTAACAGGCAGCAAACGCCTGCGATTACTGGAGCGAGCGGGCAAGCGGATATCACAATGTCGCCAGTGGTGCAAGGAACCTATTAGTAGAAGCCACTGCTTCGCGACGAAAGGGTGCAACTTAGACTTGCCCCTTTTGTGGCTCGTCCGGGGCAATAGCACGACTTCGAACTAAAGCCGACGCTCAGAGAATTCCACCCATTCCTGCTAAGCCGGGAGTGCTTTTTACCCAATGATCTACCACACAGATTCCTCTGGCATCTCTCACGGCTGTACAAAAAAGCAGGGCCATTGAAATGAGGCATCTGCCGCTACAAGGGTTGTGGGCTTGTGCGATTATTTTGATATTCGACGCAAACCTACTTAATAAAGGTCTCGCTCGATTTCAATACGGTATTAGGCCACCGAATATCTCCAACAGCTAAAGGAACAGGGCCGAAGTCTATCTCAACGGGAAGTTCTAAAAGATGAACAACAGAAAGGACCGACTCTCGATGCACAAGCTACGCGTTGCACTGCTAGTCGCACTCTGCGCTGGAGCTGTGGCCGGCTGCAATACGGACACAAGCCCTGGGAATATTGTAGCCGGAAAAGTTGCCATGCAGCTCGCGGTCGGAACGCTGAACGATAGCGCTGGGACTCTGACCGGAGCAGCCAATACATATCTAAATGCGGTGGCGACATTCCGTGGTCAGTTCGGGGCGTCGGCGTTTCTGAATACCGGCAACGCGACGCTCACCGGTCCAGGCGGAACCATCGCCTCAATGCTAGGCATCTTCAGTTACGGGCAAGCACCTGGCACGAATGGCGTTGGCGGGTTCCCGCCCGCGTACACGCCAGCCAGCGCAAATGGTGCAGGCTACGCTACTGGCTTCATCTTGACTGGTGCCCCACCAACCGCCGGCAGCTACGGAATCAAAACGGTGGTTTCAGCCAACGGACAAAACCAAACCTATGGGGCGGGCGCAACTCTTCCGGCGACGCCGACCGTTCTCGGCAACGAAGCGGCGCCATCCTACGCCTCTGGAGGAGCTACCGGGGGCGGGACCTTTACGGTCTCGGTCCCGGCGGGAGTCACCGAAACGCTCGTCGTTGTTCTCCAAGGTACCTCGGAGGTTGCGACGGCAAAGACCACAGGCACGACTGCGACGCTCCCCAGTAATACGCTCGTCCCGGGCACTTCTTACACGGCCTTTGCTATCGGCGCAGACTACCCGCTCGTCGAGGCAGGGCCTCCCGCAAACACTTCCATGACGCCGAAGCTCACCGGCGCAGGTGGTACCTCGGACCTAACCGCGTCGTCAGCTGCCGGCTTTACGCAGTAGAAGCAAGGAACTCGCTCGGTAATGCGATAGGGTGGCTGCAAAGCCACCCTTCTTCTTTAGAGGAACGGCTCGATGAGCACGGACGACAAGGTTACCCGATCTTTGAAGATCCTCGCGATCGTCGTTGTCTCGCTCCTGCTGGCGACGGCCCTCATTGCTTTCTTGCACCGGGTCATCGCGGTTGTTATCGTTCTCGTTGGTGCCGTCTTTTTTGCCTATCTGGTCTACCCGCTCGTGCGCCGTTTCAGCCGGCGCCTACCCCGTTGGCTCGCCATCGTTTGTGTCTATTTCATCTTCGCCGCTGGGCTCGCGTTGCTCGCCCTCTTTATCGGACCCAGAATATCCTGGGAGGCCCGCGCCTTTGCGACTGACTTTCCTCGACTCATGCAGGTTGCGCAAAACGACATCCTCAACGCGAACATTGCCATTATCAGCGCCGTTCCGCTTCAAGCTCGCGAGAGCGCAATCACGCTCTTCGACAATGCTGCTGCCGCCTTACAACACAATGCGGTCACGTATGTGGGTCAGGCTCTTGGGATTCTCCTCAGCGTGGCATCAATCGTGACGGCGTTCATCATCATTCCAATCCTAACGTTCTACATTCTCATGGATTTGGAGCGCCTGCACGCCGGGCTGATGCGCATCATCCCAGCTCGGTACCACGACCCGGCAAACTTCGTACTTCAAGACATCGACGGCGTGCTTGGGGGCTTTATCCGCGGACAGATTATTGTCGGTGCGGTCGTGGCTGTCTTGATCACAATCCTACTCCTCGTATTGCACATCAGATATGCGTTCCTCATTGGACTCTTCGCGGGCATCGTCGATATCATCCCGTACCTTGGCGCTGTTGCGGGCGCAATTCCGGCAATTATCATCGCGATGTTTACCCACGGATTTGCGTGGGCACTTTTGGTCGCTGCTGGTTTCGTCGGCGTCTATCAGCTCGAAGGCCATATCATTGCCCCCACCGTCATTGGACAGCGAGTGGGGCTGACACCGCTCATGGTTATCCTCGCGATTTTGGCAGGCGCCGAACTCGGGGGAATTCTGGGCATGTTTATTGCGGTGCCACTGGCAGGCATCATCAAGGCGTTGGTGACCAGATTCTTGGCCGCCCCGCCTGACGAACGCGAGAAAAAAGCTAGTTAAAGGTCAGATGGCAGATGCGAGCGGCAGCGTGGTGTTGTAAATCGTTGCCGCCAGCGTTTCTGTTTGCGTTCGCAATTGCTCGAGTCTACTCGAATGAGCGGCGACGATCTTCGCGCGCCGGAACTCGTTGAGCTTGCATCCCAAGATGACGTAGGGGAGAGAAAGTTCTTTCGGTGGTTCTACTCGTCGTTCGAGCTCTTCAACGAGCGTATCGTCATCCACCACGATGAGGACGCGATCCACGCGCAGCGAGCGCAGTCTATCGATGGCAGTCGTTAGACCTGTGTAGGCGTACTCGCGGTGAGATGCGTCCTCGGCTTCGATGGTAAATGGCAAGAAATACTCGCCTGAGGGAACGCCAGGCTCGGCAACCACCTTGATCCCCACGAGGCCCCGTCTGGGCCCGCAAGGGACCACCGTGACCAGGGCTTGGGTTTCGGCCTTGCGCGTGTGTTGCGCGGGCTTTGCAGGGCTTGTAATCACGATTCTATTGTATCGAACGTATGTTCGAGTGTCAAGGCGACCCGAGGCGGAGCGGACCTAAAGGTCCGCTGCTACAGCTCTTCCCTTACCCTACTACAGGTCTGACGCTACAAAGAGATCCGCTAAGGCGTCCTGCCCTGCGGTCGACCAGCTGCGGGCTGTCGAAAGCACTGCTTCGTAAATGGCCAGAACGCGGCCGGCGGTGGCTCTTGCGTCAAAGGTGGCAGCCGCCGTTTTTGCATGCGTCACGGCCATTGCACGACGCTCTGGATTTGAAATAAGCTCGAAGGCGGCGTCCGCCATCGACGCTGCGTCATGCACGATCTCGCCGGCCAAGTGCTCGCCAAACACGTCGCGCGTTTGCGGGTTGTCGAGGGCGACCACTGGCACGCCCGACGCAAATGCTTCTGCGAGCACGAGACCTTGCGTTTCCGTGACCGATGGAAAGACAAAGACATCTGCGGCGGCATAGAACAGCGGAATTTCTCCGTGCTCAACCGAGCCCACGAAATGCACAGCCTCCGTCAGGTTGGCGGCCCTTACTTGCTCTTTGAGTTGGTGAAGCATTGGGCCGCTGCCCACCAACAGCAATCGAGCCTCAGGAAGACGTTGACGCAGCCGACCCAGTGCCTCGATCGCCAGGGGCACATTCTTCTCAGACGCGAGGCGGGAGACGAGCAGCAGCAGTGGCGCCTGCCGGGCTATGCCTAACTTGTCCCGCATGGCATTACCATCATCACGGTCAAAACGCCGAAAAACCTCGATGTCGACCCCTGTCGGCACCACACAGATCGGGGCGGTCACGCCTTGCTTGCGCAGCTCGCCTGCGACTGCCTTGGTGGGCACGATCACCGCGTCCGCCGCGTTTGCGTAGGTCTTGGTGAGCTCGCGCGTTAGCTGCGATGTGATTCTCTGACCGAGCGGCGAATAGTGCGCGTAACTATCGAGCAAAGTGTGATACGTGTAGACGAGCGGCACGCGAAATCTGCGCCGTGCGTAATACGAAGCCATCCATCCGGTGATGAAGAGCGAATGACTGTGGATGATATCGCAGCGACTAAGAAATCGTCTTTTATTTCGACGTGCAACGAGTGGGAGCGTTAAACGATATTGCGTGCGCGCTGGGAGTGGGAGCGATGGCATGCGAAAGACACGGCCCGCACTTTCCGCTCCTTTTGGAATGTGTGGCGCAAACGTGAACACATCGTGTCCGAGCGTGCGCAATTGTTCCGCCAACGAATCGACGGATGTCACAACACCGTTGACGATGGGCCGATACACTTCCGTGAATATGGCGATCTTCATAACGTCTCTTTATTTAGTATTCGGAAGAACGCGACCCAAAACCGTTCTCAACTCGGAACTGTGAACCATTCATCGGTACACATAGTCCCGCTGTGAGCATCTGCGGCACGAATTTGTCGCACGTGGTTTGACCCTCACATGCACACATGGTATAATCTGCGAGGCTCTTAGCCTTTCGAATTTTTTTACGCGCGAATGATTTCGCGCGATAACAAATCTCCCGATTCATACCGCGCACTTCTTTTCGCGCGTTCTCGCTCCGCCAAGAATCGTCACAGTCCCAACGACTCTGCCATCACGGATGACGTCTTGACCACGTGGAGAAAACTTGAAGGAACACACCAATCACTAGTCGGCCATTGCTTTCCCTCATCACGTTTGCGGCTGCCGGGCTGATCTTGTTCGGCGTCAAGAGCGAGCCATCCGCCGCACGGCCGCTCCTTGGTACGCGACTCGACTCCTATCGGGCAGCGCTCATCAGTGATTCTTTGCTCTTGACGAAGCTCGTGCACAACCGCTTTGCCCCAAGCGACGGACGCCCGCAATCGTCGATTACGTTCACCAATCCCCGCTTGCTCGTCACGATGCCAAAAAGCGACGAGCTACCGCTGGCGAACGTTGAAGGCCTTTCGATTCGGACCGAATTTCGTACGCGTCGAAGCGTTCTGTTCGCGGCACCGCTCTTACGCTTCGCCGCCGACCTGCATCCCGGCACGAAGAAGATTCTGCGCGCCGGCACGCCGACAGTCGTCGCCATCACCGAACGCGTCACGCTCTGGAATACGGTTATCGTCGACCGCCAGATCGTGAACCACACCACACTCCAGCATGCCAGGCCCGCCGTGATCCTTGCGGCGCCGCCGCGCACTGTGGCGGAAGCGATGGCAATGACAGGATCGCACAAGCTTCTCGCGGTCTACTCGATGGTTGCCACCGCATATACGGCCGATTCTGCGCAAGCGTATCCGACTGGCCGCACCGCAACTGGATTACCTGCCCATTACGGTGTGGTGGCGGTCGATCCGCGAATTATTCCCCTCGGCGCGCATCTCTTCATCGAAGGATACGGAGCAGCGATCGCCGCCGACACCGGCGGTGCGATCATCGGCAACCGAATCGACCTGTGCATGGATTCGTACCAGCGTGCCATCAGTTGGGGCCGCCAACCCGTCAGAGTGTACGTCCTCAGGAATAAATAGGCAGTCGTCGAACACCGCCTCATGGCAGCGGTGCGCGATGATTTTCCATCACCAAAACAACTGCTCCAAGCGCGGCACTTGCGGCCGCGTAAACGTTTTGGGCAAAACTTTCTCACTGATCCTCGCGTCGCTGAACGCATCGCGCGTTCGCTGCCGCCCCGCGCTTACGTCCTGGAAATAGGCGGCGGCACGGGCACGCTCACTGCCGCGCTCCTCGAACACACTGCAAATGTCACGACCCTTGAAATCGATCGTGACCTTGCCGCGATCTTGGAAGAACGCTTTGCCCCACTCGGCGGGCGCCTGCGCATTGTCGCGGGTGACGTCCTCGAATTCGACCTCCGGGGAGATCTGGCCGGGCAGTTGGCGCCCCGAGCGATCTGCGGCAATCTTCCTTACTACATCACCACGCCCATCATTGAACGGATCTTTGAGGCGGGCGATCTGTGGGAATGCGCGATCCTCATGGTGCAACACGAATACGCCCGACGCATGGTCGCTGCCCCAGGAAGCGAACATTACGGGAGCCTCACGGTGTTTGCGAGCTACTTCGCGCAGGTCGAGAAACTTTTCGACGTCGGCTCGGCCGGGTTTTATCCTCCTCCCGATGTCGCCTCGACCGTTGTCCGACTCACGCCCCGATCCGATCGCCACAAGCTCGTCCGCAACGAGCGTTTGCTCCTGTGGCTTATTCGAGCAGCCTTCTCTCACCGGCGCAAGACCTTCGTGAACAGCGTGCTCGCAAGCATGCGAGGCGGAAACGCGAGTGTTCGAAAGGAATTGGAATCGGCGTTGCGAGCAAGGGGCCTGGATTTTGTCATTCGCGGGGAGCGCCTGACGTTGGCGGATTTTTGTGAACTTGCCGATACTCTAGCCCAGGGGCCGATACGGGAGCATCAGTGGACGATACACTAGATCACTCAACCTCGCCGGCAGCGGCATCGCCAACGCCGGCTTTTTTAAGCCCACGCTGGAACGGCTGGATACTGCTCCTCATAAGCCTTGCGGGCATTGTGGCGTTCATCGTGACCCAAACCGTCGTGTTTGCTACCATTTTTTTCAAGGCGCATCCCGAAGCGCTACGGCTGGGGATGCCTGCCGGTGCGCTTAGTCAATCAGCCATGGTCGATCTGCTCAGCGCGAAGAATCTCTGGTACATCTCCGTCAGCTCCGAAGTGGTTCTGGCGGTTGTGACTCTGTTTCTCGCAAGAGTCGCGCTGGGCGCCACCGCGGAGCGGCTTGGTCTTGGGAAGCTGCCGGCCGTGCGGTGGATAGCATTCGGCTTTGCCGTAGGGGTCATTTTGGTCTTCGCGAGTGGTTTGGTTGAAAAGTTACAGGAATTGGTGTTCGGACCCCAACCGGCACAGTTTCAAGCCTTGGTTCTCGTAAAACATCGCGGCGCTTGGGCATTTTTTCTCGACCTCATGTCCGTGTCGATCGCCGCGCCGTTTGCCGAAGAGACCTTCTTTCGCGGTCTTCTTTTTACGGGGCTATCGCAGCGCCTCCCCGTTGTGTTTGCCGCCATCATCAGCGCGGCAGCATTCGGGCTTGCGCACTTCGAGAAGTTCTCTGTGTTGCCGATCTTTGTTATTGGCTTAGGGCTGGCGTACGTGTACTACACCACCAAATCGTTATGGGCGAGCATGGTTGCCCATGCAACGGTCAACACCATTTCGCTTGTTGTCGCGTACGTATTTCCCCAACTAGTGAAGTAAGCGGGTAATCGCCGCAATATACCCCAGATAGAACAGTCCGGCGATGGCAAAGGCGAGTGGCTCAACTCGCTTGCGTACCAGCATGGAAACAATCACGATGCCCACCGCGATCAGTGTTGCGCCGGCAGCGGCATAGGCGCTCGTTTGCAGCTGCCAGGGTGTCGCAAGCATGGCGATGGCGCACGTTATCGACGTTTGGAACATCATGGCGCCGATGACGTTGGCCAGCGCCAAACTATCTTCTCGTCGACCCATCCAGAGAATGACATTGCTTGCCTCAGGCAGCTCGGTCGCAATGGGGCTTAAGAACAATGACACGATAAACGGCATGAGACCAAGCGCGGTTGCGGCAGCGCCGACGGTCACGACGAACCAGCGCGAGGCGAAGACCGTCACGCCAAGCGCGATAGCGAGTTGTAAAATAACCGCAGCGGTTGGCGGCTCTCGCAAAAAAGGCGCAAGGCGCAATCGAGGCGGCGATGGTTCGGATTCTAGCTGTTCGGAGCGCAGATGATAGAACAAGTAGATCGCGTACGCCGCAAGGACGATGCACGCTGCGATCGCGTGCACCACAAAGCTGTGGACAAAGGACGCTGCCAAAGCCAGCGCAAACGTGGCAAAGAAAAGGCTGGCGCCGAATAGCGTCGGCTTCACTGGAACGACCAATGAGGAAGCCTGTGGGGTTTTTCTGCGCATGAGCGCGATCACTCCAATGAGACTGAAGACGACTGTGCCCAGCATGAACGGCGCACCCAAGACCGCGCCAATCCCAATCTCTTGGCTGCGCGCATCCCGTAGGACGAGCAGCGCAACGATCGCAACAACGCTCTCGGGCAAAGAGGAGCCGATCGCGGCAATCACGGCCCCCGCCGCGCTGCGCGTCAAATTGAGCTTCACTCCCAGCCACTCGACTGCGTTGGTGAATGCGTCGCTCGCCACGAGGACGAGCACGAGTGTTGCTGCGAGCTGCACGACCAGCACGGGCCGGGCTTTATCGCTCTTCCAGGGCTTCCCTTTGGGGCATTTGACGTGCATATCGCCGTAGACGCGGCGAATCTGCTCCACGACCGGCGCGGCATTGGCCGCTACGCGCGCGCCTTGTTGCGTCGTTTTTGCGCACCCAGCGCTGATGACGTGCACGTGACCTTGCTGTTGCCGCACCTCTGGCCGTCACTCGTGCGCGGCCGGCTGGCCGACATGCTTGGCGTCCGCCAGGTTGAGGTGTGCAAACGCCGCGATGTTGTTAGTTTGGATCCCGACCTCGTTTGGTACCCTTGGAGTGGGATGACGTGGGTGTCACCGCTGCCGAGTATTGCGACCGTTCATGACGTCTATCCGTTTGCTGCTCCCGCTGAAGACATGCGTAAACGGCGCAATGAGCAGATTCCCTTTCGGACGACTGCTTCGCATGCGAGCGTCATCATCACCGATTCGAATTTCTCCAAGAGCGAAATTACAAGACATCTCCTCGTACACCCAGAGCAGGTGCGCGTCGTCCACTTGGGTGTCGATGCCGAATTGCAGAGCGGACCTAAAGGTCCGCTGCTACAGGGCTCAATGTTGTTGGAGGGTGCGTCGCGCTACGTCTTGTTCGTCGGGGAAAGCGAGCAACGCAAGGATCTGGCGACGTTACAGGCGGCCATGCACCTGCTGCCGGACGCGCTTCGAATGACGACGGGCCTCGTCATCGCAGGCAAGCCGGGCCGCGCGCTCGCTGCACGCGGGCGATTGGATTCCGGAAGGCATCAAGGCAGGCAGGTGCGCGTGTTGCGCTTCGAGCGCGCCGAATCCATACCAACACTTGTGACCGGCGAAGTCAGTGATACGCTGTTGCAACAGCTCTATGCGGGTGCGGCAGCGTTCGCGTTCCCATCGCGTTACGAAGGATTTGGTCTGCCGGTCCTTGAGGCGATGGCCCAGGGCATTCCTGTGGTGGCGTCGGACGCCGCGAGCGTGCCCGAAGTCGCGGGCGACGCGGCCCTCTACTTTGCGCCGGGCGACTCGGGCGGCTTAGCAGGGGCGCTGACGCGCGTCATCTCAGACCATGCGCTCGCCGCGCAGTTGCGAGCTGGAGGTCTTGCGCGCGCAGCAATCATGACGTGGGACCGCTGCGCCGCTGAAACGTTGGCGATCTTTCGGGAGGTCGTGGGCCGGCAACCATAAACGACGCGCCAACAAATTCGCGCGAACGACAGTTAGACTTCGAGGTTTTGACCGAGTCGCAGCTGACGAATCATGTCTTGGCCGCGAACGGGCGTCAAGAGCGCAGCCATGACGGCTCCGCAGATGACCCCGCCAATGTGTGCCGCATTGGAGATGTTCGGGTTGAAAAACCCGTACCCGAGCGTCAAGATAATTGGCACGATCGCAGCCTGGGCCAACTCACGCCGCAAGGGCGGGAGCTTGATCGCAAGAATGCCCATGGCGCCGAACACGCCCATAATAGCACCCGAGGCGCCAGCTGTGACGTCGTTGGTACCGATGGTGTAGAAATACGCAGCGATACCGCCACCGATGAGAGCCACAGTGTAAATCATCGCATAGCGCGACGAACCGTAGACATATTCCACGAACACGCCCGCTTGGAAAAGCGCGTACGAGTTGAACAAGATGTGGACAATATTAAAGTGCAAGAAACCATAAGTAATGAGGCGCCACCACTGGCCCTGCAAGACCAACGTTGGAATGATCGCGCCCCCAGCCATAAACTGTCCAATGGCTGCCCCGTGTGCGGACAACCTATCCAACAAGAAGACCATCCAAAAGATAAAAAGCATGGCCGTGGTGAACGGCGCGCCGCGGGGATTCACGATCCGAGCGGACCTGAAGGTCCGCTGCTACATTGATTCATGATGCGAGCGCCTCTTTGATGCCGGCGCAGAGAAGCGGGATCATGATCTCGTGGTGCCCCGTGAACATGTACCCCTTGCCACCGTCGAGGTGAGGGCGGGTGACCACGTTGGTTCGTGGACGATAATGGCGAATGAAATCGAAATCTGCCGTCACGAACTGCCCCCGATATCCGAGGTTGCGCGCCACGGAGAGTGCTTTAAGAAAGGTTTCCGGCATGATAACGCTTGAGCCGAAGTTGAGATAGACGCCGCCGTCTGTCAGTCCTGCAACGGCGTCGCTAAAAAGGCGAAAATCGAGCAGCGTAGCTGCGCCGAGTGCGGCGCCATCCGCTTGCGGATGCATGTGGACGATGTCGGTGCCAATGGCCACATGAACGGTCACCGGCACGTCCAGTACGGCACCTTGCGCGAGAATAGAGACGCTGGCATTCGCGCCAGTGCGCCGCACGAGCGCGAGCCCAAGTGCCCGACCTAATCCAACCTTCGGACCCTCGCTGTTGATCGCACCCAAAATGAAGTCTGCCGTGTCGCCTGACATACCGAATGAGCCGTCGCGCAACGCCTCATCCACATCTTCCGAGGTTTTGCCTGCCAGTGCAAGTTCAACGTCGTGAATGCAAATAGAACCGTTGCCCGCAACCGCATTGATGACGCCAGATTTCATCAAATCGATGATCACCGGCGCCAATCCTGTCTTGATGACATGCCCACCGATGCCGATCGCGATCACTTTCCCGGCGCGATGGGCCGTCACGATGTCGTTGACGAGCGCGCGAAGGTCGCGGGCTGCTAAAATATCTGGCAAGCCGCGCCAAAAAGCCGCAAATGAATCGCCAGCATGCGCAGGAATTCCAAGCGCGTCAGCGCTGACTTTCGAAGGGCGCGCTGACAACGCCGTGAGTCGCAGTTTGGACAGGTCGAGCGCAGGGATTCGCGGCTTAGGACTCAACGGCTGAGAGCCTCCTTGTCGATCGTGGGAGTGGGGCGATTTTCCAATCGTCCCCTACAGATCCCGGAGATACGCCTCGATAAGCGCTTCGAACTTCGCCCGAAACGCTTCCGGTGAAAATTTCTGGGCGTGCATGCGCAAGTGCTGCTGGTCGAAATGCGCTCCATCCAGCGCTTGCAAGGCTTGTGCCAAAGCACGAGCATTCGGTTCGCGAAAGAACAACCCAGTCTCGCCTTCCACGACCGTTTCGAGCGCCCCTCCGGCTGCAAATGCAACCGTCGGACGACCCGCGGCCGCTGCCTCGAGCGGCACGAGTCCGAAATCTTCAATGCCCGGTACGATGAGCGCCTTTGCGCCGCCGATGAGACGGCGGCGCGTGACGTCATCAACAAACCCCACGAAGTCAATCGTCGGACCCGCAATGCTGCGAAGCCGACGCTCGTCTGGCCCACGACCTGCGACGAAAAGTTTTGCGGACAAGAGATTGCAGGCTTCAATCGCAAGCTGAACGCGTTTGTACGGCAACAGGCGGCTCATCACGACATAGTAATCGCCGGGCGGATCGGCAACGTTGAATCCGCCGACGTCTGCTGGACAGTGCACGACGTCGCTTTTCCTGCCGTAGATAGCCGCGATGCGTTCTTGGACATTGTGCGAGTTTGCGATCAAATGATGAGGCCGCTGCGCCGCTGCCCAATCCCAGCGCCGCAGCCAGGGCCGAACGGCTGCAAGCGCTGGTCGAAAGAGGGCGGGCGTTACCTCGCGCTCGTACTCTTGCGGATACCAAAGAAAGCGGGTCGGCGTGTTGATGTAGCAGACGTGCAAGGTTCGATCCGGCACCCGTATGCCTTTGGCAAACGAGGTCGTTGAGGAAATGACAAGGTCGAACCCGCGCAGATCGAGTGATTCAAATGCGCGCGGATAGAGCGGCAACAGTGCCCGAAAATTGTGGACAGCGCCTGGCATCCGCTGGAGAAAGCTCGTTCGCACTTCGATGTCGTGAAATGCGCCGCCGAACGCCGCGGGATCGTAGAGCGAGGTATACACGGGGGCTGCCGGATACATCTTTTGCATCTCGAGCAGAACCCGCTCCGCCCCGCCGAACTGCGTTAAGTAGTCGTGGACGAAGGCCACGCGCACGGAAGAGGTACTATTGGGCTTGCGCGGGCAAAACGATGGCGATCGTCTCTTTGGTGAAGTAGTGCCGCGCCACTCGTTGAATGTCACTTGCTTTGACGGCGAGGATTCGCTGAGGAATCAGGTTTTCAAATGCCAGACCCTCTGGCGATCCAACGGATCGGCCTAAGAGCCAAGCCTGCTCGCTCAACGTTGTGGCGCCGAGGTAGTAGTCGCCAAGCGCGCTGCGCTTGGCCTCGTCGATCATTGGCGCAGCAAGCGTTGCTCCTCGCAGCCGCGCGATCCCCGTTTCAAGGTCGCGCACGGATTGATCGAGGTTCGCTGTGTCGCCGCCCAGGAAGACGATCATGCTACCGGGCGTCACCTCATATTGATAGAACGCGCCCACATAGTCATCCGGCACGGGCGCAGCTGACGAGAAGGCAAAAGAGTGCACATCGCCCGCTCCTCCCAGTAGTGCTTCAATAACGAGCATCGTTGCAAAGTCTGAAGAGTACTGGTCAGGAGCTTGGTACGCTACCGCGATCCAAGGAGCTGGCACGCTGCGGTGCGCAACGACTTGGTGCATTCGGTCGACTTGCTTGGGGGCGGGCGCCATGTTGGCAGCCCCGGCTGAAAAACTCCCAAACTCTCGTGCCGCTGCGTCGAGCGCTGCCTGGTTGACGGCCCCCTCGAGAGCAACCACCGTTCCACTCCCACGGCGATAGGAAGTGGCGAACGTTCCGACGTCTGCGCGCGACAGGCGCGCGAGCGTTAATGCGCTGCCTTGATCGGGCAAGGCAAAGCCATTCCCGCTGTAGTTGACTTGGCGCACCATCGCGTAGGCCACTTCGATAGGATTTTGCGTCATTGACTGTGCGGCATCCAGCGTCTTGGTTCGTTGGACCTCGATGCCTGACACATCGGGGCTCGAGACAGCCATGCGAAAGTCATGCAGCAAGCGCGGAAAGTCGGCGTCGCGGCATTCGAGGTAAAAACGCGTATCGAGCGGATCGAGTGTGTACGAAATCGAGCCACCTGCGTTCGTCACCGCGTCAAGCAGCGTCGTCGAGCCTTCTACAGGAGTCCCAAGGACGAGCGCTGCGGCAATGGCGGCGACCCCGGCTTTGTCCGTGGCTTGCTGGGCCAGACCGGCGGGCAAGAAAATTTGCGCACCAATGAGCGGCATATCATTCGAGGGTTGACTTGCAATGACAACGCCATTGGGCAGTTTTTGCTCGGTCGCGGGGGAAAAAGAGCGAACGATGGTGTTGGGAGCCTGCGCGGCGCCGAGCAACACGATGGCAGCCGAGGCCACGATAATCGCCCCTAGAGTATTCTTCATTTGCTGCTCCGTGGAAGCACGACGATGGTGGGATTAACGAGCACATACTTTTTGGCGATCGAGTAGACGTAGTCCGGCGTCAACGACGATACCCTATCGAAATAATCGCCGGACAGCGCAACGTCGGTTGCGCTGGGACTATACGGTAACGCTCCTTGCGCGAAATACCAGCCATAGTTGTCCGCCAGCGCTTCGTCGGTTTGCATGTCGCGCAGCAGATGCGTTACAAAGGCATCGCGCGCTCGCGCGAAGTCGGATTTTGAAAACTCATGGCCGACCGCGCTTTGCATCGCACTACGGATGATACCTGGAAGCGTTGCCGGGTCGACCTGTTGACCCGACACGGTGAGGTAGAAAACCCCGGGATTGCGCAGCGTGATAAATTGGCCGTTGAAATCTGCCGCGCTGTCAACGGCTGCGATCGTCTTGACGAGCGTTCCATCGCCTTCGTGCGCGAGGTAATCGGAGAGAAAATCCATGGCCGTTGCTGCCCGCTCGTCTTCAATCGGGGGGCCAATCCAGCCGAGGGCGACGCCGTTCACGGCTGTCTGATCGCTTCGAATCCCAAATGGGGCGCCCGACGGTGCGGTTTGGGAATTGGGCATTGGTTGCGCAGGGGCACCTGGGGTCGTCAATGGCGACACGTGCTTGAGCACGTCATGAGGATCTTGATCGCCGGCCACCACCACGAACTCGCTCTCCGGCACGTAGGCTCGGCCGAGGAATTTCGTGACGTCCGCCAAGGTCATGTCCTTCAGGTTCTTCGGGTAACCGTACGTGGAATCGCGCAGTGGTCCGCTGGCGAACAACTGCGTAAAGAGCGCATCGCGTAATTGCTGATCCACGACTCCCCCGGCAGCAACTTGGCCTGCAGCGAGTCGGGTGCGAGCCGAATCAAATGCGGCTTGATCGACATAGGGTCGCGCGGTTGTTGCACTCAGTTTATCGAGGAGCGCAGGCGCGGCGTACGAGGGAGCGAGGATTGCGATCTCGGTTGATTCGTAGTAGACGGAGACGGCAATCTGGCCTCCCGCGATGCGCGTGGCGTCACGCAGCGAAAGGCTTGTTGCCGACTTCTCGTCGAGCAGCGCCAGGGCAGCCAGCCGGGCTATGCCAGGGCGGGACGAATCGTAGTCGTTCGAGGGGCAACGAATCCAAACTTCCAGGGCGACGACCGGCGCGGCACCTGCCTTACGGGCAACTATCGTGAGACCGTTGGGAAACTGTTGAGTCAGCGTTGGGGTGCCAAGCGATGGGGTGGCGCCGGCAGTCGGGGCCGTGGCGATTTGCGAGGCTTGGGCGACTTTACAGTCGCCCACTACGAGACAAGCGCGGAAGCGAGTGAAGCGGGAGAGCGAGCGAAAAAAAGCGCGGCGAGTGCGCCGCGCGCTTTGGACGGTTGCTGGCAATGCTTCATCGCGTTATGCAGGTTCCGGTGGCGGGAAGGGAAGCACCGAGGGCGTGACTCTTGGCTTCTCTTCCTTGGGTGCGCTCGTTGCCGCGGCCGCTCGATCGGGCACGACTTCTTCCGGTGCAGCCGGCTTCGGCGACGGCTGGGGACTGTCGGAAAGCAGACGGTCGACTTCATCCGCTTCGACAGTTTCCTTCTCGAGCAAAGCTTCCGCCAAACGGTGCAGCTTGTCGATGTTGGTTTCGAGCAAATGGTAGGCGTTAGCGTAGCACGTGTCGATGATCGTCCGCACCTCGGTATCGATTTGACTTGCAACTTCTTCTGAATAGTTGCGCTCTTCAACGATGTCGCGGCCCAAGAAGACTTGTTCGTGCTTTTTGCCAAGCGCGATCGGCCCGATTTTTGGACTCATGCCGAATTCCATAACCATCTTGCGGGCCAGCGTGGTTGCCTTTTGCAAGTCGTCATGGGCACCGGTCGTGTTCTCTTGAAAGATCAGCTCTTCAGCAGCGCGCGCACCGAGCAACACCATGATGCGGTCGACGATTTCGGCTTTGGTCATGAGGTAGCGGTCTTCGGTGGGCAGCTGCATGGTGATGCCGAGCGCCATACCACGCGGAATAATCGTCACCTTGTGCAAAGGATCGGCGTTGGGCAGAAGCTTCGCCGTCAAGGCGTGGCCACTTTCGTGGTAAGCGACGAGTTCTTTCTCTCGCTGGCTCATGATGCGGCTCTTGCGCTCTGGACCGGCAATGACTCGATCGATAGCTTCTTCGCAGTCTTTCATATCGATCTGTGTCTTATCTCCGCGCGCGGCAAGCAAGGCTGCCTCGTTGAGCAAGTTTTCGAGATCGGCGCCTGAGAAGCCGGGGGTCCGACGCGCGAGCACCTCAAGCCGTACGTCCGGCGCGAGTGGTTTGTTGCGCGCATGCACCGCGAGGATCTGCGCCCGTCCGACGACGTCCGCTCGATCGACGACCACTTGACGGTCAAAACGACCAGGCCGCAACAGCGCTGGGTCGAGGACGTCGGGCCGGTTGGTTGCAGCGATCAAGATAACGCCGGTGTTGGCTTCGAAGCCATCCATTTCAACGAGCAGCTGATTGAGGGTCTGTTCGCGCTCGTCGTGTCCGCCGCCCAAGCCTGCTCCGCGCTGACGCCCGACGGCGTCGATTTCATCGATGAAGATAATGCATGGTGCGCTCTTTTTGGCTTGCTCGAAAAGATCGCGCACGCGCGATGCGCCAACACCCACGAACATTTCCACGAAATCCGAACCGGAGATGCTAAAGAACGGCACGCCCGCTTCGCCGGCGATAGCGCGCGCGAGCAGGGTCTTTCCGCTCCCAGGCGGACCAAGCAGCAGCAGACCTTTTGGTATCCGCGCGCCCAATTGTTGAAACTTCTTGGGGTATTTGAGAAACTCGACAACCTCGCTCAGTTCCTGTTTGGCCTCGTCGACGCCGGCGACGTCCGCAAATGTGACCTTCGGCCGATTTTCCGTCAGCAGCTTCGCACGGCTGCGCCCAAACGAGAGTGCCTGACTACCTCCGGCTTGGAGGTTGCGAGCGATGACAAAAAAGAGAATGATAGCAAGGGCAATTGGGGCGACGAAGACGAGCAGCGTCGTCGAAATCCCGTTGGTGTTGGGCGGGTTTTCGGCGCCAACCGTAATGTTGTGCGAGTGGAGGAGGTTGGTGAGGTCCCTATTGGATCCAAAAGGAATCTGCACGACCTCTTGATGGTCGCCCACGAGTTTGACGGTTGCGGAGGTTTGGCCGACGTCGACCTCGCTGATCGACTCCGGCATCTTGTCGATACGATTGAGGAGATCGCTATAGGACGGCGGCTTCGGGACCTGGACCTGTCGCTGGTAGTAGCTATACCCAAAGAGGAAGATGAGGGCCACGGCGACCACCCAGAACAACCATCGAAGAACTTTGGCGACCAAATGAGACTCCTTCGAGACGCGCGCGCGGTTTTAGCCGCTTGTCTTTTTGCCGTCCCCTATATCGTTACGCCCGAACCCGGCTTGTAGCTGTCTGATGTGTGGCAGATTGCGAAAATGTTCTTGAAAATCCAAAC
This sequence comes from uncultured Pseudomonadota bacterium, assembly GCA_963736005.1. Lineage (GTDB taxonomy): Bacteria > Vulcanimicrobiota > Vulcanimicrobiia > Eremiobacterales > Eremiobacteraceae > JAJPHJ01. The sequence continues at coordinate 1,203,431 of CAVTNB010000001.1, forward strand.
CGTAACCTACCAAGAAGCAGTCCCTTGGCGCGACGAGCCCGGCGAAATCTGGTTGCACGTCAACCGCACGATGGAACGGTTTGTTGATAAGAGCGCACGATTGCACGCTTGCTGCGTTCCGGCTCTTCAAGTTGTTGAGGAGATAAGCAAGCGTGTAACCTTCATCTACAATATCTTCAATGAGCAAGAGATGCTTGCCGGAGGGGCTTTGATCCAAATCTTTCAGGAGTCGAACGTCGGTGTTCGTCGTGCGCCCGGTCCCGTAAGAACTAACGACCATGAAGTCAAGGGTCAGGGGGTAGTCTCCTAGCGCGCGGATCAAGTCCGCGGTGAAAGTCAGAGCACCTTTGAGGATACCGACGGCAACGAGCGGGCGTCCTTGGTTGCGCGCTCGGATTTCGTCGGCGACGCGCGCGACCGCATTCGCGATGTCGTCCACGCTGAAAATCACATCGCCCAACTCGACCTGGGTTACCAATTCCCTCATGTTATGCGCTCTCTTAAATATCGGCTGCCCGCCACCCCACCTCAAGGACTGGACTTCGCGACTTAGGCACATACGGTTCCATCACGCGCCGGCCGAGGACCGCGGCAATGCGACCTCCGGCACAGAGGAGCGCGACATTGGACCGGCGGGAGAGCGACACGCCAGCCTTCCCCAAGAAGCGGGCAAGCGAAACCGGCCGACGATGGCCGGACGGAACGCACGTGTCGCCCTTCCTCGGCCCGCGCAGTTCGACGGGCCCGTTGCCCAGCAGGCCGGCAGCATCGAGGAATTGAGCCGGACTCGCCGCGTCGCGTCGCTCTCTTTTGCCGTGCTTGTGCAAGAAAAACGTGGCCGTTCCCGCGGGGGTCGAGTACGAGGCGGGGAGTTTTGTGAGGTCAACCGTGACTGGTGTGAAGACTGAGCCACCCTGCGCTCCCGTCTCCACCACAAACTTGCCGCTCGAAAGCACGACCGTTGTCGCGCCTGCATGATAGCGTCCCCCGCGACCTTGTTTGATCGCTCGCGCAATGGCGTCGCAGTGCTCGAAAGAAAAATTTCGCAGACCCGCTCCGCTGGCCTCAACCGCTTGGCGAATGACTCTGCGCAGCAGCGCAATGGGCAAGCGGCGCAAAGGCGCGACAGAGAGCTCGAGCGAGTTCTCGATGCGGGCTTGACTCCAGGCCGCAACGCTCATGCCGTGGAGCAGTTCGCGGTCGTCTGCAAGCAGGGCTGCGGAGCGGGCAATGCCGCGGTTGGATTGTGGCAGGACAGTTTCGAGCGCTGCGAGCAACGTCCGAACCGCGTTGCGAGGAACGCGTACATCAGCGTTTGTTTCGTCCTCGGAAAACGGCACCCGGCGCGAGCGGACGAATTCCCGGCACTGCATCTTTGTTGCCCACAATAAAGGACGAGCGAGCATGACGCCATCGCAAAGCGCTCGGCTCGGCCGCATGGCCGCAACCCCATCAATGCCACTGCCCCGAGCGAGCGCAAGGAGCGATGTTTCGACGAGATCGTCGCGCTGGTGACCTGTGAGCACGACCGCTGCGCCCGCGCTGCGGGCCACCGATTCGAGCTCCCGGTAGCGTGCGTTGCGCGCTCGCTCCTCCGGCGACTCTCGCGCTGGTTGCAGCGGACCTAACTTGCGCACGACCACCTTGGCCTTTGCGGCTCGCGCCTGCGCTCGCACTGCCGTGACGTCGCGTTCGATGCTCTTGGGTGGGCGCAATCCGTGGTCAACGTAGCAGACCAACAGTTTGGCTTTCGGAGCTATTTCACGAGCGAGCAGCAACGACGCGGCGCTATCGGCGCCTCCCGAACAGGCGACGATCACGGGGCCCGCATCGAGTTGCACGCCAAGCAACCGGCACGCCCGCTCGTACAGCGCGACCATGGTCGCAAGATCGCTTATGCGACTAGCGGCGTCGCGCTCGCTCGAGTTCGCGGCGAACTTCTCGTTCTTTAATCGCCTCGCGTTTGTCATACATTTTCTTGCCACGCGCAAGCCCCACTTCAACTTTCACGTGATTGTGGCGGAAATAGATCCGCAAAGGCAAGAGCGTGAGCCCCTTTTCTTGCAGTTTGCCCGAGAGGCGTGACAGCTCTTTACGATGCAACAAGAGTTTGCGATCGCGGCGCGGCTCGTGTTGCGAGAAGAACGTCCCCTGTTCGTACGGCGGTATATGCACGTTGGCGAGCCACGCCTCGCCTTTCGCGAGCCGCACAAAACCATCGACTAACGAGCAGCCGTTCTTTCGCAGGCTCTTGACCTCCGTGCCGGTGAGCACCACCCCTGCCTCGTTGGTGTCCAAAATTGCGTAGTCATGAAACGCTTTGCGGTTGGAGGCGATAGTCTTGGTGCCGGCCCGCGCGTCAGCGCTCCTTGCCGGCATCCGCGACGAACCTCCCTTGACCTTCCGCATACACCGTGCCATCTTCGCCGCTGACGGTCGCGCTCAATGTCAACAGACGGCCGCGCCGTCCTTCGACTCGGCCTTCAGCCACGAGCGGCTGGTCGATGGGAGCGGCTTTTCGAAAGCGAATTTCCAGTCGGCCCGTGACAGCGCGTATGCCCGCGGCGATGGCCGCATGCGCCATTGCTTCGTCGAGCAGCGTAGCGACAATGCCGCCATGCAGAATTGTCGTCCATCCTGCAAAGCGTCGCTGTGGAACGAAGACCGCGCGGGCGCTACCGTCGCCGTAGGCAAAACTCAACTGCATCCCCTCCGCGTTATCAGGGCCGCAGGCAAAGCAACGGCGATCGTCGGCTAATGTAGATTCGCCCATCAATAGCCCAGGGAAAGGCGCTCGCTGAGCTGTGGCGGCAGCTCGACACTTTCCATTTTTTCACGAACCCTCATCACGTCATAGGTCACCCGTCGGATTTCGATCACGCTCGCTGCGTCGTCGAACAGAGCAAAGGAGGCCTGCGGATTGCGGTCGCGAGGCTGCCCGACGCTGCCCGGGTTGACGATGTAGCGAAATTGCGGCGCCACCTCGATGCGGCCTCCGCGTGATAACCGCTGGTGAAATGTGCGCCCGTGGGCAAGCGGAGCTGAAGAGTCAGGCGGATCTGAAGATCCGCCGCTACATTGCTGAAAGTAGACCTCGGCGACATGCGTGTGCCCAATAAAGGTCACGGGCTTTTTGACTCGCTCGAATGCCGTCCGTGCGTCGGTCACGCCGAGAATGTATTGGAAGTGGAACGTGGGAGCTCCGTGCACGATCTCAAACGTATCAAATTGCAGCTCGCGCGGCAGGCGCGCCAGATACGCGCGATTTTTCGGAGTAAGTTCGCTTCGAGTCCACGCAATCGCCTGGACGGCAAGTGCGTTGAAACTGTCGGCAGCATCGTCAGCGACTGCGGCTTCGTCGTGATTGCCAGCGATGGCGAGGCAGTCGCGCTCCTGAAGCAGATTGCAACATTCATTTGGACTTGGGCCATAGCCGACAATATCGCCCAAGCACACGAGGCGGTCGATCCCAAGTGCGTCGAGTTCTGCGACGACTGTGGTCAGCGCATCGTAGTTCGAGTGAATGTCTGAAAGAATGCCATAGCGCATTCAGGTGAACAGTCCTCTGTAGTTGGAGTCGCCGCAGTTCCCTCCGCTCCCGGAGCTCACCTCTGGAGGCGCAAACGATCGACAGTGCGCGTGACGCCGGGGACACCGCGAACGGTTTCCCTGACCAGGGTGTGGACAGTCTTACTTGGCACTGTGCCCTCGAGCGTGACCACCCCGTTGTGGGCGCCGACCTGGATCTTTAACGCGTTGACTCCGGTTTGCGCGGCAATCGCAGCTTGAACCCGCGCCTGCAACTCAAGGTCCGCTGCAATTTCATTGGCGGTCGGTGCCTTCGGGTTGACTTTCAGCCGATCGTCGATCCCTGCGATACCGGCAATGCCACGCACTGCTTGGTCGACCTGCATGCGTTCTTGATCGGAGTGCACTTGGCCAGACAGGGTCACTCTCCGGTTTTCGACTTCCACGTTCACAAGCGAAACCGTTGCCGGATCGATGGTCGCGATTTTCGTTCGGACTTGAGCAGCAATGAACGCGTCGTTGGCCGTGGACTTTGCCCGTTGTTGTTGGGAGGCGGTGCAGCCGCTGCACGCAAGCACCAGAAGTGCCAGGCTGGCGATCGTGATGAATTTCATTGTTCGAGCTCTCCTGTGGCTCACCGAAGCGTCCTCGTCCGCGAGAAAGGCACAGCATCAACCCACGTGCGCGCCGGAATGAGGGTGATGCCTTCTGGAACGACGACGATCGCATCGGCAAAGGCCAAGATATGCAATTGTGAAGAGGTCCCCAGAATCGGCGTTGCGGTCAATCCATCTCCCGAGCGATCGAGTTGCACCGGGATGCGGTATTCAAGGCCAGGCTCGACTTCGATCGGCGCCGTCAGGCGCGCGCGTAGCGGCAGGGTCGAGTCAACTTTGTTAAACATGCGCAGCAAGATGGGCTTTGCCAGCGCTTCAAGCATGACGAGCGCCGAAACCGGATTGCCTGGAAGGCCGATCACGGGTCGATCGCCCACCATCGCAAGAAGCACTGGGCGCCCTGGTCTCACGCGAACGCCATGGACGATCACTCCCGGTTCTCCCGCCTCGCTCACCAAGCCAGGAGTGTAATCGCGAGTGCCGACACTCGAGCCACCGGAAATCATGACCCCGTCGCATTCATCTAAAGCCTTGGAGAGCGCGCGCGCAAATATGTCACGATCGTCGGCGACGCGTCCGTAGCGTTGGGGGGTAAATCCCAGAGCGCACAGAGCTGCGCAGATCATCACCCCATTGGACTCGCGAATCTGTCCAGGCCCAAGTTGAACGCCTGGCGGCACGAGTTCGTCACCCGTGATGAGCACCGCGATGCGAGGCGACGCATAGATGTCGACCGCATCGATACCGGCGGCCGCCAGCAAACCGAGCGCGGGCGGATCGAGTACGCGTCCGGGTTCGAACAGCAAGTCGCCGGCCGCAACGTCGCTCCGCGCGCGATTGATGCGGTCGGCGCAGTCGAGCCCATCGAAGACAAGAACCTCTGCGTCTTTGGTTTCCGTATCTTCAATCTTGACGACGCCGGACGTTCCCTTGGGCAGCGCGCCGCCTGTGGGAACGATGACTGCGCATCCGCGCTCGAGGCGCGCCGGTGCAGCCTTGCCCATCTGCACTTCGCCCGACACACGCAAACGCACCGGAGTTTCGCGCGACGCGGTTCGCACGTCTTCGGCAATGATGGCGAAACCGTCCACCATCGATCGGTCGAACGAAGGGACATCCTCAGGAGCGAGAACTGCCTGGGCGAGAATTCGTCCCTCGAGGTGGTTCAAAGCGGCCCGCTCCACTTTTGCCTTGCGGATTGGGAACTCGGCCATGGCATCCAGCGCCGCGGATATAGTGATTCGCCGCAATGGTGAGCGAACTGTAGCTATGCTGACCCCTCCAAGACGCCGATATTCTTCTAGGAAGGCTGCATAACGCCTGGAGGACGCATGTACCCACACAGACTCGATGATCTCTTGATCGGCATCGTAGAGAAAAACGCATCGGACTTGCATTTGGTCGTTGGCAGCCCGCCGATGATGCGTCTCAATGGGGTCCTTCAGCCGATCGTGGACGAAAAAGTTTCGCCCGAAGATGCACAAGCGCTGCTCACCTCGATCCTCACAAAAGAGCAGGTCGATAACCTCAATGAGCAGCGCGAGATCGACTTGGCGTATGCGATGGTTGGCGTCGCTCGCTTTCGCGTCAACGCGTGCTTCGAACGAGGCAGTGTCTCCGCGACCTTCCGAAACATTCCGGACACCCCGCCGTGGCTCGAGGAAATGGGCTTCCCCGAAGTCGTCGGCGCGCAAACTCTGAAGCCGCGCGGTCTGGTCCTCGTGACTGGGCCAACCGGATCGGGTAAGTCAACGACGCTCGCGGCAATGATCAACTACATGAACCGCCACCGGAATTCACGCGTGATTACGATCGAGGATCCGATTGAGTTTCTCCACTCCAATATTCAGTGCATTATCACGCAGCGCGAGCTCCACCGAGACACCCATTCCTTTGCCAATGCCCTCCGCTCGGCGCTGCGCCAGGATCCCGACGTGATCCTCATCGGCGAAATGCGAGACCTCGAGACGATCGCGCTTGCCTTGACCGCGGCCGAAACGGGCCACCTTGTTTTTGGTACCTTGCACGTGACGTCTGCTGCGGAATCGATCAACCGAATTATTGACGTCTTCCCGCCAGAACAACAGGAACAAATCCGACTGCAGATGGCGGGTGTCTTAGAGGCCGTGTTTACGCAGACGCTCGTGCCGAAAGTGGATGGCAGCGGGCGGGTGTGCGCCATGGAAATTCTTTTGGGTACCCCTGCCGTCCGGAATCTCATCCGCGAGAACAAACCGGCTCAAATTCTTAGCGCGATGCAGACCGGTCAAAACGTCGGCATGCAGACGCTCGACAAGCAGTTGGCAAAATATGTCAACGATGGACTGGTCACGCTGGACGCGGCCCTCGAGAAGGCATTGAGTACCGATGAAGTTAGGCGCTACGTCACGCAAAAAGACGAACCGCGTCGCGCCTCTTCGTTCTAGCAGCCCCCTGTGTAGCAGCGCACCTTCAGGTGCGCTTTCACTCAAGCGGACCTAAAGGTCCGCTGCTACATTATGTTGCCAGCGCGAGCCCTAAAGGTCCGTTACTACACCGCCTCTAAAACGCGGGTATGCTCGATAAGGCTCTTATTCGCGAGCATCCTGACCTTGTTCGCCGCTCCCTGCGGCGTCGCGGGCTATCCGACGCAGCTGTAGACGAATTTCTTGCCCTCGACGAACGATGGCGAAAAGCAGTGACGACGGTCGATCGCCTCAAGGCCGAGCGCAATCGTATCTCCGGAGAGTTTGCCAAAGCGAAGTCCAGCGGTGATGAGGCGCTGCGCGTGCTTCGAGAACAATCAACGTCGCTTGGCAACGAGATCGAAGTCGGCGAGCATGAGGCTGCTGAATTAGATCGAAAAGCAAGCGATCTGCTGGCGGGGTTGCCGAATATTCTCGCCGACGACGTGCCCGACGGAGCGGATGCCAGCGCCAATGTCGAACTGCGCCGCTTTGGGGAACCGCCAAAATTCTCATTCGATCCCAAGCCGCACTGGGAGATTGGTGAACGGCTCGGCATCATCGACTTTGAGCGAGGCGTGCGGCTCGCGCGGAGCCGCTTTGTCGTGCTCGCTGGGGCCGGCGCCCGCCTGAATCGTGCGCTCATAAACTTTTTTCTCGAGCGGGACGTTGCGGCCGGCTTTTTGGAGATCATGCCGCCCATTCTTGTCAATCGTGAATCTGTGGAGGCAACCGGCCACCTCAGCAAATTCAGCGACGTTATGTTTTCTGTTGAAGACGGTGCTCTTTTCTTGTCGCCCACGGCAGAAGTGCAACTCGTCAACTTACATCGGGGTGAGATCCTCGAAGCGGACCAGCTTCCGAAGCTGTATACGGCGTACACGCCATGTTTTCGGGAAGAGGCAGGGGCAGCTGGAAAAGACACGCGCGGCCTCATTCGCCTTCACCAATTCGAGAAGGTTGAACTGGTCGGCATTTGCACGGCCAAAGACGCGCCGGCAATTCACGAACGAATTACCGCACAAGCGGAAAGCTTGTTGAAGGCGTTGGAGTTGCCGTATCGCGTGGTGGTGTTGAGTTCTGGGGATACCGGCTTTGCTTCGCAAAAAACATACGACCTGGAAGTGTGGCTGCCGGGCCAAGGAGCGTACCGGGAAATTTCCTCGTGCAGCAACTGTGGCGATTTCCAAGCGCGCCGGGCATCCATCCGTTATCGATCGACGCCGAAAGGCAGACCGGAGTTTGCGTCCACGTTGAACGGGTCGGGTTTAGCGGTTGGCCGCACGATGCTTGCGGTCTTGGAGAACTATCAGCAGGAAGACGGCTCGGTGAACGTACCGAGCGTGCTCCAGAGTTATATGGACGGCCAGACCGTTATTCGATAGGTGGGAGAACGCGCGAATAAATTCGCGCGACTACATCCACGCGCGGAGGGATTTTTTTGAGGCCTTCTTCCAGGCTTTGCGCCATGATGAGCGAGCCTCGTCTGCCGCGAGCGACTCCAGTGCGGCAAGGGTACCCGCCGCGAACATCTCTTCTCGGTCGCCTTTAATTTCGCGCAGGCGCTGCTCGACCACGACGGCATCGTGCAGCTCTCCCAGAATTCTTTGCAATCTCTGTACGCGCCGCGCGAACTGTGCGATCGGCTTGCCGCCGACCGGAACGATCGCCTCCGCGGCATATCGGCACCGCTTGGCCTTGATGCGAACTCGATGGAGCTGCTCGTCTTGCGCGTTGTCGTGGAGTTGGGCGATTGCCTTACAAAGCTTTTTCCAAGGGACTTCCACCAACTGCGGCAGCACTTCAATCGCTGGCTCCGATGCGGCTTGTTCCACCCTGGGATCGGCAGCAGCGTCAACCAGTTCGTTCAGCAGATCCAGATAGCGCTTCTCGCGCAATACTCGGGCGAGCTCAGAGCGCGCCGCATGACTCTCCTTCGCAAAGCGCTCGATCACGGCATCAACTTTCCGTACGTCTTTCATGGACAATCTGGCTGCCCGGCGGCGCAGCCGACCTACCAAGACGTCGGCGTCGCGAACCGCGCCCAGCTCGTCCGTAAACCATTTGATCTTGGCACGAAGCGAGCGCACCCACTCTTCCCGCAAGAGCGGACCGAACGTTCGGAGATCCGAGCGCAGTTTGCGAGTAGCAACTCGTGCCTGATGCACGGCTTCGGGATCCATGTTGAGGCGCAGCGGCGCATCGGCCCGCATCAGCATTTCGACCGACGATGCGAGGGCGTATCGAATGACATCCGAGGCTTTGCTTTGCCCATTTGGTCGGGCGCAATACAATTCTGGCGGCGCGAGCGCAGGCGCCCCAAGAGCGCGAACGCTTTTTGGCGTTTCGTCGACCGCCCCCGCGCCGGCGTCCTGCAAGCTGCGTCGAAAGCCCTCGAGCACCGAGGAGGGTGCCCCGTTGAGCAGTTCGACCTCGACCTCTCGAAAGCGATCGACGACTCGTCCACCGCTCATCACGCGAACGTCGTCATCAGCGATTTCGGCAATTTCTTCTCCGGATGAACCGTGCAATCGCAAACTCTTCCGCACGGTCCGCAATCTCGCGACTGGCGCTACCGGTCGACCTCGCAAGAATGCAGCAACAAGCTCTAGCGCCTTGGCTGGCGGTTTTATCCCCTCGGCCGCGAAGGTGTGCTCGACTCTGGCAAGACTGCCATTTTCGCTGGCAGCAGGAAGCTTGAGCGTCCAGCCTTGCCCGCGGCGAAAGCGTAAACTGCAGCCCCAGCGCGTCAAGCGCAGATCGTCGGTGTCGTAGTAGACGGTTGAGAGTTTGTGCGCTTGGATGGGTGAAGCCGAAAAACCATCGACGCCATCAGCCAAAACACTGAGGTCGAAGCGGCGTGGCGCTTGCAGTTTGATTTCTTGCTCGATGTGAACGGACATAACTCGCTTACAATGGTCGAAGAGGGACTCTAAGTCTTCGAGACAAGCTGGGGTCGTAACTCCTTGCTGCAATCGGCCGTGCGTTCGGGCGAGCTTGGGGCGATTTTCCAATCGCCCCCTACAATTCGGCCTTAAAGGTCCGCGGACACGTTGTCAATGCCTTGACCGAGCATGTCTGCGGTGATCAGCGTAATGCCGCCCTCCGTTCTGTAGAAGCGCTTGCCATCTTCTGCTGGATCGACGCCAACAACAAGTCCTTCGGGCAATTGGCAGCCCTTGTCGATGACCGCCCGCCGAACGAAGCAATGCCGCGCGATATTCACGTTGGGCAGTATGACCGAATCTTCAACTCGACTAAACGAGTTCACGCGCACGTTGGAAAAAAGGAGCGAGCTTTGCACGTGGGCACCAGAAATAATACATCCGCCGGCGACCAGCGAGTTGATCGCGATCCCTCGACGACCTTCTTCGTCAAGAACGAATTTCGCCGGAGGCAGTTGTTCCTGATACGTCCAGATGGGCCACTTTGCATCGTATAAATTCAGTTCTGGCACGACGTGGGTGAGATCCATATTTGCTTCCCAGTAGGCGTCCACCGTACCAACATCACGCCAATAAACCGAGCTTGCAATGCCACCGAGACTTGCCGGTCCGAATCGATGTGCGACCGCTTTGTGATGGGCAACGATGTGAGGGATGACGTCGCGCCCGAAATCGTGGGTCGATTCCAAATCCGCTGCATCGCGATCGAGTTGCTTGTACATAAAATGTGCGTTGAAGCAGTAGATGCCCATGCTGGCTAAAGCGCGATCGTCTTTGTCCGGCATTGGAATCGGGTCTGGGCTCTTCTCTGCAAACTCCGTAATGCGATTGTGGGCATCGATCTTCATGGTGCCAAGCGAGGTGGCTGCGCCGCGCGGCACTTCGAAGCTGCCCACCGTCACGTCGGCGCCGCTTTGGACGTGCTGGACGAGCATCTGACCATAATCCATTTTATACACGTGATCGCCCGCCAACACCAAGACGTGCTCCGGATTGTGCGCTCGAATGATGTCCAGATTTTGGAGGATGGCGTTCGCCGTGCCCGTGTACCAGGATTCCTCTTCTAAGCGCTGCGACGCCGGCATGAGCTCGACGAATTCTTCGAACTCACCGCGCAGGAAGCCCCAGCCTCGCTGGATGTGACGCATGAGGCTGTGCGCTTTATATTGTGTAACAACGCCAATGCGTCTGATGCCGGAGTTGATGCAGTTCGAAAGCGGAAAGTCGATGATGCGAAACTTGCCGCCAAAGGGCACCGCGGGCTTGGCGCGCCACTGCGTGAGATGTTTCAAGCGCGAGCCCCGGCCGCCAGCCAAAACAAGCGCCAGCGTTCCTTTGGTAAGCAAACTAACGTAACGCGAGGTTTCAGATGAGGACATAGCCCCTCGTTCTGCGGCAAGAGGAAAGGGGACGCCCATGTTCTCTCAAACAGCGCTTATCACCGCCTATGATGAGCCATGATGAACTAAAGCGTTTTCATGCTGGCCGGCTTCTGGATGCATATCGCACGCTAGGCTCCCATTGTGGGCACCTCGAGGGGCAGCCCGGCGTTTGGTTTTCCACCTGGGCGCCCAATGCGCGGCGCGCCAGCGTCGTCGCGGACTTCAATACGTGGGATGGTCGCCGCCACCCCATGCAACGGCTGGATCGGGGCGGCGTCTGGCAGGTCTTCATCCCCGGCGTCGAGGCGGGTGCGCAATACAAGTTCGAATTCGAGCATGCCGAAACTGGGAAGCTTGTCATTAAGACGGATCCCTACGCGCAAGCGTTTGTCACCCAAGCGAATACAAACGCACGAGTCATCCCACCAAGCACGCACACGTGGCGAGATGCAATGTGGTTGGAGCGAAGGCGCGACTGGCGCTGGCGTGAGGAGCCTATCAACATCTATGAGGTGCACCTCGGGTCTTGGTGCCGCAGCAAAGACGGCTCGTTCCTTTCTTACGCTAGACTTGGCCAAGAACTCGCCTCTTATGCTCGCGACCGCCACTACACGCACATCGAGCTGCTGCCGGTGTTCGAGCATCCGCTCGACGAGTCGCTTGGTTACCAGGTGACGGGGTACTTTGCTCCCTCAAGCCGCTTTGGGACCCCTGATGATTTCCGTTCGTTTGTCGATACGTGTCACGAAGCTGGCGTCGGCATCATCTTGGATTGGGTACCGCTCCACTTCCCGAAAGACTTTTGGGGGCTTAGCGAATTCGATGGCGGTCCGCTCTACGAGCGGGCCGATCCGGCGATGGCAGAGCATCCGGAGTGGCACACGCTCATCTTCAACTACGGTCGACCCGAAGTTCGCAATTTCTTGCTTGCCAACGCCCTGTACTGGCTTTTAGAGTTTCACGTTGACGGGTTGCGGGTCGACGCGGTTTCTTCCATGCTGTACTTGGACGACGCTCGGCTCGGGAAGCACTGGCAGCCAAACCCCCTCGGCGGCCGCGAAAACCTGCCCGCGGTAAAGTTCTTGCGAGAGATGAACGCACAGATAGCACAGCTTGTGCCGGATGCGCTGACGATCGCCGAAGAGTCAACATCCTGGCCGTCGGTTTCCCAGCCGGCTACGCGCGGTGGTCTCGGGTTTTCGATGAAGTGGAACATGGGCTGGGTTCACGATACGCTCGAGTATCTTGGCTTGCCGTGGATCGAACGGCCTGCGCATCACAAAGACCTCACGTTCGAGCGGCTGTACGCAAGGAAGGAGCATTTTGTGCTCGCGCTCTCGCACGACGAAAGCGCGCCACGCAATGGCTCGCTTCTCTCGCACATGTACGGAAGCGACGAGCAGAAGTTCGCGGGCTTGCGTTTGCTCTTTACGTTTCAAACCACATATCCAGGCAAGAAGCTCAACTTTATGGGCAATGAGTTTGCTCAACGTGAAGACTGGGATCCGACGATGCAACTCCATTGGGAGGCACTCGCCAGCCCGCCTCATCGGCAGGTCGCCGCGGCGGTCAGCGATTTGGGAGCTCTGTACGGGAAGCTACCGGCCCTCTACGCAGGCGATTTTGACGCCGCGGCCTTTCGCTGGCTCGATCCAGATGACGCGGATCACTGCGTCCTCTCTTACATGCGCTCGGCGGGCGAAGCATTTGCGCTTGTGGTCTTGAACTTCTCTGGGGGGACCTACAGGGGGTATGTGGTGGGAGTACCGCGCGAGGGTACATATCACGTTGTCTTTGCTAGTGACGCCCGCGAGTATGGTGGCAACGGCGAAACTCGACTGATTGACGATCGGGCGCGTCGCGTGCCGTGCATGGGCTTCGACTATTCGATCGCCCTCGACGTGGCCGCGCTCACGGGCGTGGTCATCACGCTCGCATGAGCAAACAAGAACCGAAAGTTCTGTTCGTCGCGTCGGAAATTTACCCAATGGCGAAGACGGGCGGGCTCGGCGATGTCGCTGCAGCGCTGCCCGCTGCGCTCGCGCGCAGCGGCGTCGATGTCCGGCTGATGATGCCCGCGTACCCAAGTGCGCTTGAACAAGTGCGCGGCTTGGCAGTGGATCGTCGTTTCGAAGAAATCGCCGGATTCGGCGCAGTCGATCTTCTCATCGGCCGCACGCCATCAGATTTGCGCGTGTGGCTCGTCTTCTGTCGCCGACTCTACGAACGCTTTGGCGGACCCTATCACGACGAATACGGGGCAGAATGGCCAGACAATCTGGAGCGCTTCGCGTTGCTGTGCCAGGCGGCCAGCCAACTTGCGGCGGGACCAGGCGAGTGGCTACCTGACATCGTCCATGCAAACGATTGGCACACCGCGCTCATCCCAAGTTTGCTCGGGGCAAAGCAGGGCTCTCGGCTGTCGACACTGCTCACCATTCATAATGCCTGGTATCAAGGTGAAGCGTCGCAGAAACAGTTGCGTTCGTTCGGCGTGCCCCCCGAGCGCCTGGAGCGTTTTGGAAGTGGCAAACTTTCATTTCTTTCTCTTGGCGTGCAGGAGGCAAGCCTTCTCAACACCGTGAGCCCAACCTACGCGCGTGAGATTCAAACCCGCGAGTTCGGGTTTGGCTTGGAAGATCTCTTTGCGGCACGATCTCGCGAGCTCTCGGGCATTCTCAACGGCGTCGACTACGACGTGTGGGATCCAAGAAACGACGAGCTTATTGCCCATCACTACAGCGAGCTCAATCTGGCCGGCAAGGCAGCGTGCAAAGCAGCACTCTTAGAAGAAATGAATCTGGATGCAGCCCAGTCGGCACCGTTGCTGGGCGTGGTGAGCCGGCTGACGTGGCAAAAGGGCTTGGACCTCGTGGTGAAAAGCGCCGAGCATTTGCTGACCGCGGGCGGCCGGCTGGTCGTGTTGGGATTGGGGGAAAAAGCGCTCGAACAAGGTTTTCGCGAGCTTGCAGTTCGCCATCCAGACCGGGTTGCCGTTTGCTTGCAATATGATGAAGCGCTTGCGCATCGCATTATCGCAGGGGCGGATATCTTGCTCATGCCATCGCGCTTCGAACCGTGCGGGCTCAACCAGCTGCACGGTTTGCGCTACGGAACCGTTCCTGTGGTTGCGGGAGTTGGGGGACTTGCCGATTCAATCGTAGACGCGAGCGAGCGAGGCATCGCGGAAGGTGCAACCACAGGGTTCATGTTCCATGAGCCTTCACCATCCGCATTTACTGCTGTGGCGAGAAAGGCAATCGCGCTCTATGCGAGTCGGCCACTTTGGCAGGCGCTCCAGCGCAACGGCATGCGGCAAGATTTTTCATGGAACCGCGCCGCCGGTAGTTATCGGCGGCTCTACGAGCGTTTGATCTCCTGAAACAGATCCGACTCTTCGCGCTCCATCTGCTGGGCATACTCGCGAACGTCTTGCGTGATGCGCATGGAGCAGAACTGCGGACCGCACATGGAACAAAAGTGGGCGACCTTGGCACCCTGCGCGGGCAGCGTTTCATCGTGGAAAGCGCGCGCGGTCTCAGGATCGAGCGAGAGCGCGAATTGATCTTCCCACCGAAACTCAAAGCGTGCCTTCGAAAGCACGTCGTCCCATTCGTGAGCTCGTGGATGACCTTTTGCGAGATCCGCCGCGTGCGCCGCAATCTTGTAGGCGATCACACCGTCCTTGACATCCCTCTTGTTGGGCAGGCCGAGATGCTCTTTGGGCGTGACATAGCAGAGCATGGCCGTACCGTACCAGCCGATCATAGCCGCACCGATGGCACTCGTGATGTGGTCGTAACCGGGGGCAATGTCGGTCGTCAGGGGGCCGAGGGTGTAAAACGGTGCCTCGTGGCATACCGCGAGCTGGCGATCCATGTTCTCTTTGATGAGATGCATCGGGATGTGGCCAGGCCCTTCAATCATCACCTGAACATCGTGCGCCCATGCAAGGGCAGTCAGCTCACCCAGCGTTTCCAATTCAGCGAATTGCGCTGCGTCGTTGGCGTCAGCCGTGGAGCCCGGGCGCAAACCGTCGCCGAGCGAAAATGCCACGTCATAGGCCTTCATGATTTCGCAGATCTCTGCGAAGTGCGTGTACAGAAAGTTCTCTTCACGATGCAGCAGACACCACTGCGCGAGGATCGAGCCGCCGCGCGAAACGATGCCCGTAACTCGATTCGCAGTGAGCGGAATGTAGCGCAGCAAGACGCCCGCGTGGATCGTAAAGTAATCCACGCCCTGCTCGGCCTGCTCGAGGAGGGTATCCTTGTAGACCTCCCAGGACAAGTCGGCAACCTTGCCGTTCACTTTTTCGAGCGCCTGGTAGATCGGCACGGTCCCGATGGGCACCGGCGCGTTGCGCAAAATCCATTCGCGCGTTTCGTGGATGTGCTTGCCGGTGGACAGATCCATGACGGTGTCGGCACCCCAGCGCGTTGCCCACGTCATCTTCTCGACTTCTTCTTCGATCGAGGAGCTAATCGCCGAATTGCCGATGTTGGCGTTGATTTTTACTAAGAAGTTACGGCCGATGATCATTGGTTCGGATTCGGGGTGATTAATGTTGGCAGGAATGATCGCTCGGCCGCTGGCCACTTCATCGCGCACGAACTCTGGAGTCATGCCTTCACGCACGGCGATAAACTCCATCTCGGGGGTTATCTCTTTGCGACGAGCGTAATGCATTTGCGTGACGTTGCGGCCGGCTTTGGCGCGCAACGGTGTGCGCGAATGAGCGTAGCGAAGTGCCTCGAGTGATGCGTCCGCTGTTCGCGCGCGCCGATACTCGGAGGATGATTGGCCGAGCTCCTCGACGTCCTGACGCTCAGCGATCCACCTCGCCCGTAGTGGTTGGATGCCCTCGCGGACGTCGATACTCAGACCTGGATCGGTGTGCGCCCCGCTCGTGTCGTAGGCGCGGAAACTGGTTTCATCGGTGAGGTGGATCTGACGCATCGGCACGCGGATTCCGCGCGGCCCGTCGACATAGATTTTGTGCCAAGACGCGCGATGGGGTTGTGTTGTTGGAGGCAGCGTGACGCTCATGATTGCTTCCCTTCGCTGGCATCACCCAGATCAGGTTCCGACGGTCGGCGAGTGGCGACTCGCCCTCTCAGTCCTAGATGGACTCCCGTGCAGACCATCTTTTCTCGCTTGATGTAGCAGCGGACCTTTAGACCTGCACCCCGAACGCCTCGCCTGTTTACTTCCTTACCAGGTAAAGGAGCTGCGAAGAATGTTCGACGCTTTCATCTATCTCATTCTTTCATTCGACCGGAACGACGACATGTTTCGTGCGATGGCCGGCGGGTTCGCCGTCGTCTGGTTCTTGTTTGTCATAGCGGTCGTCATCTTCTCTATTTATTGCGCTTGGCGCGTCGCCATGAAGAGCGGTTATCCGGGTGCGTATAGCTTGCTCTTGCTCATCCCGATCGTGAACATCGTCGTACAACTGATTTGGGTTTTCTCCGAGTGGCCGATAGAAGCCGAACTCAAGCGACTGCGCTCGTCGAGCGTTCGCACCCAATAAAGAAAGGCGGACCTAAAGGTCCGCCGCTACATTGGGGCGAGGCGGACCTAAAGGTCCGCCGCTACATTGGGGCGAGGCGGACCTAAAGGTCCGCCGCTACATTGCCTTATCTAGAGAGGGCTTTGACCGCGGCTTCGGTCACCGGTGAGGCCTTGTTGCCCCACGAGCTGCGAATGTAGGTGATGACTGCGGCAATCTCCGCTGGACTGAGCTTACCTTTCCAGGCTGGCATCGCTCCACTATAGCTTGCGCCATTCACTGGAACGCCGTTCATTCCGTTGAGCACTGTTCTGATGACCTTCGTCGGATCTCCGGTCACATACGGATTGCCGGCGAGGGGCGGAAACGCTCCGGGAAGCCCCTGGCCTTTCGCCTGATGGCAGCTCGTGCAGTTTTGAGCATACACCTGGTCGCCCGCCGGCGGCGCAGCGGCCGCTGCGCCCGCGCCGGCTGCAGCTGCTGGTGCACCCCCAGCCACGCTGATGATCGGGATAGCGTTTTGACCTGCGGCGTTCCGTGGAGCACCGTATCCGACGACCGGCGTTTGGCCGACCGGGCTTGCCGCTTGTTCTTGGGCGATGACCTTTTGGGAATATATGGTGGTGCCGACGATGGCACCAACGGTCAAGATCGTGAACATAACGAGGTACGGCCGACGCGCGAGCACTCGGCTTGGATTGCGATCGAGCCACGGCAGCAACAACAATACCATGGTGAAGGCACCCGGCAGAATAACCGTTGGAACCAGCGACAGATTCTGCGGGAACATGCGCAGCAAGCCGTAGAGCGCGTAGAAATACCACGCCGGGGCCGGAATGAACTGCGCGTTGTTCGGATCCGCCTTGGCGAGCAGCGGCGTGGGCATGACAATCGCGAGCGCCACGATGACGGCGACGACGATGAAGGCTGTGACGGATTCCATGAAGATTTGGTTCGGATAGAATCGTCCGTAGGTCTTGGGGGGCGCATCGCTTGCCGGACCCGCCGAGCCGTTGTGCTTGAAGATAAACAAATGAAGACCGACGAGAGCAACGATGATCGCGGGTGTCGCCCAGATATGCAGACCGTAGAAGCGGCCTATGGTGAGCGTGCCGAGCGTTGAGCCGTCACTGAGGAAATGGTAAATGAATGGACCGATGATTGGCACACTCGCCGCTATGTTGATCGCGACTTGGGTGGCGAAGTAGGCGTTGAGATCCCACGGCAACAGATAGCCGGTCAGACCCATCGACAAGACAATAAAGAACAGCAAGACGCCGACGACCCATTGAATTTCGCGCGGCTTTTTGTAGGCGCCGAACAGCAAGACTTGCAGCAAGTGCATCGACATGAGCACGATCATGGCCGATGCGCCCCACGAATGCAGACTGATCAGGAACGAACCCCACAGCACATGCTGATAAATGAAGAGGGTAGATTCCCACGCCGTGATCCCGGATGGAGAGTAGTAGAACGTCAAAATGATGCCGGTGATGATTTGGATAGTGAGAACGATGAGGGTCGCGCTCCCGAAGACATACCAATAACTTGCGCCGCCGGGAACGTCTTCAGTGAGGAAGTTTTTCGTCCAGCTGACGAGACCGGTTCGACTCTCAAGCCAATCGATCATATTGCCTTCTCCTACCAGTACGAGACACGCACAATGTTGGTGGTGTTCGCGGCATACTTAACCCATTCAACTTCGGCGACGCCACTTTGCTCTCGGAAGGGCAGCGGATCAAGACCTCGTGGGGCCGGACCTATGAAGTTTCCCTGAGCGTTCTTTTTGTGTTGGCCGTACTTTGAGAATTCAGAACCGTGACAGGGGCAAAGAAAACCGCCCAGACTGTCATTCCAATCGTACTTGCAGTTGAGATGCGGGCACAGTGGGCTCCACATGACAAAACCGAGATTGCCCACTTCGAAATCGAGCCCGGCGCCGGTTTGTTGGGCGAAGAGTTCGGGCCGTTCACCTCGCAGCGCTTGAAGGTCATCCGGACCGAGCTTCAGACCCCACACGTAATATTCGTCATTGGTCTTATAATAGCCATCGGTGACCAGCTTGTTAAAGAAGATCTTGACGGGCTTCTCGAGCGTGCGCTCGAGTTCGGCAAACTCAGCTCGGTTCAACGGGGCGTAGCCTTTATTGGCATCAACGAGGTCTGGCGTCGGCACGAGCGCCGTGACGAGCGGAACGGCAAGTCCAAGACCGACGACCGTGCCGGTAAAAATGGACGCCCGCGCTAAGAACGCGCGTCGGCTAATTTCTTCTGGTGTACCAGGATCCTGATAAGCTTTTGCATGGTGTGGCAAGCAGCGTCACCTCCGCTTCGTGGAAAAGCGCACGTGTTCGGTGAAGGAGTCGACGGGGGCTTTGGTGCGACGAGGCTCGCTGCCTTCGCGGAAGACGAAAAATGTAGCAGCGGAGCCGATATTTGCCTAGCAGACGCAGGCCTGCAAACCAGAATTCGCGCACCAGCGAATCCCGGTGATGCCAAAAGAGTAGTTGGGGAGCCCGGTCAGCGTTGTCGTGTCATGGTTATCGCCGTCTCGGATCTTGTAGGCATCGCCGGAGTTGCAAATGCCGTTTCCGGGCGTCACATAGTAATACGTTCCGCCAGCGGGGTCGTTGGGCACGGAGCTGAGGTACGGGTTTCCGGCGCCTCCGAACAGGTTGACGTCAACGGGAGCGCTCGCGGGCGGGTACTGTCCTCCGTGGTCAACCGCATACTCCGCAAGCGCGGTCGCTATTTGTTTGAGATTGCCCTCGCACGCCGATGACGCTGACTCAGCCCGCGCATGCAGGAAATTCGGGATCAAAATGGCGGCAAGAATCGAGATGATCGCGACGACGATGATCAACTCGATGAGGGTAAACCCGCGCAGGCGCGCTTGCCGAAAATGCTCCATGCTTTTAGTTTCGGCGGCGCCGCAGAGTTGAATGCCACTCGCGGGGCGCGGGGGGTGAAAAGTAGGTTAGAGTTGCGTGTGAAGCGCGTCACGCCTGAACTACGAAACGTGCGCGACCTTGTCTGGCACGTCACGATTCCACCACGATGAAATCGTCGTACCCGCACCAACTGGATGCAGTTCGTGCTGTTCAGCGCGAGCTAGCTCGGGAATCTCATCGAGCCTGCCTTTCATGAGGCAAGCTTCACATACGATATGGTCGTCAACGGGATACAACTCGACACTCTTGCAACCACATATGCTGCATTTTTGCATAAGGGGCCCTCAGGGTGAGAGAGTGGCCCTTGGGCTTGCGCGCGCCATTTCCTGTAGACCATATGTTTGATGGTGGGCCGCTCAGGTGCCCTTCTCGGCGCCGACGTAATAGATGAGCTTGAGGATGAGTGAGGGCTGAGTTGCGACTGAATTGGGATTGCCATACACCAAATACGCCTCCGCGTGACCGAACTTTCTATAGTACGCGAACGAAACGTTGGACGCATCGATAAATTGCGGCGCGGTGCCAAAATATGGTCCCGTTCCAATGATCCGCCGAACGCCAACCGACAGCGACGAGGTCGTCCCGATCTCATACGCGTAGCTGGCGCGCTCCAGCCACTGGGCAAGCTTCGTGCCCGTGTCGAGCCGATAGTCCGTGTCATCGGCCTCGAGCGTGCCGGTGGCGCGTGGGCCGAGCTTGACTGTCGCCGAGCGTACCGTCGAATGCAGATAGCCGGCTCCGTATCTTCCATAATTGTACGAAAGAGTAGACGGCGTATTGGTTTGCCCTAAATAGGTCAGATTCACCCCATTTTGGGTTGTGTTTCCCGCTTCGCCGTTCAGCAAGAGCCAGCTCGAACCCATTGAGGCTGTGAGCGTCAGCTGCTGCTTGGTATCGATCGTGATGTTGGTATAATCGTCAGCGTCGTCGAGCTGTCCTAGTCGATTTCGGTAATGTTGCAGATCCTGCGAAAGAGTGAACTTTCGGATGGTGCTCCCTGAGCCGGAATCCCATTCTTGATCCGCGTACAAAGATGGACCGGTTGTATCGTTGATGGGGACAAATGCGTCGAGTGGATTAAACTCAGGACCCACCCAGCGATACGCTGCAAAGATCCCTGACTTTGGCGTGTAGAGGTTGATGCCGAAATCTTGGTAGTTCCCCTGCGCCGAATCTGCAACGTTCGATCCTCTGTCAATGCCGCTTGAGGCGTAGAGGCTAAAATTGTGTACGTCTCCGGCGCGCACTTGAGCGATCGAAAAGTCATCGGTTTGACCGGCGCTGTCGACTAACTCGTGCAGCACGCTTGCCCCAATTTGATGATCCGGGGTCGACCAAAATGCAGATTCGGCCGAATCCGAGCGGTTAGGCCCACGCGAGATGAACGCAGCTAGATTGGTGGACCATTGCACGCCCTCGAGCGCGAAGCCCTCGGCTGGGGTCGGAATATTGGGCGTGTAGAGCCAGGGGTAAATCGTGCAATCGTTGCAGTTAAAATCGTTGTACACGTTCGTTCCTTGCGTGAAGAACGGCCGAACCTCTTGGAACTGGCGCTGGAAAGCGGTCGGCGAAATTGTTTGTTGGTCGAGCTCCACGTTTGAATAGTCCGGATGCAGCGTGCCCAAAAAAGAGGACGTGGGGGTGACCGGCAACGAGAAGTCGGCGCCCATTCTTGAGGTCGACCCGCCTGCGCCCGCTGAAGCAGCCTCGCCCAAGCCATAGATTGCCAGGCGAGGTTTCGTCCGCGTGCTTGACGAGATAAAGTTCATATTTTCCAAGTATCCAGTGTAGAACGAAGAATCCGTGCTTGTCTGACCCTTGGCATGCGCCCACTCAAAAAGCTGTTCGCTGACCTGCACGCGTCGATCGAACTGCAGCCGCCACGTGGGGCGCCCGTCGCTGCGCATGATGTCGAACGGAATGCGTTCGGTGACGATGTAACCGTCGCTCGTTTGTTTCGCAACCGCCAGCCACGTTGGAGAAAATGTGGTGTTCTCAGATGAGTAGGCATAGCGCGTGCCAATGGGATTGGCCGCAAAAAAGTATTCGAAGCCTTTGTCACCACCCGGCCACAGGTAGACGCGCACGACGTCGTCGGTGCCAAGACCAATGTCATTGGTGCGCTGCGTTGCCGTGATCGACTCGCTTTGCTTGGCCACAAATGCGACATACAGGTATTTCTTGTCCGTCAAGAGATAGACGTCGGTTTGCTCCGAAGCCACGCGCTGAAACGAGAAATCCCACGTGAGCGTAACGTGGGCACCTTTTTGCCAGGCTGGATCTTTCAAGGTACCGTCAAGGGTGGGAGGCGCGTCCACCGGCACCGCCGCGAGCGAAAATGAATCGGCCGCGACAGCCTTCTCCGCCTGACCGAGAGCGATGGACAATGCCGTGGCGAGCGCCACAACCCAAGCGCATTTGGACATCGTTGGAAAGCCCTTAACCGCTACACGCCAGCATCGCGCATTCGAATGAGGTCATCGACGCTAGGCTTCAAACCTGTGGATTGAAGTTGGCGAACCCAAGCGGCGGAAACACCGTGATCCGCCAACCGGACGAGTTGTTCGACGTCAGGTTGATATCCAAGGCGATGGATATCGCTGATGTAAGCAACGGTGACGTCATGGTCGCGCAAACGGATGATATCATCGACCGTTACCCTCAACAGCCCGCTTCGAGCAATGCCGAGCACGTATGCGGAATCGATGCCCTCGTCACCCAAGCGCAGTAACTCGGGAAGGTTTGGATGCAAACCCATGTTATGGAGCTGATCGATAAAGTCTGGCGTGACTCCGTCGACCGCAAGTTCGAACTGCTCAGTGGGCTGTGGCTGATCGATGCCGCGGTCCGCGAGGACCTTTACGTATGCGGGGTCGGGAATGAAGACGAACGTTCCTCCGCCGCCCCCATGGGCGACCCAGCCTGTGCAATCAAAAGCACCGGCTGGCTTGCGTAGGGCGAATCGAGCGTTGTTGCCGGCAGTGCGAAGTTGATCGGCAGACAGTCCCTGGAGGTCAGCGAGCCTGATTGATGATTCCCACTCCCAGCTGTGGCCAGGCGAATCAGTGCCCAGGGTGAGCAGCAGTTGATTATCGGATGACGTTGCAATCGTCCACGTGCCTGCGAGTGAACTTGGTTGTGCCGCAGCTGGTCCGGAAAGCGACCAAAGCACAAGCACCGCCAGTGCGGCTCCGATCAGTCGCACGAAAGCCATGACGCTCAAATACCCGCGTTGCTCAGCCGGATCAGATCATCGACAGAGAGCTTGTGACCGTTTGTGACTCCGCTCTTTTGAAGTCGAGCGACAAACTCTGGGGTAACACCGCTCTCGCTCAACCGGATGAGATCGGTGACACTGGCATTTCGATACCCCAGCGCTGCCAACGAGGCGAGATAGCGAGGATCGACGCCTGCGTTCGAAAGAGCGACCATGTTCGCCACGCCCACATTCCCGTAGCCAGCATCGCGCAACCCGGCGAGGAACCGCGCATCCACCCCAGCGTTTGCAAGCGCAATGAGATCGTGCGCCGGCATAGGGGTAAGTCCGGCTGCGTGAAGCTCGCGAAGAAAGCGAGGCGAAACGCCTGCGTTGCAAATGGCGATCATGTCGTCAACCGACAGATCGCGGAACCCCGTTTCCCGCAATGCATCGAGGAAATCGTCTCGTTGCGACGATCGCGTGACGCTCAAGATGAAGGACGCTGACGATCTGGGCAGGCGGTATGCGCTGCAGCGCTGGCGAGCGGTCTAATAGACTCGTCGCCGCATAGAGCAGCGGCGCGCTCGAATCCAGCGTCCTCCCTGATGCGGCTATCGCTTGACGTAGGTGCTCCATCACATGCAACGAGGGCATCTTCGTTGCATTCGCCGCAGCTGCAGTTGGCACAACGCCTTGCCATGCACTCTGCCTCACTTTCGGGCCGGCGACCACCGCCGCATGACTTTGCAGGTGACTGTGCGCGGGATGGGCCGTCGCGCTCGCAGCCGCGGACGCAGCCACGGTTGTGGTCGAAGCCGCGGTCGCAGCGTCACTCGTTAGGAATTGCACGCAGGCGAACGGCAGCGCGGCGAGCACAACGGCCGCCACGGCGATTCGAGCGAGCGGGTTAAGATGACTTGAGGCTGCGTGGTTGCGATCGAGCAGCCGTCCAATGCGCACGAACAGCTGGCGTTTGTTTTTTGCCAGGCCCGTGCTGGGCAGCCACCGGCGACCATTTTGGAGCAGGGCGATATGACACAGGCAACGAGCAAAATCAGCGCGCTCCGTTTGCACCGATGCAGCGACATCATCGCACGCGATCTCTCGCTCCAAATCCAGCGCTTTCGCCAAAGCGAAGGCTATGGGATTGAAACACAACACTGTCAGCATCACTTGTTTGAGCAGGTTGCCGTAGTCATCGAAGCGTCCGATGTGGGCGCATTCATGACGAATGATCCGGTCCGCATCTTGGGTTGAGAACTGCAAGGCGACGCTGACGGGCAGCGCAATGACCGGCTCGGCAAATCCTATAACGCATGGTTCTCGAATCGTCGTGGAGTACCCGATCGCCACCGACCTGGCAGTTATTGCGCGACAGGCTTCTCGCTCGCGTTCGCTCAGGGGTCGATACGAAAGTCCCTTCTTGACGGCTGAGAGGCTCGCATACCCAAGAGCAAGCCTGAGCATCAAAAGATTCGCCGTAACAAGCCATGCAAACACGAGGGCCAAATCGTAGCGACCTCGCATGACCGCGATGACCGATGGTGCCAACGTAAATTTTGGCGTTGCTTCCTCGATCGGAGGGCTGTTCACGATCGCAGGGTTCATTGGTACGTGCGTTGGGTGCATAAGACGAGGTTGAGAGGCGAAGATGTGGCGCGTCGATCCTATCGGCTCGACGGGCTCGGCAGGCGCGGCCAAGGACGGCATGCGCAGGCTCACCTGGCGAGGTTGCGTCACGCGGGCGAGCACTAAGTTTGCGAACGGCAAGAGTGCGGCGGCTGCGAGCACCGCGCACCACATCGCATAGCGCTGCGCCGCGGTTGATCGAGGTGCGGCTTTCAAAAGGAGAAGGATCACGGCGGCGAGCGCAGCGCTCTGCCAAATTGAGTTGAGGAGCGCCCAGACGATATGATGCGCAGTAATCATTGGCGTTTTGCCTCATTGGTTAGGCGTCGAAGTCGTGCGAGCTCTTCTTCTGAAAGCTGCTCATCTTCCAAGAGCCGGACGGTCAGCAATGCAGCCGAATCGTTAAAAAATCGAGCGAGCAGATTCTTCACCGCTGCTCGAGAAGCGTCGACGCGTTCGACCACCGGAGCGTAGACGAAGGCGTGGCCGGCGGCTTCGTGACGCACAAAGCCCTTGCGCTCCAAAATCCTTAGGAGGGTTTGGACGGTGTTGAACGCGGGGCGTGCTTTTTTTGGGAGAGCGTCGCGCACTTGCGCGACGGTTGCCTTCGCCCTGATCCCACAGGATCTCCATGAGGCGCTGTTCGGCGATGGTCAACGTGGCGGAACGTTTTTGCGGCACTGTTGCCCTCCCACCTAAAGTCTTAGGTGGCGTATGCACCGTAGTCTACATCACCTGCACAGGGCTGTCAAGCGAATCCTTCCTGAAAAGAATTAGATTTGCAAAGCCCAGGTGTTCCAAAAGGGTGAGCCCACGTGGGCTGGCTTGAAGTTTCTTAAGTCAGTATTAATGGCGTAATCATAGGTATCGAACCAAAGCGGGATGACGGGAACTTTGTCGGCTAAGATATCCTGAACGCGGTCGTATGCCGCCTTTCTGACCGTCAACACGTTGCTGGCGAGCGCTGCCTCCTCGGCGGCATCGAGCGAAGGATCGCAGAAGCGATAAACGTTTTCGCCACGTGGGGGCAACCAGCGGCATTCAAAAAGCACCGAATCATCTGGATCGACACCGTTTGCGAAGCCCTCAAGGACCACGTCGAAATGGCCGCTCAACTCAATCCCGCCCTCGGACGCTGGAGCGAAGAGAATGTCTGATGGATACGATTTGATCTCGGTATCAATGCCGACTTGCCGCCACTCCTGCTGGAGCAGTTCGCGCGCCATCATCGAAACAGAGTCGCCTGCGATTCCCGAGAGTCCAAGACGCAGCGGCGTTCCATTGCGGTAGCGCAGCCATCCGGACCAAGATGCCAGCCAGCAGCGTCAAGCAGTCTCGCCGCCCGGGCGGGGTCGTAGTGATAGTGCATGACCTTGTTGTTGCGCGCCCACAAGAACGGAGGTTGATCGGTATCCGTCAAGATATCGGAAGCGTTGGTGACCTTAGCGAGCAAGGTTTGCTTGTCGCTCGCGTACGCAAGCGCTTGACGAACGCGAACGTCAGACAAAGTCGGGTTTGCAAGATTCAATCCGAGATCGTTGTATCGCGTGAAAGGCGATGAGACAATCGTGATTCCCGCAATGTGATGCAATGTTCGAGTGATCTCGTGAGGGACTCGGTAGTACATATCGATCTCGTGCGTCTTGATCAACGTGGCGAGCGTATTGTCGCTTGGAATGATGCGAATATCGACTTCCTTCAACGCGGGCCTCCCGCGCCAATAGCGATCGTTCGCGACGAGTCGAATGTGGTTGTCCGGCTCGTACTGCGAAACACGATAAGGCCCGGTGCCAACCGGCATGATATTGTAACTCGCGTGCATGATGTTCGGATACCGCGCCAGCAGGTGCGCCGGCAGAACGCAGTAGGCATAAGCGGCTACCGGGCTCAGAAACGTCGCCACAAACGGCGCGTAGGGGCGGCTCAAGTGGATCACGATGCTGTGCGCGTTTTGTTTTGTGATCGACTGGATGAGTTCATAACCGACGCGGCTTGGAACGGGATTGTTCGGGTTCATCACCGCATGCCACGTAAAGATAACGTCGTCTGCAGTAAACGGAGCGCCGTCTTGCCAGACAACCCCGTCGCGCAAACGATATGTTATCGTCCGCCCGTCCCTGCTGATGCCCCCATTTTGCAAGCTTGGAACGTCAGCCGAAAGTTCGGGAATAAACTGGCCTCGATCGTCGTGCCCGATCAGATACCCGGCCCAAAACATGGATATGTCGACGTCGACCGCTTGCTGCCCCAGAACTGTATTCAGATTATCGGGCTCTTGCGCCATGCCCAGCCGCAAGACGCCGGGATCGTCCACGCATTGCCGGAGCCCGCGGAGATCTGGGATGAGATTTTCGTGCACCCGACTGAAACGAAGATACCCACGACCATGGACACAACCAGGGCCGCGTTACCAACGTCGCAAGTTTGACATGGAGGAGCATTCCCGTGGGATTAGCAGAAGCCATCGTGGCAGCGGATCAAAAACAAACTAGGATTAGTCTTGATGTCAATCGCCTAATAAAAAGGGACACCGTCTTTTTTTGGTGTCCCTTTGTCATTCGTTGTGTTTTCTAATAGATTGCCGTCGCGTAGAAGTTCCCCTGGCGCCAGTAACCGTAGGCAACGATCATCCGGCCTACCGCCACCTTACCGGTTTGTTTGGCATCGAGCGCGGGCTGGTCGTTGATCACGAGCGTACGCGTGGCCTGTTGCAGCGTGACCAGATGGCCCGCTACGACGGTGATCGTTCCGGTGACGGTATCGTGTCGAAGATCGCCGGTATCAGGCGGACAGTTGCCATTGGGCACCCACACGTCATTCACCCAGGTTCCGCACGAAGTATCGATGTACGGCGGCACATCTGCAAATGCGGGGGCGGCCCCGAACAGCAGAACCACAAGCAAAGCGTAGAAATGTTTCACGAAGCTACCTCCTTCCTAATGTCAGTTATACCCTCAAAGCACTCTGATATCACCGACCGAGTCATCTTTTCTGGGCGGCTTTCGGCGGCTGGGACAACTCTGGGGCGGGCGGGTCTACTGCTTTTCGGCTGCTTTGATTGACGCGTAAACTTTTGAGAAGAGTTGCGGGAGTTTGCTTTCCTTTTCTATGGGCCGGCTATTTGCAAATAACGCCACGATGAGGTCTGAATCCGGAAAGTAGAGATGGGCAGCGCGAAAGCCCAGCGTCTCACCTTGATAGAACCAAAACGTGCCAAGCGTCGGATCAAATCGCTCGGCGACGCCCAGGCCGAAGCCGGATGGATCGTCCGCGGTTGGCTTGGGCAGCGGCTTCGCCGTCTTGGTCGAGATCAAGCTCAGCAGTTCTCTCTTCTGTTTTTCGGGCAACAATGTCGTTCCCTGATACAGCGCTCGTACCCAAACGGTAAGGTCCTCGGGTGTCGAGACGATTGAGCCTGCGCCTTGCGCCCACGACAAGCTATTGCCACTCATGTTCTTGCCGATGAACCCGTCGAAGCCGGGATCGTCGTTTTCGTAGTACCCAGCAACAACCCGCTCCGCGACCGACTTTGGATAGAGATGCGACGTGTAGTACGTATGCTTGAGACCGACGCTCGAGATGATGCGCGCGATTTCCGTTGCGAAGTTTCCACTCTTGCTGCGCGCGGCGACGACCTCTTGAGCCAGAAGATAACCCGTGTTCGAGTACGAGTACTGCGTTGCGGGCGTCGACTTGAACTTTGGATACACGAGCCGGATGAGCGTGTCCGACGGCACGTTTGCCATGGGGTCGTTCACATACATGCGCTCCCAAGCGGGCAGGTTGTCGTACGATTCGATCCCACCGGTCATGTTCAGCAGTTTGCGAAGCGTCAGCTTATCGTACGCGGGATACTGCGGGAGATACATCCCGATGGGGGCGTCGATCGAAAGGCGCCCCTGGGCCTCGAGTTGTAGGACCGCAACGGCCGTAAAGGCCTTCGTGTTGCTCCCGATTTGGTAGAGATCCGCGGGCGTCGCGGGTCGCCCAGACCCGTAGCGCATCGTCCCCGCTGTGACGTTAATGGCCGGCTGACGCCTTGCCCAAGCTCACGGAAAGCGAGAGCGCCGAGATGTGCTCTTTCGCACCGCGTTCCTTCAGGTAGGCCTCGAGGTCGTGCTGTAAAGCGCTTTTTAGCGCCGCCGTATTCTGAAGCGCCGAAGGGTTTTAAGCGAGGCTAAAAGATGGTAGACCAAAAACCAACGCCGCCATAGCTGCCATACAGGCGAGCAACACGAAGCGAAACACCAAGCGAAATTGCATCTTACGCACGCACAGCGTGAACGGGGTTAGAGCGACGTTGGCCGAGAAAGTCCGCGACAATCCACGCCGACCCGGCGATCCCGAGCGTCTCCAGCACCTTCGCTCCAGTTCCCAAAACTATGGGGATCGGCAAAGAGCGCCGGCAGCCATACCAGCAACCCGAAACCCACGAGCATCGCCGTGGTCAATCGAGATGCGAGCAACGCCATGAGCCCCGTGAGGAGAGCGATAGCGGCAAGGGCAAACGCGGCGGTGGTTGCTATCGCCCAGAACATTTGTCCAGGCGGAATCCATTTCGGAACAAGACTTGCTGTTTCAGAGAGATAGAAAAGCTGTTCCAGCGCGAACGAGAGAACACAAATACCGAACGAGTAGCACCCGATCTGAGCCAATCTTGCCGTTCGAGCCGAGGCGATTGAACCGGAACATGCATACAGGATCAAGGCCCCCGAGACGAATGAGAATTGTTCGAAGAAGTTGCCAAAGCCATTGTAGACGAGCGGATGCTCGATGATGAGCGGTACCCCCAGCAAGGCGAAGGTGAAGTAGATTGCACCCAGTACGACAGCGCCGGCTCGGGCCGTTCTCGACCATTGCACGGCTACGCCTCCAAGGATTTCGATGGTGCCCACGATGTAGGTGAGAATCTCGCGGTGAGGAAGCGCCTGGATCTGCTGCCAATTGCTGACGTCGTGCCACGCCAAAGTAATGATACCGGACCCAATCGCCGCCAAGCCATAGACGTAACGCCCTACAGAATGTTTCATTGCAGCGCCTTAGCCGGAATTAGTGCAGATACCTTATTTCATCAGCGTGGAGGGGTGGCAGAGCGGTTGAATGCGACGGTCTTGAAAACCGTTAGGGGCGCAAGTCCCTCGTGAGTTCGAATCTCACCCCCTCCGAAATTTTGTGATGGCTCGTCTTCACATCATCATACGCGGCCGAGTTCAGGGCGTCTTCTTCCGCACGAGCGCACAGGAACTGGCAGAGGAGTTAGGATTGGCGGGTTGGGTTCGCAATCGCCCAGACGGCGCGGTGGAAATCGTGGCCGAGGGCGAGGTTGATCCACTCGCCCGATTGCGTGCCTGGGCTGCTCGCGGTCCCTCCGGCGCGTTCGTGCAAACCGTTCAAGAAATTTCAGAACCCTCAACCGGCGAGTTTGTGAGATTCGGCGTTCGCGGCTAAGTCTTCTCGAATCGCTCGTAGTCTTGTTGCGTATCGACGTCCGCGAAGGCCTTTGACTGGGCGGCTTCGACAAATTCGACGCGAGGAGCGTGTTGCAATGCGTATTGCTTTGCTCCTGCATCTCCGTGCAGCCCCTGCAGCGCATGAAAATCCGATTGCGGGAAGAGCATTGGTGAGCCCCACACATCGTTCGACCGCAAAGCAACCATTGACGTTCGTCGCTCCATGAAGCGGCGAATAAGCTGGTCGAGGTCGACAGCATTGACAAATGGCTGATCGGCCACCATGAAGATACATGCGTCATCGTCGAGATGTTGTGCGAGTCCCGCTCGAAGAGAACTGGCAATTCCCTCGCGCCAGTCTGGGTTGTCCACGACAGCACAACGACGGCTGTCAACTGATTGCAGAATCTCCTCGGCATGAGCGCCAACTACGAGTGTGCAGCTCGAAGCCAGTGATTGGGCAGCGGCGTCGATGGCATGCTGCACCAGCGACTTGCCGGCAACCGGCACAAGCAATTTTGAGTCGCCGGTTCCGAAGCGGTGGCTTTGACCTGCAGCCAAGACCACGCAGCCAACCCTTGGGTTCAAGCGATTAGCTCCCTCGTCGCGAATAAATTCGCGACACTACATTGCGCGAATAAATTCGCGACACTACATTTCGCGAATAAATTCGCGTGGGGCGATTTGCCAATCGCCCCCTACATCTACCTATAAGGACGGAGTACGGCCAGCATTGCCTCGTGGATCTTGCCGTTTGACGCCACAAGCTGCGCTCGATCAACGCTCGCCGGCTGCCCGCTATAGTCGCTGACTTTGCCGCCCGCCTCGCTCACGATAAGCATTCCCGCGGCCACGTCCCACGCGTGAAGCCCAGGCTCCCAAAAGCCGTCGAATCTGCCCGCGGCAACGTAGCAGAGATCCAGCGCCGCTGAACCGTCTCTGCGGATCGCCTGCGCACTTCTCGTAAAGTCCCCAAAAGGCTTCAGATTGCTTGCGGGATCATCTACCCGATAAGCCGGAAAGCCAGTGACCAAGAGCGCATCGCCCAGTTGGTCTTGGTCTGACACGCGAAGCGCCGCGCCGTTGCACTGGGCGCCACCACCGCGCTGGGCAAGGTACTCCTCATTCGCCAAGGGATCGTAGATGACTGCGGATTCAACGATCCCATCGCGCTCGATCGCAATGGAAACGCAAAAGCAGCGGTAACCGTGCGCGTAGTTGGTGGTACCATCGAGCGGGTCGACGATCCATCGGCAGCTGGCATCATTTCCAGTCAAGCCGGCCTCTTCGCCCAGCACAACGTCCTCCGGAAATAAACTTGCAATAAGAGATCGGATCAATGCTTCGCTCTGCGTGTCCGCCTCGGTCACAAGGTTTGTGCGCACGTCTTTGGCCCGCACGCCGATGTGCGTCCCCAACTTGGCCCGCAGCAGTGCACCGGCCTCGCGTGCAGCTCGGCGTGCAAGGGCAAAGCGCTCTGCGTCCACGGTCATGTGTCCGCTGCTCAGCGGTGGGCTGCGCGGTATTCATAGGCGCGAGCCCTGGCAGAGGCTTTCTTCGGTGCGGTTTTCAATGTGGTTGCCATGGCGTTCTCCGTTTGATGCCAGAAAGAGTGGGTGAGCTTCGTGCCTGACGCAATTCGAATCGTTCCTATAAAACTCCCCGACGGGCAGCGCGATGCGCCAACAACGGTTTCTCTCACCTACCGCGGCGGTTCAATGCTGACCTCCGTTTCAGTCTTCAGCGTTTTTTGGGGATCGCAATGGAATCAGGCACCACTTGTGACCCTCATGCAGACGATGAACAGCTTCTTCGATTATATCGTGACGAGCGCACTCTTGGATCAACTCGCCGAATACAGCGTCCAAGGCTTGGCTATCGGCCGCGGTACCCATGTTGGTTCGACGGTCGTCGCCACCCCCGCACCCCCAAGCGCCTCGGTGAGCGATGCTGCTATCCAACAATTGCTCAACGATCAGATCTCTTCCAACAGTGCCTTTGTCAAGCCGACCCCCAACACGCTCTACGCGCTGTTTCTGCCGCCAAATGTGGCGGTGACGCAAGGCGGCGCAAGTTCCTGTCAGGGGTTTTGCGGATATCACGACTCGTTTGGGACCGCCCGTTACTATGCCGTGCTGCCGTATCTGGGTTGCGCGGGTTGCTCAAGTGGATATTCGATTGAAGATGCGACGACGATCGTGGCCTCGCACGAACTATCGGAATCCATCACCGACCCAATCCCTGGCAAGGGTTGGTACGACGATCAAAACGGCGAGATTGGCGACATGTGCGCGTGGCAGACGAAGAAACTTGGCTCATTCACCGTTCAACTTGAGTGGTCGAACAAGGCGGGGAAGTGCCTATAACCTAAACAGGCGGGCGAGGGTGGGGAGTCCTTCTGCATACGTTGGGTGGATGTGCACGGATGCGTCGAGTAAATGCCAGGTGGATCGTGCTTCCATGTGCGCCAAGATCACATGGACGAGTTCTCCGGTTTCATAACCGACGAGGGTTGCGCCGATGATCCGATCGTCCGCATCCACGAGGAGACGGTAAAAGCCGAGATCTTGACCCCACTCGATCGCCCGAGCGATGCGATCCATGCCGAGCGTCACCGACCGCGCCTTGATGCCACCCGCTCGCGCTTGTGCGTCGTCCAAGCCGACCCGGGCTATCTGTGGTTCGGTAAACGTCGTGTACCCGAGCACGCGATCATTTCGGGTCCGGTCCCCACCTGCGAGAATCGAGGTGAGCCTGCGGTAGTCTTCCCACGACACATGCGTGAACTGCGGCTGACCGGCCACGTCGGCAATCGCGTAAACGCCTTCACATGACGTGCGGAACTGGTCGTCGATCGCCACGTACCCGCGCGGATCGAGTTTGATACCGCTCGCTGCGACGTTAAGTTGCGCCGTGTTCGGCGTCCTGCCAACGGCAACAAGCAGTGCATCGCCTTCCAGTGTTTCAGCGTTATCAAGTGTTAGAGTGAAGCCGCTCTCATAGTGTACGCCGGTGACTTTCCGGGTTAAATGCAGCTTCATCCCGTCGCGCAACAAACTTGTCTGCAACGCCTCGCTTGCGTCTGCTGCTTCGCGTGCGAGCACGCGCGAATTCGTGTCGATGACGTGAACCTCGCTGCCAAGTCGTGCCATTCCCTGACCGAGTTCCAATCCGATGTACCCTGCGCCCAAAACGAGCAAGCGTTTTGGCTGCACTTGCAAGTCAAAGATGTTATGGTTGGTCAGATATGGAGTGCCAGCTAGACCCGAAATGTTCGGCACAAGGGCCGTGGTGCCAGTGTCGATGACGACGATCGGCGCGCTGACGGTGACCTCACCCGCAGTGACGGTCCGGACTCCCGAGAACGATGCGCTCGCGCGCACAATCTCTACTTTTGCGTCGGCGAGCCTGGACTCGACGTCCTTTTCGAAACGGTCGCGAATTTTGCGCACGCGATTCATCACCGCCGGAAAGTCGACGGTCACCGATGCGCTGACACCGAGCGGGGACATAAGACGCGCGCGGCCCGCACTGTGTGCAGCAGCGAGGAAAGCCTTGGAAGGCGTGCACCCGTAGTTGATGCACGAGCCGCCAAACCGGTCGCGCTCGAAGAGCACGACCCGCTTGCCGGCCTTTGCCAGATCGACGGCGAGCGGAACTCCTCCCTGACCGCTTCCAATGACAATTGCGTCAACATTCTTCATGTTTGAATCTCCAACGAGCGATTGAATTCGCGCGAAATCGCGCTATCAAATGGGGCGATTTTCCAATCGCCCCCTACACGATCAGGTTCAAGATGTCCGAGATGTTCTTCACGATCGCCGTTGGCGCCGGCATGGTGGTCGGATATTTTTGCTGTTCTCCATCGAACCAGATTGCGCGCATGCCGGCGCCCAGTGCACCCACGACGTCGTTGAGTGGGTCGTCCCCTACGTACCAAATATCTTCCGGAGCTCGATCGAAATAATCACGCAGCACGTTGAACGCATGAATGCTCGGCTTGCGCACGCCGATGTCATCGCTCACAAAAACGGGTTGCGAAAATCCAATGGCGTCGGCCTTGCGTTGCTGCAGCGGATTCCAGCCGTTGGTGAGAATCGCGTATGGCATGGCAAGAGCATCAAGCTGCGCGAGCAACTGCTCCGCGCCTGACACCGGCGTCACAAGCTCCTTGACGAGGCCCACCGCACGCTCGCGAAACTCTTCGAATGCACCGGTTGGAGCGATCCGACCCGCGATCGCTTCGAATGCTTGATCAAAGGCGTGCGACAGCGAACATCTGCCGGCCCGATAGAACGCGATTTGGCGATCGATGATTTCACTCGCTTGTGCGATATCAAGCGTACGACCCGCCGCGACTTCAGTCTCTTGGATCAGCTGGACAAACGCAGTGCGCTCGAGCTTGTGATCCATGCCTAAGGTATGGTCGAAGTCAAAACCAAGAGCGATGGGCTTCACGCGCCCCTAACGTTCCCTCAGGATGTGTCCCTTTCCGCGCCGTCGAACGAAGCAAAATGCTGGAAACCTCCGCCGCCATTCCTACCTACGATCTCCCAGGGCCAAAGGGCAAAGCCATTGTGGAGCGCGAGACTGCTCGCGTCACAACCGGCACGAAGACCGCCCCGATCGTCGTCAAAACCGCAAAAGGCCTCATGGTTGAGGACGTGGATGGTAACGTCTTTTTAGACTTCACCAATGGCATGGTTGCAGCAACGGGTCACGCGCATCCGAAAGTGGCCGCGGCGATCACGCAGCAAGCCGAGCGCTGGATCTTCATCAACAGTCCCGACTTCTATTCACCGCTGCAAGCCGAAGTCGCCGAACGGCTGGCGAAGCTGGTTCCGGGCATCGCGAACAAGAAAGTTTTCTTGTGCAATAGCGGTAGCGAAGCCAACGAGGCCGCCATCAAGGCCACGCGCTGGAACAAGCCGACGCGCAAGCGCCTCATTGCCTTCCTCGGAGCGTTTCACGGAAGAACCATGGGTGCGAATTCCATGACCGCGAGCAAAATAGTACAGCGCGCGCGCTTCACCTCAAATATTCCCGACGTGCATCACCTGCCCTACGCATCGTGCTACCGATGTCCTTACAAAATGTCATATCCCAACTGCGATATCTGGTGCGCGCGGATTTTGGAAGAGGTCTACTTCAAGCAACTTATCCCACCCGACGAAGTCTCCGCGATTTTTGTCGAACCCATTCAGGGTGAGGGTGGGTACATTGTGCCACCACCGGAATTTATTCAAATCATTCGCGACATCGCCGCGCGTTACGGCATCGCCTACGTGGACGACGAAGTGCAAGCGGGCATGGGGAAAACCGGAAAGATGCTGGCGATCGAACACTTCGGCGTCACCGCCAACTGCACGTCCATCGGGAAAGCCGTGGGCTCCGGCGTTGCGGTCGCGGCGCAAGTGCTCGATGCCGATTTGGATTTTGGGGCTCAAGGCGCGCACTCGAACACCTTCGGCGGAAATGGCATCGCCTTGGCCGCGGTCAAAGCCACGCTGGATGTGATGGAAGAGGAACATCTCGTCGAGCGTGCCCGCGACCTCGGTGCTTATTTCTTTGGGAAGTTGCGCGAGCTTGCGGAGCGGTTCCCAGTCATCGGGGATGTCCGCGGCAAAGGCCTCATGCTGGCGGTTGATTTCGTCACCGACCGTGTGTCGCGCAATCACAACCCGGAGTTTCGCGACCGCGTCTTGGGTCGATGCTTCGTGCACGGACTCATGCTCTTGCCGGCAGGCTTCTCTGCAATCCGCTTTACGCCGGCGCTCGTGGTTGATCGCACGCAGATCGACCATGCTGTTGCGGTGCTCGATCGATCGATCCGCGAAGCCTAATGTAGCCGCAACAACATGGAGCTGCGCGAGGCTTTTGCCAGCGAACTCTCCGGACGGCCGGTCGAGCTTTTGACCGGAACGCAGCGGTCCCGCATCGGCAGGGTTGCGGACATCGCCGTGGCCGGTTCTGAAAACTTTCCGCCGGTGGTTGGACTTTATGTGAAGGGGAACGATGGCGTTGTTCGTTACGCGCCGTTCCCAAGCATCATTTCCATCACTGACCGCGAGGTGACGCTCGGCGCTCCGCCAGTGGAAGGGAGCGCGGCTCCCGTGGCGATCGACGAGCTGCTCCTGCAAAAGGAATTACTCGACAAACAGATCGTTGACGTGGACGGACATAAAGTCGTCAGAGTCAACGACGTGAAGCTCGCACCGGCCGGCGGACAGTTGCGCGTCATCGCGGCTGACGTCGGGCTCTCCGGCCTTTTGCGCAGACTCGGCCTTCGACATCTTGGGGACCAAGTGCTCGATCGCATGCCCAAAGCGGGTGTCGGCGCTTCATTGATTTCTTGGGATGCAGTGCAGCCATTAGGCCTTGAGAGTCCTAGCGGCGCTCTGCGGTTGCGCGTCACGCACGATAGGATAAATCGGATACATCCTGCCGACCTTGCGGGAATCATTCAAGAGCTTTCCGTTGCCGATCAAGCCTCACTCGTCGGCTCGCTGGACGAAGAGACCGCAGCCGACGCGCTCGAACAGCTGCCCATGGACACGCAGCTCTCCATCCTCGAGGACCTCAATCCGGCTCAGGCCGCGGACATTATCGAGAATATGACGCCGGACGATGCTGCCGATCTCCTTGGCGAAATCGAAACCGACAAGCAGCAAGAGATTTTGGAATTGATGGAGCCCGAGGAAGCCGAAGACGTGCGCGAGCTTTTGGCACACCCTGAACAAACCGCCGGCGGGCTCATGACGACCGAATACCTCTCGATACCGCCTGGTCTTACCGCGGCGCAAACCTTCGATCACATCCGCAAGACCGCCGAGGACGCCGAGCTGGTGTACTACATTTACGTGCTCGACGCCAACGAACGCATCTTGGGCGTCGTGTCCCTGCGAGAG
Organism: uncultured Pseudomonadota bacterium; assembly: GCA_963736005.1. Taxonomy (GTDB): domain Bacteria; phylum Vulcanimicrobiota; class Vulcanimicrobiia; order Eremiobacterales; family Eremiobacteraceae; genus JAJPHJ01. Next base: position 1,239,995 of record CAVTNB010000001.1, read on the forward strand.
CTGATCAAGGCGGAACCTGGAGCGCTCATCTCCGACCTGGCTCGCGATGATATCGTGACCGTGAACCTCAACACGCCCCGCGACGAGGTGGCCACCACCATCGCGCGGTATGACTTCGTCGCCCTGCCAGTCGTCGACAAGGATGGGATCATGCGCGGCATCGTGACGGTCGACGACGTCGTCGACGTGCTGCTGCCGGAAAAACTTCGCAAGATGCTCCCACGGGTTGGCAAGTCACGCTCCAAGGCCCACCTACCAACGACAAAAAGCTCGGCCAGCTAAGAACCCAGCGACGGAAAAATGAGCTGGAGCGTGGAGATGACGGTCAGCACACCCACGATGATGACCGTTGCCCAAGCAATGAGGTTAAACACGAGCGAGTTCGTATACTCACCCATCAGCGCTCTGTTGTTGATGAGCAGCAGCATGAGAATGAGCACGACCGGGAGCAACGCGCCGTTGACGACCTGGGAGTAAAAGATAATCGCCAGCAGCGGGGCGCCGGGGATCAAAACCACAACCCCTCCTATGACGATGAGCGCGGCGTACAGCCCATAGAAAACGGGTGCCTCTCGAAAGCGCCTTTCGACTCCCGACGCGAACCCGAAGGCCTCGCACACGTAGTAGGCCGTGGAAAGCGGCAGAATCGAAGCGGTAAAAACTGCGGCATTCAAGAGGCCAATCGCAAACAACACGGCTGCAAACTTTCCTGCCAGCGGCTCTAATGCCGCAGCAAGCTGGCCTGCATCGGTGATAACGATTTGCGCATGTGGTCCTGCATATTGGTTGTGAACGAAGATCGTGGTTGCGCTTGCCACGATGATAAAGAATGCGATGATGTCTGTAAAGATTGCGCCGGTGACGACGTCGATGCGCGAATACTTGTATTCTTGGATCTTCACCCCTTTCTCAACGATGGCCGATTGGATGTAGAACTGCATCCACGGGGAGATCGTCGTGCCGATGACGCCGATCGCCATGAGAATATAGGCGTTGGTCGGCGTAAAGTGGGGGAGGAGAAACTGCTTCATAACGTCGTGCCAGTCGGGGGCAACAATGAAACCGCTGATCACATACGAGATATAAACGAAGCAAAAGAAAAAGAAAATCTTTTCGACAAATCGATAGTTGCCGCGCGTGACAATGACAAACACGAACACCGCCGCAGCGGGGACGAGCACATACTTGGACAGCCAGGGGATCGACGTCTGAAAGATGGGAGCGGCAGTTGCGACGCCTGCAAACTCGGAAGCGGTGTTGCCAATATCGCCAAGAACGAAAGCGAGCATTACCCAAAAGGTCAACCTCACCCCGAAGTTCTCGCGGATGAGATCGGCGAGACCTTTGCCGGTCACCGCTCCCATTCGCGCGCACATTTCTTGGACGACAACCAAGGCGAGGGTGACCGGTATCAAAAGCCACAAGAGCGAGTAGCCAAACTGCGCACCGGCGAGCGAGTATGTGGTGACGCCGCCCACATCGTTGTCAGCATTGGCGGTGATGATGCCAGGCCCGATGACGGAAAGAAACATGAGGGCGGAGCGCCAGATGTTTGGTTTTTGCGCCGCAATTCGCTTGGTGACTGTCTGCAACGTTGCCATAAAATACGATGACCGCCAAGGCTCCTCGCACTCAACGGTCATGAAAACTGCCGCAATCAGCCCGCTCGGCACCTCATGCGTTGAGTTTTGGCACGACGCGCCATAAAGTCATTAAGACTTAGCCGTCTTAGATATCGCCTTACTTCGGCGATGCCTGGTCACCCATTGGGGTCTCTCGACCTTTCCGGGTAGCGGCCTTTCTGCGTGTCGACGCCTCACCTAACGAGGCTTGTTTTCACACATTCTACCGCGGCTTGCGAGCTTGAGTCAACCTGTGCGTCTTCGTGCGGCGGGTAAAAAGGGCGTGGGCCGCCAACAGCACCAGCTTCGGCCCGTTTGAAATAGGATCATGACCGCAGATGAACTTGCGTCTCTGAGTGAAAAGGCTGCGCGCCTCATTGCGGGCGGCGGTGGCCTTCGCGCGCTGGCACAAATGTTGGCCGACGAGACGCAGGGCGCCGTCCTGATCGAGGACGACAAGTGGCGCCATCTCGCGCTTGCCGAATCACGCGGCGGCGTTGGGTCGTTACCCCCCTCCTTTGCTCCCTTCTACCGTAAAGCTCGTCAGGCTGACAAAAATGGTACGGTCGTGCGTGCAGCAGTCTCGCCATCGCTGCACGCGCTTTGCGTGCAAATGCCGGGTGCAGGAGACGCGGAGGCAGGTCCGGGTTACGTCACGCTGTTCGTCCGCGAAAAGAGCCGCGCGGACGCAATTCCGGCCCTTCGAATCGCGGCCAGCGCGGTGGGTGTGGAGTACGCGCGCCGCGGCGCGGGTCGCGGGCAAGGCAAGCTCGCCTTCTGGGAGCATTTTTTGAGCGGCGACATGACCGATGCGGCGGACGTCAGGGCCCAAGCGCAAGCGCTGGGCATCGCGCTCGCGCCGGCGTATCTGGTGAGCGTGTTCGATCTCGAAGGCGCTTCGCCGCAAACCTGCCGCGATGTCGTTGTGCAGGCGCTTGCACCCGCCGACGCGACGTGCCCGTTGAGCGGCGCCGGGACGCAAGTCATCGCGCTCTTTCCGGTTCGGCACCAAGTCGACGTAGCGCGCGCACGCCAAGCCGCAGCGAATGCGGTCCGCGACCTGCCAGAGCAAGGCGCGGCCAAATCGGTGAACTGCGGTATCGGCGCGTTTCACGCGGATTTGCTCGAAGTACCGATTGGTCTGCGCGAAGCGCGCGAGTCGCTGACCCTTGGGCGCCGGCTCTTCGGCCGCGGCAGCATGGCGGTTTATCCGGATTTGGGGATCTATGCGCTCCTCCATGCCGGCACCGATCGCGACGACTTCGTCGCGTTCTCGCAATCGCTCATCGAGCCGCTGCAAGCCTACGACCGCAAACACAAAACCGATTTGCTCGCGACACTGCAACTGTATTTCGATGTCGGTGAAAACGTGAAAGAAGCAGCTGAGCGGCTCACGGTGCATCGCCACACGATCTTCTACCGCCTCAACCAAATTTCTCAAATCCTCAAGATCGATCTGCGGACTCCCAAGGGCCAGCTTTCGCTGCGGGCGGCGCTTGCGATCAAGCAGATGAATACCCCCGAGGAGATGCATGACTAGACGAGAGCTGGTCAAACGGGCGAAGGACGCGGGCGTGCGGCTCGTCCGTTTGCAATTTAGCGATATTCACGGGGTAACGAAGAACGTCGCCATTCCCATCGGCGAATTGGACGCTGCGCTCGAGGGCAAAGTCGCCTTCGATGGCTCGTGCATCGAGGGATTCGTTCGCTTCGAAGAGCTCGACATGAATCTGGCGCCCGACCCAGAGACGTTTGCCCTGTTGCCGACGCTGCCCGGCGCGCCGCTTGAGGCTCGCCTGCTGTGCGACGTGCACAATCCCGATGGCACACCCTTTGAGGGCTGCACGCGCAGCACGCTACGCCGCGTGCTCGAGGAAGTAAAGAAAGAAGGATATACGCCGCGCGTGTCAGCCGAGCTCGAGTTTTTTCTCTTCGAGCGAGCACCTGAGGGTCGACAAGCGACCGCGACGAGCGATCGCGGCTCCTACTTCGATCTCAGCCCGATCGACCGCGGCGACCTGGCGCGTTGCGACATGGCGCTCGTGCTCGAAGAGATGGGGGTCCGCGTCGAGGCGACGCACCACGAGGTCTCGCACGGTCAGCACGAGATCGACTTGGGGTTCTCGGACGCGTTGACCCTCGCGGATGCAATTGCGACGGCGCGAGTGGTGGTAAAAACAGTTGCTGCCCGGCATAACCTGCACGCCACCTTCATGCCGAAGCCGCTCGTCAATCAAGATGGCAGCGGGCTCCACTTTGCGCAGTTTCTCGTTCGCGATGACGCCAACGCGTTTTTCGATCGGGACAATCGCGGCCCCGCGGGACTGAGCGAAACCGGGCTATCGTATGTCGGCGGATTGCTCGAGCACGCTCGTGGCTTCACGCTTGTAACGAATCCAACCGTGAACTCGTACAAGAGGTTGGTGCCCGGCTACGATGCACCCTCGTACATTCAGTGGTCGCAGCGCGCAAAGAGCGCACTCATACGAGTCCCTGAAAACGCCACCGGCGATGTGATAGTGGAATTGCGCTCTCCCGATCCGTCATGCAATCCCTATCTCGCGCTTGCCTGCGTGCTCAAGGCTGGCATCGATGGCGTCCGGCGCAAGCTGGTGCCGGGAGATCCCGTGGAATCAATCGCCTCGCAACTCAGCGATGACGAGCGGACGAATCTGGGTATCGGCCAGCTGCCGGTGTCATTGCAGGAGGCAGTCTACGCGCTCGGAGAGGATCCTGTGGTTCGCGCGGCTCTCGGGGACCACAGCTATCACCGTCTACGGGAAGCAAAACTGGCCGAGTGGGAGACGTATCGGACGCAAGTCCATCCATGGGAACTTGACGCGTATCTGAGCCTGTAGACAGGGGCGCGATAACGCGCGAATAAATTCGCGCGACTACATTTTACGCGATAATGCGCGAATAAGTTCGCGCGACTACATTTTACGCGGGGATATTTGCTGCTGCGCGCAACCGCGCACTCTCCACGGCAATGCCGGCGAGCTGGGCGAACACTTCTATTGTTCTGATCGTCTCGTCGCGCGGCACGCGATGATCCTTGGGATCGTCTGGCGAGAGCAAGCCTATCATCATCCCGGCTGAATCGAAAATGGGGAAGAGTAACAGATCGTTTTCGTGCCAGTCGCCGGGTTGAATGCGCGGCAGCTCGAGTCGATCCGGGTGCCGCGTCACGCCCCCCTCATGATGCAACTCCATCGGCACGTAGTAAAACGTCCCCCGCACTTTCGTCGCAGGGGTCATGTCGCGCTGAACCTCTTCGGGGGAGAGCTCAACGCCCTCCACGCCATCCGGATACCCCACAGCGGCATGGCGCACGTAAACATTGCGATGCGGATCGCGCAAGAGAATCGTTCCAGCAGAGAACCCGAACGTTTCAGTGGCGACTTGGAGAATGCGCCGAAGCATCGTCTTGAGACTGCGCTCGCGGAAGATAGCGGCCGTCAGATCCAGAATGCGGGCGAGCCGGTCAGCCTGAAGCCTTCGCTCTTCCGCCAAGGCCTCGACATTTGAATACAAGCGCTTGATTTCGATATTCTGTTCGGAGAGCGTATTCGCGCGACTTTTTTCGGTCGCCACGATGTGCACGTTCTCGATCGCGGCGGCAGCCAAGCGTGCGAAAAGCGCGATGTTGTCAATCGTTTCGTCGGATGGAATCTTCCCATCCGCGGGCGCATCGGGGATAAGCAACCCAATCACTTCACCAGACGAACTGCGCAAGGCAAAGATGAGCGTATCCGCCTCGTGCCAAGCACCCGCTGCGGAACGCCGCTGGTTCACAAGATCGGCGTTATAACAATAGCCGGGCTCCGTATACCATGTCTGCCGTTCGACCGGTGCGTAATAGACGGAAGGGCGAATGGCAAAGCGCTTGTCCATTTTCAGATCGCTCAAAGCAAAGGGCACTCGTCGCTGCCGAAGCTCTGCTTCCGTCTGCGGCGGATAGCCGCGAACGGCAGTATAAAGGTAGGATTCGCGCTCGCGTTCGGCAATGAGGATCGCTCCCGCGCGGAAGCCGAACGATTGCATAGTCACGTCCAGCATGCGATCGAGGAGCGCGTTGAGTTGGCGCTCGCGTAGCAAGCTTACGGCGAGTTCGGTGACCTTCTTGAGCGTCGAGGCTTGCACATCGGCGCGCGTGCGCATTTCTTCTTGAGCGCGTAACGCCTTTTCGAGCTTCTCTTGCTGCGTTGCAAGCTTCTCACTGCGAAGCGCCACACCCCAAACGAAATGACGGACAGCAAGCACGGTCAACCAGATGATTCCGACGTCAAAAATAAACCGCCCAAGTTGCGGTTCGCCCGCCGGTGCCATTAAGTGAAACGCGAATGCCGCGGCCAGCAAGATCGTACCCACGATTGCGACGCCAGCAGCGCCTGCGATTTGTTCGCGCACGCCACCCCACATGAGTGGAACGAGAATGGCAATCCATACTTCTGGCAAGGTGGGCAGATACAAGACGACCGGCACCATCAAGACGAGCATGTCGAGGGCCAACAAGCTCACACCGGCCCATCGGATTTGATCGACGCGCGTCGCGCGACTGACGATGTTAGCCGCGATGATGCCCTGAGCCAGCCACGTGACAATGATTGCGACTTGCAGCCAGCGCGAGTAGTGCCATGGGAGCACCACAAACATAATCGCGGCGACGCCAATCGAGATAAGCCGAGATTTGAGGATGCTGCTCTCGATCCAGCGTGCCTCTTCGACCGATCGGCGGAAGGTAAAATCTGTCATGTTGAGATGGGCGCCCACATGAGGGCGTCGCATTAAGTTATCGGCAAACCGTCCTGCCGGTCGTAATCGCGGGGCACGCCCGCGCTAATGAACCGTTCAGGCCCCGTCAAAACCGACGACCACTTTGCCGTCCGGTTGGACGATCGTTGGGACCTTCAAGCCGCCCGAGAGCTTGCGCATTTCTTCCCGAGCCGCCAAATCGTGTTGCACGTCAATTTGACGGAACGGCACCTTGCGCTGCTGGAAGTCAGCCAACGCGGCGGCGCAGTAGGGGCACCCCGGCTTTGTGTAGATCAGGGTCTCAGGCATTTGTCTCCACCGTCGGAAGGTGACCGCGCGTAGCGTGGTGGACGCTCCCGGTCATGCGTATCATTTCCTCAACAGCAGCGCCGAAACCCGTCGCGGCATACAGCCAAGCGGTCGAGGCTAACGACTTCATCTTTACCGCGGGTCAATTGGGCCTCAACCCGCAGACAGGTTTACTAGAAGCGGGCCTCGAGGCGCAGGCGGAGCAAGTCTTCCGCAACCTAACGGCAATCCTAGAAGCAGCGGGCTCGCGATTCGACCGGGTTGTCAAGGTCACAATCTATCTCGCGGATCTGACCCACTTTGCCCTCGTGAACGGCATCTACGAACGATACGTTGGTGCGCACCGACCAGCGCGCACAACGATTCAAGCCGGCGCACTCCCTCAGGGTGCCTTGATTGAAGTAGACCTGATCGCGCAAGCCTAGCAAATCAACCGATGAAATGCAGCGGGCGACTGTCCAAGTCGCCCGTCAAACGGTTACTCCGCGCTTGCGACGCTATTCGTGCTGGCCGATTTTTGCCTGCACTCCTGCCAACATATCGCGCGCGACGCTGAGGTTAGGCTGATTTGCGAGGGCCGCCTTATATTGATCTGCGGCAAGGTCGTACTTTTGCTGCTGTTCGTAGACGACGCCGAGGTCAAAATGCAAATCGGCATACCGCGGTGCCACGGCAAGTCCTTTGATAAAGGCTGCCTCGGCCAAGTTCAAGAGGTTGTGCGTAAAATAGATGTTCCCTAAGTTCTCATATGCTTCGCGCAGCCGCGGATCGATGTGCAGAGCTTTTTCGTACATCTCGACGGCTTGCGTGAACTGACCGCGGTAATCGTAGACGACCCCCAAGTTGTTGTATGACTGCGCAAAGTTCGGGTCGAGCACGAGAGCCTGATTGATTTTGTCGGTTGCTTCATCGTACTTGCCCTGCTCGATGAGTTCGACCCCCCAATTCATCCACGCGTAGGTATACTTGGGATCGGAGAGGATCACAATGCGGTACTGCGCTATGGCGTCCTGTGAGCGGCCCATATCCCCATAGACAGTACCTAGACCGTTGCGCGCGTCGTTGAAGTTGGGATTCAGATCGAGCGCGGCCTGGAATTCCTCTTGAGCTCGGTTCAGCTTCTTCTCGTAGGCAAGAATGAGACCGAGGTTCAGGTGATATACCGGATTATTTGGATCGCGACTTAGGTCTGCGTTGCACTCATCTTCGAGAGTACCAAGTCTTCCTTCATCATCGTAGACCTGCACGAGGTTGAGAAAACCCGCCGGAAGAGGAAGACTCTTGCGAAACTCGGCGATTGCGTCATCATATCTATCCAATGCCGCGTAAACGCCTCCAAGACGGTTGTGCACCTCTTTGTCGTTTGGATTGTGGGCCAGCACCGTCTGGTACGCGGTGGCCGCAGCTGTGTAGTTCTCGAGACGATACTGCACGTCGCCCAGTAACTTTTGGATCCCCATGTCCCCGGGATATAGCGTGGCTGCCTGAATGAGGATTTGCTTGGCGGTGTCATTGTGGCCGAGGGCGGCTTCGGATTGAGCCTGGGCGAGCAATTGCAAGGCGCTTGCAGGGCTTGCGGCGGGAGCGGGTTCGGCCAGAGCGACCGCCAGACCACCCGAGGAGAAGACGAGAGCGGCCATCATCGTTACGATTAGGCCTTTTCGGACATCCATGCGTCCCTTGAGTATAGCGCGGACTCGCGGCCGGTGCAATTAGCTTTCGGGTCGCTGGTCCGATAGCTGAAACCGGGCGCCGGCGGCCGGCGGAAATGCAATCTGCAACACAGCGCAGAATGCATCCGAATATGAAAAAAGCCACCGTTTTGGGCGTAACCGGCCTTGGGGTTGCCTGCTTGTTTTTGTGGGGATGCCCAAATCCGAACAGCATTGGCGTCCAGACCTTTGGCAGCGTCCAAGTAACATGCGTGCAAGCCAGCAACAATCAGCCGATTGCCGGAGCGATCGCTACCATCTCTGGAAGCACGGGACCATCTACCAATTCGAGGGGACAGACCGTCGTCCCGAATGTTCCTATCGGGACTAACGTCACAGCAGTATGCGATGCCCCCGGTCTCAGTGGTACGAACACCATCCCCAGCATCGTTGAAGGCAGCAACAATTCCGTCACGATCTCGATGAGCCCCAGCTAACCGTCCTTATCAGTGCCCGAGCTTCCCGAACTAGAACTACTGCGCAATGCGCTGACGAAGTACGCTGCCGGTAAAAAAATCCTCGCCGTTTTGCCCAATCCATCGCGGGCGTTCGTCATCCGCTATCCTCCGTTGGACTTCGTCCGCGACTTGACAGGGCGGACGATCCAAAGCATAGAGCGGCGCGGGAAATTCCTCATTTTTAGCTTCAAGGACGCTGGGCCGCAGCTCATTATCAATCCCATGCTCAGCGGGCGGTTTGCCTATTGCAGCCGAGCCGCCCCGTCCTTGCCGGCAACCTGCTTCACGCTTCAACTCTCCGGTGCAGAGGATATCCGCTTCCTCGACAACACGATGATGGCGCGCGTCTATCTCACGAGCGATCCCGCGCGAGAAATACCGGCTTTTGGCGAGTTGGGACCGGATGCGCTCGATCCCGCGTTGGATTTCGCCACCTTTTCCGCGCGCTTGCGACGCCATCGCGGTGAGCTCAAGAACGTTCTGCGCAACCAAGCTTTCCTTGCGGGGATCGGCAATGCATATGGCGATGAGATCCTCTTTGAAGCAAAGCTTCGCCCCCTGCGGCGCGCCTCGACGCTGAGCGACCAGGAGCGCTACGACCTGTACGAGGCGATGCGGAAAGTCTTGGCCGCATCGGTCGCAACCGTACAACGTCAGCATGCATCGGGCAAACACCCTCTGCACAAACAGGATCGCGCATTCATGAAGATCCATGGCAAAGGCAAGGCCACCTGTCCCCGCTGCGGCCACCGCATATCGTCAGTGCACGCCGGTGGCGAAAGCACCTTCTTCTGCCGCAACTGCCAAAAATAAGGGTCTGCCAGTTATCCACAACGACAAGTGGCCAACCTCGTCTCGCAAACTTCAGTCAGCGGGCTAAAAGGCATTGAGACAAATCTGGGAAGCCTGCATGTAGTCTCGCGAATTTATTCGCGAGGAAAAATGGCGAATTTATTTGGCGACAAAAAGGGAGGGGCGAATACGTGCCAACTGCCTCAGCTGAAAAAGCCGCGCTCGACTTTTTGAAAAAGCACGGCATCAAGATCGTCGATTTCAAGTTCATCGACCTGCCCGGAATGTGGCAGCACACCTCCGTGCCGGTCGATCAGATTGATACGAGTACCTTCGAAAACGGCATCGGCTTTGACGGTTCGAGCATTCGCGGATTCCAAGAGATCCAAGAAAGCGATATGGTGCTCATCCCCGATCCCGCGTCGGTGCGAGTGGACACCTTCCTCAACATTCCAACCGCCTCGTTCATTTGCAGCGCCTTCGACCCGCGCGAGCAGGCCTGGTACGCACGCGACCCGCGCAATGTGGCGCACCGCGCTCAGGCTCACCTCAAAGCCGTGGGCATCGCTGATGCAGCATACTTCGGGCCGGAACTTGAGTTTTACATCTTCGATCACATCAGCTTTGACAACGCTCCCTACCTTACCGGGTACGCGCTGGATTCTGAAGAGGCTCATTGGAACTCGGGCGACACGGAAAATCCAAATCTTGCTTATTCGCTGCGCCCCAAGGAAGGTTATTTTCCGGTCCAGCCATCGGACAAACACACAGACATACGCTCCGAAATGGTTCTTGCATTGAAAGAGTGGGGCGTCGCTGTCGAGATGCACCACCATGAGGTGGCAACGGCGGGCCAAACCGAAATCGACATTCGATATGCAACACTCCTGCAGCAAGCCGACAACGTCATGATCTACAAATACGTCACGCGCAACGTCGCGCGCCGCCACGGCAAGGTGGTTACCTTCATGCCCAAGCCTCTCTTTGGCGACAACGGTTCGGGCATGCACGTCCACCAGAGCTTGTGGAAAGGTGGCAAGAACCTGTTTTACTCGTCGAGTGGCTACGCCGAGCTCTCGCAAACTGGCCTGTATTACATCGGCGGGCTCCTCACGCACATCGACTCGCTCTTGGCCTTTTGCGCACCCACGACGAATTCGTACAAGCGCCTGGTGCCCCACTACGAGGCTCCGGTGAACGTTGCGTTTTCAAAGGGCAACCGCTCGGCAGCCGTTCGCATTCCGATCTTCTTTACTGGGCCAAAATTTGCCAAGACGAAGCGGGTGGAGTTTCGTCCCCCGATCCCGCGGCGAATCCCTACATCGCATTCTCCGCAATGCTCATGGCCGGGCTCGACGGCATCAAGCGCAAGATCGATCCTACCAAAGCCGGCTTTGGTCCCCTCGATAAAAACATCTACGAACTGCCCGAGCGCGAAGCCAAAAAAATCAAGTCGGTGCCGGGCAGCTTAGACGAGTCGCTCGCGGCGCTCGAGAAAGATCAGGCGTACTTGCTCGACGGCGGAGTCTTCACGCGCGACTTCATCGATACGTGGATCTCGTACAAGCGAACGAAAGAGCTGCAAGAGGTGAAGATTCGTCCGCATCCCTACGAGTTTTATCTATACCACGATCTGTGATCGGGTGATGCCTACTAGTGTAGCAGCGCACCTTCAGGTGCGCTCCACATCTAGCACCGAGCGGATCTAAAGATCCGCTGCTACATTTGGTGGGTATGGAGCGGATCTAAAGATCGCTGCTACATTTTGGTGGGTATGGAGCGGATCTAAAGATCCGCTGCTACATTCGGCGAGCGCGGAGCGGACCTGAAGGTCCGCTGCTACAGGCTAGCCGAACACCTCGAAATGGCCTTCGGCAAGTGGCAACAAGCGCCGCAGCCCCCGCAACTGTGGCGGCTTTTGGTCATGCTCGGTGCAGTTATTGCCACCATCGTTTGGCTCCAACGCTACGCAGCGCTTCACGCGCACTAGAGATTCATGCCCGCGACGCTAGCAGAAATCTTCAAGAGTTATGATATTCGGGGCATCTACCCCGACGAACTGAACGAAGCCGTTGCTGAGCGCATCGGCAGGGCGTTTGTCGATTTCGTTGGAGCCAACGTGGTGGCCGTCGGGCGCGATATGCGGATGAGTTCCGAGCCCTTGTTTCGCGCCTTTGCCCACGGAATCACGCTCCAAGGCGCGGACGTCGTTGACCTGGGCCTCACTTCGACGGATGAACTTTATTTTTCCGTGGGGCATTTCGAGTATCCGGCTGGGGCGATGATCACGGCATCCCACAATCCAAAAGAATATAACGGATTCAAACTGTGCCGCGAGCACGCCATCGCGTTGTCTGCCGAGACCGGAGTGTTTGCCATCCGCGATCTCGTCGTGCGCGATCAGTTCCTTGCCGCCCCCAAGCCCGGCCGCGTGACGAAGCGCGATGTTCTGTCCGATTTCGTCGAACATTGCTTGTCCTTCATCGACCAAAAGAATATCAAGCCGCTTCGCATCGTGGTCGATGCCGGCAACGGCATGGGTGGTCTTATCGTGCCCGCGGTCTTTTCGCGTTTACCCGTCGAAGTAATTCCGCTTTTCTTCGAACTTGACGGAACCTTTCCAAATCATCCGGCAAGTCCGCTCGAGCCCGAAAACATGTCCGATCTCCAAGCGGCCGTGCGCCGGCACAAAGCGGATCTCGGGGCGGCGTTTGACGGAGATGCGGATCGGGTCTTCATCACGGACGAGCGCGGCGAAATTGTCGGCGGCGACATGGTCACGGCGCTCGTCGCGAAGATGCTCTTGCACAAATATCCGGGATCAACCATCCTCTACAACCTCATCTGCTCACGCAGCGTTCCTGAGTTGATCGAAGCTGGGGGAGGACGTGCGGTCCGCACGCGCGTCGGCCATTCAATCATCAAAAAGGTGATGCGCGAACACAATGCTGTTTTTGGCGGCGAGCATTCAGGTCATTTTTACTTTCGCGATCATTACTATGCAGACTCGGGACTGATCGCCCTGCTTGTCGTACTGGAACTCATTTGCCAAGAAGGCAAACCGGTGAGCGAGCTCTTGCAGCCGCTGGATCGACGCTACCGCTCGGGAGAAATTAATAGCCGCGTCGCGGATATTGCGACAAAGCTCAAGGACATCGAGCGCCACTACGCGGACGCACGAGACGTTGACCACCTTGATGGGGTGACGATCCAATTCCAGCAATGGTGGTGCAACATCCGGCCCTCGAATACCGAACCGTTGTTGCGGCTCAACGTCGAGGCGGACAGCCCGCAACTGCTAGCGCAAAAACGCGATGAGGTTCTCTCCCTGATTCGGAGCTGACCGATGAGCGCCCAAATTCTGGGGCCCGCCCTTCTGGCCGTCGGTGATGGAACGGCTCAGCCGGGCTGCGTCCGCATCCAGGACGGCAAGATCGCCGAGCTCTTGGATCGCTCGGCGCGCCCGGATCATGTCCTTCCCCCGGGCAGCACCATAACACCCGGGCTCATCGACCTCCACGTGAACGGCACGGGCCGCTTGTGGTTCAACCGCGATCCTATCGAAACACTTGCGGCGATGAATTCTGACGCGCCCACGCATGGCGTGACTTCCTTCTTGCCATCGATCATGACCGGCTCGTGGGGGCAAATGCTCCGCGCCGCCGCAACGATTTCGGAACGTGTGCGGTTGCCGGTTGATGGCGCGCGCGCACTCGGCGTTCATCTCGAAGGACCGTTCCTCAACGTCGACTACCGCCGCGCACATCCGCGGGAATTCCTGTTGACGCCCACTCCCTCGCGCATCGAGGCGTTGCTCGAAACCTGGAAAGCCGGGAAGCTTCGGATCACGATGGCCCCGGAGATCGAAGAAGCGCCTCGGGCAGCGGCAGAGTTGCGGCGCCACAACGTGACGCTCGCGGCTGGCCACACCGGTGCAACCTACGCGCTGGGCAACTCGGCGATCGAAGCCGGATATTCCATCCTCACCCACACCTTCAATGCGATGCCCCCCCTCCACCATCGCGCGTCATCCATCGCCACGGCCTATCTGCTTGACCCCACAGCGTTCTGCGAGGTCATCGCTGACGGCGTGCACGTTTCCGTGGAACATCTCGCGCTGTTGTATCGCCTAAAGGGCGTCAATCTCGTCTTGACGACCGACGCCATGCCGCTCGTCGATGGCTTGGTCGAAGAAGGTGGTGTCGCCCGCACGAAAGACGGCGTGATCGCCGGCAGCAGGCTTTCGCTCGATCAGGCCGTGCGCAATCTCATGGCGGTCACGGGCATCACGCTCGCCGAAGCAGTGGAATGTGCGACGTGGGCACCGGCACGCGCGATCGGAGCAGAAAATGAGATCGGTTTGCTTGCGACGGGATCGATCGCCGACCTCGCGGTATGGAATTCGCGCAACCAAATCACACATGTCTTCATCGACGGCCGACTGGCGTACGCGAATAACTAAGTCAACGGGTCGAGATTGAGGATTTCGCCGACAACCGTGCCGGCGTGGTTTCTGATCTTTGGAGCCCGGTATGCGTCGAGCATCGTGCGCTGTGTCGCGTCCAGAATTCCTAGGCGCGAGAGCCGAGCAAAGACAAACGGTGCCACGGCGCGGTAGTTACCGTCCGCGATTTTTACGGTCATTCCTAAGCCCTGCGCGAGCGCAGCACTACCGTGATATCCTTCTGCGCCACCCTTCGCCAGGATGTTGGGTCGAGCGGCGGTCATGAGATCCGTATCGAATCTGTTCGAACCTGCAACGTATTCCGGGTGCGCGATCATTGCGTCGCGCACTCGCATCAGCGCCGGCGCCAGTTGCACCGGAAATTGCGCCGGTTCACCCAGCCTCGCGTAAAAGTAGGCTGCGGTCTTCAGCGGAACCGCGATAACCGGAATACCGCATCCGTCGACCCCAATTCTGATATCCGCAAGCGGCACGCCCAGTAACTCGGAACATACGCGCAAGATTTCGCGTTCGGCAGGATGGTCGACGACGAGATAGCCGTCTGGCGCGGCACCCAGCTGCACAGCAAGCGCGAGAATGCCGGCATGCTTGCCGGAGCAATTGTTGTGAATCGGCTTTGGGAGTTCTCCGGCTAGGCACAGCGCGTCGGCACTCGGACCGTGGGTTGGCGCATGGGCGCCGCAGCGCAGCGCACTTTCGTCCAGGCCGGTCTTGCGCAGCATGCTGCGCACGGCAGCGACGTGTTTTGGCTCGCCGCTGTGCGAGCCTGCGGCAATCGCGATTTCCTCATCGGAAAAACCAAACCGATCGGCTGCCCCGCTCGCAACCATCGCAGTTGCAATCAGTGGCTTGGCACTCGAGCGCATGTAGACGGGGCGATCGATATCGCCATTTGATTCGACAACGCCGGCGCGGCGGTCGACTACCGCGTAGCACACATAGTGCTCGCTCTCAACAAGTTCGGCGCGTGTAACGACAACTGCGGCACGAACGCCGCAGTCAAATGGTTGCATCTCCTCCGTCACAACCTCGCGCTTCTTCCAGGAAGCGCCGCAAACCCCCAAGAATTGCTCGCGAATAAATTCGCGACACTACATGATCGTCCGGGTATTCTTGTGTGACGCCTAATGGGTCGTTGCCGCCTCCGGAGTCTCAGAGAAATGCGGCGGCGCTCAACCTCCGACCGCTGCCGCTCGGCGAGTTGCTCGACCGTGCTTTTAGCATCTATTTTCGCAATATCGTGACGTTTTCGGCGCTGCTGGCGATCGTCTTGATCCCAAGCCTGCTCGTCACCTATTTCGAGACCCGCGGCATTTTTGGATGGTACATTTCGACCATCCAGCACCAGATAAGCAATCCCCATTCGACGCCCGATCTTTCTGCGCTCAACTCCTTCGCGCCGTCAGATTTTTGGACCGGAATCCAGTTTGTCTTTGGGTTTTTTCTGATCCCGATGTCGTACGGCGCGGTGGTTGTGGGGGTATCCCGGGCATACGTTGGCTTGCCAGTCACCTTCGTCGATTGTTACCGGCAGTCGCTGAGGCGTTGGCTCCCGGTTATGATATTAATGTTGCTCTGGATTGTGCTCGCCGTTGTTTTTATCGTTGCGTTTGCCATCGTTGGGGGCATTTTTGGGGCTGTTGGTGCGATGATCACCGGCGCGCTCGGTAGCCCGGTCTTGGGTTTCTTCTTTGCTGTGGTACTGATCGCGTTGATGCTCGCCCTCATCGGCGTTGTCATCATGATCTACTTGACCTCCGCGATTTCGTTCATATCCGTTGTCCTTGAAAAAATCGATCCGATTCGCGCGCTGGGTGAGGCGTTCGCCCGGGTCTTCGGTGGTGGTCAGTTCTGGAGGGGGTTCGTTCTCGCGATCGCCCTAACAGGGATTTATTTGGGCGGATCGCTCGTCATTGGCGGCGGGGGCGCAGTGCTCGCTTTCCTCCTCAAAGCCCCTGCGATGTATATCATTTTTGCGGGGATGATGCAGATGTTCTTTGTGCCCTTTGCGGTCGTCACCGCCGCTGTGTATTACTACGATATTCGCATCCGACGCGAAGGGTACGATCTGCAAATGCTCATCGACAAGTTTGCGAGTCCGACCTCTCCAGGTACCTCCAACGCATGAGCCTTCGCCGCACCTTTGCTGGAGCGGTCATCACCACGCATATCTTCTTCTTCGCGGCGTATCAGAGCGCGTTTGCAGCGCACGTCGATGCGGGCTCTGGGCGCTTGATGCAGGTGGCCGATCAACTTGATGCCGCAGCGGCCATCGCGCATCGTCGACACGTCGCGATCCATATACCACCGCTTCGCGTTGCGCCATCAGCTGCAAAGCCTGCAGCAAGCGCGTCGTTCATTGATCGGTGGCTGCAATCCGCGCTCGCCTCGATCGGACGCGAAAAATCGGCCTCAGTGCAGGCACGAGAGCTCGGCGAGCTGGCTGCATCGCTGCGGCACCTCGCGTCCCCTTCAGGCATGCGAACCGCCGAGTTGGACCCAACGACGATCGCCCAGAAGGTGCTCTCGGCGCGCGCCTATCAGGTTGGGGGCGCTGGACCAGCGCCAGCCCCGCACGAAACGCTCTGGGAAAAACTCCTGGCTTTTATGGCCGAGCTGCTTGGGAGAATCCTGTCCGGCATTTTCCGCGCAACAGCTTCGACTCCGATGCTTGGTCAAATCTTCGCGGTCGTCATGGTGTTGCTCTTGGTCGCCGCGCTCAGCTACTTGGTTTTTCGGCTATTCGACGCTCTTTCCAAGCGTCGTCGCCGTTCTGCCGATGCAGACGACGGTTCCCCGCTACCGCGCACCCTTGACCCCGACGAGCTCTATCAGCGTGGGCTCCTGGCTGCCAATGCAGGTCGCTATGCCCAAGCGGTCGTCATGCTCTTTCAAGCAAGCCTGGCCAATTTCGAATGCCAGGGTACCCTGGCATTCGATCCTTCCCGCACGCCGGGCGAATATCGCCGTGCGGTAAAACGCAAGGCGGCTGCGGCAAGCTTCGATTTCGATACCATCGCGCACGCGTTCATCATGGCGGCATTTGCGGAAGTCCCTTTGTCGAAGCAGGACTGGTCGGCGGTTGATGCAGCCTACCTCAAATTGCGCGCCGTGGCCGCATCGTGATGAACGTGCACGGCCGAGCGCCCGAGCTCCTGATAGCCCTCGCTGTCCTCGTCTGCTTTGTCGCCGTCGGTTGGCTCGATTACTCGAATCAGCGCCGTCAAGCCGCCACGTATGACAGCTTCTCAAGCTTCGACTACCAGCACGGAGGATACCGAGCCTGGTTCGACATGCTCCGCGACGAAGGCATTCGCGTGGCGCGGTACCAACGGCGCCCAGCCTTCCTCAGCGATGCCGTTGCAACGCTTGTGGTTGCAAATAACGCTTTCGACGCAGAGCTGCGTCAGGAGTTTGGCCAACCATCCGGCGTCTACACCAACGCGGACCTGCTGGCGCTCGAGCACTGGGTAAGGGCCGGGGGACGTCTTGTCTGGCTTGTCGATGAAGCCACGTCGCTTGAGTCGTCTACTGTGAAAGGGGCCCTGCGCTCGGCGATCGACCGTGTGAGTGAGAATCCGCTGCGCCTCCCCTTTGTGGCGAACCTCGGCCGCGAAAAGGATGCGGCCCTTGCGATTGCACCATCACCATTCACCCAAGGCGTGGGGGCGGTGTCGGGGAATAGCGGCCTGCGCGTACCGTTCGATAACGACTTTGCTCTTTCACCGCTCGTGGCGGATCGTGCGGGGATTGTGGTAGGTTGGTACCCGCTTGGCAAAGGTTCCGTTATTGTCGTCACGGATGAAACACTGTTTGAGAACGGCAGGCTCGCCAAAACTGACAATGCACGGCTTGCTTACAACCTGGCCTCCTATGCCTTGCAGCCTGGGCAAACCGTTGCGTTCGAGGAATGGTCGCACGGGTATCAATCCGGCGATACGTGGTGGGCCATTTTGCCGCAGCCATTTCGCGTTGCGTTTGGGATTGCCGGTGCCGCTCTGCTGCTGTTGCTCTTTGGAGCAACGTGGCGTTTCGGCCCGGCCGTGCCGCTGCCAGAAAATAACGAGCGCACGTCGTTTGAATACCTCACGTCGATGGCCGGTTTATTGGAACGGGGTCGGGCTGCGCGCAAGGCAGTCAGAGATCTGGCTCATCTGGCGCTCCACGCGGCCGCGCGATCCGTCGGCCTGCCTGATGCGGCGACAGCTTCGGCCATCGCCGCGCGGCTGCGCGGTACTGAGGCAGGGGAACGTCGAGCGGATGACGTCATGACGCTCGAGCGCCTCGCCGGATACGAAAGCCCATCATCCGCCGAACTCGTCGAAGCGGCTCGACTTGCTCTCTCGTTACGAAAGGAATTCTCTCGATGGATTCCAGCGCATCGAACCTCGCCACTTTACTCAACGACGGTCTGCATAAGGTCGTCGTCGGCCAAGACGACTGCGATCTTCGCGCTCTCGTCGCGCTCTTCGGCGGGGCCACGTGCTGATCGAAGGCGTGCCCGGCACGGCGAAGACGCTGCTCGTCCGCGCGCTCGCGCTGCTGCTCGGGGCTGACTTCCGCCGCATCCAATTCACGCCCGACTTGATGCCCTCGGACGTGGTCGGCACGACGGTCTTCAATCCCGAGAGCGAGCGAGTTCACCACGCGCAAGGGGCCGATCTTCACGAACTCGTGCTCGCCGACGAGATCAATCGCACGCCGCCGAAGACGCAATCGGCCCTGCTCGAAGCGATGGAGGAACGCCAGGTGACGATCGACGGCGTGTCGCTCGCCATTCCGCCGCTGTTCATGGTATGCGCGACGCAGAACCCGATCGAGTACGAAGGAACGTATCCATTGCCCGAAGCGCAGCTCGATCGCTTCATGGTCAAGTCCAACACGGGATATCCAACGGTCGAGCAAGAGCTTGAATTGCTCGCCCGAGGAGCTGCGGGTTTTGATGCTCGCTTCTTAGAGCGCATGGGGATCGGCCAAGTAGTAAACGCCGACGATATCGCTGCCGCCCGGAGGCAAGTTCGCGCGACTCATGTTTCTCCCCCGTTGCAAAGATACGTGTACGATATCGTTGCGCGAACTCGCAGCGCGGGCGAGTTGAGCCTCGGCGCAAGTCCGCGCGCTGCGCTTCATTTGTTAATCGCCGCGCAGGCGAGCGCCGCAATTGACGGGCGTGATTTCGCAACCCCTGACGATGTCAAAGAAACGGCTCCGCTTGTGTTAGTGCATCGCCTCATCGTGAGACCTGAAGCCGAAGTTGAAGGAGTCAGCGCGAAGACGGTCTTGCTCCGCATCCTTGATTCGGTCCCCGTGCCAAAGGATGCGTCGCCCCCGGCCGCGGGCAACCCAACGGAAGTCGGCCCGAGCGCATAGGTCGTGCCTTTCGCAGCGTTCTCGCCCGTCTTTCCTTGGATAACGCCCCGCTTTGTCGTGGCGGTCCTGATCGTTGCGGGCCTCGTCGCTGCTGGTACCTTTTTTCCTGTGATGACCGGGCTGGCATTGGGCGCTGGCGCATTGACGGCAGCGCTGTTCGTCGCCGATCTTGCCCTCGGGCCGCGCAGAGCCGACGTCGACGTGAAGCGGGAACCGGTCGAGCATCTTGCGTTGCGCTCGCCGGCACGCCTGCGTTATTCGATTTCGAACCGCTCGCAAACGCCGCTGCGCTTTGTCATTCTCGACACCCCGATCGACTCGTTTGAGTTTCCAGAGGAAGCAGCGGCCGGGCAGGTAGGGGCCGGCAAACAAAAGTCCGTTGACCTTTCCGTTGTGCCCCGGAGGCGCGGTGCGGCGCGGCTCGGCACGCTGTACGTCGTCGCATGCAATCCAATTGGATTCATCGCAAGACGCTGGAGACTTCGCGACCAGTCAGAAATACGAATTTATCCGGATCTCTCGGCGGTCGAGCGCTACGGCGAGCTCGCGCGCCGCGGGAGGCTCGTCGATGCGGGCTTCCGCAAGCTGAGACTTCGCGGCCGTGGCGGCGAGTTTGACTCCCTGCGCGAATGGGCACCTGATGACGAATTTCGATCGATCAATTGGAAGGCAACTGCGCGCCGCGGCAAACTCATGGTCGAGCAATTCGATATCGAACGCAGCCAAACAGTTATGCTCGTTCTCGACGCCGGCCGGCTCATGACGCCACGTCTTGGCCTGCAACAAAAATTTGACTATGCGATCACTGCCGCGCTCTCCGTTGCGTACATCGCGGCGCTCGCCGACGATAAAGTTGGTCTTATGGCATTTGCCAGCCAGGTTCTCGAACACGTCGCCCCGCGCTCCGGCTCGGCGCACACGAGCGGCTTGACGTCTCGAGTGTACGACCTGCAGCCCCGCTTTGAAGAGGCCGACTATGCGGGCGCTTTCACGTATTTGCGCCGCCGCCAGCCAAAACGCAGCCTCGTCATCTTCTTCACCGATATGTTCGATCCGGTCGCATCTGCCGCAACGCTCGGGAATCTCGCTCTGTTGACGCCGCGCCATTTGGCTGTGTGCGTGTTGATGAACGATGAGGCGGTAGAGCGCGCGCTTGGCACCGTACCAACAAATGCGCAGCAGGCATATACCGCGAGCGTCGCTGCGGAACTGTTGGCAGCCCGTCAGCGGGCGACGGCCATCCTACGACAGCGCGGCATCATTGTCATCGACGTGCCAGCGAAACAACTCACCGTGTCGCTCATCAACGCGTATATTGAAATTAAGGCGCAGAGCTTGCTGTAGCGCGACTGCCCGCAATGAAGTAAAGAATCATCGCGACTGCGGTGGCTGCCCCAAAGAGGAGGCGAATCGATTCGGAATAGTTCTGCGGCGAGAAGAATCCCTCGATCATGCCCGCGACAACAAGCATGGAGGCGACGCCAATGATGAGGATACCGGCGCGTTTGGCATTGCGCTTCAGCGCATCGCGACGGCGAAGTCGCCCCGGAGCGAGGACGCCACCCGCAAGGAGCAAGCCCGCCCCCGCAGCGATCTGAACCGCGGTGAGTTCGATAATCCCATGCGGTGCAATCGTGGCCCAAAAATCCCGGCCGAAGCCCGCATCAACGTACAACGCGGCGGTCCCACCGAGCATGAGACCGTTGAAGAGTAAAACATACAGAGTCACGATCCCAAGCGTTATACCCCCGGCAAAAGCCAGGAACGCGAGCCTGATGTTGTTTTGCATGATGAAGGCGGACATCGTCGGGGAACCAATCGCCTTCTCCATCGGGACAAAGTTTGATGCGTGCAGCCCTTTGTGAATGGGCTCGATGAGTTGGGCAGGCAAAAGGACGTATGCGTTCAGAGGAAGCTCGTGAATCAGATAGTACGCGAGCGCTGCGGAACCAAGAAAGATCGCGACGCTCAACAGGATGGGCCAGCGCGAATTCTTTACTTCAAGAGGAAAGGTGCGAGCGTAAAATCGTAGCACGCGGCTTAGGCCACCTTCCGAGCCTCCGCCGTACACCGCGGCATGTGCTCGGGCTGTGAGCCGGTTGAGATAGGCTTGCAACGTGGGATCATACGCACGGGCGGTTGCAAATGCCAGGTCGGAGGTAACCCAGCGATACAGCGTTCCCAGTTCGGACACTTCCTCAGGATCGAGCCGGCGCAGCCCGCGTCGTTCCGCGAATTGCAAAAGCTGTTCCAACCGCTGCCAACCTGCTTGGCGTCGCTCGACGAAGGTGGCTTGCCGCACGCCGTCGACTTCTCACACGGTATGCGCTCACCTCTGGTCGATAATTATTCGTAGAGAGGAACCTGGTTGGAACGTTCCGTGACCGTCCGCACGCCAGAAGCGATCGCTTTTTATTATGAATTGGCGGGGCTTGGCAGTCGGTTCTTGGCGCTGCTCATCGACACGATCATTCAGGGTCTCGTGTTCACGACGATCATCATCGTGGGCGGTCTCGGCGCTGCCCGTGCGCATCTGGTAGCGGACGCCCTGCACATCGGGTCAAAGGCCTTTGCATCGACGGTTTTTGCAATAACCCTGATGTTAGTCTTTGTGATCTTCTATGGCTACTTTGTCTTTTTTGAAAAGGTATGGAACGGACAGACCCCTGGCAAGAAACTCCTCGGGATTCGTGTGGTCCGCGACGGCGGATATCCCGTTGAGTTCATGGATTCAGTTATACGCAACCTCATTCGCGTGCTCGAATCCACCATAGGTTTTTACTTCCTCTCGGCGATTAGCATGTTGCTTTCATCTGAAAACAAGCGGCTGGGTGATTACGCCGCCGGTACCATCGTTGTTCGCGATCGCGGCATGGAAGTTCGCGATCCGAAGTCATGGCTACGTGCCGAGACGGTAGAGTCCGGCGTTGAACGAAACGGCGCGTTGTCCATGCTGAGCGCCGGTGAGCTTGCAATGGTCGATCTGTATGCGTCACGCAAAACCGCGCTCAACCCACAAGCATCTCGAGATACCGCCGCCAAAATCGCATCCATCTTGCGGCCGAAACTCGATCCCACGCTTGCCCAACTTTCTGATGAGGAGCTTCTTATGAGGATCGCTACCCGTGAAAGGTAACCGGCCGCATCGCAATCCGCTCATGATGCTGGCCGCCGGGACTGCGGCTGCTGTGCTTTGCCTTGCCGGTGAAGGCACGAAGACGGCGGCGCTGGCGCTCGCTCCCATCGGAGCAAGCGACCTTGCGAAAATCAAGCACATCGTCATCATTATGCAAGAAAATCGCTCCTTCGATAGCTACTTCGGAACGTATCCTGGAGCGGACGGCATCCCAATGAGCAAGGGCGTCCCAACCGCGTGTGTCCCCGATCCAGGCAACGGCGGCTGCCAACGCCCATATCACGATCCAAACGATATCAACCGCGGAGGACCACACGACCAGCAAAGCGCAGTGGTCGACATTGGTGGCGGCTCCATGAATGGCTTCATCGGCCAGGCAGAGCGTGGAGGGAAAAACTGTGTGGAGTTTTCGACCGATCCTCGCTGCGCCGGGCACGCACATCCGGACGTGATGGGGTATCACGATGCGCGGGAAATACCAAACTACTGGGCCTATGCGCGGAATTTTGTTCTGCAAGATCATATGTTTGAGCCAAACGCGTCGTGGAGTCTGCCCGCCCATTTGTTCATAGTCTCAGAGTGGTCCGCGCTGTGTTCGCAGGCCGGTAACCCGATGAGCTGTGTCAACGCGCTCAATAGTCCGGCTCGGCCACCCGTTGCGCGCAAACGACTCTTTCACCCTCGGCTTGCCAGCGCTCTCCCCCCGGATTACGAGTGGACCGATTTGACCTATCTCCTTCATCAGCATCACGTGAGTTGGGCCTATTACGTGTTTGCCGGCCTTGAGCCTGACACCGAAGACGACACCATGAACGGGCCGCAGCGCCGGCTCAACGCGAAGACGCCCGGTATTTGGAATCCTTTGCCGTTTTTCGATACCGTGCGTAACGACGGCGAACTGCAGAACGTTCAGGATATTTCGAATTTTTATCGAGCGGCACGCGATGGTGCACTACCCGCAGTCTCGTGGATTTGCCCGGATAGCGTCCACAGCGAGCACCCGCCGGCGAGCGTTGCCGCCGGACAGACCTACGTGACCGGATTGATCAACGCAATTATGCAGGGACCCAACTGGAGCAGTACGGCTATCTTCCTTGCCTGGGACGACTGGGGTGGGTTTTACGATCACGTGAAGCCGCCAACTGTGGACGAAAACGGCTATGGCTTGCGCGTCCCTGCTATCGTCATCAGCCCGTACGCCCGTAAAGGCTATATTGACCATCAAACGCTGAGCTTTGATGCATATGTCAAGTTTATCGAGGACGATTTCCTTGTCAGCGCCCGCATCGATCCAAGGACTGACGGGCGGCCCGATCCGCGACCGGACGTTCGCGAGAATGTTTCAATCCTCGGCGACTTGCGCTCTGATTTCGACTTCTCCCAGCCGCCGCGCGGACCGTTTCTTCTGCACTAATTCTTCGTACGGGAAAAGGGAGCGCCCAGGACCCGTCTGAAGGGGGGCTTCGGAGGGCTGTTTCATGACGATCGTCCTGCGCGATGCTTCGCTGATCGATGGCATTGGGCCACAAGCGCGCCCGAAAATATCTGTTGTCATCGAGCGTGACTTGGTGGCGGAGATTTCCGGCGCGAGTTCTGTGCGCAGAGATGATGCAACGATCATCGACCTCTCCGGATTGACCCTCTTACCTGGGCTCATCGACGCGCACGCCCATCTCGGACTCACGTATGATTTTTCAGCCGAGGGAGATCCCGGGTCCGTCTCTGCGGCGCAAATCGCGGGCTGGACCTTTGAGAACTGCGGCCTGTGTCTCGATGCAGGCTTCACGACCGTTCGCGACATGTGCGGCGTCGATGGTGGACTCGTTCGCGCGATCGAGTCTGGTGCGGTGCGGGGCCCTCGCGTCTTCCCATCTGCGGCAGCAATCGTACAAACCGGCGGGCACGGCAACATCTCGGGGCCATTTTGCGAAGCGAATCACTTCTTCGCGTTGCCCGGCCTCGTGCAAATGATTGCCATTTGCGACGGAGCGGATGCGGTCCGCGCGCAAGCGCGACTAAACTTTCGCCGAGGTGCGACGCAGCTCAAGGCATTTGTGAGCGGTGGTGTGGTCTCGACGACTGACCGCATGGAAGATACCCAATTGACGGTTGAGGAGTTGCGCGCGGCGGTGGAAGAAGCCAAAGCGCGCGATACCTATGTCTCCGGGCACGCACACAACGTCCGCTCCATCCGCAATGGCTTGGAGGCTGGATTAGAATGCTTCGAACACGGAACCATGCTCGACGAAGCAACAGCGCACGCCATGGCTAAGGCCGGTGCGGCGCTCGATCCGACGCTCGCTGTCTGCCACCTCATGGCTTCGGAATGGAAACGATGGGGCTTGCCTGAGAGCGTGGTTCCGCGCATTGCCGGGTGCGAAGCAGCGATGGGCAAATCGATCGTCATGGCCGAGAAAGCTGGGGTCCTGCTGGGCTCGGGATCGGATCTCCTCGGACGCAATCAAAACCGACGTGGGCTCGAGGTTGCGCTCAAAGCAAAACTGCTCTCCCCGATGCGCGCAATTCAGTGCGCGACGATGGGCAACGCGCGCATAATGCATCAAGAAGAGCGCCTGGGAAGTATCGAAGCCGGTAAACTCGCCGACGTCATCGCCGTGAAAGGCGACCCGTTGAGCGAACCCGAGCTTTTAGACGATCCATCGCGCGTCATGCTCGTGATCAAGGCCGGAAAGATCGAGAAGAACCTACTGATGTAGGTGCCGGCAGAACCATGCGCGTGCCAGCTCAGCCACTTGCTCGAGGGCTCCAGGTTCTTCGAACAGATGCGTCGCCTTTGCGACGATCACGGTTTCGTGTTTGGCAATGAGTTTGGTGGCCGCAGCGCGATTGAACTCAAGCACCGGGGTATCGTTGCCACCGACGATGAGCAGCGTCGGTGCCCGGACATCCCCGAGCGCCGCACTCGCTAGATCCGGACGGCCGCCTCGCGATACAACCGCACGAATTCGATCGGCGCGATGAGCCGCCGCGACCAATGCCGCCGCGGCGCCGGTGCTTGCGCCGAAGAGACCGATCGGCAAGTTCTTGGTTTCCGCACGCTTGTGACACCAGTCGACCGCTGCTTCCACGCGTTCGGCTAAAAGGCCGATGTCAAAACGCAGAGCGGCGTTCCGACGATCGTACTCTTCTTCTTCCGGCGTCAGGAGATCGAGGAGCAGCGTCGCCAAACCGGCTTGGACCAGCGTTCGAGCCACGTATTGGTTGCGCGCGGAAAACCGGCCGCTGCCACTGCCGTGAGCAAAAACGACAATGCCCACAGGCGTGGGCGCCAGGTCCAAAACGGCCGCGAGTTCGACCTCGCCGGCCGGGATCGCAAGCTCCATATCACACCGACCTTCGAGCGCTCGAACGAACTCGAGCGACTACGCGGTCTGGCCGCTCGCGCACGCTTCAAACGCGCGACGCGCGAACACGCGCAGCATGCGCTTGCGGTAAGGGATCGATCCGCTCGTGTTGTCGAGCGGCTTGCCGATGACGTAGGCGGCTTCAGCGGCGGCATCGAGAGCCTCCGCGTTGAGGTTTGTTCCAACGAGCGCGGCGGCAGCCAGAGGCGCTTCCACGGGTTTTGGCGCGACGGCATTGAGCACCACCCGGGCGGCCGCGCAAACGCCGTCGCGCATTTCGATGACCGCAGCGACTCCCAAAATCGGAAAATCGAATGAATTGCGCAAGCGTAGTTTGCGATAGACGCTTCGCGTGCCCAACTTGGGCACAGGGATCGTGATCGACGTGAGGATCTCCCCCGGTTGTTTGGCCCACGCTCGCATGCCGTCGTTGCGAAAGAAATCGGCGATTGGCACTTCACGCGGGCCAGTCGGACCTGCCAGATGCAACGTTGCGCGGTACGCCATGAGAACCGGTGCGGTATCGGATGAGTTGACGGCAACGCAGATTGGGCTCTTAGGAGCCACTCGACAGATAGCGCCGTCTTTCTTCATGCAGTAGCCAAGCGCCTGACGCCAATCGAGATTTTGATTGTAGTAGTTGCAGCGCGTATCGAGACAGATGTTTCCGCCGATGGTGCCCATGTTTCGCAGTTGCGGTGTGGAGATAACGCTTGCAGCTTCTGCGAGCGCGGGGTATTGGCGCTGTACGGTAACATGGTCAGCGATGTCGGTCAGCGTTGCAAGAGCGCCAACCTCCAAGCCGCGTTGCTCGTCATAGCGGATGAAGCGCAGCTCGGAGGCATGCCTCAGGCCCACGACCACCTTTGGCGTGAAGAGTCGCTGCTTCATATTCGCGTAGAGATCCGTTCCGCCGGAAACGACCAGCGCGTCGGAGCCATGCA
Source organism: uncultured Pseudomonadota bacterium (assembly GCA_963736005.1). Taxonomy (GTDB): domain Bacteria; phylum Vulcanimicrobiota; class Vulcanimicrobiia; order Eremiobacterales; family Eremiobacteraceae; genus JAJPHJ01. Next base: position 1,266,923 of record CAVTNB010000001.1, read on the forward strand.
GGGCGAGCAAGGCGATCGCCTCCTGCACCGTGCGTGCGGCTTGGTACTGAAACGGCGGGAGTCGAAGCACTCGTTATCCTCTCATGGATTGGTCAAGTCTTTGCGGGCGAACCAAAACGTTTGAGCTCGGCCTCAAGGTCGAGCGGGCCGGTGGGTGCCTGCGAGGCGTATTCTCCCCACGACTCTTTGGGCACGAGCCACATAACTTCAAACTCGTTGCCGTCAGGGTCCAGGCCGTAGATGGATTTCGTGGCACCGTGGTCGCTCTCGCCCGTCACTGCTCCAATGCGAAGAAGCTTCTCGCGCGTGGCAGCGAGATCTTCGATAGTTGGTACTTGCCACGCGAGGTGAAAAAGGCCGACCGCACTTTCCGGTGATGCCGTCGCGCGAGGGCCGAGCGCTAAAAAGCCTAAATCGTGATGGTTGGTCGAGCCTGGCGCGCGCATGAACGCCATCTGCTTTCCAGCTCGGGCGATCTCTTCAAACCCAAACACATCGCGATAGAATGCCACCGAGCGGTCCAACTCGCGAACTTTGAGCACTGCGTGATTCAGATTGAGCTTCATTATTTTTCCTCTGGTTGGGGCGGTTTTTCAATCGCCCCTACGTTTTTCATGCGGGAATGGGAGCTTTGGGTTTAGCCACCTTGACCACTTTCAAGCGAAGAGGTGCGCCACTTGCCGCGTCGAGCGCCTTGAGCACTTTCTCTCGGGTGATCGGGGTCGAGTGCACGCGCGCCTTGATCGCGTCGGCAACCGCATTGGCGATTGCAGGAATAACCGGGTTGAGCGGCCCCTGGCCGGCCTCTTTTGCGCCGTACGGGCCTTCTTTGTCGTCAGTCTCGATGATGATTGCCTCGATCTCGCGGCGTGTCAAGGCTTGTCGGCGTTTTGTAATCAAGCAAGTTTGGTATCTTGTGCTCGCCAGCGCGAAATGGCCACTCTTCCATGAGCGCTTCCGACAAGCCCATGTAAACGCCGCCCTCGATTTGGCCTTCGACGGAGTCAGCGTTGATGCACCGACCGACGTCGTGCGCCAGCGTAATTTTTTCTACTTTGATCTCTCCGGTTTCGAGATCGACGTCCACCTCTGCGACGGCAACACTGTACGAATATGCGGGTGAGGGGCCGACGCCGGCACCCTTGTAATCCGCGGCCAACTTGGGAGGCGTATACGAGCCCGCGCAGGCGATCGTGCCAAACTTGGCTTCAGCGAGTTGCGCAGCCTCGATGAAGGTCATTGTACTTAGATCGGTCGTCGAGATTGAAAACCCGCCGTTCCGCCAAACCGATGCGGTTTGCCGGGCAGCCCAGTTTTTCAGCCGCTGCGTCTGTTATCATCGCGCGTGCTTTGCCCGCCGCTTCGCGCGCAGCGTTGCCGGCCATGAACGTGACGCGACTGGAGTAGGATCCGAGGTCGACCGGCGTGAGATTGGTGTCGCCGTAGCAGACGTGAACGTCCGTGACGTCAACGCCAAGCGTCTCCGCGACGATCGCAGCCAACATGTGAATCGACCCCTGACCGCACTCGCTCGATGCCGGAAAGGATCGTGACGCCGCCACCGCGATCCACCTTGACGATGGCTCCTGACTGCGGCATTGCGTTCCAGTATATTGGCAGGCCCGCGCCGCAAAGATAGGCGCTCGCGGCGATGCCGATCCCCTTGCCGCGCTTCATCTTCCCCCGCTTCGCCCGATAGTTTGTCCGCTCGGTCGCGGCGTCGATGCACTCGCGCAGACCGCACGACGTGACGCGCAAGCCATTGACCGTGACCGAGTTTGGTTCGACCGCGATTCGTTTGCGATACTCCGCGGCGTCCAGCCCCAGAGCGTCAGCGATCTTGTCCAGTTGGTTTTCGAGCGCAAAGCGCGGTTGCGTCGTGCCGTGTCCGCGCTTGGGCCCGCACGGGGGTTTGTTCGTGAAAACTCGACAACCATCGAATTTGTACGCAGGCACTTTATAGGTAACAGTCGTCAGCGCTCCTGTATAGTAGGTGGTCGCGACGCCATACGAGCCGTACGCCCCGCCATCGAGCCACGTCTGAAGATGAATGGCGGTGATCGAGCCATCGTTGCGAACGCCCGTTTTGAGTTTGAAGCTCACCGGATGTCGGCCGCGGTGCGCGTAGAAGACTTCTTGCCGCGTCAGTGAGATCTTCACCGGACGCCCGGTCTTCATGGCTAAGAAGCCGGCCGCCAACTCGTGCGCGAAAGGTTCTGTCTTACCGCCGAAGCCGCCGCCGACCGGAGGCGCGATCACTGCGCACGTAGCTGCCGGGGAGATGCAAGCACCGCAGCCGCGATGCGATGCAGGTAATGCGGGGTTTGCGTGGAGCACCAAAACGTTAGCTTGCCGTCGCCGCCGTACTGCGCAACGACCGCGTGTTGCTCGATCGGCGCGTGCGTGTTGCCTTCAAAGAAATATTCATCCTCGAAGATGCGGTCGGCCGCGGCAAAGCCCTTTTCCACCTCGCCGAATTCGAGATGCACCTCCTTATGCACGTTATTCGTTCGGCGCGGGTTGGGATGAATCTGCGGGAGATCGGTTCGCAGCGCATCGTCGATCGACATGATCTCGGGCAGCGGTTCGTACTCGACCTCGATCAGCGCAACCGCCTCTTCAGCCGTCAGCTCGTCGTCCGCGACGACGCATGCGATCGGGTCGCCGACGTATCGCACGGTATCGATCGCAAAGACCGTCTCGTCAGGACTCGAGGGGAGGATGCCGTAGCGCACGGGTAGGTCGGCGCCGGTCGCTACGGCGACGACCCCCGGCAAGCGCGAGCGCCTTGCGCGCGTCAACTCGCTTGAGGCGCGCGTGGGTCTGTGTGCTGCGCAGCATCTTGCCGTGCAGCATGTTTGGGAGAAAAATGTCGTCGGCAAACTTATCTTGCCCGGTGATGCGCGTAAAGCTATCGACTTTCGCCATCGCTTTGCCGACGACGTGGAAGCCTTCGGGCTTGTCAGCCGGCGTTTGCGGCGCTTTGGCCACTGATCGAAGGATTGTCTGTACCCGGCGTCAGCGGCCGGGCGTCGCCGTCAGGATTGGTTGCCGTCGAGACCGCGGGGAGATCTGCTTCAGACACGAGCATCATCCTTCGTCATGCGCGACGCTGCGAGCGCGACCGCTTCGACGATCTTGCTATAGCCCGTGCAGCGGCATAAGTTCCCCGAAATCGCTTCGCGAATTTCGGTTTCGCTCGGCACTTGCTTGCGTTCGACCAGCGCGGCAGCCGTCATGAGGAACCCAGGCGTGCAGTACCCGCATTGCGCTGCGCCGCACTCGGCAAACGCTTGCTGGATCGCGTGAAGCTTGGGTCCGTTCGCCAACCCCTCGACCGTGCGGACGTTGTGCCCCTCGGCCTCAACTGCAAGAGCGAGACAACTCAAGATGGGCTGATCGTCAATGAGCACTGTGCAGGCGCCGCAGTGCCCCATCTCGCAACCATGCTTCGTGCCAGTCAAGCCGAGGTCTTCACGAAGCACCTCGAGCAGTGTCTTATTCGGATGGCTGGCGCATTCGATACTCTCGCCGTTGACGATCAAGTGCAGAAGTGTCCTCGGTGGTGCAACGCTCAAACCCAGTACTCCATTCGTTCATCTGACTGAACAACCGTTCAATAGGCAGTATGATTATAGCACCAGGGGTAAGCAAATTGTAGGGGGACGATCGATAAAATCGCCCCGAGGAGTTCTGCAGGCACGATCAGCAACTGATTTTGATAGTGGGTGACTTCGCAGTCGTCCGGGGCACTCGCGAATAAATTCGCGAGACTACATTTTTGGCTCGACTACACCTTGAGCTCGACTTTTTCGAGCGCGAGCTTCGTGTTAACCACGTGGCGGTTGAGTCGCAACTCGTCAGGTTCGAAACCAAATGCGAGCCCGAGGAGCTGCGGCAAGTGAAAGATGGGCGTTCCGATCTGCTCCTTGATCACTCCCTCGGCATCTGGCTGCTGACCGTCGAGATTGAGATGACAAAGCGGGCACGGCGTCACCAGCACGTCTGCACCCTTTGACTTTGCTTCCACGAGGTGCTTGCCCCCCATCTTGAGCGATGCATCCCGATTGAATGTCAGCATCGGGAATCCGCAACATTTGCTCTTGCCGTGGTATTCAACTGGTGTTGCGCCGATGAGTTCGATGATCTGCTCGAAATACGTGGAGCGCTCGGGGCGCTCTCGTAGCCCTAGGTGCTCCTCCGGACGAAGGATGTAGCATCCGTAAAACGGCGCCACGTTCAACCCGGTCAGCTGGCGCTTGATGAGGGGACGAATCGTGTCGAGCCCAATGTCTTCGACGAGCATCCACAAGAGATGTTTTACTTGAGTCGTTGCACTATAGCGAAAGCCGCTGCCTTCGAGAGTCCCGTTGACGCGCTCGAGCAGCGCCGCATCGCGGGAAAGATGATATTGCGCGCCACTGAGTACGCCCTGGCACGTACTGCAAATCGTCATGAGGGCAGCGCCTTGCTGCTCCGCCATGGCCAGCGTTAACCCGTTGAGCGAATAGGCCAGATCAGGATTTTGCTCGGTCAGCACGCCAGCGCCGGTGCACGGCGCTTCGTTCAACTCCATAAGCTCGAGCCCAAGCGTTGGAGCGATTTTCTGCATCGAAACATACAGCTCGGGGCAGGCGCCCTTCGAAACGCAACCGGGCCAAAATGCGACTTTCATTCTTCTCTCTCCGTCGAAGCGGACCTAAAGGTCCGCTGCTACACTCGCGAATAAATTCGCGAGACTACATTACTTGAAGATGCCGCCGACGCGCTTGAAGATCGCCTTGATGCGCTCGAGGTGCGGGATCTTATGGTGGATGATCGGCGGCAGCTTGCCGGCCCGTGCCATGTTGAACGCGGCCGGCAGCGACTGGAGCTGAGCGCGGATGTTGAATAGGCCAAATGATTTCGGCATGAGCGTCAACTCGTTGAGACGTCCGCTATCCCGCACCGAATCGGCGAAGGCGACTGCATGGCGGGTACCGGCATTGTTCGTGAAGCCGGCCTCGACCGCCAATTTGCGCATCTTGAGGATCTGATCGAGCGGCGCGACGCCCTTGGGGCAGACGTGCACGCACTCGTAGCAGTGCGTGCAGTCCCAAATGCCATCGGGTTCGCTGTACTCCCCAAGGCGCTGCTTTGTCTGATCATCGCGCGGATCTGCCGTGTAGCGATAGGCCTTCGCCAACGCTGCCGGTCCGAGGAAATTCTGATTGACGGCGAACGACTCGCAATCCATCAGACATGCGCCGCACGAGATGCAGCCGACCTCTTGAATGAGATTCTCCATCGCGGCGTTGGGAACGCGGTATTCCTCGCCTTTGGGAACCGGCTGCTTGTTCTCAAGCCACGGTTTGACTTTCCGATTCTTCTCCCAGAACGGCGTCATGTCGCAGACCAGATCGCGGATTACCGGCATGGACGGTGGTGATTCGACCGTCACCTTCCCATCTACCGCAACGTCGCGCAGCTTGGTCATGCACGCGAGGCGCGCGTGGCCATTGATCCACATGCCGCACGAGCCGCAGATGGCGCTGCGGCAAGCGCAGCGCACCGCGAGGCTTTCGTCTTGATATTCGCGGATGGCGATGAGCGCATCGAGCACCATCGCATGGTCGGCGAGCTCAACTTCAAAAGGCTGGTAGCGCTTCGCCGGCGCGTTGTCGTATGGCGGCGGATATCCGCCGCGTTGTGCCGGCGCGTGCCTGTGCTCGATCGTACCGTCCGACTTCGATCGTCCATTTCATCGCTAGTACGTCCGTTCTTGAGGCGGCCACTTCGTGATCGTGACTGGCTGGAAATCAATTGTTGGCGGGCCGCCACTTGCATAATGAATCACAACGTGCTTGAGCCACTCCGCGTCGTTGCGTTTGGGGTAATCGGTGCGCGACTGCGCTCCCCGGCTTTCTTTTCTGGTCTGCGCACTGTAGATCGTGGTCTCGGCGCAGTCGAGCATGTATCCCAGCTCGAGGACAAATGTCAGCGCCTGGTTGTAGATACGGCCCTTGTCCCCAACGGCAACCGATTGGTACCGTCGTTTGAGTTCTTGCACTCCGGCCAGCGCTTCGTTGAGGCCCGTTTCGTCGCGATAGACGCCAACTTTGGCATCCATGAGCGTTCCGAGCTCCAGCCGCAGCCGGGCGTGCGTCTCGCCCGAGTACGGCCGCGTCATGAGCGCGGCGATTCGTCGCTGCTCGCTGGCCAAAAACTCATCGCCCGAACTAATTTGACCAACGCTCTTGACGTAGGCTGACGATGCCCCGCCAGATCGCCGCCCAAAGACGAGCGTGTCGAGCAGCGAATTGGCGCCGAGCCGATTGCCTCCATGGACGCTCACGCACGCACACTCTCCCGCGGCGTACAGGCCGGGCACGCTCGTGGCACCGTTGACGTCGGTCTTTACGCCGCCCATGATATAGTGCATGCCGGGGCGTACCGGAACGGGATCCTTGACCATGTCAATGTCCAAGAAGTCCAGAGCAATCTCGTGGATCTGAGGCAGCTTGCTCATGATGAGGTCGCGGCCCAGATGCCGCAAGTCGAGAAGAACATTGCCGTCGATGCCGCGACCTTCTGCGATCTCGATCGTCTCCGCTCGCGACACGACATCGCGCGATGCCAGCTCCATCATCTTCGGCGCGTAGCGCTGCATGAAACGCTCGCCAGCTTTATTCAAGAGATACGCGCCCTCGCCACGTGCAGCCTCAGTCATCAAGAAGCCGGAGCCTTTGAGCGTGGTCGGATGGTACTGCACCATCTCCATGTCCATCAACGGCGCGCCGACCCGATAGGCCAACGCGATGCCATCGCCCGTACAGATCAAGGCATTCGTGCTCGGTTCGTAGACCCGCCCCATGCCGCCGCTCGCCACGATCACGGCTTTCGCGCGCAGCAGATGTAACTCACCGGTGAGCATGTCGATCGCGGAGACGCCTCGGCACACTCCATCAACAGTGTAGAGTGCGGTTGCGAACCACTCTTCATACACTTTGACGCCGGCTTTGAGGATTTGATCGTAGAGCGTGTACAGAAGCGCTTGACCCGTTATATCACCGACAAAATATGTTCGAGCTTTGGAGGCGCCGCCGAACGCGCGCGTGCCCAGTTTGCCCTCGTCGTCTCGATAAAAAATGACGCCCATGTGCTCGAGCTCAATGATGTCCTGCGGCGCTTCGCTCGTCATGATTTCGACCGCATCTTGATCTGCGAGATAGTCGCTGCCTTTGATGGTGTCGAAAGCGTGGATTTCCCAGGAGTCCCCGGCGCCGAGGGCCGCGTTGATGCCGCCCTGCGCGGCTCCCGAATGGCTGCGAACCGGATGGACTTTCGACACAATGGCGACGTTGACGCCATCACGCGCCGCTTCGAGCGCAGCCCGCATGCCGGCGAGGCCCGCCCCGAGCACGACCACATCATGATCCAAAATCATGCTTGGTATCTCTTACCTGTGGGTGACACGAGGACGGATGCCCTCGAGCGTTTCGAGCGCGTTTAGACGCCGTTTTCGCAAGCCCTGCGAACTGCTGTGCCGTTTGTCGTGCTCTACGGCTTCGTTGGCTCGATCACGACCTTGCGCATCACATCACCAACTTTGACCGCCCGCGCAACATCGAGGCCCGACGTCAGATGCCCGAAGACGGTATATTGATGATCTAAGAAGTGTGCGTCTTCGAGGCAGACATAGAACTGCGATCCGGCCGAGTCTGGTGATTGTGATCGCGCCATCGCCACCGCGCCCGCATTGTGGAGGTTATCATTGAATTCGGCTTTGAGGCGATAGCCGGGTCCCCCGGTGCCCGTTCCTTCCGGGCAGCCCCCTTGAATGACAAATCCCGGTACGACTCGATGGAACGTCAAGCCATCATAAAACCCGTTGCGCGCGAGTTTGATGAAGGACGCTACTGTATTTGGAGCGTCATTCGGGAAAAACGTGAAGATCATCTCTCCCCGATCGGTGACGATGCGGGCCTGCGAAGTTTTCGCTTGGCTCGTCAGGTTGAGCGTTTCTTGGGTGGTGGGGGGTTCATTGGCCATGCTAAGGCTTTCTGCGAACGCTTCGTCGCACCCCCGTGGGATTGACACCTCTCATCTGGTCATGATAAGATTGCGCTCGGTTTATTTATCATCGTTCGGCCGCGCCCGCTATGACGAAAAGAAAGGAGAGGCCACAATGAACAACGCCACGTGCAAGAATGTAATGGCTTCTCCGTTCATTCTCGGGGGCACGCGAATGGATTCGCGCGGCGTCGGGGCCGGAGGTTTCGCTCTGTGGGAGCTGTGTAGGCGTTAGGTCGCCGCATAGGTTTTCAGGAAAGCGAGGCCTCCGCCAACGGCGGGGGCCTCAATCATTTTTGCCCTCTCGCAAAGCGCTGTGCGATTGTACGGCGTGAATCGGGGAGCGCCATCGATCAATTCGCGATACGATCGCGGAGTAAATATTTGACAAAAGGAGGTGAATTGCAATGCAACGCTGGTCCTTGGGCGACGCCGCGTGCCAGCGACAACAAGAGTTGCTCGCTGACGCGGTTGAAGCTCGAATCGTCGCTTCGGTGCGACGCTCGCAACCGCGCGTTTCCGCTCGAATTCGAGTGGCTCGCGCACTTCGAGCAGTAGGGTACGCATTGCTCGATGTCGGGCACTCGCTCGAACCCGAGAGCTGGCGGTCGGCGTGAAAATGCCGGCCGCCTCCTTTTTTGGGCGCGAATAAATTCGCGCGACTACATGAACCTTGGGCGCGAATAAATTCGCGCGATTACACGAGTTCGGGTTGTTCCTCGGTTGTGAAGAATTGTGCTGTGTACAGCGACGCGTAGAGGCCTCCACGCGCAAGCAGCTCGCCATGTTTGCCCGACTCAACGATCCTGCCTGCCTCCACGACATTGATGACATCGGCACGAAGCACGGTTGAGAGACGATGCGCAACGACGAGGCTTGTGCGTCCGCGCATGAGCGGCACCAGCGCCTCCTTGATCAGCCGTTCCGACGTTGAGTCCAAAGAGCTCGTTGCCTCGTCGAGAATAAGAATCCGCGGATCCTTGAGCAAGACGCGCGCAAGCGCCATGCGTTGGCGCTCGCCGCCAGAGAGTTTGTGCCCCCGCTCGCCGACGATCGTCTTTAGCCCCTCCGGAAGGTTTGCGACCACGTCGTAAATGTTGGCGGCTTTACAGGCTTGGAGGAGCTGCTCGTCTGTGGCATTGGGATTGCCATACCGTAGGTTCTCCGCGATCGAAGCATGGAAGAGATACGTTTCCTGCGTCACGATGCCGATGTTGCGGCGCAACGATTCGAGCGTCACATCGCGGATGTCGTAACCGTCGACGAGCACGCGCCCTTCTTGAGGATCGTAGAAACGGGGCAGGAGCTGCATGATGGTCGTCTTGCCGGCACCACTTGGGCCAACGAAGGCGACCAGCTCCCCTGGCCGTGCGTGAAATGTAATGCCGTTGAGGACCGGTCGATCTGCAACGTAACCAAATCGCACGTGGTCAAAGACGATATCGCCCCGGGCCGAGGTGAGCTCGATGGCATCCGGGCGCTGCGGCGCCTCCGGTTGCATGTCGAGATAGTCGAAAATGCGCTCAAAAACGGCAAACGCGCTGACCAATTGGATCTGTACCCCGACCAGGGCAGAGGCAGGTCCATACAGGCGCGCCAGATACGCCACAAACGCGACGATCGTCCCCACGCCAAGGCCTTGAGTGATCGCAAGCCAGCCGCCAAACAACCAGACGATAGCGGGCCCGACCACCACCAGGGCTCCGATGAGTGCGATGAACCAGCGTCCAACGAGCGCCAACCGAATTTCCAAATGCATGAGGTCCGTGCCAGCCTCGTGGAAGCGCGCCGCTTCCTGGCGCTCGCGCACGAACGACTTCATGAGCGTCACGCCCGACAACGACAGCGTCTCCTGAAGCAGGCTCTCGATGCGGTCCCGCTGCTCCCGCGTCCGCTTGCGCACGTTGTACATCGCTTTACCCACCGGCCCAAGTGGGATGACCATGAGCGGCACGACGACTAAGGAGAGCAGCGCGAGTCGCCAGTCCAGCAAGAAGATTGCGATGAGGGTTGTGACAATGATGGCGATGTTGGTGACGATCGTGACGAACGTGCCGGTGACGACGTTGTCGATGGCGTCAACGTCACTCGACACGCGATTCATGATTTCGCCCGTCTTTGTCGACGTAAAGAACGACAGCGACATGCCGTGGAGATGTTGCACCAATGCATCGCGCATGTCGCGCATGATGCCCTCGCCCACAAAAGAATTCAGGTAGCCTTGCCATGCACCGATCGCGCTTGCCACAAGCGCCGACGCCACCATGCCACCCGCCAGCAGAGCGAGGAGATGGACGTTCTTCCCGGCGATCGCGCCGTCAATAATCCATTTAGTAAAGAGGGGCGGTAACTGCCCGAGCGAGCTGGTCACCAAGATGGCCACAATGATGAGGGCCTCTTGGCGCCAGTACGGTAAGAAGTAGACTGCAATGCGGCGCCAGTCGATGCGCTTGGGCGGCTTCTGTTCGCCGCTCAAGTTCATCGAATGAAGAATATACCACGGGGAGCCGGCCATCATTGTCAGGGCTATTTAGCGCGTCGCGAGGTTGGATTCCCGCTTTCGAATTTTGGAGTGATTTTCCAATCGCCCCCTACACCTCGAGAGCGGCGATCTTGCGCAACGAGGTTTGCAGCGTGCTCGCGGCCATCCAGCAGACGATGAGTGCGCAACACCCCAAGCCCACGACGACTGCCGCAGTGCCGTGCAACAGGACTCTGGTTGCTCCGAGGATCCCACCGCACAGCAACAGGATCGCAACACCGGAGACAAATGGCATAACCATGCGAACGCCGCGATTGATGGAATTTGGATTATCCCAGGAAAATGAAGGGAAGCTTGCGTCGAACGCAAGCCCGCAACAAACGGACACGACTGACATCAGGATCGCAAACAGCACCAGCGCCAAGGTCCTTCCAATGCCGAATCCATAGCCGTATGCCAGCCCAGCCGAGCCGAAGGAAATAACGATAGCCGTCTGGCCCCACGCAATCGCGAACTTGTCGCGCAGAATGTCGCGCGGCTCGAACGGCATGGCGCGCAAAATCCAAACCGATGCGTGCTCGAGCGACAGGGCGGTCATTCCCGGGTTCAAACCAGCAAGGATGGCCACAAATCCAATTTGCACCATCGCAAGCTGGATCGTCAACGGCAACAGCGGGCTCTGCACCCGATGGCCGACGAGCAAGTAGGCAACAAAACCCAGCGAGGTGATATGACTGAACCATAATTGCGGCGTTCGAACGAGGGTCCACGCGTCTTTGCGGAAGAGCGCTACCCAGGCGGCGGCACGCTCGACGTACCTGCGCCGCCGTGCGCGCAAGCGCTGCGCGACAATGATAGATTGGCTCCATCCTTGGGCGAAATTCCCCGAAATGAAGGCCAGCGCCGCGGGGCAGAGCACGAGCGTTGCAAAGAGCAAGAAGGCAAACCAAGCCAGGGCCCCGACCGGCTGTCGCATGGCGAGCAGCGAGATCAGATTCCCCGCCCACGTGCTCGGGAGCCACGACGGCGGCGTGGGCAGACGCAGCGTGGAGAGGTCGCCGCTCGCGCGTGCGATCCCTGAGAAACTCGCTACCCAAAACGCGGTCGGTACGATCGCACCGAAGAGCCACAACGATTCTTTTGCCTGGTTGGCCGGAATGTAGCGCAGCGCCAAGATCGTGATCGCGGCGAGGATCGCGTAGAGAATCGCGGGGAACACCGCAATGCCGATGAGCGCTACCGGATACGCCCACAGCGGCGCGCCGGTGCCAAGAAAGAATCCCAAGACAAACGGAACTAGAAAAGTGGCAACGTAGATTTCATTTTGCACCACACCGCCAACAAACTTCGCAACCACGATGCTTGACATGCGTAGCGGCATGGTAATGAGCATAGGCATGTCGGCCGCCAAATAGAGATCACCGAGCGCTTGGCCGAAGGCGATAAAAACGTCGGTGAACAGATAAATGAGAAACGCCCACGCCGGAATGCTCCAGAGCAATGCGAAAGCGCGTGCATCCAAGAGCGTGCGCGCCCCGACGTACGAACCACCGAAGATCATGACAAAAAGCAACAGGCCCGCGGCACTCGCGACCACGTACACGGTGCGCCCCGACCAGTCGCGCCGCGCCGAAAGCGCTCTCTGTCCAATGATGCGACCGGCCAAGAACAGCATCTCGGCGACCAGCGTCCGCCCACGCGGATAGATACCGGGTCGGCCGATCACATGATCTCCGCCAGCGAGCGCTCTTGCGGTGTTCCAGTCAAACCTAAGAAAATTTCCTCGAGCGTTTGATGTCCGCGCAGGCGACGCAATTCCTCGAACGTCCCCATTGCGATGATGCGGCCATGATCGATGATTGCAATGCGGTCACACAAGGCCTGCGCAATCTCCATGATGTGCGTGGACATGAAGATCGCACCATCCGCCGCTGCAATGTCGCGGAGAATGTTTTTCAGCATTTTGGCGCTGCGCGGATCGAGGCCAACCGTCGGCTCGTCGAGGAAGTAAATCTTTGGCTCGTGCAGCAGCGCCGAACAGAGCAAGATCTTCTGCTTCATGCCGTGGGAGAAGCCGCCGAGCAGGCCATCAGCATCGTCGCTCAAGTCGAAGAGATCGAGCAATCGCTCGATACGCTGAGTTTTTTGCTGGGCGCTCATGCCATACACGTCACCGACAAAGTTGAGAAACTCAAACGCCGTGAGTTTTGGATATACGTTTGGCTCGTCGGGCACGTAGCCACTGATGCGCTTTGCCTGCATCGCTTGACGCACGACGTCAAAGCCGCCAAGCCGCGCTCGCCCCGAGGTTGGTCGAACCAGGCCGGTGAGCATCTTGATGGTCGTTGTCTTGCCTGCACCATTGGGACCGAGAAAGCCAAAAATCTCTCCTGCGTTGATGGTGAACGACACATTGTTCACCGCAACGGTTGAACCGAAGCGTTTGGTTAACTTTTCAGTTTCGATGAGAACGGTGGCCATGGTTCTTCTTTACAGTATCGGCGCAAAAACGAGCGGCACCGCAGGGCGAACGGCACCGCTCAACTGTACTACGTTCGACGGTGCTTTGCGGTTTGCAAAGCGGACATCAGTCTGGATGTGGTACGGCCGGCGAACGCGAAGAATGGTCGATGGCCAAGCGTAAATGGGAAATTCTCTCCTCTGAATACGTGCTCGAGTCACCCTGGTACCGCCTGCGGCGTGATGCATGTCGCTTGCCGGATGGGTCGGTCGTCGAATCCTACTACGTTCGCGAGCATGCGGGGTTTTCGGTGACGTTTGCCATCACACCAGACGAGCGCGTCGTGTTTACGCGTCAATACAAACACGGTATCGGAGATTTTGTGCTCGAGCTGCCCGCGGGCATGCTCGAACCCGGTGAAGATTCGCTTGCGTGCGCACGGCGCGAACTCGAAGAAGAAACGGGCTACGTTGCGGGCGATTTCGAACGCATCGCGGAGTTTGAGACCGACCCCACGAGTTCAACCGGGCGCTTCACCCTCTTCATAGCACACGACGCAAAACCAGAGGGACACGCTGCGCCCGAGGCGACAGAACAGGTCGACACGGTGCTCGTCCCAACAAAAGATGTCTTACATCAAGTTCGAGAGCGGCACGTGCGAGCCCAGAGCCAGGTCGCATCCATTTACACCGCGCTCGATCATTTGGGTCTGCTTACCCAGAAATAAGTTCGCAGTATGTTGTTAGATCGATGTTGCCACCGGAAACGATCGCGACCACCGGTCCCTGCCCAGCTTTCCCAGCAAGCGCAGCGGCAACCGAGAGCGCTCCGGCACCCTCAGCGACAACGCGTGCCTTTTGTGCCAACACCTTGATCGCATCTTTGGTCTGCTCGAGCGACACCGTAAAGTACCCGTCGACGAGCGGACGCATCCGTTCCCACATGCGGGGAAACATGCTCTTGCCGCCTGCACCGTCCACGAAGGATGCCTTCCAATCGTTGAAAACCTGGGCGCTTCCCCGGGCGGCGCTCAACGCCGCAGGTGCAGCCGTCTCCGGTTCCACGCCGTACACCTTGATAGCGGGCTTGAGTTCTTTGAGCGCGCTGCCGACGCCCGTAATAAGCCCTCCTCCCCCTATGGCAGCGAGCACTGCGACCGCGTCGGGCGCATCTTCGAGGATTTCGAGGCCCATCGTCGCGTGGCCGGCGATGAAGTTGTTGTCGTCAAACGGGTGAATGAAGGTTCCCTCGACTCCAGGGAATGAGCGCTCTTCGAGCGCTTTCCAGCACGCATCGTAGCTGGCCCGGACGACCTTGGCGCCAAGCGCTTCCATGCGCTCGAGCTTCGAGGTCGGCGCGGTTTCGATCGCAACGACCGTGCATGGCACGGCCGCTTGCCGCGCCGCGTACGCTACACCTTGGCCTGCATTGCCGGCGCTAATCGTCCAGACTCCCCGCTTGCGCTCTCCCGCGCTGAGCAAGGCAACCGCATTCGCAGCGCCGCGCAACTTGTACGCATTGATAGGCTGGAGATTTTCCAGCTTGAGCCGTATGTCGGGATAGTCGGAGCCAAGCTCCAACCGCACGAGTGGCGTCCGCACGATCGTGCCTGCGATGCGTTCTCTTGCCGCCCTGATTTCCGAAAGTTCGATCGGTCGTACAGCTTGCGGAGCTTGCATCGGAGCCTTCCTTAGAGAGCAGAGTGGCGAACATCGCCGTCAACGACAGTCATCACGACTCGGATATCCTTAATCGAGGCCGCAGGAACGCGGTCCACCGGGCGCTCGAGTAGCGCGAAGTCTGCCAACATACCGGGCGCCAGCGTTCCGCAGCGATGCTCCATGAACGCCAACCTTGCTGCATCGCAAGTATAGCAACGCAACATTTCCTCGGCGCTCAAGCGTTCGGAGGCAACGTGGTGGTTGACGCCGCTATGAATGCCCAAGAGTGCGGAGAACGGCGTTACCGGACTGTCAGAGCCCGCACACACGGTACAGCCGCTACGCCGTGCAGAAGCAAGGCGATTCATCGTGCGTGCACGCTTTGCCCCGAGCCGTTGCTCGTACATGGCGCCCTCACCACCCCAGAGATAGTCGAAGGCAGGCTGCATCGAGAGCAAGATTCCCAAGCGCGCAGCGCGTTCGAGATGATCGGTTCGCGCGATTTCAAAATGATCGATGGAGGGTCGCAATCCTGCGAGCGATCCACGCTGGCTGGCAACGGTTTCCCAAGCAGCGATCGCTTGCTCGATGGCTTCGTCGCCAATAGCATGAACGCCAAGAGAGAGTCCGCTTTCCGCAGCTTCGCTGAACAAATCGACGAGCTGGGTGCGCTCGAGATAGAGGTATCCACGACCGCGCGCATCCTGATAGTCGTCTCTCAAAGCGGCGGTTCTCGAGCCGACGGACCCGTCAAGGAAGATGTCACCGCCGAACACGCGCCCGCCAAGCCGCTTTGCCTTCGCAACGCTTGTCGTGCACGACTTCGAGATGACGCGCAAGGGTAGAACCGCATTGTCAATGTAGATTTCGGCGAGCTCTTCGTACGATGCGTCGCCTTCGATCACGTTGTGCACGGTCGTAATGCCCGCGGCGAGCGCGGCTCCCGCGGCCGCGCGATCCGCACGCCGAAGTGCCGCGACAGGCAAGCGGCGCACGAAGTCGTACTGTGCGGCGTAGCTGACAACTCCCGTGAGTTTTCCTGTCGGCTCCCCCAGCACATCCACTTCAACTTCCGGCTTGGTGAGATCGATGCTTAGGAGCTCGAGTGCAGCGGAGTTGGCCACACACGAATGGCCATCGACCCTGCTGAGCAGCGTCGGTTTACCACCCGAGACCGCATCTAATTCCGTGCGAGTGGGCAGTCTGCTTTCCGCGAGATCGTTCTCCTCGAAGTTGCCCGCGTACACGAAGGGTTCCACGGCTGCGAGTTTGGCAACCCTCGCAAGCAACGACGGGATGTCGTTGCAGATTCCGAGATCGCGATCGCCGCGAAGCAGACCGGTCGCTGTCAGGTGAACGTGGCAATCATGCAAGCCAGGCACAATCGACCCGCCGGCGCAGTCCACCACGTTCACCTCGCTCGAAAGCCCGGTCGGCCGTTCTGGCACTGCGCGTTCAACTACATCGTCGCGCACCAAGAGGCAGCGCGCTCGCGGCATGTTTGGATCGAGCGTGAGGATGTCCGCATTGACGTACAGTGTTTGCACGCGCGCCGCTTCCGCTAATGTAGCAGCGGACCTTTAGGTCCGCTTCAGCGCCGTAAATGCAACAGGGGCTCGCGCCCCTGTTGCATGTTTTCGAGAGGGTTTTATTTCCTTGTGCCGCCGATCGCTCGCAAGATGAGTAGTAAGATGATAGCGCCCACAAATGCGACGAGAAGACTTGGGAAGTTGATACCCGTAGCTCCCACATGACCAAACATGTTCCAAAGCCAACCGCCGAGAATGGCGCCTATGATGCCGATAATCATGTCTCCGAGAATGCCGCCAGGACCTTCGCCTTTCACCACAAGCTTGGCGAGGAACCCAGCGATAATGCCGACGACGATCCACGCAATCCAACTCATGTATGTACTCCTCTAACCGCAGAGCGCGGTCTATCAAGCAGTAGGTGTGGAGAACGTCCTGTGGTGGACGCGAAAAATCCTTGGGTGGGGCGGGACGCTCCCCCCGCCGCAGCCTATTAGATCTCCCACTCCCACGTGTTCCAAAACGTCGTTACGGCATGGGCCGGTTTATAGTTTTTGAGGTCCGAGTTGACGATATCTTGCCTGCGCACGTACCAGATAATAATGAACGGCACTTGTTCGTTAAGAATCCGCTGGATTTTGTCGTAGGCAACTTTGCGTTTGTCCTGGTCGTATTCCGTCATCGCGATGTTCTCAGCCGCATCAAGATCTTGGTTGCAGAAACGATACGTATTCTGGCCGTTCGGTGGCACTTGATTGCACATAAACAGCGTGGAGTCATCAGGATCGACGCCGTTGAGCCATGAGTAAAACCCAGTGTCATATTTGCCCGTTTGGAAGATACCACCGGCGGCATAACTTTCAAACAGGATGTTCGATTGATAGTTCTTGACGACGCCTTCAACGCCGACTTCGTGCCACTCGCGTTGCACGACGAGCTCGACGTCGGCTGTTTCTGCAGATCCGGTCGTGCCGCTCATGCCCAGCGTCAAGCGCTGGCCGTTCTTGTAGCGATAGCCATCCGATCCCAGCTTCCAGCCGGCCTCGTCGAGCAACTTACCCGCCATCACGGGGTCGTGGGAGTACTGTTTGAGATTGTCGGCGTGTGCCCAAAGGAATGATGGCTGATCGGAGTCGCCTTTCATGTAGGTGCCGTGGCTAACTGTATCGATGAGCTCTTGTTGATCGGTCGCATAGGCGAGCGCCTGGCGGACGCGGACGTCGCTCAGAATCGGGTTGGTCAGATTGAGTCCTATTTGGCGATACTGAGTGAAGGGGGTGCGATAGATGCGGACGCCCGAGATGAGAGCGTAGCTCGGAGCCTGCGACGCAGGCGCATTATACTCCATGTCCTTCTCATGCGTGCGAAGCTGCGTGAGGATGGTCGTTTCGTCGGGGATGACGTAATAATCCACTTCCTTAAGCTTCGGCGGACCACGCCAATAGGTGGGATTCGCCGTCATCTTCAGGATGACGCCGTTTTGCCACTCCTGTACGATGAACGGACCGGTGCCAATCGGTTTGATATTGTATCCCGCGTGGTTGATATCCGGATATTGCGCGAGCAAATGCTTTGGGATGATTGGATATGCCGTCGAAGACATGGTGAAGAACGTGGCGACAAACGGTGCCCAGCGCTTCTTGAGATGGATGACAATCGTGTTATCATCCTTTTTGTCGATGCCACTGATGAGATCGTAGCCGGTGCGCGTCTGTACATTGTTGCGCGGGTTCATCACAGCTTGCCACGTGAAGATGACGTCGTCTGCCGAGAACGGGGCACCATCTTGCCACTTGACGCCTTTGCGCAGATGGTAGGTGATCGAAAGCCCATCCGAACTGATGCCGCCATTCTTAACCGTTGGCACTTCGGTCGCCAACTCCGGCACAAATTCGTCTTGATCGCTCCAGTTGAAGAGATACCCTGCCCAGAACATCGAGAGGTCGGTTTCGACTTGCTGCTCGCCCAGCAATGGATTGAGATTATCCGGGTTCGATACGCCAGCGATACGAAGCACGCCGTGGATGGTCCAGGGATTCCCATGTCCGAGGCCCGTGCTCGTGCCAACCTTGGTGCACGCAGCAGCCATCGCCGCGATTGCAACGATCAGTCCTATGCACAATGCTCGTTTCATGGTGTACCTTTTCGGGTTTCCAGCTCGCGGCTCATGCGGCGATTAAGGATCCCGCCGATGATAAACAACACTATCGCGCCGTAGAAGAGCGCGATAAACGTGGCATTCGGAGCTGGTGGATTCGCGATTGGGAGATAGGCAATCCACAGGGCAAAGCCGAGACTGCCCAGTTCGGTAAATAAACCAAACGCAGTGTTTGGGCGCTCTGTGCTTGCCGGAAGCTTAGCCGCACGCAGACGCGGTATGAGCCTTGGCACTGCCGCACAGTACCGGGCATATGCTTCACCGTGTGCTGCGCGCAGATATCCCTCCTCGAGGAAGATCAGGCGATAGACGAAGGCAAGGAGTAAGACAAAGATCGTGACCATTGCCGCCGGTGGACCAATCGAACTAATGCCGATGGCTTGCAAAAGGTTGCCGAGGTACAGTGGGTTGCGCATGTAGCGGTAGGGGCCCGCTGCCGTCAGCGTGGCGGTTTCGATGCTGCCACTATAGACCACGCCCACCCGGTGATAGCTCGACCCCCACCACCGGAGAAGGAAACCTAAAAAGGTGAGGGCGGCGGCAATGGTGGCTGCGCCGCGAACTCCTGCATCGCCCCAGTGTCTGCCGATTAGAAGGTAGCTCGGCGTGCCCGTGCCTCCCAGGGCGCGATCGATCAGATAACCGACAAAAAATCCGAAGAAATATATCGCGAACGCAATCCAAGCGCGGACGCGAAACTCCCACGGAGATGACCCTTGGTTCATTCCAAACAATTCCTAATGCAACAAAGACACGAGCCTATCACTGCGCGGTGTTCGGGCCGGTGAGATGAGGTCGCGGGTGCGCACCCACGAATGACAGAGAGTCAAATCCAGTAACTACGAAGAGTAGATCACCTTTATTCAGCGCAACGTGGTCCTGGCCTTCGTAAATCAAGTACAGCGGGTGCGTGTACGGCGGGTTGTTCAACGTGAGTTCGGACGATGGAATCATGCGAGGTCCGTGGGGTCCTGCTTCTGTAAAGTGGATTGAGTGAAGATCCGACGTTATGCGCACGCGATATCGTTCGCCGTTTCCTACGTCATCGATCAGCAATGGATATGTCCCAGGTTGGAATCCGCTGATGGCGATCTTGTGCTGCGACGCAAAACTCAAGGTGAGCTGTCTGGCGCCTTTGGAAGTCGGCTTGCCTATCTGCACGCTATAGCGTGAGAACTCGATGACATACGTAGTATTCTTCTTCATCGCGGCGACGAGCAAATTGCTCGTCACGCTCGCCGGACTCACGAATTGCCCGGTCGCGGGCGGCGCTAGGTCTGGTGCGAATTCCTCCAGCTCCAGGAAATCGGGACTTGACGGTTGCGACGGGTTCTTCGTGTTAGGCTGCAGCTTATCGGCCCAGCGACGATATTGCCATTCTAGTTGATTGAGCGCTTTTGGGCCGCTGACAAATTGACCCGCGCTTACCTTGTTGAAGATCGCCGCGCGTCCACTGAGCCGTAGAGTTGGGTTGTTGAGGAGCGCCGCGTGCTCGATCGTCGTAATCGATGTGATATAGCATCCATTGTCCGAGATATTCTGCGCGAATGCCGTTGGCGTATACGGCGTGGGTCCGATACTAAACTGAGGTTCCGACCAGATGATCTGACCGGCATTCGGTCCCGTCTTCACCACATATTTCGAAGCATACGCGACCAACGGTTTCATCAGGGCTCCATTTACTTGCGAGAGGAGCGGCATGTTGGCAACCATGCAATTCTCGAGCGCCGTCGTCGTGCAGTTCAGGTCGCCATAGTGTATCGGTCGACGCTCGTTCGACGTGTGCGGTGTCGCGAATCCCGTTTTTGTCGGCTCAAAGCGAATGGTAATACCTCTTTGGCTCACGGAAATGTCGACGCGGTCTGCCGAGGCCGATTGCTGACCGAGCGATCCGAGAACTAGCGCCAGCGAGAACGCAAAGATTCCCTTAGTCCTTCTAACCACTGCCAGACGCCTTTCTGCTGGAGGGGCGTTCCACTTCAAAGCCGCGGGCAAGCCATAAAAAGCGATCCCGAGTGCAACTCGGCGTTCCACTAACCTCACCGCGCGTCCTCGATAGATAGAACTATTGGACTGTTTCGAGCAGAGCTGCTACTGAGTCGCTATCCGCGCCAAACTGGTATCATCAGAGATGAGAATATCACGGGTTCGGCGGTCGATCAACTTCTCGTCCCAAAAGCTATTTAACGTCCGATTTACGGTTTCGCGTGTGGTTCCGATCATGTTCGCCATCTGCTGATCCGTCAACCGGATGGTTAGGCGCGTGCCACCTTCCGTCTTTTCACCAAATCCCTGCTCAAGCCGTAGCAAGGTGCTCGCTAAGCGCGCGCGTACATCCAGAGCACCGCGTACCAGAGTAGCGTTGGTAGAGCGGATGCGGTCGCATAACGAAGCCATCAACGCATGCGAGAGTTGCGGACGCCGTCCCAGCAACTCGACAAATCGCTCGCGTAACAGCACGGCGAACTCCGAGTCGCTCAGCGCTGTTACACTTGCCGAGCGTGGCGAGCGGTCGATCATCGCCATCTCGCCAAAAATATCGCCCACCTTGAGAATGCTCAGCAAACTCTCTTTGCCCCCTTCAGTCATGCAGCTAACGCCGACGTGGCCTTTTAGCACCACGTACAACCCGTCCGCATCATCACCTTCCTGGACAACCATCGCTGATTTTTTGTAGCGGCGCGGCACGAACGATTCAGCAACCGCCTCGAGGTCTCGATCTTCCAGGGCCGCAAACAGCGACATACCTTTGAGAAATGCCGCTGAAATGCCGGCTGTTAGGCTAATCGCGTCCTTCATTCGATTGCCTTCCTACCTGCGCGCGCTCGAGAAAATATGCAGCAAAGGCGAACCGGTACAGACCGTCGGGGAATTGTTTTTTCATTAGTGCGACGCGTGGGTCATGTGCCAGCTGCGCCTGCGCAACGCTCCAGCCGTCGCGAATTGCTTCGGCAACTGTTTTCACTTGAGACTCCCTGAATCAGAGAGAGCACGTGCTTCAGGTCTGCAATTACCGCTACCGCGTAATTTGGAGACCTTGCCAGGCGCTCTCTAATGCGGAACCATCCGCCGATCAACTGTGCCGATACGATTGTAACGCGAGAGTGTCTCGGGGGTCGGAACTCTGTCGGCGAAAGCTGTGAATTTTGCACGAAGACAACAAGTGTGACGTGCGTCCGGAGCGGTTACATTCCGCCAAAGGCTTGTGCTAGCAACGAGAAAGATAATAAGCCGACGGTCAGAGTTGAAGTGACGACCCTCGAGTCCTGGCGATCTTTACTTGGTACTACTTGGGTGTTGACGACGTAGGGCCGGACCAATTCGCTACCTAACGGATTGCTGCGGGAGGTGACACCGTATGTCTCTTCGCGCATTCTTGCTTTGGATCGTCAGCCTCCTAGTTTTAGTCATAGTGGTCTTCCAATCAATTTCAGCCGACGTTGCAAAACCTGTGTTCACCTTTGACGGACGTTGATGGCAGAAATAGTCGCCCGAGACGAAAGAAATGGCGATTTTGAACATGATCGATGCAGTGCGGTACGGGTACCTCGGCGGATACGTACGTGGAGTTCAGGACGCCCTAGAACTCTCGCCGACTCAGAAGTCAGCTCCTCCTAGTCTTGCCGATACAATACGTAATGTTGTGTCCGTTATGTCACAGCGACGCTCGCTGGCTTTTTAACAAGAATGGGTATCAGATTTTATCGTGTGGCGCCTGCCAGCACCGATTCGCTGCACTTGAATCACCGAATCGAATGAACCATGTCGCGAGCATCTATGGCGATCAGTACTTTTTTGGCGGTGGGGCCGGCTACCCTGATTATCTTGTGGAAGCGGAGAGTCTCCGCGACCGGGGGCGCCGCTACGGCCGTCTTTTGCGGCGATATAGGACATGTGGAGCTCTTCTCGATGTCGGCAGCGCAGCCGGTTTTATCCTTCAGGGCCTTTGTGACATCGGCTGGCACGGCGAAGGCATTGAACCAAATAATACCATGGCCGAGCATGCTAGGCGTGAGTTTGGGTTTCCGGTAAAGACTTCACTGCTGGAAGAATTAGAAGACGTCGGTCGCTACGATGCGGTGACGATGATTCAAGTAATCGCTCATTTCGTAGATCCGAGCGACGCATTGCGGCGTGTCGCTCGCGCAACCAAAGTCGGTGGTTTATGTCTGATCGAAACCTGGAACTGGAGGAGCGTAACGGCGCGTATTTTCGGCAGAGCGTGGCACGAATATAGCCCACCGAGCGTGGTCCATTGGTTTTCTCCGGAAAGACTAGTTCGTCTCGCCGCCGATCTCAACTACGAGATGGTGTCAACCGGCAAGGTCTCCAAATGGATAGGGCGCCGCCATGCACAGTCTCTGATCAGACACGCGTTCGACAATTCGAGAATCGGTGACGCGCTGGCCAACGTGCTGAGTGTGATTCCCAGCAATGTTGCTCTTCTCTATCCCGGAGATGATCTGTTTTGGATGTTGCTGCGCAAGCACCATTGACGACCAATTTCAACAATGGAGAGCGTGTTGCCGGTAAAGTGCGTGCGGCCTTTCACTTCAGATAAGCTCGCAAAGTCGCCCCGCCACTTAATTCGGCTTGGCCTCACCGCTTTTTCGTTCCGTGGCGGCTGCTTCAGACCAGCGTAGGTCAAAGTGCGCAGCTATAAGAATCCAACCATTCCGGAGGTGCGCATGGTCAACCCCAAGCGAGTTGGCATTGCATGTTTGGCGCTCGTTCTGCTTCTCACGCATTTTTCGATTGCAGCGGCAGTACAGAACGAACAGTCGTCCACGACTAGCGCTCCAGTACCGAGTGGGCTCGTTGTTGTTATGGCGAACAAGCCGCAAAGCCCGCTGGATTTGCGACCCTTTGATAATCCCTACATCAGCGGCGTGGCGTTGCAAATTCATTGGAGTGACATCGAGCCGGTCGAAGGCAAACCCGATTGGTCGAAGCTGGACGCACTATTCGCCGCCGCACAGACATCAAAGAAATGGGTTCACCTCGTGATCTTTCCTGGGTTTTTCACGCCTTCATGGGCGTTACAAGGCGTAAAAACAGAACAGTTCGCAATCCAATATGGACCAGGCCATGGCACAGTCCTCCCACTCCCGATGCCCTGGGATGAGCTGTACCTTAGCCGTTGGTTCGCATTCCTATCTCTGGTGAGCGCCAGGTATGGAAACGCGCCCGCTTTTCGGATGATCGCCGCAGACGGACCGACATCGGTTTCTGAGGAGGGCACATTACCAAACTCGCGCAGCGATCTGACGAAGTGGCAAGCTCTCGGGTATACGTCTTCCAAATTAACTGGGGCATGGCAGAAGGTCTTGCGAGTCTATTCCAACGATTTTCCACATCAGTACGTTTCGCTCGCGGCGGGACCCACGAGGCAAGCCATCGTGGACGACGCGATAACCGCCTTGGGACGCCGATTCGCGCTCCAATCGAACGATGTGCATGCAGGGCCCGGCCCTAATGGCTCCAACTCGGAACAAGAAGATGAATTCGTCTTGGGTTATAATGGGCGCGTCATTACCGGTCTTGAAATGCGCGGTGCTGCCGAGGGCGCTAGCAGGGTGATGGGCGCTCAAGGAGACCCTCCTCAAGCGTTAAGAAAATCGATCAATATCGCTATGAAACCGAACGCCAACGATCAGCATATCACTTATCTGGAAATTTCCAAACCGGACGTGATTGCACAGGAAATGCAATCGGTGCTACGCGATGCAGCGTCATTATTCGGGACCTCGGCCCCCGTCCGCGAACCGTCTACACAGAAGTAGCTAAGCTTGTAGTCGAAGGCTCTATGTGTGACCTGCAGCCAGGGGTAGATTCGCGCTATTGAGATCGCCCGCTAAACGCAGGCCTGATGGGTCAAAGCTTTCTGAAATAAGGCGAAGATTGTAAGCCGACGGTCAGAGTTGAACTGACGACCCGCGGTTTACGAAACCGCTGCTCTACCACTGAGCTACGTCGGCGTATCTTCTGCGAAAGCTTATCTCGTAATGATTCGTGTTATTTATCCACGTCTTGACATCATTCGATTCTGAGTCTGTTGTCACGAACGACTCCAAGACAGGCTGGAAAAATTGGTTCTCACAGTTATTACGACGCGCCTGCCAGAGATTGCTGGAGCACGCCCAGCTGTGTCTTCAGCAGATGGTATCTAGTGCCGTAGACGCGTATGATTGTATCATGCCCGAGGATTGCGGCAGTGTGGTGATCGGCACGCTGACTAAGCGACGATCATACCTCAGGTTATTTCCTCGTCGTTTTGACGAGGGCGCTCTTAGGTTGGATCGTCGTCAAAGTTGGTGACGCGAGGGCCACGCCCCCGTAAATCTGCGGGAGGACGTCTTCCGCCGCCCAGAGCGTGCTGTAAATCAGTGCGCCGGAAGCAGTAACCGCGTGAGTCGCGACGCGACTGGGTTCCTGAGAGACGCGAAGAGCACGACGATGAGAATGGTCACGACCGCGCCCGCCTGATGGTTGGGTATCATCGCGCCCACAACGGCGAGTCCGATGGAAGAGAGGGTCGTTTCATACGTTAGGCCGACGCCCCAGCGCATCGCCTTGGTGTCGAGTTCATGCCGTCCTTCCCAAATGCCAATAGCGTACATTCCTGCGAGTAACGCAAAGTTCACCGCCATGAAAGCCAACCAAAGCCGCAGTGGCAGGGCCGAGTGGACTCCCGTGGCCGCGAAATGGACGGTGACTTGCTGAAAGTAAATGCAATAGACGAGCGACCCCAACAAGACAAAGTTCATTACGATTGTGGCCGCGTTCGCGCGAAAATACGTAAGGAAGAGCTTGTGATGCCACCACCAAATCAGCGCGATCAGCACAAACGCAAGCGCAAACACATTGAGATTCGCCCACGAGGAAGCAAGCCCGGCTATATTGTTAGGGATCACTAGGCTAAACCCGAGCTCGGCCATACAGAAGCCTATGACGATGTCAGAAAACGCTTCAAGGCGATGGGTCGTCCGTTCGTCGCGGTCGGCTATGCCATACCTCCCGTATACCACGGTTAGAATTCTGTGTGTTCTGTGTCCAGATCGGAGAATGACGTGAAGCGCTTGTCAAAGCGCAGTTGCACCAACCCCGTGGGACCATTGCGCTGCTTAGCAATGTTGATCTCCGCAATGTTCTCGTTTTCCGGCGTGGGCGGATTGTAATATTCGTCGCGATAGATGAACGCGACCACATCAGCTTCTTGCTCGATGCCGCCAGACTCGCGCAAGTCAGACAGCATCGGTCGTTTGTCGTTGCGTGACTCAGGTGAGCGGTTCAATTGGGCCAGCGCCATGACGGGGACTTTGAGCTCTTTTGCCAGCGCTTTGAGATTTCGGCAGATTTCATCGATGATCTCCACGCGATTAGTGATGCGCGCGTTGGTGGAGCGGAGCAACTGCAAATAATCGATGATGATGAGGTCGAGACCGGTTGTGGCGGCAAGCCGGCGCGAGCGCGAGCGAACTTCGCTGACGGTGAGCGCAGCGGAATCGTCGACAAAAATGGGCACTTCAGCAAGCACTCCCATGGCGCGGGTGATCTCGCCCCATTCCTTGTCCTTAATGTTGCCTGTGCGCAGGCTCTGGGCATCGATGTGCGCCTCCATGCTCAAGAAGCGCTGCACCAGTTGGTCGTTGCTCATTTCCAAAGAAAAGAGCGCCACGTGCTTGGATGCACCTTTGGCGGCGTTCATCGCGATATTCAAGCACAACGACGTCTTGCCCATCGAGGGGCGCGCCGCAATAATGATCAGTTCGCCTGGTTGGAAGCCGGTGGTGAACTGATCGAGCCGATTGAAGCCCGATGGAACGCCTGTCACCGTACCCCGCTGGTGATAAAGTGTATCGATGCGTTCGAACGCCGGTTTGAGCAAGTCACGCACGAGCGTGAACCCACCGGACGAGCGCCGGCCGATTTCGAAAATCATCTGCTCGCAATGGTCGACGGCTTCGTCGACGTTTTCCGGCTGCTCGAAGGCGATATTGGAAATGCGGCCGCCTGCGGTGATCAGCGATCGCAGCACCGATTTTTCGGCAACAACTTTCGCGTAGTATTCTGCCGAAGCAGCGGTAGGCACGGTGTTGAGCAACTGGCCGATAAAATCTCCACCGCCCACCTCCTCCAACAACTTGCGCCGCCGCAACTCTTCAGACACCGAAACTTTGTCCACCGGCTCGCCGCGCTCGTAGAGCGAGATGATCGCATCGTAGACGGTGGCGTGGTGAGGCGCGTAGAAGTCCGATTTTTGGACGATCTCGCTGACGATCGGCACCAAGTCCCGATCCACCATGAGCGAACCCAAGATGGCCTGTTCGGCCTCGAGGTTTTGTGGAGGGATGCGGTCGATTGCCGCTGTCATCAACATGACGGGTGAACGCGCCTCCGTTTTTTGCCTTATTCCGCGGTCACTCGGACCGTAATTTTTGCCGTGACGCCTTGCGCCAGCCGAACCACGCAAAGGTGGTCGCCGGTCGTTTTGATAGGCTCGCTCAGTTCAATCTTGTGGCGATCGATGTCGACGCCCAACGTTGTCCGAAGCGCGTCGGCAATCTGCGCGTTGGTCACAGCACCAAAGATCTTCCCCCGCTCGCCTGCCTTCGCTTTGACGATGGCTGGGCTGCTCGTCAGTCGAGCGGCCAGTTCATGCGCCTCAGCCACGAGCTTTTCATCGCGGCGTACCTCCGCGGCTTTGCGCGCTGAGGCCTGCTGAAGGTTCCCCTGAGTCGCCTCCTGCGCAAGTCCTCTCGGCAAGAGGTAGTTACGGGCGTACCCATCGGAAACATCGGTGATCATGCCCGCCTTGCCGACGCCTTTGAGATCGGCGCGCAGGATGACTTTCACCACTTACTCCGCGGTGAATGGGAGCAAGGCAATGACTCGGGCGCGTTTGACCGCCTCGGTGAGCCAACGCTGGTGCTTGGCGCAGTTGCCCGAGATCCTGCGTGGGACGATTTTGCCCCGCTCGGTGACGTATTTGCGCAGGCGCGGCGTGTCTTTGTAATCAAGCGCGGTCAGTTTCTCGAAGCACATGCTACAGGATTTGCGCTTTGGCTTGCGATCCTTCGTGACTTTGCGTTTGGGCCGTGTGGTTTTCTTCGGTGACATGTGGTTCCTTATCGCCTAGAAGGGGACTTCTTCATCGGCCGGGTTATATTCGTACTCCGGAAGATCGGATGGGGCGGCAGCCGCACCGCCGGCATTGCTTGCGCTCCGTGGCGCTGCGCCCTCCCCTGTGGGTCGCGCATCGAGCATTTGAAAATCATCGGCCACCACGTCGACGGCCGTGCGCTTGTTATTCTCGCGATCGGTGTACTCGCGAATTTGCACGCGGCCGGAAATGAGCACGAGTCGCCCCTTGGTCAGGAATTCAGCGGCGCGCTCGGCGCGCTGGCGCCAAATGCTGACGCCAAAGAAATCCGTTTGCCGCTCCCCGTCGCGGCTCTTGGGCCGATCGACCGCGATGCGAAATGACGTCACGGGAACCCCGCTCTGAGTTTGCCGGAGTTCTGGATCGGCCACGAGCCGGCCGACGAGCACGATATGGTTATACGAACCAGCCACTGTGAACCTCGCTTTACGGATATGGGGCGATTTTCCAATCGCCCCCTACATGGGCGACTTGACAGTCGCCCGCTACAATCTTATGAGCAGTGCGCGCAGGATATCATCGTGCAGACGCATTTGGCGGATGACTTCCTTCGCGGCATCCGGGCTGCCGGCAAATTTCATGCAGATGTAGTGGCCTTCGCGAACCTTTTTGATTTCGAAGGCAAGATGTTTGCGGCCCATCCGTTCGAGTTCGACGTTTTCGCTACCATTGCTCTTTGCAACGTCGGCGAAATGCGTGGCGAGCTCGTCCACTTGTGGGTCCTCAAAGGACGGCCGAATGATATACGTTATTTCGTACTGTGACATGCGCAGCGCGCTGCCTCCCTCTGGGCGTAAGGCTTGTTCACTACCGTGAAGCACGGCGGAACGAGCAGGAAGGAAATCGGGCATTGATGCCCGGCAAGCCCGGTCAGTATATCACACGGAGAATTCGGGTGACAAGGCCGCCATTGTGCATAAGTATGTGTGCTGCGTGTGATTGAGTTGTGCATAGCGGTGGGCATGAAGGAATGTTCCTAAAGGAGAATATTCACCGTCTATGCGCGCGTGGCGTTCTTCCTGGCTGGTCTTCGCTCTCTTCGGCTTCGCTCTGCTGATCGTGGCGTTTTCCCATCGTTACGGGGTCAAGCAATTCGCGCGAACGCTCGTCTTTGGACAGCAAGCTTCGGGCAGGGCACACTTGAGCCTAGGCGATTCCGTTCCACCGATTACCTTCGTCGATCTGCTCGGAGCACGCGCCACCGTCCAAGCCGAGCCGCACCACGTGCTCGTGCTCAATGTTTTTGCGACCTGGTGCCCCGATTGCATCAAGGAAGCACCTGCCCTGTCGAAGCTTAGGGAGGCCTACGCGGGCAAGCCGGTTGACATCGTTGGGATCGACCAGGACGAGAATCCCGCGGCGGTGCTTCAGTTCGCGCGCACCTATGGCCTCAATTTTCCTATGTTCATCGACCACCAGCATCAAACTGAAGCCGTTCTTGGCGTTCATTACATTCCGGCCACGTTCGTCGTCGATAACCGCGGACTCGTTTGGGGCGATGTTGCAGGACCGCTGACGCTGCCTCAAATGAAGCAGCTCGTGCAAACAGGGCTTGCTCATCTCTCCCGAAGTCCGTTGTAGTCAGGCGAATTTATTCGCCTGAGCTCGACGCCGTGGACGCTGTGCGGACGTGGTCGTAGACCCGTGGCATACCGGAACCAAGCATCGTCAACACGTTGTGTGGAATCGACTGCGCTGCAGCGGCAACCTCGTCGAGCCGTACGCCGGGAATGTCGCCGACGAGCAGAGCCTCCTGGCGCCAGTCAACGTCGGCATTGGGAGGCACCGCGACCATGGTGAAGTTCATACCGATCGCGCCAACGATTGGACAGCGCGCACCCGCCTGGATCGCAAAGCCTCGGCCCGCCAACGTCTTTGGAAGGCCTTCGCCGTAGCCGATTCGCAGCGTGGCGATGGTCTGACCCGGGATGGCAACATACGTTCCGCCATATCCCAGAGGCGTCGGCTCGGTGAACGTGCGCACGGCGTACACGGGTGCGCGCACCTCGCAGGCAGTTTGTAACCCTTCTGGCGCACGGTCGCTGCCTAGCCATGATCCATACAGACCAACGCCGACTCGCACGGCTCCTTCGTTGCAACCCCACAGCGAAGGACCGGTGCTTGCGGCATGCACTTCGGGAACGGCGAGCCCGGACGCGCGCAGCGCTGCGATTGCAGTCCTGAAACGCTCCATTTGCGTGGCCATTGAATCTCGTCCAGCGATGTGCGTCCAAACGCCTTCCCACTCGATATTTTCCAAGCCCGCCACAGCCCGAGCAAAAGCGGCCGCATCGTCAGACGGAATCCCCCACCAGCCGGTACCCGTTTCAATGGCAACGTGGACGCAAGCTCGCACGCCCAACTTTTTTGCGAGCTTGGAAAGTTCGCCGGCGCGCTTGGAGTCCCCGACCGAAACTGCAACTCCGTCCTTAAGGGCACTTTCAAAGTCATCGCTTGGCGTCGCGGCGACATGGACGATCGGCGCGTCGACGCCAGCCGCGCGCAATTCGCTGGCCTCGAAAATTTCGACCACGCAGAGCCGCTGCGCGCCCGCCTCGAGGGCTGCACGCGCTACCTGCACCATACCCATTCGATACGCGTCGCATTTGACCACGGCCCAGACGGGGCGGTCGCCCAAGAACGCGCGCCAGGTGCGGACGTTGTGGCGGATCGCATCGAGCTTGACGTGCAGTGACGGCCTCAAAACGTTTTCCTCGAATCCAGCAAAATGGTTACCGGACCTTCATTAACCAAACTGACCCTCATGCTCGCCCCAAAGATTCCCGTTTCCACCCGCAGTCCTTCTCTGCGCATGAGTTCGACCACACGATTGAAGAGGGGCTCCGCCGGCGAGCCTGCGGCTGCATCAACAAAGCTTGGGCGACGCCCCTTGCGAGCGTCGCCATACAGCGTAAACTGCGAAACGGCAAGCACGGCGCCGCCGACGTCTGCAAGCGAATGATTCATCGCGCCGGCGTCGTCATTGAAAATCCGCAGACCCGCGATCTTTGAAGCCATGACTTCGGCATCAGCGTCGCTATCATCGCGGGCGACGCCCACGAGCGCCAAAAAGCCAACCCCGATAGCACCGCTCAGCTTGCCCTCTACTTCGACTGAGGCGCTGCTGACCCGCTGGACGACTGCTCGCACGATGGCTAGTGCAAATGCGGCGCGACAATGACCGGTATGGGCGCGCGATTAATAACATCGGTTGTGACGCTTCCCAGAATCGCTCGCGCCACCCAACCGCGTCCGCGACTGCCCATAACGATGGCGTCGCAATGCCGCTTGTTGGCCTCATCCAGGATCCCGTCGACGGGAGCACCTGTCTGCAATACCTTGCCCACGCTGACCCCCGCGGCGGCCGCTCGTTGCGCCCCAGCATCCAAGACAGCGTGACCGGTCTTCATTTCATCTTCCATGATTTGTTCGCGCGCAAAGCCGCCACCATCGTGGATGGGGCGCGGTATGGCCAGAACGTGGCAGAGCGTGACCGACGCACCGCACGCTTTTGAAAGGGCCACAGCCAAGTCGACTGCAGCATTCGAAGGCTCCGAGCCATCAACCGGAACGATGATGCTCTTAAACATTATGTGGTGCGTCCTTCTAGCCGCCGGCGCGGGCTTCGCGCTTCGTCACCCGATAGGCAGTGCGCACGTCGCGCACACGGTTCACTTTGCCTAAAATTGCGCTCAGATGGTTGAGATCTCGAATCTGCAGGCTGCAGGCGATCGTGGCGGTCCGGTCGCGCTTGACGCGCGCCGTCACCGACGTCGCATTCGTCTTTTGCTCGGAAAGCACGCTCATGATGTCCTGCAGGAGTCCCGGCCGGTCGAGTGCCTCGATTTCGACGTCGACCACGTGTGAGTCGGTCGGCGAGGTATCCCAGCTGACGTGAATGAGGCGTTCTGGCTGGACGCTCAAGCCGGCGACGTTCGGACAATTCACGCGGTGTACCGAGATGCCCTTACCTTGAGAAATGAACCCAACGATGGCGTCGCCGGGCACCGGGGTGCAACATCGCGCAAACCGAATCGGCACGTTATCCGCACCGCGCACACGGATGCCGGAAGCTGCGCGTTGCGCTGACTTGCGTACGGCCGCCGTTTGCCGTTCGAGCGGCAGCGGCACAACTTTTTCCCGCTTGGCTTCTTCGCGCAAACGGTTGACGAGCGATGCGACGGACACGTCGCCAAAACCAATGCCGGCATACAAATCGTCGAGGGAAGCGCAGTTAAAACGCGCCGCAAGCTTGGCGAGGAACTGCGGCGTCGCAACGCCGCCCAACTGATTGCGCGAAAGTTCGCGCTCGAAAACCTCGCGGCCCGAAGCCACGTTTTCTTCGCGACGATTCTTGCGAAACCACTGCTTGATCTTGTGCTTGGCGCTCGACGTCTTACATATCGTCAACCAATCGAGTGACGGTCCGGCGCTGCTCTTGTTGACCAGCGCCTCGCAAATGTCGCCGTTGTGCAGTTGATAGTCGAGCGGCACGATCTTCCCGTTGATTTTTGCGCCGATGCAATGGTGCCCAATCGAGGTGTGCACGTGGTATGCAAAATCGAGCGGCGTCGACCCCGTGGGGAAACCCATGACGTCACCCTTGGGCGTGAAGACAAATACTTGAGTGTCGAAGAGGTCGAGCTTGAGGCTCTCCATGAACTCGCGGCTGTCACGCATGTCTTCTTGCCACTCGAGCAAAGAGCGCACCCAGGCAAGCTTTTGATCGAAGTCGTCGCTCGCGCCGCCTTCCTTGTAACGCCAGTGCGCGGCGATGCCGTACTCGCTCGTACGATGCATGTCGAGCGTTCGAATTTGAATCTCGATGGGATCGCCGCCCGGTCCAATCACGGTCGTGTGCAGCGATTGGTAACCGTTGGTTTTCGGCATGGCGATGTAGTCTTTGAATCGCCCAGGCAATGGGGTCCACAGACTATGGATGATACCGACGGCGCCATAGCAATCTTTGACCGAGTCCACGATCACGCGAATGGCGCTCAAATCGTAGATCTCGGAGAAATCCTTGCCGTTTTGGAGTTTTTGGTAGATGGAGAAGAAGTGCTTTGGCCGACCGGAGACATCGGCTCGAATATTCGCGGCTGCAAAACGTTTTTGCACCTCGTCGATGATGACTTGGACCGTTTTCTCACGATCGGCGCGCCGCTTGGCAACTTTGTCAGCAATGTCGCGATAGGCTTGCGGGTCGATGTAGCGCAAAGCCAGATCTTCGAGATCCCACTTCATCTTGTAAATGCCGAGACGGTGGGCTAGGGGCGCGTAGATCTCGAGGGTTTCCTGCGCGATGTTCTTCTGCTTGGACGGGGGTAAACTTTGGAGCGTTCGCATGTTGTGCAGGCGGTCGGCAAGCTTGATGATGATGACCCGGATATCTTTGGCCATCGCAAGGAACATTTTGCGCAAGTTCTCCACTTGCACGTCTTCCTTGCTTTGGTAGGGAATTTTGGTGAGTTTTGTGAGCGCATCTACGAGCGAGGCGATTGGGCTGCCGAAGCGGCGGCCAATGTCCTCGATTGGGACGGTCGTGTCTTCGACGACGTCGTGGAGCAGGCTCGCAGCAATGCTGTCGGTGTCAAGTTCGAGCTCGGCGAGGATGGATGCGACGGCGAGCGGGTGGGAGATGAAGCTGTCACCCGAGGCGCGGGTTTGTCCATCGTGGGCGTGCTCCGCAAAGGAGTAGACGCTCTCCAGCCAAGCAGGATCGACCGCCGGCTGATAGCTCCGTACCTTTTCAAGCAGCTCGCTGAAGTTGTTTGCCATCGTCCCACGTGACGCGGTGTCCCGCGTCCAGCCCTCTTGATGCTATTGTAAGGGTTCTACGCCCGATGCCACAAGCGTTCCCGCCAACTCTTTAGGGATCTGTGCTACGAGCAGTGGGCTACCGGGAGCGCACCTGAAGGTGCGCTGCTACATTGGCCGCGGCCTGGGGCGGGCAATTTTCCAAATCGCCCCTACATTTAATAGGTGAGCAGCGTCCTGACCGGAGTCGATCCGAGTTTTGCTCTGCCAGCGAGATCCGCAAGTTCGATGAGGAACCCGGCGCCAACCACTTCGGCTCCCAGGCGCTCGATGAGCGTTTTTGTGGCCAATGCCGTTCCGCCGGTTGCAAGCAGATCGTCGACGATGATGACCCGATGGCCCTTGGAGAGAGCATCGCTGTGAATTTCGAGCGAATTGGTGCCGTACTCAAGGGCATAGTCGGCTCTTAGTGTGGTCGACGGGAGCTTCCCCGGTTTGCGAACGGGAATCAGGCCGGCCCCGAGCTTGTATGCGAGGGGGGCGCCAATCACGTATCCTCTTGCTTCGATCGCGACCACGTAATCGATATCGTCACCGATGAATTCATCTGCCAGCAGGTCAACAGCTGATGAAAACCCGCGGGCATCCTTGAGCAGCGGCGTGATGTCGCGAAACAGGATTCCAGGTTTCGGGAAGTCAGGGATGGACCTGATGAGGGCCTGTAAATCGGCGCGCTTCACGTTCCTCCGCTTAGGTTAGAATCGACGCGTGCCCTGCCGTAGCTTGCTCTCCTTATTACAATCCGTAGCGCATCAGCACCATACAGGTCAGTGCAAGAATGAACCCTACGACAGAGAGTCCCGACAAGAGGGTGATGCGCCGCAGGAGCTTGACCCGATCCTCCAGAGGAGCACGAGCGATGGAGGTGCCGACGCGCCCAGTGACTGCGCCAAGCACAGCTATGATGACCGCAAGGACAATCGCAATAAGCAGCGTCGCGCCATAGGCGGAGCCGCCAAAGAAAGTCCAGCTTCTCACCGGTCCGAAGACGGTGGCGTTGAGGAGCCCGAAAATGATCGTCAGAGCGCCCGCGGGAGCGAGAAAGCGCTGCGTCCTTTTGCCGATTTGCTCGCCGACTTGCACGGCCACGGACGGATCACACGATTGCAGCGCCGGGCTCACAACGACGAGCAGGAAGAGCGTGCCGCCAAACCACGTGATCGCAAAAAAGACGTGCAACCACATAACAGTAAGCTGACCCCAGGGCATGGGCCTTCGTTTTGCGATTTTGCGTGTGAGTCCTTGACGGTTCTTGGCCTTGACGCGGCGGCAGGTCGGTGGGAAATTGCTCGCCAGCCGGAGGTCGCAGAGTGGAACAGATGGCTATCGATCGGATCGGAAACCCCAACGTCGTCTTCGGAATTTACCGAGACGGCGATAACAATCTCGATGCTGTGCAAGAACGCAATATTACGGATTTCATCAAAACCACCGCCACGAATTCATCGCTCAAAGTGGTTGCGGAGGACACAACCAGAGTTCCGCAGGCGCCCTTCATACGCGGTCAACTGCGCACGGAATGGTCGACCGTGCAAGACGGAACTCAACACATCACGCGCATCACCGCGCCTGCCAACATGGCAGACCGCAAGGCGCTCGCGACGTTTGTCGAGCAAACGCTCGAGGCTCGAGCCACCGATCCAAAATTTCGTACGGCAGACGTGTGGCTCGATCTCGTCGACCACGGTGGCGGCGACGGCGGCGGGCTGCAGGCCGACAGCACTGGCGGATTCATGCCGTTGCAAGATATTGCGGGTGCCATCAGCGACGGCCGAGCAGCGTTCCGTAAGAAGTTTCCGGGGGCGGACGATTCGGTCACCGGGGTGCTCGCGAACCAGTGCCTTATGGCGACCATTGGTTTTTGCGATACCCTCTCGCATAGCGGAGTGCGTTACCTCGCCGCTTCACCTGAAACGATGCTCGCGCCGGGCGTTCCCTCAGCCGCGTTCGCTAACGCGCTCACGTCGGGAACGAAGTGGGCGCAAAATGCGGTTGACGTCACCATGCAGGCGCGATACGGCACTGGCAGCGATACATATCATCCGGCCGCAGCTTTTGACGTCTTCGATCTTGACGCAAAGAAAGTTGCGGCGGTGCGCTCGAGCGTCAGCGAGTTCAACCGGCAAGTCGCAGAACTGCCCAAGTCCGAAAGGGGAATTGACTGGATCCATGACATCCGCAGCGACCTTCGTTCGATACGAGGCATGGTGCGCTTCGATCATTCTGCGCAAATGCCGTGGCACGCAGACCGGCCAGGTATCGCGTCGTACGAGGCCGTTGCCGAGGATGTTCGGCTGCCCGAAGCGCTCAAAGAGGCGGCGAAGGCTGCCGCTGACGCTGTGGCTGCACTCGTGCTCGCGCACAAGGAATCCGGCAACTTCGGTCCGTTCCATTCGTCCTATGCGGATGCCGTGGGACCAACCGCGCATTTGCCGATCACGAAAGCGCTGTACGACTCGTGGGCAGACCAAGGGGTCGTCGAGACTCACAACGACTTCTATGATGCCGTTCATGGCCGAGACTTCGCCAGGGCCATCGGCGCCTATAATGCGGTTGAGGATGCGGCTGGAGCTGCTGCTGCATAGCCCCTAGGCATCGGGTTCGAGGTGAATGAGCACGTGGGCCCGAGGCAGCTCTTCCTTGATACTGGCAACGATGACGTCAGAGAGATCGTGCGCGCGCTGGAGGGGCATATCCCCCGCCATCTGCAGGTGGAAGTCGATGAATTCCCCGCCGCCCGATCGGCGCGTGCGCAGTTTGTGATAGCCGGCAATGATGTTGCTGTGCCGCTCGATGATCTGCCGAATGAGGGTTTCTTGCTCGGGAGGGAGTCTGCCGTCCGTGAGATCCACAAATGCGCTAGCGCTCACGTCATAAGCCGCTTTCACGATCAGCCCAGCAATCATGAGCGAGATGATGGCATCGATGAGCGTTACTCCAGTGATGCGAATTGCGATCAGGCCAAGCGCGACACCGCCTGCCGTCCACACGTCGGCGCCAAGCTGCGCCGCTTCCGCCTGCAAGGCCGGGGACTGTTCGGCTCCCGCTGTGCGGGCTAAGACTCGCGACACCACGAGATTCACGGCTGCCGACACGAGCATAACTGCAATCCCGAAATCGAGATGGGTGATCGCCGCGGGAAGACGGATGTGCTTGATTGCCTCCACGACCACGCTAGCAGCCGTCGCAAGAATGAACAAGGCCTCGAGGGCCGCGCCGATGTTCTCGAACTTCCCATGACCGTACGCGTGGTCAGCGTCGGCGGGGCGCGTTGCGAGGCTGACGGAGATCAACTGGAATGTGGTGACAAACAGGTCGACGCCCGAGTGCAATGCTTCCGAGAGCACGGCAACAGAGCCGGAGAGCAGCCAGACTCCCAACTTGACCACCACGAGCAGCGCGTTGGAAATGAGAGGAGCGCGCAGCGCGCGAACGCGCGCCGCACCGGTCAGGCGAAGCGCCTCGTTATGGTTGCGGGTCCCCTGGGAGCTGCTCTTGGGAGCTGTCGCCGCCATTTTCTTCTTTTAGTTCAGCTAGTAAACCAATGATTCCGCCGGGCTTTTGCTCCTGAGCCGGGGTGTCATCCGCCGTCGGCCGCTTCTTGCGATAACGGGCCGGCTGCGTTTGCGAAGCTTTGCGTTTGGGTGGAATCCTCTTGAAACCTTGCGATCCGCCACTCGTCGCTATCGAAGGGGCCACCCCCGCATTCGCGGTGCGCAGTTCGCGCGTGGTTGCGGCCGCTCGCACCGACGCGCGTTTGCGGTTCTCCCAGCTCTTCCACAGAACGAGCAGCGGGCTTGCGATGAAGATGGACGAGTACGCACCGCTCGTCACACCAACTAGCAGGGCAAAGGCGAAATTCTTGAGCGTGTCGCCGCCAAAGAAAAACAAGGCGAGCAACGTGATGAGAACGGTCGCAAGCGTGTTGACCGATCGGGTCATGGTTTGCAACAGCGACGTGTTCACCATCTGATCGTAGGGAAGATCGGGCATCAACCGCGTGTTTTCACGGATTCGATCGAAAATGACGATCGAGTCCATGACGGAATACCCGATGACGGTCAGCAACGCGGCGAGAAAGGCATCGTCCGCTTTTCGGTTTGCGATCGCGTAGATGCCCACCATGACGAGCACATCGTGCACCAGGGCAATGTCCGCAATGATGCCGTATCGCAACTGGTTGCCAAAGCGAAACGCGATGTAGATGAGCTGCAGCGCGAGGGCGATGACCAGCGCCCACAGCGACCGGCTGAGGTATTCTTTACTCAGGCTCGGACCAACGGACGTGATCTGGCTCTGTCCGCGGTCTGCTTTGAGTCCGGCTTTATCGAGCGCGGTGTAGACGGGTCCAGGATCGTTGATGGCGCTTTGCGTTGAGATGAGGACGCGGTCGTTGTGTGCGACGTCGCCGACTTTCGAGGCAAGCTGAATGTTCTCTTGAGCGGTTTGCAGGGGCGCATACTGCGAGCGGAACTCTGGGCCAATCGAGGAGAGGTCAACCGAACGCAAGGCGTCGCGAACGGCCGTTTCCGTGACGCTTTGACTAAACTTGACGTCGATCGTCGAGCCGCCCGTAAAGGAAAGACCTAAAGCCAAACCGTGGTGCAAGACGAGCGCGACGACACCCGCAATGATCACCGCGGCAGACAACGCAAACCAGTAGTTGCGCTGCGCGATAATGTTCCATTTGAGTTTACGGAAAAACACCGGCGGCTACGCTCCGTACCACGCGGGCTGGGTAACCACGTCGTTGTCGACAACCGCGTCGACGAAAGCTCTGGTGACGTTCACCGCGGTCAGCAGTGAGAAGACGGTGCCCACAAGCAGCGTCAAGGCAAATCCTTTGACCGTCCCCGTGCCGAGCCAGTAGAGCACGAGGGCGCCCACGATCGTTGTGACGTGCGAATCAAAGACGGTCCAAAATGCTCGCTTGAAGCCCACGCCTACAGCTGCCCGGGTGGTGCGCCCGGCCCACAGCTCTTCTTTAATGCGTTCGAAAATAAGGACGTTTGCATCGACCGCCATACCGATCGACAGCACGAAGCCCGCAATGCCCGGCAGCGTCAGCGCGACGCCAAAGAGCGCGACGTAGGCAAGCATCAGGAAGCAGTACACGACCAACGCGACGTCAGCTAAGAAACCAGGGACTCGGTAGACCACCAGCATGAACAGCAAGACAATGGCGAGTCCGACAAGCGATGCGACGAGCGATTTTTGAAGATCGATCGCACCGAGGGTCGGGCCCACGTTCTCTATCTCGATAATCTTGGTCGGCACCTTCAACGAGCCGGCGGAAAGCTCGTTGGCCAGCCGCACCGCTGAATCGGTTGTGAAGTTGCCGTGAATCTCGCCTTGGCTACTGATCGCACCCTCGATGATCGGAGATTCGATGAGTTTTTTATCAAGAAAGATCGGCAAAGGATTGCCGATATTTTTGCTCGTCCAGTCGTAGAATTTTTTCGATCCGGCTGAGTTGAGGGTAAAGTGCACGGCGGGCTGACCGGCCGAGTCGGTTCCGGCTGTGGCACTCGACATGTCTGACCCGGTGATGACCGGCGGACCTGAGGCTTTGTACGCGTCGAACTTCGGATCGCTTTGTGCCCGCGCGACTTGTTCTTTGGTCAACGGGCGCATCTCAAGGACTGCCGCCTCGCGAATCAGCGCGATGGCCTGCTCGGGATCTTTGAGCCCCGGCACTTCAATGTTGATGCGATCGGTTCCAACTTTGGAAAACGAGAGCTCGCTGACGCCCAAGCCATTGAGCCTCGTTTGAAGCACCTGCAGCTCTTCGTCTTGCAAGCCTGCGGTGATCGTGGGATTGTCAGGCGTCGGTTCGAGCTCGACCAGCGCTCGCAAGCCGCCCTGCAAATCCAGTCCCAAATGGATCGAACTCTTCAGGGGCGTAAAGGCAATCGCGCATAAGACACACAGCACAACGATAGCCGTGAGCTTGATAAGATGCTTCCAGCGAAACCAAAACATGGAGGCGGCACTTTCGCGCTGGAGGCGCTGCAACCCTTATCCAAGGCAGGGGCGACTTGATCGTCGCCCGCGACAAGCGGACCTCAAGGTCCGCCGCTCCATGGGCGTGAGTTGCGCTGCTACATTTCCTACAGGATCGCGTCGCCGTTGACGACCACGCCGTACGAGCAATCGAGCACGGCTGCCGCGCTCTTGCTCATCGCAAAGCGCACGTTGAAGAGATCCAAAATATCTGCGGGCGTAGCGAAGTTCGTGTCCGCGGTCAGGCGCAGTACGATTTGCCTGCTCGCGCCGATAACCTCAAGTTCCGCGTGGGTGACAGCGTAGTTGACCCGGTCATGAATGTCGAAATCCTCGGGTCTTCGCGTACGCACTCTCGAGCGATGGATGTCGGCCTTGTCCGCAATGATGAGAGCCGCGCTCACGGGGTCAACTGCCGCGCCCTGTTCGTTTTCGTCATGGTTGCCGACAGCAGTCATGATCGTGGCGGCATCAACTACTTTGACGCCCCGCTTCACAAGCAGGGTGTAGACGAAGACTGCGCCCGCGGCTGCATGGCTCGGGCGGCCCGCACAGTTGCCAAGGTCGTGCGTTAAACCGGCGACCGCCGCAAGATCGCAATGGTGAGCATCATAACCGAGCGACGCCAAGAGTCGGGAGGCATTGATCCCCACGAGCGTTGCGTGGCGCCGACCGTGATCGGTGTACCCGAGCGCGCCGAGCACCTCGTCCGCTCGGTCAATGAGCGTCAATATTTCATTGTCGTGCCGGAGTTGCTCGAAGAGCGAACTCCGAAGAGGAGTTACGTTTGTTTGCATGAGTTTGTCTTTCAGGAATTTTCGTCGCCGATGGTTTCCGCGACATTAAGAGTATACCCAGGAACGACCTCGGCGAGCCCAAGCACGGCGAGTTCTCCGCCGAATGCTTCGATAAAACGGGCCAACGGCAACCGCAGTGACTGCGAGCACACAATGGTTGCGCCGGCGCATGCTCGCTCTTGGTAGGCCCGAAGCCAGCCGGCCAGCCGCGCAGCTGAGTCGGGTTCCAGTCCCAAGACCGGGGCCCGCTCGCTCGCGACGGTGGCGGCGGCAAGCTGGGATTCCAGGTTCATGGAGAGGGCCGCGGCTCGTATGACATTGTCCGCGTTTGCAAGCGACGAACAGATGCTCGCCGCCAACCTGCGACGTACTGCTTCTCCGATTGTTGAGACATCTCTTGTGTTTTCGGCTTCATCGGCGATAGTCTCCACAATGGTCGCCATGTCGCGCACGGAAACCCGCTCTCGAACTAAGTGTTGCAGAACACGTTGGACGAGACCAAGAGACGCCATTTCGGGCACAACCCCTTTGACAGCAGCTGGTTGCGCGGCTTTGAGGTTATCGAGCAAGAGCTGCACTTCTTGGCGCCCAAGCAGGGTCGCCGCATACGAGCGCACCACACCATCCAGCGCACTCGTCAAGACTGTGAGTGGGTCGACGACGATCGCCGCGGAGGTTGAATCGTGGCGGCCTGACTGCCGATCCCCCGGCGCAAGCCAAACGCCCGCAAGACCAGCGGCAGGTTCCAAAACAGCTTCGCCTGGCAACTGTGAAAGAGCCTTTGGATCGTCAAGCGCAAGCGGACGATCCGGATGAAGGATCCCGTGCGCTACCGCTCGGTCGCGCAGGCATATGGCATAACCTCGAGGAGGAAGACGCAGGTTGTCTTGCACGGCAACGCCGGGCATGACAATGCCTAGCTCCAACGCAACCCGCTTTCGTAGCAAGGCAATGCGGTTGAGGAGCGCATCGCAAGCCGGAACCTCGAGCAGTGGGAGCAACCGCTCGCCCAAATGAATCGACAGGGCATCGACCCCGAGCAGCGTCACTGCATGTTCGGGCTTTTGGGTTTCGGCCCGCAAGGTTTGTGCCTCGTGAGCGCTGCGGGCGAGCTCTTGACGGCGCACCGCGCGCGCCGACAGCGCCGCCACCCCGACTGTGCCCGCTCCCAACAAGCCGAATGCTGCGTGCGGCAATCCGGGCACCAGTGCGAACGCAAGCATGGCGATACCAACGGCTCGCAGGGCGGCGGGGTGAGCTAACATTTGGCGCACGAGTTCCACGCCAAGCGTCGCCTCCGATGCCGCGCGCGTCACCATGATCCCCATGGCAGTCGACAATAAGAAGGCGGGAAGCGTGGTCGCGAGCGCGTTGCCTATAGAGAGCAATGGATAGGTTCGGGCAGCCGTCGCGACATCGAGGTGCTTGCCGATGATGCCGATCGCCATTCCAGCCACAACGTTCACCAAGACAATCACGACCGCGGCGATCGCGTCGCCGCGAACGAATTTGCCGGCGCCGTCCATCGCACCGTAGAAGTCCGCTTCGGCCTGCACCGCTTTGCGTCGCATCCTTGCCTGTGCCGCATCGATGAGACCCGTGTGGAGGTCGGCATCGATCGCCATTTGTTTGCCGGGCATCGCGTCGAGGGTGAAGCGCGCGGCGACTTCGGCCACGCGCTGCGCGCCATTGGTGACCACCACGAGCTGAACGACAATGAGGATGATGATCATGAGCGCCCCCACCGCGAGGTTGCCTCGCATGACGAATTCACCGAACGCGGGGATCACGCTGCCGACCCCTCCAGGCTGATCTCCTTGGGTGAGAATCAGACGGGTCGCTGAAACATCCAAGCTCAGTCTGAAGAGCGTGGTGACGAGCAGCAGGGACGGAAACGCTGCCAGTTCGAGCGGGTTCTGTATCGAAAGCGCGATGACAAGGACCGCGGTGGCAAACATGATGTCAAACGCAAGGAGCACGTCGAGCAGCGGCGGGGGCAATGGAATGATGAGCATCGCAATGCTGGCGAGTACCGCACCGCTCAGCGCGCTACCAACGAGATCTCTCGTTGGCATCACGATGGCTCTGGGTCGCGCCCGCGCAGCGAGCCGCGCGTTCGCACGATCCAGGCAAAGATCGCAGCCACGGCTGCATAACATTCTTCCGGTATTGGCGCGTCAACCTCGACTATCGCATACAGCGTGCGCGCAAGATCGGCGGACTCGACGATCGGCACCTCAAACTCGTGCGCGGCTGCGCGCACGATCTCGGCGGTCAAATCGGCGCCGCGCGCAACCACGATCGGCACGTCGATTTCCGGCGGGGCGTAGCGCAACGCAATCGCGAAGTGCGTTGGATTCGTGATGACCGCTGTAGCCTTCCTTATGGCTGCAACGCGTAAACCGCGCGAGCGCCGAGCCCCGATCGTTTTTCGCCGCTGCTTCACTTCCGGGCGCGTTTCGGATTCGGCACGCTCATCGCGAAGTTCGCGCGGCGTCATGCGTTGGCTTGCCGCGAAGCGTTTGCGAGTCATCATGACGTCGATCGCCGCAAACACAAGAAGGACCGCGCTTGCACGCCACCACGCGGTTACGGCGCCTCGTTCCATAGCGGCGACGGAGCCTGCCAGACCAGCCATACGCGCGGCCGTTTGAATACTCGAGATCGTCGGCGGTAGCGCAATCCAAACGATCAACGCGAGAGCCAACCCCGAACTGGAGGCGTGCCAGACGTTCTCGACGCTTGCGAGGCGCCTCAGGCCCATCGATCCCGCGAGGCGAGCGAACCTCGGCGCACTTGCGCCCGGCGCAAAGCCAAGCGAGCCACACGCCAATGAGGCGACGATGCCACAAGACGATGCGAGCAGCCAGCACATTGCGATGAGGTCCCAAGGTCTTGCGGCGCTGCCGATGGCGTGGGCCCATCTGACGAGCGTTGTTGCATCGAGACTGCTCCCGTGGGTTGCGCACGTCTCGGTTGCAACAACAAATGCTTGCCGCCATGAGCCCACACGCGAACCTAAGGCGAGGGCAACTGGTGCGGCGATCATGATTGAGAGAGCTGGTGCTGCGAGCTGGCTTCGCGCCATCCCGCCGCGCGCACGGACTTTGGCTCGATGCTTCGGAGTTGCTTCTTCGGTGCGCTCCTGAGCGGACGCCATACCTACGCCTGCGCGAGCATCGCCAAAAGCTCGCGAACGACCTCGACAAGAGAGATGAAGAGCGCGCTGCCGCCAGCGACCAAAGCAAGACCGACGGCCGCGCAGATGATGGGGGCGCTCACAAGCATACCGTTCACCTGAGGCGCCGCCCTTGCCAAAATGCCAGCCAGCAGCGAGGCCAGCGTTTGTGCCAGAAGGGCGGGTGCAGCCAAAACGAGACTCTCCTTCAACGCAGCTTCGCCGAGACTGAGAATTCCGGAGAGCGTCGCGATGTGCAACGGCAACTGCAAGGTTGCTCGCGCGAAAATATTGACGATCGCATTGAAGCCCCCGGTTTGCAACAGAACCAGTATGAAGGCAACTTGATACAAATAGGCTAGAGCGCCGCCGGTTCCAGCGCGATCCGCAAAGGGTGCCCACATGAGACTCGAATCGATGAGCGATCCAGCTGCACTGACAGCCCCACACACAACACTTGCGCTTAACCCAAATGCTGCCCCGATCAACGCTCCGCTTGCAACTGCCTCGAACAGCGGTGCTGCGGGCCGAGACTCATGAGCGGCGAGAAGGATGGGTACGAGGGCGAGCGCGAGTCCGGCTCGCGCTACCCGCATCGTGCTGCCACCCGCGGCGAGAGGCAATGTTGCCGCGAACGTGCAGGCTTGGGTTACCGACGCAGCCAGCGCACCGCTTGCGCCGTTCTGCCAAAGAACGCTCAACGCACGAGATGAGGGAGTACTTGGATCGATGCACGCAACAACTCACCCAGCAGCGCTAGTGCAAACGGTCCGCTCATCGCGGCCAGGAGTATGATCACCGCAATCTTGGGTCCGAACGAGAGGTTTTGGTCTTGAATGCCGGTGATCGTCTGCGCTAACCCAACGATGACCCCGATGACCCCGATGACCGCAACAATCGGCAACGCGAGCAACGCCGCGGTTTCCAGTGCTCGCGTGTAGAGATCGATAACGGCGTGATTCATCCAACTACCGGTATGACGCAGCCAACGCGCCGGCGACAAGTGTCCATCCGTCAACCGATACAAAAAGCAGGAGCTTTATTGGCAGTGAGATGGATGCCGGCGAGACCATGAACATGCCGAGCGACATGAGGATGACGCCAACGACGATGTCGATGATCGCAAACGGGAGCGCGAGAGCGAATCCCATCGCAAAGGCCGTTCGAAGCTCGCTCACCAAAAATGCGGGTGCCAGCACAAAAAACGGTACGTCCTCTCTGCTCGACTGTGTCACTCGAGCGATGCGGGCGAAAGCAACGATGTCTGCAGGCCGAGTTTGCTTCGCCATGAACGACCGGAGCGGGCGTTCGGCGCGCGCAAAGGCCGCAGAGGCCGTCAGCCTGTGCGCCTCATAAGGAATCACCGCTTCGCGGCTG
Organism: uncultured Pseudomonadota bacterium; assembly: GCA_963736005.1. Taxonomy (GTDB): domain Bacteria; phylum Vulcanimicrobiota; class Vulcanimicrobiia; order Eremiobacterales; family Eremiobacteraceae; genus JAJPHJ01. The sequence goes on from CAVTNB010000001.1 coordinate 1,311,601, forward strand.
ATGGCTCCCAGCGTCGGCCCCATGATGGCGACGGTCAGCATGATCGCGAGAGCGATAAGGACGCTATTGGGAGGCAGGGCCGCGGTGCCGAATGACGCTCGCAATAATCCCAGCACGACGATGATACGCGTAAAAGACGTCACGGAAATGGCGAGGACAGGTAGCAAACCGAGCACGAGAAACGCCGCAAGCAGATCAGCGGGCGAGCCCAACTGGGGGTGGGCTAGGACGTGGGCCGCGACCTCGGTCATCTTGTCGGCCGAATTGCGTCAGAAAGCACGTCGTGAATCTCAATGGCGAGTGCGCCGTCCTCAGTTGAGACGAGCTCCCCGGTCGCAACCGCAACCCCATTGACTAACAGCGGGGCCGGCGCATCGGCCGGAACATCAAGCGGTACGACTGTGCCGGGCATGTACTTGAGGACTTCAGCAATTGGCGCCGTAGCCCGCCCGAGCATCACCGTGATGGTAACCCGCACATCTGCGAGCGTCTCCATGTTGAGGGTCATCTGCCACTTACGAGCAGTTCGGTAAGCATGACGGCCCGTTGTCCGAACAGCGACCCCAGTTGTGCCCGCGCTATTCGCTGCCTTCCCGCATAAAGGAGCGCGTACGGTCCGCCGCAACTCCGCCGCAAATGGAGCAGCGAGCCGCTTTGCCACTGCGAAAGTGAGGCGAGGTCGCATGAGTTTGCGGGTATGGTCGCTCGAAGCGGTAGCGAAACGGCATGAAGATTCGGCCGCACGATCGAGGGTGGTGGGGGTGGCATGCAGGCAGCAAAGAGCAACAACCTTGACGCACGGTTGTGAGGGCCAAACAATTCTATCGTGCAGCACCAGGTTGGCGGAAGCGGTCTCACGCGCAATTCTTCGCGGACGCTCCGAGCATCCGAGGATGATCCTGCAAAGAGCCTGCTGACCGCTTCGCCCACGATGCGCCGCTCGATTTCGCTGAGCCTACTCCGGGGCGCGGCGCCCACGATCAGACCGAGCAGCTCGCGCTCGCCCTGCGAATCGACAACGCAAAATGCCTCGATGCCCTCATACGCAACTCGCCAAGCTCGGTCTTCCGCACCTACAAGATCGAGATACGCCTCGCGCCGTATCGCGCTCTGTGAAGCGGAGGTGACCTCTCTGAGAACGTGCGGCGCAGTATCGAGGAGACTGCGCGCGAGCCGAGACAGCGTTTGGCCAGCCTCGTCAATTTCCCCAGCGGGCGCCTTTGAGGATTGTTTCGGCACGCTCCATCGTTGCAGGCGCGACCTCGTCGCTTGTCCGTTCGCGCTCATTTGACGACGTTCAATGCGATCCGCACAAGCGTGTCCTCACTATCGGCAAGTGCAACGTCGAGTTCGGCTCGCGCGCTGCGGATCCACACCTTGCGCGCGTTGTCGCGCACTCGTTCAAATTCTGGCGAAGCCGGCTGCCGTTCTATGCTGAGGTGCACCGCGTCGGCGGGAAAAAGCTTCGGCGAGCCTGATGGCACTGTGGCGACGAAGTCGGACGAACCGCGCTGCCCAAGCTCTTGGGCGGCTGGAAAAATCGCAACGCAAAGTCGCCCCAGTTCAACTCGATCCGGCTGCGTGAACTGATCGTTTTTCGGGAGGATTCCAAAGAGAACGCCTCGCTCGTCTATGTCGTAGTCAGCAAAATGGTGAGCCTCGATCTCGTTTTTTGGGACTCTCAGCGGAGCTGGGCCCACGCCTACCTGATTCGTTGCAAACCCGAGTACCGAGCGGTTATGCTCGTCGAGCAAGCGACCATCGGCTGCCATGTGAAAGTGCGCATCTTTTGCGTACACAAAGCCGGCGTTGCTGCGGAGCACAAAAAAGCCGTTCTTCGCACCGAAATGACCGACGGCGTTGTTATCTGCGTCTTGCACGCGATCCGATGCCTGCTCGAGGGCACTGAGCCAGGATTGATTCTGCACGATGAGTTCGTTCATCTCGCTTTGCGGACTCGCGGTTGGCTCGCTGGAGATTGGCTCGATCATGCGGGGCGGCTCTAGAGCGCAAACCCAGAAGCGACATACGCGCGACCGCGAAATACAGTGCACGTGAGGTGCCGACCATCGGCAATGACACATAGCCGCCGATACGGCACTACGTGGCACGCCCCACGTTCGCGAAGTTGTCGCGACCGAGGCTCATGGCGACGTTGTTTTTCGGCGCTCGGAAGCATGCACGTGAAACGGTGGCGGCGATCCTTCTCGCACTTGATGACGGTCTGCGCAGCCGCGCTGCTCGGCTTGGATTTTACCCGCGTGGTGAAAACGTTCTCACAAACACAAGGAGGGCGCGCAAGAGCAGTCGCGACTTTTTTACAAGGCTTCCAATCTGAGGATTGTCCGCCACGAACGTGCAGACCCCATGCCGCGCGTTGGGCGACGCTTAAGCCTCCGCGCGCACTGTAGCAACCTGAATACAGAAACGAGTCCTCTGAGACGCGCGCAACACCATGGAATATCATGTGCCACCTCGCATGGAGTGGCCATGATACTGAGGCGTGTTGTCCGAGTTGAGTCCATGTGACGACGAAACCGCGTTTAGTGGACCCGCATTTCGCTTGCCTTGAACGTCGCCACCACATCGGCACCCGGCTTGATATCAAGGTCCGCCGCGGACTGGCTCGTGATGCGCGCGACGATGGGAGGCGAGCTTGCAATGCTGACGCGGACCGCGCCTCCATCCGGAAATGCGTGCATGACAGGGCCAATCAAGCAATTTCGCGCTGAGGAATCCGGGCGTGTCTTGGAGAGCACGACCGAATCGGGATCGATGACCACAGCGACGTGGCCCGTCCAGCTGCCGAGGACGGTCAGCGGCGTGCCATTGATCAACACGACGCTGACGCCGCCGGCCTCTGGGTGCGCTGTGCCCGTAAAGAGATTTACCCCAGAGAACGCTGCAACATAGCTCGAACGTGGCCGCTCCCGTAGCTGCGAAGCGCTTCCCCGCTGGACGACCGTGCCTCGCTCGAGCACGATCAACTGATCCGCAAAGAGCATCGCCTCAACCGGATCGTGCGTGACGACAACGGCCGCAGCACCTGACTGCGCGATGTGCCCGAGCAAGGCTTCGCGCACGGGCGCCCGGCGTTCCACGTCAATCGCGGAAAGCGGCTCATCGAGTAGGAGCACGGCCGGGGACGTGGCAAGCGCCCGCGCTATCGCAACCCGTTGCATTTCACCGCTCGACAGAGATGCTGCTTTGCGATCAGCAAGTGACAGAACCCCGAAGCGCTCAAGCAGATCGCGACCGCGTACGCGCGCAAACGAGCTCGCGCTGCCACATGCGCGCAATCCGAAGGCAACATTTTCAACAGCACTCAGATGGCCAAACAGAGCATACTCGGCGAACACGAAGCCGCAACTGCGACCTTGCGGCGGCACAAAGATGTGACGCTCCGAGTCGAACCAACATTCGTCATCGTGCCAAATGCGACCGCGTTGCGGCCGCAAGAGACCCGCAATCGCGCGAAGAGTGGACGTCTTGCCCGCGCCGCTGGCTCCGACGAGAGCAACCGCTTGACCGGGTTGTACGCGCAGATCGCACGCCAGTGCAAAGCGTCCGAGAGCGTTGTGGACATTAATCTGCAGCATCGAGGCGAGCCCGCAGCATCACAATCCAAGACCGCTGTCTCCGGCAGCATGCCGAACAGCAAGCAAAGCGCCGTACGAGAGCAGCATCAAAATCACGGCAATAGCAATTGCCGCTTGCAGATCTGTCTGCGCCGCCATGTAGACGGCGATTGGCATGGTCTGCGTGACGCCCGGCAGATTACCCGCGAACGTAATGGTTGCGCCAAACTCGCCCAGCGCGCGAGCCCACGCCAGCGTGAGACCACCCGCGAGAGCGGGCATTGCCGGCGGCAAGACGATGCGAATGAACGTATATGCACGAGAAGCGTGCAGAGTCGATGCTGCATCGAGAAGCTGCGGATCGACACGGGTAAAGACGCCTTTCGCGACGGCGATGTACAGCGGCGCCGCCACGAAGGTCTGCGCAATCACGACCGCGGCTGTCGTGAAGGGAAGATGCAATCCAAAAAAATTCAACTCGCGGCCCAAGAGGCCAGCACGCCCGAAGGCGAGCAATAAGGCCAGGCCACCGACCACCGGCGGCAACACGACCGGCAACATCACGAGTGTCTCCAGCGCCGCTCGTCCGCGAAATGGGGTGGACAGCAATGCCGCAAGTGGTGTGCCGAATACGACAATGATGAGGCTTGAGAGCAGACTCGTGCGCACAGATAGCCAGAGCGCTTGCGAGACCACGGGATCGCGCAACGCTTCGCTCATGCCCGATGGTGTGATTCGAAGGATGAGCGCGACGAGCGCGATTGCACCGAAGAGCACGAACAACGCCGCGAGAACGAGCGCTGTTGCGGTGAGCGTTGCGTCTCGCGCGGCCGAAGCGGGCGACCGCTTGATCATCTGGTGTGGTCGCAGCGTCTATTGCGGCGCGGCTGTGAAACCGAATCCAGCGAGAATATTTTGACCGTCCGAGGAATGAACGAAATTGACGAACGCAGTTGCGTCGCTCGGCGCCGCACTCGAGTGGACCGTCCCAACGTAGTAGGCAATTGGAGTGCCTGGCAGCACCGGCAGCGTAATCGTCCGCACGCTCGTTTGGCCCAAGGCATCCGTGCGATACACGATACCTGCATCCGCTTCACCCAGGGTCACCTTGCTCAAAACAGATTCGACGTCGAGTTCGTTCGAGACGACGTTCTGCAACACAGCGTCTGAATACTTGGGGCCATATGCAGGATCGGCATCCATGCCTGCGAGGAGTCTGCGAGCGTAGGCGCCGCACGGGACTGCCTGCGCGCAGAGCACGAGCTTCGTTCCGGGCTTGGTAAGGTCAAGCGGGCTTGCAATGCTTGATTGCTGCGCGACAACCAGCACAAGTTGGTTGCTTGCAAACGCTACGGGATTTGCCACCACTCCAGCGCCGACTGCTTTGTCCATCCAACGCTCGTCTGCGCTGGCAAAGACATCCGCTTGCGCGCCGCTTTCGAGCTGCGCCTCGAGAATCTGACTGCCGTTAAAACTGAAGCGAAGAGTGACCCCAGGGTGGGCTGCCTCGAATTGTTTTCCCAAAGCGGGGAATGCATTGTGCAGCGAGGCCGCGGCGAAGACGGTGAGTACTGTTTGTGCAATGAGAAGAAGAGAAAGCATGCGCTTTGGCTACGCCGTCAGCACCATGAAATCGCTGTGCGCGGTGCACAAGGTGGGGCGTGGGGGGTGTTACTCGGGGCTCAATCACCGATTTTCGGAATTTGCCTCTATTTTCTCGCGCTCCACGTACTGCGCCTGACAGTCCTTGTCATTGGCCGGCAGGCGGTTGCCATAGTTCTACCTTGTTTCCTTCTGGATCGATAACCCAGGCGAACTTCCCATACTCGGATTCGTCGATCTTCTCAAGTACGTTGCAGCCTTCTTCGCGCAAGACTTTGACTAGAGCGTGGATATCTTCCACCCGGTAATTGATCATGAAGGTGGCGGTGCTGGGCGCAAAGTGGTCGCCTTGCGCCGAATCAATAGACCAGATGGTTGTTCCAGCAACCGGCTTACCGTCACCGTCTGTCCAAGCAAAAGCTGTGCCACCCCATTCCTGCACATCGATTCCGAGGTGTTGTTTGTACCAAGCTTGTAGCGCCGGAGGATCTTTGGCTTTGAAGAAGATGCCGCCGATGCCAGTGACTCGCTTCATAGAACCTCCCAGGTTTTAGGACGCATAGCGCAACTGCACCACGCCGCTTGCGAAGTGTGGACTCCCAGCAGCTTCAAGTCGAGCTGTCAAATTGATGCCGCGAAAGAGAATATCACCAAAGTTGGCAATTTCGGTGATACAGCAGTTACTCGGTGCGCGTCAGGGGAGCTGGAGTTGTGGGCGCGCTCAGCGGAGGGGCGACCGAGGTCGCAAGCATGCCTTCGACTCTGCGCAGCCCGTCATCGAACGCAGCTGCATCGCGATCGACCTTGTAGATCGCGCTCAAACCATGGATTTGGGCTGCCAGCGCGCGAGCGATCGAACGCGCGTCGACGCCTTGGGCGCGTTCCAGCGCGTACTCCGTGACGACCGGCTCCAGTCGGTCAACCAGCGCGGTGAGCGCTTTGCGCAGCGGCTTTGCAAATGGTTCGACATCGCCCAATTCGGCGAGGAGGTTGCCGAGTTGGTCACCGTGGTTGTCGCGATGGCGCTGCGCCGCGATGTGCCCGAGGTAATCTGCGAGTCGCTGCTGGGGTGATTTTGAGTGCGAGAAAATTTCGTCGGCTTGCGGGCTTGCGAACCATCGCTCGATCTCGCCGATGATAGCCACGCCGAGCTCGTCTTTGCTGCGAAAATAATGATAGAAATTGCCTTTACCAACGCCGGCAATTTCAAGAACGTTCTCGACACTTGTACCTTTGAAGCCCTGGCGGTAGACTACTTCGGCAGCTAGCTCGATAATATGCTGCCGACGATTAGCCATGAACGACACTCCCAGGACAGCATCGGATGGAGATGCTGCAGTACATCATTCGCGCCTTCGCACGTGTGGGTCGCCCGGCCTCCCGTCGCAGCTCACATTAGTGCCTTTTACTCACCGGGCGTCGTAGCCGATTTCCACCGTGCGCAGCTTGCTCTCGACGTCGTCCGTCTGCGGCGTGACCGGCTGGCACCGGTAGACTTGCTTGGCGATATCCACAGGTTCGTTGCCGTTTGGTTGTGGTGCAATGGCATCAACCACTGCCATCCCCTTCACCACTCTGCCAAAGACGGTGAAGCCTCGATCGAGATGCAGTTGTGGGGATTGCGTGATGTAATATTGACTGCCCGCGGTGTCGACGAGCGGCACCATTGCTTTTTGGTCGTAGTCGAGTCCGTATGAAATGATCCCCGTCAACTGTGGCACCGGATTGAGCTCCGCTGGAATGCTGTAACCCGGACCTCCGTTCCCGGTGTTTTTCGGATCGCCACCTTGGACGACGAAGTTTGCGATCACCCGGAAGTATGTGAGATTGTTGTAAAATCCGCGATCGACGAGCGACAAGAAGTTGTCCACGCTGTACGGTGCCACATCCGGAAAGAGCTCAAGGACGATGACGCCCTTGCCGGTGACGATCGCCACCTGCGGGTGTGCACCAAAGGGCGCCCCACTTGGGACAGGTTGCGGCTGCGCGAAATCGGACTGCGGCACCTTTGGCGACTTGATGTCCACCTTCGTCGGATCGCGAAGCCCCATCAGTGCATCGCGGACTGCCACGCGGACGCGCCAAGACGAGTCGTTCGCACTGAGCCGGATAGGCAATGCGTACGTACGGTCCTTGAGCCTACCCAGACCCGCCACCGCATACATGCGGACGAGTTCCTCGCTGTCCGTGAGCAGGCGACGCAGCGCGGGCGCCTCATTTTGATAATAGCCGCGCGCCAGCGCCCACGCTTCGCGCCAACGAACCTCTTGGTCGCGCTCGGTAAAGATGTTCGAAGCCAGCGTGTCGGCGGCCACTTTGCGGTGCGCGTAGTCCAAGGCAGGTGCGCCGGAGATTCCGGCTTCCCCGAGCGAGACAGCGACCTCTTCTCGGACCCTGACGTCGGCATTGCTCAGCTGCGGCCAGAGAGCATCAACAGCCGGCTGGCCCCCGATCCTCCCAAGCGCGTTGGCGGCCATGGCGGCAACCGCGGGCGAGTTACCTCGTAGCGCGCCCGCGAGTGGATCGATCGAGCTTTGCGATCCGATGAGACCCAGCGCGAACGCGGCCATCGCTCGCACTGAGTCGGGCCGACTCGAATCGGAGAGCACGGTCAAGAGCGTTTGATTGCCCGCGGGGTTGTTGAGACGGCCAATCGCAAGGACCGCTCGCGCCGCAACGACCGCATCTCGATCGTTCACGTACCGAACCAGGGCCGACGGATCCGTCTTGCGATCGCGCTCGAGCAAGCCGATGGCGCCAAGGGCGCTCGTACTGAGTGCGCTGGGGGTGGGCGGCGCAAGTGGTGCGGGCGAAGCGCCCAGTGCAACGGTTGGCGCAACAAACAGCCGGTACAAACCGATCGCTACGACGCTTGCCAACAAGAGAGCGACCGAGAACCGTACTGCAACGGTCATCAGTCTGCCGACCAGTAATCCTTTAGGGCTTTGCCGCGACTGGGGTGGCGCAGCTTGCGCAACGCCTTCGCCTCGATTTGCCGGATGCGTTCGCGCGTCACGCCGAACTCTTGGCCGACCTCCTCAAGCGTTCGCTGATGTCCATCTTCTAACCCGAAGCGCAGCACCAGCACTTTCCGCTCGCGCTCGGTGAGATTTTTGAGCACATCGCCCATTTTTTGCTTGAGCATGGTCACCGAAGCCGCTTCGGCGGGCGCCACGGCCTCCGGGTCTTCGATAAAGTCGCCTAAATGGCTGTCTTCTTCTTCGCCAATGGGGGTCTCGAGCGAAATCGGCTCTTGCGCAATCTTCATAACCTCTCGCACTTTGTCGGGCGAGAGTTCCATTTCTTTCGCGATTTCTTCAACTGACGGGTCGCGGCCGAGCTCTTGCAGTAATTGGCGAGAAATTTTGACGAGGCGGTTAATCGTTTCAACCATGTGGACGGGGATGCGAATCGTGCGCGCTTGATCGGCGAGCGCGCGCGTGATGGCCTGACGAATCCACCACGTCGCGTAGGTGGAAAACTTGTAGCCTTTGCGATACTCGAATTTTTCGACGGCGCGAATGAGTCCCAGATTGCCTTCTTGGATCAGGTCTAAGAACTGCATGCCCCGGCCAACATACTTCTTTGCTATGCTGACGACCAAGCGGAGGTTTGCTTCGGTCAGATCGCGCTTGGCGCCATCCCCAGCCTCGACGATCCCCTGGTTTGCTTGCACGCCCTCTTGCTTTGCGCGCTCGAGTTCTTCTTCTGCAAGCTCGATGGTCTTTGCGAGCTCTTGTTCCTGCGCCATGCCCAAGAGCGGCACCCGGCCGATCTCTTTGAGATACATCCGCACCGGGTCATCGAGTGCAACGCCCGGCACGAACGTGAGATCTTCCGGAGCCTCCTCAACGGGCTCGGGTTCATCTTTTTCTGCCTCGGGAGTGTCTGGCATCTCGGTGATCTCGATGCCTTGGCCCATAATCTCCTCGACGAGCTCGTTGCCCTTTTCGGGATCGTCTTCGTCGTAAGCCGCCGAAATCGCAGCGATCTCGTCGTACGTCAGCGAGCCGCGCTTTTTACCTTTCTCGATGAGCGCCTTGACGGCAATCTCGCGCGGTACCGCGGGTGCGGCCGGCTGACCATTCTCTGCAACTGGTTCGGGCGTTGCCTTCACCGGAGTGCGCGGTTTGCGCGCTGGCACTAGTTTTTTCCCTCTCTCTTTTCGGCGGCTGCTCCTCGCAGCGTGGCCGCGAGGGAATTGTACTCATCGCGCAACGGCTCTGGCACGGATTTCCCGGCGGTCAAGAGCCTGTTCATTTCAGCGTCGACGCTGTAAAGCCTGCGCTCGAGTCGCTGACGCTCAAAGTGCTCCACGATGAGCTCGAGCCTTTGCTCTTCCTCATCGGCGCGCAGCGGCGGTGACGAGAGCGCGAGACGCGTGAGTTCGGTGATGTTCTCTTCATCGGCTAAAACCGTGAGCGGATTGATGCCTCGGGCCAATGCATCGCGCTGCTGCAGCAATGCTCGCATACGTGTGACCAAGCTCCTCATCGCTAAAATCTGCGGCACTCACGCGCTGTGCAGCCGCTGCAAGCAGCCGCGGCTGCACGATGATGAGCTGCACGAGCTCTCGCTCCACGGAGAGTCCAGGTGCACGCGCCGGCGTGCGCCGGTGAATGGTGTTGCTGCCGTTGCCTTTGGGTATTGCCGGCGCGGCGACCGTCGTGCGCAGCGCTCGAAGCGCTGCCTCGCTCACATCGAGCTTGTGCGCCATCGTCTTGATATACTGGTCGCGCTCGATCGGGTCGCGCACGTTGGAAATGACGCTCATGGCCTGACGGGCAATGTCGCTCTTGTTTGAAAACTGCGCTTCGATGTGCTTGCACGCCAGCTCAATTTTGAAGTCGATCCAGCGCTGCGAGTCGGCAAGGAGCTTGGCAAACGCCTGCGCCCCATCGTGGAGGATGATATCGTCGGGGTCGCGGCCTGGCGGAAGGCTTGCGACGCGGACCTGCAGGCCTTCAGCCGCAAGCATGTCGATGCTGCGCGCGGTCGCTGCTTGACCCGCTGCATCGCCGTCGAAGCAGAGATACAGATTGCTTGCGACCCTGCGCAATTCGCGCGCTTGTTCCACGGTGAAGGCGGTCCCGAGCGACGCAACGGCGTTGCCAAATCCAGCTTGGTGAAGCATCAAACAGTCGAGGTATCCCTCGACGACGATGATGGCTTCTTGAGCTGCTGCTGCCCGCCGAGCAAGCTGCAGTCCATACACGTGCTGACCTTTCGTGTACGCAGGCGTGTTCTTCGTGTTGAGATACTTCGGCTGATCGTCGCCAAGAGTGCGGCCCCCGAAAGCGATAACCTCGCCCGTGAGATTGAAGATGGGGAACATCAAGCGGCGGCGGAAAAAATCGATATAGCCGCTCTCGTCTTGACGAATAGAAATGAGACCGGCGCGTGCTGCGAGCCCAAGATCGATGTGCGCCCGCGTAAGGGCACCCGTGAGGCCATCCCATGAATCGGGCGCATATCCGATGCCGAATGTTTCGCACGTCGTCTCGTCCAAGCCCCGCTGCTTGACGTAGTCCTTCGCTTCGCTGCTTTTGCGCAGCGCATCGACAAAGTGGCTCTTTGCCACCGCGTTGGCTTCGTAAATGGCTTCGCGCTCGCTGCGGCGGCGACCGAATTCCACAGAATCGCGCAGCTCCACACCGGCACGCGTCGCCAGCATCCGAAGCGCGTCTGGGAATTCGACGTTTTCATAGCGCCTGACAAAGGTGATGAGGTCGCCGCCTGCGTCGCAGCCATAGCAGTGCCAGACTTGTTTCTCTGCATTCAGAGAAAATGATGGGGTCTTCTCCGCGTGAAAAGGGCAAAGCCCCACGTACTCGCGCCCGCGCTTGCGCAAGGTGACGTACTGGCTGACGTATGCCAGCAAATCGACCTTGGCTTGAATTGCCGAAATCAAACTACCGTGGATGGGCACGAGGGCACATTTCTGGGAGCGGACCTAAAGGTCCGCTGCGTGGGCACACGATCTCAGGCATCCCACTCGCGGGGAATTTGGGATTCCAGCGGGTCGAGAAAAAGCTCCTTAAATTTCTTGATTGCAAAGCGGTCCGTAAAGCCGGCGATATAGTCGCATACCCTTCGCGCCAGCGAATCTTCCGCCAGCGCACCGGAAACAAACTCTGGCGGCAGTTCGTCTGCGTGTTCCATATAATACGTAAAGAGTTTTCTCACGATGTTTTGCGCTTTGGGTTCTTCGGTCTTGGCGGTGTCATTGAGGTACACGCGTTCGAACATGAACTCCTTAATCGTCTCGACGGCATCGAGCACGGGTTCAGAGAGCTTGATCTCGTTCCGTCCGCGGCACTGCATAATGACGTCTTGCACGACTGTCTCGATGCGAAGAGACCCGCTTGGCCCTAAAGTTTCGATGGCCTTGCGGGGCAGTTGGTCTTGGGTGATGATGCCGGCGCGAATCGCGTCATCGATGTCGTGGTTAATGTAGGCAAGCCGATCGCAGTATCGGACGATTTGGCCTTCGAGCGTGTAGGGAACGTCATTGTAGCCGGCGAGCGCGCCGCCGTGCTTGCTGTGCTTGGCGATGCCGTCGAGCACTTCTTCGGTGAGGTTAAGGCCGATCTTGTCACCGCGCCGCTCCAGGAACATAACGACTCGCATACTTTGCTGCGAGTGAATAAAGCGCGCGCCGGATTCGTAAGTGCCCAGGATGTCCGTCAGCGCTGCTTCCCCTGCGTGACCGAAGGGCGAATGCCCGAGATCGTGGCCGAGCGCAATCGCTTCGGCCAAGTCTTCATTGAGATTGCAGCCTCTCGCGATGGAACGCGACAGCTGCATGACCTCGATGCTGTGGGTGAGCCGCGTGCGATAGTGATCGCCGAGCGGAGAAAGAAAAACTTGCGTCTTGTGCATGAGGCGACGGAACGCTTTGCTGTGAACGATGCGATCCCGGTCGCGCTGAAAACACGTGCGAATCGGATCCTGCGGCTCGGGCGTTCGGCGGCCCTGCGAGTCTGCGCGCCAGCGCCGCATACGGGGAGAGCATCGCGGCCTCGCGCGTTTCCTGCTCTTCGCGGATCGACTTAGTGGTCGCCATGCATCTCTATCACGTCGACTTGCGCGCCGCGAACAGTGTCGGTTTTGGCGGCACGCCTAGTCCTGGTCAGGCTTCGCGCCCGAACCGCGGTCTTTTTCTTTCTCTCGCAGGACGATTTGCGCTGCGGCGAGCCTCGCGATAGGTACCCGGAACGGCGAGCACGAGACGTAGTCGAGCCCGATGTCGTGGCAGAAATGCACGGACTTCGGATCGCCTCCATGCTCTCCGCAGATGCCAACCTTCATGTCGGGCCGCGTCGATGTGGCCGCGCTGCAAGGCCATGCTGCATCATCTCGCCGACGCCATCTTGATCGATGACTTGGAACGGATCTTCGCGCAGGATCTTCTTCTCGAGATACACCGGGATGAACGATGCTTCGGCGTCGTCACGCGAGTAGCCAAAGACCGTCTGCGTGAGATCGTTCGTACCGAACGAAAAGAACTCGGCATGCTCGGCGATGCGGTGCGCCACGATGCACGCGCGCGGCAATTCGATCATGGTGCCGATCTGATACGGGACCTTGATGCCGCTGCCTTAATGATGCGCTCGGCTTCGTTGCTGACCAGATCGCGCAGCGCCTTCATTTCGGTCACCGTGCCGACGCCGGGAATCATGATCAGAGGCCGCACATCGATTTTCTCCTTTTTCAGCTTCGACGGCAGCTTCCATGATGGCGCGTACCTGCATCTGATAGATCTCTGGGTACACGATGCCCAAGCCGGCAGACGCGCAGACCAAGCATGGGATTGCTCTCGTGCAGCGTGCGCACGCGCCGCAGCAGCCGCTCCTTTTGCGACAGTACAGTCGGATCGCCCTTGTCAACGCGCAACTCGGTCACTTCAACGAGCAGATCCTCGAGGCTCGGCAAGAACTCGTGGAGCGGCGGATCGAGCAGCCGGATCGTCACGGGCAGGCCCTTCATCGCGCGAAGGATGCCGTGGAAATCTTCGCGCTGCATCGGCAGCAGCTGCTCCAAGCACTTGCGCCGCGAATCCGGCGTCTCGGCCATGATCATCTCTTGGACGACCGGCAGCCGCTCCGTTTGCATGAACATGTGCTCGGTCCGGCACAAGCCGATGCCCTCCGCGCCGAAATCGCGCGCCTTCTTGGCGTCCTCCGGCGTGTCGGCGTTGGCATACACGCCCAAGCGCCGTATTCGTCCGCCCATTTGAGGACGTGTTCGAATTGCGGCGTCAGTCTTCGCGGCTGTCATCTGCAGCATTCGCCGCGATACACGGTGCCGGTCGTGCCGTCGATGGTCAGATCGATCGCCTTCCTTCACGACTTCGCCTTTGACGCTGAACTGGCGCGCGCGCAGGTCGATGAGCATCGCCTCGGCGCCCACGACTGCGGGCTTGCCCATGCCGCGTGCGACGACGGCCGCATGCGATGTCGCGCCACCTTGCGACGTCAGGATGCCTTCGGACGCGATCATGCCGTGCACGTCGTCCGGCGTCGTCATCGGACGCACGAGGATGGTCTTCTTGCCCTGGCGCTTCATCTCGACGGCGTCGTCGGGATCGAAGACCACGATACCGGCGGCTGCGCCAGGCGACGCGTTGAGACCCTTTGCGATGACGTGCGACTTTCGGCTTCTCGTCGATCTGCGCGTGCAGCAGCGCCGCGATGGCGGCGGGCTCGATGCGCATGAGCGCTTCTTCACGCGTGATGTGGCGTTCTTTGACCATGTCGGCCGCGATTTGCACCGCGGCGGCGGCGCTGCGCTTGCCCGAACGGGTCTGCAAGATGTAGAGCTTGCCGCGCTCGACCGTGAACTCGATGTCCTGCATGTCGTGGTAGTGCTTCTCGAGCTTGTCCGCGATGTCGAGGAACTGCTTGTAGATCTTCGGCTGTTGCTTTTCGAGCTCTGAGATCTTCACCGGCGTGCGCTGAACCTGAGACGACGTCTTCGCCCTGCGCGTTTTGCAGAAACTCGCCGTACAGCTTCTTCTGGCCGTTGGACGGATCGCGCGTGAACGCGACGCCGGTCCCCGAGTCCGTGCCCATGTTGCCAAACACCATGGTCACGACGTTGACGGCGGTGCCCCACCAGTCGGGATAGTGCGAATGTAGTTGCGGTACTCGATGGCGCGCTTGCAATTCCACGAATTGAAGACTGCTTCGACCGCCATGCGCAGCTGGATGAAGACGTCTTCGGGGAAATCTTTTTTGGTGTATGGCGCACCAGCGCTTTGTATTCGCTGGTCATATTGCGAAACGCGAGCGCGGTGAGGTCGGATTCCGACGCGAACTCGCGCTTTGGCGACGTAGCGCTTGAGCACTTCCTCGAATGGCTCCTTCTTCATGCCGAGCACGACGGTGGCGAACATCTGGACGAAGCGGCGATACGCATCCCATGCGAACTTGTCGTTCTTGGTCAGCACGACGAGCGCATTGCACGTGCGATTGTTGAGACCGAGGTTGAGCACGGTGTCCATCATGCCGGGCATCGTGACCCGCGCGCCGGAGCGCACGGAGACGAGCAGCGGGTTGACTTCGCCGCCGAACTCCTTGCCGGTCTTGCGCTCGAGCTCGACGATGCGCCGGTGCATCTCTTCTTCCAATCCGTTGGCAACTGGCGGCCCAGCTCGAAGATAACGCCGGCAGACTTCTGTCGTGATCGTGAAGCCGGGCGGCACCGGCAGGCCGATGCGCGTCATCTCGCCGAGGCCCGCGCCTTTGCCGCCGAGCAGGTCGCGCAGGTCGGCGGCGCCCTCCTCGAACGAGTAGGTCATCTTGCCCAAGTGTGGATTTGGTCGGTGGCTCGGGCTTGCGGCTGATCGCTTTTTTGGGCCCGGGAATTGCGGGCATTGGTTTGCGCTCGATGTCGCCCATGACCGGGATCGTGGCCATCTTGACCCCACCCATCATTCCCGCGTCCGGATCTGGAGGCGCGCTTGGCTTCCCGTCCACAGGCGCCATGACGAATTGTGGCTCTTTGCTAGGTGTGGTGTGTGCTTTTGCAGCGGCCTGCGTTTTTGTGGCGGCCTGCGTCTTTGCAGCGGCCTGCGACTTCGCGCTGGCCGGAGCTTTCGTGGTGCCCGGCTTCGGCCGACCGTCGCCTTTAACGGACCGGAGAGGCCGTGACGACTTTGCGGCCGCACTCTTGGCGGCCGCTTTCTTGACTGCCGGCTTGCGCGCCGGCGGCTTCAAAGTCTTAGTCGATCTCGATTTTGCCTTCATTCTTCCCCCATAGATTCCATATGGTACTTCCATGCGGGACAGAATAGACCCTACCCCTGGGCAATTCTTTCTTTGAGATATTCTGCTAGGCGATCGACGCCGACGCGTTCCTGACCTTTGCTATCGCGATCGCGCACGGTCACGTCGTGTTGCGCGAGACTTTCGTAATCCACCGTGACGCAGTACGGCGTGCCGATCTCGTCTTGGCGATAGTATCGCTTGCCAACGTTGCCTGAATCATCAAACACCGTACGGAGTGAGGGGCGCAGCGAACGCTCGATGTTCGACGCTAACGCAACGATGTCAGGCTTGTTGCGCACGAGCGGGAAGACCGCCGCCTTGTAGGGAGCGAGGCGCGGATGAAGATGCAACACTGTGCGATCCTCTTCTCGTTCGTAGGCATCCAACAAGAAGACGAGCAGCGCTCGATCGACGCCGAGCGATGGCTCGATGACGACCGGCAAGAACTTTTCCTTTGATTCTTCGTCAAAGAACGCGAGATCTTTGCCGCTGCCTCGAACGTGCTGCTCGAGATCGAAGGTTCCGCGATGCGCGATTCCTTCAAGCTCGCCCCAGCCGAACGGGAAATCGTACTCGATGTCGGTCGTCGCCTTGCTGTAGTGGGCAAGATCGGCGCCGCTGTACTCGATTCTTGCGCAGTCGCTCCGCCTGCACCCCGAGCCGCAAGAACCACTTGAATCGCTCTTCCACCCAATAGTCGAACCAGCGCAAGCCCTCTGATTCGGGCTGCGCCGGAACAAAATACTCAAGTTCCATCTGCTCGAACTCGCGCGATCGAAAAATAAAGTTGCCCGGAGTGATTTCGTTGCGAAACGCCTTGCCGATCTGCGCCACGCCGAAGGGCGGCTTCTTGCGCGCGGTTTGATACACGAGCTTGAAATCGACAAAAATACCCTGCGCCGTCTCTGGCCGCAAGTACGCAATTGATGCCGCGTCTTCCATCGCCCCGATGGATGTCTTGAACATCATGTGGAACTCGCGCGGCTCCGTGAGCGTCGCGTTGCCGCACGATGGGCAGCGATCTCCTTTGATCTGATCGGCCCGGAAACGCTTCTTGCACGTGCGGCAGTCAACCATCAGGTCGTGAAAGTGCTCCAAGTGCCCGGACGCACGCCATACCTCTGGGGACATGAGAATCGAGGTGTCCACACCGACGACGTCATCACGAAGCTCGACGACGTCGCGCCACCACGCGTCGCGAACATTGCGCTTGAGCTCGGCCCCGACCGGCCCATAATCCCATGCGCCATTGATGCCGCCATAAATCTCGCTTGATTGAAAGATAAAACCGCGGCGCTTTGCGAGCGCCGTGATCTCTTCCATCGTGGGCTTCGGTCGCGATGCTGCCATCATTCGTTCATTCTACGATGGCGAACGTAGCGCCCGCCAAATCTCTTTCGGCGCGAGCGGCTTGCCATACATGAGCACGCCGATGCGGTACAACTTGGCAGCAAGAAGCGTGAACAGCCAAATCGCCAGTAGCGAAGCGACGATTGACACCGCGATTTGCCAAAATGGCACGCTTGACGTTGCCACGCGCGTAAACATGAGCATCGGACTGATGAGTGGGACCATCGAAGCCCAGACTAGAAACGGTTTGTCCGGATCTTGCAACGCGAAAATCGAAAGCAAATACGCGAAGATGATTGGACCTATCAGGATGCCGTTGCTTTGCTGCACGTCCTCTGCTTTGCTCGCGAGTGCCCCCACGCCGGCAAACAACGTTGCATACGTGAAGAATCCGAGGAGGAAGAACACGAGCAGGTACACGATGGTTGAGGGCGGCACGGTGGCAATGGCAGTCATGGCTTGCTGTCCTTGAGCGGATGCAGCCGCGCTCAGCGATTGCACCTTCGAAGCTTGGCTCAATGCAACGACGACGAGCATCGCGGCTGCAGCCACCGCAAAGATGAGCATTTGCGTGAGCGCGAGCGCGCCAATACCGCCGATCTTGCCCGCAAGCAACTGGCCTGGCCGCACGGCAGCGATCATTATCTCCATGACGCGATTGGATTTTTCCTCGATAACGCCCTGAGCCACGTAGACGCCATACATGATCACTGAAATGTAGAGCAAGAGCAGCAAGAAATACACAAGACCCTGCGCCAGACCTGCTTCTGCGGCGGACTTGTAGCGAGGGTTGAGATCGGTTGTCGTGAATGGGAAATTGACGGCCCGCTCGGCAAAAGTCGCGCTTGCGCCGCTGAAATCGGATGCGACCACTGTTTGGAGCAGTTGACGGCGCAGGTTTTGCTGATCTTCTAAGCTTGCCGATTTGACCGGATAATAGGCAAACGCGAGGGTGTTGTTTTTTTCGCGATAGGCCACGAGCGCCGCATCGTACTTCTTGAGCATGACTTGCTCTCTTAAGGCTTTGGGGAGATCGGGGCCAAGGCTGTGGTAGGGCGCAACCGTCACTTTGTAGTCCTGGGCAAGCGCGTTTTCCAGCGACTTGGTGACGGCTGCATCAGGTCCCACGAGCGCAATCGACGTGGTGAACGCGCCGCCCAGCGCGTTCCCGATTACCGAGATGAACGAAAGCGAGATGATGCCGATCACCCCAAGAATCGTACCGATGATGAATCCTCGGCTGTGCAAGCGGGTGAGATACTCTCGAGCGGCGAGGATGCCAACCGTACTCACGTGCGGGAATCCTCGGGTTTAACGTAGTGAAGGTAAATATCGTTGAGGCTTGGCTCGACGACCTCAAAATGATCCACTGGCCCAGATGCAACGGCAGCGCGCAGCACGTCGGATGGGTTCGTCCCCTGGGGAAGCTTTACATCGGCAATGCCGTCAGAACTCGGCCGAACGCTCGCCCCTGAAAAGTTCTCGAGAAAGCTCATATTTGCAAGACGCGTCATCCGGATAAAGCGATCGGGCCACGCGCGCTTTATCTCGCGAAGGTTACCGCTAACGACACTCTGCGATCGGTCGATGATGCAAATGTCTTCGCACAATTCCTCTACCTGTTCCATTCGATGGCTCGAGAGCAACACGGCCGTCCCTTCGTCGACCAGTTGGCGAACGGTGTCTTTGACGACTTCCACATTGATTGGATCGAAACCCGAGAAAGGCTCATCAAGCACGAGTAGCGGCGGGCGATGCAAAATTGCAGCAATGAACTGGACTTTTTGCTGGTTGCCTTTAGATAGTTCGTTCGGCGTGGCTTTGACTTTGTCGCCCAAACCGAAGGAATCAAAGAGCTCGGCAATGCGTTTGCGCGCGTCGGCTGGGTCCATGCCGTGCAATCGCCCGAAGAAAAGCAGCTGGTCGGTAATCTTCATCTTGGGGTACAGACCGCGCTCCTCAGGAAGATAGCCAAAGGAGTGGCGGAGTCGAGCGTCGACCCGCTGGCCGTTCCAACGCACCTCGCCGCTGTCGGGCGTGAGGATGTCCAAGATCATGCGAAGCGTCGTCGTCTTGCCCGCACCGTTTGGGCCAAGCAAACCGAAGACGGCTCCCTCGCGCGCGGAAAACGAAAGATCGCTGACCGCGCGAACCTGGCCGAAGGACTTGGAAACGTGGTTGACTTCGAGCATGCTCTCCCGCTAACGTAGCAGCGGACCTTTAGGTCCGCTCCCGGGAACCTTTAGGTCCGCTCTCCAACCGGCCCTTCTCCGGCTGCTTTGTCGATGCGCAACTGACCGCAGGCTGCCGCGATGTCGTCGCCCATGGTATGCCGGATCGTTGTCGGAACCCCTCGCTCGCGCAAGAGATCTCGAAAGCGCTGGATCCGCGCGATCTGACTGCGCTCGTACGAAGCATCGGTTGCGTTGTAAGGGATCAGATTGACGTGATGAAGCGGGCCACCGAGCAAGTCCGCCAAGCGACGAGCGTCGTCGAGGCGATCGTTCACTTGCGAAAGCATGAAGTATTCATAAAAAATCTTGCGGCGGGTGCGTTCGACGTATTGGTATGCAGTCGCCAATAACGCTTCTAATCGGCCACTTCTTGTTGATGGGCATCAGGCGAGTGCGCAACTCGTCATCGGCGGCGTGCAGCGAGATTGCCAGATTGACCTGGATGTCCTCGGCCGTAAAGCGCTCGATGCCAGGCACGACGCCCGCGGTCGATATGGTCATGTGCCGTGCGCCGAGACCGAATCCGTTCGGATCGTTGATGAGCGCGACCGAATCCATCACCGCGTCATAGTTGAGAAATGGTTCGCCCATGCCCATGAACACCAGATTTGTAAGCACCTTGCCTTCATCGCGCGCGCGGCGCGCGACGAAGATCGACTTGGTCGAAAATTTCCAACGCAGAGAGGTTGCGAAAGAAGCCGCCTTGCCCTGTGGCGCAAAAATCGCAGCGCAGCGCGCAGCCGGCCTGCGAGGAAATGCACGCGGTCGTGCGCCCGCCGCGGTGACGCATGAGCACCGCTTCCACCTGATTACCACCGCGTAGATCGAAAAGAAACTTCGTTGTTTGCGCATCACCCGACGTTGCTTCGGCAGACAAAGAAACGCTGGCAAACGAAAGATCGCTGGCCAAGCGAGTACGCAAGTCCAGCGGCAGGACGCTGACGGTTTTTGGATCGGCGATGCAGCTCCTTGGTTGCGGCGCGGTAGATTTGACTCAATCGATACGCGGGCAAACCAAGAGAATGTTGAAGACTGCCGGCACTGTCGAGGCCGCGCTCCTTGGCCTGAGCGGCCCACCAAATCATCTTGGCGTCTCGATTTGGTGCTGCCGGTGCGGCAACTACTGGCACTGTCTTGCTCATTGAAAATCAAATTGGAGTGCAGCAGGCGCGGCTTCCGGCTCCTGCGCTTCCGCTGCGTCGGAGGTTCCATGCGCTACTTGGTCGAGCTTTGCCTTAACAGCAAGCAAATCCGACCAGACGAGTTTCTTCACCGCGTTGATGTTACCGCCAGTCAGACGCAAGATATATGCCGGATGAAACGTGACCATGAGGTCGGTGCCGAAGGGGCCCGGGTACCAAATGCCGCGCTGTCGCGTGATGGAAAAGTCGCGGCCTAGGAACGATTTCGCTGCCGGCGCGCCCAAGGCGAGAATGACCCGCGGCGCAATGATGGTCAGTTCGCTGTCCAAGTACTCCCGGCAATTCGCCATCTCTTCGGGCATCGGCGCGCGATTGGCACGTCTGCCAGTTTCGTCCGTCGTCGCGCGGCATTTGATGGTGTTTGTGATGAACACGTCCTCGCGCCGCAAATCAATGGCCGCGAGCATCTTGTTGAGCAGTTCGCCGGCGCGGCCGACAAACGGCTCTCCTTGCGGTCCTCTGTTCTCGCCGGGCCCTTCGCCGACGATGACAAGCCGCGAAGCCGGATTCCGACGCCGCACACGACTTTTGTGCGCGTGTAGCCGATCTGGCAGCGCCGGCACGCTTCGACGACGCCAGTGCAAGCTGGGCGAGCGCGTTCCTGCCGCTCTTCTAATGATAGATCCACGCCATGCCCCAAAAGGAGTGCCAACTCCGCGCGACGACGAGGACGAGCGCGACGATGAGCGCGGCATAGAGGACATACCGCAACAGCTAAGGCCGCCGACAGCGACCAATACCAGGCCAGGCCATGATGTTTGATCCAATACAGCCGCCGGCTGCGCTGGCGCCAGTTGAGCACGCCGAGCCGTCCCCAGCGTTTGCGGCTGCCGCCCCGCTCGACTTGTGCGTCGCCACGCATTGCGGCAAGATAGACGACCCGTCCGCCCGCGGTCGCGCAGGCGATGCGCGAAGTCGATTTCCTCATGATAGAGGAAGAAACGTTCGTCGAAGCCGCCCAGGCATCGAAGATGTCTGCGCGGATGAACATGGCGGCGCCGACGACGAGGTCGACGTCGCGCTCGGTCGAGTAGTCCCAATTGCGTAGCCCATAGCCGTTGGATTGCGCGCGAAACCACGGCAGCTCGCCCCACGCTGAGCTGCGCAGAGAACGCCTGCCACCACGTGTCGAACTCACCGCACGACGCTGCCGTCGTGCCGTCCTCGTTTTGAGCAGCTTGGCCCCGGCCATGGCGACGTCCGGGTGCGCGTCGAAATAGTCACGGCGTTGCGCGAGCAGCCCGGCGTGCGCTCGCGCATCCGGATTGAAGAAGAAAAGGAGCGGCGTTGTTGCCGCGCGCGCGCCGATATTGCATGCCTTTGCAAAGCCGAGATTCGCGCCATTCTCGATGATCGTCGAGCCGTGGGAACACGCGCTCTTGGCGCGGGCGACGCTATCGTCGCGCCGAACCGTTGTCAGAGACAATGACCTCGCGCGAAACCAGGCATCCGCCTGGTACTTCGGGCAGCGTCGGCGATCGAACGCAGGCCGCCTCAAGCTCGTCGGCTGCATTGTAACTGACCACGATGACCGATAACGCGCGGCACCACCTTCGTTTCGCTAAAAAAAACGAGCGCCTTGTTGACGCTCGGGGGTGATCTCTTGGTTCTACCTTTGTAGGGGGCGATTGGAAAATCGCCCCTCTGGGTTACGAAGCTTTCTGAGCCTCCTCGAGCGCCGGCAAAGCGTTGAGCGCGTCCAGGATCATGTCTAGCGGGATTCCGTAACCTTCGCTCACTTGCTCGATCGTCTCGAATTCAGAGATCGCGCAGTGGGCGCATCCTCCTAGGTGAAAGTTGGCGAAGACTGCTCTCGCACCGGGGTGGAGAGCAAAGGCTTCGCCGACTGTCAGATCTTGGTGAAATAACTTACTGTCTGTAGTGACGGCGACCACCCCCTTCTCCCGTCGTGTGCCGCCTTTTTGTCTCGTTGTATAGCGGCAACCGCAGGTTCGATACATCCATAGTATTCGGTCGTTTCCGGGCCAAACCTGCAGCGCAAAAAGACCTACTCAGACGGGAAGAGAGCATCCAGATCGGCATGCGACATGCGCTCGCCGAGGAAGTCAAAATTTCCGCCGTCTCGCAGCAAAATGGCGGCGGCGCGAAATTTCGCAAGCGCGTATCCGATTGCTCCCGATCCAACGCTCACCCGCGCGACGCCGAGAGCGCGCAGACGATCGATCGATGGCGCTCTTGCAGACGCGAGGATGTTGAGGGGTCCTGGGATTGCGGAAACCAGCGCGGCAATCGTTGCCTCATCGCTCACGCCGGGAACAAATATACAATCTGCGCCGGCTTTGAGATAGTGGTTGCCTCTCCGAATCGCCTCTTCGAGGCGCCATGCATCGGAGCTGCCGACGTTCGCCAAGAAGACATCAGTTCGCGCATTAATCACGAGGTTCACGCCGTGCTCGCCCGCCACGCTGCGCATCGCTCCGATGCGCTCGACCTGTCGATCCATGTCGATCAGCGCATCGCCTTGCGCCTGGCCATCTTCAAAGTTCAGTCCAACAGCGCCAGCGCGAATGGCTCCGCTTGCCGTCTGCATGGCGTTTTGTACCGTGGACCCGTAACCGCCCTCGAGGTCCGCCGTAACAGGAACTCTAACGGCGCGCGCGATGCGCTCCACGCGCGCAAGCATGTGGTCGCGAGAGATGCGTTGACCGTCTGCGTACCCTTCCACCCAGGCCACCCCCGCGCTGGTGGTGGCAATGGCCGGAAAGCCAAGCTCTTCAATGATGCGTGCGCTGACCGCATCCCACGCGTTCACCAAAATGAGCGGGTGTCCGGTCAGATGCAGCGCGCGCAGTTGCTCTGATTTCTCATTCATGGACGGTTTTAGCATGTTACGCGGCCGTGGTGCGGCGGCGTTGCTGCAGATAGGCCCACATGAATTGGTCAATATCTCCATCCAGCACGGCTTGCGCGTTCGGCACTTTGACCTCAGTCCGGTGATCGTTCACCATCGTATATGGCTGGAGGGTATAGGAACGGATCTGGCTTCCCCATTCAATCGCGCTCTTTTCTCCACCCAGAGCCGCAAGCTTTGCGGCACGCTCTTCGCGATCGCGGGCCAGCAGCTTTGCGGCGAGCATCTTCATCGCCCGGTTGCGATTTGCCAGCTGGGAGCGCTCGTTTTGACAGGCGACGATGATGCCTGACGGCTTGTGAATGATGCGCACGGCGCTTTCGGTCTTATTGACGTATTGGCCGCCGGCTCCGCCGCTCTTATAGGTCTCGATGTCGATCTCGTCGGGTTTGATTTCGATTTCTTCGCCCTCTTCCACATCGGGGACGACGTCGACCGAGGCAAACGACGTGTGCCGGCGCTTGTTTGCGTCAAACGGTGAAATCCGCACCAGGCGGTGGACCCCTCGCTCGCTCTCAAGGTAGCCATAGGCGTTGGGACCTTGCACGAGCAGCGTGGCGCTCTTGAGGCCGGCTTCTTCGCCCTCAAGGGAATCAAGCAACTGGGCGCGGTAGCCGTGCCGCTCGGCCCAACGAATGTACATGCGCAATAGCATGGAGGTCCAGTCCATTGCTTCGGTGCCTCCGGCGCCTGCATGGATCGTGACAATGGCATCGTGTCGGTCGAACTCGCCATCGAGCACCGCGGTCATCTCCGCTTCGTCGACGCCTGCTCGCAGTTTCTCAAGTTCTCCCGCAATTTCGGTTTCGAGTGTGTCATCCGAGCCTCCAAGCGCGATAAATTCACCGAGCTCGCGAGCCTTGTCGCTCAGCGCTTTGAGCTGATCGATCTCAAGCCGAAGCGACGCAAGCTCTTTCATACGCACTTGCGCTGCCGTCGAGTCGTTCCAGAATGAGGGATCGTGAGTTTGCTTGTCGAGCTCGTCGATCTGGCGGAGTTTGCCTACGTAGTCAAAGCCGCACTTGCAATGTTTGCAAGCGATCCGTGACTCGTTCTAATTCTGTGTGAAGTTGCTCGTTCATAAGGCATGTGGGTTCTCTCTTTGTAGGGCCGGTCCATTCGATGCGCTTTGCCTAAAATGCGCCCGTGCCGTTTGGCGTGCCACCGCCTGTTGGCCCGTCGAATCCGCTTATCGCATTGCACAGGTAGGTACCGCCGCATGTTCCGTTCGAGCCACTTGTGATGTCGAAGAGCGCGCTTGTGTGATTGTAGGAATACGACCCGTATGAAGCTGACGCGCCGTTGCCGGCGAGCGCGTAGACTGCGGCAATGATTGGCGTGGACGCACTTGTGCCTCCAAACACACACCAGGCCGAACAGCCTTTGCTCCCACCAAAGGTATCGTAGACCGCCACTCCGGTGTTTGGATCGGCAACTGCCGCAACGTCATTATCGATTCGCGTGGAACAAGTGTTGCTGTAGGCTTTGCCGAGGTTCACCTGCCACGTGGGTTGGGCGATGTAACGGCTGCAACCACTCCCTGTTCCGCTCCAAACGGTTTCAGATCGCGTTGGCAAGATGGAGAGCGACGTTCCACCGACAGCGGTCACGTAGCGCGATGACGATGGGAACCCGGCGTCAGCCGAGTTGTAGCCGCTATCTCCGCTGGCGACGGTGATCATTACGCCCGGATGGTTGAAATAACTCTCGTCAGATGTTTCAGTCGGATATTCATTTCCGTTCCAACTGTTTGAGATCACGTTTGTATGGCACATCGTCACTGCCGTGTCTTCAGCGGTGTACAAATCAGTGCCGCTCTCGCTCGCCGCTTCCAGCAACACAATGTGACAGTTGGGACAGATTGCCGACGCCATGTCGAGATCGAGTGATTCCTCCGCCTCCCAGCCCCCGGTTGAGTCGGTACCCGGCAAGGGCGAGGTACTTCCGGATTCATTGACCTTCAAGAAGCAACCGTTGGCGGTCGTACATGCCGGCAGCGCGAACGTTGCGCGGTAGACACCTAGGTCGCTCTCTGCTTTGGGATCATCGTAGGCATCGACGATGGCTACTGTTTGCGAGCCGCCGTTTGCGCTTGCAGACGCAGTCAGATTGTAGGCGGACTGCAGGTCTGCAGGGGCATAGCCTGCGGGACCGGAGATCAAGGGCCGCGCAATGTCAGTGCGGATCCAAGCCATGCAGCGCATGTGACCGGGTGCCAGACTTGGGCACACGCGTGCCGCAGGGCCGCGCCCGATGCGTGCTGGGATACGACCCACCGCTCGCTGTAGCGCGAAGACCAGGAATGTCGCGCTGTGCCGCGCAGCCGAACAGGCAACGGGCGAAGGTGAAGGTGACGGAGTTAGCGTGGGTGTCTGGGTGGGCGTTGGAGATGCTTGGACGCCTTGAGGCGGCGGCGGCATTGCTGCCCCGCTCCCACCGCCTCCTCCGCACGCGACCGCGGTCGCCGAAAGCAATGCAGCGAGCCAAAGCATGCAGACGATGCGGTACCGATAGAGCACGTTTCCATAACTGCGATGAAGCACGATCTTCACACCCGATACCCTGTTTCAACATTATCGGGTGATTATCGGTCCATTGTTTTGTGTTTGAACTCACAGAAGGCTAACTCTTGAACCCGAAATAGAATTGGCTCTGACGGAGCGGACCTAAAGGTCCGCTGCTACATTGATCGTGTTCGAATTACCATTCGATATGAACTAAGGGGGCCCGGTTCCCAGGAGTTTCGCCATCAGGCCTTGCCCGCGAGCGAGCGCATCGAGGCGTCGAATCCATCGTTCGACGGGTACCAGTCAACACCGCGACCGGCCGGCGTGAGATCGAGTAAATGCCACGTCGGACAGAGCAAGTCGATCCCGCGCTCGCGGTCCTCCAGCATCGGGTGCGCGGTGTAAACGTGACGCACGCGGTCGCCCTCTTTCGCGAAGACGACGACCGTCGAATCGGGATTGCCCTCGGCATCCTCGGCGTCGATGTCTTGTGCGAAGGCCGGCCCGTCGTCGGAGAGCAAGCGCAGGCGATGCCACTCGCGGTGCGCTCCCCACTCTCGGAGTCGGTCGATCGGGGCTCGGGATGCAATGACGAAGTTCGCCCGCTGCGTGAGGTGCGGCGCTATACCGTTGAATCCGTCGATCCACATCGAGCACATGGGGCAGAAGGAATCGTCCTTCGCCCAGTACATCAAATGGTAGAGAATCAAGTACGGCTTTTCGCCGGCAAACAGCTCCGATAAGTGGACGTGATTGCCGTTCTCTATGAACGTGTAATCGGGGACGACAGGCCCCAGTGGCAGGTCGCGGCGCATCGCAGCCACCGCTTCGATGCGATCGCGCAACTCGATCTCCGCCGCGCGTAAACGATCGCGCGAACGGCGATACGCCTCGTCGGCGCCGGGCATCACGATGCTTGAATCCGCCATTTCATTTCCTTTCGTGCTTGCGCTTGAGGGTTGTCAAGTCCGCGCGCGATGCGTGCGACTCCTCTTGGAAGTTGCACGAACGAGCTCCGTGCCAAGGCGAACGTCCGGCTCACTCATGCGTTCGCCTAAACCACCACTCCTTACCGACGAAAAGGCATGGGTTGACCGGGGGCTGAGCCTTAAGGTTTGGCAGCAGCGAGAATCACCTCATCGGCGTCTCGGAGAAGCACATCGACGGACTCAAAACCCGCGTCTCTCAAAACCCCGACCCAACCAGATACCGGCATGCCGTCGCCTAAATGCGAACCTCGGGAGCCCAAGAGCTTCGTGTGATCGTAACCAAGAATTTCGTTCGCCCGGCTCCAGAACCGTTCCCAGTTCTCTCGGCTGTAACGGCTCGACTGCCGCGACTTCCACTCGGCGAATCCGGCGGCGAACGTTGGCTCGCTGCAGGCAGGCTCAGCGAACAAAAACACACCGCCGTGGCGGAGCAGTCGGAACACATCTTTGAATAATTCGCAGACGCGTCGCGCGTCGAGCCAATGAAGGGCGTTTGCCGTAGCGACCACATCGTAGTCGCGTTCCAAGCCCCTGCACCAATCAGCGTCCCATAAGTCGCGTACGAAACTCTGACCTGAAACGCCTTCGCGCCGATTCGTCGCTATGCATATCGAGATCAGGAACACGTCGCGATCGAGGCAATCGATCCGTGACTTGGGATAGCGCGCGCGAACGGCTCGCCCGACGTCCCCAGGACCGCAACCCAAATCTAAAACGCGAAGAGTCGCGTCTTTGGAAAAAGGAATCGCAGCGGCCATCAGGTCGAGGTCACGGCGCTTCTCGGCGCCTTGCTCGGTCCGCCACAGTTCCAACAACTCGTCGAGATTCTTATTGCTGAGCTTCTTCTCGATCTGAGCCTGCGTAAGCGACATCGAAAACACCCTTGCTCTGCTGGGGCTTCCCCTGCGTAGTCTCGCCCTACCTTCTAAGACAAGTCACGCGTGATATGGGCCCCGTAGTTCGTAATACAGCGATTCGAATACTGATTCGAATGTCATGGAATGCTGTTCGCATTGACCGGACGTTTCGTCAATCTTCGAATTGCGTTGAACTTCCCAGCACACTACGCCAAAGTGCAGGCAAGTTTGAATTAACCTCGTTCCGTTCCCGACCTCTACGTTGAAAGGAAGGAACGACGGCATGTCAGGCGGGGGCGCTACTTGTTCGGGACGCAGCTTCCGCTATTGGCATCCCACGTGTCTTTGGCTCCACACGTTGTCGGAACCCATTTGACTGCCCCGGTTGGCAGGGTGATGCGGAGATGCCGGTTACTATTATTGTTGTCGGTCAACAGGTTGATCTTCGGGTCGCTAAGACTCCCATAGTTCATACTCACGAATCTGCCGGTTCCCTTGGTACCGTCGCCCGTGATCACATCGGCGGACCCGTGCATCGTCACCGGCGAGAAAATGGGCCACTCTCCCGCATGCTTGGAGTCATCTTCGATGATGAATTCCGTCTGCCAGCCGAGCTTGCCGTTGCCCAGGTCGCCGGCATTGAGCTTGTAGGACGGGCAGTCTGAGCTTGCGGCCTTATCGCATTCCCATTGTGCGTGTTGGGTGATGTCGACCATGTTCGTGCACTCGTAGCCACCGTTAAGATCCAAGGCTCCCTTGGCGTTGCAATACCACTCCTCGATGGAGATGTGGTCGCCGGTCTGAGGAGTGAATCTTGTTCCTGCGGTGTCGGTGTGCCCGCGGTGCTTGTCAAACGATTGGTGGTGAATCCCAAAGTATGCGATCGTCGCTGTGGTATTAACATCGACGATGGCTTGGAAAACATTGTCGAGCCCGTTCCATATCGTCGCCGCGGCAGTGGGACCGGGCGATAACTTTGGGACGACGAGGGTCGCCGAACTCGACCCGTAACTGATCGTCTCAGCGGCCGTCGCCTTCTTTTGGAAGGAACCATAAAGCACGGCCCCGGTCCAGCCAACCGACGGTTTCTTGTGGACACTTTCTGGGGGGTCCACGGCTCGGCTGAGGTAAGGCTGGCGCGAGATCGGGAACCACACCAAAGTCCGGTCACTACGGAGCTTGTACACCGGCACGCTCGCCGCAGCCAGCCATGCTTGGTACGCGTCGGGATTTTTTGTCGGATCGGGGCGCAGTCCGTAGCCTGCCTTTAGCAGTTCTTCCGGCGTGAAGCGACGCGGGTCGCCGGTCAGTGCCGGCCGAACCGCCAGAGTCGTGCGCGATCCGTCAAACGGGCGCGGTTTGAAAGTCACCTCCGAGCGAAGATCGACGGGATAGGTCTTGGCCTGTTGATTGGCATCAGTGCAATCGAGCGTCAACCGCTCGACGCTGTTCGTCAGCGTCGGACGCACCGCGAGAAAGCGGACCACGCTATCCTCATCCGCATAGACGTGGATAGACTCGTTCGGGTCCTGGTTCCCCTCGGGGTGAAGGATGCAGTTGCTGTCTGCGGGGGCATCGACTGACGCCTGCTCAAATTGAGCATGACCGGCAGGCATTGCGGCCGGCTTTGCGGCGGCGGAAACCAGCAGACCCAAGAGCACCACGATTGCGCAAACTGACGCCGTAGCGACGGGAGGAACCGTAGCGTTCCATAGTACGCCTCCTCTGACTCGGAAGTTCCTTGGCGAAACCGGTTCCTTCTTTGCAGCCGGGACCCTCTCCGGCTGGCTTCCATCGCTAACTACGCGCCTGCGCAGTCGCCAACTGGAGCGAATGTTTGTCGGCCCGATCAAAACCGGACGTTGAGGAGCAATTATGTAGTATCAATTCTAATCAATTCCCGCTCAATTCAATCCAACGCAAACAACTGAACTTTTTTTGCTCTGATTTTTATGGCTGTTGTATGAGCTATAGTTCTGACCTAAAGGGCCGCGCGCAGGGTCTCCCTAACGGCTGAACCGCCGACAGGAGGGCCTGACCATGTCTTGGGAAGCAATGACCGCTATAGGAACCTTCATTACATCTTTTGTACTCGCAGCCGCCGCCATCGCCGCTATAATACAACTTCGCCATACGCGTGGAAGTAATCAAATAATCGCGTTGACCGAATGTCGTGAGACGATAGAATCGCGCGAGTTTAGCGAATCCCAACGATTCGTCTCGTTCGAATTGCCGAAGCGATTTGGAGACGTAGGCGAGTGCCGAAAAATGGCGGTGCTTCCATTTTCGGGAGAATACGAGGCAATAGGGACGGTTGCAAACTTCTTTGAGAGCATGGGCTTGTTCGTAAAAACGGGAATCATCGACCGCCGGATCGCCTGTGATTTTTGGTCGTATATCGTGATACGCAATTGGAGCGCGCTCTTGCCGATAACGACGTATGTGCGGTACAAGCTAGCAGCGCCGCAGCTTTGGGAAAACTTTGAGTACCTAGCAGCGCTGTCGAAGCGGTACATGGACGAAAATGCGAGCGGTTATCCCGCAGGGGTGCCGCATATGCCCGAAGACCGGTCGCTGATCGACGCGATCGATCCCGAATGAACCGGCGTGTAAATAATGATAATCATTCAGGGGTCGTCCCTTGCATCTGTCAGAAGTGAATTGAACCCTTA
Organism: uncultured Pseudomonadota bacterium; assembly: GCA_963736005.1. GTDB lineage: Bacteria > Vulcanimicrobiota > Vulcanimicrobiia > Eremiobacterales > Eremiobacteraceae > JAJPHJ01. Next base: position 1,341,735 of record CAVTNB010000001.1, read on the forward strand.
TTGCGCAATTGCGGCCCAAGAAGCCCTTCTTCTCCAGTTTCCGCCACCACGAACCTGGGTCGCCATCTTCACGAGCAGCGGCGTTGACACGACGATGGAAAGTGGTCGTTGACTGTCCCAGAATCCGACGCAAACACGTCCGGTGGTCACGCGCAAACGTCTTGCGGTTATCCGTGGGAGTCGTTGAGCAAACGTTCCGGCTCCCGTTCAATTTAGCCAATGCGAACCAATCGAATAATCGCTCGATCTACACGCGAACCTGTATCCAATTCGGCGACTGCCTGGGGGAGCGGGCGCTCGCCCACCAGAACGAAGCCGGACTTAGTCCGATTCACCTGCGGAAAGGAGCCAGGGGATGAAGAGCGTTAAACTTGCCGTTATGGCAATAACGGTTCTGATGGCCGTCGTGTGCGCGCCGTGGAGAGCGACCGCGGCGGATAATAGCGCCGTGATGGCGGTAGTCAACGGTGCCGTCGCATCCTTCAACAAGGGCGATATGAAGACGTGGGAGACGTTTTGCACCTCGCCTGCATCCATAGTCTCCAATGTCCCGCCTTACCAGTATTACGGCTCGACGGCATGTGCCGATTGGTGGACCTCGCACGCCGCTTATGATAAGAAAAATGGAATTTCAGGTGAGGTGGTGGTGCTGGGATCTGTCTGGCACAGCGAGGTGACCGGCAACCGTGCCTACGTCGCGTTCCCCGCCAGCTACACGTTCAAACAGAAGGGCAAGACGGTCAAGACATCGGGTAATGCCCTCACGATCGCACTACAGAAAACTGCAACAGGTTGGCTGATGACCGGTTGGTCTTGGGCGCAACACCCTTAGACCAGACCGTGCCCGATGGAGGCGCCATGCGCACTCGTGGTTGGAAATCTCTCGCGATCACCGGCCTGTTGCTGGTCTCGTCGCTGCCCGCGCTCGCGCAACCGGGCGACATCTACGAAAGCGGGTCCGGTCAAAATCAGAATAGCCAAACGTTTAAGCTTGAGATCTCGCAAGCCACGGCCGACTTGCATCACGGTCTCGCGATCGAGATCGAGGCCGAGCGCATCACCTCCGGTGCCGAAGACATTTGGAAACGGTCATCGCCGACGGTCGCGAAATACGAGCCGCCGTGCTACACCTACTACAATTCGTCGCACAATCTCATTCCCGAGCTCAACGCTGAGTTTCTCGCCCACGACTACGCCGGCGCCAACGAGACCGCGAAACAGGCTGCCGAATTTCTCAACCAAGCCGACAAGTGCTCCAACAAACCGCAAATCGCTCAAAATAGACCCGACAACCCAGCCTGGGGACCGTACTACGTACCACGCCCGGGCGAAACCCCACCACAGGGTGCGCAGCCCACTAACAATACGACCCCCGCAGATCCGGACCGGGAACCGTTGCCGCCGTCGAAGTCGGCGGGGGGACACACTTACAAAAAAATTCTGCACCAACCCACTTGGCTCACACCCTATTCGACATCTGACGGAGATATCTACCCTTACCGCTTTGACAACGGCGACATCGGTGAGTTTCCGGCACATTACGCGGGTTATGCACTCAACGGCAGGTTTACACCGCAATTGAAATACGTTAGTGGCAGCGCGGCCCAGGCGATGGCGCAGTATTACAGTAAAATTGAATACCGACTTTACGCAGGCACGCTTATCATCCCGAAGTAGGCAGCGCGCCCAATCTCGCGCACGCGCTCAAGGGTTTCCGTGCGTGGTGCTTTTTTACACGGTCGCGAGCGTTCGACCACAAGCCCCACTAATGTTGCTAGGTTTTGGTTTTGGGGCGGCAAACTAGAGCGGGGCGTTGTATGTCAACTGAACCAAGAACTCTCCGCTCCATTTGGTTTCAAGGTTAGCTTGACCCCAGGCGCTCTGTCCGACATACATGTCTGTGATTTTCCAGTCTGCAGGGTGTGGATCCATCATCCCATCGGGAGAGCCCCCACTGATGAGAGCTTTCAAGCGAGGGGCGATGTTAATGGTATCCATCGTGATCGAGTCCCCTGGATTGAGGAGACTATATCCATAGCTGGTGATGGGATCGCCAATACAGTACGGATTTGAGATGCCGCAAAAGAATTCAACATTAACGCCAGTGTGACAGCCTGCCCCCGTGTCGGTGCCTGGGTAGCATTCTAAACCGAGTTCCAGTTGGTAAAAAAGAGTTTGGCCTGTTGTGGAGCTGAGAATGAGAGACGCTATGACCTGACTTTGATTGACCCCGCATTCTACGCCCGACGTGGGTTGGAATGCTGTCACCACTGTCACGGTTCCTTGGAAGTTAATGGTTGTAATCTTTTCTAAAGTAGGAATGCCTCCCGTGGGATAGCCGCTCGCTGATAAAATACCACTCGGGTTTGTCCGGACGAAAATTGTTTGGTCGTTTGGCTGAAGAAAGAAATCAAACTCTTGGGGGCTTGAGCCGCAGTAAGTTGTCGCGGTTTGACCTAAGGTGGTTGAAGTCCATGCTCCTGTAGCGGGATTACTTTGAAAAGACACTGACATTGGATCATAGGCCGTTGCTAAAGTGGATGAGGTGTCTAGTTCCTCAGTCGTCGAAGGATTTGTGATAGTAAAGGGTTCCCAATTTACTCCGGGCTGCTGACCCCACGATAAGACATTCCAATCAGCTCCAGCGCCCGTTGCATATACGGCTGGATAAGGGGGCTGGGTTTCAAGGAGAGCAAAGTTGTTTGTGGCTTTGAATGGTTCTACAGTGCAATTCTTTGTGCAATCCTTTAGCGGAGGCGGTGCTGAACTTTCTGATCCGCCGCCACCACATGCCGACAGTTGAAAAAGCAAGCATAGGGTTAGAACTTCAGCTAATAACAAAGCGAAGCGAACAACGGTATCCTTCCCGTTCATCGGGGAACCTCCGTAGGGAGCACCTCTAGCCCGTCAAGCGGCGCCACGATAGCGTCGTTCTGTTGAATGCAAAGATGATGTCCAGGCGGCGCGGGAAGTTTTCTGCGCCGCGGTCAAAATCGCTTCAAAAAGCTAATTGATCGGACGTTTCCAAATCGCGCACCAGACATTTCGAAACCGGTTTTAGGGATCGCAGGTCAGCACTCGTTGTCCCAGAATGGCGCGTCGGAAGTCTTTTTTAGACGGTCGCGAGACCGTGGCACTTCTTGTATTTCTTGCCTGAACCACACGGACACGGGTCGTTTCGTCCGACCTTCTTGTCCGCATTGCGCACCGGTTGTTGCGGGCCTGATGATTCGTCGCGATTGGAGCGCAGCCGGTCGAAGCGGTGCAGTGCTGCCGAATCTGGCTGGGGCATCGTGGAACTCGGCGTGGGCGCAGGTTGCCCGTCGCCTGGTAATGACTGTTGCGGGGGAGGCGGCTGCTGCACGACGATGTGAAAGTCATCGCCTTGGAACATGCCTGCAAGAAATTCTTCCTGAATCGCGACCTTGAGATCTTCGAAGAGCTCGAACGCTTCTTTTTCGTACTCGACGCGCGGGTCTTTTTGCCCCCAGCCGCGCAGGCCAATGCCCTGGCGTAAGCTATCCATCGTGTAGAGATGATCGATCCACAAACGATCGATGATCTGCAGCATCGTTGCGCGCTCGAGGTTGCGGAGTGCCTCGCGCAGTCCTTCCGAGTCGAGTTCAGTGTAACGCGCAATCATGCGCTCTTCTTTTGCCGTATACATCGCGTCGGCTTCGCGTGCCAATAAGTCCACTGCCTCTTCTTTCGACAGCGGCTCCAGCTGCGCGGCGGTCACTCGTTTGCTGATGCCCCGGATGGTGGCTTCCAGGTCCACGAGAATCTGCCCGCGATCCCATTCGTGGGGATGCACGTTGTCGGCGCAATTAGCATCCACGGCTTGCTGAGCTTTTTCGCGCAAAATCTCAGTTAGGCTTGGTCGCAGGTTGTGCCCTTCCAAGACGCGCCTGCGCTCCGCGTAAATGACAGCGCGCTGCTTATTCATGACGTCGTCGTACTCGAGCACGTGCTTGCGCTGCTCGTAGTTGTGCGCTTCGACTTTCTTTTGCGCGTTCTCAATGCTCTTCGTGAGAATGCCAGCCTCGATCGGCGTATCGTCGTCGAGTTTGAAAAGCTCCATGGTCGAGCGAATTCGCTCACCACCGAAAATGCGCATGAGCTCGTCGTCGAGGGCAACGTAAAAGCGCGACGAACCAGGGTCGCCTTGTCGGCCCGATCGCCCGCGCAGCTGATTGTCGATGCGGCGTGACTCGTGGCGCTCCGTGCCCAGGATATGCAAACCGCCAAGGGTTGTGACGCCCTCACCGAGCTTGATGTCGACGCCCCGCCCGGCCATATTCGTGGCGATCGTCACCTTGCCGCGAAGTCCAGCATCTTTGATGATCTCGGCTTCTTTTTCGTGATACTTCGCGTTGAGGACATTGTGCTCGATCCCGCGCTTGGACAGCAGTCCCGAGAGACGCTCTGACTTCTCGATCGAGCGCGTTCCGACGAGCACCGGTTGTCCAGCATTATGCCGCTCGACGATCTCATTGATGACTGCCCGAAACTTGCCTTCTTCATTTTTGTACACGACGTCATCGTTGTCGGTGCGGCATACCCCCACGTTGGTGGGAATCGCGATGACGTCCAATCCGTAGATGTCGCGGAATTCGCGCTCTTCGGTCTTCGCCGTGCCGGTCATGCCAGCGAGTTTCTTGTAGAGGCGGAAGTAGTTTTGGAACGTGATCGTCGCGAGCGTTTGATCCTCGCTCTTGACTTTGATGCCTTCTTTTGCCTCGATGGCTTGGTGAATGCCATCCGAATAGCGACGCCCATACATTAAGCGCCCAGTAAACTCGTCGACGATGACGATCTCGCCGTCTTTGACCACGTACTGCTCGTCTTTGCGGAATAGCTCTTTGGCTTTGAGCGCGGCCTGCAACTGGTGCGTGAGTTCGAGGTTTGACTGATCGTACAGATTTTGGACGCCGAGGATTTTTTCGACCTTGGCCACACCGGCTTCGGTGATTGGTACCGCGTGCATTTTCTCGTCGACTGTGTAATCTTGCTCTTTGCGCAATTGCGGCATGACGTTTCGGGCAAAGTGTTCGTACAGGTGCGAGGCGTCTTTGTAGGTGGGCCCGAGCACGGCCTCGGGCGACCCGCTGATAATGAGCGGAGTACGCGCCTCATCAATAAGAATCGAGTCTACTTCGTCAACGATGGCGTAGTTGAGTTCGCGCTGCACGCAGTAGGCAAGATGCGGCGCCATGTTGTCGCGCAAGTAGTCGAAGCCTGCCTCGTTGTTCGTCACATAGGTGACGTCGCTTGCATACGCCGCTCGTCGCTCGGGTGGTGGCATGAAGTGCTGAATAACGCCAACCGACAGACCGAGGAATCGGTAGATGGGACCCATCCACTCGGCGTCTCGTTTGGCCAGATAGTCGTTGACGGTGACGAGATGTACGCCTTTTCCGAGAAGCGCATTGAGGTAGACGGGGAGCGTCGCAACAAGCGTTTTGCCTTCGCCCGTTCGCATCTCGGCAACTTTGCCATCGTGCAGCACCATGCCGCCGATCAGCTGCACGTCAAAATGTCTCATAGATAGCGTGCGGCGCGCGGCCTCGCGGCAAACGGCAAACGCCTCGACAAGCAAATCGTCGAGGCCTGCACCTGCAGCAATCCGCTCGCGAAACTCCACCGTCTTCGCTGCGAGCGCTTCGTCGCTCAGCGCGGTCATGCTGGGCTCGAGCTCGTTGATCTGTACTGCGATCTTGCGCAGGCGGGCGACCTCGCGGTCGTTCCCGTCAACCCACGAGCGTATATTTTGAATCAGGGACAAGTGTTATTATTTTCCTTTAGCGGACCTAAAGGTCCGCTGCTACACAAGGGTTGTTTCGATAAGGCCGAGCTGACCTCCGCGCCTCTTATAAAGAACGTTGACCGCCCCCGTAAGATTGTTGACAAACAGGAAAAAGTCGTGCCCGAGCAGGTCCATTTGAACCACGGCCTCCTGCGGGTCCATTTTCCTGATCTCGATGCGCTTTTGGCGGACGATGTGCAGCTCTTTGTCAGAGCCATCTGCATCCGAGGTCACCTCTTGCCCGCGCCTCGGTGGCCGGCGGGCTGACGTCTTGAGCTTGCCGTTGGTCTTCAGATGGTGCGCCCAATGCTTGGTTTTGAACTTGCGGATCTGCTGCTCCAAGCGGTTGCGCACGAGGTCAATTGAAGCATGCATGTCCGGCGAGCGTTCTTCCGCCTTGATCACATGGTGCTTGAGGTTCAGCACGACATCAACGATCTGAACCGAGCGCTCCGTTCGCAGCGTAACGTGCGCATCCAAAATCTGATCGAGGTAGTGGGTGAGGTGGCCGACTTTTTCTTCAACGTAGCCCCGCAGCGCGGAGGTGACCTTCAGGTTGCGGCCTTTGATGTAGATATTCATGAGCCGGATGCTCCGTTAATCTTAGGATTGGCGCTGTTCGTGCGGCGGGAAGAGCCTCCTGCACCTGCACCGTTAAAGTCAACAGCGGCGCGCCACGGGCCGCATGCGGCTTTGCGAGCAAGAGCATCACAACCAAGAGCACGACAAGCGCGATGATCACGAGCACAATGCGCGCGACGATATACGGTCGCTGCGGTCGAGTCTTGATGATCTGCCGTTTGGGCGGCTGGATGTTCCCCATGTTAGGGCGAGCTCGCAATCACTACACGAATTGGATCGTTGATGCTCGCGAGCGGCAAGCGCTGCGTTAATTGCGAGAGGGTGACAAACTCGAAGCCTGCGTCACGGTACGAGCGAACGATGCGCGGCAGCGCTTCGATTGTCGCCTCTTTTCCGTTGTGCAACAAAATGACTGCCGGCGAGCGCGCGCGGCTCGTGACATCGGCGACGATTTGGTTGGCGTCGATCGAGCGCCAGTCTCCTGGGTCCACATCCCAGAGCACCATGACGTCGCCTTCTGCGCGAGCAGCATCGATAGTCGCTTCGTCGTAGTTGCCATGAGGCGGGCGAAAGAATCGAGGATGCTCGCCAGTCAACCCCTCGATCGCCCGTGCTCCCGCTGCAATCTCTTGTCGCTGCCCTGCCATGCTCAGCGTGGACAATTCGGGATGTGTATTCGTGTGGTTGCCAATTTCTATGCCTGCTGCCCGCACACGTATGGTGATCGCCGGCTGCGCCGCCGCGTCGCGACCAATGAGGAAGAACACGGCCGGGACCTTGAGCGCCCGAAGTTGTGCAAGCAAGAGCGGCGTGAGAACGGGAAAGGGTCCATCATCAAAGGTGAGAACGGCGAGCCGCGGCCTCTGTGGAGGACGCAAGCTTTCGCTTACCTCGAGCAGCATGCGCTGCGTGATCTGTGAGGCCGATGGCGCGATAACCTGGGCGGCGGCGACGTCTGGGGGAACGATCACCGGTACCAATTCGAGCTGCGCATGATGGATCCAGCGGCGCAAGACTATGACCGCGACAACCAAGAGGACAAAAAGCGCCCACGAGAGCGGGCGCTTCCACCAGGGGAACTTCACGTTTGCTTAGATGCGGTAATCGCGGCCAACAACAATGACAACGTCGTCGCCGTCCATGGGCGCGACGTTGATGTGCGGATTCTTCACTGGCAGCGCCTTGGCAACTTCGCCCGCAACTTTCTGGTCCGAGGTTTCGATGGTCGTCGTTTGATAGCCGAAGCTTGCGGCGTTGCTCGTGTCGACGACGTCAAAGCCGCGCTGTCGCAGGAAGTCTGCCATCGCCGACGCTGCGCCAGGCGTGCCCGAACCGTTCTCGATGCGCAGGTGGACATTCGACGGGTCGAATTTGGTTCCAAAGCCCACAACCAGATACTGGTGCACGGTCTTGCTGGCATCGCTTGACGCGAAGAGGACGGACTCACCGTTCGTCCACCCAATTTCCACGGGGAGTACCGAACTGTGCACCGATTGCGGCGAGACGCCGCGCATGCCCAGCGCTAAATCGTAGAGTTTACCGAAGGTCATGTCGGTGCGAATGTTATCTTTAACGACCGCCAGCAGCGCCGGGAGATGGAGCGCAATGTTTGGATCGCGGAAGCGCTTGGCGAGAATTTGTACGACCTGGCGCTGTCGTCGCATCCGCCCGAAGTCCCCTTCGGGATCGTGGCGAAAACGAATGTAGCCAACAACCTGATCGCCGGTCAGATGCTGTGTGCCCTTCTTCAGATGAATATGCAGTTGACCCCACGTGTCATCGTAGTCCATGTCTTTCTCGACGTTGACATCCAGACCACCGATGGCATTGATGATATTCTTGGTCGCGTCGAGCCGTAAGACCACATAATAATCAAAGGGTGGAACACCGAGATTTTTTTGGACCGTTGTTTCGGTGCGCTGCGGTCCGCCGTCCCCATAGGCCTCGTTGATCTTGCCGTAACCACTTTTTGGTATGTAGACCCAGAGGTCGCGTGGGATCGAGAGCACGCTGACCTGCTTGCTCGCAAGGTCGATGTTGACTCCGATCAGCGTGTCGGTTCGCGCTCCGGCAGTGTAGGCAACGTCGCTGTCAGTCCAGTTTTCATCCAGACCCATGACGAGCACGCGTAAATTTGGTTTGCCGAACACTTGCACGAGATCCGGCGCCGGCAAAAACGGGGCAAGCGCGCTACCAACGCCCCCCTTATACTTGACATAGCCGGTTGCCGCAATTAAGGCGATGAAAAGAATCGCTGCGATGACAAGGAAGCGCCGGCCCCAGCCACGGCTGGGCGGCGCCACGGGCGGCTCACCCGCTCCCGGCTGCGTTGATGATGCCTTCGGGGCGTTGCCGGTGTAATCGAGATCAGCCAAGGAAGAAAACCTCTCTCGGGCGGTTGCAGAACGACTTGACTTGTCGCCCACTCCATCAATTTATCGGTTGGTTTCTGGATGGCTATCGGTAATTGACGAACTGTACTGGAAAGTCTAGGGGCATTTCCTTCACAAGCGTAATGGCCTTTTGCAGTTCGTCCTTCGATCTGCTGGAGACCCGGACTTGCTCGTCCTGGACTTGGCTCGCGACCTTTAGCTTAGAATTCTTGAGCGCCTCGGTGATTTTCTTGGCTCGGTCGCGGTCTATGCCCTGCGCAGCGGTTACCGTTTGTCGCAGCGTGCCGCCCGCGGCGGGTTCCGCCTTTTCAAATCGCAAGGCTTTGAGGGACACCTGGCGCTTGACGCACCTGGTTTGCAAAATGTCAACGACGTTGCGCAGCTTGAGGTCATCGTCGGCGACGATGGTTATCGTCAAGTCGGTGAGTTCGATGGACGATTTTGAGTTTTTTAGATCAAAGCGCGTCGCAATCTCCCGCTGCACTTGATTGACTGCGTCTGCGAGATTTTGCCTATCGACGCGAGAGACAATATCGAATGAGAAATCACTCATGCGGGCCGGTCAGCTGGCTGGAGGAGGTCTTCGCTGCAAAGACGCGATCCTCCACTTGGCCGGCCGTCCCGAGCCTGCCGAGGTCCTTGCCGTCGAAATTTGCGACGACACCGCCTGCGTTGCCCGCGCGCATCGAGATTTCGCGTGCACCATGGAACTCGCGGACCGTTCCTGCGGGCAATGTTTCATACACGACGCGTTTGCCGTCAACGGTGATAGAGAGCCAGCTCGGCTGCGTCAGTTGAAGACGCAAGTTGACACCGCCCTGACTTTGCGCATCCGCCGCTGCTTGCAATGTATTCGAAGTGCCCGGACCTCCCGGGGAGAAAATGTGGGGAGCTTGCGCGACATTCACTGCTGCATTTTGATTTGACGTCGGGCGCAAAACACCGAACAAACCAACCGCAACGTTGATGACCAAAATTCCCGCGATGACGGTGAGCGCTCCGAGCAGCCACGGGTACCAGGGTGCCGATCGTAACGTTCGATCGGAGCGCATAAGGAAAATGTTGTTGCTGAGGTTGGCCTCATCCGTTTGCGCTGCTACCGGACGATCTTCGGGAAGCTGCGCGACCAGTGAAACAGGGTCGAGGCCTAGCAACCGTGCGTAGTTGCGCAGGAAGCCGCGGACGTAGACGGGCTCCCCCACCGCCGACCAATCCTCGCGTTCCATTGCCTCGACGAACATTGTACGGATGCGCAGGCGTGCTGCGGCCTCACCAGCGGTGAGCCCGAGTTGCTTGCGTGCGGTCGTGAGTTGTTCGCCTAGAGCTTCCATGGCCAATTCGCTCTTCGAGGTCTAAAAGAAGGGAAGGGAAATTCGGTCTGCGCACGATGCGCGCAGCCGACTCCCGATAAGATGAACGGGGTACTCATGAAAGGAATTGGGAATGTTCGCACACAGTCCTTTCCTGGACCGTTTGCCCCAACCAAAGCTGAGCAGCCTGTGATAACGGACAACCGACCAAGCTCCAGATCCCGCCACCGTCCTTCGGGGCGCGCCGCGGCTTGCCTCGCCGCTATGAGCGGGGGCGTCGATAGCTCGGTGGCAGCCGCCCTGCTTGCTGGTGACGGCCATAACGTACTGGGCATGACCATGCGCCTGTGGAGCCCCGGGCCCGGTTTATTGAGCGAAAAGGTTCGCCAATGCTGCGGACCGACCGCTTATGAGGACGCAAAGAGCGCCGCTGAAGTGGCCGGCATACCCCACTATATCGTCAATTTTGAAGCGGCGTTCAGTCGCGCCGTCATCGAGTACTTTTGCGCCGAATATCTTGCCGGACGCACGCCCAATCCATGCGTGGCCTGCAACAATCTCGTCAAATTCGGAGCGTTGCTCGATTTCGCGCGCGCGCTCGGAATCGTGACCCTAGTCACCGGACACTACGCGAAGGTGGTCGTTGACGATCAGGGTCCTCACTTGTATCGGGCCGACGATCGTTCCAAAGATCAATCGTACATGCTCGCAGGACTGCGACGCGACCAACTCGCCTCCCTCATTATGCCGCTCGGCACGTATACGAAGGAACGCACGCGCGCGGTGGCGCGCAAGCTTGGCTTGAGCGTGGCTGACAAGCCCGACTCGGTGGATTTATGTTTTGTCGATGGCGATTATCGCTCGTTTATCGCCCAGCGTTTTCCCGATAGCGCGACATCAGGTCCGGTCATCACACTGGATGGTGAGATTGTCGGTACGCATGATGGATTGCTGGGTTACACTGTCGGTCAGCGCCGAGGATTGCCCTCGGATCTCCTGGACGGGCCCTGGTACGTCGTGCGCACCGACCGCTTGTCAAATGCGGTGGTGATCGGTCAGCGTGATGCGCTTGCAAAGCGTTCCGCGTCGTGCAGTGCGACAAATATTCTTCGCCCCGACCTCTTCGAGCGCGAGCCCGTGCGTGGCGTCGCGGTTACTCGCTACAGAAGCCGCGGCATCACTGCGCTCGCGCGCATCACGTCTCATGGCGATCTGGTGGTTGACTTCGATGAGCCGGTGCCGATGCTCACGCCCGGGCAGCTCCTCGTGCTGTACGATCCAGACGACTGCGAGGTGCTTGCGTCGGGCGTTATCGAGCCATGATATTGTGCAAGGTATATCACGCATTGCAAGGGGATTTCCGGGTTGAAGCCCCCGACTGACAAGCCGATGACTTGTAGAGAGGATCGGAAGGTTAGCATGAAGCTCGCTCCGCTGATTGCCATTCTGCTCGTCCTCGGCGCCTGCGCGCCACATGCCGTGCCATCGTTCGGCTACAAACCCGAAGCCGTGGCAGGCATCACACGTGCGCGTTGCATCGAGATCTTAGGGAAGCCGCAAGATTCGCAGCCCTTCTCTATGCCAGGCACGAATCTCGCAGCGGAGGCGATGACGTATCAGTTTGGACAGGTGCTGGTGCAAAATGGCATTGTGGTGGCCGTCTCCATCAACAACGATCCTGCATTTGTCGGACCATTTGGCATCAAACTCGGCATGTCTGAAGACGATCTTCGCTCGGCGCTCGCTCATCATGGCCACCACGCTGGCCATGTCGAGTTGTACGACGCGATCGGCCGCCAAAGCGATACTCGCACAAAAGACATCTACGACGACACGGACCACATGATGATCGAATTGACGGCAACCAACGCGAACGATCCGCTGGCACCTTTTAATGTTGCCCAAGTGACCCTCGCGAACCACCCTGGAATGATTCTCATTGAGGCCTTCACGAAGGCCAGAATCGCCGGGCTCTACCCCGACGTGCACGTTGACAACTTCGTTTCAAACGCTTGGCAGATCGGACGCTGACGAATGACCGACGAACCGCTTCCACAACCTCCCGATGAGGATTTCGGCGTCACCATGCCGCCGAACGCTCGTATCGGTACTTTGGTCCTCGAAAAGCCAACGCGCACGATGCACGTGCAATTGGCAGACGGGGGCGAGGAAAGAATTATTGCAGCCCATGACTTGCGCTCGCTCTATGGTGCCCGCATCCGGCATGTATCCGTGACGCGCGTGCCGCCGAAGTCTCAGGGCATCGCGCTGAGTTCAACCGCGTTGAAAGCGACAGGTCGCTTGCCGCAGGCCGCGCTGGACCCCAGTCACCGAACAGGCACGGAGGTGGTGCGCGAAGACTTGTATTACGCGATTGCCATGCGCATTGAGAAGCTGCCCGAACTATGGTATCTCAATGCCAGCTCGTTTAACTTCCGCAAAGCGCTCGGTGCGGATGCAACCTACTCAACCGAAATCAACTTGCGCGAGTTCGTGCGCCGGCTCGCTCAATTCTCCCCAGACGCCGTTCGCGATGGGTTTTTTACGGCGATCCTCCAGAGCTCACCGCTGCCGCCTCCGCTCGAAAGCCTGCTCGAGTTCTTCCGGATCGTCGCGCGCTAACGTTACGCTGGAGTTGCGAGCGGGTACTCGCGGCGCTGGAAATAGGTGTCGCGCACAACTGGAACGTAGCCAGCTTGCCGAATGGCCCGCTCGAGATCTGCGCGCGTTGCGTGATTGGTGCTGCCGGCTAAGCGTGACGACGCGCTCCTCAAGGATCGTGCCCCCCATGTCGTCGGCTCCGTGGAGCAGGGCCAGCTGGCCGAGTTTCAGTCCGGGCGTCAGCCATGAGGACTGGACGTGCGGAAAGTTATCGAGGTAGAGCCGGCTAATTGCGATGACCCTTAGGTAGTCAATGCCTGAAGTTTCGCGGCCCCGCAGTGGAGTCTTGTGCGGCACGTAATACCACGGGATGAAGGCCAAGAACCCATTGGTTTCGTCCTGCAGCTCGCGCAAGACTTCGAGATGGGTGATTCGTTCGGCGTCGGTCTCCACCGATCCGAACATCATGGTTGCCGTGGTGGGCATGCCAAGTCGTTGGGCAACGCGCATGACTTCGAGCCAGCGATCGTCGTTGATCTTGCGCGCCGAAATTCTCTTGCGCACGCGTTCCACCAATATTTCCGCGCCGGCTCCGGGCAACGATTTGAGGCCGGCCGCGCGCAGGGTGCAAAGCACCTCTTCAACACTCATGTTCTCGCGTTTGGCGATGCCGCAGATCTCGCTCGTCGAGAGCGAATGGATATCAACGCCGGGGAATTGCTCGCCGATCCGCTGGAACAGGTCTACGTAGTATTGGATCGCGAGATCTGGATTCACGCCGCCTTGCACCATGATTTGCGTTGCGCCTTGATCGGCAGCCCACTGCACTCGCGCGAGCACCTGGTCGTGGGTCATCGTGTAGCCTTCGGCGTGACCCTCAGGGCGGAAAAACGCGCAAAACGAGCAGTGGACGTTGCAGATGTTCGTATAGTTGATCGTCGTATCGATGACGTAGGAAACCTCGCGCCCCGGGTGCAGAGCGGTGCGGCGGCGGTGAGCCGCAGCTCCCAGGTCGTGCAGCGAGGCTTCGCGATACACAGCGAGCCCCTCGTTATAGGCGAGCCGCTCGCCACGTGCGGCGCGCTCGAGAAGATCGTTGACGTCAAACACGCTGGGGCACCATTTCAAAGAAGCGCAGCGGCGGTGCTTCACGAAACACGCCCGCTTCCTTTGCGCTGGCAAAGAAGGTCACGAGCGCCGCGAGCGCCTGCTCGTCGAGGCGGAAGTTGAGCGCGCGGTAGTACTCAGCGTAGAAGCCTTCGCGACGTGGATGAATCCTTTGCGCTCGCCGAATAACGTGTTCGATGTTCTCCAAGCCCCACGCCAGGGATGCCGCGAGCGCGCTGGCGACGGCGCGCGTCGCCTCCGGTGCCGAGCGGGCGTACTCGGCGCGCACCGCCCACACAGCAAACACCATGCCACTCCCAGAGAGCGAGCGCCACAGCGTGCCGAGGTCGTGCAGGCTTGCCTCCGGCAGCATCTCAGATGCGTCGACGGCTTTGTCCCCAATCAGAAGACAGGGCGAACCGTCTTTGAGGTAGGCTGCCAGCGGATCGTCGCTTTCCGCCATGACCGGATCGAATCCGTACCACGTCCGACAGATCACGCGCAGGAGTGTCCGAGCCGTGAGCGACTCCTTGGTCACGGCAATTGTCGTGCCGGCGAGCGCCGCGGGCTCGCGCGCGGAGATGCAGTAGATGCTGCGCACGGCATCGTGCGCACCGACGCAGATGTGGGGTAAGAGCAACAGCTCGTCTGCGTGCGCGGCGTAGAGCGCGGATGAGATCGGGCTGATGTCGAGCTGGCCTTCGAGCAGCGCACGGTTCAACTCCGATGGCACGTCTGCCACGAGCGAGCCGGGAAACGCAAGCGCGTCTTCGTCGATCGCTGTATAGACGGGAAGGTCGTTCGTGTACGAAATTCGACCGCAGCGTGGAAGTGCGAACACCATAACGCTCTCTAAACCGGTTCGAGAACTTTGTAGAGTAAGTTGCGGCGTGTTGGCTCGAAGCCTGCCTCCGCGATGGCGCGTTTCAGTTCGACGATTGGCGTACTCTGGTCGGTCGTGCTGCCCGCATCTCGATAGATCTGCTGCTCGTTGTGCACCGTGCCGTCGATGTCGTCAGCACCGTAGTGCAGGCCAAGCTGCGCCATCTTGATGCCATACGATATCCAATACGCTTTGATGTGGTCGATGTTGTCAAGCATGAGACGCGAGACCGCGATGGTTTTGAGATCGTCGATGCCGCCGGTCCAGCCGCACGCTTCCAATTCGTTGCCATCGGGGTGAAAAGCAAGGGGAACGAAACATTTGAAGCCGTCGGTTTCCGCTTGCAAGGCGCGCAAGAGCACCAGATGCTCCACCCGCTCTTCGATCGTTTCGATGTGACCGTAGAGCATCGTGCAATTGGTCCGGATGCCAAGCCCATGCGCGACGCGGTGCACTTCGAGCCACTCCTCAACGTTGGCTTTGTGCGGGCAGAGAATGTCTCGGACGCGCTTGACCAAAATTTCTGCGCCGCCGCCGTTGAGGGCAGTGAGACCAGCGTCGCGCAGCTGGCGTAGACCTTCTTCGTGCGTGCAGCGAGCCCGCTTGCACATGTAGTCAATTTCGGCTGCTGTGAAGAGCGCGAGTTGGACGTGGGGGATGCGCTTGTGCAACTCCTCGATAGCGGGAATCCAAAACTCAAGGCTCGTCTGCTTGGGGTCGTGGCCGCCGACGATGTGCAATTCGTCGTAGTCATTGGGCCCGGCGCAGGCCTTGTCCAAGATCGTCTCGAGCGACATGCGGTACGATCGCGGCTCTTTTTCGTGCGCGGCGAACGAACAAAATTTGCAGCCTGCATAGCACACGTTGGTGGTGTTCAGGTAGCGCTTGACAACGTAGTATGCGCGCTTGCCGTTCTTTTTGGTTCGCAGGTTGTGCGCAAGCTTGCCCAGCGCGTGAAACGGGGCCTGTGTATAAAGAAAAACACCGTCGGCGAGGGTCAAAGGAACGCCAGCATCCACCTTTTCCGCAATCGCGTCGAACTGGCCCTGGGCGCTCATGATGTGCGCCGGTTCGTCAGGAGTTTGAAGCCGGCCTGTGCCCATCGCACTTATGTAGCAGCTCACCTTGAGGTGCGCTGCACGCCTGAGCGGACCTGAAGGTCCGCTGCTACATAACCGTCGTTGCGAGTGCTACATAACCGTCGTTGCGAGTGCTACATATCCGTCGTTCCATCAGACGGCGCGAGCATGCCGGCTAACTGATCGATATCTGCGACGCCAACGAGAATTTTGCGCGGCTTTGTCCCCTCGGTGGGTCCGACGACGCGATATTCCTCGAGAATCTTCATGAGGCGGACCGCGCGGGGGTGGCCGACCTTCAACTCGGCTTGCAGCAGCGCGACCGATGCCATCTGGCGCTCGATGATGATACGGGCAGCCTCAAAGGCAAGCTCGTCTTGTGGAGCGCGGCCATCTTCTTCCACTTCACTGAGCGTCATCTCGATGCGGTTGGCCGGATCTTCTTGGTCGCGCCAGAACTCGCACAGACGCTCGAGCTCATCGCCAGTCACCAGCGCTCCTTGCACGCGAATAGGTTTGGGTGCGTCGATCGGGAGAAACAGCATGTCTCCGCGACCAAGCAAGCGTTCCGCCCCAGCCATATCGATGATCGTTCGCGAATCGACCTGCGATGATACGGCAAAGGCGATACGCGAGGGAATGTTGGCTTTGATTAAGCCGGTGATCACGTCAACGGACGGTCGCTGCGTGGCGACGACCAAGTGAATGCCGGTCGCCCGAGCGAGTTGCGCGATACGGCAAATGCTCGTCTCCACGCGGGTGGGCGCCACTAGCATAAGATCGGCGAGCTCGTCGATGACGACGACGATATAGGGCAAAGGCTGTCCGCGATAATTCGCGTTGTATTCTTCGATCTTGCGCACGCCGGCTTTGGCAAACACTTCATAGCGAGCATCCATCTCTCGCGTGAGTTCGAAAAGAGCCCCCGCCGCAAGTTTGGGGTCCGTGATGCATTCACGGATAAGGTGCGGTATGCCATTGTACGAGGTTAACTCAACCCGTTTTGGGTCGATGAGCATCAACTGCATTTGGTCGGGGGTACAGGTGGCCAGCAACGACGTGATAATCACGTTGAGGCACACGCTCTTGCCCGCACCGGTTGCGCCCGCAACAAGCAAATGCGGCATGCGCGTGAGATCGCCAACGATCGGTCGTCCGGTAATGTCTTTACCGAGCGCAAAAAAGAGTTTGCCCTCGCCGCGAGGCAAGTAATCCAAAATCTCGCGAACGCTCACGTTCGCAACCGCGCTGTTCGGTACCTCAATGCCCACAGCTGCTTTTCCCGGTATCGGTGCCTCAATGCGAACGCTCTGCGCCGCAAGCGTGAGTTGAATATTGTCCGCAAGCGATTTGATGGCGCTGACCTTGACGCCCTTGGCCGGTGTGATTTCATACCGCGTGACGCTGGGTCCGCGCTCGATATGCGTCACCTTGGCGATGACGCCGAACGAAGCGAGAGTTTCTTCCAAAATCAACGCAGCACTCGCCTGATCTTGGACGCGCTTTTCGGGCGGATTGAACAAGGCATAATCCGGCAATCGGTATTCCCCGGAACCAAGGGCGCGCTGTTCCGACGCAGTTGCTGCGATTCGTCTTGGCTCGCGGCGACGCTCCGGCTGTGGGCCGACAAACTTGGGCGCTTCCTGAACCGGAGATCGAAACGAAGCTTCAGGTTGTGTTTGCCCGAGCGTGGGTTCTGTCACCGCAACGTCGCTGGCAACCGCCGCTGGCACAAAGAGGCTGGGAGTTTCTGTCGTTGGTTCGAGGACCTGTTGTACCGCCGGAGCGTTCGGCGTGTGCCGGCCAAACGCTGATCTCCTCCACGGAACGATCGTCGCCACAAGACGACTCCAAGCAGTCACAGCGAAGGCGCTGATGGTGGCGCTGAGCGACTTGAGTGATATTCTGGTGGGCGCAACAGCAAATGCCAACGCCCCAAACGCAAAGACGACGCGGGCGCCGGCGGGTCCGAGAAGCCACACAAAACCGCGCCCGATGGCGTTGCCGATGAACCCACCATGCAAGCTGAGGCCAAGCCAGCCGGCGATGACAAGAAATTCCCCCACCGCGCAGAGCGCAAAAAGCGCTAGCCTTCGCATTGCATGCAGCTCGAGAAAGACAATCGCCGCTACGGCTGCGAGCAGCGCGATGGCAAGCCAGGCGGCTGCCCCAAATCCGCCGCGCAGCACATTGGCGACAATCGGGCCAAGCGAGCCCGTACGCCCGGCTGGCAATGCCAAAGCAAGAGCGAGCAGCACCGCGAGGGAGAGCAGCGCGACGCCCACGATTTCTAGGTTGAGCGTCAACCCGGGCAGTGGATCGACTCGCCGGGAACGCGCCGCCTTCGTTTGCTTCATGTCTTAACGCACAAGCGTTCGATGCAAGTGTAGCAGCGGACCTTTAGGACGGCTGCGCGCTAGTGATTGGATTTTGGGTCGAGCGCGTCGCGCAATCCATCACCCAACAAATTGAATCCGAGAACCGTGATGGAGATGGCAAGTCCTGGAAAGAGCAGCGCCCAGGGTGCATTCAACCAATAGTCTCTCGCATCGTTGAGCATCGAGCCCCATTCGGGTGTCGGAGGTTGGATGCCCAAGCCCAGATAGGAAAGGCCAGCGGAATCGAGTTCGGCGGTGCCGATGCCAAGGGTCGCTTGCACGATGAGTGGCGCGAGGATGTTTGGCAAAATATGTTTGGCGAGCAGGCCAAGGGTGTTGTTACCAACCGCCCGTGCGGATTCAACGAACTCTTGTTCCTTCACGGCGAGCACTGACGATCGCGCAATGCGCGCGTAGATGGGTATCGCAACGATGCCGATCGCAAAGAAAAGTTTGACGACGTCGCTCACGCGCTGGTCGAGAATTGCTGAAATAGCGATTGCCAAGATGATGGTGGGGAACGCGAGCATGACGTCCATCAAACCCATAAGGGCAACGTCAAGCGAGCCGCCCCAGAATCCGGAGACGATGCCGACCACGGTGCCAATGGCAAGTGCGATACCGACCGAAACGAATCCGATCTCGAGCGACAATCGCGCGCCAAAGAGCAAACGAGTAAAGATATCGCGACCAAGTTTGTCGGTGCCAGCCAAGTGGTCCAAAGAGGGAGGCCAAACCGTCGTTCCAAGATTCGTGAGCAGCGGGTCAGTGTGTCCAGAGATGATTGGCGCAAAGATCGCCCCGACGCCAAGCGCCGCAATGATCACCATGCCGATCACCGCTGATGGACTGCGGCGGAAACTGCGCCAGGCTCTCGCGCCGATCGAAGTGTAGGGCGTTTCCAGCCCTTGCGCTTCGAGAGAAACGGATGCTTGAGCCACTCGAGCGGCTAGACTTCCATGACCACGGGAACGATCATAGGGCGCCGCTTCGTCCGATCGTAAATGAATTTCTGCAATTCTTTATGCACGTGCTCGCGGATGGTGGTCCACTCGGTGAGCCCCTGCTTGGCACCGCGCTCCATGATGCTGACCGCTTCACGACGAACTTCCTCCAAGACGCCGTCTCCGTCCGACGATCCGTGCGTGAATCCCCGTGAAGTAATATCCGGACCAGCTAACACCTTGCCGTCTTCGCTGTCGACGGTGACGGTCACCACGATCATGCCATCTCCAGAGAGATGTCGCCGATCCCGTAACACGACGTTGCCAACGTCACCCACGCCGAGACCATCGACATACACCGGCGCGCCTGAGATTCTCCCTCCAAATCGCGCACCGGAACTTGTAATTTCAAGCGCGTCGCCGTTCTCGCTCACAAAAATATTTTTCGGCGAGATGCCGATACGTTCCGCGAGTCGCGCGTGCTGCACGAGCATGCGATACTCGCCGTGGACGGGCAAGAAATATTTCGGGCGCGTCAAGTTGAGCATGAGGAGCAATTCTTCTTGGCGACCGTGACCTGAGACATGCGCCAGTCGCTGCTGCCCGTAGATCACATTGATCCCAAGCTTGAAGAGGTTGTTGATCGTTCGGCCGACGCTGCGCTCGTTGCCGGGGATCGGCGTCGCCGAAATGATCACGGTGTCACCGCGTTTGAGCTTCACTCGCTTGTAGTCATTGGAGGCCATGCGCACGAGCGCAGACATGGGCTCGCCTTGCGACCCGGTCGTGCAGATGACGAGTTGCTCGTCACGGTAGTTTTCCAATTCGTGGTCTCGAATTTGCACGCCAGGGGCAATCTCCAGATAACCGTGCTCTAGTGCGATCGAGCTGACGTTTTGCATGCTGCGCCCGACAAAACACACTTTGCGGCCGTAACGGCTTGCCGCATCCACCGTTTGCTGCAGACGAGGCACGTTTGAGGCAAACATCGTGATAATAATGCGCCCCGCGCACTGCGCAAAGATGTCGTTGAAAGTCTCGCCCACGACTCGCTCGGATAGCGTGTGGCCGGGCAATTCGGCATTGGTCGAGTCCGAGGCGAGCAACAGCACGCCTTCGCGTCCATGAGCGGCTAGCGTGGCCATGTCCGTCGGCTGTCCATCGATTGGCGTTTGATCGAACTTGAAGTCCCCTGTGTGAATCACTGTTCCCAGCGGGGTACGAAGCGAAATGCAGCACGAGCCCGACACGCTATGGGTGACCGCGATGAAGCCAACTTCAAAGGAGCCGAGCATCACTCGATCGCCTGAGTCGACGACCCGGAGATCTGCGCGCTCCAACAACTTGTGCTCTTTGAGCTTGCCGCGCAGTAAGGCCAGGGTGACGTCGGTGCCATACACCGGCACATTGAGTTGGGCCAAGAAAAACGGCACGCCGCCAATGTGATCCTCGTGCGCGTGGGTCAGCACGAGGCCTCGGACCTTGTCGCGCCGCTCGATGAGGTATGAGATATCGTTGATGACCAGGTCGACGCCCAGCATTTCCTCTTCTGGAAATTGGACGCCAGCATCGACGATCACGATATCGTCGGTAGTCTCATAGACGGTCGTGTTGCGTCCGATTTCACCGCAGCCGCCAAGCGGGATGACTCGGAGAAACGGTGTTTTTGGATCGACGAGCGGCTCTAAAGGTGCCCCCTGTTGGGAGGTGGGGAAAAATTCGTGCAGCATGCACGATGCATTTTGGCGGCCCCCGCATTTGGCCTGCTGCTCTGCGAGTCCGTGGGCGACTTGACAGTCGCCCGCTACGGGCCTATTGCGTGGCGCGATTTTCCAATCGCCCCCTACATAATGCGATTTTCCAGTCGCCCGCTACATAATGCGATTTTCCAATCGTCCGCTATGGGGGCCGTGGCTAGAGCGGCAGCGTGCTCCAGGTGAGCGCTCGAGGCGTAATGCTCTCCGGGCATAACAGTTCGATCGTCCGCGTTTCAAATGCGTGTAAGATCACGACCGTGCTCGCACCGCTCTGCGCGCCGCGGTCTGATGCAATGCTCGCCGAAAGCAAGAACGAGACCGGAACGCCCCTTCGGTTGCTGACCTTTGCGCGGATGATCGGACTTCCCACGAAATCTTTTGTGACAATGACCGGCCCGATCGTGACGCCTACTCCCAACGGGTACGCACGGGCATCGACAAACTCCGGGGTTTCCGTTCGCGCCCGAACGAGAAAGTCGTGGAGCAATGCTTCGCGGCGTTGGAGCAGCGCGTAGCGAACGCACCGAGAGAGAGCCGCACTTGAGTTGCGCCCGCCTACCTTTCGTCGCTTTCTTTTGGGGTCGGGCAAAGAAGAAGCGTTCGGAGCGGCCTGGGCGTGAGCCGCAAAACCCCGCGCGCCGGAAATACCGTCGCAGACTTTTTCCGGGGGCGAAAACGCAAGGGCGGCGAGAAGCGGAAGCATCACTAATGGCATCGAGGCTTTTATCCCGCCTAGCCTTGCCGAGGCAAGGGCGGCTTGACAAGCGGCTAACATGCGGACTATAATTGTCTCAAAACACTAAGACAATAGGACAGAGCCAACGACCTCATTATTTCATCTCAACGAATCAAGCGGCATACCAGTCTACCTGCAGTTAAGGGAGCAAATCTTGCACGCCATCTCATGCGGCCAACTGCATCCGGGCGACCAGCTGCCGACCGTCCGCGAAGTGGCTGTTGACCTGTCCATTAATCCCAATACCGTGAATCGGGCGTACGCCGAGCTCGAGCGCGACGGCACCCTGACCAGTCGTCGAGGCAAGGGCACCTTTATCGCAGAGCCCGCAGCTAGCAGCACGCCTAAGCACGACCGGCTCGTGGACATCGGGCGGCGCGCGGTAGCCGAGTGCCGGATGTTTGGGTTCACGGCGGACGATTTGCTTAGTGCAATAAAACGCTTAAGGGAGGTTTGACAAACCCATGCCGACCATCGCAGTCGCTAATTCCACGGGTGGACCCTCTGCTGCCGTCATCGCCGGCGGTCAGTCCGTTCACCTCGGCAATGCCATCTCATGGTTGCTCGCGATCCTGTGGTTCATCGCCGGCGTCTGGCTCTTGGCGTCAACCGGATCGATTGTCTATGTTATCGTTGGGATCATCTTGGCATTGCTCTCGCTTGCATCGGTTCAAGTCGCAAAAGCGTGGGAGAAGGCCATCGTGCTGCGGCTAGGTCGATTCCAGCGCCTCGCAGGCCCAGGCATCTTCTTCATTATTCCGGCTTTCGATAGCATTGCATCGTGGATCGATCAACGCGTGCAGACGAGCACGTTCGTCGCCGAGCAGACTCTGACCAAAGATACAGTTCCAGTGGACGTCGACGCCGTGCTCTTTTGGGTTGTCTGGGACGCCAAGAAAGCCGCCTTGGAAGTGGCATCGTATCGCGACGCAATCGGTTGGGCCTCCCAAACGGCGCTGCGCGACATTATCGGCACCACGTTTCTCGCCGACTTGCTCTCCAATCGCCAGGCAATCGACGCTAATCTCCAGCAAGCGATTGATGGCCGCACTACCCCATGGGGCATAACGGTACAGTCGGTTGAGATCCGTGACATCAAAATTCCTGAGAATTTGCAAGACGCGATGTCGCGCCAGGCGCAAGCGGAGCGCGAGCGCCAGGCTCGCGTCATTCTTGGCGATGCCGAGCGGCAAATCGCGGAATCCTTCCTCGAGGCCGCGAAGTCGTACGCCGGAAATCCGGTCGCGCTTCACCTGCGCGCCATGAACATGCTCTACGAAGGGCTCAAAGAAAGAGGAGCGATGATCGTCGTGCCGAGTACGGCAGTTGAAACGATGGGGCTGGGCGCGATCGCCGGATTAGCTTCGCTGGGGACGGCACAAGGCATCGCTTCGCCTTTGTCCGGCGCGAGCGCGCCGGGCGGGCCAGACGCCGGCACAACTAACACCTCATCCACAACTGGAGGGTCGTAATGTTTCTTGTTGCAGTCGTTGTTGCAGCCGCGGTGAGCGCTGCAGGGTCTTCCACAGGCGCGGGCACTCCGCCCGATGGCACGTACAATTATTCGATTACACAAGGCGGCAGCGCGATTGGAAACAGCACAGTCACGATCAAGAGAACTCCTGACAATATCGCTCTGCATGAAACCGAGACGCTCGGACAGCTGAACTACGTCGTCGACGAAACACTCGATGCAGGCACGCTCAATCCAAAAACGTACGTCGCGACCTATACCAAAGGAACGGGATCGCAAACTGCGCGCGTTGCGTTCGATCGCACGGGTGCGACCGTCACTTTTGACGGCATCGCAGGCAATGAATTTTTTGCGTTGCCGGCGGGCGTCAAGAACGCATACGTCCTCGAATCGTCAATCATGACTGGATTTCTCATGCTGCCAGCCCAGCTGCACGCGAGCAGAGCGAACCAATTCCTCCAGGTCATGCCAAGTGAGGTTGCCCAGCTCACCGGGCGGGTGAGCGGAGCGACGGCTGGCCCGCGGCCGGCTAGTTTGCCCTCAAACGATGTATCGCTCTCGATTGGCGGCCGAGTCAGTTTCGATGAATGGTACGATCCGAATACCTACATCTTGCACGCGGTTTCCGTACCCATCGAAGACGTGCTTATCCAATTAACAAAATAGCGGGTCGGGAGTGCGACTTCGCAGGTTGACGCATTAGCAGTCTCGATGCTATAGTGCTAATGTAGGACAGACTTCGGTTCCCGACCGCATCTCGGGACACAGGGGCGACAGGCACGCCCCGGCAACAATTCCGTCATAACGCAGGTAGAAATTTAGGCGGTAGTTCTCGCCATAGCCCTCGTGCGAGCTCCCGCCTTTAACAAGTTCACAGGAGTAGAGAAATTAAGATGAGTTCGCAAACCCGCACGTCGCTCGGCTTCCTTTTTATGGGAGTTCTCGGCGTGCTCATCGGTGCAGTCGTGATCACCCTTCTTGCCCCCAAATTCTGGCCCACGCAACAGGCATCGCTCAGCTATAATGCCGCGTCGGCAGAACCCCTTGCGCCCATCGGTACGGACAATCTCGAACAGCGCATCATTAAAGTGGTCAAGCAGAGCGAGCCCTCGGTCGTGCTGATCAAGACCACAGTGCACGGGGTCCAACAAATTTACAATCCCTTCCAAAACGATCCGTTCTTCCGTCAGTTCTTCGGCGACCAGGGCCCCCAAAGCCAATCATTCACTGTCCAAGCTTCTGGATCTGGGTTCGTCATCAAGCGTGAGGGCGACACAGCTTACGTGGCAACCAACGCCCACGTCGTCTATCATGCAGACAAAGTCCAGGTCTTGCTCTCGACCGGGCGTCAAGTCGACGCGGAGGTCGTGGGATCGGACGATGACGCGGACCTCGCGATTTTGAAGATTCACGGTTCAAACTTACCATCCGCGCTGCCGCTTGGTAATTCCAGCGCTTTGCAGCAGGGTCAGTTTGTGCTCGCAATTGGCGAACCGGAATCATTTCAGAACTCGGTGAGTTTGGGAATCGTTTCTGCAATCCACCGCAGCGGCATCGACGCAGGCGGCGGTGCAGGCTTCCCGACTTTCCACTACAGCGACATGATCCAAATTACGACGCCCATTAACCCGGGCAATTCCGGTGGGCCGCTCATCACAACCGGCGGTCAAGTGGTCGGCATCAATGCAGTCGTGGCCGAGGAGGCGCAAGCGATCGGGTTCTCGATTCCGATCAACGCTGCCGCGCCGGTGCTCGCGGAAATTGAAACGACCGGGCATGGCATTCACGTGCAGCACCCGTTCATCGGCATTCAGATGCGCGCACTCAATACGCAGATCGCAAATTATCTAGGCTACAATGGCGCGCAGGGCGTCGTCGTCACGGACGTCGTCGCGCAGAGCCCGGCCGACAAAGCCGGACTGCAAGCTAGCGACATCATTTTGGAGCTCAATCACCAAAAGGTCGCGAGCGTGGACCAAATCCGCAATGCCATTGCCAAGATGAAGGTGGGAGACAAAATCACCTTGTTGGTCTGGAGAAATGGCAGTCTGCAGCCCGTCAACGTCACCCTTGGTGACAGGCCGGAGACGGTCCAGGGCTAGGGACTATGGCCGGGGGTCCCGGCCGCTACCAATCGAAGCACACCAGGCCGGGATGCACCATATGCCCGGCCTGGTCATCAGAGGAGTAAACAAAAATGGCTAAAGTTGTCGGCATTGACCTCGGGACGACCAATTCGGTTGTCGCCTATATGGAAGGCGCGACACCAACGGTCATCACGAACGCAGAGGGAAGCCGGCTCACCCCATCCGTCGTTGCGTTCACGAAGAGCGGCGAGCGGCTCGTTGGCCAACTCGCGAAGCGTCAAGCGATCACCAATCCCGATCGCACGATTTCGTCGATCAAGCGCTATATGGGGACCGACCACAAGGTGACAATCGACGGCAAAGCATACACGCCGCAAGAAATTTCGGCAATGATTCTTCAGAAGCTCGCCGCAGACGCGAGTACCTACCTTGGCGAAAAAGTCACGAGAGCCGTGATCACGGTGCCTGCGTACTTCAATGATGCGCAGCGCCAAGCCACCAAAGATGCCGGCCGCATCGCAGGCCTCGACGTCCTTCGCATCATCAACGAGCCGACAGCGGCGGCGCTCGCGTACGGCTTGGACAAGAAGGGCAACGAAACGATTTTGGTCTGGGATCTCGGCGGCGGAACGTTCGACGTCTCCATCCTGGAAGTTGGTGACGGTGTTTTTGAAGTCAAATCCACCAATGGCGACACACACCTCGGTGGCGATGACTACGACAAGCGCATCGTCGACTGGCTCGTGACCGAATTTAAAAAAGATCAAGCCATCGATCTTGCCAACGATCGCCAAGCGCTTCAGCGCCTTACCGAAGCCGCTGAGAAAGCAAAAATCGAACTCTCGTCCATGGTGCAGACTTCTATCAATTTGCCCTTCATCACGGCGGATCAGAATGGACCGAAGCATCTGGACTATACGCTCACGCGCGCTAAATTCGAACAACTGACGGCAGACCTCACCGAGCGCTGCGTCAAACCCTTCGAAAACGCGATCCGCGATGCCAAACTGTCGGTCGAGGACATAAAAGAGGTCGTCTTGGTCGGCGGCGCAACCCGCATGCCCGTGATTGTGGAACTGGTCAAGCGCCTCACCAAAAAAGATCCAAACCAAAGCGTCAATCCCGACGAAGTCGTGGCGGTGGGTGCTGCCATTCAAGCCGGCGTGCTTGCAGGCGAAGTCAAGGACGTTGTCCTGCTCGACGTTACGCCGCTCACGCTTGGACTTGAGACTCTCGGCGGCGTTCGCACGCCGCTCATCGAGCGCAATACGACGATCCCAACGCGCAAGTCGCAGACCTTTACGACGGCAGATGACGGTCAAACGTCGGTCGACATCCATGTGCTCCAAGGCGAGCGTGACATGGCGGCCGACAACAAAACGCTGGGTCGGTTCAGACTCGAAGGCATTCCCCCGGCACCACGCGGCGTACCGCAAGTCGAAGTGACATTCGATATCGACGCCAACGGCATCACGCACGTGGCCGCAAAAGATCTCGGAACCGGCAAGGAGCAGCGCATCACGATCACGGCATCGAGCAACCTCAACAAAGATGAGGTCGATCGCATGGTCAAAGACGCGCAAGCTCATGCGGACGATGACAAGCGCAAGCGAGCCGAAGCAGAGACCCGCAACCAGGCGCAAACTCTCGAGTATTCGGTCGAAAGAACACTGAAAGATCTCGGCGACAAAGTGCCAGCATCTGATAAAGCTGAGGTCGAGAAAGCGCTCGATAACGTTCGCGCGCTGCTCAAGAGCGGCAGCTCGGACGAACTCAAGCGTGCTGCCGATCGCCTGCAAGAGCTCTCGTACAAGCTCGCGCAAAACGTCTATCAAAGCACGGGGCAAGCGGCCGGTGACGGGGCGCCCAATGGCGCTCCCGGAGAGCCACAGGGAGCACCGAGCGGCGCGGGCAGCTCCGGTGGCTCGGGTCCGCAAGGCGATGTCATCGATGCTGAGTACAAAGAGACCTAAAGGCACGAGGCTGACCCATGGCCGGTAGCGACGAGTTCGACTCGCTCTCGAGCGCAGCAGTTCCGGGAATCGATGAGGCGCCGACCGACGGCCGGGCGCCTGTCGATCCCGCGAGCGCGCTGCGCGCACAGCTTGACAAAGCCAAAGCAGATGTGGAAGAACAGCGCAATCTGTATTTGCGCGCACTTGCCGACTTCGACAACTTCAAGCGAAGAACGGAGCGAGAGAACCTCGCCCGATCCGACAGCGCTCGGCGCAAGCTGCTGCTGCGCGTGCTCGACGTCTTGGATAACTTCGAGCGCGCCGCGTCCTATCGAAAAGCTGGAACGCCTCCAGATCAACTGGTGGATGGCGTGCTCGCGACGGTCAAGCAACTGGGATCGCTGCTCGAAGCCGAAGGCGTTCGGCCAATTGACGTTGCGGGCAAAGCCTTTGACCCAACGATTTCAGAAGCAGTGAGCACGCGCGCGCAGGCTGGCAAGCCCGCGAATATGGTGCTCGATGAAGCTCGCAAGGGGTACACCATCGGGGACGACTTGCTTCGCCCCGCGCAGGTTATTGTCTCGACGGCATCCGAATGACGGGCTGCCACTATGCCCGTACAATATAAGGATTATTATAAGACGCTTGGCGTCGCAAAGACTGCGTCGACGAAAGAAATCAAGTCGGCGTACCGCAAGCTTGCGCGTCAATGGCATCCGGACGTCAATCCGACCAAAAAGAAAGAAGCCGAAGAGAAATTCAAAGAGATCTCTGAGGCCTACGAAGTTTTAAGCGACGCCCAAAAACGCAAGACCTACGATTCGCTCGGCAGCGACTGGCAACAGCGCGCGAGAGACTTCCAGGGCGGCGGCGTTCGTTATGGCGCACCGCCCGGCGACGGCGGCGTTCAATTCGATTTTGGCGACCTCGGCGAAGGCGGATTTTCGGAATTCTTTCAAAGCATTTTTGGAGGAATGGGCCGTCAGGGCGGTGGCTTCTCGCCACGTGCGCGCCGCAGCCGCGGCGCCGATCTCGAGAGCGAGATCGAACTCACCCTTCGGGATGCGTACTCGGGCGGCAAGCGGTATTTGAGCTTACCGAACGGGAAATCGCTTGAGGTCCAAGTGCCAGCGGGCGTGCGAGACGGACAGCGCATAAGGCTCGCAGGGCAAGGTGAGGCCGGTTCGGGCGGTGGCCAAAACGGTGACCTGTATCTCGTCGTGCGTATCACCCCCGATGCGACGTTTCGGCGTGAGGGTGACGATTTGTACGTCGAGCAACCCACGAGCATGTACACGCTCGTGCTCGGTGGTGAGGTGACGGTGCCGACCATGACCGGGCGAATCAAGGTCAAAGTTCCAGCCGGCTCGCAAAACGGGCGCAAGCTGCGCATTCCTGGCAAGGGGATGCCCAAACTCCGGGGGACCGGTCACGGCGACTTGTACGTGACGCTGGTCGCCCAAGTGCCAACAAACCTGAGCGAGCGTCAGCGTGAACTTTTCCGCGAACTCGCCGACCTCAACAAATCATAGCTCAAGGGCGCCCTCGAAACAGAAACGAACCTTAGCAACGAAATCAGGAGGGCATTACCACATGCTCGCACCAGAGCGCAGCCCCGAAGTCATCGAAGCCGAGAAGATGGTGCTGGACACCGTGCGGCAACTCGTCCAGGAAAAAGTTGCCCCGCGGGCAGCAGCGATCGATGCCACAGGCGAGTACCCACGCGACATCCGAGAGTTGTTCGCCAAGAACGATCTGCTGGGCATCCCCTTTCCTGAGGAGTATGGCGGCCTCGGCAGCTTCCTCACCTACGTCAAGGTCGTTGAGGAAGTTTCAAAGGCCTGTGCCACGAGCGCCCTCATCATTGCGGTACAAGAGTTGGGCGCCCTCCCCATCATGATTGCTGGAAGTGCTGAACAGAAAAAAAAGTATCTCCCGAGACTTGCGAGCGGCGAAATCATGACGTCGTACGCGTTGAGCGAATCGACCTCCGGATCGGATGCCGCAAACATGCGAACGACCGCCGTGCGCAATGGCGACTCGTACGTGTTGAACGGAACCAAGGTGTTCATCACCAATGTGGCGGTGGCCGACCTCTGCATCGTTTTTGCCGCAACGGATACATCGGCTGGACCGAAGGGCATTTCTGCGTTCATCTGCCACACCGACGATCCGGGCTTTCGTTTGGGCAAAGTCGAGCACAAAATGGGTATCCGAGGATCGCCAACCAACGAGGTCGTGCTCGACAATTGCCGCATCCCTGCCGACCGCTTGCTAGGAAGCGAAGGCGAAGGGTTCAAGATTGCCATGGCGACGTTGGATAAGTCGCGACCAGGCATCGCAGCACAAGCGCTCGGGCTCGCACAAGGTGCGCTCGATTTTGCAGCTCGCTACCTTCAAGAGCGAGTTGCCTTCGGCAAACCGCTCGCGAAGCAGCAAGGCTTACAATGGATGATTGCCGATATGGACCTCGAGACGCAAGCGGCGCGCCTGCTGCTCTATGAATCAGCGCACCGATGCGATATCGGCGCCGATGATGTCACCTACTGGGGTGCGCTGTGCAAACTCAAATGTGGCGACGTTGCCATGCGCGTGACGACCGACGCGGTGCAATTGCTCGGGGGATACGGATACATGACCGAGTATCCGGTCGAACGCATGATGCGAGATGCAAAGATCACGCAGATCTACGAGGGCACGCAACAGATCCAGCGAATCGTCATTGCTCGCAAGATTCTCGGTAAATAAGGGGTCTATAAGCCTTGGCAATCGCACATAATCTTGGATTTCCCCGCATAGGCCACAAGCGAGAGCTCAAGCGTGCTCTCGAATCCTATTGGAAAGGCGACATCGGCGCAGACGACCTCAAAGAGGTGGGGCGCCAGCTCCGCCGCCATCATTGGCAACTGCAGCGGGATGCTGGTTTGGACAACGTCCCCGTCGGTGATTTTTCGTTTTACGACCAGGTGCTCGACACGAACGCCATGGTCGGCGCGATTCCCGCGCGTTATGGTTTCTCCGGCGAAACGGTCGATTTCGATACGTATTTCGCGATGGCGCGGGGTTCAGCCGCAGCGCCTGCAATGGAAATGACCAAATGGTTCGATACGAACTACCACTATATCGTTCCTGAGTTTAGCCCGGAGATGTCGTTCGCGCTCCGCAGCGCAAAGATGATCGCCCAGACGCGCGAGGCGCTCGATGCCGGCTTTGTCCCTAAGCCCGTGCTCATCGGCCCCGTTACCTATCTGTGGCTCGGTAAAGAACGCGCGTTAAATGGCAAGCCCTTCTCGCGCTTGTCGCTCCTGGAGCGCCTGCTCCCCGTGTACCAAGAAGTGCTGCGGCAATTGAAAGGACTCGGCGTTCGCTTCGTTCAGATGGACGAGCCTGCGCTCGTCGCGGACTTGCCCGCGCCTTGGCAACAAGCCTATGAGAGCGCGTACGAGGCGCTTGGTGGTGCAGGGGTCGACATCTTACTTGCCACTTACTTTGGCGCCGTCGACGAGCACGCCACCTTGCTCGGATCGTTGCCGATTGCCGGCGTCCATCTGGACCTCGTGCGTGCACCCGAACAACTCGATGCCATGCTCAAAGACTGGCGGCCCGGCAAGGTCCTCTCGCTCGGTGTCGTCGATGGACGCAACGTCTGGCGCACAGATCTTCGGCGCGCGCTCGCGCTGCTCGAGCGCGCACACGAGGTGGTCGACGACCTGTGGGTTGGACCATCCTGCAGCCTCATGCATGCCCCGGTCGATCTCGCCCTCGAGTCGAAGCTCGACGTCGAGCTGCGTTCTTGGCTTGCCTTCTCGGTGCAAAAACTGCATGAGCTCGCGATCCTCAAACGTGGTGTCGAGCACGGCAGCGAAGCGATCGAAGACGAGCTGCAACTGTCGGATATCGTGGAACGCAGCCGCGAACAATCCAAACTTATTCACAATAAAGCAGTCGCCGAGCGGGTGGCGCATCTCACGCAGGACGATGAGCGGCGGCGGAGCGATTTTGGAACTCGGCAGCGACGGCAGCGCGCGCAACTCAACCTGCCCGCCTTTCCCACGACAACCATCGGGAGCTTCCCGCAGACGCCGGCCATTCGCGAAGCGCGAGCCAAGTTTAAGAAGACCGAACTTGACGAGAAAGCCTACGAGAAGGCGATGCAAGCGGAGATCGAGCACGCGATTCGCGAGCAGGAAAAACTTGGCATTGATGTCCTCGTTCACGGTGAAGCTGAACGCAACGACATGGTCGAGTACTTCGGGGAGCAGCTATCAGGCTTTGCCTTCACGCAACACGGCTGGGTGCAAAGTTACGGTTCGCGCTACGTCAAGCCGCCGATCATCTACGGCGACGTCGAACGGCCAACGCCGATGACGGTACGCTGGAGCGAGTACGCCCAATCTCTGACCGACAAGCCAATGAAGGGGATGCTCACTGGGCCCGTGACCATTTTGCAGTGGTCGTTCGTGCGTGACGATCAGCCCCGTTCGGAAACCGCCACGCAAATCGCTCTGGCCATTCGGGATGAGGTTCGCGATCTCGAGCACGCGGGCATCCGCATCATTCAAATCGACGAGCCCGCGTTTCGCGAAGGCTTGCCTCTCAAACGCAAGGATTGGAAGTCATACATCAAATGGGCGACCCGCGTTTTTCGCATTGCCTCCTCGCCGGTGGATGACGCCACGCAGATTCACACTCACATGTGCTACTCGGAGTTTAACGATGTCTTCGAGGTGTTGGCGCTGCTTGACGCCGACGTCATTACGATCGAATCGTCGCGCAGCGGCATGGAGCTGCTCGACGCCTTCAAGAAGTTTCGTTATCCAAACGAAATTGGTCCAGGTGTGTACGACATCCACTCGCCGCGCATACCCAGCTCCGAAGAAATGCACGCTCTCTTAGAGAAGGCCGCGAACTTTCTCTCACCCGACCAGCTCTGGGTCAATCCCGATTGCGGTTTGAAGACGCGACGCTGGGAAGAGGTTTTGCCTGCCCTGCGCAACATGGTCGCCGCGGCGAAGCGCATGCGCGGGAAAGTCGCGGCGGTTTAAGGTCGCGGGCGGGGTTCCTCGAAGAGCATTCTCGTCTCGAGGGTAAAGCTGGGCAAGGCCGGATCTCGAATTTCGTCACGACCTGCAAACGTTTGCTTGCCGTTCTCCCTCCGTGCAGTCACCATTTGCAAGTCTGTATCAACGAGAAACACGACCGTGGTTCCGGCCGACAGATAAACGCGGACCTTCTCTTCAATGTCTTTACGCGCGTCCCCGGGTGATAGGATTTCGACGACCACATTGGGCGCGACGCGAGGAATGTCCGCGTCCGCCGTATTCTCATACGGTATTCGCTCGTAGGAAAGATACGCAACATCCGGCACGAGTGGACGGCGCACTTCGCCGCGTGGTTCGATGCGAAATTCCCACTCGGTGCCTACGCGACCCGAACCTTGTCGGTTTGCCCAGTCGAGGAGCCTGCTGACGAAAACGCTTTGCGCTAGCGCGTGCTTGCGCTGTGGACTCACCTTTTGCAGTGCGCGTCCGTTGACCCATTCTGTCGCGGGTTTGGTTTCCGGCAAAACGATCTCGGCCATGACACCCAAAGTATATCACGCGAACGCCGCTAGTGGCTAGCGGGTTACGCGCGCGAATAAATTCGCGCGACTACAAGGGCCACGCGCGCGAATAAATTCGCGCCAGGGCGATTTTCCAATCGCCCCCTACAAGGCGTTGTCGATGGCTTCGAGTGACGCGGGGTTTTCCAAAGCGGTTAAGTCGCCTAAATTGTCGAGCTTGAGGTAGCGCGCTCGCGCTACCCGGCGCAGTAGTTTCGCATTGCGCGTTCGAGGCAGATCGGTCACAAAGAGAATCGCTTTGGGTGCGAGCGCCTTGCCCATCGCCGCGATGACGGCGTCCATTAACTGGCCGCGCAGCCCGTCACTGCCTTGCCAACCCGGGCGCAAGACCGCGAGGCAGACAACGGCGTCACCTTTCATCTTGTCCGGAACGGCGATGGCCGCCGCTTCGCGCACCGACCCATGGCCAACGAGAGCGCTCTCGTACTCGGCGGGGCCAACGCGTTTTCCCGCAACGTTGATCGTGTCATCCGATCGGCCATGGATGAACCAGAAATTGTCATCAGAGATGCTGGCCCAGTCACCATGCACCCAGACATTCTCGAGCTTCGACCAGTACGTCTGCAGATAGCGCTCGTCGTCGTGCCAAAAGCCAAGGGTCATGCCGGGCCACGGTTGCCGGACAACCAGCTCTCCCACTTGCCCGCGCACGCTGTTGCCTTGCTCGTCAACGATGTCGGCATCCATGCCAGGCACTGGGCCATGAAAGGCACACGGCACGAGCGGACGGATTGGAAAACACCCAAGAATGCCGCCGCCGATTTCGGTTCCACCGGAGTAGTTGATAATCGGCAGCTTCCCATTACCCACATTGACGGAGAACCATCGATACGGCTCAGGATTCCAAGTTTCACCGGTCGATCCCAAGATGCGCAGCGCCGACAAGTCATGTTGGCGTGGCAGCTCGTCGCCGTGCACCATGAGAGAGCGAATGGCCGTCGGGGCGATTCCTAGATGCGTTACCTTGTGACGTGCGCAGACTTCCCATAGGCGGCCGGTGTGAGGGAAATCAGGCGTGCCGTCGTACAGCACTGCAGCTGCTCCGAGGCCTAACGCGCCAAGCACCAAAAACGGACCCATCATCCAACCCATGTCGGTGAACCAAAGCATCCGGTCACCTGGCTTGACGTCAAAGCACAAATACTGATCGATCATCACCTTGACAGGGAAGCCCGCGTGTCCGTGAACGGCTCCCTTGGGCTTGCCCGTGGAGCCTGATGTGTAGAGCAGGAGGTACGGGTCGTTCGACTCCGTTGGTTCGGGGGCGAAATAGTGTGGCTGCGACCAGGTCGAGTGGTGCCAATCAACATCGCGATGTTCGTGCCAATCAGTCGGGGAGTCGTTGTGGCGCAACACGATTGCGTGTTTGATGCTCGGCACCATGTCGCAGGCTGCGTCGGCGATGCTCTTCATATTCACAAATCTGCCCCGCCGAAGCGCGCCGTCCACCGTGAGCAAGACTTTCGCTTTCGCATCGTCCAACCGCGTCGCGAGGGCCTGAGCGCCATATCCCGAGAAGGCCGGCACGGCAATCGCCCCCATCCGCCCAATGGCAAGCAGCGCTATCGCGGTTTCCGGAATCAGCGGCATGAATATGCCGACCGTGTCACCCTGATGAACCCCAAGATCGCTCAACGCCCCGCAGAGCTTGGAAACCTGCACAAGCAGTTGCTCGAACGTCAGCGTGCGGGTGGCGCCGTTTTCAGATTCCGAAATGATCGCGGGCGCATGGGCCCGACCCTCTTCAATGTGGCGATCGATGCAGTTATACGATGCGTTGTATTGTCCACCCACAAACCAGCGCGCGAACGGCGCGCCGCGCGACAGATCCAACACCTGGCGATAAGGGGTCAGCCAGCTCAACTGCAGATGCAAGACGAGCCGATCGTAAAAAGAGGCGATATCAGAGCGCGCGAGCGCCCACAGCTCGTCTAACGTAGCAACGCCAACCTCGCGCATAAACTGCGTGATGTTGGCGTTTTCTTTTGTCTGGGAGGTCGGCTCCCACGTGAATGCGCCGCCGACGTCGTTGCGGGTCGCCATGCGCCGCGCTTATCTACTGAGGCGTGGTTCCCTGCGTCTGGGGTGCGGGGCTGCTCGAGCCTGCGCTCGTCGTGTTCCCAGTGCCAGTGGTCGTCGGCGGCACCGTGCTATCGTGCACCGTGGCGGCGGCAATTCGGTCTGCGATATACGACATTGCTCGCTGCAGCTGGGTGTCGGTCTCAGGTCTGCCAAAATCCGCGGGTTTCACATCGTCGACTGCAATGTCCGGCGTGATGCCAATTGAATTGATATCGCGGCCGTTTGGCGTGAGATAACGCGCTGTGGTGATCTTAATGGCGCTGCCATCCGGCAGCGGATAGATAGTCTGCACGACCCCTTTGCCAAAGGTTCGCGTTCCGATGAGCACGCCGGCGCCTGAGTCTTGAATCGCGCCCGACGTAATCTCGGAAGCACTGGCTGTATATTCATTGACGAGCACCGCAAGCGGAAGTTGGGGAGCTGCGATGTTCTCCGCATCGTAGGTGGTCAAGGGTTTCGTGCGCGCATCGATGGAGACGATCGGCCCCTCCGGGATGAAGAGCGAAGACACATCGATGGCTGCGTTGAGGTACCCACCACCGTTGTTGCGCAGATCCAAGATCACGCCTTTGACGCCTTGTTTGTCGAGCTTCTCAATTGCGCTGGCGAGCTCTTGACCGGTGGTGAGACCGAAGACGAGCACTTGAACGTAGCCGATGTCGTTATCGATAACTCGCTCGCGCACGCTGGGCGCATGGATGGTTTCGCGAGTGATCATGAAGATCAGCGGCTTGGCTTCGTCCTTGCGCTGCACGGTCAGCTGCACCGTCGTGCCTGCTTTGCCGCGAATGAGCGAACTGTCTTGTTCGATGGAGAGGCCTGCGGTCGACTTGGCGTCGACATTGAGGATGACGTCGCCCGCCTGCAAACCGGCCTTGTCCGCCGGGCCGCCGTCGATCGTTTGCACGACGAGGAGCGACTTCGAGATTGGATCAACATCGAGCACGATTCCGACACCAGCGAAGTTCCCGCCATCTAAACCTTCATTGAGGCTGCGAAAATCCTTCGGTGACATGAAGACGGTCCATCGATCGTGGAGCGAGTCCATCATGCCGGCGATAGCGGCGTAGGCAAGATTGCGGTCGCCCAGGGTCGAGCCGAACTTTTGGTCGGCAAGGGTGAGGGTGTTGTTCAGCACGGCAATGTCTGACTCGTCGCTGCCCGAACCGTGCACGGCCGGGATTTTATTGGGATCGCCACCGTGGCTCTTGATGTAGTCGCGCAAGCCAGTGATGGCCCCGCTGAGGAGCGTCTGATCGGTAGTCGACTTGTAAAACTCAGAAATTGCTTGCTCGAAGGAGTAGTCCAGCATGGACCGCCCGACTTCATCGGACGACGCACGCGAAGGACTCGCGAACACACCGAAGGTCAGGCTGAATGCGAACGCCGCCGCGACGAGCCTTGCGGCGATTCTTGAAAGGGGTTGGGTCATGCTGTTCCTCTCTTTATGGGGTGATTCTTCATTAGACGCTGGGATTCGTGAGGGCAATCTGGCGCTTCAGGTAGCGCAGGGCGGCTTGGAGCTGGATATCTTTGCCAGTGATGCCGACGTCTCTGTAGTCCATCGGCACTACGATGTTAGGCTCGATGCCCTTTTTATTGATGTCGCGACCGTTCGGCGTCACGTACCTTTGGGTCGTGACTTTGATTGCGCTGCCCCCCGGCAAGTCATAGATCGTCTGCACGACCCCCTTGCCAAAGGTCTTCACGCCCACCAGAATCCCGATCTTTGAATCCTGGATCGCGCCGGCCGTGATCTCCGAAGCGCTGGCCGAGTATTGATTCACGAGAATGACCAACGGGTGGGGTGGTATAGCATCTTGGTTAGCGTCATCTGTTTCCACGTGCCCATCGCGGTCGATTCGCGAGACAATCGGTCCATCGGCGATAAACTTCGATGAGATGTCCACCGCGGCGTCAAGCAGTCCTCCGCCATTGTCGCGCAGATCTAAGACGAAGGCTTTGGCGCCTTGCTTCAGTAGCCGATCGAGCGCGTCGGTCACTTCTTGCGCGGAGTGTTCCCCGAAATCGTAGAGTTGAATGTATCCAACGTTGCCGTCGATCATGTGCGACGTCATGGAGGGCACTTCGATCACTTCGCGCTCGATCGCGTAGTCCTGAACGTCATTCTTGCCGCGGAGAATCGTCATGTGCACCGTTGATCCTGCTTTCCCGCGGATCAGGTTCATCACGAGATCGAGATCGACGCCTTTTGTTGTTTTGCCGTCGACGGATAAGATGACGTCGCCCCGCTTCAACCCTGCGCGAGCAGCGGGGGTGCCATCAATGGGCTGAATAACGTTGACCTCATGCGTCTTTGGATCTTTGCCGATGTACACGCCAATGCCACCGAAATCGCCCCCCGCAATGAATTCTGAGAGCGACGTCTTGTCGCGCGGGCTCAAGAACACAGTGTACGGATCGCGCAGCGAATCGAGCGCGCCTTCGATCGCAATGTAGGTCAAATCTTGGGAGCCGGCCTGCTTGCCATAGTTATGCAACGCCGTGGAGAGCAGTGTGTTGGCGTCCGCATCAACTTGCGCCCCCGATGCCGAGGCAGTAATTGCGGGTAGGCTCAAGACTCCATTGATGTGCTTCGTCTTGAGGAACTCGAGCAAACCATTTCGCTCGCCACTTAAGAGCTGCGATTCGTCGATTGGCTTGTAGTACACGTCGCGGACCTTATCCAGCGACATGTCGAGCATGTCGAGGTCTTTTTGCTCGTCATTTCCAGCGCCCTCGCTGCCGTCAAAGGCGATGTTGCCCAGATCCCACGCCAAAACGGCGCGGCGTTCACCCAGCCGCTCGCGCAGCGGCGCTGCGTGCTGGAGGGCGAGGGTGGCCACGATCAGTGCAGCCGCAAGGGTGAAAAGGAGGAGAGCTTTACGAACCACGGGCGGGACAGTTCCTTTCAATTTACTACTTTTTTCTTCGGCGGCTGGGGGCATCATGCCCGCAATCCGCCACCCCTATCATAACGAATCGGCAGGCCGCTTGTTACAAGCGAGTGAGGGGATTCACCGGTACGCCGTTCACCCGAATTTCAAAGTGTAGATGTGGCCCCGTGGCGTAGCCCGTGGCCCCGACGGCACCTATGACCTGGCCTCGCTGAATATGCTGATTGACCGATACGTACATTGCCGAACAGTGAGCGTAAAGCGTCGATAGTCCCGATCCGTGGTCTAGAATAATGGCATTGCCGTATCCGCCGTACCAACTCGCATACAGGACAACTCCGTCGGCAGCTGCTTGAATCGGCGTGCCATAATCGGCACCGATATCGATGCCCGAATGGAGCGCATAGCGCCCGGTAATTGGATCCACCCGCATGCCGAAGGGCGAGGTAATTGGTCCGCGCACCGGCCACGCAAAGACGACCGGACCGAATTCCGTACACACAGGCGGGGCCAGACCCGCCGCCATCGCTGCCATCCGGCGTGCTTGGCAGGCTTCGTATCGTGCGCGCAGCGTGACTGCCTCGTCCTCACGCTGTTTCTCTCGTATCAGGGCCTGTAGGCGCGCCTCCTCAGCGGCGCTCAAACCCTCAAGCTCGTACACCTGTTGGGCAATGATCGAGCGCTGAGTTGACGCGATAGCAAGCAAGGAGCGTCGCTGGTCGGCGAGCAGCCCGAGCTCCTGCTTGCGTGCAAGTTCGTCTTCTTGCTCTCGCACCAATGCGGCTTGCGTGCTCTCCAAACCAAGGACGAGCGTTTCGTAACGCGCTTGCTCGGAGTTCACCGTCGAGATGAGCTGCGAATCGGATCGCAAAATGGCGCGGACGAAATCCCAGCGTTCGATAAAGTCCACGAATGAGGTAGCGCTCAAAAGCACGTCGAGGTACGACGAGGCGCTCCCGTATTCGTACACGTCAACGACACGATGATTGAGCGCATCGCGATGGCGGTCGAGGCTGGCTTGCGCGGCCGCAAGTTGGCGCTTGCGAATAGCCAAGCGCAGCTGCGTCTGTGCAATGGCGCTGTCAAGCGCATCCAAATCGCCGCGTACCCGACTGATGCTATATTGCACGGATTCAAGTTGTTGCGAGATCGTCTGTTCTTTGAAGCGCGCGACGTGGAGTTTGAGGCGGCTCTCGTGCAGCTTGCGCTGCGTTGCCTCGAGCAGCTCTTTCTTTTCGCGAATCTTTTCGCTGATTGGCAGAGGTGTTGCGGCCAGCGCGACGGGCGCCAGCGCGCTAACAAATGGCTGGGCCAGAAAAAGAACGATCGCGAGAACCACAAAATGTAGTCGCGCGAATTTATTCGCGCGCGCGCCTCGGATACTCAAGCGGTCTTCAGATATCTTCCGATGGAGAGCATACTTGACAGCATCCCAACGAGGACACCGACCAAAACCAGTTCGAGCGCGAGGTGCGGCAACGGCACGCTTGCGGGATTGAACGGAATAAACGGCAGATTGAGGATGAATTTGGGAGCCAGCGAGCGGTAGCCCGCATCCAGGATCAGCAATCCGATGGTTGCCCCGAAGAGCCCCGAGAGGATGCCCTCGAACACGAACGGCCAGCGCACAGCCCAGCCGGTTGCGCCGACCAGTTGCATGATGCCAATCTCGCGCTGCCGCGCGAAAACCGTCAGGCGAATCGTGTTGTACATGATGAGCGCCGTCGCCAAGAGCAGCAGCGCCACGACCCCGAGCCCTGCCGCACTAAAGAGCGCCTCGGCTCGGAGCAGCTTTTGGGTCACGCCGCTCCCATAGTTGATGTTGGCCACCCCGGGTTTGTGGCTCATTTCCCCGGCAAGTGGGGGAACGTCCGCCGGCGCGTACGTGTGGACGACAATGGTGTTTGGCAGCGGATTGGTATTGAGAATCCCAAAATTGAATTGACCGCGCAGCGACTGTCGTAGATTGATAATGGCTCGCTTCTTGCTCACGTAGCGAACGGTGTCCACGCGCGGGTCTGCTTGCAGCGACCGTAGCAGCGCATCGACGTCCGGACCCTTCGCGTCATCTCGAAGATAAATCGCGATTGCCACCTGACCGACGATGTTCTTCATCACGATGTCGAAGGACGTCCGAAGAAACAAGAAAACGCCAAGCAGGATGATGGAGATAGCGATCGTGCCGATGGCGGTGAGCGCCATCGTGATGTTCCGCGTGAAGTTTTGGGCCACTTCAGCCCAAAAAAAACGAACCTTACCCCAGTCCAACATGATAACGTCCACGCTCTTCATCGCGCGCGATGCGGCCATTGACCAAGCGCACGACCCGGCGCCGCATGCGGTCGACGATGGCTTGATTGTGGGTGGCGACGATCGTCGTCGTACCCTTGGCGTTGATGCGTGAGAGAAGCGCCATGATTTCGCTCGAGGTTTCGGGGTCGAGGTTTCCGGTGGGTTCGTCGCACAAAAGGATGAGTGGATTGTTGACGAGCGAGCGCGCGATGGCTGCGCGCTGTTGCTCT
Source organism: uncultured Pseudomonadota bacterium (assembly GCA_963736005.1). Classification (GTDB taxonomy): domain Bacteria; phylum Vulcanimicrobiota; class Vulcanimicrobiia; order Eremiobacterales; family Eremiobacteraceae; genus JAJPHJ01. The sequence continues at coordinate 1,381,951 of CAVTNB010000001.1, forward strand.
CCGCCGGACAGCTCTTGGGGAAACATCTTGGCTTTGTGCGCGATGCCGACGAGCTCCAGCATGCGAGGGACGCGCCGCAGCACTTCGCGAGAGCTCGCACCCGTCACTTGTAGAGCGTAGGCGACGTTCTCCCACACCGTCTTTTGATAGAGCAGTTTGAAATCTTGAAAGACGACGCCCACCTTGCGCCGCAAGAACGGTATGTCTGCGGGCCGCAGCGTCGTGAGATTCTGACCATCGACCTCGACCGTCCCTTCGGTGGGCCGCACGTCACGGATGATGCACGAAAGCAGGCTCGACTTGCCCTGCCCCGTGCTGCCCACCAGGAACATGAACTCGCCGCGGGCGACCGTGAGCGAAACCTCGGTCAGCGCGTGAACGCCGTTGGGGTAGACGAGGCTGACGTCTCGAAAAACAATCATGCCGCGCCTTGTATGCCCACAGCGTGAGAAATGGCCATCTGAAAGGATTTATTCGCCGCCTGGCGACGCGGCCCTCGCGGAGTGGGGAACCAGCGCTTGGAATGGCAAAAGGGTCGGCTATGGACTTCGACCTCTCGACCGAACAGCAAGACGTCGCGAACTTATGTCGCGAATTCGCGGAAGGCGAAATCGCGCCGCACGCCCGTGAATGGGATGCAAAAGCGGAATTCCCGCTTGCAACGCGTGCGCAAGATGGGCGAACTCGGACTTTTGGGCTTGCCCTTTCCTGAGAAATATGGCGGAGCTGGATCGCCGATACCGTTTCGTACGCATTGGCCGTCATGGAAATCGGAAAAGCAGACGCGTCGGTGGGCATCACGATGGCAGCGCATGTGTCGCTTGGATCACAGCCCTTCTTTGCTTTTGGCACTGAGGCGCAAAAACAAAAATTTTTGGTACCGCTGGCACGAGGTGAACGCTTGTGGGCATTTGGGCTCACTGAGGCGCAGGCCGGTTCCGATGCGGGTGCGACGCAGACGACGGCTCAAGCGCACGATGGGCGCTGGACGATCAACGGATCAAAATGTTTCATTACCAATGCAGGCACGCAGATGACCGGAGGCGTGACGATCACCGCCGTCACGGGGCGCGGCAACGGCCGCTCGGAAATCAGCAACATCATCGTCCCCCAAGAGACTCCAGGCTACACGCAAGCACCTCCGTATAAGAAGATGGGTTGGCGCGCATCGGACACGCGCGAACTTCACTTCGACAATGCGCAGGTGCCGCAAGAAAATCTTTTAGGCGAGCGCGGACGGGGTCTCAAACAGTTTCTTGAGATTCTCGACGGCGGCCGAATCAGCGTCGGTGCTCTTTCTGTCGGTCTCGCGCAAGCCTGCTATAGCGCTGCTGCGACGTACGCGAAGGAGCGCCATCAATTCGGCCAGCCTATTGCGCACTTCCAGGCCGTGCAGTTTCAACTCGTCGATATGGCTGTGGAAATTGAGCTCGCGCGCTCTGCCGTGCTCAAGGCTGCCTGGCTCAAAGACCAAGGACGCGATTTCGCCACCGCGGCGGCGATGGCAAAACTTTTTTCGGGCGAGGTCTCTCGGCGCTGCGCCAATGCCGCGGTGCAGATTCACGGCGGCTACGGGTTCATGGACGAGTATCCCGTGTCGCGCTACTGGCGCGACTGCAAGATCAACGAGATCGGCGAGGGCACGAACGAAGTGCAGCGCATGGTGATCGCCCGCCAACTTGGTCTTTCGTGATGTAGTCGCGCGAATTTATTCGCGCGTTCGCTAATGCGTCGTGTCGACCGCGATTCCGAACCCGGAGAGACCCACGCTTGAATCGCCGATCTCCCGATGATTCAGAATCGACGTCACGGGACCGTTGGCAACCTCCGGCCCGGGGATCACATGGATGATCGAGCCATCGTAGACGAAGAGCAGATCGCGGATCGAATCGTAGGCCATTCCTGATGGGCCACTCGAAAAGCCGTTGATAACCTGGCCGTGAGCGTTGGGACCGCTCGCGGTACTGGCGTTGTGGACAACGTCGATTTGTCCGACAATGTTGCCTCCCACCCTGCGGTTCTCGGCCACGAATAATTTGTCGTTCGCGGCGCTGTACGCGAGGCCTTGGGGGAAGAACAGGGCGCTCACCTCGCGGCTTGCCGGTATGGTGGGGTTCGTCGCGGAGGTGACAGCCGTTTGCGCCGCCGCACCGAAATTGTCGAACGAAGCAACGACTTGACCGAGATCGCTGACAAACAGTCGGTCGTTCACCGAGTCATAGATCATCTCAGCTGCACGTGGCGCGACGAGGCTCGAATCGGTGATGGTCAACGTGATGTTCGCCGCAGGCACCGAACTGCTCGTCATCGAGTGCGCATTCGCGTACACCTGGATCGTTGGACCATTAACGTTGGCAACGTACAGCAGGTCGTGGTTGACATCGTACGTGGCCGTCCCTTGACCGTTCATGTAGGGCACGAGGGAATTCGGATTCATGCCGCCCTCCGCCCCCGGGTTGTTCCAAACCCGTACCGGGGTGGAGAAATTCCCGCCGCCTTGCTGGGAGGGATAGGCGCTGGGATACCACAGCACGTTATAGAGAGGCGAGAAGACGACATCCGGGTTGCTGATGTCGCTCGTTGGCAAAACCACCGCAGCCGCAATAAAGCCGTTGGCGGTAGAGACGTGCGTGTACACGCGTACCTGCTGCACGGTTTGAACGTAAAGCGTGTCCGGACCGGTGCCAGTTGGGGTCGGTGTGGGAGATGCGGATGGGCTTGCGGTGTTATGGCAACCATAGCCACCTGAGGCGACAATGATGCACGCCAGAGTAAAGCAGATTCCCAGTTTGGGATTCATCAGGGTTTGGGTTCTCCTCGATTAGGGGGAGGGCGCGCTTGCGGAAGCGGCAGCCGCTACTATTATAAGAGAGAACTAGGCCCGCCTCTTCGCTGGTTTAACCGTGCGCCCTCCCCTCATTGCCAACGAAAAAGTCGAAGGCTGCCGGTTTCCCAGCAGCCTTCTCCCTTCGAGTGTTCAGTTCGAGCTTAGAGTTTTGTCGACAAACTGAACACGTAAGTGCGTACCGGAATCGCTCCACCACCGGCCAAGGCGGCAGAGGCACCCACGTACGGGAAGTAGTCGTCGCCGTAGTAGGCATTCGCTGGGTTCGCCGACTTTGCAGCGAAAGCGCCCATTCCTAGCGGCGACAATGCGTAGAACGGATTGTCTCCGTAGGAAATGATGCCTTGGCTGGTCGGTTGTTCCCATGCGTAACCTTGGTTGTGAACTCCCCAGAGAAGGTTTGTTCCCAAGATTGACGCCTTGAGGTTATGCCCTATGTCATGAGAAATCCCCAGGTTGAGCGCCCACCACGATGGACCTTTGAAGGCGCCAGGGGCATCGAATTGGGCTCGTGTACGGATCCGGCCCCAGCGCTCCTGCCAATGGGGCTGTGCAAGCAGTTACCGACCCGTGCGGGCAGAAGGCCGGCAGCGGAATGCATCCAGGCGCGTTTGCGGGGTTCACTCCTGGATTCGCACAGTGAGCGTCTGAGAAGAGCTGCGGATCGCCATACGGGTTGCCGGATTGATAGTTCAACGTTGGTAGAATATCAAATCCATGCTCCCGAACATCGAGTCCCAGGTTGAGCACGAATCGGACATCGTACGACGGCGAAGCTGGTACGGCCTGATCGTACGATGGCGAGTAGTACGCGTTTGGATCGAGCATCGCGAAATGTGTGCCATAGTAGGTATTGTAAGCTGAGATCTGGCTATTGATTGTGTCGATGTAAGACGCTCCGCTCGGACCCTTCCAGAACCGAATCTTGGAGTTAGTGAACGTCGCCGCCACCGTGCCCCCGATCCCGTTCTCGCTCGTCACGGCCTTGGTCAGCAGGAACTCTGCTCCGGAAACACGCGCGTTCCCGAAGTTGTATCCAGTAACAAAGCTCGGCGATGCTGGGTTCACGGGCAAGTTGAGTATCTGATTTTGCGTGTCTCTGAAAAACGGCGAGATCTTCATCGACATGCCGCCTGAGAAATCATGCTCAAGTGACAGATCGTAGTTCATGCTGTTTTCAGGCTGCACGTTGTGAACGGCCAAGAAACCAAGGCCATCGTAGAAGCGATTCAACAGTTGCACCGTGTCACCGGGGCCCCAAAACGGCGCTTCGCGGTACTCCACAAAGGCCGAGTCTGGGGGTTGGACGTAGCGACCGACCGATATTCGGAGAATATTTGTCGGATCGAACGTGTACGTAGTACCGAAGCGCGGGCTTATCGCCTCATACGAGATAGAGGTCGGCGGATTGCTCCACCCTGCTGCTCCCGGCGCATCTTTTGCGCTGAGCGGAATACCTCCCGGATCGACGCCGGTACCCGCGACGCTTCCAGGTGTACTGCCATTGGTGAGGATCGAGAAGCAGTTGGTCCCCGCGGGATATCCAGGGATGCTCGGATCGCTTGGCGAGTATGCGAAGCCGTGTAGACACTGCCCGTTTTGCTCCTCAGCCTGGAACGCCAGACCGCCGGCGCCGGTGATCTGCATATCAGGCATGAGCACGAAACGGAACTCATCCCAGCGTGCTCCGAAGTCGAACAACAGCTTGTCGCTGGGTTTGAACTGGTCGTCGATGACGCCATCGTAGGTCACAGGCGTCGTGCTCGACCAGTAACCGAACGGCGAGCCTACGTAGGTGACCGGGCTGCCTGCCGTGCAGGCCACCCCGACACCTCCGCAATTGGCGTGCGTTCCCCAGAAGTTGAATGCGGGTTGGTAATTGTAGCGCAGTGTGAGGTCGCGCGTGTAGTCACTATCGATTTTTAGAAGGTTCTGGGCGTTGAGCTGATTCTGGTAATCGAGCGTAACGCCAGTCGCGTTGTCATGGAGTTGGTAGAACGTAAAGCCAACCCAGCCGTTGATTGGCTGATCGAGGCTCCAACCCGAGTACAAGTTGTACTCGTAAAGGCGCAAGAACGAAGTAGTCGTGAGCGCTCTCGTATAAGCCAGTTTTGTTATCGAGTACTGTGTGTTCTGGCTATCTTGGAATGTCGGTGGGATAGCACCGCCCAGGCTGCCCCCCGACGTCGGCCAGGTGAGTGGCGTAAGCAGCGCGGGGTTATATGGCTGCCCAGCGTTGCCTTTGTAGAACGAACCCGTCGGCCACGTGAGATTCGTGCCGTTGAAACCCGTGTTGCTTGTGAAGGTCGACACGGTTGGGTCCGAATTAAACGTACCTTCCGGGGCGTACGGAGCCGACATGGTTGAGCCAACAACGTACAGGGCTTGCAAGTCGTCGCTCAGACCATTGTGCTGAAGCGTCCAGTGCAGATTTGTCACGGTGTCGCGTTGTGCCGTATACGGAATATCCGAATACGCGGCCAATGACTGCGGCTGCATCAGGGAGTTGGCTACCGAGCAGTTCAGGAAACCGCCACCTGGTGTTAAGCCTGGAATGGTGGAACCAAAGACATTGTGCGAATTCCAAGCGTTGCAGCCGGGATCGTTCGCGGGAACGTTGATTGCTGTTCCAGCGAGGTTGCTTCTGTCCCCAAAATTATAGTCGGCGTTGAGCGCCAACGTCGAGACGTAGTAGGTGAACCGATTATCCGGCGTTCCGCCGTAGATATCGGCTTGGACTGAGTGGTTGAAGAGCGGAGAGCCAACGATGCCTGTGAAGTCCGCACCGCCCGGATATTTTCCGCGCGTGATGACTTCATTGACATAGCCGGACATTGCGCGACCCGCATCTGCAGGAGCGCCGCCGGTGTAGACTTCCAAGCTCGAAAGACCATTCGTCAAGCCCGATGTGGAATTGTAGAAGTCGAATCCGCGGTTAAGCGGAATGCCTTCCAGTTCGAATCCGATTTGGTCGAACGAACCGCCGCGCATGGACAGGGAACCCTGGCCTGCGTAGCCACCGCCCGATCCAACTTGCCGCACGACACCCGGCATCGAGCCGACGACGCCATTTTGGCTGTACATCGTCTCTGAACCGCCTTGCGAGCCTTGCAAGTTTGCTATGGCGCGCGAGTTGACGGCATACAGGTCGCCTGTCACGGTCTTACTCACGACGCTTGCCGTTGCGGTGGTCGTGACGTGACCGATGGTCTTGATCGATTGCCGCATGTGGATATCGGCGGAGGTTGTTTGATCAGCTGTTACTGTGATGCCATAGGTGGTTGATGTATCGTAACCATCTTTGCTCCCAGTCACGCTGTAGGTGTCTGGAGAGAGGTTGAGGATCGAATAGAAACCATTCGATCCGGTCGTTGAACTTTGTGATTGGCTGGGTGACGTCGCCGTCACCTTAGTATCAGTTAATGGGCTGCCATTTTGATCCGTCACCTTGCCCTGAATGTTGCCAGTCGTGCCGGCCAGTGCCCATGTTCCCTGGACGAGCAAAACCGCAACTGTCAGAAGCGCGGTGCGGAGTAGGCCCTTAGTGGTCATCAAGGGTTTCCTCCTTAGGTGAGTGAGAACGCTTAACCGACGAACCAGCCCTGCGGTCGGCCAAGCCGATGCACGCGCCGTCGTCCCGATTAAGGTGACTTTAAGGTTCGAACGGTGATTTCGCACACCTGCTCGCAGCGCGCCTTGCGGGACGAATACGGGCGATGAGCGGACCTAAAGTCCACTGCCACATTGCGTTAGCTGGTGTATTTCTCAGTGCCGGGCGGGTTCGCGCCGAATCGATCGCACGAGATCGGGAATGTGTGCCGGACTCTCGGCGACCGGTACATTAACTTTTTCGAACGCTTGAACTTTTGCTTGTGCCGTGCCACTGGTGCCGCTCACGATTGCACCCGCGTGACCCATGCGCTTGCCTTCCGGCGCAGAACGGCCGCCGATGAATGCCACCGCTGGCTTAGTGAATTCTCGGCGCGCGATCATCGCGGCTGCATCCTCTTCGTCAGTGCCACCGATCTCGCCGACGATGACGACAGCGTGAGTCTCAGGGTCTTCTTCGAACGCCTGCAAACAATCGGTAAAGACCGTGCCGATGATTGGATCGCCGCCGATGCCCACGCACGTACTCTGGCCGATGTTTGCGCGCGTCAGCTGGTCAACGATCTCGTACGTGAGCGTGCCGCTGCGCGACACGAGCCCGACGTTACCCGCGGAAAACACATGGCCCGGCATGATGCCTACGAGCGACTGGCCGGGGGTGACAAGACCCGGACAATTCGGTCCGATGAGTCGAGCATCTGGTGGTATGACGGCAACGGCTTTCAGCATATCGTGTACCGGAATGCCCTCGGTGATGCAAGCGATCAGCTTGATCCCCGCATCGGCTGCCTCCAAAATTGCATCCGCGGCGAATGGTGGCGGAACGAAAATGATGCTGACCGTCGCGCCGGTTTGAGCAACAGCTTCGCTCACGGTGTCGAAGACTGCGAAGCCCTCCACGGTTTGGCCACCTTTGCCGGGCGTGACGCCGCCGGCGATGTTCGTGCCGTAGGCGCGCATGCGGTTGGCGTTGTGCAAACCCTCGCGGCCAGTAATGCCTTGAACGAGGACGACACTGGTGCGATCGAGATAGATGGACAAGGTCTTCTCCTATCGGCTACGCGCGAATAAATTCGCGCGACTACATCTCGGGCGCGAATAAATTCGCGCGACTACATCTCGGGCGCGAATAAATTCGCGCGACTACATTTTGGCGATGGCGACTGCACGCGCGGCGCCGTCGTTCATTGTTTCGACTGCCGCGATGCCGGCGGCTTCCAACACGGCTCGCCCTTCCTTTTCGTTCGTGCCAGTGAGCCGCACGACCAGTCGATCCTTTTTCCACTTGCCACCGTCCAGGGCGGCAATCAAACCACGTGCCACTTCGTCGCCACGCGTAATGCCGCCGAAAATGTTGATGAACAAAGCCTTCACTCGCGGATCGGAGGTCACGATATCCACCGCGTTGCGAACGACATCGGCCTTTGCCCCGCCACCGATGTCGCAGAAGTCGGTCGCTTCCCCACCCGCAGCTCGCACCGCGTCCATCGTGCCCATGACGAGTCCGGCGCCATTGCCGATCACGCCAATACTTTCGTTGCCTTTGCCGCTCAGGTACGCGTAGTTGAGATTTGTCTGCCGAGCGCGCTGTTCGAGCGCGTGGTCTGGCAGGTCGGTTCGCCACGCATCGAGTTCGGGGTGGCGAATCAAACCGTTATCGTCAATGTCGACCTTTGCATCCGAGGCGACTAGCTTCCCGTCTTTGGTGATGGCGAGCGGATTGATTTCGAGCAACATCGCGCCGACGCCAAAAAACAGCGCGTACAGCTTGCCGAGAATGCTGACGAATTGGTTTGTGATTACGGCAGGGATGCGGGCTTCTCGAGCAACGCGCCGGCCGATGAACGGCCAATACCCACCCGCTGGATTGATGCAGTACTTCGCAATCGCAGCTGGATTCGTCGCGGCGACCTCCTCGATGTCCATGCCTCCCATGGCTGACGCGATGATAATGGGGCGCTTGCTCGCGCGATCGACGGTGATGGACAGATATAGCTCGCGCTCGATGTCCATGCGCTGCTCGATGAGGATGCGTTTGGCAACCTCGCCCTTGATAGTCATGCCGAGGATGGCTTGAGCTGGTTCGCGGACGTCGTCCGCGCTCGTGCAAAACTTGATTCCGCCTGCTTTGCCTCGGCCGCCCACGAGTACTTGCGCCTTCACGACCGAGGGCGCCGGGTTCTCACGCATGATCTGCACGGCTTCCTCTACCGAAGACGCAACGCGACCGCGCGGCACGGGAATGCCCGCTTTGGCAAATAGTTCTTTCCCTTGGTATTCAAGTAGACGCATGTCGTTCTCCGGTTGTGCGTGTGGGGGACCTAAAGGTCCGCTGCTACCATGGGCGACTTTACAGTCGCCCGCTACGTGTTCGTTGTTAGGGTCATTCCTTTTCGGCGGGGTCGCGAGTTGTGCGGGCACCGTTGCCGCTTCTGCGCGGAGCGCGTGGCGGTCGATCGTGGCCGGTCCGCTCATCCAGCCGACCAAGCAGCTCTCGAGCAATGACGATGCGCTGCACCTCGGATGTCCCTTCGTAGATCTCCGTGATCTTGGCATCGCGATAGTAGCGCTCGGCCGGGAACTCGGTTGTGTACCCGTAGCCGCCTAGAATCTGGACACACTCGTTTGCATGTTTGCGCGCCGCAGTTGAGGCAAAAAGCTTTGCCTTGGACGACGCATCGATTGAAGGTTTGCCGCGATCGCGGAGCCACGCCGCGCGATACAGCAAAAGTCGCGCCGCGTCGAGGTCAACGGCCATGTCGGCAATCTTGAACGAGACCGCCTGAAACGCTCCAATAGGTCGACCGAATTGAAAGCGCTCGAGTGCATAGCGCTGCGATGTCTCGAGGCAAGCGGCGAGGATTCCCACCGCCTGCGCGGCGATCCCAAGCCGCCCTGCGCCCAAGTTGGCAAGCGCGATCTTGTAGCCCGCTCCCTCTTCTGCCAGCAGCCGCGCTGACGCGACCCGAGCGTCCGCGAGCACCAGATCGACCGTGTTCGACGAATGAATGCCCAACTTGTCGGCAGTGCGACCAACACTCAGGCCCACCGTCTTCTTGTCCACAAGAAACGCGGAGAGTCCCTTGGGCCCGTCAGCTCCCGTCCTGCCAAACACGATCAGCGCGGTAGCGTATCCGCCGTTTGTGACCCATTGCTTGGTACCGTTGAGCACATATTCGTTGCCGCGCTTTTCCGCTCGCGTCCGCAAACTCGACGCGTCCGAACCAGACTCGGCTTCCGTCAAAGCGAACGCACCTAACCACTTTCCCGCGCACATCGAAGGCAGGTAGGTGCGCTTGAGGTCAGCCGATGCAAATTCCTCGATGATGCGCGATGCAAGTCCTTGCACCGACACCGTCACGCCGACCCCCGCATCTGCTCGGCTCAACTCTTCGATCGCCAGCACCGTGCTGACCGTGTCGAGCGCCGCGCCTCCATACTCGTCGGAAGTAAACATTCCCATGATCCCGAGGTCGCCGAGTTTGCGAAAGACTTCCAGTGGAAACTCGCGATCGCGATCCCACTTTGCAGCGTGCGGCGCGATTTCTGCCCTGGCGAAAGCAGCGACCATCTCGCGGACGGCCTTTTGATCGTTGGTGAGTTCAAAATTCATGAGTAGGTAAAGAACCCGCGCCCGGTCTTCTTGCCAAGGTATCCCGCGGCAACCATCTTGCGAAGCAGCGGGCACGGGCGATACTTCGAATCGCCCAACCCGTCGTGCAAGACTTCCATGATGGCCAAGCACGTATCCAAACCGATAAAATCAGCCAACTCGAGAGGCCCCATCGGATGGTTCATACCAAGTTTCATCACCGTGTCGATGGCTTCCGCGCTTGCGACGCCTTCCATGTACGCGAAACATGCTTCGTTCAGCATCGGCATGAGAATCCGGTTGCTCACAAAGCCAGGGTAGTCGTTGACTTCGACCGGTGTTTTATCGAGTTCTTTGACAAAACGCTTAGTGGCTTCGAAAGTGTGATCGGCGGTGGCGAGTCCGCGAATGACTTCGACCAGCTTCATGATCGGTACCGGGTTCATAAAATGCATGCCGATGACCCGATCGGCCCGCCGGGTCGCGGCCCCGAGAAGTGTAATCGAGATCGATGAGGTGTTGCTTGCCAGAATGGCGGCAGCCGGGAGCGCGGCATCGAGGTCTGCGAACAAGCGTTGTTTGAGGCCTGTGTCCTCGCTTGCAGCTTCGATCGCTATGTCGACCTCGATCCCTTTGGAAATTAGGAGCTGCGCACCGATGTGCGCTTCGATCGTGCGAGCTTGTGGCTCGCTGAGGCGTTTTTTCTCGAGCTGCCTCTCAAGAGTGCGCCCTATGGACTCTCGTCCACGCTCGATCGCTGCGGCGTCAATGTCGTTGAGCAGCACCGTATGGCCAGCCGCCGCGCAAACGTAAGCGATGCCGCTGCCCATCTGCCCGGCACCAATGACCAAAACGCGCATAAGATATCTTTTGTTCACGCAGGCACCGTGGTGGTCCCGCACAAAAAAAGGCCGCCCCATTTGGGAGCGGCCTCGTCAGCGGATGCTCGTCGATATTGCTGATTGACGCCTTGCTCGCGGCCATATTGAAAGGTTGCGAGCCGGTCATCCCGGCGGCGGCGCTCGCCGGATCTCCGCAGAACCGGCCACCTATGCGTCGACGGCAAACCGCCTTAGAAGAATAGCATCCGGCCGCTTGACCCTTCAAGGCAACGAGTGTTCGGCCACCCTTATGGTCTCGTCCCTAGCCGTGGAATTTTTGGAATTGACGGCAAGAATGAAGCCTCGGTCTCAGGTCTTGTCCTACCTGGCGGCCCGAGTTTTAACAGTTACCGCCACGACCATGAGCGCAAAATAGGCAAGGGTGATGATCTCAGCCCGGGCGATAACGCGGCCGTTCCATGCCCCTTGCCGCTCGTCTCGAGGCAGCGGAGCAGAAAGCGGCACGATCCGCGCGACCGCTTGGCGATAATTCTCAAACTCGCCGCCGAAGGTTTGAGCGAGATACGATTCTTCCAGCGGGATGATGGTCGCGTACACGCTCACGATCAAGACAGCTACAACGGCAAACATAACGAGCGACGTTGCGATCGGCACGTTGCCCGAGAATGCAAGCCAAAAACCAAGAGCGATGATCGCATTGCCAACGTAGAGTGGGTTGCGCACGAACGCGTAGGGTCCGGCAGTCACGAGTTTCGGGGCCGTGACGACGTCCGAGCGGGTCGTGACTCCCGAATATCCGACCGCCCAGATTCGGATAAGCTCGCCGAGACCAGCAACGGCAATACCCACGACCGCGCTCCGAAGCGAAGGCGATCCGAACAGCACGAGAATCAGCGCCACGGGAACGAGTAGCAGGCCTCTATTTTTGAAAACCCAGGTTTGCCATTCGCTGGGTGGCAGCGCGTTAAGCCGCGGCACGAGAAAAATACTCGAGCATATCTTCCAATGTGCGTTCGATTGGCGTGACAGCCTTCCAGCCCACTTGTCGCTCTATCAATGAGGGGTTCCCGCGCAGCACGGGTGTTTCGATAGGCCTCACGAGTTCGGGCTTTCGGCGAATCTCAGCCTTGACGCACGCAATGCGCATCAACTCGCGGACGATTTCATCCATGCTCCGGTCTTTGCCGCTGCACACGTTATAGACGCTGCCGGTTTCGCCGGCTTGCACCAGCATGAAATAGGCATCGACAACATCGCGGACATCGGAAAAATCGCGGCGCGGCGTGAGATCTCCAACTTCCAGCACGGGTTCTTTGCGCTTGGCCTTGATTGCCGCAATCTGGCGCGCAAATGCGGCGACCGCAAAAGCCGAACTTTGACCCGGGCCTGTGTGATTGAAAGACCTCGTTGCCACGACGCGACACCAACCGGCGCGCGCATACTGCAGCGCAATCACCTCGGCCGCCGCCTTCGATGCGGCATACGGGTTGCGTGGGGAGATCGGAGCATCTTCGCGCAACGGCAGTTGGTCGACACTCACCGCGCCGTACGTGTCGGACGATCCCACGACGAGCACGGTGGCTTTGGAAGCTTCGGCGCGCACCGCTTCGAGTAAGAACGTCGTCCCCATAACATTTGTTTCAATGGTCGAGAGTGGGTGGTCCTGACTGGCCGGCACAAAGGATTGCGCTGCCAGATGAAAGACGACCTCCGGTCCGCACGAGCGCACGAACGATCGCAACCCTTTGGCGTCGGCAATGTCACACGTGCGCCATTCAATGCGCTGCGCGAGCGTTGCGTCGAGTGTCACGAGCGCGGGCTTCGAGGCGCGAATCAGGCCGGTGACCTGCGCGTTGTCGCGCAAGAGTCGACGGAGTAGCCACTGTCCGACAAAGCCGTCGGCGCCCGTGACAAACGCACGCATCAGTCAGTGTTTCGTCGATGCGCGCGAGGTCGGCGTCGACCATCTTTGCTATCATATCCTCAAAACTGACAGTGGGCGCCCAACCGAGGTCGTGCTTCGCTTTCGAAGCGTCGCCGACGAGCACGTCAACCTCGGCCGGGCGCATGAACTTGGGATCCGGCACGACGTGTTTGCTCCAATCCAGCCCCACGTATTCGAACGCGACTGCGACGAGCTCGCGCACGCTGCGCGTGACGCCGGTGGCGATCACGTAGTCGTCCGGCCTGCTGCTGCTGCAGCATGAGCCACATCGCGCGCACGAAGTCGCGGCGCGTAGCCCCAATCGCGCCGCGCATCGAGGTTGCCCATGTGCAACTCTTTGGCTATGCCGAGCTTGATGCGCGCCGCCGCATCGGTCATTTTTCGCGATGACAAACTCGAGTCCTCGACGTGCTCGATTCATGGTTAAAACAGGATTCCGGAGCACGCATACAGGTCGTACGACTCGCGATAGTTGACGGTGATCCAGTGGCCGAACACTTTTGCGACGCCATATGGACTGCGCGGATAGAACGGCGTCTTCTCGCCTGCGGCGTTTCGACTGACCTTGCCGAACATCTCGCTGCTCGACGCCTGATAGAAACGCGCGTCGGGTTTCACTGCTCGCATCGCTTCGAGCAAGCGCGTCACGCCGACGGCGGTGAATTCTGCGGTGAGCACCGGCTGCGACCACGACGTGGGCACGAAACTCTGCGCGCCAAGTTGTAGATCTCATCCGGTCTTGAGTCCCGCAATGGCTGTAGCGACGAGCGAGTGTTCGTCGAGCAGGTCGCCCGAGAGCAGTGTCACGCGGTCGATGATGTGCGCGATGCGATCGAAGGAATTGGTGCTCGAGCGGCGCGTCATGCCGAAGACGTCGTAGCCTTTCTCCAGCAGCAACTCGGCGAGATACGATCCATCTTGGCCGGTAATACCGGTGATGAGCGCGCGCTTGGGCATGCGCGTGCTTTGGTGCTCCGCCAAGCGGCGCCCTCTACGGACGCGATGATTGGGGCGATTAGACGGTCTGGGGCGGCGCGGCCACTACGTAGCGCTCGTTCGCGAAAACGACAACCGCGATGCCAGCGAGAGCAATCGACCCACCGATGGCAGTGAGTGGAGCGACGAGCTGATGCAAGACAAGATAGGCAAGTGCCGCAGTGATGATCGGCTGCGAGAGAAAAGAGATTGCCACGACGGCCGCAGGCATGTGACCCAAAGACTTGGACACGAGGGTGTGTCCGATGACCGTGGCGCTCAGCGCAAGCCCGAGGCTGACGCCGAGATCGTGAGCGCTCATTTTTGCGGAGACCCCAAGCACGATGAGAGCGACCCAAACGCATACGGCGCACGCGCTGTACACGATGGTGACGTAGCGCAGCGTATCGACGCGGCGACGAACGTGGCGGCCAAGCAAGAGATAACCGGTTTCTGCAAGGGCCGCTGACAAGGCCAGCGCATCCCCGGTTAGTGCGCGGCCGGAAATCCGAAAGTCACCAATCGTGATGATCGACGCCCCGAACACGGCGATCGCCATGCCTGCTGCCATCGGCCAGGTCGGCCGTTCGCGAAAGAACAGCGCTGCAAAAACCGCGACGAACACCGGATCCATGCTGACGAGCAGAGCAGCACTCGAGACGCTGGTGAACTGCAGGCTCGCGGCCCACAACGTTATGTCGAGCGCGAACAGGGTGCCCGAAAGAGCGGCGGCAATAACGTCGGAACGTGCGATCGGCGTGAGCCGCTGCGAGTTGTTCGTGAAGCGCGCAGCATACGTCAGCGGAGCGATGATGACCACCGCGAAAAGCATGCGATAGGCGACGATGGCTAGCACCGGCGCGGTGGCCAGTTTGTAAAGAACGCCGGCCATCGAGAGGCCGACGATACCCAGCGCGAGGACGGCGTAACGAAGGTATGCCTCGCGCAGCGATGCTCGCGAATGAATTCGCGAGACTACCTTGGCATCATCCGTCAAGACTCTCTTGGGGCGGTCGCTCAAGAGCGGGGCGTCGTGCCCGCGGCCTTTTCCCGCTCGCGCTTCGCCGCGCGGCTCCGATAGTGTTCTTCAGCGCGGGCATATCGGCGTTCTTCCTCCGCGGTTTGGGGAATGATTTTGGGCACCGAGACGGGTTTGCAATTATCATCCAGCGCGACGAAGATCATCGTCGCAGAAGCCACATGCTTGCGCTCGCCAGTCTGCAGTTTCTCGGACTCGATCCGGACCCCGACTTCCATCGAGCTCCGATGCGCGTAGTGGAGCGAGGCCTTCAAAACGACCATGTCACCCACATGAACGGCGTTTCGAAAATCGAGCTGGTCGATGCTTGCGGTCACACAAATTCTGCCTGAGTGCCGAATGGCGGCCGCTGCTGCTGCCTGGTCCGCCAGCTTCATGATCACACCGCCATGGATGTTGCCCATCGGGTTCGTATCTGCCACCTCGACCAGGGTAGCGAGCTCCACGGCTGAGGCGGAAACCGTCTTGCCTGGTTGTTCCAGCGGCTGGCGTTCTTGCATGGTCGGGCCTTCGCGGGGACGAATGCGAAACCCGGTAGGTGCCGAAAAACCTAGATTCGACGCGACTTTTGCACATCACAGTCGCGTTTTTGACCGAAACTTTTCAAGGCCGTTTTGGGTATCTTAACGTGACGGAGGTTGTGCGATTATAGGGCAGGTAACGGACGAGGAACTCGTCGTGCTCGTCCTGAGAGGAGACCAGAACGCTTTCGCACCGCTCGTCGAGCGGCACAAACGGGGCATACTGAACTTCGTCTACGCCCTCGTCCGCTCGCCGGAAGAAGCTGACGATATCAGCCAAGAGACATTCCTGCGAGCGTACGCGCACCTGAAAACGTTCAACCCAAAGCTTGCGAAATTCTCAACCTGGTTATACCAAATCGCGCGCAACACCGCGAGAACCCATTTGATGAAAGAGCGGCGTCGGCCGCCTACCGAAGATTTATATGAGGACGAAACGCTTGAACAAAAACTACCCGATCAGCGGCCCTCGGCGGCACCCGAGACGCGCCTGCTGCAAAGCGACGACGAGCGCACACTTCGCGCCGCCTTGCAACGCATCCCCGAAAAGATGAGAGCCGCACTCGTGTTGCGATATTTTCGTCATTTGGAGTATCAAGAAATTGCCGATGCGATGAGTGTGTCGCTGGGTAACGTCAAGACATTGATCCATCGCGGCAAGGCCGCGCTTGCGCGCGAGGTTGGATCGCATGGCACGCTTGCACCGGCAAGCGTGCAATCTGTTGCGGAGGTAAGCCACCGTGAAGTGCTCTGCGTGTAGGAACCAGCTAGGTGCATTCCAAGATGAAGCGCTCCCTGCGAGCGTTGCCATGCAAATTCGAACGCACTTAGACACGTGCCTTGGGTGTCGCACCTTCGCCGAAGAAATGATGGTGGTCGAACACCATTTGTCGCGCCTGCCCGAACTCGAACCCGGGGTTGACTTTACGCGTCTCGTCATGAGCGCAGTTGCGACGATGCCGGCCCCCGCACCGCGGCGCTCGCGCATCGTGTGGCTCGGCGTCTACGACCTGCTCGCCTGGGCGGCCATGATCGCTCTGGCAGCCACCGGCATCTTGCGCTGGAAAGTCCTTGCCGCTGATGGCGGCGTTATGCTCGGCAAGTTGGCAGTTTCAGGCGACGCGCTTTATCGGGTTGCGGATCACTTCCATCTCACCACGATTGCACTCGTGGGAGGTCTGGTCGAAGGCTGCGCCCTCTTGTTTCTCTTGTATGCAGGGCGGCGATATCTGGCCTCGGTGCAAACGGCCTTCTTCGGAGCGCAAACAACATGAAATCGAACCGTACATTCATGCGAGGGTGGCCTGGCCTGCTTGCAGCGCTGGTCTTCCTCGCTCTGTGCATCCTTGTCCGAGTTCCAGCATTCGCATCTGACAATTCGGAAAATGACATGGTGGTCTTCGGTGGACAGTACCAGGTGATCAAAGAGGGCCAAGAAGTCCGTGGAGACCTGGTCGTGATCGGCGGGAGCGTCGATGTCTACGGCAAGGTTGATGGAGACGCAGTCGCCATTGGCGGCACAATTCACATCGAACCGCAAGGGCGCGTCGATGGGAGCATCGTCAATGTCGGCGGCGCCATCCACGACGAGTCAAACAGTTCGCCCGGACATGGCGCGATGGTTCCACCGGCACAAATACCGACACCGCAACCCATGGAGCAACCGCAAGCTCCTGAATCAGGCTTTGATTGGGGATGGACGTGGTTCTATCTCGTTGACGCCTTGCTCACCATTGTCGCGTTCCTGCTCTTCCCGGTGTTGACCCGAAACGCCCGGGCCAGCCTCATCGACAATCCCGTCATCGCGGGCGTCTTAGGCTTTTTCTCACCCATCATCTTCGTGCTCGTGATCATCGCGCTTGCCATCACGATCATCGGCATCCCCTTGATACCGCTGGCGGTCATCGTGACCATCGTTGGCTACTTGGTAGGGAAAGCTGCGATCGCGGAATTCCTGGGCGAACGGATCTTCAGCACCACAAAAAGAAACGCCACCCCGCTCTTGTCCGTCCTCGTTGGTGCCGCACTAATGTTCTTGCTGTGCGCGCTTACCGACTGGATCGGCGTCGTTTTGTACTTCTGCCTCGCTGCACTTGCCATCGGCGCCACGCTACCGCTGGTGCGCACGATTGCGCCGCGCCGCATGCAACCAACCATAACGCCACCGGGTCCGCCAACGTTCTCGCCGCCTGTCGATCCGGCGCATATGAGTCCGCCCGCGCCCCAATAGAAACGTGGGCGACTTGACAGTCGCCCACTACACGACGCGCGAATAAATTCGCGCGACTACATTTACGGGCGGATGCCGAGATCCTCGTAAAACGCGTCGGGGTTCACTGGTCGACCCAAGAAGTTTTGCACGAGCACGTCAGGTTCCACGGTCGCACCAGGCTCGAGAATATCCTTACGGTAGGCCATCCCCACTTCGGGATTTTCGAGGCCTTCTTTCTGGAAACGTGTGAAGATGTCTTGAGCATAGACTTTCGACCATAGATAGCCGTAGTAGCCCGCATCGTAGCCGCCCATGAGATGCCCAAACCCGGCTTCGGGATGCGTGCCGGGGGTGGATGGGAACGGCGTCATCTTTTTCTTGAGATCGAACCAGGTCGTGTCCACGTTAACGTTCGGACCTGAGCTATGAATCGTCATGTCGTACTGCGCGTAAAAAGCTTGCGTTGACCACGTATACCCGTCACCTACGTGCTTGAGAGCGACCATCTTTGCGATCAAATCGTCAGGCAGCGGCTGACCGGTCTTGTAATTGCTTGAGACCTGCTTGAGCACGGACGGTTGCCACATAAAGTTTTCGAGCATTTGCGATGGGGCTTCGACAAAATCAGGCCGCACCGCCGTGCCGTACAACGTCTCGTAGGGCGCCGTTGAGAGCGTGCTGTGCATGAGGTGTCCAAATTCGTGGAAGAACGTGATCACGTCTTCGTGACTCAGCAGCGCGGGCTGACCGGGAGCAGCTACCGGCCAGTTGCCAATGATAGATGATATCGGCTTCTGATAGGATCCATCGGGCAGCACTCGGCCTGGGCGAATCGGAAAGTTGGCGAAATGCTCGAACTTGCCCGGGCGAGGGAACAAGTCCAAAAAGAACCACCCGATCGGCTTGCCGCTCGCTGTGTCCGTGATGGAGAACTCGCGAACACCCGGAGCCCACGCGTCCGCTGGCACGATCTCCGCAAACGTGACACCGAGGAGATTTTGGTAGATGTCGAGCACGCTCGAGACGACGTGGTCGATGGGGAAATACTGGCGCACCATCTGTTGGTCAACTTTGTACTGCGATTCGATGAGTTGGTTCTCGTAGTAAAAATAATCCCAACTTGCAAATGGTTTTGGGTCGCCCTGCTTGCGCTTCAGCGCCCCAAGCGTCGCGATTTCTTGATCGGCTTTGGGGAGGAGCTTGCTGCTCACGGTCGTGAGCAAGCTCTCGACCCGACTGGGTGTCTTTGCCATCTTAGCGTCCAGTTGGTATGCCGCCCACGACGAGAAGCCTAACAGATGGGCGAGCTGATCGCGCACGGCGACAGCTTCTTGCAAACGCTTGACGTTGGCGAGGCCGCCCCGATTGGAGTAGGCGACCGAATAGCGCTTGCGCGCATCGCCGCTGACCTCCGAGATCATGAACGTATCGTAGGTGCTCTCGTTGACCGGCACCACATAACCGGTCGCCGTCTTGGACAGCGTCGCAAGAAATGACTGGGGCAAGCTCTTTGCCTCTGCCTTGGTTATGGGAATGCTCGTCTTGTCTTCGTTAAGTGCGGACTGAAAATCGCGCTCCAGGTCGTTGAGGTGATCGAAGAGCTGCGTTACTTGTTTGCGGCCTGCGTCGGAAAGGCCGGCGCCCGATCGCTTGCCGCCGTCGACGTAATATTCGTCGAGCTTTTGGTCGGCTTGCGTTTTTGCATCTCCCAAGGTCGCCACGCGGGCCGCGACTGCATAGATTCGAGGATCCGCAGACAACTGGACTTGATAATTGGAGACGCTTTGGTTGCACACGAGTGACGCGTCGCGGACGGCTTTGTCGGGCGCCAATTGAAACGCACCGGCTTGGACGACGGTAGCATCGTTGAAGTCCGCCTCCGCGGTCTCGATGGCTTGCAGGGTTGCAAAGGTCGCGTTTTGCGGCGGCGCTGCCAAGATTTTTTCGATGACTTGCTTGGCTGAAGCAATGGCGCTGTCGCACGTCTGCGAGAGCTGGACGGGCGTGAGGTTAAAATTGAGACCCGTATCCGCGGGCAGCGTCGGCATCGCGGCTTGAGCGGCCGCGGAAGCAACTGATAACGTCGCGAGGGCCGTGAGAAAAAACGTGAGTAGCGTGGACTTCATGCGTCTCTCTTTCCTATGTAAAGATGCTTGGGATCCAAAACGTCACGCAGGAGCTTGAGCTCGCGCTCCGTCGGGGGTGGCAGAACCTCCAGATTTGGCGCGCAACGCAGCGGCCATCCTGCTTTGCTGCAGGCTTCCTTTGGATCCACACCCGGATAAATGCCAACCAATTCTAGCTCTCCGTCGCGCGGCGCCGGTTCGAGTATCCCCATGTCGGTGACGACACGGACTGGCCCCGCGCCGGGAAGCCCGAGCTCCTTGCGGCTGCCATATTTTCCGTTTTGGCCGGGCGAGGTGATGAAATCGCAAGCCGCCGGAAAGGTTCGAGGCGACAGCGGCGCGACCACGATCACCCGTTGGGCGTGAATAGCGATTTCGCACGCTCCGCCGCTGCCGGGGAGCCGAACCTTTGGGTGATCGTAGGGACCGATGACGGTTGAGTTGATATTTCCATATCGATCGATTTGCGCGCCGCCCAGAAAGCCCACCCCGATGCGCCCGCCCTGAAGATAAAACTGAAAAATGTCTGCCATCGTTGCAACGGCAAGCGATCCGGTCACGAGCGCTGGATCGCCGATTGAAACCGGAAGGCGTTCGGGCACCGCGCCGACCGCCCCAGACTCATAAATGAGAACCAGATGCGGCGCATGCGTCGCGCGGGCCAAGTTGCAGGCGAGATTGGGTAAGCCGATCCCGACAAAAACGACTTCGCCGTCGCGCAATTCGCGAGCGGCGCGAACGGCCATGAGTTCGCTTGGGCTATACGTTTGGGCGCTAGAAACCGTAGTTCACTCCCTCAGAAATGAGCGGCTTGGCTGCAAGACTCGCTTGTCGTTGCGCCCCGAGACGCCGCAGGTAACCCGCGCGATCTTCCACGCCGTACACGAAATCGTCCAACCAGCGCGCCAGCACCGCTTCATCCCGCGAGATATCTTCCCATTCGACATAAAACTGGTTGTCGCGGTCGTAGTAGCCTTGCGCATAGGAAGGATGCGCACCCCACGGCTCGCAGACGACCGCGTCCACAACGATATTTGGGATCACGGTGCGATTCGGATCCCCTCGGATGACTCGTTCATCGACGAGCTCCTCGACGACGGCAATCACCCGGTTGGCTGCGAATGCAGCTTCCTTTTGCACGCCGTAGAGACCCCAGATTTGCACGTTGCCGCTTTCGTCCGCTCGCTGCGCGTGGACGATGGTGACGTCCGGATTGAGCGCCGGCACGGTTGCCAGAGCGACGCCGGTGTAGGGGCAAGTGACCGAGCGAATGAGTGGGTTGACTGCCGGCAAGTCGCTGCCGGTGTAGTCGCGCAGCGGCCAAAATGGCAATTTCGCAGCTCCCGCGCACAGCCGCGCAACCAAACCAAAGTGCGAGTACTCTTCCAACTCCAGCGGCTGAGGCTGGCTTTTCTCGACCGCGCGGCGCAGGGCATGGAGCGACCCGACACCAGGATTACCCGCCCATGAAAAGACGAGCTTGCGGGCGCAACCTGCTGCGATGAGCTGATCGTAGATGAGATCCGGCGTGAGACGGCAGATGGTCAGGTCGCGCCGTTTCTGGCGGATAATTTCATGCGCCGCGGCGAAACAAATAAGGTGGGTAAAGCCTTCGATGACGAGCGAGTCACCATCGTGCACGAAGCGTGACACCGCTTCGCGCATCGACATGACCTTGCTCGCGTTGGTCATCCGCTGGGGCGATTTTCCAATCGCCCCCTACAGGTCGATTGGGGCGATTTTCCAATCGCCCCCTACAGGCGAGGGTCATGCGGGAACGCGCGCCTGCGAGATCACTTCGTCGAGAATGCGCAATCCAATGGCCACGTCTTCCTCGTCGATGACGAGCGGCGGCGCAAGCCGTAACGTGCTTCGACCGCAACCCAGGAGCAACAAACCTTTGGCCAATGCGGCCCGCTCGAGCTGGGGAACAAAACCGTGGTAGGGTTCCTTGGTCGCGCGGTCGCGGACGAACTTCACACCGATCATCAGACCCGCGCCACGAACGTCACCGATCACGTCATGCTTGCGCTGCAACTCGCGCGCACCCTGGAGCAAGAGCTTGCCAACGCGTTGTGCGTTCATCACGAGCGAGCCCTCAACCAGATCAAGGGTTGCGAGCGCGGCGGCACAACAGACCGGGTTGCCGCCAAACGTGCTGCCGTGCGTACCGTGACCCCAGGTCATGACTGACTCTTTGGCGACGATGGCGCCCAGCGGCATGCCAGAGGCGAGGCCTTTTGCGAGCAGCGTCACGTCTGGGACGACGTCGAAAAGCTCCGAGGCAAACATCCGACCGGTGCGGCCGATCCCCGATTGCACTTCATCGAAGACGAGCACTGCGCCGTGCTCGTCGCAGAAATCCCGCCAGTACTGGAGAAACTCTCGCGGCGGAACGACGTAGCCGCCCTCGCCAAGAATCGGTTCCATGAACACTGCAGCAACTTCATCGGGCGCGACTCGTTCGTGGAAGAGTGCCTCGGCGGCGGTCAGCGCGCACGTGAGTGGATCGGTACAGGTTGCAGGCTTGGCACAAACTCGGCACTGATATGGGTCCACAAAGGGAAGATGATACACGCCAGGGAGCAGCGGGCCGAAGTTGCGACGATAACGCACTCTGCTCGCGTCGAGCGAAATCGCTCCCATCGTTCTTCCGTGGAACGCTCCGCGAAAGGCGATGATGTTCTGGCGCTTCGTATGGCTGCGAACGAGCTTGATCGCGCCTTCCACCGCTTCGGTACCGGAATTTGTGAGAAAAACTCGTTTGGGCTCGGGCCCCGGCACCATTTTCGCAAGGCGTTCGCACACCTTGGCAAACGATTCGTAATAGAAGTCGGTCGAGCAGATGTGTAAGAACTTGGCCGCCGCTTCGTTGATGGCTGCGACCACTTTTGGGTGGCTGTGGCCCGTTGAAGCAACTGCGATACCGGCCATGAAGTCCAGGTAGCGATTGCCGTCGACGTCCTCGATCATGGGGCCCTGACCGCGCTCGACGACCAGTGGGTACTCTTTAATGTAGGAAGGCGACGCGTAGCGCTCGTCTTGCTCGATAATGCGTCGGGCTTTTGGGCCCGGTGGTGCGGTAACGATGTGCGGATAGTTCTTTGCCATATGACCCCTATGTCGTCTGCGCGGTAATGTAGCCTCGCGAATTTATTCGCGAGAACACGCACGTGGCGGTATTTGTTCTTTCTCGCTGCCGAATGGGCTCGCCTTGCGAGCGAACCGAAAGGTTTGCGGTTACAGCGTCAACGAAAGTCGACCGCTCCACATATTTATTAGGCGCTTCCTACATCATGCGCGTGCGAGATTGCTCGCGCATGAACTGCGCGACGTAGTACGGTCCGCAGCCGCCCTTTCCGGTGATGCCGGAACCCTTCCATCCGCAGAACGAATTCACGCCGGGCCACGCGCCGGTTGTCGCTCCCGTCCGGCGGTTGACGTAGAGCACGCCAGCTTCCATTTCATTGAAGAACGTCTCGATCTCATGCTCGTCGCTTGAGAATAAGCCGCCAGTGAGACCAAGCTCGGATCGATTTGATTCGGCCAGCGATTCGTCAAAAGACTTGGTAACGCCAACCGCCAGAAGCGGCAAGAACAACTCGCGTGCGAAGAGTTCGTGATCGAGCGGTAATTGCGCGATGGCCGGCGAGACGTAATAGCCGCGATCGAGCGGCGACGCGGTGAGCCGTTCGCCGCCGACCAGGAGCTTGCCGGTCGCCCGAACGGCCGCCACGGCTTCTTCGTATTTCTTCACCGAATGCTCGCTGATGACGGGGCCAAGGTAGACTTCCCGCTTCGTTGGGTCGCCAATAACAAGAGCCTTAGTCTTTGTGATGAGCAACTCGAGGAATTTGGCAGCGACGCGCTCGTCGACGTAGGCGCGGGAGCACGCACTGCATTTTTGACCTTGCAATCCGAAAGCCGAGCGCATGACGCCGTCCGAAGCCATCTCCAAGTCCGCGTTCGCGCTGACGATCGCCGCGTTTTTGCCTCCGAGTTCGCCCAGACAAGGTTTTGGGTATCGACCGCCCGCGGCGAATTCGCGCATCAAACGCATGCCGACGTCTTTCGAACCGGTAAAGGCGACCCCGTCCACGCCGGGATGTTGAATGAGTGGTTCGCCGACGCGCTCGCCCGAACCGAAAAGCAGATTGAAAACGCCTGCCGGTAGGCCGGCCTCGGCATAGACTCGCGCAAGCTTTGCGCCCGTGAGGGGCGCTTGCACCGATGGCTTGTAGACGACAGCGTTCCCACCCAGGAGCGCCGCGCTTGACATCCCCGTGGAGAGGGCGAGGGGGAAATTGAACGGCGCGATAACGACAAAAACTCCGTACGGCCGCAACACGTCTTGCGTGCGCTCGTTCGGTGAAAGCTGTCCGAGCGGGCGGATGTACCCGTTGGCGGCTTCAACTTGATCAGCGTAGTAGTCAATCAGATCGGCGGATTCTTCTGCGTCGCCCAGCGACTCCATCCGATTCTTGCCCACTTCGATGCTCATGACGGCGGCGAGTTCGTAACGCCACTTGCGAATAGTCTCCGCAGCGCGCCGCATGATCTCCAAGCGCTTTTGCCACGGCATCGCTCCCCAAGCATTTTGTGCCCGTTTGGCCGCGCTCACCGCCGTTTCGATCTGCGCGATGCTCGCCGTCGAGAACTCCCCAACGACGACGTCGCGATCGATCGGCGTGCGCGTCTCCAATACGGACCCTTTGCCCTCCACGAGGTCTCCCGCGATGAAGAGGTGTTGGCGCTGGCCGAGGCGGCCGCGGACATCCGCGAGCGCGGCGTCGAACGAAGCATGGATCTCGTCCATGTTGCCGCCGACCGCAGAATAGGTGATCTTCGGCTGTTTTGCTGGCGCTTGGGTGCTCATGAGGTTCCCTTCTGTCTTAGGGCGATTTGCCAATCGCCCCCTACATGTGTTGAACTACTCGCGCGTTGACGTCTTTGTGGTGACTTCGCGGAAGACATCGGCGAGGCTTGCACGCAGCAGCGTGACGAGTTCGTCGATTTCAGGCTCCGCAATCGTTAAGGGCGGTGCGATCAGGACCAAGTCTCCATTCTGACCGTCTGCATGCCCGGTGTTCGGCCACAGCACGATCCCATGCCGCAAACCCGCGGCCACTAGACGCTCGGCGACTTTGAGATCGCGCGAGAACGCTCGTTTGGTTGCGCGATCCGCCACGAGCTCGACGCCGGCAAGCATGCCGATTCCGCGCACATCGCCGACGAGCGGAGCGCCGTCACCTTCGTGGAGGAGCGACTTCAGGCGCGACTGCAGCACGGCGCCGATGGTTGCCGCCCGCGCCACCAGCCCGTGCTGGCGGATATACCCCAGGTTTGCGAGTCCCGCAGCAGCTGCAACCGGATGGTGCGAATAGGTTTGCGCGTGCACGAAACCCCCGCGGCGACTCTTCTCCATCACCTCAAAGATGCGCGAGGTCGTCAGCACCGCCGAGAGAGGCACGTAGCCGCCGTTGAGACCTTTGCCAAGCGTGATGATATCCGGCACGATCACCTTGCCGTCGGCATCTTTGTAATGTTCCAGGCCAAAAAACTTTCCCGTACGCCCAACGCCGCACAGCACCTCGTCGGCGATAAAAAGAACGCCGTACCGATCGCAGATCTCGCGGATGCGGCCATAGTAACCGGCCGGCGGCACCGAGGCCCCGGTCGAGCTTCCGCCGATCGGCTCAGCGATAAAAGCGGCCACGTTCTCGGGCCCCGCACTCACAATGGCGTCCTCGAGCGCGTCGCCGGTCATGGCCTTGGAGCGCTCGCCCAGTTCCCCCGCTCGATACGGATACGGCGCCTCGATCATGTGTACTTCTATAAGCCAAGGCTGATACAGGTCTTGATAGTGTGGACGAGCCGAAGCCGACAGCGCAAGGAGCGTATTGCCGTGATAACCGGGCGTGCGCGCGATGACCATGTGACGACCGGCCTCGCCGCGCTCGACGTGAAACTGGCGCGCGAGTTTGAGCGCAGCTTCAACTGCTTCCGAACCGCTCGATAGAAAATACGTTCGTTCGATGCCAGGCGGGGCCAGATCGGTCAGCTCGTTGGCCAAGTCTTCGACCGGTTGGCTCGTGAACATCGTGCCGTTGACATAGCCAAGCGTCGCCGCCTGAGCTCCGATGGCGTCGGCAATCTCCCTCACGCCGTGACCGACACTTGCCACCATCGCGCCGCCACAGGCATCGAGATAACGCTTGCCTGAGTCATCATACAGATAGATGCCTTGGCCGCGAACGATTTTGGGCAAGCTGTGGTTCAGCTTGCGATAAAAAACCGAGCTCGCATCCGATTTGGGCATTGGATCACTTTCGGGACTCGATGTAGTCGCGCGAATTTATTCGCGCGTTGTCGCTACGCAGGCGTTTCGGCGCGCGGGGGGCCGCTTGCCTGCGCTGCAGTGCGCAGTGTGCGCAGCGCCAACGCCCACACAATAGGTACGAGCAGCGCATTCGCGACGATGGCAATCGACAAGAGTCGCACCGGCGTCGATCCGAAGGCAGCCATGGCGACTGCTTCCAAGACTGCGCCGGCGAGAAGATACCCAAACACCTCATACCGCGCAACCGCGATCAAGTAGCTGACCGCGATCGCCCACAACGCGAAGAGCGCTTCATTGGCTGCATATAAGCGCAGTATTCCAGCGGCTCCAGCAAACAGCGGCCCGTAGGTCAGGCCGATGAGCCGATTCGGAAAGAGGCAGATGACCAGGAGGGCTCCGCAAATCACGGCAACCGCAATCCCAGCCGCGAGCGCGAGCAGACGCGCAACTGATTCTCTGCTGGAGTGTATGGCCGCGGCAGCTTTGGGCATGAGGATGAGGGCAACGAGGCCCGTTCCGTATGGAATGGTGCGCGCGACCGTACCCGCCGCCCCGAAGAATCCACTCGCCGTCCCCGTGAAGTGATGCTTTGCGAACAGCATATCGACGTAAAACAAGGCACTCGTGGCTGACGTCACCGCCAGCACTTTGAGCGCGGCGCCGCCAAGATGCAAGTGCTCGCCGCGCGTCCATGCTCGCTGTGCGCCGCCGAACATCATGGTCGCGACAATCACGGCGATCCCGATGGCAGAGCCTGCGGCGACTCCACCCAGCGTCCCAGCGACGCCGAGACCGAGCGCCACAAGACCCAACGCGACCACAAGTTTCGCGAGACCTTCGCCGACGAGCGATGTCGCGAAAATGCCAAAGCGGTGCGCGCCCTGCGCGGCGCCTCGCACGAATCCACTAAAAAACCCCAGCACGATAAACAGCGCGAGCAGCAACCACAAGAGCTGCGCAGTTATGTGCAAGTAGCTGCGCAGCGGAATGCTCGCGACGAACAGGCCTACGGCAAGGATGCATGCGAGACCCAAAACGAGCGCGCCGGTACGGCGCAAGAATGGGGCAATACTCGCATCGTGACCCGCCGACCACATCTTTGCCGTCTCTTGCATGGCCACCGTGCCCACGGACGCGCCCAGAACGCCGAGCATGGCCGCGATGGTCATGAGGGTGACGAGCGTGCCGTAGGCATCAGGTCCCAGCTTCCTCGAAAGCACAAAATGGAATGCATACGAGAAGACGTTCGCGACGACCGCCGCACCCATGACCAGGGCAGCATCGCGCGAGAAGCCCCGCAAGTTAAAGGATCCCCGAAGTGGCGCCTCGAGAGTCTGAGCACTGACCGTAGAGTCTGCAACCTCAAGACTGTCCAAGCTTAGCCAACCTCAGTTAGCCAGCGGGCGATATCGCTCTCAACGAGCCGCATCACTTCCGGCAATGGCTTGCCGCTTTGGTGCGCAAGTGCGCGGCAATCTTCATATTCTGGCCGGGCTCGCGTACCGGTTGGTGCTTCGGTGATCTTCACGCGCACGGCGCCAAGCGATGTCTCGACCACCGCGCTGCGCCTCGACAGGGTGGTTCGGTTGACGGGCCACGAGCGCACGCCGATCGTCGTCGTTTCGGCCAGCAACGCAAGCGCTACTGCGCTTTCGCGCTCGGGCGGCGAGATCGCGCACAGGACGATTCCGGGCCGCCCCTTCTTCATGCTCGCGGCGCAGGTCCAAACGTCCACTGCGCCGGCTGCAAAAAGTTGCTCGACGGCATGCTCGTACAGCTGCGGGTTCATGTCGTCAATATTGGTTTCTATTTGAATCATGTCGTCATTGCCGCTTGGCCGAACCGTGGTCTCGACAACCTCGCCCAGCAGCACGCGTAGCACGTTGGGAAATGGGAAATCTGAACTTCCACTGCCATAGCCAATGCTCTGAATCGTCATCGGCGGTCTGGGCTCGAACGACGCCACGGATGTAAGGATCGCCGCGCCGGTCGGGGTTACGAATTCCGCATCGAGATCGATGGTGTACGTCGGGTGACCGCGCAGCATCTCCATGGTCGCAGGTGCGGGTGAAGGGCTTTCGCCGTGCGCGCTTCGAACGCGGCCCCTTCCGCAGGGCAGCGCAGAGCAGTAAACGGCTTCGACGCCAAGGAGATGCAGTCCAAGCGCCGCGCCGGTGATGTCGACGATCGCGTCGACTTGTCCAACTTCATGGAACACGACGTCGTTCGCAGTCGTGCCGTGCACCAGTGCTTCGGCGGAGGCAAGCCGCGTATAGATTTTCGTGGCCATGTGCTCCACGCTTTGCGGGAAACGGCCGGCACGCAGGATGTCAAGCACGTCGCGGAGCTTGCGATGGGCGATGCCCTCGTGGTGACTGCCGCCCGCGAAAGACGCAGCGGCGCGCTCGTCCTCAAAGGCCACGTTTGCATCAACGTGCAACGCGGCGAGCCCGCATTTGTTAACTCGCTGGGCGCGAAGTTCCCAGCCTGAGACAGGTAAGCGCCGCAGCTCCTGCACTAGGCGCTCGAGCGGCAACCCTGCATCGACCAGGCTTCCCAGAATCATGTTGCCGCTGGCTCCGGCAAAGCAATCGAAATATGCGATCTTCATACACGTCGCGCGATGGCCTGGCTCACATTCTCTACGACGCGCAGAGCAACCCGCCGAAAGCTCCTTACGGGGATACCACACGGCCGTGGAGAACGGACGTGCCGCCAATTTGTACCCCGCCAATCGAGGTCACATGTCTCTGGCTGCATCCGAACCTTCATTTGATACTCACGTCTTTCGCTTCGCCGCGCGGATGGGCAGACTCAAAGCCAGCGCCATACGCGAAATTCTCAAAGTCACCGCGATGCCGGATGTCATTTCATTCGCGGGCGGCCTGCCAGCCCCGGAACTGTTTCCCGTCGCCCAGTTCGCGCAAGCGTGCCAGGACGTGCTCTCAACCGACGGACCCGCGGCAATGCAGTACAGCGTCACCGAAGGCTATCCGCCGCTGCGTCAATGGGTCTGCGAGTACCTTGCGCGCGTCAACCAGATCGAGTGCACCCCGGATCAAGTGCTCATCATCAGCGGATCGCAGCAGGGCCTAGACCTTATCGGCAAGGTGCTGCTCGATCCCGGCGACAGCGTCATCATAGAGAACCCCGCTTATCTGGGCGCGATTCAGGCCTTCGACGCCTACGAGGCGCAATACGTCAACGTTGCAACCGACGACCAAGGCGTGATCACAAATGACCTCGTGCGGGTCCTGCGCGAAGCCAAACGCAAACCCAAGCTGCTGTATCTCGTACCCAACTTTCAAAATCCCAGCGGCAACACGCTTTCCTTGCAACGGCGCAAAGACGTCGTCTCCATAGCAGCCGAATACGGCATCCCCATTTATGAGGACGATCCGTACGGCCGGCTGCGTTATTCGGGCGAACACCTACCGTCGCTCATGGCGATCGCAAAGTCGCGCAACTGCATCTACATGAGCACGGTGAGCAAGACGATCGCGCCGGGCATGCGGGTTGCGTGGCTTGTGATTCCCGAGCGTGAAGTCTTCGAACGGGTCGTTCCGGCGAAGCAAGCCGCGGATCTCCACACGTCGAGCTTTACGCAACGAGCGGTGTACGCGTACGCGAGCAGGACCGAGATCTTCGAGGCGCACATCGCAGAGATGTTACCGGTGTATGCGCGGCGACGCGACCTCATGCTCCAAGCGCTCGAGCGTTTTATGCCTACCGGAACCTCGTGGACGCATCCTGATGGCGGCCTGTTTCTCTGGGCGCGACTTCCCGAAGAGGTCGATACGGAAGAGCTTCTTGGACTCGCGTCTCACAGCAAAGTTGCCTTCGTACCGGGCGCCCCGTTCTGGGTCAACCGCGTCGTCAAGAACACGATGCGCTTGAATTTCAGCAACGCATCTGATGAGATGATCGTGGAGGGCATCAAACGGCTCGGAGATGCGACCAAGGCATACCTGACTGGGGCGCGTTAGCGTTGCCGTCTTGCCGAACGCGGCGCTTCGCAGCCGCATCGGCGCTTTTGCTTGCAATGGTGTGCGCGAGCAGATATGCGGCGCAAGCAGCCCCAATGCATCCCACGGTGTCGCTGCAAGCGCAGTATGTCGGCTTTTACGCCGGTCATTTGGTCCTCGACGGCAGGGGTGACGCGACGTTCGACGACGGCCTGTTGCGCGTGCATGCCGACCGCATCATCGTCGACTTGCGTTCCAATCGCTACATCGCAGCAGGCTCGGTCACCGTCCAAGGAGTGACGGTTGCGCACGGCGATGCGATGGGCGTCGACCTTAACACCCACCGCGGAGTTCTGGTTGATACGGCGAGTCAGCCGTCAAGCGAACTGGTAGACGGCGCCGTGGTCGGGGGTCCCGCACCAATCGGCGCCGGCGATGAACCACTGGCGCTTCCAGATGTGGGGTTCGAGCAACCGTACATCCGAGCCACGCGAGCCGTGGCTCATCTCGGTGCGGACGTACGTATGGCAAACGCACACATCATTGTCCCCGGCGGAGAGAGCGTCGGGTTACCTTCCTACGTCTACACCTTTTCGAACGATCCTGGATATTCAACGAGCAACCTCAGCACGAGCGGCGAAGACGTGCCCATTTATTTTGGCAGCACGGCGAACTCCATTCAAGGTATTCACTTCTCGTACAACTCGGTGACCAAAGTGGCGATCGGCTTGGACAGTCACTTTGTCTACGGCGAGAAGGCGTATGTTTTGGTCGCGGCGGCGCCCATCTTTGGACCGACCAAGGCATTCAACTTCACTTGGCAAGAACATATCAACGATCGCGCAAGCCAGACTTTTGAGTCGACGACCGTCACCGGCGTAGGCACGAACGACGCGTACGATCTGCGCGATAGCATCCATCGCTCGTATTTGGAGCTCACCGCCGATCAAGGGTTGGGCGCGCATCAGGCCACGTTTGCGTGGCAAAGCTTCGATCAGCCTTTCGGAAACTCGGGGAGCAGTCGTCCGTTCTTTCACCTGCGCAGCGAATTTGGCTACACGCATGTGCCCGATCAATTTTCGTTCGCACCATTCCCGCCCGATGCAATCCTGCCCAGAACGGTTTGGCACAATGCCTTCGAAGGCTATCTCGGTTCGCAGACGTGGAATCTTGGTCCCAACGTGAGTCTGTTTGGGAGTGCCGATCTACGCGACGAGACGGACTCGTTGCCGCATCGACAGGTTTCACAAGTGTATACGCTAACTCTGTACACGCGCTGGAATAACAACGTGTCGACGAATTATTCTGACAGCGTGGCGCCGGTTTTTGATTCGTATCCTTCAGTCAATACGATTTTCCACAGTCGGGTGAATCTGCAAAGCCTGCTCTTTACGTACGATCACGGCGATCCGTTCAAACTTTCACTCGACATGTCGCGAGGAACTGTGGCGAGCAACAATCCATCTCCGCCGTTTGCGTATCCGTGGACCCTTTCCGGCGACGTGCGATTTCGGGTGACCTCATCGCTGTCGCTCGACCTGAGCCGTAGTTATTTCTTTGGATTTGACGGGCAGCGTTTCGGGGTGCTGGGGTTGCAGATTTTGCCATGAGAGTGCTGGTCACGGG
Organism: uncultured Pseudomonadota bacterium; assembly: GCA_963736005.1. Lineage (GTDB taxonomy): Bacteria > Vulcanimicrobiota > Vulcanimicrobiia > Eremiobacterales > Eremiobacteraceae > JAJPHJ01. The sequence continues at coordinate 1,413,588 of CAVTNB010000001.1, forward strand.
TGGCGGAGGCTACATCGGCGCGGTGCTCTGCGAGCGCTTCTTGGAAGCGGGCCACGAGGTGCGGGTGCTGGATCGTCTGTATTGGGGACGCAAGCCGCTCGAACATCTTAGCGAACGCATCGAACTGGTGCAAGCTGACGTGCGGTCGTTCGACGCAGACATATTGGACGGCATCGAAGGGGTCGTGCACCTGGCGGGGCTATCGAACGATCCCACGGCTGAATACAATAAAGAAGCGAACTGGGAAATGAACGCGACCGCGACGGCCAAGCTTGCCGCATCCTGCCGCTCGCTCCAAATCCGGCGCTTCACGTTCGGCTCATTGCGTCTGTTTATGACGGGCTGGGCGATGGGTTGTTCGACGAGAGCACCCACGTGAAGCCACGCGGTGCGTATTCGCAATCGAAATTTGCGGCAGAAAACGCACTCCTCGACGCAGCGGATGATTCGTTCGCGCCGGTCATTTTGCGCCAAGGCACGGTGTATGGACATAGTCCGCGCATGCGCCTGGATCTCGTGGTCAACACCTTTATCAAAGATGCATTGTTGCGCGGGAAATTATTCTTACACGGCGGCGGATGGATGTGGCGCCCCCTGGTCGACGTTGGAGATGTCGCCGAGGCACATCTGCGCTGCCTCGAGGCACCTGCGGGTAGCCTGGGCGGCGAGGTTTTCAACGTTGTCCATGAAAATTTTCAAATCCGCCAACTTGCGATGCTCGTCGCGGGCTCGTTGTCGCTGCGGGGCCGAACCATTGCCCTGGAAGATGCGCCACTGCCATCGATCAATCGTAACTACCGTTGTACCAATCGCAAGCTCCAGGATCGCATCGACTTCGTGCCACGCGTGACGGTGCTCGAGTCGATTGAAGGCATCTTGCGCCATCTTCCGGTCGACAACCTAACCGAACTTGCGCACCCACGCTACTACAACATTGCGTGGATGACGCTGCTGGAGGAAGTGCAAAGCTCGCTCTCGGGATTCGACTCGATCTGGTCCGCTCACCATTCCAGCACGCCTGTAGCAGCGGATCTTTAGGTCCGCCCAACCCCGACTGCCCCATTCCGTTGGAATGGGCTCGAGCTTCCGCGCTCAAGGATGAACAAGTCGCGAGGCTTATACTACCGCAGACCCGGCAGTGCGTAGCAGTACAGGTGGTTGTTCTGGCCACTGTCGGTAAATTCAGAAAAAAGCAAATAGCCGTCAACGATGGTTGGGCCGCCGTAGATTTCGTTGGGCCCATCGAAGCTCCACAAAATTCTTCCTGTGGCTCCATCGATCGCCGACATGCGGAAACAGTTGATGCCTCGGCTCGTGGCGCACGCATAGTCCTCGTAGCCCACGAACAGCATGCCCTGCGCCATCGCGGGCGCCGATAACGTGCCAAACCCCTCCGGGTCGAGGGCTGTAATGATACGCCACACCTGATGGCCCATCATGTCGAGGGCGATGATTGCTCCCACAGTGTTGCCGTTGTAGGTGGCGGCGTCGTACGGCACGTAAAGATATGTGCCATCCGTCCCAATTGAGCCGACTATACTTTGCAAGAAGTTGGTATTGCCAAAGCCCGGGTCGTACTTCCACAAGTGAGTTCCTGTTTGCGGGTTGTAGGCATACACGACCCCGTCCTTGCCACCGTCGATGACCATGCCGTTGACATACAGAGGCGTAGCACCAAAATCGTCGTCGGAGGCCCCATCTGGTGGCCCTTTTCCCCACCCACCTGACTTTCAAATTGGCGGGGTTGAGTTTGAGACATCTTCGAGCCATACGGCGAGTGTGGCGACCGTGAGTTTTGGACGCACGAATTTGCTGTGGCAATATAGAGGTTCCCGGAGGGATCGAGCATGGGTGACGACCACACCGTCGCGCCCTGGCTATTGCTTTGAGCTGGCGTGGTTGTGAACGTCGACAGGAAGGAGGGCTGGGTAAGCTCATAGGCAACAAGCTGGTTTTCTGTCAGACACTGGCCCCAAACCTCATTGAGCTGGCTTCGCCCTTCAAATAGCTTTCCATCGGCAATGAGCGGCGAGTCCTCGATCGAGAGAGCTATCGGGGGCGCGCCCCCAGAAACCGTTGGGTACTCCCACAGAAGGTTGCCGGAAGAGGCATCCACCGCTATCACGTCCCCTAGATACGTGCCTTCGTAGAGCACCCCATTGTAGTACTCGGGAGTACCCACGAGCCCAGAACCGTTTATAGACCTATCGCTGTACGTCCAGATAGTGCTGCCCATGGACAGGTCGATTGCCTGCATCGTGCCGGGAATTATCGGCGATGTACACAACCCCGTTGACGACGAGCGATTCTGGAAACTGCGCCACAACCGGGTGCGACCATTTGAGGGTGAGCTGGGCGACGTTAGCTTCCGTAATTTTGGTTTCGTTAACGTTATCGCCGGTACGCTCGTCGTCGCGACGGTATTCCGGCCACTCAGACCCTGGAATACTGTATGCCGTATACACTGGGGGGAGCACACTTCCAGCGCCGGTGGGGGTAGATGGGTGCGGTACTTGAGTTGTCCCGGGTATGGTCGCTGCGCCCTTGCAGGCCGCCACGCAAAGGATCGAAATTATTACGCCTGTCTGAAACAAGACGGGGTACGAATTTCGCGGCATACAAAAGCTCCTCGCACATAAAGGCAAGTTTCTGAACGCGCGCATAAGTTCTAGCGCGGGCGAGATTCGCCTTCGAGATGAGACGCAAGCAGGAAGCCGAATGGCCTGATCAGGTGCTAACAAGTGCTGTGAGAACTATACTATGATGATGACTACGAACGCCACCATGCGTCGGCGAGCTGCGTTGTATGCACTGGCGCTTTTTGTTGCAGGCTTCTGCGGTTTAAAGCAGGCCATCGCATCCCCGACCACGCTTTTGCAGATGGCGGAGAACAGCGTCCTGAAGCAGACCTGGTACCTCAAGCTCCAGCACGACTACACACATCCCAAAGCCTCGGCTGTGTTCGACCCAGTAACGGGCGCCATCGGACTAAATGCTGAATGGGAACAAGACCCGGGAAGCAGTCACTATATCGAGCAGCAGCGATACGGGGCCGATCTCGTGCAAGCCGGCATCGCGCTCGGCGACCAGCACCTCATTAAGACGGGTGAGCTCGGGCTCGAATTCGCTTTTGACCATATGTTGTCGCCAAGCGGGGTACCAGATTCGGCCGCGCCCGAACATAGTTTCGGACTCTTCGCCGAGTCGGCCGCTCGCGCGATGCTTCTGTTGCAAGCTAGTGGCCGGGATCCGGATTTTATCCGCGCCTACTTGCCAAAACTTGTTTCAGGCGTACGTTGGTTCATGTCGTCGTCCGTTGTGCAAACGATACGCAGCGAATGCTCGACTTTTACGCACCGTTGCTGGTATGCAGCCGCTATTTACGCGATGATGAGCGATCTCACCGGGGATGCGGGGTATGATCCACTCGCTGATGATTTTGCCGAGCAGGGCCTGGCCCAACACCATAATGGCATTAACCCCGAACGAGGAGGGTTCGACGTCAACTACCAGATGGTTGGCATCGTTGATGCGGAGCGGTACTATCAAGTTGCGAAAAACGCATCGCTACGCACGCAGACCGAGTCCTTGATTGCCGATTCGCTCGCGACGGAGGCTCGCTACATCAACTCAGATGGCACAATCAATACAAGCGGCAGCACGCGCATGGGCAGCGAAACGACGCTCATGGGAGTCCCGAAGACGCCTGAAATACGGGCGTTTCTCGAAGGTTTGAGTTATGGTGCGTTGATCACCCGGCATTGAAACTTTAATACATTGGCCCTGAGCATAGCCGCGGAGAACCACCTCTAGACCCGTGGTCCGCTCAAACCGATGCTCGTTTGCGGAAGAGGTAGTCGGCCAAGGCTTCCTTCCAGGAACGCGGGTGCAGACCGAGACCCTCAAGCTTGTCACTCGCGAGTACTGAGTAGGGAGGGCGTGGGGCTTTCCCTCCAACGTCCGCGGCGTGGACAGGTGTGGCTCGCACGGGTGAACCAATAAGCTCAAAGATCGCGTTCGCAAATTCGCACCACGTGCATTCACCGCCGTTTGCAAGGTGATAGACACCAAACGGTGCGCGCGCCTGCACGATCTTCACCAGCAATGTAGCCGCATCGCTCGCCGACGTCGGTGCCATAACAATATCATTGACCACACGAGGGGATTCTCCGGCGCGCGCTTTCGCAACCATCGTCTCGACAAAATTGCCGCCTTTTCCGCTACTGCCTGCGACTCCGAATACTGCTGACATTCTCACAATATAATGATGAGGGTTTGCCATCCGCACCAGCATCTCGCCTGCTTGTTTAGTCATGCCGTAGACGTTCAACGGATGAGCCACGTCGCTCTCGACATATGGCTTGCTCTGAGCACCATCAAAAACAAAATCGGTACTTATGTAGACAGCTGCCGCGTTGCGACGACGTGCTTCAGCGCTGACGCGGTGTGCAGCAATGGCATTGACTGACAATGCACGATCGGGTTTGTCCTCGCACTCATCGGTGCGGTGAAATGCCGCCGTGTTCACGACAACGTCGCCCTCCCGTAGAGATGACAAGGCGCGTTCGACACTGGCTTGATCGGTGACTTCGATGTTGGTATGCTCGAGTTCAAGGGTCTCCATGCCGGCAGACTGTGCGGCGCGCACGACCTCACTGCCGACTTGCCCATTCGAACCGATCACTGCTATGCGCATCGTGCTCCTCGCGCGAATTTATTCGCGCGCCTGTCGCGAATGAATTCGCGACACTACATTACGTTCTCCGAAGTCGCGAATGAATTCGCGACACTACATTACGTTCTCCGAAGTCGCGAATGAATTCGCGACACTACATTGGGTTGACGTGGAGGCGGGCGAGAACCACGGGGCGAGCTTGCGGGGCTAATTTGCCAATGCGCACGGCGGCCCGAACCCGTTCGCCCAGTGCTTGCGCCTGGTTGCCAAAGACTCCCATAAGCACCTCTCCCTTTTTCACCGTCTCACCCTCCCGCTTATACAATCTGATGCCCGCGCGACGATGACTCTTCTCCGCGCTCTGAGCGGCAACGACAGCCTCGCCGATCGCACGGCCATCGACCGAAGTAACGAGGCCGCTCTCGGGGGCCTCGATCGCGATCTCCGGATCCACCGGGCGCTCGAATGCCAGCAGATTGCCGCCTTGCGCCTGCACCATGGCGGCGAAGCGCTCGTAGGCTGTGCCATCGCGGAGCGCATGCCGCAAGACTGCAACGTAACGTGGTTCGAGCTGTGGTTGCTCGGCGTGCCGGATCGCAAGCATCGCCTCCGCAACGGCGAGCGCTGCATCGCACAAGCGTCCTTCGTCGTGGCCTTGGAGCACTCGCAACGCTTCGTCCAACTCTAATGCGTCGCCCACGGACGACGCAAGCGGCGAATCCATGTCGGTCACGAGCACCGTGATCGTCCGACCCAGCCTGGCGCCAACGTGCAAGATCGTGTCAGCAAGCTCGCGCGCGGCCTCCACCGTCTGCATGAAAGCGCAACGGCCCGCTTTGACGTCGATGACAAGATACGGAGCGCCGCCCGCAATCTTCTTGCTCAAGATACTCGCTGCTATCAACGGAACGCTCGCAACCGTCTGCGTGCGGTGCCGCAGCGCGTACATCTTCTTGTCCGCGGGTGCAAGGCTTTCGCTTGCGGAGACGATCGCGCAACCGACCTCCGCAACCTGCGCTTTGAAAGCCTCGATGGAAAGTGAGGTCGTCAATCCTGGAATGCACTCGAGTTTGTCGAGCGTGCCTCCTGTATGCCCAAGCCCTCGCCCCGAAAGTTTTGCGACCTTCACGCCGCACGCGGCGGCAAGCGGCACGGCGATCAGGCTCACTGCATCACCGACCCCGCCGGTGGAGTGCTTGTCGACGATCGTTCCGATCGCGCCGGCCCAGCTGATGGTGGTTCCCGAATGCGCCATGGCGTCGGTCAGCCATGCCGTTTCCTCAATCGTCATGCCGGCCGCCATGACTGCGCGCAGCCAAAGGGTGAAGGTTTCGTCATCGACGTGGCCGCCAGAATAACCGGTAACGAGCGCGTCGATCTCATCGCGTGAATGTTGCGCACCCGCCCGCTTGCGTTTGGCAAGCCCGCGAACGTCGATAGCGTGTTTGGTCAATCGGGGTTGCTCTCGATGACGCCTTCGACGATCGTCCGCACCGAAGCGAGCGACTGCTCGACCGTGTGCAGCACCTCTTCGTGGCTGACGTCGGGCGCCTGATGGCGGCGTCGAGGAAACGCATCGTTGGCAATAACGGATAGCCCCAAGACGCGCAGTCCCATCTGTCGAGCAGCCATGACTTCAGGCACGGTCGACATACCGACGGCATCCGCCCCCAGCGTGTAGAGCATGCGCAGTTCCGCTTCGGTTTCGTAGGATGGCCCGCTCAGCGCCGCATACACGCCTTGCTGCAGTTTTATGCCGTCGCGGCGAGCAGCCCAAGGGCAAGTTCGAAAGCTCGAGATCGTACGCATCGCGCATCGCGACGAACCGTTGCGCCCCAACAGGCAGTTCAAGACTGCGCAGCGGGTTATCCCCCATGAGGTTGAGATGGTCGCGGATGAGCATGAGATCGCCAGCGGCGAAGTCCTGATTAAGACCGCCTGCCGCATTGGTCACGATAAAAATTGATGCACCAAGTGCGTGTGCAACGTAGGCTGGAAACGCAGCATCGCGCATCGTGAGCCCCTCGTAGTAATGCGCGCGGCCACGGAAGACTACCACGGCCACGCCGCCTTGCGAATGCCCAAAGACCAGCTGGCCGTGATGGCCGGCAACCGAGCTATGCGGAAAATTGGGAATGTCCGCATAGTCGAGCGTTTTTTCGACCTTGAGCCAATCGACAGCCTCGCCAAAGCCAGAGCCCAGAACGATAGCAAATTTCGGACGCAGTTTCGTCTGCTTGGCGAGGAAATTTTTGGTCAGGGCAAGCCCGAGGCTAGACACGAGTGCCTTCTATGCGGAGGTCGCGCTTGGGTGTGCGCGCGAGGTGATGACCGCCCACAATTCGGAGAGTTCTCGAATGCGCAGGGCAGCGCCGACCAGGAGAAACGTCACCGCACCGGCGAGGATCGCAAGCGCGAGGACAGCACAGTGCTGCCAAAACGGCGCCGACACATGCCAGAGCGCAGTTGCGACGGATGACGAAATCACTGCCATCGCTGCCGACGCAACCGCCGTCGAAGCAAACGAAGTTCCGGCAAACTCCCCGTCCGCAACGCCGATTCGCTGAATCAAAAGATACCCGAGCAGGGCTGCCTCGACAAGCGACGCCAAGGAGTTCGACGCCGCCAAGCCATTGATGCCAAACTGCCGCACCGTCAGGGCCGAGCACACAACGTTGAGCGCGACGACGCCGCTCGCGACGATGACGGGCGTCTTCGAATCGTGCATGGCAAAGAAACATCGCGTCAGGACGATACTGGCGGCAATGCCCAAGAGCCCAATGGCATAGAACTGCATGGCTCCCGCCGTGCGGACGACGTCACCCGACGTAAATTCGCCACGCTCGAACAGGACGCTGATAATTGGTCGCGCCAGCGCGATGAGCGCGAATGCAGAGGGGATCGTAATGAGCGCGGTGATGCGCAGACCGGAGAACGCCGTGGACCGCAGCGACTCCCGCTCGCTCTTGGCAAAATGCGCCGAGAGTATGGGAAACATGACGGTTGCAATCGCGACAGCGAAGAGTTGCTGGGGAAAGCCGACCACTTTAGTTGCGTATTGCATGGCCGCGATATTTCCAGGCAAAAGCGTCGAGGCAAAATACTTGTCGAACAACAAGTTAATTTGACCCGCCGCCGAGCCCACGATGATCGGCCCGACGATGAAAGCCAAGGTGCGCAAGCCTGGATGGTGCAGGTCCAGGACAAACCGATACTTGCAGCGCTTGAAGTAATTTGGCAACTGGACGGCGAGCTGCGCAAAGAGGCCAACCGCGGTGCCGAACACCAAGGCGTATATGCCGTAAGCCTGGTAGAGCAGCAGCACTCCCGCGATCGTGACAAGGTTCAGCGCAGCGCCTTGCAACGAAGCGGCGCGAAAGCTGCGCTGCGCGTTGAGCAGCGCTTGGACCACGCCAGCAATCGATGTCGCTACGATCGTTGGCATGAGGATGCGGGTCATGCGCACCGTTACGCCGGTTTCCGGCCCCGGGAAGCCCTTCGCGACGAGGTGGACGAGCCACGGCGCGGCGAGCCACGCGATCGCGGCGAGCACGGAGAGCACAATGATTAGGCCATTGATGACCGTGCTAGAAAAGCGCCACGCCTCTTCGTCTTTGCCTTCCGCGAAGTAGCCGCTGAAGATCGGCACGAGCGCGCTGACCAGTGCACCGTTAAACACGCCGAATACGAGGGTGGGCAAGATCGCGGCGACCAAAAACGCGTCGAGCTCCCAGCGCTCGCCGAAATATTTGGCGTTGACGACTTCCCGCGCAAACCCGAGCACCATGCTCAGGAGCATGGCGAGCATGACCGCAAACGTGGACGAAGTTACACTGCGCTTCATTGTATGCAATGCCTTACGACCCGCCAGAAACAGGTCCCTGGCCCGCCCAAAGTTCAGTGCGTCGATTCACTGGTGACGTGGTTTTATCGCGAGCGGAAAAGGTCCGCACGTGGGGGCTAGACGTCGAACCATACGCGCGAGATTTGGGAGAGTTTCGGTGGGGCCGCACCACGAGAGGCCGCTTTGAGGCTCCTGGCTACGAACCAAGTTCGGTTGAGAGGCTCAAAAACCGGCACCAGGTTGGCCTTCAGAAACAACTTCGTGAGCGTCACCGGCGTGAAGTACTGCAGATGTCCCTCAGGCATCACGTAGGGCGTACCTGGGATTTTGCTCACCAGTGACCAGTTTCCAGTCGTCAGGAAGATGATGCCACCGGGTTTGACATAGCTAGCTATTGAGCACAGAAACTCTGTGGGTGATGGCACGTGCTCGATCACTTCTGTGGCGGTGATGATGTCAAAGCTTTCTTTCAATCGAGCACCCTCTGACTCCAAATCGACCAGCGGAATGCCGCGCTTCTCACATAGTACCTTCGCCGCAGTGGCAGTCTCGGAGCCGGACGCGATAGCACCCTCGTTTCTCAGACGCTGTACGAGCTCGCCGTTTCCGCAACCTACGTCCAGGCAGTATTTCCCGTTCACACCTCCAGGCAAGGTTAATAGAGTATCAACAACCCCATCCAAAAGCGTGGTTGATGCGCCTTCAGCATAATTGGTGGTTCTGTCAAAGCCCTGACCTATGTAGTACTGATCGTCGTAGAGTTTTGCGATATCTTCGTCACGAATGCGTGGGTTAACGTACACGAGTCCACAGTCTTCGCAGCGAACGATAGAGAAAACGTTCTGAATCAGAACACCGCGCTTTCTGAGGACGAGCCTATTGGAGGCCGATCCGCAGAGGTCACAGCGGACGTGGGTGAGAGAATCCAACGGTGCCGTAGCGGACAAAATCGCCACTCTTCTTAGTCCTACCGCTTCCGTGGACGCCGCGCGTTTGTCACTGGCAAAGGAATGAGCGCCGCCAGCAGTAGCAGCGTAAATGCAATTGAGCCGAACACCTCGGCCGCTGGTTCATAGTTGAGGCCGTGTGCAGCGACTGCCGCACCCATTGCGATCAGTGCTGCGGCTGGGAGAATGTTTCTCACGCTGATCTACGACTCCAAGCATATAGCGCAATCGCGGCTCCTAGGATGAGAAGCACGTACTGGCAAGCCACAAGCCAATTAATGATGTAAACTCTTCCCGGACCATCGCATCGCCATGCATTGCGCCAACCAGATGCGCGCGCATGTGGCAACACTAAATGGAAATGTCCGATTTCCACCGCCATCCACGTGGGATTAAACGCTTCAGACACAACGACGTTCGTTGGGCCTGTGGTTTGCAGGTTCACAACCGCCCCAAGCCCCAGAGGCAACGGAGCATGTGCAAGGGCGACGTTGTGGTCGAACTTATTTTGGATTATGTCCTTCGACGGAGAATCGGATTCGATTTGCACGCTTGCTATGGGTTCGCCGCCGTAGCGCGCCGCAAAGTTTAACCTCAATATTGTCATCTTCCGCGCATCCAGTTCCGTGAGTTCTCTGCCAATGTTTCCCATGCAGCTTCTTATTAAATCGTTCAGAGAATACTCAGTTTCATCCCCAAGAATCGTGAAACATCGATAGACATCGCGTCGTAGTTCAACGTCAATGACCCAGCCTGTCGATTGCCCCTCGCCGCTAAGGGGGCTTACCATCATGTTCGGGTTTGTCATGGGTGATACATTGAGATCAAACCCGCGCAGCCTCGACAGATCGCTCTTTGTGTTTGCCGGCTGCAGGCTCTTTATGACGGAGAAGAGCACTTCGTGCACCCTCGGTCGGGCGCGCTGATCTTGAAAGTAGCGGGGCGGAAGAAATTGTTGCAAGTTTCTTACAAATGACGACGGTTCGGAAAGAACAAAATGGGAGAGTCCGGAGCGCAAGGTGAGGCCCTCAAAACGCACCCACCGGCTTGCGGGTGATGGTGCAAGAAGCACAAACCGATGTTGACCGTCGTCCGTGCTCAATGCGTAGCGCGTAGGAAATCGTGGCCAAACCGCCACGAAGATGTCCAAGGTCAGGGAACCCGGTGCGGGGTTCACGACGTCATACGTGACGCTTGTGCTCGTCGTCGCAGTACGACCCACGATCGCAGGAATTGAAAGACCGCCGAACGCACCCAGGTATCGCATGGATCGGTACGAGATGACGCGCACCCGCTTTGCTTGTTTGTTTGGAACCGTGCTCCATGACTGGCTTAACCCACTTACGGTTTGCACGTATGGCTCGGGTGGACCAAGATCGTAAAGCTCGAGTGCGCCGAACACGCGAGGAGGTACACCAAAAAGACCCGCAGATTCCCTGGAACTGTTCGAAAGCCGTGTAAGAGGCTAACGTCATTACGAACGACTACGTAACGGACACCGATTTCATGCAAAATTCCACAATTGGTGTCGAGCGACTATTGATCGCCTTGATGAGCATCAAGTTTATATCGCGAGCTTCCGGCGTTTGAGTGTACGTAACGGAGCTCCGGGCATAAGAACCTCACGGTGAAACAACGCTACTGGAACAAGTCGACGCCGTGGTAACCCCAATCGTAGTCGACTTGATAGAAATCGTCGGCCGGCAGAATGAGGACACCTCCGCTGCTGTCGTCGTTGTTGAGTTGACCTTGGAGCGAGACCCAATCCCCGGGAAGGCGAACGTGAACGTTTGGCAAGAAGTTCATCTGCTCGTGAAAGATTGCGCCCGTCACAGTGGCCAGGTTGCTTAGAAACGCCGAGGAGACAGCCACGATGACAAAGACGCTCCCAGCAATCCGTTCTGTCAGTGTTTGGCCACGCCCGAAAGCGGCTTGAATCCCCATCCCTAGGGCGATTGCCATACAGAGCGCAGCTATCAGGATGGGTCCATACGGCTCGATAAACAAAAACATGCCTGGCAGATGATAAAACGCGAGGTTCAAGGCCGCCAGCGGCGGGTGCAAGCCTTTCGCCAGGAACAACATCACAAGCGCAAGGGCGGTCGCAAATCCAGTAACGACCCTGGAAAAACCTCGTGTTAAGAGCAACGCAACGCCTAGACCTGCGGCGGGAACAAATCCCGTCGCATATAGCAACCAGTTCTTGTCGAATTCCACCGCCCATGGGTTGTATTGGGATATCGCCAGAACCATGTCGCGCAAAAGCGTAGTTCGTTCAAGAGGCTAGCGCGCGCGAATGTCCACGCAAGCGATAAGGGATCGGTTTGGTGAGTTATGAGTACACCCATGTACGAAACAATATTAGGCACCACCCACCACAGACTCGCAACGGTAATCAGCGCTGCCGTGCCGCCGACCCACCTCCAAAATGCTGGCCCGTCGAGTGCGAACGTGGACGCAAAACCGGTCCATACGAGAGCTCCTAAAAGCAAAGCGACAAGCAGTGAGGCGTGATCGCCAAAATGACGAGGATGCCAAAGCTCAAGGTCGTTAACCCGCCGCAATGTAGCGCCGGCTCGCCGCTGAAAGAGCCGCCTGCATTATCCAAAAGAAGACCGATGGAAGTATGGCCGCGCACACATCGCCGGTCGAAAACATCCCTATCATTGACTGGCGCGCAGGATTGAATGCATAGACCCAAGCGGCAGCAAACGCCGCAGGTGGTGGCGCCCCCAAGACCTCGACACATTTGTAAGCGCCGAGCCACGACGCCAGCACGGGCAGCGTGAACATCAGGGCTTGCCCGTAACTTGGACCGAAGAGGCGCTCGAGGAATGCGAGCAGCGCATAATACGGCGTCCAGGAGAAACAGTTGTCAACGGAGCCGATAAATGAGTGAACGTGATTCCAAACCGTTACGCATTTTCGCAGCATGGTGGCAGCATCGTACGGGGGCGCAAGGTCGATTTGGGCTATCGTCGTCGGCGGCTGTGCCCAATGCAAACCAATGAGCAGCAAGATCGCCATCGACGGCAGAACGTCAACTCCACACTGCTTGTGAGTTGCGCGGACGCAAGGACATGTTTGTCACTGCTCGTTTTAATTGGGTTCCGGGCAGGCCCCTCTCCTTTTGGCACGTAAGCCCTCGCGACAATGAACGTGCCTGCGGAAATCGCCGAGCGTTTTATGCGCATCGGGTGACCGACGTACCAAAGCTCGATGATCGCATGCGTCGCCTGGTCGCTGCGTGTCTCAAGATTGCGCCCCGACGCGTTCTTGACGTCGGCTGCGGGCGTGGCTTCCTTCTAGGGCAGTTAAAGGAACAATTGCCCGGACTTGAATGTTATGGCATAGAGTTAACCCCGTCATCGGCAGCGATCGCTGCAGCCGCTGGCATAACCGTTTTTGAACGTGACATCGCAGTTGGAATTCCGCTTCCCGATAAAAATTTAGATCTAGTGATCATGGGCGAAATCATTGAACACGTTTTCGACCCGGACGCATGCCTCGATGAGGTACGCCGTGTGCTGCGACCTGGGGGTTGGTTAATCGTGACGACTCCCAATCTTGCGAGTTGGCTGAACAGGCTCTTGCTACTCGTCGGTATTCAGCCTGTGTTCACAGAAACAAGCACGCGAAAGAAGTACGGCCACGCGTTTTCGGCTCTCGGCCAAGGGAAGACTGATACGCAGGGTCACTTGAGGCTCTACACGCTAGGCGCATTGAAGGAGTTGCTCCGACGATCGAGGCTTTGCGGTGAGGCGCGCAAGTGGTTATAAGTTTTATCTGCTGGCAGAGCATCCCTTAGCGAACATCGTCGAGAGCGCGTTCCGCCTTCGTCCGACTCTCGCAAGCGCGTTTATCGTCGTGGCTCAAAAGAATACGGATTAGGTTCGTTTCCGGCGAAGTGCCACGATTCCGAGACCGACGACCCACAACGCTCCAAATAGTTCCAATACCGCCTCAGCCGCCGCGGCCTGATCGAGGAGCCAAATCGTCGTGGATGTCGTTCTTTGCGGCAATAACCATCCATTAACGGTCGCATCGATTCTCATATGCGGCAAGACGCGTCCATCCATGAGCGCAATCCAATTGCGGTCGTACGCCTCGTTCAGGCGCACGGCGCCAGGTCGACCTGCGGTAACGCTGACTTCGATGAGCCATGGAAGCCGATCGAGGAATGACACTGCAGTCCCGTTTGCGGCGCGCGGCGTCGAGGGGACACCTGCCGGCGGAAAGCCCTGGGTTGCGACGGCGCACAAACCGATACAGCGCAAGGCAGTGACTCCAGCAGGGATCACGACCCAATGGTAGCTGCCCGTTGTGTTACTCACCAAACGTCCGTCTTGACCAACAAGTGCACCACGGACCCACACAAGCGCCTGCGCCCGCGCGTCAATATTCAACATATCTGAGGGTGAGGTCGTGACCGCGCCGCCAAAGGCTTGCGCGACTTGCGGTATACTCGCGAACGAAAGCCGTGCGTCCACCCAGCCATCTTGCGCGCGGACGAATCTGTTCGATGGCGTAACAGGAATCAAGGTGCGGTACTCTCCACGCCGCCGGTACTCCGACGCCTCGCACCTGGACGGCGTCCGCGAAGAACACTGCTCCTGCGCCAAGCACGTCGTCCACGCTTCCCAGACGCGGGATTGGTAACAATGTGACCAACGGTTGCGCATTAAGTCGAGCACCTTGCAGCGGCATCGAGGCGGTGTATGCCGTGCTCACAGCGCGTTGATATTTCAGCGCTGCACTGTCGCTGGCCAGCCAGGGCCGAGCAAAGATTCGACCGCACCAAGCGCCGCGAGCGATCTGCTATCACCGGTAAGTGCAAAACGCGCAAGTGAAGCATCAACAGGATAAGTGGGCAGCTCGTATTCAAGGGCGCACTGCCAAGCCGCACGTAAGCATCGGGATCTAGGCCCGAGCCTTGCCCCCGAAAAACCAAGGGCTGGAACGCTGGAACAAGCGCGTAACGAGTGGCCTGTGGAAGGGTCACGCGAAGTTCGGGAATCAAGCGAGCGGGAACCCACCATTGCCATGGCGAGTGCACCAACCAAGTCGCAGCGAGCACGATTCCCGCGATCAGAACCACGCCGCCGAGAACCCAATTGCGGACCGTCGCAAGAGCAACTAAGACAATGTAACTGATACCAGTGAACCCCAGAACATCGTAGAGTTCTCGATAGAGCATCGTGGCAGGAAAGTGCGCGAAGGTCCACGCTTGTGAGCTTCCAAGGGGCCCGAGCAAACCCGTTGCAAACACGAGCGAAGTCAAACCAAGCACCGCGGCGAGCTTCGCCCAAGGTTCGCGCCACATCACGGCACAACCCAGAGTGGCAATGATGACGATCGCCCACATCGGCCAGAAGACGACGCGTGCGACGCTTTGATCGTAGCCTGCGAAGTAGCCAGTGAGTATTGCTGCGGCGTACGGCGGCACCGACTGCGCTTTTTCCCAAGCGAGCGTCTGAGGCACGAAGCGGAATGCGGAGTATTCAGCGATCAACGATAGTCCAATGGGGGTGGCAATTGCGATCGCGGTGGCAAATGGGAGCCACTGCTTTCGCCGCATCGCTAGTGCAAGGTCAATCAGCAGCGCGGGAATAAAAAATTGCAGTTGCGACAAAGTCAGACAAGTCAACAGGGCCGCGCTGGCCGGATGAAACTCACGACGCCGTGCCTCAGCTAAGAGGCATATGATCGCGCCGTAGGCGAGCACCATGTACATATGGCCGGCGACTATCTCTGTGTACGTAAATGGGTTGAAGGTCGCCACCAATGCCAAGCCTGCGCGCGCAACTGGGCCGGCTCCGAGCGTGCCGGCGAGCCTACTCGCACCAAGAGCGCACGCGAGCGCGGAGCCGAAAGCGAATGCGAACAATGATAGAGAGGTTCCGATCACTTTTGAAATGAGGTAGAGAGCGGCACCGACAAGATAGTCGTTGAGGTAGAGATTCGGTGCTCCGATACCTCGCACGTCCCAACCGCTCGTCGAACGGAACATGAAATCGTTCAGCGACTGCGCATTGATTGGCCAGGCCCAGTCTTGACGAAGCGCGGGAACGCCGTGGCGAGTGACGATAATTGCGACGAGCAGTGCACAGACGTACGGAATGGC
Organism: uncultured Pseudomonadota bacterium; assembly: GCA_963736005.1. Classification (GTDB taxonomy): domain Bacteria; phylum Vulcanimicrobiota; class Vulcanimicrobiia; order Eremiobacterales; family Eremiobacteraceae; genus JAJPHJ01. The sequence goes on from CAVTNB010000001.1 coordinate 1,429,178, forward strand.
AGCGCAGGACGAATGGAGCAGGGAGATGGTTCGATCTGAGAATCGCACGTTATCCGCAACGCCCAGCCTTGACGCTTGGGATAGAGGACGGCACATATCGGTAAGGCCCACTACCTAGTGCAAGTTGCGGACGGGCAATGACAAGCGACGTGCCTAGAGGATAGGTGCCATTTTCTGCCTCGAACCTGATGTTAATACATGTAGTCGCGGATTGCGCGGGCAATGCAAAGGTGAGTCCTAGGTAACCTCGCCCGGGTTGGTATGCCTGCGCACCCTTCCAGCTTCCGTTCACTGCGCTGATGAACACATAAGGCGGCGTGCCTTGATCCGATGAACCGTCGATATCCGCTGTGAGCGATATGTCTTTCCGGGTTGCACGCGAGCGCGCACGGAGGCGCGGTCGCCGTAACCCGCGGGCTGCCCATCACCATTGAGAACAATGGCCGACGCGCCGTCCGGATATACTCCATTTGCCTGATGCATCCGCCCAGCATAGGTCCAATACGGCGCTCGTCGAGCCTCACTGTCCGGTATGAGATTGCCTCCGGGCGGCGCACTCAAGCCATCGCTTCCAACCCGATACGCGTGGGGGAAACTCCCCTGTTCCAGTTGGGGCTCAGCGAACACGGCACTGGTTCCAATCGGGTACCTTCCGTTTTCCGGGTTGAAGGTGCCACGCAGGAACGTCGTGTGCGAGGTGGCCGGAATCACGAAGGTAGTAAAAATGCGCCCGCGACGCGTTTGAAAAAAGCTCGTGCCGGCCCAGCGACCGTTGCCAGCTTCTAACGTGACGAAGGGAGGGCTGCCCGCGTAGTCTGCACCATCAACGTATGCCGAGAATGTGCAGGTCAAGCCGGGAGTCACTTGAGCGAGGAAGATAGCCGCATTGTTAAAGCCCGAGGGCTTGCCCGTGCCCGCGTACACGGACGCCACGTTGCCATGGGGTCCTGCGGCAGTGAGACTTCATGGCTCCAACGAGAGTGCCAATAGTTGCGCGGAGTTCGAAGCTTCGCTGTTGATGATCTCGATTGCCGCCAACTGGTCCATCAGTCCCAGACCGGATCGTTACTGTGGACTGTATGGGTTGGGCTTAATCCCCGATTTCACCACTTGCGGCTGGCGAGAGCGCAGCGCCGCGTCCTATAGGATAGGTGGCGTTTTCCGGGCTGGAAGATCCCTGGATCAGCGTCGTACGTGAGAGAAGACGGGAAGCGTAAATGCCAAAGATATCCGTCCCTTGCGCGGTTTGAAAGATTTTTTGGTGCCCGCCCAGCTCCCATTGACGGCGGAAAGCAGCACATACGGCGGTCCCTTACTACGTTACCCGGGTTATCGACATACAGCAGGAAATCTATACGTCGCACCTGGATGAACGCGTGCCAAGAAGGCGGCGTCAGGCGTGTAAATCCGGATGCGCACCCCCGGTTCCGGGATAATCCAGTAACGCACTCGCGTTAGAGGACCAAGGCCAGCGCGTATTGCAAAGAAACGAGAAACGTTCCAACACTCTTGCGCATTTTAGAAGGCTTGCGCTGTCGCGGAAACATTCGTTCATAACTGAGGCGTTTGAGATGGCGCTGTACGACCTGACGACGCTGGCAAGCCAATGCACAAATCACCGCCGTGCGTGAGAGCAGGGTTTTCATCGGCACTGGGCAATGCTTACTTTGAGTACAAGTTGCGACTGTCCTTCGCAAATTGATGAACACGTTGATCGAACAAAAATTATCCGTCTATCGTTCCCGCATACAACGAATCGAAGGCGATTCGCCCATAATGTGCGATCGATCATCGACGCGTTTGGTCGCCGTGCGCATCTGCGCTTGAAATCATCATTGTTGACGATGGGTAAGTAACGACGAGACTTGGCGTGCGGCTGCCAGCATACCGCAGCAGGCCAGAGTGGAGTCCGCGTTATCTCCGCTATGAGCGAAAACCAAGGCAAAGGGTTTGCGGTGACCTGCGGCGCTTCGTCACGCGACCGGGAGAATTCGTCGCCTTCCTTGATGCTGATCTCGACCTTCACCCAGATGGGATACTCCGGTTTCTTCGACATCTTTATTTGCACAAAAGGCCGATGCCGTGAGGTCGGCAGCAAGGTGGGCATCCAGCGTCGAGCGTCGACTATCCGCGGTGGCGAAGAATTCTTGAGCCGAGGCTACTACGGCCTCGTCCGAGTTTCTCTTTGGACTGCCGCTTCGTTGACACGCAGGACCGGTTTGAAGCTCTTTCGAGCTCGCCTTCTTTGAGCGCGTCCTTCCCGTGCTTTCTCACCAAGCGTTTTGCCTTTGATATCGAGCTGCTCGCGGTTGCTCACCGCATGGGCTTTCGCGTTGTTGAAGGCCACCGGTGGAAGCTTCAATTTCAACGGAACATTCCGCGCCTGCGGCGATCCGACGTTTGGTTGGTGCTGGTCAACACATTGGCTATATTCTATCGTGTCTACTTGCGGCGGCACTGAGCAGATCGCCGACGCAAAAAGTTTTCACAGAGGATAGAAAGGCGTAATGGAGATTCCGGCACGCGCCGACCGATAACTCGGTGCGTGTACTGCTGCCTTTGCTGCCGGGACTTGGTGGATGCACTGACGGCGGGGCCAATCCTTGATGGCGTGGCCCACGCTGTGCGGCCGCGTCGATTTCCTTTGCGATGCTCGGACCTGTCGCGCTCAAATACGCTCGCGAAACTTCCAGTTGTCGATCGGGTGACAGTCTTTGACCTGAACGCGGGGCCCCTTAGCTGCACTTCATGGCTGCCGTGTCTTTGCCCGCAACCGTTACGACTTGGCAATATTGCCCTTCCCAGCCACTCGCTGGCAATATCACGCGCTAACCGCCGCAGTCAGAGCGCGTCGCGTCGCCACCCACGACTACGGCGGAGCAGCGAGAGCGCTGGATATGATGCAGCGAGCCCTGCTCGTACCGCTCGAGGGGGGCGTCGCGTAGCCGAAAACGCGCGATTGGCAAAGCGCCCGTGGGATTTGCGGGAGAGCTGCCGATACGTCATCCCGCTGGATTGGCGGGGCAAGGTGCAGCGCGGGTTGCTCGGCGTCCATACGGGAACGATGCGTTTACAAGGGAAATGAAGAAAGGCGATGGCCGATTGAGCAGTTTATCAAGCTGGTCGAGAAAAGTGTGATTCAGGCCATCAGGTTCGGATTTTCATCGGTCCTTGGGATAGTGAGGATGAAGCGGCGCTTACGGGCTTGAGAAACTCCCAATCAGTTGAGGTTATTCGTGAAGATCTGCGTCTGCCGCCTATCTCTTGAGCGAATGCGAAGTCTTCGTCGGAAACGATGCCGGCATTGCCCATCTTGCAGCCGCCCTTGGCGTCAAGACGGTGACGCTCTTCGGGATGCCTAAATCCATTCGCGCACAGCCGCTGGGCAGCAGCGTCGCGGTGCGCCCGTCTATGTCCACCCTGCCACGATGAGGGCATGAAAACGTTTCCATGCGTGCTGCGCATCGGTTATCGGTGCACCCGCGAGGATCTTAGTCGTGTCAGCTTGGGATGCCGTCGAAAGAGCTTTCTTAGACGAACCTGCATTATTTATGCCGCACATGTCCGGTCCGTATCGCCTCTACGGGCGGGAGCGTGAATCGAGCCGCGCGGCTGACCAGCACGTGTCCACCGAACAGACGCCACGATGATGAACAGTGACAGCACGATCCAAACGAGCGCACAAAGCTCGGACGTTGTCTCGGGAGCGTAGAAGAGAACCACCTCTGCATCGCCAGCCGGCAAGTACCAGCCGTTAAACACGCCGTTGACGACGACGTGCCTCGCGCTTATCGGTAAGCTCCGAAACCGCCACGCGTCGATGAGCGCTAAGCCTGAGAGCTTTGGCATGGAGGGCAGTCCCGAAAAAAGCCGCCACCCGGGAGCATGGCTCATCGGGAATACCAGCAGCCCACCGGCGCCTCGAACTTCGCAAACATACTCGCTAGGGGAAAGCTGGGCGAAATGCAGTGTTTCGCCGGCGACCGTCTTCGGCAGAGAAGGCGGGGTAACGAATATTGAAGTCGCTTTCATCGGTAGAGTTGGCTCGACGGAAATTGTGTGATTGCCAGCTGGAAGATTCAATGATCCGGTACTGCCTGATAGGATATCGCTCATCCGTACTTGGCGTAGGCTCTTAAGTGGCATTGGGTTTCCGTCGATCACCACCATCTGAGCGTCATGCTCGACGCGCAAGGCGCCGATCGCCGGATGGATGCGCGAGCACAAAATCAGAAAGCTCGACTTCCTCGCCTTGCTCACTTGCGGAGCCTCCTTCTTGCAGATCGATCTGAATCTGTGAAGAGGCGGTCAGCCGGTTCCCCTGTAGAAGCCGAAACGTTTGACCTCTTCCAGATCGATCAGAAAGCGACGCCAGTGACCCGTTCTGCCATTGGCGACGTGTAGCGTATTTAATTGCCAGGCGGGGGGTAGGGGCAGATCGGGATCCGTCAACTTGGGGCGGCCCGCCGCCACAACAGTGATCGATGAAGCTGGACGATCGAGTGACGTGAACGTGAGGTTCATACCTAAACTCGAACCTTCAGGGACGACCATCCAAAAAATGGCTTGCTTTGCACTACCATCGTCGATTGTCGGGATGCCGAATGAGTATTCTTCGTCTCGTGCTTGGTTTTGTTTGGGAACACGAAGAAAGAATCGTTTGCGCTCCACGATCGGATGGACTGGGAGCGATTTTGCGATGACCTTGATATTGGCGGTGCGGAGGTCAACGTAATGAAGCACAGCGTTCCACTTGAACTGCCGCTGACATCCATCCGCGCATCAATGAGCCGCGCAGTATGGATCGATCGGACAACATATGTCCAGCAAGAACCAGCCGCGTCGCTACCAGATCGTATTCGCTCGCCTCTGGCCGCAGGCCACCGTGGTCTGAGATCGATCGGTAGTATTGTTCCCGCGCCGCATCATCCCATGCGTCATCGAGCGCCAATTGCACGCCTTTGAAGATGTCCGCTGAATCCACCGTCGCAGACGACGGGATGGAGTGAACGAAATTAACACGTTGGCCGTCGCTTCTTCGCCGCAGCTCCAAGAAGAGCGCCATACGTATAGTTTGTAAAGGCGGTTCGGTACCGTATCGTAATCTCGGCCGCCACGTTAACGGTATCTCGGTTGGTCTAAAGAGGACAAATGCACCTCCCGCTGTAATCGAGCGCGCGGCAACATCCTTTGCAGCAGACGTTCAATCCGTCATTGGACGCCTGCACGCGGGCATGCAACCGGTTTGCGGATGCTCGGCCGGTGCGCCGCTCCGCTTTGCCATACAATGACCGATCTGCGAATAGGAATGAATAGTTCGAGTCGCCGATTTGTCCCAGGTTAGTGGCTTCGGCACGTAGATGCAGAACGTCAACCCGGGCTCGAGATGTGCGCCCCACAGTGTGAACGGGCAGTATGTGCGTTGGCAACCGACCATTTCAATCGTTGAGCTTTCACCGGCTTGCCCAATCGTCGCCACAACGGTACGAATCATGGGATTTGCCGCCTTCATGGTTAGCTCAATATTCGCATGAAGGGGCGATCCGCTCCAATTGATCGAGTTCGATGTCTGCGAGTTGGCCGGTCACGCCGAGCCACTCGGAATTTTGCGGCACATCATCATACGGGGCAGAGATCGTTCGAGGATCAGCAATTTCCACCGCGACCGGTGGCGTTGGAAGAAACAGATAGCCGGCACCGTCGTCGGCCTTAGCTCGCTGACGTAAACCATTCGTGATAGCTCGAGAGCTGATGGAAGGCTCTTTGTTCTCCACCAACCCAGGCCGCGACGCGCGCTGGAACCGGTCGTCGAGAATAATGAGGCTGACGCCGTCGGTAATCGTCGTCGGATCCGAAGCGAGCATCCAACCGCGAGCGCCTCCCGTGGGAGGATCATTCGCTGATAAGCGCAGCGGGTTGACGGGCCAGGCAAGTTGCCAGCCAGCGCGACGAGGTTTTCAGGGGATCCGATCGCGGTGATTGGTTCAGGAGCGAAGATGCGCGTCGCGCTGCCGGCGGATTCGAAGACAAAATGACATAGCCGCCAAACTTCGCGACTTCCCGGAGCCACGGACGCCCGCGAAAGAACTCGATGCTACTCCGCATATTGAGTGTCGAATGCGAAGGGACGGTACAATTCGCCGTTGTGGTCGTCGACGACGATGAGGTAGCGGACTGCCGCTTCCGCAAGAATTGCCGGAAGAATTGGCGACTCATAGCGGTGAAGCAACGCCAGCCAGGTAGGGAAAAGATCCGAGATGCCCCCGTCTTGCGGCGCGCTCTCGACGAGATAATCCGCAGGCACGATCAGGTGCGCGTTCGTGGCAACCAATTCCGGACGCAATGTCGGGAAGACCAGGGTCCGAAAGAATCCAGGTTGCTTTGTCGAGGAAGCGCTGCACATGCTACATCTGCCTGTGACAGGTGGATTGAAGAGAAATTTGAAAAGCGCATGCGGATTATATGCATCTCGCATGAGGATGCCCGTAACCGATGATGCAAAGGCCCGAGAGCGTAGGCGCAGCTACGCCTATTCGCTTTCCAAAGAGAAGTCGGGTCGCCGCAGCTACACGCTCAAACCCCAAAGCCAGCAGGAATGCGTATCCGAACGCGATGATCGACATGAACTTTGAGATGTCACGAAAGAGCTTCATCCCGGGCAGATGCAAGAAGACGATTCATTGAACGAGCCAAAAGGCGAGTCGCGGCCCCGACGCGATGACAATTCCAATCATCGCCGCAACCGCTAGCGGGATGGCCCAACCTTTACGACAACTCGAAAGAAGCGCGGCCCCGACGAGGATTGGCAACACCCAAAATGCGCGTTCAACCGGCGAGACCCGAAGGGATCTGTTCCTGCATGTGGTGATAAAAAGGATAAAAGAGCGACAGCGCATGTGAGATCGACTCGTAGGATGAGTCGGAAATGTAGTAGGCAAGCGTGTCGTAGCCGGCTGGAAGATGCGCCGGCGCAATCACCTGAGGCAATAGCCAGTAAGAGTTGAATCCAAAAAGCGAAACGCCCGTCCAGGCAAGTGTCCGGGGTAACGCCCCTAGTGATGCCCCGCGATGAGCCAACACCTCACGACCAACATAGAACGCGAACCAGATTCCGCACGGCACGAGTGTCACATACGCGTAGCGCAGATCGTACATGATCTGTAGGGTCAAAAGCGCGCCGAAGAACACGGCATCGAGCGCGAGTCGTCGTCGAAGCAGAGTTGTCCAGGCCAGCATGGCGAGGGGCATGAGAGCATATGCAACCGACCAGCCGATGTGCCCCCGCTGGACAAGACCAATTGTCCACGTATTGATAACATAAACCGCCGACGCGATGCTTGCGGCCCAAGGCGATCTTGTTAAGTGGTACGCGAATGCGTACGGAGCGGCGACAGCACAAACGAAGAACGGCCAATACCACACCAAACGCTCGATGGTCGCAAAGGTGAGGCCCAATTTTGTCAGCGCCCGATCCAGCTCCGCAATGGGTAGGCGGGCAAAACGTTGCCGACGATAGGCCGAAGGCAAAACTTCCTTCCCACGCGTTACGCCAGGGGAGGTATGACGCGAGTACGTCGGGTGAGAATCGAAACCCATCGTCGCCGATCAAAAGCCCTGATCCGAACCACGCGTGAAAGACGCTCGCGGCGAGGATGACGGGCAGCAGTACTGGCCAATGGCGGCGCAGCGTAAAAAGTACGCCGGGCCAAGAGCCCGAAACTTTCACAGTCGCGATGTTGCACTCCATCTCGCGCAGACAAAGGAAATCAAAAGACCGACACCACCACAGCCGTGTTTGACAGTTTGCATGAGGGCAAAGCCGGCGGCTAGTATGGGGTGTCGTACGAACAGACGCAAGGTCGCGGTAGGTCGGACAAAGCGGATTCAGTTGCGCAATCGCTTTTGATCCGCTCTTTCGAAGAGATCGTCCAAACGTGCGTCCGTAAAAATACGACTTGCGTGCGATCTCGCCAAGCGTTTTAGGCTCGCCCAGGTGCGTCTCGTCCGCCGCGATCCAAACAATCTTATACCCGGCTGCCTCAAGCCGGTTGTTCGCATCGTAGTCCTCACCGGCGACAAGCGCTTCGTCGAATCCACCGATCGCCTCAAATGCCTCGCGGCGAAAAAACCGAGCGCCGGCAACGAGAGGTTCTCCTTGGTACATGCGGCGCTCAAAGTTGCGCACGGACGACCAAAAGCTCACGTTTGGATCAGAGCGGTTCGGCACGCATACCGCATCTGCGCCATGTTCGCAGGCTGCCTTCGCTTGTGCAACAACGCGTTCGTCGAGCACGAAGTCTGCGTCAACGCGGTAGAGAAACGCGCCGCTTGCTGCGCGAGAGCCAGCATTACATTGCGCGCTCCGCTCTGGACCAGCCTGGATCGTGACGTCCGCTATACCCTGGGCTAGTTCCCGCGTACCGTCGTCCGAGTAGTTATCCACAATGACGATTTCAATAGGTCGATATGATTGCGCGCGAAGGCTCGCAACGCGCATTGACGAAATGTGCGCTGTTCTTCGTCGGAATGATGATACTGACGAGTTGGCTGTCTCGCATGCAACATCGCCATTCTAGCGAGCTTTTGCAGCCCTCCTCTTTTGCGTCGCGGCGGCAGGGCCGCGTTCCCGAATCCAAGGAATGTGATGACAACCTTGCTGAGGCCGGCGCTATTTCTTACTCGCGATTCTTCGGTCGCTTCGCATGGGATTATCGCGCCTATACGTCATTGCGGCTTCGTGGAACATCGGCGCGCGCGATTACACAAGCGTTGTCTGAATCTCAACCGCGGATGGTCGCGGACTGGGCCCACCTTGCGCGCTAGAGGTGTGACCCAGCCGCGATGCGGGGCAGCCCGTAGGCAAGGGCTGCCTCAACCGGGCCAAAAAACCACTCGACCGCCGCAGGCCATGGCAAGCCCAACCACGTCCCGTGGATCTTAATCGTGGCGAAACCGTTGTTCCGCAAAGCGAGTTTGAGCAACCTGGTGGTGAAATCGCGTACGTGCGGCGAGCGGTAGCGCGCGCTCGCGTACGGCGGCAGGTTGAGCATACTCGTCGTCGACCAGGAGGCGACGGAGTTAACATTCGGCATGGTCAAAGAAGGTACCGTCAGCGTGCAAAACGCGGTACACTCGCAGAGGAAGAAATCCGTGCGAACGGTGTGCTCGAGCGTTTCGCCCGCAAACACCACATCGAAGCTGGCGTCGTTGAACGGGAGACCATCCGCGATGTCAGCGCAGCGCGCATCAATGCCTTTGATGCGTGCTTCGCGTACTGCTTGCGGCGAAATATCGATGCCGTGGAGCTCGAACGGCCGGAACATTTCCGTGAGCGATTCGTCGGAACATCCGATGTCCAGTAGCTTGCCGGTTGGTATGCTCGCAAGCAGCTTCACCGCAATTTGCGTTCGACGCCGATTGGCGCGATGCACGAGCGAATCGCTGTGGTGCTCGTCGTAGAATCGCTGTTGCAAGGCCGACGGGTTGCCTTCCATGCGCACTCTGAGTGCGGCAAAAGATTGCAAACCCTGCTATCAAGTGTGAGAGCGGTGAGGCAAAGAACGTTGGCGAAAAATGGGAGGAGCGACAATTCACGGGAGGGGGTTTTGACTCTCTTGCCAATGGCCGCAACTGTGCGAAGCATCGTTCGTTCATTGGTCAGAAAATCTATCTCGCGTCCGATCGCGCCAATATCGACAACATCAAACATTTGGGCAAGCGGTTTGGCACTCCGAAGCGCGTACTCGACCTTGGTTGCGCCGATGGCAAGATCACGTTGGAGATTTGTCGCGCCATTGGAGCCCAGGACATTGTCGGGGTCGAACGACATGAAGCAAGCCGTCTTGCCGCGTGCGATCGAGGCGTGCATGCCGTTGCCGCCGATCTCGACCGCAGCCTTCCGTTCGATGATAATTCGTTCGATCTCGTCCTGTCGAATCAGGTCATCGAGCATCTTTCAGAGACTGACAGGTTCGTCGAGGAGATCTATCGCGTGCTTGTACCAGGCGGTGTCGCCATTGTGTGGACCGAGAACATGGCGTCTTGGCATAATGTTGTCGCCCTGATTTTGGGCTTTGCTCCATTTTCGGCCGTTAACTACTCGACCCGTATCTATCCTTTGGGAAATCCACTCTCAATTCATCAGGGTGAAACGCTTGAGCTCCATGATGGCATGGTGCATCGGCGCATTTTCGCCACCACATCCATACGAGCATTGTTTGCCGGACATGGCTTCGACGTCCTCGGCCTGCTCGGGGCAGGCTACCATCCGCTACCACCCGCTCTCGGTCGCTTCGACGTGCGCCACGCGCACTTCATCACGATCGCCGCAAGTAAGCCGCCCGCATGACAAGTTGGAAGGCATAAAATGGAAGCGGGGGGCCGTTTCGGGCTCCCCCGCTTTTGTGCGCGATGATTGAGAACTAGATGCGGGGCGAAGCGACTGCCTTGCGCTGTATCTGCTGACTGTGTATCTTGCCGTCCGCACCAAAGTGCGGTTCGTACATGTTTGTTTTGACGATCGTGTGGAGGTGGCCTCGCATGGCGAGGAGCTTCTGCGCTCTGTTGACCATGGGAGCCCGGTTCATTGCCATTGCTCGTGTTATTGCAGTGCGCGCTGGAAGGTTCACTGGTACCCTCGGAAGCCAGGACGCAGTTGTAGCGCGGCTCACAACGACCATCTTTGCCCTGCTTGACCGAGCGCTGGCGCGTAGATGTGGTAATCAAATGCTAACGAGTTGTGCCCGCCCTGCACTTCGCGCACGACGAAGCCATTCGGTCCCTTGCTTGCAACAAAGAGTCCCCGCGTGTCACCATCGGGAGTGAGCATAACGTGGTAGGGTGTGCGCGGGTCAATGGTCTGTGCAAAGGCCGAATCGAGGGGCACTGTCGCTGCGCCATTGACCAGTTGGGCTGACCCTGTATCTTCAACCGTTGGTGATGTGGATTTCGATCCGTAGGCCGCCGCAACGAATCCACCTCGAGTAGCAATGAACGTGTTGTAAGTTCCGTGGATGAAGAGATTCCCGGCACCATCAACGTAGAACAGATCGTTTCCGTTCTGGTCGGTCGCCACAATCGGAAAACCGCCCGACGCCGGCGCCCGGCCAATGACGCCGATGTAACTTCCGGTGACGTCCGCACCATTGCCACTGCTATTTGTGCCAACTATTGCGACACCACCGGCTGAGGCTGCGTAGACTCCGAATCCGGTGGTTGACTCGCCGGCAACGCCATCGCTGTCGAGGAAGAGCCTTCAACGCCAACGGAGCTCGTCGACTCGCCTCTGACGCCAACCTGACCTCCGCTGTTTGAGATGCCCAAAACACCAAATTGACCGTCGGTATCACCCTGGCCAAAGATTCCTGCCGTGGAATTCCCGCCGGCGTAGCCCACAACGCCATAAAGGCCAGACGTAGTTACGCCTTCGACGCCGTTGTTGAACGAGCTTGACGAAACGGTGTCGAATCCCTCGATCGCCGCACCGCCGCTGTCAATGTTGTTGAGGAGCGAGGTCACGCCGTTGCCTTCAGGCGCGTCGGAAAGACGCACATCATAATTTCCAACTCCGTCCAAAGAACGCAGCGATAAGAAAACTCGCCGATAGACTTTGCGCCAAGACGCCTTCCCCGTTTTGGGAAAAACCTTCCAAACCAACGCTTGGTGCGCCGGTCGTGGCGTTAGCGTTACCAATCAGCGCCGTCGAGCCGGGTCCATCCACTGAGCCATTGACGCCCACCGTTGCGTGCGTCGTGCTTGTGCCGAAGCCATTCAGGGCTATTGAGCCAGCTGCAGCTCCAGTGTTCGTTACACCCTCAACACCGATCCCACTCCCGTCTTGAACGCCCTCGATGATCGGACCGGAAGTTGTTGACTCGTAGTTAATCGTTCCCAAAAGTGTCGCGATGAAAATGCGTCGCTGCGGCCGTCAATGACGCGCTCGCAGCCAGAATCGTCAGCGTTGCAACGATTCCCGCCGTAAAAGGTCGGGTCTCGGCGAAACGCCGGATGCTAAATTTCATAAACACTGCTCCTTTCGAAAGCAGGCGCAGCCCGCAGCCACATGAGACAGCGCGCTTTCGCGAACGTACGTTCGCTAGGGCAGATATCCCTCTTATCGTCCCTCAGGCAAACTGAAGTGTGAGCGGTCGCGCTCTATTGCTTCCAAGAGTGTCACTAAGCGGCATTAGACAATATCAACCGGCATGTCGCGCTTCAGACATGCAAAGTCAATGCCAAGTGCGCAGCTTGTGTTGCGCAACCGTGGATCAAAGCACGCCGGGCAAGGTGATGGCCGAAAGCGCACAGCCCACGTACCAAACGGTCCGCCCTCGACGGGCGTAGGACCGTGCAGCGCCAGAACCGGCGTTCCAACTGCGCCAGCCAAGTGACCAATCCCCGAGTCGTTTGTTACCGCGGCCGTGACACGCGACAAAAACCGAGCTACCTCCGGCCAATGACCCTCAAACAAATTTGACCCTTCGACTTGCACCACCAATTTGCACGTCGATTCGCGTCGTCGGGACCAGCGATGAAGTGGACGGCGTATCCTCGTGCGATCATGCGGGAGGCGAGTTGCGAGAAACGCTCTTTGGCCAGCGCTTGGCTTCAAGACCATGATGAGTGACAGTGCCGATGTGAAATGCGAGCAGACCTGGTTCTCGCGCGCGCTGTCTCCAACTAGGCGGCACGAGGTACTCCGGAGACGGCCCGGACTTGACGCCAATTGCCCGTAAAAGATCGAGATTGCGCAGCACGTTATCAGTCTCGCCCGATACAGGCACGAGCACCGTGTTCAGCCCTAACAGATTGGTGAACGTTGGTCGCCAGTAGGCATGCGCCACGCGCACGCGTGCGCCGAAAACCCAACTCAGCATTTGGTACTCGGGGCGGCTCGCGGGATAGGCGAGAAACGATGCGTCATACCGCCGCTTCCGCGCGTGTTGCACAATGGATGCTAGGAATGGACCGAGGCCACCCTGCCAGTACGGCAAATAAATCACGCGGTCGACAACGTCAGTCAAGCCTTCAAAGAGCTCGCGTGGTCCCGGCCGAAGGACGGCCACGTCGACAGCGGCCCCCGCATCCTTTAACGCGGCAATCAGTGGCGTCGCTTCGAGCGCATCACCCAAACCTTGTGGGGCAATGACAAGACACCGGCCCAAGCCGGCGATCATGCGTTGAGAATCGAGCTCGCCGGTGATGTTCCCACGGGAAGCGCGCTCGCGACGAACACTGACTGGCGGCCGTCTGCGTGCGTGAGCAACGACCACGTCCCGTCACGCTGGAGAACGAAGTGTGCGTGATATGCTGCGATCGCGTTAAACAATGCCCGCTCGAGCATCGTCGCATCGAGAGGAGCCGCATTGAGCCGGATTGCCCGCCCGTACACGGGCGAAGCACCGCGCATTCCAGGCGCAATGACAACCTTCGGCTTCATGGAAAAGAGAGGGGTCCAATAGTAGCGCTTTCGGCACACTTCTACGACACAGTCAAACCTGTCGCGGTAGTCTCGCAAATACGTCGACGCGAGCGAACGAGTGCGGCGCTCGTAGCGCAGAGTGCTCTGCTCAGCAAACGACTCCGCCAGCGCGGGCGGAAGCGAATAACTCCACACCGCGGACCATTCAGATTGTGCGAGTTCGGAGACAGCGGACTGTACGCTTCGCTCTAGCGGTGAGGCCTGTGCGCTGAGCGGATGCGCATCCGAGACAACCAACACCCGCAACGCCCGTCTGCAGCGAATAATTTCCAGCTGTCCTAGCCGGTCGAGCCAAGGCACGAGGACGCGAAGCGGCGAGTATTTTAAACGGAGCCTTAACATCGCGGTGAGCATGCGAGGCACGGCAATCCAAACATTCACCTTCGAACCGCTGCAGTCGCGCCAAACGATCGGAGCCTCAACAATAGTCCGCCCGTGGCGCATGAGCTGGAACAACAGGTCAACATCAAACGCAAACCCTGCGGTTTCCAGATCATCGAGAATGCCTTCGAGCGCGGCTCTGCGTACGAATTTGCGCCACACTGCGTGTCGGTAAAATGCAATCCGAACAGCAGGCGTACGAGCAAGTTGAACCCGCGTCCCATGAATCTGCGCCAGCGGCTTTGCGCGACCTGCACTACGGCGCCTGATCCCCAGCGCGTTGCGACGACGCAGTCGGCATTCCCCATCGATTGGTAGAGCCGTTTCACTTCAGCACCTGGAGTTGCACCGTCCGCGTCGACGAACGCGACCACATCGCCGCGCGCTATTTGAAAACCGAGGCGAACGGCGCCACCTTTGCCGATCCGCGCGCCCACATCGAGCACTTGCATCAGCAGATCGGAGCGTGCGATCTCAGTGGCGATAGCGACCGTTGCATCGCTGCACGAGTTGGCCACGACAATAATCTCGGCACCCGACAGTTGCTCTCGCAGGTCTGCCAGGGTGCGCGCAAGACGCTCTTCCTCATTGTGTGCAGGAACACAACGGTAAGGTGGGGAGCGGACACGAGACCTCCGTCACACTGGTGCAGTCTAGCCTTTTTGCCTGCAGGCTCTGTCGCCTTCAGACACTTGCTTGGTGTCCCAAAGCGAAATCGCCCTCAGGGTAAGTCCGCCCAGCGGTAAACGGTCACGTTGATGACTCTTACATCGCCACCCGGCACCAAGAGATCTCGAGCTTGACGCTGTAGACCCGCGCGATCTCGCTCGACGGTGTTCCAAGTCCCCCTCGTAAACAAGAAGTGAATCTCGGTCCCGCGTTGCAGTTCCATTTCGATTTGGAAATGGAGCCCATCGAGTCGCTGCATTTTCACCGCCTGCGGATTCCAACCGCTCGTATCGGTGGACATGTAGACATCGTCGCCCAACGGGGTGTTTGCGGGTACCGAGACCACGATCGTCACGCCCACCGTAGCGGAGAACCCTTTGGTGTACGCAACGGCAGGTGGCGCTAAATCCGGGTTCGGCTTCGGAGATGATGCCACAACAACGTAGCGACGCGGAATCTGCGCCGCAGGTGTGCCTTGCGCTAAGGGTCGCAACGACGTGCGCAAGGCCACCACCTGGCCGCTTTGCGAATCGAGCGTTGCCACTGCGTACACGCCGGGATCCAAGGCGTAGGAAGGCACGGTCCCGGTTGCGTCGTCCGTAATCGTTGCTTGGGGTGAGAGTTTGAACGCATCACCGCTCGAGAACACAACATAGCCACGCTCGAGATCGATGATCTGTCCGTTGACCAATAACGGCAACGGCGTCGGGGAGGGTGCAACGACGTCAGGCGGCGGCGTCTGCACGCTCGGCGTTGGGCTAGGATCTGAAAGCGACGCGCCACAACACGCACCGATCAACGCGATGCACGCGAACGCAACCAGGCTAAGGCGCTTGGCCATGCCGATCACTGCGCCGACACCTGCAGCGAAAATGTCGGCGACCACACCTGATTGGCCCAGTTAAAATAGTACGCGCGCCCGATGTCCAAGAATAAGGTCTTCGATATCTTCATGCGGGCATCCGCGATCGCTTGATATTGTGCAGGTCCGGCCACGAACGGCTCTTGCACTGGCGTGTACCAATTCCGTAGCGCGGTCAAGGTGAACTGAAAGTATGGCGAGGGCGCGTCCGCGGCGGTCACGATCAACGCGGTGTTCGTGGCGTGCGTGAACTCAGTCGCGACGCCGCCGAGGAGCGGCAACCCGTTGGGAGAGAGGGGCTCCGGCACAAGGCCCGTCGATGTATTCGGAGAGGCGACGAGCTCGGCGAGCCGTTGGGTGTTCGCGGATTGCAGTTGCAGCGATCCGGTCAGGAAGACTTTTGAGAAGCGCTTGCTGTCGGAGACGATGGCCGTCTGGAAATCGGCGCTGTTGGGAAAGCTCAACCACACATGACGTTCTTCGTACGAGCCGTTAAGCGAGGTCCCGAATGGCCCAGGATAGACTGGCGAGGACAGCAGTGCGTCGACATAGACAGACTGCGCGTCGTGAGTCGTCGTACCTGACACGCCGAAGGCATCGTGCGTCGTGCTGACGCCGGAGAGCAGCCGAAATGTGAAGCCTGAGGTTCCGACCCCTTGTGCATAGCCAGCCCACGAGACAGCCGCGGTCAACGGGTGGTTTGGCGTAAACGGGTGGCTCGGGTTTCCATAGTAGCCGAGCGCGGTCGGCGCAAGCAAACTATCGTAGGACTGAGCGACTTCGAGCTTGAGTGCGGATTGCCGGAGCGCCTTTGTGTATTGAACATCGGCAAAGCCATTCGATGAAAGAGGCTGACTCAAACCAGATTGGTAGGTAAAAAGTTGCGAGTCCAAGGTGAGCGCGGCAGCCGGTCCAGCCGGCACGTAGGCCAGAAAGTTCCATTGCTTTGGTTGCTGCGTCGCGGGATTCAAACTGAAAACAGCATAGCCCAAACCACCGAACACCGAATGATGCTCGAACGAGAAATAGGTTTTGAGCACCGGGTCATAGCGAAAGTGCACCGCATCGAGCGAGGCTGACGAGCCAGCGATTCCATAGGGCAAGTCAAACGAAGCGCCGGACAACGAATTGACGGCGAAGTTCGGATTCTGTGAATAGTTGCGCACGTACCTAGGGAGCGGTGGCGTGGCAAGCGCGCCTCGGGCCGCGACAAAAACGACGTGCGAAAAGCTCACATAGTTGTCCGGGTCGATGACGACCGCCGTCGCCCGGATGAATGGTGCGGTGCCCTGCGTGTCCGCCAAGAAGAAGGTATCGCCTGGCATTTCGCGACCCAACTCTGGGTGCGCCCAATCGTCGTTCAAGAAAGTCCACCGATCGGGCACATCGGTGAGCGGGATGAAATACGCCCGGTGAAAGGGCAGAAAATCGGCGAAGGCTGCACCAACATAAGACGCGCCAGGGGTGCTGAGGTGGACATGGCCTGCGACGACGAATCGCCGGAGGCCCAAGTCGACCGAACATGCATCACCATCGACGGCAACTCCATTCGAGAGGGAAACGCGAACGTTGCCTCGCGCAACTATCAACCCTTCGTCGGCGAAATACTCCACACGGCGGGCATCGATCGTTACCTTAAGACCGGATGGCGAGGGCTTCTCGTCGGCTAGCGCCGTTGCAAACGTCGCGAGCAAAGTCGCGACGCTCGTCAGCACTGCCACCGCGATATAACGCGCGCGACGACTCACATTCGATCGGCTATGGCTTGGGTGAGCCGGTGACATTGACCGGCGTTCTTTCTAACGGTCGCCTGGCGCGGGCTTCCGGGTGCAGTCTGCCGTTGCCAGACAAGACTTCCTCACCGTGACGATAGGTGCACGTACCGGCTCCTAAGAGCAGCCAGCATAGGCTTGCAACTTTGGGGAAGAAAAACAGATCGTCGACGAGTTGGTGCGCGAGCAAACTCGTCAACGCCAAGAACGCCGCAAGGGCGAGCGGCGACTGCGCGCGCAGGGCAAAGGTCTCGCGCAGGGCGACGATGCCGAACGCGAGCAACGCCAAGAAACCAACCACGCCTTGTTCGGCCAGAGTTTGAAGCCACAGACTTCCGGCATGCGTTTCGATGCCGTGCAAGCCAACGGTTGGCAAGAGCAGTTGGTAGTTGCCGGCGCCGACGCCGAGCAGTGGATGCGTCAAGAACAGTTTAAGCGCGGCCGGCCAGAGTTGCTCCCGAGTCCCCACTCCTCCAGGATTCCCAGGAATGTCGAAATAGGCCAGATGTGAAAGGTCTGCGATCGTTGCATGGGCCCACAAAACCGCCCACGCGCCGATAGCAACGATGCCAACGCCAGCACCGACCAGCATAGGGACGAGTGAAGCGCGAGCGAGCGGTCGACGCAGGTAGTAGAGTAAAACGAGACTCGCGCCGGCCACGACAACGCCCGCGCGGGAGAGGGTGAGGATCATCGCAGCAGACGACGTTGCCGTGACATACTGCTGCACGGGTTTCGAGTACGAGGCGAACGCAGGCCAGACCCACAGAATCGGCAGTGCCGCTTCGAGGAAACCAGCGAGTTGATTCGGTCCTTCAAGCGTTCCAGCCGCGCGTTGCAATGGATGCCCGTTAATCCAGATGCCGGATGGAGCGCCACCGATCATGCCTTGAAAGAGCGCGAGCACCGAAACAATCGCCGTAGATGCGACCACACCGGTGACGAGATAGGTCGGCGATCGCTCGCTTCGCTCGATGAACGTTGCGGCACACCAGAATAACAGCAGGTACTCGAGCTGTTTGAAGAATTCGCGGGCGACGGGCCCGCTATACGTTGCGTTGAAACCCGACAACGCGATCGTCAAAACGATAACGCCACCCGCGAGCAGCACTCGCTGCCCCGCGCGCGAGCGCGGCCACAGCGGTGCCCCACCGATGAGCAATCCCAGCGTTGACCCAAGCGCAATGCATTTCTCAATGGTAATGGTCGTGTTCCCAACGTCGCGGTATGCGGCGAATGGCACGCCGAAGGCAAGCAGCATGGCACCGATCGGTGACTTCTTGTACCCAAGATATGCCGCGGCGGCGGCGAGGGCGAGAAACCCGACCGCCGCCGCGGGGTCAAGCGCGACTCGTTGTATGCTCTGATCGATAACCGGCGGCAGCAGCGGCAGGCTTGCGATCACCAAGCCCCTTCCCGTCGGACGACTGCCGGGAGGGTTTGCAGCAAGATCCAGGCGTCGACGAGAGGTGACCAGTTTCGCGCGTACCAAACATCCATCGCCATCCAGCGCTGGAAAGCGACGCTCGCGCGCCCGCTCACTTGCCACAAACCCGTCATCCCCGGTGAGACGGTGAGCCGCTGGTAATAGTGCGGCGTATAATTTTCGACTTCGTGAGGCAATGCCGGGCGCGGGCCAACGAGACTCATGTCGCCGCATACGACGTTCCAGAGTTGAGGTAATTCATCAAGACTGGTTCGACGCAAGAAAGCTCCGACGGGATGGAGCCGCGGATCGTTCGCTATTTTCAGCGCTGGTCCATCAGCCTCGTTGAGGTGCGCAATGTGCTTGTGCATGAGATGCGCACCGTCGACCATCGTGCGGAACTTGTACATCGCGAAAAGCCGACCACTCTTCCCCACGCGCTCTTGCACGAAGAGCACCGGGCCGGGAGAGACGATCTTGATGACCGCGGCGATGAGAAGCCACAGCGGCAAGCTGACAAACAGGAGCGCGGCCCCTAAGAGGAGATCACCTGTGCGCTTGATGAGCACCCAGGGGAGCGGCTTTTGTACACGGGCACTGCGCCAGTAGCTCACGCTCTCGGCCTGGCTCCATCGCCTGCGACGAGCGGCTGGCGCGCGCGGTAACGCAGTTGCGATCATACGCTCAAAGCCTCGGGTTGGGCAACACCAAATGTCTCCAATATTCGGGCGCCGACTTGCGAAAAGGAATCAAGCGAACCCAATCCACGACCTTCGCTGCCTGGACGATAGTCCAAAAGGGGAACAAACTCCCGCGTGTGATCGCTGCCTGGCGCCGTTGGATCGCAGCCGTGGTCCGCGGTGACGATAAGACGATCTCCATCGCCGAGCTTGTTCAACATGTCGGGCAGCTCTCTATCAAGCTGGATGAGCGCCTTGGCATAGCCATCGGCGTCCCGCCGGTGCCCATACTTAGAATCAAAATCGTTCAGATTCGTAAAGCAAAAGCCGCCTATAGGCCGCTCCAACCATTCGACAGTCCTTCGAACTGCCTCATTATTATCGACCACGCGCCAGCTCTGCGCGATGCCCTTGCCGCAGTAGATGTCGTTAATCTTCCCAATGCCGCTCGTCGGAACGCCAGCGTTCTGGAGAACTTCTAGCATGCTGGGGGACGGGGGCTCGACGGCAAAGTCGCGACGACCGGACGTGCGATACAGAGCGCCGGGTTTCCCAGCAAACGGCCGAGCGATAACCCGGTTGACCTGATGGGGCGGTACAAGCATCGCTCGCGCCTTTGCGCACCACTCCCAAAGCGTTTCCACCGGCACGATATCCTCGTGAGCCGCCACCTGAAAAACAGAATCGGCGGACGTATAGACGATGGGGTAGCCTGTTCGCAAATGCTCTCTGCAGAGGCGCTCGATGATTTCCGTTCCCGAGGCCGCGACATTGCCGAGCGTCTTGCGACCGATGAGTTCTTCGAAACCGCCGATGACCGCGGGCGGAAAGCCATTCGGATAGGTTGGGAATGCGTGACGCACCGTAATGCCCATCATCTCCCAGTGGCCAGTGACGCTATCCTTACCGTTGCTTGATTCGCGCAGCCGCCCCCAAGACGCAACAGGGTTGGACACAGTCGCAACTCCCTTGATGGCTGTGATGTTTCCGAACCCGAGTCGCTCGAAGTTTGGCAAACGCAGGCCGCCAACCGCTTTCGCCGTGTTGCCGATCGAGTTGAAAGAGGAGAGGTCCGAGTAGGCGGCAGCATCTTCGCTTGCACCAACCCCACCACCGTCGACGACAAGAACAATCGCTTTCGATTGCTTCATTAGTAGTCGACATCGACCGGAACGACCCGTTGCGCAGTTGCGCCATCAGCCCGGATCGCGGTCACGACTATCTCGAATTGATGCGTAGGAAGTAAACTCGGTACGGTGATGGAGAGTGCAAAGGTCCCTGGCGCAACTTTCGGCACGTTGACTTGGTACGTGCCAATGCGCGCCGTGAGGGCCGCTGCGTTGCTGGTCGTGAGAATGCGCGCCGAGGCGACGTCGCCTGCGTGAACATGGTCGGGCGAGAATGTGACAGACTGGATTTGCACGGGATCGGTGGGCGTCGCGTAGGGAACTCCTGGCGGAAGATCGGGATGAGCTGAGCGAATCTGAAGGTTCGCTGCTACATTAGGACTCGAGGGGACCATAAGCGTCGGGTAAGACGTTGGCGCCGAGCGGACCTGAGGGCCCACGGTTGCAGTCGGCGTCGAGCGGACCTGAAGGTCCGCTGCTACATTCGGGCTCGAACGGGCCGGAAAGTTTGGTGCGGCGCTGGGTTTCAAGTGGACTTGAAGGGGCGCTGCTGCACGCGGGCTTGAGCGGACCTGAAGGTCCGCTGCTACATTTGGGCTTGAAACGGGATGCGGATGTGAATGCGGACGAACAAACAGCACCACCGCGAGCAGCGCCGCCACCACAAGGGCTACGTACATCACGGATCTTCTCGATGAAAGCAGCACTGCGTCCGTAATCCTGTTTGGCTAGGTGTTTTACCTCGTTTTCGGCAGGCAAAGGCGGCGCAGATAAAATAGAATGAAACAAATCACAGCTAGCAGGCCGGGTCGCGCGCGACCCGGCCACGGCGCTTTGGAGAATTTAGTGGCACAAGAGATCGGCGCAACAATTGTTCGCGGGCTGCGGACTTGGGACAAAATCGGCGATGCGGCTGCTCAGTTGCGGTTGCACGCGGCGCTCGATATTGTCGGCGCAGCTGCAGCATCCCGACCGGCGCTTGTGTCTGCGCTTTGGACCGAGCTCGGCGGTCAGTTTCTCGTTTGGTCGGCGAGTCAAGATGGCGCCGACCGGTTTGCCAATGATTGTTCCTTCTATGCAAGCGAGTTTGGGCCGGTTGTGCACACGCTTCGTCCACGCGACGAACAGCAAAACGCCCTCGTCAATCCTACCGAGCGCGCTGACCGAATCGCATTCTTGGATTCTCTTGCGTCTGGGGAGCCGGGCATCTTTTGCGTCTCGCATGCCGCAGCCCGCCAGCCCTTGCCTGCTAGCCAAGACGTTCGCCGGCGCGGCACGACGTTTGCAGACTGGCCGCGAATACAAGTGGGAAGAAACGCTGCGCGACCTGGCTGCGCTCGGCTACGAACGAGTCGACGTCGTCAGCGCGGTCGGTGAATACGCCGTGCGAGGCGGCATCATTGACATCTTTCCCGCAACGGCCGAGTTCCCGGTTCGGCTCGAGTTCTTCGGAGATCGTGTCGAGCAGATCCGAACCTTTGCGATCGTCACGCAACGCTCGCTCGATGAACTCGAGGCGGTTCGCATCACCCCTTGGTCCGAAGGTATTTTTGGCGACGAGCAAGCGGCAATTTGGTCCTATGCGCCCGGAGCCGTTCTGGTCATCGACGACCCCGACACGATCGTCGCAATCGATCGCGGGTTGCAAGTGGCTCGGGAGCAAGCGACGGTTGCCGCAGCGGATCGCGGAGAAGAGATCGAAGAAGATATAGATGTACCAGCGGACCTTCAGGTCCGCTCGGCGCCCGATGATGACGAGAGCGAACCTAAAGGTTGGCTGCTACATACTCTAGATAAACTGCAGGATGCAATAGGCGCGCGAGCCGTCTGCAGCTTCCACACGAGCGCAGTTGCCGCGCACTTAGGTCCGCACAGCAAAAAGAAGATTGAAACGAGCACCCAGATGGCTCCGGCCTTCGGTCGCAGCATCGAACGCTTCGTCGAGTACACGCGCGCTGCGATCGCCTCGAAAACGATCCTGGCCATCGCGGCGGTCGGATATCGTCGTATCTCGGAGGTCCTCGAGGAGCACGACGTATCCGCGACGCCCGTGCCTAAGCGCTTGAAATTGCCACCAGAACGCGGTGCTGTCATCTGCGGCGAAGGAATGATCGATGCCGGCTTTGTCATCCCGTCGCTTGGCCTCGCGGTCATCGGAGACAACGAACTGTATGGACACCCCGCTCGACGGCATAAACGCAGACCCGCCAAGGAAGGCGTGCCGGTCAGCGTCGCTGATCTCAATCCTGAAGACTACTTGGTGCACGCGCATCATGGCATCGGTCAGTATCTCGGTTTGGAACACATCATCGTGGAAGACGTGGGTCGCGACTTCATGCAGCTCGCCTACGCGGGCGGCGACCGCCTCTACGTGCCGGTCGATCAAATGCACTTGGTGCGCAAATATGCGGTCGCTGATGGCGCTGCTCCCCGGCTTTCCAAGATGGGCGGAAGCGACTGGGTGCGCACCCGCTCCCGCGTCCGCGAGGCTGTCGAGCGAATTGCCGAAGGGTTGGTGCGACTGTATGCGGCAAGAGAACTCGCCGTCGGCCACGCCTTTGCCCAAGACACGCCGTGGCAAGCCGAACTCGAAGAGTCGTTTCCTTACGACGAAACACCGGATCAAGCCGAAACGATTCGCGTCGTCAAAGACGACATGGAGCGTCCGCGTCCTATGGACAGACTCGTGTGCGGCGACGTGGGGTACGGAAAGACCGAAGTAGCCGTTCGCGCAGCGTTCAAAGCTATCATGGATCGCAAGCAGGTGGCATTGCTTGCACCAACGACCGTGCTCGCGGCGCAGCACTTCCGCACGTTTAGCGAACGCTTCGCTGCCTATCCCGTGACGATCGCACTCCTCTCCCGCTTTCGTTCCAAGGCCGAGCAGAAAGTATCACTCGCCGGCTTAGCTGATGGAAGCGTCGATCTTGTCATCGGAACGCATCGGCTACTGCAACGAGACGTGGGCTTCAAACAACTCGGCTTGCTGATCGTCGATGAAGAGCAGCGTTTCGGCGTCATGCACAAAGAGCGTCTCAAGGAATTGCGTCAATCAGTCGACGTGATGACGCTGTCGGCCACCCCGATCCCACGCACGCTGCATATGGCCATGGCGGGCGTTCGCGATCTCTCCCTCATTCAGACGCCCCCGGCCAATCGCGTCTCCATCAAGACGGTGGTCACACCAAGCAGCGATGCGCTCATTTCGAGCGCGCTGACGCAAGAACTCGACCGCGGCGGGCAAGTCTATTTCGTGCACAACCGCATCGATACGATCTACGGCGTCGCTGCGGCGCTTGGAGCGCTGGCTCCACGCGCGCGCATCGGCGTCGGCCACGGGCAAATGCACGGTGCATGAACTCGAAGACATCATGCTGTCGTTTGTGAACGGCGAGATCGACATCTTGGTGTCCACGACGATCATTGAAAACGGACTCGATATTCCAAACGTCAACACGATCATCGTCAACAACGCAGATCACTTCGGGTTAGCGCAACTCTATCAGCTTCGCGGTCGCGTGGGCCGCAGCGCTCACCAAGCGTTTGCGTATTTCTTGTACCAGCCGCACCGATCGCTTTCCGAGGTAGCCCAATCGAGACTGGAGGCCATCCGCGAGTTTTCGCATTTGGGCTCGGGCTTGCAACTTGCCATGCGCGACCTGGAAATCCGGGGTGCAGGAAATTTGCTGGGCCGCGAGCAGAGCGGCTTCATTGCCGCCGTTGGTTTCGAGACATACTGCGAGATTTTGCAAGAAGCCGTGGCGCAACGCCGCGGGCAGCCGATCGTCCAAGACGTACCGCCGCCGGTTCTCGACGTGCGGGTGAGCGCATTCATTCCGAGTGAGTACGTGAAAGGTGCAAGTCAGAAGATTTCGTTCTACCAACGAATTGGAGCGGCACAATCGATCGAAGAGGTCGATCGCCTTGCTGAAGAGCTGCGCGACCGTTTTGGTCCGCTGCCCTCAGAAGTGGTTGCGCTCCTCGATTTGACCAAGTTGCGCGTTCTCGCAACCGCTAAAGGAGTACAAAAAGTTGCACTCGAACAGCGACGTCTAACCCTCGAAATGGGGCCGAAGTTTTTATTGTCCGAAGAGGCCCTTCCAAAGCTAACATCCATCAGCGAGGGAAATTTCCGGTTCACAAAGGACGCGGTCGTGGTGGGTCTTCCCGACTCGAACGCAGGTGGCCGGCTGGCGTTCGTGCGTGATGTTGTGTCCGCGCTGTGACGCAACCTAGCCTCGCGAATTTATTTGTAGGGGGCGATTGGAAAATCGCCCCGTAAGGAGCAAGAATGACGTTGAACAGGTTTGCCGCCGTTGCATGCGCGGTCGTCGCGCTCGGGCTCGTGCCAGCGCTGGCAGGCTGCGCGAATACCGGAGATAAGACCATCGTCTCGGTCAACGGCGAGAAAATTACGAAGTCAGCGCTCGACACCCGCCTCGAGGGCCAGGCTGGCAAGACCACGCTGCAGCAAATGGTTGATACGGCAATCGTGCTGCAGTACGGCAAGCAAGCGGGCATTAATCCGACCGATGCCGAGATTCAAGATCAAGTGAACCAGCTCGAGCAGCGTTTTCCGCCGGGCCAGTTCGACACGATTTTGAAACAGCAAGGGCTCACGATGGACGATGTCAAGACGATTGAAAAGGTCCAACTGATCATCAAGAAGGCCGTCGACAAGCAGATCAGCGTGAGCGATGCGCAAATCGCCGACTTCTACAATAAGAATACCGCGATGTATAGCACCCCCGCCCAGGCGCGCGCTCGCCACATTCTCGTAAAGACCAAGGTCCAAGCCGACGCGATCGAAGCTCAACTCAAGAGCGGTGCCGATTTTGCATCGCTGGCCAAGAAATACTCCATCGACCCGGGCAGCAAAGATCAAGGCGGCGAACTCGGTTGGTTCTCGGCAACCCAAATGGTCAAGCCGTTTTCAGATGCGGCTTTTTCTCTGAACGTCGGGCAGACCAGCCAGCCGGTGAACACGCCGTTCGGCTGGCACATCATCCAGCTGGAAGGCAAGCGTCCGGCCCACCAGTCAACCCTCGCCGAGGCGACGCCCAAGATCCGTGACTCGCTTGTGCAGCAACAGGAAGCGTCAGCGGGCGCTCCCTTCATCGAACAATTACGGAACAAGGCAAATATTCAAATCTACGACGATCGGTTCAATCCGCTCTTCCCACCGCCTCAAACCCCCGGCATGAGCCCGTCGGCGGCTCCCTCCGGCAAGTAACAATCGCACAGGCGCGGGCACGACCCGCGCCAAACCTTTTCTTCCATGCCCGAAGTGTCAATTGTTGGTCTGGGTCCGAGCGATGCTCGGCTTTTGACCATTGGTGCGCTCGATTGCCTGCGCGCCGCTCCCAGAGTTTTTACCTGCAACGCCTCGCCCGCAACGCTCCAATACTTGCGCGAAGCCGGCGTCAACGTCCAAAGCACTCCTTTCGACGGTGGGGCACTGCTGCGCGGCGTTGCGAGCGCGGCCGAAGCAGCGAGCATCCTGTTCGCCGAGGGTGACGGTGCGCTGGGCGTCCCCGGGCATCCGCTGCTCGACTTCCCCGGACTGCCTCATTTGTTGCGCGCGCTCTCGGAGCGCGGCGTGAGGGCAACCATCATCCCTGGCGTACCACGCTCGGCTCTCTCTGCCGCGGCCATGTCGCCACTCATACCCTTGCCGCCGGTCGCCGTCCACCACAGTTGGGACGAGCTGGTCGAGATCATGGCTCGGCTGCGCGCCTGCTGCCCGTGGGATCGAGAGCAAACCCATGCCTCCTTGCTCCCCTACCTCGTCGAAGAAGCGCACGAGGTTGTCGAAGCCGTGGACGAACAGGATGCAAAAAAATTATGCGAAGAGCTCGGCGATCTGCTTCTACAAATTATTTTTCATTCGCAGATTGCGTGCGAGCGCGGGCAATTCGCGGTCGCTGACGTCATCGACGCACTCGCCAACAAGATGATTCGACGCCATCCTCACGTTTTTGGCGACGCAAGCATTTCAACGTCGCAAGAGCAGATGAAGTCGTGGGAGCTCATCAAAACGCAAGAGGCGTCGATTCGTCACCGCGAATCGCTGCTCGACGGCGTGCCCAAATCGCTTCCCTCACTGCTCCACGCGCAGCGTATCCAAGAGAAAGCTGGCACGATTGGGTTTGATTGGCCACAAGCGCGCGACATCATGGGGAAACTCGAGGAAGAGCTCGGCGAGCTACGGCACGCCATCGAGGATGACGACCAGCATGGTATGCGCGACGAGGTCGGCGACCTGCTCTTCACCATCGTCAATTTGGCTCGGCGCAGCGGCATCGACGCCGAGGCAGCGTTGCGAGCGGCCAACAACAAGTTTCGGCGCCGCTTCGCAGCAATGGAGCAGATGGCGGGTGGCGGCGCAACGGCGCTCGCCAATCGCAGCTTGGGCGACCTCGACGCACTCTGGCAGCAGGCAAAAGCGCTTGAGGCTGGACAAGTTTCTTAAAGTCGCAAGACTCGCCAAGCGTCGCACCGAGGCAAAAGAGGCTTTGGCTGCGGGCCGCATCGAGTCTGGCGGTCGAGCGCTGAAGGCGTCGCATGCGGTCAAGCAGGGCGATGAACTGGTCATTCACTACGCGAGCCGGACCCTTCGAGTTCGCGTCGAAGCGGTGCCTGAGAGAATGGTGCCGAAGCACGACGCCGGATCACTGTACACCGTGCTTGAAGATAAGCCGGCGTAAGCTCTAAGGACTTTAATGGACGCGACCCCAGGACCCCAACTGACCATCGGAATGTTCAGCGACACCTATGTCCCCGAGACCAACGGGGTCGTGACGTCGATTGTTTCAACCGTTCGAGCACTGCGCCGCCGCGGCCATCGGGTCATCATCGTCGGTCCCGCGCATCCGCAAGGCGATGAAGAGCATCCGGACGTCTTCCATCTGCGCTCGACGTCGTTTCCGTTTTATCCAGGATTCCGAATGGCGTTTCCGCTGCCCGCCAAACTTGTGGCAGGTCTGCCAAACGTTCCCTTTGACGTGATCCACGCGCACACGTTTTTCTTCATCGGCTGCTTGGGCGCGTATCTGGCCCACATGCGGCGCATGCCGCTCTTCTTTACCTACCACACGCGCTTTGAAGATTACACGCACTATCTTCCGGTTCACCAGCGCATCACGCGCCCACAAGCAGTGTGGCTGTCACGCGAATTTTCCAACCGGTGCGATCGCGTCATCGCGCCCTCAAACGGCACGGCGGAGCTGCTTCGCTCCTATGGCGTCACCGTGCCCTTCTCCCTTTTGCCTGGAGGCGTCGACCTTGAGAGCTTTGGCCCGGCCGACGTTGTGCCCGCTGCCATTTCCAACACCGGGGATGGTCCCGTGTTGCTCTCCGTCGGGCGCTTGGGCAAAGAAAAGAATTTGGATCTCCTCCTCGAGGCCTTTGCGAAACTTTCCGACCGCTGGCAACACGCGCGGCTCCTCATTGTGGGGGATGGTCCACACCGAGCCGAACTCGAACAGCGCGCGGGCACCCTTGGGATCGGTGACCGAGTTGTGTTTCTTGGTGCGCTCGAGCAACGCGAACTTGGTCCATACTACCGTAACGCTGATCTGTTTGTTTTCACGTCGATCACCGAGACCCAAGGCCTGGTCATCGTCGAAGCGCTCGCGCACGGACTTCCGGTTGTGGCCGTCGACTGTCCGGTTTCTCGCGAAATCATCGTCGGCGACGCGGGGCTGTTGACGCAAGAGGACGCGGGGATGTTCGCGGCCGCTGTTGATGAATTTCTGAGCGAGTCAGCTCAGCGGCGCGCTGTGCGTGGTGAAGCAGCGCGGCATGCCGCGGCACCGTTTGGCGTTGATGCGCTCGCGCAGCGGCTTGAGGGACTGTATCTGCGCGCGCGGCGCAACGCGGTTGCCGCCGGCTCGTAACCTCGTTGTTTTCACAAGACGCCAAAGACGAAGTCGCGAGTTATCGCGAACACCGGACCTGCTGCACGGGCTCTTTCGTTCGTGCGCTGCGCGTCTTTGGAACGGTCCGCAGGCGAGACGGAGCACGAACGCTTGCGATCGCAAGCGAGCGAGCGGCCGTCGCGCGCGCGATTATCGCTGCAGCGCACAATGCCACGATTCAGGCACATGCGCGCCGCGCGCCACATGCTGGCGCTCGGGGGCGCTGGTTGGTCGAAATCTCGCTCAGCAATTCCTCGGGCAATTCGAGCATCGCCTCTGGCACGCTTCCGCGGCGGAAGTGTTGCCGGCGCGCGGTGCTGCGCGCCGCGTTCTTAGCCTGCGGTTCGGTCAGCGATCCGGCGCGGGGCTACCACCTAGAATTTTTTTGCCGAGATGATGATGCGGCTCGTCTTGTGTGCGATCTCATCGCGAGCTTTGGAGGAGATGCGGGCATGACTCGGCGTCGCGGCCGCCCACTCGCGTACGTGAAGGACGCGCAGACGGTGTCTGTGCTGCTTGCGCATTTAGGGGCAACGAGAGCTGTTCTTCGACTGGAAGAACAACGCGCGCGACGGCAGACGAAGAACTTAATTCACCGCACGGTCAATAGTGAGGCCGCCAATGCGGCGCGTGCCGCGGTGTCGGCCGCGCGCCAACGCGAAGCTGCGCGGCGAATCATGGCCAGCGTGGGTGCTGCGAAGATGTCGCGTGCCGTGCGTGAAGCTGCTCAGCTGCGCATCGCGCACCCCACGCGGACGCTCGCCGAGCTTGCGGAAGCGGCGAGGCCGCCGATTACCAAGGCCGCGATGGCAAATAGGATGCGACTTTTGGAGCGCATCTCCAAGAGGTAACCCGCGATGGAGCGGCGGACCACGTTGTAGCGGGCGACTGTAAAGTCGCCCTTGTAGGGGGCGATTCGAAAATCTCCCCACGTCCGCTCCGATCCTTGGAGGCACATCCATGCCAACCCGCGTCGCGATCAACGGCTTCGGCCGCATCGGTCGTCAGGTGTTCCGAGTCTTGCTCGAGCGATATCGCAACCTCGAGGTCGTCGCTCTCAACGATCTCGTCGATGCGAAGACCGCCGCACACCTTTTCAAACACGATTCGACCTATGGCAGCTATCCCGGCACCGTAACGCACGCCGAGGGCTCGTTGACCGTCGACGGCCGTTCAGTCAAGCTGCTCGCTGAGCGCGATCCAGGCAGCTTGCCCTGGAAAGACCTGGGCGTCGACGTCGTATCTAGAATCGACCGGTTTCTTCACGGATGGGACCAAAGCCAAGGCGCACTTCGACGCGGGCGCCAAGCGCGTTATCATCTCCGCGCCGGCGAAGAACGAAGACGTCACGATCGTGTTGGGCGTCAACGAGGAGAAGTACGACCCAGCCAAGCACAAAATCATTTCGAACGCCTCGTGCACGACGAACTGCCTGGCGCCCGTCGTCAAGGTACTCGTCGACGAGCTCGGCTTCGTCAAAGGCGCGATGACTACCGTCCACTCGTATACGAACGACCAGCGCATCTTGGATTTCCCGCATGAGGACCTTCGCAGCGCGCTCGCGCCGCCGCGATCAACATCATTCCGACGACCACCGGGGCGGCCAAGGCGATCCATCTCGTGGTGCCCGAGAGTCAAGGGCAAGATCGATGGTTTCTCGCTTGCGCGTGCCGACGCCGACGGTTTCGATCGTCGACCTCGTCGCCGAGAACGAAGAAGCCAACCACAAAAGACGCGTCGAACAATCTGTATCGCACGTACGGCCGATGGCCGAATGAAAGGCATTCTCGGTGTCACCGACGAGCCGCTTGTCTCGACAGATTTCAAGGGCGATCCTCGTTCGTCGATCGTCGACGCGCTCTCGACGATGGTGATCAGTGACAATCTCGTGCAAAGTCATCGCATGGTACGACAACGAGTGGGGCTATGCCTGCCGGCTAGCCGACTTGACGGCATTCGTGCTCGAGGGAAGGACAAGTAGTCGCAGCGCGCTGAAGCTCGGGAGATCTCGATCTCGGCTCCGCGGCAAGCGCGTGCTGGTCCGCGAGGATCTCGAACGTACCGCTGGAAGACGGCCGCAATGACCGACACAACCCGCATCGATGCCGCCGTTCCGACGCTGCGCGAGCTTCGCGAGCGCGGAGCCAAGCATGATCGTCATGTCGCATCTCGGCCGCCCCGACGGGAAGGTGGTCGAAAGTCGCTCCGCATGACGCCGGTCGCCGCCGCCTTGAGCCAGGCCCTCGGCATGCCCGGTGACCGCTCGCTGCCGACTGCATCGGCGCGGCGCCCGAATCCGCAGTGGACGCGCATGCACGACGGCGACGTGCTGTACTGCTCGAAAACCTGCGCTTCCATCCAGGAAGAGGAAGCGAACGATCCAACGGTTCGCCAGCGCAGCTGAGCCGGAACTCGGCGACTCTACATCAACGACGCGTTCGGGACCGCACATCGCGCGCACGCTTCGACGGTGGGCATCACCAAGTACTCTGCCCTCGTACATGGGACCGCTGATGCAGCGCGAACTCGGAAATGCTCGACGAAGTCCTGCGAGACACCCGCGCCGGCCGTTCGTCGCGGTGCTGGGCGGCGCCAAGGTGTCCGACAAGATCGGAGTCATCGAGCGGCTTGATGTCGATGTGCGACGCGATCGTCATCGGCGGCGGCATGGCAAATACGCTGCTTCGCGGCGCAAGGCTTCGAAGTCGGCAAATCTCTGCGCGACAAAGATCTCGCGCCTGCGAAAAGATCTCATCCACACGATCGACCACGAGGCGCACGAAAGTCGACGTGCATCTCCGACGGATGCGAGTCGTCGCGAAGCAACTGGCGCCCGAGGCGGAGACGCGCGACGTGGACATCGACAAATCACGGCCGACGAGATGATCCTGGACATCGGCCCGGGCGCCGCCGATGGATTTTCGCGGCGTCATCTTGAAGCGAAGACGGTGCTTTGGAACGGTCCGATGGGCGTGTTCGAAATGGACGCGTTCGCGCGCAGGGCACCGAAGCGGTCGGCCAGGCGATCGTCGATTCCGGCGCCATGTCGGTCGTCGGCGGCGGCGATTCTGCGGCGGCCGCGCACAAGATACGGATTCGCAGACAAGATGACGCACATGTCCACCGGCGGC
Source organism: uncultured Pseudomonadota bacterium (assembly GCA_963736005.1). Taxonomy (GTDB): domain Bacteria; phylum Vulcanimicrobiota; class Vulcanimicrobiia; order Eremiobacterales; family Eremiobacteraceae; genus JAJPHJ01. The sequence goes on from CAVTNB010000001.1 coordinate 1,460,625, forward strand.
GGCGCGACGCTCGAGTACCTCGAAGGCAAGGAACTGCCCGGAGTTGCGGCGCTGCGCAACGCAGGCCGCGCGTGACGCGGCGCAGCCGCTGTTCGCCGCCAACTGGAAGATGAACAAGACGCCGGCACAGGCGCGCGCGATTTCGTCGCACGCATTCATGGGCCGCCGCGGAGCCGCTCGCTCGCCGCCGCGGACATCGTGCTGCTCGCGCCGTTCATGTCGACTCGAAGCGTTGCACGCGAGTCTCGCGCCGAGCACGAGTGCGCGATCGGCGCGCAGGACTGTTACTGGGAACCGCAGGGCGCTACACCGGCGAAATGAGCGCGGCCATGCTCGCGGCCGAGGGCTGCACGTATTGCATCGTCGGCCATTCGGAGCGACGTCGTTTGTTCGGCGAGACCGATGAGGACGTCGCCCGAAAGTCTCCGCGCTCTTGGCGGCCGGGCGTAACCCCGATCGTGTGCGTCGGCGAGACGCTCGAGGAAAAGCAGCCGGGCGTGACCGCGCAGCGAGTGGCCTGCGCAGATCGCCGACGGCCTAGGGTCATCTCGACGACGATCAGCGCGCGGAGACGTGGATCGCCTACGAGCCGATGTGGGCAATCGGCACCGGCCTCTCCGACGATCCCGACGGCGGCGAACGAGACGATCGCCTCATCCGCGCTTGACGCTCGGCGGACTCTGCCGACGCGCCCGCATCCTCTACGGCGGATCGATGAAGGCCGAGAACGCCGGCGCATACTGCGCGCAGCCGAAATCGACGGCGGACTCGTCGGCGGCGCGAGCCTCGACCCGCGAGCGTTTTTGACCCTCATCATGAACGGCCTCAAGAAAATGTGGGGCGATCGGAAAATCGCCCCACATCGTAGCGGGCGACTGTAAAGTCGCCCACGCTCGAGGAGATCTATGACCCTTTCTGATCCGCGCGTCGTTCTGTGCGTGCTCGACGGCTTCGGCATTTCCGACGAGACCGCGCGGCAACGCGATCGCCGCCGCGAAACTGCCGACGTATCGCGCGATGCTGGCCGCAAATATCCTCACTCCAGATCGGCGCCGCCGCAAGAAGCCGTCGGCTTGCCGCACGGCCAGCAGGGCAACAGCGAAGTCGGCCACCTCAATCTGGGCGCCGGCCGCGTCGTGCTTGCAAAGCGTCACCCGCATCGACAAGTGCGATCGAGGACGGAACGTTCGCGCAAAACCCGGCGCTCCAGCAATGCTTCGCGCACGTGAGGCGCACCGGCGGCACGTTCCATCTCCTCGGGCTCGTGTCGCCCGGCGGCGTGCACTCGTCGATGAAGCATCTGTATGCGCTCATCGACGCGGCAAAAGCGGCCGGCGTGCCGGTGAAAGTCGCGGCATTCCTCGACGGGCGCGACACGCCGCCGCATAGCGCCGGCGCGTATCTCGAACGGCTGCAAGCCAAATGCGCGCAAGCCGGGAACGCGTCGATCTCCATGATTTCCGGACGTTACTTCGCAATGGATCGCGACAAGCGTTGGGAGCGCACAAAGGTTGGCATACGACGCGCTTGTCGAACGGCAAGGCGCTCAGCGCCGCAGGCTCGTCCAAGCGGCGATCGATGGAGCATATGCCCGCGGCGAAAGCGACGAGTTTGTCGAAGCCGACGATCATCGGCACGCATCGACCCATCGTCACGACGGCGATGCGTGCTTCTTTTTCAACTTTCGCCCGACCGAGCACGCCAGCTCACGCGCGCTTTCTCGCAGCCAGATTTCGACGAATTCCCCGTCAAGCAGTTTCGCGATTTTGTTTTCGCCATCATGACGTTGTACGAGCAAGACTTTACGAATCCGGTAATGTTCGGAAAAATTTTCGAGAAGTGGACGCTGGGCGAAGTTGTCGCGAGGCGGGTTTGCCACAACTTCGACTGGCGGAGACCGAAAATATGCGCACGTAACCTACTTTTTTTCCGGTGGGCGCGAGGAGCCGTTTGACCTGGAAGACCGGATTCTGGTGCCGTCGGCGCGTGACGTCGGCACGTACGATCATCTTCCCCAAATGCGGGCACGCGAAATCACCGATAGGGCCGTGGAAGCGATCCGCGTCCGAAACGCTATCCGCTGATCGTCATGAACTACGCCAATCCCGACATGGTGGGTCACACGGGTAAGTGGGATGCGATCATCATCGCGCTTGAGGTTGTTGATGAATGTCTCGACGCGGCTCGAGGCGGCCGTCCTCGAGACCGGCGCAATCATGCTCGTCACCGCAGATCACGGCAATGCGGAGGAAAAGATAGATCTCTCGACCGGCAAAGAGCTAACCGCCCACACGTGCAATGACGTGCCGCTCATCGCCGTCAGCAACCCAAGACTTGGCGGGCTGAAGAGCGGCGGTAAACTCGCCGACGTCGCTCCATGCATCTGTCAGATTTTAGACTTGCCACAGCCGGCCGTAATGACCGGTCACTCGCTGCTCACGTAGTCTGCTCTATCCCAACCGCCAAAAATCTCCACTGAGCCCCAACTCCGCAAACCTCGCCTGCGTTTCTTCCAGGGTGAAGCGCCGCCAGTTTGGGTCGCGTCGGTCGCCACTGTACCATGCGTTGGCAAGTCGCCAGCATTGGCCGAGCGGAAGCACGGCACCGCGATCGAAGCGCCAATCTTTGCACCATTTCGCAACGTGCTCTTCCGACCGGAAGAGGAGCATGGTCTTTCAGTTAAAGACGATGTCGTCCCACCATCGCGCCGCAGGAAGAGCGAAATGAGCAATGCGTTCGTCGTCATCAGTACAGTCGTCCGGTGCTTGCAACGTCATGGCCGTGCCGCAGCAGCCACATGAAGTTTCAATGCGGGCTTTGCCTCGGAGCATTGCTGCGATGCCCATTGCATCCCAGATGCAGTTGCCATACCAAGAAAATTGGCCAATGCTCACAAAAAACGGGGTCGGCACTGCCGAGAACGGATTCGCCATGAGGATCTCGCCATTGCGTTGCAAGACGAACATGTGCGCGTCACTCAGCCGGCGCAACGCGTCGCGGATATTTGCCTGCGTCGTCCCAGTCGTTGAGACCAGCGTGGAAATCAATGGTACCGTGCCGCCGGCCATGAGCTTTTCGTAGACCAATCGGCGCAACTCTAAATCTAACGCTTGCAGATCTGCCATACGCTTTCGTGTTTGACAGTCGCTGCCCCGATCACTCGCGGGTGCAGGAGCGCGTTAGCGGACCTAAAGGTCCGCTGCTACATCCGCGACTTGACCGACTACACGTCTGCGGCGACACGAACGTAGCGCTCGTTCACAATTTGGCCATAACTTGAGCAGCGGCGCGGTCAAACATCGCCTATAAGGTTAGCCTCCCACGAATCTTACGGAGGCTTTCTTCGATGAATACTCCGGATGCGCTGACGTCGGCTGCCAGCGGCATGCGCACGCAGGCCGCCGAGCTCGACACCGTCGCTTTCAACCTTGCCAACGCTTCAACCGTGGGGTATCGTTCGCGCACCGAGGCATTTTCCCAATTCGGTGAGGGCCTTGTGGCGCACGCGGGCACAAGCCAAGCACAAGGCCCATTGCGTCACACCGGCATTGCAACAGATCTCGCGCTGGTTGGCCAAGGATACTTTGCCGTTGCAACTCCCCAAGGCGTGCGCTATACGCGCGATGGGCGCCTGAGCCCAGACCCGCGGGGTTACTTGCGCGACGCTGCAGGCAATCCAGTCCTCGGATCCTTAGGGCCCGCTCGCTTCCCACAGAGCGCGCGCGTTCTCGAAGATGGGCGAATCATCGCCCACGGTGCGATCGTCGACCGTCTGCGCATCGTAACCTTTGATTCGCCGTGTTCGGCCCTCGATGAGAATCTTTTTGCGGCGCCTGTCGAGTCGGTGCCGAAGCGATCGTCTGCGGCTGTGCGCGCCGGATATCTTGAGGATTCCGGAGTTGATGCTGTCGCAGAGATGACCTCGCTGATTTCCGCGGAACGCGCATTCGAAGCAAATCAAAAATCCATTCAACGTACCGACGAATCGCTCCGCAGACTGGTCACCGAAATCCCGCTGGTGCGGCCATGAACAAGACTCTCGCGGTCGCCGCCGCAGGCATGGCCACCCAGCAAGCCGTGCTCGATAGCATCGCTGCAAATCTGGCCAACGTCGATGTGCCCGGCTATAGAGTAACCCGCACCGATTTTTCCGCTTTTATGAATGCGGACGGCCGCGTCATGGCACCGGAATCCGGAGACGCGCGACGGCTGTTCACCCAAGGCCATTTGGACCCGACTGACAATCCGCACGACCTTGCCATTGACGGTGAAGGTTTTTTCTCGGTCATCACTGCGGCTGGCCAACGAGGCTATACACGCGCCGGCAACTTTTTGCCGGATGCAATGGGTCGCCTGCGCCTTCCGAATGGAGCGGTTCTCGAAGGCGTTCGACTTCCTTCCGGCACGGTCACCTTCACGGTGGACGAGCGGGGAAAAGTGCTGGCGCAGGTAGCCGGTCGCCCAGGGGACGCGGGCGCGGGGCGCATCGCCCTTGCGACCTTTGCAAACAATAGTGGATTGCGTCTTGGCCCCGATGGATTATTCTACCAAACTCCCGCGGCTGGTCGCGTGCGCAGCGAGCCAGGCGGCGCACCGCTCGGCAAGATCAAGCAGCGCTGCTTGGAGCGGGCCAACGTGACCGTCGTCGCGGCTATGATGGCGGTCCTCGCCGCCCAGCGTGCATATGAGGCAAACGCGAAGGTCGTGCAGGCGGCCGACGAGATGCTCCGCCTCGCGAACAATCTCGAGCGCACCTGATGCAGGCGCAACTTCGAGAGGCCTGCGGCGAGTTCGAGCAAGTCATGCTAACCTCGCTCGTGCCGCGCTCTCTTTTCAGCCTTGGGATTGAGAGCGGAAGCGAGAGCGAGCCATCGCTTGGGTCGGCTTGGGCCGCAGACCTCTTCCCGCAAGTTTTCGCTGCTGCGCTCGAGCGCGCCGGCGGCATCGGACTTCGGACAGAGTTCCTTCACGATCTGTGGGAGCCAGCGTGATCGCGCCACACGACGAGGAGCTCGAAACAGCCGCGCGCGCATTTCTTGCGACCCGCTCCGCGGGCGCGCGCGAACGCCTCTGCGAGGCAGCCATGCCACTCGTGAGGCGCATGGCCATGAGCATTTTGCGGCGTTTACCGGCGCATTTCACGCCTGACGACCTTATCGGAGACGGTTGCGTTGGCTTGTTGCGGGCGATCAATCGCTTCGACCCGGATCGCGGCATGCGCTTTGAAGTTTGGGCGGCGCGGCTTGTGCGCGGCGCCATCCTCAATGGCCTGCGCACGATGGATCTCATCCCCGAGCGCGTGCGCCGCGACGCGCGCAGCCTCGACCGCGCTCGTTGGCGCCTGGCGCAACATCAGGGCACAGCACCTACTGATTCGGCGGCGGCGGCGCGTGCTGGCTTGAACGCAAGAAAACTCAATGCCGTGCTGCTCGCCTTGCGCCGAGCGGTGCCCGCATCGCTCGATGCGCCGCCTCCGCAAGCATTCGACCAAACGTCCGTGCTTGCCGACCGGCTGGCTTCCCAGAGTGACGACCCCGGCCGCACGATCGCGGATCGAGCGATCGCCGATGCAGTTGCCAGTGCAGTGCAATCTCTCGGCACGCGCGAGCGACTCATCATTGCATCTTTCTATTCGGGCGGATCGACATTTCGCGCCATCGGCGGGCGGTTGGGTATCAGCAAGCAGCGCGTCTCGCAGATCCACGGACGGGCGCTTGAGAGCTTGCGCAGCATCCTCGTCGCTCAGCACCTCGACGCGTGACCGTCTGGGCGTCTGGCTCGGCCGCGCTCAGTGCACCGGCGCCCGCCGGTACCACGTCGGCAGCGGAGCTAAAAACCGTGAGTGGTGTCGTCTTAGGAGGCTCGCTGAGCGGTGACGTTGTGATTGCAAGCGCCGAGGCGCTGGCAATCGTGAGGGCAGGCCTGCTCGTTCGAGCCTTTGTCATCGCGGGAATCGAACTTATAACAAAAACCGTCGCGGTAGGCGGCGGTCGTTCGATTCGGCTTGCGTTTGGCGTGTATCGAGCGGTGCGCTAAGTCAACACGGCGCTCTTGGCGCTGGGGTGCATGTCGTCGATCAGTTCCAGCTGCCGCGAGAGGAAGTTGCGTAGGTCATGCTTCGCGGCTACCGTTTTGTCATTGACCCGTTGGAGCTCTGCCTTCGCTTCGGCAATCTGTTGGCGGACCGCCTTGAGATCGTCTTCAATATCCAGCTTTGCTCGCGCTTTGATCACGTCGACTTCCTTATGCGCCGAAGCCTTGAGCTCGTCGGCGGTGCGCTGCGCAAGCACGAGCGTGCTGCGCAGGCTCTCCTCCATCGCTTTGAAATGCGAAACTTTATCCTGGAGCTCGCTCACCAGTGCTTCGAGGCGCGTCCGCTCCTCGACATCTGCCTCCAGCTGCTCGATAACGTCGTCGAGAAACTGGTCAACTTCCTCGCGCGCGTAGCCCTGAATCGACTTCTTGAACTCTTTGTGCTGAACGTCAACAGGCGTTATCTTGCCAGGCACTGCGTGTCCCTCAATATCCCTCGTAACCCGCTGCTGCGGCCAATTCGTTGTCGTGCGCTGTCACCGGTACGTTGGCGGGCACGAACAAATAGATGCTCTCGCCCAGGCGCTGCATCTTCCCGTCGACCGTGTACACAACCCCGCTGAGAAAATCCACGATTCTTTGACTGAGCGTCCGATCTGCGCCCACAAGGTTCACGACGACGTGACGCCCACCGCGAAGGTTATCCGCAATCTCCGTCACTTCGTCGAAACGCCTCGGATGAAAAATCGACACGCCCCGGCAACGGCCGGATTTGCTCTCGGGAAAAAGCACGACGTTACGGCGCGTCTCGTCGCCCGGCACGACGTCATCGTAATCGTCGTCGGCGTCGGTGCCAGCGAAGAAGTCTCTGACTTTCGACCACATGCCCATAGTGCTCTACCTTCCTCCTGGGCTTTGATGTTCGTCTGTGACTGCGCGGAAGCCTATCGTGGAAAGACCCGGACGCGGGCCGAAGAGGGCGGTGCCGAGACGAAGCATCGTCGAGCCATGTGCCAGCGCAAGATCCATATCGTCACTCATGCCCATCGAGAGAATCGACGCGTTCGGCACATCGGCGCGCACTCGCTCGAAGCATGCAGCAGCGCGCGCAAAGGCCTCCGCGGCAGCGGCGGGATTGTTTGGTCCCATCGCCATCAGGCCGCGCACGCGAAGATGTCGGTGCTGCGCGAGCGCCTGCACAAAGTCTCCGAGCAAGTCAGGTGGGATGCCCTGGCGCTGGTCGCTTGCAACGTTGACTTGCACGAGCACGTCGAGCACCTTGCCTGCACTTGCGGCCCCTCGCTCGAGCGCCCCGGCGACCTCAAGGTCGTCAACCGTCTGCACCAAGTCGAACAGGGCCGCAATCCGGCGGGCTTTGTTGCGCTGGACGCGGCCGATAAAGTGACGTTTGATACCCGAGGGCCACGAGATCCGATGGAACTTTTCTGCCGCTTCCTTATAGTAGTTCTCGCCGATATCGCGCAGTCCGGCGGCCAAGGCTGACTCGATTGCCTCCGTCCCAAAGCCTTTGGTGACGGCCACAATCGTCACATCCGCCGGTGTGCGAGTGCTCGCCTGAAATGCTTGTTGAATTCTCGCGCGCACCGAGGCGAGGGCCAAGGCGACCTGGGTTTCGGCCTCCATCACGCCGACGCCACCGATTCGCGCAGCATCCCCAAACGGCGATCGCGCCAGGCCGCGAAAGTGCCGCCGGTGATTGCCTCGCGCGCCGCTCGCGCGATGGCGACCAGCATGGCGATGTTATGGACGCTTACTAATCGCGCAGCCAACATCTCGCCCGCCCGGAAGCAGTGAGCGAGATACGCACGAGTAAAGAACTCGCACGTGCTGCACGAGCACGTATCGTCAAGCGGAGTAAAATCATTCGCAAAGGCGGCATTGCGCAGGTTGAGGCGCCCTCGTGACGTCAGCGCGAGAGCGTGGCGCGCGCAGCGCGTCGGGTAGACGCAGTCGAACAGGTCGACACCGCGAGCGATCGCATCGATGATGTCTTCCGGCGTGCCAACGCCCATGAGGTAGCGAGGTTTGGATTCGGGCAACTCTTGAGCTGCCACCGAAACGATCTCAAGCCCACGCGATCGCTCCTCCCCTACCCACAATCCCCCAATCGCATACCCAGGAAAGTCGAGTGCGGCGAGCGCCTGCGCTTGCTGTTTGCGCAGACCTTCGTATGTCGAGCCCTGCACGATCGCAAACGTTAACTGATCCGCACGGCGTATCGCGCTCTTTGCGCGCGCGGCCCAACGCAAGGTTCGATCGGCTGCTTCGCGGGCCACGACTTCGTCGACGCCGGCAGGCACAAGTTGGTCCAACACCATCGCCACGTCGCTGCCCAAGGCTTCTTGCAGTGCCACGACGGTTTCAGGAGTGAACATGTGGCGCGAGCCGTCCAAATGGGAAGCGAAGTGATACCCCTCATCGTCGACGTGCGAGAGTCTCGCGAGGGAAAAGATTTGAAAGCCGCCGCTGTCGGTGAGGATCGAGCCATTCCATGACATGAACTTGTGCAGACCACCCGCTCGCGCGATGATATCCTTGCCGGGGCGCAAGTATAGATGATAGGCGTTTGCCAAAAGCATCTCGACGCCGCTCGCCGACAATTCGCTCGGCGTCACTCCCTTGACTGACGCTTGAGTCCCGACCGGCATAAACGCCGGCGTCTGGACGGCACCGTGAGCGGTGCGCAGCATTCCCGCGCGCGCGTGGCCATCGCGGGCATGCATCGTGAAGCAGCTCACGGCGCTCCACCTGTCCGTAGCCGTTGTACGAGCGCGCGAAAATCGTCGGGCCAAGGCGACGTAAACCGCAACATCTTTCCCGTGACTGGATGTTCGAACGACAGCTCTGCCGCGTGGAGTGCTTGCCGTTTCATCTGAAGACCGGGCAGGATCGGTCCGTAGGTCTGGTCCCCAATGACTGGGTGGCCGATGGCCGCCGCGTGTACGCGAATCTGATGCGTTCTCCCGGTTTCAAGTTCCAGGCGCAGCAACGAAGCAGATTCCGGCGCGTCCGTAGCGATGGAAGGAACCTTCGAGAACGTCTCCACCACGCGATAGTGCGTCACGGCTCGGCGGCCGTCGTCGCGCACGGTGAATTTCGTGCGAGCGCGTGGATCGCGGCCGAGCGGTGCATCGATGACTCCACGCGCATTGGGAGGAATTCCCCAAACCGCCGCATCGTACGAACGTTTGATTCGCCGTTTCGCCATGGCGCGGGTGAGTGCGGTCATCGCGCGCTCAGTCTTTGCGACAACCAACAGGCCCGAGGTCTCCTTGTCGAGGCGATGCACGATGCCGGGCCGCCGGACCCCGTTGATTGCAGGCAGTGAAGGAAAGCGCGCGAGCAAGCCGTTCAGCAGTGTCCCTTCAAGATTGCCGCGCCCGGGATGCGTCGCCATCCCGGCTGGTTTATCAACCACGCAGAAGTCCTCGTCATCGTGCACAATGCGGAGAGGCAATTCTTCCGGACTCGCTGCCGGCTCGCGCGGCGCAGGAGCGCTCACAAGAATCTGGGCACCTGCTTCGACGATCTGAGAAGCCTTCGCAGCGTGCGAGTTGATTCTTACGTGTCCGTCACGAATGAGCTCGGCACACGAGGAGCGCGAACGGTTGAGCAGCTTCGCCAAGACGACATCGAGTCTACGCCCTGCGTCGGCGGCGCTCGTGACGAAGGCGAGCTGTTGGGTCATTCGTCGGCCGCGGCGGCATCGCCAATCGGGGGCAGCGATTGCCTCGCCCTTTGCGCCGGCACTCGCTTCTCGTGCACCAGCATTTGGACGAGCAACAGACAGACACCAATCGTGATGGCCGAATCGGCGACGTTGAAGACCGGCCACACGCGAAAGTCAATGAAATCGTGAACGTAGCCAAAGCGCAAGCGGTCGATGATGTTCCCCACCGCGCCGCCAAAAATCAAAGCGAAGGCAATGTGCACGGAGGTCGAGGCGCCCTCTTTTCGATACCAGAGATAGAAACTAATCAAGACGAGCGATGCGGCAGCAGTTAAGAGCAATGGATGCGTGCCGAATAACCCGAATGCGCCATGATAGTTTTGCACGTAGGTGAGGTACAGCACATGCGGTATGACGATGCGGCTCTCGCCCGGCAGGAAGCTCGCGGCCAGCCACACCTTCGTGACGTGATCGAGCACGATCACCGCGAGCGCAAGGACCGCTAAGAGCAGCGTTCGCACCTAGTGGCTCTTCCCGGATTGCTGCAAGAGGTGGACAAAATTCTGAACGAATTGGCTGACCCCGGGCAAGTTGGACTGAATGATCCGGTTCGCGATGGCGATGATGAGCGAGACGAGCAGCGTTGCTCCCAAGATGGTGCCGAGTCCGCGAGCTAACCCAGCCAAGAAGTTGAGCCACAGCAGACGCGCTGGGCGCTGCAGCAAGCCGATATAGTCGCCCAAATTCATCCGCTCGACAATTTTTGCGATGCGATCGACCTCTCGCGTAATGGCCCTGACTTGCTCCGTTTGATCGCTCGCGTCAGCGGGAGCGTCTTTGCGGTGGGCGTCGTCTGACTTCGGCGCGTACATTATTGCAATTCTTGCTCCACCATGGTTCGGAAAATCCTAACGACGGTTTGCAGCGCACGCAGAGCATGGACGATCATTGAATTCTCGCCGCGATGAATGTCGAGTCCCAGCAAGACGGCTGCCACGATGAATGCGGCCGCCCCGGCTGCGGCACCCCCCACAAAGTTGCTCGCAAACACCGCTGACTCATTCGACCAGTAACGTGCCACGCGCTGGGCGCCGAGCCTGACCAACACGTGGCGCAACTCGCGCAGACTCTGAAGGGCGTCAATCACGCTGGCGAAGGGGTTTCTCCGTGCCCCTGATAGGACGCAAGGAGGCTCTCAATGCTTTGACCCGTGAGGTAGCTTATGTACACCGGCACGAGTGGCAGCACGCAAGGAGAAATAAATGAGACGAGTCCGGCAACAAACACAGCTCCCATGGACACGACGCTCCCCGAGGCCTCCGGTCCAGTGCCGATATTGGCCAGTGCAGGGAATGTTTGATAGAGCCATCCCGTAAAACGCAAGAACGAATCGGTGACGAGCACGAGGCCCATGCCGATCACGATTAACCCTGCCACGATCTCAATGGCCGGCAAGAACCGTTTGATCCGATTGAGCAAGGGGAGCACGTATTGCAAGGCGATCGCAGTCCCTAGCAGCGGCAACGACAACCCAAGTGAATAGATGAAAAGAAGAAACGTGCCTTGACCGACGGTTTTCGCTTCGCTCGCATATGCGAGTACTGCGGCGAGAATGGGACCGATGCACGGCGACCAGCCAGCCGCGAACCCGATGCCGACGAGGAACGATCCAACATAGGTAGCGTTCGTGTTGCGAAAGCGCAAGCGTTTGTCCATAGCGAGAAACGGCAAGCGAAACAGGCCCAGCATATTGAGCCCAAGAACGATGACCACCACACCGAAGACCCGCGTGATGAGGACGCGATATTCAGCAAAAACCTGTCCAAGCGCACTAGCCGTTGCGCCGGCCACGATGAACACAAGCGTAAAGCCGGCGATAAAAATCAGCGAGTGAAGAATGACGTTGCGCCTGGTTGACATGTAAGACTTGTCCTTTGTGCTGTGCTTTGACTTTCGGAGGGTGACGGATTGCTCGCGTTGCTAGCTACGGGCGCTCATTGGTTTTCGTATCCAAACATCAACCCGGTGGCGTTTCATGTGGGACCGCTGCCCATCCGTTGGTATGGCCTTAGTTACCTTTTCGGCGCAATTCTCGTGTACCTCCAGTTGCAGAGCGGCCGCAGTCGAGAACGCACAGGTTTGACGATCGACCAGGCGCAGGAGCTCGTGGTCTATGCCATGATCGGCGTCATCGTTGGTGGCCGGCTGTTCTTTTTGATTGCTGACATGCTCACGCCAGCGAGCGCGGGCGGCCACCCGCCGTCTTACTACGCTGCGAATCCGTTGGAGATCATTGCGATATGGCACGGCGGCATGGCCTTTCATGGAGGTTTCATCGGCGCGCTGATCGGTATTTGGCTCTTCCTTCGTCGCACGAAATTCAGTTTCTATCGCGTGACAGATGAAATCGCGCTGTGGATACCCGTCGCTATAGCCGCAACGCGCGTCGTCAACTTCATCAATGATGAACTGCCAGGCCGCAAAACGGACTCGCCTGTCGGCATTCTTTTCCCATGCTGCGATGGCTATCGGTACCCATCGCAGATCTTTGAAGCCATCGGCATGCTTGCGTTTGTGCTTCCTCTGTTGTGGATCTTGCATGGCTCGGGCAAGCGGCGCGACGGGCTTTTGCTCTGGGCTTTTATCGCGGGCTACGGCCTCGTGCGTACGATCGTGGAGTTCTATCGCGAGCCGGGCATCATCGTGCTTGGACTCACCGGCGCACAGTATCTGACGCTCGCCATGCTCATCGTTGGGCTTGTCATGATGTGGCGGGTGCAACAAGCACCGATCGCGCCGCCGCGCACGAGCACATCCGGTCGCCTAATCAAACCCTTGTAGTCGCGCGAATTTATTCGCGCGTGTAGGGGGCGATTGGAAAATCGCCCCACGTCGTAGCGGGCGACTGTTAAGTCGCCCAAACGTCTGGAGGATTATATATGCAACGAATCGCTGCTGCCGGTTTCTTAATCGCCCTCGCCCTCAGTTTGTGCGGCGCTAGCTACCCCGCTCCGACGGAGGGAAACTTTACCGTCAGCAATTACCGCTTCGCTGACGGAGAAAGTATGGCAAGCGTTCGCATCCACTACCGCACGCTGGGCTCGCCAATGAAAGATTCACAAGGCATCGTTCGCAATGCTGTGCTCATTTTGCATGGTACCGGCGGATCTGGCGCTCAGTTCCTCAACGACATTTTTGCCGGGCAGCTCTTTGGACCCGGACAGCCCCTCGACGTGACCAAATACTATGTCATCCTCCCCGATGACATCGGGCATGGGGATTCGAGCAAACCCAGCGACGGCTTGCACATGCACTTCCCGCACTATGGCTACCGTGACATGGTCGATCTCGAGCACCGCTTAGTCGTCGATGGTTTGCACGTCAATCACTTGAGGCTTCTCTTTGGGACATCAATGGGCTGCATGCATGCTTGGCTATGGGCCGAAGACTACGACACCTTCGCGGACGGCTACATGCCGATGGCGTGCTTGCCGCACGAAATCTCCGGACGCAACCGTATGTGGCGGCGCATGGTGATGGATGCCATCACCAAAGACCCGCAATTCGACAACGGAGAATATACGACGCAACCACGCGGACTCGTTGATGCGAACTACATCTTTATGATGGTCGGCAGCAGTCCGTTGCGCTATCAACAAGCCGCGCCGACGCTGGCGGCGGCCGACGCGTACTTTGACAAACTTGTGGCTGCCTACGTCCAAGGACAAGATGCCAACGACACCTACTACCAAGTCGCCTCATCGAGCGACTACGATCCGCAACTGGGCCTTGCCAAGATTACGGCGCCGGTGCTTGCGATCAACTCAGCGGACGATCAGATCAATCCTCCGGAGCTGGGGATTGCGGAGCAGCTGATCAAGCTCGTGCCCCACGCCCAATTCGTCCTTTTGCCGATCAGCAATTTGACCTACGGTCACGGCACACACACGCATGCGGCAGCGTGGAAAAACTACCTCATCGATTTTCTCCGCCAGACGAGCACCGCGCCCATCCATGCGGCGTTGTGACAACGGTAATCGTCGCGCATCAACCTGCTGACCGTGCGTCCCTGTCTCTTCGAGCCGGCGAAGCAGTGGTGGTCGGAGGTCGCGACGACGAGTGGCCCGCATTTATGTGGTGCTCATGCGCCAAGGGCGAGGCGTGGATCCCAGACGCTTACATGACGATTGAGGCAAACGTGGGGAAGATACAGCGCGACTACTCGTCGCGAGAGCTGGCAGTCGCTTCAGGTGACTCGGTGAGCGTGCTCGAGCGATGTGGCGGGTGGGCGTTTTGCGACTTCAACAACGAGCAGGGTTGGATTCCCGAGCGGTGCTTGGGGGGTGAGCGGACCTAAAGGTCCGCTGCTACATGGACCACGCTCGCGAATAAAATTCGCGCGACTACATGGATCTTGGGGCGATTTTCCAATCGCCCCTTACAACTAGCCGCCGCCTTCATCAGGTGCCGGCGCGGCAGGTTCGGACTCCACCGGCGCGGACTCTTCTTCGCCCCCGCCGCTATCTGCCGGTTGCTCCTCCGAGTAACCGCTATCGCTCGATCCACCGTTGTCGCTGCTGTCGCTTTGACTATTCGCGTAGTCTTGGTTCTCTTGCGCTTGTGCCGCAGCGTCTTGTTCTGCCTGTTGGTTGTAGTTGATTTGCTCTTGGATTTGTTGCTGGGCATCGTAGGCGTCCGACGCCGCCTGATCGGACGCTGTTTGGTCGGCTGACTCGTCATTTTTTGCCTGGTCGACTCCATTTTGCAAGCAATCGTCGAAATAACTGTCAGACTCTGAGAAGTAGCCGCCGCATTCTGAGGTACGCTGCTGGTACTCGCTTTGCGTCGGCTGTTGCGCGTTCTCCATCTGCGAGACGTTGAGCGATCCGATGCCATAGCTCTTCACGCCCGCTTGTTGCGCCGCCACGATGAAGTTCCCGAGTTGCGCTCGATCTTGCGCGGCCACCGAATAGTGAGGGCTGATGTGCAGGGCCTTATCGTAGTCGATGAACGCCCCACGATACTGCATGAGCCGCTGACGAATCCACCCGCGGTACGCGTACGCAATGGCGCTATGGGGATCGAGCTTAACGGCATTATTTGCATCCGCAAGTGCGCTCTTATTCGCGCCGAGCGACGCTTTGGCCCAGGCTCGATCGACATACACATTCGACCACGTCGGATAGTAGGCGAGCGCGCGGTTACAATCGTACAGGGCTTCCTTGACTCGTCCAAGGTTCTCTCGCGTCTCGCATCGATAGCCCCAGGACCACGCCTTGGGAATCAATTTGATCGCGCGGCTAAAATCGCTATCCGCGTCTCGATAGTCGGCTGCTGCAAAATAGACCTGACCGCGGTTTTGATACGGCAACCCCCAACGCGGCGTAAGGTGGATGGCTTTCGTGTAGTCGGCCACCGCCAATCGGAGTTGGCCCGTATGAAAGTATGCCAAGCCGCGATTGTTTCGATCGATAGCGTCGTTTGCATAGAGCCCAAGCCCACGGTTATAGTCAGGGATCGCGCCTTTGTAGTCGCCCAATTGCGCGCGCGCATATCCCAAGCTATCCCACGCCAACCAGCTCTTGGGATACCACCCAACTGCAAGACGCAAGTCGTCTTTGGCGCTCGCCCACTTGCCTTCTTGGATTCTGCTCACCCCGCGGTAGTAGTATGCGGCGCGGACGAATTTGGGAAGCAAACGGGTATCGCCATTTTTTGCCAGCTGCAATGCTTCGGTAAGGCCCGTGTCTGCATTAGCATACTGCTTGAGGTTGTAATAGGCAAGCCCGCGGTCGTAGCTCATAGGAGCTATGTGCGCAAGTGACTCCGCTTGGTTGTAGTCTGCAATGGCGGTCTTGTAATCTCCATGCTGCTGTGCGGCGCGGCCCTTGTCGAACAACGCGTTTGCGTTTGCGTTTTGTTTGGCCGCGTTGTTGCAGCCAAACACCGTGGCGCACAGCGCACCCGTCACAAAGAGTGCCGAGACCGCGCCGAAACTAAATTTCACCAATCGCATATACAGCCATCCCGCTTATGGAAAGAGCACGAGTGGGGCGAATTCGGTTGCGCCGCCAGTTGGGCCTTTGACGAAAGCCTTACGCTCGCGCGAGTGCGAGGCCCAAGCCATCTGGCGACTGGGTCGTAAATGAGGGCTCGAAAGCGGGACCGTTGAGGTCGGCTGCCAGCGTTTCACCCATGATGTAGTCGCGCCAGCGCTCGATCGCCTGCGCGTAGTCCCCAGCCGCATTGACGCGCAGGTGGATCCGGTCGCTGATCTGGAGGTCCGCTTGTTTGCGCGCGTCTTGAACAGCGCGGACAACCTCGCGCGCGAGGCCCTCGAGCAACAAGTCGCGGTCGACCCGCGTATCCAGGGCAACGAGCATCCCGTCACTTTCGGCGAAGGCAAATCCTTGCGCCGATTTGCTGTCGACGAGGACGTCGTCAGGCTCGAGCGTGAACGTCTGGCCGTTCGCCGCGATGTCGAATGATTTTCCGGCCGCCACCGCAGCCGCGACCGCTCGCGCATCTGCCGAGGCCAGCGCCGCGCGCACGGCTTGCATCTGCTTTCCGTAGCGCGGACCCAAGCGCGGCAGATTGGGGCGCAAGGCATACTCGATGAATCGTGCCTCAAGGCCCACGACTCGCAGATCTTTGACGTTGAGCTCGTCGAGCACGAGCGCGCGAAAGCGCTGCAACGCGGCTTCATCAGCGGTCGTTCGAACGCGAACGTGAGCCACCGCAAGCGGCTGGCGCGTCTTGACCTTGGCACTCGCGCGGGCTTGGCGGCCGAGATCGACCGTTTGTTTTGCAACGCCCATCGGTTGGAGCAGTCCTTCATCGATTGCATCGCCATTCGCCGCCGGCCAAGCGCTCAAGTGCACGCTTTCTGGCGCTTGGGCATCTACCGGGCGGATGAGCTCTTGATACAGCGCTTCCGCCAAGAACGGAACGAACGGAGCGAGCAGCATGACGACACGGGTCAAGCTTTCGTACAGCGTCCGATAGGCCGCACGTTTGTCGGGTGTGAGCGCGGCGCCCCAAAAACGGTCGCGGGAAAGCCGCACGTACCAATTGGACAGGTCGTCAACGAAGCGTTCGATGGCGCGGCCTGCCGCTTGCGCGTCGTAGCGCTCGAGCAGTTGCGTGACCTCGCCCGTCAAGCGCTCCAGGCTTGCAATTGCCCAGCGGTCCAAATCTGACCGCTGCGCGAGCGGCACGTTGTCGGGCACGCCGATCCCGTCCGCGTTTGCGTACATCGTGAAGAATTTCGCGCTGTTCCAGAGCGTGTTGAAGAGCTTGTGGGAGCCTTCTTCGACCAGATCCACCGACACGCGCTTTGCTTCGCCCGGCGGGCTGCCCGTGAAAAAATACCAGCGCAGCGCATCAGCCCCAAGCGCGTCGAAGATGACAGCCGGATCGATTATGTTGCCGCGACTCTTGCTCATCTTTTCGCCCGCGCGTCAACCACATGGCCGAGGCAGACGACGTTTTTGTATGCCGGACTCTCGAAAAGCATCGTCGCGATAGCGTGCAAGCTGTAGAACCACCCGCGCGTTTGATCTACTGCTTCGGCGATAAAGTCTGCGGGAAAGCTCTCTTTGAAAAGTGTCTCATTTTCGAACGGGTAGTGGTATTGGGCGTAGGGCATCGAGCCCGAATCAAACCAAGCGTCCAATACTTCCGGCACCCGGCGAAATTCGCGCCCTTCGTGCTGGAACGTTATGTCGTCGATTGCCGGCCGGTGCAAATCGAGGCTTGAGAGATCTCGTCCCACGCGCTGCGCGAGCTCGGCGACCGATCCAAAGCACAGATACTCTTCACCGTCGGTCCACAACGGCAGCGGAGTTCCCCAGAAGCGCTCGCGCGACACAGCCCAGTCAACGTTATTCTCCAACCAGTTGCCAAAACGGCCATACTTGATCGTTTCGGGAACCCAGTTAATCTTGTCGTTGTTGGCCAGCAGCTGCTTCTTGAAAACGGTCGTGCGAATGAACCATGCAGTTTTGGCGATGAACAGCAGCGGATCGTCCGTGCGCCACCCAAAGGGATAATTGTGGCGGTAGGTTTCGGCGCGAAAGAGCAGCCCACGCCGCTTCAAGTCGTCCGTTATCGGCTTATCCGCATCCTTGAAGAACAAGCCGGCGGCGATCGTCACTTCGGACACCACGCGACCGGTGAAGTCGACGCTATAGTAAATAGGAAGCTTGTGTTCTTTGCCCAGAGCTAAGTCGTCGGGACCATAGGCCGGAGCAACATGGACGATGCCCGTGCCGTCTTCCGTCGTGACGAACGGCGCCGGAATGACGAAGTAGCGGTCCTCGGGAGCCTTGCAGTAGTCAAAGAGCGGCTGATACCGCACGCCCGCGAATGCATTGCCGCGCTTTTTCTCCAGCACCACGATCTGTTCGTCGCGAAAAACCCTTGCGAGCAATGGCTCCGCTACGATGAGTTTTTCGTTTTGGCGTTCCACCACGCAGTACTCCACGTCGGGATGCACGGCGAGCGCCATGTTCGCTGGCAACGTCCAAGGTGTCGTCGTCCAAGCCAGAAACGACGTGCTGGGGTCGTCACGCAAACGAAAGCGAACGAAGACCGAGGGATCGTCGACCTCGCGATAGCCTTGCGCAACTTCGTGGTCAGACAGCGTTGCGCCAATGCGCGGATCGTACGGAACCGACTTGTAATCTTGCACGACGAGCTTGCGATCCCACAACTGTTTGAAGAGCCACCAAACGGTTTCGATGTAGTCATTGGTCAGCGTGAAGTATGCATCGTCCAGATCCACCCAGTAGCCCATGCGCTCGGTGAGACGGTTCCAATCTCCGACATAACGATACACGCTTTCGCGACAGCGCCGGGTGAATTCGAGAACGCCGACTTCACTCTCGATCCTGCTCTTGTCGAGAATCCCAAGCTCCTTCTCGATCTCGTGCTCCACGGGGAGGCCGTGCGTATCCCAACCGCCTTTGCGGCGCACGAAGTATCCGCGCATCGTCCAAAAACGCGGGTAGAGATCTTTGAACGCGCGCGCGAGCACGTGGTGAACACCTGGCTTGCCGTTCGCGGTCGGGGGCCCTTCGTAAAATGAGTAGCGCGGGCCATTGCTTGTCTGCGCGAGCGTCCGCTCGAAGATCTTGCGCGTGCGCCAAAAATCCAGCACCGATTGTTCGCGCGCGACGGGATCGAGGCGCTCGGACATGGCCGGAAACTTGGCGGCCGGTTGTGTCATGCGCTCGTCGCGCGCGCCGCATGGAGCGCGCGGAAGATCGACTCTTGGGTGACGATGCCCACCAGTTCACCCGAATCGTACACGGGGAGCTCGCTGAGGTTGCGCTCGTGCAGACGGTTGAGCACGTCGCGGGCAGATTCGGTTCCCGTCAGCGCGACGGTGCGCGCGATCGGCGTCATGATGGTGCTCACCGGCGTCTGATCCCACAGCGGCAACGGAATGCCCGAGGTGTGACGAACGTCGGCCAAGCCGACGAGCGTCCCCTGATCGACCACGGGATAACCCGTCTGCGGTTTACCGGCAACTTCGCCGATAAATGCCGCGACTGTCGTATTGGCAGGCACGGGGACGAGCGTCTTCATCATGCAATCGCGCACGCGCATGCACTCCAAGGCGAGATCGATTCGCGCTTGTCGACCCATCGTCAGTGCTGCCTGAGCGAGAAAGGCGCCGATCAACACCCACCACAAACCTCGCAGCTCGCGCAAGGCAAAGGTGAAGTACAAGCCTGCCAGGATAAGCCCGGCCGCCACCACCAAACTGACACCGCTCGCCCAAATCGTCGCTCGCGCCTGACTCGATTGCGCCATCCAAAGCAGCGAGCGCAGCACGCGGCCTCCGTCGCTCGGAAATGCCGGCAACAAGTTAAACGCGGCCAGAAGCCCGTTGGCCCACGCTAAGAAAAAACAAAACGTCCAGCCCCACCCCCAATGCGCTGCTGCAGCGCCGATGGAGAGCACGTAAAAGACAAGCGCCAGCACGACGCTCAGCGCGGGACCGGCAATGGCCATCTTGAGTTCGTCAACGGGCAGGTCCGGCTCGCGCATGATGGTTGCGACGCCGCCAAACAAAAACAGCGTGATGCCACCGATCGGTATGCCCAGTCTACGAGCGACAAGCGCGTGCGCAAATTCGTGCGCCACGACGCTCGCGAACAAGACAAACGACGCGACAAGGCCCAAAATGAGGCTGCTCGTGCCGCTTTGGTCAGGTGAAAAATAGCGCGCCGCAACGGTTGCCGACCAGGCGAAGAGGGCATAGATGGCAAGCCAGCTCGGATGAATGCCGATCGCGATCCCAGCAATGCGGCAAACGTTCCACGTCCCACGAAAACGCATGTGCTATCTTGTTTCCGCCGTCACGAGACGGTACCTTCCACGAACGTCTGCAGCCAGTCGAAGGCCTTGGACGCGAGCGCGGCTTGCGCAGCCGCACCTTCTTTGATTCTCGCTGAAAGCGAAGATCGTGACGACCATAACGAATCGACAACCTCGTCAGCGTTGCCGGGTTGCAGCGGTGGCAGCGGATAGTGCAGACTCTCGCTGAGCGCCGTGATTTTTGGGTCGTACGGAACGGACAGAAAGGGCACGCCAAGACGAGCGGCGAGGATGAGCGAATGGAGGCGCATGCCAATCAGCGCCGTACAGCGCGCGAACAGCGCCGTCATGGTCGCAAGATCGTAGCCGCCTCCCAGCAGCACCGGCGACGTGCGACAGCGTCGAATGATGGCGACCGCCGCTTCAACGTCATTGGGTCGCTGAAAAGGAACGAAAACAACCTGGGCACCGTAACGATTGGCCAGCAGATCGACCGCGCGGGCAATTTCCGCTCCGATTCGGTCGAGCACTCGAGCGGGCCGAACTACGACCGCGACAAGCTGGCCCAATCCCGTGATGCCTTCTGCCGTCAGCGCGCGCGAGGCTTCGTCGTTTCCCTCATCGGTTGCCAAGAACACAGGGTCGGCCCCCACGCGGACGTCAACTTTCGGTAATAATTCTTGAAGCAGCGTTGCGCTTGCGGTGTCACGCACGATTGCGAGATCCACTTGCGCACAGCCGCGACGAACGATGTGCTTGGCCGTGAATCCGAGCGGTCCAATGCCCTGTGCGAAAATCACGGCTGCGCGCCCAGCTCTTTTCGCCTCATGAATCAACCCCGTGTAATAGAGCAGACTGCGCAGGCTCGTACTTGACTGCAGCAAACCGCCGCCGCCGCTGACAAACGCGTCAGAGTCGCCTAGGGCTTGCGCGATAGCAGCATGCGCCATGCGCGGCACCGCCTCGACGCCAAACGTCGCGGCCGTTTGCGCGGGCTTCGCCGAAAGAACGCGCAGCACGTCGCCTGGCCGTCTGCGGCGCCACTGCTCGACAAACATTTGAAGAATCGCTTCGTCGCCGAAGTTGTCAAAACCGTAGTAGCCGGAAAGAAGCAGCCGCGCGCGCGCGCCGCTCATGCGCTGGCGGTTCGCCTCGCAAACAGTTTGCGGTAGATGAGCTGTACGACGACTCCAATCACGAATCCGAAGACGAGACCGTTCGTAATACGCAGCAGCGTGACCAGAAGCGGCGTGTGGATGTGGCTAAACGTATCGATGACGTCAGCAAGAGCGACGCCGGCAGCGAGGACGATAAGCCACCCGATCGCTCGCCGATGCACGCTGGACAGCGCGGGCAGCAACATGAGCGCCGGAAAACCGATCAAGAATTCCTTGAAGCGCGGCCGGGCGCCCACGAGCGTGGTGAGCACGCCGCGAAGGTGCGATTCGAATCCTGAGACGCCCACGTCTGGCTGATTCCCAGAACGCACGAGCAGCAAGACGGCCCCGGCGCCGAGGAGGAGGATCGCGGCAAACTGCCAGGCGCGCAGCGGCGCGTTCCCCACGTCCGATGGCCGGCGCTGCGCTCCAAAGAGCGGAGAAAACGCGTAGAGACTAATCAGGATCAGCGGAGGCGCCACCAGCAGCAATTTTGTGCCAATGAACTGTTGGACTTCGATCATGAACGTTGCTTGCGAGAGCAAGCCGGCGACGAACAAGCCGCCGAGCGCCGCTATGCCGACAGTCTTGAGCAGGCAGACGGCGCCATCACGAAGGTCCAGGGAAAAGGCAGGTTGCGCGCGCGGTGCCGGATGGGAAAAGTAAGGTGCAAGAACCGTGCCGGCAAGCACGGCGAAGGTCAGCGCGCCACCCAGCGCCCACAGTTGGCGCACGATGTAGTCGTGCGCGAGGAGCGCACTCGCCACAAAGGCCACCACCGTGATTCCAAAAAACGCCCACGCCATCCACAGACGCGCCCATCCGTACGCATCGAGCAGCAACAAGAAGGCGCCGGCAACGCCAAGAGCCACAAGGCAGTAGAGAATCTCAAGTGTGGGACCCTTGAAATTGACGAACCCCGTGGCCCGTCCAACGGAAAAGCCATTTGCTGCGAGTCCATCGCGTAGCCGGCGCAGCATGTCAAGGTTGGTCGCTTCTGCTGATTCTGTGACCAGTGTGCCGTCGGCAAGCTTGTTTTGGATCACGTGCGGGAACGGGCGTAAGTAAATGACGCGGATGTTGCGCTCGCGCACGCCCAGCAGGTAGCGCGCAATGACGGTGTCGAGATCGAGCTTGTCGAGCTCGACCTTAGAGATGGCTTGCACGCGAACGGTTTGACTGACGATTTTGCGCGCGAGCGTGATACTGCCTTTCTGGATTTGATCTTCGCTGTACGCCTCGACGTCTCCAAAATTTACGCCAGTCGTGCGAAATGTGTCAGCCGTGGCGTCCAAATTGAAAGGATAGCCCAGCACGTCGTTACGCTGGCCGAAGAAAATGACCGTGCCGATTCGTCCGCCAGCGAGCATTTGCGCAAATGTCGCAGCAATGCGATCGGGCCCCATGCGCTCGTTGTTTTGCACGCGAGGGTCCACCAGCAATCCGGCGCGGCGCACTTGCAATGCGATATCATCGGGAATACCGAGACCAAGACTGTTGAAAAAATCGATCTGCGTCTTCACCGCAACGATGGCGGGCAGCCGGGCTCTGATGAGCCGGACGTTGCGGGCTTCGAGTTGGTTGCGCAGGACGGTCAAGTATCGCGCGACGGTGGGACGATCGTATACGATGAGGTACACACTGTTGGGATCGATCTGATGCGCCGACGACATGGCAGCAAGAAGCGGATCGCCGAGTGGGGAGACACGAGCGCTATCGATCAGTTGTTGACCGGAGAGCGCGAGAGCGTGGCTTGAACTGTTGACCCGCTGACCTTGCTCCTCGTAGACTGCGACAGAGGTGAGTCCAGCTCGGCGCATCTCGCGCAGTAGCTCGTCTGGGTCGTACCCAAAAGCATGCGCGAAATCTGCCAGATCTTGTTGATCCATGGTGATTTCGACGCTTCGATTGCGGGCTTCGAATCGATAGCGGTCGCCGGCGACGAGCAATGCGGCAAGCGTCCCGGCAATGATAGCGACGAGCGCGAGCCGGCGCACAAAGGAAGTCTGCATTGGCGTTGCCTTTGAGGTTAGCCCGGGGCTTGCCTTCGGCGCTGCCGGCGAATTCGTCGCGGGCTACGTTTTCGTCTTGAACTTGTCGAGCGCGTCGCGCAGCTTCTGCGCTGCAAGCTCGAGCGCATTGGCAGCCGTTTCGATCGACATCGCAAAGACGTGCTCGCCGCGTTCGGTGGCCGCTTTCGCAAACTCCGACGCGCGCTCGCCAAATTGCGCCCGGTCGAATCCGAAAGCCTCCGGGGACCAGCGCTTTTGTTCGGCAGCCAGGTGCCGGGCGAGCTCTTCAGGCGCGCCGAGCGCAAGAAGTTCGGCCGCGATGAGATCGACGCCGATTTCGAGACGGTTTTGCTCGCGCGCTTTTGCCTCGCAGTTGCTCGTGATCTGCCGGTACAGTCTGTCGACGAGCGGCGTGCGCTGTGACGGTGAGAGCGGTATTGCGCGATGCACGCGGTCGAGATAATCGTTGAGTGCCGAGGTGGCCTCTTGCGGAGTATACACGTTTTTCTCCAGAAGCAGGGCTGGGAGTGGGGTTCGCCGACACGTACGTATGGCTTCGGTGAATCTTACCTGCACGAAGTGTGCGCCAGGGAGCCCCTGTGCATCCTGCCGCGCCATAGCTCGATCGCTACGAACTGCCGGTCATTCCATCACGCAAACGTCGCGCTACGATGCTTTGAGAGCTGCCGCGGTGGGAAGCTATGGATTCGAAGCTTGCGTGCTTCCACTCGGCAGCCACGAACGCTCAATCTTGGATTCTGCCTTCACGTTGCTCGCGAGAACTCGGGTCGCGCTGGTCGTCGAGCCTGGTGCGCTGTCCGGCACTCCTACTCCTGAAGGCTTTACCGTCATCGTGGCTGCTGATTGGCAGACTCAACCGTTTCCCACAAATTGGATTGACAAGGCCCGAACGAGCAACCCCATCCCGGCGGCGTTTGAGAACAATGTGGAAACGACGCATGCCATACTCGAATCCGCCATCCCCGTAGAGCAATTTGGTTCTGCGCGCCGTCGGCTCAAGAGCCTGGCTGCCCGTGCCCAGCGAGATTTGGGTGAGGCTGGTTTTGGTAAAGACCTGCGGCTGGATTCTATGGCAATGCTCGAGGATGAGATATCGTGGGCAAGCGCGAGTGCGAGTGGCTTTGGCCTCGTCCTCGTCATCGTCCGAGCCAAAACCGCGAGCGCAACGTTGAGCACCGAGCGATCGCTCGACTCGTTGCGAGAGTACGTGAGTTGCGTCGTCCGGTCGGGCGATGCGATCGCACAGGGCAGCGATAGCCTGCTCGTCATCGTGCCGGAAGCCGACGAGAAACAAACCGGTCTGGTTGCAAGCAGGATCGCCAACAGAATACGAAGAGCTTTGAAAAGCTCAAAGAGTGACAAGGCGTTGATGCGCGCTTGCCGCCATGCCACACTTGGAATTGCCACCTATCCCGTCCATGGCCTCACTCGGGAAATGCTTTTGGCCCGTGCTACCGCGTCCGCGAAGCCGGTTTAGATCCGCGCGCGAATAAATTCGCGCGACTACATTATTAGATGCCGGCGTACCACTCGTAGCCCTGGTCTTCCCAATAACCGCCGCTGCCAAGAGTTCCGCCGAGCGACGCCACGAGTTCGATGCGTTGCACGTACTTCGCGCTCTTGTATCCGAGCTGCGTCGGCACTTTGAGCCGCAATGGCGCGCCATTCTTTATTGGAATCGGCTTGTCGTTGAGCTCGTAGGCAAGCAGAGCCTGCGGATGAGCAGCCTGCGAAACGGAGAGTGACTCGTAGTAATACGTGCCCATCATGTCGGTGTCCATGCAATGAAAAACGACGTACTGCGCCAGCGGTTTCACGCCGCCGTTCGCAAGCAGGTCGGATAAGCGCACGCCGCTCCACTTACCGATAACGCTCCAGCCCTCAACGCAATCGTGGCGCGTGATCTGCGAGCGAATGGCAAACTTTTGATGCAAGGCTGCTAGATCGTACGACTGCGGCCGATCGACCAAGCCATCGACGCGCAACTCGTAACCCCTCCAGCCGCTCTTGCTCCAACGCGCATACTGATCCGAACCCGGCGGATCGAAGCCATTGGCGCGAAAGTCCGCCGATACATCATCAATCGTGTACTCGCGCGCGAGCGGCTGGCCCGCGCCAAGTATCGCAAGATTCAAACGCTCCGGCGTTTGGAGAAAATTGTGAAAGCCTTGGTTGTCGTTGAGCGACGTCGCGAGTCGCGCACAACCAGTCAGAGAAGTCACTGCGATGATGCCAAGAAAGTTTCGGCGTTTGAGTTTCACGGTGCTTGAGCCCCCGGGACCTCTAGCCATCCACTGATCATGGAGCGCAGGTTGTTGACCAACCCGGTCAGCACGACCATGAGGATGTGCACGACAAAGAACAGCATGAGGACGATCATGCCCGCAAAATGCCACAGCCGGGCGAACTGCCGCCCGCCGAACATCTGTGGCAGCCAATGTGCATGCGCGTCGACCGCGGGCGAAAGCGCGAGGCCCGAGAGAATCACGATCGGCGCCACGACGAACACGATGCCAAAGTAGCTGAGCTTCTGCAACGGGTTCAGGTGCGCTGATGCAGCAACCCTCCAGGGAACGAGATGCTCGCGCAACGTGCTTGGCAAAGCCCGCAGGTCAGCGCGCGTCGGAACAAGGTTGAGCGCGAAGCGGGCATACACGGCCGCGCACAACACGAAGATCCACGCGAAGAAGATGTGCCAGCGCCGTCCGTCCGCGAGATCTTGATACGCCGGAATTGTCAACCATGAAGGAAAGGCCCGCTCTGTCATGCCGCCCATTCCGTCTGGTCCAAAGCCGAGAACACCCGTGGTATTCACGCGCCACGAGCCGATTTGCACGTAACCGATTTCGCTTGCGTCGGGAGCTAGTTCCGACCGAATGCTGAGGGCCGGATGGTCGAAATGCGAGGCATCGGATGCATAGAGTGCGGGATGAGCATTGAAAATCTGCATGCCGCTCATCGCGAGCACGATCAGGGCGAGCGCACTCACCCAATGCGTGACGCGCACAGCGAGCGGGTGCCGGTAGATACGCGTCCTAGATGTCTTCACGTTGAGCAATACGATCTATGTGGCCCGCCGGATGCCCGCATTTGGAAAGGCCTTGTGCGTGGCTGGCCGCGAACACTCACCACCGCATCTTCGCACGAACTATGAAAATTTCATTCGTGCGAATTTTCCCTATGACCGCAGTTCTGAGGAGGTCTTATGCCGAGTAAAGGCATCAACCATCTCGCCGTTTGGGTGAGTGCAATTGTTTTCTTTTTGTGGGGCTACGTGTGGTTTAGCGTTCTTTTCAAGAGCCAGGTGATGGCGATGATGTCCCAGATGAACGCTGTGTCACCGACGAGCCCAGTGCCATATATTGTCGGTTTTCTGATGGCACTCGTGTTGGCTTACGGCACCGCGATCGCTTTGGCAGATAGCCAAAACCCAAGCGCGTCTCACGGCATTTCGTTCGGACTCTTTATGGGAGTCATTTTCTACGCGGGTCCTAGGTTAACGCAGACGCTTTTTGGCGGCACGCCAGTTTCGTGGTGGCTGCTGGAAATCGGTTGGGCTCTCATCGGGTTTGCCCTCGTCGGTGCCATCGTCGGCG
Organism: uncultured Pseudomonadota bacterium; assembly: GCA_963736005.1. Taxonomy (GTDB): domain Bacteria; phylum Vulcanimicrobiota; class Vulcanimicrobiia; order Eremiobacterales; family Eremiobacteraceae; genus JAJPHJ01. The sequence continues at coordinate 1,487,461 of CAVTNB010000001.1, forward strand.
GCTGGCCAAAGCGGGCAGCAGCCTAACTTAGTACGACCGACTCGTCCTCGTCGCAAAGCCGGCAGGTGGCGTCGCCATTTCATCGGGTACCGCCACCGGCGTGATTCCCAGGCTCTGGCAATTCATCGGGGGCGGAAACGTGCCGACCGCCTTGTCTGGAATCTGGGCTTGTTCTGCCGCAATGGGCGGCGACGTTCCGGCCAAGCGTGCTGGATCGAAGCCGCCAAGCAAATCTGTGATCGCCGGGTTTGTGTCGCGCGGTCCCTTCGGCAGGTAAGGCTTCTCGTCGGGCAACGAGGCAAGCGGCGGTAGGTCAAACAAAACGCTCACGAGCTTCGCAAACGATGCGTGGTCACCGGGATCCGAAACGATTGCGCCGGACTTCGCATAGGGTGAGATCAGCAGAAGCGGAACGCGTGGACCATCACCGCACGGGCGAGCATCCGGACAGCTTTCGAACACCGGCGGGGGCACGTGGTCGTAGTAGCCTTCTGAATCGTCCCACAAGATGATGACGACCGAATCTTTCCAATACTTGCTGCGCGCAATGGCGTTGATGTAGGTTGCCGCCATCGCTTCTGAGATCTGAGAGTCAGAATACCCCGGATGGTCGTCGTCGCCGCGAAAGGTTTGGCGTACTTGCGCATCGGGGTTTGCCGCCTGCCACCCAAACGGGTTTTGGTAGCCGCCTTTAATAAAGAAGACTCCGCGATCGGGAAGCGTGCCGGACTGGATTGCGGGTAGCAACTCCGTAAGATCGTGCACGTTGCTCCACAATGGCGCGTTCTGTCGGACGTAGCCAAAGAATTGCGCGGCATTGTGGTGCGTCACATACGCAGGGTACGTGCCGCTGCCATCGTCCTTGAAACCCTCCTGATACCAACCCCAAGGAACCGGAGCCGTCCCCGATCCGGCGAGCGAAGCGATGTCTTCTTTAATATCACCATTGTCGATGACGGCGGAGGTCGCCGACGTACCACTCAAGGTAAGGAAGAGATTGGCAAAGGTGAGATCGATCTGTTTTGTTTTTGGCTCGCCCTTGTGATAGGGGCCGAACGCTGGATAGAGATCGTCAACCACCGGTACGCCAGGTCCAGTATCCGAATCTGCGACTGCCTCCGAGGGGTGGCGCGCCCATTGCGTTTGTCCAGTTTGTGCCGCCACGAGATCGATGTTCCCGGGAGTGGAAGGACCGTACATTGCTTGAAAGATGTGATCGTAGAGCGCAAACGTGTGGGCATATTTCCAAAGGAATGGAATTGTGTCGCAGTCTTCGTGCGCCATGGTGAGAATGCCAACACGCTGAGCGTCTTGGAGCGTCGCTCCGAGACGCAACATCCGCCCCTCCTCAGCCGCCACATATAGGTCCATCTTGCCGCCGTCAGCTTTTGCGTACAACGCCGGCCGCGAATGGTCAGCATCCGCCAGATCGGGGTCGCTCAGGCGAAATGGGCTAATCCATTGATTGCCGATGGGATCGTATTGTTTAAAGCCGTGCAGGCGCGCTTCGTCACTCGCTAGATTGTCGGCCCCGGGGAAAGTACCGAAGTATGAGTCAAACGACCGGTTTTCCTGATAGATGATGAAGACATGGTGAATGTGCGCCCGGAGGTTTGCGAGCAACACTTGCTGATCGGAGTTGTCAGCGAATAACGCCGACGGTCTTGCAATAAGCGCCAACACTATGGTGAGCATGAGGAAACCGTATCGCAGCGAGCGCCCTCTCATTATGTACCTCACCGTCCCCTTCTACAAAGGTGTGACCCGGTTTTTGTCAGAGTGCGCAGAAGGCCCCTTTTCCTTAGTTCTAGAGTTCGCTATACTACAGGGTAAGCGTATGACATCGCCGCTTACGACATTTGCCTGCGATCGTTCCCAGCGGTGGATTCTGGTGCCGGGGGTGGCTTCCACACGCCAGATCGAGATCCGCAACGAAACGGACTCGCCAATCGAGGTCCACGTGCACGTTGAGGAGCCGAGCGCGGCCTCCGCGTCTCCCGCCTCGATGACCATCCAACCGCGTCATTCCAGAGTTGCGGATATCATTTTTCTCGCGAACTGGTCGCCGGCGCAGGATCGCCGTGCGACCATTTCCCTGCGAGATGGGCAAGGCAACCAACTCTCTTCCTTCTCGCAGGAGATTGTCGCCGCAGACAGCTCGGATTGCAGCCTTTCACTCGAGCTCAAAGATGATGTGTTGGTCGACAACGCGATCATTGCGATGAAGCTCTGGTGCACCGTTGCGAGCCGCAGCGCAACGCCGCGTCGTTTCGAAATTGATTTTGCCCCCCATCCTGCGCTGCAATTTCCCGAGCGCAAGACCGTCACACTCGCGCCCGGTGAATCGACCGCGTTCGAGGCGCCGGTCCAGTGGAATCGCGCAGTCCGAGATGTTGCGGGTTGGAACCATCCGCGCGTTATCGAAGCATTCGTTCCGGTCAGCGACGGGCGGCGAACAGCAATCCTCTCCTGGGAACACGTCGAACAGCGGCTCGCTCCATATTTGACCAGCGACGATCAGCAACCCAAACTGATTCCGGCGCAGCCGCTTGACCAACGGCGCGCAAGTTTTATGGAAAAAACGCCTGGGCAGCTCAAGTACGAAGAACTCATCGAGCTCAAGCGCCTCGAGCAAAGCGTGGTAAGTTCAACACCCGGCCGCGCACCCGTGAAGCCCATCGATGAACTCGATGCTTCTGCAAGACCCTCGTCGCGGCGCTTGCCCATCGCACCGTTTGTCACGATCGCCTTCGCACTGGTAGCGCTGGTTCTCGCCGGTTTTTTCTTCTTACGACCGCCTGAGAAACAAGCTACCAACGGACCGATTTCGGTTTCGCCTTTGAAACTGAGCCCAGCGCCGGCGGTGCACCCCAGCGCGAAATCTACGACTAGGTCTGCGACCGCGGCGGCCGTTGCAACACAGGTCTTGACGAGCACAAGCCAAGTGACCCAGCCAAATTCTGTCACCTCGTCAAACGCGAGCGCCCCGCGGACCTCGCCAAAGAGCGTGGCGGCCGCACCCACCAGCAAGCCCGCACCACTCCCGACAATCGATCGCAGCCAAGTTGTTGGACTCTCGGGGGTCGCGGCGGAATATGCCCAAGGAGGGCGCGCGGTCAGCGTGGCCTGGTCCGGCGCAGCACAAGCAAGTGCGCTTGTGCAGCTCGTTGATTTCGATGGTAAGGTTATCGCAAGTCGCTCGATCCGTGGCGACAGTACTGCGGCAGTGTTGCGACTCCCAAGAGGCTATCACGGACCGGTATCTGTTAACGTCACCGCGTTCGGCTATCACGGAGAGCGGGTCGTTCAGACGGCATCGCTCTCGCCGCCAGGCTAGCAGCCGTTCCGCCGTGGGAGGGACAATGGTACAGCGTCGACAGACATTCAGAACCTTTGTCGCCGTGGCATGTGCTGTCGTAGTCGTCGCGTTGACGCTCGCCTCGTGCAACAGTGGTTCCTCGGCTCCCGCAACACCTCTCTCCATCACATCAGGCTCCCCACCCAACGGTACTGTAGGAACAGCCTATAGCTTCAACCTCGCCGTTACGGGCGGCGAAGGAGGCTATGCCTGGGGTTGGCGTGCGTCGCCAGGTTCGACTCTCCCACCCGGTCTTCGGCTGATGTGTCTTGTTCTCACTCCGCCTGGGGCGGGTTGTAGCCAGCCTCAGGAGATCGCGGGCATACCAACTACCGCTGGAACCTATAACGTCGTCGTAACGGTAAGCGACGTCGTCCTAACGGGCGATACTTATTCAAATCCGCAAAGCGCCCGCGCCACATACACGATCACAATTGCACCATGACGATTAAGCCAATTGGTGTGCGAACTATAATAGTTACCAATTTATTCGCGACCGAACCCTTAGGCCCAAAGTCTCATCCTTTTTGGGGCGATTTTCCACCGCCGCGTGTGCGCTTGATCAATTCCGGCCGGTCCAATCGCTGCTAAGATAACTCCAGACGACCCGATTGATCGGCCTCCGTGCGCAGGGGGTCAACAGCGGGTCTCTTCTTTTTATAGCGCCAACGTTTGGGCGCGATGAACGCCTCGTACAACCGCATTGCGGGGGAGAGTCTGGCGCGACTGAGCGCTTTGAGCGACGGCGTTTTCGCCGTTGCCATGACCCTTCTCGTGCTCGACCTGCGCGTGCCGGCGGCGAGCGCCGTTCATTCGGAACGCGACCTTTTGCAGGCGCTCGCAGGCTCACTCCGCGGCTCATACCATATTTTATGAGTTTTCTTACGCTGGGCATCTTTTGGGCGGGTCAGCAGACACAGCTCAATAACTTCTCCCGCGCAGATCGCAATGTCGCGTGGATTCACATCGCATTTCTCCTTGCCGTCTCTATCACTCCATTTTCCACCGTTGCTTTGATCGCGCTCTTGCAGCTCAACTATGCGTTGGGATTGCGCTGGCCGCGCTTTTTGGAACACTAGCCCCCATATGATTGCATAACACTTCACGAGTTCTTCGCCGCATCGCCGTCCATCGAAAGACCTAGGCTGCGACTGAGGAGCATTTTTTAGTAGCGAGAAAAGAACCGAGTCGTGATTCGACTCACATTATATTCGCGGCCTCGTCTGCAACGCGGCTTCTCACTGATCGAGGCGCTCCTCGCAACCGTTATTTTGCTGCTCCTATTCCTTGCGTGGGGCAGCGGTATGATCATCGCGACTGACGGCGAAAACAAAGCAGCGACGCACACGCAAGCGATCGCGACGGCGAACGAGATCCTTGAATGGATGCGGCGCGACCCGGGTTTTTGGAACTCTCCCGGCGAGTATGTTGCTGGATCGTGTCCGCATTGCTGGCCCGCGACCTATAATGACACGGTGGGCGTCACCGCTCCGCAACCGTGCTCTGCGATCATTGTCGGTGCCTCACCCAACTGCTCTTTTAACTGGCTCGCGCTGGCTGATGCCAAATCAAGCGATCTCGCTCATCTTGCAGTTGTTGTTTTTTACAAAGGCGCCAATCATCAAACCGAACGCTACACCGTCATGGGAATGGCCCGCAAGACATGATCGTGTCGCGAGGCGCACCCCAGCGCGGCACCACGATGGTCGAAGGGCTCATCACGGTCGGCATCATTAGCCTTATCTTGACCCTTACCACCGCGATGTTCATTCAAACGGTCCGTCACAGCGAGAAGACCATGACCGACCTGAGCGCCGAAAGCCAAGCTCGCATCGCCATGACGAAGGTTGCCAACGACCTGAGGCAAGCAATGCCTGCACCCGGGGCGGCGGGTCTCCCAGTCATATCACCGGTTGCGCCGACAACCGGAACGGCAACGCCGCAACCCTCGGTCACGTTCACTGAGGTTGACTCGCTGAGCGCAGCCAATTTTACAAACCCTCCGTTTGATACGGTCACCATCAGCTGGAACGTCCCTCAAAGCACGATCACAAGATCGGTCAATGGCGGACCTCCACAGGTGCTCGAGCACGACGTCACCGCGTTCTCGGTCCTCCCCTTGAATTTTGACGAATATCAAGTCAACCTGACTGTGGCGCCAACGCATCGCGCAGAAGTCTCTTCTCCACCGTTTACGGTTGTTTCAAGCATATTCATCAGTTACTACAAGACCAACAGCAGTCCAGGAGACGCTCCTTAATGAAGGCTTTGCCCTCTCGGCGTGGCGTCGCACTTATCACGGTGCTGTTTATCATGGTCATCCTCGTGATCCTCATCGGAGCTTTGCTGACCGTTATTCCAGCCGAACTCCGCGAGGTTGCTTTCACCGGCTACGACAATCGCGCGCTCTACGCGGCAGATGCAGGTATTGAAGCCCTCACGCAGGGCCTCCAGCTCGGCGACACGAGTCTCGGCGTTGGATCGCTTGCCGCTCCAGATGGCAGCGCGTCTACGTACAACGCAACCGTCCTTGCGACAGCATCTGCCTGCGGAGTGCAGCAGAATCTCATTCAGTCGATCGGTACGTCACCGGCGGGCGATCAGCGCGAAGTCGCGGCAGTTGTGGTGCAGACAACTCTTTCCGACTATGGCCTGTGGGTCAACAACAATCCGGGCGGAGTGTACCTGGTCAGCGGCTACTCGCATTATGATGGAGCGGTCTATCTCGGTGGCGCCGCCTCTGACCCGCAGTTGGTCAACTACATTGTCGGGAATGCGCCAATCTTTGACGATCAAGTGACGTTTGCGGGGACGAACAGCGTCAACTGGTTCGACAATAGCAAATCAACAAGCCAACCAGCCCAAACGAATGCGGGTGCATGGGCGGCCGTCGACGCAGGTGGTTACGCCAAGGTCACGGTGGGCGGTCAAACGGAAGGGTATCCCGGTTCGCAGCAAAGCCTCCAGCTCGCCAACGACGCATACGGCACGCCGACTGGAACGGCGTACCCTGCGCCAAAGCAAGGCAAGACCGTGTACATGAACCAACAACCCGCGGGCGGCCCAGGCGGCAATTTGACGTCAGGCATCTACGTCCAAGGCGATTCCAACATTACCATGTCCTCATCCACCGTCGGTTCCTCACCCTCGACGATGACGTGGGCATTCACTCCGGTGTCGGGGGATGCAAACAGTATTGCCGACCCGGTCACGGTCGCCGTGAACTATACCACCAATTCGACGACCATCAGCGACACGACGACCAAGAAGAGCACGACCTACACGGGGGTTCCCGCGCAAACCACGACCGCCAACTCAAATAGTGGCATCGTGTTCGATGACGGCAAAGTTCAAGACGTTGCAGGCACGTACAATGGCTCGTACACGCTTGCGGTTCCCGATGACGGCACCACTGACGACGCCATCTACGTGGCGAACAGCATCACTGCACACGATAATCCCCAGACGAATGCGACGAGCGCTGACGAGTTTGGCTTGTATGCCAACGATATTTATATTGACGACAAAAGCAAGTCGATACCATACAATCTCACGCTCCAAGCGGCGCTCGTTACCGGCAACGCATCCGAAGTTGCCAGTGCGGCGAACGATGGCACGTTTACCACCCGAGACAGCGCGGCGAATTTGCCGCTGTACGGAAAGGTTACGCTGTACGGCAGTCTGGCGGAAAACATCTACGGCGAAACCTATACCTGGCAAGGCAACACTCAATTGAGCGGGTGGGCAAAGAACTTTCTGGCAGATCCTCGCTTCTCGACCTGCCCGCCACCCGGGTCACCAGTCGTGAGCCCCGATGGCTGGCATCTCGTCGCTTGGAAGGATGAGGGGACGCCCTAGGCTGTCGAACAGCGCGGTCCCCAACCCTCCCGAGAAAAGGATCTGTCATGGGCAAACTTCGCCGCTGCAGTTGGGCCGAAGGCGATCCAGCCTATACCGCCTATCACGATCGAGAGTGGGGACGCCCATCGCACGATGATCGGCGGCTCTTCGAGTTCCTCACTCTCGAGGGAGCCCAAGCTGGACTTTCCTGGCTTACGATTCTGCGCAAGCGCGAAAACTATCGCGAGGCATTTGCGGGTTTCGATCCGGTCAAAGTCGCGCGTTTTGGCTCAAAAACAGTCAACTCGCTCCTGCGCAATCCCGGAATCGTCCGCAACCGCCTAAAGGTGCAATCGACCGTCAACAACGCTCGTGTATTCCTTCGCCTCGCGCAAGAGTATGGCAGTTTTGACTGCTATGTATGGCGATTCATCGGCGGCAAACCCAGGATCAATCGCTTTCGCAGGCTCGGTGACATTCCGCCATTCACGCCCGAATCGGAAGCTCTCAGCCGGGATCTGCGGCAACATGGCTTTAGCTTTGTTGGCCCGGGCATCTGCTATTCGTTCATGCAGGCGTGTGGTTTAGTCAACGACCATGTCGCAGAGTGCTTTTTGCACGGCCGCCAGCTCCGACCGGCGCGCACCTAACTACTGGACGACGATGGGTACCGCTATGGTGTTGCCCGCTTCGTCAGTAACGTGAACGGTGCAGGAGCCGACAGCCAGCGGTTTGACAGAATAGGTCGCAGACGCATCGCTGGTGGCGGCCACAAAGACTGAGGCGACTTTGGTGCAGTCATCGGTTTCTTTGAACGCGGCAACGCGCGCGGGGCTTGTGACGAGAAAAAGCGCAGAACTCGTCGCACTGTCGACAGTCAAGCTCGCCGGAGTGGCAGACAGTGGAGTGGACGTTTGAGCGGAAGCAGCTGCTGGTTGGACTGCCGGGACGGGCTGACCCTTGCGCCAGATCGTGCCATCGGCAAACGTCACCGAAGCGACATCGCAGGAAACCTTGGGTGCGATAAACTGCGGCAGTAAGAACGCTTGACCTTGGCCATTTCGGTATTGATGCTTAATCGAAACACCGGGCGAGAACGTCCCAACATCTCGAATGACAAATTGATCGCCCGCTGACTGAACATCGAAATTCACCAGCGTCGCCGGCTTGTTAGATTCGTTCACGAACTCAATCGCGATCCCAGTGCTGGCAGCCGCCGGAATGGGGATGCCCGCAATGGTCGTTTGAGAGTTCTTATCCAGAATCGGGCCGCAGCTATTGATCGTCACCGGTGGCACGCTGGCGTCAGCAACGATCGTGGGTGTGGCTGAGCTTTGGCTCGAAAAGCAGCTCACCACAACAAGAGTGGTGAGCACTCCCAGGGCGCTTGCGGTGCGACGCGAGGCGGTTTCCACGAACGATCGACGCATGTGCATACCTTTCATCAACGTGAAGTACGCGATGATTCGCAGGGCGCTACGGCTTTAGCCTGCCGGCCTCACAAATGCTCGAGCAAACTTGGTTCGCTGAGCACGTCATACACGACCAAACCACCGTGCACGCGTGCGCCTTCGGTCACTCGGTGCGCCGCGAGTTTGTCATCGTGGAAGAGATCCTGCACGGCCACGCCACGCGTGAGCACGGCAGCATCAGCGATCAGGCGACGGTGGCAACGCCACCATAGGGTTTCCGAACACATGATTGCCGTTCGAGCCACTACCGCTTCGTCGAGGAGCTCATCGAAAGCGTGCCAAAAAGGCGGCGTCTGCATGTAGTCGGCGTAACCGCGAAACGCCGGATGCCTCAGCGCGATGTTCTTTGAGTCAAGGCGGGGCCGACGAAAACCGCCCAGTCTTTGCTCCCAGCGGTACGACAAGCCAGCCGCGGGGATCCAATCCTGCATGGCTTCGCGCGCGAATTGAGGATTATGCTTGCTCTTTGGCACCGTACGGACGTCAACGATATGTTTGATGCGTGCATTGAGGGCGAGGGCGATAAACGCTTCGATCGTCAGCGTGCCGTGTCCCAAGGTGAGCAAGTGGACTCCGCTTTGGCCCGGACCGAGCTCGTCTGTCATAGGTCTTCCCATACCGTCCTCTATAATGTACCCTGACAACCGCGAAAATCTCGCATGAGGCGGGGCTTATTTGGCAGCCTAGAGCCTTTAATGTACTAGCTCGGTCTCGCTCAAACTCACGATATCTCGAGGGAGCTGGCGCGTATGATTCCACTGGGCGATGTCTCGCGACGCCCCACAGATTTCCCCGTCATTACCCTCTCGATTATCATAATCAACGTCATCGTTTTCATTTTGGAATTGACGAACGGTGATGCTTTTGTGACCACGTGGTCATTGGTGCCGGCAGATGTTTCTGCGGGCCATCACTTGATCACGATTCTCACGGCGATGTTCATGCACGCCAGCTGGTCGCACATCATAGGCAACATGGTGTTCTTGTGGGCCTTTGGCCCAGAGATCGAGGATGCGATGGGACCGTGGCGCTATTCGGTTTTCTACCTGATTGGTGGCGTCGTTGCAATGCTCGTGCAAGTGGCGTTCGATCCGCATTCCACGGTCCCAAACCTGGGCGCGAGTGGTGCGATTGCCGCCGTGATGGGCGGGTTCTTGGTCACATACCCGCGCGATCAGATTCGCACGCTTTTGTTCCTCTTCGTGTTTGTGCGGGTGACCTACATCTCGGCTGCGCTCTTGATCGCGATCTGGTTCGTCCTTCAGCTTTTGAGCATCGGCTCGGTAGCAACGGCGCAAGCAGGCGGAGTGGCGTACCTGGCTCACGTTGGCGGCTTTATCTTCGGGGCTGTTGCAGCGCGTCTGTTTGAGAACCCACAGCGCATCGCTCAGCAACAGGAATTCGACTAATTCACATGCGGACTCTGATGACGGCGCTTGCCGGCGGGCTGCTCATCTTCGCGTGCTTTGGAGCAACGCCAAACGTGAGTGCGACGGTGCCTCCAACACCAACGGTCGATGATATTCTCGGGCGCATGGTGGCGGCCCGCAAAGATCTCAATTCCTATTCGGTGCCCGTTCACTTCGATGTCGGGATCCAAAAGCCAATTAGCGTGACCCTGCCACTTGATGGTGTTCGTTACTTCGAGCGGCCGGACAAGGAGGCGCTCGTTATGCAGTCGGTGCCCGCCCTCGCCCAAGCCTTTCAGCGGACGTATGCAGGACTGGGCACCGCGGAAACATGGCCGCAGCGGTATGACCTCAGTGTTGTTGCTCCCGACCGAACCGCCAGCGCAACAATGTACGAGCTCAAGGGCATTCCAAAAAACGGCGGCAACGTCGCGTACATTTTGATCGACGTTGCTCGAGATTCGGCTGTGCCGGTGCGAGCTCGTTGGTTCTATCGCAATGGGGCCACGATCGACATGGCGATCGAGAACGCCCTGGCTGGGAACGGGTATTTGCTTCCAAAAACCGAAACGCTGGACATCGTGTTCCCGTCATACGTGGGCCATGCGGTCGCCCATTATGGTGACTATGCAATCAACCAGCCAATCCCCGCCTCGGTGTGGGAGAGTTCGCCGCCCCCGTAATGATTCGGCTTGGCCTTTCGTTATCAAGTCACGGCGGTCGCCGTATATTATCCTCACATAAGGAGTCCACATGAAGTTCATTCGCGTCGCAATGATGCCACTTATCGCTGCTGTCGGCATGCTCGTTCCAAACACGGCATTCGCTGCATCAACGTTCTATGGCATTACAACACACGTTTCAGTCAACAGCATCAAGGTCCAGAACCCGCAGTCCCATCAGACCCTGAGCTTTGAGATCCTTCCGAAATTCGACCAGATCTTCTCGGCGGATGGGAAGACGACATATCAAATGAAGGCAATCCACGCCGGTCAGTACGTCGGCATCATCTACGATCAAAAGGCGCTCGGTATGCGTCATGCCGACAAAATCTATCTTCTCACCAACGCCAACCAAAAAATCATGGGTCAGTAACCCGGCCAATCGCATAAGCAACGCCGCCTCAGGGCGGCGTTGCTTCATATCTCGCACGCAGCCGACGGATGTAGTGTCGCTAATTCATTCGCGATGAGCGCGCGAGTGAATTCGCGCGATTACATCTTCCTCTTCATGCCGGTGACGGGCGTTAGCTAATCGTCACTTGTCCTCGATAGGTGAGCGGTAGCAGCTGCGTAAGATCGGACGAAAGCGTGTGCGCATCGAGTTCGACGGTGTAGCGGCCGGCTGGGAACGATGTGCGCCGAGTAACGCGCGCAAATCCATAGGTGATTGGGGCGTTGTAGCCGCCGACCACGGGGGAATCGGCACGCAGTGGTGTCACGCGGAGCGTAATGAGTTGTACTGGTTGCGCGAAGTCAAGTTCAAAGGTAGCGAACGACTCGCCGTTGTCATCGCCCCGAACGGCTTCAATGATTCTCGCTGCGGGCGCGCCGGGATTCGGAGAGCTGAGCGTCACGGTACTGGGATACGCAAAGAATGGCGGAATTGGGTACGCAATCGCGCCGAATCCCTGCGAGGCGTAAAATGACTCGTAGGCCCACCACAGTCGACCCTGCATGAGCGTGTCCGTGGCGCTAAGATAAGGCCAGTCTCTTCCGAAGCTGTTTTGGATCAAAAATGCTCCAGTGTGGCCGAGCGAGTCGTCGTAACCGACGATCACTTGCCCGTGCCCGGATCCTTTCTTGAAGCTTGCGGATGCGGGCGCGAAAGCGCCATTGACCATCGTGGTGGCTGGGTTGTCGTATCCTTGAGCAACGAGACCGGAAAACGCAATGGCATGCCCTGCGTTGATGTACTGCTTCATAAGGGTGAGGTACATCGACTGTCCATTGAGGAAGTTAGGAAGCGTCTTATAACTGCCGATCTTAAATTTGCCGATACCGGAGTAACTGTCGATGCTAGTTGTGATTCCGTCGATGTAAGCGCAATCAGGTTTATACGGGACCTGCGCCGCACTTGGAGCCCCCTCTGCGATGAGTAATCCGAGGTACGGCAGCGCCTTCGACCCCTGGCATTTGCGTTTGGGCGACGTCATGTTGACCGTGCTGGTCGAACCGGTAGTTCCGGCTGAACCCTCGCCCTCGTCCGCAATGAATTGATCCTTCTCAGGCGGATACTGCGCAAAGCCAGCGCGCCTTTGCGCCCACGAGAAAAGCCACGCCGCGCTAATGCGGTTGGCGCGTTCGGACGGATCGAATCCCGGGTACCCTCGCGCAGCGGTGTACGTTCCTAAGCCATATCCGAAGGAACAGGCCTCGCAGCTTCCCGGAAATCCCAGGGACTTGTTCGTCCCTTGCATGATGATGGGCGGCAGTCCAGTGAGGACGTGTTGATGATCCGGGCCGGTTCTTACGATCGAGCGCATAGCGGTCTGCGAGGCGAACAGGGCCAAAATCGCCGGCTTGAGCGCGTGGGGTGCTCGGTCAAACTCCTCGCGATTCAGGAGCGATCCAAAACGTCCCGACGGATCGATGTGGCCGCGAACGGGCTGCGCAAGAATCGCGGCAGGTTTGAGAGCCGCGAGAGTTGCCGCGGCAGCGCTGCGAGCGAGAAAGGTGCGACGATCAATCGTACTCATCCGAAATTACTCCTCAATATTCGAATGCCCAGTTGTGCCAAGCAGCTGAGTCTCGATCGTCTCCAAATCGAGCAGCCGTTGAATGCGCCGCAAGACCGTGTTGTCGATCTTGCCATCCTCGCGCAGTCCAATGAGCTTTTTTCTTTGAACGTCCAGCAGCTCTAATTCAGTTTTCCGATAGGCTGCAGTCAGATGCGCGGCCCCATCTTCGCGGCCACCAGTGCCGAACTCCGCCCATCTCGCCCGAAATCGCTTCCGAAGCAATTCCAAAATACCATGAGGAACCGTGCCCTGCCGTTCGAGTTCGTCGATATGCTTAAGCGCAGCTCGTGCCGTCACCGCTAGCGCGATTCGTTCTTCTTTCTCATCCGCTCCATCGTCCTTGACCCGGAGCTTCCTAATGACATAGGGTAGCGATCCCCCTTGCCCAACCAAGGTTGCAAGTAAAACACCAAACGTGATAAAGATCAACAAATCGCGAAACGGGAAAGGTCCGGCTATCGTCTCGAGGGGAATCGCAAGCGCCGCCGCCAGTGAGACACCCCCGCGCATCCCACACCACGCCAGAATAGCGACGTGCGACCAGTCCGCCTTTCCTTCGACATGCTCCGGCTCGTTCGTGGCAGGTAGCAGCCCTTGCGCAAACGTCCACAACAATCGTACGAGGATACACGCCGCAGCAACCGCGCCCGCCCACCAGATGAGCTGGCCGGCAGAATACTCATGCAACCTCAACACAATCTGATGAAAGCCGATGCCCACTTCGACAAAAATAAACGCGTTGAGCAGAAAGACGATCGTTACCCAAAAGCCCGTGAGCAGTTCGCGCGCTCGCGGCTGCATGACGATCGGCGAGAAGCGGCTGACGAAGATGCCGGCCGTCACGGTGGCTAAGACGCCTGAAGCACCTATATAATATGCTGGCAGATAGGCTAAGAATGGGATAACGACCGAGATCGTCCCCTGCAGGGTATCATCCTTGAGAAAGTGCCAGGCCAACACCGCAAGACCGCCAGCAGCCAAGCCGATCGCCACAGCCACGACGACCGAGAGCGCTAGGGCTCCAAACGCATGGAGGAGTGAGAACGATGCACCAACCACCGCCGCGATCCCGACGCCGTACAAAATCAGCGACGTGGCGTCATTGACCAAGCTTTCGCCTTCGATCGTCCCAATGACGTGCCGCGGAATGCTGAACTGATCGGCGATCGCCGCGAAGGCGACTTCATCTGTAGACGACACGATGGCGCCCAGCACAAATGCTACGCCCCAACTCATGCCGGGTACGATCGCATGCGCAACGACCGCGACCACGACCGTCGTGACGACAACCAAGCCGAACGCCATCTGGAAAATCCACAACGCGCTCGAGCGAAACTCGCTCGTTGGAGCAGTGACGCTTTCCCAATAGAGCAACGGCGGCAAGAAGACAACGAGTACGAGGTCAGGCCGCAGCGGAAACGTGGGCACGTGAGGAATAAAACCGATCGCCATGCCGCCCAGCACCAGCACAATTGGATAGGCGACGTTGATCCGGTTCGCAATCGTCACCAAGACGATGATCGCGACAAAAATGACGACGAGCGCGGTCGTCACAGCTCTTTCCCTCCGGGCTCCCGGCCTACGCCGAAAACGACGCTAACTCCCACCGGCCTCCATGGGATCCGCGGGGTTACAAGTGGCCTTTTTTGGGGACAAGCAATGGGGAGATATGCATTTGCGACGGATCGCTTTGGTCGTCCCAGCTGTTCTTAGCATCCTTGTGTGCCTTAGCTCGTGTGGTCGCGTCTCACCGACGAAGACAAGCCTTGATGTGACACCCTGCGCTGGCTATCGTTGGCCCGTTAAAATCGGAATCGATCGCGGTGCGAAAACAATGAATCTCACGCCACAGATGACAACCATTGCCGCGCTCGACGGGATCGCTTTGACCCATTTACCACTTGACTCCCGATCCATCCCCGCGGAAACGACAGTCTACGAGTTGCAAAATGTCATTCTCCTAGAAACCGACACTCAACCTGACCTTGACTACCATCTCATCGTGAGGGATAAGACTGGGAAGAGGATCACGCTTGAATCTCCCAATCCTTCTTGCCCCGGGCGGAGTGCTTTTGCAAAACAGATCGCGGCTGTCAGGCACACGCTGGATACGCTCAAGCCCCCGGTCGGAACCGTCTTGAACGTCACCGGGGTTGGTTTTTATGACGCACTTGGAAGTGGGGGCATGGAGTTGCATCCGCTCCTCTCGATCTGTGTCGGCCGAAATTGTCGCCCAGACTCGGCGACAAATGGTGGCCGGGCTTCCCCAGCGAACGCCCATAGCTGATTCAGGGTGCCTTGCTCGCCAAGTCATGGAGAACTTGAGATGAAGGCTTTCCACTTTGGCAGCCTAGCTGCGACTGTTTGCAGATCCGGATTCACACTGATCGCTCTTTGGCTTACCTTTGGGCTTGGTGTTTCCGCCGCAGCCCAGTGGCGCCCCGCCTTACCTGTTCGTATCACGTTCACTGAGCGTTTTGTTTCCGGCCTCGAGCCAGAGGTCGATCTGCGCCCTCAAATTAGGCAGCGCCACATTCTTATTCGCGACCAGGGCAATCGTGGTACCTGCACCGTCTTCGCCACGACATTTCTGATCGAATATCAAAAGGCCGGCATGGTTGGTTCGACCGGCGGCCCTTTGCTTTCTGAAGAATATCTCAATTGGGCCGGGAACAAGTCGACCGGTGAAAATAGCGATGGCGGATTTTTTACGAAGTTCATCAGCGGGTATCATGCATGGGGCATTGCGCCTGCCAAGGACATGCGCTACCGAGCAACCTACAATGCCACACACCCCGATACCCCGAGCAAAGCAGCCATTGCCGCGGCGCAGGCGATGTTTCCCCAAAAATATCCCATCACGATTCTTAAAGTCTGGGATGATACTAAGGGGATGACAAAACTGGAAATACAAAACGTGCTCGCCACCCTGCGTTCTGGGCGACCGGTGGCCACCGGCATCTGGTGGCTCAACACATTCGCAACAGTGAACGTTCGGGGCGTGCCACTCCTCAAAGACTATCCGCGTAGCGCCAACTCAAATCCAAATCCATCGCTGAATCCGATGTTCGACGGCCATTCCATCGACCTCGTCGGGTTCCGCGAGTCGAAGGCGTTCCCCGGAGGAGGCTACTTCGTCTTTCGCAATAGCATGGGTCGGAGTTTTGGTAACGCCGGATACGGCTTTGTGTCATTTCAATATATACGCACGTACGCGAACGATGCGATTGCCATTTCGCCGCAGCCCTGGCGGCCGATTTACCCCCATACGACGTATTGATCAGATAGCGCGCCGCACTGCTCCATAACAAGACGCAGTGAACTTGCGACCGATTGATCTCCAACCTACCTTGCGGGGCACGCACGTCGAACTCAGACCGCTCCGCGTCGAGGACTTTTCAGACCTTTTCGCCGTCGCTGCGGACCCACTCATTTGGGAGCAACATCCAAGTCAAGATCGCTACAAAGTAGAAGGTTTCACGGCATTTTTTCACGGGGCATTGGCCTCTGGAGGAGCATTTCTAGTCGTTGATTCCAAAAATGGCAAAGTTATTGGATCGTCGCGCTTCCATGGTTACAACGAGGACAAAAGCGAGATAGAGATTGGTTGGACCTTCTTGGCCAGATCGCATTGGGGCGGCATCTACAATGGGGAAATGAAACAGCTAATGCTGCAACATGCCTTTAGTTTTGTCGACAGCGTCATTTTTCTCGTTGGTCTTCAGAACGTGCGCTCGCAGAAGGCGTTGGAGAAAATAGGGGCAGTGCGTGTGGGATCGAGGCTCGACGCAGAGGGCCGAGACAGTTTTGTCTACCGAATTACTGCTTCAACCTTTGCCAAAGAGAAACGCTGGGCACTTTAAGAAGAGTATTTTTCTAAATTTGGCCTCTTCCGGTTAGATTTTCTTCGGTTCATTCGTTCAAAACATACTTGAAACGAGTGTTTCATGTATGCTAAACTACCTACTATGTCCAGAACCCCGGACGACGCGCGTAAGGCAGAGCTCTTAAGGAAGGCCGTCGACTATGTCTGCAAGCACGGTCTGGCGGGGCTATCCCTGCGACCGCTAGCCAAGGCGATCGGATCGAGTCCCCGCGTTCTCCTGCACTACTTCGGTTCGAAGGATGACCTCATCGTGGAGATCATTCGGCAGGGAAGAGCGCGACAGCAACAGACGATGGCGACTCTGAAGCTGACGTCTGACCTGCCTCCGCGCGAGATCACCCGAATCCTGTGGCGCCATTATAGCAAGCCGCAATGGGAGCCACTGATGCGCCTCTTTTTCGAAGTCTACGCGCTCGCGTTGCAGGATCGCTCGCGCTTTCCGGGATTCGTGGAAGGCGCCGTCGAGGAGTGGCTCGCCGCCCTCGAGGCGTGCTCGACGAGACCCGGATACACGCGCGAACGTGCGCGCGCATTTGCAACGATGATGATCGCCGGGTTCCGTGGGTTTCTTCTCGATCTGTGCGCGACGCACGACCGCTCGCGTATTGACCGCGCGGTCAATCTGTGGCTCACTCTCCTCGACTATGCCTCTTCAGAGGAAGCTCGCAATGATGCAACAGCCTAAAACTCCACCACGTACCGGTGCGCTTGTCTTCATCTTCATTACAGTTGCGATCGATATGATCGCGCTCGGCATCATCGCGCCGGTGCTGCCCAAGCTCATCGCGAACTTTTTGAACGGCGACCTGTCGCATGCCGCCGAAATCACCGGCATCTTTGCGACGGTCTGGGCGGCGATGCAGTTCTTCTTCTCGCCGCTGCTAGGGATGCTTTCCGATCGCGTCGGGCGCCGACCCGTGATCCTGATCTCGTGCGCGGTGACGGCCATCGACTTCGTCATTATGGCGGTGGCGCCGAATCTATGGTGGCTTTTCGCTGGCCGCGTGCTTTCCGGCATGGCAACCGCTAACATCACCGCCGCATACGCCTATGTAGCCGACGTTACATCGCACGACAAGCGCGCACAGGCATACGGCCTGCTAAGCGCCGCGTTCGGCTTGGGCTTCATCATCGGTCCGGCGATCGGCGGTCTCGCCGGCAATGTCAATCCGCGCTTGCCGTTTTGGATCGCCGCAGGCTTCAGCTTGATCAACACGCTCTATGGTCTCATCGTGCTTCCCGAATCGCTGGCACGCGAACACCGCGCGACGACGATCGATTGGAAACGCGCGAATCCACTTGGCTCCTTGCGATTGCTGCGCCGTCATCCCGAACTCTACGGGCTCGCCGGAGTCACCTTCATCACGCTCGTGGCCCACGAAGCCTTACCGGTTCTCTGGGTGCTCTACCTGATCGCGCAGTTCGGATGGAACGAGCGAGCGATCGGGTTGTCGCTCGCGCTGGTCGGCCTCTGCTCTGCGGTGACCGCTGCAACACTCGTCGGGCCGGTGGTTCGGTGGTTTGGCGAGCGGCGCACACTGCTGATCGGCCTCGCGACGTTCATGCTCGGCAACGCGCTCATCGGCATAAACAGCGTCTACGCATTCGTGGCAGGCATCGTCGTGCTCTGTCTTTCGATTTACAACTCACCAGTGCAATCGCTCATGTCCAAGCACGTCGGCCCCAAGGAGCAGGGTGAACTTCAGGGGGCGATGTCGTCGCTGCGTGGCATCGCGATGATGATCGGCCCGCTTATCTTCGCCTGGACGTTTGCGCAAGTCACTGGACCTTGGCGGGCGTTCGGCTTCTTCGGCGCACCATTCTTCGTGGCCGGCGCGATGCTCATCGTGGCGCTCGCAATTGCGTTTCGCGTCACGTCGCGCGAGGACGATGCCGTGCTGCCACTTCCGGAACCACAACCGGTCACACTGGTGGAGGGCTAGTCGCCTAAGCGCCCAGAACGAAAGCTCGATCAGCGCGAGAGCGTGAGCATGCTCGATTGTTGCGACATCAGATGGCGATCATCCCCGAGCTCATGCGGCAGCGACGACAACCCGAGGAATAGGGAGGACCAGGTCAGCCAGCGTAAAAGAGGGTTGCCAACATTCGCGCAGAGTCGCCCACCAAGTCACAAAGGATGCGGTTATATGAGACCAAGCCTTAGTTCGTGTTTGCTTGCGCTTCTTACAGCCGTTGCGATCGCGCTGCTCGAGCAGTCCGCGGCTCCAGTCAACGCGGATCAGCTTTCGCCCGATCTCGCGGCCGCTCGTACAGCGCTTGACAAATATCATGATCCGTTCACGGCGATCCGTGAAGGTTATCTCTCGACGGTTGGATGCGTCGCATTCACGACGGCCAGCACGATGAATGGCATGCCCTATCCCGTCGGTGGTATGGGCGTGCATTTCATCAATTTCTCGCTTGTCGGACCGACGCTTGATCCCACTAAACCACAGGTGCTCATCTATGAACCGATGGCTGATGGCACGCTGAAGCTTGCGGCTGCAGAATGGTTCATGCCGTATAAAGCAGGGATGAAGCCTCCCCAGCTCTTCGGCCATCAGTTCTACGGGCCGATGATGGGTCATTACCCCGTCATGCCCAAGGAGCTCGTGCACTACGATCTGCACGTGTGGTTGTGGAAACCCAATCCAGCCGGAATGTTCGTCCCGACCAACCCTGACATAAAATGCCCCGCAACTGGCTACACCTTCGCGCAGTCAACACCGGATATGCCCGCACCAATGCCATAAGAAATCGAGTCGTCACATCTCTTGACAATGTGACGCGGAGGCTCCGTGGCTAAGAAGATTATTGCTGTGGTTGGGAGCACCGGCTCTCAAGGCGGCGGCTTGGTTCGCGCAATTCAAAGGGACACAAGCGGCGACTTCACAGCGCGCGCTCTGACCAGAGATGTCAACTCGCAAAAGTCACGAGAGCTTTCGCGGCTAGGCGCTGAGGTCATCGCTGCCGATGTGGACGATGTTGAGAGTTTAAGGCGTGCCTTTGCGGGCGCTTACGGTGCATATTGCGTCACGTTCTTTTGGGCCCATCACTCTCCCGACCGCGAGAAAGCCAATGCCAAGGCAATGGCTGAGGCCGCCAAGAGTGCCGAACTGCAACACGTCATCTGGTCGACATTGGAGGACACGCGCACCTTCGTGCCGCTCGGTGATAGCCGCATGCCGACACTCATGGGCCGATACAAAGTGCCGCATTTCGACGCTAAAGCTGAGGCCGACGCGTATTTTACCGACCTCGGACTGCCGGTCACGTTTTCCCACGCGTCATTTTATTGGGACAATTTCGTCGCCCGCATGAGTCCCAAGAAAGGTGCGGATGGCGTCCTCGCGCTGAACCTGCCGATCGGCGACAAGAAACTGCCGGGTATCGCGGCTGAGGACATTGGCAACTGTGCATTCGGGATCTTTCGACGGCGCGCGGAGTTTCTCGGCAAGCGCGTCGGCTTTGCCGGCGAAGCGCTGACGGGAGCGCAGATGGCGGCTGCTGTGGGCAAGGCCCTGGGAAAGCAGATCCGCTACAATGCGGTGCCGCCGGAAGTCTATCGCGGCTTGGGGTTCCCCGGGGCGGAGGATTTGGGGAACATGTTCCAGTTCTACGCAGACTTCGAGCCGGTGCTGCTTGCATCGCGCGATGTCGCTCTTTCGAAGTCGCTCAATCCTTCGTTGCAGTCTTTCGAACAATGGCTGACACACAACGCCAGCCGAATCGAACTTAACTAAACTTTCGCTGGCACTAGTCGACCACTTGCCGTTGGATTTTCTTCCACTCGTTCCGTGTATTTGGTATCGCTTTGACTTCGTGAGGGTGTCACGCTGTGCGGTGGACGAATCGTCGTATGTCGTGCCTGTGCCTGTCATCACGAGGGAGCTAAGTGGTCGATGCTCCACCGCGATTGGACGCGCTTCAAAGCGGTTCCAAGTGAGGGCGCAGCCAGAACAGGCGGGAGTAATAGCATAGAACACGAATATCGAGGGCTACGCTCTTACCTTCATCCTTCCGTATAATCGAAAGGGAATTACACTTGTTGAACCGTTTCCATCAGACGGCGGTGTGCGTGCTTGCCATCGCAGCTTTTGCGATCGCCAGCCTGCTAAACGCGCGGGCGCCAATGGCCGTCGCTTCGACGGCTACGCTCAAGACCGTAACGACGGCAGATAAGACCGCTTCGGTGGGCCTCCCCGATGGTTGGAAGCTCGCCAAGGGATCGAACGGCTTTGTCTACGTAACCGGCCCCAATGACGAACGTATCAACCTTGGGGTGCTCGTCGTCGCGAAGAATGCCCCAAGTGGAAGCGGGAACCTCGGTGGGAATGTCGTCTTCGCACTCCCCTTTAGCGCGAGTTTGAAAGATAAGTTCACAACGATTCTTCAAACCGGCGCGACGAAACAGGGGTCGCCGCAGCCGCAAATAACCTTCGCTGGCCAGTCCGCAACGAAACTTCCTATGTGCTCGCTCTTCCTAGGGGGCTGGACCGCAGCCGCGCAGTCCGTCAAGTTCGAGGCTGTTCTGTGTTCGCTTCAACCAGACTATCTCGGGCTGTATAAGAATCTCGTTTTTCTGGCGCAAGTGCCCTCGAACCTCGCGGCGAAAGATCGTCCGATTGTGGCTAAGATCGTTGGCAGTTACCGCGTGACACCTGACATGTTCAAGAAGATGCTTTCACCGTACACCCCCGCGCCGCCGCGCGCGTCAGGCGGGGTGATGCCGGCTCTGGCGCCGTACCAAGACCCCACGAATTCGGATTGTTTCGACTACAACGTAATCCGGGAATCGCCCCCGTGGGAAGTTCCCATGCACTGCGGTGGGTTGCAACCCGGATAACGTCCGGGGGCGCCGTCGTGTCTCCTGACGGCGGCCATCCTCAACTTGAATTTATCCTGGACATTCTTTAGAGCAATCGTGAAGTAGAGCACTCATGTTTACCTGCGACGAGTTGCGCTATTCCGCTTTTCTCGGAGCTTGCCAACAGCAACTACACCCGCGTGCTCGAGAGGTTAACCGATCGTGAGTAGAGGTTCGATCTCCGCATTTGTTGCCTTGCTCCTGGTCACGGGTTGTGCGCAAAACAGCCAACATACGGCACCTGCCAATCAAACTGCCAACGTGATGGCACAGTTGACCATGACGACGCCGGGTTACGTGGCGCCGACGTCTGCACCGCATCCAGAAGAGTTGCCGGGACTACCATCGGGTCATACAATCTTCGTCAAACTTGCATTGGTCGATAGGACGCTCCAGATCGCGCCCGGCATGAGATATCATGCGTGGACCTTCAATGGAGGTGTACCGGGCCCGGTGATTCACGCCAGAGTCGGCGATACAATCGACGTGACGCTCACGAACAGAGCCTCCATCGGTCACTCGATAGATTTTCATGCCGCGCTCGCCCCGCCTAACGTAGCATACCAAACTGTGCAGCCTGGGCAAACATTGCATTTCGCGTGGGTCGCGCAGTACCCAGGCGCGTTCCTCTACCACTGCGGCACGCCTCCGGTGCTGGCACACATCAGCAATGGTATGTATGGGGCGGTCGTGGTGGACCCGCCCGTGGGCTGGGGTCCCTCGGCGCAAGAGTTCGTCTTCGTTCAAAGCGAGTTTTATCCGTCGCTTTATCCCGGCACAAGCGACGAGTACTATGGAGATATGGCGAAGATGAAAACTAGCCTACCCCAGGTCGTCACGTTCAACGGAGTGGCTTTCCGCTACAAGCAGAACCCGTTATCGATCAGGGTCGGGCAACTTGTCCGGGTTTTTGTGATTAATGCTGGACCCAGTCATTTCTCCGCGTTCCACGTGATTGGCACGATCTTGCGGACGACTTTGGTCGACGGCAATCCGCAAAACAAACTCGTTGGGCTTCAGACCATCGCCGTTCCGCCGGGTGGTGGAGCTGTGGCTGAGTTCCAGGTGGAACAGGCGGGCACATATCCGTTTGTAACCCATTCATTCGGTGATGCTGACGACGGTGCCATGGGAGCATTCATTGCGACCAACTGACTGTTGAAGTCAGCATTTGCCCTAAGCGCGGGAGTACGAGAGCGGTACGCATAAATCCATGATTCGGTCGTAGGCACTAGTGGGGTAACGCGATGTCGTACGGGTCTGACGTCTTCGTTGTAAACCTCATCCTCGCAACCGGTGTCGTCGTTTTGATGACCCTTGTAGGGTTGTCATCGCGAGCGGGCCCTGTGCCGCAGCTAACGGTCGCGATGACAGGTTATGCCATAAGGCGGTGGTGGTTCCTCGCACTCTTGGCAACATTGATTGCTGGATTCTTTCTCACGCTGCCTTATTTCCCGTACCCGCGCGCTGCCGCCACCGAACCTGTTCGACACTACCAAATCATCGCGCAGCAGTACATGTTTAGCCTCCCTACAGTCGTTCCATTTAATACACCAATCATGTTTGACGTCACGTCGCACGATGTTAATCATGGCTTCGGCATCTACGACGATCAAGGACGCTTGATCGGCCAGGTACAGGCAATGCCCAACTACGTCAATCATTTGCCGTTTACGTTTACCCATCGCGGAATCTATACTGTGCGCTGCCTCGAATACTGCGGCATCGGCCACACCTACATGCACGCGCAGTTCGAGGTACGCTAGCATGAACATCATCGAAGACGATCTGCGACCAGCACGAATAGTAATGTGGCTCTACCTTGTCACCGGCCTGGCTATCGTCTTCCTCATGCTGCTTCTTGGATTGGTGCTGCGTGGCGAACAAGCACAATGGATTTCGTTCAGTCCGGCTCTCTTTTATTCGTTTATGACGCTGCACGGCATTGGAATGATCACCGCAGTAACGATCGCCGGCATGGGGATGATGTGGTACCTCGTCCGGTGCAATGGTTCACTCGATGCGCGAGTCGCTTATTTCTGTTATGCATCGATAGCGCTTGGCGTGGTGGCAGTCTTGGTTGCGGTGCTTATCGGACGATTTGCCGCGGCTTGGACCTTCCTCTATCCATTGCCCTTTGTGGGAGCGACGTGGCCATCGTGGGCAACAGGTTCGTTCTTGTTTGGCGTCGCGCTCGTCGATCTCGGATGGCTTATCTTTTGTATTCAAATCCTTGCAGCGAGCGTGTCGCGATATGGAGGGCTTGGCAGCGCGCTCGGCTTTGATTATATTTTCCATCGGGTCTCGTTTGATGCGGCGGGCAAGCACCCGCCGGAACCGCAAGCTATCGCAGCCACAGTGGTCTCTCTTGACGGCGCTATTACTGGCGCCGCCGGTATGGTGATCGGCACTGCGCTCATCGCGCACTGGCTAAATCCATCTATCGTGCTCGACTCCCTGTGGGCGAAGAATGTAACTTATTTCTTCGGACATTCGATCGCCAACCTTACGATCTACATGGCGATCGCCGGCGTCTACGTGGCATTACCATTTTATACGAAACGCGAATATCATACGTCGCCCGTGTTCGTCGTGGCGTGGTGGGGCACGCTACTGTTCGTGCTCATCGCATACTTCCATCACCTCTACATGGACTTCGTGCAGTTTCGGGCTCTGCAATATGTTGGAGAGGCTGCATCCTATCTCGCGGCAGTGCCCGTGGCTGTGGTAACTGTCTACGGAAGCGCGCTGCTCGTCTACCGTTCGGGCATGCGCTGGAGTCTCGGCTCACTGCTGATTTTTGCGGGTCTCATCGGATGGCTGGTTGGAGGGATTGGTGCGTTATTGGACGCGACTGTACCCTTCAATTTCGACTTGCACAACACGCTATGGGTTCCTGGCCATTTCCACACCTACTTGCTCGAGGGCGTCTTGCTGTTCATCCTTGGGTGGGTGTTCTTCATGCTCGAACAGCGTCGGGGGCAAATCACGAGCGCTGCCGTACGTTGGCTGATAGGGCTCACCTTCTTTGGGGGCGGGGGAGTATTCTTATTGGGATTCTACGCGGCAGGAGCAGCCGGCGTACCCCGTCGCTTTGCAATCGAACCAACCCCTGGACCGCACATCGCAGCGTGGTCAACCGTCGGAGCATTGATTCTTGTCGTTGGCCTTCTTCTGATCATCGGTGAAGCGCTGCGCCTAGCATTTGCTGGAAGGAAAGTGGAGCCCGAAAAATGTTGACCATTGGCCGCGTGGTTCTCTGGTTGCTTGTGGTCGCAGGAGCCGGAGCTCTCTTTGCCCCCATTTGGCACCCTGGCGAGCACTTGGCGACGCTCGTGCACCATTTAGCGCATGCAGTGGTTCTTGTGGGAGGGTGTGCACTGGGACTAGCGATCGCGCAGCCAAGGCCAACAATGTCTGAACAGACGTGGTGGCTCGTGCCTGCAATCGGCGCCTCGCTCGTCGTCATGCTGCTCATGTGGCCGTCGCTCTACGAGGCTACCGAATCGTCCGTGTTGCTGCACCTTCTCGATCACCTTGCCCTCGCTGTGTGTGGCTTCACCGCGGCATATGCTGGTCAGCGATATCGGTTTGGCGCGGGTTGGATACTCGCTGGAGTGGTTCTTCTGATGGCGATCACCGCGGCTGGTGGCTTTGGGGGTCTTATTCGCGGATCGTATTCGCAGCTCTGAGAGCCGGATTTTATGCCGTTCGAAGCTCGTCTCTTCATTAAGACCGGCATCGTATACATGCTTGTGACATTTCTCTTCGGTGCTATTTTGCTTGCCGCAGAAGGTCTCGGACATACGGCACCATTCGTAGTTGACGTCGAACATGGTCACGCTGGCTTTGTCGGTTGGCTCGTCAACGTCGTTATCGGCGTCGCCTTGTGGATGTTTCCCCTCTCCAAGGAATCATTTCCAACCTCAGCAGGTCGCTACCCACCGCGTGCTGCGCTCGTGTGCTGGGGATGCCTTAACGTTGGGCTTCTGATCCGTCTCTTCGTCGAACCATGGTATCAGCTTGGTGGCCATTCAGTCGTAGCCGGTGCAGCTCTGGTCGTGTCCGCAGTGCTGCAGTTGTCGGCAGTCGCGATCTTCGCTTTCATCGTGTGGCATCGCATCCGTCCTCCTTCGCGCCCCGCGCCGGGCGTGGGATGAGGGTAGACCCGCATCGGTCTCCTCCTTGGATTCCACCATTTGGGCTTGTGGCTGGCCACGTCGCTCACGGTGTTTCGTGGATCGTGCTGTGGGCGACTGGCCTTGATGGTCTTGGTGACAGAACCCGGGGCCTCGCGTGGGTGCACTTGGTTGGGCTCGCGTGGATCACCGTCGTGGCGCTCTCCATCCTCATCCACGTCATTCCTGAGTTCTGTAATGTCCAATGGCGCGGTGAGCGTTACGCGCGTGCATCCATCGTTGCGCTGGCAATTGGGGCATATGCCTTAGCCACTAGTTTTTGGCTCGACGCGCCGAGGTTGATAATGTGGAGTGCGGTTCTTGTTAGCGCCGCCCTCGCGGTTTATCTCGGCGCAGCACTCACAACCCTCTCGACTGTCGGCACCGACCGCATTGCGAGGGCCGTTGCGCGAGCACTGGGAGTCGTGCTCGCGATGCTTGCGGCCACGGCAGCGATCGGACTTGCTATGGGTACTGCACTCGCGGGCGGCCCAGGCACAGCCATTCTCAGTGTCGCGCCAGCGATTCACGCGCATCTCGGCGCTGTTGGCTGGCTCTCAATCCTCATCATGGGTGTCTCAATGCGCACTCTCGGCCCCATTGCAGGTAGCCGTCCGGCCAGCGCGGTCGCACACAGAATAACGGGAAGTTTAAGCATCGTAGGCATTTTGTTGCTGATCGCCGGGCTCATCGCAAGAATATCTGCGCTCTCATGGCTCGGCGCCATCGCGCTCGCTGTCGCGTTCATCGTCTACCTTGTCGAACTAGGCGGCGTTCTGCTTTCAGCGAGTGTCGGACATCGTCCGCCACAAGCATTCATCGCGGCTGCAGGCGTCTGGCTTTTACTCACCATAATGCTTGGTTTTGGCACTCTCGCGGGATTCAAGTGGCAGGCCGCCTATGTCTTCGTTGGCCTTATGGGATGGATAGGCCAAATGGTACTCGGACATCTGCACCACATCGGGATACGGCTGCTCGCTACGACAGCACGCGGTGAGGATGACGAGACCGAACCCGGAGAACTACTCTGGCTGCCGCTCACCTGGCTGACGTTCGTAATGTTTCAACTCGCGATTGTGTGCGGCGTTGCAGGCTTGCTGGCAAACAACAACGCTGGTGTTGCTGTCGCTGGCGGAACCGGCCTCGTAGCATGGTTGGTGATGACCTTCAACGTCGGTGGGGCATGGCGGCGTGCGGCTGCCTAGTCTTTCGATTAAAATTGGAGTCCTGATAAGAAACCTGCGCGCCAATTGGGCCGACCGTGGCCGCATGGAAACGAAAATATCTAGCACGCCGAAAATCGGCGCAAAGTCTTACCAAACATGGGGCGGTGAAGACATCGAGTTTTCGCCGCCCTTCGCATCTCTGCGCCGATCTGCGCCCCATAAGTGGTCAAATAAGTGGTCAAATTGCTGATGTCCAAGATCGCGATCGCATCGGGAGCGGCGGTGAAACGTTTTGGGCTGACCTGTCTGCTGGCCTATTGCAATCGAGTCACTCGTGCCCGGCTGCGACTCGCCAGCTGAGCGGAACCGCGACAGATGATGACAAAGGGCGCCTCGGCGTCAGGTCCCCACCTAAACCGACATCGGAGGGCGAATTGATGAATCAAGAGACGTTAAGCACTGTAGCGGCTGTCGGAACGTTCATCGTCATCGCGGCAACGGCGATCGCCGCAATCGTGCAGCTGCGTCACCTGCGCACAAGCAATCAACTCACCGGTCTGCTCAACATCCTCGGCCGGTCGGAAGATCCACAGTTTTCGGAGTGGCGCGAAGCCACGCGCAAGATCGCGATGCACGACATAACGGATGCTGCGTATCGCAAGGGCATTGAGGAGCACACCTTCGATCGTCGAACTGCTCCGTGGCTGCATCTCTACAACTGGTACGATTACATCGGAAGTCTGGTGAAACAGCAGCTCGTCCCCGAACAATCGGTGCTGGACGTATTCAGTTTCGTGATGACGCAAGACTGGGAACGGGGCCAGGACATCATCGCCGTGGCGCGGCGCACCGTAGGGCCAGCGGTGTGGGAGAACTTTGAGTATCTCGTGGCCCGGTCGCACATCTGGCACAAAGCGCACTCAAAGGGCGCATATCCGCGCAACGCGCCGCGGATTCCGGTGGAAGACCGCTGGCTCGCTGTCGACCACCCTGCTTGAGCATCGGAAGCACTGTCCTCTCGGCTCTTACAAAGTTGCTGCCGAGCTTATCCCCGCGGGTTTCCGATCGTTTACGCGACCGCCGAAAGCCGATTTGAGAAAACCACTTCAGAAGACATATTCCAAGTACCGCTCCGTTGAATTTCCTTCGTTGCGAAAGCAATTGGATGTCAACCTTGACGCTCGGATTCGGTCGCGAGAGCCGTTAAATACGGCCTGTTTGGGCGAAACAGGGCTCGAACCTGTGACCCCCTCCTTGTAAGGGAGGTGCTCTACCAGCTGAGCTATTCGCCCACGCGAGGCCGTGGAACCAAAGACCCCTCCGAAAGAAATCGTGCTATGGCCTAATCGTCACCCGTTAAGCTGTGCGCGCAGGATCATGCTCGGGCAATACGTCTGCCACAAACTCCTGCTTTTTCCAATCTGGTATCGGGGTGGTTACCTGTGCCTTTGGCACGAATTTCGATCTCTCGATCAATTTTAGTCGGTGTAGGCAGCGTGGACAGTTGGCGAAGACTTCTCGGACGTTGACGCGTACGATGAATTGGGCCTCGGGAAAGCTTGCAATGAGCGCATCTTCCTCAGCGATCGTCGCCTCTCCGTTAAGCCGCAGGCGTTTTGGATGTTCCCAATCGATGAACAGCATGCCCACCTGGCGGGTCTGGCGCACATTTCCCATGGAAACGTACATTCCGTTCCCATCGTAATTCGGAAATGCAAGAGTCCGCTCGTCGACAACTCGTACGAATCCCGGGTCACCACCCTTGTACGAGCAACTAGGAAAACCGCGCCCATCAACGGTGGCGAGAAAAAACATGTCGCGAGATTCGATGAACTGCTTGTCTTCCTCGTCGATCGTTGAGGTGACGAGTCGCTCTTCTAAACGATCGGCGAGACGTCGGGTGTCAAAGCGGTCTTGAAGATACCGCTGGTGCTCATGATAAAACATCTGGCCAGCCCCCTAGATAAATGTTCAATTCCCGTAGTGTCTTGATTCAGCCGTGGAGCCACTGGACAAAGCGGCGATCGTGACGCAGCAGATCCAAGCGTGGATCCAGCGCAAAGAGCGCGCGATCCGAAAGCGGCATGCGACCTAGCCACGCGAAGGCTTCGTTCGGCCGGCCATTTGCTGAGTACGCTAGGGCGACAAGCAAAGGATAATCTCGATCCTTTTCGGCGAGCTGCTCGACCGCGTGTAACGCTCGACCGGCGCGCTCCCGTTGCCCTGTCGTTGCGTACACATACGCCAGGGTACCGCTTGCTACAAGCGCATTGGATGGGTCAGCCGCCAGACGCTGGACGTCTTGTATCGCCGACGGGTATTGCCTTACTTCTTCGTGCGCGGCTGCAAGCAACAACGGAGCAGCCTCGGAAGCAAAGAAATCATCCTTGTCGAGTTTGGCATAAGCAATCGCGTTTTCGTAATCGCGGCTCATATAGTAGTCCAGTGCAAGCAGATAATCGATGCTTGGCAAGGTGACGTCGAGATTGGAAGCCCGCTGGAGTTCGGCGCGCGCGAGGCCGAGGTCACCCTGCCACAAGAGGATCGCGCCGTACCAGAGATGCGCGACGGCTAGGTCCGGTTCGATTCCAACCGCCTGCTTGAGGTCGCCGGCCGCCGCACGGTTGTTCCCATCGAGGTCGAACTCAACGAAGCCCTTGGCAGCGTGAGCGATCGCGGACGTGTGGTCGAGTGAGACGGCACGCTGGGAAAGCTTCTCAGCAGCTAAGCTGGCCACAAGACCTGAGGGGCTGCCTTCCCAGATGTCCGCAAGCTTAGCATATGCTATCGCCTCACCCGCGTAGCCGACCGGACTTTGCGGGGCGGCATTCACGACCAGTCGAAAATCGTGGACGCTCTGCTTCAAATCCGCCTCGGTCGTTCCTCGCCAATAGTACCAACCGAGCGCGTCGGCGTTTTCTGCTGCCGGTGTTAAAGAGGCGGGAGGTACAAGCGCATGTTTGTCGGCCGTGTCGAACCGAATCACGATGGCCAACAAGACGCCGGCGGCCAGCGCGGCGGCGATGAGTATAGGAGCAGACATCCGCTTACCGACCCGAGTCGCTCCGAGGTCGCGCTTTGTCACCGGGTGTGTGAAGCGGTAGCCGCGTTTTGGCAGTGTCTCGATAAACGTTTCGTTCGACGTCATTTCGAATTGACGGCGCAGCATGTAGATGTTTTGAGAAAGATTGGCTTCTTCGACGACTGGCCCGTCCCACACTGATTCGAGTAACTCGTCCTTTGATACGAAGCGACCGGCATTGTCGAGCAGCACAAGCAGGGTCTTAACGACCTTCGGGGCTAGCGGCAAGACGGCGTCGCGATATTTCAGCGTCAACTCGTCCCTGCAGACGCGATAGGCGCCAAATTGGTACTCGAAGCCACGCAGCGGCGTTACTTTCGGCGCGTTCTTGATCACTTCTTGAGACATTGTTGAACAAAGCTTTGAGACGTTTCTGAAGCTCACCTGGTAAGGTGGCTCAATGATAACTCGCTCGTGGAGTCTATACACGCGTTTCGCGCTTGCAACAGTTGTCTTGTGGCTCGCAGCCTGCGGTGGGGGCGGAGGAGGCGGAGGAGGCTCAATGACGGGACCGACGCCGCCCCCGGGGCCATCGCCGAGCCCGCAGCCGTACTTGCCGCTCGCAGTTGGCAATACGTGGACGTATGCTTGCTACCTCGGCACGCCGACGCCTGGCGCTTCGACTTTTCCAAAGACGAATCAGGTTATCGGTTCGACGACAATCGGTAGCACGTTGACGTACGAATATGCCGAGCAGATTCCAAGCTCCCCAACGCTCGGCACGACACAAATTCAACTTTTGGCCAACGACGCAAATGACAATACGGTCCTCTATGGCTATATGGCGAACCCGACTGCGCCGCCGACCGTAGTGACGCCCACCATCATCGTCGCAGCGAGTCCGGGTCCGAGCAATGCCCCCTTCGATTATCCGGCGGAAGGCGGTGGAACGGTGAGCCGCGTTTTCTGCTGCAATGGGCCGACGAATGAAACAACCTTTGGAGTCTTTACCGTCGCCGAGTATTATGACGGTTCGCATACGGTGAGATCGGCAACGGACGGCTACGGCTACGCGAGGGGCAAGGGAGTTATGGAGGAAGACCACAACTTCAACAATCCCGCGACCAGGATTGATTGCGTTATTACGGCGACACCCCCGCCATAAAAGCGTAAGAGTTATTTTCTATATTGACATTGTTCGATATAGTATGCTAGTATCGACGAATGTCAATACAAAGATGTTGCCCTCCTGCTAAGGTCGACAAGGTCGAGCGTGCTGACGAAGCTACTCTCTTCAAGGCCCTGGGTGACCCTTATCGCCTCCGCATTCTTGCCACTCTCAGCCGATCAAAGCACGAAGTCTGCGTCTGCGATTTTACTGATGCGTTCCCACTGAATCAACCCGCCGTATCTCATCATCTCGGGGTCTTGCGGGATGCAGGCCTCGTCACAAGCGAACGCCGCGGAACTTGGGTCTATTACCGCTTAGCAGATACTCTAGACGAACGGATTGCATCCGCTCTTGCTAGTATCTTTCCTCAACGGAAAAGGATAGCGGCATGAGGACTCATTTGAACCTCGCTACGCGTGATCTCGAGGCAAGTGTAGCGTTCTACCGTACGTTACTGAATTCGGAACCTGCTAAGCATTATGCGGACTACGCCCTGTTCTTGACTGAGAATCCAGGCCTCGAGCTAGCGCTGTCGTTCGATCCTCATGCAAAGGGCTCGGAGGACGTTCATTACGGAATCGCCGTAGACACTCCCGACCTCGTGGACGGCGCAATCGAGCGCTTGAAGGGTGCGGGCCTTCCAATGGATATTGAAACCGCACAAACGTGCTGTTACGCCAACCATAACAAGGTCTGGGCAACTGACCCAGATGGTCGCAGATGGGAAACGTATTACGTCATCGCCGAGACTGAACCACGCAATAACGAGAACGTGACCTGTTGTCAGAATCCACAGGGAGAAGTTGCCTCGTGCTGTTAGCTTGCACGTCTGAGTTAGTGACAATGTGAACTCTGACGACAGTCTTGTGAACCTTGCTCTAAGCGGCGCTTCAAATCTGCAGGCCGAGTTCAAGGGCATCTTTTCAGAGGAAACCGTTCGGCGTGTCCTCGAGGATAGCATAGATTCACTTAGAGGTTCCCAGGTAACCGATTACCTGCCGATATTCGCCTACCGATTTGCTAGGGAGCGTCTGATCGCGGCGGCTCAAGTGGCCGGGAGTCTAGCAAAGAGTATGCCTGAAGTGCTCTTTGTTTGCGTTCATAACGCAGGCCGCAGTCAAATAGCGGCCGCGCTGCTTGACGCCAGAAGCGAAGGGAAGATTCATGTGCGGTCGGCTGGGAGTGCACCATCCAGCACAATCAATAACGTCGTCATCGAAGCTCTGGCCGAAATAGGACTCGATCTGAGCAAAGAGTTTCCCAAGCCGATGACAGATGACGTTGTGCGCGCGGCTGATGTGGTGATTACAATGGGCTGTGGCGATGCGTGCCCGATTTATCCGGGAAAACGATACGAGGACTGGGATGTGGCTGACCCTGCGGGTAAGGATTTGGTAGCGGTGCGCATTATTCGGGATGACATTGCCGAGCGGGTTGATCGATTGATAGCTGACTTATCCGCTAAGCAACCGTCATAAATGCACTTTCGTCAGGCTTTGATTGCCGAGTCCATCGGTACGTTCTTCCTTGTGTTCGCGGGGACCGGCGCGATTATTGTTGATGCCATGACGCACGCTCTCACCCATGTTGGAGTGAGTCTTACGTTTGGACTCGTCGTGGCAGCACTGGTCTATGCTCTGGCACATATCTCTGGAGCCCACTTCAATCCGGCTGTGACAATCGGGTTTTGGACGGCCGGTGAGTTTCCTGGCGTTCGTGTTCCCGGGTATGTCATGGCGCAGATTGTGGGTGCTATAGCTGCAAGCTCCGTGTTGCGAATAATGTTCGGTCACATTGCTTTTCTCGGTGCCACGTTGCCGAACGGATCAGTGAGCACGTCATTTTGGTTGGAACTGTTGATGACGTTCTTGCTCGTGTTTGTGATCCTGGGTTCGGCCGTGCATGGTCGTGCAACAAAAAATTTTGCCGGCATTGCTATTGGAAGCACGATCGCGCTTGACGCATTATTTGGTGGTCCGATCTCGGGAGCGTCGATGAACCCAGCGCGTTCTTTGGGACCAGCACTCGTGGCCGGAGTGTGGCAGAGTCAGTGGGTATACTTGGTCGCACCGATTGCCGGGGCATTGATTGCTGTCATCAGCTACAAGCTGATCTCTGACCGATAGGCTTGACGTTTTCGCGGAGGGAAGCTGGATGCAGAAAGCAGCCGTTACAGAATGAAACAATTGTGCTTCAACGGGCTTTCTCTTGCCACTTCGGAACGTTCACGCCCTTCACGATGAGCCACAAGCACAATGACGTTTCCCCGATAAAAGCAAGCACCAGAATAGGGAAGATCGCATCCGCGAGGGCGGGAGCAAGGAACAACACAAAACTATTGATTAGATAACTCAGAGCGGCAAGGATCACCAGCACGCCAATCGTCTTGGGGAAATAGCCCGATTTAAAAATCAAATATCCATAAAGAAAAAGGCAACAGCCGAAAAATACGAGGCAGACGCCAAACCCGTAATCGTACAACTTGAGAGAAAGATACGCGAGCGTGTGTAGCTGATTTGGTTCAAATACTTTTAGGTAGCTTGCGTCCCCCAAGAGAAACAATGCTGCGAACAGACATACCGTACTAACGCTCTCAACAGCGATGCTCACCAAGTTAAAAAACGTCGCAAGCAAGGCAAGACTGTTGCTTACTGGTCTGAGCAATACGTACAAGATCAGCGTTACAGCGATAGCACACACAAGCCAGGTAAGTTCGCCTGCGGCACTGCCGCGCCACAGCGACTCAGAAGCTATGATGTGATTGGCAGTTGCCGCCGGATCTCCTGAAACAATGAGCTTACCTCGAACAAAAATTTCGGCAAGAGTACCGACGACTATGATGTACAGATAAAGCCAACCGCCGACTCGTGCATAAACTTGCGGCGATTCTTCAATGGTATGGTCTGTCATTTTGGGTGCTCTTCAATCGGACATGGCAACACGAAACGGATGACCGCGTTTATCATCCAGCGCCGCCTACCCTGTGGCGTCAAAAGCCTACCCTCTCGGCAACGTCATCGCAGGAGTGCACGCGGACGAGCGCAGCGTAAGTATCGCCTTGTGAATTTGTGCTCTTGGAAGTCCTCTAGTGAATAAAACGCAACACGATCAGTGCGATGGCTATTGTTGAACCCACAAGAACGATGAGCATTATTGTTCTAGGGTGAACAAGCACATAAGGCAGCTCTATGTCTGGCGGTATTTCTCGAAGGCGTTTAGCGATGGGTCGCGGTTTCCTGTTGTTGGCTAACTTTGAATCTCGCGCTGGAGCACGAGCATAAGCCTAGCAGCTGGTAGGCGCGGATCAGGCGTCATTCCACGTACTTGCCATCCCTGCATTCCCAAGTGAAGTAGCTCTTGAAGGTCGTCTTGGTTGGAGCCGCTGCCAGATTGAGCGTCGGCATGGTTTGCCAGCACCGAGACGAATTGAATTTCATAGCTCGTTCTCGCTGACTGAGTGATTGTTTGCATCGTACGGTCACCTCTCTTCGATTAGCTTACCCTTCTAGCGACCGAAAGTAAACGTCCATACCAGTCCCAGGCTAATCTAAGGAAAGGCGGCTAAACTTCCAGCTATGAGACACTTGCTTTTCACGGTGTTCGCAACCGCCGTGATCGTTGTGCCCGCTGCGGTCCTAGCGGACACAAGCTTGAATCAACCCCCTGCGCAAATGGACGCTGGGTTCCAGTACATGCAGCAGGCGCACGCGAAAGTGCAGCAACTGCAAGCGCAAGCACGAGTAGCGGCGCTCAACGCGTTGAGTCCGGCTCACCGCAACCTGCTTGCGCAGATCGCGGGGCAACTAACGGTCTCGGCAAATCCAGACGTCAATGCGGCCGCTCGTACGATTGACAATGCGCTGACCCAAACAGAAGGACGAAATATCTTGGGCATTTCCTCCGCGCTGCAGACACAATCGCAACAGGTAATGGAAGCAGCTCGTCAACAAATGATGGCTGCCAATCCACAGGCGATGCCGCAAGGTGGTCCGGTCAAACGATCGGCAAACATGATGTACCACGGCAGCGAGACCACAGATCCGGGGATGCTGCTGTTGCAAATGTCGATGGGTGTTGTCCAACCGGCCATGGGCACGTTCATGGTGAAATTCGCCGGTCCCGCGCCGCATTCGGGACCCTAACCTGGTTTCGTCGTATACACGCAGTCGATGCAATAGTTGAACTGCGCCCGGACCAATCCTTAGAAAAAACTTGAGGGGAATTAGGCCTTAAGCATCAGCCCGAGCTTAACCCAGGCTTGCTAGAATGGTTTGAGCGCTGTCAGCGCCATTCTCACGAGGAGATATATCTCTCATGTATACCAGTCCAAGAATCCTAGCATCAGTGGACCTCAAAACGACGATGGCGGATGCACTAGGGCAAAACTGCAGCGTTGTCGGCGTCCCCTGCGCAGAATAGTCGATCCAAAGGGAAGCAAGTATACGTTTGCTTCCCTTTTCTTTTTGCCTCGTAAACGTCTCGTAGCAATTTGTCAGCTTCGTCGCGTTTTTTCCTAAGGCTCAAACGCCGACAAATTAAAGCCTACCCCCAAGGGAATTCGAATCCCTGTCCCCGCCTTGAAAGGGCGGTATCCTAGGCCTCTAGACGATGGGGGCACAACAGCACGTTTGCGTGGGCCCGGCAGGACTTGAACCTGCGACCAACCGGTTATGAGCCGGCCGCTCTAACCACTGAGCTACAGGCCCGAAACACGGCTGCCCCTGGATACTTCGCGGCCGCGCCGAGCATCTCTTCGATGGCCATCAGCCGGTTATATTTTTCTATCCGATCGCTGCGCGACAACGAACCGGTCTTGATCTGACCGGCATTAAGCGCCACCGCGATGTCCGCAATGGTCGTGTCGCCCGTTTCGCCCGAGCGATGCGAAATCACTGCGTTGTACTTGGCCGACTGCGCCAGCTTCACCGTCTCGATCGTTTCAGAGAGCGTTCCGATTTGATTGACTTTCACCAAAATCGCGTTTGCGATGCCTTCATCGATGCCGCGCTGCAAGAACGCAACGTTCGTGACGAACAGATCGTCACCCACGAGCTGCACGCGGTCCCCCAAGCGCTCGGTTAGTTCTTTCCAGCCGCTCCAATCGTCTTCGGCGAGGCCGTCCTCGATACTGACGATTGGGTACTCCTTGATGAGGCGCTCGTAAAGGTCAATCAAGCTCGACGAAGACATTGCCGGTTCGCCCGCAATGGCATTGTACTTGCCACTTGCGCAGAATTCACTCGCCGCTGGATCCAACGCAACCGCGATATCCGAACCGGGTTTGTAGCCAGTGTTTTGGATTGCGTCGATCATCAATTCGAGCGCCTCTTCGATATGGCGCAACGGCGGGGCATATCCACCTTCGTCTCCTACCGTTGTCGGATAGCCCTTTTTCTTCAACACTTTGGCCAGTTCGTGGAAAACTTCAGATCCGTAACGCACGGCTTCGCGAAAGGTGGGTGCGCCGAGAGGCACGATCATGCACTCTTGAATCTGCAACGCACCCTCTGCGTGTTTGCCGCCATTGATGATGTTCATCATCGGCACAGGGAGCGTCACCGCATGTTCGCCACCAAGATACCGATAGAGCTGCAGCGCTTGCGCATTTGCCGCCGCGTGCGCATTTGCGAGCGAGACGCCCAAAATTGCGTTTGCACCCAATTTGGATTTGTTTTTTGTGCCATCAAGCTCAATGAGGCGATCGTCGAGTTTCCGTTGCTCGTCGACTCGCATGCCGAGAATTGCCTGGCGAATCGGCCCGTTGACGTTACCCACCGCACCCAAGACGCCTTTGCCGCCGTAGCGTTTCGTATCGCCATCGCGTAACTCTACGGCTTCGTGCGCTCCGGTCGAAGCGCCCGAAGGGACCGACGCTTCACCGGCAACGCCCGTGGACGTGGTCAACGTGACGGCGATGGTCGGGTTGCCGCGTGAGTCAAGGATTTCGCGCGCGTGAACATCCGCGATGGTTGGCGCGACCGTTTTTGCGCTCACGATTCTAAGATCCAGGGATCGCTGGTGCGGGCGTAGTTCAGTAGTTCATCCTTTTTAAAGAAGAGCGCCACCTCGCGTTGCGCGCTAGCGACGCTGTCGGAGCCATGCACGAGATTACGGCCGATAGAAACGCCGAGATCTCCGCGGATAGAGCCGGGAGCGGCGGCCGCAGGATTGGTTGCACCAATCGTCGTGCGCGCGATCTCGATGGCATTTGGGCCCTCAACGACCATCGCCACGATGGGGCAGCTGGTAATATACTCAACCAAACCGTTGAAGAACGGTTTACCGACATGCTCCTTATAATGTTCTTGTGCCAGAGACGTGCTCACGCTCGTCAGCTTGAGCGCCACAATTTGAAGCCCCCGCCGCTCCAAGCGCGAGATGATTTCGCCGACCAAGCCACGTTGAACGGCATCCGGCTTTACCAGGATGAGTGTTCGCTCCATCCTACGTGTTTGTGCGACTATCTTTGGGAGTCCTACGAAGGGAGGCACGGTCCGGGGGAAAATGCGACGGGCGACTTGGAAGTCGCCCGCTGCGTTTGCCGTTAGTTTGATCGCGGTTATGGTTGCATGAAGACGTTGCCGCCCACTACAAATTCGCGATGGACGCGTTGTGAGTGCAGCAGTTCCCGCGCTGCGGTCGTGGGCGCCACCCAAGCGCAGACCACGATCACGGGCAAAGCCCTCGCCCATAGCGTGAGGCGTTCTTCGTAGCGCTCGACGCTCGAGTCGTCGAAGCAGAGCCCTTCGCGCTCTGGTTGCCCGAGAATGCGGACGTTTTGCCAACCCGCATTGCGAATCATCTGCACCAGCGCGTCGTACTGTTCTATCTGGCGGTGATGATCGAGATGTTCTTTGCCCTCGAACCAGGCAAAGCACACCTGGCGCCGCTTCATGACGATGTCGAGATCGAAGCCTTCTTCGCGAAGGATCGATTCGTACAGCGAGCGGTGCGCCGGATCGGCCACGAGCATGACCGCTTGATTTGCGCGGAGAGCGTTGCCGATAAATTTGCGAGCGAACGACGCGTACTCGTCCATGTCGGCCATGATCACAAGAGCATGTCGACCGCGGGAGAATGACGCGCCGTCCAAACCTAGGTCGAGCGGCATGAATCCGGCCGGCCGATCTTCCAGTTTTTCACGAATGAGGGCAAGCGAGTATCCGCGACTCTTGAGCCGGTTGATTTCTTCGACTCGCGAAAGCGCCGCGGCCTCATCAAAAAGGTTTGTTCGTCCGGAGACAGAGTCCACGCCCAACAGGCCGCATTCGCCGTACTTGCGAAGGGTTGGGACCGAAACTCCGAGCTTGCTGGCTAATTCCTTGATCGTGACCTTGCGAGATGCCCAATGATGGTCAGAATCGTGCTTTTCCTCGGCGAGGCTGTGCAGTGTCATCTAGCCTTTGAATCTCCTCGATGCGGCTGCTGGATCTAGCGACGCTCACAAGTCTCGTGTCCGCGTTGCCGCGATTTGGTAAGGTTTCGTATTTTGCCAGCGTTGAGTCTACTAACGCCGTTGCCGTCGACCGGCTCTACACTAATGACGGCTTTGGCATATCATTTGTTACGGAGTCCCAGACCAAAGGTCGCGGTCGGGTGGGACGAACCTGGGAATCTCCCGCCGGATCAGGGGTTTACGTGTCCACTATCTTGCCGGCCGAATTGCCACCTGGAGCCTTGCCGGGGGTGGGTTTTTGGGCTTCTTTGGCCGTCCGCGAGGCCTGCCTACGGGAGACTGGGGTAGCGTTGGATCTCAAATGGCCCAACGATTTGCTGTGGGACGGACGCAAGTGCGTCGGAATCCTTTCGCAAGGGCGCTCGAACGGCCAGGCTTCTAGAGTGGTTGTCGGGGTTGGAATCAATGTCAATCGGCCCGAAGAGGTCGCCCCGCAGCTCGAGCGAGGCGCTGTTTGGTTGTCAGAGGCCGGCGGTAGGGAATTCGACCGGGCCGCGATCCTCGCAACCCTTTTGTCGATCTACGAACGCGACTTCGACCGTCTCATGAACGAACCCACGAAGGTCATCGCGGACTGGGCTTTGGTTGCGAATCTCGCCGGCAAGCACGTTTCAGTCAAGGCAACGGACGGAAGCCAGCTCCACGCGGGAGTGGTGAAAGCGATCGCCGCTGATGGCGCGCTCCTCCTGCAGACAGATACTGGGCTACAACGGATTACGCTCGGCGACGTGGACGCAATCACGCGCGAATGAATTCGCGCGACTACACTACGCGGGCAATGTAGTGTCGCGAATTTATTTGCGACGTGACGTGGCAGTGTAGTGTCGCGAATTTATTCGCGATGTGACGTGGCATTGTAGTGTCGTGTATTCATTCGCGACATGACGTGGTAATGTAGTGTCGCGAATTTATTCGCGACAAGACGTACCAACGAGCTTGCGCAAGTACGTCACGATGATGCTTAGCCTTTGAGCGCTTTGATCTCTTGACCGTTTTGATGCAAGATAAGATCGGTGACGTCACCGTTTGCGTCTCGCTCAAAATCGATCTGCGCGTTGACGATCTTATAGTAAAACTTATCTTTTGCTGACGAATACACTGGGAAGGATGGCTGGCCAGTCAATTGCACCATCAATTGATTGCCCTGCAAGGTGACGACAAATTGAAGTCCTTGACCAGCGGTGTAGGTCCCCACGTAACCGCCGAGGGTTTGAGCGTCAAGCGCAACGATGGGTGGGAACGCCGGTTGCTGGATTGGCGGCGCGCGCATACCGGGCCGAACCGCTACGATCGTAGCGCCATTTTGGTGCAGCACGAACGCGTTGACCTTGCCGTTCGTGCTCCGTGTGAAGTCAATTTGGGCGTTGACAACCCGGTAGAAAAAGTGATCTTGGGAGGATGGGTAGATGTTGGCGAACGGTTGGCCCGTCAACTGCGCTTCGAGCCGGTCCCCCACACGAGACACGGTGAAGGTTAGATTTTCTTGTCTCGCCTTGTATATTCCGACATATTCATCGAGCGTCGCGGTGTCGAGGTTGGCAACTCTTTCGGGTTCGCTCAGCGGCACGCTCGGGTCAATCGCGTGCAAGGCAACGTCCTGGACGGGCACGCCGCCGTTCGTCAACACGACCGCACCCTCTGAGCGATCTTGTGAAACAGCTACCCATGCGTGGTACCCACCCGTATCCCCGCCGTGATTGATGATGTGCGTTGCGTCGTCGGTCCACCAGACAAGTCCGATTTGGTTTCCGGTAAACGTATCGCGCGGTTGCTGAGCAAAGAGACACGTGTCCGCCAGTGGCCCTTCTCCCATATTGCATCGAAGGTACTTGAGCATGTCCGCAAGCGAGGAGCGAATGGCCCCGGCCGGCGCGATTGCTTGGAAGGTCCAAGGCTCAGTCGGGCTGCCATCCGCGTCATGGCCCGCCGCAAGCTGTTGTTGCAGCGCCGGTGCCACCGTTGTGCTTGTTTCGGTCATCTGCAGCGGTGCCAGAATGCGATCTCGCAGCAACTGGAGGTACGGCACGCCTGCCCTGCTTGCCAAAGCGTCGCCGAGCAGTGCAACGCCGAGATTTGAATATTCAAAGGTTTGACCAGGATCTCTCGTGAGCGTGTACGATTTTAGAAACGCATAGAGATCGTCCAGCGAATAGTTGGCGTAGGGATCCTCGGGATCGGAGGCTCTCAAATTGTCTGGCAAGCGAGGCAACCCGGAATGCTGCGT
The DNA here is from genome assembly GCA_963736005.1 of uncultured Pseudomonadota bacterium. Classification (GTDB taxonomy): domain Bacteria; phylum Vulcanimicrobiota; class Vulcanimicrobiia; order Eremiobacterales; family Eremiobacteraceae; genus JAJPHJ01. Next base: position 1,528,250 of record CAVTNB010000001.1, read on the forward strand.
AGCCAGATTGAGCAGCGTGATTTGCTTGCCATTGCGCGACGGCACGATAACCCTTTTGGGCAAGTATTTTGCGACTGGATCGTCAAGCGCAACGCTCTCGTCAAGCGCCATGCTCGCCAGAATTGTCGCGGTGAATGTTTTGGTGACCGAACCGATTTCAAAGAGGGTATGCGCGTCGAGCGGGCGAGTCGTTCCCGTCGAACCAGCCTTATATACGGAAAGACGGCCGCGATCGATGATCCCTACGATTATTCCAACGCCCGGCTGGTCTGCGACCCGTTGATTGAGGGCAGATTGAAAGTCGGCTGGGTTAAGGACCGCCGTTTGCGGCGTCGGGGTAGGAGATGGAGCTCCGAATGCGGCCATCGTGGCACAGACGACAACGATAAAGCATAAGGCGATGACGCGCTTCATTGTCGGGGCTTTGGCGACGAGAAATGCGAAACCTGTTTTGCAGCGCGCGAATAAATTCGCGCGACTACATTTTAAGAAGAATAAATTCGCGCGACTACATTTTAAGAAGAATAAATTCGCGAGGGCGATTTTCCAATCGCCCCCTACACTACATTAGAGTTTTGTGGTGAAAGCTTGTTCCGCGTGATACGAGGAACGCACGAGCGGACCAGACACAGTCTGGCGGAACCCTAGGGGTTTCACTTCACGTGCAAACCACGCGAACTTTTCCGGCGTGACGAACTCAATAACCGGCAGATGCTTTTTTGTGGGCTGCAAATATTGACCGAACGTAATGATGTCCACGCCAACCGCGCGCAGATCTCTCGCCGCTTGCAGCACGTCACCGTCGGTTTCGCCGAGTCCAAGCATGATGCTCGACTTGGTCAGCATGTCAGGGCGTATGCTCTTGACAAAGCGCAGCACGCCGAGCGTTTGGTCGTACCCGCAACGAAGATCGCGCACCTTGCGTGTGAGCGCGCGGGTGGTCTCGATGTTGTGCGCATAGACGTCGGGATTCGCGTCGACGACCGTGAGAATTGCGGCTTGGTCGCCGCGATAATCCGACGTCAGCACTTCGACTTTGACCTGCGGCGTGCGATGCTTGATCGCGCGAATCGCTTCGGCCATCTGGGCCGCACCGCCGTCCGGTAAGTCGTCGCGGTCGACGCAAGTGATGACCGCGTAGTTGAGCCCAAGCTCCTCGATGCTCCGAGCCAGCTTGGCAGCCTCGAGTGGATCGATCGGGTTCGGGTGACCGGTTTTGACGTTGCAGAAACGGCAGCCGCGCGTGCACGTGTCACCCAAGATCATGAAGGTCGCGGTGCCGACGCCCCAGCACTCGGCGATATTCGGGCACATCGCTTCCTGGCAGACGGTGTGCAGGCTGCGTTCTTTGACAATCGAGCGCAGCTTGAGATAATTCTCGCCAGCTGGGAGTTTGACTTTGAGCCACTCAGGCTTGCGCGCGATCATGCGATTTTCTCGGAGAGCGCGAGCGGGAGCGGTTCGTCTGTGAGTTCGATGTGGTACACGGCTTGGAGAGCTTCGCGAATGTGCGGCTTCGCCTCTGCCAACGACACCCGTCGACTGCACTCTAAAGCGATTGAGGTCACTGGAGTCGATGGCATTCCGCAGGGATTGATGAGCTCGAACATGGCAAGGTCCGTGCCGACGTCGAGGGCAAATCCGTGAAACGTCACGCCGCCGCGAACGGCCGCTCCAATCGATGCAATCTTTGCGCCGCGAACGAAGACGCCGGCGTGATCCGACCGCTGCTCTCCGATAAGGTCGAAGGCTGCGAGTCCGAGGATGATTGCCTGTTCCATCTTGCGCACAAAGCCTTGCACTTCGCGCAATCGAGGCAGCTTGAAAATTGGATAGCCCACCAACTGACCAGGACCGTGATAGGTGAGATCGCCGCCGCGCTCGACTTCGAAGTACTCGACACCGCGACGGCGCAACTCGTCTCTAGCAACCAGCAGGTTGTGAGCTTTGCCGGATTTACCCATCGTGATTACCGGCATGTGCTCGCAGAAGAGCAGCGTGTCGGTTATCTCATCGGCGACGCGGGCTGCGTGCAGCCGCTTCTGCAGCGACCAAGCCGTACCGTACGGAATGCGGCCAAGATCGTGAAATGCCACTCTCACGCGCCTGCTCCCAGTTTGCGGTCAGCGAACCGCTGCGGTCGGCGGCGCCGGCTGATTGACGATGTGAATCGCATGTCCGTGGAGTGCCTCTGCCGCTTCCATGACCGATTCCGAAAACGTCGGATGTGGGTGCATGGTCAAACCGATGTCGTCAACCGTCGACCCCATCTCGATGGCCAACACCGCTTCGCCGATCATCGACTCGGCGGTTGGCGAGACGATGTGAATGCCCAAGACCAGATCGGTCTTCTTGTCGCCGACGATCTTTGTCATGCCGTCTGACGTGCCCACGGTTCGAGCGCGACCGAGAGCGGCAAGTCGAAACCTGCCGATCGCTACCTCGTAACCGGCAGCTTTAGCTTGCTCTTCTGAAAGCCCGGCGGTCGCAACTTGCGGATCGGTATAGACGCAGTTCGGCACGGCCATCGGATCGTACGCCGCCGCAAGGCCTGCAATGACTTCAGCCGCGACGATGCCTTCCTTCATGGCTTTGTGCGCAAGCAATGGCGCGCCGGCGCAATCGCCAATAGCGAAAATATTCGCAACGCTGGTTCGGCGCTGCGGGTCAACTTTGACAAATCCGCGCTCGAGCTTCACGCCGACTTTCTCGAGGCCAAGGTTTGCCGTACGCGGGCGGCGCCCGACTGCCACCAGCACCTTATCATACTCGCGGGTTTCGTTGACCTCGCCTTCGAGCGTTGCACTCACCTTGCTGCCTTTAACCGCGAGGGACGAAGCTTTGGTCTTCAAGTGAATGTTGATGCCCTGCTTCTTGAGGATGCGAAGCAGCAGGTTGGAGATTTCCAAATCAGTGTCGCCGAGCGCTCGGTCCAGCAACTCGACCACCGTGACGTCCGCACCCAGGCGCTTGTAGATGGTCGCAAATTCCAAGCCCACGACGCCCGCGCCCAAGATCAAAATGCTTTTTGGGATATCTGCAAGGGCCACCGAGTCATCCGAATTCAAGATGGTCTTGCCATTGCGTTCCATACCCGGGGGGCTGACAGGCTCCGAACCGGTAGCGATGATGATGTCTTTTGCCGAAACAGTTTCGGTGCTGCCGTCCGCTTTCTTGACGCGAACGCTGGTTGCGTCGATCAACTCGGCAACGCCAGTGAGCAATTCTGCCTTGTTGGCTTTCATGAGCGTGGCCACGCCGTTGACGAGATCGTCAACCATCTTACCCTTCCACTTATTGAGGACACCCAGGTTGACTTTGGGCGCGCCAAACTCAACGCCCATCTCCTTGATCTCGTGCGCGGCATTCATCACTTCGCCGATATGCAAGAGGGCCTTGGTCGGCATGCAGCCCCAATTGAGGCAGACGCCTCCCAGTCTTTCTTGTTCGATGCACAGTCCACGCTTGCCGAGCTGTCCCAAGCGGATGGCAGCGGTATAGCCGCCGGGACCGCCACCGATGATGATCGCGTCGTAGGAGGAAGCCACGTTCTAACCGCCTTCCATGAGCATGACGTCAGGATTCGCGAGTGACGCCGCAACATCTTTGACGAAGAGCGCAGCAACGGCGCCGTCGACCACCCGATGATCGAATGAGATTGACAAGTACATCATGTGGCGGATAACGATCTGGCCGTCGCGGACGACCGGCCGCTGCTGGATCGAATGCGTACCAAGAATCGCGACCTCGGGATAGTTGATCACGGGAAAAGTAAAAAGACCGCCCACAGATCCGACATTGGTAATTGTGAACGTGCCGTCCGTGATGTCGTCGTGGCTCAGCTTCCCATTCCGCGCCTTGTCGGCGAGCGTGGCAATCTCTGTGGCAAGTTCGAAAATCGTCTTGTCATCCGCGTGATGGATCACGGGAACGACGAGTCCTTCCTCTGTGTTTGCGGCGATGCCAATATTGTAGTATTTCTTGAGTACGATTTCGTGCTTTTCGTCGTCGAGGGAGGCGTTCACGTATGGATGGCGCTTCAGCGCGCCCGTCACGGCTTTGACAAAGAACGGCAGATAGGTGAGCTTAACGCCAGCGGCCGCTGCTTTTTCCTTCGCGCGTTCGCGCATGGAGACTAACTCGGTCAGATCGGCCTCGTCCACGTGCAACGTGTGCGCTGCTGTGTGCTTGCTGTGCACCATGTGATCGGCAATAACGCGCCGTAGTCCGCGCAAAGGAATGCGTTCGGATTCTTGGCTGGCGGCGGTTTGTTTCGCCGCGGGGCGCGCGGCGCCAGGTCCAAGATTTGCAACGCGCTGAACGTCCTCGCGGCCGATTCGGCCGCCTTCCCCGGAGCCACGGACTTGTGAAAGATCGACTCCCAACTCGCGGGCGAGTCTGCGCACGGCCGGCGCAGCGAGAGGTCGGCCAAAAGGACTAAGCTGCGCGGTTTCGGTTTCTGACACCGCGCGGCGTGGTTGCCCGTTACCTGTAGTGGGCGGCGCCGTCGTGGGCGACTGCGTAGGGGGCGATTGGGAAATCGCCCCGGCGGCGGGCGACGACGCAGTAGCGGGCGACGCAGGCGATGCCGTAGTGGGCGACTGTGAAGTCGCCCCCGTGGTCGTCTCCTTTGCAGGTGCTTGCACGTGCTCGTGCACGTCGGCAATCGTCTCGCCTTCCTTACCGAAAATCGCGATCGGCTTGCCGATGGGGACGACGGCACCTTCGGGCGCAACTTGTTTGAGCAGCACGCCTTCGTAGGGCGAGGGAATCTCCACCGTCACCTTGTCCGTCATCACCTCGACGAGCGGCTGATCTTGTTTCACGTGCTCGCCTTCTTTGACGAGCCACTTGACGATCTCGCCTTCGATGACGGATTCTGCAAGTTCGGGCATTTCGAGTTCGACTGCCATCGGGTCTCCCTATGAGCGGACCTAAAGGTCCGCTGCTACGTTGGGGCGATTTAGAACTTAATCGTTTTCTTGATCGCGCGGATGACGCGTTGTGCGTTGGGCATGTATGCTTTCTCGAGCGCGTATGGGAACGCGGTATCCCAACCCGCTACCCGGACGATCGGGCCCTCCAGGTACTCGATCGCATTTTCAGCTATGAATGCGGCGATCTCGCCGCTATAACCACCGATGCGCGGAGCCTCTTGCAGGAGCACGACATGGCCGGTCTTGCTGACGGTTTGCAGAATCGCTTCCGTATCGTATGGCTGCAGCGTCCGCAGATCGAGGATCTCAACATCCACGCCCTCTTTGCTCATGGCCTCAGCTGCTTCGAGAGCAACTGGAACCATGGCGCCGTACGTGATAACGGAAACGTGTTTGCCTTCGCGCGTGAGCGCTGCCTTCCCGAGCGGTACTTCGTACGGGCCGGCCGGAACGTCGTTCTTCACCGAACGGTAGATCTTCTTTGGTTCCATGAAGACGACGGGGTCTGGGTCGCGAATCGACGCGATAAGCAAGCCCTTCGCATCGTAGGGGTTGCTCGGTACGACAACCTTGAGACCGGGAGTCGCGACGAAATACGACTCGGGTGACTGGGAGTGGTAGCTGCCACCTCGCACGCCGCCGCCATACGGCGATCGGATGACCATCGGAACGCTGAACTGACTCGCCGAGCGATACCGAATCTTGGCAGCTTCAGTCACGAGCAAGTCAAAGCCCGGAAAGATAAAGTCGATGAACTGGATTTCAGCGACTGGCTTGAGTCCGTAGAGCGCCATGCCGACTGCCGCACCAATAATGCCGGCTTCTGCCAGTGGCGTGTCGATGACGCGATCGGATCCGAACTTGTCGACCAGTCCTTCGGTGATCAGAAAGACTCCGCCGCGAACGCCGATGTCCTCCCCCAAGATAACCACATCTTGGTCGCGCTCCATTTCCTCCTTCAGCGCGGACTGAAGGGCTTGCACCATGGTGGACTGGGTTTTCTTGGCTGCTTGCACTGTTGCCATCAATTCCTCCGGCCTTAAACGCCGAGCTCGGCGGCAAGCTCTTTGCGCTCCCACTCGAGATGGGGCGTGAGCTTTTCGTATTCGTAGTCAAACACGGAGAGCGGCTCGGGCACCGGACTCTTTTCCGCTTCCTCCATGGCCGCGGCAAGCTGCGCTTTGACTTCAGTCTGCACTTTTTGTTCTTGCTCTTCGGACCACAGCCCGCGGGATTCCAAGAACTTGCGCATGCGCGTGACGGGATCGCGCTGCGTGCGCCACATTTCGAGTTCACCCTTCGGCCGATAGCGGGTATCGTCATCGGCTGAGGAGTGAGGACCGTAGCGATACGTGTACGCTTCAATGAGGCTCGGACCGTTGCCGGAGCGCGCCTTATCCGCGCAATGTTTGGTCACGCTATAGACCGCGAGAATGTCGTTGCCGTCCACCAAGAAGCCGTCCATGCCATACGCACGCGCCTTTTCAGCGATCGTCTTGGTATGCATTTGCTGATCGGTGCGCATCGAGATGGCGTATTGGTTGTTCTGCACAAACATTAGCGCTGGCGCTTGATAGACCGCCGCAAAATTCATGCCAACGTGAAAGTCGCCTTCGCTTGTCGCACCGTCGCCCATGTAGCAGATGGTGACCTCCTTACGCTTCTTGATGCGCTGCGCCATGGCGGTACCGACAGCTTCGGTGATTTTGTTGCCAACGGTTGAAGCGGGTGGCACGATATGCAGATCGCGGCGCCCCGGACCATGCGGCATGAGGCGCCCCTGCGTTGGGTCTGCCATGCGTCCGAGCACGTGCCCGAACCACTCCGTCGCCGTAAGTCCTTTGACGAGCATGCTCCCTTGCGAACGGTGATCCGGATACATCCAATCGTCTTTGAGCAGCGGCAAAGCGCTGCCGACCTGCGCTGCCTCTTGGCCCGCGACTTGCGCGTAGAACCCTGCGCGGCCTTGACGCACGAGAATGTAGCCGCGATCGTCCACGCCGCGGACAAACACGAGCCAACGATACATCTTGAGAAAATCATCTTTTGAGAGGCCGAGCTTGTCGACGTTCTCAACTGGCGATCCGTCTGGCGCGAGCACGCGGATGGGCTCGGCGGTGAACGGCTTGATGTCCATGCATGCCTCCGAGAAACGCTGAATAGTCAAGTTATCGGTTCTTACGATTTTCGAGCATTACCTTTGGTTGGGATACTGTCTGTCTGCTGGATGGATTCTTTCACTCGGTGGGAGAATCGAGTCCGCACGGGGGTATTGCAGGATTAAACTCGGTCCTTTCTCGTTTATGAAGCTCTCCGTCGGTCTGTACCGGCCGGCGCCGGTTGCACCGCTCTCGGCAAATGCGCAAGCAGAACTGCTGCGGGAGCTGCACGCAGAGTATCCGTCGCTACAGCAAATTCCCGGTGGCGTGCTCTTTTCCGACCCGCCGCGCGGCCGAATGCTGCTCATCGACCAAACCAAAGTCGAGTCCGTCGAAAACAATCCGAATTCTCCCTTCGAATCGATCGATCGCATGCGCGGAATCTTCGCAAAATCGATTCCCGTCGTCCAGTACCCGCCGCCCTTTCATCTTCGCGTTGACGGCGCCGGCACGATCCAAGCGCTGGAAGGATTAAACCCGACGCAAGTGTTGCTGCAACGCGCTCATCCGCGAGAGGAATGGAACTCGATTGCTGGCGGATGTACGTTTGCAGGACTCCGCTTTATTTTCAGGACACCGGACGGCGGACAGCGCGACGTACATATCGAGCCGCTCTTTGCGCAGCCGGATAAGTTTTACGTTATGATCATTAGCGCCGCCGGAAGCGGCTCCCCGACGCTTGAGGCAGCGATGGACCGAGCGCGCGACGAGACTGAAGTGATCGAGCACCTCAGCGATCGCATCGTCGCCGATCTCACGGGGAACGCGTAAGACGCGTGCGTCGCGAATAAATTCGCGACACTACATTATAGGAGAGGCTGCATGATTCTTGAAGCGTCATGATGGCGATGATTGTATCGTGTCATCGGCGACGACGTTCGTTTCGCACAACGTTTTATGCACGTGCGCTTGTTCTTCTGTGGATTGTGCTGGTTCCGACCGCTAGCCCGGTAGTCGCCGACCAGCAAAGCCCACCACCAGTTTCACCCAACCCCGTTACCATCAACATGACGCATCGTGCTTTCCATCCGAATGCCGTGCACGTGCTCGCGGGATCCAAGGTCATCTGGGAAAATGACGATACGCAAGATCTTATCATGTTGCCGCGCAGCGATGCCGGCTCTGTCATCGTTCGGGTCGTTGTCGACGCGCAAGGTCAGGTGCAGGATGCGCGTCTCGCGCAGTCTTCAGGCAGTCACGCCATCGACGACGCTGTGCTAAAGTCCGCAAAGGAGAAGACCTTTCCGCCGGCAGATCCTGGAAAGCCAGGCATCCGCGCCTACTTGATCGCGTTTAGCTACGGTTCGCCCGACGCCGCCGCATCTGCATCGCCGCCGCCTTTCGGTGAGGTGACCATCAAGCCGGGCGGAACGTTTTCCTATACGTTTACGGCACCCGGCGAGTATTATTTCTATTCGGCATCCGATGCGGATGTTGGTGTCACAGTTTTCGTGACTGCAGGAGAGTAGCCCCCGGATCTTTGGTTGGTAAGCTTTTTCCAGACCTCATCCGGCATGAGCCGCGGCACACGGCGTGGATAGTTGCCCTCAGGGTGCTCAGCAGCCCAAGCTTTCGATCGCGCTGCTAAGAATTCGAAATTTTCGTACATGGCGCTCTGCCCACTCGCAGCTCTGCGGATTGCAACTACCTCTTGTAGTTGGTCCCACATCGAATCGATATACCAGCCGCCGAGATCGAGGTATTGTTGCTCCGCGATCATGCCATACTTGATATACGACCCCATTTGCTCACACCAGTCAGCTACTCGAAGTTCCGGATGCTCCCTGCGATCGGGGTTGTGATGCCACAAACCCTCTCGATAGTCGGGATCGTGTAGCTTCGCTTTGAGTTGGCTCTCAACGAACCCGCTTGCCGATTGGACAGCATCGCTCTCCCAGCGCGCGATGTAGTGGAGTAGTCCAGTGAGCTGGTTGGCGGAGCGGATGTGACGCAGTTGGACGAGCGCCGCGATCGCCGTGATCCCGATGACCAGAAATGTCGCGACCGATGAGATCGCGCCGATTGTCTCAGCCGTCATTTCGTCACCGGCTACACGCCGAAGAGGTTGATCGATTTCGTGCCCGTGTACATCACGACGCCTTTCGTCTCCGTGTAGAGGTCGAGCGTCTGCATCGCCAGTTCGCGACCAAAACCCGATTGCTTGTAGCCGCCGAAGGGCACGCCAGGGAAGATAGAGATCGGCGTGTTGATGCCGACGCCGCCGGAACGAAGGGAAGCGGCAACCCGCTGCGCTCGCGACCCATCTTTGGTCCACACTGACGCCGCCAGCCCATAGATCGAATCGTTGGCGATGGCCACAGCCTCTTTTTCATCCTTGAACGTCGTGACGACGGCGACCGGTCCAAAGATTTCTTCTTGCGCGACGCGCATTGAGTTGTTGACTCGGTCGAGCACGGCCGGCGTGAGGAAGTTGCCCTTTGCGAGCGGGCCGTCGGGCCGAGTGCCCCCGCAGGAGAGTTGCGCGCCTTCTTGCTGGCCGATCCCGATGTAACCTTCGATCTTCTCGAGCTGGCGTTTGGAGATGATTGCGCCGACATGCTGCGCTGGATCTAGTGGATCTCCGACTTTCAGCGCCTTGGTTTTGTTCACAAACTTCGAGACGAATTCGTCGCGCACCGATTCGTGGACAAGGATGCGGGAGCGTGCGTCGCACGACTGCCCTGCGTTGTAGAAGATCGCATGCACCGCACCCGCCGCGGCTGCTTCGAGGTCCGCGTCTTCGAAGACGATGTTCGGCGATTTTCCGCCCAGCTCCAACGTGACGCGCTTGATGGTGGATGCTGCAATTTCCATAATCGTGCGGCCAGTCGCGGTTTCGCCAGTGAAGGCGATTTTGTCAATGCCCGGATGACCGGCGAGATGTGCGCCGATGACCGCACCTGGTCCAGGCAGCACGTTGAGAACGCCAGCCGGGCATCCCGCTTCCACTGCGATCTGCCCGAGGGCAAGCGCCGTAAGCGGCGTCGGCGAAGCCGGCTTGAGGATGACCGTGCATCCAGCCGCAAGCGCCGGCGCCACCTTCCAGGCTGCCATCAGCAGCGGGTAGTTCCAAGGAATAATTTGCGCGCAAACACCTACCGGCTCTTTGAGGGTGTAGTTAAAAAAATTCGGCGGCGCCGGAATCGTGTTGCCCATGATTTTTGTGACTGCGCCGGCGTAGAATTCGAAGTCCTCGACGACTTGGTTGATTTCGGCTTTCGACCCGGATATCGTTTTGCCGCTGTTGCGCGTCTCGAGTTCGGCCAGCGAATCGATCCGCTCGGCGATGAGCGAGGCCATCTTCTGCAATATGCGCGCGCGGCGTGCCGGGGTGAGCGTCGCCCACTTACCCTGCAGCGCTTGGCGCGCAGCGTTAACGGCGAGGTCTGCGTCGTGAATGCCCGCTGCGGCAACGGATGCAATGACCTCGTTCGTTGCTGGGTTGAGCACGTCCATATATTCGCCGGATGCCGGCTTGGTTGGCTCGCCGTTGATGAAGAGCTCGTAGGTCTGTTTTACGGTTGTGGTGGTCATGAGGCTCCTCTGATAACGCGCGAATTGAATTCGCGCGACTACATTTGATAACGCGCGAATGAATTCGCGCGACTACATTTACAAACGTTCGACGATGGTGGAGATTCCTTGGCCCACGCCGATGCACATGGTCGCCAGCCCGCGCTTCGCTCCCCGCGACTCCATGGCGTGCAGCAGCGTCACCATGATCCGCGCGCCGCTGCACCCCAAAGGGTGACCAAGCGCAATCGCGCCGCCGTTAATGTTCGTGCGCTCCATGGAAATCTCGAGCTCTCGGATGCAGGCCAGCGATTGTGCGGCGAAAGCCTCGTTGAGTTCGATGACGTCGATGTCATCGATGCTCAGGTTGGCACGATCGAGTGCCTTCAGCGTCGCTGGGATTGGGCCGAGTCCCATAAAGTTGGGATCGACGCCGGCAACCGCAGACGTGAGGATGCGCGCCATAATTCTCAGGCCTCGGCGTTTGGCTTCCTCAGCTGACATCATCACGATTCCGGCCGCTCCATCGTTGATGCCGCTGGAATTGCCTGCGGTCACCGTACCGCCTTCGCGGAAGGCGGGTTTGAGTTTTGCAAGTTGCTCCATGGTGACGTCGGGCCGTGGAGGCTCGTCTTTGATGAAGACCTGCGATGCAGTCGCCTTGCCATTGCCCGGCACGGTCACGCCGATGAGCTCGCGATCGAAAGCGCCGGATTGTTGCGCGGACCCTGTCTTGTGCTGACTGGCGTAGGCAAATTCGTCTTGTTCTTTGCGCGTGATGCGGTAGCGTTCGGCCACGTTTTCTGCGGTTTCGCCCATACTCAGTGGCGGATAGCCTCGCGCCGTGAGTTTGGGATTGTACATTCGCGCGCCGAGCGTCGTATCGAAAATCTGAGGCGCGCGGGCGAATTCTGTTTCCGGCTTGGGGATCACGTAGGGAGACCGTGTCATGCTTTCAACGCCACCCGCAATGAAGATGTCACCGCAGTCGCTGGCGATGGCGTGGGATGCGCTATTGATTGCTTGCAATCCTGAACCGCACAAACGATTGAGCGTCGCGCCGGCAACTGATTCTGGAAAATCTGCAGCAAGCAACGCCATGCGAGCCACATTGCGGTTGTCCTCACCCGCTTGATTGGTGCATCCCCACATGACGTCTTCGACATCGGCGGGGTCGAGCTTCGCGCGCTCGACCAAAGCTTTGAGGACGACTGCCGACAGGTCGTCCGGCCGCACGGAGCGCAAGGCACCAGCATACTTGCCGATGGGCGTTCGCGCCGCGGCGACGATGACTACTTCTCTCATGATGTGAGGACAATTTCGTGGTTACAGTTCTGAGCACCCGCCGCGTCTACGAAGGCCACGTTCTCAATCTGCGCGTCGATGACGTGCGCTACGACAATGGTCACCGCTCGCAGGTCGAAGTTGTAGAACATCGAGGTGGAGTCGCAATCATTGCGCAGCCTTCGGTGGACACGATTGTCCTGGTTCGCCAATACCGGCCGGCAATCAGCCGCGAAATGTGGGAGGTTCCCGCGGGAAAAATCGAAGCCGGTGAGGATCCTATGGACTGCGCCACGCGAGAGTTAATCGAGGAAACTGGCTATCGCGCGTCGCGACTGCGCAAACTGTGGACCTTTTTTACCGCACCGGGCTTTTGCACCGAGCTGATGCATTTGTTTGTCGCCGAGGGACTCACCCCGGGCGCCCAGAGCTTGCAGGAAGACGAGTCGATCGAAGTACGAACTTTTGAGGTCGCCGAGGCGTGGCGGCTAGTTGCGGCAGACGAGCTGCCGGATGCAAAGACGCAAATTGCGTTAGCGTGGGCAAGAATGCGCGAATGAATTCGCGCGACTGCCTTTAGCGGTTGGCGCGGACTCGCTTATCGCACGTCTCACAAAAATATGTGAGCTTGGCGTCCGTATCGTAGATCGAATGACTGTAATACATCGCGCAGCGAGAATTATAGCAGTGTTTCAATCCAAAGGCGTGGCCGAGCGCATGGACGCATTCTTTGAGCGTTCGATTGAAGAGCGTGCCGTCGTTGGCGGCTTCGCCATAGAACTCTGGTTTGAGCCGGAACGTCGATACCACGGCCACTCGATCGGTCTCGCTCGCATCGCTGAAGATAAAATTGTGGGAGGTCTTGTAGAGGTCGCTGCCCATCATGCCAAGCAACAGACCATCACGCGCAGGATATGCTGCAAGCAGCCGGTTGAAGACGGTATTGAGAAAGAACTGCCGGCGGATGGAGTTTGCTTGGGTGGGTGAGAGGGTGAGCGGCTTTTCGACTGCGAATTTATGGAAGAATCGCTCTTCCAAGCAAGGAGCAAGTCGTTCGCAAAGATCTGGTCCGACGCCGTTGATGGGGACGAGAGTTATTTTTTCCATGCTCCGATACATCACCCTTCAACTTGCTCGATGCAAGTCCTCCGATGGTGACGCACGTCCGAGAGGAGATGAACGATGATCATTGGTCTCGGCACTGACGTCGCAGAAGTGGATCGCTTTCGATTCACGCCGTCGCAGTTCGAAAAGTTTTCCACCAAAGTTTTTACGCCTGAAGAAGTGACACACGCACGCAAGCACCGCTATCCTCACGAGCGGCTGGCGGGGGCATTCGCCGCGAAAGAAGCGACCAGGAAGGCCTTTGGTCACGCCATTCCGTGGCGCCTCATCGGGGTGCGTCACGAGCGCAGCGGTAAGCCATACGTGGAATTGAGCGGACGGGCGGCTGGCTTAATTGCGGCGCGTGGCGTGCGGCGGATGCACGTCACCATTTCCCACAGCCGGCAAAATGCCGTTGCGACGGTCATCTTAGAAGCGGACGATGCGGCAGCTGGTTTGTCCGTGGACTTTGAGGAAGCTGCAGCTCGATGAACGCTCTGACCGCCGCCGAAATGCGCACGGCCGACATGCGCACGATCGAAGACGTGGGTATCCCACCCATCGTGCTCATGGAAACCGCCGGCCGAGCGGTGGCCGATCTGGCGCGCGATTTTCTGACCGATCTCGAAGGAGATCCTATTCGCGTCGCCATCGTCGCGGGTTCTGGGAACAACGGAGCGGATGCGCTCGTTGCCGCCCGCTATCTCATGCAGCTCGGTTACGAGCCGGACATTTACATGGCTGCCAAAGGCGCCGACTGCAACGAATTGTGCCGCGCGCAATTGGAGATGATGCAGGGGTTGGGAGCGTCGGTAAGCTTCTTGCGCGAGCAGTCACCCGAATTCTTTCGGTCGGGCCTTCGCGCGGCAAGCCTCATCGTCGACGGCTTGCTCGGCACCGGATCTTCCGGCGTCCTGAACGAGCCCTACCGCACCTGGGTGAACGAGATCAATATTGCGAGTCGTGAAGTCATTGCGGTCGATATTCCAACGGGCATCGACCCGAGCTCGGGCATGGTACCGGGACCTGCGGTAACGGCGACGGCGACGGTCACCATGGCGGCCCCTAAAGTTGGGATGCTTTTGTATCCAGCCGCGTCTTACGTTGGGGAGCTATGGGTTGCCCAAATCGGTATCCCTCCCGCAATTTTGGCAGATGTCGGCGGCCGCTACCACGTCATGACCAAGCAACAGTTCTTCTTTTGGTTACCAAGACGCAGCCGCCAAGCCGACAAGCGAAGCGCCGGAGAGGTTGTCGTGATTGGCGGCAGCCGCCAATACATCGGCGCTCCACTGCTGTGCGCGCTTGGTGCTTTGCATGCGGGCGCCGGATACGTGACCATTGCCTGTCCGCCGTCGGCGGCACAGGCAATCTCGAATCACGCTCTCGAGCAGATTGTTGCTCCGTGGCCAGAGTCAGATGACGTTGGCACAATCGTCAACGCGCTCTTGGATTCCACGCGTCACGCGGGAGCGGTGGCGATTGGACCTGGCTTGGGCAGAGATGCGCAGACGCAAGAGATCGTACGCCGTTTTCTGAGCCAGAGCACGCGTCCGCTGGTCGTTGACGCAGACGCGCTCTTCGCGCTGTCGGACCATACCTCGCTGATCACCGGCAAGAAAGCCGTGCTGACCCCGCACGACGGCGAGTTCGCGCGGTTGCTCGGCGAAAACGCCGACGCCGCGATCGTGAATCGCATGAAGGCGGCAGATGATTTTGCCTCGGCGCTTGACATCACGCTCTTGCTCAAGGGGCCGCGTTCGATTGTCGCGACAAAGGAAGCGTCATACGTGAATATCACCGGCAACGAGCTGCTTGCCACCGCCGGATCTGGTGACGTTCTCTCTGGCATCATCGGCGCAGTGCTGGCTGCCGGGTGCAGCCCGCGTCAGTCCGCGGCGATCGGCGCGTATTGGCATGGGGTCACTGCGGAGTATCTTGCCAGCCAACATAAGCAAAGCATCGTCGCCGGAGACGTCGCGAAAAATTTGCAAGACGCGTTGCATTGGCTGGACGAGCGCGAAGAGGAAGACGACGGGTACCTCACCCGCATCGTGTAGCGCGCGCTCTACCGTTTGTTATCCTTGCGGGTGTGGACATATTGCCAAAGCACGTGCTGGATGAGATTTCCGCGAGTGCGGTGCTCGGCTTGCGCTGCGCGATCGAGCGCCTCCAACAAGGGTGCCGAGGCGCGGAAGGCGACGGGCTGAGTCAGCGCCTTTCTTACGATCGTGGCGCGGCCGATCTCGTTTGACCTGTCGCGCTCCAATTCGTTGATCATTTGCCGTCTGGTCTTCCGTGCGACTGCAGACATGCAATCCTAGCCTTTCCTGAATGTAGAGCGGTTCGCGGATCTGCACACACGTTACATACTACTACAATATGTATAGTTTGTAAACATACAATAACAAAGATGTGAACCGGCCATTTCCGACCAGCAACCTATTCGCTTGAGTTCGCGAGCTTTCGCAGCACCGATTCGTCGATAATCTTGACTCCGAGTTGCTCGGCTTTGGCCATCTTGCTCCCAGGCGAGTCGCCCGCCACAACGTAGTCCGTCTTTTTGCTGACGGATCCCACGACTTTCCCACCCGCGTGAGCGATCAGGGCGCTTGCCTCTTCTCTCGAGAGGTTCGGCAACGTGCCAGTTATGACGAACGTTTTGCCCAGCAGCGGACCATCGGGTCGTTGCTTGACACGAGTTTCTTTGAGGTTGACACCCGCACGCCGCAGTTTTTCAATGACTGCGCGATTTTGCGGTTGCTCGAAGAAGTGTGCGATGCTTTGGGCAATCTTCGGTCCGATTTGTTCGGTCGCTTGGAGCGTTTCAACCGAGGCGCCGGCCAATTCTTCAATGCTCGGGAAGGCTGCTGCGAGAATCTGCGCGTTTTGGCTGCCGACAAATCGAATGCCCAAGCCGACGATCGCTCGCCAGAAGGGCCGTTGCTTGCTCGCCTCGATGTTACGCAGCACGTTGGCAGCTGACTTCTCTCCCATGCGGGGCAGGTTCAACAGGTCCGCCTCCGTCAGCGAGTAAAGGTCGCCAACGTCCTTGATCGTTTTGCTTTCCGCCAGCGCATCGGCGAGGGCGTAGCCCAAGCCTTCGATATCCATGACCTGGGCGAAGTGGAAAAGCTGCTCCCTAAATTGAGCCGGGCACGAGCTGTTCGTGCAGTACGCCATCGCCTCGCCCGGGGGCCGAAAGACTTCAGCACCGCATGCCCGGCAGCGCTTAGGCAACTCGTACACGCGAAGACGCTTGCCCTTGCGCGCTTCGATCACCGGTCTGACGATTTCTGGAATGACCTCGCCCGCGCGCCGAACGACCACCACGTCGCCTTCGCGAATGTCTTTTTCTTTCACGTAGTCTTCGTTGTGCAGCGTGACCGTGGAAACGGTAACACCGCCGACATGCACCGGCTCGAGCACGGCAAAGGGGTTCACGCTCCCCGTGCGGCCGACGTTGACTTGAATCGAGAGAAGCTTCGTCTGCGCTTCCTCTGGCGCATACTTAAACGCGATCGCCCAACGCGGATCGCGCCCAACAAAGCCAAGCTCACGTTGCTGCTTGAGCGAATCCACTTTGACCACGACGCCGTCGATGCCAAAGTCGATCGAGTCGCGCTTATGCTCCCACGCCTCGCAGAATTGTACCAGTTCCTCGAAATCCTCAAATCTGTGCGCCTCGCCGTTGACCGGCAGGCCGTGGCCCTTGAGCATCTCCAAGAGATGCCATTGGGTGTCCGCCGCGAGCGCAGGTTTCACCTCACCAAGGCCATAGGCAAAGAAGCGCAAAGGCCGGGATGCCGTGATGCGCGGATCGAGCTGACGTACCGCGCCTGCTGACGCGTTGCGGGGGTTGGCAAACGCTGGCTCTCCCGCGGCAATACGTTTTTCGTTCATGCGGTCAAAGTCGCTGCGGCGCATGTAGACCTCGCCACGCACTTCGAGTACCTCAGGAGCGCGACCGTGCAACCGTAATGGGATAGAACGGATCGTGCGCAGATTCGGCGTGACGTCTTCACCCATGCTGCCGTCTCCGCGCGTGCCCCCAGAAACCAGCGCCCCATGCTCGTAGCGCAGCGCGATCGCGAGGCCGTCAATTTTTAACTCGGCCACATAGGCGCCGGGTTCTCCGTCCAGCAGCTTCGTGACGCGCTGGTGCCATGCGCGCAGCTCTTCATGCCCAAATGCATTGCCAAGCGACAGCATCGGGACCGTGTGGCGATACTTGGCAAAAGCGGCCGACGGCGCTGCACCAATGCGCTGCGTTGGGCTATCGGGCGTTTGAAGCTCGGGATGCTGGCGTTCCAGCTCTTGGAGCTGCCGAAACAACGTATCCCATTCGGCGTCGCTCACCGAGGGCGAGTCGAGAACGTAATACTCGTAGTTGTACCGATCGAGCAGTTCGCGGAGTTCGGCTACGCGTTTTGTATCTTTGTCCGGCACCGGGCTCATGGATGCTTCGTTCGACAGAAAACGCAAGCGGACCTGAAGGTCCGCTGCTACCTAGGGCGATTTACCAATCGCCCCCTACAAATACCAAAGGACGTCTTAGGCGGGGTGGGCGTCTTCGCGTTCCCACTTGCGAACGAGATACGCGATCAGATCGGACGTGATCTCGCTGATGCGCACGAAAGAGATGCCGATACCGCGTGCGTCATTGCGGACAACCGTGCCGTAGACAGAAATTGGCTTGGCTTCGCCGACGAGATCCAATTCAATGGTCAGTAAGTCGTTTGTGTCCACGTCAGCGTTGGTTCGAAGGAGCACGCCGCCGCCGCCAATATTGACGATTTCGGCTGGATAGCGGTCGTCTGTACGCTCTCGCCGGATATGCACGGGCAGGATTTTTTGAATGCGCGCATGCTTGCGTCGCTCAATCGTTTGGCCGTCATTTCCGTTGTGCATGACATGCCCTTCGTTCTGCGAACGCGCCTAGTTGTCCGGGCTGTTACCCCAAAGCTTGACATCGCCAATGTGGTTCGCCCAATACCACATGCGACTCACGCCCCACGCTATATGATTCCACAAATAGAGCTCGGCGGCCCGGCCTTGCGGAAAGATCGCGACCACGATGAGGATGACCACCAAATAGAACGAGACGCCAAGCGAATTCCAAAACTTTGTTGAGTTGGATGCCCTCGATGTTCCTCGCAGCGGCGCCGGCTCAAAATACTGACGGCGTTCGGTCTGCTCTTTGACGGCTTGATAGTCGACTGGCGGCAAATACGAGGCAGAGTTCGCCGCGCGAAATGATGGCTGCGGGGCAAACGTTTGGACTGGTGGCGGCGCCGCAGAGGCAGTATCTTCAGTGTGGCGCCCCAAAAGGCGATCGATCTTCTGCTTTGCGTCGTCGCTGAGCTCCAGGAAATCGGCGACCACTTCGTACCCTGCCCCCTCGCCGAGGCTTTGCTGGGTCCGCACTTTGATGAGGCCCCGTGCTGTGGCCTTGATGCTACGCATGTCGAGCGTCGTGAAGAGAATTGTGTTCTCCCTCACTTCGCTCGGGAACGTGGCGATGAGGCCGTGTGAGTCCAGGCGAGCCGCTTTGCCGGTCAAGTTCACGCCGAGTTCGGCGTTTCGGACCGTGATATCGATGGGAAGAGGCAACGCAGCGGGGAGTTCGCCGGTACCTATCGCGTCGGGCATAGATCCTCTTAATATATGACTACGGTCGCCGGACAGTCCCGATAGAGGCTGCCAAGCATACTAGTCATCGGCTATCTTCAGCCTGGACTTCAGGACCGCGCCACGGGTTCTGCTGGCGGCTGCGGCCGGGAGCCCGTGTTTTCAAGGGTCTTGAGGAGTTCTCTGTTGGCACGCTCGTACTCCTCAATTGCCCCGTGCTCGCTCGTGATGGCGATGTGGGCGCGCGGGTCGGTCAGCACCCGGCGCAGATATCGGCCCGTATACGAATGCGGCATTCTGGCGATTGCCTCGGGTGGACCCATCGCAACAACCCGGCCACCCTTATCGCCGCCCTCGGGCCCAAGGTCAATGATGTAGTCCGCGGTCTTGATGACATCGAGATTGTGCTCGATGACCAACACGGTATTTCCGCTCTCGACAAGTCGACGCAACACCAAAAGCAATTGCGCGATGTCGGCAAAGTGCAGCCCGGTTGTCGGTTCGTCGAGAATGTAAAACGTTCGACCGGTGCTGCGCCGCGAGAGTTCGGTGGCAAGTTTCACGCGTTGTGCCTCGCCACCGGAAAGCGTCGTCGCCGGCTGACCCATTTGAATGTAGCCCAGGCCCACGTCGCAGATCGTCTGCAGTTTGTTATGAACGCGCGGGATGTTCGCAAAAAACTCCGCTGCCTCATCCACGCGCATCTCCAAGACGTCAGCGATCGACTTGCCTTTGTACTTTACCTCAAGCGTCTGCTGGTTGTAGCGCTTGCCTTTGCACACTTCGCACGGCACGTACACATCCGGCAAGAAGTGCATCTCGATTTTGATGATGCCGTCGCCCGCGCACGCCTCGCACCGGCCGCCTTTGACGTTGAAGGAAAAGCGTCCGGGACCGTAGCCGCGCACGCGCGCGTCGGGTGTCAGCGAAAAGAGCTCGCGAATCGGATCGAAGGCGCCGGTATACGTCGCCGGATTGCTGCGTGGGGTGCGCCCAATGGGCGACTGGTCAATGACGATGGCTTTGTCGAGCTGTTCCAGACCGCGCACCTTGCCGTAGGTCTCTTCGGGTGGTTGTCCGTGCAGATGGTGAGCCAGCGCGCGATAGAGCACCATATCGACGAGGGTGGATTTGCCCGAGCCTGACACGCCGGTGATCGCGCAGAAAACCCCGAGCGGAAAATCGACGTCGATGTTCTTGAGGTTGTTCGCGCGCGCGCCTTTAATGCTGAGCGTGCCTTTGGGTTGGCGACGCTTGGGCGGAATGGGAATGACCGTTTCTCCGGAGAGAAAGCGGCCGGTGGCCGACGCCGGGGCGGCGCAAATGTCGTCAATCGTTCCGGCCGCAACCACGTGGCCGCCGCTTTTGCCTGCACCGGGTCCGATGTCCACGATGTAATCCGCTTCACGCATCGTCTCTTCATCGTGCTCCACCACGATGAGGGTGTTGCCCAAATCGCGCAGCGTTTTGAGGGTCGCGAGCAGACGAGCGTTGTCGCGCTGGTGTAAGCCAATGGAGGGCTCGTCCAAAATATACAGGACCCCGACGAGCGAGGATCCGATTTGCGTGGCGAGCCGAATGCGCTGCGCCTCGCCGCCGGAGAGGGTCGTCGCGCTGCGATCGAGCGTGAGATACTCAAGGCCGACATTGATGAGAAAGCCCAGTCTCGCACGCAATTCCTTGACGATCTGGCGCGCGATTTGCTCTTCCCGGCTGGTCAGTTTCAGCGCTTCGAAAAATTCCAGCGCGCGGTCGACGGGCAGCGACGTGAGCTTTGCAATGTTGAGGTTCGCGATTGTGACCGCGAGCGATTCGGGCTTGAGGCGCGCGCCTTTGCACGCTGGGCAGCGCACCGACGTCATCAGTTTTTCGATTTCTTCCTTGACGTAGTCCGAGGACGACTCTTCGTAGCGCCGCTGCAAGTTGGGAAGGATACCCTTATATTGTGATTCGTAATCCCAATGCTTGCCCGACCTGGTGCGGAAGCGAAATTCGCGCTTTTCGTCCGCGCCGTATAAGATCACGTCGAGCAGTTCTTTGGGGAGCTTTTTGATCGGCGTGTCGAGACTGAAACCCTCATCTTTGAGCAGCGTCTCCACTTGCTGTACGTAAAATGGATTCATGCCCGCCGAGAGGTTCTTGGTCCACGGCACGATCGCGCCTTCGCGGAAAGACTTGTTGCGATCCGGAATGACAAGACGCGGATCGATTTCGATGCGAGCCCCTAAGCCGGTGCACTCGGGGCACGCCCCATAGGGCGAGTTGAACGAGAACATGCGCGGCGCCAGCTCCTCGAAGGAGAGGCCGCACTCGATGCAGGCAAACTTTTCAGAAAAGCTTTGTTCTTCTTCTTTCCCCCCCGGCTTTTGCACGAGCACGCTCAAGCTGCCTTGCGTGAGCTTCAGCGCCGTTTCAACCGAATCGGTCAGACGCTTGCGGACATCGGGCTTGATGACGAGACGGTCGACGACGATTTCAACCGTGTGCTTGCGCTTCTTGTCGATCGAGATTTTCTCACGCAGGTCGCGAATGTGGCCATCGACTCGCGCGCGGGCGTAGCCATCCTTGATTGCCTGCTCGAAGAGCTTCTGATACTCACCTTTGCGTCCGCGCACCATCGGGCCGAGCAACTGAATCTTCGTGCCTTCTGGCAATTCGAGAATTTGGTCGACGATTTGCTCTGCGGTTTGCGGGGTGATGGGACGGCCGCAGTTTGGGCAATGCGGATGGCCGATACGCGCATACAGCAAACGGAGGTAGTCGTAAATTTCCGTCACCGTGCCGACGGTCGAGCGCGGGTTACGGCTGGTTGATTTCTGATCGATTGAAATCGCGGGAGACAAACCCTCGATGTAATCGACGTCTGGTTTTTCCATTTGACCGAGAAACTGCCGTGCATACGAGGAGAGCGATTCGACGTAGCGCCGTTGACCCTCAGCGTAGATCGTGTCGAAGGCAAGCGAGCTCTTGCCGGAGCCTGACAGGCCCGTGATGACGATGAGCTGGTTGCGCGGCAACGTTAGATCGATGTTCTTGAGATTGTGCTCGCGCGCGCCCTTGACCAAAATGTGCTCGAGCCCGTGCCGCGGCGCAATCGCCAGCACGGGAGCTGCGTAGGGATCCTCCCTCGGGCCATTTTGGGATTTTTGCATAGAAAAGACTATTTCGAGGGCGATTTTCCAATCGCCCCCTGGATGGGCGACTTTACAGTCGCCCGCTACATTTTGGCGAGGGCGGTGGGGAGGTCGGCGATTGAAGGAATCTCCGCTTCGGGCGGGCGCGCACCTGCAGGAAGCTTTTCGTTTCGGCTATTTACCCATATCGCACGCATGCCGGCGGCGTGGGCACCGGAAATGTCGCGGTCGAAGCGGTCCCCGACCATGACGCTCTCATCCGCCGTAACCGCAAGCTCGCTCATCGCGTGCGCAAAAATAGCTGGATCGGGTTTGGCAAGCTCCATCTCGCCGGCGAGCACGACCGCATCGAAGAAGCGGGCCAGTTCGAGACGGGCAATCTTGGCTTCGTGGGTCTCCGCAAAGCCATTGGTAATGATGGCCATCTTATAGCGGCCATGCAGTTGGCGCAAGACAGGGAGCGTTTCGGGAAATAATTCGACGCGCTCGATGCGAATTGCGTCGTAGCGAGCGGCGAGCCGGCGGGCGAGATCGGCGTCATCGATGCCGTGGGCGCGCAGGGCAGTCAGCCACAATCGGGGACGAATTGCGCCACTTGGCGGCTTGGGCGCTTTGGGCTCCAGGGTCTCCCAAAAACTCATTGCAGCGTTCATATAGGCGACCGCAAGGAGTTGCGCCGAGATGCCGCGATCGGCGGCCAGTTCGGATGCCGCGAGGGCCGCGCTGCGCTCGCTCGAGATCGTGTCGTCGAGCAATGTGTCGTCGAGATCGAAAAAGATTGCCTTAACTTGCATTGCGGCGAAGCGGACCTAAAGGTCCGCTGCTACATCACGCATAGGGTTAAATATAGAACAGGCGCGGCAGCCTCTGGAAGCTGGCCACGAGCTGAGTCAGCGCTGCGTCACCTTGTCTTGGATCGAGCGTTGTTTCAAGCGACGGTAAGGTAGAGATCACATCGTCGTAGTTGTACATAATGCTTCCCTGCCACAATTGGCCTGGGACACCCTCGGACGCATAAAACGCGCTGCGAATCTCGAATGCGAGCGTGCGCAGTTTCTCCAATTCTGCGAGATTCGCCGTCGCCACTGACTGGTCGACCGAGCTATCAATGCTTGCCGCAAGTTGAGTGAACTTTACGATCTGTGGCTCCAAAGTCCGCACGACCATTGCACGCCTGGCCTCATCGCCTGTGCCGTTGGCAAAGATGTTCAAGCGGCGTTGCACTGCGAGCGCCAAGTCGCTCAAACGAATGTCTGGGTACGGAGCATCGGCAAGTCTCAGCATCTCAATGGTGTAAAAGCGAGCGGCTGCATCAGCATAGCGCATGCCAGGATCGAGCACTCGCAAGCTAGCCGGATCGTCGTAGGCGGAATGGTACGTACCAAAGACGCCGGCGTAAGCGATGCCATTTGATGGTATTCCCAGGTGGTACGTGAACGGCTCGTGATCGCTGCCTTCACCTGGTGGACCCACCGCCAACGTCGCGTCTTGCTTTTTCCAATACGCTGTCACCGAGCTTCCGTCAGGTGCGATGGCCGCATCGGAAACCGACCGAGTGATACCGATGAGGTCATCGGTCGCGCCGGCGTAAAACGTCGGCCCCATGGCAACTTCGTCCGTGTTCATGTACGCCCAACAGGACCGGCGTAGTTGGTCAGCGTTCTGATCCACCCAGGCAGCGCTCCCGAAATCGTTGAGCTCCTCTCCATCCCACGAACCGATGACGAGAGTTCGAAAAGGGCGCCAGCCAGTTTTACGCAGCTCGCGCACTGCGTCTCCAAGCTGCAGCATGGCAACGGTACCGCTGATGGGATCGACGGCTCCATATGTCCACGCATCGCGATGGCCGCCGATGATCACGCTTTCGTTCGGCGCGGCCATGCCTTTCATCGTTGCGATAACATCCCAAATCGGACCGATGAAGCGGCGGCTCTTGAGCACGTAATGGACGCGCTCGACGCCCCCGATGCGGACATTGGCCGAGGTTTTTGTCGCCCAGGCGCGCGGCGCGAGCGGTCCGCCGAGGTTCGCCTCCAACTGTTGCGCGACGAGCGCAGTAATGGCGCTCACCGGAATTGGGGGAACTCGCAGGGTTGAAAACGACGTGTGCTTTGCACCAGGTACGGGAATGCCGATGGCAGTGGGATCACCGGCGTTGTATTCAATGAGCATCGTGTTGCGAAGTGCTGCTCCGAGCGGGCGCCCAGGCCCATTTGGATATGGCTTCGTCCCTGGCTTAGGTGGAAAAAATGGATCGTAGCCGGGCTCAGGATAGATGAGAAGCGCTTTGCCGCCATAACTGACGGCCCGACGCCCCTTGGAGTCTGCGCTTCCGTGACCCATTTTTACAATGATGATTGCGCCCGCCAAATTCACGTGCTTGCTCTTGAGCAGTGCAAAATCTTCGGCGCGTCCGTAGTTTGCGTAGATCAGCGTCCCATCGGCATCTCCGTCATTGCTAAATCCTGAGTACGGCTTGCCGATCTCTTCATGATTTTTCGAGTATGGGTCGCCTGCAACGGCGGGCTCGTACAGATCGACGGACCGCTGGAAAGGCGCACTGATTTCCAAATGTTGCTCGATTGGCCAAACGTTAGCGACGGCATACGTGACGATGGATGCATCAAAGCCATCCGCGGCAAGTCGGTTGCGCACGTAGACGGCCGTTTGGTAGTCGGCTGGCTGACCCATGCGGTGCACGTGGCCAGCCAGCACGAGTTCATCTTGCGTCGCGGTGTGCGCATTTGGCGACGCATTCGCGATGCGTTCGGCATCAAGTTCGCGAGCCGCCATAGCGCTTGGAAATCCTACCATCGCCGGGGGCGATGTTGTGTCGGCGTCAGACGGCAGCAGCGCCGAGGACAGTGCCACGAGCAATGTTAAACTTGCGGGCAACCAAAAATTGCTCCTCGCTTTGGGGATCGCTGGTGTGCGCATGCTGCTAGAGTTATTCCGGCGAGCGCGCTGACCTTCCGCCGAGATCGTAAACAGTGACCCCGTTGGCTCGAAAATCCGCGCGCAGCGCCGTGCGCTCATCCGCGGCAAGCACCGTCCAATCGATTCCAGTCGGCGTTCGGTGGGTATAGGCATCGTTTGCATTGACCACGAGATAGCGAATCCCAAGCGCGCGCAACACATCGTAGCGAGCCCGAGGAGACGCCTGCCAATCCACAACCAGCGCCTGCTGATAGTAAGGGTTGCCCCAACGAGTGCCCACGGGGAAATAATAGTCGCGCACGTCATCGAGCGCTAATATTTGTTCGCCGGCGATGCCATGCTGCGCGAGCCACTGCGCCGCCGCAAACGTTTCGAGCCGCGCGTCCAGGTACTGCGCCGCGCTCTCTTTCCCTACAATGTAGCGCATTGATGGAACGATGCTTTGCGCTGCTTCAAGGCGGGTAGATGGCAGCCAGTTCACGAGAACCGAGTAAGCGCAGAGCACGGTGACAGCAACAACGCTCACCGAACGCAGGCGCGCGCCGACCGCAGACGTGCCGACCGCCACAAGTGCCGCATATAGCGAAAGCGGCGCCAGCGCGAATCGCCACTGTTGACTTAGAAAAAACCACGCCACGGTGAGCGCAAGGGTCACGAGCCCAACAACCAGCGTCGAGCGTGTGGCAATGAGACCCACCGCCGCAAAGACAATGCCGGCGCGCAACGCGAGACCCGGATCGCCGCAGAACGTTCGTGGTGCAACGATCAGGCGGTCCGGCAGCAGCACAAGATCTGTTAGTGACGTGCCGCCGCCACACCAGTGCCGCGTCATGTCCACGTAGCGCGCACCGAAGTCGCGCACTGCGGCATATTGCGTGAGCACAGAGAGGAACGGATAGACTGGGTCTCCAGTTACTGCAAAGGTGCGCACATACCAGCCAGCTGCGATCAGCACGACGCCGAGCAGAAATCCACCTATAGCTTCCCATCGTGGCGCCGTGCGCACCGCAACAAATATAAAGACAATAGCGCAGACACCGAGGCCAGAGTACTTCACCGCCGCGGCTGCGCCACAAAGCAAGCCCACCAGAACGAAAGTCGCGAATAAATTCGCGACACTACCTTTGTTTGGCGTCGCACGGTGTTGTGAGGCAAGAATCGTTAGAATGCTTGCTACCGCGAACATTGCGAACGGTACGTCTACATAGAATGTGGGAGCGAGCCATAGCCAAAGCTCGCAGGATGTTACCAGCATCGCCGCAACAATGCCGCTGCCTGGAGCGATCCGCGAGGAGACGGCGTAGGTGAGAAGGGCGAGGCAAAGTCCTGCGCCCAAGGTTGCCATCGCAGCGCCGGCGGAACCTGCGATCGCGTAAGCGGGCAGCGCAGCCGCTTCCCCGAGCTGCGGGAAGCCCGTTTGAACCATCTGTGGCGAAAAAATAAACGTCCCATGAGCGAGCGCAGAGGCGACGAGCGGCAGGTGGTATGCAATCGGGTCCCACCACACGGCGGGCAACGCCGCCGCGACGATGCCGGTCACGATCGCAGCGACGATCACGCAGCACGCAGCTCGATCCGCGACCTTCAAATCGCGCCAACGCGCAAGAACGCTTTGAAAAAATCGGGGTAGCTCGCGAAAACGCCTGCGGTGAACTGGCAGCCGCACAACAATTGCTACCAAGAGCAGCAGCCACAGCGCAAGCGGACGGATTCCACCAAAAAGACCGAGTACCGCGACGGCGCTTCCCAAAAGCGCATAGCCCGTCGCCGCACCAACTCCAAGGCGCTCCGCGCTGCGGGCGAAATCAGCCCAGCGAGAGACCAGCGCCACGCCGTAATCGGCAGCGACGATCCACGTGAGCGCAGCGGCGGCAATGCCCGCCAAAAGCCGAGGCCAAAACGCAGCCAGGTCCAACACATGCGGCGCCATCTACCTTACCTATCGGAAATTTCAGCGCTCGAAGCGGAGCACGACGACGTCTTCAGCCGGCAAATAACGATTGAATTGGTGGACGCTCGTGAGGTGGTACTCCTTGCCAAGCACACCCAGGAGGACGAGATTGGGATCGATGCCGCGCGGCTCGTAAACGATGACCCACACTCGTCGGTATTGCTTTGCCGCGTTGAGCGCCTTTGGAATCTGATTCGCGTAGAAAATGAACAAGTGCGGATGCGAGAGGATGTCTTTATCGCCGGGAAGAGTCCAAAACGGCATTCCCTGTTCTGCGAGGACGAGATCGCCCTGCTGCTCCTCGCGGGAAAGCACTTGGGCAACCCCGGACCAGTCCGCTGTATAAAAGGAGGGATCCAGTGCATACGCAGCGCCGAGCACGATGATGCCTGCAATGAATGAAGCAGTGACAAGCACCACCGCTCGCAACCGTCTTTCCATCGCGAGAGCGAAGAGGCATCCTGTCCACGCCGCGAGCGCATACGCGAGAAAGATGTAGTAGCGATCCAGATAGAGGAGCTTGTGCGTTGCCACCCCATAAAGAAATGTGAGCAGCGCGGGCATCCCAAGCCAAGGCAACAGCGATCGACCTGCGTAGACGATTGTCGCCCACAGCGCTGCGCCGAGCCACAACCATGCCAACGCTGCGGCAACATTGGCGAACGTGCCCTCGAGCTGAGGAACGACCGTCGCCTGAGCCGCGAGCGAGAGCAATCCAGCGACTTCGTGCCCTCGATAACCCGCAAAGGTTTGTCCTCCCATGCCGAGTTGATGGAGCAAGGCGGGCACCTGCGGAGTCCAAAGAAGGATTGCGCCGGTAAACGAGACGCTCGCCTCCAGCAATCGATCGCGGCGTAAACAAAGCACGTAAAGAATTTGGGCGAGTACCGCAAACCAAGCCAAGTACAACGTGTAGCCCGCGAGGACCGCAGCGGCGGACCACAGAGCCCACAGCAACCAACGGCGACGGGAAGTCAAATCGGTGCGGGTAAGGATGATGGAAAGCAGGAGGAACTCAACCAGCGTGAGCGCGTCGCTCAGCGCGTACATCCTTATCCACGTATCGTAAAAGATAAGAATCGGCATAAACGCAGCACACAGGGCGGCTATCGACGCTGCTGGGTCACCTACCCACGTGCGCACGATAAAATACAGCAGCACCACGGACGCGGTACCGAACGCTACCATCAGCATGCGAGGCATCCAGAGCGGAGCGTGCGCTAGACCGGAAACGTGTAGCAACAGAAAAAAGAACGGTGGATGAACATCGACGGTACGCAAGATTTGGAGCATGTCCTTGACTGGAAATGTGCCCCACTGGAGTGAGATGCGTTCGTCCGTATGGAAGGGCCGGCGCAAAGCGTCGATCGTTCGAATTGCGAATGCCAGGCCGGTGAGAGCCGCAAGCACCCAGGGCTGAGGCAGCCCCAGCGCCCTGTGACGCGTCGCCATATTCGATGTATCGGACCTTTTAGGCATCTGAAACCGTCCCACTTCATGATTCGCGCGCCCGAAGCCGATGAATAGTAGCACAAGGATGCACTCGCAAAAAATGCCGGATTCCACTGCCATTGGCGTCATGGCTTATAATGAAGAGCGAAATGTCGGGCGACTGCTCGACAGCGTGCTGGGCCAAACTGCTTCGGCCCGCATCTCGAAGATCGTCGTTGTTGCCAGCGGTTGTACCGACCGCACCTGCGAAATCGTCGAGCGCTACCGCCTTCAGGATCCACGCATCACGCTGATCGCGGAGCCGAATCGCGGCGGCAAGGTGGCGGCGATCAACCAGTTTCTCTTCACGGCACAAGAAGAGATTCTGTTCATCTCCGGCGCCGATCTTGTCTTCGAACCCGATACCTTGGAGCGAATGCTCGCACCCTTCGACGATCCTGAGGTGGGCATGGTTGGCGCGCACCCGATCCCGGTCGACTCGACGGAGACTTTTTTCGGGTACGCTGTCAATCTCATGTGGACGTTGCATCATGACATTTCGCTGCGCGACCCCAAGATGGGGGAGCTCATCGCCTTTCGCAACGTGTTCCGGCGTCTCGATCCAAATGTGATCAACGACGAGTTGTCGGTGCACCAGCTCGTCCGCTCTGCCGGCTACCGGCTTGAGTATGCACCCGATGCGCGCATTCGCAATAAGGGACCCGAGAATCTCAGCGATTTTATCTCACAACGCACGCGATGCATCATCGGAAATCTACAGATCATACGCGATCACAATGTACCGGTATCAACCATGCGAACGCTTCCAGTCATTCGCGCTGCCTTTCCGCATGCGCTGCGCAATTGGCGCCGGTTGCATTGGACGGTGGCTGCCGCCGCGCTCGAATTTTATTGCCGTCTGAAGAGCCGCTCTATTTATCGCTCCAAAGAAAAACGCCAGAACTACAAAGTTTGGGAGCAAGTCTCGACCACAAAGGCGCTCGACCGCGCGGAACAACGGACCAAGGCTGCGCATTAAGCGTGCAATCTCTGGCGCGCGAATGAATTCGCGCGACTACATTTCGCCCGCTACACCCCGGTCGGGGTGATATATTTTGCGTAGGCGGAGCCATCTTGACCGATGCTCGCGCGCAACAAACGCTGCGCTTCGCGTGCTCGCCGCGCGACGCGCGCTGACTCAACAGATGCGAGGGCGCTGCGAACTCCAGGAATCGTGCGGCACGTAGCAATCGCTCCTTTGATAACCGATGCGGTGATCGGCCGAGAATACTTGTCGCGTAAAGCGGCCACTGCAATCTCGGCGTTCTTATCGTTACCCGCCACGATGGATTTTACCGCGATCTCATAGAGCTTGCGGCGAGTTTGCCTTGCCATCATGCGTGGAATGTCCGCGCGTAGCGCGGGGTCGATGCGGGTATCGGAACGCAGTTTCTCGGCGATGCGCTCGTAACCGGAAATGACGCTTGCATCTTCAGCTGCTGACAACCGGGTTCCATGGTGGATGTAGGCCGCGCTCGGCTCGAAGAATACTTCGTACGGGAAGCGCGATGCGACCCGCAGTTCGTAGTCGAGATCCGCTGGTCCGGCAACCTCCGCATCGACGAGCCCCACTTTCTCGATCACGTCTCGGCGGAAAAGAATTGCAGTAAGCGTGGGGTGCCTGTTGCCGAGCATTGCGAGGAAGCCTTCCGGCGGGTCATACCGACCCTCCCTACTCCACAGCGCCAGCGGCGCATACCGGACCGTTCCCGCGTCATCGAACTCTATCGCAGAACCCGCCGCAAAGAGCGCTTCCTGATCCTTGATAAGTCGCGTAATCGCTGACGTGTAAAAGGTGGGGAACAAGACGTCATCATCTGATAGAAAGGAAAAGTATGGCGTGTCAACGCGTTCCATGCCGAATTGGAAATTGCGCGCGACCGGTACCGCCTGCGGGTGACAAAAATATCGCACGCGCGAATCTTGCGAAGCGATCTGGGCGACGACGGCCTGAGTTTCGTCGCCGGACGCGTTGTCGTAGACGCAGACCTGCACATCCCGATAGGTTTGGTTGAGCGTACTTGCAATAGCTCGGCGCAGCAATTGCGGCCGACGAAAGGTTGGTATGATGGTCGTGACCAGCTCGCTCAATCCTGTTGGCCTCGAAACAAAGGGGTGGAACGGTTCTTCAAACGAACCGTGGTGCGTGAAGCTTTCGATGTCGCAAGACGATCTCTTGGTCTATGCGACGCGGCTCATTGACGCGCACGCGCCTGACGGTAGGAAGATCGAGCTGGGCCGCGTCATGCCCATCGCACTCGAACGCCTCGAGCATTGCTTCTTGCGTATCGCGCTTGCCGGTTTTTGCGATGAACGCGGGGAGGCGACTTTCGATCATCTCCACGGCGATCAAGTCGCTATGTTCCTCTACTTTGCTGCAAACACCGCCTGGAAGGAATTCAACGACGTCGATCTTGCCAAGAAGCTAACGCTGCTCAATCGCGATCGGCATGGTTTGCTCGTTATGTATGATACGGAGTTGCCTAAAATTTTCGTCATTCCGCATACGGTGGGCACTGTGATCGGGAAAGGCTCGTACGGAAACTATGCCGTGTTTTGTCAGAACGTCACCACGACGAACGACTACGCGCGCTTGACTGTGGGCAATGGGGTGATCTTCTTCCCGGGAGCGTTTGTGATCGGCAATTGTACGATCGGCGATGGGGCGGTGGTCACCGCGAACACCACGGTCACCTATGACGATATTCCGCCCAATACCATGGCACGCGGGTGCAGCCCCAAATTGGAACTGTGGCGGCGCGAGCGTGATTTTCTCGCGCGCTTTTTTATCCCACCGTATCCTGGACGCGAGTCAGCGCGGTGAGACCGCGCGATCCGCATGATCCGTTCGATCGCGAAGGCATCGAGGCAATGCGGCGCGACCCTGCCATGATGGCTGCAACGCAAACGTTCCTGAATAAGACCTTCGAGCACCGATATTATCGAAATTTTACATGGCTCGGACGACCCATCATCCAGTACCCGCAGGACATCGTCGCGCTGCAAGAATTGATTTGGGATTATCGGCCGACGCTTGTGATCGAGACCGGCGTCGCACACGGTGGGTCGCTCGTACTCTATGCGTCCATCTTAGAGTTGGTGGGCGGGCGTGGAGAAGTGCTCGGCGTCGAAGTGGAGTTTCGACCGCATAACAAGCGGGCAGTGAGTGAACATCCGCTCGCGCGGCGCATCACCGTAATTGAAGGCTCGTCCATAGACCCACAGATTCTTGCGCAAGTGCGCGGCCGCGCGGCCGACCACGAACGGATTATGGTCGTCTTGGATTCCTACCACACGCACGAGCATGTGCTAACGGAATTACGAGTCTATTCACCCCTGGTTCGCAAGGGCGCACCGCTGGTCGTCTTTGGCACTTCCGTGGCCTCACTCGATCCGACGATCGATCTGGGGCGCGAATGGAATCAGAAGCGCAATCCGATGAGCGCTCTCGAGGAGTTCATGCGCGAAAACGATCGTTTTGAGGTCGATCGCGAGATCAACGACAAACTGCTGATCACCGATGCGCCAAACGGATACCTGCGCTGCGTCAGGGATTGACATGATCCAAAGGAACGCTTCGGAGTCGTGAAGCTGACTATCGTTGGAGCGCGGGGATTCATCGGTTCGGCAATTGCCGCGCTCGCTCGTGCGCGAGGCCTCGACGTAGTGGCCGCCTCACACGACAAGATTCCAACCGGCTCGCTCGGAACGGTCGTTTATTGTTCCGGCTTGACGTGGGGATCGGATGAGCGTCCGCTTGAGGCATATCGACTGCATGTGTGCGCCCCACTGGAGCTCTTGATGTCTGCCAACTACGACCGGCTCCTCTATGTGTCTTCGACCCGCGTTTACGATGGGCTATCGTCGACGAACGAGGATGCGCAACTGGCCGCGTTTCCCGCCGATCGCAACGCAACCTATGCAACAAGCAAAATAGCGGGTGAGGCAGCAGTCCTCGCGGCTTCGGAGCGTAACATCGTTGTTCGGCTCTCGAATGTGTATGGGCCCAACTTTAGGGCACGCGTCTTTTTGAGCGACATCCTCCGCCAAGCGATCGAAACTGGTCGTATCGAACTTCGCACCGCGCTAGCGTCAAGCAAGGACTACATTAGCGTCGAGGAGGTCGCCGATGTCGTTCTCCGCGTTATGGGCGAGGGAAAGCATCAAATCTACAACGTTGCCACCGGGAGAAACACGACCAATGCGGAGTTGACCCGCGCCATCGCCGCAACGCTGCCCGTTGAAGTGCGTGTGGCATCGAATGCACCGACGTCCATTGTTCTCGAAATCAACATCCAAAGAATCCGTGATGAATTCGGCTTTTCACCACGCGACGTTCTCGATGAGGTGCCCGTGCTCGTGCGAGCGTTTAGCGCAGCAATTCGCGGGAGTAAAAAGGGGGAGCGGACCTAAAGGTCCGCTGCTACAATACCTTTGTGGTGGGGATGGGCACCACAAACTTGCCGCCCCATTGTGCGATGCCAGCTAGCTCGATGGCGATCTCACCTTTGATATTCCAAGGAAAGATCACAACGTAGTCCGGCCTGGTTTCAAAAATTCGCTCGGGCGCGAAGATCGGGACTCGGACACCGGGGATGAGTTTGCCCTGTTTGTGCGGATTTTTGTCCACCGTGTATGCGAGCAGGTCCGTTCCCACGCCGCAGTAGTTGAGCAGCGTCGTCGCTTTGGCTGGAGCGCCGTAGCCCGCTACGCTTTTGCCGTTTGCGGCACAATCCGAAAGAAACCCAACGAAGGTTTCCTTGGCGCTTTTGACACGTTGCTCGAACTCGGCAAAGCCCTCGTGTGCATCTAAACGGGCGTCGCGTTCGGTGTGAAGGACACGAAGGCAGGCGGCACTCGGCGCATGCTGGGCTTCTGACCGCGTCGCAAAGACGCGCAGCGAGCCGCCATGCGTCACCAGCTCCTCGACATCGAAGACGGTGAGGCCGTGAGCGCGTAAGATTTCACTCGCGCACTCGAGTGAGAAGTACGAGAAATGTTCGTGATAGATCGTATCAAATTCGGTTCGCTCGATCAAACGAAGCAGATGCGGAAACTCAAAGGTCACCACTCCACCAGGCTTGAGCAGTTCTCGAATGCCTGCAACGAAGTCATTGATATCCGGCACGTGGGCAAGCACGTTGTTGGCCACGATGAGGTCGGCGCTCTTGCCAGCAGCGACAAGCTCGAGTGCCGCTTCCCTTCCGAAGAATTTCGTGAGCGTTGGCACGCCAGATGCGTTGGCGATGTCCGCCACGTTGCCCGCAGGCTCGATGCCCAGCACCGGCACAGAAAGGTTTTGGAAGTTCTTCAGCAACGAACCATCGTTGCTCGCAATCTCCACCACCAGACTTTGCGGCCCAAGTTCGAAACGGCGACATGCCATGTGCGCAAACGAGCTTATATGCTCGAGCCAAGATGTTGAATACGACGACAAGTATGGGTAGTCGGAAAATATTTCAGCGGGAGCTTGGTACTGCGGCAGCTGCACCAGATGGCAGCGGTCGCAAAAATAAACGCGGAGTGGGAAAGACAGCTCGGAGCGAGCGTCAGCCCGGGAGGTTATCAAACGGTTGGATGGCGGAGACATCCCTAAATCGACCACGACATGCGTCAAGGGCGCCCGACAGAACCGACATTGCAACTCGCTCACGAACCAACCGCATCGGACGTGAAATCTTCGATGTCAGAAAGCACGAGCGTTCGCGCATCTGCACCGGCGGCGAAACGCTTGTGCCAGGCGATCGTTCGCGCAAGACCTTCGGGCAGGGCCACCCGAGCTTGCCAGCCCAACTCTGACTGAGCTTTTGAGCTGTCGAGCCGCAGCGCGGGTGCTTCGTGCGGATGTTGGGACGGGTCAACCTTCCACTCCGCTGGCGGTCCGTAAAGCCTTGCTGCTTCATCTGCGATCGCGCCAACCGTCCATTCGTTATCTGCAGGCGGTCCGAAGTTCCAAGCACGCGCGAAACGCGCACCATCCGTTTGATGCAAGTGCTCGGCTAAGACACAATAGCCACGCAGCGGATCCAAAACGTGCTGCCATGGACGCACCGCGTCCGGATTTCTTACGAGGGCTGGGACGCCCGCTCCAAACGCCGCGAGAAGGTCCGGCAGCAAACGGTCTTTTGACCAATCGCCGCCACCAACGACGTTCCCAGAGCGCGCGGTTGCAACGGCTGGCGCAACGCCGTCACCAACGTTCCAAAATGAGGCGCGATATCCGGCGACGACGTGTTCTGCTGCGGCCTTGCTCGCTGAGTACGGATCTTGGCCGCCGAGCGGATCGGCTTCTCGGTGGCGCTCGTTGCCGGCGTACAAATCGTAACACTTATCGCTCGTGACGATGACCGCTGCGCGAACCGATGGGGTAGCGCGGATTGCGTCGAGCAGCGCGGCGGTCCCAAAAACATTTGTGCGGAACGTCTCGATCGGCGCCTCGTAAGAACGTCGCACGAGCGCCTGCGCCGCGAGGTGCACGACGATTTCAGACCGGTGGTCGTGCATAAGCGCAGACATCTTGGCGACGTCGGCGATGTCGCCACGCTCATCCTGGAGCACGTCGGCAACGCGCGCGACCGAAAAAAGATTAGGCTGACTTTGGGGATCGAGGGCGTAGCCCACCACGTTTGCGCCGAGCGCATGCAACCACAGCGACAGCCAGCTTCCTTTGAAGCCTGTGTGGCCGGTAACGAAGACGTGCTTGCCTCGCCAAAAACCCCCGGTCAGTCCCAAACTTTCCACGGGGCTTTCCCTTGCTCCCAAAGATCGTTTAGCAAGATCTTGTCGCGCAGCGTGTCCAGCGGCTGCCAAAAACCTTGATGCGGAAAAGCGCCCAGCTTTCCTTCGCGCGCCAAGCGTTCCATAGGCTCGCGCTCCCAAGACGTCCCATCGTCATCGATATAGTCGAGCACTGACGGCGAGAGGACGAAGTACCCGCCGTTGATCCAGCCTCCTTCTTCAGTGGGTTTTTCTTTGAAGTCAGTCACCCGGTCGCGTGCCATGGTCAAAACACCGAACCGCCCCGGCGGTTTGGTCACGGTCACCGTTGCCGGCAGGCCGAGCCGCTGATGGTGTTCGATCAGCTCGGTGACGTTGACATTGCTGACGCCATCACCGTACGTGAAGCAAAAATGTTCGCCGTCGAGAAACTTCTTGATGCGCTTGAGCCGGCCGCCGGTGCCGGTCTCGAGTCCCGTGTCCACGACCGTGACCGTCCACGGTTCCGCCAAGTTGCTATGCGTTTGGACCGTGCCTTTGCGCACATCGAAGGTGACGTCTGACATGTGGAGCGCGTAGTTTGCGAAATACTCTTTGATCATGTAGCCGCGGTAACCGCAGCAGATAATAAAATCGTTCAGACCGTAGGCAGAGTAGGTCTTCATGATGTGCCAGAGCACGGGTTTGCCGCCGATCTCCACCATCGGTTTCGGGCGCAGGAGAGTCTCCTCGCTGATCCTTGTCCCCATGCCGCCGGCCAAGATGACTACTTTCATCCTGACTCAATTATCGGCTAATTGCCGGCGTTTACTGGAGCGTTACGACCGTCATGCTCCAAACCGGGAGCGTTACAGAGAACGTTTTACCGACCGTTCCGAGGTTTGCGGAAAGCGGGGCAGTCCACACGCCATTTTTTGAGTCGTCGTATTGCTTCTTGCCGTAGACCACGCTGCTCGCCGAAAAACTCGAGCGGCTGGCCCCCGCGATGTTGACGGTAACCGTTGCGGCGTTATTTTGATCAAGATTGAAGAGCAGGACCGCGTAGCCCGCACCTTTCGTGGCCCCATACGCTCTCAGCGACGAGAGCGAGGCAACCACGGTCGCGGGCAGCATGCGGTTCCCTGCCACTGCAAATTGAGCCATGACCGAATAGGCTCGGGCGGGAGGAAACGGCGTTTCGAACGTGGTTGCTTGAGCACTCGAGCAGCCGTACTCAGGTGTGCCATCAGACGACGCCATGTAACCGCCGAAATTTTGCCAGCCATACAGCGACGAGGATTGGTTGCCGACACCGCAGCCGCCAAAGGCCAGCCACCAGGTCGCCATAGGCACTCCCTGGTTGAGCAGTTGCGCGACCGCCTGGCCAGCGAAGAGCCCGTTGACGATGGACATCGTCTGCTTGCCTGGATTTGTGTACACGGAGTTCATCTCGCCAAGGTAAATGGGAACGCTTGGCGACACCCCGTTCGCGTTCATGATGGAGCGTTCCGCGGTGACTGCGTTCGCCAGATCAATCGGCGCTTGTTTCAGCAGATACGTGTCGCTTTCGCTTCCCGGCGCTTGCGCATACCAATGCAGTTCGACGAAGTCATATTTTGCTTGCGTGAGCACCGTGTTATCCCACTGCGTTGAATACGATCCAGCAACAACCACACCGACTTTGATCGTTGGGTCTTTTGCTTTCATCTGCGGATAGTAACCGGTCGCGACGGCGTTTGCATAGGTTGGGGCGTCGTGAGCTGGTGAATGCAAATCGTACTCCCAACCGCCGTACACTTCGTTGCCGATCGTCCAGTACTTCACACCGTAATGCTTGGTATTGTCCGCGTAATCAACCCAAGCGGCAGCTTCTGCTGGATCGCCGCCCGCGTTGCACGCAGCGTTCGACCCATAGTTGATCGTGATGGCGAGATCCAAGCCCGCGGGCTTGACGACGTCGTTCATGAAATTGTCGAAAGTTGCATTTGGATTTGCGTATCCACCACAGAGGGTGTTGGTCTGCCAGTGGTAGGCGTCAGAATCAGATCCTCCCGGCCAGCGGGTCATGTGGTAGCCTGCGTTGTCCAGAGCAGTCGCGACCCCGGGTTGCGTCGGATCGAACCATACCGCCATATTCGCGCCGAGCGTGTCGGCGCTAATGGACGCTCCGGGCGCCGCCGCATTGATCACGATCTGCGGAGAGCTGACGGCTGTGGGACTCGGAGTGGGAGTGGGATGCGAAGATGAACTCCCAGTTGGAGTCGGGCTTGCTCCTTGTTGGCCAACGGGCCCAGTCAAGCTAGCGGAGGACGAGCCTCCGCCGCAACCGACAACCTGCACCGCGACGAAAATGCCGAGAGCAATGTAGCAGCGGACCTTTAGGTCCGCTTTTGTCCCCAAACCCACGCGGAAATGATATCACCTCAAAGCGGGGTGGTCGTATGCCGTGCGTCACCGAGGGTGGGGCGATTTTCCAATCGCCCCCTACATGGGCGACTTGACAGTCGCCCGCTACATAATTGAACGGGCGAGACTTAGAAGAGGGCGGCTTCGCGCAAGGCTTGGCCGAAAACTTTGGGGGCTTTGCGGGAAAGCGACGGGTCACCGGCGTCGGGTAACTGTCTGCGCAACTCCCACAGTTCGTCGCGTAACGCGGCCGCTTTTTCGAACTCCAGCCGCGAGGCGGCTTCCTTCATCTCTTTTTCGAGTTCGCGAATCGTCGCCACGAGAACCTCGCGTGGCACTTCCTTGAGGGCTTTTTTGCTCTTCTGCTCTGCCGCCGCAGTTGCATCGGCGAGAATGTCTCTCACCGACTTACGAATGCTTTGCGGATCGATATTATGTTCGACATTGTACGCAAGCTGCATGGTGCGGCGCCGCTCGGTCTCGTTGATCGCACGCTCCATCGACTGGGTCACATTGTCGGCGTACATCAAGACCATACCGCTCACATGGCGAGCGGCTCGTCCAATGGTTTGGATGAGCGATGTTTCCGAGCGCAGATAGCCTTCTTTGTCAGCATCCAAAATGGCGACGAGCGAGACTTCGGGTAAGTCCAACCCTTCGCGCAAGAGATTGATGCCCACTAGACAGTCGAATTTGCCAAGCCGTAAGTCGCGCAGAATCGCAATCCGCTCGAGCGTCTCAATCTCGGAATGCAGATATTTCGCGCGCACGTCCATCTCGATGAGATAGTCGGTGAGATCCTCAGCCATCTTCTTCGTCAGGGTGGTCACCAGCACGCGCTCGTGCACGGCTGCCCGCCGCCGGATCTGCTCCATGAGATCGTCAACTTGGCCTTTGGTTGGCCGCACGACAACTTGCGGATCGACTAAGCCAGTGGGTCGGATGATCTGCTCGACAATTTGCGCCGAGTGGTTGCGCTCGTACGAGCCTGGCGTCGCCGATACATACGCGATCTGTTTGACGTGTTTATCGAACTCGGCGAAGGTAAGGGGTCGATTGTCGATGGCCGACGGCAGCCGGAACCCGAATTCCACGAGAACTTCCTTGCGCGAGCGGTCGCCTTGATACATCCCGTGGACTTGTGGCAGCGTGACGTGGGACTCATCGACGAACACAAACCAATCCTCGGGGAAAAAGTCAAGCAAGCAGAATGGCGTCTGACCGGGCGCGCGACCCGTCAGATGGCGTGAATAATTCTCAATGCCGTTGCAATAGCCAAACTCGCGCAACATCTCCAGGTCATTCCGCGTGCGCATTTCCAGGCGCTGTGCTTCGAGCAGTTTCCCATTTGCGCGGAAATAGGCAAGGCGTTCTTCCAGTTCAGCCTCGATGCTCGCAATTGCGCGGCGCAGCTTTTCTTCTGGCGTGATGAAGTGCTTGGCTGGGAAAATCATCACCTCATCCATGTCTTCAATCAACTCGCCGGTGATCTGATTGACTCGCGTGATATTTTCGATCTGATCGCCAAAAAAATCAAGACGCGTGATGATCTCGTCGTCCACGGCAACGTACTCGAGCACATCGCCACGAACGCGGAACGTGCCGCGAATGAGCGCAATGTCGTTGCGCGTATATTGCATGTCGACGAGCTTGCGCAAGAGTTTGTCGCGGTCGTACTCCTGACCGCGGCGCAACGAGAGCGACATTTCCATGTAATCAGAAGGCGAGCCTAAGCCGAAAATGCACGAGACCGATGCAACGATGAGCGTGTCGCGGCGGGTGAGCAGCGACTGGGTGGCCGAGTGCCGTAGGCGTTCGATTTCTTCGTTGATCGAAGAGTCTTTTTCAATGTACGTGTCGCTGGATGGAATATACGCTTCGGGTTGATAGTAGTCAAAGTACGAAACGAAATACTCGACCGCGTTCTTTGGGAAAAACTCCTTAAACTCGCTGCACAGCTGGGCCGCGAGGGTCTTGTTATGACACAAAACGAGCGTTGGTTTTTGCACCTGCTCGATGGTCCAGGCCATCGTCGCGGTTTTGCCGCTGCCCGTAACGCCAAGCAGCGTCTGCGCGCGATCGCCCCGCAGAATGCCTTCGGAAAGGCGTGCGATGGCTTCGGGCTGGCTCCCAGCAGGCTTAAATGGCGATATGACTTCGAATTTTGGCATAGTAAAGCAGCGGCGCAAAAGGGCTGTCCGTAACAGTTCGGAGAACTCCGACAGAGGCCTGCGAATAAGCAGGCCTGAGAAAGCAACGGGAGGCCGCTGTTATGGCTACGGCAAAACCGGTCCTCTTCGCGGGCAACTCCAATCCAGCGCTTGCCGAAGAGATCGCACAAAAGATGGGGACGCACGTCGGCAAGGCGCTCGTCACCACGTTTGCAAACGAAGAGTGCCGCGTCGAAATCCGCGAAAACGTTCGCGGTGCCGATGCATTCGTCGTCCAATCTCTGTGCAAGTCCGATCCGCATCATTCCGTCAACGACTCGTTGATGGAGATGCTGCTGATGATCGACGCGTTGCGACGCGCCTCTGCATATCGCATTACGGCCGTCATTCCCTATTTCGGCTATGCCAAGCAAGACAAGAAAACCAAAGGCCGCGAGCCCATCTCCGCCAAGCTCGTCGCCAATTTGCTGTCAACTGCGGGCGTGCAGCGTGTCCTCACCGTGGATCTTCACGCCGCACAGATTCAAGGTTTCTTCGACGAGCCAGTTGACAATTTAAGCGCGGGTTACATCCTAGCGAATTACCTGATCAACAATCGCAAACTGCAAGGGTCCTCGTGCGTCGTCGTGTCTCCCGACGCTGGCGGCGTTGCGCGGGCTGAAGCCTTTGCCAAGAAGCTTCAGACCTCGGTGGCGATTGTCTTCAAGCGGCGTCCGCGACCAGACGTCAATGAAGTGAGTGAAGTCGTCGGTGAGCTGGAAGGCAAGACGGCCATCATTATCGATGACATGATCTCCACCGGCGGCACGCTCGTGAAGGCTGCCGAAGCGCTGATGGAGCGCGGCGCGAAATCCATCGTTACCTGCGCCACGCATGGTATTTTTGCAGCCGACGCAGCCCAGAAACTGCTCGACTCCTGCATCAACGAAGTGATCGTGACGGACACCATTCCCGTGCCGCCAGAAATTTGCGGCAGCAAGATCAAAGTGCTGAAAGTGGGCAAGCTCCTGGCCGATGCCATTAAGCGAATTTCGATGAATCGTTCTGTGTCCGAAATCTACGAACAACAAGAAGAGGAGCTCGCGCGGTCGCAATCAGGTGACGGTGGTCCGCTCTTCAACATGAACGGGGTTGAAGATTCGGATGATGATTCAAATGAGAAAAAGAGCGCCTAAGCTAACGTAAAGGAAACCAATGCAACAGACTACAGTCAAAGCGACGCTGCGCGAGGCCGCAGGCCGGCGAGCCGTCAAGAAAGTTCGCGCCACCGGCGGCATTCCGGGGGTTGTCTATGGAAAAGGCTTCGGCCCGCCGCTCCCCATCTTGGTCGACGCCAAAGATTTGCGTGCCGCGTTGACCGGGCACGGCGGCAGCGCCGTTTTGAATCTAGAAATCGAGGGCCGCGGCCAGACAACGGCAATCGTGCAAGAGCGCCAGCTCGACGTCATTACAAAGAGGTTGATTCACGTCGATCTGCACGCCATCAGCCTCGATGAAGTGGTCGAAGCGCATGTGCCGCTCGTCTTGGTCGGCACGCCGCCAGGTGTCAAAGAGGGCGGCATCTTGGACTTCGTCGTCCGCGAAGTCACCATCGAATCGTTGCCCACCGACATCCCCGATCAAATTCAAGTCGACGTCAGCGCGCTCAACATGTTCGATACGATTCACGCACGCGATCTCGTCGCGCCGGCAGGCGTGAAGATCACAGAGAATCCAGACGAGATCGTCGTGACGATCCTGCCGCCGTCGAAGGTCGAGGAAGCGCCGGTCGCCGCGGTAGCGGAGATCCCGGTGGAGCCCGAACTCATCGGCGAGAAGAAAGCTGCACCAGAAGAAGCCGAGGAAACGGAGTAGCCGAACCTGGCCAACGACGCGCCCCTTTCCAAGACGCTCGTCGTGGGTCTCGGGAACCCTGGCTCGCGATATTCGCGAACGCGGCACAATCTCGGTTTCCGAGTGGTCGAGTTGGTTGCGCAGCGCCACGGGGCCACCTCGTGGCGCTCGAAGTTTTCGGGTCGACTGGCCGAAGCACCGTCGCTCGGTGTCGTGCTCTTGCTCCCGCAAACATATATGAATGATTCGGGCGAGAGTGTCGCCCCGTGTGCTGCGTTCTTTCACATCCCGCCACCGCGCATTTTGATTGTCTGCGATGATCTGAACTTGCCGTTTGCCCGGCTGCGCATGCGGCGCAACGGGAGCGACGGCGGCCACAACGGATTGAAGTCGATCATCACCGCGCTCTCCAGTCAGGATTTTCCGCGTCTGCGCATTGGGATTGGACGAGCGCAGGGCGACCCGATCGACCATGTCATTGGCAAGTTCAGCAAGACCGAGGAAGCCGCACTGCCCGGAATTGTGGAACGAGCGGCTGCGGGCGTCGAACGCTTCTTGACCGATGGTGTCGACGCGGCAATCGCGACGATCAATGCGTTCGGCGGGGGATTACCGGAGGCAGCGGATGACGCCGAGTTGCAAACCGATTGAACGCGCCGACTACTCCGGAGCCGTTCGGGCGGCTGCTGATCGCGGTCGGAGCGGTATTCATTGTGCTCGGTCTGCTACTAAGTTATATGCGAACGCTTCGCTTGGGTTCTCTGCCCGGCGATCTGCACTGGTCGGGTCGCGGCTGGCAAGTCTCGTTCCCGCTGGGAACGTCTATTTTGCTGTCCCTATTGCTGACGCTAGCGCTGAATCTGTTCTTGCGCCGTCGATAACTAATGTAGTGTTGCGAATTCCAACTTGAATGTAGAGTCGCGAATTTAAGGGTTGAATGTAGAGTCGCGAATTTATTTGCGACAAAAAGACCGGGGTAAACGTTAACAAAGAGATGGACGGATTCAAAGAGGCAACCCCAGAGAAC
Source organism: uncultured Pseudomonadota bacterium (assembly GCA_963736005.1). Lineage (GTDB taxonomy): Bacteria > Vulcanimicrobiota > Vulcanimicrobiia > Eremiobacterales > Eremiobacteraceae > JAJPHJ01. The sequence goes on from CAVTNB010000001.1 coordinate 1,570,524, forward strand.
GAACTGGCCGCGAAGGAATTCATGGGCCGCACCCTGGTTGTACGGCTCGACGAGATCACGGCGCAGGCCTCCACGCTCGTCTCTGACCTGGTGTTCATGCGACAGCTCGGCGTCCGACCGGTTGTCGTGCTCGATGCCATGCAGCATTCGGCGAGTTCTCGTTTGGTTGCGCTCATCAATCGCATTGGTGGGGATGCCGTTGCGCTCGACGGTACGTCGGCGAGCACGCTTGTCGTTGCCCGCGACACCCACGGCAGAAGCGCCGTACGTAGCGTGAACGCTAGTTTATTGTTGCTGCTGCTCGAGCAAGGGTACATTCCTGTGTTCAGCGCTCAAGGGGCAACGGTTTCCGGCGCATCGGAGCCGCTTGATGCCGCGGACGCAGCACGCGAGCTGGCAGCCGCCATGCACGCAAAGCGGCTCCTCTACCCGAGCGGATCCGGCGGCATCCGCAGCGAGGATCACAGCGTCATCGAAGAATTGACGTCGTCCGAAGCGCTGGCGCTGGCGGAAACGGGCACGCTCGCGCCCGATCAATCGAAACAATTAGCCGCGGCGGCTTTGAGCGTTCGTTCGGGCGTCGATGCGGCGCAGTTGCTCGACCTCACCATTGCCCACGCGACGCTTGTAGAATTGCTCACCGCCCAGCACCTGGGCACGCAGGTCACCTCGCACGTCGTTTTGACGAATTAAGGCGATATCACAACGCGCGAATAAATTCGCGCGACTACGTACCCTTAAATTCGGAAGAGCTGAACAAAGCGGTCGAGTAATGCGCGTTGACCGCGAATACGCACCGTACCGTTTTTCAAAGCTTCCTTTGGAGTCACTTCCCCCGCCCAGAGCAGCCGAATAGCGGGACCCGCTTCGATGACGAGATCAGGCGATGGTAGCGTTCCCTTGCCGACGGTGACCGTACGGTTGCGGACCTGGGCGTTGACGACGATTTCGCCGACATGTAATTCAAAACCGATATCATCCTGCGCAGCGGCGTCGGGGCGAAAGATCGCTCGCAGCGCTATCGCTATGGCATCGGCGGTCAAGATTTCATCAGGCCGCGGATCGCCAAGATGCTTCGCACCCCATCGTCCGAGTGCCATGACACCCTCTTCAAGACCACGTCCGTCCTCGGTGAGCTCGTAGACGACACCACCGCCCGACGGGCGGCCCTGAGCACGCCGGCGCACGAGGCCAGATTCTTCGAGTTCCTTCAACCGTGTGGTAAGGATATTGCTCGGGATTTTTGGGAGGCCGCGCTGCAAGTCGCTGAAGCGCTTCGGCTCCACAAGCAGGTCGCGAACGATGAGCAGCGCCCACCGCTCACCCGCAATTTCAAGGGCACGCGCAAAGCCGCAGTATTGTCCGTAAACCCGGGTCGCCACGGTCCAATTCTAACACTAACTTGCTATTTTGTGTAGTACTTGCTTTTTACAAGTCTATGCAACACCATCTCGAGATCGGACTTCGAGATCAATGTGCAGGTGGCTGGATGCCAAGGGTTGAGAGGGCCTTGACTTTCAGGCCTACTATGAGTATCCTCATTGTATATACGTAATCCTGGTCTGTGGTGAGGCAGAATTGATTCTCAAAGGTACAGCCCGGAAGTGGGGCAACAGTTTGGCCGTTCGGATACCGAAGACAGTGTCCGAAGATCTCGGCATCGAAGAGAATGCAGCCATTAGCATGCTAATCGACGATGGCTCGTTAGTCATAACACCTGTGAGCGGTCGCAAAAAGCGCCTGCAAAAGGCGTTAGATCGCATTACGCACGAGAATCTACCCGACGAGAAGGAACCCTTTGGTCAATCAGTTGGCCGCGAGCGGTGGTGAGATCGCCTTCGGGGTACATACCAGATCGCGGCGATGTGATTAACGTCGACCTTTCTCCTCAATCGGGACGTGAACAGGCGGGTCGACGACCCGCCCTTGTTTTGTCACCCGCCGAGTACAACGGAAAAGTCGGATTGTGCATATGCTGCTCTGTCACTTCCAAGACGAAGGGTTATCCGTTTGAAGTCGATCTCGCAAAATCATCCGCACTCAGTGGAACCGTACTTGCGGATCATGTAGCAAGCATCGATTGGCACGCGAGGAAAGCTTCGCGAATTGCCCGCGTCTCCAATTTGATACTCGAAAGAGTTGTAGCCAAGTTGAACGACCTCATTAGTTAACGGGATGCTTTGACACCAATGTAATGCAGACACCTGGCAGGTACTTGCAGTTAAACAAACCTTCGTGGTAAGATAAAGGCCATGCCAGCTGTCGCCACCCGCCAAAGGGGCGCCGAGCGCCTCTTGGATCAAATCCGCTCCACCTTCGGGCTCACCGAGAGCGAACTTGCAGACCTGCTTGGCGTTCGACGTCAATCGGTTGCTGAATGGCGCGAGTACGGCGTGCCGGCGCAGCGCATAGCGACGCTCGAGCATATCAGCGGTTTAGCCAAGGTGTTGCGCACGGAGCTGATCCCTTCTCACATCCCGGAGATCGTGCGACGCAAGGACGCCTGGCTTGACAATAAATCAATTCTTCAAACCATTGCGCATGATGGTGTCGACCGAGTCTACGCCTATCTTCACCGGCTGTTCAGCTATCGCGGGAGTTAGTGGGCCTGCGCCACACTCGCAGGCACGGTACCTATTATCGCGTGTGCAAGCCCGACTGGGCTGATTGCTCGGACACCTCGTATGCCAAACGTTTCGGCGGCCGCTGGACGCCGCCGGAAGAATTCGGGGCGCTCTACTTGTGCGCCACGATTGAAGTAGCGGCCGCCGTGGCGCGGACGCATCACGTCGGACGAGCAATTCCCCTCTTCTCTTTGCGGCCGGCTCTCCGACCGCAGCTTCAATCTTTCGCGGTTACCGGAGCGCAGTATGTGGACGTCGTGACAAACGAGGGCATCGCCGCCGCAAGCCTCCCGGCGACCTATCCCGAGGGGGTGAGCCATCAGCAATGCTGGCCCGTTGCTCGTCAGGCGCACTCCGCCCGCGAGCGGGGGATCGCATGCAGATCCGCCGCCGAGGCTGGAGCTGATTTTTGGCTGGGTGAAGAGCTGGCCATCTTCGACAACGGGCCGATGCCAAAGACGGCCGGTCGACGACGCTCCTTCTCTGAATGGTATCCTGACGTGGTGCCGCCGCTGGGCCGCTGACCTATCGGGGATTCCTCACGCGCAACCGCTAGGCCGCCGCGACGCGGACGCTCTAACGGAAACCTTTTTGAGCCGAGAGGGTGCGCTATCCATATCTGCAGACACGACAACTCGGGCATCGCCGACATCGTCGAACCGTCGTTGAGCGCGTTCAGGGAAAACTTTGACGTGTATGGCCAGCAGCCCACAGTTCCCAATGATGCTCAGCCTATGGGACCCGCGCTTGTGCGCATGCATGTTTCGGGTTCTCGCGGCGATTCTCGAATGGCTACCTTGAGCCACTACGAGGGCAAGCGCGACGTTGTCGCAAGTGCTACCATGCTCCACGGTGGCGTGTCCATCGGTGTCGATGTCGCTGAGCGGAAAAGTCTTCCCGTCAACGATTTCTTCTTGCTCAGTCATTATGGGCGTGGGGGCTGGTACCGGTAGCGCCATTGGGGTGGTTGGGGACGGATTGGTCGTTGAAGTAGGTGAGGGATACAGTCCCTGGGTTGGTGCGAAAGCGGTGGTGGGGTTAGGTGTGCTGTTAAGGTCAACAGCGGTGTTCGTGTCAATGACGGTAGCAGACTCGTTGTCTGTTTGACTGCCGGCCACGATTGATCCGCCTGCAGTGTTCGCAGAACTGCTACCTGGCAGAGGTATGATATTGCTGGCGTAACCCGAGCCACTGCCGCATCCCGCGAGCGGGACGCAGAGTAAGAAAACAAGACCAATGGCTGCAATAGTTAATTTGTTGATGGTGATGGGCTTCCTTGTCCGGGCTCATCATACCATGTCGCGCTGAAAAGGGGGTTAAATTTAGGTGATCATCCATTCGTAAATCGATTTTGTTCCTTGCCATCGTAGTCGTTGCGCTTGAGCATCTCTCGCAGCGCGCGCTTCCCTCGTTTGCTTCATCCATTCCGCTGACCATCGTCTATCCCGGTGAAGGTGACAAGCTCCCGTACGTGAGGGAGTCGTTCATCTTCGGCTCAACGGCGCCCGGCGCCACCGTGAGTGTGAATGGTGCGTCGGCTTTGGTTGCGCCATCCGGTGGTTGGATCGCGTACGTGCCCTTTGCGCCCGGGGATTTTCATCTGCATGTCGTGGCACGCGATGCTAGCGCAACCGCGTCGCTGGATCGAGTCGTGAACGTGTCCTCGCCACTTTCCACGCTCCCCGCATCGCCAGCCCGGGTTGATGCAGTCGTTCATCCCATACCTGACGAGAACTTGACGCTGCATCCAGGGGACACGGTGGAGCTGTTCGTTAAAGCGAGCACGGACGCGCACGTGACAGCCTCCTTCGATGGCGGGAGAACAAACGCGCCCATGGTCGAGACTCATGCGCCTAGCTTGAACCCCACAGAAAAGGAAAGAATCCTCGGCGACGCGGTCGCTAGTGGCGAACCGGTTGGGGGTCTGTACGAAGGTGAGTTTCGCGTACCGAATGCACCCGGCACGCTGTCGGTGGACTACACGGTGACGGCACCGGACGGATCCGTGGCCAGAGCAAGTGCGAAGGGCATCATCACCGTCTCACCATTGGGTTCGTTTCGGGTTGGCCATATCGTGCTCGCTGACCGTACGAAGGACATTGACGCGCGGCCTTACGGAGTCGTCGAATCGGAACCGGATGGCGGCTGGCTCTTTTTTCCGCCAGCGCAGACGCCATTTGAAGTCACCGGCAGCGCGGGCGATTATTATCGAGTCGCGCTCGGCGCGAACCAACAAGGTTGGATTGAAAAGAAATCAATGGCGCTCGAGACACCCGGCACGCCGCGACCGCGCGCATCGGTGCAAGGTGTTGTCGTCCAAGACGGTGCGAGAGCGGGCACCGTGATGGTACATTTAAGTGGGCGTGTGCCGTATTGGGTGAGCGAATCCGTCGACACGCCTGGCCTGCGCATCCGACTATTTGGGGCTGCCGCGGGCGGCGATTTTGTTCGCTATGGAGCGGACCGTGGCAACATTGCTGAGGTGCGTTGGGATCAACTTGGAGGGGAAGTCGCTACCCTCGAGATCAAACTTCGCCAGCGCACCATGTGGGGCTACCACGCGCAGTGGAACGGCAACGATCTCGAACTGGTCGTCAAGAAGTCGCCACATTTCAAACCGGCGCCCGCTTCTGCGCTCAGCGGTCTTCTTGTGGTAATCGATCCTGGACACTCACCCGATAGCGGCTCGATAGGTCCATTAGGCACGCAAGAGCGAGACGTAAATCTTGGGATCGCCAAACGGCTTGCGGTGCACCTAGAAAAAGTCGGGGCTCGTGCGGTTCTTACGCGCACTGCGAACGTTCCCGTCGGTCTCTACGCTCGCACGGATCTTGCAGCGCGCGTAGGAGCCGACATTCTCATCAGCATCCACAATAACGCTCTACCCGATGGAGTCGACCCTTTCACCCATCACGGCTTTTCGGTCTATTACTATCAACCACAGAGCCTCAGTCTTGCTCGCGCGATTCACGACGCGTATCGCCGCGATACGCAACTTCCAGATTACGGCCTGTTCTACGACAATCTGGCGCTCGCTCGGCCGACCGAGGAACCGGCCGTCCTCACGGAATCGGCCTTTATCATGTGGCCGCCAGAGGAAATGGATCTCATCAACCCTACTTTCCAAGACAAGCTCGCGGCCACGATAACCGATGGCGTGAATCGCTGGGCCAGTGCAATGCGGACGCTCGAACTCAGAGGTTATTAGGTCACATGACTAGGCAAGCCATGCTCGACCTTTCGGGATTGCGGGAGCGCACGAGCCAGAAATGGAGACAATATCCCAAGGATGTCTTGCCGGTCTTTGTCGCCGAGATGGATTACGCCCTGGCACCACCGATCGCACAAGCTCTTCACGATGCGATCGATCGCTCCGATACCGGATACGCGTGGCCGCACGAGCTGCGAGAGACGTTTTCCCGTTATGCGAGAAAAAGTTTCGATTGGACGGTGTCGCCAGAGCGCGTGGTAATCGTGAATGACGTCATGGGAGGCGTGAGCGAATCGCTGCGAACGTTAACGCATGCAGATGACGGCGTGGTGATTATGCCGCCGGTCTACCCTCCATTCTTTGAAATCGTGGCGTTGGCGCAACGGCGTATTGTTGAAGTGCCCTTGCTCCACGACGATCGTTACGCGATCGACTGGAATGCACTTGAAATGGCATTCTCGCGAGCCGTTCGCTGCTTGCTGCTCTGCCATCCGCACAATCCGGTAGGTCGTGTCTTCACGCGTACCGAGCTAGAGCGACTCGCACAGCTTGCGCAGCACTACAGCGTTCTCGTCATCTCCGATGAGATCCACGCACCGCTCGTCTATTCCGGTACAACCCATGTGCCGTTCGCCGCAGTGGCCAAGCCGCTCGGCATCGATACCGTCACGCTGATGTCAGCGTCCAAGGGTTGGAACATTGCCGGTCTCAAATGCGCGCAGATGATTGCCGGCAGCGAACGAGTGCACGCGCAATTCAAGCAGCTTCCAGCCGACGTGACCGATCGCATTGGTCATCTCGGTGTCATCGCCACCGCAGCCGCGTACGAACACGGGCAATCTTGGTTGCGCGAAACACTCACGCTGCTCGATAGAAATCGACGGTTGGTCGCGACCTTGTTGGCCAAGCATCTACCGCAAATCGGTTATCGCGAGCCCGAAGCAACCTACCTTGCGTGGCTTGATTGCCGCGCACTGCAGCTCGGAGACGATCCTGCGCAAGCGTTTATCGAACGCGCCCATGTGGCACTTTCGCACGGCTCGGAATTCGGCGAAGCTGGACGGGGGTTCGCTCGACTCAACTTCGCGACCTCAAATGAAATTTTAGCAGAGGCAATCGAACGCATGGCCCGCACAGTCGCATAGATATAGTATCTTCACGAATTTGCACCAGTGTAGTTGTCCAAGACTTCGTCGGCGCTGAGCACTCGTGGATAGATTGCCACTTCACCCAAGCCCCCGCTAAGAAAACTGACTCGGTCGCGCGTGCCGAGCCGAACTGGCGCGGTGCCGTGGATCGCATGGATATCGTACGAAGCATAGCGGGCGCCGCGCGATTTTCGCGGACTCGCGCGCAGCACGCCATTCTTATATAGAGAGACGCCGGCACTTGGATCAGTCGCATCACCCGGATCGTAGCACGCAACAACGTGTATCCAGGCACCGGGCGCTAAGTCATCTTGAAAATATGCTCCTGCTCCTTCATTAGAAGTATGGGGCTGCCCGGTTGCATTCCAGATGTACGCGGAGATGCGATTCGGCCGAGTCGGCGAGTCTTTACTATAGAAGCGGAATCCCCACTCGAAGGCGCCGGGCTCTCCTTTCCCCAGCCAATGGATGTAGTGCTCATCAGTCTGGCCTGCAAAGGTCAGCACATCAGGACGCATCCACGCCTCGACGGTCAACCCTTGGCCACTCGTCGGTTGGCTGAAAACTGCACTGTCTGGAATCTCAACAAAAGCATCGACGCCGTTGAGGTCGATGGCCGCGTCGACCTCACTCTGTAAAGCACCGCGCTGTCCGAACGTGATACCACCCTTAAATGCTCCATCGTGGTGCCCGTTGGTCGAATCGTGCGCAACCATGCCCACTTTCTCTTCGAAACGCCAATAACCAACAGGTCCCTTGGCCAGCACGCGAGCGTGGTACGGTGTCGATGCTCCAAGAGCCGTTTTCCCAAGGAGCGAGGCAACCCCCGCGGCCCCCATCATACGTAGCAAATCCCGACGCGTCTGTAGATACATAAGATTACTTGGAAAAGACCAGCTTGAGAGTGCCGTCGGTATCCTCGCTCACCGTGAGGTGAACGAGCCCGTGATCCATGACCATCTGCGTTGTTTGCGAGTGACCACACCCGACGCCGAAAGCAGTGGGCCGAGGAGCGTCGTGATTCATGACTCGAGTATATTCGTAAATCGTCGCGGTCCCATTCACCCTTACAAAATCAATCTGGTAAGGCTGGCAGTAGGCTGCTCCTTCTGAATAAATGGAGAGCACGTCGCCGTTGGCATACTTGATGGTTGCGCACAGATCCGTGTCACCACAATGATCGAATGAAGTTGCGACCGCCCCATCACTGAAAGTCATGCTTGAGGCTGCGCTCTCGTCGGCAAGCACAGCGGACGAGCTGAAAATGAAAAGAGCCACAAGCGTGGTAAGGAATAATCGATTCGGATTCACGTGTTGAAACCTCCTCAAATTAACGAAGCCCAGACAAATGTATCCAGCCTCATAGTAACCGTTCGGCTAGGGCACTGGAAATGCTTGCGCGAGCGTGATCCTGAGATTTTCGAGATCGTCACCGGTAATAGTGCTCCAGATTATCTCGGGGTCGACCCGCCCATACTCATGTCGGAGAATATTGCCGATCCCTCGTATTTCCGACCAGGGGACCGCTGGGAAGCGTGTCGCCAGACGATGCTTGGGCGCAACGTTTTGTGCACTTTCAAGCTCAGCGATCTTGATGCAGGCTTCTGAAATCGTTAGCAATTCTCGTTCGACCGCGCTCTGCGTCTTTTGATCGGTGATAAATTGTTCTTGATTTAGCCCGGCGACATATTCATGAACGCGTGCAATTGCGGCGCGGATATCGGCCGCGCGCGTTGCGATGCTCTTTCCCGACCATTTGTTAGAAGGCACTGACTGCCTCCAACTCGGCCGCCTCTGCAAAACGTAAGTGCCGAACGGTACGATCCGTAACGACATCTACCTGGCGATCAAGGGCATCCGTGAGAATTCGCCGCGTTGCTTCGAGATCGAAAAGAGTGAACCGCGCGCTTTGCGCCGGCTCGATGATGACATCGATGTCGCTTTTGGGTCCCGCGTCGCCACGAGCAACTGAACCGAAAACCCGAACGTGCGCCACGCCTCGTTCGGTTAATGCCTGTCGACACTGCCGAATCTGTTTAATCACCAAAGCAAGATCGGGCGCTGATCCCATTCGTCGAGTTGCGTGCGCGTGGCCGCTGATAAAGTTGGGGGCAACCCCGAGGGCATCAGCAATACGCATGGCAGTGGTAAATCGAGGCTCTTTGGAATCTCCCGACTCGAGCTTTCTGATAGCGTTCTCGGTAACACCCGTTTTGCGCGCAAGCTCGGCCGCTGTGAGGCCCTTGGCCCGTCGGGTGGTCTTAATCCGCCGACCCATCGCGGTTCGTGTAGTATGCTCCATGTAGCATAGTATACCTTAGCTTGGAATCTTGGACAAGGAGAAATTAGCCAAGCCCCTATCAGTCAAAGGCTTAGACCATTTGAGCCTGCCTATCGGGCAGGCGTCGAATGCCAGTCGCCCCAAACCTGAGCCCCAAGCAATGGGAGGTAACTTCATGACTCAAGAGACCTTAAGCACCGCTGCCGCCATCGGCACCTTCATCGTCATCGCCGCGACTGCCCTCGCAGCCGTCGTGCAACTGCGCCACTTGCGGGCACAGAATCAGCTTACTGGCTTGCTCACGGTATTGGCGCGAGTGGAGGATCCGCAATTCAACGAGTGGGTGGATGCGGCGAGAGAAGTGATAAAAACACGCATGCCCGACCCCGCCTACCGGCGCGCGATCAGTGATGGGACTTTCGACCGCAAAGAAAACCCTTGGTTAAACCTTGCGAACTCGTACGACTGGGTTGGCAGCCTCGTCAAGCACAAGCTCATACCCGAGGAGTCGTTGCTAGATGTTTACTCCTTTAGGGTCACTCAAGCGTGGGATATCATCGAGGGTATAGTACCCTTGGTGCGCGGGCGTGCGGGTGCTGCCGTCTGGGAGAATTTTGAATACCTCGTCGTTCGAGCGCGCCAGTGGAACGCGCAACATCCGCTGGGTACCTACCCCAAAGGCGTGCCAAGATGCAAGATTGATATCACGTGGCCCGAAGTCGCATAGACACACATTCACTGGATCCTCTGACGAGGCGTCATCTCAACTAGTGAGCGACTCGGCCTGTGCACCCAAAGGTCGACCAGCAGCGAGGGTAGCGGCGATCTCCACGCGCGAACGCAGTCCGCACTTGCCCAAAATATTTCCAACGTGGTATTCCACCGTGCGGCTGCTGATATGCAAGATCTCGCCAATCTCCGCGTTGGTCTTACCGCTTGCGATCAAGAATGCAACCGAGGCCTCGCGCGATGAAAGCGCACCATGGGCCTCACGCTTGCGCCCCGGCCGAAGTCCATGGGCGCGCGCAAGTGCACGCGCTCGATCCGCGGCAAACTCAGCCCCCATGGCATCAAAGGTTTCGATGGCGTCTAAGAACAGCTGGCGCTCGCCCGTTGCCTGCGCCACGATCAACTCCAGATGCGCGCGCCAAAATGGATATTCGCAATCGCGAGCAGCTTGCAAAAGCTGGTCTGCACCGCGAGAATCTCCGCGCGAGAGTGCCAAACACCCCTCTGCTTCGAGCAACGAGCGTTGCGCTATCGGCCAACCGCGAGTCGCGACAGTACGAAGATGTTCAAGGGCTGATTCGGATGCCTCGAATTCGCCGAGTTGCGCGGCGAGTCGAACGATGCCGGCCAGCGCGCGGACGTGGTAGACTTCGCAAAAATCAGAAGGTGCAAGACCCGAGATCACCTCGGTATATCGAGTCAGCGCTTCCCCATAGTGCCCGTGAAGCTCGGCCGAGAAACCAGCGCTAAAGGCGACCGCCTGTCGCGCAGTTGTGGAGAGGTCAAGCAGTCGCCCGTCATCGAGCACGCGCCTGGCGGACTCGAAATCACCGAGCATTGCATACAATTGGATCTGGAGACAGAGTAAACGAGAACGCAAAGTCAGCTTGTTCGCGGCGATCGAGGATTCCGCCGTGAGTGCTAATCCCAGTGCTTCTCGCAGATCGCCGCGATCGATTGCCACACTTGCGAGGTTTGAACGCAAGGCCGCCTCGATCGCCTTTGACTTGGGACCGCTCGCGTCCAGGCCGACTCGACACCAATGTTCGTATCGTTCCTTGTCGCCGGCCATATGGCTAACATAGCAGAGGATTGAGCAACAGCGCGCGAGCTCGTCAGAGAGATGCCATGCGGTCGCCCGGCGCGCGGCGGCCTCAAGGCTCTCCAGGCTCTCATGGACTTTGCCAGTGCGAGCGACGACAACACCGAGCCAACCTATCAGACGTATGAGAGATCGACGGTCCTGAGGCTCGTGGCAAAGAGCAACGCCTTGCTCCAAGATTTGCTTCGCGGTATCGAGATTGCCGCGTCGCTCTTCGATTGAACCCAGCAGGTAGTGGAGTCTTGGAAGAAGATCGGGTGCGACCGCGCGAGCCTCGCCTATGGCTTCTTGAGCGAGCGGCAAGGCCACAGCATCATCGTCGGTCGCGTCCCAGATCGTTTCAGCATACAGCGTTCGAACTCTCGCTCGCACGCTTGGGGATAAACGAAGAGCAAGCGTTTCAAATGGGGTGATTGTCGCCTTTGACTCGGAGGAGCGCCCCAGCGCGAGCAGCGCGGTAGCTTTTCCGGCGCTCGCTTCGACTTCGATCTGGCTGCCCAATTCGCTGCGCTCGAAGGCGCTCTCAAAGGCCTGTAGTGCCTCGAGGGGCGCATGTCGTTCGAGGCTCTCCCAACCTATCTTGTTAAAGAGACTGGCCGCGTCGAAAAATCGGCATGCGCCGTCGAGATGCGCTGCGCGCTTCCAATCATTTTTGCAGCGGTCGGCAAGAACAGCATGCATCTCAATGCGTTCTTGCTCGTTGAGCATGGAGTAACACGCTTCGCGCAACAGATCATGACGGAACTGATAGCGTCCATCGATCTCCTCAAGGATTGCCTCATTCACTAGTTCTGCTGTTGCGTGGGTGATTCGTCCAGGCGAACGCCGAGCGAGAATACTCAGATCCGTATTCGAGAGCGCATCGATATTGACCGAAAGCCAACTCGCGACGGCGAATGCCTCGCGAGAAAGAGCAGTGATCCGCTGTCGGAGCACTTGACCCAGATCGCTCGAAGCTGAACCGTTTCCCAACATGGGCGCAACGACAAGGAGCTCGGCATAGAGCGGGTTGCCGCCGGTGCGTCTGCACAATTCAGCAATTTCTAGATCGCCAAAATCAGCCTCAGGTCGCAGTCGGGTCACGAGCAGCCTGAGGTCGTCCGATGAAAGACCTCCGAGATTGATGACGCGGCCAAGTTCAGCGCGCTCCAAGGCAGACGCAAGGTCGATGACGGACGGATTGCTGCGTCGTGCCGCGAGCTGCCAGTGAATGGGGAGATCGCACAAACGTGTCGCGCAGTAACGGATCGCCTCAAGAGTCTTTTCGTCTGCTAGGTGAACGTCGTCGATTTGGATGGTCAGTGGGGCCTCTGCCGCCGCAACTCCCAACGCGTCGCGAAAATACAAAAGCCAGTCGGACTCTGATGATCCAAGCAGCGCCTCAAGCTGTGTCCTAGGCACACGGGCCGCGCGGTGCAGCAAGTGCAAGAGTGCGATAAGCGGATCGAAGGAGATGGGTGTACTGGTGGGCACGCAGGCGATGTTATAAGTATCAGCGAGCCCGCGACGGCGACCTTCAGCGAGCAGCCGGGTCTTGCCGATCCCGGGTTCCCCAAAGATGACGGTACAACTGCGCTCGGTCTCTGCGAGCGCCGCGAGCACGGCGTCCCGCCCGACCAAAGCGGCGGACGATATCCACGCGCCGCGCTTAGGACTGGGGATTCCACTAGTGAGTACGCGGGCATCCTCGCTTACCCTAGGATTTAGGCCGGTCTTAACCCCGTCTCTCATAAGAAGTGAGGTCTAAGGATGCTTAACGCACGTCGCTTGCTCATGCCCATCATCGCCATTGCCCTGCTCTCGCTGACGGCTTGTAGCGCGGGTGGCTCAATGTTTGCCCAGCCGCAAAGTCATTCCCAAGGCGTTTCACGCACCGCTCAGGACGATACGCCGCAAAACCCAAAGTAGCAGTAACCACGACCTTTTTGCGAGACGCGTACTTGGACCTGTAGGCGCGTGAGTTTGACATGCCTAGCCCGCGCCATCCGCTATGGAGGGAGCCTTCCGCATGAAGCTGATGCCTGAAAATCTCCACACGAATCTCGACGCGATAAGCCAAAATCTTTATGGAGTTCCGCTCGCCGTTATGCAAACAGCTGAGGTTTTGGGCGTCGGTCTGTTTGACGCGTGGAAGATTGTGCTCGAAGGCAAGGGGACGATATGGCATCCCAGCCCCATCAACGACCCAGGCATGTCGGATTTCGCAGCTGGGTGCGCGATCTTTGCCGCTGCGACGCAGATCCGTGCCGGTGAGCTGCATAGTCTAGCCCTGAATCTTAGCGATGCCCTCGTTGGTCGCGCAGTCTTAGCCGGTATTGAAAGGTAGAATCGTCCAAGACCCGCTCAATTGTTAGTAGCCTGAAACAAGATCGAGGCCAGCAGCTTCAACGAAAGCTCGGAAGTCGCGATCTCGCGTGAGAAGAGGAACACCTCCATCAAGACAGCTCTGGGCGATCAGTGCATCGCCCAGGCGAGCCTTCCGTCGAGTAGCCAGTACTTTTGCCCGCAATTCCCCCGCTCGTCGCCAATACCCAGACTCGACGTCGATCATCGGCACGTCAGACAGCGTTTCGACGACCGCGGTGGGTAGTTCGGCATCGCTCAAAAGCTCTGTGAGCACGACAGGCACCATGAGTACTTGACGATCCGCCAGTGCCCGGTCGAGCATCTCCACATCCTCGCCTCGGCCGCCTCGAAGGAAAGCAACCCACGTGCTTGTGTCGGCCGCGATCAACGGTCAGCCTTTAGCTGTGTCAAGGTACGCTTGAAGCGAACCTTGCCTCGCAACTGCCGTAGGCGAGCGTAGGTTCGCGATGCAGCCACGAGCTGCAACCCCGTGCAGACTGTCCTCGTGATGCCGACACCGCTGGCCTGTTGGGCCTTTTCAAGAAGCTGTTGTGGAACGTATACGGTGATCTTTTGTTGCTCGTCCATTGGATCTCCTAGTATACCATACTTAATGCCAGCATGGAATATGGTACGTTAAAAACAAGTCACGTGCAAAGCCGACAAAAGAACCCACCACGCGCAATTAGCCCTGTTCGGATGGCTCTGTCCATGCCCGCTGCCTCATTTGGAAAGCGATATCTTAAGACTCGTAATCCTACGGGGTAATATTTTGCGCTTCCGCACTATACTGAGGTTGGCGGAGCAGCCGCAGATGCCGGAAATCACGTTTTCGTCACGCGGAGGTTCCGTCTGCCGGTGGGCCGCGGCTCGAGGGCAGGCATTTGAGTTCCTACATCGTGCGCCTGCGTCGCTGGCAGGCGCAGATTAGGTTTCGATTGTTTTTAACACGGTCCGAAGATACACTCTAAAGCTTAGACCGGTCGAGCACTCAAGTGCTCCGTTTTTTCTGTACAACGTATAACGCAATCAATGACACTTGCGAACAAAATAGAGCACGTTGTCGCTAGCCGCCCCCAGTTTAACTGGCGATAGCGCGAATTTGCCTTGTCCTATTCGCTATTTTATCGCGCGTAACGCGGACATCGTAACTCGCCTGCAGCCCAAGCCAGAACGCGGGCGTCGTCCCCGCAAAAAACGCCGATAACCGAAGTGCCGTATCCGCTGTAATTCCACGTCGACCTCGGATGATGTCGTTGATGCGTGGCGCATCGGTATGTAGTGCAATGGCCAACTTGCGAGCGTTCAAACCATTTGGGACCATGTACTCTTCGTACAGAATTTCACCGGGATGGATGGCCGCCAATTTTCGCTTTTTGCTCATGCCTCTTTGATTTCCTTAGTGGTAGTCGGTAATTTCAACTTGATATGCGTCAGGTGCATCCCACAGGAAGCAAATGCGCCATTGGGCATTGATGCGAATGCTGAACTGTCCTGCGCGATCTCCCTTGAGCTTTTCGACTCTGCTGCCTGAGGTGTTAAATTCCTGAAGCGTTGTCGCCTGATTGAGCATTTCAAGCTTTCGGCGTGCCGAGCGTTCGATAGACTGGAATTTGCGAACGGGTTCTTGATTCCAGAGCGCCTCGGTCTCTGAGTCACGAAACCTTCGGATCACGCCCTATCGTAGCATATATAACATATAATGTAAAGCGTTATATAGATTGGGATTTAAAGCATCGCGTAAAGTACCTAAATGCGTGGCAGTCAACCGTCGAAAGCCAAGTAAATCATCCAGACTCTTTGAACTTCGACGGAAGCCCGAATGTTCCGTCGACGACTTCAGCGAAGGTCCGTTCCTCACGAAAGATGAGCCGCTTGTTCTGAGCCATGGTGAAATTATCGCGGGCCTCCGGATCAGCCTTCAGTCGCTGCCGGTAGCGTTCGTAGGACGCGAGACTATCAAAGGCAATCAACCCCCAAGCTATGTCGTTCGTTCCCTCGTGAGGAAGAAAATAGCCGACCAGATGGCCGCCGCAGCGAGGAATAATGCGGCCCCAGTTTTCGGCGTACTTCTTGAACTCGTCGCGCTGAAACGGATCGATCTGATAGCGGATGAAGCACGTAATCGTCACAAGCGTGTTCTCCTTGCGGGCGAGAGCCTTTGATTGCCCATCCATGGATTCAAGACGTGTCTGGCCAGGTCCGGTCGCGGGTCCGACCGAACTCGTAGGCTACAATGTCGCCCGGAACTGGGGCCACCCCTCGAGGTGAGAGCCCCGTTACTTTGCCTTCGGGTACTATCACGTTTTTGTTCTCGGATATCGAGGGCTCGACGCAACGTTGGGAGAGTCACCCCGGGGCGATGAAGCCAGCCGTTGCGCGCCACGAGCAGCTCGTGGCGGCGGTGATGGCGCAGCACGGCGGATATATTTTCAAGACGATGGGAGATGCGCTCTGCGTCGCCTTCCCGACTGCGCCTGACGCGGTGCGAGCTTCGATTGATGCGCAGCGCGCACTCGCGAACGAAGACTTCTCCGCCGTAAGCGGCCTACGAGTGCGCATGGGGTTGCATACTGGCTACGCGGAGGAACGTAACGGCGACTATTTCGGCCCCGCGGTCAACCGAGTCGCACGTCTCATGTCCATCGGCCATGGCGGCCAAGTGTTATTGTCGGCCGTGACGAGGGCGCTCGCGCACAACGATCTACCGCAGGGCTCTTCCCTCACGGACCTCGGGTCCCAGCGGCTGCGCGATCTGACCGAACCAGAGCAGGTCTGGCAATTGACCATTACCGGACTTGCGAACGAGTTCCCACCGCTGAGATCTCTCGACACGTTGCCCAACAATTTGCCCATGCAGGTCACGAGCTTTCGTGGCCGCGATCAGGATCTCGAAGACTTGAAAAATCTGATCGGTAAGCATCCGCTCGTAACGCTGCTGGGGTCGGGAGGTGTCGGCAAGACTCGCCTCGCCCTGCAGACGGGAGCGGAGCTGCTCGACCGCTTCCCCGATGGGGTTTGGCTTGCCGATCTTGCAACCATAACGGATCCGGAACTGGTCTCGAGCGTCGTCGCCAAAGTTCTGGGGATGAGCCAGCAGGAAGGCCAGCGAGTGGATGAGTCGCTGCCTCACTGGCTGCGACGGAAGAAGCTGCTCATCATCTTGGACAACTGCGAGCACGTCGTGGAGGCTACAGCCAAGCTGGCCGAAGCGATCATCCGCTCTTGCGCGGATGTGCGACTTCTCAGTACATCCCGTCAAGCGCTGGGCATTCGCGGTGAGGAAGTCCTCAGGGTTTCTTCGCTTGATGTGCCGCATCGAGTAGCCGATTGCACGCCGGAGACGGCGATCACATTTGGCGCCGTTGCGCTTTTCGTCGATCGGGCCCGTTCGGTAGACAAATCGTTCGAGCTGACGGACGATAACGCACCAATCGTTGCAGACATTTGCCGGCGGCTCGATGGCATACCGCTCGCCATAGAGCTTGCCGCGGCTCGGGTGAAGGTGCTTTCCATCCCCAACTTGGCACAACGGCTCAACGAGCGTTTCAAGCTTCTCACCGGTGGCAGCCGCGATGCAGTTCCTCGACAGAGGACCTTGAGCGCCCTGATCGACTGGAGCTACGATCTTCTCAGCGCGCAAGAGCAGAAGCTGTTCTTGCGTGCGGGAGTCTTCGCCGGCGGTTTCAGGCTGGACGCTGCTACGGCCGTCTGCGGCGAGGGCATGGATGAGATCGATATCTTGGATCTGCTCTCTTCGTTGAGCGACAAGTCTCTGGTCGTTGCGGACACCGGCGGCGAGCAAGAGCGATACCACCTTTTGGAATCAACGCGCGCCTACGCTTTGGAGAAGCTGACCGCGTCGGGTGAACGCGAACGCCTGAGTCGCCGCCATGCGGAGTATTTCCGCGATCAAGCCCAGGCGGCGGATGAGCGCTATGGGATAGGTTCGACCTATGTCTGGCTTGCCAACGCGGAACTCGAGCTCGACAACTATCGTGCGGCGCTCGAATGGTCCATCACAGAGAACCACGACATGATCGTGGGCGGCGCGATCGCGGGGGCATTGGAGCAGGTCTGGTATCGCGGTGGGCTCACCACCGAAGGCCGCTACTGGATCTCCGCAGCGCTCGAACGGGGCAACTATGCCGGACAGCCTTTGATCGCGGCGCGCTTGTGGCGCGCTCTTGGGTTCATCCGGTCGGGCAAGCCAGCATACGAAGCGGCGGAGCGAGCACGCGTACTCTACGAGGAAGCTGGCGATAAGTGGGGAGCCGCTCGTGCTAAGGGGGACGCGGCGTTTGCATTGAGACAGATGGGTCGGCTTGACGAAGCAGTTGAGCTCCTTACGCAAGCGATAGACACATCGCGCTCCTTGGGAGACAAATTTGGAGTTCTCATGGGCCTGAGCACGAGAGGCGGATGCGCGTACAACCTCGGTGACTTCAAGTTGGGTCGAGAATATTATTCGCAGGCCCTCGCGCTGTCCAAAGAGCTAGCGAACGACATGCAGACCTCGTTTGTCCTGTCGAACCTTGCCGAACTTGAATTTGCAGATGGCCATGCCGATGAAGCGTTGCGGTCGGCAAAAGAGCTTGCAGAACAGCGCACACGCTCGCAAAACTTGACCAACCTCGCGACCAGCAAGACCAATGTTGCTGCCTATTGTATCTGGCTTGGTCAACTCGATGAAGCTTGCCAGTCGGCCAGGGAGGCGCTTTATATCTCGCGATCGATAACAGCGCTCTACTCCACTTCGATCGCCTGCCAGCACCTCGGGCTTATCGCCAGCCTCCGCGGCCGGCCTCAGGTGGCAGCTTCGCTTCTTGGGTTTGTCAACGAGCAGTACCGCAAAATCGAGACCGAACGCGAACCAACCGAAAAATTGTGCTACGACAAGTTCATGGCATCGCTGCGGGAACAGCTCAGTGAAACGGAGATCGAAAAGCTTCTGGCCGAGGGCGCTCGATGGACAGAGGATAAGGCGATCGAGGTTGCGCTCGAGCTCTAACCGCCAAAGAAGCTAGCCGAGTCGTAAATGAGTGGTTTTGATAAGCGCGAGACAGCCCTTAGACGGGTGAAAGATGAAGACTTCGCTTGGATGTTGGGGGGCGAGCCCGTTTGTCGCGCCGGCCTTAGGTTGCCTCCCGGAGGCGTCGATGATCCGGGTACGCTTAGTCACGTTCGTGACATTACAAAGCGCGTTCACGCTCAGGGCTGCAGTAGCGCCTGGATGATTGTTTCAGGCGATGAGGTAGTTGGCTTGTGCGGCTATCACCACGCGCCAAAAAATGGCATGGTAGAAATCGGTTACAGCGTCGCAGGTAGCCGTCGACGTTGCGGTCACGCTTCGCGCGCGGTTGAAGCAATGATTGTTGAGGCGATGGCCGAGGGCGTCCGGGTGCTAAAGGCCGAGACTTCCACCACAAATTACGCCTCCAACCGGGTCCTCGAGAAGAATGGTTTCGTACCATCCGAAACACGCCTCGATGCGGAAGACGGCGAGGTAATTACCTGGCGAAGGACCCTTAGGTCGTAGCCCGGCATTCGGCCGCGAGCGCTTACTTAAGACTGGTAAAACCCCTGGGTTACAGCTCGCGCTTTCGTACTATACTTGAGATGGCGGAGCAGCTGTTCGTGCCGAAAAATCACGTTTTCGTTCACAGCAGTCGTTTCCGTCTTGGCGGGCGGGATCAGCCTAAGGGCAAACGTAGATGCCTTTCATCGCGTCTGGTCGCGCCTGCGTCGGTGGCAGGCGCAGACTATCTAGAAGGCGGGCGCAAGTATCGGGCCGGAGATCTCGGAAATCCCTAAAGCATATTGGGACTAGTACTAAGAGATGGCTTTGACCTCATCCAGCTTGACACCGCGGCCAGCCCGAAGACTCTTCCGCGCCTTTTCGACACGCATCAAAAACCGTGGATCATTTTCAAGCCGGTAGTCAAACCACTCGTCATCCGATTCGAAACCGATCAAAACACCCGCAGGCCTTCCATGGCGCGTGATTACGATTTCTTCCTTTGCTGCCTCGCGAAGAAATCGTGACAAATCATCCTTCATCTCAGACAGCGGAACCTTCCTTATTCTGGTTCGGCGAATTGTGCTAGCCATTCTGTTGCCTCCGACTTTATTATGATCGCCAGAATCTCAACCTTGGGTCTTTGACATCGTAGAACACTCGCGCCTCATCAGCGCGTAGCCTATACTCTGGTCGTCGAATACCCCGAAGCCTTTTGATCCGGCTACGACTTTGTTTTCGCGGCTCGTGCTTTAGATGGGTTTCGATCGATGCAAGGACTTTAGCTCGAACATTCGCTTTGAGCCTTCTCAGATCTTCGACTGCGGAAAGGGATTACTTCGTGTCGCGACGGCAGGTTCCCGAACTCGGCTCCGTTCGTGCTTGAGCGCAGTCGCCAAGCGAACATTGATTTCTAGTACGTTCTCCGCGTACAGGACGCACCGTGCATGCTGCAGACTTGGAGATAGAGGCGGTCGACGAGGTCCCATTCTCTTGCGACCGTTGGGGTGTGCGGCAGCGACTCGATGATCTGCAGCGTCCCGCCGATATCGCCTGCCCCTTCAGACCAGGGTAAGAATCCGTAATGCATGCCGACTGCAGTCGCGTCCGCAAAGGACACCGAATAGAGCAGTCGAGGCGCACTGTCATCGCACGACTTGAACTCTTGTGCACCCTCCAGCGCGTAGTGGTTTATCGTGTTCCACGAAACCTTCGCCGAGTAGTCGTTGCTCGAACCCTCGTAACTTTGGACGTCCTTCGCCTTTGCGCTGATCGCGTTGGCGTCAGCAGCCAAATTTTTGCAGCCAGCATTGGCCGGCTGAGCAAAGAGTACCGTGCCGGCACATATCAAGAGCACAATGATGAAAGTAGAGCTTTGCAGCCTCATGCTTGAATTATAGGCCCATCCAATCACAACGGAGATTGACCGCAGTCACCGTTTTCGGCCATTGGGGTACGATGGCACAAAAGCCTATCGGTAGCCATCTCCTTCAGAAGACCTTGGCCCAGAAGGTCGCGCCTGCCTAAAAGGCAGGCGACGACTTAGTATCACTTTGGTAAGGCCTAGTGTGACCCGGAATGATTCCAACGGCGACCTGTCACCAATAATTCTATTGCGTCGATGCTTACCGGGCGAGCTCAAAAAAGAAAACCACCCGCATAACGGGTGGGTGCTAGTAGCAGTCTCTCGCGGGTCATTATAGCACATACACAAGCGTCGGGCAAGATGGATTCACGCAGTCCTCACCGTCGTGAACCCTCCGCTGCGCGGAGCTGGAGGCAGCGGGGATCGAACCCGCAGCAGACGGTTTGAGAGACTACTACTAGCCAGCTTGCCCCCAGCACCATCCTTATCGCGCACGGTTAAGCGAACGTCAAGCCTGAAAACTAACGAGCAGCTGGGCGTCGGCGTGGGACTACCGATTGTTCATGCGGTCGAAGATCCGGCGGCGATCTTCGTACGACGCATGCATGGCTTCTTCGGAAAAACCATACGACACCTCGATGCTTCCGGCGCGGAGTTGCGTAAACGCGGCGTCCGCAAATTCGTCGAGGGGCGTGGCCCATGTGTGGAGGCCTGGACCGCCAAGATCCGTGTTGACTGCGGGCGGTGCGATCTCGATGACCTCGACGGGCGTTGCGGCGAGCTGTCGGCGCAAGGAAAGCGTAAACGAAGCGATCGCAGCCTTGGTTGCGCAGTACACCGGTGTTGCGGCGAGCGGCACATACGCAAGCCCTGACGAGATGTTGATGATCGCAGGTTCCTGTTGTTTGCGAAGGTGCGGCAGCAAGAGCATGCTTAGGTGAATTGGTGCTTCTAAGTTGATCGCGATCTCATTGTGGCATGACGACCAATCGATGTCATCATTCAATGACAGCCACTGTTGAATGCCGGCGTTATTGACGAGAATGTCGAGTTTTGGGAAGGCTTTGATCGTCCAGGCCGCGAGTTGTTTGCGCTGGTCGGGATCTGCGACATCGCACACACGGGTGTGCAGTGAAGGATGAGCCTCGTGCGCCTCACGGAGCTTATCCTCGCGCCTGCCGCAGATAATGACCTCGTTGCCTTCGGTGAGGAAACGCTTGGCAAAGGCAAAGCCAATGCCGCTCGCGCCGCCCGTCAGGAGCATGGTGTGTCCGGTCAGTTTCATGGGAAGAACTACGCCGCTCGGGGCAGGTTTCCGCTACTACGTTCGCCGGCGGGCAGGACGACCCGCGCATGCCGTACGCCTGGACGTAGCAAGGCGGGCGCCGTTCTCGCTCAAGAGATCCTCGCCGCAGCGATCCGAAGGCGAAGCCTTGAGACCTAAATAGCGATCGACGTGTGGCGTTTTGGACGCCCACCCTTTTTCCCGTTGGCTCTGGCGGCTGCTGATTTAGCTTTGCTTCTTGTACTGCCAGCCTTGGCGTACGGATCGTCACCAGTTACTGCGCGGCGCACCAGTCCTGCAACCGATATGTTGAGATCGTGCTCGGGCAGCTCAATGGCATCGCCGACGCGCGATAGCCTCAGTTTCTTGAGATCGGGCTTTGTAACATCGGCCAAGCTAGTAATCGACCTCACGGGTATCTTTAGCTCGGTGCGATTTCGCAGCCTAAGGTAGATATGACTGCTGTTTGGAAGAAAGCTCATGATGACCGCATCATTAGCTTGATTAAGCCTCCCGCGCTCGCGAGCTTTCGCGATCCCTTTTGCATCAAAACCTTTTATTCTAACCATAATAATTTCTCCATGCAGCCCAGGATATCGGCGCCGTCTTTACGGACATGCACGTGCGGTGGCGGGTGATCGTCGGTGTACACTAATACGTGATAGCCTTTGTGCTGTGCGACGGTGGGCATGCGTGTACAGATCAGTATAACCTATCACGCTAGGTTTTTGCAAGATCTTTTGGATTTCCATTTTGACGCGCCTGCTTAAAAGGCGGGCGCAATTATCGCGCTGGAGATCTCAGAAATCTCAAAAGCATGTCGGCTCTAACACTAAGAAGTGGCTTTGACCGCGGCCAGTCCGAAGACTCCCACCCGCCTTTTCGACGCGTACCAAGAACCTTGGGTCATTTTTGGAAATCGCGGGATTAGCAAACGATGCAGCGGATATATTTGGTCGCCTTCGCGTATTCGTGAATCGGACTGTCTCTGGTTAAAAGCCGCGCGCCGTACGCAGCGGCCGTGGCGATCAAAATGCAGTCCGCAGGATCACCCTGAAATTTTCCTGGTAGCTCGGTTGCTGCCAAAGCAATAGCGGGCGTCAACGTGGCAGTCAGCACGCCCGGCTGGGCAAACAGTGCGCGAATGTAATCTTGTGCAGGGGTCGCGAGAATGAGCCGCCCCTTGCGCACGAGCATGCCTATTTCCCACGCGCTAATTGGCGAAAGCAGAAGCTCACCGCGCTTGGCGGCATCATCCACAGCTCCGGCGATAGCTGGTGCTATTTTACCCTCGACCGCCCAAACTGCAGCATGCGTGTCAAGCAAAATTGGGTTCATCAGCTTTCCAGTGGGCGCTGACCGGACTCACGAGGTCCTTTTCCTTGATTGTCAGGCCGGTAAGAGAGCCGCAGAAACCGCTAGATCCTGCTCGCACTGGCACGAGTCGAGCGACCGGCTTACGGTGCTTTGTAATCACGATTTCTATTCCTGATCGGCCAACTTCGTCCATAAGTTGGAGGCAGCGCGCTTTGAACTCCCCCGCCCCGACCTGCCTTGATCTCAACATAAGGAATGAAATGGCTGACTTCTGGGGTTTGCGGTCCTTGTGTGAGTTTCTGGTCATAATTTATGACCATATTGTAGCACACGTCAGCTGAGCGCTACAAGGCCCTTCAAGGCGCTCGCAGAGCGTCGCCAGGCTTTCCGAGCGCCTGCCCTACCGGGCATGCGCTACGACGGCTCTTCCTCGCCAACCAGGGAGTAGGCAGCGAACGTTGGAACGCTGGGGATTCCACCGTGGAGCAGCCGTGGTGGAGAACGACGGCAAGGGATTCGAAGTGGGAAAAATCGTGTGCAGAAACATCAAAACTCTCTTTAATTTTAAACCGGCAGCAACGCGCGACGAAATCCACGCGGCTTCGGAACAATTTGTTCGCAAGATCAGCGGCTTTTCAAAACCCTCAAAAGCAAATGAAGCTGCGTTCGCGACCGCAGTCGATGAGATCACCGCCGCCTCCGCTCGCTTCCTCGTAAAGCTGCAGACTAGCGCCACGCCGCGAAATCGACGAGTGGAAGCGTTGAAAGCCAAGAAGCGTGCGGCTCAGCGATTCGGGACCAACCGAGCAGCTTGAGATGAAACAAACGACTGCCTCAATGATGAACGCTCTTGTGGTCGATAGCTATGGCGATCCACGGAATGCCCGCATGGCCGAGGTCGAAACGCCGAAGGCGAAAGATGGTCAATTGCTCGTGCGGATACACGCTGCGGGCGTCAATCCATTTGACTATAAGTTAATCACCGGAATGGCCAAGGATTGGATGCCTCTCACCTTTCCGTATATTCCTGGCATGGACGGAGCCGGCATCGTTGCTGACGTGGGCGCCGGTGTGCAAGGTTGGCGCAGCGGCGATGCGCTGCTCGCGCAATTTCCCCGTGGGACGTTTGCACAATATGCAGTGATCTCTGCTAAGGATAAGAAGCTAGCGAGGAAGCCCGACGCATTAGACTTCGAGCATGCTGCCGCCATTCCCGAGGCGGGGCTAACGGCAAAGACGATGGTGCAAGCCGCCGGAATACATAAAGGGCAAAAAGTTTTGATTGTGGGTGCGAGCGGCGGTCTTGGACTCTTTGCGACACAATTGGCAAAGGCGGAGGGCGCTTGGGTGATCGCGACAGGCACCGCTGCCGATGCTGATTACCTGCGACATCTCGGCGCGGATGTTATTATCGACTACAAATCTGGCGATACTATCGCCCAAACACTTTCGCGATATCCCGATGGCATCGACGTCGTGCTTGATGTGATTAGTACCGGCGACGCTGTTGTTCGCGACGCCGACGTCCTGCGCGCAGGCGGAACTATCGTGTCGTCGCTCGGTGGTCCAAGCCAAGACGCTTTCCCCGCGGGCGTGACAGTTCGCTACATTCAGCTAACGGCACAGGATGGCGATCTGGAGGAACTTGCAAGGCGCGCCGCAGACGGCACACTCCGCATAGAGATTGGGCAGATCTACGCCCTTTCGCAAGCGGCGCAGGCTTTGGCGGACCTGACCGATCCCGCAAAACACACGCGCGGCAAACTCGTCGTTCGCGTTCCGTAAGGGTAGCACGAACGCAGCGCTAGCCGGTAAGCACGGACTTGAGGGCGCGCACCGTTTCGTCGACTTCCTCGATCGTGTTGTACTGCGCCAAGCCGATCCGCACGACGCCATCGTCTTCGTCGAGCCCAAGACTGCGCGCCACCTCCAGCGCAAAGTTGTGGCCCGACCACACAAAGATGCCGCGTTTGGCAAGTTCGCGCGCAATGTCGGCAGACCGGCGCGAGGAGTGCGTCACCGAAACGGTTGGAACGCGATCCTCCATGTGGTCTGAGTCGGTGATACCTTGCACGGTGATGCCCGACAAAGCCGTGACACCGTCGATGAGCCGGCTTGTCAGCTCCCGTTCCCAAGTCGTAATCTGCTCGAACGCATTGACGATGCGTGCTCGCCTGTCTTGTGCAGGCGCGACAAGATTTCCAAGCCACTCAAAGTGCTCAACCGTTGCAATCGCCGCCGCCATCAATTCCAGTTGAGGAGTGCCAACCTCGAAGCGATCGGGAAGTTTGTCGGGAACCGGCCGGACCTTGTAGGCATACATATCGCGCAGCAAGTCTTCGCGACCCCACAGCACCCCCAGGTGCGGACCGTAAAACTTGTAGGCAGAGCATGCCAGAAAATCGCAACCAAGAGCTGACGCGTCAATCAATCGGTGCGGTGCCAATTGGACCGCATCGACGTACACCAGCGCTCCAGCCGCCCTGGCTTTGGCCGCCAGTGCCCGAACGTCATTGATCGACCCGGTGAGATTGCTTGCGTAGTTGAGCGCGACAACGCGGGTGCGCTCCGAGAGAATCGCGTCGAGTGCCTCCGGCTCTATTCGCCACGTGCTGTGATCAAACGGCAACCAGCGCACCACCATGCCGCGCTCCTCGGCCATCGCGAGCCACGGACCGATGTTGCCCTCGTGATCCATTCGGGTCAAGATCACTTCATCGCCGGGCCGAAATGTACGACCGAGACTGCGCGAAAACGTGTAGGTCAGACTCGTCATGCTCGGGCCGACGACGATTTCACGTTCGCTCCCAGCGCCGAGGAAGTCAGCGAGCGCACGGTACGCACCGTAAAACATTTCGTCGGCTGCCAGGCTCGACGCAAAAAAGCCACCCAGATTTGCGTTGTTGACGCGAAAGAAGTGGTCGATCGCCTCTATCACCCGGCGCGGCACTTGCGTGCCAGCCGGATTATCGAGATAGATCCGTGCCTGGCCATTATCGCCAACAGCAAGCGAAGGAAACTCCGCGCGGATCGACTCGATCGGAAACGTACTCGTAAAAGACCTCACTGGACTAACCTCCGGGGTGCAGCCAATTTGCGGTGACGGGCGAGGTCGCCTCTAGATCGTTCGTGAATCCTCTTGCTAGCATGTCAAGGCGCAATGTGCCCACATCATCACGCGCTTCTCGGCAACTGGGTTATCTTGGTGCCGTTGCTGCCCTTGTTGCGGTGCTCGCAGGGTGCACCAAGGTTCAAACCAGCGTGGGCGGTCACACAGGCAATTCCTGGACAGTGCACGGGGTCTTGCGCGTGGGTTCCTATGAGGACCTTGACACCCTCAACCCGATTCTTTCCATTCAGCAGTTTGTGAGCGACGTTTCGCAGATGGTGTATTCGGGTTTGATCGATTACGATGACCACGGCAACGCGGTCCCTGACGTTGCACTTGTTGTGCCGACGGAGGCGAACGGGGGTATCAGCCCCGATGGACGGATAGTCACGTATCACTTGCGCCGCGGCGTAAAGTTCTCCGATGGCGTGCCGTTGACGAGTGCGGATGTTAAGTATACGTGGCAGCAGATCATGAATCCCAACAACAACGTTGGATACCGCTATCCTTACGACGATGTGGCCTCTATCGACACACCGGATGACGCCACCGTCGTCGTGCACCTCAAAGCGCCCCTGGCGGCATTTGTCACGGCGTTCATGTGCAACGGCACTCTCGGCTCCATCGTGCCCAAGCATCTGCTCGCGCAGTATGCCGACCTCAACCACGTGGCGTTCAACACAAAACCGATTGGGAGCGGCCCATTCGTCGTAGAGCGTTGGGAGCCGGGATCGCTTTTGACGCTGCGGGCGAATCCTTTGTATTGGCGCGGGCCGCCCAAGCTCCATAAAATTCTCTACCGGATCATTCCCAATCAAAACACACTGTTGATGAATGTCCTGGCCCACGATGTTGACCTCTACTACGACGCGCCCGAAGTCCAATTCGCAACTCTCAACAAGCTCAACGGATACCGGGTTACGCACGTGCCCAACATGAACTACGAAGAAATCGTCTTCAATTGCGCGCGCTCGCCGTTCACGGACGTTCGAGTGCGCCAAGCAGTTGCATACGCGATTGATTGGCAAGTGCTGGTTCGCGACGTTTATTTCGGGCTCGACCCGCCTGGAATGGCAGACACTCCCCCAGCTTCGTGGGCCTACGACCAAAGCGTCCTTCCCTACCCACACGATCTCTCGAAGGCGCGCGCGCTTCTGCGCGCCGCAGGATGGATTTCTGATTCGAGCGGTGCGGTGGTTCGCAATGGACAGCCGCTACGGGTCGATATGGTCACCGTCGCGGGCATAACATCACGGGCAAAGGTGGAAGAGCTCGTTCAGCAAGACTTGCGGGCCGTCGGCATCGCGCTCGACATTCACAACTATCCGGCCGATCTAATATTTGCCAGCTACGGCTCGGGCGGTATCTTGGCGCGCGGGCAATTCGACCTCGCGCTGTACGGGTGGACATATTCCTATCCGGACCCTGACGACACGGTCACCCTTGGACCGGGCGACGTCCCTCCGCATGGAGACAACTATGCGCACTTCGTCGACGCGAAGATTGGGGCATGGCAGCAAGCTGGACAACTCAGCTACGATCGGACGAAGCGGCGGCCATACTACGTGCTCATCCAGCACCGCATCCACGACGTCGTGCCGTTTCACACCATCGTCTGGCGTTCCAACTTCGACGCGGTCAACACCGACCTGCAGAATTTCAAGCCGGTACCGGTCGTCAGCGACTTTTGGAACTCATGGGAATGGCAGATCTAGGCAGTTTTCGAATGCTAAGATTGGCTTTGACGTCCGGTTTGACGCCACGGCCAACCCAAAGACTCTTCCGCGGTCGTGGACACCAACGTATGGATATCGGCGCTCCCCTACTTGAAGAGGCGCTGATCAATCGTCACCGGCTGAGGCCGGCCGACTCTGATCCTGCGAAAAGCGGCGTGCTCGGGATTGAGCAGATAGTTGAGTTCCAAAGGGACGATGGCAGACGGAACCTTGAGGACGGCCGTCTTCCCTCGTTTGATCCAATCGTCGCCAAATTCGCGCAAGACTTCCACTGGCGGATCGTAACGCTGCCAATGTTTCGGTAGCCGGGTGAGGGCGACCGTCTCGCTGGTAAGATCGTCAGGAACATCTGCCCAAATGGACATAATCTCCCGCG
This sequence comes from uncultured Pseudomonadota bacterium, assembly GCA_963736005.1. Lineage (GTDB taxonomy): Bacteria > Vulcanimicrobiota > Vulcanimicrobiia > Eremiobacterales > Eremiobacteraceae > JAJPHJ01. Next base: position 1,598,672 of record CAVTNB010000001.1, read on the forward strand.
GCGCATGCAGCAAGCTGGTGTGAACGAGATATTCGAGGGTTGCCAGGGCCAGCGTGTCGCTCGTATAGACGACGCGGACGCCGGAACTGTTCCAGCGTCCGCCGGCAAGACGTGCGCCTTCGCCCGTGAAGGCGTCAGGCAGGCGCCTTCGTCTGACAAGCCGCCAGACCCGCACTAACTGACGCCACCATAGTCGAGGCGAGTGAGCACTTGCTCCACCCGGCGCAAGCCCGAGTCGGTATCCAAGAATTCGACCGGCGCCTTCCCGCCGAGCGCGACGATGGGATCATGCAACCAGGCGATGACGGCATTGCGCCGGTTCTGAAAGACTTCGAGCGCGAGCGTGAGGACGCGCGCGAGGCGCACTGCTCGATCAGATTCAACTGCATTCAACTTGCCTCGGCCACGTTTGCGCGCGAGCGTGCGGCTCGACACGCCGAGCGCGGCCGCCAGCTGTTGATGGTTCAGCCCGCCAGCTTCCGCCAGGCGCAACGCTGAGGCCGCCGGCAGCCCTTTGCGGGTGACGTCGATGAGGTCAGGTTCCTGGCTGACAACTCCGAGAACCCGCGCGATGGATGCATTGGTCATGTCGCTGACAATTGTCCCATGAATTTAGACAATTGTCAAGTCGACGACGAACATATGACATCCCTTCTTGCGTCAGGGTTTCGCGCCTGCCACGAAGGCAGGCGCGGGTGAGAGCATCTTGACAACCGAACGTTTTGAAATCTCGATGTGATTTAACGGAGATCATTATGACGGGCAAAGCGAGCGGGTTCGGTGCACTTGTTTTGTTTTCAGCGAACCTCGATCGCGCGGTTGCATTCTATCGGGCAATTGGCATACCGCTCGACACAGAGCAGCACGACGACGGACCTCCGCACTATGCGTGCGAGCTGGGCGACACGCATTTCGCTGTTTTCCCCGCGCCGACGGGCACCGCACCCCCCTACCGCGCTGGTGGTTGTACCTTTCCAGGTTTCGTGGTCGAATCGGTGGTGGAGTCTCTCAATGCTGCGAGGTTGCTTGAGGCGCCCGTCCGACAAGAGCCCGAGCACTACGCATGGGGACTACGTGCGGTCATCGAGGATCCGGACGGCCGCCCCATTGAGATCTTCGAGCGACCTACCCCTTGATGAGCGATTCCATTTGTGATGCGGCCTCCCGCTGAAGAGTGGGGACGGCGCGGGTGTAGACATCAAGCGTCATCTGAGCGCTGGAGTGGCCGAGGCGCTCAGATACCACCTTCACATTGATGCCGCTCGAAAGAGCGAGTGTAGCGGAAGTGTGCCTGAGGTCGTGAAATCGGACGCGCGTGATACCAGCTTCCTTTAAGAGTGGTTGAAACACGCCGCGCACAAAGCGATCTTTGGCGAGTGGCTCGCCATCACGATCGACAAAGACCCAAGGAGCATCTGGCTGGTGATGCTTGTGTTGCAGCAGCACCTTGCAGAGCGCGTCCCCGATATCGATGCGTCGTTTTCGGGAAGACTTCGGGGGTAATAAGACCACTCTCCCTTGATCATCTCGCGCGAGCGAGACTCGAACAAAAAGAGAAGACGTCTCGAAATCGATCGCGTCCCAGCACAAGCCGAAGATCTCACCTTGACGCATGCCTGTGGCGAGCGCCAGGAAGAGGAGGAGGTAGTAATCACCTTTCTTAGCTGCCTGCAGGAGGCGCCTTACTTCTTGCACGTCGAGAACTCGCCGCTCGCGGGTTTCATGGCGCGGCTTGTCTTTTCGAAAACATGGGTTGACGGTGATGAGCTCATCTTCAATGGCTTCAGCAAACACCTGACGCAACACCCGAAAGATCAGCTGACGCATGCGCGAGCCGACGTCCTCGCCAAGCCGATCCAGCACTTCACGCACGTGTCTGCGCTTGACGAGTCGGACGTGAAGGCCACCAACAAGAGGGATAAGATGCTTGCGAACGAGCCCTTCATACAGTTGGTACGTCTTGTAGCGACGCGTCTTGCGAATACGTTCAACCCACGCTTCCAAGTACGCGGCCAGAGTCAGCTTTCGGTTCAATACACGGTCCTCGATGGGACCGTCACGCAAGATGGGGAAAAATCAAGAGCGCTAGGTGTGAAAACTGACGGCTTCGACCAAGCTGCTCACCGGCAGCGAGAACTTTCCGTTGCTGCACGGTATTGTCGTTACGGTTTTAGCGCCGTTGTCCCCGAACTGCGTTAGGGTGACGCTCGCTACGGACGACGGCAATGTTAGGGTCAACGTTTCCGTTGTTGGAGCTAGATCTGTATCGGTTGTCCAGTCCCACTGCAGCGTGCCGAGCCAAGGAACCAGGATGTACGTTCCGTTGGACTTCTGAAAAAGATCTTGCCACAGCTTTCCCGTCGTGTCGCCGGTCAACGTGTAGGCGAGCGGCGTCTGCGGTGAGATTCCAGTGTCGGCGAAATACGACATGAGCTGCATGAGGCGCGTCCATGCAGGCTTAGGGTTGTAGCTCGCATCGAGCAGGCCGTAACATTCCAACGCCGTCGTGATACCATCGCATTGCGAGGTCGGGTAGTCGAAGAGCTCGTAGAAATAGACGCGCGAGATATTGATTCCTGGATTGAGACGGAATAAAATCTGACGCCCGATGTAGCGTTCTTGAGCGAGCCGTGATTCGCCAGCGTATTCCGTATACGGTGGCCCGGTGGTATAGCCGGTCTCCGTTGTGACAATCGGCGCCCCGCCGCCCACCGTTCGCTCGCTCGACATACCGGATTGCGTGTCCCCGTTCTCAGGATTGTTTGGCGTTGCGTAGTCGTGGAGGGCGCCCTTAGTGATGTAGGCCGAATCGTCGGGGAACCCCGAATAGTTTGCAAAGGCAGCGGCCGGACCATAGACATCGACTCCCGTGGATCGCAAGGTGGAGATTTCCGGCGTCCAAATATTAAGCACCCCCGGAGCCCACGGATAACTCACTCCGGACGTTCCGTAGATGGTGCAATTCCCACCGCCATCGTTGCATTCGTTTGGCCCTTCATAGGCATCAATCGCGCTTGCGGCCAGGCCGACATTGGACGGATAGCCCGACGTGCAACCGCCTGCACCCCCGTTGCAACCACTGGTGCCGGTCGTCCAACCCATCCAGGGGTTCGTGAGTATGTCCATCTTTTTTCCCGCCGCCGCCAACTGATTGAAGCGCGCGGCGTAGTTTCCGGTACACCAAGGTTCGGCTGTGCCGTAGTTGCAAAAGCCGAAGCGCAGGTGGATGATAGACGAATTGATGAGCGCGGGGGACCAACGGGCGTAGTCGGTATCCCAGACCGTATTGTGATATTCTAAATGTAGGTTCACGCCGACAGCGTCGTTGAATGCCGCCGCCGCGAGTGGGGTCACCCCCGAGGGGACGGGCGTCGGCGTTGGATCTGGTGTTGGTGTCGCCGTTGGTGGGGGTGTCGGCGTTGGGGTCGGATGGAGTGTCGGTGTCGCCGTTGGTACCGGTGTCGGCGTTTGCGTGGGGTCGGTCGTTGGAGTTGACGTGGGCGCAGGTGAGTGCGTCGGCGTTGAGGTGGGCCGCGCTGTTGGACTCTGCGAAGGCCTGGGGGTAGGGGGATCCGTTGCCGTCGATGTCGGCAATGGTGACGGTGTCGGAGTGCTGTGGGGGGCGATCGTGCGCAACGGCGTTGGAACGGCAGAAACTGCGGAAGAACCACCGCAGCCGCACATGAAGGCAGCGATCAAACTCATGAGTGCAGCGCACACGCTTATACTTGCTCTAGAGATATGCAGACCGACTTCTCCAGCGAGCCCTGCTATTACGCAATGAAGCCGTTCATATCGAATGGCTACTTACGCATCGTATACGGCTATGTGCAGGCTGGCTGTGAGCACGCTCACTCGTACTTGAGGCAGTCGCAAGCGAGCATCGGCAACTGTATCACGAAACACGCCGTAGTAACCTCAGGCGCGCATCGCTGATGGTCACGGAAACCATGGCCGTGAACACCAGATTTCAGCAATCCATGAGTTAGACCGCCATCTCTTCAATTCCCGGCTGGGGAGGCTCCAGCGTTACAGGCGGCGTCGCTCAAGTCTCTTGACAAACAAACCTGTGCGGACCTAGAGGGGGGAGCCTCGCTCAACAGTCGTGAGCCAGCGCTGTTTCCGAACAGGCTCTACTCCGCTCAAAAGTAAGCTGCAGCTAAACCACAGCGTCAGGGCGACGCCGCACCACGTCGGCAGTTTGCGCAACAGGTAGTAGGAGACCGGAGTGTGGTCACGTGTTGCTGCGGTATTGTTCACCTCTTCGGCTTCGAACGAAGCAATAGCGTTGGCATGGTGAACAACATTGATGTTTGCGAGGCGTGCCGCCTCATCGGCAGGACGAAAAGCGAGCGAGAGCGCTATGAGCGCAGCGATCAGCGTGGTGACGATGGCCGCGCTGGTTGCCGCTGTTCGGATGCCCGCCACGCGCGCGGGAAAGAAAACCACGCACCACGCGGCTGTGAGCATGAGGAGCATTGAGGAGAGAGCTGTTAGGCCAGCTAGCTTTATGGAGGGGAACGGTACCGTGAGCAATGCGGCGGCGAGCAGAGGAGTAACCAAGATGCGAGTTCGGGATGCCAACACGATAGCGGCTAACAGCGCCACACTGACTTGGTTCATGTGAACATACGTGCCGCCGAATACCGCGAACGCCGCGGGAAGCAAGATAACCGCACCGGTCGCAAGCACACGTTGCCCGGACCGGGCGAGAACGAATAAACAGAGGGCGAGTAAGACGACGAAGGAGATGCTTCCCGCCACGAGTGCGATCGGCGCGCTTGCGCCCAACGCATGAAGCAGCCATGTGAGGCTGTATTGAAACGGAGCGTTGAGTTCCGCGCGCGCTTGGATCTGCAGGACAGAAAGGTACTCAATCATGCCGTGCCATCCAACTGCTACGATGCCACACAACGCCAGAGCCGCGACGATCATGGTGAGCATGAACCGAGCGCGCGGAACAAAAAGGAATGTTGCGATGACAATCGGGAGGCCGAACTGTGGTTGAATGAGTGCCACCGTGGCCGCAAGCGCCGCCCGTCGTTGCTTACCTAGTCGTAAGAGGAGCGCCGCCGCCGCCACAGCTGCAATGGCGAGCGGCGCCAACTGTCCATATGGTGCCGCTCCGTAGGTAACTCCCACAAAAGCGACCGCGAAGGCTGCGATCAGCGGCAGCGCGGACATGCGAGCCAGGCAATACCCGATCACCCCTGTCGCGCACAGCAAAAGAAACCCAAAGATCATAACTGCGACCCGCGCGGGTACTGTAGCGAGCGCAGCCAGGGGGATAAAGTCATAGCCGGGCAGCGGTGCGGCATTGACCCCTTGTTGCAGCTCGGTTTTCCAGCGGGGATCGATGCTTGCAAGCTGGCGTTCGCAGCCGAGCAGCGGCCCGACACGATAGGGATCTTGACGATGCAAGACGACCTGGCCGGCACAGTAAAAAGCCCCAAGGTCCTCCGGAACAAAAGCAGTTGTCGCGTAGGCGCGCAAGTGCCCAACAAGGATAAACGCGGTTAGGATGGCGAGCATCACGAGAAAAAGCCTCTCGACGAGAGAGCCGCCCTGTGCTGCGATCTCCCCTTCCGCATGGACGCTATTACCAATTTCCGCGAGACTCACTTCACGACTCCGACCATCGCGTGTCCAACAAACTTACGGGCTCCACCTGAGTTATTCGAAACTGGCATCGCCATCGTAGGCGGACGGATCCCAAAAGCGCGCATCACGTAACTCTGTATCCAAACCCGGATCAGCCGCGCAGTAATAGAACTTCCAATTCGACAGTTTTCTACGGTAGGGCGCGCAGTCGTCAAAGGCCCGCATCTTGGGCACCCCGCGACCGAGATTTTCTAGGATATACACGTCTTCTTTGGCACATCGCTGTAGCGCGGCCGCAAGTAGTGTGGGCAATAGATCCGGTTCGGGTTCAATGCACTGATAATCGACCAGACGCATGGCGCGAATGCCCTGCGTATCATTATGTGGCAAAGCGGGAAGCCGGAAAGCGTGGTCCTGACGAGTGAGCGTGCAATACGCATGCAACTTGTTATTTCGGCACGCGGTAAATACCCACAATCGTCCTTTGCGCATTGGCGCGCCAAAGTGCCACGAAAGGGCACGGCTGGTGCGCTCAGCGAGCAGCTTCTCTGGGTTTCGCCGAACGAGCTCGTCCCAAAAGGCATCAAATCGTGCGTCGAATCGGTCCGTGGTTTCTATGGTGAACGAACCTGCATTTTTTGGGAGCGTGTAGTTCGATAGAGTATCTCTTAACCACAAGGCTGCGCTGGCTGGATATGATAGCGACCGCGTAAACGGAAGCCGTAGCCTCTCCAAGGCTCGTTGCGTGAATCCCCGGTATCCAGTGACCAAATATGCCATGCTCTCCCATTCACCCAATGGAATGCGAGATGAAAGCTGACTAAACGGAGCATGTGCGTCACGGCTGACCGTGTTGTTGATAAACAAATCAACGGGCTGACTGAAATACTCGTCCATCAGCTGAAGCGCAAATCCGCGGTATGGCGCCGCGACGAACCAAAAGCGTCCGGCGGCTGAGACGAGGTCGTCCCCCCGAAACTTGAAAAGCGCCCAAACCGTCCCCATAGTACCGACCATCTCACCACTTCGGCTTTCGAGCACCCAGCCGATCGGAAAATCGTTAGCGAAGCGAGTCCGTAGCGGATTGTCAAGCCAGAGGCGGCGCCAGTCTTCCCGCGCTGGAACGTCCGAGGCATGCGCCAACGCGAGCTGTTGAATTTTTTCGTAATCATCCAAGCACGCAAGCCGTAATCGTGGAGGCCCAAGCGCCGGGCTCATCGGCGAAAGGTTTTCGATTGTTGTGCTCACCGCTACGCCCCGCATTCGATCGTCGGATGTTTATTCAAAACTCGCATCCCCATCGTAGGCGGATGGCTCCCAGCATTTCGGCTGGCATAGTTCCTCATCTAAGGCCGGATCGGACGCGCGGTAAGCGAACTTCCAGTTGTCGAGCTTCGAACTGTAGGGTGCGCACTCGTCGAAGACGCGCATCTTCGGCACTCCGCGTCCCAAATTTTCTAGGAAATCAACATGCTCGATGGTGCATCGCGCAAGCGCGGCCGTCAACAGACCGGGCAGCAGATCGACGTCCGCTTCGATGCTCTGATAATCGGCTAAGCGCATGCCCCGAAACGTTTTCGTGTCGCCGTTAGGCAGCTCGAACGTGTGGTCTTGCTGCGTGAGCACGCAATACGCCCGAAGCTGCCGGTTTCGCGACGCAGTAAATATCCACAATCGACCTCTGCGCATTGGTATGGCAAAATGCCATGAAAGCGTTTTGCTATCCCGCTGCGCCATCAGTTTGTCATGGCCTTGTCGGAGCAATTCGCTCCAGAGTAGATCAAAGCGGGAGTCGAATCGGTTCACGTTCTCGATCGCAAATGAGCCTGGCAGGCGCGGAACCCGTTTGTTAAACAAGGCTTCCTTGAATCGGAGTGCGGCGCCAGCGGAGCCCGCCAGGGGCGCTGCGAACGGCACGCCCCGCCTTCGTAATGCCTTCTCTGCAAATTCGCGGTATGAGGTGACCCAATACGAAACAGTCTGCCAATCCCCCAACGGAATTCGAGACGAAAGCAGGTCAAACGTCTCGCTTGCGTCCGGGCTGACCGTCGTGTTGATGAATAGATCAGCGGGCTGACTAAAATACTCATCCATCAGTTGAAGCGCAAATCCACGATATGGCGTTGCGACGAGCCACGTGCGCCCAACCGCCGAGACGAGATCGTCGCCGCGGAATTTGTACAGTGTTGGCACCGATCCTAGAATTCCAACTATTTCCCCGGCTGTCGCCTCGAGCACCCAGCCGATCGGAAAAGCTTTGCCCGTCCGAGACCAAAGCGGGTTATCGGCCCATATTCCGCGCCAGTCCTCGTACGGAAGGGACCTGAAAGCGCTCGTCGATAAGAACTCGGTAGTTTCTTCGTAATCGTCAAATCGGAGAAGGCGTAGCTTCGGAGCGGAAGTCGCGTAGCCAGACGCCGTAAGCGATTGCGCGCGTGGAGATGTTTCGACAGCATTGCTCATGCGTTGGTCCCATACAAGAGCGGCAGTGATTTCAGACCGCGCAAGCCCAGGTTCTCGCGCCAGACGAGTTTCTCGCCGGTGAGTCCAAGCACAGGGAATCGGCGCAAGAGCGTTTCGAAGGCGATTTGTCCTTCGAGGCGCGCCAGTGGCGCGCCGAAACAGAAATGGGCCGCCCATCCGAATGCGAGATGCCGGTTGTCCGGCCGATCGAAGTCGAGCCGATCCGGATCGGGAAATCGCTCGGGGTCCCGGTTACCGGCGGCCATGACCGCAATCACCGCCTCCCTTTTGCGAATTTGCTTCCCGCCGAGCACGACGTCGTCCGGTGCTAGGCGCGCAGTATGCTGACTTGGGCTTTCATACCGCAGCAGTTCCTCGACAGCCGCAGCCATGATCTGGCTGTCGGTTCGGAGACGCGTCATTTGGTCCGGATTACGCAACAGCGAAAGCATGCCGTTGGCAATCAGGTTGGTGGTGGTTTCCTGGCCTCCAACCATCGTGACGATGGAGTTTGCGGCGACCTCTGCGTCGGTTAGGCGATCGCCGTCCACTTCGCTGGACATCAGCGCATGAACCAATCCGTCGCGAGGGTTTTTCCGCTGCTCGCGGATGGCATTTTCGAAATAAGCGGTGAGATTTTCGAGCGCGCGCTGCACGCCGCCAAGCCGGTCGGGATTGTGTTGAAAATTGCCGAGCATCTCGGCAAACGTGGCGGACCAATCTTTCAGTTTTTCGTGATCTTCCACCGGCACGCCCAGCATTTCGGCTGTCACGATGGCGGGAAGCGGCGCAGCGAAGTCGGCGAGCAGGTCCATGCGCCCCGTGCCGCGTGCGAGGATGTCGTCGATGAGCTTTGTCGCGATTTCCTGAATGTGATCGCGTAGGGCGCGAACACGCTCGGGCATGAAAGCCGGTGCAGCCAATTTGCGCAGGCGCGTGTGCGCCGGCGGATCGAGGAAAAGCATCTGCTTGACCATCACCTTGGCGATCGGGCTCACCTCCGGCGCGCCCAAAGCCTCAAAGAAATCGGGTGATGGTGCACGATCGGCGGAAAATCGCGTGAGGACGGTGATCACATCCGCATATCGCGTAACTATCCAGGCATGGAGATAGGGATCCCAATGAACGGGGTCCTCCGTGCGGAGGCGGCGATAGAGCGGATAGGGATTCGCAAGCACCTCCGGATCCAGAAGATGGTAAAGACTCAGCGGGACTTGGACCGCCGCATCCGCCATGGAGTGATCTTCCTTTACTGAGACTTGGTCAGCCGCGCGACTTCGGTCGACAAGTCGGCGACGGTTGGTGCGGTGAAGAGCTGCCGAAGCGTCAATTTCACACCGAAAACATCCCGAATACGCGCCACGAGCTGTACGCCCAGCATCGAATGACCGCCCACCATGAAGAAGTTGTCGCCAGCTTCGATGCCTGGCCGCCCCAAGAGAGACGCGACCAATGCGGAGATCTGCTGCTGCAAACCGTTGTGCTCGCTGGGGGCTTCGTTCGAAACCACGCGGTCTGGCAAGAGATTGTCGGCGCAGGGTGGGGGAAGGGCTGACGTATCAAGCTTTCCGTTCGCTGTCAGCGGCAACTCGAGAATTGATACAAAGAACGCAGGGACCATGTAATCGGGTAGGCGGGCTGCGAGAAATTCGCGGAGCTCCTGGGCCGTCAGGCGTGCATCGCAGGCGGGAACGACATAGGCGATCAAAGTGGGTCCGGCATCGCCGATATCCTGCACTGATACGGCGCTGGCCTCGATTCCAGCAAAGCGGTTAAGGGAAGTAACGATCTCACAAAGCTCGATGCGATATCCGCGGATCTTCACCTGATCGTCGAGGCGACCAAGAAATGCGATGTCCCCATTTTCCAAAAGGCGGGCGCGGTCACCCGTGCGATAGATGCGCGCAAGCTCTCCGGATGCAGACAAGTACGTGACAAATCGGTTTGCGGTGAGCTCCGGAAGGTTGCGATATCCGCGACCAACCAGCGCACCGCCAATGCACAGTTCTCCCTCTTCGCCGGGTGCTACCGCTCGGAGCGCATCGTCGAGGATCAGTGCTGTCGCATTCGCAATTGGCCGGCCAATGGATGGCTGACCGCCGGCGTCTCCATCCGGCGACACGATGCCCGATGTCGCCACCACCGTGCACTCGGTCGGGCCGTAGTTGTTGACCACAAGAAATGGTAACTCGGCCGCGGGCCGGTGGTGAAGCGTATCGCCCCCGGTCAGCAGCGTGCGAAGAGCCGTCTCCGCGGGCCAGCTTGCCCGAAGCAGTTGCTCGGCGATGGCGGTCGGGGCGAAACCAATGGTTATCTTTTGCGCGACGATCCAGTCACGAAGCGCCTGCGGCGAACGGCGAGTCAATTCATCAGCAATATGCAGGCTCGCGCCCGCCGTAAGGTACGGCCAAATTTCCCAAACCGCCGCGTCAAATCCAAGACCGGCAACCTGGCTGGCGCGGTCAGTTGCCGTCACCTTAAATGCCAACTGATGCCAGTCAATGAGATTGCTCAGACTCGCGTGGGTTATCTCGACCCCTTTGGGATGCCCCGTCGAACCCGACGTATAGATAACATAGGCCAGACTTTTCGGATCGGTTTGGAATTTTGTGAACGCGATCGAACCGGGCTTGTCCGGGATGTCAACTTCTATCACGCGCCATGGGCCTGCCGGCAAACTCTGTACCTTGTGCGAATCGGTAAGCAGCACGAGAGCCCCAGCGTCGGCGAGAATAGCGCCAACTCGATCCGCGGGGTTGGACGAGTCCAACGGTACGTACGCAGCGCCGCTTTTCATCACCGCCAACGCGGTGACGATAAACTGGGCCGAGCGTTCCAGAAACAGTCCGATGCAGTGCTCCTGGCCCGCGCCAGCTTGTTGCAGTCGCGCCGCCAACAGGTCGGACTGACGCTCGATCTCCCCGTACGTCAGCTGAGCCTGTCCATCCACTATGGCAATGTGGTTTGGCGCGATCGTGGCGCGGCGAGCGATCCGAGCGGGAATTGAATCGGCGAGATGAGAGATTGGGGAATTTTCTCTTCCCGGCTCGATGTCGCTTTGCAGAACGAATGACGCCATGGATGTTACCCTCGGCCTCTAGAAAAACAAAAATAATTCTCACCGCGGCGGAATGAGGTCATGCGAACTTCTGCCAATTCACGACACGACTCCGACACCGTATGCAACGAGCTTACCGAGACCATGTGCAAGGGTCCATCCCAAACGCTAGGGATTTAGAGTCGCTCGCATTTCCTGCGGTAAATTGCGCATAGATTCTCTCTGTCTCGGAAGCAACATGGTCCCATGAATACTCAATTGCAGTCGCTAAGCCCCCGCGTCGTAAAGCGTTCCAGCGAGGTGGATCGCCCATCAGCCTTGTTATCTCTTCTTCCAAAGCTCGGGTGTCTCCGACCGGCACGAGGATGCCATTGCGCCCGCTTTCGATATAGGACATTGGACCAGGCGTAGCCGCCACCACCGGTACCACCCCACATGCCATCGCCTCGAGCGGCGCGATTGCAAAGCCTTCAAACAATGACGGAAAGGCTAAGATGTGGTAGCCCGCGAGAAGACTTGGTAGCCGGTCGTTTTCATACGCCGGCACCACGTGGATGCGGTTTCGGATCTCGCTCGGATATTCGGCGAGCACGCTTTCCCGATCCACCATCGTTCCGAATAATCCCAACGTCGAATGGGGATTCTTGCTCAACACGGAGCGCATCGCTACGCGTAGATAGGTCGCCCCCTTTAAGTCGCTATAACGCCCAATGAAGGCAACGTTCTTTGGCGAGCCAATGGGAAGTTTTTGATTCAGTAGCGACTTCGCACTCTGGACAAAGCAATCCCCAATACCGTTTCTTACGCGAACGGCACGGCTGGGATCAACACCAAGGCGCTCAACTGCATATTGGAGCTCGACACCGTTAAGAAATAGCGCTGCGTTCGCAAGTGAAAGCGACGTCCGGCATTCCCATAATCGAAATCCGCCCTTGTAGATGGGATACGTCCAAGAAAGCTTCAGAGCCCCGGATCTGCTTGCCTCTACGCGGGCTTCGTGGAGGAGGTGCTCGAGACCATGGCTGCGCGCGATGACAACCTGCGGCGACGTGCGCGGCAACACTTTCCGAAGGACGCTCAAAACCCAACCATCGCGCGACGATAAGTCTAAAACATCATAGGGCGGATGTGTGGCAATAAACGACGCAACAAACCACGGGTACAAGTAGGGTTTGAACCGGTCTGGAGCGGACACTCGCTCAAACGACAGTATGTCGACCGTGTGACCGCGGCGGCGGAGTGCGTCCGCCAGCTGGCAAGTAACACCCCCCGTGCCGGTTTTTGGATCCAGATCTTGATGAATGGACATCAATACGCGCATGGTCTTGGACTACCCAGCCCGTCCGGATCGCAGGAACTGCTCTTTCATCCACTTGGAAAACCGAGGGAGATCAAAGAATTGCTTCTTTCCGTCGAAGAAAATTCTGCTCCCATCAATGGAGAGCGTGTGCAAACCATGCGGGAAGGGGCCACGCCGATCCGGCCTGAGCACAGCAACGGTTTCTTCTTCGTAATAACCCGGTGTGCAGACACGGACAAGGTTCAGCGCTAACGCTGCGCCGTATGTAGTGGAGCAATCTTGCGCCGGCCGATACAGCTTCCCGCCCGATACAAACGGCGTGCCTCCTGACCGCGAGGATCGTATGTCGATCTTGACGGGATTGAGGGGATGAGGGACCCACGGTCCCTCGAGTTGCGCCGAATATAGTAGGCAAAGGTTGTCATCGGTTCCGACGGCAAGATCCGTGTACGCAATCCAATAGAACCCATCATGCTTGAACAGCGTGGGATCGGCGATCCGCGTGCCTCTGTCTATGACGCACATGGCGCGCGCTTCGGTTCCGGAAAGGAGTTCAAAAAGGATCAGTTCTCTGAATGCGGCCATTTCTGGCAGCAAAAACGTGCGTTCATGCTCCCGGTAAATAAATGGGTATGACAAATGCGCAACCCCAACGTTCAAATCTACCGCTTGCTCGTTGGAGACTTTCCCCCGGTCGAACGCCACCGTGCGCAGCGTGCCCAGGCGCGTACGGTAGTCATATCGCTCGCAGAGAAACACGTTCGATTGGCCAGGCAAGGGAAAGGGGTCGGCAAGATATGCGTCGCGCGATGGCGACACAATCCATGAATCTGCGCGCAGAATTTGAGAACGAGTCAATGAATCAATGGGAGTATTGAGCACGCCGATCGCCCAGCGCTCGTTGCAGGCCGCGTGCCGCACGGTCATGATGGCCTTCGCAAAGCGCGCTCTGAGCAGTCCGACTGCCACGTGCGTTCTCGTACGGGTCGGAATTCTCGGAGTAATGTTCCAACGTTTTACCGTCGCATATCCGTTCTCGCGAAGAGCGGATGCCATGAGATGCGCCGCAACGTGACCGACTCGATTCAGCAGGTCCTTGTACCGCCGGCAACTTGAAATATGCGCTTCCCCAATGACCGTCCAACCGCGGCCGTCGGCTGCACGTTCAACTAAGAAAATGGATGCGACAAACGGAGCGCGGTGGCATCGCTCTAAGAAGCAAAACGGATTGAGTATTGGCTCGCCGCTGTTATCCACCACTCGCCAAAAACGTCCGGCGGAAACTCCGACGAGGTCACAGCCGAAGAAATCGATAGCAATATCCGCTGCGTCCTGATTCCAAGTCGAGGCACGTGCGGATCGCTTGGCTTCCCACCACTGGAGTCTGCTGCCCAATACCGTGGCCATCCACTGCTTAGGCGCTGACAAAGCTCGACCGTGACCGGATACTGTGGCTAGCGCCGAAACAGACGAACCAAGGAGAACGCCAAATGGGGAGGTCGGCTCTACGCCTTGGAAACAAATCCGCGGCGCCAGTTTAGGGCTTCGGAGAGCATTCATAGCTAGCGGCTCTTCATCCAAGCGAGATCCGAGAGCGAGATGATGAGCCGGGGCACACGGACTCCAAGCGTCAGCGGCATCGCCAGTAAAACGCAACCCAAGCGTACCAGCGCAGCAATCAGCAACGAGAGGGCGGCGCCAACTGTTCCGTAAGCGGGAACGAGCAGCAACATCGAGCCTAGTGAAACTCCAAATCCAAGGGTTTGGATAAGGGTTACCATACCTGGCCGTCCGCTCCCGACGTACAGCTGGTAGAGCAGTTGGACGACATTGGAACAAACACCAGCGATCAGCAAGATACTCAGCGGGCCGCTTGCACCGGCGAACTTCGCGCCATAAAGAAGCGAAAGCAGATGCGGCCCGAGCAGACCAATGCAAAGAGCCGCCGCCGCATTGATTGTACCAAGGACCCTCACGGCTGCGGCGACGGTCTCGGTGATGGCCTGCGTTGGACGGGCCGCAAGTGACGGAAAGAGCACCGTCGTCGCCGACGCTGGCAGCACATTGAGTAGTCGCGATAGGCTCAGCCCGACAACATACACTCCCAACGCAGCAGGCGGCATCATCGCCGCAATGACAATTTGATCGAGATATGGTGAAAGCGTTGCCAGTACATCGTCCCCGTAGATGCGTATACCGTAGTGGAGCAGCCGGATGAATTGCTGCGCCTGAAGGTTCACCCATGCGGTGGTTCGATACCCAACAAGGAGAGCAAGATACGCAAAGACGAGCACGGAGGGGCCAAGGTAGGCAGCAGCTGCAGTCGCAGGAGTAAGGTGCTTCAGCGCGATCAAGAGGCCTAGCACGACCAAGGTGCAGACGCTCTGCAGATATGCAGATTGATTTGCCGCCACGAAACGCGCCCGCGCTTCAAGAACCGCTGTGAACGTTGAGGATGCGCTGATCAGCGGTGTGACGACAAGGAAAGCCCGTCCAAGCTCGATGATGTTGCTGCTATACTTTGTCAACCACAGAGGCTCAAGGAACCACCCGGCGACCATGGCGACCAAGCCGGCAAAGAATGTTAGCTGAAGATTTATCGAGATGTAATCCCGCTCGTGCTCGGGGTCTGCTTTGACATTGAAGATGAGGGAACCGTGAAGCCCAAGCGTCGCCAGTCCCGCGAGGATTTGGGGCGCCACGATGAGTGCCGCTAGCTCTCCGCGCCCTTGCGGTCCGAGCAATGCCGCCGTCAGGAGGCCGGTACAGATATTGACAGCGATCGACACCGAACGCAGCATCGTCACCTGCGCGATCGCCATGCGCCGGCTGCCGGTTGGCAAGAGACGAAAGATTGGTAGCAGAGCGTTGATTCGCACGAGTTAGTCGGTGTGTCGATATGCCCGTTCTATGTACAGGGCAATAGTCGGGCGGGACTTATGCTTGATTGAGAAGATTCGAACAGCGAGCGGAAGATCGATGACGAAGTCTGCTTCTCCAGCTGCAAAGATGGCCTGTGACTGGGCGATGATACTCTCCACCACACTGCTTAGACCGAAAGGTAAACTGCGGCAACTTTGACTGCCATTCGATTCACGCTCGCTGGCAAAGACTCTACCATCGCCGTCCAGCAAGAACAGCATACCGCCTCGGCGCGAGGAAACCAGGCCGCGAGATGACCAGTGAGACATGCATTGTATCGTACACGTGGAGCGCCCAATATGCATCCCAATGTATTAGGGTTTTTGCACTTGGCTGGGAGTCATCCGAGCTTCGAATGACGCGGGTTTAACGATCGCTTTACTCACAGCTGGGGTAAGCACCGTTCTTACGCCCAAGTATCGGCCGATAATAACAGGTTTCAATGCCGCCCATGCTGACTGACTCATTGCCGCTAGTCTCACGCACTGAGCGGCACCCGGCAGACCTCTGTGGCCGATAAGGACAGACCAAACGAGGAAAAGGGCCCATCGCCACCGCGGCAGATATTCTAAAATACCGACCGTTTCGTTATGCGCTTCGTTCTTCACGGCTTCAAGTGACCTGTCCAGGCGCGCGTCGTCGTCGAAGCGCTCTGCGCTGAAGTGGTCCACAGCAACGGCGGGATCGTACAGTATTCGCCAACCGATCCGCCGGAGTCGAAGAGAAAAACACATTTCATTGTGCACTTGCGCACCAAAGCCAAGCAGCCGGCTGTCGAACCGAAGAGATCCTATAGCGCTCACCCGATAACTCATGTTGACCCCTTTTAGCACATCGACGTAACGGGCCGGTCCAACGCCGCGATGGTGATTGCCGATGCGCCGCCCGAACCACTGGATTTTGCCAACAACCGAACTATCGCGATAGACGTGGCCATTTTGAAGATAGTCGCGTCCACCAACGCCCGCGACGTTTGGGGCGGCCACGAAATGCTGCTCGATGCGCTGCAGCCAATCGGGATGTGGTGCCGCATCGTCATCAGTTATGGCGACGACCTCACCGTCCACGCGACCGAGTCCTACGTTTAGTGCGGCAACCTGCCCTTGCACGGTGACTGTCACAACCTCCAAGGGTAACCGAAAAGAAAAATGTGTGAAGAGTTCTTGCGTTTCCACGTCGGACTCTCGCACAACGACGAGCACTTGGTCTGCGCCACGCGTTTGCCGTTCCAATGCGTGAAGACATCTTGCCAAGTATGCAGGCCGCCGATATGTCGGTACCAGCACCGTGAGTTTCACAAGATTTCTCCATACACAGACTTCACTTGCCTCGCAATGATCGGCCAGCTGAAATGCTCGCGGGCGTAGGCTACGCACGCATCAGCCGAAGGCAGCGATAAGGTACCCGATAGGGCTGCGCGCAAGCCCCGAGCGAT
This sequence comes from uncultured Pseudomonadota bacterium, assembly GCA_963736005.1. Classification (GTDB taxonomy): domain Bacteria; phylum Vulcanimicrobiota; class Vulcanimicrobiia; order Eremiobacterales; family Eremiobacteraceae; genus JAJPHJ01. The sequence goes on from CAVTNB010000001.1 coordinate 1,615,451, forward strand.
AGCTGCTGAGCTAGCGTCTTCGAAAATGAGATCCCGGGAGAGTCCGGAGACGACTTCTGGAAGGCCGCCGATCGGTGTGACAAGCGCAGGCGTGCCGCATGCAAGCGACTCAGCAACGACTAAGCCGAACCCTTCAAGCGCCATGCTTGGAACGACCGAAATATCGGCAGCGCGATAGTACAGCGGAAGCTCTGCTTCGGGCACCCTGCCGGTAAAAATGATGGAATCAGCGAGCTCGCACTCCTGTGCTTGTTGTTTGAGCGCATCAGCGAGGTGCCCGCTACCGACGATGACCAAAACAGCTCCGGCATTGGCTTTCCTGAGGTGAGAGAAACTCGCAATGAGGTTCTCCAGACCCATGCGTTTCGCAAGTCGCCTTACAGCCACGATGACCGGCCGATCCAGCGGCAAACCAAGGCGAATGCGCGCGTCGGGCCGCGAGGGCGACGGATTGAACGTCTCCACATCCACGCCGCCCGGAATCACCCGGATCTTTTCGAGCGGAACGCCATACGCTTGATGCAGAATATCTCTGAATGCACGCGTGAGCACGATGGCCCTTTCGGCGCGCGCGTACACCAATTTTTCAATGACGAATTGACTCGACGTAACGAGCGGGGAGCCACCCTCGAGCCGAGATTCCGCGGCCCACGGCCCTTGGAAATGAACGATCATGGGGAGATGGTTGAGCAGATTGAGACAGGCAAAAGTAAAAAGCGGGAAATGCGAGGCTACAATATCTACCCGATTTCTTGCGAGGATTTCGCCGACCGCCGAACGCGCCGCGCATAGACGCTCCTTGAGCGACGCATTGTTTGCGCAGATGATGCGGATCCCGTCGCAGCGTGGTTCCGTTATGACGCTTCGGCCGGTCACAATGCCGTGAACGGTCATGCGCTCCAACTTGAAATAATCGACGAGCGTCGAAAAGAAACGGCTGGAGCCTCCTCCGATACCATCGGGGAACCACTCTAACCCAATTTGAAGAGTTGACATAGTCGCGGCTTCGTCAATCGTCGCCGCGGAGAGTGTCTGCATGCGCGTTTTATTGTAGCGCGATTGCGCCAAGCTCCCATCCCTAACGCTAGGGACCGAGAGCATAACAACGCTAACACCGTTGTGCTCTTACCGATAAATCCCGGCGGGTAGGGATGATTACAAAATCATCCCGATGGTAGTATGTAGTCGCCAATCACGCACGGACGGTTGTAAAATGCGACTTCTCGCGGAGATTCGAACACTGGTGGTTCGTAGATTATTTGTTGTGAGCATGCCAGCGCTCATCGTTGCCCTATGCTTGTGTGCGTTGCCCGCATTGGCGCAGCTTCATCCCGGCGATACTGTCGCGATCACCGTCTACAACCATCCCGACTTATCCGCGCAGGTCGCCGTGGACGGCTCAGGATATATTTCGTTGCCTCTTGCAGGCACTATCGATGCGCGCAACGCCGAACCCGAGGAACTCGCGCGGCGAGTTCGCGTGGCTCTGTCGCGCTATATCCCCAAGGTCGCGGTGGGTGTACAGATAGTCTCTCGCAATCAAGCCGTTTTCGTCTCAGGGGGCCCGGGGGGCGTGCTGCCATACACGCCGGGGGAAACACTGGCTGCCGCGCTCGCGCAATTACAATCACCGCAGGGATCAACTCCGAACACGACTTCCACCACGCCGGCAAATCTAGCGACTCACGATCTCTCGCATGGCCGCGTCGATTTGCACCGGGTGACTATCCTGCGCGACGACCACGTCCTGGGGCCTATCGATATTCAGGTGCTTGAGGCGAACGGTGGCTCAGGTCCCGCACTCTTAGCCGGAGACACGATCCGGCTCGTAGACAAAACCATCCGGGTAGACGTTCGCGGCGAGGTGCGCGAACCCGGGGTTGCCTATTTGGATGCCGATGAGCCGCTCACCGATGCGGTGCTTCAAGTCGGTGGCTATCTGCCCACGTCCGCATCGTCAAACTTTACGCTGCAGCGGGGAGATCGACAACAATACGTGACCGCAGGCGGACCCGAGCTTTCGGAACCGGCGCAGAATGGCGACGTTCTCACAATCCCACGAGCGCCACGCATTGGTGTCCTGGGCGCGGTGCTGCACCCTGGGGACGTTGTCCTCACTGGGGATACTTCGCTCCTTAGTGCTCTGTACGACGCGGGCGGACCGGTGAAGTACGCAAACATTTCTCGGATACTGGTTTTCCATGCGGGGGCGCAGAGCTCGTACGATATTACGGCGCTGACCCACGGGTCGGTGCAGAATAATCCGAGTTTAGAAGACGGAGATACGGTGTTCGTTCCCGAGGGGCACAAAATTGATTTCGGCATGGTTTGGCAAGCCCTCGCTGCCATGATCCGCCTCTAATACCGCAATGCTCCTTGTGCAAGAGTCCTCTGCATTACGGATGATCGATGCCGGAGAAGGGCACTTGATCTATGGCCTGCTGCCGTCGCGCGTCGCCATACCGTCGGTTCCGCGGGCGTGGCACGTTTACAAACGTATAACCGATGTCAGCATGGCGCTTGGACTGCTCATCCTCACCGCGCCCGCCATTATCGCCGCCGCAATAGCGATAGTCCTTGTGTCGAGGGGATCCCCTATCTTTTCACAAGCGCGCGTGGGTAAGGACGGCAGAATTTTCAAAATGTATAAGTTGCGGACTATGTTCCACGGCGCCCATCTGCTGCACGACAAAATGCGCGCGCTCAATAGCGTGAACGGCCCCGTCTTGAAAATAAAGAATGACCCACGGGTTATTCCCATAGGCTCGTTCCTCCGCCGCTATAGCATCGATGAACTACCGAATCTATGGAATGTCTTGCTTGGCGAAATGTCGCTCGTCGGGCCACGACCGCCCTTGCCAAGCGAAGTTGCAAATTACGACGTTCGCGCATTCCGCCGGTTGACACTGAAGCCGGGTGTCACGTGCCTCTGGCAGATCTCGGGTCGCTCAGATCTTTCTTTTGATCAGTGGATTGACCTTGATAACCGCTACATCGACAACTGGTCGCCTTTTCTGGACCTGCAGATTATTGCCGCAACCGTGCCGGCGGTTCTGAAAGCTCGGGGTGCATACTAATGAGAGCGAGCGAGCCCCGAATCGCTATCGTAAGCGACGCGATGACACAACGCGGTGGTGCTGAGAGAGTTGTGGAGGCGCTCGCAGAGCTGTTCCCCGATGCGCCGATTTTTCCCATTCTTTATTCCGCACAGACGGGACCGCGGTCGCTGCAGTCGCGTGTACGCCCCTCGTTTTTGAATGCGCTCCCTGGAGCTCAACGGCACCACCGTTGGTACTTTCCGTTGTTTCCGCTTGCCGTTGAGAGCTTCGACCTCAGCGGCTACGATATCATTATCTCTTCGCACCACTGCGCCGCAAAGGGCGTCCTCCGCAGCGGGTGCCAGACCCACATCTGCTACTGCCATTCGCCAATGCGCGCGTTGTGGGAGCGAACGCACGAGGAAGTCAACACGCTGCCCTCACCGATGCGCCTTGGGGCCGACATTATGCTTTCTCGCATGCGCCAGTGGGATTACATTGCCGCTTCGCGCGTGGACCGCTTCATTGCGAACAGCTTCGAAACGCGCAATCGCATCGCAAAACATTACGGTCGTGAAAGCACAGTCGTCAATCCACCCATCGATGTGGAGAAATTCAAGCCGCTAGGAAGGGTGGGAAACCCAGGAACCTATTATATCGTGGCGTCGCGACCGGTCCCATACAAGCGAATTGACATCGCGGTCGGCGCTGCCAGAAAACTTCGTCGAAGATTGGTCGTCGTAGGCGGTCAAAAGCCAGACCACGCGGCAGATGATGGATGCGTTCAGTTTCTCGGCCATGTTTCGGACCAGCGTCTGGTGGAACTTATTCGTGGTGCTCGCGCGATGATTGCTCCCCAGCATGAGGACTTCGGGATGGCCCTTCTCGAGGCCAATGCATGCGGACGACCCGTCATTTCCTTAGCGCGCGGCGGCGCTGTGGAGACGGTCATTGATGGAACAACAGGAGTTCTGGTCAAGGAGCAAAGCGTCGACGCGTTTGCCGCAGCGCTAGAGCGTTTCGAGCTCATGAGCTTCGATCCGCACGCAATCCGGCGCCACGCCGAGAGGTTTAGCAAGAGCTCCTTCATGCAGGCGTTCGAGAACATTGTCTATGCCGCGCACGAACAGTCCGCGTTTTATTGGCAATTTCCGAATGCTCCTCTGGCCGTTAGAGCCGGCGTGTAAAACCAGGCGGGGACAATTCCTATGGAAATCAGATCAGTTTTGCAGACACTTTGGCACCAGCGGTCGGCCATTGCGATGGTGCTTGCAGTTGGTGTCGCTGTTGCGTTGGCTGCCGACATGCGCGTGCAGCCCACATACACGGCGACTGCCTCCGTGTTGATGGTGCCGGGTACCAACGAGAGCGACGGCGCTCCAACGACGACGACAAAGCCGTTGCTCTCTGACGACCTTCCAATGCTTGCGCAAACCAACACCGTACTGGATCGAGTGTCGCGCGACATGGGGAGCTCCGTCGGTCCGGAATCACTGTATCGTCGCATTCGGACGGATGTTTATCAAAACTCGAACGTCATGACGATCCGGTTTGCCGATGCTAGCGCGCAGCAAGCGGTGAGGGGAGCCAACGCGGTCGCCGACGAGGTAGTGCACTACTATCGCGAAATAGCGACGAGTCGTTTCGATTCGCTCGCCGCGGATATCAAACAGCAAATCGCAGGCCGACAGCAGGAGCTACAAACCATCGATGCGGCGCTGAAAAAGTCGACGGCAGCCTACCCGTATATTGAGGATGGAGCCGGTTCGAGCGACGCCACATCAATGAATGCGCGCCTTATCCATTTGCTGGCCGAACGCGATGAGCTCTTGGCAACGTTGTCCGGTGATGCCGCTCAAGCTGACGTCACGGATCAGCGCACGAGCGAGGTCACTCCCCTTGCGCGTCAACAAGCGGCCAATGATGATCCAATGTATCGAAATGTACGGGAGCAGTACGGCAGAGACGCGACACAGCTTCGTCTCGATCAGACGCGATTTTCATCCAACTATCCCGGACTCGCCGAACTCCAAGACATAGTCAACCGTGAGCAGGCGCGGCTTTTCGGCGATGAGCACAGACTTGCAGCACAGTCGCTTTCAGGAACACAGCCGTATGCTGACGCACTGGCCGAACAAAACCATGCCCACTCCCTTGTCGCAAATGATCGAGCGAAGCTTCAACAGCTTCAGAGTACGATTGTCGCATTGCAAGCCCAGCTTGGGAAAGCATCATCGCGCGGCACGGAAGTGGAAGCCTTACGCCGCCAGCGTGCATCGGCCGAAAGCGCCTATCAGCTCCTTTCGACACGCTTGATTACGGCGCTCGCCGACCGAGCAGCCGCCGCCTCAACAGGCTCGCTGATGGTCTTCGATCGCGCATCGTACGCGGGGCGCTCGCCCTATACCCGACCTGCGGTGATAACAACGGCGGTAATGATCGTCACGCTATGGATAGCGATCACGCTTGCCTTCCTTCTCGAGGCGCTCGATCGTCGATTCCGTACGCCCGCAACTATTGAAAGTGTTTATGGTTCTCCAGTTCTTGGAGTCGTAGGGTAAGGAGTACTCATCATGGCCAATAATGATCAGTCCTACCAATCGCTGCGCGTCATGCTCGATGCCAAATTGCCCAATACGGCTATGGTCGTCGTCTCATCGGCTTGTGGTGAAGATGGCCAAGCAGAGTTGGCGCATGGCCTTGCGCATGCGTTCATTGATTCGGGCCGGAAAACTGCGCTCATCAGCCTTTACAGTCCTGGTGACGCTCGCTCGCGCTGTATGACCGATCTCGATCCTCGCACTTTCGCCGGTCACTTTTTTCAAGCTCCACTCACACCCATTGCATTGGATTCCCTCGTTGCCGATGTGCGAGCCGAACACGAAATCGTGATCGTAGCCAGTCCCCCCATAATCACAGAAAGCGCGTCGCTGCATTTGTGTCGGATCGCCGATGGTGTGCTGCTTGCCGTGCGACTGGGCCGAAAAGTGACGGCCGACGATGAGAACACCGTGGCGCAGCTGCAACGTGTCGCAGCGACGCTCCTAGGAGTCATCGCGGTTCGCCCGCCAGCGGAAAGAGCCACGGAATCTCCCGACATCGCCATCGCCCGAGACAAAGATCTCGAAACCGCACCAATGCTCAAGGTTCGCGCCTGGATTGCGACCGCGTTGCGATCACCGATTCTCGCGCGCCACTGGTTTATCGACCGTATCAACGCCCGTAATGGTGAAGCCGGGCATGTATCGCTCGGAATGTTTCGTTTGTGGCCATCGCGCAGCTTCAATCGATCGCGGGAATCATCTCCGCCGCCAACGACAGAACCTTTTCCGCTACCCGAGCTGCACCAAGCTCCTCCTATCGCTATGGAGATTCCTAGTTTGCCTCTACCCCCCTACTATACCAATCTCTTGGATGAATGCGACCGCAGCGCACGCGCAGGGTAAGATACAAAGCCACTGAGCGAAAGTAATCACGTCATGACGAACCACACAAATTTGAAATCACGTGCCATGTGGTGGTACTGCAGCGCCATTTTGGTCTTTTGGGTGGTTTATCCAGAGATTCGGCGGCTGCTGGATTGGCGCGCTGGGTTTCATGCCTCTCAGATCCTGGATATTGTGCCGTTGCTCGGCATGGCTGTCTTTGCGCTGGCACTGACGTTTCGCGGACCCATCGTTGTATCGCCGCGCATAGTTCTGCTCTCGTGGATTTGGATAGGCAGCTTCGTCTATGCGGGGGTGATTGGGTTGCTTTTGGGGCACGGCTCATCCTCGTTGTACGACTTCTTGCAGTTTGTGGCACCCGTGGTCATCGCACTATGGCTTGCGTCCAGCACCCACGCCTTTGCGCACGCGTTCGAACGGTTGTCCACACTCATTCTATGGATCGCCGTCGCCGTGAGCATATATGGAATTTTTCAATTTGCAGCTTTGCCACCGTGGGACGCCGCCTGGGTGAGGGACGTCGCCACCATCCGCCACATGGTCACCAATGGAGGGTCGCAGCCGTTTGAGGTACGCGTATTCAGCGTGCTCAATTCCGCCGGACCGTGCGCAAGTTTTCTCGCGGTAGCAATCGCTCTGAATCTTTACCGATTGAAAGATAAACAGGTCGTTCCGCTGGTTGGTATGGCGTTGTGCGTCGTTACGCTGATGTTAACGCTGGAACGTTCAGCCTGGATCTCGTTGGCGGTTGCCATCGCCGTGTATTTGCTCTTCAGCCCAAACGCGTGGCGCACGGCCTCCGTAGGGCTCGCCTGCGGCATTAGCGTGGCAGCGTTCTTTTGGCTCACATCTCCTTGGGTGACTTCGCACACCGGCCAAAATAGCATCGCCGAACGCTTCGGCACCTTTAGTCAGCTCGATAGGGATTCTTCGCTAAACGCTCGTGTGGCGTCAACGACCGACCTATTGAGCGACGGCATAACATACCCCATGGGAGAGGGTCTGGGGATCATCGGTGCGGCAGCGCAGCTCACAAGCTTTACGGAATCGATCAATGCGATAGACGGTGGATTGCAAGCGCGCTTTGCCGAGATGGGCTTCGCCGGATTCATCGGGTACATCGCGACCTTACTGCTGGCGTTGACTTTCGTGCTCGCGAGGTGGAGACAAGCGAGACGGTCGGGAAACCATACCGAATGCGCTGCTTTTGCTGCGCTTCTCGCGGTTCAGATGATGCTGATCGTGTTGGATTTTTCCATCGACTCCCATACCGGTTTGCTAGGCGCGTTGTTCTGGCTGACTGTGGGAATTTCGTTGTCGCGCCAAAATGCTCCGGCCAAAGAGGTTGCCGGCGAGGCAACCTTTACTCGCCATGTTCCCACGCTGGCTAGCGTCGGTTAAGTTCGGCCTGCGACTACCGGTATGTTTGTTTCGGCGATCGCTGCACGCGGCGGAAGAGCAGCAGCCTTGGACCATGTGCGTTTCAAGCTGGCGCGCCGAATGATTTCAAAAAACGCGTTTGCCAGCCGATCGGCATCGTGCCGCTGAGCGTAAACTCTCGCTGCGGCCCCAGCGCGCCGTAAGGCAACTGGATCGGCCGCGTACGCAACCATCGCCGCCGCAAAGGCGTCGACATTTCCGGCCGGGACGACAGTTCCGGTAACGGCTGGCAAAACGGCTTCGTTTGCCCCACCCTCGTCGAAACACAACACCGGAACGCCGTACAGGGCAGCCTCGACTGAGGTTCGCCCGAATCCTTCCGCGGACGAAGCGTTGCAGAGGAGGTCGCTTGCCGCGTAGGCGACTCTCGGATCATCGAGCCACGGAATGAACGACACGCGTTCCGTGATGCCAAGTTGTGCGGTGAGTCTTGCGAGTTCGGGTACAAAACCGTGATCCTGTAGAAACGTCGGTGATCCCACGATCGCAAAATGGACGTTGGAGATTTGACTTTCGCACACGCGCGCTGCAGCGCGGACAAAACAATCTTGGCCCTTTATACGAGCAATACGACCCACAATCGAAAAAATCAACTTCTCGGGCGGAAGGCCGAGCGATGCCTTGGCCGTTTCCGCCGACGGCGCAGGACCATAAGTAGGGAGATCGAGGGGCGGGACCAACGCCGTCGAGCGCGGGAGCCCAAGGTGGCGTACGACTGCTCGCGAGCAGCCGATTCGCTCTGTCGCGCAGGTTCGGCTAACGAAACGAATGAGTTTGAGCGTGAAACCGTCCGGGAGTTCTTTTAACCATGTAACGACAGGAATGCCGCACAAACGCGCGGCGATCGCTCCCGCGATATGTGCCTTCATGCTGTTCGTTACGACAACGTCGACATCAACCAACCTTAACAGCTTCCGCAGGCGGAATACTTGCAGGATCCCATCCAACGCGTGGCTCGCATCGATGTCCGCGCGCGACGCGGCCATCAGTCGGCGCGATGCCGGGACGATATGCACAGGAATGTTGAGGGCCCTCACGCGGTCTGCGTACGCACCCTCTTCAAACAGGAAAACGTAGGGATCTATATCACTTGGTATCCGGCGTAAGTAAGCCTCGAGGCTTCTCTCCGCCCCGGCTGGCACTCCGCCATAATGATTAATGAAGGCAACTCTTATCATGTCGGCACGATCAGCGAGTACTGCAGGGGTTCAATGGTAACATGAATGTGGGTCCCATTCACCCCTCACCGGCGGGGATATTGCGGACCTTTGCTCTTCTCTACGCGTTGCTCCTGAGGGCCGGCTGCCAATTGAAGATCTTTGCCAGCATGTCTGCGCGATTGCGGGCGTTGGTCTTATTGTTGATGTGCTTGAAATGATCGAAAACCGTCACTTCTGCAATGTGGAGGTCCTCCGCGATTTCAGCTGCGCTCATACCGTCGAGTATCAAGTCAAGCACCTCTACTTCACGTGGCGTAAGCGAAAACCGTGTTACGGCCTCCTTTAGATCCTCGCGGCGCGCTTCTTTTTCGAAAAGGATCGCGTAGAAGCTGCCGACCTCTCCTGAGAGCGCGATGACGCGCAGAACGAGCCCGAACACAGGCCCAACCGGCTGCTCAAAAGCTGCAGCATTCTCACCCCGCCGTCGAATGATTTCAGCAACCGTGTCTCTTAGGGCGTCTGGCAGCATTCTCGGGTCATATGCCTGAAAATGTGTCTTCAACAGTGCTAGAGCACGTGAGTCGGCAAAGGCGACGTTGAGATCAGCATCTAGAACAATGACGTAAGGCCGAGATCGTCGCTTCAGCAGCGCTTTAAAGAGGTCATCCGTTTGATGAGCTGATTGCGCCGCAAGAGAGCCCATAAGAAAACCTCAGGAATGTCATAGTGACATCTTTGGGATCTCCGTGGAACTGAGCCTCTCCTTGGATTCCATCCAGGCTGCGACGATAGCTACGATATTACTGCGCACACGAATTGGTGTAAACAGTCATTGGTCCTGTATCCGGTTTTGCGACAAGTGGTTAAGCAATTTTTTTTCAGACTCGAACTGTTTCGGCGTGCCAGCGACGGAATCGTTTCGCTAAACGAATATCTTGCAGTAGACATTCACCCCCTACCAGTGGGGATATCGCGACATCACTTTGGGCCGACGAATAGCGCGAAGAGCACCTTATATTAAAGAGAATTCGCGGGAAGACCGGTGCGAATGCCAGCGGGCACGAATTGATTCAACGCTTCGCCCATGTCCCGTTTCAACTTCAGTGAAAGCAGCCTGGTATGGGATCGAACCTGAAACACAAATGGCATGAGCTTCGGAACACGGCGGATGCGTGGCAACTTCGCCTGAACGAAATCTCTCCCAGTGCACTGCAGAAGGGGTGCTTCTCCTGGCTTTCGATTGAAGAGCAGGCACATTGCGAGAGGTTTCGATCGGAACGGTCGCGACACGAGTATCTGGCGGCGCGTGCGCTATGCCGCGCGACGCTGTCGCGGTACACCGGCGTCGACCCCTCCCATTGGCGTTTCGGAACAAGTTCGCATGGCAAGCCAAAGATTATTGGACCGGCAGACTTCAAATCGCTGCGATTTAATTTGGCGCACACGAGTGGTTTGGTGATTTGCTTGGTTTCGCGCGCGGGCGAGGTGGGGGTAGACGCCGAGGAAACTTCACGCCTCGTCGACATCGCGCAAGTGGCTCGACATTTTCTTTCTCATCGGGAGCAGGCATGTTTGGCAAATCTGCCTGCGCATCTGCGCATCGCGCGATTCTTCAAGCAATGGGTATTGAGGGAAGCGTATCTCAAGGGCATCGGAAAGGGCATCGCTCCCGCGCCGGAACGGTTCACGGTCAGGCTCGGCGAAAACGATCAGCCGCTGCCAATCCGAAACTGGCAGTTTTTCTTATGCCGGCCAAGTGCAAAGCATGTAGCTGCGGCGGCCGTCCGCCAGCGACGCGGAGCGGCTCCGGTTTCCGTCCGCTGGTTGAAGGCCGATGACCTATTCTTAGCTGGCGTCCCCAGCAAGGGAATCCAGCGGCGTTGAAGATCGCAAGTCCGTGGGATAGGGCTCCCGGCATGTCTTAGACGATCCGGTGAGCACGTTTCTCCGCTCTCTGCCAGCAATTTCTTAACACGAGCGGGCACTCATCAAAGGCCGGTTGGGGTCCCGCCTCGGTTCGGCATCGCCATGGGATAGTGCGGCAGCTCGTTGTCGAGCTGTCCAACCACTGCTTCCAGCGATTCCCGCAGCTTCTCGATTTCGTCCTTGCCAAACCGCTTCTCCCAGTGCATCTCGACGTCAGCGAGAAGCGGCTGCCACACCTTCCGGAGTTTGCGACTCCGTGCCGTGAGGCGAATGATCTTTGCCCGGTTGTCGGATGGACCCGGTTCCACAACGACCCAGCCGTGCCGCTCAAGGCACGCTACCATGGTGTGGATCACCGATTTCGATACGCCGGAGAGCGCCGGGAGCCGCCGTTTGTCCACCCCCTGCTCACCGACGAATCGCAGGACGTTCGACCACATCGCGAGCGAGGGCGCCGTCGTACCCACGCTCGCTGTGGTTCGAGTGAGATTGACCTCTCGGTCGAGTTCGATCGTGAACGCAATCAGCACTTGGGAGAGAAGAGCCGACAGAGGTAAACGTGAGGCTAGCGCAGAGCGCTTCAAACGGCGAGACATCCCGCAAAATCCGACACTGCTGTTGTGGCTCCCTTCGTAGTCGTTTCGTCGCGGGCGTCTGAATCGTCCGTCTCAGAAAAAAGAAAACCACCCGCAACTGGGTGGTATCCGTATTGGCCTGTCGTTGGCGATGGTAGCATATTTAGGACCTTGATGCAAGTTAGAGAGGATCACGAGGCCTGACGCCGTGATCCCCTCCGAGCGAGCTCGGGCTAGAGGCGGCGGGAATCGAACCCGCCGTACGCGGTTTGACAGACCAATCGGTTTCATTTTGCCAGGGCGCTTTGCGCTGTGTGGTCGAAACTATGCGCCCGCCACTTCCGACGCGTGCTGGAGGATGCTGGTAATGAAGTCTTTGGATGTTTCCCGGGTGTCTTTGCGGCTGGGCAATGCGCTTGTTGAGTCCGCTGGAGAATATGTCGACGTCACTGATCCTTCGACTGGGGACGTTCTTGCGCGCGTGCCACGCACCACACCTGAGGAAATCGATCGAGCCGTAGACTGCGCGCGGGCGGCCTATGACGGATGGTCAGCGCTCCCGGTTGTCGAACGCGCCCATCGCTTTTTCTCGTTTGCAACCTTGCTCGACAAGCACAAAGAAGAACTGGCGCGGCTTGTTTGTCAGGAGAACGGTAAGTCGCTGGCAGACGCGAGGGCCGAGGTGCGGCGGGCGATCGAGTTGGTTGAATTTGCGTGCGGCACACCCACGCTGCTCATGGGCGACAGCCTCGAAGACGTCGCGCGCGGCATCGATTCGCAAAGCATCCGTCAGCCCCTGGGCGTGTGCGTCGGCATCACACCGTTTAACTTTCCCGCGATGGTGCCGCTGTGGATGTATCCGCTGGCGATTGCAGCCGGCAACACGTTCGTCCTCAAGCCATCGCCGCTGACGCCGCTCTCTGCCATGCGAGCAGCCGACCTATTCTACGAGTGCGACTTCCCAACCGGTACCTTGAACGTCGTGCACGGCGACAAGGATGCGGTTGACGCACTCATCACGCACAAGGACGTGCGCGCCGTATCGTTTGTCGGATCGTCGAAAGTTGCTCGACACGTCCAACAGCTCGCGGTCGAACACCACAAGCGCGTCCAAGCGCTGGGCGGTGCGAAGAACCATCTCGTTGTCATGCCCGACGGAGTGAGTGAGACCACACGCGATGCAATCATGTCCTCGGCGTTCGGTGGCGCAGGCGAGCGCTGCCTGGCCGGGTCGGTGGTGGTGGCGGTTGGTACCGCCGGCGACAAACTCATGCCCCTGCTGCGCGACGCCTGCAACCGTCTTACGCTTGGGATCGCGCTGGACGAGCGCACAGGGATGGGACCAATCATCAGCCCCGAGGCGAAGGCGCGGATCGAAGGCTATATAGATGAAGGTACGCGCAGCGGCTTCGACGTTGTTTGCGACGGCCGCAAGGCGCACGCCCCAAATGCCGGCGGGACGTTCTTGGGTCCGACTATTTTCGATCGAGTCGATCCAAACTCGCGCGTCGCACGCGAAGAAATCTTTGGACCAGTTCTATCCATCATCCGAGCACCGGACCTCGAGAGCGCGATTCGTCTTGCCAACTCATCGCCGTACGGCAATGCGGCATCGATCTTTACCCAAAGCGGAGGCGCGGCACGAACGTTTGCGTCGCAAATCGAAGCGGGCATGGTGGGCATCAATGTCGGCGTGGCTGCACCCATGGCGTTTTTCCCGTTCGGCGGCGTCAAGGACTCGCTGTTCGGCGACCTGCGCATGCACGGCAAAGATGGCGCGGCATTCTACACACAGCAGAAAGTGGTGATTACGCGCTGGTGAACGGCCTCAATGATTCCATCCACAAAGAATTATCTCGACTCGAGGTGGTCGCCGAGGCCAATCGCTGTCTGTTCTGCTATGATGCGCCCTGTATGCGCGCGTGCCCGACCCACATCGACGTCGCATCGTTCATCAAGAAGATTACCACCGGCAACCTGCTTGGCAGCGCCCGCACGATCATGGACGCCAATCCCATGGGCGCCAGCTGCGCTCGCGTCTGTCCGACGGAGAATCTGTGCGAGGGCGCGTGCGTCTACACAAAAGATAGCTGGCCATCCGAATCGGGGACCTCCAGCGCTACGCTACCGATTGGGCGCGCGAGAACGGCGTCCGGCTCTTTGAACCAGGGACGCCGACCGGCAAGAAGGTTGCCATCATCGGCGGCGGACCAGCGGGGCTTTCGGCAGCGCGCGAGCTGCGCCGCATGGGTCACGCCGTCACAATCTATGAGAGCAAAAAGGACGCAGGCGGCCTCAACACCTATGGCATCGTGCCGTTCCGGCTGGCGTTGGATGTCGCGCTGTGGGAGGCGCAGCAGGTCATCGATATGGGCGTCGATATGCGAACGGGCGTCACCGTCGGCAAGGATGTCGCGCTCGACGAGCTCTTGAAAAATTTCGATGCGACCATCGTAGCCTGCGGCATGGGCAACGTTCCCAAGCTCGGCATCCCCGGTGAAGACTTGCAAGGCGTGTTGGATGCCCTGGATGTCATCGAGCGTGCGAAGATCGACGGCTCCGTGCGGGAGCTCGGATCGAGCATCGCGGTGATTGGGGCGGAAACACCGCCATCGATGCGCTCACGTGCGCGAAGCGGCTTGGGATCGAACGGGTCACGATGTACTACCGGCGCACCGAGGACGAGATGACCGCCTATCCTTTCGAATACGAATTCGCAAAGCAGGAGGGCATCGAGTTCCGTTGGCACTGTTCTCCAAAACGCATTCTCGGTACAAACGGGAGAGTCAGCGGTGTTGAGTTCGTCCGAACGCGCCACCAAGCCGCCGGCGGCAGCTCGCGTTCCGCACCCGCCGAGGTGCCAGACTCTGAGTTCGTCGCGGAAGTGGACACCGTGATCCGCGCTATCGGTCAGAGCAGGCGCGTGGACCTTTTCGATCAGCTCGGCATCAAACACGAGGGCGGGGTCGTGCAAGTCGACAGTGACCTGCGAACGAGTCGAGCAGGCATCTTCGCAGCCGGCGATTGTATTTTTGCGAAAGGCAGTCGCGAAGCGATGGTCGTCGAAGCCGCAGAGCAAGGCAAGATTGCTGCCCGCAGCGTCAACCGTGTATTGGAGCAACGTCATGGCTGATCTCAATGTGAACCTTGCGGGCATCAAGAGCCCGAACCCATTCTGGCTAGCGTCAGCGCCGCCGACGAACAGCGGGTATCAAGTGATGCGCGCGTTCGAAGCCGGCTGGGGCGGTGCGGTGTGGAAAACGCTTGGCGATCCGATCGTGAACGTAACCTCGCGATTTGCGGGCCTTGATTGGAAAGGCGAGCGCATGATCGGCATGAACAACATCGAGCTCATCACCGACCGCTCGCTCGAGGACAACTTGCGTGAAATCAGGGAAGTGAAGAAGCGATTTCCCGAACGCCCGATTATTGCTTCGCTGATGGAAGAACCCAAACGCGACAAGTGGCACGAGCTTGTCAACAAGGTGCAAGACGCAGGCGTCGATGGGTTCGAACTCAACTTCGGCTGCCCGCACGGCATGTCCGAGCGTGGCATGGGATCCGCGGTCGGTCAAGTACCCGAGTTGATCGCGCAGAATACTGCGTGGGTAGTTGAAGCCTCCAAGGTGCCGGTGATCGTGAAGCTCACCCCCAACATCACCGATATTCGTTACTGCGCTCGCGGTGCGACGCAAGGCGGAGCGCACGCGATTAGCCTGATCAATACCATAAACAGTCTCATCGGCGTGGATCTCGATACCTGGAAGCCGATCCCACAAGTAGACGGTATGAGCACCCACGGTGGGTACTGCGGACCGGCAGTAAAGCCAATCGCCCTCAACATGGTCGCAGAGTGCGCGCGCGATCCTCAGGTTCGCATTCCAGTCTCGGGCATCGGTGGCATCGCAACCTGGCAGGATGCCGTCGAATTCATGCTCATGGGCGCCACCACAGTGCAGGTATGCACGGCGGTCATGCATCACGGCTTCCGCATTGTCGAAGACATGATCGATGGATTGAACAACTACTTGAATGGACGCCAAATCAAGTCAGCGAGCGATCTCATCGGCAAGTCTGTCCAGACTATGACCACGTGGGAAAATCTCAACCTGCGGTACAAACTGATCGCGCGCATCGATCAGGACAAGTGCATCCACTGCAACAAGTGCTGGGTTGCATGCGAAGATGCGGCGCATCAGTGCATCGATCGCGTCGAGCAACCCAGTGGCGTCACGAACCTCGTCGTCGACGAGAAGGAATGTGTAGGCTGCAACTTGTGCTACATGGTGTGCCCCGTGGAGGACTGCATTTCAATGATCGAAGTCGACACCGGCTTGCCCTCGCAAACCTGGAAGCAACGCCAAGCGGCTCAGGCAGCATCCTGATGGGCACGCTCATCCGCGGCGGCACCATCGTCACCGCGACGGACGTCAATCGGGCGGACATCCTCGTTGAAGGCGAGACGGTTTCGCAACTTGCTAAGCGCGTGACCGAATCAGGCCATGACGTGGTGGATGCTTCTGGATGCTATGTCTTCCCCGGCGGCATCGATCCGCACACGCATCTCGACATGCCGTTCGGCGGCACCGTCACGGCTGACGACTTTGAGTCAGGCACCATTGCCGCCGCGCTTGGAGGCACGACGACTATCATCGATTTTGCCTTGCATCAGCGCGGAGATTCGCTTCACAACGCGCTCAAAAAATGGCACGCCAAGGCAAAAGGTAAGGCCGTTATCGACTATGCCTTTCATTTGACGATTGCTGACGGTCGCGATGAAACGATGAACGAGATCCGCGAACTGATCGAGCAGGAGGGCGTCAATTCATTCAAGGTGTTCATGGCCTACAAGGGCGTCCTGCAAGTCGACGACGAGACAATTTTCAAAACGCTCAAGGCGGCCGCGGCGTACGGCGGTCTCGTCCAGCTCCACGCGGAAAACGGCGACGTCATCGACGTCATGATCGCGGAGGCGCGCCGCAAGGGCCACAAAGAGCCCAAGTATCATGCGCTGACGCGCCCAGTGGAAGCAGAGGGCGAGGCGACCAGTCGCGGCGATTCGCTTGGCCGAGATGGCCGGTGCGCCGCTCTACGTCGTGCACGTGTCAAGCGCCATGGCGGCCGATGCAATCAGCGACGGACGCAAGCGCGGTCTGCCGATCTACGGCGAGACGTGTCCCGCAGTATCTTGTGTGCGATACCTCGGACTACGAGCGGCCGGACTTTGCCGGTGCCAACTACGTCATGTCGCCCCCGCTGCGCGACAAATGGAATCAGAGCGTTCTGCTGCGCAAGCTCAAGAATATGGAGCTGCAGGCGTTTGGTTCCGACCAATGCTCGTTCAACCACAAAGGCCAAAAGGAGCTTGGGAAAGACGACTTCTCCAAGATTCCCAATGGCGCGCCAACCATCGAAGACCGATTGGCCATCTTGTATCAAGTCGGCGTCAACTCCGGCGTCATGGGCCTCAACACGTTCGTCGCTGTCGACGTCGACCAATCCTGCGAAGCTCTTCGGATTGTTCCCGCGCAAAGGCACGATCGCGGTGGGCAGCGACGCCGACATCTTGGTCTGGGATCCAAAGTCGGAGCGAACGATCTCGGCGCAGTCGCACCACATGAACGCGGACAACAACATCTTCGAGGGCATCAAGGTCAAGGGACGGCCGCGCTTCGTTTTTTCGCGCGGTCGGAAAATTGTCGATGACGGGAAGTTTACGGGCTCGCCGGGCATCGGCGCATTCCAAAAATGCGATAAGTTCTTTCCGGTTCAGTTGTAAAGCGCACCCGGAGGATTGGGCATGCCTTCCAAAGCGATCATCGGGTTGATTCAGGCGCACCACGACGTCGACGGCGGCGCGCCGGTTGAGGAGCACAAGAAGAAAGCAATCGAAAAACATCTGCGACTGATCCGCGAGGCCAAGCAAAAGGCGCGCAGATCGTCTGCCTGCAAGAGTTGTTCTACGGGCCGTACTTCTGCACCGAGCAAAACCCGAAGTGGTATGCGGCTGCCGAGCGGATTCCCGACGGTCCAACGACACAGCTGATGCGCGGACCTGGCAAAAGAGCTCGGCATCGTGCTCGTCGTTCCGATGTACGAAGAAGAATTCTCCGGCCTGTATTACAACACAGCGGCCGTTATCGACGCCGACGGCAAGTATCTCGGCAAGTATCGCAAGCATCATCTGCCCGCAAGTCGCAGCCGGGCCGCTCAGGCTGCGGGTTCTGGGAAAAATACTACTTCAGACCGGGGAATCTGGGCTACCCAGTTTTCGAAACGGCGTTTGCAAAGATTGGCGTCTACATCTGCTACGATCGCCACTTCCCCGAGGGCGCGCGCGCGCTCGGCCTGGGCGGCGCCGAGATCGTCTTCAATCCATCGGCAACCGTGGCCGGTCTCTCGGAATATCTGTGGAAACTCGAACAGCCAGCGCACGCCGTCGCCAACGGCTATTACGTGGGCGCGATCAACCGCGTCGGGTTGGGAAACGCCCTGGAACATGGGAGAGTTCTACGGGCAGGCCTACTTGGCCGATCCTCGCGGCCAGATTGTCGCGATCGGTAGCCGCGACAAAGATGAAGTGGTCATCGGCGTGATGGACCGCGATCTCATCACAGAGGTTCGCAACACGTGGCAGTTCTTCCGCGACCGTCGGCCCGAGACGTATGACAGCCTTGTAAAGATCTGATGGCCACCGACACGCAAGTTCAAGTAGGCGACGTCGTCGTGCTGACCGATGCAGCTATTGCAAAGGTCAGCGGGGAGCCGAGCTCTTTGGAACGAGGATCTGCGCCCGTGCACGCTGGCCGAGCATACTTGGCCCGGAACGAGGTATGCGGCATTGTGGGTCGGCATGTGTTTGTGCTTGCCAACCTACTCGCTGGCCAGCGGTATGATCGCCCTTGGCATGAATTGGTGGGAGTCGGTGCTGACGATTCTCATCGGCAACTGTATCGTGCTCGTTCCCATCCTGTTGGTCTCGCATGCGGGCACGCGATATGGCATTCCATATCCAGTTTTTGCGCGACTGTGGTTCGGAACGCGCGGCGCGCACATTCCATCGTTGGCGAGGGCCGTCATTGCAGCCGGCTGGTTCGGCATCAATTCTTGGTTCGGCGGTCAGGCCGTCGACATCGATCTTCGGGAAGACAATAACCGGCTGGGATGGCATAGGCATCCATCTGCCCTTGGCGTTCGCCATCTTCTGGGCCATCAACGTCGCCATCGCGATGCGCGGACCGCAAGCGATCGGACGGCTCACCGTTATCGCGGCACCGACGCTGGCTGTCTTTGCAATCGCACTTTTTGTTTGGGCCCTCGTGCGCGCCGGCGGTTTCGGACCGATGCTCGCAACGCCCGCGCAGATTCACGGTCCTGCGTTTTGGGCGGTCTTCTATCCGTCGGTTGTCGGTGTGATCGCGTTTTGGGCAACGCTCGCGTTAAACATCCCTGATTACACGCGATACGCGAAAACACAACGTGGCCAGATGCTCGGGCAAGCGCTTTCGATGCCGCTGACGATGGCGCTGTTTTCTTTTCTCGGTATCGCGGTGACGTCGGCGACCGTGGCGTTATACGGCAAGGCGATATGGAACCCGGTCGAGCTGATTTTGAAGTTTCCAGCGGCTGTCATCGTGCTCGCAGGGCTCGTTATCGTCCTCTCGTCGGTCACCATCAATGTCGCAGCTAATGTAATGGCGCCCGCTCGCGCTTTTGAAAACCTGTGGCCGCGACGAATCAACTTCGCGCTCGGCGCGGTGATGACTGGGCTCCTGAGTCTACTCATGCAGCCGTGGTACGTGCTGGCAGTGTACAGCCACTACATTTTTACGTGGTTGGGCACGTATGGTGCGATGTTGGGCCCGTTCGATGGCATAGCGATCGCCGATTACTGGCTCGTGCGTCGCAAGCAGCTCGACCTCGTACAGCTGTACACCCCGGGCGGCGCCTACTCGTATTCCAAAGGAATCAACCTGCGCGCGATCTTTGCACTGTTGTTCGGCTGGGGTGTCGCGCTACTCGGGTTGGTCACACCGCTGCATTTCTTATGGCGCGGCGGTTGGATCTTTGGCATCCTCGGCGGACTTATCGCGTACTGGCTTTTGATGAAGAAGGAAAAGGTTGCTAACCTAGAGGTGACCACCAGGTAGCACGAGCGGAGCGCGCGGTGGTTGCGAGAAGTCGAAGTCATTGCGCAAATCTCCTAAGATTGGCGCGTTCTCGCGCACGTCTGGGCGCGGGTCAGGCCGCCCGTCGGTTCGCGGATCTAGCCGGTTGCCCCCGAGAAAATCGTCTTCGATGAATTTTACGAAGGCGTCGAAGCTCAATGTTTGGTGATCGACAAAGCCCTTTCTGGCATAGGGACTGATGACCATCGATGGGACACGCAAGCCGTAACCGTTTTCGTCCACACGCGGCGGCACGACGTGATCGTAGAAACCTCCCCAGTCGTCCCACGCCAGGAAGATGGCCGAGCTATTCCAGTCTGGGCTTTGCATCACAGCGTTGACGAGCGCTGTCACGTAGGCTTGTCCTCTGCTCACAAGCGCCGGGGGGTGTTCGCTGTAGGGCTGCGCCGGGCAGATCCAGACGACCGATGGGAGCGTACCGTTCTTCGCAGCCGCGAAGAAGTTCTTGAGCGGCGCAATGTTGCCAAGTTCCCCGTCCGCGTTGACCGTATCAAAGTGGGGCAGCGGGTTCCAAATGCCGGGCGTGTGCGCATTTTGGTTTCGCTGCGGCCCGTTCATGGAACCGTCTTCTGTGTCCGGTTCTAAGCCAGCCATGATGTAGTATGCCCAACTCACGTGGCTCTTGTGCAGCAGATACGTGAGATCGGTCCAGGGATAATCCGGCGGAACCTGCGCGCCAAAATCCATTGGAAGAGCTGGCTTATCGAGGGCGTTCGTGCAACTTGTGGGATCGCCAGCTCGCGTGCATATCGCCGACCACTCAGACACTAAGAAAAGATGTGCGGGCAAGCTCCACGATGCGTTGGGCTCGAACATTTTATCGTGTAGTACGTAGTTGTCCGCGTACGCCCAGTAATTGGGGAGCTCGTTGCGGTCGTGATAACCCATGACGTCGCGCCCTCCGCCGCAGCGCTCGTGGGGTGGCCGGCAATTGCGGGCGGCAGTTTCGGCATCCCCAACGAAGCCGTCCATCTTCCCGCCGTTGACGTCATTGACGGCATCGCGGGCTGAATGCGGTCCGCCGAGGTTGCGGTCGTTCGTATCGTGGTACGGCTTCAGGCATTGATTGGTTTGCGGGTCCTGGGAGCAGACGGTCGGCACGCCCCCGCTCATCGGAATTCCGTCCACACCGGGATACGTGCCAAAGTAGGAGTCAAAAGAACGGTTCTCTTGCATGATGATGATGACGTGCTTGATATTATGGATGTCGCCAGATGCCGCTGCAACTCCGGCTTGAGCTACCATTGCTACGGCCGCAAGCAAGAGGACCACCGCGATTGATACCTTCATGCCAAAATGCCTCCACGAGCTGATGGATCGCTCGCTTGCTTGTCGAAGATGATACCTCCTTCGCAAAAGATTTCTTTCGGGACTGTCGATTCCGTTCGAGTTTTGCACCGCTGCTCACGTCAAAACCAGACCAGGCAAAGGCGGGTCGCTGCTCGTGCTCAAATACCTTTGCCACAACCGGCAGGCTGCCTCGGATTCAGGGGCAGCCCTACCGTAGTTGGAGGCCGGCATGTCGCTTGAAGCACTCCAGATAGCAGCATCTCTTCTCACCGCTGCCATTATCGGCGCAACCGCAATTGCCGCACTCATCCAGCTGCGCCACATACGCGCGAGCAACGAACTCAGCGCATTCAGTGAGGCGTTTGAGTTATGGTACTCCGCACCCATTCAAGACGGCTTCAGATTCATACAACACGAACTAAAACAGAGGATGGATGACCCGCAGTTTCGGCAAGAGCTCGATACCGCTGGGGTTGTCGATCATGCAAAGCATCCGGAACTTAACGTCTGCGATTTCTTCGACAATATCGGCGTGATGGTGTCGCTCGGCCTATTGCGGGAAGACATTATTCTCCATCCGGGTGGACAGCTGGTCGACAATCTTTGGACCCAGCTCAGCCCAACCATAGCAATCATGCGCGCAAGCGCGGGCGTCAATTGTATGTCTCTCTTGAGTATGTGGCGCATCGAGCCAGGCTATGGCACGAGCGCTATCCAGACGGTTTTCAAATGCGCGGTTGGGAGCGACTTCCAAACCCCAACGTCTGGTTACGAGCCGACACAGACGGACATTAACACCTCATGACGTTGCCTTTAGGGTTGCTAGCCCCTTAGACTGACGCGGCAATTGGTCGATACTGGTATGAGGGACCAAACAGACGCCGATGATAGCCGACTCCGCCTATTCTCACCTTCTGAGCGTTACAAGCTTCGTATCGCTGCTTTTTCAGATTGCCGCGACTGCCTTGATCGCGCTCTTGTCCTACGTCATTGCTCGCTCGGTACAACGGCGCCTCATGCTCTATTGGAGCGTTGGCTGGATAGCTTATTGCTTTGCCTTAGTCGCAATTCTGTTAGCAAATATGGTCGGGTCGATACGCATCCCGATGTACTTCGCATACTTCTTCTTAGAATATGGCGCCGTACTTTCCATATTCGTCGCCTGCTACTCCATAGGCAGAAATCACTTACCGCGTGCTGCAGTGGGATGGTGGCTGCTGCCCGCGGCCGCGATCGCTGCACTCCTCGCGACGCTCTCGGGTCCTTTCTCTGTTCCGTTCGCCGTGCACGGGGCGATCATGGGCGCGGCCTGGACTGCCTGTCTTGTTGCCCTGTGGCCTTCACTGGGCCGCGCGAGTTCAGGCCCTGGCGTGCGAATTGTTGCGGTAGGCTTGGCTTTGCTCGCCGTGGACTACGCGCAGCACTTGCCCACTGCGTTGCTCGCGATGGGCGCCAACATGCCGGCGAGTGCTTACTACTATACGATCACCTCGCTCGTGGACGGCATGCTGGATTTTGTCCTCGGCTTTGGTACGGTTGTCGTCATCGTTGACGCTGTTCGCGCAGAACTGGAAACCGCCAATGCGCGGCTCATGATGGCCCATCAGCGCACCGAAGAGGCACTCCACCAAGATCCCATGACGGCGACACTCAACCGCTATTCATTCTCCTTTGCTTTTGGGCAACATGACGAAACGTCCAAGGTCAGCGGATCGGTCGTCGTGGTTGACGTGAACGATCTCAAGCTCATCAACGACACCTGCGGCCATGCCGCGGGCGATCAGGCTATCAAAGCCGTCGCGAGAGCGCTCGTCTCCCTCGTGCGGGCCGATGACCCCGTCTACCGATGGGGCGGCGACGAATTCGTGGTCGTCATGGTCAACGCGCAACGCGACCTTGCCGTGCGACGCATGCAGCGCTTGTCTGAGGCGATCGATAGGGAAGCAAGAGATCTGTCGTCACAGATTGGGCCCGTCAGCGCGAGTTTTGGAATCGCAACCTTCGACGCGGACACCAGTGTCGCGGCGGCCATAGAGCGGGCGGACGCGGCTATGTATGCAGCCAAGTCGAGCCGGCTACCGAGCAATCGTACCGAGGCTCAGCAAGCATTAGGCGCGAGGTGGACGATTTAGCTTCGGCGGCTGCCGGGATCGTGCAGTGGCACGCCCTGCTGGCATAACGGACATGCTTCTGGAGGATAATCCGCGAGTGGCAAGTCAAGCAGTGCGATGACTGGATAGGGGAGCGAAGGGTTACCCCGCTTGACGATGGCACCGACCACGCTCACCTGCGCACCGGACGCCCTTACCACGTCAATGACTTCCATCGTCGACTTCCCAGTCGTCATCACATCCTCGACGACGGCAACCCGCTCTCCTAATTGAAGCTCGAATCCCCGGCGCAACGTGGGAATCCCATTTTCTTTCTCAACGAACATGCTGCGAACCCCCAAGTTCTTCGCGACGATGTACCCTGGTAAGATGCCGCCCACGGCGGCCGACACGACCACCTCCGGTTTGTAGGGCGAAAGCAAGTGGGCAAGGGTCGCCCCAACCTCTTCGGCCAGCGGTGGATCTTCGAAAAGGCGAAACTTTTGAATAAAACGATCGCTGTGCAAACCGCTGGATAGCCGGAAGTGCCCGGTGAGCAGCGCTCTTCGCTCTCCGAGTTTGTCGAGGAGTTCTTGGGGCGTCACGAATGCTCGAGTGATTTGGGCAACGCCTCGTGGGCCGCGGCTAACTCTGCACAGATCTTCTGCACCGCAGCTCGAGGATCGGGCGCTTTGGTAATGGGTCTTCCAACGACGATGAAGTCGGCACCCGCCAGCACGGCCTCACTCGGTGTCGCGGTGCGCTTTTGATCGCCACTGGCTTCGCCCGACGGCCGGATGCCCGGACAGATGATGGTGAAGTCCGACGATGTGCGCGCGCGGACGATCGGCACCGCCTCGACCGGGCAGACGACGCCATCGAGTCCGCACTCTTGCGCGAGCGCGGCGCGCATACTCACGAGTTCATGCACCGATCGGTCGACACCGATCTCGCGCAAGTCTTCGTTGGAAATGCTCGTCAGCAGGGTGACGGCAACTATTTTGAGCGAGCGTCCTGTTGCGTTGATTGCATCGCGCGCTTGTGCGGCGGCATTCATCATGCTTCTCCCGCCCTCAGCATGAACCGTGACGAACGAAGCTCCTGATCGCACGACGCTGCGGATCGCTCCGGCGACCGTATTCGGGATGTCGTGCAGCTTGAGGTCAAGGAAGATGTTACGTCGCGCCTCTCGCAGCTCGGCCATAATGTCGTTGCCGAACGAATAGTAGGCTTGATAGCCGACCTTGTACCACAAGACGTCAGCAGCGGTGTGTCTGAACACATCTTGTGCCTCTTCGAGTTTCGCTTCGTCGAGCGCGATCATCAGTTGCGTCAATGAGGGCCATCCTTTTTCGCGTGCGCGTGGGCCAGACCCGTGAGTTCTCCGACCGAGCGGCAATGGCGGCGTCGCATTTCCGCCTCAATGCTTTCAACGACGCGCACGTGCGCGAGTGGGTCGCGGAAGTTCGCCGTACCGATGCCCACTGCCCTCGCACCGGCGAACAAGAACTCCAATGCGTCATGGCCGGTTTCGAGCCCACCGATGCCAATGATGGGTATGGTCACCGCGTGCGCAACTTCCCAGACCGCATGCACTGCGATCGGCCGAATGGCGGGGCCTGTCAAGCCACCCGACTCGTTGGCGAGCATCGGAAGCGCCCGCTCAATGTCGATCACCATGCCTCGCACCGCGTTGATGAGCGACACGGCGTCCGCGCCAGCGTGTTGGGCCGCGCGAGCGATTGGCCGCAGGTCAGCAACGTTCGGCATGAGTTTCGGAATCACCGGCAGCTTCACACGGGATTTGACTGCGTCAACGACCATTGCGAGCGAGGTCGGGTCCGCGGCGAAGCATTGACCTTCTCGATCCACGTTGGGGCAGGATACATCGAGCTCGATCGCCACGACATTGGGGATACCATCCATGGCCGCAGCAACGTCCGCGAATTCGACCACGCTGAATCCGGCGACGCTTGCGATCACGGCAGTCGGCACATGCGCGAGCTCGGGCGCGACATGTTTGAGGAAGAAATCGATGCCCGGACCTTGCAAGCCGATGGCGTTGAGCAACCCGCTCGGCGTCGGAAACACGCGGGGCATGTCGTTGCCGAGCCTTGGGTGACGGGTGATGCTCTTGAGCGTGATGGCACCCCATGCGGCAAGGTCGATAATCTCCCCAAATTCCTCGCCCCGATTGTAGCAACCGCTCGCCGCGATGACCGGATTCTTCAACACAGCGCTGCCGAGCTTGACGGTAGTGTCGAGTGCTGTGCTACTCACGCTTTCCAAACCACCTCAGCGGCGGAGAACACGGTTCCGTCGGCGCACACGCGCGCAAAGTCAAAGTCGCGCTGCTCGCCGGGAGCTTTGGGATACCCGGTCCCTTGCGTGCTGCCGCGCCGAACGGCGACGACGCATCCCCAACAGGTGCCCATCGAGCAGCCGAATGTTTCCTCCATTGATATCTGGCACCGAATGCTTGCTGCGTTGGCATGCGCGCAGAGCGCGCGGAGCATGCCGCGCGGCCCACAGCCATAAAGCATACCGGGTGGCGGAAGGCTGCGCAACCGCTCCACCACGTTGCCGTGGAAGCCGAAGCTGCCGTCATCAGTGCAGACTTCAATGGGAAATCCGAAAGCGGCCAATTCCTCGCGTCCGACGACATGATCCTTCGAGCGCGCGCCGAGGACGATTGTGGTGTCGATGCCCGCCGCCTGCAAGTCGCGCGACAGCATCCAAAAGGCGGCAACGCCCAAGCCGCCCGCGATGATCGTGGCCTTTGACCCGCGCTTGGGAAGGGTGAACTCGTTGCCCAAAGGTCCAAGACACGAGATTTCCTCACCCTTGGGCAATGCCGCGAGACAGCTCGTCCGCTCTCCCCATTCTTGGAAGAGGAGGCCGAACTCGTCGTCACTCGCCGTGTAGATTCCTAGGGGAAGTCGAACAGCAAAACCGCCGGGCAGGTCAAGGGCAACGTATTGCGCCGGGCCCGCATTTCGTGCTACGTGTTGGCAGCGCAAGCGCACATACCAAAAACCGGGAGCTCTAAACTCCCGGTTTACAACAGTCGCGGTACACAGCCGCGGCGCTTTCATCGGCATTCCACTACCCACTTTCGCGTCAGTTAGACGTGCACCCTCGAACGTGTGCACGATCATAAGAATCCGATGAGATGCTCCAGACGGGACGGTCCTTAGTAACGTTTGCCTACCTTGGGTAGTTCTATGGGTGAAAGGCTCACGTGGATCATGCAAGGCGTACTCGTACTCAAGACAATGGCCGACGCACTCGCTGCAGGCTTCGAGTATTTTGACCGAACCGCCGACGGCTATCTCGTGCGCAAGAAAACACCGCGCGGCTGGGCACTCGCAATCGTCCTGAAATAGCTTAACGTCTGTAGGGGGCGATTGGAAAATCGCCCCAGCGTTCTCAAGCGGACCTAATGGTCCGCTTTTTACTTCACTAAATAGACGACAAAGACCGTCGCCGTGACCGTATCGGTGCCTGCCAGGATCGGAGCCGCGGCCGAGGCCATAACGCGCATCATCGGTTGTGGGCCCATCTGCTCCTGCGTATTGCTTATGGAGGCGACCCGAACGATTGTGAGATGAGCGGCGCTCGCAATGGCCTCTGCAGTGGAACGCGCAGACTGCACCGCTTTGGCTAGCGCTGTGCGATAGAGCGCATCTGCGTTGCTCGATTGATACGTCAAGCCATACGAGGTGTTCGCTCCGGCAGTGATTGCCGCGTCGAGTACAGCTCCCGCTGACCTTACAGGCGTTGTGACCTGCAGCATCTCCGATGCCACGTACGACCCCGCGGTCGTGGACGCCATCGTGCTCACCATGGCACCTTGCTGCTGCGCCGGCGGTTGCGGTTCGCGATATTCGAGATTGTAGCCTGAGGTTTGGATCGACCGTTCGCTGATGCCCTGGCGCTGAATGGCCGCAACAACCTGTGCCGCTGTCTGGTTCACCGTGGCTGCTGCAGCGGAGGCACTGGCAGCCTGCGCTCGGATGCCAAGCTGCACGCGCGCGATGTCCGGCACGTAGTCGACGCTGCCGTTCGCGGACACGGTAATAGTGGGAGGCATCGGCTCCCTCACTTGGCCGCTAGCGGTTTGTGCGGCAAAAGTCAGCGCAGCAAGCGTTGCGAACGCAGTAATGATGGCCTTCATTGGGGAGCCTCCTCGGGAGCGGACCTAAAGGTCCGCTGCTACATGGGCGTTTAAATAGGGCGATTTTTCCAATCGCCCGCTACGTTTAATGGGGCGGGCGGAAATGCGTGCGGTCGATTGCTTCGTACCTCGTCGTCGGACCTGCCGGCAACGATTGGAACAGCGTCAAGCCGTCTACGTGCAGGCGAGCACCGTTGGCAAGCTCGGGTAATGTCAGCGCCGCAACGTGCTTCACTCGGCAGATCGTGACGTGCGGCGTCGCCTTGCTTTCGAAACGAAAGCCGAGCCGTTCGAATCCAGCGCGCACGGTCTGGGCGCACGAAGTAAAACCGCGGCTCTCCTGCGTCGAACCGATCCAGAGCGTATGCGGCCGGCGGGCATTGGGGAACGCTCCCAACCTATCGAAGTCGATCCAAAACGACTTGTGCTGCCCGCTCGAGCGGAAGGTTTCCAAGACTGGTTGCAGTTGGTCGTCTGGAACACTACCTAAGAAGGCCGTGGTGACATGCAGTTTCTCAGGAAACTCGTACCGACCCGGCACGCCGGCTTCCCTAAGGGCAGACGCCGCCTGGGCCGCGAGGGCGCGAACGGCATCGTTGAGCTCAATCGCGACGAACAGGCGCACTCGGGCCTATGATTCGCACCACACCACAGCCTGTCCCGCGCCCCATTTTCACAGGTGGTTAATGAAGAGCGCCGTCATGGCCGAGTAGATTTAGTGTATGGAAGCCGCCCCCCAGGTGTCTGCTCGGCCATCCAAGCAGCGGATATTGATCGTCGAGGACGATGCGAACATCGCTCGGGTGCTCCAATTGGAGCTCGAGCACGAGGGCTTTGAAGTCGAGGTCTGCGGCGACGGCGCCAGCGCCATCGAGCGTGCCCTCAAAGCACCGGACCTCATCGTCTTGGACGTGCTCTTGCCACGCATCGACGGTCTGGAAGTATGCCGGCGCGTTCGCAAGCACTCGTCGGTTCCCATCATCATGCTGACCGCAAAGGATGCGGTACCAGATCGCATCACAGGATTGGATACGGGCGCGAATGATTATTTGACCAAGCCCTTTTCCATCGAAGAGCTGCTGGCCCGCATTCGCGTGCAGCTACGCGAACGAGAGCCCGGTCCGCGCGTGCTGAGTGCAAAAGACCTTTCATTGAATCGCGATACGCGAGAAGTGGCTCGCAACGGACGGCATATCTCCCTGACCGCAAAAGAATTCTCCCTGCTTGAATTCCTCCTCATGTACCCGAACAAAGTCCACTCGCGCGACGAGATCTTCAACAGCGTTTGGGGATCGGACTTCTTGGGCGAATCAAACCTCATCGACGTCTATATCCGGTACCTGCGCAACAAGGTTGACGTCGGCAGTGAAGAAAAGTTGATTCAAACAGTTCGGGGAGTCGGCTATTCACTCCGCAACTAACACACAGCAGATACCCTTCTTCGCGAGCCTCCGTTCCCGCATCACCTTCGCGTACGCAGGCGTGCTCGCACTCTTGATGATCGTCTTCGTGGGGGTCATCTACGGCGGCGCGCGCAGCGTCTTGCTGGCGGCGGCAGCCGACCGCGTGAGCGGCGTGTCCCAAGAGATGCTGCGAGAGCTGCAAGCGCTCAACAGTAGCAACCCGTTCGGGGCCGTTCCCGTGCGTACGTCCCTCGCCAACCAAGATTTTCTCAATGGATTTTCAGGCACCGGTCTGTACATCGAAGCCTTCAATCAGTATGGCGAGCCGATCGGTAAGAGCGCAAACTTGGGCACCCGCGACTTACCGACGCAATTGACCAAACTCAACCAGCCACGGATCTTTGGAGCGAATGAAGATTGGGGCGTTGCCACCATGGACTCGGGCCGCGTACTTGTGAACAAACTGACGCTGCGTTCGGGTAGTGCAGTCGAGGCAACCGTCTACATCGCCGAGTCGCTCAGCAGCACGGACGCTATCCTCAAGAGCTTCCGAGGCTTCCTCGTGCTCGGGCTGATCGTGGCGCTTGTGTTTATCGCTCTTGCGAGCACGTCGCTGGCTCGCGCGGCGCTGGGGCCTATTGACGCGATCGCTCGAGCGGCGCAAGAGATCAGCGGTGAGGATCTGGCGAAGCGACTCAATTGGAAGGGGCGCCCCGATGAACTTGGCGCCCTCGCGCAAACTTTCGACGCCATGCTTGAACGGCTCGAGTCCGCCTTCGCCCGCGAGCGCCGTTTCATCGCCGACGCTTCGCACGAACTTAAAACGCCGCTCACGGTCATCAATGCGAATTCCCAAATGCTCGCGCGCTGGGGCGCTCGCAATCCGGACATCATGGCCGAGGCGCTGAAGACGATCGAGATGGAAAGCGCCACGATGGCGCGGGTCATCAATGCCATGCTCACGCTTGCAAAGACCGACGATCCAAAGGCGCTCGCGCTCGAACGGGTTGACTTTAGTCAAGTCGTACGCGAAGTGGGCATCGCCATGCAACCTAACGCCCACGCGAAGGGACTGTCCTTACGGGTCGAGGTCGATGAAGACGCGGAGGCAAACGTGCACGGCGAGCCGAGCCTTTTGCGGCAGCTCGTCCAAAACCTCACCGAAAACGCAATCAAGTTCACCCCGAGTGGCGCAGTCACACTCGCTGTGCATCGCGATGACGGACACGTGGAACTGCGCGTGAAGGATACCGGAACTGGTATTCCGGGCGATGCGCTCCCGCATATCTTCGAACGATTTTATCGCGCTGACCCGGCACGTTCGCGCAACGTTGACGGAACCGGCTTGGGCTTGGCGGTCGTCAACAACATCGTTCGCGTGCACGGCGGCAAGATCGCCGTCGCGAGCGAACCGGGCGGAGGCACGACCTTCACTGTCGACTTGCCCCTCGAAAGACCTTCACAGCCGTCGCCCAAAGCGGCCTAAACCCTCGTTTTCTCACACCATCCTCATCTAGGCCTTAGAGGCCGCTCATGCGGGTATGCCGATGGGTTGAGTAAGATGAGGTGAAGCCCTGTGCTCCCTCCGAATCGCTCTCCAGGCATGCTAAACAAACTCGCTCTCGTCGCCGCCTTTGCCACTCTGCTTCTCCTGCCGCTGCCTGGTGCGCATCTACCTGCGCTCGCCGATGATGTCCCCATCTCAAGCGCTCCCGTCCTCACCATTCACTCAACCGGGGGGACCATTCACATCTATTCGGCCGATGCATCCGCCGTTCACGTTCGACCAGGGGTAGGCGGACAGAGAATTGGGGTTTCGCGTTTCACACCAGGGCAATTCACGAATGCGCCGATGCTGCCGGCACAGCAAGTGTGCAGGGGCATTGGACGCAGATTCCGGTGTTATCGGCTACCCGCTCGACAATTTTCCGTACCACCGGCGCTGTATGGAAGCGAAGGGGTGCATCTTGAGAATCCTGGAGGCGACATGTCGGTGGGAGTGCCCAACCACGTCGGCGCGATCTTCATCAATGCAGAACAGGGCAATGTTGAAGTTGAAAAACTCCGGGGGCCATTTATCATCCAGGCATCCGGCGGCGACGTCCACCTCAAGAATGTGCTGGGGCGAGGGTTGATTCGCACGACGGCCGGCAACATCACGTTGGCGGGCGTTGGTGGCGATGTCCATCTTGTCACGCTCGGCGGCGCGATTACGGTTTTTGGCAGCTATGCGAGCAAGGCCGACGTTCAAAGCGACAGCGGGCCAATCACGTGGCGATTCGCACACATGGGTTCGGGTCCGTACAAATTTGCGTCGCAGCAAGGCGCCATTCATCTGCAGTTCTTGCCTGGCGTTGCTGCTCAAGTGGACGCTCAAAGCCCGGGTGGCACCGTGACCAACCTCCTCCCTGGCGCGCCGGCGGTGGCATCGCCACAGCAGGCGATGTCCATTGCGGTCAATGGCGGTGGGCCCGAGATTACGGTCACGTCCGCCGGTGGCGATATCACGATCGAGCAAGTCGCTCCGCCGCAGCAATAACTCTGTAGGGGGCGATTGGAAAATCGCCCCAAAAAAGGGCGCCTAAAGGTGCGCCGCTACATTGCTTTGTAACGGAGGCTGCGTGCAACTGCATGAGAGAACAGCGGCGATCGGCGACACTGAAATCTTCTATCGAGAAGCCGGTACCGGGAGTCCACTCTTGCTCCTGCACGGATTTGGCCATTCATCCACCGCGTGGCTGCGAACGATGCCCATATTGTCAGCGCACCACAAAACACTCGCGCCGGACCTCCCAGGGTATGGCCGCAGTTCGATCGTTTTAGCGCCTGACGATCCGCCCTACTTCGCGAAGTTCGTCATTGACTTTCTCGAGCGTCTCGAGCTTTTCGGCGTCGACGTTGTAGGCAATTCTTTGGGCGGCCTCATCTCATTGCTGGCAGCGCTCGAGCGACCGGATCTTTTTCGCAAGATCGTCCTTGTCGATCCGGCCGGATTCACAAAGGGCCCCATCCCGCCGCTTGACGATGCGCTGCTCGCGCTCATGGGCTTTTGGCTATCGCTGCCCCGATCGAGAGCGCTCATTCGGGCTGGTTACGCCTCCGGTTTCTTTGACGCCGGTCACGTCGATGAGGAATCAGTCACGGAAATCGTCGCGCGCTCGACGCATCCCGAGGCACTGCAGGTTAGCAGTCGAACGCTCCACGAGATGTTTCACTTTTCGCGGCATTTGGATCGCTTTCACGCACGGCTCGCAAGCTTAAAGGCTCCGACCATGGTCGTCTGGGGCCAGAACGATCCCGTGCTGCCAGCCAAGGATGCGAACACCGCGCGGCGGGTGCTCCCTGCCTCGCGCATCGAAGTGCTGGAGCGTTGCGGGCATCTCCCCCATATCGAATTGCCCACGGCCTTTAGCTCGCTTGTTTTGAATTTTTTGGATGCGGCGTGAATCTCGCTCTTTGTTTTATCGTGACTTTCCTCGTCGGCAGCCGCGCGCCGGCAGCAGCAACCCCCGGCTCTCCCGCTCCATCTCCCGTCGCTACCACAACCTCGAGCCCACTGCCGACATCCTCGCCCTCGCCGACACCATCACCATCACCTTCGCCGATCGTGCCTCCCAAAGACGCACCCGCGGTTCGCGCGACAACGCCACCCTTCTCGGCGCCGCTCATCCACACTGGGCCGCGTCCGCCCGACAGCATGTGGTTCGGCGACAATGCTTCGATTGCCGTACCCATGACGCTGCATGGCGGCCGACCATATATCGATGTGATTGTTAACGGGCATCCGGCAACTTTATTGGTTGATAGCTCTGCCGTGACAACGCTGATTGATGCGGATGCTCTCGAAGGCCAATCGCAAAGTGCGGTGCTTTCCTTGCAGATTGCCGACCTGCGCTTCCCGCGCTTGTCGGTGCAAGCCACAAAAGTTCGGTCGTATACGGAGACGAATCTTGGCGTCGCAGCCGACGGCATCATCGGCGCCGACTTGCTCGGACGTTATCCGGTAAACTTTGACTTTCCAAATCGGATGCTGACCATCTATCGCGACAGTCACAGCGCCGCTGCTGCCCAGCCACAGTCCGCGACGACCGCCGCCATGCGCGTCATTGATGGTCGCCCCGCGGTTGAAGCGTCCCTTGACGGCGACCGCGGATTGTGGTTTTCGCTCGCGACTGGAGTGGCAGACGACGTGCAACTCGAACCGGCTGTGGATCACGCAAGCCGCCTCGCTCGTCAGCCCTCGTTACCCTACGAAGCGATGACAGCAAACGGCGGTGAAAGCGGAAGGCTCGTGCGCGCACGTGCGCTCGCACTTGGGGGAGTGACGTTCTTTCAACCCCTCGTAGCCATCGTCAATGCGCAGCGTCCGGCTTCCGAACTTGCAGGATCGCTGGGCGCAAACATGCTCTCGAAGCTCAACCTCTTTATCGATGAGAGCTCCTCAAACTTGGAATTTATCGCACCCCCGGGCGCCACATCGCCCGCCCTGTATGACCCAAGCGGAATCTCCCTCGTGGTGAGCCATGGTGCAATCGTCATCCGCGAAACCATTCCCGGATCCCCGGCGGATGATGCTCACTTGAGGCCGGGCGACGAAATCATTTCACTTAACGGCCTCGCGCCCGCCACCTTGGATTTTACGCGCGAGCTCTTAAACGGCAGTCCCGGTTCGAAGATTGTCGTCGTCTACCGGCGCTGGCGCATCACACGGTCGGCAACCCTGACGCTGCGCGTGTTACTCTAGTGATTCGCATTCGCGACCTGTCGAGCGTTCGGGTCGATCGCGTCGAGTTTCCGAGCGCTTCGGGGATCGTGCGGGGGCTCGCGTACAGCGGGGGACCCTCCACGACGTGCGTCGTGCTCGCGCACGGTTACTCGTCGAGTAAGCACAACGTCGATCCTCTTGCCTTCTACCTGGCGACCGAAGGCATTCGTTCGCTTGCCTTAGACTTTCAAGGACACAAGCTGGGCTGCAGTTCGTTGCCGCTGCGGCAGGCCAGCGACTTGTGCCGCAACGTGCTCGATGCGGTGGCGTTTGCACGAAACATTCCCGATGTTCGAACCGTTGTGAGCGCAGGGCACAGCATGGGTGCAGCCGCGTCCATCGGTGCTGCCGTGGAGTCGCGCGAGATCGATGCGGTCATCGCAATGTGCACGGCGCTCGGGCGCAGCCAATCGCTGGAAGGGCCGACGATGCTTGGCGGATTGCGCAATCGCTCGTGTTACGTCGATGGACCAAGCCCCGAAGAATTGACGCAGGCGATGGATCGCTATACCGTGCGCGTGAGCGAGGTTGCTCCACGCCCGATGCTCGTGATCGCCGCAAGCAAGGATGCGATCGTCGCGCCGTCGGCGGTGCGTCAGCTATTCGACGCGGCCGGCGACCCTAAGACGTTCGAGGTCGTCGACGCAACCCACACCGATTGCGCCGAGCGGGCAAAATTTGTCATCGTGCGCTGGCTGCGGGCGCGAGGCTTCTCGCCCCAGCGGTCGAACGGCTGACCGCGATGAACTCTTCGGGAGGCAAGATGAGCGTGTCGATTCTAAAACGCGTGATACCATTTGGAGCCGTTGCAGCGATGGTGCTGCTGGTGGCTGCATGGTCGACCTCAAGTCAGGATCGGTCAAGCGCGGCGAATGCTGC
Source organism: uncultured Pseudomonadota bacterium (assembly GCA_963736005.1). Classification (GTDB taxonomy): domain Bacteria; phylum Vulcanimicrobiota; class Vulcanimicrobiia; order Eremiobacterales; family Eremiobacteraceae; genus JAJPHJ01. The sequence goes on from CAVTNB010000001.1 coordinate 1,649,829, forward strand.
GCAAGGTTCCCCGGTGCCAACGGTCTCGGTGACGACCCTTCCTGCGATGCCGGGTCCGGCGACGTCAAGCGCAACGCAGACGCCGTTCCCAATGCAAACCCTTGCTCCGCTAACCGCTACACCGAATCCGCTCACGCTGCCGATTGCTCCACCGCTTGGCGTCTCGTACATCCAGGTGGTCGGAGACGTTGCCAATCCACTCACACTGACGCTCAAAGATCTTGAAGGTATGAGGCCGGCTTCGCTCACGTTGCGCTTTCACACGTATACGGGCGTGCCGCTCATCGATGTGATCAACCGAGCGGGTTTGCGCTTTTCTACCAACCCCCAGATACTGATGCGCAAATACGTCTACATTCAAGGATTGAACGGCCAATCGGCAACCATCAGTTTCCCGGAATTCACGAAGGAGTTCAACAGCCAACTCATCTTGCTTGCCTATCTTGTGGATTTGCGACCAGTCGTTGGCCCCGGGTTTGTCACGCTTGTCGTGCAAGATGACAAGAGCACGATTCGCTACATCAACGTGGCCCGGATCGTCGTAGGCGAACCACTGCAACAGATGTAGCGGGCGACTGTCAAGTCGCCCATGTAGCAGCGGACCTTTAGGTCCGCTCCGCGAATTTACTCGCAGCCAAAGATAATGTAGTGTCGCGAATTCATTCGCGACTTCGTGGGGATGTAGCTCAGCTGGTAGAGCGCTTGCTTCGCATGTAAGAGGCCAGGGGTTCGAGTCCCCTCATCTCCACGTGTTCCTTACTCGCTCACGGCGGAACTCGTGGTATCCTCCTGAGCGAGCTACTAAGCGGGCTGTATTTGTGCTTCCGCGAGCTGAGTGCGCAGTAACTCTACCTCATCCTTTAAGGATTCCATGGCTTGCTTCGTCGCCTCGGCCTCAAGATGATCATACGCGGCAGCCGCTCCCGTAGCTAGCCCAGCGACCGCCTTGATCTCATCAGGATCGAGACTCTCGCCCTGGATGTGGGAGCCGTAGAAGACGACCGCAGCAAGCTCACGGCGCACGATGACCGGGAGGGCCAATCCTGGACGGGCCGCTCCTGGGGGAACGCCTTCAGCGCGCCAAGGATGGTCGTACAGCGACACTGGCCCCTTCTCGGCTTGCAGTAGCATGAGCAAATGCTCATCTTCGGCGCTGAGCCTCGCAATATCAGCTGGCCTCCAACCCTCGAATCGGTCACGCACATACGTGCCGTCGCTTCGCCGACGGAAGAGAGCACCGGATGCGAGTGCCAACGCCCGCACGGTTTCATCGACGAGCACCTTGGCGACGGCTGCTTCAGTGGTGGCGAATTGCAATGCCGCTGCGTTTCGTGCGAGCTGGACTTCTGCTCTATGACGCTGGCGGAAGAACGTCGCATCGGTCAACGAATCGACGCGCCGGTGCAGGCTATTCAGCCAAAAGCCTCCGGCCACGGCAAACCCCATCTCTGCCATCGTACCTAACCGTGCGAGTTTGAGCTTGTCGATGAAGAGCCAGTCGATGAGGGCGAACCCCCCGATGAGAACGCTGGTTAGGATCCCGTAGACAAGCGTGCGGCTGATGACAAAGCCCACGTCGATGACGCGGTGCTTGACGATCGCGTACGCGACGGCGATGGGCGCGACGATGCTGAGCACGCTCAAACCGTACGACACGGACAACGGCGCGTTCGTCACATCGACAGTAAGGATCTGCCCTGCGAGGCTCGTCATGAGGGCAAGCGCAAATCCGACAACGACCCATTGGATCCGTTGTCGTTCTGCGCCCGGTCTGTGCATGTAGGTATCGATCAGAGCGAAAAAGACGACGACTGCGCTCAGCGCGGCAAGCGCGATTCCGGCGCGCGCGAGCATCTCTCCGGGACGCCCAAGGAAATAGGCGTTGACGATATAGAGCGTCTGGAGGCCAGCAAGGGAGACAAACAAGAACGGTAAGGCATGCTGAACACGCAGCCTCCATCCGCCAATCGGCTCTTGCAGAAAGTGAAGCGAAAACACCAACAGACCTACCCAGCCGGCGGCAAAGATCACGCCACCATGCAGGATAAACAAGAGCTGACCGTATGGAGATCGACCGGTTGCGAATACCTCGGTCATGCCGGTGAGAAGCCATCCCGATGGCGCAAACGCGACGGAAAAGAAATAGAACCCCCACGTCACGGCGCTTGGCCGAAGCAACACCAACGCGGCCCCAATCGCAACGAAAACAACGCTGGCAACGAGTGCAACGAGGATCAAGGACTCATCAACGACGCCCATAGGCTCTGGCGCCGACCTGAGCGATACCATGCGTCTCACGCCCCCGTGGTAAACGCCGAACGACCTTGTCATGCCCGCTGACCGCATGACTGGGACTTGGATGAGGTTCCAAAGATCCTGAGGCGACATGGACGATTCGTCGAGGCGGTCGCCCACCTGAATGCCTGCCTGCGAGGCAGGGGAGCCGGCGTTCACGCCTGTCACCACGCCGTCGAGATTCGTGCCGTATCCAAAGATGCCGATGGGATGTAAAAAACGCCGTACATCCATCGCACTGCCAAACAACAGCAGTAGCGAAAAACCGACGATGAAGATCGTCCTCAGTACCGCATTACCGCCGACTTGGTGGCGGGCCATCTTGACTCCTCATGGTGACATGAACGCAAGTTGAACGTGCTCTTCCGGACTTCTGTAAAGGTCTCAGACTTGCGCGATTCAACACCTGGAAGAGGCAGCCCCCTGAGCGGAGTCAGCGGTGGACATGGCTCCCGTTGAGCGCTTCCTCGATAGCCTGATCTTAGAACTAGGGCAACCGAAGGGCATCAAACCTTCTTGGCTATGTCGAATCTTCGTCCAGCGACACGTCGCCCGCACACTGCAATTGTACGGCAATTGCTTCGTAATACCAGCAACTTTCTGCAGCTTCGTGCAACATTCTGCAACCGGCGAACACAGGCGCCATCTGGAAAGCCCGATTTCATGAGGGTCTCGGAATTGATTCATATGTAAGAGGCCAGGGGTTCGAGTCCCCTCATCTCCACCACTCGAACCCGCGTCCTGTAATGGATCGCGGGTTTTTACTTTTTGGTCGTTGTCGATTTGACCACTTATCGAATCCAATGCGGCGATAACTTCGTGTCCTTGGGTGTCGGTCCGCCGCTGTCGTTTGGAAAGACCAGTTAGATCGATTTTTGTCGGGCACGATAATCCCCGGTCTCGTGATGAGCTCGAAGCACTTCCAAGGCTAGGTTCGGCAAGATCACGGGCCACAGTGGCTAGGGAAGAGTTTCAAACGGTTACGAACGTGTCTACCCAGCCAGGTTAGAGCAACCTAAGAATCAACAGGAGGCCTTAGTGCAGTCTCCTCGAGAGGCTTTGCAACGGATCGCAACCACCTTTGATCGCATTGACCATGATTCGTCGCCTCTTTCCGAGGTGGATATCGATGTATTGAAGCATGAGTACGATTTATACACGTCGTTCGCTCGTGATGCCGAAGGCCACCGCGCCACGGCGATGACGTTCATTGTGACCGCAGTTGCCGCGATTATTTACGCTCTGTCTGCGGTTAAATTCGACGCCCGATACTGGCCTCTCGCTGCTATCATCATATTACTGGGTGTGTACATTACGATCTTATTTAACATCTACCATGAAAGATGGGAGTTTTTATGATGATAGCACGTGGTTGTCGCTGGAGAATTGCGGCCGCGAGACCCGATGCACGAATTGAAGAGATTCGCTCAGCAGCAAAGCTTGCCCACCGAGAAGAGTTTCGGACCCAAAGGCAACTCTATAAGTTCTGGAGGTGGTTAGGGGTCGGGATAATCGTCATCGGCATTGCGTGTACCGCAGTTATGATTGCGATGCTGATATCGTCGACACAAAAATAATCATTGCAAAGCAAGAAATAATTTTCCGCGCCAAACTCTAATGCAACAGTTAGGAGATACTAATGCGGACCTTAATGGTTGTGCTTGTTCTTGTGGTTTTATGTCTTGCCCCTATACTCTCAAGGGCGGATACCACTCTACCTAAGATGCTACCCAACTGTCAGGGTGTGCCGCAAAGCATGCCAAGCCAAGTTACTTTCGCATGCGCAGACGGCAACGTCTATGCACAAAAACTCAGTTGGACCAACTGGGGCCAGTACTACGCCTACGCGCGGGGACAGCTCATGCAAAACGACTGCACGCCGAATTGCGCAGCCGGCCATTTCCACTCGTATGAGGCCAGCTTGACAGCCTTCGGCAGGGAGCATTGTCCCAACGGCGAGATCGCGTATCGGCGCGTCGCCTACACGATCACCGACCCCACGTTCCCATCAGCTGGCAACGCGCAATTCATTGCGACCTTCCCGTGCAAGCCGATGTAAGCGGGTGAAAGAAAGCGAGTGCACCGGACGTTGCCCGTGGGCGCTGCTAGGTGACGACTTGGCGGTTTTTTTTGACCACTTATCTGACCACTTATGAGGCGCAGACTCGCGGAGACTCCCAAGTGTTTGATCGCGGGAATGATCATGCCACCGACGATGTCATCCCGTTCGCGGTTCCACAGTCCCTGTCCATAGTTGCCTGCCGTAAACATCACGACAAGGTCAAGGGTCGGAACGATGAGCAGAAGCTGGCCGCCATTTCCATTCGCATGGAATGCCGGATACTCTTTGTTACCTGACTTGACGTCAATCATATGCCACGCCCAGCCCTCGTCGACGTCGTAATACACCTGATTGAAAGCATCACCGGTTAAGCCGGTCGTAGCTGGCGAGATGTGAGCGTGAGGTGAGAGTGAATCCTTAACCCAGTCGGCACTAACAATCCGGCGCCCGTTCCAGACCCCGCCATCAAGGTAGGCTTGTCCCAACTTGAGGAAATCCCGCGGTCGCACGAATACGCCTCCACCCAGATAGCCTTCTCCGTTCCCCATCAGATTCCAAGAATATGGACCGAAATCGAGTGGCCGAGCGACAGTTCGATCGAATAGTTCGGGAAGCCATTCACCGGTTGACTGACTGAGCATGGCCCCTGCAAGATTGATGTTCATTGAGCAATACGCATAGTGTTCGCCCGGCTCAAACTGCATTGGCAGGTCAAGCGTAACCTTAGCCCAGTCCGGATTTGATCGATCCGATTCGATCATGTCTTCATTACCCGGCGAGGCATCAGCGTTATCATCGCATGCGAAGCCTGCAGTATGGGTAAGCAAATCACCCAGCGTAATTCTCGCCTTGCGGGGATCCGGGTTCAGAAAGGGTCCGCGCGAAGCAAGGACGTCGTAGACTTTGCTTTGAGGCGAAAGCTGGGAGCCTTCTTTTATTAACGCGCCAAGAATTAGCGATGAAAACGTCTTACTAGCAGAGCGTGTATCGTGTTGTTCCGTTTTATCGTGGCCGTAGAAGTATTCGTCTAAGACGAGCTTGCCGCGGTACGCCACGGTTATGGAGTGAATTAGCCAGGGACGGTCGCCAGCAGGATCTTTATCAATAATTCGCTGTACCGCACGACCCAGTGCGGCTTCATCCATGCCGAGATCACCCGCGCGCGCGACACCCCAACCGTCGTTGCCCGCCTCCGGTTCTCGATAGACGTAAGGCTCAGGGCTCGGGCCCCGTGGGAAAAATGCCGCAGCTTCTTGCGGAGATGCAGGTTCGAGCTCGACCATTCTCTTCAGGTCCTTCCAAACCAGCGCGATACGAGTCGGATCTCGCAACACGGTCGCTTCAGAAGGATCCTGCGGCGTTGGGTCCGCCGGCCGCGTAAATCGGAGGAGAGCACCGGTCTGCACCACGATAAATTGCATGGCGGAACCGTGCGAGTTTTGTTCCGGATTGCGAAATGCTGCTTTAAGCACCCCGTCAGTATCGCGAAATATCTTCAGATAGAGCGTGAACGTATCGGGGAGCGGCTGAACGTTTGCCGTCCAACGACCGACGGCGGTTTGGGTAAGCGCTAGCGATGTAGCGTATGCGAGGGCTTCACCAAACGGATAAAGCGGATCTTCAAGCATTGGGCGACGGACCCAAAAACCGTGCAAGGTGCCATTGCGCACAACGCCACGAAAGGCGCCTCCGTCCGAGAACGACAGGAGCACGGCGTTACTCGTGGTTGTTTGGCTTGCCGTTCGTTTCCCGATGCTTCCGCGCCAATAGGCACCGGTGCGCGAAATGATAAGCACGCCGCCCTGGCCCGTTGGGAAATTTTCACGATAGAACCATAGACCGATCGGTGAGACGTCAGTGGATGTCGTTGCCGAAGTCTGAAACGGTGCGATGAGAAACATAAACAGCAACGCTACAACCGTAGCGAGCTTCGGATATCTCGCTCTCACGCTCTCCTCACTTCTTTGAAAACTGCTGCACCCGGGTCTTAAGCCAGAATACTATCGGCCCCCGGCCACTTTGCATGTTTCGCTTGAGCGCCGCGCAGGCGGCTTCGAGATCGCCGTTGCGCAATGCCCGAAGAATGCGCTCGTGTTCTTTCGATGCATTGAGAACGTTGCGTGTCTCGCGCATGAGGGCGAGTTCATAGCGCCGCATTCGCCTGATGATGTCTTCGATCAGTTCGAGTAGGACGCGATTCCCACAGTCGGCAAGTAACTCGCGATGCCACTCGTCGTCGAGTGCAATAGCGCGGTCGGGATCGCGCTCAACCGAAAGCCGACGATTAATGCTCTCGAGCAGAGCTAGACGATCGCTGCAGGGGACTCCCGCTAATCGCAAAGCCTCCGGGTCGAGTATCGGCCGGACATCGTAGACTTGCTCGAACTCTTCGAGCGTAAGTGGTTGAACGACATAGCCTAGATGTGGGGTGTTGATAACGGCATGCTCGGCAACGAGCCGGTTTAAGGCCTCGCGCAAAGGTGTCCGGCTTACACCGAGTTGTTCAGCTAGTCGGACCTCATTAATCCGCTCCTCTGGGTTCAATCGGCCGTCAAGAATCATCCTACGTACGGCGTCCTCAACCTGATCGCTGAGGTTGAATCTTTTGATTGGCACCGATTGCATACTGTATATAGTATACGATGATAGCCTTCTCTTGCCTGCAAGGGGCGGCGGTTTCACGGCCCAAGGTCGATTCAAGACAGCGCCGACACGCTTTGGGTCTACGACTACCGCCACCATATAGCGGCTGGGAAAGATCGCGCAGAAAGTATAGGCGGTATGATTTTGTACTTTGGTGTTCCGCCAACAAAACTACCCGACTGCGACTTGTCGTCTGTCAAGTCGCCGCGCCGTTTGCGACTAGGCTCAACTCCGTACAGATCGCACAAACAGCTCCCAGATTATCAGGAGGCGGAGTCGTCTGCCCCCGACGTCCGGGATCCGAAGAGCGACCCAGCACAATTGGACATGACCCATAGTGTGTTTGAAGCGAAGAAGATCCGCTCCGATTGCTGGCGCTTAGCTCGCAGGCGTGGGCGGAATCCAAAGTTCGTTCTCAATTCCGAATGCCGTTGGCGAAGCGGCGACATTTGAAATCCGGGTACGTTTGTGCGAGGCGATTTCGCCAGAAGCTTATAGTTTTGAAACGGCCTTGCTCTAGGTCCCGCCACTCAATCCACAAATGCCTTAGCCGTGACGATGGCCGCCGCCATTGCAAGCTTGTGATCGTTGTTCCATGGCGGCCCGACGGCCCGCCGCACGCGGAGAAAGTGTTCGTCGAAGTTCTCGACGCGCAACGCCTTGCTCGCCGCAGCCCAATACGTTCTTCGCGTCGTACCAGTGGACTGGCCAACCGCGCGCCTCGGCAGCGGAGGCCAGGGCCCTGCGGTACATCACCCAGTCGGCGACGTTCCGTGCACGGTAGTCCTTGATTCGTTCGGCAATCGTAGGCGGAAGCTGAGGGCAGTTACGAAGGGCGACGCCGAGGATACGCCGCACGGCCATCGCGACGGCGTCCAGCGCAAGCACTGCGTGCCTTTCCGCCGAAACACGCACGCGCTCGACCAAAGCCACGGCCTCGTCCAGCGGGAGCCCCTGGCCTTCGTGGTGATGGGGAAGCGCCGGCAGGTCGTCGTCCACGAGTTCTACGCGGCGGCGGTCGAGGAGCGTCCCATCGCGCGCCACCGTCACGAGCACCGCCCAACCGCCGTGATCCGATACTCCGATGATGCCGCCGTTCTTCGACATGATTCCTCCCATCTCACGTCGCAGCTTTCAGAGCGCTGAGTTAGTATCCCGGTCCTACTGGGTGACGAGCTGCGTTTTCTTGGCGATGTAAGGGTTCTCGTCGGTAATCATCTCTCTCATGCTCGTTGTTGCTGGAGTATTATTTTTGTCGCCCTGCTTACTTTATGGTTCGGCAAGGCATTTATTGGTACGCTCCCGAGAGTAAGTACAAACGTTTAGAGACCGATCAAGAGCATTCACGCAAGATGATGGCTAGTCTACTTCAAGCCGTCGGATTCGCTCGCCCTCAAGGGTGAATTTGTAATCTAAATCCACAGTCCCACCTGGAAAGTTACCCTCCAAATGGACTCGGGCGACGAACTCATTCTTACTGGTGGACTTTACGTCGAGAACCTCAGTGGTGTATTGATAGACTGAAGCTGCGCTGTCTCGCCACGCGCGAATCCCAGTTGCTCCATTCCACGTCTTTCCTTCATCGATAACAACTCCATCATCGGCGAATAGGTTGACGAGTGCATCGAAGTCGCGTGAGGACTGCGCGTCGAAGTAGCGCGTGATCACTTCGGGGGTCATGTCACGCTTCCGATAATGGTTGCAAGTATTTGGTCCAGGGCGGCAATGAGCTTATCCTTGCCCGTAACGTCATAACGGCGAGCAAGTTCCTGTGCAGGCATGTACGCGGCGCCGACGGTGCCGTTCTCTTCCCCAAACCAACAATTTTAGCGGAAGATCGAGCGCGATGAGTGGGAACTCATCCATCAGCGGTGTGCCACCTTTTGGATTGCCGAAGATAAGCAGCATCGTCGGCCGCAAGGTAAGGCCGACGCTCTGGGCAGCAGCGCTTTGGTCGATCTTGGCAAACACGGCACTGCCGGTGTCAGTGATCGTTTTCGTCAGTCGCGCGACCGTGTCGGCGTATGAATACCGGCTGCTCCTCACCACGGTTTCAGTCATCGTCTCCTCCCGGCTGTCTACGAATGGGCTCGGTACTATTGCGAGAGCTTTATAGCCACCTCTTACCCATCAGCTCGTCCTTGACCGCAGCAGCGCGTCCCTTGCGTAATGATCCTGCACTTTGGCTACTCATCGAGCATCAGACACGGAACGCTCCTCAAGCGGCTTTCCTCGAATAAAGACTAGGTCATATGTGGAAACGAGTGACCTCGCGCACTTCACGTTCGCAGTGTCGCGGTGGTCCTATCAGGGAGATTTGATCGCCTGTACGGAGTTTCTATGGTCATCCACATTCGCGGCGCAAATGCGTCGGATACCGGCACCATGCTGCTGCAGTTCGTCGAGCGTCAGCGTGGCAGAGAGCTACGCCTGGGCAAGCGCGTCATCGGTTGGAATCTAAACGACACGATCGTGGTGCGTAGCGAAGGCCTGTCTGCGGCACAACTACATACCTACGTGCGCCATTTCGCACCGCAGCGTCACGTGGTGTTCGATCACGTATTTCCGGCGGCTGCAGTTGAGCAGTACTTCTCATTCGCGCGCGAGATACGCAACTATGTGTTCGCGTTCCTCAAAACACCGTCGGGTTCGCAGTGCCTGCTGCAAAGCCGACTTAAGGAACGCGCCAAAAATGCGAGCTGCGAGATCGTGACCTTGAATCCGGATCGAAGCGTGCAACAGCTCGAGGTCTTGTTGCTAAGCGCCGCCCGAGTGCTCGGGACCAACGATCCGCTTGTCTTGCCAAAAACCCCTTCGCGCCGAGCGCCACGCGCCGGCACGCGCAAAACGGCAAAAGCCGCCTAGGACCGGCTCACAAAAAAAGGAGAGCCCCGTCGCAACGGTTCGCTCCCCTCTTATCAGCCAACTACTGCGGCTGGTCGATTAGTCACCACACCACTCGACGGCGCTACAGTTGCCTACGGAGCCAAGCGCTTGGCCTAAGACGACCTTTGCATCGAGAGACGCGATGATTTTCGGGGTCGAGTACATGAGGAGTTTCTCCCTTGGTATCTTAGAGGAGCGCCTCATCGCGCTCAATCGCTCTCTTGTAAAGGGGCGATTAAAGAAAGTCATACTCCGAACGTCACTCGATAACTGGGGACCGAAGCCTCAGGCGACAAGAGGCAATGGCCATACTGGCTCATATGAGATCGATCATTGTTCAGCTGGCCCAGCGTCGACCTCAGAACCCTCTCGCTCGCGTATGGCACGGCCATAGTAAATATCCATGAGGTGCTTCCCAAGAACGAGGCAGTCATTGGTCGTCAGCTTGCCCGTCGCTCGCCCTTCAGTCCCACTCACGTCGAATTCGATGTGGCTGAAACGCGGGCTGAAGCGGAACTCACCGCCCTTAAACTTTATGGATGCCTTCATTTACACCAATCCTCCCTTTCTAAGCTCGTCGCGGCGCACGCGCTGGCTTTTGATGTTGGGATGAGTAAGATTGGTATCGCTCCTTCATTATCGGCAAATGCGTCGCCGGACACAAGGAGCAAAAGCCGTGCGGTAACAGAAAGATGATTATCGGGAGGCCGAGGTGGACGGCGCTGTAGTCTCAACGCTGCACCACCCAGCCTAGCGTTGGTCGCTGGCACCGAATTTCCCGCAAGTCCGAGCCCGTTAGAAGTAACTCTTTCCTTGGCGCTGAATTCCGCGCCATGCGCATGGAGACCTGACCTTCCCAAGGAGTAACGCTATGAACCCTAAGATCATCGGAACCACGCTGCCTGTCTTGGAGATGGAACTCCAGCCGGGCGACAAGATCGTCGCAGAACCAGGCGAGTTCTCATGGATGTCGCAAAACGTCGTGCTCAATACGACCACGATGACCGCGGGCGCAAAGGGTATCTTGGGCGTGCTGGGCCGCGCGCTCTCTGGCGGAGGCCTTTTCATGGCCGAGTACACTGCACAAGGCGGTACCGGTCTTGTCGCCTTTGCCTCAAAGCTGCCCGGACAGATCATGCAGGTGGACGTGCAGCCGGGTCACGAGTACATGATTCATCGCCACGGCTTCTTATGCGCAACCGAAGGTGTCCAACTGGGCATTGGGTTTCAGCAGTCGCTCGGTGCCGGCGTCTTCGGCGGCAATGGCTTCGTGCTCCAAAAACTTGGCGGCACGTGTAGCGCCTGGATAGAGCTCGGCGGCGAGATCGTTACCTACGACTTAAAGCCCGGCGAAGGGCTGCAGGTGCATCCTGGACACGTTGGCATGTTCGAAGTGAGCGTCAATTTCGATTTGACCTTCCTTCGCGGCGTCAAAAACATCTTCTTCGGACAGGACGGCTTGTTCGTCGCGCGGCTGACCGGTCCGGGCAAGGTGTGGCTGCAGACGCTCACGATGCCGAATCTCGCGCACGCGCTCATGCCTTACCTCGGCAAAGAAACCACAGCGCAAACCGTGCAGAGCGGCGTGGCGGGCGGAGTCGCAGGGGCCATGCTGCGCGACATGTTTGGCGGCAACGGCTGACCTACACTACGTGGAGTTTTTGGGGCGGCCCAGTTGCGCGCTCCATCGAAACATCATAACGATCGCAATCGCAAAGACGATCGCCCCAAGCGGCATTGCAAAGCGCTGGAACGAGTCACCGACAAGCGCAAACGGTGTCGCGTTGCCGCTTGCAACAATGACCCCGGCCAGAAGCACGCCGAAAAGACTCTCCCCGACGATCAAGCCCGATGCAATGAGCACTCCCATGCGTCTTGCAACGTCGGCGCCTGGCCGATTCGCCGTTTGGCGATTGTACAACCAACCCACCACGGCGCCGAGCACGGCTGCCGACGTGGTGGCTGCCGGCAGATAGATTCCCAACCCTACCGCGAGAGGTGGTAGCTGAAAGCGTGTGGTTGCTTTTAGCACTTCGTCGACAACGATCATGGCGATTCCAATAAGAACGCCAATGCCGATAAGATCCCAATTGATTTGACCGACGATCACGCCTTTGGCCAATGCCGAAATCAAGGTCGCCTGCGGGGCGGGCAACGCATGCGCACCGGCGCCGAACCCGTATGCCTTATTGAGGAGGCTCAGAATTGGCGGAATGACGATTGAGCCAAAGATCACTCCCGCAACCAGCGACACCTGTTGCCGCCACGGTGTGGCATCGACCAGTTGACCGGTCTTGAGATCCTGCAAATTGTCGTTCGAGATTGTCGCGACGTTGAGCAACACGGCGGTGACGAAGAGCGCATAAGCAACGAGGGCAGGCGCACCGGTTGCTCCGGCGCTTTTGGCAACGACGAGCAAGAGCAGCGCTGCCCCAATGATACTCAAGATGCCGAGTCCCGAAACAGGACTGTTGGATGCCCCGATGAGGCCGGCCATATAACCGCATGCGGCTGCAACAAAGAATCCCGCGACGACAACGTACAGCACTCCGGCTATGACTAATGGAACCGTCAACGATGCAACCGCACTGCCTTGGAGAAAGACGACAAACAAGAACGCCAGCGGGATGAAACATGCCAAACTAATAAGCGCAACGGTCCCTATGGGCAAGTCGCGCTCGGTGCGCGGGAGCGTACTGATCCTGCCCTGCTCGGCCGCCCGAATGCGCGCAGCAGCAAGAGAAGACGCGATGCCCGCATAGACCGGCTTGAAGAGTTTGGCGATCGTCCAGAGGGCGGCAATCCCGATTGTGCCAGCGCCAATGAACCGCACTTGGTGCGCCCAAACATTGATAGCAACATCGACGGGTGCACCAGCGGCAGGGTGGAGCGCGGTGAGCATGGGCGTCAAGATGCCCCATGCGATGACGAGGCCGGTGAGAATCGCAAGACCAACGGAAATGCCGATCAGATATCCGGCGCCCACGAGCGCGAGCGACATCCCCACGCCGAAGCCGGTGGCGGCGTTGCCGATCCGAAAGTATCCCGCAACCGAATCCGTGAACACGCGCGCCGCAACGATCGCCGCGTAGCCCGCTGAAGCAAGCGCACCGACGGAAAGCGCAACCAACCCTCGCCGATTTTCCTCTATCGATTCGGCAGTCTCGCCTCGCGCTCCAACGCCGACTTTCAACACCTCTGCGGCAGCAACGCCTTCCGGATACGGCAAATTCGACTGCGTGACGAGTGCCCGCCGCAGCGGTACGCTGTACATTACGCCAAGGATGCCGCCAATCGCGCAGACCGCAAAGGATTCCCAGTACGGAAAGCCGGTCCACCATCCTACCATCACGAGACCTGGGAGCACGAAAATGATGGCGGAGAGAGTGCCCGCCGCCGATGCGACGGTCTGAACAATATTGTTCTCAAAAATGGTGGCGTTGCGAAATGCGCGCAGCACCGCCATGGAAATCACAGCCGCGGGAATCGACGTTGCAAACGTCAGTCCAACTTTGAGGCCAAGATACACGTTAGCGGCGGTGAAGACGAGCGTGATCGCAGCACCAAGCACGATCCCACGCCACGTCAGTTCGAGACGGGCATCAGAGCTCATGAGTGCCTATTGTTGCTGCTCTATGCGAACGATGCGGCGCTCGTGATCGTCAAGCCACTCAGCAACGTTCCACGCTTCGATGCGGACCACACGTCGCTCGACCCGTACGAGGTCCGATTCTAACCTCGTTACTGCGGATGACAGATGGGTCACCTCAGATGACAACGTCGTCATCTCGGACGACAACGTCGTCATCTCGGACGACAAGCGATCAAAGCCAGACTCCGTCGTCTCTTTCAGTCCGACCAGAAAATCCCAAACATCTGCAAGGTTCGTCACGTCGAATTCGCCTGTCACCCTCCAACTTTCACGATTGTTCGACGCTCCGTCAAGCCAAAACCTGGCCTGCGCAGGCAATCGCGAATACGCCGTCGCGGTGGCGGCCAACGCCGACGCAGCAGCAACTTTAAAGCCTTAAAACGGAGTGCGCCTGGTGGTGGAACGAGGCATGATAGGGGCATGAATGTCTCAATCGACCCCACTGAGTTTCGCATCGTCCCCTTGGCACTCGATCTCGCGGACCGAATTCGGCAAACGCTGGCCGACGAATTTGGCAACCGTCTTGCAGTATGGGAGGCAGATTCGGTTCCGTGCCGGCTGTGTCTGCAACGCACCAAGCCCGGGGAACCCGTTATACTTTTTGCCCATCGCCCGTTTGACTTCACTGGGCCATACGCCGAGGTTGGGCCAATTTTTATTCACGCGCGCGCATGCGAGCGCTACGCGAACTCCAGCCTTTTCCCGCCTGACTTTACAGACCGAGTGCTCACCATGAGGGGATACAACGCAGACGGCCGCATCGAGTCAGCCGAACTATCCGAGCGTGGAAACCCAGAAGCAACGATCGGCAAGCTCTTTGCCAACGCGCGCGTGCAGTTCGTCCATGTCCGAAATCCGGCATGGGGTTGTTACGATTTTCGCGTGGAGCGTGAGCGGACCTATAGGTCCGCTGCTACATTTTAGCTTCCGTAGCGCGCTATTTGGCGATGGGCCACCGCGTTGCCAGGATCGATCCGCAAGACCTCACGCCAGTACTTGAGCGCGAGCGGCACGTTGCCGGCGTGCAGGCTCGACCAAGCCGCAAAATCCCAATAGAACATGGTGTCCGGCGCGAGTTGCGCGCTGCGATAGAAAGCAGCGGCCGCTGGCTCGTAATCCTTGTGCATGTAATACGTGCGGCCGAGATCGAATTCGAGCGGGGCGTACGTGGGGTTGTACGAGATCCCCTGTGTAAGGATGGAAAGTGCCAGTTGTCGCTGCGCTTCATCGGACGGTGCCTTCATCATCACCAACTCTGCCCAGCCCTGCCACCCTTCGGGAATTTTCTTGTAAATGTGGGTTGACTTGATGTAGTAGTGGTATGCAGCCGGAATTTGCAGCGAACGTTCGAAGCTCAAGCCGCGATAGTACACTGAGAACGCAAAAAGCGGCCGAAAGAGAAACCACCCAATGACCACGACAAGGATCAAGATGATCCAGCGGTCGTACGTGCGGATGACGTATGGGCGGTGGTCTGCGCCGGCCACGGGAACGGTGACGACAGACTCGGACGTCATGCGATGACCGTGAAGAAGAGCGCGAGGAAGACGAGCACGTAGCCTGCGACCATTTCAGCAGCCAGATGCCATTTCTTGACTGCAGGGTGATGCATGTACCAGGGTGCAAGCGACCCGACGAACAGGACCGGCATGCCATGCCCAATGCCGAACATGACCATCAGCATGCCTCCTAGGCCAATCTTCCCGTGAAACGTACTCACGCCAAGAGCGCCGATCATAAAGGGCGTCGCGTCGGGTGCAATGAGGAACGCAAAGCCGACACCCAGCAAGAATGCACCAATGATGCCGTGGCCGATGACTTGGAAGCCGGGTACTTTCCAATGAAACTCGATGAGCCTGATCATCGCGAGCCCCATGACCAGACAGAGCGCCGCTGTGAAATAGTAAAGAAAGCCCGTCATGGAAAGCAGAGCACCGAACGAGCCTGCCATCACGCCGACCATACCGTACACTGTGCAGATGCCCACCACGAAGGCCACAGAAAGGACGATCGCTCCCCACAGACCTTTTGCTTCTTTCCCCGCATAATTGACAATCGCGACCATTCGGGGAACGCTGGAGGGGCTGAGACTACTTAAGATACCGCCGACGATCATAATGAGATATGCCAACGCTCGATGATGGTCGATGACGTCACCGATCTGCTCGGAAAACTCCCAGGGGTTGTTCAGTTGGGACCAGTCCATGTCTCTTTGAATTATCGGCAAACAGTGTGAGCGCGGTAGCCGCTGGATCCTGCGGGACATGGGATTCCCAGGCTTAACCCCGAAGGGCAAAGGCAACCCATGATCACACATGCCGAGCTCGAAAGCCTCATTCACGCAGCGCTCCCTGACGCCACCGTCGAGACCCGGGACCGGACGGGGACACTCGATCATTACAATGTAAGAGTTGTCTCGATGCTCTTCTCCGGCAAGTCTCTGTTGGACCAGCATCGAATGGTGTATGACGCGCTCTCCGGCGCACTTAAGGATGGGCGGCTGCATGCCGTCGAGTTGAAGACGGAAGTGACACGATGACCGAAGACCTAAAGAAGCAAATTCAAGACGAAATCAGCGCGCATAAGATTCTCGTCTACGGAAAGGGCACCAAACAGGCGCCTCGCTGCGGCTTCACCCTTGAAACCATCGACTTTTTTAATCAATTGGGGTTTCCGTTTGAAGTCAAAGACGTGCTTGCTGATAATGAGAAGCGCGAGGCCCTAACCGAGATCACGAACTGGCCGACGCTGCCCAAGGTCTTTATCAACGGAAAGTTTTACGGCGACACGGACATCCTCGGTCCAATGGTTGAAAATGGCGAGCTCGAACGCATCCTTACCGATGCCTTCGCAGATGCTCGCGCGTGACGAGGCGAGCGGATATCGTTTAGCTTCCTCGAACAGTCTCTGTCCCAGGCTTGGCCCTTCTTTGAGGCCACGTCATTGATCGTTTCTTGATAAGGAACATGCGAACACTTTTCGGACGACGCGGCGCACAGGAAGCGTCGGACCCGCCGCGACCGACTCCATTGGGTGGTGCCGCCTTCACAGCGGCGGCCGTCTTGGCCATTGCTCTCTTTGTCTCTGTGTTGGGATCCGCCGTCACCTACGTTCGGGTCGATGCGGCCTACAAACAGCAAAATGCGGTCGAAAGCGCTAAAGGGGAACTCGAAGCCCTGTTCCGCAGTCAGCTCGATGAGGAGACAAGTCTGCGCGGCTATCTCGCCTCGGGCCAGAAGGTGTTCTTAGAGCCATACACCACGGCGCAGCCCCGCTTTCGCCAAGCACTCGACGCATTGCAAAGTGACTTGGAGCAAGCGCAACTAACCGACGGCTACCCGGTCGTGTTCGATGTGCGCCACAGTCACGATTTGTGGCAGGTACAGGTTGCCAAACCACTCCTCAGCCACCCAACGGCCCCAGGCGAAATGGAGTTGTTGCAGCGCGGAAAGACCATCGTCGACCGCATTCGTTTGGACTTCACCCAGCTGAGTGATTTGCTGGATAGCCAGTCTCGCCTCGCGCAAGATGCGGTCCGGTCGCTCCTTTTGCGTGCCGCGCTCTTGACGGCCGCGCTTATTTTGCTCTTCGGAGCGATCGCCATCGTGGCAGACATCGTTCGTTCGCGCACCCAAGCGTCGTTGGAACGAGAGCGCATTGTTGGCGACACTCTGCAGCGAGCGTTTCTCAGCGGTTGGGATTCGTGTCCATACATCGAGGTTGGCACCGCCTATGTTTCGGCGGCACGCCATCTTGCCATTGGCGGCGACCTCTTTGACGTCCACAGCGTTGACGATCATCGCTGCTTGCTGGTCGTTGCAGACGTCAGTGGCAAGGGTCTTGATGCCGCAGTTGACACAGCTTTTGTCAAGTATTCGCTTCGCTCGCTCGTGGCCGAGCATCAGGATCCATCGGTCATCCTGAAAAAGTTCAATGCCGCGTTCCTGCGATCGGTCCGGGATGACACCTCGTTTGTCAGTCTCTTCGCCGGCGTGCTCGATGCCTCGAAGTCAACGCTGCAGTACGCGAGCGCCGGGCACTCTCCCGTGTATCTCCGACGCGACGACGACGTGCGGCAATTGCCCGTCACCGGCCCGCTCGTTGGCCTGCGCATCGAAGACGATTTCGCCTCGGCAACAGAGACGCTTGCGCCGCACGATATTATCGTGCTCTCCACCGACGGGTTCACGGAGGCGCGCGACACGGCCGGGATGATGATCGACGACGCGGGCGCCATGCGCATCATCCGAGAAGCGCCACAGCCACCTCAAGAAATGGCCGACTTCATTGTGGCGGCAGTCACCCGGGCATCCGGCGGCCGAATCGCGGATGACCTAGCGCTCCTCGTGGTCGAGCTTACCGGGACCGGAGTTGAGCAAACCCCGGCGCCGCAAGGGTTTGCGACGACGGTTGGGGCGTAGGCGCGCGTGCGTTCGGGCTTAACGTGCGAGGACTGTGGCGAGGTCCTGTGGCTCAGCCAGGGTCCCGTGAACGTGCGCTGGCTGCGCGATCGCGAGCATGTCCTCCGCGAGGTGGCCGAACACTCCACCTCGGGTCTTGAGACCTGGATGAACGAAGGCTTGGCCTTTTTGGACGAGCATCGCGGTCACGGCATCATCGTCGTCACGGAGCAATAAAAAAGAGCGAAGGACAACTTCGCTCTTTGGTTTCTTGATTGGCTAGAAGTGACGTAGCGTTATTTCTTTTTCTTGGTCTTCTTCGCAGCCTTCTTCTTCTTTGCCATTAATTACCACCTCCATTCTGCGGAGTAATGGGGTGAGTCGCTCACTTTATGAGCATGTCTCATGTAGTTGCTCGTTGCGTTGAAAGATTCCTTCAGGTGTGAATGTGCTCGTTGACGCGATCGCGCAGTGGTGTTCCCGAGCGCTTGTACTTTGCTGCAATCATTTCCGCGAGAATTGCAACGGCAATTTCTTCCGGCGATTGAGAACCGATGTCGAGTCCGATGGGACCATGCAATCGAGACACGACATCTGGATCAAGGCCTGCATCGCGCAATCGTTCGCGCCGAAGCGCTTGCGTTTTTTTCGATCCGATTGCGCCGACGTAGCAGGCGGGCGTTGGTAAAACTCGGATGAGCGTTGGATCGTCAAACTTTTCATCGTGGGTCAGCACTGCGACGTAGGTGTTGTCATCCATGACGAGCTTGGGCAGCGCATCCTCTGGCCACTCAACCATGAGTTCCCGCGCATCTGGGAAGCGATCGCGATTGCACAGCGTCGGGCGCGGATCGATCACAGTCACGGAGAAGCCCGCCACTGCTGCCATCCTGCACAGGGCCACCGCGATATGGACGGCGCCGACCAGGAGCAGGCGCGCTTCGGGCACGTTGACGTCGACAAAGACGTCGTACGCCCCGGCAGTGATGGTTTTCGACTGACCGGAGTCCATCAGCGCTTGGGCCGCTTGCAGCACGTTCGACTGCAACGTGGCGTCGTCGAAGCCGCCACGAAGCTGACCATCGCCATAGGTAAGAATTCTCTGCCCGATGCGGTTTGGTCCGCGGACGATCGTGCAGATCGCTGATGCATGCTGCGGCCGAGCATCCGGTAGGAGCTGCGGTAGAGGCTCTATGAAGACGTCAATCGCTCCGCCGCACGACAGGCCGATCTCCCACATCATGCTGCGATTGATTCCGTAGTGCTCGATGCTGGGCGTGCCGGACGCCAGCACGTCCATGGCTGCCTGGGCGACCGCAGATTCAACGCAACCGCCGCTGACGGATCCAACGGTTTTTCCGGCGCGGGTGATCGCCATCTTGGCACCCTCGCCCCGCGGCGCCGACCCGTCGACGTTGATGACGGTTGCAAGTGCTATCTGTTCGCCGTCTTGGCGCCAACGTTCGATGGTGTCGCTGATGTCGTTCATGGGCATCTCCAACGTGCGTGGCGTTTCATCCGGCCTCTTCGAGCACAGAAAGCTGCCGGCGCACTGGTCGACGCCTGTCGACAGCGCGCAACGTCAAGACAAGCTGCACCAAGCTCTTGAGATTGTGGGCGGGCAGAAAGTCGTCGATGAACGGCAGCGCCGCCCGCATGCCCACGGTCTGCGGCCGGTAGTTTGTGGCGCCGAGCAGCGGATTCAACCAGATGAGCCGGAACGCGGAACGCTGCAGCCGCTGCATCTCGCGCGCCAGAAGCCCAATGTCGCCGCGATCCCAGCCGTCGCTGATGATGATGACGATGGCACCCCGGGCGAGCACGCGTCGTGCCCAGCGCACGTTGAACTCGCGCAGGCATTCACCGATGCGCGTGCCACCGCCCCAGTCGGCGACCGTGGCGGCAACGTGGTTGAGCGCTTCGTTAACGTCGCGCTGTCGGAGCTGCCGCGTGATGCGCGTCAGTCTGGTACCAAAGACGAACGCCTCGACCTTGCCGATCGAGTGGCGCATCACATGGATGAATTGCAACAGCAAGCGCGAGTAGCGATCCATCGAGCCAGAGATATCGCACAGCAAGACGACGTCTCGCTGCCGCAACCGCGGCGTTCGGGTGCGCAGCTGCATGGTCTCGCCATAGTGCCGCAAACTCGCTCGCAACGTTCTGCGCGGATCGAACGCGCCACCGTGACCGGGCGCTGTTCGCCGCGATGCTCGCATCCCAAATTCCAGGCGCTTGTGTTTGGCAAGCTCGTGCGCCAGTTCGAGTTCCGTCTCGCTCAATTTCGAAAAATCTTTTTCCCCAAGCGCTTCGGCGAAGCTGTAGGTGAAACTACGATCGCCCTGCTGGACGATCCGAGCGCCCGCTGCGTCACCCGCTGCCAAGGGTGGCGATGCAGTTGCGCGCGATTCGCGGGTTTTTTCTGCGTTTGCGGGAGGCCGCGGCTCGTCTGGCTCTCGACCGGTGGCAGGCTCGCCATCGTTGGTCCGAGAGGGTTCAGCTTTTTCCAAAGCCTTCGGGAGACCCGACCAAAACGCGTCAAAGGCGGCATCGAAGCGACGCTGCTCGTCGGCATTGCGCACGAACACGCAGCGGCCGGCCTGCTTCACGTCATCGCGAGAGGCAAAACCAATTTGGCCAAGTGAGCGCGCGAACAAGACGATGCGATCGGGCTGGGCACCAAGTCCGAGCGCACGCAGCAGTCGACCAAACACGATGCAGTTGGCAGCTATGGCCGAGTCGCTCACGCAAGCGCCACCTTACGCGCCTCGACGACTCGGGCGGCGAGGTCGTGTTGTCTCACCTTTTTGACGTCTTCTTGATATTTGAGCAAGGCGCCAATAGTTTGAGCGACGACCGCTTCATCGAGCGTCTTTTGCCCCAAGGCGAGCAGGGCCGCGGCCCAATCGATCGTTTCGGCGATGCCTGGTTGTTTGTAGAGCGAATCCGATCGAAGCGAGGCAACGAACGCAGCCGCCTCGCGCGCAAGCGTCCAGCTGATGCCCGGAACGCGTGCTTCGGTGATTTGCGCTTCGCGGGCGAGGTCTGGATAGTCAATCCAGTGGTACAGACAGCGTCGCTTGAGGGCGTCGTGCACTTCGCGCGTCCGATTGCTTGTGAGAATGGCAATCGGGGGGCGTCGCGCCTTAAACGTGCCGATTTCTGGGACCGTGATGGAGTAGTCGGAAAGCAACTCGAGCAGATAGGCTTCGAACTCCTCATCCGCACGATCGATCTCATCGATGAGCAGCACGGCGGGGAGTTCGTCAGAATCGTCAATGGCTTGCAGCAGTGGTCGCTTGATCAAAAACTCCGGCCCGAAGATTTCACGCTCGGTCGAGTCCGACGCTGCCAAGGTCCCGCGCGCTTCGGCCAACCGAATGTGCAGGATTTGGCGCGCATAGTTCCATTCGTAGACCGCGTGGTTGACGTCCAGCCCTTCATAGCACTGCAGGCGTATCAAACGACGTCCCATGCCGGCCGCGAGCACTTTGGCCACTTCGGTCTTTCCGACGCCGGCCTCGCCCTCCAAGAACAGTGGCTTGCTCAACTGTAGGCTTAAGAAGATCGACACCGCGAGGTTTCGATCGGCTATGTACCGATGCTCGGCGAGCAGCCGGCTCACGTCGTCGATCGACTGTGGTTGCATGATGGTCATGGGAGGTTAGTTTTTTCACTACGGGAGAGTCGCTTGCCTGCGCGAAGCTGCGTCACAAGGAGAGCAACAAGGATGAACTTAGAGTTGAGAAATCGCGTGGCGCTCGTTGCTGCATCGAGCAGCGGCCTGGGTCGCGCGTGCGCAGAAGCGTTGGCGGCCGAGGGAGCTCGGGTCGTGGTATCGAGTCGAAACATCGACAAAGCGCAGGCGGCAGCGGATGAAATTGCCGAGCGCACCAACTCCGAAACCGCGGCATTTGCCTGCGATCTTGCGCAGCCGGAAGAGCCCGCGCAGCTCGTCGCTCGTTGCGTCGCCAAGTTTGGCGGCCTGGATGTGCTCGTGACCAACGCAGGCGGTCCGCCGGCGGGTGGTTTCGCGGATTTTGACGATGATGCGTGGGAACGCGCCGTGCAGCTGACACTGTTTTCCGTTGTGCGCTTGGTTCGCGCGGCCTTGCCCCACCTAAAGGCGAGTGGTCGCGGGAGGATCGTTAATCTTTCGTCCACGTCGGTGAAAGAACCGATCGATAACTTGTTGCTCAGCAATAGCGTGCGGCCGGCGGTCATTGGCCTCGCTCGCACGCTTGCGCGCGAAGTCGCGCCGCTCGGTATCACCGTCAACAACGTATGTCCTGGGAGAATTCGCACCCAGCGCCTGATGGCATTATATGGCAGCCAGGAGGCGATCGCTAAGGCAGCGGCCCAAATCCCAATCGGCCGCCTCGGCGAGCCGAGTGATTTCGCTCCGTTGGTTGTTTTTCTCGCGGGTGCGTCCGCGGGCTATATCACCGGACAAACGATCTGCGTTGACGGCGGCCTCACGCGCACACTTATGTAGGAGACGATCGACCCACAAGGCAGGGCGGCTTGGCGCGCTTCGCAAACAAGCGCACGTGTTTCGCTGGCTAATCGGCGGCCTCGTGGTGGTCGCCGTTGTCGTCCTCATCGCAGCTCTGTATCCAAATGAGAATGCCCCGGATCGCGGGCCCTCGCAGGTGATTGGCACGCGACTTCCGGCGGTAACGCTGCCAGGCCTACATGGACCGCAACTCAACACGGGCGCTCTGCCCGGGCGGCCGGTGCTTGTCAACGTGTGGGCGACGTGGTGCGGTCCGTGCCGGCGCGAGATGCCGGCTTTGACATTACTCGCCCATAAGATGGCGCCGCGCCTGACAGTCATCGCAATCGATCAGGGAGAAGATGCCCGAGTGGTGAACGCTTACGTCAAGCAGTTTGGCGTCGATTTTCCGATCTACCTTGACCGCGATCAGCGCATGGGAACGATGCTCCATCTTGTTGGCCTCCCAAGTTCTTTTTTTATCGATCAAAATGGTGTGGTCCGAGATGCGGTGGATGGCGAAATGACCTTTCAAATCATGAGCGACAAAGCACAACGCCTGGTAGCTGGCGGGTAGCAGCGTCGAACGGAGCAGCAGTTGAACATCCATGCGTTCGTGTCATCCCCCACGGTGAAAGCCTTTGTGCTCGCGTGTATCGGGGTTTTCCTGATTGCTGTTGTCGCTACCGGCGGCTGTAGTAGTTCATCGTCGCCACCAAACCCTACCGGCTCGTCGTCACCAACCGTGGCACCATCGGGTTCCCCAACGCCGACACCCTCGCCGACGCCAACGGCAAATTATTTCGTTGCGCTCGAATATCCAAGCGTGCCTCCGACCACGGATCCAACCTACGGTGTGGTGCAAGGGTACGCGCAGCTCGCCACCCCACCCGCACAGTCGCCGTCACCTTCGCCCATTCCGACCATCAGCTCGCAGCTTGTGACCGTTCACTGCAATCAAAATATTGAGTTCTACAACGTCGATCGCACGTCACCGCACACCGCATCGCTGTTAGGAACTGCAAACGGAACGAATTGGCCGGCTACCTTCAACAACACTAGCGGCACGATCGCAAGCCCGCTGCTCACGCCCATCAACTATCCAGAATTCTCCTCAGGTTCGATGACGGCGTATGGCGGCACGGTCGGCTGGTTCTCGCTTGTGTACTCGACCGGTAACGTAGCTGGAGCGTACTATTTCGGCGACAAGTACGACTACACGCCAATATTTCCGGGTTTCCCTCAAATGAGAACGGTTATTAGCGTCCTCTGCCCATAAGCACGTAATCGCGCGAATTGATTCGGCGTGTGTCCATGTAGTGGGCGACTGTCAAGTCGCCTGTAGTCGCGCGAATTTATTCGCGCGATTTTTTCAGCTTTGTTTCAGGACCACGTTCAGCGTCGTTTCATCGCCAGGCGTTACAGTTACCCAAGCGGGTGGGGCGTTGCGCCCTGTCGCCTCGCCCGCATGAAATTTTGGACAGCGATTCCACTCGGGGCGGGAAGGACGACTCCGTGAATTTTAAGCCTCTTTTCAGAATTCAGACAACCGCTTTCGCTGTGCTCGTTGCAATCGCAACTGTTGCTTTCGCCGGTTGCGGAGGGGGCGGGGGCTCGGGCACAGGCCTCGGCTGCGCGAGCTACGGCGGTGGTGGCGGCGGTGGTGGTGGAAGCTGCGTCGGCAACCCGGTGCCAAAAGCATCGCCCACGATGGATCCCTCTGCACAAGCGGTTGGCATTCTACTTTCGGGAGAAAATCCGGTAACGGTGACGATCTACGGCGCGGTGCTCGGTTACGCCAATGGGACCCCGAGCTCGCCGAACGGTTCAAACGTCGTCAACCTCACGGCCAATCAAACCGTTCAATTCACAAACGACGAAGCGACAAGTTCTGGCGTTGCACACACCGCTTCATCTCTCGGCACTTGGAGCGGATCTTACCCTGCGGCTGGACCGACGAGCGCTCAACAGAACGCGTCGCCCGCAGGGACGTCGCTCAGCACCGCAGGCTTCAGCTCGGGAGTCCTCAACCCTGGGCAGGTGTCAGCTGTCTACAACAGCGGAGCCTCTGGTGGAATCTATGTGTTCGGTTGCTTCTTTCACTACAACTCGAACAATATGCGCACGGTCGTGATTGTAATGTAGTCACGCGACCAAACTTGGGCGCGAATAAATTCGCGCGACTACAGGCGACTTGACAGTCGCCACTACATGGACACAGCCGAATAGATTCGCGCGACTACATTTTCTTGCGTGGTTAGGTGTGGGCGAGCGCGGGGAGCACCTTCGTAAAGTTGGTCGCGAGAGTGTCGTAGTCCGACGATTGATACTCTTCAATGCGTCCACTGTCACAAAGCGCAGTGAGCGATGTGTCGATGGGCAGTTGGGCAAGCAAGGGAGCTCCACTTTCAACGACGAGTTCGACACCTTTCGAAGGCCCAAAGAGCTCGTGGCGCTTACCCGTTTCGGGATCCGTGTAGTACGACATATTCTCGACAATGCCAAGGATCGATGCGTGCAGCTGTTGCACGAGCTTGATGGCCTTGCTCACGATCATCGTCGCGAGGCCTTGTGGCGTGGTCACCAACACGACTCCGGATACCGGAAGCGCTTGCAGCACGGTTAGCGGCGCATCAGACGTTCCGGGGGGAAGGTCTATAAACAGATAGTCGAGCTTGCCCCATTCGAGATCGGTGTAGAATTGTTGAATCGCGCGCGACACCATCGGCCCACGCCAAATGACCGCGTCGGTTTCCTTGTCCGTCAGCAAGTTCATTGACATGATCTGAATGCCGCTTGGCGTGGCAGGCGGGTGCGGCTTGCGGTCTTCACCCTCGTACGGTCTCGCGCTCACGCCGAAGAGCCGAGCCATGCTGGGGCCTGTGATATCAGCATCGAGAATGCCCACCCGCAGGCCTTGGCGTTGCAACGCAACGGCGAGCAAACCGGTCACCAGTGATTTTCCAACGCCGCCCTTGCCCGACATGATCGCGACGATGTGTTCGATGCCGGGCTTTTGCTGCCGCTGTGGACCGGTCGCGCTTGTCGGATGGGCTGGGCGCTCGCGCGGAGGCGGCACCGTTCCGTCGGCAATGAACCGATTGAGATCAGCGAGCAGTGCGTCGAGATCGAGGTGATGGACACCGGCGCCTTGGCGGATCGTCTCGCGCGTCGACACATGACAACCCGCACAGGGCAACCCATGCGCGCCGAACACTCGCTCGGAACCGGGGTGCTTCGATACGACTTCGCGGATTGTGATGTCGGGAGAAATCGAGGTTTGCATCTCTCTCTTGTTTCGCCACAAAGGACCACAAATACCGCTCACGAAGGCGTTTTTATGAAGAATCATCGCGCTGCTATTGTCGCATTGAGTTTTTGTCTGCTCGCGGCATGCTCGAATGCACCGAACGGTCAAACGGGATCCAGCGGTGGTGCCCAAAGTGGCAACAACGTCATCAAGATTGGCGCGGATCTGCCGCTCTCGGGCGGCGATGCGTCCGACGGCATTCCGACTGCCAATGGCGTGAAGCTCGCAATCATCGACGCAAATAAGCAGCACATGATTCCTGGCTACACGCTGCAGGCTAATATTCTCGACGATGCCGTCAATGGCGTCCATTCACCAAGCCAAGGCGTCAAGAACATTCAGTCGTTCGCGAGCGACAACGCGGTGCTCGGCGTCGTTGGTCCCTTCAACAGCAACGTTGCCAAAGCCGAAATCCCCCTTTCCAACAGCCTTGGGATTGCGCTGATCAGCCCGGCGAATACCAATCCGGATCTCACCAAAGGCTCGCTGGCGCAAGAACTGCGCACCACGAATCCAAATGCGATCACCTATTTCCGGGTGTGCACGACGGACGACATTCAGGGTCCGGCTGGTGCCGACTATGCCGCACAAGTCATCAACCTTCGCCGCGCGTACGTGCTCGATGACAACGAAACCTATGGCAGGGGTGTGGCCGATCAGTGGGCTGCCGAGTTCCAAAAAGATGGCGGGACGATCCTCGGGCACGATCACATCACCAAGGGGCAACAAGACTTTCACGCACTGCTCACCCGCGCCGCGAGCCAAAACCCAGACGTTGTTTTCTACGGCGGCACGACGTCGACGGGCGGTGGCCTAGTCCGCAAGCAAATGGCCGACACGGGATTGGGAGCTATCCGCTACTTCGGCGCAGACGGCATTCGCAACGATCAATTTCTCACCGATGCTGGGGCCGCTGCAAATAATTCCTACGCAACCGTTGCCTCCGTCAACGCCGACAAAATACCGGCGGCGCGCGCGTTTCTCAAAGAATACCAAGCACAATTCGGTCAGCCCGTGGGATCTTATTCCGCCGCCGGGTATGTGGCTGCGATGACGATCATCGATGCGATCGCCACTGCCATGAAGAGCAACGGCGGCAAAGTGCCGTCGCGAAGCGACGTGCTCGCGCAGCTACGCCAAGGCTTGGTGCATAAGAGCATCATCGGGGATTTTTCGTTCGACGCCAACGGCGACACAACGAACAAGGTTATTTCGACGTACGGCGTCCAAAATGGTCAGTGGGTGTTCCTGCTTCAGAAAAACTACGCCAAGTAAGCTAAGCTGTTCTTGGCGGAGCATCAGTTTTTTCAACAACTCATTAACGGCATCGCGCTGGGCGGGGTGTACGCGCTCGTCGCGCTTGGCTATACCATGGTCTACGGGATCATCGAGCTCATCAATTTTGCCCACGGTGACGTCTACACGCTGGGGACGTTTTTTTCGCTGAGCATCATCGCGCTCATTCCGATGAGCAAATTCACGGCTGGCTACGAACTCTGGCTCATCGCCTTTGTAGTGATCGTGCTGGCGGCGCTCTTGTGCGGCATCGTCGGCGTCCTCATCGAGCGACTTGCCTATCGCCGGCTGCGCAACGCACCGAGACTGGCGCCGCTGATCACGGCGATTGGGGTCTCGCTCATCCTTGAAAATGTCATGCAGCTGTGGAAGGGTCCGTCCGAGGTATCATTTCCGCAGTTTCTGCCGGACCGCATCCATACGTTCGGCGGGATCGAGATCCACGACCACGCGCTGCTCGTCGTCTTCGTTAGCATCGCCTGCATGATCGCGCTGAACATCCTCGTCTTTCGGACCAAACTTGGAACCGCGATGCGGGCAACCGCGCAAGACCGAGATGCCGCGCAACTGATGGGCATCAACATCAATTCGACCATTGCCTGGACCTTCTTCATCGGCGCAGCGCTTGCGGGCGTCGCCGGCTTCATCTCAGGCATGTACTACGGAACCACATTTTTTCTCAATGGTTATCAAGCCGGCCTCAAAGCGTTCACGGCAGCGGTTCTGGGCGGCATTGGCAACGTCACAGGCGCGATGCTTGGCGGGTTCCTCATCGGCATCGTCGAGGCGATGACCTCGCAGTATATCTCGGACCAGTGGACGTCCGTTGTCGTGTTTAGCATTCTCATCCTCATTCTTGTGTTCCGCCCGAGCGGTCTCTTGGGCGAACAGTTGCCGGAGAAGGTATGAGCACGATGCGGAAAGCGGTCCCCATCGTCATCGGGTTGGCGCTGCTTGCCGTTCCGTTCGTCGACCGCAACGCCGCGCATATTTCCGCCTACGCCGATACGGGGATGCTCGTGTTGCTTGCCTTTGGCCTCAACATCATCGTTGGCTACACCGGCCTTTTGGCGTTGGGTTTTGCCGCGTTCTTCGCCATCGGCGCGTACACGTACGGCTTTCTTGCGTCACCGCAGTTCGGAATCCACCTCAATTTTTGGCCGATGATCGCGGTCAGCGCCGGTGTTGCCGCGCTCTTCGGACTCTTGCTCGGCGCCCCAACCCTTCGCTTGCGCGGCGATTACCTCGCTATCGTGACGCTCGGCTTCGGAGAAATCGTTCCGCAAGTTCTTCAGAACCTCGATAGGTGGACTGGTGGACCAGATGGCATCGCCGGCATCGATCAGCCCAAGATCTTTGGCTACGCCTTTGGATTCAATCCAATCCCGTACTACTATCTCTACTTGGCAATCATTTTACTTGCGCTGTGGCTCATGAATAACTTGCGGTATTCTCGCCTCGGTCGCGCGTGGATGGCCATCCGAGAAGACGAACTCGCGGCCGCTCACATGGGCATCAACACAACGGGAGCCAAGCTAGCCGCGTTTTCGTTGGGAGCGGCTCTCGCTGGCGTCGCCGGCGTGTTATTCGCGGCGAAGCTCAGCACGGTTAGTCCAAGCGGATTTGACTTCAACACGTCCGTGATGATCCTCGCCGCGATCGTCCTCGGCGGGATGGGCAATCTGGCAGGTGTGCTCCTGGGCGCGACGATCATCGGGCTCTTGAACTTTCTCATCTTGCCGCAAGCCAGCAACCTCGTGCAGACGCTGGGGCAATGGGTGCATCTTGCCGCCCTCCAGTCGGTCGATCTCAACCAATACCGCTTCATGCTCTACGGGATCATCTTGGTGCTTGTCATGCTCTTCCGCCCCGAAGGGTTGCTCCCAAGCGCCGTGCGCCAAGCGGAATTGCATGCCGAGCAACCCGATGACGCACTGCCTGAGGCAGCTTATTGATGGCTCACAGCGAGCCGGCAGCGCACGTGTCGCCGCTTTTGACGCTCCGATCCGTCTCCAAGAACTTTGGCGGCCTCGCGGCTGTCAAGGACCTGTCGCTTGCGGTCGAACCAGGGCGCATCGTCAGTCTCATCGGGCCCAACGGGGCGGGCAAGTCAACGGTCTTTAACCTCATCACTGGCATTTACACACCCAGCTCGGGGACGATCGTTTTTGAGGACCGGGTCCTCAATGGCTACCGACCCGATCTGGTCACTGCGGCTGGCATCGCACGAACGTTTCAAAACATTCGGTTGTTCTCGTTCATGACGGTGCTGGAAAACGTCATGGTTGGGCGCAATGCTCGCATGCATGCGAACCTTGCCGACAGCGCGCTGCGCACGCCGCGAGCGACCCGTGAGGATAAGACCGTCGAGCACGCCGCCATGGAGCTGCTCGAGTTTTTTGGCTTGACGCGTTATGCTACTGAGTGGGCTCGCAACTTGCCATACGGCATGCAGCGCCGCTTGGAGATGGCTCGAGCCCTAGCGAGCGAGCCGCGATTACTGCTCTTAGACGAGCCAGCCGCGGGAACCAATCCCGCGGAGAAGCAAGCGCTCATGCGACTCGTGCAGGCGATTCGAAATCGCGGGATCACCGTGCTGCTCATCGAGCACGACATGCGACTCGTCATGGAAATCTCAGACGAGGTCCACGTGCTCGACTACGGCGAGAAGATTGCCCAGGGCACGCCGGAAGAGGTTCGCCACAATCCGCTGGTCATCGAAGCCTACCTTGGCAAAGGCGCATGACGGCCCCAGTCCTCTCCCTGGCGGGCGTCGAGACCTATTATGGCCGTATCTGCGCATTGCGCGGCGTGTCGCTTGAGGTCAACGCCAATGAGATCGTCGCGCTGATCGGAGCCAATGGCGCAGGCAAGACCACGACCTTGCGTACGATCTCGGGACTGTGCAAGCCGCTGCGCGGTTCGATTACCTTACGCGGCGAAAGCTTAGTTGGGATGCTGCCCGATGCGATCGTGCGCAAAGGGGTGATTCAGTCGCCCGAGGGCCGGCGTATTTTTCCACGACTCACCGTGAGCGAAAACCTGCGTCTTGGAGCGTACGCTCGCAGCGACGGCGGCATCGCCGCTGACCTCGAGAACGTCTTAACGCTCTTCCCTCGGCTAAAGGAGCGGCTCAAACAAAAAGGGGGCACGCTGTCGGGTGGCGAGCAGCAAATGCTCGCCATCGCGCGCGCGCTCATGGCGCGTCCGCAAGTGCTACTGCTTGACGAGCCTTCACTGGGTCTGTCGCCAATTTTGGTCGATACGATATTTTCGGTCATTGCTGATGTGAACAAGCGCGGGGTGCCGATTTTGCTCATCGAGCAAAACGCACGCAAGGCGCTGCAGGTCGCCGCGCGCGGATACGTCATGGAAACCGGATCGATCGTCAAGAGCGGGCTCGCGTCAGCGCTGCTCGCAGACGACGATGTTCGCAAAGCCTACCTCGGCGAAGAATAATGTAGTCTCGCGAATTTATTCGCGAGCCTCTAGGGGGCGATTGGAAAATCGCCCCTCTCAGGTGCTCGAGCTTGGTGCCGGCGATGGCGACGGTGATGCTTGCACAAGCTTCATGACGTAATCGTTGTCCGCCGCCCCATAGGAGATCCACACGTTGTGCGTGGTCGGGTCAACGGCAACGGTGTGCGCATGGCGGGGGACCGTCACGTCTCCTAAGGATTCTGCGCCGGTGTCGGTTTCTTGAACGACCGACAGTAGACCGGTTCCGCTCGCACAGTAAATCCTTTTGGTTCCCGGATCGAAGTCAATCTGGTCGACGCCCGGGGCGATAGCGACAACCGCGATCACCGATCCTGAAGTCGTATCCATAACCGCAAGTTTGCCGTTGCCGCCGGCCGTAAACAGGCGGTGCGTCGCGCCGTCGACGGCGAGACCGCGAAGCTGATGTGCGGGCGCGGCGGGCCAGGAGGCAACAACGGCATTGGTCTTTGGATCGATCACCGCGACGACGTTTGTCGAGACGACATTTTGATAAATGCGATCCGAAAC
Organism: uncultured Pseudomonadota bacterium; assembly: GCA_963736005.1. Taxonomy (GTDB): domain Bacteria; phylum Vulcanimicrobiota; class Vulcanimicrobiia; order Eremiobacterales; family Eremiobacteraceae; genus JAJPHJ01. Next base: position 1,680,876 of record CAVTNB010000001.1, read on the forward strand.
GGGATCGTAGACGACAAATTCGAGATCGCCGCCGATCGTAATATTGGTCAGGATCTTTCTCGTCTGACCGTCAATCACCACCACTTGACCGGTGTCGGCGCGGTCTGCATACAGCGCGTCCGATTTCGAATCGAAGGCAACTGCGTCGATCGTTCCGCCCATGGGAATTTGATTTTGCTTCACCATGAACTTGCGCTGGATATCGACGACCATTGATGGTCTTCCGGTTCCGATATAATAGCGGCCATCCTTGACGTCCAGGGCAATGCCGTGCGCCTCACCGACGTCCACCTGTCGTGCCACCGTCTCGGTTGTCAGATCGATGATGTCGAGTGTGCGGCTCCCGCTGTGGGAGACGAGCAGACGGCGATATTTGTCGTCTACTTCCATATAGTCGAAGAACCCAGGCACGCGCGGCACCACAATGGGGACTTGCGGCGTGAGGCTGGCTGTATCAGCAAGTGACGACACGCAAAACGCCCCTAAGAAGATAGCAATGGCCCATCCGAGCAAGAGAGAGTTTCGCAGCATGGTGGCCTTCCTAACCAATCTTCGAGGCGACGCCGACACCATCGCCAACCGGGATGATGGTTGCGAGGAACTGGGGATGGGCGAGCAGTTCTTCATTGAAGCGCCGAATCGCTTTGATGGCGGGGGCGTCGGCATCGCTCGGCGGCAACGCGGCCCTGTGCCCCCATAAGAGGTTGTCTGCAAGGAGCATCCCTGATTTTTTCAGGAGCGGCACGCTCAAACGCAGGTAGTCGCAGTATTCTTCCTTGACCGCATCGATAAAAACGACGTCAAAGTGTTCCTTTGGCAGGCTGGGCAGCACCTCGAGCGCCGGTTGGTTTCGAATGTCGATGCGATCATCTACCCCGGCTTGTTTGAAGTAACGCTGGGCGATGGCGGTACGATCGCGATCGGGGTCGATCGTGAGGATCTTGCCACCCGGTCGGAGCGCCCGTGCCATCCACACGGTCGAATAGCCGTACGCGGTGCCGATTTCCAAAATGTTTTCAGCCTGCTTAGCGGCGACCACGACCGACAAGAGCCGACCCGTTTCCCGATCGACGATAGGAACTTTTTCGGCGCGGCCGCTCTGCTCGAGCTCGGCCATCACCGGATCGAGGGAGCCATTGATTCGGTCGAGGTAGTCGAGGTCACGCTCGAAGGCCGAGTCCATCCCAGCTTCGTCGGCTGTTGCCGCACGGGTGAGGTCCTCGACCAGATCTCCCGCTCTTCGCGCTGATTTCACGATTGATTCAAATGCCGCGCGAGATGCGTGCTTATCGCCATCCCGCCGGGCCTGCAGATCGGCGGTTGCCAGGATCGCGCCTAAGGCGCTATTGAGGTCGTGGGCATGGGTTCGAACGTCTTGCCTCATCGTGTGTCCATTTCAATGGGCGATCTAAAGGAACGATAGCTGGTCGCGGTCTTCGCCCGCCGCTGCCCGCGCTTCAGGCGGCACGAGGTCGTCAAAGCGGGCAACGAAATCGGCAACTCGGCGCACCAAGTACTCGCGATCTTCATCACCAGCATACTCCTCCAGCAAAGCGAGTTCGCCTCCCACACGCTGATAGACGCGGACCTTGTCCCCCACAGTCAGGCCTCGCTCGGTCAGCGCGCGGGCGAGCCGGCGATTGCCCGGCGCATTAAAGGTTTTCGACGTGATGGATTCCCGCCGCGAGAAGTCTTCCGGCGCGAGCTTGCGGTCGACGATGGCATCAACCGTCTCACGCACGAGCTCGGCTATCTCCTGCGTGCGACCTTCAATGAGCAAGTTGGCGATGGCTGCCACAAGCGCCCTGCCGAATGGTTCGTCTCGGCCGGAGCGCAGAGCCGAGCCGCGCATGACCAGCTCACCCGAACTGCGTTTGAGCACGTAGTTTTTGGCCTTGATCGAAAGCATCACCGGGTAGCGCTCTTCCGCGACGAGTCGCAGCTCGTCGCCCAACCCTTGGGCGAGCGACGCGACGACTGCTTCGGAATTGTGAGTCGGCGCAACGAAATACGCGCCGTCGGTGTCGGCTTCGATGACCGTGCACCCGCGCTCGCGCAATCCGTCGACAATCTTGCCCATCACCTCACGCCCGGCTTCTGTCACCCTTCCGCCAGCAACCGGATCGTTGAAATGCAAACCGTGCGTGCCTAAAAATCCAAAGAAAGAATTAACGAGAATCTTAAAAGCGTTTTGCAATCCCTCGGCGGAGAGTTTATCCTCGTATCGGCCTTGTCGACTCGCCTCTTCTGACTCTCGCTTCGCGGTAAGCCGCATCTCCCGCAGGCCTGCCAGCATGGGCAAGAACACGCCGAGGTCATCATCCCATGGTGCGATGCCTCGAGCGAGCATGAGCGACGGATACAGGCTTTCGACGTCGCATTTCATGACGTCGTGAAAGATCCCGGTGAGAAAAGCGGCACTGAACGCGCCTTCGATGGGCGCCGTTGGGCGCGGTCGCGGAATCGACCAGCGCTCGCGCAGATACGCGCGCACCATGAGGCGTTCGATACGGCTCCCGATGCCCACACTGGCCACACCCTGCAGCGTTTCGGGCACCATCTGCGCCTGATAGAATTCGTTCGGCGTTACGAGGATGGAGAGTCGGTCTGTATCGCGCGCATCGTCGAGGCAGTATGCTTTCAGCTTGGCTCGCATGTCCGGGTTCGACCACAGCGCGCGCATGTTAGCGGCGTCGACCATCGTCCGCTCCTCATCCCCGATGCCCAGGTGGCGTACGATGTGTTTGAGTTTGTAGTTGGGCAGCTTTCGCCCGACATCCCAACGCACTGCGCTGATGAACGTGTCGACGACTTGACGACCTTCGATGCGGTAGTATTTGACGAGCATGCCGCTTTGCGTCGTGCGGCGAATGCTGTCGTCTAGCCACATCGGCGTGCGCCCATCTCGACCGAGCGTGAGCTCAACACCATGCCGCTTCGCGCGACTTGTCAGATACCAAAGATCAAAATTGAAGACGTTGTGGCCTTCCAAAATGTCGGGGTCGCGTTCGCGGACCGAGTGTACGAACGCCTCGATGAGAGCTCCTTCTCCAGGAAAATCATCCAACGGGAGCACCTGCTCGAAACCCGTGTTATCGCGCAACGCGATAATAACGATGGCTGCGTCGTCGCGTTCCGGGTTGACGTCAAGGGTTTCGATGTCGAACTGCAAGCGGCGCAGTTGCGAGAAGCGCAGGCCTTTGAAGAACGTGTCACCCGTGGCCACCAAGTGAGAGGTGATGGGGTCGAAGTAGGCGAGCCGCTGATCCGGCGCGAGTATGCGCGCTCGATCGCTGATTGCGCGCGCGTCTGCGCCGAGCATAAAATGGCGCAACTCGTGCTGTCCGGCAAGTTCGATGCTGCCCGGTTGCGGTTTGCGGGCCAGCAGCCAGTTTTGCAGCGGCACGATCTCGCGCTCGGTTCGCGCGCCAACGCGCCGATACAGCGTGGCCGCACCAGCAGAGACATCCGGCTCCACGCTCACGATGCCGGTGCGGAATCCATGACCGAAAATGAGCTCGGAGGTCTGGGGCACGCGCTAATAATACCGGGTGGGTGTGGGTGTTGGCGTGGGCGGAGCTGGCGGCGAGGCGACGGGCTGGTCGCTGCTTTGGGGTATTGGAATCGGCGGCAGGCTCACTTCGGGCAACGTGCTGGGATAGGGCGTAATGGGCGCCATCGCGGGCGGGATAAACTCAGTATTTGTAGCGACCGGACGGGCAACTTGATCGGGCACTGCAGTCGAGTACACAGCCGTGTCCGATGGGGCCGTGTTCCCAAGATAAGCTGACGCGGGAAGAAAACCTGGCGAACCCGAGTAGACTGGGATACCGGGAATATAGCGGACCAGTTTGATTGTTGTGCTCACATTGAGGTTGTAGCTCCCGGTGCGGTCCTTCACTTTCGCGTTGCCGTGGCTAAAGGCGTTGAGGGTCATGCCGAGCAGCAACTTGTTCGCAGACTCGACAAACGTTTGGCCGGTCGCGCCGCCACCACCGCGCAATGTGGCAAGACCAAACCCCTTAACCTTGATTTTTGCGCGCAAATCTGAGCCTCCAGTTGATGAGATTTGCACGACGCTGCCTTGATCGCCCGTTGGCTGGTTCACGATATTTTGCATGTGCAGGGTGAGGGTTCCATATCGCAGCGAGACCACACCCGTGCTCGTCCACCACTTGCCGATATCCGGCAAATCGGCAGAGAGGCTGGAGAGCAAGAACGACGCCGACGCCAGATCGGCAAGAGCCCCTGTCGGCGGCCCAGCGCCTTGCGCGTCGAGCATGGGACTCGGCTGCGGAGATGCCGACGCAGAGGGAGTTGGCGAGGGCGAAACGGTTGCTGCTGGACTCGCCGACGCGGTGGAGACGGGCGCGGCAGTCGCGACGCCAAGAATCGGTCCACCCGCAGAGCCAATGCCTTCAACCGTCCAAGCCACGCTGCTGCTCGAGTTCTCCCTAAACGTCTGCGAGGTGGGCGCTGCGTTCCCATCGCGATAGCGAACCGTCAGGGTCGAGGTGCGCGTAATAACATAGACTTGCTCCTCGCCGATGCCAAAGGCGTGGCCTGCAACGGAATAATATGCCTTCGCGGGAGTGGTTTGGCTGTTTGGATCGGCTATGCTCGCGGCAACGACGGCAAAAACGGTCGCCACGACCAGCACAGCGGGCAATCTCATTTTGGGGTTTACCATCACGGGCCAGACCTTGGAGTGACCGTCGGATACGGCGTTTGCGCGTTCAACAATGGCGTTGGAGTTGGAGCGGCGCTCGTCTCCAAAGGTTGCGGAGAGACCTGCGTACCCTCAAGTTCCTGGTTTTGCGCTGGCGTAGGTGATGCGTGGGTCCATCCGTTGAGCACGACATTGAATTCGGCCGAATAGTCGTCGTGAGACGACCCGCTGGCCGATTGCTGCACGACGGTCAGCGTGCGCAACGCTTCGCCGATCAGCAGTCGGTCTTGGCTATCGTAATACGTGGTGCCGCTCACGGTGATTGTGCCGGACGTCGGCTGCCCATCTGCCGTCTTGAGCAGCGTTCCCGTCCCCGCGGACTGCAGCGCGTATGCGGTGAAACCTTGGTAGTTCGTTCTTCCCACAATTCTGCGCGTCACGGTCAAGACAAGGAACGGTGTCTTGGATGCATTGGTCCAGGTCTTGCCAACGGCAAGGAGCCCATTTAGCGCGACCTCCCCGGCTGTGGTGTTTGCGGCTCCGATCGCATCAGAAATGCCAAGCCCAACCTGCGCTTTGGTTCTCAGTTGCCCGTCCGGCAAAATTTTGCCCGACGTCACGGATTGGAACTCAACCGGTTGCCCTTGGTTCAGTCCTTTGAAATCGAAAGCGACGGTTGCGTAGGCTGTTCCATCCGCACCGATCGAGTAGACAGTAAAGGTTGCAGTCCCTTGTGCAGACGATTCGGCCACTTTGTCCTGGCTCTTTGAACCGCCGCGCACATGGTGCTGCTGCAACTCGGAGGTGATGGCATAGACAAGCTGGTCGCCGGCAACGAATGGAGACGTCGCCGCTCTGGCACTCGAGTGAGACGCCGCTGCAAACGCAAGCATCACACCCAAGACTATCGTCGTAGTTGCCGCAAGAAGTCGCACCTTTGGCCCTCCAGCGCCTGACGATATTCGCAGCAGGAACGTGGGCAGGTTTGACGACGAACGCACATAAACCCCTTTGCAACAGTGATTAGGCGGTTGGCTCTCTTCATAGTTTTTGTCTGCTTCTTCACGCGGATGAGCGCGCTCGGCGATGGCTCCGATGGCTACGATTCAAATCTTGCGCGAGCTGTGCGCAGCGCCACAGAGCAGTACCGCCTCGTCCTTTGGGCGACACACGACGGGTACATTCAGACGACGGAGTACATCCCATCGTTTGGCACGATGTACACGAATCACGATCGGTTCGACCCTGACACGCTGGCTAATCCAACGGTTTTGATTTACGACATCGCGGGAAGACTCGTGGCGTGTGGCTACCAATTTGTCAACAAGTCCGACATCCCTGACGTCTTGAAAACTCCAGACGTCACTGGCTGGTACCAGATCCCCAGGCACGTGCACTATAACATTGTCGTTGACGGCGTGACCTACTTCGTGCAGCAACCCTGGGATGGCGACGAGCAGCCGACTGCCGCGCTCTTGATCCAGCGCAAGCTCATGCCGCCAAACGCAACGTTGAACTTCGCCTTCGTCCACCCGTCCGCGACAGCTATCGTCATCTGGGCGTGGATGCCCAATCCTTACGGGCTTTTCGATTCAGCCAATCCGTCGCTCCCATGATGCGTGTTCCCACGTGACCAGCGCTCAGATAGCCCAACGGCTCAATGAAATCGCCGCGCTCATGGAGTTTTACGGCGAGCCGTTTTTCAAGATCAAAGCGTACGAGCGGGCGGCGCGAAGCCTTGAAGACAGTCAGACGCCAGTTGAAGTGCTGCTCGAGAGCGGCGAGCTCGAAGGCCTGCCCGGCATCGGCAAAGCCATTTCGCAAAAAATCGCAGACATTAATCGTACCGGCACGTGCAAATATCTCGAGGAACTGCGCGCGAAATTTCCGCCCACGATCTTGGAGCTCTTAAGCGTCCCCGGCATCGGCGCGAAAACTGCAGTCTCGCTCTACCGGGAGCTTTCGGTGGGCGGTCTTTTGGATTTGCGTCGAGTCATCGACGATGGCAGCATCGCACGAGTGCCGCGCCTAGGTCCAAAAACAATTGAGAACATTAAGAGTCAACTGGCGCGCGTGGGGACCCAGACGAGACGTTTGCGCCTGGGCGATGCCTGGCCGCTGGCCCGCGAGATTGTGGATGCTCTCGCTGCGCTGCCCTTTGCTCGCAACGTGGTGGCTGCGGGCAGTCTGCGGCGCATGGAGCGCAGCGTTTCGGACTTAGATATCATCTGCACGAGCGCCCAGCCTGAATCGGTGATCGAGGCGTTCGTGGCGCTGCCCATCGTCGAACGAGTGAGCTCACAAGGCACGACCAAGGCGACGATTTGGGCCGAACCCGGGATCTCTGTCGACCTCCGAGTGGTCGCTCACGAATGTTTCGGCAACCTCCTGCAGCACTTTACTGGAAATAAAGAACACAATGTCCGGCTGCGGGAGCACGCTCTCCGCAAAGGTTTGAAAGTCAACGAGTATGGCATCGAAGACAAGGCGGGGAAGGTCGCCACGTTCGTCGACGAGGCGGACGTCTACACGATGCTTGGTTTGCAATTCATTCCGCCCGAGTTGCGATTAGGTCTGGACGAAATCGAACTTGCCAAACGCAACGCCCTCCCGGTGATTGTTGAACTTGGTGACATCCGTGGAGACCTTCACGATCACACCAACTGGAGCGATGGTGTGTGCACGATCGAACAGATGGCCAGAGCGGCAGCGCAGCGCAAACGGGAATACCTCTCGATTTCCGATCATTCACCGGGGCGAGCGGTCGCGAATGGTCTTTCGGTCGAGCGCTTGCAGGAACAAATCGGGCAGGTCAAATCAGTCGCCGACAGATTTGGGGTCCATTTGTTCTCAAGTTCGGAAGTGGACATTCGGGCCGATGGCTCATTAGACTTGGCCGATGACGTGCTCGCTCAACTTGACATTGTGGTCGCTTCGATCCACTCCTCGTTTCGCGCTCCGAAAGAGCAGCAAACCAAACGACTCCTGGGCGCCATTGAAAACCCTCACGTGAATATCATCGGTCACCCAACTGGCACGCTGATCGAGGAGCGAGCGGGATACGAATTTGACGTGGATGCCGTGTTTCGCGCGGCTGCACGTACGGGCACCGCGCTTGAAATCAATTCGAACCCAGCGCGGCTGGATCTGAACGCAGATCTGGCGCGCAAGGCAAAGGAGATGGGCTGCATCTTCTCGGTCGACACTGACGCGCACTACGTCGAAGATATGGATAATATGCTCTTCGGAGTTGCAACCGCGCGTAAGGCCGGCATTACCAAGGAACGAGTGCTCAATGCGCAACCACTTCAGGACGTCTTAGCGTTCGTTCGAAAGAAGCGTTCCGCAACGCGCGAATAAATTCGCGCGACTACATCAACCTACAAGCCCAAGCGCTCGAGCAGCTGTGCCGGGGCGGCAAAGCCTGGTGGGCGATACGCGGCTTCAAGATAGCCGTGATAATCGCTGCCCCCACAATAGAACTTGCCATGTTTCATGGCCAAGGCACGCAGCGATGCTTGCTCCGCCTCGCCATACGCCAAATAGATTGCTTCAAGACCATCGCAATCGGCCAGAAGGGTTTCGGCAAGCCCAGCCTCATGTAGGGCCATCGGATGGGCAAGCAGCGCCAGCCCCCCACAGTTGCGGATCATCGACGCCGCCTTTTCTGGCGTTGGCAGTTGAGTGTATGCCTGCTGCGGCAGCTCAGAAAAGAACGCGCGAAAGCGCGCATGAACTCGAAGTGGATCGCCGCCATCAACACCCCGTCGAACCAATCGTTCGATCAGGACCGGCAAACGCACCGGGTGGTGCGGGAAATCGCGCGCAAGGTCTATGTCGACGCCGTCACGAGCCAGCGCCGCGATCCAGCGGCATTGATTGGCGTCCCAAACGTTGTGTGCAATTTCGTTTGCCGCTTGCAGTTCGTCATTGCTGCCATCGCATCCGAGGCCAAGAACGTGGATAACTCGCCCATGAGCATACGTCGTCATTTCGATGCCTGGCACAAATTTCAGCGCACGTTCCATTGCGCGCTGCCGTGCAGCGCCATGGCCTGCCGTCGTGTCGTGGTCCGTCAGCGCGAACACTTCCACGCCCGCATCCGCGACGCAGTCCACAAGCAATGCCGGATCGAGACGGCCATCGCTGCAGTGGCTGTGAAGGTGGAAGTCAGCGAACAAATGCGCCGGCGCTAATTACCGAAGCGGCGATGGCGACGCTGAAACTCGATGATGGCTTCCGCGAAATGAGCGCGTGTGAACTCTGGCCAGTAGACATCGGTGACCCATAACTCGGTGTAGGCGACTTGATAGAGCAGGAAATTTGACAACCGGTATTCGCCGCCTGGCCGTATGAGCAAATCCGGATCGGGAAGGCCCGCAGTGTAGAGGTAGGAACCAAGGGTCGCATCGTCGATCTGATCGACGCTCAAGACGCCCGAGCGCACGTCGTTGGCGAGCGTTTTTATCGCGTCTTTGAGTTCGGTTCGGGCGCTGTAGTTCACCGCGAGATTGAGGAGGGTGCCAGTGTTGCCTGCCGTTCCGCGGACAAGGTGTTCGAGCGCTTGGCGAGGCGCATGCGGCAGCGCCTCGATCCTCCCGAGCACTTGCACCCGGACATTTTGGCGGCGCAGTCCATCGAGCTCGTTGCGCGCAAACGCACAACATAATTCGAAGAGCAGGGAAATCTCGCTTGGTTCCCGTTTCCAGTTCTCTTCTGAAAACCCGTAGACGGTGAGAATGGGCACGCCGAAATCGCGACAGGCCGTGGTGGTTTCGCGCAATGTCGTCATGCCGCGACGATAGCCCTCAATGATTGGCAGGTGGCGTTCGCGTGCCCAGCGTCTGTTGCCATCCATGATGACGGCGACATGCCTGGGGATTGGCCCAGCCGGATCGGGAAGTGGTTGACGCTGGGCATCTCGTAAAACCATTGTTTTGCTATTGACCTTTCGTGCTACTCGCGGACCAACGCTAACCTGGGCACCGAGCGGCCGGCTTGACGCGCCAAGCTATCGGCGCGTTCGTGAACGTCTCTGACCACCGACTCCAACTCATCGATATAGGCAAGGAAACGCGTTCGCCCACTCTTCGTAATCCGGCAAATCGTGGTCGGGCGACCGGGCCCGCTCTCCTTGTTGATCGAGACGATGTCCATTTCTGCCAACGCGGTCAGATGGCGGCTAAGATTGCCATCGGTTAAACCGCAAGCTTCCTGAAGCTCGGTAAAGCTCATGCCTTCGGGATGGGTCACGAGGCACGTGCACACGGCGAGCCGTCCGCGTTCGTGAAAGATACGCTCTAAACCAGAATAAGCGAACGGTGCATCCGTGCGGGTCCGCTGCGGTTTCCGTCCATTTTTCTTCATCGTCATGGCGATGACTGCGCTTTCCTATCCAATGATAACAAGTAGCCAATGATGGTCTGGCCAAGACCAAATCCGGCCGGCATCACCCAAAATGAAAGCGACCACGAGGGATCCGGGATCAAGATGAGCGCCGCGCCGGCGAGGCCGAATGCGCTCGCCACGTACGTGACGCCTCGCGGCAACATGGCGCGCGACGAAAACAGCCCGATGCCGTACGAAGCATACCAGACGCCTGGCAACAGCGAGACTATCCCGTGAGCGATCATTGCTAAACTCAGCACAGCGCCCAGCCCAACGGCTGGAAGGATCGCTATGCCGACGCTGCGGGTCTGTCGCCGTTCGTGTAACCCGGCATTGCGAACGTACCAAACGAGCAATGCGCCGTAGTTGATGGCTAGCGCTGCGGCGAGGCAGGCGAACCATATGACGAGATATCGCTGGGTGTCCGCCGGAGTTTGAGGAAACGGCGCAACCACCCATTGGACGATTCCCGCGACGATTGCCACCACGCCGCTGAGTGCCGCAGCCGAACCCGAATAGCCCCGAAATTCCTGGACGCTTGCCAGGCGGTCTCGCACTTCGGCGAGATCCGCGAGCGCCCGCTCAACTTCCATCGGTTACTTTGTACCACAAAGTCAGGCAAATTGCAACGCACATCATTTTCTCTGTCGCAGCGGACCTCTAGGTCCGCGTGCCCGAACTGAGGACCAAAGGGAAGCGCCTTTCCTTGGCCTTGTGGCAGATTCTAAGGCTTGCCGAACGATGGTATAGTAACGAAGGCGCGGAACTGTCCTACCTGAAAGCGAGAGAGACGATGGAATTATCCGACCTGCAAGTCTACCACAACGGAAAGTTCGTGCGGTATGGAGACGCCAAGGTCGGGCTCCTCACGCACGGCCTCAACTACGGTACCGGGTGCTTTGAAGGCATACGTGGTTACTGGAGTCCGTCGCTCGAGCAGCTCTATATCTTTCGGCTGCAAGATCACTTCGAACGCCTGCGTCGATCGTCAAACCTCTTGCTGGTCTCCTTGGAAGAAACCGTCGCACAGCTCAGCGCCCATACCGTCGAATTGGTCCGCCGCAACAAATTGCGCCAAGACGTCTATATCCGACCCATCGTGTTCAAGTCCGCTGAGGAAATCGGCGTACGCTTGCACGGCGTCGAGCACGACATCAGCATCGTCGTACTGCCGCACAAACCATATCTTGATGCATCAAAGGGTCTACGTGCCTGCGTTTCATCGTGGCACCGGATCGATGACAACACCGCTCCTGCGCGGGCAAAATTGACGGGCATCTATGTAGGCTCGGCGCTTGCAAAGACCGATGCGGTCAAGAGCGGATTCGATGAAGCGATCGTCATGACGGCCGAGGGGCACGTTGCCGAAGGCAGTGCGGAGAACATTTTTATCGTCCGCGATAACCTCGTGATCACACCGCCAGTCACGGATAACATCTTGGAAGGCATCACGCGGCTCACGATTATGGAGCTCGCTGCGACCGAACTCGGTCTGCGAGTTGTCGAGCGAAGCATTGATCGCACCGAATTATATCAGGCGGATGAAGTATTCTTCACTGGCACGGCCGTTGGGGTGTCCCCCGTTATTGAGATAGACCACCGGAAGATCGGCGAGGGCGGTATTGGGAAAGTGAGCGCCGCGCTCGTCCAGCTCTACGAGGATATCGTGGTGGGGCGCCTCAGTCAGTATCAGCGCTGGCTGACGTCTTGCTTTCCCGTAGCGGGCGGCTCCAGCGTGAAGAGCTCGAAAGCGGCGGCTTCTTAGCCACCGGACGTCCTAGCTAAGGGGACGCGCACATTAGGTCTTTCTGCCTTGCATTGTCGTATGGTCTCATCTATAATTGGTGTGACGGGGGTCACATATCCACCCGTCGGTATTGTTATATAAGGCTCGGGGAGCGACTCGGTTCATTCACGTGAGATGGATCGAGAATGTTTTTCGAGCAGGCGCTTCAGGACCGATGTCTTGTCGTGGTGGCAGCCACTTTTGACATGACCGTACGCGACGGTTGAATCCTAAAACGCCTGCCCGTGTGGACGGAACGCTGCTCGAGACTTCAGCACTTGAAGAAGGAGCCTTCTCATGCTAGTTCTACTCGGTGGCGTTCTCGCTGTGTTCCACAGCCTTGGTGGTGTGTTGTCCTCGGCTTCCCACTTCTTCCATATTTTTGGAGACACAGTCGGCTGGTTCTAGACGACAACATCACTCAATAAACTAACCAGTCTCGGATCATAAAGCGTTCCGCTACCTTCGCGAAGTAGCGCGAGCGCTTTTTCTTTTTCCATTGCTTCTGCCCCATCGTACCCCGTCAGGAACCTAACATAGTCTCTTGCAACAGTTATGATGCGAGAAGCGAGGGGGATGTCTTCTCCTTTCAAGCCACGCGGATATCCAGCGCCATCGAAGCGCTCGCCGTGAAACTCGATCCAATCCGCGATCTGATTTGGCAGCAATGCGTCTGCCGCACGAACCATGAGGCCACCCCAGCGCGCGTAGGCGCGTTTTTGGCTTGCCTCTTTGGGATTCGACGGAGCGCGATTTCGGATTCTGGCGGGGATATGTGATTTGCCTATTTCGTGGAGCTCCGCAGCCAAACCGAGCAGATCAATATCGCGCTTCGACATGCCGAGACGGCGACCCAACATTTGGGAGATATTCTGGACCTCGCTCGCAAACTCGAGGTTTTCGGTATCGGTAAAATGCGTGAGGTCGCGAACAAGCCCCTGAGCTTGCGCTTGCGCCCTCTCCAGCTTATGAAGCTGAGTTGTAATCCCTAGGACGTCCTGAACAACTCTAATTTGTGCAACGACGATGTAAAAAATCGATGTGGTGAGCAGGCCGCCGAACCGATATGTTGCGACCAGCAAATAGGCGTAGACAGACGCAATGACTCCAGTTCTGAGCAGTTGCGTCAGAGCAAAAGGTCGACCATTGATCAGGTAGTAGACGTATGCGGTGACATTGCTTGCTGTTTGCCAGGCCAAACCAACGGCAACAATGCCTAGCAGATCAACAACACTCGTGAGATACTTCGGGGTTATGATCAGAACCTGACCAACGAGATGCCATACCCCGAGTAATGCATACGATCCAATAATGGCGCTCGCTGTTTGGCCAAAGGTCGCCGGCGCGAGCATCGACCTCCAGCCACCGCCTTCGTGCAGCATCATCCGCAGTCGGACAACTGCCCAAGTGATCACCGCCAAGACGATTGTCCATGACCCGAAGACTACGCCTGAGGCCGAGATGACGGCCGTCATTGGCGCTACCATTGAGACTGCAGGGGTCTTGACGGGACGCTCCATCAAGATCAGAAACACCGCGACGATTGCGACCTGAACGATGGTGGTTATTCGGAGATCGAAGTGTGGCGGGAAGAGATACAAAAGGAGAAGTGAGATTCCAGTAAGACCGTAAGCGTAAAGCTGGGTCGCGATCTCGCGCCAGCTCTCCCGCTGTGACTGTGCGTGGTCCCCTGCCAAAGCCACGAGTTGTTTTACGCCTTTCCCTTGCGGGCGTTGTGTCCCCCAGCACTTCCGGCCAGTACAACGCTTCGCGCTACCGTTCTCAATGTATCGTCTATGCGACGTTTGTGAGGAAGCGCATATTACGTCACACTATAGGGTCGTGCGCAGCGTCACGCACAGCTGTTCGAAGAGAATGGGCGCAAGCCCTAGTTTATGGGCGCGGCGCGTCGTTGGGAGAACGCGCGAAACGTGAGGAGCGAAACTTGGCGGATGAAGCGCTCGCCCAAGTCGAGATCGGACAGATGCGTTGTGAAAACGCATATGACATAGGGCGAGCCGTTGAGCTCGACGATGCCGATGTCGTTGAGGGTATCGTGAAGCGTTCCAGTCTTGTGAGCGATCACCAATGACTTTGGAAGCCACGCAGGGATCATCGTATTGTGTCGCTGGCCGGCAAGTATCTCAAGCATCGCATCGCAGGCCTTGGCGTTCACTAGTCGATGTTCGGCGATCATGCCCATAAGTCGCATCATGTCATTGGCGCTCGTGCGCAGCGTGCGAACGTCCCCATCGCTATGGATGCTATCCCCGAGCCAGGTCTGCGTGAGCCCCAGGCCCTGCATGGTCTGGTTCACATGCTGACGGCCTACCAAACGGATCAGCATGTTGGCCGCGGTGTTATCGCTGACGGTGATCATGCGCCACAAGAGCTCCCAGACCGTATACTTCGAACCCCATGGTGCATCGCATAAAGAGCCATAACCGCAATCGCGATCGCCCTCGCGCAGCGATACCGTGCGGTAAAAGCCAAACTTGCCCAGTGAAATCTGCCGCATCACCTCAACCATGACCGGCACTTTGATCGTACTGGCGGCCGGTAGATTGACGTTGCCATTGATGGACATCGTGTAGCCATTGTGGAGGTCGACAACGGAAATCGCAACCTCACCCGGAGCATTGTCGACCAACCGCTCGAGCTTTGGAGCAAGGTCGCCATACGTATCGACGTCGGCAGAGGCAATCAGGGCTGGTTTCGGAGACGCTGGAGCGATCGATGCGCTTCCAGCGATGACAAGTGCCACGATGACGATGAGAAAGGCAAAATGACGCATTTTATAGAGAGCTCTTGCGCTAGTGTATCGGCGACGATAACGAGGGAATTTAGTCCAAGCGAACCTAAAGTCCGCTGCTATATCGATTATGCAAGTGGTAGAACGCGCACACACTGTGACGATCATCGGTGTGCCACTGGAGTTGGGCGCCAGTCGTCGGGGCGCGCGTCTGGGCCCGCAGGCACTGAGAACTGCGGGGCTGGCACAGCAGCTGGAATCCCTTGGCTATGCGGTGACGGACTTCGGAGACGTCGCCGTGATAGGCAAGTCCGGCGATGCTTTAGGTGGGCCAGGTCACCCAAGAAACGTGCGGTCAGTGCATGACGCCAATCGCGAAATCGCTCATGCCGTGGAAACCGCGATACGCGAGCAGTCCTATCCAGCTGTGATCGGCGGGGACCACTCGATGGCCGTCGGCGTGATCGCCGGGATCGCGCGGGTCAACGGACCACAAGGCGTCATTTGGGTGGACGCGCACGCTGACCTGAACACCACGGAAAGCAGCCCAACCGGTAACATTCACGGGATGTCTATGGCCGCTGCGTTTGGACAGGTGACCGATATTTTTCCGGCGCCCGAGTTTCCGACGCCCGCTGCCGATCGACGGCGCACCGTGTTCATCGGCTTGCGCGAACTCGATCCGCAAGAAAAGCGGACCATCATCGAGCACGATATTCTGTGCTTCACGATGAGCGACATCGACCGCCTCGGTATGGCAAAGGTGATGGAGCGGGCGATCGAAAGGGCCAGTCAAGGACCGCGCAGCGTGCATATCAGCTTCGACATCGATTGCCTTGACCCAACCCTCGCGCCGGGAACTGGTACGCCCGTGCGCGGGGGCATCACCTATCGAGAGGCTCACTTCATCATGGAAGCGCTTTGGCAGAGTGGCGTGGCTCATTCGCTCGAGCTTTCTGAAGTTAATCCCTTGCTCGACGAACACAACATGACGGCAAAGCTCGCCAACGAACTCATCTGTTCGGCGCTAGGCAAGAGCATTTTGTAAAGGCTAAAGGAGCACGAAGACAGCACGCACGCATCGATTGTCTTCATCGCTATCGGATTGGCGGTAGCATTCAACCTTGTCGCCGGATTCAACGACGGTGGTAATCTGCTTGCGGCGGCCACCGCAGGCCGGACGATCTCGCCAGCCGCGGCCTTTTTCATTATCGTCGCAGGCGCGCTAGTCGGACCGCTTGTCGCGGGGACCGCGGTCGCCCAGACGATCGGTCACGGCATCGTCAACTATGAGCGGGTGGGCTTTGTGCCCTTGGCGGCCGGCATGCTCGGCGGGGTGGGGGCCATTTTGCTGGCCTACGCCGCGCGGTTACCGACATCGGCATCGGTCGCGCTCGTCAGCGCCACGATCGGTTCGCTGTGGGTTTTGGGGAAGCTTCAGGAAATCGCGTGGTCCGGCGTCTCCAAAGTTATCCTCAGCTTGTGTGGTTCCATTGTGATCGGCTTCTTGGCGGGAGCCATCATCTACACGATGGCGTGGATCATCTTCTCAAAGGTGAGTTTCAAGACCGGTAACCGACTGATGCAGTTTCAGTATGTCACGGTCTTCTTGCAAGCGATTGGGTATGGTTCCAATGATGCGGAGAAGATGATGGGGCTCATCGTCGCGGCGACGCTCATTGGAACCACGACCTCTGTTTTTGCCGTTCCCTTTTGGGCGATTGCGGTTTCCGTCTTCTCGTTCGCGCTTGGCATGGCCATCGGGGGGAGACGGGTCGCGAAAACCATCGGAGGGAAGCTCTTCCGCATCATGCCGCTCCACGCGTTATGTTTCCAGCTTGCCGCTGCAGCCACGGTGATCACAGCATCGTCGCTAGGAGGTCCGCTCAGCACGACGGAAAGCACCGCCAGCGCAATCATGGGCGTCGGCGCCGCGACCAACCCTCGCGCGCTCCACTGGCGCATCGCGCGCGAACTCGTGGCTGCTTGGTTCTTGACCGTGCCCGTTGGTCTCGCGAGCGGCGCTGCTGCAACTTTGATTCTTCGCGCTTTCACCCACGGGAGATAACGCAAGCCATGTGGTTATCTGACTTTTTCTTGCCCAGACGAAACGATCGGTTTCTCACCCTACTGCGAGATCATGCTGCGATTTTAGTAGACGCGGCTCGCGCATTT
Organism: uncultured Pseudomonadota bacterium; assembly: GCA_963736005.1. Classification (GTDB taxonomy): domain Bacteria; phylum Vulcanimicrobiota; class Vulcanimicrobiia; order Eremiobacterales; family Eremiobacteraceae; genus JAJPHJ01. The sequence continues at coordinate 1,697,646 of CAVTNB010000001.1, forward strand.
GAGGAATACGTCAGCGCCGGAACTCCGCTTCCCGATAAGGTCGACGAATTTGAAAGTAGCTCGGCGGCGATTCTCAGCCAACTGACGACCTCGTTGCGTGACGCTTTTGTTACGCCTATGGACCGACAGGATATCTACGGTTTAGGCGAGGCGATCGACGACATGATCAGGTATATCGATAACGCAGCTCGAGAGATCAAGCTTTTTGCGGTGCAACCGACTCCGCAAATTCAACAGATGGCTCGACTCTTAAAGGGAGCCGCCGAACAGGTCTCTGAAGCCGTGGGTAGCCTGCCCAACGCTCCCCAAACGGCCTGGAAGTGCGCGCAGGAAGCGCAGAAAGCCGAAAACTTCGTGGAAGATTGTTACCGCAATGCGCTCGTCGACCTCTTCGATGGGTCGGATGTTCCGCACATCCTGAAACTCCGCGAAGTGTATCGCCATCTGAGCAATAGCGCCGACCGCGCTCAGTCGATCGGACGATTGATCGGCAAGATCGTGGTCAAAGCGACCTAAAACGTGAGGGGAACGATCAGGCGGGGACCAGGCGCTTGAGCTCGCCAGTCAGCGTTTCGCCGGGTTTGAGATCGATAATTTGCAATCCGCTGATGTCTTTTGTTAGCTCGCGCAGTTTCTCGGGCGTGCCCGTGAGAATCGGGAAGGTCCCGTAATGCATGGGCACGACCACTTTGGTTCCCAACAGCCTGATTGCGTGAGCACCCTGCAGCGGATCCATCGTGTAGTGATCGCCGATCGGCAACAAAGCAAGGTCAGGCTTAAAGAGCTCGCCGATGAGCTTCATATCTGAGAAGATCATCGTATCGCCGGCATGATAGAGGCGTAAGCCGTTTTCGAGCGTCACCACGTAGCCGGCAGCTTCGCCGCCGTACAGAATATCGTCACCATCCGCAATGCCGCAACTGTGCACCGCGTGGGTCATCGTGACCTTGACACCCTCGTGCTCGATCGTGCCGCCTTTGTTGAAGCCGATGATCTTCTTGACCCCTTTTTTCTGCAGCCACGCGACCGTTTCGAAAATGCCGATAGCCGTGGCGTCGTGCTTCGTCGCCAAACGAAGCGCATCACCGATATGATCGCCGTGCGCGTGGGTGATGAGGAGCGTGTCGACCTTGGCGGGATTCTTCAGCCTCGTTGGACAGGCGGGATTTTGTTCGAGCCATGGATCGATGATCCAGTGCTTGCCGCTTTGCGTCTTGATGGCAAAAGTCGCGTGCCCGCAGAACGTCAGTTCGTTGGATCCCAGATTCATGAATCCGTCCCTCCAGCGTTGATCGAGTGTGGTCGAATGATTTCGAGCGACTACCTCAGGGCAAGTTCCGCTTCCTCTCGCACCCACGCATCGGTCTCAACAGCGAGTAGGTCCTCGAGGGCGCGATGCGCCTCTTGGCCACCGAGTTGGCCCAACGCCCACGCGGCGTGACCTCGAACGAGCGGCTTGCGGTCACGTAAGGCCGCGACGAGCGGGGGTACCGCTGCTGGGTCGCGCGAGTTGCCCAAAGCCACGGCGGCATTGCGCTGCAGGACTGCCTTACCGCGCCAAGCCATGGCCGTGGAGCCAAACCAGCGCCGAAATTCCGCCTTGCTCATGAGCAAAACGGACGGTAGGTCCATCGCCGTGCCTATGTGAGATTGCGGAGCGAATTCGGGATGCGTATGCGCTGCTCTGCGGTCGTTGACGGGGCAGACGGTCTGGCACGTGTCGCACCCCCACAATCTGTTGCCAATGATCTTGCGATAGTCGTGCGGGATCGGCCCTTTTGCTTGCGTGAGGTCAGAAATGCAACGCCTGGCATCGATCTCGCCGTTGGGGCCAATGGCTCCCGTCGGACAGTCAACGATACACTCGACGCATTGGCCGCAGTTGGTTTGCAAAGGTTCATCCGGCTCGAGTTCGAGTGTGGTGATCAGTTCGGCCAAGAAGACGTACGAGCCGAACTGCTTGGTCAGCACGTTGCCGCTCTTGCCGAACCAGCCGATGCCCGCGCGCACGGCAGCGGCGCGATCCATGAGCGGTCCAGTGTCCACACACGCAAGACATCGTGATCCTGGAAACTCGCGGGTGATGAAATCGGCGAGTTCTTTCAGCCTCCGGCCGATAACCTTGTGATAGTCTTGGCCCCACGCGTAGTTTGAGATCGCGCCTTCGAGCCCAGGTGCTTGCGGATCGTGCGGCGTCACGTCGCTGTAATAGGACGTTGCGGTGCAGACGATGGAGCGTGCATCCCGAAGCGACAGCGACGGCCTGCAATGTGTTTGGATCGTTCGATCGTCGTAGTGCCATCGTTCCAGGTATTTGCGATCGCGGCGATCCTTGAAGATTCGCTCTTCTTTGATGAATGGCTGCGCCGAGGCGATGCCAACCAGATCGAACCCAAGTTCTTTCGCCCGGGCAACGATGCGCGCTTTCGTGTGGGAAGATGGTCGCGAATGAATTCGCGACACGACAGTCATGTGGTCGTGGGGGTCGGGGGATATTCCAAAACGATCGTGCCATGGACGGGAAGACCATTGAGGGTGGCTGGTGCGAACACAGTTTTCCGCGCCGCATCGAGCGCCATGGCATCGAGATTCGCGTCCCCGCTCGATTGCAGTATACGCACATTGACAATATTTCCATCAGGGCCAACATCGACTTCGATTTTAATCGGTTGTGGCGGTGGCGAGGCAAGCGAGAGATCCGCCAATTTGAGCACTCGCACGGGATTATCGTCACCCCAAACCGTTGCTCCGTTCACCTCATCGTTATTGCCACCGGTATCGACCTTTGCACCCGCGACCCCAGGCGACGGCGTCGGCTGGACTCCATTTGAAACCGCAGGCGCTTCTTTCGATCCTGGTTTCGGAAGTTTGGGTCCGACGATGATGAGATTGGACTTGCGCCGCGCGGGCGCGTGAATGGATTTAAGCAAGGCCGCCTGGTTTTGGAAAGCCATTTCTCGATATTTCAGCGGCGCGATGTGCGTTGACGTTCGCATGACAAGCTTCGGCGATGGCGGCGGTGGGGTGGGTCTTGGTGTAGACTCCTCGCGCACGTTACGAGAGAGCGAAATAATCGAGATGGCTTGATCGGGCGGTGTCGCGTAGCGCCAAGTTGGGAACAAGGTCGCGACGGTCGAGCCCAAGGTGAAGTGCAATGCAGCTGACACGGCAACGAATGCGAGAAACCCGTAGACTGCGACGCGCCGGACTCGGTTGCGCATCTCGCCTCCAAGAGACAACAAAGGTACTAGTATTTTCGGTGGCTGTCAGGGAGAACCTGTGGCCTCTTTGCCCCGCTTGGGTCCACCACGTTCCTGGGGAGGGCGCCAAAGCGAGCAAATCAGAGCCTGCCCCCACAATGACAAAACCGGCGGAGCGCTGCCGGCCCGCTGTGGGATGGCAGCTCCGCGCCGTTGCGGAGGGCACAAACTCCCTGGCGCCGCAAGCATGTCAGCGTGCCTTCAGACGGAAAGCCGCGGATCAAGCTCTACAATGCATCATGGTGTTGGTATTGCCAGCGCGTTCGCGACAAGCTCGACGAGTTGGGATTACCTTACGAAGCGATTGAGGTTCCCATCCGGCACAGCGAGCGCACCGAAGTGATTGCGGTTTCCGGTCAACCGAGCGTGCCGGTGCTGGTGGACGGCAGCACCGTGCTTGACGACGACGACGTCATCATTCCGTATTTGGAAGACAAATATGGCAAGCGGACCTAAAGGTCCGCTGGTACATATTTTGTTTTGTTCGCTACCTCTAGGCGTAGATGCCACGCGTCATCAAGCTATCGACCACGCGCCGGATGGCGAGCATGTAGGCCGCCGTTCTCAAGGTAACCTTGCGGTTCTCCGCTATATCCCAAACCGCCTCAAAGTTTTCTTTGAGCACGTCGCGGAGCCGCTCATTGACCTCGCTCTCTTTCCAATAGAACCCCATGCGGTCTTGGGCCCACTCGAAATACGAAACCGTCACCCCGCCGGCGTTGGCGAGAATATCGGGGATCACGGTTACGCCCGCTTGTGAAAACATTCCATCGGCGGCGGGTGTCGTGGGACCATTTGCCCCTTCCGCGATCAGGTGTGCTTTGATCTTCGACGCGTTTTCCACCGTCAGTTGGTTTTCGATTGCTGCCGGAACGAGAATGTCGCAGGGCAACTCGAGCAGTTCAGTATTGCTCACTCGCTCTCCCGAAAACCCCTCCAGCGAACGCCGCTGGTTGTTGGGTGAGTTCACATACGCGATGGCCGCTTCCACGTCGACGCCAGTCTTGTTGTATAAACCCCCGAACTGATCGCTCAACCCAATGACAATTGCGCCATGCTCGTGCAGAAGTTTTGCCGTGATAGAACCGACATTCCCAAAGCCCTGCACGACCACTCGTTGTCCGGCGAGCGACTTGCCCATTTTCTCGAGCGCCGACTGAATGGTAATCATAACGCCGCGGCCGGTCGCCTCAACTCGCCCGCGCGATCCGCCCACGTTGAGCGGCTTCCCCGTGACCACCCCCGGCGTATGGTAGCGGTTGTGCATGGAAACCGTGTCCATGATCCAGGCCATCGTCTGCGGATTCGTGCCTACGTCAGGCGCAGCTACATCCTTGTCCGGCCCGATCACTTCGATGATATCGGCGGCATAGCGGCGCGTGAGACGTTCCAGCTCGCCTCGCGAAAGTTTGGATGGATCGCACGTCACCCCACCTTTACCACCGCCGAACGGAATATCGACCACGGCACACTTCCAGGTCATCCAAAAGGCGAGCGCCGTCACTTCATCCAGTGTCACATCGGGGTGATAACGAAGGCCGCCCTTCGCTGGGCCCCGGGCGAAACTATACTGCACGCGATACCCCGTGTACACTTCAAAATCGCCATTGTCGCGCTGAAAGGGAATTGAGATGATGACTTGTCGCGCTGGGTGCGTGAGGATGCGCTTGATATTAGGGTTGAGATCTAAGTTGGCGGCCGCTTCATTGAAATAGTCCATCGCCTCGCCGAAGACCGATTCGTGGTCGGTCTTGTGGGGATCTGCGGAAGTGGTTCCTTTTGGGCTGTCGCCGCTTGCGGATGCCATGCTCGTCTCTCCAGTTCAAACATTAAATCGAAAGTTGACGACGTCACCTTCCCGCATCACGTAGTCTCGCCCCTCGCTGCGCAAGAGACCGGCATCTTTGACGGCGTTGAGGCTGCTGAGGCGCTGCAAGTCTTCAAACGAAGCGATTTCTGCGCGAATGAAACCTCTCTCAATGTCGCTGTGAATCTTGCCCGCAGCCTCTGGTGCCTTGGTTCCTTGCGTGATCGTCCAGGCCCGCGTCTCCTTTTCTCCTGCGGTGAGAAATGTCATGAGCCGGAGCAGGCGGTAGGCCGTCACAATGAGCCGATCGAGTCCACGCGACTCCATCCCAAGTTCGCGCGCAAACGCATCTGCCTCCGCTGGTGGAAGACCCGAAAGCTCTTCTTCAAGTTTCGCAGACAGCGCTATGACTTCTGAACCTTCGGTGCGCGCGCGGTGTTGAAGCTGTTCTACACCATGCGATGACGAAGCAGTGGATGCTTCATCAACGTTGGCGACGTAGAGCAGCGGCTTTGCGGTGAGGAGTGACAGTTCCTTTGCAAGCGAAGCTTCCTCCGTCTGCGGACCAAACGTCCGCGCGGGCGTACCTTCGTTGAGCACCGATGCGATGCGTTCGAGCGCGCTAACCTCTTCTGCGAGCTTCGCATCCGCCTTGGCTCGCGGACGCGATTTTTCCAGACGCCGTTCAACGGTGGTGAGGTCAGCGAGCGCGAGTTCGATTTGGAGAATCTCAACGTCTCGAATGGGATCGGGGGCACCCTCGACGTGGATGATGTTGCGATCTTCAAAACAGCGCACGACCATCGCGACGGCGTCGACCTCGCGGATGTGCGAGAGAAAAGCGTTGCCGAGCCCCTCGCCTTTTGAAGCGCCACGGACTAAGCCTGCGATATCAATGAAGGTGGTGGTCGCGGGCACGATTTGTTTGCTCTTGAAAATGTCCGCCAGCACCGCAAGCCTTGCATCCGGCACTGGCACAATGCCAAGGTTTGGGTCGATGGTTGCAAAGGGATAGTTTGAAGCCACCACGCTGCTGCGCGTCATGGCGTTGAAGAGCGTCGACTTTCCCACGTTGGGCAAGCCAACGATGCCGCAGGCGAGCGACACTACGTTTGTGTGGGCAACGCTTGGGCGTCTGCCTGGTCCACCTTGGGCAGAAATCCTTGGTCTTGCAGATCCGTTGCGATGAGCTCGCGCAGGGATGAGGTCGCTGCGTGTGCTTGCTTGCGCTTGACTTGAAAGTGGACTCGAAACGTTGCGCCGCTGGGTGTCACATCGGTCAGCATCACGGCCAGATCGTCGACGTCGATGCCGCTCTTCTTGACGGCCTTTTCTGCGATGTTGGTGAGCTGTTCGCGCAGCGATCCAATGCTGCCACGCAAAGGAACGATGAAATCGACGCTGAGCCGAAGCGGCAACCGGGTCGAATTGGCCGCGTACACAATGCTGCCGTAGGGAACCGAGACCAAGTAACCGCGGTCGTCCACCAAGCGCACCTCTCGTAGGCTTATTGCCTCGATGACGCCGTGAATGACGCCATTCCCGGTCGTCAACTCGGCGCCATCGCCGACGTCGAACGTGTCCTCAAAGAGATAAAACGCGCCGGTGAGCACGTCGCGAACGATGGACTGCGCGCCGACGCCGATCACGATTCCGAAGACGCCGGCCGAAAAGAGCGCCGGCGCCACGTTGACGCGCCAAATATTGAGCAGTTCGAGGATGAGAAAAAAGAAAATGAGGACGCCGCTCATGGACCGCGTTATGCCGAAGTACGTCGAAACTCGCGGAATGATCCGGCTCGCAAAGCGCCGCGCGTAAAATTTTGTGATTCCGGCTTCAATAAGGCGCCACAGGAGGAATGCAACGACGATTGCGATGACCGTCGCGAACCATTCATGGCTAACGTTGAGCCTAAAAAACTGCACGCTTGGGCGCTTTCACCCTATGTGGAGGCTGTCCTGTCATATGCGTTTCGCACGATAGGAACCGGTTTTTTTGAAGCGAAGGCCTGCCGGCAATCCCATTGTGAGGCGGGAGCTACATGCGGCAGATGAAGGTGGACAAACTCGGCATCGACTTGCTGACGCATGATCCTGTTGTCATTCTCAAGGATCTCGAAGGCAAGCGCTATCTGCCCATCCTCATCGGGCCGTTCGAGGCGACCGCCATCATGTTGGCCCTCGAAGCTCAGTCGGTGCCGCGCCCGCTCTCGCACGATCTGATGAAAGCCATCTTGGATAACCTCAACGCCAAGTTGACCAAAATCATCATCCACGATATCAAGGATAGCACGTTCTATGCCAAGCTCGTGGTCGAGGCGGGTGGAGAAGACCAGGAGATCGACGCTCGGCCAAGTGATTGCATCGCGCTTGCGCTGCGCGCCAACGCTCCTATCTTCGTCACCGATAAGATTGCGCTCGAAGAGTCCGTCTACGACAAGAAGACGGAGGAAGAAGAAATGCAGCGCTTCCACAAGTATATCGAGAACCTCAAGCCGAGCGACTTCAAAGAATCCTAGCGTTTCCTTTGGAATGTAGCGGGCGACTGTCAAGTCGCCCATCTAGTCGCGCGAATTTATTCGCGCGTGGAGATAAACGTGAAAGAGCAAGCCGAAATCGGAGTCTTTGGAGGCTCAGGCTTCTACTCGCTGCTGGAAAATCAGCGTGACGTCAAAGTTGAAACTCCCTATGGCTCGCCCAGCGATGAGTTCGCACTCGGCGAGATCGCGGGCAAGCGCGTTGCTTTCTTACCGCGGCACGGGCGAGCGCACTCCCTGCCTCCTCACATGATCAACTACCGCGCAAATCTCTGGGCGATGAAGGAACTCGGGGTGCAGCGCATCATCGGGCCATGCGCCTCTGGGTCGCTCAAGGCGAGCGTCAAGCCAGGTCACTTTGTCGTGTGCGATCAGCTGGTCGATCGCACGAATGGCCGCAAAGATACCTTCTACGATGGGCCAGTGACCACGCACGTTTCGTTCGCTTACCCATATTGCTCGCAGTTGCGTCCCCTGGCAGTCCAGATCATCAAGGATGCGGGCATTGTCTGCCACGATCGCGGCACGGTGGTGACGATTCAGGGTCCGCGCTTTTCCACCGTGGCAGAGAGCCGCTGGTACTCGTCGCACGCCTGGGAAGTGATCAATATGACGCAGTATCCCGAGGCGTACTTGTCGCGCGAGCTGGAGATGTGTTACGTCAATATCTCGCTCATCACCGACTTCGATGTGGGCCTTGAGGGGCAGGCCGGCATTGAGCCCGTGACCCATGAAGGCGTGATCGCTGTTTTCCAAGCTAACAACCAAAAAGTGAAGGCAGTCATCTTGGCCATGATCGAGCGGATGCCTCAGCAACGTGAGTGCGCGTGCGGCTCTGCTCTACAAGGGGCGCGCCTTTAGTCAAAAAGGTCGCGAATAAATTCGCGACACTACATAGCTAGGGCCGCTGAGCCTAGTTCAGTACTCCCATTGCGACTCTGGCACCACGTTGGGATTAACCACTGGCGGGGGCGTCTGATTGCCGGGGTAATCGAAGGTTGCGTTACCGCCACCATTCATTGTGACGTTGTTGGGAGTGTAAATTGCGCCGGTGAAATTCCCGTGCCCCCCGCCATTGATTGTCACGTCTGAATTGGCAACATAAAAGATGCCAACCGTCGTTGGCGTTCCGTGGAGCACGGTGCCGCCCGTCCCAAACACGTAGATAATATGCGTAAGGCTGACCGGTAGAGCCTGATAATCGGCATTGCCGCCGATGTTGACGTCGCCCATGACGACGGTCGTCGCGCAATAGTTTGTGAGGCTGCCATTGCCGATAAGCGTGATGCTGCCACCAATGTAGGCGACGCAATTCGCACCATTGGAGCCAATCGTCCCACCGGTCACGCTGCCTGACGTGTAATAGTTCGCTCCGCCGCTTTGTGCTTGTTGTAGTGTGTTGCTTTGAATCGTCGCAAGCTGCGCTGAAGTCAGAAACGTCGGTGGCGTTGCGTTGATGTGGGCCACGTGGTCATAGCCGACGATGGCATTGCTCGTGCCGGTCGCATAAGAGTTGCCATCCGGAGTTTGGCCGCCACCACTGGAAGCGATTGTGCCGCAGCGGATATCAGCGCTGTGCTTGCCTGAAGTATCGGTTATCTGCTGGTGACTGATCTGGCCCGTCTTGCCGCAAGTAATCGCACCTGGAAGCAAATATGTCGGAGGACCGGGTATGACCATCTGCTCAACATACACCGTCCGCCCGCCCAAGATCGACGATGCCCAACCCGCAAGCAGCGCCTGGCCAGCCGGAACGTTGATTTTTGCTGATACCTTGGGATCTGGATCGTTCACGTTTGAGGCACCGCCTCCGTGCAATTGGTTTGACCAGATACTCCAATTGTACGTGTAGCCATTCACGACGCCACTGCCTGAAGTCGCCACCGAATTCCCATCGATGCTCCATTGGGCGACGTTGACGCCCGTCTCAGCCGCGTCAAAGGTCTGGTTTTTGGTCTGAACGCTCAGGGCATCGCTTGCAGAATACGAAGAATTCGACAACACTGCCACTGCAACGAGTAAGAGGATAACGACGAGGAACAAGGCGAGGACCATCGACATGCCCCGTTGTCTGCGCGAGTTCGAAATCTGCATATCGCCTCTAGTTTCTCGTTTCTATATCGGTCTGGTAGGTCGTTTCATTCAGGGCGCCGTTGACGGTACTCTGCGCCTGCATCTGAAAAGTCACTTTGCGTCCAGGCGCAGGAGCGGAGAGCGAAAGCCGCTCAACGAAACGCGCAAGCTGCATACCGCCGCGAGCAGTTACATCGATCACCGCGTTTTGAGCGTCTACTGAGTTCAACAAGCGATCCGTGGTATACGTGCTCGGTTGATCAAACGCAACGTTGAGATTGCCGACCGCATCCACCCAATAGACCGTTGCGCCTTGCCAATCTGGCTTAGCCACTGCGTCCAATTGGAACGGTCCAGTTCCCGACAAATAGGCACTCGACATGACAATGGCTGACGTACTGGAGAGCGTCGGTCCAGGAGTAGCGCACGCTGGCGACGCGCCGGTCGTGCACGCGTAAATAGAACCAACGTCAGTATTTCGCAGGTCACGCTGAACGCGGTAGAGCGCCATCGCCGCCGCCTGAACGGTATCTACTTTTGCCTGGGTTTGGTCTTGGGAGCGCAGCAGTGGACCAATGATGAACGCGATCGCGCTCATGATCAATCCCAAGACAAAGATCGTCGACAACATCTCGGCAATTGTATATCCTCGTTGCGCGGCGCTACTTCGTGACATAGCTTTGCACGGTAACAGATCGAGGTGCGTTTACTTCTGTCCAGGAAACGATAACAGAGCACAAGTAGACGTTGGCACCGCTGGTGCCGGTGAACTGCTTCGTTGAACACCCATCCGGCGTCACAGCGAAGTTACCGTAGTTTGAATTGTTTTGCCCGTTGGCCATGAATGACTGGCCCGCATCAATGGGAACTGTTGTCGCCGAGGGCATTGCATTTGCTTGGAGCAAAGCGTCATGTTCGTCGTCCAGGTATTGTTGGGCGACTGCAACTGCCTGCACGTGAATCGCATTCGTCTGGACGCTGTTAAACCCAAACGGAACCACCGAGAGCATTGCCAAAATAGCGAGAAGCAAGACGATCATCGCGATCATCGTTTCAATAAGGGTGAAGCCACGTTCTCGTTTGCTTGAGCGACGACGCATACTTATAGTCTAACCTTTTCTCTGTGCGTGCGAAAGGCAAGCGACCACTTTCATCTTAGGTCCGAACGTAGATGCACGCTATGAGCAGTGCGCTAGGTCACACTGGGACCCTTGGTCGTGCATGTCATATGCGATGGTTCGTGGTTAAACGGAGCGGAGCTGGACTTGGAGCCAGCCCAACACGTTTACTGGAGGAATGTTCGTCTCGTCTGCAATGCGCGCCGCCTCGTTCACCGCAGACAACGCCACGATGAGCCGTGTGGCTGCGTCGGAACCAAGTGCTTGCGCTGCCGTCCGATACGTGCGAAGCGATTCTCTGTCAAGGACCTGATCCTCGGTTCCAAGCGCAACCATAAGGACGTCTCGCACAGCCAGCCGGGCACCGCGCAGCACCTCGACGATCTCGGCCCGTGCGTTGTCCTTTGAGAGCTCAGGTATGGTGGATATCGCACGCGGGGTGCGCAGGCACGCTAGCGCCCAGTCTCGCGAAGCCTGAGAGAGCGAATCGCCCACTTCATCGAGCGCAGCGATCGCATCGCCGAGGCTACCTTGCGCCTTGCGAGCCAGCAAACGCGCACGCTCGCCCTCGACTTCATGATGCGCAACCAGCGAGTCAGCAATCTCTGACTCTGACAGCGCGTTGAAGCGCAGGCTGGTGGTGCGCGAGCGGATGGTCGGCAAGACTTTGTCGGGTCGCTCGGCGGTCAACAAAAAGAGCTTGCCGGGATTTGGCTCTTCGAGCTCTTTGAGCAGCGCGTTGTAGACCGCATCGTTGGTCACGAAATCGAAATTTGGAATGATGCAGATCATCCTTCCGCCTTCGTAGCTGTGCATCTGCATGAGCGTAATGATGCGGCGAGACGTTTCAATTCCCATGACGTCGGTTTTGCGCTCGATGCTCTTGCCGGCCAGCCGGTCGGCTTCCCGGATGAATTCCTCGCTGATGACGATCGTATCCCCGGAGGACCCCGCAAGCGCGCGCTGGCAGGGGCCGCACTCGCCGCAAAAGCCCAGCGGGAAACTGCGCGGCCGCTCGCAATGCAGCGTCATCGCGAGCATCTTCGCAAACGTGAGCTTGCCGACGCCGCGTTGACCCCAAAAGAGATATGCTTGGGCGAGCTTATTCGGACCAACGCGGGTGAAATAGTCAATCACCGCCGGCTGACCGACAAACGGCGCGAGCGGCTTCGGCCGCGATGGTTCCTGGGGCTTGGGTTCCTTCGTCTTAGCCATGCCAGCGCGAGAGCACCTCGGTGCGAATCTTCACGGCGAGCTCCTCCTCGGGCAGCGTGCCGTCCACGACGACAAAGCGCTCGGGCTCGACGGCCGCGAGTTTGCGATACCCTTGGGCAACTCGCTCGTGGAAATTGTTCGCTTCACCTTCAAGCCGGTCGGCGCTGCGCCCCCGCAGGCGTTGCCGAGAAACATCAAGTGGAACGTGCAACAGGAAGGTGACGTCGGGGCTCAAGCGCCGCGCCGCAAACATCGTCAGGTACATCAAGGAATCAATTGGGAGACCTCTGCCGTATCCCTGATAGGCGATCGTCGCATCCCAAAAGCGGTCGCAAACGACAAGCCGGCCTTCTTGTAGGGCGGGCTCGATCACCTTGTCGACGAGTTCTGCCCGCGAGGCGCAGAGCAGCAAGGCTTCGGTTTCCCTTGACATCTGACCCAGCGGATCGATGAGGAGCTCGCGAACGCGCTCGCCGAGCGGCGTGCCGCCCGGCTCGCGGGTGAATACAAACGGAATGGTAGTTTCTTCCAGCGCTTTGTGCAGCAGTCGAACCTGCGTCGACTTGCCCGCACCCTCGATGCCTTCGAAGGTAACGAACAGCCCGCCCTTTATCGAGCCGCCTCCTGAAAGACACGCACCCGACGATTAGGTTCAATGCCGGTCGAGCGAGACTGCAAATTGTATTTCTCCACGAGTTGATGCTGCAGGCGGCGGATATACGACGATTGCGGCGAGAGCTCCACGGGCTTGTGGTGGAGCATGACTTGATAGGTCGCTTCCTCCGCCTCGCGAAGGGCGACCTCTTCTTCGTCGCCCGATGGCATGTCGTAGAGGTCCTTCAAGCAATTCTGGATCTGCGCCGTGGTGTTTGTCTTGATTGCATAAATGGGAACGTTCTGGGCCGCGATGTCTCGCAGCTTTCCGTTGTCGCGGCGCTCGAGCGCCTTGAGGGTCAGCACGACGTCGGCATCATCCCACTTTCGGGCGACCGCCGCCGGGACGCGAAGGTTATTGATAGCCCGCTCGATCTTTGCGCGGCTCACGCCGTACGGAAAGATGCGAACGATGTCACCCGATTCCTCTTCGCTCTCGCCGTCGGCAAATGCCGCCTCGCGTTCGTAGACTTGGCGACGTGCAGGGCGCGTAGCGCGTCTGCACCGTTTGTTTTTCGGCTTGTTGGAACACTTCGACGCCGCCCGAGGCATTGCGAACTCGCACTTCAGGCCGCGGCTGTTGGCCGCGCAGCATGGCGTCCACCACTTCGTCGATGGGCGCGTGAATGGCCAGGCGATTGCGGTCTTGTATTTCGATGACCACGTCAAACGTCGGCGAGGCCTTGCGCTCGAGCACGGTCTTGCGCGTGCCGCGACGGCGCGCTTCTTCATCGGAGAGCGTTACCGCACCGATGCCGCCGATGAGATCGCATAACGTCGGATTCATGAGCAGGCTCTCAAGATCGATGCCATGTGCGGTGCCGATCAGCTGAACACCCCGCTCAGCGATCGTCCGCGCCGCGATCGCTTCGGCTTCTGTGCCGATCTCATCGATGACGACGACTTCGGGCATGTGATTTTCGACCGCTTCGATCATAACTGCGTGCTGGTTCGCGGGCATGTCGACTTGCAATCGTCGCGCGTGCCCGATGCCGGCATGAGGAACATCGCCGTCTCCCGCGATCTCGTTGCTCGTGTCCACGACGACCACGCGCTTTCGAAGATCTCCTGAGAGGACGCGCGCAACCTCGCGCAGCATGGTCGTCTTGCCGACGCCCGGTTTGCCCAGCAACAGCAAAGATTTTCCCGAACGCACCACATCAAGGATGATGTCGATCGTCCCATACACGGCTCGACCGACTCGACAGGTCAACCCCACGATCTTGCCGCCTCGGTTGCGCAGGCATGAGATGCGGTGCAGCGTTTTTTCAATGCCCGCTCGGTTGTCTTTGCCAAATTCGCCAACCCTGCTGGTCACGTGCGCGATGTCTTCCGGCGTGACCGGCACGTCTGCTAGGTAGCCAAAGTCACGCGGGAACCTCGCCTCGGGCAGTCTGCCCAAGTCCAAGATGACCTCGATGAGTTGGTCGAGGTGGGGAAGACGCGTCAGCGCTTGGCAGATATTTGGCGGGAAGATGTCGAGGAGGGCTGCTAGTTCCCAGTCGCTCGATTGAGTCTGGGCAAGGTCCTCTTTCAAAAAATCGTCACCTCAGTGGACGTTAGGATTGGAGCACGCGAATCCTTCGCAGCTTTGCGTCAGCCGGACCCTGCATGTGGACCCCAGCCTTCAATTCGAGCCGCACGTAGTTAATGATGTTTGGTGTTATTCTCTCTCCCGGGCATAGAATCGGTATCCCGGGGGGATAGGGCGTCACCACCTCAGCGCAAACTTTACCAGCACTTTTCCCAAATGGAATTTCGACGTGGTCGGCGAGAAAGGCCTCCCGCGGCGTGACAACTTGTTCGGGTATCTTGGGGAGCTCGTACGTTCCCTGCTTCAAACGTCGCTCGAGGATGCCGGTGGGAGCGTAGATGTCGATTGGCCGCTTTTCACGAGCCAGCTCTGCAACGGCCTTGACCAGCCGGTCGATGCTCTTCTTGCGGTCGCCAATCGTGACGAGCGCGACGACGTTGAACAGATCGGCAAGCTCCACTTGGACATTGTAGCGCAGACGGAGGATTTGTTCGGCCTCATAGCCGGTGTAGCCGAGGTCCTTCACGGTGATGACGATGCGGGTTTCGTCGTAACCAGCGATGCCAGGCTTGCCAACGTGGTCGGTGCCCATGCAGTAGACGCCGGGGATTGCGTTGAGCCGCCGCCGCGCATCGCGCGCCAAGGCAAGCGTTTGCGTGAGGAGTTCCTCGCCTTGAGTCGACATTTGCATCCGGGCGACATCAAGTGACGCCAGCATGACAAGCGAAGGGCTGGTGCTTTGAAAAAGTCGCAAGGTGCTTCGCAGCCGCCCTTGATCGATGCGCTCGCCACATGTGTGCAACATGGATCCCTGGCTCATGCCACCGAGTAGCTTGTGTGTGGAGTTGACGCACACGTCTGCTCCGACTGAGGTCGCAGACGGCGGAAGCTCGGGATGAAAGTGCAAATGCGGGCCCCAGGCTTCGTCCACAAGCAGCAGCTTGCCACGCGCGTGGACGATGCGTTCGATTGCAAGAAGGTCGGCCGTCGCCCCGTAGTAGGTTGGGCTCGTGATGAAGACCGCGCGGGCATCGGGGTGCTGCTGGAGCGCTGCTTCGACGGTCGCCGGCGTGACGCAATGATCGATGTGCAGCGCCTGGTCGACCTCCGGCTGCATGTACACAGGTCTGGTCCCGCTCATGATCAACGCGCTCGTCGCAGATTTGTGGCTATTGCGCGGCAAGAGGACGGTATCACCAGGCCGTAGCGCGGTCATGAGCATCGCCTGATTGCCCGCCGTCGAGCCATTGACAAGAAAGTACGAGTAATCCGCGCCGTAAGCCGCCGCGGCAAGGGCGTGCGCTTCCCGAATCGGACCTTCCGGTGCATTGAGATCGTCCAGCCCGCGAATCTGCGTCAGATCGATGGAGAGAACGTTGTCCCCAATGAAATCGCGCAACCGTCGGTGCATGCCGACGCCGTGCTTGTGCCCGGGCGTGTGGAATGACACGGTGCCCGATCGAACGTAATCTTGTAACGCTTCAAAATATGGGGTTTTGTGCTGATCTAACCCGCTCACTAAACTCTCCCATGTAGCGAATGAAGTTCGCGACTACATTGGAGGCGAGTTTAAGGGAATTCCCAAAAGCGCGAGCACGGCGCGAGGAGGCTGTAACTAGCATGGGCATAGCGATCTTCGGCCATCACAACGGCTAGTTTGGCGGGCGAACCTGGTTACCTTCGCCTGGGAGTTCGGGAAATGAAGGCTTTACGAATTGGCGATGCGGGCGAGCTCGCCATCGTTGACGTGGCAAAACCAAAGCCAAAGCCGAAAGAGGCGCTGGTGCGAATTTTGGCTGCAGGCCTCAATCGCGCCGATGTTTCACAGCGGCGTGGCAAGTATCAGGCGCCGCCGGACGTGCCGGCCGACATCCCTGGTTTGGAATTTGCGGGCGTGATCGAGGAGGCAGCCACACGCTTGCAGCCGGGCCAACGCGTTTTTGGCTTGACCGGTGGTGGAGCGCAAGCCGAATATATCGCGATTCCTGAGGATCTGCTCCTCGCCGTGCCTGATGGTATCAGCGACATTGAAGCGGGAGCAATTCCTGAAGCCTACGTCACTGTGCATGATGCCCTCTTCACCCAGGCCGCGTTGCGACGCGGTGAGCGTCTGTTGGTTCATGCCATTGCGTCGGGGGTTGGCTTGGCAGCGCTACAGGTCGCCAAGGCGTTTGGTTGCGAGGTTTACGGCACGTCGCGCAGCCCTGAAAAACTGGAGCGAGTGCGCTCGATGGGCATAGACCTTGCGTGTGGTCCCGACGAGTTTGAGCAGCGCATTGGCAGCGCGACCCATGGCGAAGGCGTCAACGTCATCCTCGATCCTGTGGGTGGCGCTTATTTCAAGTCCAACTGCAATGTGCTCGCGACGTGCGGACGCTTGGTGATTCTTTCCACCATGGGCGGATCAAATGTTGAGATGTCTTTAGCCTTGTTGATGACCAAGCGGCTGCGTGTCTTTGGCACGATGCTGCGCAATCGCTCCCTTGAGGAAAAAACTGCCGCAATGCGCGCATTTGCGCGTGACCTCATGCCGCTCGTTGAATCAGGGCAGCTCAAGCCAGTCATCGCTGCGACCTACCCGCTCGAGCGCGCCACCGAAGCGTACGAGATGATGGAGCGCAACCGCAACGTCGGTAAGATCGTTCTCGTGTTGTAGGGGGGATTGGAAATCGCGTGTTGTAGGGGGCGATTGGAAAATCGCCCCTTAGTGCAAGCGCGTGGGCGTTGGGCTTGGTGATGGCGCAATCACGCTTTCCATGTCGTAATTCATTGCGGTCATCGAGAAGCGTCGCAGGCGCGCGCGAGCTTCAGGCTCTGGACCTGTCTTCAATTCCTTTGGGTTCTTCCAAATCGTGCCGTCGGCGAACTTCACCGCCAGGACTTCGAAGCTGACGTGATCGACGCTGTGATACGAGAACGGAGGATGAAACGCCCAGACTGCTCCATCGGAATCACCGTTGCCAAGATTCGCATTTTCAATGATGGGCACGGAAAGCAGCACGTCGCCAAACGCATCCATGACGTTGGTTTGCATCTTGAGGGCGACCGTGCGCCGCTGCCCTTGATTTGTCACCTTGAACGTCACCAAGTACCAGTTGCGCTCATGCTCGTAGAGCGGACCCGCGGTGACGCAGTCCCATTGAAAGGGCAGGTCGGGCGGCGTGAAAACCATATTTCGCGGCTGATGCGCAATACAATTGGCCAGAGCTGCTTTGCCGAGCAGAGCGATGACTCCGATTGCCAGGAGCGCAAAAAGCGGCGAACTTAGATGTCTCATCAGGCAGACCTCCGATGGATTGCGTTTCGGTGAGCAGACATGAAGCTCCGCTGCTAGGTCTGCGATGCGTCTGAAAAGAGGATTTCGAATTTGAGCATCTCGTGACCACGATGGATAAGTCGACTTGTCTTGCACATGCCAAGGCGCTCCGCGAGCACAATCGAGCGCACATTATCGGGCTGCGTCAGCGCAATGAGACGACCCAATCGAAGCGTGCGCTCAGCATACTCCTTCACGGCATCCGCGGCTTCGAACGCCAGGCCTTTGCGCCAGTGGCTAGGCAAGAGCATCCACCCAATTTCGATCTCATCGGTACCCTCAAGCATCCCGAGACCACTCTCACCGATGATGGCTCCCGAATCGCGCTCAATGATGGCCCAATCGCCAAAGCCAAGTTGTTCGTATCGCTCGATCGTACTGACGAGTGCCGAGTCGGCCTCCCGATCTGAAAGCGGTACATTTTCGTGGATGAAGCGCATGACATCCGGATCTTGGGTCATGCGCCGAAATGCGTCTCGGTCGGCAAAGGTCCAGCGGCGCATAAGCAGTCTCGGTGTTTCGATCACGGGCTCAGGGAATGTCAGAGTGTACAACCACCAGGCTTTGCGTTTCGTTCGATCGCTCGGATTGCGCTCAAAATACAAGGACATGCGCAGCGCGTCAGTCGTTTCAACGTCATAATAGTGCCGACGAATGTAGGCGTCGCCGCGATCCTCGCCCATGGTGCGCTTCGAACCGTGCGTGCGAGCGACATCGAAGCGTTGATTGCGCCAGACGAAGGCCTTTGGCACCGCGGGTTCGCCACGCGCCAGCGGCGCGATGTCGAAGTATCCGGGCTCGGGGGTGATTCGTTCGCTCACAAAGACGGGTCGCGAATAAATTCGCGACACTACATCAACCAACGCGGCGAATGAATTCGCGACACTACATCACTGCGTGGCGAATGAATTCGCGACATGAACCTACGTCGCGAATAAATTCGCGACACTACACTTCGATGCGCTCTTCGATGGAAACGTCATACAAGAATAAGAATTTATACCATTCGCCGGGCACCGTATGGCGTTTGATCTGGATCCAGGGAATGTATTTGGGCGTGCGCGGTTTGCGGCGCAGAGACATATTGGCGTCATGCGGTGTCCGGTTGTTCTTGCGATTATTGCAGATGAGGCACGCGCAGACAAGATTCTCCCAGCTCGAAGGACCACCATTCGAACGGGGGATGACGTGATCCACCGTCATCTGGCCCTCCCCCTTTCGGCCGCAATACTGACACATGTAATCATCGCGCAAGAGCACGTTCTTTTTTGTCAATGCTACCTTCTGGCGCGGCCTGCGAATGTAGTACAGCATGCGAATGATCGAGGGCATTCGCATCGCAATGGTGGCCGAGCGAAGCAGCCGCTCGTTGTGGTGGAGGATCTCGGCTTTACCCGCAAACACGAGTTTGACCGCGCGTTGCAGCGATGTGACGTTGAGCGCTTCGTAGGTGGCGTTGAGCACGAGAACGTCAGTCACGTCGCACGACCGGCTCGCCGAACGAATTCTATCTGGAGTTGGGTGAGCATACCCTCAACCGCGCGCAGCGCGTCAAGCTCCATAATCTCGCGCATGGCCGCGAGGAGTGCATTTGCCCCGTCAATCGCTGCGCGCGCCTCACGCATGCTAGAGGCAGTGACGTTCGTCTCCGCCGTGACCGACGGCGCAACGCCTGCCATCTCGATGCGCATATGCGCAGCAGCAGCGTCGATCAAGAGCGAGAGCATGCTGAAGGCAAGGTCTCGCATGGGCGGGATGTCGCTGGTTGCAACATCGCCCGCAGCTTCACGTTGAGGTGTCTCGTCGTGCATTTGCGTGATAGACTCCACGCTTTGTCTTAAGCGTGTGGGGGTATATGCCCCTGCTGGGCCATGCGCGTGGGCGATGTGACAAGTGCCCGCGCGCGCTAGTGTTTCGCGGCGGACACCATCTGCAGGAAATACTTATGAATCCTAAGATCGTCGGTTAACTCGGGATGAAACGATGTTCCCAGCAGATTGTTCTGCCAGACCATCACGCCCTTACCATCCAGAGATGCAAGGATGTGAGCGCCGCCCCATGCAGACTCGATCCATGGCGCGCGAATAAAGACACCGGGAAATGGCTTGCCGTCCAAGCCTTCAATCTCCAGCGGCTCCTCGGCGCTCTCGATCTGCCGGCCAAAAGCGTTGCGCTTTACTTCGATATGCAGCATGCCGAGCGTCGCCTGCTTCGAACCGGCAATCTTCTCGGCCATGACGATCATGCCCATGCACGTGCCCCACACGGGCATGCCAGCCTTTGCGCGCTCGACGAGCGGCTTGGCAAGTTTGAAATGTTCGAGCAAGTTCGCAACGGTCGTCGACTCACCACCCGGAATGATGAGGCCATCAACCGCGCGCAAGTCATCCGCAGTCTTGACCCGGACGCCTTCGACCTTGCAGGCGTGCAATGCCGCCAGATGTTCCTCGATGTCGCCCTGTAAAGCAAGGACGCCGACGCGCAGGTTCGACTTGGCCGCGGATTCCGCCGCTTTCGCGCCCTTGGTTGCAGGCACGGTCTACCAGCCGCGGCCGGCGAGCAATTGCTCTTTGGGTATCTGGCTGATCTCAAGCCCGGGCATTGGGGCACCGAGCTCTTTGCTGACTTCCAAAACAACTTTCGGATCATCGAAGTAGTGCGTCGCTTCAACGATAGCCTTGGCCGTCTTGGCTGGATTCGCGCTCTTGAAGATCCCCGAACCAACAAAGACCCCTTCGGATCCAAGCTGCATGCACAGCGCTGCATCCGCGGGCGTGGCAATACCTCCGGCGACGAACATCACGACCGGCAGACGTCCGTGCTCGGCGACCTCGCGCACGAGCTCAACCGGAGCACCTAAATCGCGCGCCGTGCTCACGAGTTCTTCTTCCGGCAGAACGGAGAGCCGTCGAATGTCATCGTTGACCTGACGGAGATGGCGAATCGCCTCAACGATGTTTCCAGATCCCGCTTCGCCTTTCGTACGAATCATTGCGGCACCCTCAGCAATTCTTCGTAAGGCCTCCCCAAGATTGCGCGCGCCGCAGACGAACGGCACGGTGAACGGTCGTTTGTCGATGTGATATGAGTCGTCGGCCGGGGTGAGGACTTCACTTTCATCGATGAAGTCGATACCTAACGCTTCGAGCACCTGCGCCTCGACAAAGTGGCCGATGCGCGCTTTCGCCATCACGGGAATGGTGACGGCATCCATAATGCGCTGAACGATTTCGATTGCCGCCATGCGGGCAACGCCACCCTCTTTGCGAATGTCGGCCGGCACGCGCTCGAGCGCCATAACGGCCACAGCACCGGCCTCTTGAGCGATGATGGCTTGCTCGGGAGTCGTAACGTCCATAATGACGCCCGCTTTGAGCATTTGCGCGAGCCCGCGCTTGACTTTCTCCGTACCCTTTTGTTTCACGATCTTACCTCTGAGCGGACATTGCTTGCACCGCAAGGCCCGCCTACTCTATTGGCGGAGCGGACGTAAAGGTCCGCTGCTACGTTGGTCACTTGCTACATCTAGGGAGCCTTATAATGCTAGCAAAATCACCGGGCGCTGTGTACCCCCGGCAACCACATTTCGGCGGGACGGATGATACAGGCGCTAGTGTTGTATGTTGGCCGAAGGTGACAGGTTTGGGTGTTCCGGGAGCGCATGATGTGTCACTTTTGTCGGCGCGATGTGTTGGACGGGCTCGGTAAGGTTCACGCGCGGAGCATACCGGCTCTTGTCGCGCTCGATCATGACGTTGCCGGCGTACCTACCCGCCGAAACCGATACCACAATAACCAGGACGCCAACGACGATGGTTGACGGCGCGAAATAGGGTGAGTACCAATCGCCCGATCGTTTTCGGGCGGGCATTAGAACGTCCCCATCTCCTGCATGTCTGCGCCGCTCGTGATGTGCCCTTCGATCGCTAAGCGAAATTCCGTCGGACGGTCGGCCTTCGAGTATGCCTCTTTCTCCGTCACGAGGCCGCTTTGGTAGAGATCGATGAGCGACTGCGTGAAGGTCTGCATGCCGTCGAATCTGCCACCCGAAATGTACTGGTACATTTCGCTGAACTTGCCTTCCATGACGAGGCTCTTGATGGTTGGCGTGGCAATGAGCACTTCCACTGAAGGCACGAGTCCTGATCCATCCAAACGCGTCAGGAGTCGCTGCGAGACGATGCCGCGCAAACTCGTGGCGAGCTGGACCATGAACATTTTCTTGTTGGCTTCAGGCAATGCGTCCATGATACGCTCGAGTGCTTGCGTCGTGTTCTGCGTGTGAAGCGTCGAGAGGACCAAGTGGCCTGTCTCGGCGGCGGTGAGCGCGGTGATGATCGTTTCAGGGTCGCGCATCTCACCGATGAGGATGACGTCTGGGTCCTGCCGCAGCGCTTGCTTGAGCGCTATCGTAAACGACTCAGTATCAATGCCCACTTCACGCTGCGAGATGATGCAGAGCTTGTCGACGTGGATGTACTCGATTGGATCCTCGATCGTGACGATGTGCCTGCGCTGCGTCGAATTGATATAGTCGATCATGCAGGCCAGCGTCGTCGACTTCCCGGTGCCGGTTGCGCCGGTCAAAAGGACGATGCCGTCGCGATGATCGCAAAGGGTTTTGAGCGACGTCGGCAGCCGCAGCTCTTCAAACGTGGGGATGTCCAGCCGCACCGAGCGGAATGCCGCGCTGACCGTGCCGCGTTGGAAGTAGGCATTCACGCGGAAGCGGCCGTGACCGTGCAAGCCGTAGGCATAGTCGAGCTCTTTTGTCTCCATAAACTCTTGCTGCTGCGCGTGCGTCATCGAAGAAAAAATGAGATTTTCGCATTCGGGAAGCGACAGCGGCCGCTCGGAGAGAGGTTTGAGAATGCCGTGTGCGCGCGCCATGGGTGGTGCGGCTGCTTTCAAGTGCAAGTCAGAAGCGCCAAGCGCGAGCATCTGCCGAAGCAGGCTGTCGAGATCCGGCGGTTTTTGTTGTTCGCGAACGACCATCGTATCCACGGGTAAAGTGCTCCTCAGGAGGGAACTGATGCCCCGATGTTCTGGCCAGGCGTAAGGGGCGACCTTACAGTCGCCCGCTACGTGGACCTTACTAGGATTATCGGCACTTGAGCCTGTGCCCCGAACAGCCTTGGCGGGACATTTCCATCAAGTACTTGGCCTCCCGGAGATGCCCATGAAAACGGCCGCCGGCGCGTTTTCCCGCCGCGCGCATGCGAAGCTTAATCTACGCCTCGAGGTCGGCGAGCGCGTGGGGGATCTGCACTCCCTCGTGTCCGTGATTGCTCCGCTCGAGCTTGCGGATGAGCTTCGATTCTCTCCGGCGTCCGACGGCTTCACCGTCGTGTGCGATGGGGTTGCCATACCCGAGCGCACCAATCTTGTCTGGCGCGCAGCGCATGAACTTGGGGTGCCTCCACCCATCGCCGTTGCGCTCGTCAAGCACATACCGCTCCAAGCGGGGCTTGGCGGTGGCAGCGCAGATGCGGCTGAAACACTGTTGGGCATCGCGCGCTTTCTCCATGACGGTGGACGCGATATTTCTCAAAGCATTCTTCATGATGCGGCGACCCGACTTGGATCCGACGTGCCAAGCGCTCTCGTTCCTGGCTTGAAGATTGTGGCGGGCGTCGGAGAAAAGGTCACGCCTTATCCGTGCACTCCGCCCAACTGGGGTATCGCTCTCCTCAAACCACGTGTTGGAAGCGATACCGCTCGTGCGTACGCGCTGCTTGATGCAACGCATTCGATGGTTCCCATTGTCGAACAGGCATTTGAGAACGCACGCGCGATGTGCCGCGCCTTTGCATCGCACGACTTCTCGAAGTTCCTAGCCTTACTGCACAACGATTTCTGCGCAGCGATCGGGCAAGCGTTGCCCGATGTTGCCTCCGCACGCGAGCGTCTCGCGGACGCGGGCGCCACTGGAACGATTGTGTGCGGGAGTGGCTCGGGTGTTGCTGGTTTCTTTGAAGATGTCGACGCTGCGCGGCGTGCCCACGAGCGCATCTCGCTCGGCGAGGGTGAGTGGTCTACCGTCACTCGCTTTCAGAAAAGTTCGCATGTCTAGCAGCGGACCTTGCGGTCCGCCAGCTTCCGAACGCTTCTCTGTCGTAGCACTCGCCGGCGGGTCGCTTGAAGCGGATTTTCGCCGAGCCCGGTATGACGTGCCAAATAAGGCCTATCTTCCAATCGGCGATGAGCTGATGATCGTTCGAGTGCTGCGGGCGCTCAAAGGCGCAGCTGGCGTGAAGGAGATCCGCTGTGTCACGCAACCCGATGCGCTCGCGTCACAACCGCAGATTCAGCGATTGTGCGACGCCGTGATTCCCCCGGGTGCAGACCTCATCGGCAGTGTGATCGCAGGACTCGAGGGTCTGCGCAATGACGAGCGTGTTCTTGTGGCTGCAACCGACATGCCGCTCCTCACGAGCGAGGCGGTCGATTCCTTTGCCGATCTCGCGTCCAGCACGCCGTGCGACGTGGGCTATGGCTTCGTGGAACGAAAGATTCACGATCGGAAGTATGCTGGCGTGCGACACACCTGGGTGCGACTACGCGAAGGCACTTTTTGCGGCAGCGGTTTCAGCGTGCTGCGGGTTGGCGCAGCCAAGCGCATTCAAGATGCCTTGCGTCGGTTTACCGACGCGCGCAAATCGCCGGCGAAGATGGCGTCTTTGTTTTCCTTTGGCTTGGTCGTTCGTTTGCTGATGGGCCAGCTCAGTGTGAAAGAACTGGAGCAGCGCGCCAACACACTCACCGGTCTCACCTGTCGCGGTCTCATGTGCCCGTATCCGGAAGTGGCAGTGAATGTCGACCGCGTCAGCGATCTGCGGCAGATCGAAGGTTTTTTATAGACGATCTTCGGGGCGGCCGATGCCTTGGTCGCGATAGGCTTTCGTCAACCGGACATACGCGGATGCGCCAACCTCGAGCCATTTCTTCGAACTACCCTCGAGTGCGCGCTTGACCTTCGCTGGCGCACCCGCCGCGAGCATACCTGCGGGGATCTCCTGACCCTCGAGCACAACCGAGCCCGCCGCCACGAGCGCCTGCCTTCCCACAACCGCCCTATCTAAGATAACTGCATTCATACCGATGAGCGCGCCGCTGTGGACGTGACAGGCTTCAAGGATGGCTCCGTGACCGATCGTCACGTTATCTTCGATGACCGTATCGTGCCCTTCATAAACATGAATGACCGAGTTGTCCTGCACCGACGTATTCGCGCCGATCCGAATGGCGGCTTCATCGCCGCGCAGCACGGCCCCGAACCACACGCTCGCTCCGTCGCCGAGTTCAACGTCTCCAATGACCGACGCCGTGGGCGCGATGAAAACCCCTTTGCCGATTTTTGGCGTCTTGCCGTTGTACGTTAAAATACAGGCCATTCATCGTTCTCGCCGCGGGGAGCATCATACGGCGCATTCTTTCCTGCGTCGCCATCTGCGGGTTCCCCAGAGGATTCATCGTGTGCACGGCGCCTCGCCTCAGCGCGTTCGCGCGCGCGAAGACGACGATCCTCAAGCTCCTCAGCGTCGCTGACGAAGACCGATTGCTCGGCCTCGTCCCCGGCCTCATCGAAAGCAACGCGATCGTAGATTTCAGTCTCTTCACTGAGGCTTTTCCCACCGCGAGCTCCTTCATCCGGAATGTCAGGCGGCGGGGGATAGAGTTGACGAACCTTTCCCTTTTGCACCGGGGCGACATCTGCGGGCCGCATGAGCGGGCCGCGTGGCTGTCGTCCGAGTCCCTGCTTTTTGCGAGTATCAGGTTCGCCTTGTGGTTCTTCTTCGCGTTCGAAGTCTGGCGGCGGGTACACCTGACGAACCGCTGGTCCTTCGCGTTTCGGCTTTGGTGGCGCGGAGCGATCGCCGCGACCAAACCCTCGGCCGCCGCGCTCGCCTCGGTCGCTTCGGCCGCCACGCTCGCCTCGGTCGCCACGATCAGGCCGGACGCGTTGTGGCCCGCGCTCGCGATCCTCTTCGGGTCCTTTGCGGCGCGGGGGCAGCTCGACTTTTCGCGTTTCCACACGAATCACCGCGGGTGCCTTCGGCTTGATGACCACATCCAACTCATCTTCGTCAACACGCCTGACCGGAACTCTCGGCTTGGGTTGCGAGCGCGATCCTCGATCTCGTGAAATCGGCTCCTTGACCCGGCCGTGCTCCGCCCGCGGGCGCGACTCGTCAATCTGTACCGGGCGCCCGTAGAGCTGACGAACGGGGCCGAACCGTTTCGGCTCGCGCATGCGCTCCGCCGGCCGTCTTGGATCGACGATCGTCTCCAACTCGTCATCCCCGCGCGCGTCGCCTTCGAAAGCGGGACTCGGACGACGCACGACGAGCTCGTCCCCATCGTACACCGCTTCGTCTTCGTCCGCGTCGATGCGGGCGGGCGTGTCCACGCGCTGTACTCCTCGCCCTTTTCCTCGACCGCGATGCCGGCGGCGTCTCCGCCCCGCTTCTGACTCAGATTCGCTTTCGCTGAGAGGTTGACGCGGCGAAACGGCGCTTGCAGCAGGAGTGGTCACAATCGACTCTTCATCACCGTCGTCGTAATCGATTTCTCCCTCGCCGCCGACCACAAGTGGTTGATGTTCTTGCGAACCTCGGCGCGGCGGGCCCGAGCGTCGGCGCCCGCTATCTCGGCGCTTGGCATCACTGGGCTTTTCCGTCCGCGTGCTACGGCCGCTTTGGACCGTGACTCGCGGGAAACGCTCAGCCTCTTCGTCGGCGATCGAGAAGGCAACGTCTTGCAGTCTGCGTCGTGCGGCGGGCGCGCGCCGTTCTTCTGGCTTGCGACGTCCGTCCTCGGGGGCTTCGATCGGGCGCGGGAGTGGTGTCGGGGGCGCAATGGGCGCTTCGCCCGCAGCGATATCCTTCGCGCGTCCGCGGTCGCGGCGCCGGCGGCGCGATGCACCTGCGAGTGGCTCGGCCAGAACCGCTTTCACGAGATTGCCTTCGACGTTCTCTATTTTGAGTTTGATGGTTTGACCCGTTGCGTTGGCTGCGTCTTTGACTTCAATGAGATAACCGTTGATTTCCCCAACGCCTGATGCCGGATTGGGAAGTCGCACGGGCAGCAGTTCTACCTCGACGAAGCTCCCGACCACCGGTGCGGCGCGCATGCGGCGCGCATCTTCAACAATAACATGCTCGCGGTGACGCTGCGTGTCGACATAGACTGCCACGTCGGCATCGTGATCTCGCGCGAGTTTTTGAAATTCATCCTGATACCAGCCCAGCAGTTGCGTGGCGACTCCTGGATCGGCGACCACATCGAGCTTGCGCACGCTGCCAGTGTGCTCGAGGCGGTCGCGAATTTGTCGCAACACGCCGATGGCAACGGTTTCGCTCGACATCACGTTCCCCAGACCGGTGCAGTACGGGCAGTCTGAGCGTAATTGCCCTTCGAGATCCTTGCCCACACGCTTGCGGGTAAATTCCAGCAGGCCGAGTTTGGAAAATACTTGGATGGTGCTGCGCGTGCGGTCTCTGCGCAGCGCTTCGGTGAGCGTGGTGATCACCTGCTCCCGGCTACGCTCGTGGGTCATATCGATGAAGTCGACCACGATAATGCCGCCAATATCGCGCAGGCGGACCTGACGGGCAATTTCTGCGGCAGCTTCGATGTTCGTCTTCACGATCGTGTCTTCGAGGTTTCGACCACCGGTAAACTTCCCGGTGTTAACGTCGATGACCGTGAGCGCTTCTGTGTGTTCGAGGACGAGGTGCCCGCCCGATGGCAGCGGGATCTTCGGTTTGAGCAGCTTTTGAAGCTCGACGTCGATGCCGCGCTGTTCGAAGAGCGAGTTCGAACCATCCACGAGCTTCAAACGATCGATGTATTGTGGTCCGAGCAGCGACATCGTTGAGCGAATTTCGTCGTACTGCTCTTTCGAGTCGATATAGACTGCGGTCACGTCGCTCGTGAGAAAGTCGCGCACGGCTTTGAAGACCAAGTTCAAATCTTTGTGCAGCAGTGCCGGCGCGCTTGAGCGCTTGTAACTCTCCAAGATGCCGTGCCAGAGCCGCAGCTGCACCCCCAGATCGGCGATGAGTTCAGCTTCGCTGACGCCTTGCGCCGCAGTGCGCACGATCGTGGCCATGCCTTCGGGTCGAACGCGCCGCATAATCTGCTTGAGGCGGGCGCGCTCGTTTGCGTCCTCGATTCGAGACGAAACGCCGGAGTAGCGACCCGTGGGCATCAGGACGAGATAGCGGCCGGGGAGAGAAATGTTGGTCGAAACGCGAGCGCCTTTGAGGCCGCGCGGTTCTTTGACGACCTGGACCAAGACATCGCCGCCCACCTTGAGCAGCTCGTTGACGGTGTGGCCTTTGCGGCGGTCGGTGATCTCGGTTTCGCCGATGTTGATGGGATCGCGGAGGATATCGTCGACATACAGGAACGCGTTGCGACCCAACCCGATGTTGACGAAGCACGCGCCCATGCCGGGGAGCACATTTTCAACCCGGCCTTTGTAGATGGATCCTATTACCTTTTCTTCGCGCTCGAAATAGATCTCCGCAAGTGAACCTTCTTCAAGAACGGCGACGCGGTTCTCCCACTCGTCGCATGAAATCAAAATCTCGGTTTTCAATACCGTATACCTTTGCTAGTGAGGAATGAGGAAATGCACAATACCGCCCTCTGGCAAAACGCCGGGCGGAACCGCCGTGCTTCCTCGAATTTACGTTCAGCCTCGATCCCTTCGCTTTGAAGAGCGGGGTCCGCGAGCAACCTGCAGCGCGATGCGCACCGGGAACTCGAGCGGAGGGCAAATAGGCCGGACAGTCGCGGGTTCTAAAAAAACTTTACACTGGCGTCGCTGTGCGACGTGCCGAACCTCAAGCTGTCAGGCTAGTGGGTGGTTTCGGCACCGGAGAGCGTCCCGCCTCTGTACCCAAGCGTGCCGGCACAGTGCCCTTGTATCGGGCATCACCAATAGCCTCGCGCACCTTCCACTACCTAAGGCCGTTGCTGTTTGCACGCCGATAGTTCGATTATGCGCGAGACCCATTATTTGCGAGTCCTCTTTGCGTGTTGTGCGATCCTGTGTTCCAGCGGTTGCTTTCCTGCGATCGTGCCGCCGACATTACACATTGTCGTCGACCCGGACGGCGGCGAACCAAAGGACGATGCTTGCCGACGTGGCATTGCGTCTTACGATGCTGGCGATTATCCCGATGCGCTGAAGTGGTGGACGCAGTCCGCGAATGCGAACAGCCCATGTGGCATCAACAATCTCGGTAAGTATTATTACGAGGGTCTTGCTGTACCGCAGAATCTTCCGCGCGCGATCGCACTTTTTAAGCAGTCCGCTGCCATGAACTATCCGGGAGCCCAGTATAACCTCGGCGTCAGATATCTCGAAGGTGACGGAGTCCAAAAAAATCATGCCCTAGCGATGGCGCTTTTGCAAAAGGCAGCCAGTCGGGGGTATAGTGACGCGGAGAACGAGCTTGGCATGGCCTACATGTATGGGACGGAGAGCACAGATTTTGCGACTGCTGAGCGCTACTTCCTCAGCAGCTACAACCACGGCAACATGAAAGCTGCTGTCAACCTTGGTCACCTGTACTATCATCACGACATGCCCGACCATTTTGCCAAGGCGCTACGCTGGTATACCATTTCCAGTATGTACGACCAATCCCAATACCAACTTGGCGTCATGTATTGGAAAGGCGAGGGTGTGAAGCCAGATCTTGTAGTCGCGCGCGACTGGCTCAAGCGAGCCGCTATGTCGGGCGACGTTGATGGCGAGTATTTGTACGGGCTCATGAATTATGAGGGCGATGGCGGTCCACGCGACGAAGGCAGTGCGCTTCGGTGGTTCAAGAAAGCGGCTGACCGCGGGAACGCGGCCGCGATGACCGAACTTGCGACGGCCGCCTTGACCACCAACCCCCCGGTCACGGTACCCAGAATGCAATTCGCGTTTGTGTACTATCGCGCGGCGGCCATGCTTGGTGACGAGGAAGCGCAGGCCAACCTCGCGTCGATCTACGTGGACGGCCTCTTCTTTCACGATGACCCGAATGATCCGTCAAAGACCCACTACGTTATTGCTGCAGATCCCGAACAAGCCTACGTATGGTACTCGGTTGCGGCAACCAAGAGCGGCTTGGGGAAACAGTTCTACGCGCAAGCGATGGCAAGAATCGCTGCGCTTCGACTAACTCTCAGCGCGGAGCAGCTCGCACAAGCCAAGGAACAGATTGAACACCAACTGCGCGCGGAAGCTGCCGCCAGTTGCAACTGCTGATCCTTTCTTAGTTGTCCCCAAAGAGCATCTTGTAGCGCTGCAGATGGATATTCAGCAACACACCGATAGCCAGAAAGCACGTAATAAGGCTCGACCCTCCGTAGGAAACGAAAGGCAAAGGGATGCCGGTGATCGGCATGATGCCGACCGTCATGCCCACGTTGATGAGCACCTGGAAGAGCAACATGGACACAATGCCGGTAGCCACGAATAACCCGTAACGGTCGCGCGCGGCGACCACCGAGAGCATCGAAAGTCCAAGCAGCGCTGCGTAGAATACGAGCAGGAGGGTCGCGCCGATGAAACCGAGCTCTTCACCGACCACGGTGAAAATAAAGTCCGTGGCGTGTTCAGGTACGAATCCGAGCTGCGTCTGCGTGCCCTGATACAAACCTTTGCCGGTCAGCTGGCCAGAGCCGATGGCAATCTTGCTCTGCATCAAGCTCCAACCCGCACCCTGCGGATCGGCTTCGGGATGCAAGAACGCCAAGAGTCGTTCGCGTTGATAATCTTTGAGCACGAATTTCGTCAAAATGGCAAACGCGCCGACGGCTGCGAGCCCAACAGCGTAGACGGCGAAGTGCCACAGGTTGGGCAGCGCAAAAAAGAGCATCGCCGTTAAGATGACGACAAAGATCAAGGCGGTGCCAAGATCCGGCTGTTTGAGCACCAGCAAGGTTGGGGGCACGATGGCCGCCACCGGCACCCACAGCTCGCGCAGCCGCCGGTAATTCCTCTTTGGATCTGCAAGCAGCGCGGCGATCGAGAGAATGGTCAGGAGCTTTGCCGGCTCGGATGGCTGAAAAACGATCGGGCCAACTCCTATCCAACGCTGCGCACCCAGCGCCGAATGCCCCGCGACGGCAACCGCGCCCAGGATGATGATGTTGACGACGTACACGGGCAACGCCCAGCGCTGCCAGAGATGGTAGTCAATGAAGGCCAGCCCAAGCATCGCCACAACCCCGATCGCGAGGTACGCTGTTTGACGAATCAGATCTCCGGAACCATCTGCAGAATGAAGGGTTGCGCTCTTGATGATGACGAGCCCAAATATGCCGAGGGCGATTGCCGTTAGCGCGAGTGGATAGTTAAAGCAAAGATACCAAGGCCGCTCGAGCACGGCACCTCCGAATGCCTAGGTTGACGGCTCGTCGAGGCCCGTCTCTGGCAGAAGGTTTCCGTTGCTGCCCCCGTCACTCGCGGCATCGGCACCGTAGTGGCCATTTTGGGCAGTCTCCTGCGGCTTTACGCGACTGCGGCGGCGCCGGCGCCGCCGTACGGTGCTTCCATTGCCCACGCGATGGCCGTTGCCTCCAACCGCCAGACGCTGCCGTTCGTGCTCGATCTGTTCGCTGGACTTCACGTTGACCACCGGGATGTTGGCGAGCAGCATGAAGCGTCGTTCCGCACTTTCAAAATGGAAGTCGAGACCGTGCTCGTCAATGTCCAGATATCGCTGGACCACTGACAGCATCTCGGTTTTCATCGCATCGAACGTTTCCGGCGCGAGCGACACACGGTCAGAGAGCAGCACCAAGCGCAAACGCTCCTTGGCAAGGCTGCGGCTCGATTCTTCGCGGCGGAAAAACTTCGTCAGAAAATCCAGCATCATCTCATCCTTTCGCCGCTCTCGATCGCGAGAAGTTTAACTTCGAAAGCACGCCCGAGAACCAGTCTTTTCTTTCGGTCAAATCAGGAATAGGAACGTCTTCCCCAAGCAAGCGCGAGGCGATGCGCCGCAGCGCCTGACCGGTTGGCGAACCAGTCATATCGATCACCGGATTGCCGCGGTTGGTTGCGACGATGACCTCTTTGTCGTCTGGGATGACGCCGACAAGGTCCAGCCGGAGAATCTCAAGCACGTCGTCGACGCTCATCATGGTGCCCTTCTTGACCAGTTGTGGACGCACGCGATTGATGATGAGACGTGCCGGCATGTCATTCGGCAGTAGGCCAGCGACCCGGTCGGCGTCTCGAACTGCTGAAACCTCGGGGGTCGTCACCACGATCGCTTCCTGGGCGCCAACGACTGCGTTGCGAAAACCTTGCTCGATACCGGCGGGGCAATCGATGAGGACGACGTCAAAGGTCTCCCGCAGCTCGTCGATGAGATCGATCATGTCCTCTGGCTCGATTTCATCTTTGTCGCGATTCTGCGCGGCCGGCAGGAGCATGAGCGAGCGGCGCACGCGATCGCGCACGAGCGCTTCGTCGAGCTCGCAGCGTTCTTCGATCACGTCGAGCGAGTGCAGGCGCACCCGGTTTTCCAAGCCCATGACGACATCGAGATTGCGCAACCCAACGTCTGCATCGACGACGACGACGCGCTTCCCGGAATCAGCAAGCGCAGCGCCCAGGTTCGCCGTCACCGTCGTCTTGCCAACGCCGCCCTTTCCGGAGGTGATCACAATTGCTCGACCCAAGGTCCCGCTCGCAGGAGCCGATCTTCGGCGCTTGCGCGGAGCGGGTTCGGAAACAGTCCGCGCCTCTTCAATCGTCGGGGGGACGGGCGCAGGCAGAGCGAGGATTTCTTGTGGTTGATGCACGTCGTTGCTCATCGTTGACCCACCACGATGCGGCGTAATCGGTTCCACAATCCATCGTCTTGCAACTCGAGTGCCGGAATATTTTCACCCAACAATCGGCGCGCCATCGTGAAGTAGATGGCGGACAGCCTGCGGCTGGGATCCAGCGATACCGGCTGGCCGCGATTGGTCGTATCGATGATTTCTTCGTCGTCAGGCACGACGCCGAGGACTTCGCGGCTCAAAATTTGCGCAACATCATCAACGCTGAGCATGTCGCCCGTGCGAACCATGTCCGGCCTGACTCGGTTCACGACAAGCCTCGCCCGCCGCGTGCCCAGCATGCCGATAACTCGATCTGCGTCGCGGATCGCGGACACTTCGGGCATGGTTACCACGATCGCCTCGTCTGCGCCGGCGACGGCATTGCGAAAGCCATGTTCGATGCCCGCCGGGCAATCGATCAAGACAGCGTCGAAATCTGCTCCAAGGGCGTGCACCACGCGGGCCATCTGCGATTCGGACACCGATTCCTTATCCTTGGTTTGCGCTGCCGGCATCAAAAAAAGTCCTGGCAGGCGCTTGTCCTTGATGAGTGCTTGCCGCGGCTGGCAGCGGCCTTCGGCAAGATCGACCACGTCGTAGACAATACGCTTTTCAAGTCCGAGCACGAGATCGAGATTGCGCAGACCGATGTCCGCATCGACGAGCGCCACTTGCTTTCCCAATCGCGCCAGGGCAACACCGAGATTCGCGGTGGTCGTCGTTTTGCCGACGCCGCCCTTTCCGGAGGTGACGACGAAGATATTGCCTTTCACCGCGACCTCACTTTATCACGCCCGGGAACCGCAGCAGCAATGGTAATCTTTCCCTCAACGATGCGCGCTACCTCGGGCACTGCGGGATGCCTCGCAACGTTTCCCTCGGACGGTGCAGACGCGATCGAACGCGAGATGCGTAGCTGGGTCGGCTCCAATCGCAGAGCGTAGACTGCAGCGCGGTCGTCACCCTCTGCGCCTGCGTGGGCGACACCGCGCAGCGTACCCCACACGACGATGTCGCCGGTCGCGATGAGCTCCGCGCCCGCATTGACGTCGCCCATCACCACGATGCTGCCGAAGGCGCTCAGGCTCTGACCGGAGCGCAGGTTTCCTTTATAATAGCAGTGTTGTGCGCTGGCGCTGCTTGAGGCAGTCCGGGGTACGGCCGACCCGTTGCCGGATCGCGCGGCTTCGCGCGCTGCCGCCTCGCCCTGCTCGTGAGCGGCCCTGCGCACGTGGGCTGGCTCGGTCCGGTCGTCTCGAACTCGTGGTGCGGCCGCCACGCTGGCGGCAACGATGTGAAGTCCCGCGGCGCGCGCTGCCACCGCCACCTCTTCCGCATCACAGACAGCGCCATCGGCACCAATCCCAAACTCTTCTAAGGTGGCGATGATACCCTCTAGATCAGCAGCATCAAGCGCTTGGTCGCCAAGCATGAGCACGGCTCGGCCGCCGCGATAGAAATTGGGCAGCGTTGCGAGCCGCTCGCGCAGCTTGCTGACAATCGGAGTGAGCGGTCGCTCATGCAGGTGAAGCAAGAGACCGGATTTTGTACCTTTGATTTGCACCGGGCGCCTCTGGTGCCGCCTTTGCGGACCGCCCCTTTTTCCCTTGTGGACGCGGCGGCGAATAGATTGTGGACACACTGTGCACGAAGCTGAATAGCAGCTGTACGAAAGGCGCAGGGAGCCGCAGGCAGCCTGTCGCAAAGTGCTCATTACATCCCCGCTCCGTGGGCGCCGGAGCACACCTGGGGCATCGCGGGAGACCCACCATGAAGCAGATATATAAACGCAGCATCGCCTTAGCCGTGCTGGCCAGCCTCGTCGTGACCAGCACGCCGCTCCCGGCCGGAGCCATCTCAACGGCCACCGAGATTCGCATCGGTCAGGAGGCCGCTCGACAGGTCGACCAGGAAAACCCGATCCTCACCGACCCAATATTGAATAACTGGGTCAATACCATTGGCGGCAACGACGCGCAGTATCGCGCACGTCCCGACATCAACTACACGTTCAAGATCATCGACACCAACGACATCAATTCGTTCTCGCTGCCGGGCGGGTTCATTTATGTCAACTATGGCCTACTTAATTTTGTCAACTCGGACGACGAGCTCGCGGGCGTGTTGGGGCACGAAATCGGTCACACCGAGCGCCGGAACCAACTTACCCTTAACGCCAAAGCTCAGGTGCTCAATATCATTTTGGGCGTGTTGTCGTTCATCTCTCCGTTCGTGTGGCGTTTCGGCGGATTGATCAATGGTCTCTCCGTTGAAAAAATGTCGCGAGTCGACGAGCTCGAAGCCGACCAGTATGGCCTCTTGCTGATGAGTCGAGCCGGCTACGACCCGAATGCGATGGTTTCGTTCATGGAGCGCTTGGGCAACGAAGATGCCGCACAAGGTAACGATTTGCTCAACAAATATTTTGAAGATCACCCCGAATCACCGGATCGGGTTTCGCACCTGCGCGGTTATCCGGAATTGTCACAGACCACACCCGAGCAACAACTGGCGGAAGCCATTCACGACGAGGACGAGGGCCGCTACGCCTACGCGCAGCACAAGTTCGACATGGTGCTTGCAAAAGAACCCAATAACCAACTGGCACTCTTACACGAGGGCCAGGTGGACGTCGCTCTTGGTGACTACAGCGAGGGGCAATTGGCGCTTGGTAAGGTCCAACATGCTCCCGCTCTCACCTCCGCTGCGCAGGCAGCCGTGCAACGCGAGATGGCGCTGCTACCCGAAGCCCAAACTCCCGGTGGCAAGCTACTCGACCCAGATATTACCCCCCTGGTGAAACAAGTTGGGAATGCGCTTGCCTCGACCAAGGCCACGCAAGCATCGCTCGACGATCACATTAAGCTTGCCAAGGACGACCTGCATCGATTTAACGATCGCTTGAACAACATGTCGTACGAAGTCCCTGACTTCAGCCAGGTTGACATTCAACCCGGCAGCCGGTTGGACGGCGTCTTGAGCGACCTCGCGCATCTGGCCAAAGACATCAACATCGTTGAAGACAAGGCATATGCGCTGATGCAGAACTCGCCCGACATGTTCAAGGATGACGTCAGCGTTCTCAACGAAATGCAGGCGCCACTCCATCGCAAGACCATGACGGCGACCGATCGAGAATTGCTCCCGTACTATCCAGATATTCTCACGCAGATGAATACGTCGCAAAGCGACCTGATTTCTGGCGTCACTTCGGTTCGAGGTGCACTGGCGCTTGGCTGGGAGGCGATTGCGCCGCTTGACGATTACTTCCGCGAACTCGACCGGTCGCAGCTCGATTTTGGCGGTGACATCTCCCCGCGGACGGCTCAGGATCTCAAGCCGCTCGCGGTCAAGGCCGAGACGGCACTCGATGCGGCTGCCGCGGCCGCAGAAGTAGCTCAGACCTCGTACTTCAACGCTCAGGCTCGTCAACTCATCAGTCAAATCACCATGCTTGGCGTTGGTCTTTCGGAACCAAGGTACGAGACGCTCACTCACGTTATCTCGCGGAGGATTGGCATCGATCCTCCGAGCTACGAAGAGACGGTCAGGCTGGGACTCTCTGCGGGAGACCTCACAGCAGCAACATGGCTCGCGGCGGAGGAAAAGGTGCCGGTGAGCACGGTCATCAACGAAGAACGCGCCACTGGTAAAAGCGTCATCGATATGGCGGTTGCGAAGGGCCTCTCCCAAGAATCGCTCGAAGTCATCTTGGGTCTCATTTACGAAGGCTACACGGAGAAGCCGCTTGATTGAAACCCTCGCACAGCGCGCATCCCGAAAGGGGCAGCCGAACGGTTGCCCCTTTTGCCAATCTTCGCTGAGGAAGCGCTAGACCGTGGGCAGCGCGGGGCGCTGGGCATCTCATCTCCGTCGCCAGGTCGACCTCAAACAAGTTGATGCTGAAGCGCATGAAACAGTAGCCCTCGGCGTTGCAGGTCCTCGTCGCGAAGATTTTCTGCAGGCACTCTTGAGCGCGGGGCCGGCGCGCGATGGCTCGATCATTGCGTGCAAGACGCCTGACGATGCGGTGAGCCCCTCTGGGGTGTCCGTCAATGCCGCCGTCTATTGCCCGGACTCAGAGTCCCAAAATGGAGCGCTGGCACGTGTTTCTTCGCTGCCATTTGCAGTCTGCGTCGTGCGCACGGGTGGGTCGGGCGGAGCCGACGAGGCACGACTTGCGACCGCTGCGCCACCAAAAAGACCGGTGCTTGGTCAGGCAACCGTCTATTATGTGAGCGCCATGGAACTGGCGCAGTTGCGCAAGTACTTGCTGCCGGACATCGTGCGCCTCTATCGCGGCCGCGAGACTGCACTCGCCTCTGCAATTCCGGCATTTCGCCCGGTCGTGGCCGCCAAGCTGACCGCGGACTGCGCTATGACGTGCTTGAAGATTGCCGCGGCGTCAGCAGTTGCCGATCATATACCGGTGCTTGGGCTCTTGACCGGTGGCATTGCGTCGGCCGGCGATACCATCGCGATCACCGCCTTGCAGATGCGCATGCTGCTGCGCATCGCTGCCGCGTATGGTAAGAAGCAGGAGTTTGCGCGCATCTTAGAACTGCTGCCGGTTGTGGGAGGCGGCTACGGCTGGCGCGCCCTCGCGCGCGAGGCATCGGGGTTCATTCCGATTGCCGGCATTCCGATCAAGGCTGCGATTGCGTATGCCGGTACGCTCGTGGTCGGACAAGTGGCCTCTCATTACTATGAGACTGGTCTCCACATGTCGAGCGGTGCCATTGGCGCTATATATCGCGAAGCATCCACCCAAGCGCGTGAATTTGCGCGCAGCCTCACGACTCGTTCAAACCGCAAGAGCAAATAACCAGCGTTATGTAGCAGAATGGAAAAGCGGACCTGAAGGTCCGCTGCTACAACGAGCGGCGGCCCTCCAGAGCTCGAGTGAGGGTCACCTCATCAGCGTAGTCCAGGTCGCCTCCGATCGGGAGGCCGTACGCGAGCCGCGTGACCTTCACCCCGACCGGTGCGAGCAGGCGCGCAAGATACAGAGCCGTGGACTCACCTTCCGCGTTGGGATTGGTCGCGATAATGACCTCGCTCGTGTTTTCTTTGCCGACTCGATCGACCAGTTCTTTAATTTTGAGTTGGCCAACACCAATGCCCTCGATGGGCGAGATGAGACCGCCAAGCACGTGGTAGCGCCCGCGATAGCTCATCGTCCGCTCGATCGCGTACACATCTTTTGCTTCGCCCACCACGCAGAGCAGGCTCGGATCGCGTCGTTGATCGCTGCAGATCGTGCACGGATCAGCTTCGGTGAGCGAAAAGCACCGGCTGCAGAATCGCACTTTCTCTTTGACGTCCAAAATTGCGCGGCTGAGCGCCTCGGCATCTTCCTTCGAAGCCGAAAGCAAATAGAACGCTAGGCGCGCGGCAGTCTTCGGGCCGATGGTGGGAAGCTTCTCGAGTTCGCCAATCAGCGCCGAGAGAGGAGGTGCGAGATAATCCAACGTTTCTTACAGCCCGGGAAGTCCGAGACCACCGGCCAGCGGCCCCATCCGCGATGCTGAAAGCTCGGCGACTTTGGCTTGAGCATCTTTGAATGCGATGACGATGAGATCTTCCAGCGTCTCGATGTCGCTTGAGTCAACTGCTTGCGGGGCGATCTTGATGCGCTGCGCATGGCCGTGGCCGTTGAGGGTGACCTCGACTGCGCCAGAACCAGCGGTGCCAGTCACGGTTTCATGGCCGAGATCTTCTTGGATCTTTGCGAGCTGTTCTTGCAG
Organism: uncultured Pseudomonadota bacterium; assembly: GCA_963736005.1. GTDB lineage: Bacteria > Vulcanimicrobiota > Vulcanimicrobiia > Eremiobacterales > Eremiobacteraceae > JAJPHJ01. Next base: position 1,735,753 of record CAVTNB010000001.1, read on the forward strand.
TTTGCGGGCTTGGCGCAAGAGATTTTGGTTCATCGTTCTCGTCCTAGATTAAGTCGGCACCAAGCACGGACTCGGCAAGGGAGAACGCCCCCGCCTCGGTCACGCGTTTGGCCGTGGCCAGTTCGGGAACGACGATCCATTCGATGCCTGGCGCGGGGCCCCACACTTCGCCGATGGCGGCAGCAATGACATCGGCCATTGCGGGCTCGGCGAGCAAGTCCCGATTGAACCGGCTGGGCACGCCCAGAGTGACCATCTGCGCGCTTGCATCGACAATAACCGCGTGCTCGAGGTGACCGTAACATGGCTTGGAACGCTCTTTGACCGCGCTCTTCACTTGGGGCCAGAGCGCCTGAAGTTTTGAAAGCGTGAGCGGCTCTCGGCCTTGGGCAGCGGCGTTGACCTGCAGCTTGGAGCCCACGTTCGGTATTGAAGCCGCAGGCAGCGCACTCTTGCCGCGACGCGTGGTTGGGGTCCCGAGTGCCGGCGTCGGCGCCCCCGGGCTCCCGTTTGGAGAACCTGCGCGTTCCTCAAGCGCCCGCAGCCGATCGGAGAGACTTTGTAGACTCAGCTCGTCAGTTGGCAGGACGACGCGCATGAGCGCGAGCTCTAAGTCGATGCGCGGTTGTGCCGAGTAGCGCTGAGAAATCGCATCGGAAAGATTGCGCAGCACGGCCAAGACGCGGATGCGCGGGATGCCCGCAGCCTTAGCTGCCAGGCGCTCCGCTGTTTCGGCCGGCACTTCCGTTTTCAATACCTCTGGACTCACCTGCGCTAGCAGCGCGAGCCGAAACCAGCGCAACAGTTCTTTCGAGAGCCACGCAGGATCCGTGCCTCGATCGATCGCCTCGGACAACGTCTGGAGAACGGCTTTGGGATCGGAAGCAGCCACGGCCTCAGCAGTGCGCTCGACCAAGTCGTACACCGGAGCGCCGAAGGCTGCGTCGAGCACGGCATCATCGATCTTGCCATTCCCCGCAAATCCGAGAGCCTGTTCCAGGAGCACGAGCGCGTCGCGAAGCGCTCCGTCCGCAAGAAAGGCGATGCGTTCGAGTGCGCTCGTCGTCACCGCGATACGCTCTTTTTTTGCAACCTCGGCGAGCCGCTGCCCGATATCCTGTGGCTGCACGCGTCGAAACTCGTAACGCTGGACGCGCGAGAGAATTGTCTGGGGCACTTTATTCGGTTCGGTGGTCGCAAGCACAAAAACAACGTTATCCGGCGGCTCTTCCAGCGTTTTGAGCAGCGCATTAAACGCTTCGGCGGTCAGCATGTGGACTTCGTCGACGATGTACACTTTCGTGCGAAATTGGGAGGGTGCAAACTTGACGCGCTCACGAAGTTCGCGAATCTCGTTGATGCCGCGATTGCTGGCGGCATCGATTTCAACGACGTCGAACGCCGTGCCAGCAGCAATGGAGAGACAGGCTTCGCACGCTCCGCACGGGTCCGGGCGCGGTCCACCGCGCTGGCAATTCAGACACTTTGCGAGAATGCGCGCCGCGGAAGTTTTGCCGGTTCCACGCGGTCCAGCGAACAGGTACGCGTGCGCAACTCTAGAGTTCTTGACAGCGGCCTGCAAGCCAGTGACGACAGCTGGCTGCCCCACCAGCTCGTCGAAACCCATCGGCCGATACTTGCGGTACAGCGTCACAGATTGACGCTCGGGAACAAAGGATGACACAATCTTGGCTGTTCTGTCGGACGGATGTGCTTTCCTAGACAGAGGGACTGAGGCTCGCGAAGCCGTAGGTTTCAAGAGCAGATATCAGGGGTATAACAAAGCAAGCGTCAAGGTTTTTCTGGCAAAGCTACTGGCTGCGGTATGTATGAAGCCGCCGCACTCTTATTTTTCCCGCGCGCGCGCCTATAGTACATAAGGAAGGTTCATCACACAAACGTCATGTCTGTCGACATCGACCTCAACGAGGCCTTGAGGCGTCACTTCGGTTATCGCCATTTCTATTCGGGCCAAGAAGAGGTCATCCATCGGGTTCTCGAGGGTAAGGACACGTTGGCAATTCTGGCGACTGGTGCAGGCAAATCGCTCTGCTACCAACTGCCCGCATTGTTACTCCCCGGAACGACGGTCGTGGTCTCGCCGCTCATCGCGCTCATGAAAGATCAGCTCGACATGCTGGCGGATGCAGGCATCAGCGGCACGATCGCTCTCAACAGCACGTTGACCGAGGATGAGGAAATCTCTCACCTCGAGCGCATCGCGCGCGGTAATTTGAAACTCATTTACGTCACGCCCGAGCGGCTCGAGGACGAGAGCTTCGTCGATCTGATCAAGCGTTTGCACATTCCACTGTTCGTGGTCGACGAGGCGCATTGCATCTCTCAGTGGGGTCACGATTTTCGCCCCGCATATTTGAATTTGGGCCGCGTCATTGCTGCCCTCGGACATCCAACCGTGCTCGCGTTGACCGCCACAGCGACACCCGCAGTCCGTGAAGACATCGTCATGCAGCTCGGCATCCAAAACGCCAAAGCCATCGTGCGCGGCTTTGACCGCCCGAACCTCGTCTATGAGGTGGCGCGGACCGCAAGTGATGAAGACAAACTGCGAGTGTTGCGCAACAAGCTTGGAGGCCCCCTGCGCAACTCGCTTGGGATCATCTATACCGCCACGATCAAAAATACGTACGCCGTCTCTGAGTACTTGCGCGAGGAGCTGGGTATCGACGCGGACGTGTACCATAGCAAGCTGCAAAAAGCGGAACGAGATCGCGTTCACGACCATTTCATGAATGAAGACGTTAAAGTGGTCGTCGCCACGAATGCCTTCGGCCTGGGCATCGACAAGCCCAATATCCGTTTCGTGATTCACTATGATTTGCCGGGCAGCGTCGAAGCATATACCCAAGAGGCCGGACGGGCGGGTCGAGATGGTCAGGAGTCGCTCTGTCTTTTGCTCTATCGCCAAAGCGATACGCGGGTGCAAAATTACTTCTTAACCGGTAAATACCCAGACGTGGAGGAAGTGCAAAAAGTCTACGGGACGCTGCAGTACTTCGAGCAACAGGATAACGGCGTTTCCCTCTCCGATCTGCGGAAGATCTCCCAATTGCCGCTCACCAAGCTCAAAGTGATTCTCGCGTTGCTCAAAAAGGGCGGGTTCATCCGCAACGTTTCGAAGGGCATGTACGGCTTGCCACCAGAGGTCAAAAAGCGCGCCGAGCGTTCTCTCAATCTCGCGAGTTACGAAACGAAGAAATCGTACGACCAGAGCAAGCTCGCGATGATGTTGCAATATTGCGAGACACGCAGTTGCCGGCGCAAATTCATCCTCAACTATTTTGGGGAGGAATTCGATCGCCCGAACTGCGGCGCGTGCGACAACTGTCTGGCAGCGTTGGCCAAAGGGCCGGTGGTAGTGCTGAGCGAGGAAGGCATCGAATTCCGCATCGGCGATGTCGTCCATCATCCGAAGTTTGGCCAGGGTACGGTCGAACGAGCAGAGCGAGATTTAGTGACCGTTCTGTTTCCAAGCCACGGCTATAAGACGCTCCTGGCCACCGCCGTCACTCGACAAGTGCAGCAAATCGCCTAATGGGGTCGGGCGCGCTTTTTCGATTGCGCGTGCTTGTGCTTGCCGCCGGCGCCGCGGCGCTGCTCACGTGGAGTAGTTGGCAAGCCGCCCGTCCGAGCTCAAACGCGCAACCGAGCGAAGCTCCGTCGGCCTCTCCAGCTGCGGCGGCGTCCGTTTCGCCCACTCCAACACCCGGTGAGTCGACGCAGCCATCAAGCTCCCCGGGGCCCAGTGAGTCGCCGACCGTCGCGCCGACCCTCATCCCGTCATCGCCGCAACCCGTGCAGCTCGAGCAAGCTTCGCTTGTGTTGATCCTCGGTCGAAGCACATCTGTCACTGTGAGCTCGCCACCCAGTGGCGTTCTGATGCTCTCAGGATTCGACCCGACGATCGTGCGCGCGATTTTCAATCCCATCGACCGGACGATTGACGTGTCAGCCCTCCACACGGGGTCGACGACCATTACCGCAACTGACAGCTTCGGTCTGAATGCAACGCTTGCGGTCTCGGTCCTTGCTTACGCAGGTAAGGCATATCCCTCGACGTCGGTGACCATCACCGGAGACCCAGCCTCGTCAAGCTACGTGGCGGAGGCAGCCGCCGCCGCGGCACAGCTTGTGGCTTATCCGCAGCCCGGCGCGCACGTCATTGCAGCGCCCCAAGACGTGCGCGGGAACATCGAACTCGCACCCGACAATTCCGTGTCAGTGACCGTTCCGTTATCCATGGCCGGACCCGGCTACGCTCCCTATCATCAAGATATCAGGGTCCTGGTGACGAATCTCGCGCAGCCGGGAATCGGGCCAAAGAATTTGCTCGTGTCCGACTTTCCCGAAACCATCGTCGAGAACGGCACCCTCTTTTATTCCGACGTGACGTTCGAGCAACCAGCACGTCTGCTGTACTACCACTACGCCAACTCGGCTTCGCAGCCGCGCATGGTGGTGGTCAAAGCGCAAAACAACGGCATCGAGTCGAGCCTGCTGGAGTTGATATCGGGCATCGCCGGTCCCAACGCCAACATTCTTGCTGTGGGCCATGAATCGACGAAGCGTTTCTTGGTCAACGAAGCCGCAAGCCAAGGACAAGTGTTCGAAGTGCCTGCGCATGCAACGGTGAACGTCGTCGATCAACTGTTGCCTGCGGGCACGCTTGTCAGCGGTCTGATGCAACTGCGCGTGATTTCCGGCAGCGGCGTCCGCGTGGCAGTCGTCGTGCAAGACGCCTCCGAGATTCCCGTCGGCCCGATATCGGACACGCTGCTCTCGAGCGCGGTCAAACACGCTCGCGGCGTCTATTCAGTTCCGGATTTTTACTACGACCTCTCCTATAGCGTAGGAAGCGATCCCGCGGTGCTCCTTATCGGGAAACTACCTTTGCCGAATCTTGTGCAAGGCGAGGTGTTGGGAGGCGACTACGGGGTGAAGCAATCCGCGTCGCTGACACTGCTCAATCCAACCGGAAGCGACGCGCGGGTAGGCATGTGGTTCGAACCACGCGGGGGCCGCGCAACCGGTACCTTTTTGATCAATGGCGAGCTCGTCCAGCTGCACCCGGTCGAATTCGGAAGGCCGGCACTCGTTCGAGGTTTTGAGGTACCGGCACATGGTTACCAGCGCGTCAATATCGTGACCATGCCTGAAGGCGGATCGTCGTATCCGGTGAGAGTGCTCTTTGCGTCGCAACCGCCGCCTAATGCCAGTTGGGATATCTCTTCGTCCGTGTATTAGGTCCGTTGTCATCGCTTTGTCATGTGGCTCTCATCAACATTTTAACTGCTGGACCGGCTTGGCTGAAACCAAACGCGAATGCATTGCGTCAAACGGTTAGACCCCAAAATTCTCCTAGGAAAGGCATGACCCATGAATCGCAAAGTTTTCGCAGTCTTCGGTCTCGTCGGCTTGCTCGCCAGCTTCACTGCCCGCGCCGATGCAGCCGTTTTCTACATCTACCGACCAGTGCCCGTGACGGTGCCCGTGCCCATCACTGTGCCCGTCGTTGCCTTTGACGCTGACGACCGCTTTACCGGAGCCTACGATGTCCAGGGCGTGGTGACGTCGTTTGTGCCCTACCATCTCACCATGCGTATCAACGATCGTGAGTACCCCGTGCTCTTGCACGATGGGACGATCATCAATCCACTCGGTACGACGCTGGCCCCCAGCATGATTGTCAACGTCGCTGGCTGGTGGGACCGTTTCGGCGTGTTTCATGCCAACCGGATCAACGTTCTCCGCTTCTAAATCACAAACAACCTTAACCCAGACGAGACTGACCGAAGAGATCGCGCCACATGAAGGGCGCGATCCCTTTTTGCGCCGCTGACCCATGACATCAAACGCTAGGCCAACTCGCGATAAAGGCCAACCAGCCGCTGGGCAACGGCAGTCCAAGTAAACTCTCGCGCCCGCATTTGGCCGCGCTCCAGCATCGGGCGCAGCGCCGCGTCATCCCGCAGTACTCGCGTGAGAGCATCAGCAAATGCCCGTTCGTCGCCCGCCTTCGCGAAGAGCGCGCAGTCACCTAAGACTTCGTGGAGCACGGGTATCGCCGACGCGACCACCGGCAGCCGCGCCGCGATCGCTTGAAGCGGCGGCAGACCGAAGCCTTCGTAGCGCGATGGAAAAACGAGGACCCTTGCTTTGGCGTAGAGCGTGCGAAGGGTCGGCTCATCAACGTATCCACGCAGATGCACCCGATGGGCAACACCAATTTCCTCCGCGACGCTTTGGACTCTTTGAGCATACGGTGTCTGCGCGCCAACGCTCACGAGCGCAAGCGCCGGCACGTGAACAAGGGCTCGCACGGCGGTTTCCAAGTCCTTTCGCGCCTCGACGGTTCCAACCGCAAGCGCGAACGGCGGATCCTCGGGCTCGCGCGCGATCGCGAACCATTCTTCGTCGACACCCGCGCCGGCGATCGCGATCTTTTCAGGCCCGATCCTTAAGCGGGCGACGATCTCGTCGCGCGCCGTCGCCGTGTCCGCCGCGATGCGATCCGCCTTACGCACCAAAAGGCGCTGCGCCGTCGCAAAATACGCTCGGCTGTAGAACTTCCCTCGCACCGCGCCGCTCAACCACGCAAGGTCATGGAGCGTCAGGACGCATGGATGCGGAGACCAAAGCGATAGGGTACCGCCCGTAAAGTGGGTGACGTCTACCCGCAGCTTTCGGGCAACCCGTGGTGCGATCACTTGATCCCACCATACGCGGCGGTCAAACCGCCAGATATCGACACCCGGCTGAAAGATTTCCAGCAAGACAACATCCGCGCGTTGGCGCAGCGCAGCGGCGAGCTTGCGAGCGTAGGTGCCGAGCCCGGTCGGGGTTCCGAACGCAAATTGCGTTTCGAGCGCCACGCGAATGGGTTTCATGGCGCGTTTTTTGGTCACCCTGCATGCGTCGGAGCGCGGCTTGTGCGTCTGGCTGATCCGGATGAATGCGCAGGAGCCGTTCGAACGCTGCTCGCGCCTGTTGCTGATTGCCAAAACGCAGTTGGGCAAAACCGTAGGACAAGAGGTAGTCCTCATTGAGCGGTGCCAAGTTCGACGCCTTGGAAAAAGCATCGACGGCAAGACGACCACGCGTACGTGCCAGAGCAGGGTCGGCGGCGGCCAAGGCAGCCGAAACTTGAATCGTTCCCGTCGTTGCGTACGCGGCCGCGAGGTCCGCACGGTCGATAAAATTGTTGTGCAGTCGCTTGATCAACGCGGCTTCAATGGCGAGCGCCGCGTCGTAGTTCCCCTCCCCGGTGAGATGCCTGGCAACCTCAGCGGTTCGGCCAACGGCCTTCGCTGCAATGTAGCGATCGATCGCTTCATCCATGCGACCCATAGCCGCCAGTGCGTCGCCTTCCTCGGCCAGGCACGCCAGCCCGCACGCGGCTCGCTCGAATTCTGCGAGCGCTTCTTTTGGGTCGCGATCCATGAGGGCACGGCCGCGATCCTCGTGCAGCAGTCCCCAGTTTGGCTCTAGGCGAAGGCCCGCATTAAACCGTGCGATCGCCTGCTGGGTGTTGCCCACAAGCAAGGCGCGGTTGCCCGCATCGTCATCCCACCATGCCCGCAGCGGGTTCAGGAAAAGAACTCCCAACACAATGACGGCCGCAACGCATAGCCACGTTGCGGTTCGCTTGGAAATCCTTGACGCTAGAATTTGACGCTGAAGTAGAGGTTCTGGCGATTCTCTGTCCAGTTCGACAATGGGGCAGCATCGTCAGTATATACGTTGCGGTTGAAGAACAGATTGATCGAAGAGTTGGACTTTGGGATGTTGTAGACGAGGCCACCGGCGTACGCCGTGGTGTGCTGCGTCAAGCTTTGCGTCAGCGTATTGAGGTCGACGCTCCCTGCAAGCTGTTCGGAGAAGCTCCCTTTCACGGTCAATCTCGACGTCACCGGCACCGCGACTGAGGCTGCACCAACGTATTGTTGCAGATCGGTCGAACTAGGATACAGAACGATCGGCCCAGCTGCCGTCTGCGTCATCGGTATACCGCTCGGCTGATTGAATGCGCTGGGATCGAACGCAGTACCATTGGTTTGCTGTAGTGTTTGATACAATCCGTCAAGGCTCACCGTGGCTCTCCGGTTGAGGAGCGGCAACGCCAATGTCAAACCGCCGTTGAACGAATTGTAGTTCGAAGCCGACGCGAAGGCAGGACCGAGAATCTGGTTTGCGAGCGACAACGGCTGCATGGACGTCAGCGACTGTTCGCCCAGCCGCACCTTGACGCCGAATTTCGCCAATCGCAGCGGGATGCTCAGTTGCACCGAGGAGCCTTGCAACGAGGGCGTATAGCCACCATACCAATAGGGGCCCTGCGCCGAAAGCGAGCTCACGAGGGGAAACGCCAGGAAACTCGTCGCCGCGGCGTCTGCATCTTGGCGGCCGGTGGCATTCGCTTCCGCCGCCAGCGCGCCGTTGGCTTGACCAGCAAGTCCGAAGGTGTTGCCCAGCGTCGAACCCGACCCCACTTGTGGAAAATTGTAAAAGGCGAAGACGGCCGGCCCCTGCGACGCAAACTGGGTAGATCCGGGAGCGTGCAAGTTTGGCGAAGCGTTTTCGAGACTGACCGAACTTTCCGCCCCGAAAAGTTTGAACTTGAGGCCAAGCACCGAAGCATCAACAGCGGCGAAGGACGGTTGCGCAGCGGAAGAATCGAATGGTTTGGAAATCTCACCAAAGAGCTGCGGAGCAGTCGAACTGGTTGCTAGCGGAAGGGTGAATTGCAAGCCAGAAGCCGAGCCGGAAAGGGCGTTTGCATTTTGATCGGCGCCGGGGAACACGACGACATCGCCGTGGTTGGATGTGTCGAGAATTCGGCCAATGGAAAGGCCAGCGGCGTTCGACGAATCGTCGGCGCGGGCTGCGGAAGAGAAGACAGCAACCGCCGCGGCCACGGCGACGGCACCCAACAGAATCCCCCGCTTCAAAGCGACCCTCCTCGAGTCATAATACTTCAACTTTGTTCGGCCGTCTGTGCGCGCCGCGACAGGTCGTGCGTCATGACTAGCCACTGACACCGCTTCACATGTTCGCCCGCTCACGCTTTCGGCGGGCCTCAGTTCCATCCCCTGCGACTTTTGGGTCCAGGCCAGTCCGCGCCCTATGAAATCAGGCTTTTGGTGCTGTTTCGCGGGCCTGATAACGCTCGATGATAAGCAGCGCAGCGTAGCCGTCCAGCGGTTCTTTCGGAACGAGGAGTCCGCGTGGAACAAGCCGCCACAATCCTTTGGGCGGATGGTCTTCATAGTATCGTCGGCGCGCTTCGAGACTCGTGTTGCGTTCGTCCACGAGGGTCACCGGAAGTTGTGGCCAGCGCTCGTGAATGATTGCCATCACGAACTCTGACTTCGTCGCATTGCCGACACAGACCATACGGATGTTTCCATTTTTCACGTCATGCGCGAGGCGCGCCACAAGGCTCCCCGTCGGAACGATTTCGAGTGCCAACCTTGCGCCATCCACCGAGAGCACGGCGTAGCCGCACTTCATCAGACCCGGATCGACTCCGACGTACATGCTTTGCGCGTCTGGCGGGTTGCCGCTATTTGGAGGAGACGGTGAGCTCGGCACTGAGCGGGCCTGCGGCGTAGATGTCGGTTGCCGCGACGGCTTTGACGACCGCGGGACCGGCATTCGCGACCAATTTGGTGACGGCGCGATTGAAAACGTCCGGATCGGTCGTGGGATTATCAGCAAGCATGGGCGGCATTCCGTGATCGATGGCACTGTGGCTGATCGCGGTATTGAGGTTGAACAGCGCGGCTTGATCCGCGCTGATATTTCGACCATCGGCGACCGTTACTGACGCAATGATCTCACCCTTGCGGTAGATCAACCCGTCTTTGTAGACCTGGAGCGAAAACTTCCAAGGGCCGCCGCGGAAGATGTTTTCACCCGCCACCGGGATGACGATTGCCTGGGTAGGCTGCAGCGATTTGATATAGGCGGCGGTTTGCTCGATCTTTGCTTTGGCATCCGCGCTACTCACGCTCGTCCGGTATGGCTGCACGGGGAAGTTGCGCGAAAGATTCGCGACGCCCTGGAAAAGCAGTGACAGCCTGTCTTCGATCTGCGGCAGCGAATCGGTCGACCTCACGATGAATGCCGGCGTGAGGGCTTCGCCCGCGCGCAGCACGACCGGGTCTTGCAAGAGCTGATCCCGTTCGTTCGTGAGGTTCGCGATCTGCGCGTTGAGTTTCGCGATGGAGAAAAGCGCTTGGCGCGCGTCCTGCGAGACGAGCAAGAGAACACCGACGACCAAGAGCGCAATGATCATGCCGAAGCCAATGGCAAACAGCGTGCTCGTGTAACGCGGGCGCAGCCCGAAGAGCGTCATGCGCCGGCGACCCACCAAATGTCCGACGCGGTCGCCGATGTAGGCGATCACGCCTGCCACCACAACGATGCCGACGATGGTTAGAAACGCGCCAAGATCCGGAAACGAAATTGTAAGAAACATCTACACGCTCGCTGCCTGGCGCAACAGCCAGATCCCGGTGAGTGAGAAGACGACATTCGGTAGCCACGCCATGACAAGACTGGTCGAGGGGTTGGATTGCCCAATCGCGAGGCAAATGGTCGTCACGACATAGAACGCAAATACGATCGCGATGCTGATCCCAAACCCCGCTCCGGATGACGAGCGTTGCGGTCGAATGCCGAGCGGAATAGCCAGAAGCGCAAAGACCAGGCACGCGAACGGGCGCGCGAGTTTGCTGTGGTAGGTGACGAGCAATCGCGCATACCGAGAAGCATCCTTGGCCTTGACGTCGCCTTGCAACAGGGTACGGATTTCCGCGCGACTCATGTCCTCCGGCTGTTTGCCTTGCTCGATAAGCTGGCTTGGATCGGCACCAATGTCGATCGAAAGCTGTGGATTGTCGATTCTTTCACAACACGGGTCGAGCACGTATTCTGTCGCATCGAAAAATTTCCACGAGTTGCCGTGATACGCCCCTCGCGGGGCAAAAAGGAGCGAGAGGGGCGTGGAGCCGCGGAAGACCTCGATCGTGGTATTCTGCAGCTCGTCTTTTTTTGGGTCGAACCCTTGCGCCATGGTGAGCTGCCGGTCGCCATTGGGGAGCGACGTGTTGACAATTTGATCCGTGAGAATCTGCGTGCCACCCGATTGAATCTCGCTGCGCAGAATCTCCTCGGCCTTCGTGGTGGCCGTCGGCACGATGATTTCCTGGAACCACAATCCGACGAGCGAAGCAGCGAGTCCGACGGCTACCATCGGCGCAGCGATGCGGTACACGCTGATGCCGCCAGCGCGCATGGCTGTGATCTCAGAGTCTCCCGATAACCGGCTCATAGCCAGCAACACGGCGAGCAACATCGACATCGGAAACGTCAAGACAAGCGTTGCCGGCAACGTATAGACAAAGTATTTTCCAGCGGCCAGGAGGCTAGCGTGCTCTTCGGAGACGAGACGCGCGATATTGAGGAGCTCGCCCGCCACGAACAACAAGGTGAAGGCAGCCAAGCCAAAGAGAAAAGGACCGCCAAGCGTCTGCACCATGTAGCGGTCGAGGATCTTCACAGGCGAAAACTTTCGCCCAAATAAAATTGCCGGGCTACCGGCGACTCGGCAACCTCGGATGCACTCCCCGACACCTGGATCTTTCCGCGGTTGAGGATATATGCTCGGTCGACAATCGCGAGCGTCTCGCGCACTGCGTGGTCGGTGATAAGAATACCGAGGCCTTTGGAGCGCAGCAAACGGATGATTTCTTGGATGTCTGCGACCGCAATGGGATCGATGCCGGTGAATGGTTCGTCAAGCAGCAAGAAGGTCGGATCGGTTGCAAGCGCACGCGCAATCTCGACTCGACGCCGCTCGCCGCCCGAGAGCGTCTCAGACATGGCCCCCGCCAGCGAGTCGAGGCCGAACTCGGCGAGCAAGAGCGGCAGACGCCGTTCTTGTTCGTGCGACGAAACGCCCCGCTGTTCCCAAATGAGCCGCACGTTATCCGCAACCGAGAGCCGTCGAAAAACCGACGACTCCTGCGCGAGATAACCGATGCCTTCGCGCGCGCGAATGTGAATGGGTTGGTGCGTGATGTCGGTTTGCGAGCCATCAGCAGACGTGAGGAGTACCGAGCCGCCGTCCGGCCGCACCAGGCCAACCACCATGTAGAATGTCGTTGTTTTGCCGGCACCGTTGGGTCCGAGCAACCCAACGACTTCGCCAGAATTTACCTCGAGACTGACGCTGTCAACGACGGTGCGTGGCCCGTACGTTTTCGTGAGCGATCGGACATCAATCGTCCGCATTTGCATCTTGTCGATCAGGGCTTCGCGCCTCCGCCGGGTCCTTTTCCGAAAAGTTGTATCTGCTGTAAGTCTAAGTCGGCGATCGCGCGCGTCCCCGTTAGCCGGTAGCCGCCCGGGTCTATCGCGACGACGTGTCCGACCGCGGTCAAAAGTCGGGTCTTCTCATCGTACGTCATGTTGTCTGAGTCGAGCGTATCGCCGGCTGTCGTGCGGGCCAGCACACCGCCCGAGAGGGCGACGTCGTGGCTGCCCTCGTCCACAATCGCTACCGGTGCGGTTACCGTTAGCCTCGGCTTGCCTCCTTTAAAGAAGTGCAAGGTGTTATCGTGGAACGTTCCTTGCTGCAAGTTGGTCGCATAGAGTACGCTTGCTGCTTCCAGCGTGTACTCTCGCTGACCATTCGTGATGTTGCTAATCGTGACGGGACGCTGCTTTGTCCCCTGCGCGCTGATCTGATAAACGGGTCCGGTTTTGACGCTCCCGGGCGACGGGGATTCCCGCGCGGACTGGTTGCTTGCGCACGCTGCACAACACAGCGCAAGCGAGAGAGCGATCATCTGCGAGCGGACCAAAACCTCGGCTGCTCCCCTCTTCATTGCACGCGCTCCATGCTTTTGCCAAGCGCGAGCGTTAGACCAAGCATGGGCCACGCGACAATGAGCAGGAAGGTGGTCACAACGTCGATCGCGTTCTGCGCCGCGGAGGCGACAAAGCCACAGACGAGTGCGGCGAACAACAACGTGCGCTCGCGATCGGCGGGATCGATCGACCTCTTGACCTTCGCGCACTCAGCGATCGCCACAATGGTAAACCATGTGGTTGCAGCCAACCCGAGCACGCCATACTCGATGAGGATGTGCAGCGGCAGACTATGCGCGTGGACTTCATTGCTGGAGTATTCGGGCAGGCGAAAGTAAGGGTAGACGAGGTGAAAGCCAAAGGGCCCGACACCGGTCAATGCAAAACGCTGAGCAATGCGCAGGGCGCCAGCCCACACGGCCAGGCGCGACGCATTCTCGCTTGGGTCATGCGCGACGTCTCGGAATACCGTGGCGAGCAGCGCCAGCCCCACGACGGCGGCGACGACATATGCAAGTAACGGGCGTCGGCCGAATTTTTGTACGAAGAAAACCAGCCCGAGCATGAGGCTCATGATGGCCGCACGCGATACGGAGAGGAGCAAGCCAAGCACTCCGGCAGCAGCAGCCCCAACGCCGATCGCACGCAGCCAGCCAGGCGACGCCACTTGTGCGAGCGCTATGGGAATCAAGAAAAGCAAATAGCCAGCGAGCTCGTTGGGCTGCAGAAACGTTCCGGACGCTCGGCCGTGCTCGTAGGCAAACATCGCAGGTGGCAGCTTCATAACGGACAGCACGCAAGCAATAAGTGCTGCGATCGCACCTGAGATGAGATAGCATGCCAGAAAGGCGTGGCGCGTGCTTTTGTCCCCAAGCACTTCGATCGACGCGACGAGGAGGACACAACCCCCAAGAGTCGTGACAAGAGAGAATATTCCCACTTTGGGTTCGATGGCCCACGCGAGGGCGATAAGTTGCGACACGACGATCGCACATAGAGGGAGCCACAGCGCTTTGGGAAATTTGCGAACGCCGCGCAAGAAAAGAAATGCGAGCGAGACAAGCGTCGCGATCGCGGCTGCGCAGCCCAAGAAGAGGGCGAGCGTCCGGCTCGGATGCGGCGCGGTCGGCGGCAGCGTCCCTGCGAAAACGATGAGCAAGGGCAAGAACGGACCGAGGACGGCGAAGGCGAACGGGGCGAGCGCCACCGGCCAGGCGGGAACGCTGCGAGTCGCTTGCATGATAGGCTGCTTCACGGTCGGCTCGAAGCCACCGCTAATGCAGCGGCTGCAACCGCTGCGGCGCCTCCCGGAGCGCCCATGCGACTTCGGCCCACCTCGCCCATCAAGGTCATCTGGCGTGGATCCTCGATGAGCCGCACGACCCCCCGTGCGAATTCATCCTTGTCGGATGGCAAGACGAGCAACGCGTCGCCGAGCAGCCGCTTCTGGCGCATCCGGTACCACAACATTTTCTTTGGGTTCTCGCCTGGCTCGAGCGCGGCTACCACCGGGCGCCCGGCACCAGCCGCTTGTTCGTTTGCGGTACCGGCTTGTCCGAGAACGATCTGCGATGCAGCCAGCACATCTCCGAAAGCGCCACGCACGAGCACCACTTCGAGCGAGCCGTGCGTCGCTTTGGCCACAATGCCTTCATCTCCGCCCGGATCGGGCATTGCGAATCCCTCCGAGCGCAACGCGGCGACCAAGGCAAGCGCGTCAACGCTCGGAGCGACTGCCATGAAGGCCTGGGTGGCCTGACCTCGCGATTGTAACAGCTCGGCGATGGCCATCAGGCGTCCCAGCATGGCAGCCGCGACGCGTGGCGCGTCTGCTCTGCTTCCCGGCAACACCCCAAACCTCGCGGCTCGCGGGTCCGCCGCCACGTCCACCTGTCCGCTGCGAATGCCATCCATCATCGCATTGCCAGCGTATTCGGCGCGAATCCCGCTTGCCCGCAGCGAGAGCGCGGTCGGTTCGTCGCGAGCGAACGTGAGCATCGCCTTGCGCGCGATCCATCGCTCGATTGCCGAATGCGCAGAGACGTAATCCGACTTGGCAGTCGCAACAAAGATCGTCGGGCGGCCCGCGACCAGGCTCATGGCGAGGCAGAAAACGTCACCGACCGCGATGATAACGCTGCGTTGTCGCTGGGCCCGCAGAAAACGATTCTGTCGCATCAAAAGTCTCAACAGGCCGCTGCGCAGATCCAAGATCAGATTTCGCAGATTGATGTTTGCGACGAGGCCCCCCGAAGGCATGTCTTGCTGCGGCCCTACGGGTTGCAGCCAAGCGTCGGCGCGGGCGCGGCCAACAAGCGGGAAGTGCTCGAGGAGGGTAGACGGGTCGAGGTTTCCTATGGCGCGCCCAATGTAGCCTGCAATTGCAGCTTCACCATACCCGTTGCTCACGAGCAAAATGTCGGTGCCCGTCTTCACGGAAGCCCGGCGCGCAAGCGCTCGCGCGCTTCTTCGGAATCGTTACGCCGGAGCGGAAGCAAGCGATACGAAAATATGCTCGAGGTGCCGTTGTCGATGTGCAGCTCCAGTCGTCCGACATGCGAAGCGTAGGCTCCAGGATGCGCGATTGGGATACCGTTGATCACCTGCGGCTGCCATAATGCTTCATGCGAGTGGCCACCAAGGATGGCGGCGAGACTGCCGAAACGCTGCGCGATCTCGCGATCCGCGGGCAACCCGAGATGGGAAAGAAGGATGGTGGGCGTGGCCTTTGCCGGTGGTTTGGCCAAAAATTCTTCAAGAGCCGTCGTGGGACTCAAAAAGCGCCAGCCAAAAATTTTTTCCCACCCGCTACCGGTTCGATACTGCGGCACTAACAGCGCAAGAATGCGAACCGGCACGCCGTTGCGCTCGACCGTCAGAGAACGCGCGAACGCGGGCTCGCGACTGCGCAAGTCAATAAGGTTCGAACACACAAGCGGCATCTGTAACTTGCGCGCGCGGGCGAGAAAGGCGCCATGCAGGTAGTGAAACTCACGGTTGCCGACCGCCATGGCCGCATATGGAGCTTTGGCGAGCTCGTTTGCGATCGGCTCGGCGTTGCGATAGAAAACCGACGAACCCGCGAGCGCATCGCCGCAATCCACGAGCAAGCTGCCGGGCTCGACAATCTCAGCCAGCCGCTCGCCAAAACCTGCGGAAGCGTGGATGTCGGACGTGTGATAGATAACCAGGCGATCCGTCACGAAGCCGCCCGCTCCTCGAGCTGGTCCACCACAAATCCGGCGATCTGTGCCAGCGTATCCGCCGGGCCGAGAGCGGCGCGAAGCGAGTCGTAGGCCTCCAGCTGCTCTCGCCGCAACGCCTCGCGCTCGAGCAAGGAGGTCGTAAGATCGACAAGGTTCGGCACCGTAAAGCGCTCCTGCAGCAGTTCTGGAATGATCTCTCGCTCCATGACGAGGTTTGGTAAGGTGACCCGGTGCAGAAGGTGCGGAGGAAGCCTGCGCCCAGCTATACGCCGCTGCAGTGTTGACAGAACGTAGAAAGCAATTTGCGGAACTTTGACGAGTGCCGCCTCGAGCACGGCGGTGCCCGAGGCAACCCACGCGACATTGGCTGACTGCAAGGCTCGCACAGCGCTTGTCTGCGCGATGGTCAAGCTTCCCGGACCACCGCTACGACTCCACAGCGTCTCAATTCGGTTCGCAAGGCTCGGCGATGCTGCAACCGCGACGAAGGAAACGCCCACGATGCGGCCGAGCTCGCGCGCCGTGCGTGCTAGTGTCGGCACGTGGTGCTCTATTTCTTCGCGACGGCTCCCTGGCAAGACCGCGATCAGCGGTGCTTGCGATGAAGGCTGCGTGCTTCTGGGAGGGATCACGGAGACGAGCGGATGTCCGAAGTACGCAACCCGCAAACCATTGCGAGCATAAAAGTCGCGTTGGTGCGCGAAAGGAGTCAGAGGCACGGTGAGCGCCGCAACCGCGCGAGCTTGCTCGAGGTTGTCAAGCCATGCCCCCGGCGGGAAATAGTAGACGATGGGTGCGCCGTAGCCTCCCTTGCGCAGCCAGCGCACGAGCGTCAGATTGACGGCGCCCGCGTCAACCGGAATGAACAAGCGCGGCGGACGCCGGCGCATGGCGGCCTCGAGCCGGCGCAAGACGATGTAGAGCATTGGAATTTTGGGCAGGATGGAAAGCGGTCCGATGCTCGCAAGCTCGGGCGACTCATAAGAAATCTTCGCGCCCGCTTGGCGCAGCCGCTCCCCCCCGATGCCTGCCAGCGTTAATCCAGGGTGAAGCTTCCGAGCTGCGCTCGCGAGCAATGAGGCTTGCAGATCGCCCGATGCTTCACCCGCAACGAAGAAGACATCGGCGGGTTCGTACTTCAACGCTTGAGAATGCCACGATCGGTTTGCTCTTGCAAGAATGCGAGGAGTTCGCGTCCTTCATCCGTGCGCACGATGTCGCGCAGGCGCTCGAGCGCGCTCGAGAGATTGAGGTTCGACCGATAGAGAACGCGATACGCTTCTTTGAGATCGGCGAGCGACTCTGGCGAGATATTGACGCGCTTGAGTCCTACCGTGTTCAGACCGTACACGACCGTGGGGTTGCCTTCCACGAGCACGAAGGGTGGGATATCCTTCACAACCCTGCTCATGCCGCCAATCATTGCCATCCGGCCGACGCGGACAAACTGGTGCACGCCCGTCATTCCCCCAATGTTCGCGCCGTCGCTGACCAAAACGTGACCTGCGAGCTGGGCGCCATTTGACATGACGACTCCATCGCCGATCCGGCAATTATGCGCGATGTGGACGTACGCGAGCAGGAGATTGTTGTTGCCGATGACGGTTTCGGTCTGGGCCCCTGTTCCGCGATGGATGGTGACGTACTCACGCAACACATTGTGGTCACCGATGCGCACGTAGGAAACTTCACCCCGATATTTCTTATCCTGCGAAGCAGCGCCGATGACCGCGAAGGGATGAATCTCATTGTCGCGGCCAATCACCGTGTGACCGTTGACGATGACGTTGGACAACAGCTTCGTTCCATCGCCGATGGAGACGTCGGGACCGACGATGCAAAACGGGCCAATTTCAACGCCCCGCCCAAGCTTCGCATCGGGATGGACGACCGCGAACGAGTGGATCGATAGCCTCGGACCAGTGGGAACCGAATTGCGCGCGGGTAGTGGTTTCATTAGAGGTGCAGCACCGAGGCGTCCAGCCGGAAGAGACGCGTATCCGAAACGATGGAGAATGCGAGCTCAGCACTGCAGACCAATTGATCGTCGACGCGTGCTTCGGCATTGAGTCGTCCATAGTTCATCCGAATCCACATCACGTTGACTTCCATTTCGAGCTTGTCGCCCGGAACGACAGGCCTCCGAAACTTTACTTTATCGACCCCGGCCAAATATGGCACTGAGGTGCTGGCGCTGCTGGGCTCGATGACGGTTGTGCCGCCGAGTTGCGCCATCGCTTCGATGATCAACACGCCCGGCATCACCGGATTATTGGGAAAGTGCCCCGCAAAGAACCATTCGTTCACCGTCACGTTCTTATATCCCACCGCACGCTGTTGGGGAACGAGTTCGGTGATACGGTCGATCAGCAAAAATGGGTAGCGGTGGGGCAGAATCTCCATAATGGAGCGGACGTCAACGTAAGCCACTTTGTCTTCTCCGCGTTCTAAAGGTCAGGGACGTGCTTAGCGCGCCCCGGCGGCCGCCGCAAGTGGGGCGCGCAACTCGCGTGCTGCCGCGACATGCAGCGCGTGACCAGATTTGAGCGCGATGACTTCGCAGCGCGGATACAGCCCGAGCAACGCAAAGTCGCCGATAAGGTCGAGCACCTTGTGCCGCACGATCTCGTCCGGAAAGCGCAGCGGCCCCATATAGTCGTCGCGATCGATGACGACGGCGTTATCAAGCGAGCCGCCCAGCGCGAGCCCTTGGGAATAGAGCGCTTCGACCTCAGCCCGAAAACCAAACGTGCGATTGGGGGCAATCTCCCGCAAGAAATACTCGGGCGTCAGCGCTCCCGTTTCGAGAAATTGATTGCCAACCGGTTCTGGAAACGCAACGAAAAAGTTAATCTTGAACCGGTCGGCAGGGATGCACACGAGCAGTTTGTCGCCATCGCGGTGCCAAAAGGGGGAGCTCAGCGTCAAGACCCGCCGCGGCACGCGCTGCTCCTGCAGGCCCGCGTCGGCGATTGCGCGCGCGAACGGAAGCGCGCTGCCATCCATGATCGGAATCTCTTCACCGTCGATGAGAATCTGGGCATTGTCGACGTCCATGCCCAAGAGCGCCGCGAGCACGTGCTCGACGGTGTTGACTTCAGCAGTCGCCGATCCAAGGGTGGTGCAGCGAACGGTCGATCGAACGGTTTCAGGCGTCGCGGCGATGCGCGATCCATCGGCCAAGACGAATGAAAAACCGGCATTCGCCGGCGCTGGAGCTATCGTGACGGTGGCTTTACAGCCGGTATGAAGACCGACGCCTGAGAGGGCGACCTCGCGGGCGAGCGTGTGTTGATATTCCACTTTCACCAACGGGCGTCACTGAGATTTGCGCGACTCTTCGAGCATCTTCATCAGCGCGCGCACTTGTTCGAACAGCTTAGGCAACTTCCGAATTAGAACCTCCTGCTCGAGGTTCTCGCGGTGCGGCTTCGCGTAGTAGCCGGAGACGTTGGAATTGGCCGGCCACGAACCGATGACTTTCGCGCCTGCACCGACGACGCTTCCGTCGCCGATCTCAATATGCCCTGTGACGCCAACTTGCCCAGCAAGCACGACTCGTTTTCCCAGCTTCGTGCTGCCTGCGATCCCACACTGCGCGCAGATTGTGCAGTCTTCGCCGATCTGGACATTGTGCGCAACTTGCACGAGGTTATCGATTTTCGTGCCGGCACCAACCGTCGTCGAACCGGTAACAGCTCGATCGATTGTCGTGCATGCGCCGATCTCAACGCGATCGCCGATCACAACGTTGCCGATCTGCGGAACCTTGATTTGCTCCAATCCGACCCGCACGAATCCGAAGCCATCGCTTCCAACGACGCAGCTCGCGTTGAGCACGCAGCTCGTGCCAACGATGCAATCATCCAACACGACGGCATGAGGGTGAAGCAGCGTGCCTGCACCGATGCGTGCGTTCTTGCCGACGTACGAACCACTGAGCAGCAGGCAACCCCCCTCGAGGGTGGCACCCTCCCGCACGATCACGTTCGGCCCAATCCATACGCCCGCGCCACGCGTGACGCCCGACTCGACGACCGCGCTTGCATGGGTGAACTCACCACTTGGCAGCAGCGGCGCAAACGATTGCAAAACCTCTGCCAGTGCCGCTCGCACGTTTTGGACCACAATGAGCGTCTTGCCATTGCGCTCGGCGTCCTTTGCCCCAGGCGGTGCAAGGATCGCTCGCGCGCGCGAGCGCAACGCTCGCTCGAGCCAACGCTCGTCGACCGCAAACGTCAGGGAGTCTGCATCCGCTTCGTCGACCGATGCGACACGTTGGATGGCTGCGTCCTCATCGCCGACAACCGTTCCCCGGGTCAGCGCGGCGAGCTCGCCTAGGCGCCGACTCACGCTCGTCACAAGACCGTTACTGACTCGGCGGGGGCGATGAGGACGTGTCGATCTTTAGCGCTTTTTCGACATCGATCGTGATATCGTCGCCTCCATAGTCAACACCGAGTTTCGTCACCACGAGTTGGTAGTGCCGGTCGCTCGCGATCTGCTTGACGGCATCGCGCACGTCGCCCGTAACTTCGTCTTGCCAGCGCTGGCTTTGTTGTTGCCATTGTTGGAACGCTCTGCGCTTCTCGGTTGGGCCAATCTTGCTCTCATTGATGGCATAATAGTTCGCTTGCAGCTGGCGCGAGTAGTTGATGAACTTCGGCCAGCGCTGTTCGATACTGCTAATGTTGACGACGGCAACCGTGGAGTGCGCCCGTGCGCAACCGCTCGCCACAAGCGCGAGCAGGAGCGTAGCGGCAAAGGTGTTGTGTATCTTCATGATCCCCCCGAACCGGATGCTTGCGGTGTTGCGGTTGTGGTTTGGAGCGCGCTTAATGCCTTTGATACTTGATCCGTCACGTTGATGGCAGAACCAGCGCCGCGCACGCTGGTCAGCACGACGGCGATTCCGTCCTTGCGCGCAATGTCTTGTACCTGGGCGGTAATCTGATCGACGATCTTTTGATACAGGTCCCGCCGCTCGGCCGCGACCTTGTCAGCTTGCGCAGAAAGAGCTTCATTGTCTTGAAACTGCACATGGGCGATCGAACTGTACTTGGCGACCAAAGCGGCTCGTGTTGCCTCGTAGGCAGTCGTTGCCCGGCTGGCCTCTGCGACATAGCCGGATTGCATTTGGTCGTGGACGCTTTGTGCTTGGGCTTGATACTTCGGATTGTTTGCGAGTTTTTGATTCACAACGTTTAACTGCTGCTGGAACTTGCCGTTGAGAGCGACCAGTTGCGGCTGCATCTGCGTTTGCACGTCTTTTTGGCGCGCGACGAGTTTGGCTTGCGTAGCGTCCTGGGTTGCCTTGCGCTCTGCTTCATAGCGGGTGGAAGCTTGAGCTTGCAACTGCTTGGTGTACTGGGCGAGTTGCGCATTGTCGCGGGACTTCATTGCATCGATCTTCGCCTGCTCGTTTTGTTCGATCGTCTGCAGTTGCGCATTGTCCTGGGCTCGCTCTTTGTCGGACAGCGCGAGATCTTGCAATTTGGCCTGCAAGTTGAGCTTTTGTTCCTGATCGGCTTTCACAACGCCAACCTGATACTGCGTCTCTTGGGTTGAAAGCTGGGACGCCCGAAGCGCGAGTTTGCCTCGCACGTCGGCGGCGAGCAACTGTTGCACGTTGCGCAAATGATCGGCATCCTGCTTGAAAAGTGCGTTGCGATAGTTGTTGAGCGTCGAGAAGGCCTCTTGCTGCATGGCTTTGGCCTGCGAACCGAATTGCTGCTGCAATCCCCCCAGCACGCCACCCGTGTCGGGGTTTGCCCCAAGCGTGGTTGCCTGCAACTGGCTGATGGCTTGCGCTTCTTTTTGCTCGTAGTAGGTGCGGCGCGCCGAAAGGTCGGCCTGAAACGTTGTGGCGGCCGCCGACAGCTCATTTTGCATTTGATTGTAGGCAGCGGTTTGCTGTGCCGTCATGTCGGTGGGCTGAAGCGATGACTCCTGTTGCAGGAGCGTAATTTGATCTTGCATCGCTTGCAGCTGTGCGTGCAGCGGATGCACCGCCACGACCGCGTCGATGTCCACGTATCCAACCGACCCCCCGGCCTGCGGCGAGCCGAGTCCCAAGAGGCCGCCGCCGGCCCGGTGACCGCAGCTGGAAAGACCGAACGCCACTGCAACCAGCAGTGCACCCACACGGGAAGCCGTACCCACTGTCATGCTCGTTGTTACTGCAGCGCTTTCACGACATCTGCCGTTACGTCGGTGCCGCCATACACTCGGTTGCTCGCATCGATGACAAGCAGCAGGTGCTTGTCCTTTGCGACGCTCGCAATCGCTGCGTTGGTCGAGTCGATCACGGGTTGCAGCACCTTTTTTTGCTCGGCGTCCAGTTGGCTGTTGAAACTCGTCGTGATCTGCGCGCGCTGGTCCGCGCTCTTGCCTCTCAGTTGCGCTTCGAGCTGCGCGGCGAGCGTCTGACGGAACGCCAAAAAGTCGTCGTTGGCTTTTTTCACCTTCGGCTGCTGATCGAGTTGCGTTTGATCGACGTAGCCCACGGCCGACGGCGGCGGCGAGTTGACGGGCGGCAGCACGGGTCCCGGCTGGTTGAGCATGGAGATCACGTCCTGGGTGATATCGAGCCCGCCATAGATGACGATCGTCTTGTCGACAACAACCGAGAGCCCGCGATTGGCTGCGACCGATGCGATGGCGGCCTGAGCGCGACCGAGCAGCGGACCAAACAGCTCGCGCTGCTTTTGCGCCGCTTGGCCGTTGAAAGTTTGATAGATCTGCTGCTGTTGCGCCGGGGTCTTGCCTTTGATGGCCGCTTGAAACTGCTGCGCCAGGCTGCGTTGATATTGCGCGAACTCTTGTTGCGCCGCGACGAACGGCCCGAGTTGGCCGAGCGCAGACTGATCGACGAAGCCGATATCGGAGATGTCCGTAGCGAGCACTTGCGGCGTAAAACACAAGAACAACGCGAGCACGATTGCCGCGACGCCGGGAGTGCGATGGAACCAAACCATGTGGGTGCCTTTCCTTGTTAGAACGATTGTCCGATGCCGAACGATGTGTGCGATCCTTGGTTGCCGACGGCAAAATCGATACGGATGACTTGCGGCAGCAGCGGCGTCTGGACGCGAATGCCGATGCCGAAGTCGGTCTGGAATTGGATAGGAGCATTCACGTAGGTGACGGCCAGCGGTGCCGGAGTGAAGAACGGCGCGTGGGGACCGCCCGGTGGTATTGGGGTTGGCGCCGGTGATGGCCCCAGGACGGGGGTAATGTACGGCGCATCGCCCGAGTCGGCGAACAGGGCAATGCCGAACTTCTTGTCGCTCGTCACGGGGATCCGCAATTCGGCTTGCGCAAGCACCTCGCGATTGCCGTAGTAGATGAACTTGGTGCCGCGAAGCTGCTGATCGGAGAGACTGAACAAGTCGTTGTACGGCAACGAATTAGGTCCGCCGGACGCGAAACCATAGTTGAGGTGCAGCGCGAAGCTCGAGTGACGTCTCACCGGCCAAAAGTGCGAGTAGTCAACATCGGCCTTGCCGAAATTGTAGTCTGAGCCAAAAGCGTGCAGCGACAGCTCGTCTGAGAAGCTGGCAGTACCGCCGTGCCGCGGGTTTGTGACGTCATCGCGGTTATCTTTGAAGATAGCCGGCGTGATGCTGCGCAGCGAGGTTGAGCCAAGCTGGTTTGTCGTTCCGGTCGTGCCTTGAATATTCGCCCCTTGCAAGGCAAGGAACGCCTGCGGGAAACCGGCCGCGGTGACGTCCTGGAACAGGCGCGTCGACGTGAGCCCGATATTCAAGCGTGTCCAGTCTGCTACCGGATGACCAAAGCTAATGGAAAAACCGGCGCTGCGTGCGGTGTAATCGGCGACTTGGTTGGTACACGGGCTGCCATTAGATGGACACGGACCGCCGCTAATGGTCGTGGACGTGCTCGTGCCAAGCGACGTGTTGATCGAGGGTGCGGTGGGAGTCAGCGAATAAAACGGGTTGTTCCCTGGAATTTTGTATACCGGACGCGGCTGGTTGGTTTGCAAATTGTTGAATATGTTGAAGCTCAGCGAATCTGCTTTGAACTTGTGAATGTACGGGATGCCGATGCCAAAATTGACGTTGCTGAAGAACTGGCCCTTTTGCAGATTGACGGACGCGCTGTTCCCCGTGCCTCCTAAATTATTCTGAGAAAAAGAGAGGCCGAAGCCGAATCCCTGGCCGAATTGCCCGCCGCCTCCATAACTGACGTTGACGCCGGCGGTGCCATTGCGCTGCTCGGTCACCGTCCACACAAGCGTGAGATACCCGCACTTCGTTCCAAACGGCTTCGTGGCCAAATCGACCGACTTGAAGAACTGGGTGTTGTAGATCGCTTCGTAGTCGCGCCGCAGGCCCGAGTCTGAGACCAGATCGCCTGGATGCATGCGCAAGAGCCGCCGGATGACGTAATCCTTGGTGACGCTGTTCCCCGCGACTTCGATCGCCCCAATTCTCGCTTCGCAAATCGTCACGTCGACGACGCCCGGATGATCGACTTCAGGAGCGCCATCCACCACCGCGGAGAGGCCGGCATTCTTGTAGATGTCCGAGATGCTGTTGAGGTCCTGGTTGAAGACGTCGCCTGAGAACACCGTACCGGGCTGCGTTTTCATACCCTTCTGGAGGAGCGGCGTTGGGAACACGTGGTTTCCGGAGAAGTTGACAGCCGTAACGGTGACGCCTTCTTTGACCGCAATGTTCACGGCACCCGAAGAATCGATCTTGATATCTTGCACGTGACGCGTGCCGATGTAGCCCAGCTTGTCGTAGTACGAATTAATTTTTTGTACGTCGTCGCGCAAGGTGTTGGTATTGAGCACGGAGCCGATGGTCGTGTCCATGAGCGCGAGGAGCACGTCGGACGAGACCTCCTTGTTCCCGGAAAACGCGAGCTTGCTCACGACTGGATTTTCCACCACGATATAGGACACGGCAACCCCGCCGGGCGTCGCGTGGATATCTGTCTTGACGTCGGTAAAGTAACCCAAGCCTAAGATGGCCTGTTGGTCGGCGGCAACCTGCTTGTTATCGAGCGGCAGGCCTGGCTGCACGCGCACGACCGCGGCGATTCGATCCGTCGGGACGTGACTATTTCCGCGGATGTTGACCGCGGTAACGACTGGCTGCGGCGCTGCAGTGGTCGTTAGCCCGCACGCGAGTGCGAGCACGGCGACGGCCACCGCTGCAAGGGCGAGTCGCAACGGCTTAGACAATGGTGGAATTGCTCCTCAAGTGCCTCGGTCCGGGAACCCCCGCCCGAGGGAGCAGTTGGGTTGCATCATGTGGCCGGGGAACGGGACGTTCTGTTCCGATGCTTTGGATGCGATTCCTGCCCGCCGGTGCGCTGCCGCTCAGCGGAATGTGTAGCGAAGATTGAAGACGGTGGTGTAGAGGGCATAGTCCGGTCGAGATGTCTGTAAGACATCGAGCGCGAGATAATCTTGCAACCGATACGACACGCCGTACGCTGTGGTCACGGGCACGCTGAACGACGATTGATACACAGCTGAGACCGACGGCGTGAATCGCGTGCGCAATTCCAGCGCAAGGTCGCCATATTGGTTGAAGATGAGCGAAATCGATTCGATGTTTAATTCCGAAGCGAGCGCGGACTCGACCGGATAGAGCAAACTGCGCGTCAGCTGTGCGTTGAAATAGCTCTGCGCTGTCTGCACGAGCGTCGCTTGCGCTTGACTCGGATTCGAACTCGTCAGGGCGGCTACTTGAGGTGCGTGCAGCAGCGTGGCGATGATCTCGTCGCGCGACATCGACGGGTTCGACTCGAGATCGGTGTTCAAATTGTCGACGCGCCCCGACACGGTGAGCGTAATCTGCGCACCACTGACATTGGTGACCGCAGTCGCGTTGAGCGTCGGCAACAGACCCGACGTTGGATCGAAGGTGACCGTTCCAGAAATCAGCCGGAACGTCGTGTCAAAGTAGCCGACTTGGCCACGGATTGCTTGGAATTGGCCCGAAAGGGAAGGCGACTGCAAATTCCCCGCGATCACAATGCCGCCGGTCGTCGTCAGATCGATCGAGCTGCCACCGCGAATGCGTACGTTGTTGTTGGCGTTGAGGCCAACGTTCATATCCACGGAAGGCAACGAAAATCCGGTTGGGGCCGGCGTTGGCCGACCAATGGTGGTGAGCGTGTGGCTGAGTGGACCCCACAAACCGCCGCCGTAGACGATCGTGTGACCCGGCCGCAAGGGAGGCACGCCTGGTGCTTGCGCCGTTTCCGGCGCCTTCACTGCACCGCCTTGCGCCAGCGCGTCGATGGCCGAAAACGGGATCGTCGCGTTGGAAATTCCCACCGTCCCCGCGACGTACGGCGTCGGGCCGGATCGCGTGAAGCTCAACTGGCCGTTGACATTTCCAGAGATCCAATTGGGGACGTTGACTTGCGTGTTGTGGAGCGACACGCGCGACCACAACTGGAGACCTGCGTACGAACGTAGGCCGACGGCCGGCACGATGTGGGCTGCGCCTTGCACGTCGACGGAACCCGACCCAACCGTGCCGTGGAGATGTTGTAAGGTAATGGTATCATTCTCGAAGCTCGCATCTGCGCTCGCGTCCGTGACGGGAACGGTTTGCAGTGGTGAATGCACCGAAGCACCACTGATGCGAGCGGTACCTTTGCCCACGGGATCGCCCGCCGTGCCGCTAATCGTTGCCTGCGCGTCGAGCTTGCCTTCGAGGGTGGCGAAGCGCTTCGTCACCGGGTCGAGCACGCTCAGGTCCATGCCTTCGACGGACATGGCGAAGTCAACACGTCGATCCTTGGGCCCGAGGGCGAGTGGGTGCAGCTGAACGGGTAGATTCCCCCTGACGCTGAGACGTCCGCCCTTGCCTGCAAAAGTAATCGACGTGTCGCCGATGCTCACGTCACCCGGGTCGTATTGCGCGTGCAGGACGGCTTCATCAAATGCCACATCGTAAAAGCTCCCCGTTGTTGCGTCCACATCTGCGACTGCTCTCGGACGAGAGAGCGATCCGGAAACAGTCACATGGCCGGTTGCGTGACCGTGGAGCGATCCGGGGAGACGCAAGGTCGTGGCGAGGGTTGCAAGATGTGGAGCCTGCACGGAGGCATTTCCAGCGATGCGCTGTCCGGCAAACCCGAAGCTGCCAGACCCAAGCGCCGTCAAGAAAGGAAGCTTCAGCGTGCCTGCGGTGAGGGTCATGCCTGCATCGTCGACGCTGAGCTTGCCTGAGAATTCTTCGATTTGTATGCGACGCAAATAGCCGTCGTGGAGCGCGAAGGATGCGCTGCCTGTTGGCTTGTGCAGCGTTCCACGCATCGTGCCATCTGCATCGAGGAGACCTGAAAGGCCAAGATTCTCCTGATGGAAGAGCGGCAATGCTTCATCGACAGCAAGACTGCGCACGTGCGCCCGTACGTGGTACCGGGCCGTTGCAAAATCAGGCAGGCCGGCCCGATATCTCGTGAATCCAACACTTCCCGCGAGGCGCATCGAGCCGCCCGGCCCCTTTTGATCGATGACCGCGTGCAGTCCGCTGCGCCGCGACGTCGAGAAGGCCGTTTGGATGTGACCAAGCGGATAGCCGCGCAGCGCCGCGTTGTCGAGCAGCGCGTCTCCGCTCGCGGAGAGTCCATTGCCTTGCGAAGCCAGCCGAACGTCGAACGATCCGGTCCCGGCAAAAATATCGGCGCCGCCAAAGAAATCATTGAAGTCGCTCATATCGACGTGCGGGCTCTTTGCGACAACCGAGAAACGTCGAGCTGCCTCATCGGCATCCAAAGCGAAGAGCGAGCTGCCCAATTCGACGGTACCGCCAGAGAGATGCGCCTCTCCGGGCAAAATGCGCATCGAGCCGTGGAGTGCGTTGAACGCGACACCGCGGATCGTGCCGATGTCCGTGTCGATGTGGCCGTTCACTTTTGGCTGCGACAGTTGGCCAGCGATGCGCGCCTCGGCACTGTACGAGCCAGTGATCGGGGCACCGCTACCCGTAAAGCGATTCAATGCCCTCAGATCGCCTTCGCGAACTCGAACATCCAACGCCAGCGCTGCACGCGAAGTTGACGAACCGGGCCTCACGCCCGAAACGTTGCCATTGATCGTCAGCTGGTTGCCTTCGAGAGCAATGCGGCTTGCGTTGGAGCGCAGCGTCCCGGCAGCATAGCGGACGTCCAGATCTCCATCGTACGGTATCGCGTTATAGGAACCGCGCACTGTCGCTGCCGCGCTCACCTGCGGCGCATTGCTGGCGCCCTGCATCGTTGCAAAACCCGATGCGGTGCCATGCGCGCCGCGGAGTCCAAAAGATTGGAGTTGCGCGAGATCGAGGCTTGGCACAACGGCATCGACGGAACCTGTCGGCACTCCGCCACCAGGCAGCCGTGCGAGAGTTCCAAAGGCCCAGATACCGCCGCCCGGAACGATCACGTCGGCGAGCACCGAAGTCGAGGCCAAAGACGTGTCGACGAAAGCTGAGCTACTTCGCACCGGTAGGCTTGCGACGGATGCGTCGGCGCTGTTCACGTGCGCCCCGCCGATCCAATGATGATCTGCGTACGCTGCGGCAAACGTGCCCGAGGTTATGCCGCGTGGATGCAGGCTCGGAAAAGCGGGCGCCACGGCTGACAAATTCGCCGTCGCGTCGCCGGCGAGAACCGCCGACCTCAGCGCGAAGTTCGGTTCGAACACCACTTCGCCGCGTGCGCTCGCCGTGGCAGCTGGACCGGACACCGTTGCACTTGCAATGCGGACGCTGCTACTGTTGCCGGCTGCCAGCAGCTCCGCGCGTCCGAGATCGACGCCATCGTACACGACTCTTGTGGCGCGCATGTTGATCCCGATATCTGGCTGGGGCGCGGTGCGCGAGGGCCCTACGATGAACGCTTCCCCTTCTACGGTTGTATCTAATGAGGGAAGGGCAACCGGTGGGCCGACGATGTCCGCGAACGAGGTTCGTCCGTTATGGATATGGAGGGGCAGGTGAGATGCGATGAGCACGCCGGACCATGCGTTGGGCGGACCAAACGTGCGCTGCGCCCAGACAAATCCATCGCCACCGTCTACTTGGTAGAGCAGCGGGCCAAGCGAAACGCTTTGCGGACCTCCACCGAAGAATGTGCGGATCGAAGCCCGCGCAGGCCCGATGACTTGCGCATAACCGTCCCCGCTCAAGTGCGCGACGGGGCCAGTGAAGGACGCCATCCCCTGCGCGACGCCATTTTGAATCACGTTTGCAACGACCGGAATCGTTCCCGCTGGCGCGACCGCCACAACGGTGCCTTGCGTGCTCACGTGCGCAGAGCTCAGATCGAAGTCGGCTTGCGACCAAAACTTGGCACCCTCGGACGCAACATCGAGCGCGGATGCCGTCACATGTTCTTGGCGGTAGTAAAACGAGCCGCGCACGGAGGGAAAATGCGCTATGGCGTATCGCGCATTCCCTAATCGCACGACACCGGACACCCGGATATCGCTGGGTGGCCCCTCAACTCGGATCGCTACGAACACCTGACCTTCCAAGTCTTGAGGCTTTGTAAAAGCCAGCAAGCGTTTGGCTTGTTCGAGGTGGCCTTGCTGCTGGGCCTCGATCATGAGCCGCGTACCGCCGAATAACTGCACCGCCCCTTGCGCTAACAATGGTATGCCTGCGGCAAACCCGCGCGCGCGACCGACGGAGAGCAACCCGTCTTGGAAATGAAGATCGCAGACGAGGTCCTGAATCGGAACGATCAGGGGGGTGACATGCACTTGTCCATCGCGCACCCTGGCGTCGGCGCCGAGGTGCCATTGTTGTGCCTCACCTGGACCGTAGCCAATGGCATACGCCTGCATGCGAATCGTTGCTATGCCGCCTTGGATAATGAATGCCGGCGAGGGTACGAAAGCGTCGAAGATTGGAGCGATCGGCACTGCGTCGCCCGCCAAGGTCGCGCGCGCAAAAGAGATCCGATCGTTTTCGAACAGCGTTGCACGAAGCGGAGCCTTACCCATTTTGGTTTGCAACAGGGCCGAAAGCCGCCCGCGGCTTTGCGCGAGTTTATCAAAGTCGACGATGCTCTCGATTCCGGTGAGCGCAAAAGACTTGCCGGCTTCGTTGACCGCTTGCGGATCGATGACGTCGATCTCACCATGGATAACCGCGATGTGCACGCGCAGCGGCAGTGCGGCCGGGTTCGGCGCGCCCCCACCATGCGGCAAGAGCCCTGCGAAGTTCCAAGACCCGTCGCTGCGGCGGCGAAGCGCAACTAGCGGTTGGTCTACCTCGACCGAGTGCAAGCCGAACAGCCGATCGCTGCGGCCGATGAGCCCGGCGGGTTCGATATCGACCACCAGCCTCTTGGCTGCCAAAAATTCTTCTCCGCGGTCATCGTCGATCCGCAGATTGGTTATGGTGAGTGTGTGATTGGCGAAGGTGATGACACCGCTTGCGAAGTGGTAGCCGCGCTCCCAGACAATGACGCGAAACGCAAGACCAAGCACGCTCGGTCGCGTGGCGGGGATTGCGAGCAGCAGGGCCGCGAGCGCGACGACTGAGACGATCAGAGCACCCGCGATGAGGATTGCTTTTCCGAGCCGGCGCATGTGGTTACCCTTATTCCCCACCGGGTGCACCAAACCCAGGATTTCCACTTAAATGTCGCTACACGTCTAAGTTAACGACGTCGCGAGCGTTGTCTGCGATGAATTGCTTCCGGGGCTCCACCTTCTCGCCCATGAGGATCGTAAAGATCTCATCAGCTGCGACGGCGTCGTCGAGCAACACCTTGCGAGCGATTCGACGTTCGGGATCCATGGTGGTCTCCCACAGTTGCTCGGGATCCATCTCCCCGAGACCCTTGTATTGCTGAATCGTCGCGCCGTCACCAAGCTCGGCGAGGGCTCGATCTCGTTCCTCCTCCTTGTAGCAATAAATCATCTTCTTGCCCTTGCGCACCTGATACAGTGGCGGTTGCGCGATGAAGAGGTACCCGCCCTCGATGAGTTTGGGCATGTAGCGAAAGAAAAACGTCAGCAAAAGCGTGCGGATATGGGCGCCATCCACGTCGGCGTCAGTCATGATGTAGATGCGGTGATAGCGCAGTTTCGAGATGTCGAAATCAGATTGAAAACCTGCACCCAGAGCAGTGATGAGGGTGCGGATTTCTTCGTGGCCGACGATCTTGTCTAAGCGTGCTTTCTCGACGTTGAGAATTTTGCCGCGCAGGGGCAAAATGGCCTGAAAGTGGCGGTCGCGTCCAGCCTTCGCGCTGCCGCCGGCTGACTCGCCTTCAACGAGGAACACTTCGCTGCGAGCTGGATCGGTTTCCGAGCAATCGGCGAGCTTCCCAGGCAGCGACCCTCCATCGAGCGCATTTTTCCGCCGCGCGAGGTCGCGTGCTTTTCGCGCCGCTTCGCGTGCTCGGGCTGCGTTCGCGCACTTTTCGACGAGCTTGCGCGCCGGGCCGGGGTTCTCTTCGAGATAGTAGGTCAACGCTTCGGCGACAACTTCGTCCACGGCGCCGCGCGCTTCTGCGCTGCCAAGCTTCGCCTTGGTTTGTCCTTCGAACTCGGGATTGGGGAGTTTCACTGAAATGACTGCGGTGAGACCCTCGCGGACGTCCTCACCGGAAAGATTTGCTTCGGATTCTTTGAGAATGCCGTTCTTTTTTGCGTAGTTATTGAGCACGCGCGTCAGCGCCGAGCGAAACGCGGCAAGATGCGTTCCGCCATCCACCGTGTGAATGTTGTTGGCATACGCGAGGACGTTTTCGATGTATCCCTCGTTATATTGAAAAGCAACTTCAACCGACACGTTGCCGCGCTCTCCCACCACGTAACGAACATCGTGCAGCGGGCCTTTATTCTTATTGAGGTGCTCGACGAAACTCTTAATGCCTCCATCGTATTGGAACGTTTGCTTCTTGTCGGTGCGCTCGTCGTTGAGCGTGATGCGCAAACCGCGGTTGAGGAAGGCGAGTTCCCGCAGGCGCTGCTGGAGAATGTCGACAGAAAACTCGAGGACGGAAAAAATCTGGGGATCCGGTTTGAAATGCTGCAACGTGCCGGTGCCATCAGCCTTGCCGACGATCTTCATCTTGGACGTCGCCAAACCGCGCGAGAATCGCTGCTCGTAGACGTTGCCGTCGCGCTTGACTCGTGTGACCATCCACTCCGAGAGCGCGTTGGTCACCGAAATGCCCACGCCGTGCAGACCACCGGATACCTTGTAGCCAAGTTGATCGAACTTGCCGCCCGCGTGCAGGACGGTCATGACCACCTCGAGCGCCGGCTTTCCCTCTGAGGCAATGACGTCAACCGGAATGCCCCGCCCGTCGTCCTCAACGGACAGCGAGCCATCTTTGTAAATGATGACGTCGACGTTGCGGCAAAAGCCCGCCAGCGCTTCGTCGACGGCGTTATCGACGGCTTCAAAGGCAATCTGGTGCAGGCCGCGTGTGGTCGTATCACCGACATACATGCCCGGACGTTTTCGCACGCCTTCGAGACCTTTGAGCACCTTGATTTGTTCGGCGCCGTAGTCACCCTTAGGTGGGGTCACAGGTGTGTCTTTGTCTTCCTCCTCGGGCGATTATCCAATCGCCCGGCTACGAGAGCGGACCTAAAGGTCCGCTGCTACATGAGCTGGGCGACTTGACAGTCGCCCGCTACAAAATCGCAGAGAATTCGTCGTGTTATTTATGTTTCTCGCGGAGCGTTCGGCGTGCCTCTTCTTTGGGTGCAACACCCTCGTCAAATAGCGCACTCGTCCAAGGCAGTCCAAGTACATCTCGCGTGACAGCGCGACCGATATCTCGCTGCGGCATCCCTGTCAGCAACATCAGATAGCTCCAAGCGGCCACGCGATCCTCCGGTGTCAGCGCTTGGCGCCGCAACCGTCGCTCGGCCGCCGCAATCTCGAACTGCCAGCGTGTCAGCAGGCGCTGCCGAGTGCGTTCGTACGCGCCCGCTTTGAAGTTTGGGAGCGAAACTCGAAGTGCTCGTGCGCGGAGCCACGGGGCTTGCATGAGTGCTCGTTCGATCGTCGCCTCTTCTTTGGTGCGACGCGCCCCAGCGCACGGTGCGCACAACGAAGCTGTTGCTGATTCCGGCATAAAACGTCGCTGGCATGCTGTGCAGCATCGCCAACCAGCTCGGTCGCGCCAATCGTTGAGCGTTCGCTGCAATTGGGCGAGGCGCGCAACCGTAGCGCCCGCATCTTCTTCCCCGCCCGCGTGTGGCCCGTGTGTGAGCGGTGCGTGAACGTTGTGCGAGTCTTTGAGGGTTGTGGTACGCCCGCGAAAGCGCGCTCCCTCAAGCAGCAGTTTGGTTCGGCCGCTCGCGACCATAAAACGCAATCGACGAAGGTTTGCCTCTGGAACGGCGCGGCGCAGTGCTTCGATGATGGTCGGAGCCAAGAAGGTCAATTCATCGCTCCACGCGCTGCTGGCCGTTAGGATCGTGAGGACGCCTGCGTGCAACTTCGTCGGCCGGCTGCGCAAAGCGATCTGACCACCAACCGCTCGTTCCCACGCAGCGGCGAGCGCCGCGGCCGCATCATCGACGCTTGGCGCGGCTCGCTTCCCCACATCTTTGGAGTTCCAGCCCCCGAGCAGCAGCCCAAGAGCACGTGGGCCTTTCATCCCGCCTTCACCGCGCCTGCATGCTGTACGTGTCCGGCCACAATTTCGTACACGCTTGCTGCCGTGTTCTCCGACAAGTCAGGCACGTCGGTCGAGGTGACGAAGGCTTGCTCGCAATCCTCGATGCTGCGCATGAACGCCTGGCGGCGTGCCGGATCTAATTCGGAGAGCACATCATCCAGCAACAAGAGCGGCGGTTCGCCGGTTGCCTGCGCAAGCAGTGCATATTCGGCTGCCTTCGTCGCCAGCACCGCCGTGCGCTGCTGGCCTTGCGAACCAAAGCGCGCGAGCGGCTCATCCCCAAGCAAGAAGTTCATATCGTCGCGGTGCGGACCGACAAGCGAGGTTCTGCGTGCGAGCTCCGCCGGCGCCTGCGCCTCAAGCGCGCTTTCAAGTCTCGCCAGAACCGCGCCGGGGGATTCGTCCCCTTCGGGCAGCGCCGGAGACGGTTGATAGCGCAGCGCAAGGGGGAGCGAAGCGCCCACCCATCGCGCGTGAACTTCTGCCGCTTCGTGGTCCAAACGGCGCACGTATCCCGCACGAGCGCAAATCAAGTGCGTTCCCACCGCGGCGAGCTGCGCGTTATACGTCGCCAGCAGCTTGCGATCGACCGCTGGCGCCGACTTGAGCAAAGCGTTCTTTTGCACGATGATTTTTGTGTATTTGGCATGCTCGCGGTAATACGTCCGCTCCAGTTGCGACAGCGCGGCATTGAGAAAGCGACGCCGCAACGCCGGCGCGCCGGAGACCAACTGCAAATCAAAGGGCATGAACGTGACCGCGGCGATCCCGCCGAGAAATTGCGCGTATGGCACCGAGCGCCCATTGCGCAAGAAGCGTTTGCGCGCTCCTTCGCCAACTCGCGTGATCAAGCACGCTGCGGTGACGTCGCCGGATCTCGTGCGCACCCGTGCGGCGACGCGCGCAAGCGGGCTGCCCGTGCGGATGAGATCGGTTTCGCGAGCCGCGCGAAACGATTTACCCGTGGCGAGCAGCGAGAGCGCCTCGAGCATATTGGACTTGCCTTGCGCATTTTGACCAATGAACATGCAAACGCCGCCCGGCGGTTCGAAATGCAGAGCGGCGTAATTACGAAAATTCGCTAGGTCGAGGCTGCACACGCGCACCGCGCGTTATTGGCGCAGCGGCATGAGGATGTAGAGCTGGCGCTCCGCCGCTTTTTGATCGCCGGGATGAATTGCAGCTGGATTGAGCGCGCCGACAAACTCGAGCGTCACAGTTTCCGCTTCGATGTGGTTGAGAATCTCTACGAGGAACTTTGCGTTGAACGCGATGGTGAGGGGATCGCCCGTGCGCTCGACGTCGATTTCTTCGTAGGCATTGCCGGTCGTGTCCGAACTGGCAGTGATGACGAGGCTCGTGCCATCCATGGCAAGCTTCACCATGCTCGCGCGGTCGCCGGCCACAACGCCGGCGCGGCGCAAGCTTGCAAGCAGTTGTGCAGTGCTGGCAACGACTTTCTTGTCGAACTCTTTGGGTATGACTTGTTGGTAGTTGGGATACTGACCATCCACCAAACGCGCGCTGATTTTTGCGTCACCAGTGTGGAAGGCGAGTTGGTTGGCCTGGCCGCCAATGACGGTGGCTTCGATCTGCCCTTCGTTCGCCGTGCGCACAACCTCACCGAGTCCTCGCGCCGGCACAATCAGCTTCATCGGTTCCTTGACCGGTTCTGCCAAAGCAAGCCGGTAGCGTGCGAGGCGGTATCCATCGGTTGCAACGAGTGTGGCATGCGTGCCCTCAAGCTCGAGCAAGGTGCCCATGAGCACGGCGCCGCGCGCTTCCTCGCTGCTTGCAGCGAAGGTTACCGCGTTGACCGCCTCGCGGAAGGCCTTGGCCTCCACCCGAAACATGCCGCTGCTTTGCCCTTCGGGCAGCGGTGGAAATTCTTGCGCGGGCAGGGTGAAAAATTCGTAATTCGAGCGTTCGCATCGCAGCGTTGCCCGACTCGTCGTCCCCTGCATTTGCAATTTGGCCGCTGGCAAGTTGCCGAGGTAGCCCGCTAAACAGCCGTGCCGGCACCGTGCACGAGCCCTCCTCCTGCACTTCGGCAGCGATGGAATTCTCAAGCGTCAGTTCGAGATCGGTGGCGCGCACGCTCACGCGCCCGCTTCGGGCTGTAACGAGCACGTTGTTGAGAATGGGAACGGTCGTATGTGCGTTGACGACCTTGCTGGCAACGGCAACCGCTGCGGCAATGTCCTTTGCGTTACAGGTGAATTTCATCCAGACCCCTCGGCGCTATACACAAGACGAAAGCGCCGTTCATTAGTATGAGAGAGAAATAATAACTCGTCGTCTCTAGTCATAGGCCCGTGAATAGCGTGGACTGGGCAACGAGCACACGTGTCGTATGGGTTCGCGCTGCGGTTGTGGTGTTCACGAAGTGGGCTGCTTATCCACGTCCTTCACACTCCTGCACCATACCGCGCATGTGTGCCTTTTTCATCCACGCCATCCTCACGTTCTCCACCTCACGTGGGGATGGCAGCAATCACCCGTCCTGCGTGATGGTTGAGAGCACCGAGCGAAGCTTGCTGCGGAACTCCGGATCTCGCTCCATCTGCCCCTTGACCTTATCGCGAGCGTACATCACGGTGGTGTGGTCTTTCTTGCCAAACTCCCGGGCTATCTGGGGCAGGGAGGCATTGGTGAGGTCGCATGCCAGATACATCGCGATTTGCCGGGGTACCGTCAAGCGCTGGTCGCGCCGCTGACCCTCCAGCTCCTTTTGGGTGATGCCGTGGAACTTGGCCACCTTGTCCTTAATGAGGGAAATCGTTACTTTGCGCAAGGGCATTTCGTTGATCTCGTTGCGCAAAACGTCGGCTGCCAGTTCCACCGTCAGCGGCTGTTTATACAGCGACGCATACGCGGTGAGCTTGATGAGCGCTCCCTCGAGCTGGCGGATGTTCGACGGGATGATTTTGGCGATGTACGAGGTGACTTCGTGCGGCACATCGATCCCGTCGCTCTCTGCCTTCTTGCGCAGGATCGCCTCGCGCGTTTCCAAGTCGGGTGACTGAATGTCGGTCAGCAGCCCCCACTCGAACCTCGAACGGAGTCGATTCTCCAGTGTCTGGATGTCCTTCGGCGGCCGGTCGCTGGAGATGACGAGTTGCTTTTGGGCTTCGTGCAGCGTGTTGAATGTATGGAAGAACTCTTCTTGGGTCTGCTCCTTGCCTTCGAGAAATTGAATGTCATCGATCAGGAGCACGTCAACCGTGCGATACCGGTTGCGAAACTCGACGGTTTGGTTGTTCTTGATGGCCGTGATAAATTCGTTGGTGAACGTCTCCGAGGAAACGTAGACGACCCGCGACCGCGGATCGGCCTGGCGCGCGCGATGTCCGATGGCGTGCATGAGGTGCGTCTTGCCCAGTCCTACCGCACCGTAGATGAAGAGTGGATTGTACGCATGGGCGGGGGCTTCGGCCACTGCTTGCGCCGCCGCGTGGGCGAACCGGTTTGTCGCCCCCACGACGAACTGCTCGAAAGTGTAGCGCTCGTTGAGCCCAGTATGGCGGAAGTCATCATGCGCAGCGGGGATCGCCGGCGCAAGAGGCAACGCGCTATGCGCTTCAAGGGCAATCGGCGCTTGGAAAGACGCATTGCCGGGCGCGTCATCTGACACGACGGATTCATCGATGACGAAACGCACTGAGATAGGCGACCCGATGATTTCAGCGAGGGTTCCGACGATCGTGCTCTTCAAACGATTCTCCGCCCAGTCTTTTGCGAAGGCGTTTTGCACGGTGAGCGTCACCTCGTCGGTGGACAGGTTCTCGATGCGCATGGGTTTGATCCACATCTCAAAGATGGGCTTAGAGAATCGGCTCTCAAGTTCTCCAAGGCAACTCTGCCACAAATACTCCCCTTTTGTCTGGAGGGCGGTTGCAGTTTCCATGGACAGTCCTTCTACTTCTTCTCTTGAGTTGTGCGGAAAAAAATTTTCGAACCGTCGTGTAGGCGGATCTTGCTTTAGGGCCTCGCGCGTTTGCGTTGAAAAAAGCGTATTCCTTCAGCGCTGCGCAACTTTCTTTATGCACATATGCACAGCGTGCACGTGTTGTGTGTGGATAGCGAGCGCACGCTCACGCGCGAGCCCTTGCATGGCGCGAATTTGCAATTCCAGTGAAGCGGACAACGTTCCAGGATGGAGCCAACGCGCAAGGCCATGTGAAAACTGGAACTTGTTGGCCGAAAGCAGCGCCCCACGGTGAGGAGCACGTATTGCCCGCGCGTGCAAAATGGCTATTCACAGGCTTATACACAGGTGTGAATAGCGGTTTTTCACCGCATCAGAAAACCGATCAAAGCCTTGCGGTATAAAGGTTTGAGCGAAAACTCGCTCTTTTTCGAGTGCTCGGTTCATGCACTGCCTGTCCACCGCTTGCCGCCCGCCAAAAGGCTCGCAGCGACGCCGCTCGCTTGCTCGACCAAAGGGAGAGCTGTGGGCGACTTTTTCGGCAAGCCCTGCGCCGGCAGCATCGCAAAATGGCGGCAAAGCCGCATGAAATCGTAAAAGAGTTGACGCGTGCGCCAAAGCCGCCCTATAATAAACAATTGCTTTTGCGCCGAGGCGCATTTTTTGTTCTCACAATCCCGCACGAATTTGGGAGTTTGGTTTCTTGAAACGAACCTATCAACCGCACAACCGCAGACGCAAGCGCACTCATGGTTTCCAAGCTCGCATGTCGAGCCAGGGCGGAAGACGAGTGCTCGCCGCGCGCCGGCGCAAAGGGCGCAAGCGGCTCACCCCCGATTAGGGCGTGCGCCGGTACAGCAGTCTCCGTGGCCGGCGTGAATTTGCGCTCGTGCTTCGTCGCGGCCGGCCTTCTTCGACGAAACATCTCGTTGTCTTTGTGCTCGCGCCACGCGGGTCCAGCGTGCCATCGAAAATCGGCATCGTGATTACCAAGAAAGTTGGTAAGGCGGTGGAGCGCAACCGTCTGCGCCGGCGCTGTAAAGCGATCCTCGATGAAACAGCCGCCGCCGCCATCGGCATGTGGTTGGTCGTCCAATGCAAGCCGACGGCGGCAGCCTTGACGTTTGC
This sequence comes from uncultured Pseudomonadota bacterium, assembly GCA_963736005.1. Classification (GTDB taxonomy): domain Bacteria; phylum Vulcanimicrobiota; class Vulcanimicrobiia; order Eremiobacterales; family Eremiobacteraceae; genus JAJPHJ01. The sequence goes on from CAVTNB010000001.1 coordinate 1,774,543, forward strand.
GGAGCTGCGGGAACAGCTCAAAGCCACGCTGCAAGAGAGTTTGCGGCGAGCGGGCAAGGCGTCGGCGGCTCGCGAATCTATCCGCCGATGAGCATACTCGTGGGCGGGATCCGGCTTTACCAGCGGACATTGTCGAAATTGTTGCCGCCGGTCTGTCGATTTTATCCGAGCTGCTCCGAGTACGCCGTGCAAGCGCTGCAGCGCCACGGCGCGCTCCAAGGTTTGAAACTCGCCGGCCTGCGACTTTTGCGATGCATGCCCTGGCATCCCGGAGGCTTCGACCCGGTTCCATAAGGAAGCCGAGTTAGGAAAGGAACGCCCCTACTTTTGCTCCATATCGTTGGCCTGATAGCCGTCGCTTCCAGCGGCCACTTTCTGACGCTTGCCAGCCTCGTCAATCCATTTACCCAGCTCATCAACAGCCTCGGGTCGATCGCCTCATGGGGTCTCGATGCGCTCTATCGGCTGACGCACAACTACGGCTGGTCCATGATGCTGCTCGCCTTGGCCGTGTCGTTGCTCTTGCTCCCGCTTTCGCTGCAGGCGCTCAAGTCAATGACCGAAGCCCAAGCGCTCGCGCCATATTTGAAACGCCTCCAGCAGCGCTACAAGGGCGACCGCCAAAAACTCGGCGAGGAGCAGATGAAACTCTATCGCGAGCACGGCGTCAACCCGCTGGGTGGCTGTCTACCGATGCTCGCGCAGTATCCGTTCCTGCTCGCCGTGTACCGAGCGATCTATTTGCACAACACGGCCTTTCAAAACGCCACGTGGCTGTGGATTGGCTCGCCGCTCTCGCACCACTTTCCCAAGTGGCTCGGCACCAATCTCTTTCAGCCGGATTATATTCTCCTGGTCATTTACGCGGTGTCCATGTATTTCTCGATGAAGCTGACGCCGACCGTTTCGATGGACGATCAACAGCGGCAAATGATGAATACGCAGGCATTTATCATGCCCGTCATGATTTTTTTCCTCGCGAGCCGTCTGCACTGGTCGTCCGCGTTCATCCTGTATTGGCTGAGCTTCAACGTGCTCAGCATGGCGGAGCGTTTCTGGGTCATGAAAATGCCCTCGCGCATCCCGAAGCCGCCGGAAGAAACCCCGGCAACGTTGGCCGGCTATCCGCATGACTGCCCACAATGCAAAGCGCAGTTGGTCGTCGTCAAAGGCAGCAAGTGCGAAGCGTGCGGCGCAAAGGTCCGCAAGCTCCAGCCGTCGGATAACGGCGCCCGGCGCAAACAAAATACACTGGCACCCGATACGGCGGCGGGTGCGCGTTCCATTGATCGAGGCCAAAAGAAACAATCATGAACGGTTATGGAGAAGGGCCGCCAGGTTTTGGGCGGCCGCAGCGTCGACGGTCGACTCAGCGCAGAGGTCCCGTGGGGAACGGCGGTCGCCATCCAGTGCCGCCGCGCAAGCAAACCTGTCCTCCCGAGCTGCGCGACTCGTTTGTCGAAGCTCGTGATTTTTTGGCAGGTTTGATCGCAGCCCTTGGATTGCCGGCGCGGCTTGGCTTTGGGGGCGTGGATGCGGCTCGCGACGGGCGGCAAATTACCATCGACATTCACGCGCTTGCACCCACAAGTCCCGCGCAGTTTTCGGAACACGATCCGCATGACGACGGTCTCGCTATTCTCATCGGCAAGCACGGCGCCACGCTCGATGCGCTGTCCGCTGTCACGAACGCGGTGATGCATCGCGGGGACTCCAGAGAATTGTTTTTTGCAGTTGACGTCGAGGGGTACCGCGCTCGTCGCGTTGCGACGCTGCGCTCCATCGCAGTGCGCTGCGCGACCAAAGTGGTGCACGAGCGCGTCGCGGTCGAGCTCGAACCGATGCCGCCCGCGGAGCGGCGCATCATTCATTTGGCGCTCGCCGCACACCGCGACGTCGCAACCGAAAGCACGGGCGAGGGTCGTGACCGCCGCGTCGTGATCATGCCGAGAGGAAGCAGCTTGCCGCCGCCAGACGAGGACGACGAAGACCTCCGCTAGCCTAGATGCGGAACGCTGCAAGCGACGCGGATACGATTGCGGCGGTTGCGACGCCTCCAGGCGTTTCCGCCGTTTCTATTATTCGTATTTCCGGTCCACGCGCTCATGAGATCGCCCGCGCATGTTTTGTGCCCCGCTCGCATGCCGATTCTCCATCGCAAGCGCGCCTGCAGCGCGGCTGGGTTTGCGATCCGCACAACGGCGACCGCATCGACGATGCACTCGCCGCTCACTTCTTTGCACCCCGATCGTTCACCGGTGAAGATGTCGTTGAACTGCACGTGCATGGTGGCGCGGGAGTTATTTCGTCGTGCCTGACGGTGGTCTTGCGCTTGGGCGCACACTTGGCTGCGCCAGGCGAATTTACCAAACGCGCATTTCTCAACGGACGGATTGATCTCGCGCAAGCCGAAGCGGTCGCGGATCTCATTGCTGCGGAAAGCGAACGCGCCGCAAAGGCGGCGGCTCACCGGCTAGCAGGCGAGGTTGGGGCCAGCTTGCGCGCGGTGCGCGAGCAGCTCCTCGACCGGCTGGTTGAGATCGAAGCACACGTCGATTATCCAGATGAAGTCGCGCACCCTGATATCGCAGCCCTCGCGGCCACCCTTGCGGTGCAACACGAACGCATTTGCGCACTGCTTTCGGGTTCACGCGCAGCCCGCATTCTTCGCGATGGCATCGCGTGCGTGATCGCCGGTCCGCCGAATGCGGGAAAGTCATCGCTGCTCAATGCCCTGTTGCAGGCGGAGCGCGCAATCGTTTCGGAAGTCCCGGGCACAACGCGCGATGTCATCGAGGATCGCATTGTCGTGGACGGCGTTGTCTTGCGCTTGTTCGATACTGCGGGGTTGCGCACGACCTGCGATCGCGTTGAAGCGGAAGGGGTCACGCGAGCCGGGCGGGCGATCGACGCGGCAGAACTTGTGATTGCAGTCATCGATGGATCGAAAAAGCTCGACGCCAATGCAGAAACTGCACTTGAGCAGACCAAAGATTTACCGCGGATCGTGCTGTGTAACAAACTCGATCTTGGATCGGCCGGTTTCGACGATATAGAGCAACGCTTTGCAAGTCTCACGCATGGCGCAAACGGCGAGGCCTTTATCGCGGGCAGTGTGATGTGGCCCGCAACCATCGAAGAGATTCGAAAGGCGATCGCTAGCCTAGGTTGGGGTGGCGCAATCGATGCGAACGCAGCACTCGTTGCCAATGCACGGCAGATCGAGGCCCTCACCCGGGCGCAAGAGTCGCTTGGCGATGCCCTTGCGACGATCGAGCATGCACAGCCGATCGACATGGTCTGCCTCGACTTGCGTGCGGCGATCGCGGCGTGCGGCGAAGTCTCGGGGGACACGGTCACCGAGGAAGTCCTAGACGGTATCTTCTCGCGCTTTTGCGTGGGTAAATAAACTTAGGCGCACATGCGCTGCTACAGAGGCCGCTGCTACAGAGGTCCGCTGCTACATGTGGGCGGAATCCAGCGATGTGTCGCAGGATTTTGATGTCATCGTCATTGGGGGTGGACACGCCGGCTGCGAGGCCGCACTAGCCGCTGCACGAATCGGCGTGCGCACGCTGTTGCTGAGCGCCAATCTCGACACGATCGGTTTGATGCCGTGCAATCCCTCCATTGGCGGCCCGGCGAAAGGCCAACTCGTTCGTGAAGTCGACGCGATCGGTGGCGAAATGGCGCGCTGCATCGATCGTACGTATCTCCACTCCCGCTGGCTAAACGAAAGCAAAGGCCCGGCTGTGCGAACGCTGCGCGCACAAGCCGACAAGCGCGCGTACGCGCAACGAATGAAAGAAACGGTCGAGTCACAGCGCGGCCTTTGGGTGCTTCAGAGCCTCGTCACGGATCTTCTCGTCGAGGCCGACGTCATCGACGGCGTGCGCTTAGCAACTGGCTCGTGCGTGCGCGCGCGTCAGGTCATCATTGCGACTGGAACATTCTTAGGCGGCAAGTTGTTTGCCGGCGAGAAAGGAATGCCGGGCGGGCGCGCGGGCGAAAAGCCCGCCCTGGGTTTGGGGCTAGCATTGCAGCAGCTTGGCTTTGAAATGGGCCGGCTCAAAACTGGCACGCCGCCGCGCATTCACGCGGACAGCATCGACTATTCCAAAACCTTAGAGCAGCCTCCGCATCCAGTGCCGCTCATGTTCTCGTATTCGAGCGCGCCGCAATTTCCAGGTCCCCAACTCTCTTGCTTCATCACCAACACGAACGAGGCAACACACGAACTGATTCGGGCGAATCTGCATCGCTCGCCGATGTATGGGCTGCATCTTATTGAAGGAAAGGGTCCCAGGTACTGTCCCTCTATAGAGGACAAGGTGATGAAGTTCTCCCACAACCCGAGTCACCAAGTCTTTCTTGAGCCGGAAGGCTGGCATACAAAGGAAGTTTACGTGGGTGGGTTCTCAACCTCGTTGCCCCCAGAGGTGCAACTCGACATGCTGCACACATTGCCTGGCTTGGAGCGCGCGGATATGATGCGCTCAGGTTATGCAGTGGAGTATGATTTTGTGAGCCCAACGGAACTCTTCGCGACTCTCGAAACAAAGAAAGTGTCGGGACTCTTTCACGCCGGGCAGATCAACGGAACATCGGGTTACGAAGAGGCGGCCGCGCAGGGAATTGTGGCGGGCATCAACGCAGCGCAACGCGCCCTCGGGCGAGAACAAGTGACGCTTTCGCGATCCTCGTCGTACATCGGCACGCTCGTTGACGACCTTATCACCAAGGGCACGATCGAACCCTATCGGATGCTGACCTCCCGAGCAGAGCACCGCTTGTTGCTTCGTCACGACAACGCCGACGAGCGGCTCACACCGGTTGGTCGAAGGGTCGGTCTGGTGGGCGACGAGCCCTACGAAGCGTTCGGGAAGCGTCAGGAGCTCATGCGTGCGGAGCTTGGGCGCGTTCGGCAAGCACGACTGGACGTCCAGGGTGCCCAACGCTGGGGCGTCCAAGCTGGAACTCCGCTGGTTGAGATCTTGCGAAGGCCGGAGGTGGCGTATGCAGATGTCGCAGTAGACGATGCTTTTCCGGGCGAGTTGGGCGACCGGGTGGCCATCTGCGTGAAATATGAGGGGTATATTACGCGCCAAGCCGCGGCAATCGAGCGTCTGGCAAAAGCCGATGATGTGAGAATTCCGGATGGCTTTGACTTCGAAAGTTGCCATGGGCTCTCGCGGGAAGCGCGAGAGAAACTGTCGCTACGACGACCGGCAACCCTAGGGCAGGCGAGTCGCATGCAAGGGATCACGCCATCAGACATAGCGGTGCTTTTCGTGTATGCTCGCAGGGAACAGGCTGGAGCGACTGGCCGCAGCGCGTGATCGAAGATGAAACCAGTTTGCTCCGAGCTGGGCTTCGGGAGCTCAAGCTTCAGGCGACAAGCGGGATCGTTCCCAAGTTGCTCGACTACGGTCTGTTCCTCTTAGAAGAAAACACCCGAACGAACTTAACGGGAGCGCGCTCGTTAGCTAGCTTCATTACTAATCACGTTCTCGACAGCCTAGCTCCATTGTCATTGTTGGATCTTCAAGATCCCGTTATCGACCTCGGGAGCGGTGGGGGATTGCCAGGCATTCCGGCGGCGATCGCCTATCCGGGCCACCATTTCGTCCTGATAGAACCGCGAGCCAAGCGCGTCAGGTTCCTAAAGATGGCAATAGAACGGCTTGAACTATACAATGTAGTAGCCGTGAAGGCATCAGCCCGGGGGCCAGGCGCGGCGCACTTTCGCGCGGTGTCTGGAACGGTCTTAATTCGTGCCCTTGCACCGCCGACGTTGGCCTTGGAACTGGGATTGGAGCTACTGCGTCCGGGCGGTACGCTGCTTCTCTACGAAGGCCGGTCCTCGCACCCCACCAATGCGCAGAAAAAGACCGCTGCGAGGCTAGGCGCAGGGGAAATTATGGTGAAACGAGTTCGCGTGCCTGGTTTGATGGCTGCCCGCCACGCCTGGATTATCAAGCGGGCGAAGAGCTCTCTCCGCTAGATTGCGTCGTTCTGGTTTGGGCGAGGCCTAAAGCAAGGTGCTCGAGTAGCTCGATGGGAGGCTTGCGAAAACGTTGCTTGAGAAACACCATCTCGCGCCAAATGTTGAAGCACGATGCCTTCTTGCCCGCCATTGGAAAGCGATCAAAGTGCGCGACAATGTTTGTGAGTTCACGAGCCTTGGTTACTCTAAAGTACGAGCCAGCCGTTCGATCCTTTCCGGGGAAACGAGGTTTGACATTATAAATCGATCCGATCCCGCCAAAGAAGCTCTGGAGTCGACGCAGCACGGGAAGGTCGGCAGCCTCACGTTTGACGGCGAAATAAAGCGCCGGCACACGGCCAGACCGGCTGAACGTGAAGGTTGCCTGAGCTTCGCAAAAGCCCGTCACATACCAGGGGTCGGGAAAATGTTTCACGGGAAACTGTTCCACATGGAACAGTTACAATCCTCACAGGCGACAAGTCTCGGGTGAAATCCAACAAGCCCCTCGACGATCTGCTCGTGTCAACGCTTGGCCCGGGCCATGTCTTTTCCGTTGGTGGCCGCGTCCGGGACGAGGTGCTGTCTAGTCTCGGGCGACCACAGCCGGACTCGCCCGATCTCGATTACCTAGTCATTGGCGTCCCGTATGACGAAATAGTACATAGGTTGACTAAGATAGGCTCTAGCGAGCTTGTCGGTGCGTCGTTCGGGGTCATCAAGTTCACTCGAGATGGCCGCACCGTTGACATCGCGCTTCCCAGACGTGAACGGTCGACCGGCACTCACCATCGCGATTTTTTGATAGAGTTTTCGCCAGACATCCCCTTGGAAGACGATCTAAGCCGCCGAGATTTCCGCGTCAACATGATGGCGCGCAACCTCGCGACGGGTAACCTGGTCGATCCGTTCGGCGGCGCCGATGATGTGCGCAACGCTCGACTGGCGATTCTCCGGGATGAGGCATTCGTGGAAGATCCTCTGCGCATCTTACGCGGCGCACAGTTCTCGGCTCGCTTCGACCTCGAGGCAACGCCCCAAACGCTTTCCGCCATGCGCGCCGCGGCGAATTTGACGAACACCATTGCGCCAGAGCGTGTTGCAGACGAGCTCATCAAACTCCTCACCAAATCCGCGAGACCGAGCGTGGGCTTCGAATTGTTGCGGGCGGTCGGCGCCCTCTCGCAAGTCATGCCCGAGCTCTTGGAAGGCTGGGGCGTGGAGCAAAACGAGTTTCATCGCTATACCGTGTACTATCACGCGTTGCGCTCGTGCGACGAAGCGCCTCCCGAGCTTGCCGTGCGCCTTGCCGCGCTCTTGCACGATGTCGGCAAGCCGCGAACAAAATCGGGCCCGCATTTTTATCGCCACGAGATCGTCGGCGAAGACATGGCGCGCACGATGTTGACGAGGCTGCGGTTTCCAACGGAGGTGGTGCAGACCGTAACGCAACTCATCAGACACCACATGTTTGCATCTGACGATTCGCTAACCGACGCGGCAGTCCGGCGCTTTATTCATCGCGTTGGCGCCGACCTAGTGGAGCAGCTCTTCGCTTTGAGGCGAGCGGATATTGTGGCATCGGGCTTGCCCGAACGCAACCCAGCCGAACTCGACCGATTCGCCGGACGAGTGAAGATGGAGCTCTCGGGGCCGAGCGCTTTGAGCATGAATGACTTGGCCATCGACGGCGGCGCGGTCATCAGCATCATGCGCGAGCTCGGGCTTGCGGGCAAAGAGTTCCGCGGGGACGCCAGGGTTGGGGCCGCGTTGCGCGCATGCTTAGATGCCGTTCTTGAAAATCCCAAGAAAAACACCGTCGAAGATCTGCGCAAAGTTGCGCGGAATTTTCTCATGCACAAGGAAAGTTAGGTCTCATGATGCACCGAAATGGCGGCACGGCGGTCGCGGGGAGCGCGGAGCTCGATGCTTCGCAACACCTGCGCCGCGCCCGGGTCGTTGCCATTACGAATCAGAAGGGCGGCGTTGGCAAGACGACCACGGCGATTAACCTGAGCGCCGAACTTGCGCGGCGAGGCAAGCGGGTGCTCCTCGTAGACATCGATCCGCAAGGCAACGCCACGACGGGAATAGGCATCGAAAAGTCGTCCGTGCAGAGCTGCATGTACGACGTTATCCTCAAATCCAAAGAGCTGCACGAGGTCGTGCGAGAAACAGCCGTGAGCGGCTTGTGGGTCGCGCCCTCAACCTTGAATCTCGCCGGGGCCGAAATCGAACTCGTGTCTGCGATGTCGCGCGAGCTGCGGCTGCGCACCGCACTTGCGTCAAGTTTGGATCGCTACGATCACGTCTTCATCGACTGTCCGCCCTCGCTTGGTCTCTTAACCCTCAACGCCATGAGCGCCGCCGATTGCCTCATCGTTCCCATTCAGGCTGAGTATTTCGCGCTCGAAGGTCTCGGCCAGTTGACGCACGTCATCGGTCTCGTCCACCAACACCTCAATCCGAACGTTCGCATCTTAGGCGTGCTCATCACGATGTTCGACGGACGAACGAACCTTGCGGCCCAGGTGGTTGAAGAAGTCGAGCGATATTTTCCTGGTTTGGTGTTTGCAACGCGCGTGCCGCGCAGCGTTCGCCTTTCGGAAGCGCCGTCGCATGGCGCACCTATCACGCTGTTCGATCCTAAAGGCAAAGGCGCCGCAGCCTATGCCGCGCTTGCGCAGGAGGTTCTCGCTCGTGAATAAACCACGTGGACTTGGTCGCGGTTTGGGCGCATTGTTCCCTGGCGTTGCCTCGCCGAGTGTTCTCACCCAGACTGCTTCGGGCACGCAGCTTTTCGAGATCGAGATTGAGAAAATCAAGCCGAACCCGCAGCAGCCGCGCCGCAACTTCGACGAAGAATCATTGACCACGCTGGCACAGTCGATTACGGCGCACGGTTTGCTTGCGCCGATCATCGTGCGCCGGCATCCTGACCTCAGAGAGAGCTACGAAATTATTACCGGCGAGCGACGCTGGCGTGCAGCTCGCCTTGCCGGCCTGCGTACAATTGCGGCAATTGTGCGTGAAGCGCGAGCGGGCGAGGCGATCGAACTCGCGATTCTCGAAAACGTGCAGCGGGCGGATCTCAATCCGATAGAAGAAGCCTCGGGCTACCGTCAACTCATCGAGGAACACGACTTTACGCAGGAGACCGTCGCACAGCGAATTGGCAAGAGCCGGCCGACCATCACCAATGCGCTTCGTCTGCTGACGTTGCCTGATGGGGTGCAAGCGCTCGTGCGCGATGGCAAACTCTCCGCGGGTCACGCGCGGGCATTGGCGGCAATGCCGCACGCGCGAGCGCAAGAGCTAGCGAACCTTGCTGTCCGACAAGGTTTGAGCGTCCGCGAGCTCGAGCGGATGAGCGCCGCGCGGGAGAGCAAGAAAACTGCGCAGGGGGTACGACATGCGGCACTCCCGCCCGACGTCGCCGAAGCCGAAAACCGCCTGCGCTTCGCCCTGGCGACGCGCGTCTCGCTGCACCCGCGAGCCGCTGGCGGAGGCACGATCGAAATCCAGTATGCGGACGACGGGGAGCTCACGCGCATCCTCGATCGAGTCGCTCCACAAGAATACTAGCGAAAGGTCGTACGATGAAACGCACTCGGGTGATGGCAGGGGCGATCGCCGCAGTCCTGCTGTCCTCAGTCATGACGGCGGCCGCGCCGCCGAAATACGCGTCCGTGATCCTGATCTGGCGAGTGCCCGCACCACAAGCGCAAAGCGAGGACGTGCAGGCAGTCGAGGCCGGGCTCGTCGCGGTCAACTTCCTTGCCCCGCAGCTGAGCGCCCTGGCCAGGCACCCGGCCGCCAAGGTGACCCTTGCGCTGGACCCGGCGTTCGTCGACGCGCTCGAGCGCGCCGCAACTGGTCAGGATGCGATCGCTTTGCTTGCGTCCGGCGCACTAGGCGCTGACGATCCGCGCGCGGCTGAGCTGCTCGCTGTGCTTTCCACGACGGTCGTGCCCGCAGCGAATTTGCAAGGCGCGCGGGCGGTGACGCGTTTTGTTTCCGATGCCGAGGCGTCGCGGCTTGCGCTCATGGGCGACAGCGCGGCCAGATTTTCGCACGGCGATGATGCGGATTATGCAGCAACCGCACTGCTGCTCTCGCTCGTCGGCAGCGGGTATGCGCGAGGCCAAGAAGCTCTCCTCAACCGTGACGCGCTGACGGTGCACGATCTCGCTGCGCTCGCCCCCGAATTCGCGCTGGCATGCAACGACGTGCTTGCACGACTGAAGAAAGCGAGCGCGAGCGGAGCGGTTGAGTTGGCGGCGCTTCCTGCCTACGAACCAATCGTGCCGCTGGTCATCGATGCGGCCGGTCGAAACGAACGCGTGCCGTTCACAGTTGCGCTCAACGGCGGCGCGGATGCCGCGGCGGCGGTTGACGAAGGCATGCGCGCTGTTCGTTCGCTCGATCCAACGCACCCTGACCCAGGCCTTGTGTTGCCGAGTGGCGCCTATGACGACGAGACGGCCACGTTGCTGCAGTCCCATCGCGCACAATACGGCGTGTTTTCCGAGCGCGTGGTCAAGGCGAGCGTGGGCGCAGCAGCGGCATCCGTTGCAGATGCGCGCAGCGCCGCATATCGCGCGTACTTGATGGAAACGAGCAAGACCACTACCTTGCCGATCTTTTTCTGCAGCGATTCGGCAAGCACGTCGATCGATGCGCAGCCGCTGGCCTCGCCAGCTTCGGCAATGGCGGATCGGTTGCAGTCTGTTGTCAAAGCAGCGCTGGACGTGTCGCCAAACGAGAGCGCACCGGTCGTCGTTCTGTGTTTGCCGGCAAACGGCTCGATCTTGCACCGTGCGGATCGTGCGTCGGCTCTGGATTTTATCGCAGCCGCGCTTTCAGGCAATAAATCAAAGGCGCAGACGCCCCATCAATTCTTAAAGGCGCATCCGCCCACGGCCGACACGTACGGTTACGAGGCGGCAAGCGACGTCGGTGGCTTCGATATGTGGATGGGTTCCCAAAATCAGATGAGCATGTGGAACGCGCTTTCGGACGCGCGCAGGGCAGCTGGGGGCGACGCCGCTCTTTCAAGTGCGGCAATACGCGACGCGCTGCTCCGGGCAGAGTCGGGTCGCTGGTTCGCCACGCTCATGCTGCCGCAGCCGCGCTATTTGACCGAAGCAACGCTCGCGCAATTCCGTGCGCTCATCGCGCAGATCTACCGCGCCGCAAACAAACCGGTGCCAGCCAGCATCGCCCCCGTCAAGCTCAATGCCACTCCTCCATCGAGCACACCGACACCGACTGCGACGCGCGCGCCGAGCCCTGCCAGCTCACCCGCGAACGCGAGCGGGGCGAAGCCTAGCAGTTCGCCCCCAAACTTGCCAACTCCAAGTTCAAGTGCATCGCCGCTGTTAAGCCCATCCCCGGCGACTTGACCAAACAGCTGTTCTCCACATATGCACAGGGCTTGTGGACAGAGCTTTAGAGGCCCGTAGAGCTTGGCGCGGCGCGGTCGTCTGCAGCGTCGGCTCTGTGGATACGACCGGTGGCGCGGGAATCACGATGGATCTCGCGGTGTATCGAACCCACGGGCTAGCAGGGGTTGCGGTTATCGCCGCGGTGACCGCCCAAAATAGCCGGCGCGTTCTCGAGCTCCAAAGCTTACCGGCTCGTTTTGTGCGGCGCCAACTCGAGGCCGTGTGGGAGCAAGTTGAACCCAAGGCAGTTTGTATTGGTCTTTTGCCCGATGCTGCCGCGATGCGGGCGGTGGGCTCGTTCTTACGGGGACTCGCGCGACGACCGGCCATCGTCATCGATCCAGTTATCAAGTCAAGCAGTGGCCACGTGTTCTTGGGTGAACGCGAAGTGCGCGAGCTGCGACGGCTCCTACCCCTTGCAACCCTTGTGACACCCAACGTGCACGAAGCGGCGACGCTTGCGTCACAGCCTGTAACGACACTGTCGCAAGCCGAATCGGCCGGACGCACGCTTGCGAAATTCGGATGCGCCGTGCTTGTGACCGGCGGTCATCTCCCGAACAAGACCTGCATTGACATCCTCGTCCACCGCCAAGGCGTGCATCGATATGCCGGCTCGCGCATCAAGCGAACGATGCGCGGTTCGGGAGGAATCTTGGCGGCTGCGATCGCCGCCTCGCTCGCGCGCGGTGTGTCGCTGCAGCGTTCGATTGCTCTCGGCCGCGCGTTTGTGCGCCGTGCCTTTCGTCGCGCCGTGCCGCTGGGGAGCGGCTTGCCCCAGAACCTTTGACGCAGGACTTGCGCGGCTGAAACGGTCAAGTGAGCGCAACGCTACGGAGGATCTGATTTTGGCCGTCGCCCAACCTAAAGAGGTTTTGGAACCGCAAGCAAAGCGTCGTCGAATCATGGCCGGCATGCGCCCCACCGGAAAAGTGCACGTCGGCCACCTGCTGGGCGCACTGAACAACTTCGTCGAGCTGAGCAAGACCGGAGACTGCTTCTATGAAATTGCCGACCTGCACGCGCTCACGACCAAATTCCATCGCAGCGCTGAGATCGCTGGCGACGTGCGCGAGATGGTCATCGATTGGCTCGCCGCGGGTCTCGACCCGCAAGCATGCACGATCTACGTTCAATCCCGCATTCCAGAAATCAGCGAACTGGGCGTGCTGCTCTCCATGATCACCCCGGTCTCATGGTTGGAACGAGTGCCGACCTACAAGGATCAGATCAACGCGCTGGGAGCGGACATCGCGACTCATGGGTTCTTGGGGTATCCCATCTTGCAAACAGTGGACATCGCGATCATGCGGGGCGAGCGCGTGCCCGTGGGCCAAGACCAAGTGCCGCACCTGGAGCTGTCGCGCGAAATCATCCGCCGCTTCAATCATCTGTACGGCGCGGTGCTCGTCGAACCCGAACCGCTGCTCTCGCAGACGCCCCTCGTGCCGGGCACCGACGGCCGGAAGATGAGCAAGTCGTACGAGAATGCCATCCTGATCGCCGACGACGAAATCACGACGATCGAGAAGATCAAGACGATGTTCACGGATCCGCAAAAGGTGCATAAAACGGATCCCGGGCACCCCGAGACGTGCCCGGTCTTTTTCTTTCAGCGTGCGTTCAATCGGGCGGCCGCAGACGACATCGCGTCGCGTTGCCGGACCGGCAGACTGGGCTGCGTTGAGGATAAAGCGGACATGGCCAAGCACCTCAACGCGGCACTAGCGCCGATTCGCGAACGTCGCAAAAAATTCGCAGCGAATGCGGACCTCATCGAAGAGGTCTTGTATGACGGCACGCAGCGCGCACGCACGGTGGCCCAAAAGACGCTCAATGACGTCAAGGTGGCGATGCGGTTAGCTTAGGAGCGTTGGTAAGCCGCGAGCGCGGCCGTCATCCGTTTGAGCGCTTCGCGCAGGTTCTCTTCCGAATTCGCGTACGAGAGGCGTAAGAATCCTTTGCCATGCGGTCCGAAGGTGGAGCCCCCGAGCACCGCAACCCCAGCTTCGTTCAAGAGATAGTTTGCGAGCTTGATGTCGTCAGGCTCGATCTTCGACGCGTTTGGAAAAACGTAGAATGCGCCGCCCGGCGTGCGACAGCTGAGGCCTGGAATCTTGTTGAGCCCTTCCACCAGAAGATTGCGGCGGCGTAAGAACTCATCGTGCATTGCCTGCACGGGTTCGTCTGGTCCATTGAGCGCGGCGATGCCAGCGTCTTGCACGAAGGTCGCCGTGCAAGAGACGGTATTGAGAATGAGCGCGGTGACGGCCTCCGCGATGTAGGCGGGCATGACAGCAAAACCAAGGCGCCATCCCGTCATGGCCCACGCTTTGGAGAAGCCATCGATGAGGATCGTGCGCTCCGGCATGCCAGCGAGCCCGTAATATGAGGCAAATTTGCGATCGTACGCGTGCCGGCTATAAATCTCATCGCTGATCACGAGGACGTCGTGCGCTGCGACGATTTTTGCGATGGCGGTGATGTCTTCGGCAGTCAAAATCCCGCCCGTAGGGTTGTGCGGCGAGTTGAGCACCAAAATTTTGGTCTTTGGCGTGATCGCCGCCTCAAGGGCAGACATTTCGAAACGAAAATCGCGCGACTCGAGCAACGGCAGCGACACCGGTTGAGCACCGACATACGTCACGATGGATCGGTAGGCCGGATAGGCAGGATCGGGGATGATGACTTCGTCGCCTGGATTGAGGAGGGCCATGAGAACGGCCGCGATGAGGGGTTTCGCGCCAGGTGCAACAACGATGCAGTCGGGCGTCACCGTGACGCCGCGCGTGCGCTTGACGTCCGCGGCGATCGCCTCACGCAGTTCCGCGATGCCGGCCGCCGGAGTATAATGGGTGCGATTGGCGCGCAACGACGCTACTGCCGCGTCTTTGACATGCTGAGGCGTGTCGAAATCGGGCTCGCCGATTTCCAAGTGAATAATATTGCGGCCCTGTGCTTCGAGCGCTTTCGCTCGCGCCAGAACGACAAAGGCGCTTTCGGTGCCCAGGCGACGCATGGAATCGGCAAGGGCGAAGGTCGTTGCCTGCATCAAACTGCTCCTCAATGCGGGGATATGTACGGTTTTCGCGCCTGAGAAGAAGCGTCCCTGGAGTGGTTCGTGCGCAGCGCGTTTAGTCGCGAATGCCTGTTCCGTTTGGCCCGGCGCTTCGAATATGGAAATACGACTGTACGATTGCTTGGGCAACGGGAGCCGCGTTGACCGCACCAAAGCCGCCACTTTGATCCATGAACACGACCACGGCAATCTGGGGATGGTCGTATGGAGCGAAGCAAACAAACCAAGCGTGATTGCGGCCGGAGGGATTGTCGATCGTAGGTACGTTCTCGGCAGTGCCGGTTTTGCCGGCGTAGTGAAAGCCCGGAATAAAGACGTTGTGCGCCGTGCCGTAGTCGCTCTCGATGGCGCCCAGCATGCCACGGCGAATCAGCGCGAGGTCGTCGTCCGAAACGGGCACGTGGCCTTCGACCACCGACCCAAAACGTTGCACAATACGTCCGTGGGGATCTCGAATCTGGCTGACGAGATATGGTTGGTATAACGTGCCGCCGTTGGCAACCGCGCTCACGACCTTGAGCATTTGAATTGGTGACGCTTCAAGATAGCCTTGTCCGATCGCCATATTGACGGTATCGCCCCCGTACCACTCGTCTTTGTAGACGCGTGCCTTCCACGCGGGCGTCGGCAAAATGCCGGTCGTTTCGCCCGGAAGATCGATGCCGGTTGTGTGACCGATGCCGTAGTCCGCCGCGTATGTATCGAGTCGATCGATACCCAGCTCGTGACCAACCTGATAGAAGAAGACGTCGCACGATTGGGTGATTGCGGTCGGGATGTCGAGCGTTCCGTGTCCACCGGCGCGGTCGTCGTTAAAAATGTATCCGCCCAAATCGAAATCGCCGCCGCAAAAGCGCGTTGAAGCGGCGTTCATCATGCCGCTGCCGAGTGCGGCCGATGACGTAATCAACTTGAAAGTCGAGCCGGTCGGATATGCGCCCGAAATCGCACGGTTAAAGAGAGAGTGAAGCGGGTCGTTGAGATAGGCATCGTATTTCTTTTGACTGATGCCGGCCGCGAAATCATTTGGATCGATGTTGGGCTGGCTGACGAAAGCCAAGATCGCTCCGCTGTTTGGATCTTCAACGATGGCGGCGCCCCCCGTGCGATGACCGATGCGCAATGCCAGCGCGTGGATCTGCGCGGCCATGGCGCTTTCGGCAGCTTCTTGCAGTCGCCAATCGACTGTGAGCACCGCATCGTTGCCAGGGATCGCCTGGAAGCCGGTGACCTCGGCCACCGCCTCGCCCGCGGAGTTCACTTTGATGCGACGCCCGCCTTCGCGTCCGCGCAGCCAACGATCGTACGTATACTCCAGACCGTCTTCGCCCACCACGTCATTAGGCCCGTAGCCGGCTGATCTGCGCTGTTTGTACTCCTCCTCCGTAATCTGACCGACGTAGCCGAGAAAATGCGACCCCAGGGTGTGGTGCGGATACTGCCGCACCGGGATGAGCTCGACGCCCATGCCTGGGAAGCGATCTGCGCGTTCGGAAAACCTAGCGACCTCTGTTGGCGTGAGGTCTTCTGCAATGTTGATGGGACCAAGCGGTATACTGGTCGTGAGGGCGTCGAAGTCCGGATAGCCGACGCCATTTTGATTGAGGAGGCGATGCCACAGCTCGTCGGCCGGTAATCCGAGCAGCTGTGCTAACGCTGAGAGCTCGGCGTTCGGGTCTTTGATCTGCATCGGCACGATTTGCACGACGAACGAAGGCCGGTTGCGAGCGATGACGATGCCGCTGCGATCGTACAGCACGCCGCGAGGCGCGCTCACGGGAATCGTGCGCAACTGATTGAGATTCGCCAGGCGTTCGTAATAGGTGCCTTGGCCCAGCTGCAGCCGGGCAAGCGTTGCAATGAGAATGGCCAACGCCAAGGCGATGGCAACGCCGAACGCGACCATGCGGCGAAGGCGTGGCGCGGGCGCCTCTTCACGATGGAGGATCGACCCGGCCACGCTTAATTACTTCCGCGCATGCGCGATGGCTCGTAAGGCAAGCAACGTTATCGCGGCTGCCACCGCGTTGAGCAAGACTTGCCAAAGCAACTCATGCGAGTAGCGGTGGAACATGCCGCGTTCGCCCAGCCCTACTTCCATAACGAGGTAGGTCACGATGCCGCGCACGATCGTGGCGCCGGCCACGGCCGACACAAAAACGGGCAGCGAGTCAGAGAAAAACGACGTGTTGAGCAATCCTGCGCCGAAGCCGACGAGCGTTGCACCAAGGACGTTTGCTCCGCCGCTTCCTAAACCATCCTCAACGAGCCCGGCACCGAAGCCCAAAATGCCGCCGGTGGTCACGCCGCAACGCAACCCTGTCCACACGAGAAGGACCGTGAGCAGACTCGGGTGCGCTCCACCCAATGAAACGGAGCGCAGAATCGTGGACTGCGCAACGATAGCGCACAGTGCAAGCGCGGCCAACCAAACAAACTTGGGTCGCACGGAGACTTCGGCGTCTTGGGGGCGAACCCGTTCGCGAGGCTGCGCCCCCTCCGGGCGAAGGCGGTGCGTTGCCGCCGGGGTCAACGAGCTCATGATTTGCGAAGCACGAGCACGTGCGCGAGCCCGTTAAAATCGACCGCGGGGAAGACGACGGCGGATTGGTTCAGCGCGTTGTCCTTGCGGTCGACCTCGCGTACCGTGCCGATGATGATGCCGCTTGGGTACACCTCGCCTTGCCCCGTGATGACCGCGTCACCGGCGCGCACCTTTACGTCCTGTCCAATGTATTTCATTCGAATGTGTTGCCAAGTCCCTGTGGCGATCCCCCAGCTGCGAGCGTCTCGTAGGTACGCAGGCACGTTACTTGTCGGGTCGATGATGAGCAGCACGTGCGCGTCGTGAGCGCCCGCATCGACGACATGGCCCACGAGCCCGTCACCGTCGACCACCACGGCATCCAGACGCACGCCGTCGCGGAAGCCACGATCGATCTGGATTTCGCGGCGCGATCCTTCCGGCGCGTACCCCACGACGTCCGCGGCGATCGTTTGCTGGGGAAGAGATTGGGCAAGTGCCAGCATGCGACGCAACTCGACATTCTCGATGGCGTGCTCTTTGAGCCGCTCGTTTGTCGCTGCAAGTTCCTGCACTTTGCGCTGGAGTGCGCCGTTGCGCGATGCCATTTCGCCAGCATGGGTAAGATTGGCGAAATCGATCGCTATCGCAGAACCCGTTTGCACGATCGCGTTTTGCAACGGCGTGACGATCGTGTTGACGATCTGATCGCTCAAGCTGCGCTGTCCTTGCCGAGCCGCGTTGATTTCAAGCAGCATGGCGGCGGACGCAAGAATGATCAGCGTGACGAAGACGAGGAGTTTTCTCTCATCCCAAAACGAAACGATCGCCACCACCTACCGATCAGTGACTGCGGTGTCGGAAACAAGGCTGCAAAAAGCTTGCGATCGCGCAGGATTTGCGCCGCTCCGACCGCGACGCTCAGCATCGGCTGATCGGCCGCACGCACTGGAATGCCCGTGATCAGCGCAAGTGTTTCTGCGAGTCCCGCGATTGCTGCACCGCCGCCCGCTAGGACGATGCCGTTTTCAGAGAGATCGCGGACGATTTCGGGCGGCGTTTGCTCCAAGATAGCTCGCACGACGTCCACGATTTGACCGAGCGGTTCGGCCATCGCGGCTCCGACATCTTCCTCGCGCACTTCGAGCGTTCCCGGCCGCAGGTGACGCGTGTCTTGACCCATGACCGTGACGGGTGCGCGGCCGAGTGGGCGGCCGTAGTACCCAAGTGCGATCTTGAGTGACTCGGCGGTTCGCTCGCCGATGTGAAAACTGCGCGTCGCGCGCAAATAAGAGATGATGGCATCGTCGAGGTGGTCCCCGCCCAGTTTGAGCGACCGAGCCGCCACCATGCCGCCGAGCGAGATAATCGCGAGCTCCGTCGTGCCGCCGCCAATATCAATGATCATGCTGCCGAGCGCCTCGAGCACCGGCAGCCCCGCGCCGATTGCCGCGGCCATTGCCTGGGGGACGAAATAGACGCGGCCCGCGCCGGCGCCCTTTGCCGCTTCGCGCACCGCTTTTTTTTCAACCTCAGTCGCGGAGCCGGGGACGCCCACGATGACGCGCGGCGGTACGATGGATTTTCCGCGCAACGCGCGCTCGAGCAGCATGCTGACCAGCGCCTCGGTATAGCGATAGTTTGAAATCACGCCGTTGCGCAAAGGCCGAATAACGGTGATGGTACGCGGCGTCCGGCCGATCATTTGCTTCGCGCCCTCGCCGACCGTGAGGATCTGCCCGGTATCGGTGTCGATGGCAACCATGGTTGGCTCGACGAAGCGCACGCCGTGACCGCGAACGTGTACTGGGGTGTTCGCGGTGCCGAGATCGATGCTAACTTCGGGAGCGATGTGCGCGTAAAGGCGCTCAAAGAGAATCATGGGACGAGAACATTATAGCCGAGTTCGCGCAACGCGGCACCGATGCGGGCGAGCGGCAGTCCCATGACTGTGTAAAAGTCGCCGCTGATGGAAGCGACCAGCAGCCCGCCACGGCCCTGTATGCCGTACGCACCCGCTTTGTCAAGCGGATCGCGGGTCGCAACATAGTTGGCAATGTCCTCATCGCTCAGCGGCATGAATTTGACTGACGTAGACTCAACGCCGCTGACGCTCTTGCCGCAAGCGCGGTCAACCACGGCAAAGCCCGTGAAGACGCGGTGCTCGCGCCCCGACAACTGATGCAACATGTCGCGCGCTTGGGCTTCATCGCGCGGTTTGCCGAGCAACTCGCCGTTGATGACCACGATCGTATCGGCCGCTACGAGGAGCGGTGGTCCGCTGGCGGCTGCCTTTTGCGCCTTGCCCAGCGCGTGTCCTAAAGCCGTTGCCGTTGGATCGCTTGCATCGGCGTGCGTTTGCTCGACATAGGCGCTCGGCACAACTTCGACGCTCAGCCCGAGACTCTCAAGCAGCTCCTTACGCCGCGGCGATTGCGAAGCGAGAGCGACCGCTCGCAGACGTTCACTCATAGAGGTGCCCACCGACTTCGACGAAGCCAGGTTGGTGGCGCATCCGCAGGTCGCGGTGCGTCCAGTGGAGCACGGGGCCGAGTTCATTGAAGGCGAGTTCACCTTTGACGATGACATGGTCGCCCTTTTGCAAAGGCGCTGCCGAGCCAACGGAAATGTTGTCGGCGACAAAAAGGGGCAAACTTGTCTTCCCGCTTGTCACCTGTACGATAAAGCGCTCGTGGAGGCCACTGGGTCCAGCGGACGTTGGCAAGACGCTCACGATCGTTCCCTCGACGACTAGCTCCGCGCCGCTGTCGCGTTGCGCGATCTCGTGGAGAGCCGCTGCATTGTTGGCCGGCGGAGGCGCAAGCGAGCAGGCGCCCAACGTCAGGAGAATAAGCGCAATGTAGAGTCGCGAATTTATTCGCGACATCGGAGGCACGTGATGGCGATCACTCTCGTGAGATCGACCGAACGTTCGGAATTGTACTTCATCTCTCAATCAACTATAGTAGTGGATGGCAACACACCGTTGCCGCTTTCTATGCCTGGATTTCGCTCAGACGATCCTTACTCTCGTGTTCTGGACGGGGCGCTCTCTTCCGGTCCGCGACTGCGCCGGCTTGTTCGCGCTGCCGGAAATATTCGTATTCTCCTGTTAGGCCAACCAGGTCGCCGTGGGATTCCTCGATCGACTCGCCCGGTTGCGACGGGTACCTTCTCGTATCCCGCTTTCGGATCAAACTAGCTCATGTGATCGCGCGACTTTATTCGCGCTCTTCGTACAGGCCCTTCGCCGCAATATACTTCTCCACAGCGTCTGGAACCAGGTAACGAATCGTCTTTTTCGCGGCGACCCGCTCTCGAATCACGGTCGAGGAGACGTCAATCAGCGGCAGATTCAAGAAGACAAAGCGCTGGGCAAGTTCCGCGGGCAAAGTGGCAAGAGTTGGCGCCAGGCGCTCCTTTGGCATCCCCTCTCGGGCGACCACGTAAAAGCGCTGCAGTCCCGCAGCCACTTCATTCAATCGCCGCCATGGAGTGTCGACCAGTGAGTCTGCTCCTGCGATGAAAGAAAACTCGGCGTCAGGAAATGCTGCTTTCAAAAGCGGCATTGTATCGGCCGTATAGACAGGTCCCGCCTGCCGCAGCGCTGTTTCATCGAGCACAAAATCCTGGTTGCCGTCAATTGCGAGGCGCACCATTGCTTTGCGATCGCTCGCGCTCGCATGCGCGCGACGATGCGCTGGATCTCCAACCGGCAAAAAGAGAATGCGCTCCAAGCGAGCCTCAGCCATCACCGCGCTCGCGACAAAGAGATGGCCAAGGTGGATCGGATCGAAGGTGCCGCCGAAAACCCCCAACCGTTGGCCGCTCATGAGAGAAGAATCTCTTCGGTGCCTACCCGAACCCGGTCACCCGGCTTTGCGCCCGCCCGGTCGAGTTTACGCTTTGCTCCAACGCGAACGAGCGCTCGCTTGAAGTACGCTTGACCCTCCTCGGTTGCAAGATCGGTCATCGCCGCGACGCGCTCGATCGAGCGGCCACTCACGCGAAACGCACGGCCTTCCTTCTTGACGGAGACGGTCGTTGTGGTCGGCTTCGCTTGCGGGCGAAGCACGACTTCTGTTTCGGTTTCTTGCTTGGACGCTCGGGCGTTAGCAATAGCGTTGTAGATTGTGCCAACGAGTTCTTTGACGCCCTCCCCGGTTGCGGCCGAAATGCCAAACACGCGATCGCGGACCGCCTTATGCACTGCTTCCAGCGCCTTCTTTGCCGTTGGCAGATCTTGCTTTGACACCACGACGAGACGAGGCAAGCGCAGCAGGCGAGGATTCCAGGCACGAAGCTCCCGTTCGATCATCTTCAGTTGCGCGACGGCTTGTTTCGGTGAGACGCTTCCGTCGATGAGATGCACGAGCACGAGCGTGCGCTCGACGTGCGAGAGAAAGCGATCGCCCAACCCCGCCCCTTTGCTCGCGCCTTCAATGAGTCCGGGGACGTCCACCAACACGAAGCTCGCGTCCACGTCAACGTTGACGACGCCAAGCTGCGGTTCCAGGGTGGTAAACGGGTAGTCGGCGATCTTCGGACGTGCGGCGGAAACCGCAGCGAGCAGCGTCGACTTGCCGGCGTTGGGCGCTCCAACGATGCCGGCTTCCGCGAGCAATTTGAGTTGGAGATCCAGGGCGAATTCTTCACCGGGCTCGCCACGCTGCGCCATGCGGGGAGCCTGATGGGTCGCGGTGGCAAAATGTTGATTGCCTAAGCCGCCTCGGCCGCCGCGCGCAACGCAAGCGCGTTCGCCTGCGCGACTCAGATCTGCGATGACGTCTCCGTCCTTGCGGACGAGCGTTCCGCAAGGCACCGGAATGATGACGTCTGTTCCTGTTTTTCCATGACAGTTGCTGCCTGCACCATTGCCGCCCTTCGCCGCGATAAAGCGTTTCTTGTGGCGAAACTCGCTCAACGTCGTGCGTTGTGGATCGGCGACGAGGTAGACAGAACCACCGCGGCCTCCGTCGCCTCCATCAGGGCCGCCTCGCGGCACGTACTTTTCTCGCCGGAACGATACAACGCCGTTGCCGCCGTTGCCGCCTCGCACCGTTACCTGTGCTTGATCGATGAACATTGTGGGTGCTCGTGAAAATGAAACGGACCGACGCAGCGGTCGGCCCGACTCAAGATTCTCCTCGCGACGTTCGTGGCGTTCTAAGACTTTGCCGCGCCGACAAGCTCTGCCGCGACAATGCGTACGGTTTGGCCATCGCGCCCGCGTCGCACGAACTCGACGACACCGTCGGTGAGCGCGAAAAGCGTGTTGTCCTTGCCCATGCCGACGTTCGAACCAGGGTAAAACTGGGTGCCGCGCTGTCGTAAGATGATGTTGCCGGCGATGACGCGCTCGCCGCCAAACTTCTTGACGCCCAAGCGCTTGCTTTGTGAGTCGCGGCCATTGCGCGATGAGCCAAGGCCCTTCTTGTGCGCGAACCGCTGTAAGTTAATGAGGAATGACAAGATGAAATACTCCTGGGATGGACGGATCGTCCAGAAATGGTGCCTGGGTAGTATAGCAAATCCAAGCGAATGCGGTCAAATCAGTTTGAGTCGGCCTCCACCCTTGCTTGTCAAATGAAGAAGCCGGTTGGCGGTAGATTTCTTGCTTGCCTACACAACCGGCTAGTATCGGTTTACCCGCTAAAACCAAATTGAGGCACTTTTCAGAGGGCAGTTACCCCACATCGTCCCCTCAACCGGAACGCATGGGCGCTCCGTATTTCTTCGTTCTCTTCATTATTATGGTCATCCGGCGCATCGATCTCCATTCCCATGAATTTCTTCTTTCTCGCTGCTTCGTTCTTCTCGTTTCATCGAGGCCTGCTCGCCCAATTCTTTTCTTTGATTCTCTTTTCGCTCGCGCTCTTCAACGAAGGGTACAGCGAAGGTGGCCGGCTACCGGCTCTCGTAAGCGCCAACGAAAATCATGCATACCTCGTGTAAGCCGTATCTGATCGTTGCTTTTTGCCTTGTTCTGCTGACCTTATGGTGTGCACCGGCGTCGGCGCAGTGTGTGACCGCCAATGGCTCAAGCTCGACAGCGCAACGTCTCGCGCACATCATCTGCCATGACCAAGTTGCCGGCGGCGTGCAATCGGTCATCTTCGGCGCGTGGATGGGAGATACACCGATCCTCACCACAGCGCTTGGGTATTCCTTCACCGGCGTACCGGCCACAACGTCGATGCACTTTCGAGCCGGCATCATGCAGACCGAAGCTTTGACCACCATTCTCTTGCAACTCGTCGACCGTGGTGAAGTCTCGCTCAACTCGCCTATTTCGCGGTGGCTTCCATCGCTTCCCCACGCAGGCGAAGTGACACTGGGCATGCTGGCAAACTCACGGTCGGGTTACGGTGATTACCTGGCCGACAAGCGCGTTCTCAAAGTTTTTGAGGATAACCCATTCCAACCATTTACCCCAGACGAGCTCATCACGTACGCAATGGCACAGCCAATGGCGTTTAAGCCGGGAACGGGCTTTCACTATGCCCACACCAATCTCGTGATCCTGGGCGCAGCGCTGCAAAAAATCACTGGTAAGTCCATCACGCAGCTCGTGCAGGAACGAATTATCACGCCGCTGCACCTGGGCGACACGCAGATACCGTCAAGTGCGGCGATCCCCCAACCCGTGCAGCACGCATTTTCGCGCGATCGCGGCGTGTATGAAGAATCGACGTATTTCGATCCTTCATGGGCTACGTTTTCTGGTACGATCACCTCGAACATCCACGACGTCGCCGTGTTTCAGCGTGCCCTCGGCAAAGGTGTGCTCCTCTCGAAGGCTGCGTTCGCTGCGCAGCTCGCTCCAACCAACGCTGGCAGCGGGCCAATGACAAAAAACCTCTACTACGGTCTTGGAGTCATCGTAGCGGATACTTGGATCTTGCAGCACGCGCGAGTGAGTGGTTATGATGTGGTGATGGCATATCTCCCCTCGCGTGACTTGACGATCGTCGTGTCAACGGCAATTGGTCCAACAAGCACGTCAAAGTCGGGCTACAGCGCGTCAATCTTCAAGGATGCTGCCAAGTATCTAGCTCCCGAACGGCCGATTCCCAGTCTCTTCACGTAGATGAGAGTAGGCTTGGTGCTCGCCGTAGCGGCTGCGTTCGCGATCCACTCCGGACCAACGCAGGCACAAGATGTTCTGCTTCCCACCGGTCAGTACTTGACGCCGACGGCGGCGCCTGGATCACAATTTGCGCGACTACGAACGCCCCTGCGTGCTGACGACAGCGCAGATGCTGACGGTGCAGTAGCGTCCGCAATCAGTCCCGATGGAACGGCGATGCTCGTCCTGACAACGGGCTATGACAGTACGTATTTCACAGAAGCGGGGAAACCGATTGTCCACGCGGTGCTCGATCCACTCACAGGATTTGCATCAAAGACGACTACACCCGCGGCACAATGGATTTTTGTCTATGACGTACGGGGGCCACAGCCGCACCTAGCGCACCTGATCAACATTCCACTGAGCTACAACGGCATCGCATGGGATCCGCTCGGCCGCCGCTTTTACGTGTCCGGGGGCCCTGACGATCGCGTGTATGTGTTCAAAGCCATTCGCGGACCGTCGGTCTCCGCCGAACAAACTTGGATTGCGGATGCGCCATTCATCGAATTGGGCCACAATTCGCGCCAAGACTTGCCGCTGTCAACCCAAGACGGCGGATTGCTCAAGAACACGCGAGCGGGCGGCGCGGCAGCCCGCACGCAAAATCTTCCATTCCCAGCGATCGCCGCGGGGGTGGCGACGAGCGCCGACGGCAAGATGCTCTACATCGCGAACATGCAAAATGACTCGGTCTCTGTTGTCGACATTGCCCGCCGTCGGGTCTTGCGGGAGATTCGCTTCTTTTCGCCGGGGAGCCGCACGCCGCGCGGAGAGTATCCATTTTGGGTCGTAGCAAAGTGTGACGCGACCGGCGCCGCGGTCAAGATCTACACAAGCAGTTTGCGCGATGGCGAAATTATCGTGACCTCCGCGAGCGGTCTACGCGAGATCGAAGTCGGCGGCGAACCAAACAAGATGGTGCTCGCCCCCGATGGCCGCCATCTCTATGTCGCCAACGGCGATCTTGATGCCGTTGACGTCATCGACACGCTCACCGATCGCGTGGAGCAGACGATCTCCTTGCTGCGTCCAGGTTTCCGGTATTTGGGTGCAAATCCAAATGCGCTCGCCTTGAGTCCACATGGTGACCGGCTCTATGTGACTCTCGGCGGCGAGAACGCTCTGGCCATCATCGACACGGCAAGCGCCAAGGTGCTCGGGCGCATTCCAACAGGCTGGTATCCGAGCAGCGTCAGCGTGAGTCAAGATGGCCGTACGCTGTATGTCGTCAACACGAAATCGCCCTCTGGCCCGACGCACTACAAGGTCGACGACGCCGACAATCCGTTGACGCTGCCACGCGGATTGAACGGCTACGTCTTCAATCTTGAAAAGGCAGGATTACTGAGCCTGCCCGTGCCGGATGCCGCGACCCTCGCTCATCTTTCCGGGGTGGTCGACACAAACAATGGATTCCAGCCACGTCGTGAACCAGACATTATGGCGTTTCTACATAAAAAGATCACGCACGTCATCTACATCATGAAAGAAAACCGCACGTACGATCAAGTGTTGGGTGATCTCACTCCAGGCAACGGTGATCCGCACCTCGTGCAATTCGGCCGGCTTCTGACTCCCAACAACCATAAGCTTGCCTCTGACTTTGTCACCTTAGACAATTTCTACGCGAGCGGTGACGTCAGCGGCGACGGATGGAGCTGGACGCTGCAAGGGCGCACGAACGACTACAACGCGAAGACCGTTGCCTTCGTCTACGGCAACGGCGGCTTTACCAATGAATGGCAAGGCGAGCCTCGCAACATCAATATGTCGCTGCCATTGTTCGGTTCGCCAACTCCCTACGGCGAGCGCATCACCACACTGTTCGATCCGAGCGGCGACTCGACCATCTTGCCTGGCACAAAGGACATCGGGGCGACCGAAGGTGCGAGTGACTTAGGGCTCTCTGCCCGAGGTGGCTTCATTTGGGATGCCGTGCTGCGAGCCGGACTCACCCATCGCCACTACGGCGTGTACACGAGTATGCTTTTTTACGATCGAAAGGCGCCATATTATTTACGGATTTCGCGCACGCCGTTCGCATCCCACATCATCCAGGCCATCCCGGTGCAATCGGAACTGTGGGGTCGAACCGATCTGTACTACCGCGGCTGGGATCTCGACGTTCCCGACCAGTATCGCTTTGAAGAATGGAAGCGCGAGTTCGACGGCTATGTGAAGCACCACAACCTGCCAAGTTTCGAAATGGTTGACCTTCCCACGGATCATTTCGGCAACTTTAGGACCAACGTGGGCGGCACGAACACACCGGAATCGCAAATCGCGGGCAACGACTACGCCTTAGGCGAGCTAGTTGAGGCCGTCAGCAAATCGCCTTATTGGAAAGATACCGCTATCTTTGTGGTGGAGGACGACGCGCAGGACGGGCCGGATCACGTCGATTCTCATCGCACGGTGGCCCACGTCATCTCCGCGTACACGAAGCGCCACGCGGTCGTGTCGACATTCTACACAACCGTCGCGATGCTGCGCACGATCGAAGATATCTTGGGCATTGACCACTTAGGGCTGTTCGATAAGAACGCCGCTCCGATGTCGGATGTTTTTAGTCGCACCGTCGATGCGGAGCCATACAAGCCGGTCATCCCCGGGATCCTGTGCAAGCCGCCCGTAAAAAGCAACCTCGTACCCAACTGTCACGATCCGGTTGCGGCCAAGACCAAAGCGCTCGCGCCTCTGCACGATGGCGCGTGGTGGGCACGCGCCACCCTGGGTTTTGATTTCAAAAAACCAGATGCAGTTGATAGCGGCGCTTTCAACCAAATACTTTGGATCGGGACGCAAGGTACAACGCGGAGTGCGCCGAGGATGCCCTAATAGTTCATGCTGTAGAAAAGCGTATATAAGCGCGGCGGCCCATCTGGCTCCGCTTCGTACGGATACGCGCTCTGATTGTACATGAACGGTTCGAAGGGAGCATTCGTGTTGATTCCCGAGCCGGGCCCATATGCCCCAATGCCCTGAGGTACGTAGTACAAGTTCGCCGGAATCGTTGTTGGCGAGTAGTTTCCCAACAGATTCTCAACACGCAACCCAATTTCGGAATTGTGCTTGGTCGCGCCAAGCGTGTGCGACAGGCTCAGATCCACGGTGGCGATTGCCGGCCCAAACAAACTTCCAGGATCAGGCCCCTCAGGAGTTCCGCGCGAGCTCACGATATTTGGGTGTTCCATCGTTCCCGGGTTGGTGGGATCGGTGAAGTAGTAGGCCTCAGAAGACGTCGCCGCAGCCAGGTCGGTATTGAGCACCTGTTCGGGTTGCCCGTTCGCTGCAAAGACGAACGTCTTCGTCCCAACGCCGTAGCGATAACCGGATTCGTAGCTAATCGTCGTGGATGCATGCCAACCATTGCTTGTGTTGTACACGAGATTGAGGGTGCCGGTAACGGGCGCCACATAGGTAATGTGGAAAAAATGATTGGCGGCGAGCGCAGCAGCGTTCACACTGGGGAAGAAGTCGCCGTCGTAGTTGGCCAGCGTGTTGTCGTAGGTGGCGTCGAGCAATCCCGAAAACCCAACGTCCGCATCTCGTTGGAGCGCGAACTCAATCCCAGTGTTTTCATTGATGCCGGCATTTTCTTCTTTGGCCGGCCCGAACACGGGAGTGCCGCTTTGGAGAGTGAAGAGCAGCGGTTGATTACCAACGACGTAGTTGGATCCCTTGCGATAGTACGGCGTGATGCGCAGCTCGATGCCTCGGCCGAAATCATGTTCAAAAGAGAAGTCAGCATTCACAGCTGTTTGCGGCAGCACGGGCGTGTATTGCGCGAAGTTGTTTGTCGTCAAATCAATCAGGACTTGCTGATACAGATTGGAGATATGATTGGTCGTGCCGAAGCCCGGCAGCGGGAGAAAACAGCCATTTGCTATGTTGCAGTTTTGCAGCGATAAGGGCACGTTATACGAGTCCTGCAGGGCAGCCAGGGGAACGAACTCGATGTTCTTGCCATACGAGAAGCGCACCGTATCGCGCGACGTCAGTTCGTAACTTGCGGCCAAACGCGGGCTGATCTGTTGGGGGCGGCTGACGTCCGCTCCAATCGAAGCACCGGGCATGGTGACCACGTCGCACAGGGGCGTCGGCGGTGCGTAGATGGCTGTGCAACCTGCCGGCTGGGTGTCATTGATGAAGTAGGTTGTGTTCTGCTGCGCAGCATCCGCGGGGAAGCCGACGAGTTCTTGATCCCAGCGCAACCCGTAGGTCACGGTGACTCGCTCGTTGGGCTGCCAGCGATCCTTCACCCACACATCCCATTTGTGCACAGGATCGTTGGCATAGCCTGAGTTGTCGACGTAGGTACTCAGCGGAGCATGAGCGCGGTCGACCGGAAGGCCCAGCGCCAAAGCATTGTTGATCGCTGCGTTGTACGGCGCGATGTAACAGCCGCCATAACCGGGCGTTGAGGTGGTTCCGTCGGCAACCAGCGTCGGCGCTACTTGCGGGCAACCAAGGTCTTCGAGCGGCTCGTCAAACGGCTCAAAACTTGGAAAGCCTATCCAGTAGTTGGTTGTGTATTGCCCACCGTCTGCGCCCAGGCTGATCTCATTTTTGCTCGTTAACTGGCTCGTGTAATCGAACGCCTCACCAATCTCAGTCGTCTGTTCATTGAAGAAACTGTCGCTGAAAGAGCCGAGGTCGTACGCATACCAGTCGATCCAGTTCAGATAATTCTTGAAGACCCGTACCTCACCGAAGCTCGAGGGCGTCAGTTGCCGCTTGAAATTCAGCTTCTCAATGACCGAGTTGAACGTTTGGGTATCAAATTGATTCGTGTTCTGCTGGTATCCGGCCTGACCGGGAATGAACGTAATGTAGTTGCTTTGGTACGTGGGAAATTGGCCGAGCAAGAACGGATCGCTTGAGGCCTGCACGTTGCCGTTGTTCGACGCATAGGGTGCAAACGGGGGACTGGCCAGATAGTTGAAGTCGAACGTTTCCGCACTCAAGTTTGTGAGGAACTGAACTTCGCTCTTGTTGTCGGCGCCGAAGTGATAAAACAAGTTCAAAATGTCATCATTGAGGCCGGTGAAGACCGCTTGCCCGAGCTGCAGTGGGAGAAGCGTGTGCCGATCCCCGTAGTCGCTCGCATCGCGCTCTCCTCCGTAGGAAAGATAATAACTGAAGCGGTTGCTGGGCGTCGCGGCTCCGTAATCGAAGGAAAGCTCGTGCCCGTAGGTCGGGCCATCCAAGCGCAGCGTCGCCTCACCCGCGGGCGGGTACGTGCCACGCTTGATGACCTCGTTAATGACCCCTGAGTTGGTATTGCCATTGCTGACGTCATAGCCGCCAGTCGACAGCTGCACGCTGCGCGCACCATTGAGGGTCAGGGCGTTCAGGAACTCTCCGGAACCGATCTCCGTGTTGTCCACGCCGTCGAGCTCGTACCCGACATCGTTCTCCGCACCGGCGCGAATCGTTGGAAAGCCTGCGTTATCCGTCGTTACTCCCGGCAGCGAGTTGAACGCCTGAAAGCCATTGAGATCCTGAGGCGTGCCGTTAATGTCGGAAAGGCGCTGCTCGTTGACAACGTAGGTGTCAGCGGTGACGGTTGGCTGGATGAGCGACATGGAACTACGCACGGTGACATGGCCGAGCAACTTGACGCCGGTCTGGAGACGGACGTTCACGCGGTTGACCTGGTCTTGCGTCGTGGTGACGCCAAAAACGATCGCGGTTTGATATCCGTCCTTTGAGAACGCAACGGAATACGTATCGAGCGGCAGACCGTTCAGCGAATAAAAGCCATTCGCTCCGGCAGTTGTCGTGAAGTGCCCCGATGGCGATGAAGCGGAAACAGCAACGGCCGCAACGGGGTGACCCGACGCATCGGTGACGTACCCCTGGATTCCGCCGGTGGTGCCAGCGAGCGCCCATTGCGAGCGAACGGCAACCAAGAGCGCGCACGTGAACGTGCCGATAAGAAGTCGCCACGTCGATCGATCGATGAACATATGCATCCGCTGTCCCTGCAAGGTTGAGCTCTAGCGCAAGGTTCGCTCGGAAGACTGGAAACCCTAGACTGACAAGCACATCAAAGATGAAAGATCGTTCCAGATGAGAGCGTTGGGAAGACTAGGATTCCATTTGTGAAATGCCGCCGCGCACTAAGCGGGTACCAGAGAGCCGTTCGTGGACCCACCATCCCGTGGCGACGCCGACGAACCAGGGAAGAATGGTGACCAGCGTGAGCGCAGCCAGCAGATAACGCCAGGCAGCGAGAAAAAATCCGGGCGTGAGCCGTTTGCCGCGAGCAACGCGTAAGTCGAAGATCATCATGCCGCAGGTTCGTCCGACGATGCCCACCATAAGAGCGCTGTAGAGCACGAAACCGCCGAACAGGGCGAATTCCAATCCTCCGATATCCAGCGCGGTCCTATGCGTGGCAAGAAAATGGCCAATTGCTGCGTTGTCAGGATCCGCACTCAGGTCGCCGATCGCAGCAGAAACGTCCGGATTTGACGAGGATAAGCTGACGAGGGCCTTCCCGGAAAAGACGATCGCGCCGACAAGGATGAGGTCTACCACGAAGGCGAGCGAGCGCAGAAGGAAGCCCGCGGGAGCGACAGCACGCGGCAAGACTTCCAAAGGAGAAACCCCCGCAGCGGTACGCGCATTGAGTTCGTCTGCCCACCACCCAAAATTGTCGCTTCTGCAAACTGTTCAAGTTGCCGCAGACGGTTGACGGCATACGGAGTTTCGCCGAGCCATTCGCCCATAGCGAGCGATGGGTCGGCTTCAATCGCACGCCGCTGGTCGATAAAAGCGCGGAGATCGACGCGTCCCTTGAGCTCGCGAAACGTAGTCGCATAAATTGCACGCGTCGAGACCTCAAGCGAGCCGCAACAGAGCAGTCCGACGCGGTCAGCGGTATACTCCGTGCGACGAAGCCAAGCGCCAAAGATCAAAGCGACCAGCGGATTCTCGCGACCAGATGCCGAGAAGAGCGAGCTGACCCGCGTGTGCTCGGCAGCGATATGGGCAAGCTCGCAGCCTACGAGAAATGCAAGCTCATCATCATCGAGGTGACGGAGCCATTCGCTCGAGATGACGATGGCATACGGCTCGCCGAGACCCATAGCGGTGATCGGAACCAGGAAGTCTTCCCGAACGAAGACCAAAGGCATCCGCATGCCGAGCATCGCGCAGCAGCGATAGACGACCGAAGCGATTTCCGGAAAGTGCCGCTCGGTAACGCGCACGCTGGTGCCCAAAAGCCGGCCACGGGCTATCGTGACATAGACCATGGCAAGCACGATGATAAGTCCGATTTCAGATAATCGAAATGGCGAGTGTAAGAATGAGGCCACTACCCCCGCCGTTATGGGCGCAAAGAGCAGCGTAATCCAAAAGGAGCGCCTTTCTGAGGGGTAGCGCAGCGAATGCGGACCTTTGAAAAGGTCGTGACCTGGTTGCGCCATATCTGGATGTTTCTCCCACAGAGGCGTGGTGGCCCTCGCCGGGTTTCCTGTTAGGTTGTCGTCGAACCCGACGAGGTGCCGGAGCGGCTGCGCTGCCGCAGCGCCCGCAACCAGAAGAAGGCAAGGACCAAGAGCACGAGCACAAACACTGCTGCAAGAGCTGCGGCGATATATGGATGCAAGAAAGCCAAGATTATTCCGCCGATTGCCGTCGCATCTTCGCCGAAGCTGATCGGTGCGTTCGCCGCTCCGAAGGTTCCCACAGTGGATGCGGCGCGCGCAGCAGCCGAGGAGCTATGCACGACCAAAGTGTTGAGCGCTCCCAGCGCCATGAGAGAGTACAGCGTGCCAGGGTTGTCGGGGTGAATCGTGCCGCCAACCAAAATGGCGCCGACCAGCGGTCGTACCGCAAACGAAACTGCATGCAACGCATGATCGACTGCCGGAATCTTGTCGGCGACGATTTCCAGCAGTGCAAAGACCCCAAGCACAACGGTCGTTGTGTCGGATCCAAGCCAGGCAAAGCTGCCTGAAGGATGGATCCAATGATAGTGTGCGGCAACCGAAGCGGCAAAGAGCGTGAGAAATCCACGCAGCCCGGCTGTGGTTGTGAGGGCATAGGCAAGGGCAAATTGACCGGACGTATCCATGCTGCTCCATTATCATAGCACAAAAAAACGGGCGGTCCAAAAACCGCCCGTTCCGAGGAACCGAGATCCCGATTTAGTGAGACGTATCGTAGCGCAGAGCTAAGCTGAGCCGTTCTCTTGCCAACGCGAGCCGCTGCAGCGCGTCGACGCGGTGTCCACCATAGTCGCCCTGGTCGCGTTGCAGAACGTCCATGATGTTGTCAACGTTGTGACGCACGGCGGCGAGGTTGAGGTCGCTCGGACGACCCGAGCGAACGTAGTACATGTCTGCGTCCGGCCGCACAAAACCGGTAGGCGGGGGAACATCCTCGCGTCCGTTATCGTAGGCAAGCCCGAGCGAGATCTGGCTGCGGGCATCTTGCAGGGCTGCGATCGCGCTGGCGCGATAGCCGCCGTAATCCCGCTGATCGCCCTGCAGCATGTCGATGTTCTGTTCGATTCTCGTGCGCGCCCAGCGCATGTTGCTGTCGCTGAAGCGGCCGGCCAGTCCCACCTGGTACGAGCCCAAGGGCGAAGCGCTAGCCAGGCTGGCGAAGGCGAGCGCGATCAGGGCGCCGGAAAGAAGTGCTATGATATGAGTACGCCGTGTCATAAGAATGAAAGCTCCTTTGATGGAGCGGACCTCAAGGTCCGCTGCTACATAATGACAACGGAACGCGCGGCGCCCGCGGTTCCGCGGGCGCATGAGCCAACGATGAGAAATGTCATGAAGTTCGAAAAATGTCGTCTCGCGAATTTATTCGCGAGCGATCGACCGCTTAATACTTCGCATTGAAGAAGAGCGTAAAGACGCGCGGCGTGCCGTTATTTTCTATCTCATACGGTCCTGGACCATAGTTGTATTGAAATGGTTCGCAGGCGAACGTGACCCCGGGTGCGCAGGCGTTGGGATTGACGCCCGACGGCAACCCATTGTTGCCGAAGCCATTGAACCCATAGTAAGGATTCGCGGGAATTCTCGATGGCGCATAATTACCAAAGAGGTTCTCAACTCGCAGACCAACTTTGCTGTTCTTGGGTCCCGAACCCAGTGTGTGAGACAGGGTAAAATTAAAGAGCGTAATGGGCGGACCGCGCAGCGTTCCCGGATCGTCACCCTCCGGCGTGCCGCGAGAAGCAACAATCTTCGTTCCGGTACTGTCGGTCAGATAGTAGGCACCCGCCACGCCCGTGGCTGAATTGACATCGGTGTTGAGGACCTGCTCCGGCTGGCCGTTAGGCCCAAAGATGAACGTCTTTTTTCCGACACCGTAGGGGTAGCCATACTCGTACGAGACCGTCGTCTCCGCGGTGAAACCGCTCACGTTTGTATAGACGAGGTTGAGCGTTCCAACCAGCGGCGTCACGTACGTGACGTGGAAGAAGTGGTTTGCGGCCAATGCCGCGCTGTTCACTGTGGGGAAGAAATCGCTATCGTAGTTGGCCAGCGTGTTGTCGTAGGTCGCATCGATAAGCCCCGAGACGCCGTACTGCACGTTGCGTTGCAGCGCAAATTCAACGCCCGTGTTTTCGTTGACGCCTGCGTTTTCTTCTTTGGACGGACCAAAAACTGCGGTACCGCTGGGGAGCACGAAGAGCAGCTTTTGATTGCCAACGACGTAATCGATCCCTTTCCGATAATACGGGGTGACGCGCAGCTCAACTCCGTTGCCAAAATCATGCGAGTACGAAAAATCGTAGTTGACGGCTCGTTGCGGACGCACGGGGGTGTACTGGGCGAAGAAATTCGTCGTCAAGTCGAGCATGACTTGTTGATAGAGATTCCTGACGTCGTTGCATGGGGCATTGCCGTGTGCTGGGTCAGCTCCATTGACGCATGTCGGGCTAAAGCCGGGAAGTTTGACAAAACAGCCATTTGCGAGGCTGCAGCTCTGCAATGACGCCGGCGGCTGGTAGGTGGTCTCGATGTCGGACGTTGGAACGAACTCTATGTTTTTTCCGTAGGAGAATCGCATGACGTCTCGCGCACCGAGTTCGAAACTGAACGCCAGGCGCGGACTGAGTTGAGAAGGCTGAGTCACGTCACTTCCGATGGGTTGGCCAGGCACGGTAACAAGCGTGCACGGAGGGGCCGCAGGAGGTGGCGGCCCCGCGACGGTGCTGCACCCGGCCGGTAGACTGTCGTCGATAAAATAGGTCGTATTCAACTGCGCGGCGTTGGCGGGGAGCGGCAGCGATTCTTTATCGTAGCGCAGGCCGAACGTGATCGTCATACGCTCTGAGGGCTGGAATTGGTCTTTCACGTAGACATCGTAGCGGTGCAGCGGGTCGTTCGAGTAGCCAGCATTGCTCACATACGTGCTCAGGGGTGCGTGCGCCGGATCCGTTGGCAGCCCGAGGCCGGGAAACGCCAAGTTCAGCGCGTTGTTGAACGGCGCGATATAGCAGCCGCCGATGAAAGCGTTTGAGATGTACGCGGACGTCTCATTCGCCGCTGGAATCAGACCATTGGTAATCGCGTTGCCTATTTGCGGGCAACCCAAGTCTTCCAAGGGCTCGTAGGTGTTTTCGAAACTCGGGCTCAAAATGGAATAGCGGTTCTTGAAGTACTCGACGTCGGAACCGAAACTCAACTCGTGCTTGCTGCTGACCTGATTTGTGTAATCAAACGCCTCGCCGAGGTTGGTCGTCTGCAGGTCCTCGTAAAAGTCCGAAAACGATCCTACGTTGTAGGGATAGCGGAAGACGAGATTCTCGCTCGTGCGAAACACGCGTATTTCGCCGAAGCTTGATGCCGACAATTGCCGCTTGAAATTCAATTTGTCGATTGTCGAATTGAACGTTTGCGTGTCGTAGGTGCCGGTATTCTGACGATAGCCTACCTCACCCGGGTACAGCGTAAAGTAGTCGCTTTGCAAGGTCGACGGCGTCCCCGGCGGTGGGAGCCCAAGGCCGAAGGGATCGCTGCCGGCTTGGACGTTTCCGTTGTTCGAGGCGTACGGCGCATTGTATTGTCCGACCAGATACCCAAACGAGAACGTCTGGCCGCTAAGGTTGCTCAAGAACTGCACCTCGTTCTTGTTGCCTTCGCCAAAATGATAGAAGAGGTTAAGCACTTCGTCATTGAGCGTCGTGAAATCGGTGTTGGCCAACTGGAGTGGGTAGATGGTTCGCCGATCTCCGTAATCTGACGCGTCGCGCTGGCCGCCGTAGGAAAAATAATAGCTAAAGCGGTTGTTCGGCGTGGCGGAGCCGTAGTCGACGGACAGCTCGTGGCCGTACGTCGGGCCCGTCATGCGCGCAGTGGCTTCCCCTCCACCCGGATACGAACCGCGCGAAATAACTTCGTTGATCACTCCGGAATTCGTGTTGCCTTCGCTGACGTCGTAGCCGCCCGTGGAGAGCTGGACGCTGCGCGCTCCGTTGAGCGATACAGCGTTGAGAAACTGACCCGTCACGGCATCCGTATTGTCGACGCCATCGAGTTCGTAACCCACGTCGTTTTCGGCGCCCGCCCTGATCACTGGGTAGCCAAAGTTGTCGGTCGTAACACCCGGCAGGGAGTTGAAAGCGGCGAAGCCGTTGAGATCTTGCGGCGTTCCATTGAGATCGGACAAGCGCTGTTGATTGATGACGTAGGTGTCAGCCGTGACCGTTGGCTGTACCAAAGAAACTGAGCTACGCACGGTCACGCGTCCGAGGGATTTGACGCTTGTCGTCGAGAGACGCACGTTCACGCGCCTGGTCTGGTCCTGCACGATGGTCACGCCCGCAATAGACAGCGTCAAAAAGCCATCCTTCGAAACTGTGATCGTGTAGGTGTCCAGCGGGAGCCCGTTCACGGCGTAAAAACCGTTTGCCCCGGTGACCGTGCTTGCGTGTCCAGAGGGTGACGCCGCCGACACCGCGGCGCCGGCGATGGGATGGCCCGCTTCGTCGGTCACAAATCCCTGTATGCCGCCTGTCGTTCCAGCGAATACTCGCGCGCTCGCAAGCGTGATAAGAGCAATGCTGATAAACGCTGTAACAACAAAGCGGAATGAATCCTTTCGCATGCGTTACCTCCCAGGCGCCTTCGTCGAGCGCGGAAAGTTCGTGGCCAGGTTTTGTTAATCTTGCTTTGTGGGTTTTGCGCGCAAGTATCGATCGAACCAGTCAACCCAGCGACGATAGACGTCTTCGCTGGACACAGGATCACCCGGAAAGTGCTCGCTCGTTACATACGCAATGAATTGCACCGGCACACCGCGGTCTTTCAGCGCATGGTAGAGCTCGTACGAGTGCGTGATGGGAACCGTCGTGTCATAGATGCTCGCCATGATCAAGGTTGGAGTCGTGATATTCCATGCGTAGGTTAAAGGCGACTGGTTCACATACGCTTGATAGGCTGACTTTGACGACCACATCGCGCGTCCGTAAAAGAAGCGATCGAGGACGTTATAGTTGCTGATGGCGTAGTCGGGCACCAAATCAGTCGGCGCTGCGCCCGTGACGGCCGCCTTCCAGCGGTGATCCTGCGTGATGAGCCAAGCGGTCATGAGGCCGCCATAGGACCAACCCGAGACACCGATCCTCGCCTGATCCACAATGCCGATTCGTTCGACGGCAGCGATGCCAGCGAGGATATCGCGCCCCGGACCCGCGACCGTATCTCCGAAAATTGCCGTTTCAAAAGCATTGCCCGCATTATCGCTGCCGCGATAGTTTGGTTCGAACACAAGGTAACCGTGCGCCGCAAACAGCTGCGTGAGCCCAGGGTAGTCTGTGTCGAACGCTTCCTGCGACGCATACTGCGGCCAGCCGTGAATCTGAAGGACCAGTGGGTACTTCTTGCCCGCAACAAAATCAGGCGGGTACGTCAGCACGCCATTTTCGCGAAAGCCATCTTGAGTCCACGTGATTTCTTGCACGGCGCCGAGGTGAAGCGAGGAGAAAAAGCTATTGTAGTCCGTGAGCCGCCGTACAGGCGCTGAGCCGGAGGTCAACAAGTAGAGCTCGGTCGGCCGTTGCGGCCCGGAAGCGAGAAACGCGATCGCACCGTTTTGGCTGACGCTCGCGCCACTTGCGCTCAAGTTTCCAAGGTCGAGGCGCTGCGTACTGCCATCGAGGCTGACCAGCCACATTCCCTCTCCCGTGCCATCATGCGCGAGGATGAGTAACGAGAGATTGTTCGGCATCCAGCGCACAACCCAAGGTGAGCGGTCGAGTTTGCGCGTCACATCGAGCCCGTTTGGGCCGCGCGCTAAAGTGTCGGTAACGAAGATGGCGCTGGCGTTGATGGCGTTGCCGGCGCTCGGATACCAGTACGCGAGCTTGGATCCGTCCGGCGAGGTATCACAACCCGCCTCGAGTCCGTCGTGGCTTGTGACCTTCTCGATGCGACTGCTGTCGTTTGTGGGTGCAGAAAGGTCGAGGACGCTTAAGGTCGCCTGATCCGCGTGCGCCATATACGCGTCGGGCATTCGCGTGAACGCGATGTGACGATCATCCGGGTACCAGCAAAAGAAGTTATTGGGCATGTGCTGGGGTTCGATGAGCGAGTTGAGATACGGCTGCGAGAACCCGAAGCTCCCCGAGGGGAGGCTAAAAGATCCGCTGGTCAGACGCTGGGATTGGGGATGCGCCGCCACGCTCACCAGCCACAAATGCGAGGGAAGCGGCGCGGCGGTCGTCAGATAGTCATTGTCGCCCACGACAAAATTGGTTCGGAATTTGGCAGCGCCGCTTCCACGTGCTGGCGGATCCGAACGGACGAATGCGATCGCCTTGCCATCGGGCCGCCACGCGAAATACTCAACGTCTTGCGACCCCCAGGTGAGCTGATGCAGTACGCCGCCCGTCGCCGAACTCGTGTAGAGTTGCATGACCCCGGCGGATTTGGCAGCCAAAAATGCAAGCGCCGTTCCATCCGGCGACCAGCGCACGCTCTCGATCTCATCGAAAGGCAGCGGAAGCGAGTGCCGCACCCCCGCCGCGACATCGACGATGTCGACATGGATGGAAACGGCATTGTGCTCGAAGTCGCTGACCCCCACGAGGAGAGCAACGTGCGAGCCGTCGGGGGAGATTTGCGGATCCGCCAAGATGACTTCGCGACGCAGATCCTGTAAGGACAGCATCCGCGCTTGCGTGGGCGCGACCGCGAGAAAAAGAAAAGCCGCCGCCAAAGCGGTGGCGCACAGCGCGAAGGTCCTCGAAAACATCGATTGCCACTACGGTCGGCGAGCGGCTAGCGCCTGCAACAGACCTCGAATCGATTGCCGTGCGGATCCTCAAAGAACACCGCGTAGTATGGCTGCGGGTACGATCGGCAGATCTGTGGACCTTCGATCCGGTGCGCGCCCGCCTGGCGCATCCTCGCGGCAATCCTGTACACTTCTTTGCGCGACGCAGCGCCGAAGGCAATGCGCGAGAGGCTGGGCGTACTTCGCCGAGCTTGCACGATCCAAAAAAAAGGCATGCTCGGGTCCTCGTGATAGTACGAGCGGCTGCGCGTACCGCGGTGGATCTTGCGGAAGCCGAGCGCCGGCATCAACGCGTCGTAGAAACGGGCTACCGAAGCCACGTCGCGGACGCGAAAGTCAATGTGGTCGTAACAGCCTCCGGGATCCGGATTCAAATGCGTACGCCCCAACCGCCGAACAACTCACTTGCGACTCCACGAGGGATATGCACGATGGTCGTTCGAGACTGAGAGAGGAGTTCGCCCTCGCCCTCGCTGACGATCGCAGCTTTTTCAACTAACATCATTTTTGACTCGACTTTCCGCCCAAACTATGGCGATTGCGTGTAACCTGCCATCATAGTACACTAGTTATGGTAACTTGTCAAATACTTTTAACGGTTAGCAAAAACAGCATACGTATCGGGACAGACCACTTGATAATAACCCCTATACTCATTATAATGGTTTCCAAATGACACCAGTATCCCAAGCCGAACAACCAGAAACAGGGTCTCGAGAGCCAGCCCCCGGCGACTTGGCGGTCGTGCAAGCCTTCATCAATACCCGGGAACTCAACGCTCGCGGGGCGCTCGTGTTCGACGAACTTTCAAGCCCTAAAGCCCTCGAGCACTGGTTGTCCGGGCGCAAACTCCTCAGGGACCGGCGGCACTTGAGCCAGACCGACGTCACCCATGCCATTTCGGTACGAGAGGCCCTGCGAGATCTGCTCGCAGCCAATGAAGGCGAAAAGGTGGGCAAGGATGCGGTGGAGACCTTGAGCCGGGCTGCTCGCAGCGCGCAGTTGCTCGTCGATTTTAAACCTGACGGCTCGGCAGAGCTGCAGCCTGCGGCGTCGGGCGTCGACGCGGCCTTAGGCGAACTCCTGGCGATCACGGTTCGATCGATGTTGGACGGTTCGTGGCAGCGGATGAAAGCGTGCCACGACGACTCCTGCCGCTGGGCGTTTTACGACCGGTCGAAGAATAGTTCGAGCAACTGGTGCTCGATGCGCGTGTGCGGGAACCGCGCAAAGGCACGTAAGTTTCGCAAGCGACACGCGTAGCGTTTGATTCGAAAGCGGACCTAAAGGTCCGCTGCTACACTGCTGCCAGACCGCGGTCGAGATCGGCGATGATGTCGGCTGCGTCTTCGAGGCCCAGCGAAAGTCGCAAGAAACCATCATGGATGCCCAGCGCTTCTCTCGCCTGCGGTGTGAGCGAGCGGTGAGATGACGTGGCGGGATGCGAAAGCGTGGTCTGCGCCCCGCCAAAGGACAAGACGAGCTTGACGTCCGTCAGGCTTGCCAAGAGCCGGTTTACCGCCGCACGCTCGGGAGCAACTTCAAAGGAGAGCATCGCACCAAACCCCTGGCTCAGGGTTTGAGCGGCCGCCGAGGAGGCACGTGCGTCTCCGATGGCTGGATAGTGGGTCGCTCGTACTTTGGGATGCTGGGCAAGCCAGCGCGCGACTTCAAGCGCGTTGTGGCTCGAGCGGGCCATGCGGACGTCGAGGGTCGCGATGGAACGGACGGCAAGCCAGGTTTCAAACACAGAGGCAACGAGGCCCGCGCGCGAGGCGAGGGTGCGCATTGGGTCGATGAGCGAATGTGACCCAGCGATACATCCCAAGATGATGTCATAGTGGCCACCGAGAAATTTCGTGACGCTCTCGATGACCAAATCGGCTCCGAGTTCGAGCGGCCGGCAGTGATACGGAGACGCCAGGCTGTTATCCACCAGCAGAAGGGCACCGCGATCGTGAACGGCGTGCGCGAGTGAAGCAATCGGTGCAACCCGAATGCGCGGGTTCGAAATCGATTCAACGATCATCACAGAGGTCGGTAGGCTTAAGCTCTCCTCGACGGCGCGCTCATCTGCGATGTCAACGAGCTGGGTCTGCACGCCGAATTTTGCCAAGTCTCTCAAGAGTGAGGTCGTGTTGCCGTAGAGGTCGTGCGCCGCGACGATGCGAGATCCGGAACTGGCCAACTGCAAAAGCGCGGTGGTGAAGGCCGACATTCCCGCAGCCGTCGCAAGGGCCGTTTCGGCGCCGTGCAGCGACGCGACCAGCGCTTCCAAAGCCTCGTGATTTGGCACGCCGGAACCGCCGTACACGGCCCCTGGCTCGCGCCCTTCGTAGACCGAGTCAACTTCGTCGAGCGAGCGAAATGCCCAGCCCGCCGACTGAAAAATTGGCAGCACGGCGGGCTCGTTGACGGGCGCGCGTGCACGCGCGTCAAGGACAGTGCGTGTGGCAAAAGACTTTGCGGTCATCGCGGTCTCCATTTGCGCGCGAAGGAATTCGCACGACTACATGTCTCAAGAGAAATAAAGAAGGGGTGCTGCTCTTTCGCAACGCCCCCTTTGGACATCTGTTCTAACCCGAGAAAAACTCGCGGTTATTTCTTTTTGGCCTTCTTCGCCTTTTTCTTTGCCACGATGTACTGGTCACCTCCCCCCTGGACTTTCGGTGCGCGCGGAGCGTTGCTGTACGCCTCTTGTTGCATGTACCTGCCGCTGCGGAGCCTCGGCAGTTATCGCGCGGTTCCGAAGGGTGCGGGACTCACGTGCGAGTTCCTCGCGCGGAAGTTCTGTTAAGTAAGCACTTCCCCTCTGTTCATCGGCAGTCGGGGGAAAAAACTTCAGGCGCAAAGCAGTCGAGAATTTTCTCGAAGCGAGCGTCATGTGCTCCGCAGCATGCAAATGCGGTGCGAAGTTGACGACTGCGCGACGCCAAACAAGGGCAGCGGCGCAAGTTTTGACGAAGCAATCACCGACAGCATGAACACAACGCGGCGGGTCGTGGTGACGGGAATGGGCGCCGTGACTCCACTCGGCAATTCCGTACCTGAGTTCTGGAAGAATGTGGTGCGTGGGCGTAGTGGGGTCGGTCACATCACCTTATTTGATGCCTCCAACCTCGCAACGCGCTTTGCGGCGGAGGTGCGCGATTTCGATCCAGCGGCGATCATCGGCAAAAAAGACGCCCGCAAGATGGACCGCTTTGCCCAGTTCGCCTGGGTTGCCGCACAGGAAGCCGTCGCCGATTCGGGGTTGGAAATTACCGACGCGAACCGCGACTCCATCGGCGTCATCATGGGATCGGGTATCGGCGGCATCACGACCATCGAGCAGCAAACCAAGGTGATGAACGAACAGGGTCCGGATCGGCTGTCGCCTTTTTTTATTCCGATGCTCATCAGCAATATCGCACCGGGTCTCATCTCGATGAAGCTCGGGGTCCGAGGTCCGACCCAAACCGCCGTCTCAGCCTGCGCCTCGTCGAACAACGCGATCGGCGACTCAATGCGGATCATTCAACACGGTGAATCAGACGTGATCATCTGCGGCGGTTCTGAGGCCCCCATCACACCGTTAGCCGTCGGCGGATTTTGCGCGATGCGGGCGCTCTCCACAAGAAATGACACCCCCGCGTCTGCCAGCCGGCCCTTCGATCGGACGCGCGACGGTTTTGTCATTGGGGAGGGCGGCGGCGCGTTTGTCCTCGAGGAGCTCAATCATGCGCGCACCCGCGGAGCTCGCATATACGCAGAACTGCTTGGCTACGGTCAATCTTCGGATGCGTATCATATGGTGGCGCCCGATCCGCAGGCGCGGGGTGTCAAACTTGCGATGATCAGAGCGTTGCGCGACGCGGCTATCGAGCCGACGGATGTGAACTACATCAACGCGCACGCCACGTCGACCGACCTCGGGGATGCGGCGGAAACACAAGCGGTCCATGCGGTGTTCGGCGAGCACGCGAAGACCATTCCGGTCAGTTCGAACAAATCGATGTTCGGTCACGCTTTGGGTGCTTCCGGAGCACTGGAGGGCATTTGCACCGTGCTTGCCCTGCACGAGGGCATCGTTCCACCGACCATCAACTACGAATTCGTCGATCCTGCCTGCGATCTCGATTGCGTCCCCAATGTGGCGCGACGCGACGAACTCAACATCGCGGTTTCGAACTCATTTGGCTTCGGCGGGCACAACGCCGTCCTCGTGTTCCGCAGGTTTTCCGAAAACTAGCGCGTGTCGGAGGGGCTGGCCCGCAAGCGGGCACTGCGTGGCTTGGCGCGCAAGGTCGGTTTGCCCCCAAGCGCCGATCTTGACGTGCTCGACATGGCTCTTACGCATGACTCGTACGCATCGGAGCACCCGAGGCAGGCGCACTCGAACGAGCGGCTCGAGTTCCTCGGTGACGCGGTGTTAGGCGCGGTTGTTGCGGGCGAGCTCTACGCGCGCCACCCGCAGCGTTCCGAAGGCCAACTTTCCCGCATGCGCGCCTCGCTTGTGTCGCGAGCCGCTTTGGCGCGCTCGGCCGAGGCGCTCGATCTCGGTGCGTTCCTGCTGCTCGGTCGCGGAGAGAGCGCCGCCGGAGGCGCGCACCGGCCCTCGGTGCTTGCCGACGCGTTTGAAGCGCTGGTGGGGGCGATTTTCCACATCGGCGGCATGCACGCGGCGCAAACGTTTGTAAAACGCTCCCACCTCGCGCACGCGACATCGAGCGAAACGATCGACCCCAAGACGGCGCTGCAAGAATATGCCCAAGCAAGGTTTAAGAAGGCACCGCACTACGCGGTCACCGCACAAAGTGGGCCGCCCCATGCGCGGACCTTTACGGTTGCGGTGGACGTTGCCGGTCAAACCTTGGGGACGGGCAGCGGCACCACGAAGAAGCAAGCACAGACCGACGCAGCGCGGGAGGCGTTAGCCCATCTACCTTAAGAGTATCGATCTCTTTGGTTTCAAGACGTTTGCCGAGCGCACGCGTCTCGAGTTCGCACCCGGCATCGCTGCCATCGTTGGTCCCAATGGGTCAGGCAAGTCGAATTTCGTGGATGCCGTGCGCTGGGTCCTCGGCGAGCAGAGCGCGCGTCAGTTGCGCGGCGCTCGCATGGACGACGTCATCTTTGCGGGCAACGCTTCGCGCCGACCCCTCGGACTCGCCGAGGTGACGCTCACCTTCGACAACTCTGACGGCGCGCTCTCGGCGCCGTTTAGCGAGATTGCGATTACGCGGCGCGCGTACCGAACGGGCGAGAGCGAATTCTTCATCAATAAGACAGCGGTGCGACTGCGGGATATCACGGACATGCTCCTGGGCACGGGTCTCGCCGCCGAACTCGCCGCGATCGTG
Organism: uncultured Pseudomonadota bacterium; assembly: GCA_963736005.1. Lineage (GTDB taxonomy): Bacteria > Vulcanimicrobiota > Vulcanimicrobiia > Eremiobacterales > Eremiobacteraceae > JAJPHJ01. The sequence continues at coordinate 1,818,330 of CAVTNB010000001.1, forward strand.
TCTCAAGGCGAGATCGACGCCATTCTCTCCGCCAAGCCGGAAGCGCGGCGTGAACTTTTCGAAGGGGTCGCCGGCACCGCGCGCTATCGAGCGCGCAAGCGCGAGGCTCAGCGCCGCATCGAGCAGACCGCGGCGAACGCATTGCGTGTGAACGATTTGCTCACCGAACTTGAAAAACAGCTGCCGGCGATCGAGCAGCAAGTACGACGCGCCAAGCGCTATCAGAAAGTGCAGCAACAGCTCCGCGACCTCGAGATTTTCTCTTACGTTCACAAAGCCAAGGAACGCCGTGAGGAGCGCGCGCGAATCAGTCAAGTCCTGGGAGTCGACGAAAAAGAGGCAGCGAAGGAAGCCCGGACCCACGCCGAACTTGCATCTGCCGTCAATCGCGCGCGCGACGAAGAGTACCAAGCTTCGTTGGCCCTGGACGATCGAAACGCCGCGCACGCGAGGAGCGCTTCGCAGCTCCAGACGCATGCATCGGCCCATGCGGCAATGCAAGCCAAAGCAACCGAGCTGACGCGCGCGTCTGAAGCGCTGGAGCGCGAGGCCGACGCCGGCGCGCAAGCCGTCGCGCAAGCGGATACCCGGCTTTCCAATGCCATAGAAGATTTGCGGCGCAGCCGCGAGCTGCGCGATGAAGCGCTCACGCTCGCAGAATCGGCGGCTGCGGAGGAAGCAGAGGAGACAGCGCACTGGGAACGCGCTTATGCGGCGCTCCGCGCGGTCGAGGATTCTCGTCTGCGTGCTAGCGCCAAGTCCACCGAAAGCAATTCTGCGGCTGCTGCTGCCCAAGCAGAGGTCGAACGGTTAGCAGACGCGCTATCGCGCCTCGATGCGGACTTGCAAACAGCGCACGCGGCGTTGGACGGGTGCGGCGAGCGTTCCAAACGGGCCAACGCGGAGGTTGAAAGACTTGCCGCAGACGCGGGCAAGCTCGACCAAAAACTGCAGACGGTGGCGGCGCAAGCAAACCGGGCCATAGAAGCAGTGGAACAGCAAAGGGCCGTGCAGCAAGCCGCGCACGCAAGCCTGACGCAAATAAACGCCAAGCTCGACGCGCTAACACAATTCGTTGCCGACCTTTCAGGGGCGCCGGCTGGCACTCGCCACCTGCTCGACGCAAAGGCAGCTAGCCGCCTGGCAGGCGTGATTGGAACGGTGGCGAGCCAAATCACAGTTGACGAGCGCCATGCCACCGCAATCGACGCATTGCTCGGCGCACGAGCGCATGACGTCATCGTGCGCACGCTGGCCGATGCGAAAGCCGCGATGCTGATCCTCAAAGAAAAACAGGCTGGCCGAGCGACGATCATCGTGCTCGAGGCGTTATCGGACGGGCGATTTTCCAATCGCCCGCTACAGGAGCCAAAAGCGGCGGGCAAGAGTGGAGATATCGGGCGAGCGTCGGAGCTCGTTCGCTGCGATGCATCCGTCAAGCCCGCCATCGAGCAAATCCTCGGAGACTCCTTTGTGGTCGCAAACTTGGAGAGCGCGTTTGATTGCGCGAAGGAAGCGCCCCATGCTGCGTTTGCAACCCCCGAGGGAGACGTCATCCACGGCAGTGTCATCACAAGCGGCAGTGGAACCGGCGTGATGAGTGCACAGGCCGCGTCCGAAACCCTCGAGTCTGAGCGAGCAATCCAATCGAAGGCGGCGCGCGAGGCGGATGCAGCGCTCGATCGAGCGACCCAGACGGCGACCGCGGGCCAAAGTCAGTTCGAACGCATCAAAGCAGATATTGTTGAACTCACCCTGCGCCAACACGATGCACAAGCGTTGTGCTCTCAATTAGAGCGCGAGCGTGAAGCCCTCGAGCAGCAGCTCTCTGTGCTGCGCACCGGACGCGGCGAAGTCGTCCAGCGGTCAGCCCAGGTTAAGGAATCCGCCGCTCGCCATCGTGACACGGCCCGAGAACTTGCCGGCCAGCTTCAGACGCTCGAATCGCAGCGCAGTCAAGCGCTGTCGGCATCGGACGAACTCTCCAAGCGCCTGGGCGCCGTGCGCGCCAAGCACCGCAGCGCTGCCGCACAGGCCGCCGCCTTGGTCGAACGCGTTGCGCAACTGGGTGATGATGTCGAATTGGCCCGCGCGGACATAGAACGCGCCAAAGGGCAGCGCAAAGAGCGCGTCACCTCGCTCGCACGGATGCGAGATGAATTGGAGCAAAGCCGCGCCGACGTGCAGCGTCTTGCGGCGCTCAAAGCGGACGCTGAACAGGCGGTTGCAGAGGTTGCGCTCCGCTTAGGCGAGCTTCGCGAGCACCGTGATGCGGCGTTGCACCGGACGCGCGAACTCGAAGAAACCTACGCGCAAGAAGAGCAGCGCGGGCGCGAGCAGTCGCTTGAATTGGAACGCCAGCGCATCCGCCTAGCTGAGATCGATGCGGAGCTCGCTCTCCTGCAGCAAACCTTTTCGCAAAATCCGGCTTCGCAGCAGGAGTGCGATGATGTTGCAGCTCGCTACGCTGACTTCGAAGGCGACGTTGACGCGCAGGTTCGCCGTTTGCGAGAGGAGATGCTGCGGCTAGGCAATGTCAACCTGAATGCGCTCGAAGACCGGGCGGCGACGCTCGAACGCTGCGAGTTCCTCCGAGAACAACTGCGCGACCTTGAGGCAGCTCGCGCGAACATCGTCGCAAGCATCGCTGAGATGGATGCGGAATCACTCCGCCAGTTCAACGAGACGTTTGCCAAAGTATCCGTCGCTTTCTCGGAGACGTTCACCCGCCTCTTCAATGGCGGGAGTGCGAAGATGTGGGTCTGCGAAGCAGAGGACCCGACGGAAGCGGGAATCGAGATCTCGGCGCAGCCGCCGGGCAAAAAGATGCAGAATTTGAATCTGCTCTCGGGTGGCGAACGCGCGCTCACCGCCGTCGCGCTCATCTTTGCGACGCTCCAAGTCAGGCCGAGTCCATTTTACATTTTCGACGAAATCGATGCAGCCCTGGATGAAGCCAACATCGGCCGATTCGGCGTGCAGCTTGCCGATCTGGCCGGAAACGGTCGCTCGCAAATCATCATCATCACCCATAACAAGGCGACGATGACGCTGGTCGACCGGATGTATGGCGTGACGATGAGTGAGCCGGGCATTTCCAATATTCTTTCCCTATCGCTGGAGCGTGCGGGTGCCGCCGGATAAACCCGTTGCCCTCATCTCGCTCACCGACAAAGCTGGCCTCAAAGAACTCGCACACGCATTAGACGACGCCGGCTACCGCATCATTGCAAGCTCGGGAACCGCACGGGCGGTGCGAGAGTTGGGGATTGCTTGTGCCGAGGTCGAGACGCTGACCGATTACCCCGCGCTGCTCGGGGGGCGAGTCAAAACGCTGCATCCAAAAATCTTCGGCGGGATATTAGCGCGGGTGGAGAACCCCAACGACGCGCAGGATCTCAAACGATACGACCTGCCGCGTATCGGCGTCGTGGCGGTGAACCTCTACCAGTTCGCGCAAGCGACCGCCGATCGCGCCGTGGGTGATGCGCAGGCGGTGGAACAGATCGACATCGGCGGAGTAGCGCTGCTTCGCGCCGCGGCCAAGAACTTCGAGTCTGTGACGGTTCTGGCCGAGCCCGAACTCTACCCGGCATTCATAGCAGCTCTATCGCGCGGCGGTCCCACGCGCGACGAACGTCGTACGTGGGCGGCTCGCGCGTTTGCCGTGGTCGCGCACTACGACGCGGCGATCGCATCGTACTTCGTGCGCGAAAGACACGATGCAGGTCTCCCCGACGTGCTCAGCCTGAATCTCCCGCTGCAGAGCCCGTTGCGCTACGGTGAAAACCCATGGTCGCAAGCGGCGTTCTACCACGGCGATAGCAATGGTTTACCGGAACAGCGCGGCGGAAAAACGCTGTCATACAATAACTTACTCGATGTCGATTCGTGCTTGCGTCTCATCGCCCCGATTGAGGAGCCGGTCGGCTTTCCGAGGGACGCGCAACCAGTCTCCCCCGTGTCAGCCGCCATCGTCAAGCACACCGTCCCCTGTGGGCTCGCCGGAGCGCGCAACGCGGCCGAGGCGCTTGGCGCAGCGCTGGGCGCGGATCCCATCTCAGCCTTCGGCGGCATCGTCGCGGTCAACGCCCGCATCGATCGAGCGAGCGCGCAGATCCTCAAGCCTCGCTTCTTGGAAGTTGTTGCGGCGCCGGCTTTTGACGACGATGCTCTCGCACTGCTGGCGAGCAAGAAAAATCTCCGTCTCCTCGTCTTTCATCGGGAACTTCCAGCGCGACTGCGGGCAGGCATGACCCTGCGCTCGGCGTTAGGTGGGATTTTGGCCGAGCAACCGGACCCCGATGCCCCAAGAGACGAGTGGAAAGTAATGACCGAGCGCCAGCCCGATGCGGGGATGTGGCGAGACATGCTGTTCGCGTTCGGCGCGGTGCGTCAGGTGAAGTCAAACGCCGCGGTCGTGGCTCGCAATCAAGTGACGCTTGGTATTTGCGGGGGCCAAACCAACCGGGTTGCCGCGGTTGAGCTCGCATGCCGGCGGGCCGGTGACGCGGTGCGCGGCGCGGTGCTCGCGACGGACGGATTTTTCCCGTTTGCGGACGGGATAGAGGCTGCCGCCGCTGCTGGGATCGGTGCCGTGGTTGCGCCGTCGGGATCCATTCGCGACGCAGAGGTCGTGGAAGCTGCGCGGCGAGCGAACATTGTCTTGGCATTTGCCTCGCGGCGCTATTTCCTTCATTAGATCATTCGCGCAAGCGGGCCACGACGCTGACTGAAGCATCGCGCAAGCGATACCTCACCTCGCCGTCTCGGACAACGGACTCGACCTCGCCTGAGACCTGCACGGGAACATTGGCTCTCAGAGAAATGGCTCGCGCGGGTACGACATCAAAGCCGACGTCAATCGAATCAGCGGCGCAGCACGCCATGACGCGGCGAAACACGGCCGCGCAAACCCCGTCAACTGACGGACGCCACAATCCAGTGACCGTGATGCGCCGCCCGGTGAGAGCCGCGGGATCGTCATCTAACTTCTCGAGCGCGTCGAAGAGATCGATGCCACGAGACAGAGTGGACGCATGGGTGACGACCACAAGGCTGGGAGCCGGCAGCGCGGAGGGCAACCCGAAACCAAGCACCGTGCCCACCGCGAACCAACAAGCGAAGAGCGCGCGGTGCCAGGAGCACAGCAGCGCGAAGCTGATGACGACCGCTCCTGCACACATGAGCCACGACGGCGCGCTCACGAACGCATGCACAACATGGCGCGCGAGCGTGCACGCGATTGCGCCGTCGAGCACCGCGAGGCCGGCATAGAGCCGCGGCGCGCGAACGCGAGCAAGCAGGTCGCGGTCAGACCAGGGCATAGCCGAGCGCGCACGCTGTCGCAGACGAACCCACGGCGAAAAAGGTTCGTGCCAAACCGAAATGTCGCCGCAACATGAGGACCTGGCGGACGTCCAAACACTGAGCCGCAATCATGAACGAGAGTTGGCTCTTGGGATGAGCAAAGAGCACGCGAGCGAGGATCGAGTCAGAACTGGAGCACGGAGACAAGACGGCCCCGAACGCAGCCGCAACGAGCCCGGAGGCGTTTGCCAGGTGGCGGTCACCGACGCTGATGATGACGCTCGCCACGACCGCTGCCATCGAAAATGAGCCGAGGCTTGTGGCCAACGCGCTCGCGCAACGTTCCCAAAAGGAGTGCCGGCTACCGCTCAAGTGCATCGCGGGCAACGTAGCCCAGCGCCCCCAAGCAAGGGCGGTGAAGCCCGCTGCGATGAAGCCACACAGTGCTCGATCTAACGCCATGCGGGGACCCAGCACGAGGGCGGTCGCCACGAGCGCAATCGGATTGCAGCACGCGCCCCAGATAACGGCAAAAGCGGCCACCCTAGGTGAGAGTCGAGCGAGTTCGCCGCAATAGGCATTCATCGTACAGTCGCATCCAGGCAAACAGATGGATGTGGCGAGCAGCAAAGCACCGTTCCAGCGCCGAGGCACGCGCGATGCAACAGCGGCGACCAAACCCCCAACCGCGAGCAAGGGCGACGCACCGAGCATCATCGAGCACCAGTAACTCCAAGCACGCAGCCCGATTGTTGCTGCAGCACTCGCTTTTGGCGCCACACAGGCGGGTGACAGTGCCGCAGCGAGTGCAAGTGCTGCACCGGCGGCCAGCGGCACTAGCCGCAAGCTGCGAGGAGGCCGCAAGTATGGGAGCGAGCGACGCCGAATTGAGTGCGCTATTGGACCAAACATGTTAAGATGGGGTTTCCCATTTTGAGAACGCTGTGAAGCACATTGCCGCACCCCGCGGTACGGTTGATATTCTTCCCCCTGAGTCGTCGCAATGGCAAGCCCTCGAGCGGGTCGTTGACGAGGTCTGCGGCCGCTTTGGCTATCGTGAGATCCGCACGCCAATTTTCGAAAGCACGGACGTCTTCGTCAAACCAATCGGCGAGGGCACCGACATCGTCGACAAAGAGATGTACACGTTCACCGATCGGGGAGGCCGCAGCCTCACGCTCCGACCAGAATTAACAGCGCCGGTCGTCCGTGCCGCGCTGGAACACAACTTATTGCAAACGCTGCCGCTCAAACTCTATTACCGCGGTCCGATTTTCCGATACGAGCGTCCGCAAAAGGGACGCTACCGGCAGGCACACCAGTGGGGCGTCGAATGCTTTGGAGTTCCCGGACCCGAGGCCGACGCGGAGGTCATTTCGCTTGGGCTCGACGTGATGCGCGCCATCGGCATCACGGAGTATCGCCTCGAAATCAATTCGCTCGGCTGCGAGACGTGCCGCGAGCGCTTCCGCGAGGTGCTGATCGAATACCTCAACCAAAACGCGTCGCGGCTATCGGAGACAAGTCAGGAGCGCCTCGAGCGCAATACGCTGCGCATTCTCGATTCGAAAGATCCGCGGGATCTCGACGTGCTCACCCAGGCGCCCACCATGGACGCCTATCTGTGTGAGGCGTGTCAAGAGCACTTCGCCGTCCTGCGCACGCTGCTCGAGTCGATGGGGATCCGCGCGCTCCATAACCCCCATATCGTGCGGGGACTGGATTACTACACCCGAACGGTTTTCGAGATCAGCTCGAGCGCGCTTGGTGCGCAAAACAGCGTGTGCGGTGGCGGGCGCTATGACGGCCTGGTTCGATCCATGGGCGGCCCCAACGTTCCCGGCGTTGGTCTCGCAATGGGCATGGACCGGATGCTCATGCTCGCTCGCAGCGCAGGCATGGGCGCATCCCAAGACGGAAAACCCCACCTCGAGCTCGCGTTTGTCGCCCTCGATGAAGACTCCGCCCGCACGCTCGTACCGCTCGTGCACGCTCTGCGCCAACGAGGCGTGTCTGCCGACATGGACTATACACGCAGAAGCATCGATAAGCAATTGCGCGCTGCCGGTGAAAGCGGCGCGCTCTACGCTGTCATCATGGGCGAGGATGAGCGGCGCAACGGCGAAGCGACGATTCAAAACCTCGCAACGCGCGAGCGATCGCGAGTGAGGCTTGACCAGCTTGAAAGCGAGCTGGCCCGGCGCCTCGAATCATGACAGGCATGCACGCACAAACGGGTTCGCGCGACTGGAGCCTTACGTGGACGTAGACAAAAAGACCATTGACGAACTCGTTACGCTGATGCAGCGCGATGGCCTGGATCGCATGCGCGTCGAGGTCGGCGACGTCACGCTCGATCTGCGGATGACCGGTGAGTCAAGCGGAAAAGCTAACGCCTCTGCGACCAAAGCTGACACGTCACCCGCGTCGTCGCGGCCGCAACTCGCATCGCCGGAAGAAGCACCTCCCGGCGTCACCCGCGTGCTCGCGCCGCTCGTCGGCGTTTTCTACCGGGCGCCGGCTCCAGGAGCAGCGCCGTTTGTCGACGTCGGGGATGAGATCGCACCGGGCAACGTTCTGTGCATCCTTGAAGCCATGAAGCTTATGAATGAAATCGTCAGCGAGCATAGCGGTAAAATCGCGCGCATTTGCGCGACGGATGGCCAGCTTGTCTCGCTCCATCAGGAGCTGTTTTGGATCGAAACGTGAGCAGCGCGCCGCGCCAGAAGACGTTTGCGGATTGCCTCGCCGATCGCCAAGGTATGTGGCAGATGGAGGAGTACGCGCATCCGGTGCAGCGCGCGGTCGAGGTCATCACCACGTCGTTACGCGCCGGTGGCCGAGTCTATTTCTTCGGCAACGGCGGCAGCGCGGCCCAAGCGCAACACTTGGCGGCAGAGCTCTCCGGGCGTTTTCTCCTTGATCGTCCTGCTTGGGCTGGTCTGGCCCTGTCCGTCGATACCTCAGCACTTACTGCGATAGCCAACGACTATGGTTTTGAGCACATCTTCGCGCGACAGCTCGAGGGCCTCGTGCGGCCGGGCGATGTCGCATGCGGCATCACGACGTCGGGAGAATCCCCAAACGTCGTTGCCGGTTTACGCACGGCTCGGGCGAAAGGCGCAACGGCCATCGTTTTTTCCGGCAATGGTGGCGGGGCCGCCGCACGCGAGGCGGATGTAGCGCTCACCGGGCCATCCGGCCCATCATGGAAAGTGCAAGAAGTTCACTTGATGCTGGGCCACATCATCTGCGAACTGGTGGAGATTGCGCTCGCAGCCTCGTGAAGGGAGGCGAGCCGTTTTCCTCGACCGCGATGGAACGCTCAACGTCGACACAGGATACGTCTCTTCTCCCGATGACGTGCAACTCATCGATGGTGCAGCCGACGGTGCAAGAAAGCTCGCAGCTGCCGGATACGCGCTTGTGATCGCTTCCAATCAATCGGGCATTGCCCGAGGCCTGATCACACCCGCTGCGGCCGATTCGGTCGAGGAGCGAGTCCTCGCGCTCCTGCGCGAGCGCGGTGTTTCCATTGAAGCGGTGTATCGCTGCCCGCACTTGCCGGGAGGCAAGGTTGCGGCGTATGCGCATGAATGTGAATGCCGTAAACCCAAACCAGGCATGCTTGTTTGGGCGGCCGCCGACTTGGGGCTCGATCTGTCGTCGTCTTGGGCGGTGGGTGATAGCGAACGCGACGTGCAAGCCGGTCTGGCAGCCGGTTGTCGCGCGATCTTGCTTGAGGAAGCTGCCTTGGCGCAACCGCGTCGCGATGGCGCCTTCGTCGCCAAGAATCTGCTCGAGGCAGCGGGTATCATTCTCTCAACGCCATGATGAACACGCGCACTTGGATTGCCGACTTGCTCGCCGCCATGCGAGGCCGCAGAATTGCCGTCATTGGCGACCTCATGCTCGATGAATGGTATTGGGGCAGCGTCCGGCGGATCTCGCCCGAGGCGCCGGTTCCCGTCGTCGAAGTGAACGACCACACGTACACCCTCGGCGGTGCAGGCAACGTCGCGAACAACTTAGCTGCACTCGGTGCCAAAGTCAGCGTTTTTGGGGTCATCGGCAACGACGAAGCCGGCGATCGTTTAATCGGGCTTTTTCATAAACTTCACGTCGACGCGGGCGGGGTTGCGCGCGTTCGTTCTAGACCGACGACGCAAAAAATGCGCATTGTCGCCCACAATCAGCAGGTCGTGCGAGCGGACCGCGAAGCGACCTCGTCGATTGACGGGAAAGTGCAGCAATGGCTCGTGCGCGCCATCGGACGTCTTGACGGCGCGCTCGACGGCGTGATCCTTTCCGATTACGGCAAAGGCCTCATTACGAGACCATTGATCCAGGCTGTGTGCAACTTCAAGAAGGGAGCGGTCATCACCGCAGACCCGAAGCCCCAGAATCTGGATGCCTTTGTCGGCGTTGACTGGATAGCCCCCAACGTGGCCGAGACGGAGGAAGCCGCCGGCATGCGAGTGCGAAGCGATGCCGATCTGGCACGCGCCGCGAAGATCCTCATGAACCGCACGCGCGCAAAGCACGTGCTTGTGACTCGGGGAGAGCACGGTATGTCGCTCTTTTCGAAGAAAGGGAAGCCGCTCTGGGTTCCGGCAATGGCGCGGCAAGTGTACGATGTCAGTGGTGCGGGCGACACCGTCATGTCCACGCTGACGCTCGCACTCGCGGCTGGCGCAACCCTGGAGAGAGCGGTCACCTTGGCAAACCTCGCGGCTGGCGTCGTCGTGGAAAAGCTGGGCACCGCAACCGCGAGCTCAAAAGAGATTCTCACCTTTTCCGAACATCAAGAATTCCCGCGAAAGAAACAACGTGCGCGCCGCGGATAAGGTGCTGGCGCGCGCGGACATCCCTGGACGGCTTGCTTCGATCCGTGCGGGCGGCGGAAAAGTCGTCTTCACGTGCGGCGTCTTTGACTTACTTCACGTGGGGCACGTCCGGTATCTGGAATTTGCGCGTAGCCTCGGCGCGGTACTGGTGGTGGGCGTCAATTCCGACGACTCCGTTCGCCAGCTCAACAAGGGTTCGCAGCGGCCGCTCGTGCCGGAGGCAGATCGCGCCGAGTTGGTGGCAGCGCTCGCCTGCGTCGATTATGTCTTCACCTTTAGCGAGCTGCGCCCTAACGAATCCATTCGCATCGTCCGGCCCGACATTCACGTCAAGGATGCGGCGTATGAAAAAATGGAGCTGCCGGAAGCTGCCACTGTACGCGAGGTGGGAGGCGTCGTTGCGTTCGCGCCGCATGTGGAGGGGCGTTCGACGTCGGCCCTGCTCGACCGAATAGCGAGTGCGAAACCGTGAGCGACCCAGCGTTCTTTGTGACGACGAACGGGCCGGGTGAGGTCATGGGCTGGGTTCGGCCCTTCTTGCGCGCGCTCTACGAGAGCGAGCCGCGCGCTCGCGTGACTGTTGTGCTCCTCCCCTGCGCGTACGCCACGGGAAGAGAGGCAGAAACGCTCAGCGCGCTCTTCCCGGATGCGCGCGTCATCGATCCCCGCGCGTACGGCCGATTTCTCTTAGGGCGCAGGGTCGCCGGCATGGAAAGAACGCGGGGCGTGCTGCAATACCTAGGCGGCGACCTTTTTCATGCAAAGGTGATCGCGCGGCGGCTTGGCTTGCGCCCAATGACGTACAAGTTTACGCGACGTTCGTACTCCAAAATGTTCGAGCGCTTCTTTGCTCTTGACGAAAAAAACGCCGCTCAGCTGCGAATGCTGCGCGCGGCACCCGATCGAGTCCGAGTGGTTGGCAATCTTGTTGCTGACGCGGTCGTGGGGTCGCTCGAAGTGCCGCCCCCGCCGCCCGGTGTGGGCGAGGGAATTTGCATCATGCCCGGCAGCCGCCCGTACGAACTACGATTTCTTATGCCGTTCTTTATGGCGGTGGCTTGCGCTCTCGTCCGAATGCGGCCGGGGCTAAAAATTACCTTTGTGGTGTCGCCGTTCAACACGGATGACGAACTGGCAGCCGGCGTCGAGTGGTCCGGCGACCCCAACCACTTTGGCGTCGCGGGGCAGTTCGACGCCCGCCAACACACGATCAGCGTCGAGGGCAACACGTTTGCCGTGGATCGTTCGCCCGACTACCGCGTCGTCGCGCGCAGCCAGCTGGTGATCAGCATCCCCGGTACCAAATGCATGGAGGCGGCGGTGCTGGGGCGCCCGCTGCTGGTTGCCGTGCCTCTCAATCGGGTCGATGAAGTGGCAATGAACGGCATTTGGGCCTACGTCCATCGCGTGCCCATTATCGGCCGGCCGGTCAAACGATGGGTCGCAAACCAAGTTGTTCGGCGAATTGAGTTTTTTGCCCAACCCAACATTGACGCGGGCCGGATGGTTGCGCCGGAAATGCGCGGCATCCTGCGGCCGCAAGACGTGGCTGCGCAGGCCGCGGCGATGCTCGATAATCCTCACGAGCTGCGTCTCATGGGCGAGCATTTAAGCTCGCTCTATGCCCCCCACGTGGGGGCGGCATCGCGAATGGTTGGGGACATGCTGGCGTTTGTCGAACGGGCGAGAACGCAACAGGTCGCTGTCTAAGGCCATGCCGCACGCGAGCGTTATCATCGCGACGCACAACCGCGCGAACGAACTCCGCGCGTGCTTGGCCGCGCTCTCCCGGCAAAGCGCGCGCGATAGCTTTGAGGTGGTCGTCGTTGACAATGGATCGCACGATGAGACTCCAGCAGTTCTTGCTGCTGCCGCAGGCGCGAGCGTGCGCCGCGTGTACGAGGCGCAGCCTAATCGCGCCAAGGCTCGCAACGCTGGCATCGCAGCCGCACGGGGCGAGCTGATCATTTTTTGCGATGACGATACCCTCGCACCCGAAGGATTCGTCGCGGCGCATGTGGCGGCGCACGCAGCGGCACCAAACTCAGTCGTGTCGGGCCCCATCATCAACGTGCCTGATGCGGCGCATCTCGTCAGGCCAAGCCATCGCCACTATTCACGCGCATTTTTTTGCACCTGCAATGTCAGCGTCAGCCGGACCGCGCTTCTCGCCGTGGGTGGGTTTGACGAGCAGTATGATCTCTATGGCTGGGAAGATACAGACCTTGGAATTCGGCTGCGCACCAAGGGCTTGCGCCGGATATTTGCCTGGCCCGCGTACCTCTATCACATCAAACCCCCGCACCCGCACGCGCTCGAGCGGCGGCGCGCGCTCGCAACCGAGAAGGGTACGATGGCAGCACGCTTTGTCCGCAAGACTCCGTCTTGGCCCGTCAAGCTGGCTACCGGCGCCTATGCCGCAAATTTTGCCCGCGCCGCGATCTTTACGGCAGCGCCGATGCGCCGGTTGTGCGAGCGATTGGCAAACGGCGCCCGGCCTGGCTCGATGCTCGCTGCCTGGGCTACTGAGACGCTCGTTGACGCGGCGTACATCGACGCGCTCAAGTCGGCGTTGCGGCAACCGCAGTGCTAGCGCGCGAGGCGATCTTGCTTGTCCGCTGCGACGGCGTGGGAGACGCTGCACTTTGCATCCCCTCGCTTGAAGGTCTGCGTCGCGCTTTTCCACACGCGGTCTTTGGCGCGGTGTGTTCGCCGGCTAACGCAACGCTTTTTTCGGATCGCGTGAATCGCGTGTACGTGTACGACGAGAGTTGGCCGGTCGCAAGCATGCGCGAAGAGCTCCGTAGTGGCCAGTACACAAAAGCGCTCATCGCAACTGAAGAGGTTGCGGGCTATCAAATAGGCCGCTTGAGCGGCGCGCCGCAGCGATCCGGCTTTTGGCACCGCTTGCACAAACCGTTCAAATCACTCTGGCAACGCGCGCAGGTAACAGCGCCCGTCTACCGGCCGGCCGCGTGGACCAAGAGGCCCGAACACGAGGTGCAGACCATCTACCGCCTTGCGCTCGCGCTTGGCGCGCAAGAACCAGCGCCGCAGGATGCCCCCAGTTTGCGAAGCTGGCTGCAGGTCGAGTCCTCGGACGTCTCGCGCACCGCCCAAGGGGCCATCGGTTTTCAAATCACACCGAAGCTCATCACGCAAGACCTTGGCCCGAGCGGTCTGGCGACGGTCGTGGTTGAAGCTCTCGCCGCCTTGGGTGGCAGACGCGGTCTTCTCATTGCTTCCGCTGCGGATGAAAGTTTGGCCTGCGCGGTCTTCGAACACGTGCCGGTTGCACAAAAGAACAGCGGGCTGCTCACGCTCGCCACATCCCTTTCGCTGCCACAGTGGGTGGGTGTCTTGGACGCGGTCGACGCACTGGTCACCCCCGATACCGGTGCCGCGCACGTGGCGGGCATGCTTGGCAAGCGTCTCGTCGACATCTTCAATGAAGGCGATTACGAGCGATTGGAGGCTCAGTGGCATCCTTGGGCGGGTAGCTGGCGATGCCACGCGAAGCGACCTTTTGATATGGACTGGGATGCCGCAGCCTACGGGCGTTTTATCGCTTCTGAAGTGAGTTCTCTGTTCGTCTGATGCCGCAAGACATAAAAGTGCTCGCCGCATGCACGGGAGGCGGCGTTGGAGACCTACTCGCGGCACTGCCCGCGATCTGCGCGCTGCATCGCCATTTTTGCGTGCCGATCGACGTCTTGACCACTCGCTATGCGGCGCAAGTCCTCAAGGGTCAGGACTGCGTCGGCGAGGTTCTTTTTGATGACGCGGATGAGCCGTTCCACGAGCTGGTCAAAAAACTGACAGCAAGGCGCTACTCTCACGCCGTCGTGTTCTGGTCGAACCCAAGGATTGCCAAAGCCATCCAGCACTCGGGTATTCCGGAGCGCGTGGGTCAAGCACGCCGGCTCTACTCGTTTCGTTACACGAAGCGGGTGAATGTCCGAAGCGAAACGGGAGATACGCGCAGTCACTGGACAGACATTCAGATGGACTACGCGCGCGCGCTCGGTGCCGAACCGGTTCCCGAGGACTATCGCATCGAGCTGCACCCGACGGAAGCGGAGCAACAAGAAGCCAACGAACTTCTCGAGCGCACGGTGGGTGAGCGGCCTTTTGTCATTCTCCACGCAGCGCGCGGCATCACCTCACGCGCAGCCCAGTGGCCAAGCGAACACTTTGCGGTGATTGGGGACGCGCTCGCGTCGGCGTTTTCCGCGACGGTGTTGCTGACCGGCAGTAATGAAGAAAGTCAGTTCGCGGCGAGGACAGCTGCATCGATGCGCGAGCCTGTCTTCAATGTGTGCGGGCAAACGACACTGCTGGGCTTTGCCGCGCTTGCGCGTCGCGCCGCAGTCGTGGTCGCCCTCGATTCAGGGCCGATGCACATTGCCGCCGCCGTTTGCGCCCCAACGGTAGGCATCTTTGCGCTTCGGACTGACTTCCCCGATCGGTGGCGGCCGTTGGGCGCTCGCGTCGCCGTTGTTGGACCGCAATATCCGTGCCCGCCCAGGTGTCGTAAGGAGACCTGCCGGACGTTTGCCTGCTACGCGGCGCTCTCGCCCGACAAGGTCGTTTCGGCTGCGCAGAGCTTGCTGCAACCGGAGCACATTGCAGCGGCACCATGAGCCCGGCGCGACCTCTCATTACCGTCCAGCTGTGCACCTTTAATCGCCGCCAGCTTTTGGGTCGCGTGCTCGATGCGCTGTTTCATCAAGATATCGACCCCGACACGTACGAAGTGATTTTGGTGGACGATGGATCGGACGACGGAACCTACGAGGATGTGATTGCGCGACTGTCGCCTCCGTGCGCCTTTCATGTCGTGCGCCAAAGCAATGCCGGGCTTGCGCGCGGCCGCAATGTTGGTCTGGAGCGGGCCCGCGGCGACCTTATTTTGTTTATGGACGATGACGTGCTTGCCACCCCCTCGCTGCTCCGCGCGCACTTGGACTTCCACCACGCGCACCCAAAAAGCATCTGTCGGGGTGTTGCCATCAACGTGAGTTCCTTTGAGCGCCTGCCCGCTCCATCGTATTCTCTGCTCGACTATTCGGGGGCGTACTTCTGGACGACAAACGTTTCCGCTCCGCTTGCGCTGATCGACCAAGCGGGCCGCTTCGACGAGCGATTTCGCGAGTACGGTTGGGAGGATCTCGAGCTTGGTTTCCGCTTGCGGCGCATGCACGTTCCCTCGCTCTTGGCTCGCGATGCGGTCGTGTATCATCACAAACCGCCGCTTGCCCCGGAGCAGTTCTCGCGAGTCGCTCGCCAGGCGAGGGCGCAAGCACGCACGGCGAGACTGTTTCTCGAAAAGCACCCGCACTGGCGCATCGCCCTCGCCACAGGTGCGCTCGCGCCAATCGTGTGGTGGAGCGGGGTCGCTCGCCGCAGCGGTTGGCCGGCCTTGTTGGAGCGGGTAGCGCGACCCGGGCAAGCGCAAACAGCTCTGCCGATCGGCCTGCGCCGCTGGGCGGCACAGCGCCTCGCACGTAGCGCTTACTACGATGAACTCACAAACGGCCGGAGGGGCTAATGGCAATCGCCAGCCACAATGGCACGGCATACGAAGATATCTTGCTGATTCGCACCGACAGAGTCGGGGATCTCGTCCTTTCGACTCCAGCGATTACGTCGTTTCGGCGCTCGTGGCCCAAGGCGCGTATCACTGCGGTTGTCACGGGGTACACCGAGCCAATCTTGCGGCACAATCCCGATATCGATGAGATCGTACTCCTCCCCCACGCGCAGCCGGCAAAAGCCATCGCAAACGTGGCGAAACTTGGACGAAAAATGGGTCTCGCCGTCGGACTTGCGCCGCGCACAGATGACATCTTCTTGACGGGCGTCTCAGGGGCGACAACGAGGATCGGCTATGTGTATCGCCGGCGCTACCTGAGCCGTGCCCTTGCCCGGATGTGCCTCACCGACTGGTGTCTTTCGGAGGCGGACCCGGCGCTGGCAGATCGCTTTCCCGACAAGCCGATCATGCACGAGGTACGCCAAGTGCTGGCGCTTGTGAGGCTGGCGGGCGGGGATTGGCTCACCGAAGAGCTGACGCTCCGCTTGGGCGACGACGACACCGCCTGGGCAAGAGCCAACGCGCCCGCGCGAGGCGTCGTTCTCGCGCTTGCGCCGAGATGGTTCATGCATAACTTTGGGGCGGAGGCGGTGCGCTTGCTCATCACGCGCCTCGCCCATCGATCGAACAATGTCGTGGTGACCTATGGACCGGATACGAAGGAGCTTGCTGAGAACATTCGTCAGATGTTGCCCCACGAAAACGTCGCGTGGTTTGGAAATCTGCCACTGTTGCGGTGGGCGGCGGTGCTCGAACAGTCATCCACCGTTGTTACCGTGGATACCGGCGCAACCCACGTTGCAGCCGCGTTGAAAAAACCTGTGGTTGTGGTGTTCGAACGAGAATACTTCCGATTATGCTCGCAAGAATGGGGACCGTGGCGCGTTCCCAGCGCCCTGCTAATCAAACCGCCGCGCGGCGCCAATCCGCAAGCCCTCATTGAAGATATCGCGAACGCGGCCCCCGCCTTATGAATGACCTCGTGCTGTCTGTCGTTATTCCAACGTACAACCGGGTCAGCACGCTACGCGCCGTCTTGCCGACACTGCTCGATCAAAGCCTCGCAGCCGACTCCTACGAGATCGTCATCGCCGACTCGCGCAGCGACGATGGCACCGCGGAATATGTGGAGGGAATACGCACAGCCGTCGGTGAGCGGCTTCGCTATCTGCCGGGAGCGTACAGCGGACGAGCCGCAGCCCGCAATGCGGGAATAGCGCAGGCTCGTGCGCCGGTCGTGCTGTTCACCGATGCTGACATCCTGGCATCCCGCACGCTGCTGGAACGTCACGCCAAGGCCCACGCTGCTGCTGGCCTTCGCCGCGTCGCGGTCGTGGGCTGCGAGCTGCAGGTGCGTTCGCTCGACGACTATCGTCTGCAACGCGACGATCCAAGCACGCGCAAGCCGCTACACCCGCGCACGAGGCGTACCCTATCATGGTTGTACTTTCTGACGGGCAACGCATCGGTGCGTCGTGATGACCTTCTCGCCGTTGGATGTTTTGACGAACAGTTTACGGGATACGGACACGAAGACTTGGAATTGGGTTACCGGTTGGCGCGCAGCGGCGTTGAGATTCTCTACGACGCCGAGGCAGTGAACTATCACTGGCACCCGGTCGCCTTCGCTGAGCAGGTCGGCCGCATGGAATTGGCCGGCGTGTCCACCGTTCGCTTCTTTCGCAAGCATCCAGACTTTACCGTGAAGGCAAACCTTGGCATGACGCCCGTTTCATTATGGCTCCACTCCGCGCTCTCGGCGGCACCTGGATTGCGCCGCGCGCTGGAAAACGCCGGCTCGCGTGAAGAGGCGCCCAAGAAAAACACGTGGCCTTTTGTCGCGCGCCAGATTGCGTACCAGTACCACTACGTGAGCGGCATCAAGCGTGCGCTGCGGGAAGGCGCAGGCAAGCTGTGAGCCGCGAGCTTTTTCGCCGGGCGAATTGCGGCGAGCTGACAGCCGGCGCGGAAGGCGAGCGCGTCGAACTGTCCGGGTGGGTGAACAGCAGCCGCGATCACGGTGGGCTCATTTTTGTCGACCTGCGCGATCGCTTTGGCATCACCCAACTCGTGCTCGATCCCAAAGTGATTCCGGTGGCATCATCCTTGCGCTCCGAAGATGTCGTGACTGCGCAGGGTCTCGTGCGCCAGCGTCCACCTGGCACGGAGAACGCCAAGCTTGTGACTGGCGAGATCGAGGTCGCCGTGGCAAGCGTCACGGTCTTGAATCGATCGAAGACGCCGCCGTTTCCCATCCACAGTGATGTCGACGTCGATGAAAGCCTGCGCCTCCGCTATCGCTACCTAGATCTGCGCCGGCCGCACTTGCAGCGGAACATCGCGCTGCGGCACCGCGCGATCAAAGCGGTGCGCGACTATCTCGACGCGCAAGGCTTTCTTGAAATCGAAACGCCGATGCTCATCAAGCAGACCCCTGAAGGCGCGCGAGACTTTATCGTGCCGAGTCGCTTACACCCTGGTGCGTTCTATGCGCTGCCGCAATCGCCGCAGCTCTTTAAACAGTTGCTGATGGTGTCCGGTTTCCAAAAGTACTTTCAAATAGCACGCTGCTTTCGCGATGAGGACACGCGAGCCGATCGCCAGCCTGAATTCACGCAGATCGATCTTGAAATGACCTTTCCGACGCAAGACGACGTCATGTCCGTCATGGAAGGGACGCTCGCGCATATGTTTGCCGAGGCGCTGGGCGTCTCGATACCGACGCCGTTTGTGCGTCTGCGACACGCACAGGCCATGGCGGAGTACGGTTCGGACAAACCGGATCTGCGTTTTGGCATGAAACTGCACGATGTCGGAGGCGCCTTTGCCAGCACGGAATTCAAAATCTTTGCGTCGGCGCTCGCGGCCGGCAAGGCCATCATTGCCTTCGCAGAAAGCGGCGGTGCGAGCCGGTCGCGGCGCGACTTCGATGCCCTCGTGGCGGCGGCGTCCGAGTTCGGAGCCAAAGGTCTCGCCTGGATTGCCCTCGCTGCCGATGGTATGAAGTCATCGCTGCCCAAATCGGCGTTGACCGATGAGCTCCTCGACACTTTGAAAGCAAAGACTGGGGCGACCGCAAACGATGCGATTTACATGGTTGCAGACGAGCGAGCAACGGCGCAGACGATTGCCGGCAAGATGCGGCTGCACATCGCCGACCAGCGCAGTTTGCGCGACCCCAAGCAGTTCGCATTTTGCTGGGTTGTCGATTTCCCGCTTTTCGAGCGCGACCCCGAAACGGGCAGCCTGACGCCCGCTCACCATCCCTTCACCGCGCCGGCTCCGGGCAGCGAATCGCTCGCTGGCGATCCGTTAGCGTTGCGAGCGCAACACTACGATGTCGTGCTCAACGGGATGGAGTTGGGCTCGGGCTCGATTCGCATTCACGATCCGGCGGTGCAACGCAAGATTTTTGACCTTTTAGGGTATCCATCCGAGGAAGCCGAGCATCGTTTTGGGTTCCTGCTGGAAGCGTTCGAATATGGAGCTCCCCCACACGGTGGCATTGCGCTTGGCGTTGATAGAATCATTTTGCTCATGGTGGGTGGCGAATCGATTCGAGAGACGATAGCCTTTCCAAAGAATCAGCGCTTCCAGGACGTCATGATCGACGCGCCCGCGCCGGTTGGCCCAGAGGTGCTCCGAGAATTGCATTTGCGCACGGACGCTGGCGCGCGGCCTTCGTGATGCAATCCATTCCGCTGGTTCGAGAGAGCGAAGCCACCGAAGAACGCGCTCGCGAGGCGTTCCGCGACATCAAGAATGCGCTGCGCGTCCCTATCGTCAACCTGATCTTTCAGGCGTGGGCGGCGGTACCGCGCTTTTTGGACCTCACGTGGCGCCGCATGCGCCCGAACGTGCTCACGGCTGAATTTGGGGCACTGGCCGCCCGCATCGAGCGCGACGTGCGCGCTGGAACTGCCGATTGGCCCGTGGCCGATCATGCTGCGCAACTGCGGGCGAGAGCGGTGAGCGACGCCGAGATCGCGCGGATGCGCGAAGTCATCGAGCTCTTCGCGCAGGTAAATCCCAAGCTTGCGATCTTGGCCTGCGCGGTTGAGGGTGCGCTCGCAGGGCATCCGGTTGGCGGCGCTGGTTCGAAAGGCCCGCACCGCGAAGAGGTGCGGGAACGGCCCAAGGAATTTCGAGGCGTGCGTTTTTCCCTTGTCGAGGAGCGCGACGCGCCGCCCCGCGTCCGTGCTATTTATGAGGACATGCGAGCGACCTTGCACCTGCCGTTTATCGAAACCGAATACAAGGCGATGGCGTCGTATCCAGATTGGCTGGAAGTGTGGTGGAAGGATTGCAAGCCCAAGGTAGCAGACCCGCGCTACGAACGGCTGACGCACGCGATCGCAAGCGCGGCGACTGAGGCTTCAAAGTCATTGCCGCATGGTTTGTTTATGAGCGTCGATCTGCTGGAGAGATCCGATATTGATGAAGGCAAGCGCAAAGAGCTCAAACGCGTGACAGGGACCTTCGTCCGTCTCTTGCCTGGGTTGATGATCAACGTGGAACTCGCCCGCCGCGGCCTCGGTTAAATTTTATTCGCGCGTTCTTACTTGACGCAACACCTGGGCCGGAGCAATCACATACACGATGCCACCCGAACCTTGCATCCACACGCGTTCGAATTGTGCTCGCTTGTACACGATGCGAATGTGGCCAGGCAATGCATACGGGTCGTTGGCAATCACATCGCCGTCTTGCGTGAAGCCACGTACGACCAACAAATGCCCGTCGGTCTTCTCGTATGGAGAGCCGTCGAGCTCGCCGGGCGCGACGCGAATGCTCGCCACGAGTGGAATGTCGCGCTCGATATAACGCTCCATGTCGGCCAGGCCCGCTAGGCGCTCCACCCATCCCGCCAGGCCGTGCTCCGACGCGAACGCGACGTTGAAGGGCCAATTTCCACAGCCCTCATAGACGGGATCGTATGTGCCTTCGGCCGCAGCGGGCACGTCGACATTCCACTGCGGATGATCCAACCGTACGGCCCAGTACGCCATGACCATGGAAACGCTCGTCGGGCTGCACCATGCGTCGCCGCCGCCCGCGAGAGCATCGGGCGATTCGCGGATTCGCTGCGTGCGCTGCGGAACGTTAAGGTCAATCCCCCATGCGGCGACCTTGCTTTGGGACGCCACAGCGGGCGGCGCTGCCGCTCCCGTCGTGACGGCAACCAGAGAGAGGCTCGGTGCCGCTCCGCTCTGCGCGCGGTGCGAGAAGACGCGCACTTGCCAAGCGTTGGCCGAAGTGTCGAGCACGAGTGTGTCTGTCTCGACTTTGCCGTCTGCATCGGCCGCAGCATTGACTGAATGACGGTGCGCTGCGCCCCGCTCGCGACTCCAGTTCCCCATGGCATACCAGTTTGTCCAGCGGTCGCCGATGCGCGCGCGCAGCTGGATTTCGATCCACGAGTCGTCGGGCGTGCGAACGTTGTATGAAGCAATCGCGGTTGTAAAGCCGCGGCCCACTGCTTGCACCGTTGACGTAAAGTCGTGGTTGATGCCATCCGCAAAACGAAAGACCGTCAAAGACACGGCAAACACGAGCGCAACGTTCAGATTTCCCACTCCCACGCGTTCCAGTAGTCAGAGATAACTGGCGAAGGTTTGAAATTCTTGAAGTCGGCGTTGCCGGCGATCACAATCTTATCCCAATAGATAATTTCAGCTGGGACCTCGTCGAGCATGATCCGCCACGCCTCCTGATAATCGCGGCGGCGGCGGCGCAGGATCGTAGGATACTTGCGCGTCGCGCAAATATGCGTCCACGGTCTGGTTGCAGTAGAAGTTTGTGTTCGCACCGTGTGGGCGGGAACCAATCGCAGCCCCAGTTCGCCAAATTGTCTGGATCAACGCCTTCAGTATTGACGATCCACGCCATATCGTAGGTGCCGCCGTAGAGCGGGCCATGTTCGGCAAAGAGCACGCTTCCCGCATAGTTCTTCACCGACAGCGCAATGCCGACGCGCCGCAGTTCGTCGGCGACGAGGATCTCCGCGTCCGCGTTCGGGCGGTTGTCGGTTGCAGACGAAATAGAGAGCTCGAGCCTTTTTCCGTTCTTCACCCGAATGCCGTCCTGAGCTGACTGCCAACCCGCCGCGGACAAGAGCCTCGCTGCCTCCACCGGTTGGTAGGGGATGGGTGGCAAATCATTTGCAGCCCAAGAAAAGGGCGGCACGTCTGTTGCAGCGCGCACCGCAAGTCCCCCGTACACATCTGCGATGATCATGGGCACGTCGATCGCGCGCGCGATTGCTCGGCGAACATTCGGGTCTCGCAAGATCGGGCTGCGCAAGTTGAAGTCCAGGTGGCGATAATTTGCTTGCAGCTGCGTCTTGACCCAAATGCCCGGCACGCCTTTCAGTTGCGGCACCAGAGTTTTTGCAACCCCGTCAACCAGATCGATTTCGTGCGTGCGCAATTCATTAAGCTGGGTCGTGGAATCCGGGATGACTTCCATGTCAATCTCGCGTACGTGCGGCGGTCCGCGCCAGTAGCGCTGGTTGGCCATAAAGACAAGAGTGGACCCGTGAAGCCACTGCCGCAGAACGAACGGACCATCCCCAATGGGATTTTGGTCGTACGGTATGTTGTCGATCGACCGGTCGCGCGAGAGCAGGTGTGCGGGCAACGGCGGAAACGTGCCTTCAGAGAAGAGGTACACGGCCGGGCTGAAAGGTTGCTTCATGACGAAGGTAACGCGGTGCGCGTTCTCCGCAATCATGCTCTTGATCTTGTCGTAGCCGGCAGTGTAGACGACGGGATTCCTGCCATCCACGATTGCATGCCACGTGAAGATAACGTCTTGCGCGGTCACCGGCTGGCCATCTGACCAGACAGCGCTGCGCCGCAGCGGAAAGGTGATGCGCAGACCATCCTTGCTAATGAGCCCGTTCGCTAAAGTAGGAAATTGCGTAGCGAGCGCGGGCACCGGTCGCTCGCGGTCGTCATAGCGAAAGAACGGCTCGAAGAGGAGCGCGGTGACGTCATCCGCAGACGACTGATTCGAAAACATGCGAATGAGCGAGTTCGGCTCTTCCGCCACGGCGAGCCGGACGATGCCGTGGATGGTCCACGACTTCGGGGCAACGGCGCTGCTCGAGGACGACAATCTCGTGCACGAAGACAAAAGCGCGACAAGGGGAATGACGAGGGCGCAGGCCCGCAGGACACGCCGCCTCAACGGCGCGCGGCCTGCGGAGGTGCTGTCCATTTCGCCGTCCGTTGCGCCGCGGCTCGGACGGCGCGCCAAAGCCTTGCGCCGCCGAACCGCACGGCATCATCGGTCACAAGACCAGTGTCCGCCTGCGTTCTTTGGATGAAGGCTTGCGCCTCGGCGGCATCGAGCGCACTCGTGTTCAGCGCAATCGCAACGCAGGGGGCGGCTTTGATCGGTGCGCAAGCCGATTCATGGAGGTTCGCGAGCGTGCGGAGGTCGGGGATGGGCACGTCAAAATCCTCGATCGAGTCTCTCCCAACCTCATGACACAGAACGAGCACATCAGGAGCACAACCAAGCATTAGGCCGTACGTGACCGGCGCAAATGCCGGATGAAGGATGCTTCCCTGACCTTCCACGAGGGAGAATCGGGCGTCGGGCGCGACATCCAGCACGAGCTGCTCGGCAGCGCCTGAAACAAAATCTGAAATCACCCGATCGACCGAGATGCCTTTCCCCGCAATCATGATGCCGGTCTGCCCGGTGGCGACGAATTCAGCGCGTTCGTTCGCAGCACGAGCGGCGGCCGCGAGTTCGAGCATTGCGGACATCTTCCCGACTGCGCAGTCGCTGCCGACGGCGAGCACCACAACTTGCGGCACGCGGTACGCAGCACCTGAAAACAGGGGAATCGTCTCGGGCGTCTTGCGGACGTCCCACAGGCGCGCGCCGCTTGCCTTCGCGCGCGCAACAAATTCTGCGTCCTCGGAGACGAACTGGTGGAGTCCGTTGACGATTTCCAGTTTTGCGTCGATGGCGTCGAGAACATGTGCGCGGAATTGCTTCGGCAACGCGCCACCGGAGACGGCAACGCCCACGAGCAGCGAGGTGGGCGAGAACGCGAGCGCCTCGCGAATCGTCGAGACAATGGGCGCATCGCGGTCCAATTCTGGCAGCACGTTGCGCAGCGTGCGGCCAGCGTGCGCGCTGTCAACAACGGCAACCACGTCATCGGACGAGTAACGCAACACGCCGTGCGCAGTTTTGGCGTGATGCGCGTCTTGCAGATGACCTTCGGTCAGCGCGACGTACCGCCGTTTGGGGTGCTCGGCCATACGCAACGTTACGTCGCTTGTCGCGCCGCCACCCCTAGGCCCGGGGTATCCGGCAAACGCAGTTGCGCACCGTCGTACCCAACGCCACTGAAGGGATCGTCCGTGATGAGCAGTGGTCCATCGAGGTCGGCGTAATCGCACAGCGGGGTGAGATGCGCCGCAGCGGTTGCGAGCACGGAGGACTCGATCATGCATCCGATCATGATCTTCATGCTCATGGCGCGCGCTGTGTGAATCATGCGCAGCGCTTCGCGTAAACCGCCGCACTTGACGAGCTTGATATTGATGCCGTCAACGCAACCCCATAATGGCGGAAGATCCGCGGACGTCAAACTATCTTCATCCACGACAATCGGGATCTTGGAATGTTCTCGCACGAATCGCAACTGTTCGGGATGACCCGCCTCGATCGGCTGCTCGCAAAATTCGATGTCAAAGCGCGCAAGTTCGGCGAGCATGGCAACCGCTGTCTGCGGCGCCCAACCTTCGTTCGCGTCGACGCGGATCGTGCCGCGATAGAACGACCGAATGGCTTCAATCGTCTCGATGGAGTGCTCGCCGCCCACTTTGACTTTGAGAATTGGGAAATGTTGCGCTTGCTTCGTTTTCTCAATTGTCGTCGGAAGATCGGCGATGCCAATCGTGAACGACGTTTTCAAAGCGCGCGTTGGATCGAGTCCAAACAGTGTAGAGAGCGGAATGCCTAAGCGTTTCCCGGCAAGGTCGTGCAGGGCAAGATCGAGCGCGCAGCGCGCGCCAGCTCCGTTCCCGCAAAGATCGAGCACCGGGTCGAAATGCCAGAGGTCGAGATTGCGCAGCGACAGTCGCTCTAATTGCGCAGCGACGAGATCGGGACTTTCGTCGTAACGCGCAATGGGAGCCGATTCGCCGAGCGCCTCAATGCCGTCGGCGTTGAGGCGAAGGAGAACCGTTTGGGCAACGTCTTCAGACCCACGGCTTATTCGAAAGGTATGCCGCAAATGTAGGTCAAGTTTTTCGGTCGTTATGCGCGTCACTGTTGTTGAATGAATTTGCGTTTGTCAAGACTTGTCTTTCTGCACGGTGCATGGTAGGTTAGTTCCACTGCGCGATTGCATCGCGCACTTCCCTGGGGTGTGCGAGAGCTCGTCTTGTGATTGATCCAACACAATCACGAGAGGGAGCTTGACTCTGAACCCACTTGTGCAAGCCCTCCACGTTGAGGGAAGCCTTCCGGGGTTTAGGTAAGCACCCAACCTGCAAACTGCGGGTTCAAATCCCTGGCGGGTAACGGCACTTTGGGGGAACGCAACGGCCCGGTCGATCGACCGGGCCGTTTCATGGTTACGTGGCCGCCGCTTTCAAGGCGTCTTTCGCTAGAATGCCCCGCAGCCAGGCGACCGCTCTCGCGACAGCGGGACGTTCGGCTTCCGCGCCATTGTATTCTAATGTAAGGAAGCCTCGATAGCGATGCTGCCACAAGAGCGTGAGCGCGGCGATATAATCGATGGACTCGTCGGCGCCGAAAGTATCAAGCGAGCCCAAGGGGGCCACGACAATTGTGGCACTTTCGAGTGCCTCCACCCACGCATCGCGATTCGGTGATGCCAAAACGGAGGCATCGGCCGCCAGGCGCAGCCACGCAGAATCGCTCTCCTTCATAATGCGCTTGGCTTCCGACGAGGAGGAGACAAGGGACTGGGCTCGCGGTTCGAGGGCGAAGGTAACGTTGCGCTGCTTCGCGCGCACGCACGCCGTCTTCAATCCGCGGATCGCTTCTCGCCACTCGACGGCTTGCGGCCCAAGTGACGCGGCTAAGGAAAATCGAACGAGCGGCGCGCCGAGCCATGCGGCTATCTCGAGCGATCGTTCCAGGCCGACGACATGGTCATCGATGGTCGCAGCCTCAATGGCGATGTCATGCTGCAATGCGGCTACGGTCAAGCAGCGATCCGTGCAGAGTTTTTTCAACTGGGCGACGTATTCTGAGTCAAGACGGGGAAAATGCGCCAACGCAAACTCAACGCCGTCGAGCCCGAGCTCGTTCGCGCACAGATCGACCCATTCGAGTTGGGTAAGGTCGCCTGCCGACAGCATTCGAGCGTACGAATGCGAGTTGCAGCAGATCTTCATGCACGTGTGCCGAAATGGCGAATGCGCGTCGCTCTCAACGAGCCGCAGTTCTGCGAGGCGAGGCGCAACCCTGCGGAGCGACCGCTGCTCCATTTCTGTAAAGGCGCTTCATGAGTTTTGTGCTTTGTGTCGGCGAGGCGTTGATCGATTTTGTTGGCCAATCCCACGTGCGGGATATTGGCGCGAGCGAGAGCTTCCACCGGGCAGCTGGTGGAGCAGTCGCAAACGTCGCTGTTGGGATTGCGCGGTTGGGGGGAGAGGCGCACTTCGCCGGCGCGCTGAGTCGCGATGCCTTCGGCCGCTATCTATTGCGAACACTCGCTTGGGAGAACGTCAACGTTGACGGCGTGCGCACCGTTGATGCACCGACGACGCTGGCGTTTGTCGCTCGCGGTGAAGACGGCGAGCGGGATTTCCTCTTCGTGCGCAACCCGGGGGCGGACAGCCTGCTCGAAGCCGCGGACATCGATATGCACAAACTTGCGCGCGCGCGCATCGTGCATTTTGGCGGCGTGTTGCTGTCAAGGGAGCCCGCGCGCTCGGCGTGCTTCGCCGCCGCGGCAAGCGCGCGTCGCGCGGGTGTGTTGGTCAGCTTCGATCCAAACGTGCGTGTGGCGCTGTGGCAATCACGCGAAGAGATGAAACGCATCACCTTGGTCGGTTGCGCGAACGCGACGCTCGTCAAACTTTCCGAAGACGATTTCGTCGAACTCGAAATTGCCCCATCCAATGTGGGCGCACTGTTCAACGAATCGACTCGAGTCGTGATCGTCACACGCGGCGCGCGCGGCGCATCGTTTTTCACAAGCGCAGGTGACCAGGGAGATGCGTCGGCACTGCCGATCGAACCGGTCGATACGACAGGTGCGGGTGACGCGGCGATGTCGGCCATTTTATGGAGAGTAGCGCATCGGCACTGCGAATTGTCGCGCGACGTTCTCGCAGAAGCGATCAGATATGCCAACGCCGCCGGTGGTCTGGCTAGCATGCGCGAAGGAGCCATTCCATCGTTGCCCACTGCGGAACAAGTCGAAGCGGTGCTCCCCAGGTTGCCTCATCTAAGCTAGGGAAGGGTGCAAGCGTGACCGCTCCGTCGCTGCTGGTCTTCATCTGCTCCCATAACGCTGTCCGAAGTGCGATTGCCGAAGCGATCGCGGCGGACGAGGCTGGCCGCCGCGGTCTTCCACTCGAAGTTGCAAGCGCTGGGACCCATGCGCTGCCCGGCTATGCCGCCGCGTCCATCGCGCAAGCCACGATAAGCGAGATTGGTCTTTCGCTCGAACATCATCGCTCGAAGCCGGCTGATGCGGATCTTGTCACGCGGGCAACGCTCGTCGTGACGATGACCGACGCGCAGCGCGAAATGCTGCATACCGCGTTCCCCAAAGAAAAGGCCAAGGTGGTGAGCTTCGACGATTTGACGCACCAGGGGGATGTGCCCGATCCAGTCGGGGGCGACGCGCAAGAGGTGCGCGCGGTCAGGGACGTGCTGCAATCCTGGATGCCGACCATCTTCGCTGCGCTCGCACAGCGCGTTAATGCCGGGCGTGAAGGTGAACCCAAAGGCGGCGAATTGTCCTGAGGAGAACGACGCGACATGGCTAGCAGTACCTTTCGCATCGCGGTGGGAGCGGACCATGCCGGCTTCGGATACAAAGGCATGGTCGCCGAACATTTGCGCAGCCTTGGACACGAAGTCGTCGATTTTGGAACGTACTCGACCGACCCGGTTGACTACCCCCTGATTGGGTTCAAGGTTGGTGAAGCCGTTGCTCATGGCGAGTGCGATCGTGGAGTGCTTGTGTGCGGATCGAGTCTAGGTGTGGCGATGGCGGCGAACAAAGTGAAGGGTGTCCGCGCGGCGTCGATCGCCGAGCCGTACTCCGCAAAACTGTCTCGCCAACATAACGATTGCAACATTATTTGCTTTGCCGAGCGTCTCACCGGTTGGGAAATGGTGCGCGAGTGCCTTGAGGTGTGGCTCGTGACCGAGCCGGAGGGTGGGCGTCATCAGCGCCGCGTGCAAGAAATTGACGACTATCCGGCAATCGCGCCGGCAATGACGCAAGAAGTACGCCCGTGAACGCTCGCCTGTTGGAGCGATCGACGCTCGCGGATTCCGATCCGGAGGTTGCGCGAGCCATCGCGCTCGAGGAAGAGCGCCAACGCCGAAACCTCGAATTGATCGCATCGGAAAATTACGTGAGCGCAGCCGTTCGCGAAGCCGCCGGCAGCGTCATGACCAACAAATACGCCGAAGGGTATCCCGGCAAACGGTATTACGGCGGCTGCGAATACGTCGACATGGTCGAAACGCTCGCGATCGATCGCCTCAAGAAATTGTTTGAAGTCGAGTACGCCAACGTGCAACCACACTCGGGCGCACAGGCGAACATGGCCGTGTACTTCTCCGCCTTGGCGCCCGGCGACACGATCATGGGCACCGCGCTCGACCACGGCGGGCACCTCACGCACGGCAGCAAGGTGAGCTTTAGCGGGAAGATCTATCACGTCGTCACGTACGGCGTGAACCAAAAGACCGAACGATTCGACTACGATGAAATCCGAGCCATCGCGCGCCAGCACAAGCCAAAAATGATCGTCGCCGGTTGGAGTGCGTACTCCCGCATTCCGGACTGGGGCGCGTTCGCCGACATCGCGCACGAAGTTGGTGCCTTGCTCTTCGCGGACATCGCGCACGTTGCGGGCCTCATCGCGGCCGGCATTCATCCAAGTCCGGTGGGCCATGCGGACTACATCACGACGACGACGCACAAAACGTTGCGCGGCCCCCGCGGGGGCGCGATCATGACCGACGCCGAGCGTGGCAAGACGATTGCGAAGACCGTCTTTCCAGGTCTGCAAGGCGGGCCGCTCATGCACGTCATCGCAGCCAAGGCGGTGGCGCTGCACGAAGCATCGCGACCCGATTTTGTCGACTATGCCAAGCAAGTCGTCAAAAATGCACAGACGTTGGCGCGAGCGCTCGAGTCCAAAGGACTGCGCATCGTGGCAGGCGGCACCGACAACCACCTGATGTTGGTTGACGTTTCCGTTCGAGGTCTGACGGGCAAGGGGGTCGAGGAATATTTCGACCAGATTGGGATCACGGTCAACAAGAACATGATTCCGTTTGACCGTCATCCGCCGGCAGTTTCGAGCGGTGTGCGCATTGGAACCCCCGCCGTCACCACGCGTGGTCTGCGCGAAGCGGACATGGAACAAATTGCCGACATCATGGGTGCCGCGATGGACGACATCGGCCGCAACGAGCAGCGCGAAAAGCTGCGGGCGCGCGTCTACGAGCTGACCGGACGCTTTGGCGTGCCGTAGGCGAAGGCAAGGAGATGGAAGCTTCCGTGTCGGCGATGTCTGGGCTCACGACGCATCCCCAATACCCGAATCTGGTGATTCTCGATCACCCGCTTGTTGCCGACAAGTTGGGCCGCGTGCGCGATGCAGCCACGCCCAACAAAGAATTCCGCGAACTCTGCGCTGAGCTTGCGACGCTGCTTGCGTGGCCTGCGACCGCCGATCTCGAAGTCACCGATACGCAGGTGGCGACGCCGCTGGCCTGGGCCAACGCAAAGAGCATCACGCAAGTACCGCTGCTGGTCCCGATTTTGCGGGCCGGCCTAGGACTCGTGCCCGGCTTCCACGCGCTCATGCCGCAAGCGACGGTCGCGCATGTTGGGATCTATCGCGACCCAGACACTCTCGAAGCGGTGCCATATTACGTGAATCTGCCCGAGCAGTTGTCGGGCTGGCGCGCGTTCGTCCTTGACCCGATGCTCGCGACGGGGGCATCGGCCATTGCCAGCATCACGCTCTTGCTGGAGCGCGGTGCGGACATCTCGGACTTGCGTTACATCTCGCTGATCGCTGCACCGGAAGGTCTGCGCGCGCTCTTCGGCGAGCATCCGAAACTGCGAGCATACACGTGCGCAGTGGATCGACATCTCAACGACCATGGCTATATTGTCCCAGGCCTCGGCGACGCGGGCGATCGTCTCTATGGGGCCGGGGCTGGACGAGTGCCCGAAACGGCGGTGCGCGCCATTCGCCGCAGGGAGCGCAAGCGGTGAGCGACGCAGCATCCACGCTCGAGGCCAAAGGGTACGACCGCCCATCCTGGGATGCGTACTTCAGCGCGATCACGCGCGCCGTTGCCACGCGGGCTACATGTTCGCGCAAGGCAGTGGGCGCTGTTCTCGTCAAGAACAAACTCATTTTAGCCACAGGTTACAATGGCGCCCCGGCGGGTTTGCGTCACTGCGACCATCGCGATGGGAAAGACCTGCTGGGCGGACACTGCGCCCGCTCGACCCATGCCGAACAGAACGCCATCGTGCAAGCCGCGCGCCATGGCATCTCAATCGACGGCGCAACGCTGTATTGTACCAATAACCCGTGTCTAGGCTGCACGAAGTTGCTCATCAACGCGGGCATCAGGCGCATCGTCTACCAAGAACCGTATCCGGATCCACTGGCTTTCGAGCTGCTGAACGAAGCAGGTGTTACGGTCGAGCAGTCTGGCGCCGTGGGCTAGGCGCCGCGTGTATCAGCAACTTTTCAACATCAACATCTACTGGCTGTGTGCGATGACGTTTGTCCTCGCGGCAGCCAGTTGCGCAATCGTCACGCCGCTCGTCCGGCGCATGGCCTTTGCTGTCGGCGTTTTTGACGAACCGGATGAAGACCGGCGCGTGCACACGCAACCAACGCCTCGTTTGGGAGGCGTCGCCATCTTCATTGGGTTCATGCTGGCGCTCTTCGCTATGCTTAACGTCGCGCTGAACAATAACTTTGTTATCCATCACTATCTAGGAACACGCGACTTGGCCGAAGTCATCGGATTGCTCTTTGGCGCCACGCTCATGTTGGGCATTGGGTTGTGGGATGATATCATGCGCATGAGGCCACAGGCAAAGTTACTGGCCCAGTTTTTGGTCGCCATCGTCATGATCGTTCTCTATAAGTTCACTATTTTGGGGTTTTCGCTGCCGCACTTTGGTTACATAGCCCTGGGCGCGTTCGCCATTCCGTTTTCTCTGTTTTGGTATCTGGGGATGGTGAATGCCATCAATTTCATGGATGGCCTCGACGGCCTCGTGACCGGGGTGACCCTCATTGCGTCCATCACCATGGTCATCGTCTCGTGGTGGCACCACGAATATCTTGTGGCCATCACGATGTGTGCTCTGGGTGGTGCAGCCGCCGGCTTTTTGCCGTTCAACTACAATCCAGCACGCATCTTTATGGGCGATGGCGGATCGCTTTTTATCGGCTTCGTTCTTGCGAGCGCAGCGGTGATGGGAACCGAGAAGGTGGCCGTTGGTATTTCGCTGCTCGTTCCACTGCTCGTGCTCGCGCTGCCCATTTTGGACACCGCGCGTGTGATCGTGCAGCGGCTCGGTAAGCGCGCACCGCTCTTTGATGCCGATCGCACGCACATGCATCACCGGCTCCTCGACGTTGGCCTCTCGCAACGACAGGTCGTCAACCTCATTTATTTGGTGTGCTTCATTCTCGGCGCCATCGCCATCGTGCTCTCGCGCCCCGGAGGCCCGCACGTGCTTTGATAGCCCCGCTGCGGGTGGGCGTTGTCTTCGGTACCCGTCCTGATGCAGTGAAAATGGCGCCGGTGATTGCGGCGCTCTCGCACGATGCTCGGTTCCACTGCATCACGATCGCAACCGCACAACACCGCGAAATGCTCGATGAGGTGCTGAGTCTTTTTGCGATCAAAGCCGAGTACGACCTAGCCGTCATGACCGAGGGCCAATCACTGACGGATGTCACGACGCGGGTGCTCGAGCGGGTGGGCACCGTGCTGCAAGACGTCCGGCCGGATGTGGTTTTGGTCCACGGCGATACAACCACGTCGACCGCTGCTGCGTTGGCCGCATACTACCAACAGATTCCGGTGGGCCACGTCGAGGCGGGTCTCCGCACGAATACGATCTACGAACCATTTCCCGAAGAAATCAATCGGCGGCTGACCGGCGTGCTCGCAACGTACCACTTTGCGCCCACGCCGCTTGCCAAGCAGAACCTCTTACGCGAAGGCAAGGACCCCGCGACCATTGTGGTCACCGGCAATACCGTGATCGATGCGTTTGGGCAAATCCATGCAGGCGTCACCGCTGACGACGCGGTGCGTGTCAGCACGCCGAGAATGATTTTTGCAGAAGCGCACCGGCGAGAGAATCTTGGGGCGCCGATGGAAGCAATCTGCAGAGCTCTGCGGACTGTCCTCGCCACTCGACCAGATGTCTCGCTCGTATGGCCCGTGCATCCCAATCCGCCCATTGTGGAAGTCGTGCGGCGCATCTTGGATGGTGAACCTCGCGTGCACTTGATTCAACCGTTGAGTTACCGGCGTCTGGTTGCGACCATAGCGCACGCAACGATTGTCGCGACCGACTCAGGCGGTCTTCAGGAAGAGGCCCCGACGCTGGGCAAGCCCGTGCTCGTGTTGCGCAGAGTCACAGAACGGCCGGAAGGATTGCAAACGGGGACGCTGCGCCTCGCAGGCGTCGAGGAGCACGAGATCGTCAAACACGTTTCGGAGCTGCTCGATGATAAGACGGCATATCAAAAGATGGCGAGGGCCGCGAACCCGTACGGTGATGGCCACGCTGCCAAACGCATCGCGGATGCACTGTGGGCACTCATGCGCAACGGCACGCTGCCAGATGAATTCCACCCAATGTAGTGTCGCGAATTTATTCGCGACGAGGACCAATGTAGTGTCGCGAATTTATTCGCGACCAGAGGAGTAATGAGGCAGACAACCTCCGCCCTCGCTCGGCCAACTCGGTGGCGTCGGCATGACGGTGATCGGCACGATCATCGTTGGGTTCGCGTTCGGCTGGCTGGGCTCGAAATTCTTGCATTGGGACTGGGCCATCCCAGTTGGGATCGTGCTTGGCTTTGTCGCGGGCATGGTCTCGATGTTTCGCCAACTCTCGAGACGAATGTAGCCGCTGACAGAGTGAGCGGACTCAGGAGGTCCGCTGCTACATAAACGTCATATTCGCAGGTCCGTTTTCCGAGCCACTCGAAGGCACTAACTCGATGGAAAACGTCCGCTCGTTTCAAGCGGCCGTTGCCTTGCGCAGCCTGGTGCTGTCGGCAATTGCGGCCACGAGCCTTGCGACATTTGGCCACCGAAGCGTTCCCGCACTGGCGCTTTTCGCCGGAACGCTCATCGGGCTTGCGTATCTTTTCCACATCGCTACGGCGTTTAACCGGCTGACGAAAGGTGGTAAGGGCTACTTGCCGCTCTTGGCGATCGAATCGTTGTTGCGTGTGCTTATCGCCGGAGCTGCGCCTTTTGTCATCATCGGGCGCGGGCCAGCTATCGCTTACTTTTTGTATCTTGCCGGATTTGTCGCACCGCTAGCAGTGGCCATTCTGACCATTGCGCAACAAATCAAAACCGACTCTGTCAAACAGAGCGTAGCAACGTAAGATCGGCGAGCACGATGCAAGAAACGCCTGGAATTCATCCGCTATGGCATATTCCATTTATGTCGGGGCCGTTCAGCACGGTTCACGTGGATACCGTCGTCATTACGTGGTTGGCGATGGTGCTCGCTCTCGCCGTCGTCGGTCTGCTCGCCGCGACGCATCCGGTGACCGTCATCTCAAAACGGTACAGTGTCATGGAGCTTGGCGTAAGCTATCTGACCGAGCTCACAACGAGCATCCTCGGCAAAAATGGTGCGCCCTTCGTACCGTACATCATCTCGCTCTTTATCTTCATTCTGCTGCTCAACGAGATAGGACTGATTCCACTGATCGGCAGATCGCCAACGGCCGACATCAACACAACCGCAGCGCTCGCAATCACCACGATCCTGCTCATCCAGATCGTTGGAATTCGCAATCACGGGCTCGGTTATTACAAGCATCTCTTCGTCCAACCGTGGATCTTGGGCATCTTCATGCTGCCAATTAACATTATCGATGAAATCGCACGCCCCATCACCTTGGCAATGCGGCTCTTCGGCAATATCTTTGCGGGCGAGATACTGCTCTTGGTGGTGGCCGGCGTCATCAACGCCCATCTCGGTGCCATTTCGGCTATCGCAAATATCGGACCGCTCTTCATCTTTGCATTCAATATGATCATCGGGGTCATCCAAGCGATGGTCTTTACCTTGTTAACCATCGCGTACTTGATCACGCCTACTCAAACCTCAACGGAACACTAAAGGGAGCATCTTCGTGGAAAACGCAATTCTTGCAGCCGCAGTCATCCTGGGATTCGCGCTCATTGTCGGTTTTGCGGGCTTCGGTTCGGCAATCGGCGACGGTATTATTGGTAGCAAGGCGGTTGAGTCAATCGCCCGTCAGCCTGAAGCCAGGCCGAATATTTTCTTTTTCTATCTCTTGGGCGTCGGTATTTTGGAAGCGTTCCCGATCATCGGCATCGCGCTGGCCTTCTATCTCGTTCTGGGGTTTGGCGGTCTCGGAGTGATGCAGGCGCTCAAACCCCTCTTGGGTCACTAGACGCATGCTGCTTTCGCTCGACGGCACGTTCCTCGTCCAGATTCTGAACTTCATCATTTTCTGGATCTTGTTGAACTATCTGTTCATCGCACCAACGCGTCGAGCAATCAACGAGCGGCAGCGTTATGTGTCCAATCTCTATCGAGAAGGAGACGAACTTGCGGCGCAGACGGCCGCGTTCCAAAAGGAAGCAAACGCAATCTTGAATGCGGCTCGCCGTCGTACCGAGGAAGCGATGCGCGCCGCGGCAGCCCGCGCTTCGGACGAAACGCATTCGATTGAGCGCAAAGCGGCTGAAGAAGCGGCCGCGACCGTTCAGCTCGCCCAAGCAACTGTTGCGAGCGAGCGCGCCGCCGCACTGGAAAAACAACAGGCCTTTGTCAACGAACTCGCGCGCACCATGGTGGAACGCGCAACCGGCTTCGAGCCCGCGGCGTAGGCCATGTTCATCTCGCACTTCAACGACGCCGTTTTCATCGCAAAGCTTATCAACTTTGCGGTTTTCGTGGCGGCCATCGTCTGGCTTTTCAACAAGTATGGCAAGCCGGCATTGGTCGCCCATCAGGAAGCCCAGAATCGGATCGTCGAAGACGCCAAGAAATACCGCGAGCAAAGTGAAGCGGCTGTTGCGCAGGCTCGGGGTGCTATCGATCAAGCAAAGACCGACGGCGAGCGCATGATCGGGGTGGGGGAAGCCCAGGCGAAAAGACTTATCGAAGTCGAACGCGCTGCGGCCACAGCACACGCCGCGCGCATCCTCGCTCACGCGAGCGGCGAACTCGAACGCGAGCGGTACCGCGTTCGCCGTGAACTGCTCGAAGAGACTGTCGACCGCGCCCATCGCAAGGCACAAGAGCTCGCGAAGCGCGATATCGACGCAACCAGGCAACAGGCGCTTTTCGAGCAGGCGATTTCCTATTTGGAGCGCTCGCATGCTTAAAGACAGCATCGCCCAACGGTATTCCGAAGCCCTGTTCGAGTTGGCGAAGAAGCAGGGCGTCGTCGAGCGAGTCACTTCCGAACTTGACGGATTCGTCGCCGTTCTTGCGCTTGACCCAGACCTCGCCGCATTTTTTGGATCCCCGGTCGTCGAGCGCGAGGAGAAAATCAAACTGATCACCTCGACACTCGAGGCGCGGATGCACGAACTCACCCTAAATTTTGTCGTTTTGCTTGTGCGAAAACGACGTGAGAACCTCATTGGCATCGTGGCGCGCCAAATGCACGAATTACTCGACCGTGACGCTGGGCGCAAGGTCGCGGCGATTGGGACCCCGATGCCGCTGCAACGGGGTCAACTCGACGAACTTGCGCAACGCCTTTCCTCCGTGTATAGCGCGACAATCGTTCCGCACACAAAAGTCTCGCCGGAACTGCTTGGCGGCCTCGTCGTGCAAGTTGGCGATCGCTACGTTGATGCCAGCATCGCCGGGAGACTCGAAGAGCTTCGCCGTCATCTCTTGGAGGGTGCCGATAGCTGGGCGACGACCTCCCCGAACGGAAAACCCTAGAACTTGTCGCAGCGGACCTTGAGATCCGCTCACTAAAGGGAAAACGAAACCATGTTAAACGCCGACGAAATCGCCGGAATACTCAAACAACAGATCGCGAGCGCGCGGATTGAAACGCGACAGGATGAGGTTGGCACCGTCATAGCGGTGGGCGACTCGATCGCGCGCGTGTACGGGTTGAGCGCCGTCAAAATGATGGAGTTGGTCCAATTTCCCAACGGGTTGCTCGGTATTGCATTCAACCTTGAAGAGGATAACGTCGGCGTCGTCATCCTGGGACCAGACAACGAAATTAAAGAGGGCGATACTGTCCGGCGAACGGGGCGTATCATCTCGGTGCCGGTCGGCGACGGCGTTATCGGACGGGTCATCAACCCGCTCGGGCAGCCTCTTGATGACAAAGGGGCGATTGAGACCACGCGTACGCGACCCATCGAAACGCAAGCACCAAGTGTTGTGCAGCGCCAACCCGTGAGCCAACCGCTTCAAACGGGCATTAAAGCCATCGACGGCCTGGTGCCCATCGGCAAAGGCCAGCGCGAGCTGATCATTGGCGACCGGCAGACCGGCAAGACGGCGCTCGCGATCGACGCAATCATCAATCAAAAAGGCAAGAACGTTACCTGTATTTACGTTGCGATCGGACAAAAGACGTCGACCGTCGCGCAGACCTATAAAATCTTGACTGACGCAGGCGCGATGGACTATACGACGATCGTGGCTGCCAACGCAGCCGATCCAGCCAGCCTGCGCTACATCGCTCCATACGCCGGCTGCGCGATGGGTCAAGAGCTCATGTACGCGGGCCGCGACGTGCTCATCGTGTACGATGATCTTTCCAAACACGCGCAAGCATATCGCGAGATCTCGCTCATCCTGCGGCGCCCGCCGGGTCGCGAAGCGTATCCAGGAGATATTTTCTACTTGCACTCGCGCTTGCTGGAACGCGCGGCGAAGCTCTCCGACGAGTTGGGCGCCGGTTCGATGACCGCCCTGCCTGTGATTGAGACTCAGCAAGGCGACGTCTCGGCCTACATTCCAACGAATCTGATTTCTATCACCGATGGTCAAATTTACTTGGAGACGAGTTTGTTCTATAGCGGCATCCGGCCGGCGATCGACGTTGGCTTGTCGGTGTCGCGCGTGGGCGGGGCTGCGCAGACCAAAGCGATGAAGTCGGTCGCAGGCCAGTTGCGTTTGGAGCTGTCGCAGTATCGCGATCTCGCCGCCTTCTCGAAGCTCTCTTCCGATTTGGACAAGGTCACGCAAGCGCAGCTCTCACGCGGCGAAAAAATCACCGAGACCCTCAAGCAGCCGCAGTTCGAGCCGCTCTCGCTCGAGCAGCAAGTCATCCAGCTCTACGTTGCCGTCAACGATTTTCTTGCCGACGTGCCCAACGAGCGAATTTCGCAATTCCACCGCCAATTCTACGAGTTCTTGCACACGGCGCATCCCGATATTCCCAGCGCCATCGCCGAGCGCAAAGAACTGAGCGCGGAGACGAAAGCGGCGCTCGACGCGGCGATCGTCGAGTTCAAGAAGCGATTCTAAATGGCCACGCTCCGCCAGCTTCGCGACCGCGTCAAGTCGCTGCGCAACACCCAGCAGATCACGCGTGCGATGAAAATGGTGGCTGGCGCGCGCATTCGCCGAGCCGAGCTCGCGATGCGCGCAGCGCGTCCGTACGCGGCGGCGATCACAGAGATGCTGCGAGCGCTCGTGGCAACTGGTGGCGCACAGCATCCGCTGCTCGAGAAGCGCGAGATTCACAACAGCGGAATTGTGCTCATGACCGCGGACAAGGGGCTCGCCGGCGCTTTCAATTCGAACCTTGCCCGTGCAGGTGCGCTCCTGGCGCGGGAATCAACCAATCCTCGATTCTACCTGGTTGGAATGAAGGGCCGGGTGCAGATCCGCACGATGCATTTTGCAATCGAGGCCGACTGGCCGCTGCAAAGCAAACCATTTGTCGATCTTGCACGCAATATTGCTACCCGCGTTTCGGATGATTTTCTCAGCGGCAAAGTTGATGCGGTCACGCTCGTCGCCAGCAGATTTGTTTCGACCATCGTGCAGCGGCCGGTCAGGGCTGGGCTGCTGCCGATTGCGCCAGAGGTCAGCTCCTCAGAGCCTGCGCAGAAGACGCCTGCCTCAGGGTTGCGCAACTCGTTCGAATTTGAACCCGACCCAAAAGCCGTGTTGGCCGCGCTGTTGCCGAAGTATCTCGAGTTCACAATTTTTCAAGCGCTGCTGGAAACCCAAGCCTCGGAATTTGCGGCACGCTTGATCGCTATGACCAATGCAACCGACAACGCCGGTAAACTGATTGACGAGCTCACCCTGGTGATGAACAAAACGCGCCAAGCGACGATCACGAGAGAGATCTTGGAGATTGTTGGCGGCGCCGAAGCTTTACGATCATAATGTAGCAGCGGACCTTTAGGTCCGCTATAAAGGAACCAAACAATGGCTGGAACGGGAAAAGTAACGCAGATCCTGGGCAACGTCGTCGATGTTGAATTCACGTCGACCGAAGCGTTGCCCGATATCAACACGGCACTGCTGACCACGCTCGTGGGGGTCGATGGCAAGGCTCACGAGTTGACGCTTGAAGTGCAAGGCGAGCTCGGCAACAATCAGGTGCGCACGCTTGCCATGGGCGGCACCGAGGGTATGGTGCGCGGCGCAGACGTGCGCGACACCGGCGCGCCCATTTCTGTTCCCGTGGGAGAAGGCACGCTTGGCCGCATCTTCAACGTGCTCGGCAAGCCGATCGACTCCGACAAGCCGGTTGAGACTCCCAAGCTCATGCCCATCCACCGCCCCGCCCCCCCTGTGGACGAGCAAGATCCGACGACGATCATGTTTGAAACTGGCATCAAAGTCATCGACCTGATGGCCCCCTACGTGCGCGGCGGCAAAGTTGGCCTCTTCGGCGGCGCCGGCGTGGGCAAGACGGTGCTCATTCAGGAACTCATCCGTAATATCGCATCGGAACACGGCGGCTATTCAGTTTTTACCGGCATCGGCGAACGAACGCGCGAAGGCAACGACCTGTATCTTGAAATGAAGCATTCCGGCGTCATCGACAAGACCGCGCTTGTCTTCGGTCAGATGGACGAACCGCCAGGCGTGCGGCTGCGGGTCGGTCTGACGGGCGTGACCATGGCCGAGTACTTCCGCGACGAGCAAGGCAAAGACGTCCTGCTCTTCATTGATAACATCTTTCGTTTTGTCCAAGCTGGCTCGGAGGTATCTGCGCTCCTCGGTCGCATGCCGTCGGCGGTCGGCTATCAGCCCACGCTCGCGTCGGAAATGGGAGCGCTCGAAGAACGCATCACCTCGACGCGCAAAGGGTCAATCACCTCCGTGCAGGCGGTCTACGTTCCCGCAGACGACCTCACGGATCCCGCGGTGGCTACGACGTTTAGCCACTTGGATGCGACGACCGTGTTGTCGCGTTCGATCTCGGACAAAGGCATCTATCCGGCCGTCGACCCGCTGGCATCGAACTCACGATTACTCGAGCCGCGCTTTGTCGGCGACGAGCACTACCAAGTTGCTCGACGCGTTCAAGAGATACTGCAACGCAATCGCGACCTGCAAGACATCATAGCCATCTTGGGCGTGGAAGAGCTTTCTGAAGACGACAAAATAACGGTGCGCCGTGCGCGCCGCATCCAACGCTTCTTGAGCCAGCCGTTCTTTGTTGCGGAAGCGTTCACAGGCCGCCCGGGCAAGTACGTGCCGCTCAAGGAGACGATCGCTGGCTTCAAAGAGCTCGTTGACGGTCGCCTTGACGACCTTCCCGAACAAGCGTTTTACATGTGCGGCAACATCGACGAGGCCAAGGCCAACGCTGAGGCCATGGCGGCGAAGGTGTAGGACGAATGCCAGCGCCATTTCGGCTATCGATCATCAATCCAAGCGCCATCCGGTTTGACGGCGACGTCGACATCGTCGTCGCACCAGGTGCGGCTGGCGACCTTGGCGTGTACGTGAATCACGCGCCGATGCTCACGACCTTGCGACCCGGCGTAGTGAGCGCAAACGCGGTCGCGGGCGCCGACGCAAAAGCCGAACCCGGCCGCGTGCGGTTCGCGGTCGACAGCGGTTTCATGCAGATACTTGCCGATAAGGTTATCATTCTCACCGATGCCGCTCTGCGGCCTGAGGATGTGAACGTCGAAGAGGCCAGAGCCGATCTTCGGCGGGCCGAAGAGGCGCTCGCGCAGAAGCGTGGTGCGGACGATCGCGCTGAACGCCATGCCCTGGCTTGGGCACAAGCGCGCTTGGACGTCACGCAGCGGCCTGTCTAAGAGTGGGCTCAAGGGTTCGTCGCGGTACGGACGCGCGAATAAATTCGCGCGACTACACAAAAAATATATGGATTCACTTGAGGGTCTTCGGACCAGACTGATCGTCGAGGGCGGGCGCCGCCTCGAAGGCAGCATTGCACCGCCGGGTGCGAAGAATGCCGCGCTGCCGATCATGGCGGCGGCGATCTTGTGCGAGGGCGAGATCGTTCTGCATCGTGTGCCGCGCATCACCGACGTCGACGTCATGGTCGCGATACTCGAATCTCTTGGTGCGCGCGTGCGAGAGCAGCCGGGCGCAACGCTCGTGATCGATGCATCGTCGATTAATTCGCACACGGCGCCGTATGCGCTCGTGAGCCGACTCAACGCGTCCTTTGACGTTACAGGTGCGCTCTTGGGACGATTCGGCCAAGCCGAGGTCCCGAGGCCAGGTGGGTGCGTCTTAGGCCCGCGTGCTGTTGACATGCACCTGGCTGGCTTCGAGCAGCTCGGCGCCAAAGTCGATCTCGAACATGGGTCGGTCGTCGTGACGGCACCACGGCTGCACGGCACAACTATAGCGCTGGCCAAGCCAAGCGTGGGTGCCACCAAGAACATCATCCTCGCTGCGGTTCGCGCGCACGGAACAACGACCATCGAAAATGCAGCGCGCGAGCCCGAGGTCGTCGACGTTGCGGATTTTCTGGTCTCCATGGGGGCAAAGGTTTCCGGTCAGGGAACGCCCACGATCGTCGTCGAGGGCGTCAGCAAACTGCACGGCTGCGAATACACGATCATCCCAGACCGCCTCGTCGCGGGGACGTACCTGCTCGGCGCGGCCATCACGGCGGGAGACGTGACGGTGACAGGTTTGGACCCAGTGATGCTTGCCAGCCTGTGCGACGCGCTTACCGCAACGGGCGCACACGCGCAGGCCGCAGGCGTCAACTTGCGCGTTCGCAACAAGCGGCCATGGAAGGCGCTCGACATCACGACCGCTCCGTACCCAGGCTTTCCCACCGACCTGCAACCGCTCTTGGTTGCCTATCTTTCCTTGGCACAAGGAACCTCGACCGTCGAAGAAACAATCTTCGACGCTCGCTTCGTCTACGTGAGCGAACTGGCGCGCATGGGAGCGGACATTACCGTCTCAGGTCGAATCGCTACGGTGCGCGGAGTTCCCAAGCTCAAGGATGCCGTGGTTGAGGCACCAGATATCCGGGCCGGCGGTGCGCTCGTCCTTGCGGCGCTGGCTGCGGACGGCACGACGGAGATTGGCGGCCTCGAGTACATCGATCGAGGCTTTGAGTTTTTCGAAGAACGTCTCGCGTCACTTGGAGCATCGGTCGTCCGCGCCAGTGGCGTCGCGCCCGTAACGCCAAAGCCGGACTTCGTTGACACGATGAAACTGCCAAAGATCGTCACGCCGTTTCGTATTCAATCGACATAGGAGCGGAATTTGGATATCGGAATCGACCTCGGTACTGCAAACGTGCTCGTGTACGTGAAGGGTAAGGGTATTGTCTTGCGCGAGCCATCTGTGGTTGCGCGCGATACTCGAACGGGAAGAACCCTCGCCGTTGGCGAGGAGGCGCGACGAATGCTTGGCAAGACGCCGAGCAGCATCCAAGCCATCCGTCCGTTGCGTGACGGCGTCATCGCAGACTTCGAAGTCACCGAGGCCATGCTCAACTACTTCATCAAGAAGGTGACGCGCAGCAACGGGTTCTTTGCCTTCTTTCGCCCGAAGCCGGCAGTGACGATTTGCGTGCCGGCAGAAATCACATCGGTCGAAGAGCGCGCCGTGCGGGATGCAGCGAAGCTCGCCGGTGCGCGCAGCGTTGATATCATCGAAGAGCCGATGGCCGCTGCCATTGGTGCCGGTCTCCCGATCGACGGACCAAGCGGCAACATGGTCGTCGATATCGGCGGCGGCACGACCGATGTGGCGGTTATTTCGCTCGGCGGTATTGTCGTGAGCCAGTCGATTCGGGTGGCGGGAAATAAGTGTGACGAAGCAATCTCTCGCCACATTCGACGAGTGTACAACCTGATGATCGGCGAGCGCACTGCTGAGGACATCAAGATCAACGTTGGCTCGGCGTACAAATTGGATCCCGAGCTGACCATGGATATCCGCGGGCGAGATCTCATCAACGGCTTGCCCAAGACGGTCAACATTACATCCGAGGAAGTGCGTGAAGCGTTGGCCGAGCCGCTCGGGTCAATCATCGATGCGGTCAAGAGCGTCCTTGAAAAAACCCCGCCGGAACTCGCGGCGGACATCATCGACCGGGGCATCATCCTCACCGGCGGTGGCGCTCTCTTGCGCGGTTTGGACGCATTGCTCAGCGAGGTAACAGGCATTCCCGTGATCGTGGCCGAGGATCCGATGTCATGCGTGGCCATCGGCACGGGCCAGCGCGTCCGATTCTGACCCTTGCCAGCTTTCGCGTACCGATATCCGGTTGACAAGCTCCTCACGGGAGCGTCGTTCGGCAACCTCGAGACATTTCTCAAGCTCACGCCGCATAGCGAAGTCGCCGGCTTGTGGAGCGCGCGCGACAATCAGTACTA
Organism: uncultured Pseudomonadota bacterium; assembly: GCA_963736005.1. GTDB lineage: Bacteria > Vulcanimicrobiota > Vulcanimicrobiia > Eremiobacterales > Eremiobacteraceae > JAJPHJ01. Next base: position 1,861,383 of record CAVTNB010000001.1, read on the forward strand.
CTGCGGACGTTGGATCACTCATATGTTCGTGAACGGCGAGCGCGCAGTCCCCATCGATACGACCCACGCACAGGCATATCAGGCAACGTCGTACACCTGCGGCGGACTCCGGATTTCGAAACAGACGTTCTTACCGATGTGCGAACCGCTCTCGGTGCTGCGCACGCTCGTCACGCTAGAGAACCCAACAGCGCAGGCAGTAGAAGCCGCGGTCATATGCGACGTTCACTATCCGGCATTCGTGTGGCCCGGTACCTACAAAGTGCCAGACCATGCCCAGCGCAACAAACGCGTCCGCAATCGCGAGGAAGATGGACTGATCATCACAGCGACACTCGACCGACCGAGCGAGGTGCGCGTTTTTGGCAGTGATGCCGAAGTTGTCTCGACGTATGTTTCCGACCGCGGATTCTCGCGCACCTATTCCGTTTGTGTGCCGGCTCAAGATACCGCAACAATTTCCTTCGCGCTGGCGATCAGCGATCAGGGAGAAGCAGCTGCGCTGCGCACCTATCGGGAAGCTCCCGACGCGCGCGTTGCGCTGAGCGAGACAGATGATTTTTACGAGCGCTTGCTGCGCACTGGGTATCTGCGCACTCCCGATCCGCTCCTCAACCGAGCCATTGACTGGGCCAAGGTCAGCACCGTGCGAGTGCAGCACCGCTTTCCGGCCGGTCACGGCTTCACCAACGACCCTTCGCAAGACATTGTCGTGATCCGCGATGCCGCATGGTATGCGTTGGGGTCCGATTATGTCACGCCTGAGTTTTCAAGGCGATTGTTCGAGCTGATTGCCCGGCACGGTATTGAGCACGGAGGCATGGTCACCGAGTACATCATGGCCTGCACCGACCCTCCCTTCAAGAGCGACTACGATCTCAACATCAACGACGATACGCCGCTCATTGTGTGTGCTGCCTATCATTACTACTCGGTCACCCACGACCGCGCAGCGCTTGACTACCTCTGGCCGATGGTACGGGGCGCCTGCGACTGGATCATCTCACAGACGCGCAACGGACTGATCATCGCGCATTCGCAGGAAGCGAACGTGTGGGGAATCTCGGGGTGGCGCAACATCATTCCGCAGAGCCAAATCTCAGGAGCGGTAACAGAAATCAACGCGGAGTGTGCGCACGCGCTGCGACTGGCTTCATCGTTGGCTCGCATTATGGGCGACACGGAGACAGCCGACCGATACCGCGCGGCGGGCGACACCTTGAAAGAAACCATCAACCGCCAGTTGGTCAGCGACAAGACTGGTCTCTACCTGCTCAACATCGACCCCGAAGGCGAACCCCACCACGACATCACAGGGGATCAGATTTTTCCCGTGCTCTTTGCCATCGCCGATGAAGATCGGAAGCGCCGGATTTTGGAACTCTTGTATGCGTCCGAATTCTGGACTCCATTTGGGATACGCACGGTGGGGCGCAAGCAGCAAGAGTACGATCCGGATCATGGAGTGCAGCTGCTGGGGGGCATCTGGCCCAATCTCACCGCATGGGTCGCTTACTGCAGCAAATCGTATTCACCGCGCCGCATGGTGTCCGCGATGCGCAATATTTGGAAAATTAGCGAAGTCGAGAATCCAAAGGCGTATCACAACGTCATGCCGGGCCTCTTCCCCGAACGCCTTTCAGGCGAGACGTTCAAGAGTCGTGGGATGGCGATGAGCCCATGGGTGCCACCCACCTACTTGTGGCTCGCCTACGAAGGTCCGTTGGGGTTCGAACCCTCGCCCGATGGGCTGCGCGTGAATCCACATTTACCCGCCGATTGGAAGTGGATTGGGGTGCGTGACATTCCTATCATGGGAACGACCATGTCGTGCTTTTATTATCGTCGCACGCTCTACTCGTCCATCCCCTGTGCCTCACGGGGTCACTGCGTCGTGCTCAAGGAGGACGTTAGCCGCCATATCGAGTGCGATGCCCCATTTGCGGTAGCGTTGGCCAACGATCGCGAGACGCTGGTGTTTGTCGGTACGGATCGTGATGGCCAATTTTCGCTTCGATTGCTTCCCCCGATTGTGAGCGAAGCATCGACCCAGACGCTCACCCTTGGCGCAGGGGATGCCCGCCTCTTCAAGATCCGGAAATAATTGTAGGGGCGATTGGAAAATCGCCCCTCGTCGCGAAGAATTTATTCGCGAGAATTCAAGTTTCTAACGAGGCGGCTAGACTCTGGAGAGCAGCGACAACGCGGGCTGCGTGCGGCGCTTCACGAACGCGCGCATGTGAGCCATGCGGCGGCGAGTGCGGCGGACAATGCGTCGGCGCTGCGCATTCGCGCGAAGACGGAGCCCTTGACCTAGAGCAATAGGTGCCATGGCAGAGGAAAATGCGGTAAAGGCCACCATGAGACCGACGAGAAATACTTGCTGTCGTATGCGTGACACTGTATACACGCTTTCCGAGATGGTCTAGGCGGTCCTTCAGGTACAGGCCCAAATTGCGCATTCTTCGTTCAACGCAGCGGTCCACCGACCAGATTGTGGCGGAAGTCGCAGGTTGCGTGCAATCAGGCGGTACGATCATCTTTCCAACGGAGACGGTTTACGGGATAGGGTGCGATCCAGAAAACAGCGTTGCGATCGATGCAATCTTTGCGGCAAAAGCTCGTCCGAATGAGAAACCACTGGCGTTGCACGTGACCAGTCTCGCACAAGCGCAACCGTTCGTGCGTGAGTGGAGCGATCTCGCGTTGTGCGCCATCGAACGATTTTGGCCGGGGCCAGTCGCGATCGTCGTGGCGCGTAAGCAGGATCGAGGCATGCGGGCCGCGCGCGGTTTGCCAACGATTTCGCTACGCTGTCCGAGTCACGATCTTTGTCTGGCAATCCTAACAAGAACCGGTCCCTTAGCGGCGACCTCCGCGAACCACTCCGGCGAGCAGGCATTTGTGGGTTTGGATGGGACCGAGGCACTCATACCGGATGCCAGTCTCGCGGTCCTCGCGGGTCCCACACTGCTGCAAGCTGAGAGCACAATCATCGATTGCACGGGCGATTCTGTGGTCGTGCTTCGGGAGGGTGCCGTGCCCGCTCGCACGATCAGCGCGGGCTTAGGAACTTTGCGGCCGGTTTGATAAGTTCCCAAGGCATGACGCAAAGACGAACTGCCGCACGCCAAATCGCAGCGCTGGGCGCATGTCTTGTCGTAGCTGCCTCACACGATCTCGCGCTGGCGGACGCAAAGATCGGAAAATTCACCGTGACCTTCGCCGAGGGCGTCTTCCACCGGAATGGCGATTTTATCATTCCGGGAGCGGTGAACGGCGTCTCACCCGACGGCGATTTCAAGGCCGACCGCGCCTTTGGCAACTACCAACGTCAGGACGTCACCCTCGTCGGCCATGTCGTCATGCATCAGCGCGCGATCCAAAGCCATGGACCGCCCCAGCCACCCATGACCTTGACGAGCAATCAGCTCCGCGTTGAAGGCAAGACCGACATCTATACGGCAACGGGCTCGGTCGTGGTGGTTCAAGGCAATCGCCAATTGCACAGCGACTATTTGCGGCTCGACAACTCGACGCACGAGGGTCTTTTGCGTGGTGGTGTCGTGGCGCAGGAAAACGACCGCGTCGTGAACACGAATGAGGTTCACTACAATACGTTGAGCGGCTCGCTTTTGGTGCCAAGCGCGCTGACCGGTTTTTCTTCTGATACAGATTTTCGGGCGGATCGGGCCGTGGGCAACAACAAGGCCGGCTCGTTCACCATGATCGGCAACGTCGTCGTTCACCGCTTCAACTATGGCAAGGCAAACAATTCAAGCGAGCCCTTGACGCTTTGGTGTGACAAGCTCGATATCACCAATCGACCGCAGGCAACCTACACGGCCACCGGTCACGTGAAAGTTGCTCAAGGCGATCGAACGCTGGTTGCGCCCATGTTGCGGCTCAACGATACGACCCACATTGCCGACATGACCGGTGGGGTGCATGGCGAAGAGAAACCGGATCGCACGTTTGATGCCGCAGAACTCCTGTACAATACTCAGACGGAGGACTTCAAGGCACTTGGTGGCGTTAAGGCGACGTTTCCCTTCCGCAGAGCAGCGTTCGCTCCGACTGCGACGCCGTCGCCTGGCCCAAGTGCTTTGCCGAAGGCGTCACCAACCGCGCAGGCTAGCCCGCTTCCCAGCGTCACTCCACACGCTGTCCCAACCTAACGCGCTTCCCAACGAGCGCGACCTGTTCTTTTCTGCGCGTGTGACGCTGGTCACGCGCATTCTCATTCAAATGAATGTCTCATATGTGCACACCGATGACTGATTAAGGTGTCGCATGTGCGCCAGTTGAGCTGGCGCTGCTTCCAAGGGGACCATTCGCTTGCTCGACTTTATCGATCGAAAATTTACCGACGTTCTCATTGAAAAGGGTAGCCTCACCCAGGAGCACCTTGATAAGGCTCTCCAAACCGCCGAGGCGAAGGGCGAACCGCTCGAAAAAGTTCTGGTCGATATGCGTTTGGCGCCCAAAGACGAAATCATGTGGGCGCGCGCGGAAGAGTTGGGCAAGATTTACGTCGATCTGTCCAACCGCAAAATCGACGCCGACACCGCGACGATCATTCCGGAGCCTGCAGCCCGCCGGCACCATCTCCTGTGCATTGGCAGGGTGGAAAACAAGATCACCCTGGCGATGGCCGATCCAACGGACATTCTCGCGCTCGATGACGTTCGCATCCGAACCGGCCTTGTGCCAGAACCCGTGCTATCGTTTTACGATGACATCGAACGGGCCATCGATGCGGCGTACAACAGCGGCGACAATAAGTGGCAAGAGATCGTCAGCGAAACGGGCGAGGGGCTCGACCTCGTCAAAGAGCAGGAGATGCCCGACGAGGTTCTCGTCGACGCACCCATCGTCCGTCTTGCGGACCTCATTGTCACGCAAGCGATCGCGCAAAAAGCCTCCGATATTCACATCGAACCATTTGAGCGACAGCTCGTCGTGCGCTACCGAGTCGATGGTTTGCTGCGCGAGGTGATGAGTCCACCCAAAACGTTGCAGCAGGCGCTGATTTCCCGGTTCAAGATCATGGCGAATCTGAACATTGCCGAAAAGCGCGTGCCGCAAGACGGCCGCATCCAGGTCAATATCAAGCGCGATCGATATGACCTGCGCGTGGCCTGCTTGCCGTGCCTCTGGGGTGAATCGGTCGTTATGCGAATCCTCGACCGCAAGAATGTCATGGTCGAACTGGATCAGCTGGGATTCCACGTCGACATCCTAGAGCGCTGGAAGAAACTGATCACGATGCCCAACGGAGTTATTCTCGTCACGGGCCCCACGGGTTCTGGTAAATCAACGACGCTCTACGCGACGCTCAATGCCATCAACGATCCCAACACCAAGATCGTCACGATCGAAGACCCGGTCGAGTACAACATCCAGGGCATCAATCAAGTCCAAGTGCATCCGAAGGTGGGGCTCACTTTTGCCGCCGGCTTACGCGCCTTCTTGCGACAGGACCCGGATGTCATGATGGTCGGTGAAATCCGAGACCACGAAACCGCACTCATCGCGGTCCAATCAGCTTTGACGGGGCATCTCGTGCTTTCGACGCTGCACACGAATGACTCGGTATCGGCGATGACGCGCCTGATCGACATGGGCGTTGAACCATTCTTGCTCGCATCGTCCGTGCAAGGCATCATGGCTCAGCGGCTGGTGCGCACGGTGTGCCGGGCATGCAAGCGAAGCATCAAAGTGGTCAAAGCAATGCATGCAAAGTTTGAAGAGTACCATATTCCGATCGCGTCGCTCCAGCTCACTCGCGGCGAAGGCTGCGACGAGTGTGCGGGGTCCGGGTATAAGGGCCGAGCCGGCATTCACGAGCTGGTCGTCATGACCGATGAAATTCGCCGAATGATTTTGGATCGAACCTCGACCGCGGACCTCAAGGCGTTGGCCCTCAGCCAAGGTTTGCGCACGCTCTATCACGATGGGTTGATGAAGGTGGCCCAAGGCGTCACGACGCTCGAAGAAGTTCTGCGCGTCGCCTCCGACTAACCCCTACCGATGGGCGACTTGATAGTCGCCCGCTACCATAGGCGCCTTGACAGTCGCCCCCTACACACCCGCTACCATCGGTTTTATTGGCTTTTCTTTTCCCAGCCGGACGTGCCGGGGGTGTAGAAGGTACTTCCTTCCAGCTCATCTGGCAAATGTCGCTGCTGCACGTGCGCATCCGGAAAATCGTGCGCGTACTGATAGCCCTCGCCGTATCCAAGCCGGCGCATGAGGTCCGTCGCAGCGTTGCGCAAGTGCAGCGGCACCGGCAGCGCACCTCGCTCGTCCACCGCCGTCTTCGCTGCAGCGTAGGCTCGCAAACCAGAGTTGCTCTTTAGCGCGAGCGCGAGGTAAATCGTCGCTTCGGTCAGCGGGTAGAGTGCCTCTGGCATGCCGATCGTGTGCGCGGCGGTGTGCGCGGCAACCGCGAGGGGCAGCGCATGGGGATCGGCAAGTCCGACATCTTCGGATGCCAAGATCACAAGACGTCGGGCCACGAACATCGGGTCCTCGCCGGCCTCGAGCATGCGCGCCAACCAGTAGACGGCCGCATCGGGATCGCTGTCGCGAACGGATTTGATAAAAGCGGAGATGACATCGTAGTGCTCGTCGCCTGCCCGATCGTAGCGAAGAGCGCGGCGCTGCATGGCCTCTTCCACATCGTGAGCTTCGATCAGCGTGGATCCGTTGCGCGCTGCTGCAATCTCCACCGCAAGCTCGAGCGCGTTGAGCGCGCTTCGCGCATCGCCGCCCGCCAGCGCAATGAGCTTCTCTCTCGCACCCTCACTGAAGGCGACGCGCCCTCCGAGACCAACCGCCGCGTCGGTGCGTGCACGCTCGATAATAGAGGCGAGGGCTTCGTCGGTCAACTGGTTGAGCACAAAAACGCGCGAACGGGAAAGGAGCGCCTTGTTCACTTCAAACGATGGATTCTCAGTCGTGGCGCCGATGAGCGTGATATCACCACGCTCGACGTTGGGCAGCACAGCATCTTGCTGCGCGCGATTGAAGCGGTGAATCTCATCAATGAAAAGAATCGTGCGTTTGCCGCTCGATGCCGCGCGCTTCGCTTCAGCGATCGCGCGGCGCAGATCGGCGACACCAGCCGCAACCGCGGAGAGCGCAACGATGCGCGACGAGGTCGCCGCTGCGATCAATCGCGCAAGCGTCGTCTTGCCGCTCCCAGGTGGGCCCCACAAGATCATGGATGGAAGGGCGTGTCGCTCGATCGCGGCGCGAAGAGCTGAACCTTTGCCGACGAGATGCTCTTGACCGACAAACTCGTCGAGGGAGCGCGGTCGCATGCGCGCCGCAAGCGGCGCACCGGCAGGAAGAATATCCGCCGCCAACTCACCGTCCGTGCCTTGCGACTCTGCAAAGAGTGATGGGTCCTGAGTCATAACGTGAGACTTCTGCGGGCAGGCACGGACGACCCCGCGCAGAAGCGAGCCACGATGGAGCGCCTCTACCTAGACAATGCTGCTACGACCGCGATGCGGCCGGAAGCGCTCGACGCGATGCTTCCCTTCTTCTCAGGTGACTTCGCTAACCCGTCGAGCTTGCACCAAAGCGGCCAGCGGGTCAATCGCGCCCTCACCGCTGCGCGTCGGCGAGTCGCTGAGAGCTTGCACGCGCGGCCCGATGAAATTATCTTTACGTCGGGAGGCTCCGAGGCGGACAACCTTGCGATCTTCGGCATGATGAGCGGACGCTACGCGCAGGCGCACTTCGTTACGAGCGGCATCGAACATCACGCGATCCTGCACGCAGGGGACGCGCTGCGAGCGCGCGGGCATAAAGTGACGGTGCTGCCAGTCGACCGCGCCGGTGTCGTTTCTGTTCGTTCATTAGAGGCTGCGCTCGATGGAGCGCCGGCCGTGGTCAGCATCATGCACGGCAACAACGAAATTGGAACTCTGCAAGATATTGCGGCCCTGGCCGCCGTGGCCCACGAACGCGGCGCACTCTTTCACACCGATGCCGTGCAGAGCGTGGGGCATGTTCCCGTCGACGTTGCCGCGCTCGGCGTCGATGCGCTCTCACTCTCTGGTCACAAAATTGAAGGCCCGAAAGGAGTTGGCGCGCTTTTTGCCCGCAAGAGTCTCCCGCTCGCTCCGCTCATCTATGGAGGGGGTCAAGAGGGTGGCCGCCGCTCGGGCACCGAGAACGTGCCGGGCGTGATTGGTCTTTCGATCGCCCTCGAACTCGCCGTCAAGGAAATGGATGTTGTGCGGCCGCGCATTGCGGCATTGCGAGATGCGCTGATCGATGGCATTCTCGCGCGCATCGACGGTGCAGTGTGTAACGGCTCACGTACTGCGCGCCTGCCGAACAACGTTAACGTGCGTTTCGATCGCATCGAAGCCGACACGGTTGTCGTCGGCCTCGATCTTGCAGGTATCGAAATCTCGACCGGCAGCGCCTGTAGCTCCGGTTCGCTCGAACCCTCGCATGTGCTGACCGCACTTGGGCTTTCGGGGGCCAGCGCTCGAGGCAGCATTCGCATATCGTTGGGCCGGACGACGACGGCGGACGACGTCAACCGCGTGCTCCAGGTCCTCCCGTCGCTCGTGGCGCGCCTGCGCAATCTGTCGGGTGCTCTCACGGTCGAGGGGGAGGCCCAAACCGTCACTTCCAAGAAGCCTGGCGTCCACCCATGAGCAGCCAAGACATCATGTGGCTCGCCTTCGGTGCGGCCGCACTCATCGTCGCCATCAGCCTCGCATTCGTTTTTGCGCGCCTCGCCCGCGTGCTTGGTCGCACAGACGAAACGATGGGCAAGGTCGAACAACTGCTCGACTCCATGCAAGTTCCGGCAACGCGAACGCTCGACCACGTCAGCGGGGTGGCGGGCAACATCGACGCGATGGTTGGCCGAATCGACAAGCTGACGCAGACCCTGGAGCAAGCCGCAGCGGGCGTGGCCAAAGCCGCAGATGCTGCTCAAACTGCTGTATCGCCCACCGTGGCGAATGTGGTGGGAGTTGTCGCCGGCATCTCAAAAGGCGCACAAACATTTTTCCGGTCGCGTCAAAACGGGGCATCGCGGGAATAAGTCTAGGCGGACCTTGAAGGTCCGCTCGAGTCGCAAAGTTTTTCACCGCTCGAACGATCGAGCGCACTCACCACAGGAGCATCGTCATGGAACAAGATAACCGCAACGGTTCAGGGTTGGGATTCGCATCGGGGCTCATCATCGGAGGCCTCATCGGCGCAGTCGTCGCTATCGTCCTTGCGCCGCAGAGCGGCGAAGAGACGCGCGAACTCATTCGCGGCAAGGCGCACGAGTTCAGAGGCAAAGCCATGGATTTGGCCTCGGATCTGCGCGACCGCGCGACAGATCTGGCGGACGACCTCCGCTCGCAAGCCGAAGACCTCAGCAAACGTGGCCGCGGATACGCTTCGACAACGTGCGCACACAATTCAACGACGCCGTCGAGAGCGGGAAAAAAGCCGCTCGTGCCAAGCTCAAGAACTAGAGACAGACTAGGAGTGCGATCGTAACCAGGATGGATATCAAAGTCAACGTTCGAGAGCACGACGGCAAGCGGCCATGCAGCGTCGTAGACCTCAACGGCGAGATCGACGTCTACACGTCTCCGAAGGTGAAAGAGACGATCAGCGATCTCATCGACGAAGGCCACTACGCGCTGGTCATCAACCTGGAAAACGTACGCTACATCGATTCGACCGGACTGGGCGTGCTCATCGGCGGGCTCAAACGCGTGCGCGAGCACAGCGGTGCGGTCAATTTCGTCTGCACGAATCCGCAGATCAAGAAGATCTTCGACATCACCGGCCTGGTGAAGATCTTCGGCATCTACGACTCCGAAGCGAGGGCATGCGAGAGCCTTATGAGCTCTGCGACCGCACGAGCCGGAGCCGGACGGTACGGTCGAACTCGGCATTCCAAGCCGAGCCGAGTGGGTCGGCGTGGCGCGGCTCGCCGTCGCCGGCATCGCCAGCCGGCTGCAATTCTCGATCGAAGACATCGAAGACCTCAAGCTCGCCGTCGCCGAGGCGTGCACAAACTGCATCCAGCACGCCGACGATCAGACGGCGATGCGCATCTCATGCTCCATCAAGCGCGACAAGCTCGATCGTCACCGTTGCCGATCCAGGCAAGAGCGTTTCATAGGAACCAGCGGTGCGCAGCCGAAGCCGGCTCGGCGAGCCGCAAGGTCGGCGGCTTGGGCGTGTTCCTCATCAGGACGCTGATGGACGACGTGACGTACGAGGTCGAATCCAGGACGCGGCACGCGGCTCGACGATGACCAAGCAACTCGTCTCGTAACGTGCCGATGGCCGGCTCGAAGCCTGAGCTCGCCGGACGACTGCAGAGGAGCGTTTTGACCGGGAGCGACGCGCGAACTCTTTCGCGCGTTCGCGAAGACGTCGGGAATCGCAGTTGCGCGACGAGCTGGTCGTCGCGCACCTCAACCTCGTGCGCTATCTGGCCATCGCGCTTCGCCAACCGCGGCGAGCCGCTCGACGACCTCATCCAGGTCGGCACGCTCGGGCTGATCAAAGCGATCGACCGCTTCGACGTCGAGCGCGGCTTGGAGTTCACGACCTACGCGACGCCGACGGTGATCGGCGAGATCAAACGGTACTTCCGCGACAAGGGCTGGGCGATTCGCGTGCCGCGCCGGCTGCAAGAGCTCAATCTCGCCGTGAATCGCGCGCATCGAGAACGATGTCGGTCGAGCTCGGCCGCTCGCCGCGACGGTGGCCGAACTCGCCGGAGCGGTCGGCGCGCAAGCGAAGAAGAGATCATCGAAGCGCAAGAGCTCGGGCAGGCGTACAATCTGCTCTCGCTCGACGCCGAGCTGGCCGGCCGAAGGCGAGGCAAAGGCCGCGACGCTGCGGGACTATCTCGGCGGCGTACGGACTCCGCGCTGCGATCTGCTCGAGGACAAGGCGAATCTTGCGCGGGCGTTCAGCGTGCTCGACCGCCGCGAGCGCATCATCGCTCTACCTGCGCTACTACGAAAGCGTCCTCGCAAGCCGGAGATCGCAAAGCGCCTGCAGCGTGTCGCAGATGCACGTCTCGCGCCTGCAGCAGCGCGCACTCGCCAAGATCAAGGGCGTAGCTCAAGGAAGAGTAGGGCCGCGAGCAGCAACTAGTCCGCTCGGAATGAAATCCCAAGCAATCCGTCAATCGTTTGTCGACTTTTTCGTCGCCGTGGCCATCGTCATACTGCCGGGCGCGAGCCTCGTGCCCGACGCGCTGTCGACCACGCTGTTCACCATCGCCGGCATGGAGCCGTTCGTGCCCGTGTTCTTCGGCGAAGCCCGCGCCGGCGCCTCGCGTCGTCACCGTGCAGCGCTGCCTGCGCGTGGCCGGCGGCAAGAACGACATCGAGAACGTCGGCCGCAGCGGCCGGCACGGCACGTTCCTGGAGATGCTCGGCAACTTCTCGTTCGGCGACTATTACAAGCGCGAAGCGATCGCGTGGGCGTGGGAATATCTGACGATGACGTTGGCCTTGCCCGCCGAGCGCCTCCACGCGACCGTCTACGTCGATGACGACGAAGCCGCAGGAGATCTGGCGCCACGACATCGGCTGCCGGCCGAGCGCGATCACCCGCATGCGCGAAGACAACTTCTGGGATATGGGTCCGACCGGGTCCATGCGGGCCGTGCTCCGAGATCTTCTACGACCTCGGCCCCGAGGCCGGATGCGGCAAGCGGACTGCGGCGTCGGCTGCCCGCACTGCGATCGCTACATCGAGTTCTGGAATCTCGTGTTCCAGCAATACGATCGCGACGCGGACGGCGCGTTGCATCCGCTGCCGCAAGCAAATGCATCGACACCGGCATGGGATTCGAACGTCTGTGCATGATCCTCGCCGGCAAGACGTCGATCTTCGACACCGATCTGTATCACGACTGATGGCGGCGCTGCCGCCGGACGGGAAATCGCGTTCGAGCGAGGCGATCGCGGGGTGCAGCAGCGCATCATCGCCGACCATGCGCGCGCTGCGTCTTCTTGGTCGCCGACGGCGTCATGCCGAGCAACACCGATCGCGGTTACGTGTTGCGTTTCCTCATGCGCCGCGCGATCCGCAGCGGCAGGCTGCTCGGGTTGCCCGACGGCTTCTTCCGCGAGCTGACCCCTGTCGTATCGCACCATGGTCGGCGGCTATCCCGAGCTGCGGGCGCAGGACGAGCGCGATCGGCGTGCTCGAGACTGAAGAGAGCAATTCGGCACACGCTTGCGCGCGGCTCGGCGCGGCTCGCGGTGCTGATCGACGGGCTCGCGCACGAGGAGCAAGCGATTGTCCGGCGCGGACGTCTTCGAGCTCCACGACACCTATGGATTTCCAGCCGAACTGACGCGCGAGATCGCCCGCGAATCCGGCGTCGACGTCGACATGGCGGGATATCGCGCGGCGATGCGCGAGCAGCGCGAGCGCGCGCGAGCCGACGCGCGGGCAAACGCGCGGAGTGCGCGTCGATACGAGCGCCGCCGGGACGGATGCGAGCGCCACCGATTTCGTCGGCTACGACAGCCTTGAGCGCGCGCCACGCATCGTCGCGCTGACGGACGCCGCCGGCCGCTCCGTGCAACGGTTCGAAGGCGGCCACGAAGGCGGGATCGTGCTCGACCAGACGCCGTTCTACGCGGAGCGCGGCGGCCAAGCCGGCGATCGCGGAGTGATCGCGGCCGGATCCGATGCTTTCTTCGGTGGCGAATTCGCAGTCTACAAGACAAAGGCCACCGGCGGATCTTGCACATCGGGGTCGTGCGCGCCGGCGGATTCGGCCTGGGCGATGCGGTCGAGGCGATGGTCGATCCGTGGTGGCGGCGCGAGATCCGGCGCCACACACGGTCACCCATCTGCTGCAGCGCGCGCTCAAGGACGGCCCGGTGAAAGCGTCGCGCAGCGCGGCAGCGCGGTGTTCGCCGACCGCACGCGCTTCGATTTCGATTCGCCGGTCGGCGCGCTGACGCGCGAGCAGCGCGCCAGGTCACCGCGCGCGTCAACGAACTGATCCGCGCCGATTACCACGTCGGCATCGAAGAGATGCCGTTCGCCGCAGGCGATCGCGCGCGGTGTGATCTACATGAAAGGCGAGCAGTACGGCGACGTCGTCCGCGTCGTGTCGTTCGGGCCGAGCGTCGAGCTGTGCGGAGGCACGCACGTCGAAAGTCGACAGGCGAGATCGGCCATTTCGTGCTCATGCCCGAATCCGCGATCGGGGCGGGCATCCGGCGCGTTGAAGGTGTCGTATCCGAGTCGGCGGATGCATGGGTGGCGCGGCTCCGCGACGCAGCCGAGCAGGCGGGAGCGACGCTCACCGTGCCGCTCGAAAAGGTGGGCGAATCAGTAACCAAGCTGGCCCAGGAACGTCATGATTTGGAGAAACAGATTGAGGGGCTGCAGGCGGAGCTTGCGGCCGCGAATGCCGCGCAGTACCTTGCGGCGATCAAGGATGCGGCGGGCATTTCCTATCTCGCCGTTCGCGCGCAAAGCGCGAATGGGGTGCGCGCGCTCTCCGATGCGATCCGCTCGCGCTTTCGCAGCGGCGTGCTGGCGGTTGCCGGCGTGGATGACGCCAAGGTTTCTGTGCTCGTCACTGTGAGCGAGGACCTCGAGGCCAAAATTCCAGCGCGGCAAATCTTGAACGCGATGATGCCGTTTGTCGGGGGGAAGGGTGGCGGTTCTGCCTCTATCGCACAAGGTGGCGGCAAGAACGTAGCCGGCATCGATGCGGCCCTGAGCGCAGTGCCTGATGCGATTCGAGCGGCGTTGCATGCGTAGACCCCTCACCGTGCTCGCGGCTGCTGTGGTGCTTGTCTTGCTGGCCGCAACACCCAAGTCGATCCTGGATTCCTATCGATTGGCCATTGCTTCGCGAAAGATCCCAGCGAACATGGAGTTTGACTATACCGTCACCAAAAGCGGGCCCGCTCGTATCGTCACGGAGCAACACCGCGTCTATTGGACGAGCAGCGGCGAGGAGCGAAACGACACTATCTCGGTGAACGGAACCCCTGTGATCCCCGCGCGATCGCAAATGCTGCACCGAACGGTTTGGCCGTATGACGCCGGCCAGTTCGCGGTGACCGCCGAGGACTACGATGCAACGCCAGCCGGCATGGCGATCATCGCCAGTCGCAGGACCTACGCCTTCGCGTTAGCGCGCAACACTCCAGCCGACTTCATGTTGAAGTCACTCTATGTCGACGCGAAGACAAAGTTGCCGATACGAGAGACGTTTGCGGTCGCAGGTCAGGATTGCGAAGGCAGCGGGTCAATCGACTTTACGGCATTTGGAGCTTACTGGCTGCCCAGCTTCGTTTCTGTCGCCTGCACCCAAACTGGCTCGGGCGCATCGCCGCCACCCGTGTTCAAAGAATCGATCCGTTTCAGCGGCTTCCAATTCCCAAGCGCCATCCCATCGGACGTTTTTTCTGCCGGTGCTTCGACCACTAGCTCAGGCGATTCCGTCACGGGCGGACCATGAGCGAAGCGCCCGAAGTCCCGCAACGTCCGCTTCGCACGTTCTACGTTTTCGCCTTCGCTCTCATTGTCTATCTTGTGTCCACCGGATTCAAGAACACGGTGTACAACAATCACGTGCTGCTCGCCGACGCGTTTCTCCATGGGCGAGTGTGGATCGACAGCCAACCGGCCGGAATCGATGCGATCTTCTACAATCAGCACTGGTACATCATCGAAGGACCGTTGCCCGCCATCCTCTTGCTGCCGTTGGTCGCCATCTTCGGTTTGCAGACCAACCAGGTCGTGGTGGCGGCCATCTGCGCCGCGATTGCCGTTGCAACCGCGGACGTGTTGTTCGGCCGGATGGATATTCGCGATCCGCTGCGCACGTGGCTCACCGCCTTTTGCGGATTCGGCACGGTGCTCTGGTGGTCAACGGCGTTCGCGGCGGTGTGGATGTTTGCGCACGTGGTCGCCGTGATGTTTGCGCTGCTCGCAATCGCTGAGTGTTACGGTCGGGGACGGCCGGCGCTGGTTGGCTTGCTGATCGCGTGCGCGGCGCTGACCCGCTTCCCGATGATCCTGTCGGCGATTCCCATCAGCTATTGGTTGTTTGCAAAGCACGACTACGACGTCAGGGTGATTCGCACGTTTTTACTCGGCTTGCTGCCGCTCTTCGTCCTCTACGTGGGGTACAATTATCTCCGTTGGGGGACGCCCGGAGACATCGGGTATACGATCTGGTATCACCAAGACCAGGTGGGAGAGCCAACCGGACCACCCTTCAAACTTGAGTACCTGCCGTTTAATCTCTACAGCTTTTTCCTCATGCCGTTTCAGTTCGAAACCGGCTTTCCGTGGCTCAAACCAACCTCGATGGGCGTTGCGCTCACCTTCACGAGCCCAGCGCTCGCGCTGGCTTTTCTCGCAAACGCGAAGACAAGAGAATCCATCGTGTGGTGGGTGGCAACCATCCTGACCGCACTTCCATCATTGCTCTACTATGTCAATGGCTTCGAGCAGTTTGGCATGCGGCACAGTCTGGATTTCATGCCCTTTGCGCTGCCGCTGGTGGCTCGAGGATTGCAGCGCTATCCAACGACGTTCTCGTTCGCTCTCATTGCGATTTCCATCGCAGTCAACGCATATGGCGTATGGTACTCGTGGGCGCTCCACGGCTTTACCGTTGTGCCTCGTTAGTGTGATGGAAGTGCGGAGCGGACTCGGGAGGTCCGCTGCTCCAATCACGTTAAGACTGCTTAATGTAAGGAGCGTCGGAAAGGTGTGAGAGCAGCGCCCCGAAGAACGCGCGAAGCATGACCGAACTGCGGCCCGCTCGGCTGCCGAAGATTCTGGTTGTCGACGATGAGGCCACGATTCTGCAAACCTTACGCTTCAATTTGGAGCGCAACGGCTACGCCGTGTGCACGGCGGGTGACGGCCGTCAAGCGCTCAGCGTTGTCGAAACCGAAAAGCCCGATCTCGTCCTGCTCGATATCATGTTGCCCGTGCTTGATGGGATAGAGGTCTGCCGCGAGATCCGCCGCCGCTCGAGCGTGCCCGTGCTCATGCTGACGGCAAAAGATCAAGAGATCGACAAGGTGCTCGGATTGGAAATTGGAGCGGACGATTACATCACCAAACCGTTTTCCATTTACGAGCTGCTGGCGCGAGTCAAAGCGCACTTACGGCGTCTCGCGCAGCCGAACACGCAGGCCCCCAGTGCCGTGCTGCGCGGCGGCCCGCTCGAGCTTGAATTCGATCGCCAGCGCGTGACCAAAGCCGGCAAGACCATCGATCTCGCCCCAAAAGAATTTGGTTTGTTGCACGTCTTGCTGCAAAATAAAGGACGAGTGGTCACTCGACAGGTGCTGCTAGATCGCGTCTGGGGCTTTGACTTTTACGGCGATCAGCAAACCGTCAACGTTCATATCCGCTGGCTGCGCGAAAAAATCGAAGATGATCCAAACGACCCCAAGCACATCATCACCGTGCGCAGCCGGGGCTATCTGTTTCGCGACTAGGCCACGAGCGGTTTTTGGCGGTACGAATCTTTCTGGGCGCAGCCCTCATCACCATCATCGTCGCGGTCTTTTTGACTGCCTCGCAAGGCCCCGCGCTCCGCGATACGGTCCTCGTTGTCGCCGTTGTGATCGCGCTTGTGCTGGCAGTCTTCTTAGCTCCGGTCTTGCAGCGGCCGCTTGCAGACCGTCCATCGGAGGCAATGGCGGCGCCGCCGACCGGACCCAGCCTCGATCACATTCTCGACGCCCTTCCGGCAGGCGTTATTACCATCGCAGCGGATGGAAGAATCGTCGTCTTCAACGCAGCGGCGGGAGAGATGTTCGGTGTGGTTGCGGATCGCGCCAGCGGACGCACTTTGATCGAAATCGTGCGCAATTCGGAACTCGATCGGCGCGTCAGCGCGACATTGCGAGACGGAACGACTGAGACGATCGAGCTGACGCACGTCGGCGCTGTGGAGCGCCGGCTGCAAGTCATGACGCGTCCCCTCAATGGCGACCTCAAGCCAGGTGTTTTGGTCATCGTGACGGACCAAACGCGGATGCGCGAGTTAGAGGCCCTGCGCCGCGAATTTGTCTCCAACGTTTCGCACGAACTGCGTACGCCTCTTACCTCGGTCAAACTCATGGTCGAAACGCTGCAAAGCGGAGTCGATCTTCTGGCGCAAGAGCAATTTCTAGCAAACATTGGCGCTGAGACCGATCGTATGATTGTCCTCGTGGAGGACTTGTTGGATCTCGCGCGCCTGGAAAGCCGAAAGCTCGAGCTGCGGCTGAGCACGGTTGACGTGAGCGAGCTCGGCCGGCAAGCGGTTGCGGCGCAACGTCCGCGGGCGACGGCAGCGCAGATCAATTTGGTCTTTTCGGCTCCGCAAACCTCGCTCCCGATCCTAGCGGATCGAGACAAGCTCTACCAAGTGCTCACCAATCTGCTCGACAATGCGTTGCGCCACACTCCGGCGCAGGGCAACGTCACCTTAACGGTGGCTGCCCACGATGGAGAGATCACAATCGAGGTCGCTGATACCGGTTCGGGCATCGCATCGAGCGCACTGCCGCATATCTTCGAACGGTTTTATGTCGTGGACCCGGCTCGGGCCCGCGGTCATTCGGGAACGGGTTTGGGTCTTGCGATCGTGAAACACATCATAGAGGCCCACGGTGGCACCATCGCAGCGGAAAGCGAACTGGGTGCGGGCTCAATCTTTCGCTGTACGCTGCCCGTGGGTTTACAAACAAGCTAAGCGGTCCTATAATGCAATGGAATACTGTGTAGCAGCGGACCTTTAGGGTCCGCTCACGAGGTACCGCCAACTTTGGGTCGTGAGAACTTTCATCGGATCCTGGACGAAACGCAGCAAAACGTTCTGCGCATGGGCAGTTTGGTTGAAGAAGCGATCACCAAAGCGGTGGACGCATTGTCGCGCAGCGACGTCAAGCTTGCCGATGAGATCTTACGGGCCGACGATTACATTGACGACCTCAATGTTCTGATCGAGACGAACTGCCTGAATCTGCTGGCTTTGCAGCAGCCCATGGCGAGCGACTTGCGCACCATCGCGGCCATGCTCGACATCATCATCGACCTCGAGCGGATCGGCGACCACGCCTGCGACATTGCCCAGATCACCAAGAACCTTGCCAACGAACCGCAGCTCAAACCGCCCATCGACATTCCCCTGATGGCGGCAAAGGCCCGCGAAATGCTGCGGGAATCCCTCGACGCGTTTTCCCATCACGACGCCGAGATGGCCCATGCCGTGCCGCAAAAGGACGACGAGGTCGACCGCCTCTATCGCAAAGTGTTCGCCGAGCTCATCCAGTTCATGACGAAGGACGCCAAGGCGATTGGCCGCGCCAGCAATCTGCTTTTAGTGGCATTGTATCTCGAGCGCATTGCCGACCACGCAACAAACATCTGCGAGCGCGTCGTTTACATGGTGGAGGGAGTGCCAAGAAAGCTCAAGCGGTCGGTTGTGGAGTTTGACCAGGTGCTCGCCCACAGCGATGAAATCATGCAGTCGAGTCCAGGTTCAGTGGACCAACCAGCGGGAGGTTAGGTGAGGTCTTAACCTTGCTTAACATGCCCTTAACCTACGCTTGACATCCCTCCGTTATCGTCGTATTGAGCGTCGTAGAGCATGGCTCCCCTCGGGCCGCCTCTAGTCGGCGTTGCCTCACCGACAGGAGCAAACAGTGAATCGTCAACGTTTCTTATCGTGGTTCTCAATCTTCGGCCTGCTTATGTTCGCAGCGGTCGGCATTGCCTCGGCCGATCAGCAAATCACGGGCGCAGGTTCGTCGTTTGACAACCCGTTCTTCCAGCGAGCGTTTTACGAGTACAGCAAAAACAACAGCGGCGTGCAGGTCAACTATCAAAGTATTGGGTCCGGCGGCGGCATCCAACAGTTTACCGCCAAGACGGTTGACTTTGGCGCTTCGGACGTGCCGCTCCAACCAGCGGAGATGAAAGCGGCTCAAGCATCCAATGGTGACGTCGTCCAGGTTCCCGTCACCTTGGGCGGCGTGGTGGTCGCGTACAACGTGCCAAACGTTAACAATCTGAAACTAACCCCCGACGTGCTCGCCGACATCATGCTCGGCAACATCACGAATTGGAACGACCCGCGCATCGGCCGCTTGAACCCTGGCGTCACATTTCCGAACCTTCCGATCCTCGTCGTCCATCGCGCGGATGGCAGCGGCACGACGTATATTTTCACCGACTATCTGAGCAAGGTAAGCGCCGACTGGAAAAACAAGGTCGGCAACGCAAAGGTGGTCAGCTGGCCAGCGGCGTCGTCGGTTGGAGTCAAAGGCAACGAGGGAGTCGCTGGGCAAATTAGCAACACTCCCGGCGCGATTGGGTACGTCGAGCTCGCGTATGCGCTTGATAGCAAAATCTCATACGCGGCGATCCGCAACAGCGCAGGCCAGTTTGTCGTTCCGACCGTCGATACCGTCCGAAACGCGGCTGCGCACAAACCGAGCGTGAGCCCGCAAGACTTCTCGATCGTCAACATGCCAGGGGCGGACAGCTATCCGATCTGCGGCTATTCCTGGGTGATGTTGTGGAAGAACCAGTCCGACGCGGCCAAGGGACAAACGCTCGTCAGTCTCTTCCGATGGCTGGTGACAGATGGACAGGCATTGGCAGTCCGGGTTCGCTACGTCAGTCTGCCGGCGAACGTGCAGGCGGAGGCAACGAAGGCGCTGGCCAGCATCCACTAGTACATCCACCGGTTCCAAGACCTAAGTTCGGGAAGGCGGTGCGGCCCTGGCTAACAAACCAGCGCATCGCCTTCCTTTGATACAAGAGATGACGGACGGTCAAGATCGATGACCCAGAATGGCGCCGACGTTGTGCGTGTACCAGCGGTTACGACGCCGGCGCGTTTGCGTTCGTCCTCAAACCCCATCGGCGATCGTATCGTGATTGGCGCCTTCTCGGTAAGCGCATGGCTCGTGCTGCTCATGGTCGTCTGGTTATTTGTCACGCTGCTGATTGCAGCGTGGCCTGGCATCAAGACGGTGGGCATCCACGCGTTTCAAAGCGCTACCTGGGATCCGACGGGCCGTCGATACGGGCTCCTCTCCTTCATTTACGGCACTGCGGTCACGTCTGCAATCGCGCTCGTGTTGGCTGGGCCAGTCGGCATCGGCGCAGCCCTCCTTTTGGCGGAGATCGCGCCGCGCAGGTTGGCGACACCGGTTGCCATGCTCATCGAGCTGCTAGCGGCGGTTCCGAGCGTGGTCTTCGGCATTTGGGGTCTCTTTGTGCTCGCACCCGTGATGCGGACCGTGGTCGAACCGGCCCTCGCGCGCACGCTTGGCTTTCTTCCCCTATTCCAAGGCTACTTTTACGGCGTGGGCATGCTGACCGCAGGCATTTTGCTCGCCATCATGGTGCTCCCAACCGTGTCGGCCATCTCTCGCGATATCTTCGAGGCCGTGCCGCGCGACCAACGCGAAGCCATGTACGCGCTGGGAGCCACCAAATGGGAAGTACTAACCCGCGCGGTCATCCCCTATGCGCGCCCGGGTATTATTGGAGCCCTCGTTCTCGCTCTCGGCCGCGCGATGGGCGAGGCGATGGCCGTGGTGATGGTCATTGGCAACAAGCCGGCAATTTCGATGTCGCTTTTTTCTCCCGCGTACACGCTGGCCTCCGTTCTGGCCAATGAATTCAGCGAGGCGACGGGGCAAGAATACGTTTCCGTGCTCGTCGGCATCGGGTCGATGCTCTTCATCGTTAGTATGATCGTCAACGTGTTCGCGCGACTGTTGGTGCGCGGCGTGCGCGGGCCAAAGGGTACGCGGGCCTGATGTCGCTCTTCGTCCGGCAAGCTTGGAACGCAATCATGCTTGTCGTGGCATGGTTATGCGCTGGAGTAGCCGCCGCGTTGCTCGCGCTGATCGTGATCTATGTTATTCAACGCGGTGGACCGGCGCTCAACGTACAGTTCTTCACGCATCTTCCGACCCCGGTTGGGATCCCAGGCGGCGGCGTCGCCAATGCTGCTGTCGGGTCGCTCATGATCATCGCGATGTCTTCGGCGATCGCGATCCCGATTGGAGTCCTGGCCGGGATTTATCTGGCGCTGCTCGGGCGCGGCTGGTTGGCGCAAGCCGTGCGATTCCTCAGCGACGTCTTGACTGGCGTGCCCTCGATTGCCATCGGGTTGTTTGCCTATACCATCATCGTTGTACCCCAGCGCCATTTCTCCGCGATCTCTGCCGCGGTCGCGCTCGCCGTCATCATGTTGCCCATTGTCGTGCGCACCACGGAGGAGGCCGTCCGACTTGTGAACCCGGCAATTCGAGAGGGCGCCCTTGCCCTCGGGATGGAGGCGTGGAAGGCGATCGTGCTGGTCACCGTACCCTGTGCGCGCGCCGGCATCGTGACGGGTTCACTTCTCGGGATCGCACGCGTTGCCGGTGAGTCGGCACCGCTGCTGTTTACCGCTTTTGGCAGTCAGTTCTGGAGTTTGAATCCCAACGGACCAACGGCTGCGCTGCCGCTACTCGTCTTTCAATATGCCATCGCGCCGTACAAAGATTGGCAGCTCGCGGCCTGGGGTGGCGCGTTGACGCTGATTCTCCTTGTTTTTGTGCTCAACATTACCGCCCGGATTATTTTCCCGGCACGGCTGCCACGATGAGCAACGCAACCGAAGCGGCAGAGAAATCTCTCTATACCAAAAATCTCAGCGCCTGGTATGGCACGCACCTTGCCGTCCGGGGCGTCTCAATGGATTTTCGGCCTGGTCAGATCACGGCGCTCATCGGCCCATCCGGATGCGGCAAGTCGACACTGCTCCGCTGTCTCAATCGCATGCACGAGATCATTCCTGGAACGCGGGTCGAGGGCGAAGTTTGCCTGGATGGTCAAAACCTTTACGAGCCGGGGGTCAATCCGACCGCCATGCGGCAGCGCATCGGCATGGTCTTTCAACGGCCCAACCCATTTCCAACGATGTCGATCCTCGAGAACGTGCTCGCGGGCGTGCGCTTGACGAATATGACGAGAAACCGTGGCGTCCTCGCCGAGCTTGCCGAACACAGCCTTCGGAAGGCCGCGCTTTGGAACGAAGTCAAGGATAAGCTGCATGACTCCGGCGCGTCACTCTCCGGCGGTCAGCAGCAGCGGCTGTGCATCGCGCGCGCGCTCGCCGTCGAACCGGAGGTGCTGCTGATGGACGAGCCGGCATCTGCGCTCGATCCCATTTCAACGACCAAGATCGAAGACTTAATGCGTGAGCTCAAAGGCGCGTACACGTTCATCATCGTCACGCACAACATGCAGCAAGCGGCGCGTGTGTCGGACTTCACCGGATTTTTGCTCGCAGGCGAAAATGAACCCGGTCAGCTTATCGAGTTTGACGTGTCCTCAAAGATCTTCACGACCCCAAAAGATAAGCGGACCGAAGACTACATCACTGGCCGTTTCGGCTAGATAACGTGACCTTAACGTCGCCTCTGTAGAATAGATGCCGGGCGGAATCGCTTCCGTCTTAGAACGCTCAATCGGACTCCTAGCGCAACTCCCGATAGAGGCCGCACCGACACGCCGGTGCGGCCTCTTCTCATGCAAAACATTAAGCCATTCTTAACTCATACATTATGCATCGTTAATCCAACGACGGTAATCTAAAACGGCAGACTTTATAAGACCCTGTTGGGCTCGTTGTCGCGTTGGGAGTGAAAAAAACATGCGTTTGGATAGATGTGCTGCTCTTTTCGCCGCCCTTGCCATGCTGTTGGGGCTGTCGCCATTGACCGCGGTGGCCGATACGGCCTCGGGCACGAGCGTTGTGGGCTCGATCGTCGACACGGACGGCGGGCTAGCCATTCCAGGTGCGGGTATCGATTTGTACTGCCAAGGCGCGCATGTACAGCACACAACCACCGCGCGGGACGGATCGTTTTTCTTCAACGACGTGACCCCGGGGGTGTGCACGCTCTTGGTCACGGCATCGGGCTACCAATTGGCTCGGTCGGCAAACATTCCGGTGGCTGCCGGAGCGCGGGTCGAGTTCCGCGTCGCCTTGACGAGGATATCATCCGCGGCTGCAGCACGCACGATTGGCCGGGTTATCGTCGCAGCTTCGAACACGCTGCAAACCAGCTCGACCATCAACACGCACATCGATCCCAGCATCCTGCAGACGCAGAATTACATGCGGGCGGGCGATGCGCTCATCTCCGTCCCGGGTGTCAACATAGCAACGAGTTCCTCGCTTGGCGACGACCAGTCCGTCAGCATTCGTGGATTCGAAGCGACTGAAACTGCGACGCTGCTCGACGGCCATCCCATTGGGCCGATTGGTGCCTTGGGCAACGGTTTTGATTATCAGGACTCGCCTTTTTTCGGGATCCGCGATATTGAAACGGTCTTCGGCTCGGGGGCAACCGGAGTCTATGGCGCATCAACGATTGCCGGTGCGGTCAACTTTCTGACCATCAACCCGACCCCGCAGATCCACGCGCTCTTCGAGCAAGGCGCGGGCTCCTACGGGAAAGCTCTTACCGGCATACAGACGACCGGGACAGAAAACAAACTCGGATTTGCCTTCTCCCACGGCGTCGAGGGAACGTACGGTCTTTTTCCGCCATCCGATCAGGTTGAATCCGGACTCAACGGATCGGACATCCGTGCCGCGACGTTCGCAACGAACACCTATGTCGTGAGCAGTGATTACGTCCTTCGAAACGATGTCGGCAAGCTGACGTACGCATTTTCACCGAAGACCAATTTTTTGCTCAGCGCGTACTCCGCGACCACCTGGGATGACAAGAGTGGCAATGGTGATAATGACTTTCTCACCTATCAGCAGAACCTCTACAATACGTTCAAGGGGCTCAATGGTAATGGTGGCAAATCCAGCGTTTGCCTCAGCAGCTGCGGAACGCCCCAAGAAGTCGACGGCAATTGTTCCAATTTCACCCAAGCAGCCCTGAGCGATGCCCCAGCCGGCTTCTCGTGCCTGAACCCGTACAAGTTTTCTCAGGAGACTTCGGGGCCCTCAGGCGGCGGCGGCGGCCCTTGGCAGGCGATTCGCAACCAAGACTATCACGCGCGGCTCACGCAAGGGTTGGGGCAGGGCCAAATCAACGTCGACACTTACATCGACAAATACGGATTAGACTACAACCGTGCCGCAGCAAACCAGTCGTTCCATAGCGACTTCTATCGAACGACGGGTTTGCTCATCGACGATGAGTTTGCGAGCACGCTGCATAACATCGCATTCGGCTACAACTATCAGCACCAGCAGCACACCGGCGACACGTTCCCGTTCTTTGATCAGAACGGCAATCAGTTTAACATTTTGGCCGCGAACCAAGAGTTTGACCTCAACCAAAATAATTTCTTCGCGCGCGACGAATACACGCCGAATTCGAAACTCTCGATCTTTGCAAATCTCTGGCTTAATCACTCGGCCAATACGGGTAAGAACTCGTTCGACCCGCGCCTGACATTCCAATTTCGCCCAACCGGCGTGGATATCGTTCGACTGACGGCGGGGCATTCCAACAGCGAGCCGGATCCATCGCTCCTCTATGCGATGCCGTCGTACAACACGACCCCCAACAACATCAATCCACTGTGCGGCGCACAACTCAACGGGATAGGGAGCGTCAGCAATCCGACGCTCTCACCGGAGACGGCTACCGACGCAGAGGTCTCCTACGGGCGGCGAATCGGATTGCTCGATACCCTCGAAGTGGACGTGTATAATACGACAGAGTTCAACGCTCTGTTCAGCGGCAATCTGCCGCTGTCAGCACTGGGGAGCACGCAGGTGCCGCCAAGTCTCATCGCCGCCTATCTCAGACGCATCCAGAATTTTTGCCATAACAACCCCACGGTTGCCGACCTCGCGGTGAGCACGACGTACAACGCGGCGTCAGCGCGCTATCGTGGTATTCAGCTTTCGGGCAATTTCGGGCTTCTGCCTCATTTTACGGCGAACGCAGATTATGACGTCCAATCGTCAACCTATCTTGGCGTTCCCGACGCGATCCTTGCCTCCAATGTGACCATCATTAACGGCTCGCAGATCTACGGGATTCCGCTCCACAAAGCCAACTTGGGCTTCGACTACAACACCCCAAGCGGTCTCGACGTCGAAATCGACGGGCACTATATTGGAGATGGCAACAGTTACAACCGTCCGCATTTCATCTTCACCAATGCAAGCATTTCCCAGCAGGCCAACCGCATCACGACAACGCTGGGCATCAACAACATCTTCAACACCGCTGCGCAGCGCTACGGCTATTTCGGACTTGGTGTGTTTCAACCCGAGAACAAATTCGGCGCAGACCAAAATGCCTTCGATCAGAGCAGCGAAGAATTTGGTATCCCGCCGCTTCAGTACTTCTTCACGATGACGTACAAGGTCTAGGTGATTAAGCCGCCTTAACCCGCAGTTGATAGTTCCTTAATGTTCGGCCCGTAGACTACAAGCACGCAGTGCCTTAGCGACGGGCCTACTTCTTGTTCGCCTCACCATTGAGTCTTTAGAAAAGGATACGTTCAATGCGAAAACACCGGCTGCTTCTTGCGTCGGCGGTTGTCTGCGCTGTGTTCGCCCTCGCGATTCCGGCGCTCGCCGACGATTCTAACCCAGTGCCGGCTCCGGCCGCTTCCGCAACGTCCGCGGCGCCCGACGCAGGGGCGGTCGCGACCGCCAGTCCTGGAAGCGGTGCGAGCAGTGCAGACGGAATTGGCGTTTCCATCGCCACCGGGGACAACAACCCGTTTGCCGACGTTCCCACGGACTCGTTTGCCTACAAGGCCATCGTGCAGCTACACGATTTGGGTTATCTCAAAGGGTATCCGGACGGGTTGTTTCATGGCAAACGTAACCTCACACGCTACGAAATGGCGGTCATGGTCGACCGCGTTGTGAACGAGCTCGAGTACCAGCTCCACGATCCCAACGGAGCGGTCCGAGTGAATGCTGCGGCCATCGCCGATGCCCGCATGCTGCTCGATCAGTATGGGTCGCAGATCAAGGACCTGCAAACCAAAGAAGCCGCGCTAGATACCCGCCTGACCACCGCGGAGACCACGCTCAACCGCATGCAAATCCATGCGTACGCATACGTTCGCGCTCCCGGCACCTATACCGAAACCGTGAGCGCATTCCAGCCAAATGGCACACCGTTGAAGCCTGGGACGATTGTCAAAGATGATGCGCAAAGCTACGTGGTCGGCACCAACTCGCGTGGAACGGGCTACTCGGTCTTTCGTCTCATCATTCAAGGCGACCTCGACAAGCAAGCCAGCTATGCCGTGCGTTTGGAAAACAAGAACTTCTTTGGTCAAGCCAACGTCAACGGCCTCGACAACGTGAATCCAGCCGGGCCAACCACGAGCACGTATAACACAGGTGGGCTCTTACGCTTGAACTACGCGTATCTGAAGTATCAATTCACGAACTCGCCTGTCTATCTCGAGGCTGGCAAGTACACGCTGCGCAGCGACCCGCTCGGACTCGCGTATGACAATGACTACTACAATGGCGGACTCTTTGGTTTCAAGAATTCGAAGGTGTATGGCTGGCTGGGCTTCGGCCAGACCGGAGGCCCGGATCTTGGCAGCACTTCTCCGTTTGCCTACGTGCCCGGTCCAGCTTCGAGTGGAGCTGTGCCGAACACCCAATTCATCGTCCTCGCGCATGTCGGCGTGACTCCAACAAGCCGCGCACTCATAACGGGAAGCTGGGTTGAACTCCAAGGTTATAAGAACAACTTCTGGTGGACCTTGAAGCAGACGTACCAGCCGCTCCAGGCAAATTTGTCAGTCGGCGCCATAGGCGCCAGCTACCAGTTCGGTCCCTCGCTCAATCTCGCGGTGCAAGGCTTGACTCGATTCGGCAACGACCCGACAACGTTGAAAGGATGGACCGACAACAAGGCATTCTGGGGCGTTGTCAATGTGGGTCACACGGCTCAAAAAATCAACAACAACTTCATGGAGCTAGGGTGGATCGGTACTGGCGCGCACTCCGTGCTCAACCCGGAGACGTGGGTCAACGGCACGCCCTTCTACACTTTTTACTATACCGGTCAGGCCAACGACCGTAAGATGGCCTACATCGGGGTGCACCACTGGGTGAGCAATTACATGCGCGTTGGCCTTAACTACCAATATTGGGGGATCAACACGCCACTTCCGTTGTTCTCAGGCACGGGCGTTCCAGCTGGTTCGTACATCATGAACAACGACAACCGCGCGCTCTTTCTGAACACGCTCATGCAATTCTAAAGGCGTGGGGCGATTTTCCAATCGCCCCCTACAGGTCTGCTGCTACGAGCAGCAAGAACACGCTCCCATGGCAAGGCCTTGGGAGCGGCTTTTTGTTGGGGCGGCTGGGCTTTTTGCTTGGTGCGTGATCCTCACGCCATTTTCAATCGTGACGGTTCTCATGGTTGCCGCGCTCGCGGGTCAGCAGCGGCCCGATCCGTTGTTCTTTCTGGGGAATCTCGTCGTTGAGCTTTTTGCCACGCTGCTCGTCGGGGTTGTGGGAGCGGTTATCGGCGCCAGCATCGGCATTGGCACGGCCCTGCTCACCCAGGAGCTCGTGACAGGAAGGCTGAGCCAAGCCATCGGCGCTGCCACTTCGGGTCTCTCAGTGTTTCCAGCCGTCGTGCTGGGCTGGTTCGGCGCGACCCTGATTCTGCCGGCTCTTTCCGGCCACACTCCGGGCGCCGTTTTTGCTGCCGCCTGCGTGGTGGTGTCCATCGCTGTCATTTCGCGATCGAACGTGCTCGCGGTCCGCTTGCTCGGCGCGCTCGCACCTTCGGTCCGCGAAGCCGCCGCAGCTGCGGGTGCCGGTGCGAGCCGAGTGACGGCACACGTGACGATCCCGGCGTGCAAGCGGCAATTGCTCGGTATCTATGCAGATGCGCTGTCCAGAGCAGTTGGTGAAGCAGCGGGCGTTTCCGTTGTGTTCCTGGCCGCTGCGCGGGCCGGATATCCCGTGTCTCTCTTTACGATACCGAGCTCGATCATGGCGCATGCGCACACGATGCAATTGATCGATGCGGGCATCGCGCAATCAGCGCTTGTGGTTTTGGCCTTTGCCGCGACGAGCAAGATCATCGCAGCACGCCGAATTGGGAGCCTCCAGTGGGTCTCGTGACCGTCGGCACGCCGAAACCGGACACGTTTCGGTCGCGCGACGTGCTTGTCACGGCGCTCTCGTACATTGCCGGAACGGCCGGCGCGATGGCGTTCGTGGCCGTGCTGGTCGCGCTCGTTGCTCTTGGTTGGCAAGATTTCGCACGAGTGCTTGCGGTGCCGCAGGGGGCAGGGAGCGCGCTCGCCATTTCGGCACTCGTTCTTGCGATCGCCTTGCCAGTGACGTTTGCGATCGGCCTGTGCGCCGCGGTGTGCGCAACGGATCCTAGCATCGGTGGCGTCGCGACTCGCGCGGTGCGTGAGTCCCTGGAGTGGTCGGTAGGCATACCGCCCGTTGTTATCGGCGTGGCCGTTTTTTTTACGGTCGTGGCCTTCGTGCACTCATCGGTTGTCGGCGCGGCCGCTCTCGCCCTCATCGTCTTGAATCTACCCAACGCCACTGCCCGTTTGGCACAAGCATTCTCGGGCGTTCCCGAAGTGGCGCGCGAAGCTGCAGCGGCCCTTGGAGCCTCGTCTGCGTCAGCGTTTTTTGGGTTGACGCTCCCGCAATCGGCATGGGCGGTCGCCGCAGTACTCTGTGCTCTCGCTGGGCAGATGGTCGGTGAGACCTCCGCGGTTGTGCTGGCAGTGAGCGCAAGCGGCGGAGCGCAACCACTCTCTGCCGCGATTTGGCACTTTGCTTCGAATGTGAGCCTAGCTGCGACCGAGGCCGCATCGTGTCTTGTTCTCGTGCTCGTCGTGGCGGCTTGCACGGCGCTGTCGAAAGATTTTTCCCGCAGACAGCTCGAAACATCGGCGACCAAAACGTGAGCACGCAAGGCGGACCAACGGTCGAGACGAAGCTGGAAGCATCGCAGTTGCACGTTTGGTTCGGCGATAAGCACGCACTGCGCGGCGTGAATATCTCAGTCGTTGCGGGCAGAACGGTCGCTTTCATAGGGGCATCCAAAAGTGGCAAGACGACGCTGCTTCGATCGTTCAATCGGTTGCACGATCTCAATCCGCGAGCGCGGCTGCATGGCAGCGTCAAAATCGACGGAGCTGAGATTTTAGGACCAGGCGTCGACGTTGCCGCGCTGCGACGCCGTGTCGGAATGACCTTTTCCACACCCACCGTCCTCCCGACATCGATCTTCGACAACGTCGCGTTTGGGTTGCGCGCAAAAGGGCTGCGCGATCGCATCCTGATCGAAGAGAAAGTAGAGCGTTCGCTGCGTCGGGTGCTTCTTTGGGATGCGGTCAGCCCGCTGCTCGATCGTGCGCCCTCGGATCTCACCATCGAACAGCTCCAACGGCTCTGTCTCGCTCGCGCGATGGCGCTCGACCCAGAAGTGCTGCTTTTTGACGACCCAACCGCAACACTCGATCCCGTGGCCGGACTCGCCTTCGAAGAAGTCTTCATACCACTGCGCCGCGACCATACCGTGCTCATCGCCACAAATAATTTGGAACAGGCGGCCCGACTGTCGGACACGACGTGCTATCTCGCCAGCGGTGAAGTCATCGAGAGCGGCGAAACCCCGCTTGTTTTCAGCCGGCCGACGGATACGCGAACCGAAGACTTCTTGGCCGGCAGATCGCCCTAAAGCCCTCGAGGAGGCCGTCATGAAGCTGGACGTGACGACGCCAGCGCTCGGACCGTTGCGTGCGGATGGCATGCACTACTACAACAACGCTCTTGAGACGATTGGCCATACGCCGCTCGTCAAGCTCAACCGCGTCATGGACAGTGCGTCTTGTCTCGTGCTAGCGAAGGTCGAGTACTTCAACCCCGGCGGATCGGTCAAAGATCGACCTGTGCTTGCGATGATTCGCGATGCCGAAGAGCGAGGATTGCTCCGGCCTTCGGGGACGATCGTCGAGGCGACATCGGGCAACACTGGGACGGGACTCGCGATGGTTGCGGCCATCAAGGGCTATCGGTGCATTCTGGTCATGCCGGACAAGGTGAGCGACGAAAAAGTGCGCTTGTTGCGGGCCTATGGCGCGGAAGTCGTGATCACGCCAACAAAAGCGCCCGCCAGCAGTCCCGAGTCTTATTACGGAGTGGCGGCACGCCTGGCGAGCGAGATTCCTGGCGCGTTTCAGCCCAACCAATTTGCCAATCTGCTCAATCCGCGAGCGCACGAAGAAACAACCGGTCCGGAAATTTGGCAGCAGACCACGGGCAAGATCACCCACTTCGTCAGCGGGATCGGAACCGGCGGCACCATTTCAGGCGTTGCCCACTATCTCAAAGCGCAAAACGCCTCGATCACCGTGATCGGTGCGGATCCGGAAGGTTCCATTTATTCGGGAGATACGGCGAAATCGTACAAGGTCGAAGGCATCGGAGAAGATTTCTTACCCGCAACCGTTGACTTGCGAGCGATTGACCGAATCGAGCGAGTTTCAGATAAGGAATCCTTTCTCATGACGCGCCGAGCATGCCGCGAAGAAGGGCTGCTGGTCGGTGGCTCATCAGGCACGGCGCTCGTGGCGGCGCATCGGGTCGTCCGCGAGTTGGCGCCCGAGGCGATCGTCGTTGTCCTTTTGCCTGACAACGGCCGCGGCTACCTCTCGAAGATCTTCAACGATGAGTGGATGCGAACGAACGGATTTCTGGGTGAAGCGGGCCTCGCCGCAACTGTTGGCGAGGTGTTGCGTGCCAAGGGAGCACTCCCCAAGTTGATTACGGTCTCTCCCTCCGATACCGTCCGTCACGGCATTGAGCTGATGCGCGAGTTTCAGATTTCACAGATTCCCGTTGTGGAGAACGGGGATATGGTCGGCAGCATCAATGAGGTGGCCGTGATGCAGCTCATCTTCGATCACTCGGACATTGTGCATGCCGAAGTGAAGGACGTCATGGGGCGGCCCTTCCCGTTGCTCGATGAGAAAGAAGAGGTCAGCCGCGCCTATCGAGAGCTTTCTCTTGGCCACGCGGCCGTCGTGGTGAGTCACGAAGCAAAGGCGATCGGGGTGCTCACCAAGATGGACATCATCAACTATCTATCGGTGACCTAAGAGCGCATATGGATTTTGCAACCAAAGCCATCCACGTAGGCCAAGACGCGGATCCCACAACTGGCGCGACGATCGTGCCCATTTATCAGACCTCGACCTACACGCAGCGCGCGCCGGCCGAGCATCTCGGTTTCGACTACTCGCGCAGCGCAAACCCTACGCGCCTCGCGCTCGAACGCTGTCTCGCGTCGCTAGAAAATGCCAAGCATGGCCTGTGTTTTGCAAGCGGTATGGCCGCGACGTCGGCCACGCTCAATCTCCTCTCGGCCGGCGATCACGTCGTCGTCACCGACGACCTGTATGGCGGCACGTTCCGGCTCTTCGATAAGGTGCTCAGGCGCTACGGTCTCACCTTCACCTATGTGGATGCGAGCGACCCTTCCGCGATAGCCGCCGCCCTGGGTGGATCCACGCGCATGGTCTGGCTTGAATCACCATCCAACCCGCTCATGAAGCTGGTCGACCTGAGTGCAACGGCGGCTCTTTGTAAACCGCGCGGCGTCCTCGTTGTGGTCGACAACACGTTTGCGACGCCGTTTTTGCAAAATCCACTCGACTTGGGGGCGGACGTCGTCGTGCATTCGACCACGAAGTACATCGGTGGGCACTCCGATGCGATCGGTGGTTTTGCAGCAACCAACCGTGACGATCTCCATGAGGTGCTAAAGTTTCATCAAAACGCCGTTGGCGCCGTGCCCGGGCCGTTTGATTGTTTTCTGACGCTGCGCGGCGTCAAGACGCTAGCACTGCGCATGCGCGAGCACGATCGCAACGCTGGAGCGATCGCCGCCTTTCTCGCCGAGCGGCCAGATGTCGAGAAAGTGTATTATCCGGGACTGGTGTCGCATCCACACCATGACTTGGCAAAACGTCAAATGCGTGGTTTTGGCGGGATGATTTCATTCGTTCCCAGTGGTGGTGCCAAGCGAGCGCGAGCAATCGCGATGGGGACGAAGCTTTTTTCGCTGGCGGAGAGCCTTGGCGGCGTCGAATCGCTCATCAGCCATCCCGCATCAATGACCCACGGCGCTATTCCCAAGGAAGATCGGGAAGCGCGAGGCGTTTTAGATTCGCTGTTACGCTTGTCGGTGGGGATCGAGTCGTCGGCAGACCTCATCGCCGACCTTGCCCACGCTCTTAGCGTGTAGGGGGCGATTGGAAAATCGCCACGTTCTCAAATTCCCGTGAGCCGCCGGCTGATCTCGGCCGCTTCGCGAGCCACGGCTGACGCGATAAAATCTAAACGTTCCGAATCGATGTGCCGCGAAAAGCCTGCAACCCAGAGAATCGCCACGAGTTTGTGTCCGGGGCCCATCACTGGGGCAGCGGCGGCGCGCACGCCGTCCACATACTCGTCCACGTCGATTGCCGCACCACGGGAAATTGCCTCGTCAATCGAGCGTTCGTACGTGTCCGGGTTGACGATGCTGGCCGCCGTAAACGCCGGCAGCGCGGATTTGGAAAGAAAGTCTCGACGCTTTTGCCCCTCCCAGGAGGCGAGGACCACCTTGCCCACGGCGCCTGCAAGCAGGGGTATCGAAGACCCAACTGGCGCGGAAATGGCCAAAGTCGGTCTGCCATGCACGATGTCTAAAATAGTGACGTGATCGTCGGCGGGAACCCCGAGGAAGCTCGTCTGCTCGGTTGCCTCCGCGAGCCGCTCGAGCGCGTCGCGCGCGCTCTGGCGCAAGTCTGGCTGAATCGCACTTCTCGACGAGAGCGCGGATAGCCGAGGTCCGAGATTGTACTTGCGCGAGCCGTTGACTGCTTCGAGGACGCCAAGCGATTCGAGAGTGGTGACGAGGCCGTGAACGGTGCTCTTCCCCAACTCTAGCCTGCGGGCGAGTTCGGAAACACCAAGCGGCTTGTCAGATCGGCTGATGATGTCAAGAAGTTTGAAAGCTTTGAGAACCGCAGGAACTCTCGCGCTTGTGAGACCATTGGATGAGTTGCTCTCGGGCGAGGCAGTCCGCTGTCCGTTCGATGACGGGAACATCCGAGCGGATTTGCGCTTGCCTGCTCCCGAGCCTCTTTCGGCAAGGGCGCACTCTGGGACACGCATAACTAGGGCATTTGGGGCCGTTTTGACCCCACGGAGGTTTCCACTTGCAGTTCGAGTCCGAAGCGCAACGGGTCTTGGACACCGCTGCCAAACTCGGTGCGGAATACGCCGATGTTCGATTCGGCGAAACTCGCGACGAACACATCGAAGTGCGCAACGGCGTCGTCAGTAGTCTTTCGGACGGTGAGAGTGCGGGATTCTCAGTTCGCGCTCTCGTCAACGGTGCTTGGGGATTTGCATCGAGCGCCGACATGAGTGACGCGGAGCTCGATCGGGTCGGAGCTCTCGCGGTGAGCATCGCCAAAGCGAGCGCGAAAGTGAAGGGTCACGGCATATCGCTTGTCCCAAGCAAGGCGTACGTCGATTCGTACAAGACCCCGTTTGAGATCGATCCTGCCACGGTCACGCTTGGCGAACGCATCGGGTATCTACTCGCCGCCGAAAAGGAAGTGCGGGCGGCCAAGGGCGTCACCGTCGCGCGGGCGTGGATGGACATCTGGCGGACCAACAAATATTTTGCCAACAGCGAGGGAAGCAAAATCGACCAAAGCCTGCTCCAATGCGGCAGCGCAGTCCACGCGCTAGCGGTTGGCGAAAACGACGTGCAAGACCGTTGCTTCCCCGGCACGGGCGGACTCTACCAAACCGGGGGCTACGAGATCATTCGCAAGGCAAACCTCCTTGACAACGGTTTGCGAATCGGAGAGGAGGCGGTTGCTCTGCTGAGCGCTGACCAGTGCCCCTCCGGCACGATGGACGTCATTCTTTCAGGCGACCAAGTCTCGCTGCAGATTCACGAATCGATCGGCCACCCACTCGAGCTGGACAGGGTCTTGGGATGGGAGGCAAATTTTTCCGGCACGTCGTTTGCGACGCTCGACAAGCTCGGCACGTTCCGCTACGGAAGCGAGCAAGTCAATGTGGTCATCGATATGACGTGTCCTCTGGCTCTGGCGACGCACGGGTACGATGATGAGGGCGTGAAGGCGACCCCAACCTAC
Organism: uncultured Pseudomonadota bacterium; assembly: GCA_963736005.1. Classification (GTDB taxonomy): domain Bacteria; phylum Vulcanimicrobiota; class Vulcanimicrobiia; order Eremiobacterales; family Eremiobacteraceae; genus JAJPHJ01. The sequence goes on from CAVTNB010000001.1 coordinate 1,895,610, forward strand.
CTGATCCGCGACGGAATTCTCGTTGGGTACATGGCGGGGCGCGATACCGCGGGCACCGCAAACGTTGGGCTCTCCGGTTGCGTGCGAGCAGAGTACTGGGGCCGCTTGCCGATGATCCGCATCGGCAATGTGAATCTGGAAGCGGGGAGCGTGCCGGCAGAGCGGCTCTTCGATGACGTCAAGCAAGGCGTGTACATGGAGAGCAATCGCTCGTGGTCCATCGACGACAAACGCCTCAACTTCCAGTTCGGCTGCCAGCTGGGCTACGAGATCAAGGACGGCAAGAAAGGCAAAATGCTCAAGAATCCCACCTATGCCGGTATGACGCCGGCGTTTTGGCGTTCGTGCGATGCCATCGGCAACGCGCAATCGTGGGTTGCTTGGGGCACCCCCAACTGCGGCAAAGGGGAGCCTTTGCAAACAGCGCGGTCGTGCCAAGGGGCCGCGCCGACCCGCTTCCGCAATGTCACGGTGGGGGTCGCATATGGCGGCTGAGTTTGGCAATCGCGACGCGCTCGAGGCAATCCTTGCGCGCGCGCTTTCCGTCTCCAAGGCGGACCAAACCGAAGCATTGATCGCGGCGAGCGACAACTCGCTGACCCGCTTCACCCACAATTTCGCACACGAAAGCGTCTCCGAGCGTAACTGCCAAATGTCGGTGCGAGCGGTGGTTGGCAATCGCACGGGCGTCGCGGCAAGCAACAAGCTTGATGATGCTGGCATCATCGAGCTTGTCAACCGGGCGTGCGCCATTGCCAAGCTCTCAACGGAGGATGCCAATTTTCCCGGGTTACCGGGACCCGAAGATGGAGTTGTCGATCTCCCAGGGGCTTTTGATCCGGCAACCGCGCAGGCAACGGCGGATCTGCGCGCTTCGGCTGTGGCCGACGTGTCTAAGATCATGCGCGTGTACGACCTCTACGCGGCCGGCTACGTGTCGACGCAAACAGATGCGTTCGCCATTGCAAACTCCAAAGGAGTGAAGCGCTTCTACCGGGGCACAGATAGTGCGATCAACATCAAGGCAATCGGCTCAGATTCGAGCGGCTACGCAGAAGGCTTTTCCCGGCGCTTCGACGATCTGAATCCAACGGCGCTCGCCGAGCGGGCCGCAAAGAAAGCGGTTGCGGGAAAGAACCCGCGCGCGCTCGAGCCGGGCAAGTACACCGTCATCATGGAAGCGCCAGGCTTCCGCGAATTCTTGGGTTATCTTTCCTGGATCGGATTTGGGGCGCAATCCTTCGAGGAAGGATCTTCGTTCATGAGTGGGCACATTGGCGAGAAAATTGTCGGAGAGAACGTCACCGTGCGCGATGATTTTTCCCATCCGCTTGGGAGTGGCATCCCGTTTGATTTCGAAGGCGTTCCGCGCCAGCAAGTCGCGCTCGTCGAACGCGGCATTGCCAAGAGTGTGGTGTACGATTCGTATTATGCCGCCAAACTAAAACACCGCAACACAGGCCACGCGCTGCCAGCGCCCAATTCGGATGGGCCCATGCCGTTGAACATCGTTGTGGATCCTGGCAGCACGCCGCTGGAAGACATGATCAAAGAAGTGCAGCATGGGGTGCTTGTGACGCGCACGTGGTACATACGGCTGGTCGATCAAAAGCAGACGATCATCACGGGTATGACGCGCGACGGGCTCTTTCTTATCGAACGAGGCCGCGTGACCAAAGGTCTCAAGAACATGCGCTTCAACGAATCGATCATCGGTGCGTTGGGGCGATGCGACCTCGCGTCAGCGCTCGTGCGATCTGAGAGTCATGTGCTGCCCGCCGTGCGCATCGAGGGATTCAATTTCTCAAGCGGTACCGAATTTTAGTGTGGCAGCGATTCACACTCTAACTCGGGGTCGGCAGCGGTCGATGCTGTTCGCCCGGCAACAGAGGACGCATGACTCCTCTCGTCCCATTGAGGTGCAGCTGGGCTGCGACGGCTGAGACATCGTCGACCAGCGCGCTACCCCGCGCACTCAAAAGACAGCTCAGGTCAGGCGAACGAGCGTGATTCCAATAGACAAAGAGCGAGGTGCCGAAGGAAGCGCTCTTCATGCACGCCTGGCTTCGGATTTGGTCGAGCGGCGAAGCCGCAGCCAGATCGGCGAACAGTTTTGTGGCAAGCCGCGTCGCTATCGTACCAGTCGCACGACCTGAGGCTGCAATAAACTCAGCGGTGCCTGCGTGCGTCACGACGATGCGATAGCCTGTCGTGTTGGTAGAACCAGTCTGCATGATGACCGCTGCATCTTTGGGAACGGGCAAATACGGCGGAATTCTCGGGAAGGGCGTCAAGGTTACCGCGCCGAGCTGGATGGCCGCTGCAGCAGCTGCGATTGAAACTTTCATGCCTGAGAAACGCAGGCGCGCGCCGAGACGTTCCATAAAACCTTTCCACCAGTGTTCGAAAGCTTGATGCCGCCCTCGCTGAGCCGTGTCGCGTCCGCTGCCGTGGCGTTGCTTGTGCTGTCAGCTGCGGCAGTTCCGAACAACAATCCGCAGAGCCTGCGCGCGGGTTTGCAAAATGCGCGAACGCTTGCGGTCAGCCACTTCTCGCGCATTGCTTCCAATACCGGTTCCGCCGATCAAATCGTGGCGCGCTTGGATTCCGACCTGACGGCTGTCGCGTTGGTCGATCCAAAAGACACTGTCGCGTTCGATCAATTGAGTTTCCGCGTAGCGCTCGACGAAAGCCTTGTGAATCAACTGGTCGACGACTCGGCTGCGCCCGTTTCACAAACCCCAGGGACGTCCGCACTTCGTCTGGCCCGCTCGAGCGTGGACGGCACATTGCAGCCACTTGCGGTCTACTTGCCGGCTAGCTACGATGCCGAGAAATCGGCACCCCTCATCCTCATGCTTCATGGCCAGGGTCAAACGGAAACCGAACTCTTATCGGAACCCTCGCTTCGCAAATTGGCCGATGACAGCGGCGCAATCCTCGCCGTACCCTGGATGCGCGGCGATCGCACCTTCGACGCCCTGACCGGCAAGGATGCGTACGATGCATTGGCGCTTTTGGAATCAAACTACAAGGTTGATTTGCGGCGAACGTATCTCGCCGGCATATCGCTTGGAGCTTTCGATGTCTTCATGCTCGCGCCGCTCCATCCGGATCGCTGGACCGCGGTCTTGAGCATTGGCGGCACGCTCACCAATGATGACAAAGATAGCTTCGTCAAAGCCATGCGAGGCAAACCAGCGTTCCTCGTCATTGGGAGCGATGATCCCCTCGTCAAAGTCGAATACGTGCGAGGCGCCGCTGCGTATCTCACGGCCAATGGCGTCGACTGCCACTATTACGAGCAGCGCGGCGGCGTGCATTCGCTTGAAAGCTTGCAAGTTTCGCTGCAGCGCGCGTGGACTGACATGCTTGCGGGCGTGCGGTTTAGCTCACCGGAAGTCGATGTTCCATCACCCGTGCCGACAGGGTCGCAGCGCTATTAGCATGACGGCGCGCCCCACCTGAAGAAAGCATCGGACCGCACCACGCCCTGGTGGCGGAATTGGTAGACGCGCTGGTTTCAGGTACCAGTGGCTGCAAGGCCTTAGGGGTTCGAGTCCCTTCCAGGGCAACGGATGCGACATTAGTCCTTGAGGATTCACGAGCTTTTGGTCGAAGCGCGCGACCTCGCTGTTTTTGCCCACTTCTGGAGGTTCCATGTCTTCGACGCTCGATCGTTCAGCTGTTCAAGCATCGCTCAACGTCTGGCAAATGGCGCAACGCCAGCTGGATAACATCGCGGAGATCATCGGGTTGGATTCTTCCATCCACGGTTACTTGCGCGAGCCAAAACGCATCTTGCAAGTGTCGGTGCCGGTCCGGATGGACTCGGGGACGCATCGCGTGTTCGCAGGCTATCGCGTGCAGCACAACATGGCGCGCGGGCCAGGCAAGGGTGGCATTCGCTACCATCCCGACGTGACGCTCGACGAAGTCAAGGCGCTCGCCATGTGGATGTCGTGGAAGTGCGCGCTCGTCAACATTCCGTTCGGCGGTGCCAAGGGCGGCGTGATCTGCGATCCTAAGAACATGTCGATGCAGGAACTTGAGAATCTCACCCGGCGCTTCACGAGCGAAATCTCGATCATCATCGGCCCTGAAATAGACATTCCCGCTCCCGACGTCTACACGACGCCGCAAATCATGGCGTGGATCATGGACACATACTCCATGCAAAACGGCTATTCGATTCCCGGGGTTGTGACCGGCAAGCCGATTTCCATCGGCGGGTCGCTCGGGCGCGACAAAGCGACCGCTCGCGGCTGCCTCTACGTCGTCGACGAGGCGATGAAGGAACTGAAGCTGCCCGCAGGCGCGCGCGTAGCAATTCAAGGCTTCGGGAACGCCGGATTGCACGCCGCCGAGCTCATGGGCGCCGCGGGTATCGCATCGTTGCTGTCTCTGACAGCCGAGGCGGCGTCGCCAGCAGTGCAGGGCTCGATGTGGCCAAGCTCATCGCGTACAAGGCTGAGACCGGCTCCGTTGTCGGGTTCTCAGGCGGCGAAAGAATCACGAACAAAGAAGTGCTCGAATACGATTGCGACGTGCTGGTTCCGGCCGCGCTCGAAAAGGTCATCACACAAGAGAACGCGCCACGCATCAAGGCGAAAATCATCGCCGAAGCGGCCAACGGCCCAACGATGCCGGACGCAGACGACATCCTCTTCGATCGCGGCATCATGGTGCTGCCCGACATCTTGGCCAACGCCGGCGGCGTGACCGTATCGTACTTCGAGTGGGTGCAAGACCTGCAAGAGACTTTCTGGGAAGAGCAGACGATCAACGATCGCCTGCGCCGCATCATGGTGCGCGCGTTCCGAGACACGCTCGAGCAGGCCCGACGGTTGAAGGTGAGCATGCGGCGCGGTGCGTACGCGGTTGCGGTTGGTCGCGTGGCCGAAGCAACCAGTTTGCGCGGAGTGTATCCCTAGACAATTGTAGGGGGCGATCGGAAAATCGCCCCTAGTCTCGAATTTATTCCCGCACCGCCATCGTAACCAATTCCGATTCATACACTGCCAGGTCGGTTGCGGAAAAGAGCACAAAGGTGACGAGTTTGATGCTCGTGCCGGAGCGCAAGTAGCGCGCTGACTGTTGACAACGCAATCGCAGCAGACTCTCGCAGCGGGTAGGCGTACGCGCCTGTGCCAAGCGACGGAAACGCGATCGATCGAGCTTGGGCCTCATCAGCAAGTTTGAGGCTGCTCAAGTAAGCGCTCGAGAGCAAATCGGGATCGTGAGGGTGTCCTCGCCAGCGTGGAGCTACCGCGTGAATCACGAAGTGTGCCGCTAGGTTGCCGGCGCAGGTCATGACGGCACTTCCGGTGGGGCATTGTCCGATCGACCTGCACTCCGCCAGTATCTGCGGCCCGCCCGCGCGGTGAATCGCGCCGTCGACGCCCCCACCACCGGCGAGTGAAGCGTTTGCCGCGTTGACGATCACATCGGCATGCACCGTCGTGATGTCGCCTTGCAACAACGTGATCGTGGAGTTGCCGAACAAAGCTTGTCTCAATTTGTTTCGCGAGGGGCGACTTTCCAGTCGCCCCCTACAGACGACGCGGGATCAGCGCAGCCTCGGGTTCACTGGTCAACTGTTCTACCAAATGATGCTTGGGTGACTTCGAGCAGGCGGGGTCGGTGAGGCCGGCGTCGCCCGCCAGCAAGAACGCCTGGCAGCGACAACCGCCGAAATCGATCTCACGCCGTTCGCACGAGCGGCATGGCTCTGGCATCCATTCGATACCGCGGTAAGCGCGAAAAGCCTCGGACTCGTTCCAAATTTTGGAAAGCGGGTGATCGCGTACGTTTTCAAAGTGCAGTGTCGTTATCGATGCGGCAGCTGGACAGGGCAACACGCGACCATCGGGGACGATCGTCAAGAACTGTCTTCCCCAGCCATTCATACACGGTTTCGGGAATTCTTCGTAGTAATCCGCAAGGACATACGTGATCTCCATGCGGCCGCGCAAGCGCTCGCGCGCTGCCCGTACGATCGCACCGGCGCGCTCGACTTGGGCACGCGTCGGGATGAGCGCGCGACGGTTGCGAAAGCCCCAGCCGTAAAATTGTGTGTTGGCGAGCTCGAGCCGCTTGACGCCGATTTCTTCCGCGAGGGAGATGACGTCATCAATCTCATCGATATTGCGCGAATGCAGCACGCAGTTGATCGTTACCGCAACGTTGCGCGCAAGCGCCCGCTTCAGCGCTTCGAGCTTGCGCTCGTGCACCTGCGTGCCGGCGATGGAATCAGCCAATTCGGCGTGCGCCGCTTGCAGGCTGATCTGCACGTGATCGAGGCCGGCGGCGAGCATGCGGTCGAGCAGGTTTTCGCTGAGGAACGTTCCTTGCGTGATCAGGTTGGAATACACGCTCCGTTCTCGCGCACGCCGCAGAATCGCGCAGCAGTCGTCTGGACGCAAGAGTGGGTTCACCGCCCGAAAGATGAAGCTGCACGACGCCGAGCGCTGCGGCCTCGTCAATCACGCGGCACCACACGTCAGCATCGAGCTCTTCGCGGTACGCAGCAAGATCGAGCGGATTGTAACAGTACGGACACTGCAGGTTGCAACGGTACGTCAGCTCCGCGAGCAGCGACAATGGACGATACGGCATTAGTGCGTTTGGGCCGCGGGAAGGACGAGCCAAGTTTTTGATGCCAACCGCTGGAGCAAGTCTTCGATGTCGCTTGCGATAGCTGCGACATCCATGCTATACCGAGTGGCGAGGAGCGCAGCGATCTCCATCGTGGTACGTTGGCCGTCAACGAGCTCGATGATTGCGGCGGCCGAGTCGTTGAGATTCACGACGCCTTCGGGAATGAGGAGTAAGCCTTGCCCGTCGGCTGACCGGCGGAACCGTACCCCCTGGGCAAGCGCCGGCGCGTTCACGCCCGCGGCTCCGCTCGCCCAGCGCCATAGGCTAAGATGGTGGCGTCGAGAATCGCCCAAAGCACGTCGCATTTGAACTCGAGGGCGCGTACGCACGCGTCTTGCAAGTCTTCGGTGGTTGCGCCTTCAACGACCCAATCCAAAGCGTCGCGTGCGTCGCGCGGCGCGAGCGTCATCCGGTTGCGAAAATACGCAAGACCCCGCTCGTCGATCCACGGATACTTTTCGCTGAGCACCACGATGCGCCGGGCCATCAGGTCTGGCGCGAAGAGCTCGGTGAGCGAAGACGCAACCGCCATGAGCCATGGCTGCGTGCGAGCAAACGTCACGTACGCATCGACGGCAAATCGAGTCCCAGGCTGCACGTGCCGCTCGTCTGTTACTTCGTCGTCGCGAAAGCCGACGCCGCGAGCAAGAGCCAGCCACGAGTCGATGCCGCCGCCCCCGCGTTCGAGCGTCCCGTCATGGTCGGTAATGCGTGAAATCCATATCCGGCGTTTGTCGCGATCGGGAAGATTGGAGAGAATTGCGGCGTCTTTTACCGGGATGCTCTTTTGATAGTAGTAACGATTGGCCACCCAGCCGCGAATCTGATCGGGCGTCAGGATGCCCTCGTGCAGCGCGAGATGAAAAGGGTGCTTATCGTGATAGCGTGCGGTTCCGACGGCCCGCAAACGCTCAACGAACTTCGTCTGCGCGTGAGTATACGTCGGTTGCGTGGTCGCCATCCAGCACGATCTCCAAGCCGTCATCAGGGACGGCGAATCCGGCCGCTGCAAGCTCGCTTGCCTGCGCCGATGCCGGATCGAGAATCGGATTGGAATTGTTGACATGGGTGTAATACCGATACCGTGCACGAATTCGACGCATGTCGTCAAGCGAGCCACCAGGCCCAATCATCGGCGCGTGGCCCATATCGCGAGCGGTGCGAGTGCCCAATCCGCATTGGATCATTTCGTCGTCCGTCCAGCAGGTTCCGTCCAAGAACACCGCGTCCGCACTCGCTGCCTCGCGCTTGAGCTTGTCGTCGACGGCCAGGAAGATCGGCGCGTATACAGCGCTTGCTCCCATGTGCTCGAATCGGTAAGCAACGGTAGCGGATGCGTGCTGCGCGTCACCCGCATAGGAAGGCAAACGACCGGGCACGGGGATGGCGGAAATTGTCAGACCGTCAATCTCCGGGAGGTCGCAACGCGCTGCCTCGGGCTTTGCATCGAAAGTGCGCCACGAATGCGGCGAATTCGCGAATCGGGCAAACATCGGCGCGGCGGTCAAGGTGTCTTTGACAAGTGTGGTCGACCAGATTGAAAATGCTGGAGCTTGGCGAAATTCGAGCAATCCTGCGGTGTGATCGATATTCGCATCGGTGAGCAACAGCGCCGCAATCGGGCTGCTTCGTTTCCGAGTGGGCCATAACGATGGTGTCGCGGCCAGTTGAGCCGAGATGTCGCAACCGGCATTCACGAGAATCCAGCGCTGGCCGTCACCGGTCACCGCAAGCGAGGCGACTCGCCTGCTCGGCAGCCTCCCAGAGCGCACAGCCGTGCAGTTAGGGCAGTCGCAGTTCCACTGAGGGATCCCACCGCCGGCCGCAGTTCCTAAGACCTTAATTCGCACGTCGCGCCCCACCAAATGCATGAGCCACAGCGTTGCTGTGGCTCATGCGCTTTTGACCGACGCGCCCGTTTAAACGGGGGTCGGGTCAGTGTCGCTTCCGAGGTACGCCGTTACCTCGGCGCCTAAGGAGATCACGGTAAAATTTGGCTTCTCCCACGTCGTCATCGCTGTCACTCCTCAAGCGGATCTAGCATCAATCCTACAGCCCGCTTTCTTTGAGGCAACCAGTGCCTCCTTCGGAAGGAGAAAGGAATCTAGCTCACTGAAAATCCGCTCCCCCCACTGGAGCTCAGCGGCAATTTTCCGACGAGCGAACGTATGCACGCTTTCGTGCACGACTGAGGAGAACCGCATATGGTAACTTCGGAGAAGATCGGCGTCGTCGGCGTCGGACGCATGGGCGCGAACATCGCGCGCCGCCTCAAGGATGTCGGGTATGCGGTCACGGCGGTGTACGATGTCCAACCCGAGGCGGCGCAAGCGCTTGCCAAGGAAATCGGCGCCGAAGCCGCTCCAACCCTGTCACGCGTCAACGAACTGGCAGATGTTGTCATCACCGTTGTCACTGACGACAAAGCGATGCACGCAATTTATGGAACCTCAGGTGACAGTTTGCTCGCTGGAAGCAAGGGTCATCTCTTCATTAACTGCGCGACGATTTCACCCAGCGTGCATGTTGAGGTCGAGAAATTAGCGCAAGAGCGAGGCGCCCGCAGCCTTGAGGGATGCATGGCGAGTTCGATACCGCAAGCCCGTGAGGGGACGCTGTACCTCATGATCGGCGGGAGCAAGGAAGCCTTCGAGCGGGCCAAACCCATCTTGGAAACAATGAGCTCGTCCCTCAAATACGTCGGCAAGGCGGGTGAAGCCGCCAAGGTCAAAGCGCTCGTGAACATGGTCATGAACATTAACACTGCTGGCCTGGCCGAAGGACTCGGTCTCGGCGAGGCATTGGGGTTGGATCTGACCTTGTTGCGCGAAGTCTTTTCGCAAACAGGAGCAGCATCGCGCGTGCTGGTTACCGACGGCGAGGACATGCAAAACCGTGCGCACGATTGTTACTTCTCCGCGGCCCACGCGGCGAAAGACTCGGGGATCGCCGTCGCGCTTGCGAAGGAAGCAGGCCTGGAACTCCCCCTAGCAGAGGCGACAAAAGCTCAATTCGACAAAATGGTGGCGCAAGGACTTGGCGAACTGGACAAGTCCGGCGTCGCAGAACTGACCTTCGCATCCAGACATGCTAGGCAGCACGCGCCAGCATAAGCGACAACTCATCGTTTTCTCGATCCTTATTGGCCGCTCAACCCTAAAGGAGGAATGACATGGCGGTAGCGTCTCACACGAAGATCACCCCACTTATCAGCTCGGGCACCGCGGGACCCCTCGGCGTCGTCCATCTTCCCCGCCTCTGGACGAAACTGACGCTCGCCGCAGCGGGCTTGTTGCCGGAAGGCTACGACGAGTGCGGTCCTGGCTTTGACACGATGACGATCAACAATCTCGGCCTGAACAAGGACGAGGTCATGACGTACGTGCGCACGCGCAAACCGACGTATGTCGAATTTGAAGAGTGGGTGCAAACCAAGGGCAAGACCGACCCTGAGACAGTCAAGAAGCACAATGCGGCCGTCTTAGGCTACCATCACGCCGACGACAAGGCCGGACACATGCGAAAAGATATGGGCGTGCCACACCATCACATCAAGGATGCCGTGACGCTCAACATGCTCGAGGATCTCCACGAGCTGCACCAAGCGATGACAAAATAGCGGGGCCTGTCATCGAAACGGACCTCTCTAAAGTCCACTTGGGATCCATTTGGGGGTGACTTTCGCAGTTGCCCCTACGTGTTTTCTCGATTGAGAAAATCTTTCGTAGCAGCGATGTACCGACCGAAAGCCGTGCGGTGCAGGTTATGACCTTCGCCCTCAAAGATTTGCAGCTCGACGCGCGGGCCGCCCTGCGAGCGGACAAAACCTAGATCTTCTTGTGACATGACCGATTCGTTCGGCCCCGCAGCCAAGATCAGAAGCGGTTTGGGGTAAGCGGCGACCTCGCCGCGCAAATCCCAGCCACCCTCGTCCACGCGGTTCTCACTTCCCAGATGCTCGACCGCGTCTGCCCGCATGTTCTGTACCGCGTGCAGCTTCCCGAGTAGATCGCTCTCGTCCCACGAGGCGAGGCGCCGGCGCAGCTCGGCTGCAAGTGCGGAGGGCGCCATCGCGAGGTCGAGTTCTGCGTCGTCGAGATATTCTTTGCGCCACGTGCCGGGCAGCACTCGAACCATCGGATCGATTGCAACAACTTTGGTTGCAAAGGGTTGTCGTCCACCGAGCAGCGCGACGGCTCCGCCCCACGAGTGCCCGATGATCGCCGCCCGCTCGCCAATTGCAAGTGCGATTGATCGTAAGTCGGCGAGGCTTCGCTCGAGCGTCATCGGACCACGAACAAAGGCAGAGTCGCCGTGGCCGCGTTGATCGTATGCGAAGACTCGATGCGAATCGCAAAGAGCCGTTGCCGTTCGCTCCCAGGACTTGCGCGAGCTCGTGATGCCGTGAATGCAGAGAATGACCGGACCCGTTTCGCCCCAGGATTCAAGCGTCGTGCTCGTTCCGTCATCGAGCGAAATCTCTCGTTCCACGTCTCACCCCACTCGTCTTTAGCGTCCCGCTTCGAGAGAGCGATAACCCGTGCCCTGTGCGAATCAGCGGCGATGCCATTTGGCGACGACGTCCTTGCGGGGCTCACTGCGCGCCCAAAGACCCTGAGCCCGAAGTATTTCTACGACGAACTCGGATCCAGGCTGTTCGAAGCGATTTCCGCGCTTCCCGAGTACTATCTGACCCGAGCGGAACTAGAAATCTTTTCGTCGCGAGCGGATGAGATCGTTGAGCGAGCGGCAGCGCGCAGGCTCGTCGAGCTTGGCAGCGGGAGCGCGGTGAAAACCCGGTATCTCATTGAGGCCGCGCTGCGCCGAACCGAGACGCTTGCATACAGTGCCATTGATATCTCGGCTGCGGCGCTCGAATCGTCGTCGAAGGCGCTCCAATCGGAATATCCCACGTTGCGCATTCGCAGCTATCAGGGTGATTACTTCGACGGATTGCGTCGTTTGGCACGAGCGGAGAGCGCGGCAAACGGGCGAACGCTCGCGCTCTTTTTGGGCTCCAACATCGGGAACTTCGATCCGCCCGAAGCCGAAAGATTCTTGCGAGCAATTCGAGCCCTCCTCGCACCGGGCGACGCGCTGCTGTTAGGCACGGATCTTAAGAAAGACCCGCTGCTTCTCCAGGCCGCCTACGACGACGAGCTGGGCGTTACCGCGTCGTTTAACCTCAACATCCTGGCGCGCATTAATCGAGAACTGGGTGGACACTTCACCCTAAGGCAGTTCCGCCATCGCGCATTTTACAATGACCAGGCCAGCAGAGTGGAGATGCATCTAGAAAGTCTTGTCGACCAAATGGTCAAGATCGATTCGCTCGACGTCAATATCGCTTTTCGCGCGGGGGAGACGATACACACGGAGTCGTCCTATAAGTTCTCGATGAACGACGTCGAGCGGCTCGCCCGCGCAGCCGGCTTTGACCTCGAGCGTTCGTGGTCTGACTCTGAGAATAGGTTTGCCTGTCATTTGTTGCGTTGCCCAGGATCGGGGGCGCGCGAATAAATTCGCGCGACTACATGGAACATACAGCTCGGGCGCACGAATAAATTCGTGAGGGGCGATTTTCCAATCGCCCCTACACGCTACAAGCGCCGCTCGAGGTGGCGCAGCACGTAATCCGCCGCAAACGCGAGGACAACCGCTGCAAGCGCGCCCGCCACCGCTTTGGCAGCGTAATCGTGTTCGATGCCGTCAAGCACGAGCACGCCAAGACCACCGGCATTGATCCAAGCCGCGATCGTGGCAATGCCAATGAGCGACACGGTGGCGACCCGAACGCCGGCAATGAAGACTGGCATCGCAAGTGGGCGCTGCACCTGCCATAGGACTTGCGCGTCGCTCATCCCCATTCCACGCGCCGCTTCAACAACTGCCGGATCCACGCCCACAAGCGCGGCGGAGGTGTTGCGAACCAAGATCATTTGAGCGTAGGCTGCCAATCCAGTCACCGCCGTCCAAAAGCCGAGACCGAGCAGCGGAATGAGCAGCGCAAAAAGCGCCAAGCTCGGTATGGTGTAGATGATGCTCAACAGCGCGAGCAGCGGCCCCGCCGCGCGGCGTTGGCGTGCCGCGAAGATGCCGATCGGGATTGCAAAAACGAGCGCGATGAAGAGCGACGTTCCAACGATTTCAAGATGCTGGAGTGTCAAGTGGGCCACGAGCAGCGGATGGCGGATAAGGTACGACACGTGCGTTATCCGGCTGCGGCGCGAGCCGCCGCAAGCATGTGATCGAGGCTTAAGGTTCCGACGAACTGCCCGGTTTCGTCAAGCACCCGCAACCGAAGATTCCCAGTGGCGAGCATCGCCGAGAGCGCCGAACGCAAGTCGTCATCGATGCGCACCGTTGCCTGGTTTGGTCCCTGCGTATCAGCCTGCGACGCTTCGTCCAACATCGCGTCGCGCACTCTCATCACGCTGAAGCGGCGCACGAGATCGCCTGCGTTAACGAGTTCGGCGACGAAGTCGTCTCTAGGCCGCGCGAGTATCGCAACCGGGCGATCGCTTTGCACGATTCGGCCGTTGCGCATGATCACAATGAAGTCCCCGAGCCGTAGGGCTTCATCGACATCGTGCGTCACGAACAAAACGGTCTTGTGCAGGCGTTGTTGCAGCCCGCACAGCTCGCTCTGCAAGCGAGCCCGCTCGATTGCATCCAACGCGCCAAACGGTTCGTCCATCAGCAAAATAGCCGGATCCGCTGCGAGCGCGCGCGCCAGACCAACTCGCTGCTGCTGTCCCCCAGAGAGCTGTGCCGGAGCGCGGTGACCGAATTGGTCCGCAGGCAAGCGAACGAGCTCTAACATCTCGCGAACTCGCGCTTTGATTTTTTCGCGCGGCCACCTGAGCAACGAGGGCACGACCCCGGCGTTCTCTTCGACCGTCATGTGGGGAAACAATCCGATCTGCTGGATCACATAGCCGATGTTGCGCCGCAGCGCCGTCGGCTCGAGTGACGCGACGTTGATCCCATTGACTGCAACGCTGCCAGAAGTGGGCTCGACGAGGCGGTTGACGGTCTTCAGCAGCGTCGTCTTGCCGCAACCTGATGGTCCCAGCACGACCACGAACGTGCCAGGCTGCACGTCAAGCGTCACCTCATCAACGACCCGTTTGCCGTCTTGGTATGCTTTGGTGACCCGATCGAATCGAACGCTTGGGGTGGCGCTCACGATGCGCTGGGAACCAAACCAATGCGGGCGAGGAAATCCGCGGCGACGTCAGCCGGCTCTTCATGCTGGCCGTCGACGCGCCAATTGAGGCGACGCATGACGTCGTCGGTCAGATGCGGTGCCAGCGGGTTGAGCGCGGCTGGAATGCCCGGATAACGCGCCAGCGCGTCGCGCCGCACGACCGGTGCGACTTGATAGGGTGGGAAGAAATGTTTGTCGTCTGTCAGCACAACGAGGTGGTCAGCATCAATCTGACCGTCGGTTCCAAAGGCAACGACGACGTCGACTTTTCCATCGAGCAGCGCAGTATACTTAAGTCCGATATCGATAAGGGTGATGGTTGCAAAACGAAAACCGCCATAAGCTGCTTGCAAGCCAGGCAAGCCGTCTGGGCGATCGGTGAATTCAGGCACGGCACCGAGACGCAGCTGCGGTGCTAGGCGCGCGCAGTCCGAGAGCGTATGCAACCCGAAGCGCTGCGCCGTTTGGGCCGTTGTCGCGAGCGCTTGCGTGTCGTTCATCGGAGCCGGTTGCAGCCACATCAGGCCATACCGCGATTCGTAGTGCGCTTGCACGGTGCGAAAGACGGCGGCGCGGTCGTGCATCGGAGCGAGTTTCAATTGGGTCAACAAAGCGGTGCCGGTGTACTCGGGGTACAGGTCAATTTCGCCGCGCAAGATCGATGCCATCGCGATGTTCGTGCCACCCAGGTTGAGTTTGCGCTCGACCGAATAGCCCGCGTGCTCCAAAAGACGCGCGTACATTTCGCCCAGCAAGAGTTCTTCGGAAAAGTTCTTTGAGCCAATCCCAATTCCCGACGTCGTATGGCGCGCGCAAGAACTCAAACCGGCAACGCCGGCGAGCAATGCGAGCGCGCGCGCGCGGGTGAGTCTAGCGTGTGGCATGCGCCGCCGACCCAAGACGTCGAGAACTCAAGAGCAACATCGCGCTGAGCAGACCTTCAGCCGCCAGCGCAAGCAACGCAACGCTTGACCCTCCGAGTAGCAATTGGCGCATATCGTTATTGGCAAGGCCGTCAAGAATAAAGTTGCCGAGCCCGCCGGCTCCGATGAACGCGGCGAGCGTCGCGGAAGCGATCACCTCGATGGTGCTCGTGCGCAACCCGGCGATCATCACCGGCGTCGCCAGCGGATATTCGATTCGGCGGAACATCTGCGCTGGTCGCATACCCATGCCCAACGCGGCCTCGCGAATCGACGGAGAGATGCCGCGAAAGGCAACGTCGGTATTGATCAGGATGGGGGGAAACGCAAGCAAGGCCAGGGCGGCGAGTGCTGGAGCAAAACCTATGCCTAAAAGAGGCAGCATGAACGCGAGCAGTGCCAAACTCGGGATCACCCGCAGTGCAGTCACGAGGCTCACCACAGATTGACCACTGGGCGAGCGTGAAGTCCAAATGCCAAGTGGAACGCCCACAATGACGGCGATGAGCAGCGCTGCAACGCTCAAAGCAACGTGCTCGCGCAACGCCAGCAAGACATCTTGGCGATGAGCCAGTGCATACGTGAACGTTTGTGCGAGCAGCATGAGCGGCGTTCCGGATTCTGCGCGATTCCCTCCGACACCCGCACCGCAAGACCCCAAACTCTTAGAAGGCCTCGCGACTCGCTGCGCCAACTGCCTCGGACATGGAAGTGTATCTCTTACGGCATGGCGTCGCGCAAGAACGCGACCCAAAGAAGTACTCCGACGATCGTTTGCGACCGCTGACCATTGAAGGACTCGAGCGCATGCGCGAGATCGTTCGCGGCTTATTGAAAATTGGAGTCGAGTTCGATGCTATCTTCGATAGCGGTTTTACCCGAGCGCGCCAAACCGCCGAAGTGATCACCGATGCATATCGAATCGACAGCCGCGACATCCAAACGACCCCGGCGCTCGAACCCGATCACGATCCTGCAGAAGTCATTGCCCTGCTCGAAGCAAACCGCACAAGCAAACGAATCTTGCTTGTTGGCCACGAGCCACACCTCTCAAGAACCGTTGCCTATCTCGTCGGCTTGCGTAGCGGCGCTGCGGTGGATTTCAAGAAAGGCGCCCTGTGCCGCATCGACTTCGATGCGCCGAAGAAGAGCGGCGGCACGATCGTGTGGCTCTTGCCGCCGAAGGTTTTGCGGAAGATCCGCTGACGTTACGATGAACGGGCGCGGGCGCGCGCGAGTTCCTCGCGTACGCGCGCATCCGATACTTCTGCGAACATGAAATAAAAGCGGCCCACGGCGAACGGCAGGTCGCGCGAGGCGACCAGCACGATCAGCTCGTCGCAATGCGGTCGGAGGAGCTCCGCGCAATCTGCAGGCGCAACCGGCACCGCGGCGGCGATGAAGCCGGCATTTCGTTTGCGGGCGGCCTCAATCGCACACAGCATCGTGGCCGACGTTGCGATCCCATCATCCACGATGATGACGGGTCGATCATCCAGCGGAAGCGGTTGAGCATCACCACGGAGCCGCTGATCGAGCGACAACGCTTGCTCCCGCGCCTTAGCAAACAGCGACTTGGCAACTGCAGCCGGAAATGCGGCCGAGTGCTCCGTGACCACAGCGTCGCCGTATGCAGACACCGCGCCGATGGCAAGCTCGGGCTGCATGGGGTGGCCAACCTTGCGCACGACGATCACATCGAGTGGCGCATGCAGCGCCTCGGCAACCGCGCCAGCAACAATGACGCCGCCTCTGGCAATGCCAAGAACGACGCAGTTATCCCGGGGATTGAGAACTCGTGCGAGCGCGAGACCCGCAGCGCGCCTATCGAGAAATGGCAGAGCGGGCTCTTCGCTTGTGCCTTCCACGGTGTGGTCTTCAACTGCGGTGCAGCTGCGCACCGCCCCTGCTAAGGTTGTTCTCGCTCGAGGCTCGCTTGAAACGACCGTACGCCAAATTGTCGTCCGAATTTTTGCTCGACGACGAAATCGGAAATCTCATTGGCCTCGCGATCCGCTAAGCCAACGAAGCGTAAGCCATAGCGGGTTTGATAGCCGGAACTACTTGGGTTCGCGTACACCACGCGCCCCCGGGCATCAACGCGCCTCCCAACGCCCAGGCTAAGGAGCAAGGCGACTGTATCTCCCGGCTTCATACGAACGTGGGTACGAACGCAGGCGCCCCCGACGGAAATGTCTTCGAGCATGCCTTGCTGCTCGTGCGACCAGGGCGTGTTCAATCGCACCGGCTCGCTGATCATCACCCTGGGGTGTACGCGCGGTTGTCGCGTCACACGGCTCATCGCGTTGCGGAGCGATCGGAACAGTGGCACTATTTGGCTCCAGTATGGACCAACCCGTTGGTTTTACGCTTAGCTTACTGCAAAACCCAAGCGGTCCCTCTCTCCATAATAAGCAAGCAGGCGAACTGACGCAAGGGAACCTTGTTGGATAAGGGCTTTAAGCCTAGCTTTTCGGGGCGGTGAGCTAGCCGATCCGCCGGGGAATCAGCTCGCCTGGCTTTATCAAGTTGCCGTCGAGGATAAAGGAGCTGCTGCGCAGCGTCCGTGCCGCTCGCTTGTGACGGGAGACGTTGGATGCGACTGCCGCATACGAGGGGAGTGGTGTCCGCGAGCTGCGCAGGCCAACGACGGTTAAGGTCACTTCCGCGTCTGGCCGTCCCGAGCCGCCCGAATCAAGCAAAGGCAATTCCCGGCTCACGTGCAGCGCCGCTACTTTGCGCTCGAACTCGCTGATGATGGTGGTTGCGATCGGTTCGATTTTTCCCTCGGAGGAGAGGACGACGAAGTTGACGCCTCCCAAGTGACCGACAAGAGTCCCGGACGCATCGAACGCTTTCGCCGTGGTCGTGAGCGTCTCGGCGAGGACATTGATGACTTCATCGCCGCGCCCGAACCCGTAGCGTTCGTTATAGTGTCGTAGGTGATTGATGTCCACGTGCAACAGAGCGAATGAAGCCGTGCCCGCGGCTCGTCGTTCGATTTCTTGTTGAATGAGCATCCGGCTCGGTAGACCGGTAAGTGGATTTGAGTAGCGCGAAACCGAGGCCTGGAACTCCGTCATGGTGTGCAGCAGATCGCGGACTGACACAACCCCCGAATACGCACCATTCTCCAAGACGACGATCTCATCGTACATCTCCGAACGCCGGCGATGGACGACCTTGCGCGCAACATCGTCAATCGAGTCATTCACGTCGACGGCGAGATACGAGTCATCCATCACAAGCCGCACCGGACGCTTTGCGTAGATGGAATAGCCGAACTGGTGCGAAAGCCGTTCATACAGCTTCGTTCGGCTAACCAAACCCACGGGCGCTCCGGAATCGGTCAAGACCACGCTGTCGAGATCCGGGTTGCGATCGAAAATCTCCATGACTTCCATTGTATACGCGGTCGGTGACAGCGCGGGTGACCGCCGCGTCACCGCGCTGACGGTCATTCGTTTTGGCGTAGGCGCCGTACGGCTGGCCGATGCGCGCTCTCGAATGAAGGCGGCGATTTCAGGTTTAGGTTCCGCGAAGACCGACGACGGTCGCGCTAACAGAAATCCCTGGCCATATTCGACGCCGATCTCGATCAGCGTGGCCAGCTCTTCGACCGTTTCGATGCCTTCGGCGAGCACCTTCGCGTCGATGCGCCGTGCGAAGATGATGATGGCGGAGACAAGAGCATTCTTGGCACGATCGCGGTCGATATCGCGTACCAGCGCAATATCAAGTTTGATATAATGTGGGCGGAACTCCATCACCGCTCGAAGACTATTGTGCCCCGCTCCTGCATCATCGATGGCCACTTTAAAACCCTGGCGGTGGTAATGTTGCAAGGTTCGTTTGAAGAGATCGAAGTCGTCAATCGCCTGCTTCTCCGTAATTTCGAGCACAATGCGCTCCTGCGCCAATCGATTTTGATCGACGACATCACGAGAGAGGGCTTCGTTGCGTTCTTCGAAGACGCGCGGGCTGATGTTCAAAAAGAGATAGCACCCGGGCGGAATGCCGGACGCATTGGCGATGGCGCGAAAGCGGCAAAGGCGTTCGAGCTGCGCGGCGACGCCTCGTTCGGCCGCTGTTGAAAAAAGCGCGTCGGCGCTCTCTAACCTCGTGCCGATTGGCCCGCGCGAAAGCGCTTCGTAACCAAGGACGCTGGCGTCTGAGAGCGAGACGATCGGTTGGAAGAGAGTTCGGATGCGCCCCTCTTTGAGAAGCCGATCGAAGTCATCCCCTGCGGCCTCGTTTGAGGCCAGCTGAGGTTCGTCGATGACGGGCGCGAGGGCGGTGGCGGACTCGGGTACGGTCGAAGTGACGTCAAGTTCGGAGCCTTGAGGCAACGGAGCACTATCGCCCGTAACGAATCCGAGCAAACGGCGAAAGCGATTGTTGATCTTAGAAGAGCTCATCTAAAGAAGGATGCCCTATCCGTGTCATCGGCGCAACCCAGGCTCATATGTAGGCGGGCGCCATATGAAGGTCGGTTTTGAGCAATCCCAAAAATCCCACCTATGAGCAAGCATTTCGCGCGCCTGGAGCAACCCATGGTGCGCGACGGGCAGCGGCTTCGGGCTGCTTCGTGGGACGAAGCGCTCGATCGAGCTGCCGCTGGGTTTGCTTCCGCGAAGCGGGCGGCCGGTCCGAACGCTTTTGGGTTGTTTAGCTGCTCAAAGACGACCAACGAGCTGAATTACCTCTCCCAGAAGTTTGCTCGTGCCGTCATGGGCTGCAACAACGTCGATAGCTGCAACCGGACCTGACACGCTCCAAGCGTCGCCGGTCTGGCGGCGGTTTTCGGAGCCGGCGGAGGCACGAACTCGTATCGGGAGGTTGAGGAAACCGACCTGATCATTCTTTGGGGGTCGAACGCGCGAGAAACGCATCCGATCTTCTTCCATCACGTCCTCAAGGGGATTCGCAACGGGGCTCGCTTGATCGTCGTCGATCCACGCCGCACGGGGACTGCGCAGTGGGCAGACACCTGGCTCGGACTCGATGTTGGAACGGATATCGCCCTTTCGAACGCGATGGCTCACGAAATCTTGCAAGGTGGGCTCGAACATCGCGCGTTCATCGAACATTCGACCACTGGATTCGATGCCTACCGCGCGTCGCTTGGGCAGTACTCCCCACAAGCGGCGGAAAAAATGACCGGTGTGCCAGCAGAGGTTATCGCCGAAGTCGCTCGGGCGTACGCCAAGGCCGATCGAGCGATGATTTGCTGGACGCTTGGCATTACGGAGCACCACAACGCCGTCGACAACGTTTTCGCGCTCATCAACCTGGCGTTGCTGACAGGTCACGTGGGCCGATATGGTTGCGGGCTCAATCCTTTGCGCGGTCAAAACAACGTGCAGGGAGGCGGCGACATGGGCGCGATCCCGGATCGATTGCCCGGTTTCCAAAGCGTGAGCGACCGCGAGTTGCGCGGAAAATTTGAGCGTGCCTGGGGTGTCGAGATTCCAGCACAGCGCGGCTGGCGCTTGAACGAGATGTTCGAAGCGATCGAGCGCGGCGAACTTCGATCGCTGTACGTGATTGGTGAGAATCCGCTCGTCTCGGAAGCCGACCGCACTCGCGCCGAACATCTTTTGAGAAGCGTCGAACATCTCGTCGTCCAAGACATTGTCTTGACGCAGACCGCGGAAATTGCCGAGGTTGTCTTTCCAGCCGCAGCGGGGTGGTGTGAGTCTGAGGGCACCGTGACAAACAGCGAACGTCGCGTACAGCGCGTGCGCAAGCTCATGGAACCGCCGGGTGTGGCGCGCGACGACATCGACATTCTTTGCGAGCTGGCGCGTCGCTTGGGGCACGATCTCGGACATCCCACCGCCGAGGAGCTGTGGAACGAACTGCGCAGCTTGAGTCCGATGCATGCGGGCATGTCGTACAAGCGCTTGGACGAACTGGGTGGCTTGCAATGGCCGTGCTACGACGGGCAGCATCCCGGGGAATTGTTCTTGCACGCTCGCCTGTGGGAGAACCCAGTGCGAGGTCCACTAGCCCCCTTCAATGTGGTCGAGCAAGAAGATCCGGTCGATACGTTGACTCCCGACTATCCCATTCGCCTGACCACCGGGCGAAGACTCGACTCGTTCAACTCAGGCGTGCAAAGCGGCGGGTACACCTCGCCGCTGCGTCGCGGCGAGTCGTTTGATATCTCTCCAGAGGATGCCGATCGCTACCGTGTAGCCGACGGTGAAGCCGTGCGCGTGACTTCGCGTCGGGGTTCGATAACAGTGCCAGTGCGCATCGATTCAACGCTGCGGCCGGGCTTGGCTTTCATGACCTTTCATTTCGACGTGCCTACGAACGTGCTCACGATTGAAGCGAATGACCCGAAGTCGGGTACGGCCGAATTCAAGGCCTCGGCGGTACGTATCGAAAAGGTCGTCCCCGATACTGCCGGCGTCGGAGAGTAACGTTGGACCTTCATTTCACGCAGGATCAGGCATCGGCGCACGAGCGAGAAGCAGTCGATTCGGTCCTAGGTTCGCCGAGCTCAGGCTGGCAGGGAGGTCGGCGCTCGGAGCTCGATGGCCACGTTTCGGTCGGCGGCGCTGCGGCGCGTTCGCAGCGGCACAAACTCCTGCCGGTCCTCCATGCCTTGTCCGACAGGATCGGTTGGATCAGCGCCGGCGCACTCAACTATGCGTGCCTGCGGCTTTCGGTGCCACCCGCAGACGCTTATGGCGTCGCCAGCTTTTACGGACTTTTTTCGACGGTGCCGAGGCCACCCGCGATCGTGCACGTCTGCGACGACATCGCTTGCAAGCTTGCCGGCGCAGACGAGCTGTGCGCCAAACTCGAGAGCGCTCTAGGTCCGCCGGGAACGCCACTGCGCAGCGGTGCCATGACCTGGTTGCGCAGTCCCTGCCTTGGTCTTTGCGATCGAGCTCCGGCTGCACTGTCGGTGATTGCGCAACCATCCGGTGAAGCAGCGAACGCGCCGGTTGCTCCCGTCAGTGCGCAAAGCATGCTCGATGGGGTCGGGGGCGGCGCCTGGACAAAGTCAAAATTCAAGCCCGCCGTCACCCTTGGCCAGCCCGAACGACGGCTTTTGCGTCGTGTTGGTAAGGTGGATCCGGAGAAGCTCTCTGACTATCGGGCGGCCGGCGGTTTTGCTGCGCTGCAACGTGCAATCGAGATCGGCCCAAGCCAGATCGTGCAAGAAGTGCTTGCATCCAAACTCATGGGCCGGGGAGGCGCGGCATTTCCCACGGCGCGTAAGTGGGAAGCGGTCGCGCGCGAACCGGCGCAACCTCATTATCTTATCTGTAACGCCGACGAGTCGGAACCGGGCACGTTTAAGGATCGCATCCTGATGGAAGAGGATCCGTTTGCCATGGTCGAGGCCATGACGATCGCCGCATTGGCGGGCGGCTGCGAGCATGGCTACCTCTACGTTCGCGGCGAGTATCCGCTCGCAACGAAGCGCATGCAAAACGCCATCGACGCCGCACGCTCGTGCGGCATGCTGGGTCATGATATCCAAGCATCAGGCTTCCATTTCGACATCGAAGTACAACGCGGAGCCGGAGCATATATTTGCGGCGAGGAGACTGCGCTCTTCAATTCGATCGAAGGATACCGCGGTGAACCGCGCAACAAACCGCCATTTCCCGTACAAAAGGGACTTTTCGGCAAGCCGACGATCGTCAATAACGTCGAGACCCTGGCCAACATCCCTGAGATCGTCCTTGCGGGAGGCAAAGCATTTGCCGCAATCGGCACGCCAGATTCCACTGGCACGAAGCTTTTTTGCCTCTCCGGACACGTTGCGCAGCCGGGACTCTACGAGGTTCCTTTTGGCACCAGCCTGAGGCAGCTCCTCGACCTTGCGGGCGGGGTGCGTGATGGCCGCAAGCTCAAGGCTGTGCTTCTTGGCGGGGCGGCGGGCTCGTTTGTCGCTCCAAGCGAGATCGATGTGCCGTTGTCATTCGAAGGCGTGCGCGCCATCGGCGCCTCGCTCGGGTCGGGCGTGGTGATGGTCTTGGACGAAACGGCCGACCTTGCCGGCATTCTGCTTCGCATCGCCGCGTTTTTTCGCGACGAGTCGTGCGGACAGTGCGTTCCCTGCCGCGTTGGTACGGTACGCCAAGAAGAGCTGGTGCGGCGCCTCGAGTCTGGCAAGACGCTCGGGCCCAACGCGCAGGAACGCAAGCTTTTGGCCGACATCGGGCAAGTCATGCGCGATGCTTCCATTTGCGGACTCGGTCAAACCGCCTCGAGTGCCATCGAATCAGCCCTGTCGAAGTTTGATGTCTTTTAGATGTGGCCGCGCGAACCACTTCGCGCGTGCGAGAATCCGCACATGACCGACGCATCGAGCGTTGCGATCGAGATCGACGGCAAGAGCATCGCCGTGCCAGGCGGCGCTACGATTTTGCAAGCCTGCCGTACGGCCGGCATCGAGACGCCTACGCTCTGCTACCTGGAAAACTTGACCCCGGTCAACGTGTGTCGAGTGTGCGTCGTCGAGCTTGAAGGCTCGCGAGTACTCGTTCCCGCGTGTTCGCGCAAATGCGAGAACGGAATGAAGGTCAAGACGGACAGCGAGCGGGTGCGAACGAGCCGGCGCATGGTGCTCGAGTTTTTGGCTTCTACGGTTGACGTGTCGCTCGCAGACGACATGCAGGAACAAATGCGACGCTATGGTGCGAATCCGGAACGTTACGGCCAGCGCGATCTGCCTTCGCCAGCCGGCAAGCGCGACGATGCTGTTTCCGGCCATCACCACGAGCCGTCAGGGACCGTTGCACAGACGGTGGCGCAGCCGGTCAAGGTGGATAACGACCTCTACGTTCGCGACTACTCCAAGTGCATTCTGTGCTATAAGTGTGTCGAAGCCTGCGGCACGGATGCACAAAACACATTTGCCATCGCCGTTGCCGGGCGCGGCTTCGACGCACGGATCTCCACCGAGTATGCGGTGCCCTTGCCGGATTCGGCTTGCGTGTATTGCGGCAACTGCATCGGCGTGTGCCCGACCGGCGCGCTGATGTTCAAAACAGAATACGATCGGCGAGCGGCCGATACGTGGGATGTTTCGCGTCAGACCGAAGGAGAGACGATCTGCCCGTACTGCGGCGTGGGGTGCAACCTAACGGTCCGCGTCCAAGAGGGAGAGATCGTTCGTGTGACCTCTCCTTTGGAGAGCAGCGTGACCCACGGTCACCTGTGCATCAAAGGGCGTTTTGGGTGGGAGTTCACGACGAAGCGCAAGACATAATCGCGAATAAATTCGCGATACTACATTAAGAAAGATGTAGTCGCACGAATTTATTCGTGCGTTCGTCGCGATCTACTTGTTGAAATAGTCCGCGTTAATTTGCGTGTACTCTTTCCACTCTCCCGGCACTTCGGTCTCGTTGTAGATCGCGTTCACCGGACACGCCGCCACGCAAGCGCCACAATCGATGCAGACGCTGGGATCGATGTAGAGCTGGGGGTCTTCGTCATTGCCTTTGATGCAGTCAACCGGGCACACATCGATGCACGATTTATCCTTCACGGTGATGCACGGCTGGCAGATAACGTAGGTCAAGAAGAGCCTCCTGGGTTATCGTGGATGCGAAGAGGGGTTCAGTCTTTGTTTTCTGGTCGTTCCGGTGATGAACCTACCGCGCGTTCGCCGCTCGGAGCGACTTTTTGGGGGTCAGGAGCAGCAATGCGCCGCGAGAGAACCGCTCCACCTGCGATATCTTGCACGAAGTGTCCGATCATGCACGGATAGAGAGAGCCGGTCAGCAAAAAGACAGCAGCATACAAGAGACCGCTCACCGTTGCGCCGACGACGCCGGCCTTGCCTTGGTACGCATGCGCGAAGCCAAAGGCAAGCGTTGAAGTGAGAACTCCTATGACGACACTCCCCGTCAGGCTGGCGATCAACACGAGCGCGTACCCGCGATACAAGAACTCCTCGCAAAGGCTCGCGCTGGCCGCCACCACCACAAAGCATGCCCACTGAATCCGATCTGTCGGCACAACCGCGCGAAGCGCGACCACGTAGTCGGGACGAAGCGAGCGCGGCGCACCCGCGAGCGTGGCCAACAATGGTGCCAGCAGCGAAACAAGACCGAGAGCGAGCTGCGCTGGCTCGTGCGGTGGACGAACGCCGACAGAAGCCGCATCGAGGCCGTGCAAGCGAAGGGCGTACAATGCGAGAGCGGTAACTGACCAGAGGACCACGACCGTACGGCCATATCGGAACAGTTTTGCTTGCTGCGTGAGCGGCACCGAGCGAATCCGTCGTCCGGTCAGCGCCGAATTGATCGGCAAGGCCGCAATGAGTATCAGCAACGTGAGGAAGGTGAAGATGACCCGGTGCGGCATCACCCCGCCGGTTTTGGCCACGAGCCCGCAAGCCCTGGTGGGAATGAAGGCGCGGTTATGAATCGCAAGGTGTTGGGGATCTTGTCGCTGGGCCACCTCACCGTTGACATCGGCGCAGGTGGACTGCCCGCAATATTGCCGTTCCTGAAAGCGGAATTCGATTTCTCTTACTTTTGGCTCGCGGCACTCGTGATGATCTCGGGCATCACGTCTTCCATCATGCAGCCCATCTTTGGCATCGCAAGCGATAACCTTCGGACGCGCTTTTTGTTGCCGCTCGGCGTTTTTCTGGCCCTTGGGGGCTTCGCGGGTATCGGGGCCGCTCCGAGCTATGCTACCGTGATCGCGTTCGTGTGCGTCGCGGGCATCGGTTCTGCAATGTATCATCCCGAGGCGGCCAAATCCGCGCGGACCGTATCGGGTCGCCTGCCGGCCACGGCGAATTCAGTTTTTGCCGTAGGAGGCAATATCGGCGTGGCCCTTGGTCCTCTGCTGGTGATCGCGCTCATCGCATGGCGTGGCTTGCACGGAACGGCGCTCTTAGCTGTGCCGGCCACCATTGTGGCGCTCATCGTCGCGGCTATCGTACCCACGGTCAGCCGGGCGCATGACGCTCACGAGGCGCGTCTCGGCGTGTTGCCGCGCGGCCCTTGGCCCAAACCTATCAATCTGCTCGTCGCGGTAACCGCCTTGCGCTCAGCCGTCTACGGTGGCGTGCTGACCTTCGTGCCTCTATATGCCGTGAATGTGTTACACCAACCGGCCACCCACAATGGCTACTTGCTGTTTATCTTTTTGGCGACAGGAGCCGTCGCGAACTTGCTTGCTGGACCAATGACTGACCGTTACGGCACGAAGCAGATGATCAGCATCAGCTTGGGCCTCGCGCCATTGGCGCTGGCCGCGTACCTGTGGTCGTCCGGCATCATTGCGTTCATCGCCCTTGGGCTGACCGGCGCTCTGATCATCGGCACGTTATCGACGACCGTTGTCATGGGCATGGAGTACATGCCCAATCGTGTTGGGCTCGCCTCGGCGCTCCTCATCGGCCTCTCGACCGGCCTTGGCGGTCTTGGCGTTGGCGCCTTGGGGAAAGTTGCCGACACTTTTGGCCTAACGCTGACGCTTTGGCTGCTCGTCGGCGTCGCCATCGTGGCCTACGCGCTGACCTTCACCTTGCCCGTCCACGCACCCGCGCCTCGTGCTTTCGTGGAAGAAACGCTGCCCGCAGACCTGCGGGCACGCTAAGGCTTGCACATGACCCAGCAAGACAAAGTCATGCTCATCGACGTTTATTCGCTCGTGTATCGCGCATTTTTTGCGCTGCCGCCGCTTTCCACTTCCAGCGGCCGGCCGGTGAACGCGGCCTACGGCTTCCAACGAATGCTGCGGCGCATCCTCCGAGAAGAGAAGCCCTCGCACGTCGTCGCGTGCTTCGACGCAGGAATCCCGGCGGAGCGGCTCGCCGCAGTGCCCGAGTACAAAGCGCAACGCCCGGAGACGCCATCGGAGCTTCGTCCCCAATTTGATATCGTTCGCAGGATTTGCGAGGGATATTCGATCCCCATCGTCGAGATCGAAGGCGAGGAAGCTGATGACTGCATTGCGACGATTGTGACCCTTGCCATGGAACGCCAATTGGAGACGATGGTTGTCTCAGGGGACTTGGACCTGTTACAGCTCGTCAGCCGCCATTGTACGGTCGTGGTCACAAAGCGCGGCATTAGCGATCTTGCGCGCTATGATGAAGCTGCCGTGCGCGAGCGATACGGCCTTGCGCCTGAGCAATTGCCCGATTTTCGTGGCCTCAAAGGAGACCCGTCCGACAATCTTCCGGGCGTCCCCGGGATCGGCGAGAAAACCGCGACCAAACTGATTGCACAATTTGGATCGCTCGATACCTTGCTGGCCAACGTTGACTCGGTGACTCCGAAACGCATTGGGGATCTGCTGCGCGTGCATGCCGATAAGGCGCGCGCGTGCCGAGCCGTCTCGACGGCAAAGCGCGATTTACCGATCGCTGCGGACTGGGAAGCTTGGCGCTATCGAGAGCCAAGCCCCGAGCACTTAGCCCAGCTCTTTTCTGAGTTGGAGTTTCGATCGCTCTTGTCACAGGTTGCAACGCCCGCCTTCGCAGCCATGGCCGGCTCTTCAGATGCTCTCGAGCCAAGCGAAGCGCCGGCCTTCGAGCTCGGGTCCTATCGCGTGCTGGATCACGCTGATGCGATCGGCGATGCGCTCGCTACCGCGCTCAAATCCGAACGCGTCGCGATGGCCGTCGTGCCTGCGCTTGCGAGCTGGAGGACGCAGGTGCCAGTCGCGCTCGCGCTTTCGTGGCGGCCAAACGAGGCGGTCGTCATGCCCGCGCAATTCTTGGTCGAACATCCAAAACTTCGGACGTTGTTCGAGCAATTGGTGAGACTCCCAAAGCCGGCCAAGGTTGTGTACGATGCAAAAAATCTTAGCGGATGGCTTGCCCGCTTTGATGTGGAGATCGGCGGGCTCGCCCTGGACGCTATGTTGGCCGCTGGGATCATGGATCCAGCGCGCGGCGAGCCCACGCTCGAGCAATCATTGGTTGGGACTCCGGGGGAAGGAGCGCCGCAACCAGATGTCAAGGCAAGCTCCGCAACGCTCTTTGCGGCAGGCGCTCCTGTGCTTCCCGAGTGGGCCGCTTCCGCCGACGCCTTGTTCCGTGCCTCTGGGGCTCGGCTCGATGCCGTGCGTCAGATAGGTTTGGAGAAAGTCTTGCTCGACATCGAGCAACCGCTCGCGCCCGTGCTAGCAAAGATGGAAGCAGTAGGTTTTCGATTGGATCGCGAGGAGCTCGATCGCATCCGTGTCTCTCTCGAGCGCCAAATCGACCACACCACGCGCGATATCTATCGTCTGGCCGGTGAAGAGTTCAACATCAACTCTCCGAAGGTCCTCGGTACGATTCTGTTCGAGCGACTCGGCTTGCCCGTTGGAACGAAGAAGAAAAGCGGCTATGGAACGGGCGCTGAGGTGCTTGCGCCCTTAGCTGCCGAGTATGAGATCGCGGCCAAGCTGCTGCAGTACCGGGAAGTAACAAAACTCAAGTCGACCTACGTCGACGCATTGCCGTCGCTCGTTGACCCAGCGACCGGTCTCCTGCACACAACGTTCCATCAATTGGGGGCGGCGACTGGGCGACTCTCAAGCTCGAACCCTAACTTACAAAACATTCCCGTTCGATCGACGGTCGGTCGTGAGATCCGTCGCGCCTTCTTGCCGGCGACCCACGGCAACGTGCTCTTGGCGGCGGACTACTCGCAGATCGAGTTGCGCATTCTCGCGCACCTGTCGCAAGATGAAAACTTCATCGAAGCATTTCAACGCGGTGATGACATCCACGCCTTTACGGCGCGAGCTGTGTTCGGCATTGCGCCGAGCGAGCCCATTTCTGCCGAACTGCGACGACGCGCCAAAGCGGTGAATTTTGGCATCTTGTACGGCATCAGCGATTTTGGCCTGGCGCAAAGCGCCGGCATGAGTCGAGCTCAAGCCAAGCAATTCATCGCCGAATATTTGGCGCGCTTTCCCAAAATTAAAGGCTACATTGACGACACGCTGCGGCACGTACGCGAGACCGGCTTTGTCACGACACTCTTTGGCCGCCGGCGCTACTTGCCAGATGTGCGCTCGCGAGTGTATCCGCTCCGGGCGGCTGCCGAGCGCATGGCCATCAATGCTCCGGCCCAGGGCAGCGCTGCCGACCTCATCAAGCTTGCCATGGTCGATGTCGACCGCGAATTGACCAAGCACAAGGCAGATGCCCGGCTCGTGCTGCAGGTTCACGACGAGTTGATTTTCGACGTGGCTCCTTCGCAGGTGCCGTCCGTGCGGGAAATAGTCCGCGACGCTATGGAACACGCCATGCAGCTTGCGGTGCCGATCGTCGTCGATTTCAAAGTCGGACCAAACTGGGAGCAAGTGGAAATAGTCGAGTAGCAATGCCCGAACTTCCCGAAGTTGAAACGATCGCTCGCGATCTTGCGCCACAGATCACCGGCCGCACGATCGTGCGAACGCGTCACGCCCGCACACCGCCCGTGTTCGACAAACACAGCTTGCCTGCGGCGCTGCTCGTGGGCCGGAGCATCGAGCATGTTGGGCGGGCTGGCAAATTTCTGGTCATCACGCTCGATGACGATCTTCGTCTTGCCGTGCATCTACGGATGACTGGCAACCTGCTTTTTTCCAAGGACGGTCAACCGGTCGATCGCACGCGCGCGGTCATCGAGTTCGATAATGCAACGCGCTTGGTTTTTGCGGATGTCCGCAAGTTTGGCCGGATGCGCGTCTTCCGCGGGGAGGCACGCAGCGCGCTCGGTATCGGCGTGGATCCTCTGGCGTCCGAACTCGACGACGCCATGCTTCGCGACCTCACGAGGGGCCGCACGACGCCAGTGAAAGTTTGGCTCCTCGATCAAAAGCGTCTCGCTGGGGTGGGTAACATTTATGCGTGTGAATCGCTGTACGGTGCTGGGATTCGTCCCAAAAAGCCCGTTGGAAAACTCTCAAAGGTACAGCGCCACCGGTTGTTGGCCAGCCTACGCCGAGTATTGCGCAAAGCCATACAGCATCGAGGTTCCAGTGTTGACGACTACGTGGACGCGGGAGGAAAGGAAGGCGAGTTTCAGAAGCACTTGAAAGTTTATGGTCGAGCCGGCTTACCATGCCGGCGCTGCGGCGCGCCAATCCGGCGCATCGTGCTGGGGCAACGGGGCACCTTTTATTGCCCGGTCTGCCAGCGTTAGCACAAACACCCGCATCAAACGCTCCATATTCAAATCGCAAGTAAAGGTGATCCTCTTTTCATGTCCGATACTCACGTCCTCGAACCGCAGGGAGCCGTCGACGATCAATTTGGCCTCATCCAAAAGCTCTATGAGGAAAGTCTTAAAACTCTCGACGAAGGCCAAGTGCTTACCGGTAAGATCGTTGCCAAGGCGAACGACGAACTGCTCGTCGACATCGGCGGAAAGTCCGAGGGCGTTGTCACGGCGCGCGAACTTTCACCCGGCATTTATATCTCCGATCTGAAGGTCGGCGATACCCTTGAAGTGCTCGTCTATCGCATTGACAGCGATGGCGACGGCACGATGTATCTCTCCGAAAAACGCGCGCGCGCCCTCAAGACCTGGGAAAAGGTGCTCGAGGCGCACGATCGCAACGAAGCGATCAACGCAACCGTGACCCAGGTGGTCAAGGGCGGAGTGCTCGTTGACCTGGGCATGCGGGGTTTCGTGCCCGCGTCGCAGATCCGCCGCCAACCAGTGGGTAACCTCGAGGAAATGGTTGGCAAACAGTTGCGTCTCAAGGTGATCGATCTCGATCATAAGCGGCGCAGAGTGGTTCTTTCGCAACGCGTGGTGCTCGACGAAGAGCTCAATCAAAAGAAACAAGAATTGCTGTCAACGCTGCAGCCCGGTCAAATCCGCGAAGGTACGGTCGTGCGTCTCGCAGATTTTGGGGCGTTTGTGGATTTGGGCGGCATTGACGGTCTCATTCACAACACCGAGCTCTCGTTCGGGCGCATCAAGCATCCGAGCGAAGTCGTCAAGGTTGGGGACACCGTCCAAGTTGAGATCATGAAGTTTGACTCCGAAGCCAAAAAGGTGAGCCTTTCGCTCAAACACTCCCTTGACGATCCATGGAAGGCTGTTCCCGAAGCCCTGCACGAAGGCGACGTCGTACCGGCTTCGCTCAGCAAGGCGACGGCGAACTACTTGCTCGTCGAACTGCTGCCTGGGGTGACCGGCATGGTGCCAAAATCGGAATTCGATCCAGCATCGCCGCCGGAGCCAGGGGCCGCCTTGCAGGTCAAGATACTCTCTGTGAACGCCGGCTCTCGGCGCATTACGGCGAGCATCAACGCCCTCAACCCCCAAGCACCTGACGCGCAACCCGAGGGCGAGGTCAACGAGACCGAGCCTGTAGCTGCAGACCTCACGTAGCGGGAGATTGGAAGCTCTCCTCACGCGCGAATTTCCACACGCGCGAATACATTCGCGCGACTACACTATAGGTCGATTATGATCGTTGGTCTGACCGGTGGTATCGGCTCCGGTAAGACGACCGTCGCGGCGCTCTTCGCACAGAAGGGCGCGTTTGTCATTGACACCGACGTCATCGCGCGTGAGGTCGTTGCGCCGCCGAGCCCACTCGTTGCGGCCATCCGCCGCGAATTCGGCGACGCCGTGATTGGCTCCGATGATCAAATCGATCGGCCCGCTCTTGCGCGCATCATTTTCGCCGACGAGCAAAAGCGCCTTCGGTTGAACCAACTGATGCATCCAGAAATTCTCAAGCGAGTGCTCGGTGCCATCGGCACGCAATCATCAAGCACGGTCATCGTCGTGGTCGTGCCGCTGCTCTTCGAATCAGAATTTGAATCCAATTGCGACCGAGTGGTTGCGGTGATCGCGCCACCCGACCTACGGCGTCAGCGCATCGCAGAGCGCGATGGGCTCACAGGGAGCGAAATCGAGGCGCGCATGCGCGCTCAACTCCCTGAAACTGAATACGAGCGGCGCGCGAACATTCTTGTTCGCAACGATGGAAACTTGACCGCGCTGGGACGCGAAGTGGATAAGGCTTGGGAAAAAATTAACGATCGGACGAGTCAGGCGCATCATCCAGCAGCTGGGAAACCGTAACGAATCGGTAGCCTCGGCCGCGAAGCCGATCGATGATGACAGGCAGCGCCTCGATGGTTCGGTATTGCCCGCTGTGCAGCAAGATGATGCCCCCTGGTCCCGCGTCGCTGACAACCCGTCGTACAATCAGCGCGGGCGGGATATCCTTGACGTCGTTTGGGGAATCGCTCCAAAAGATCGTGTGGTAACCAAGCTCGTGGGCGATGGTCATCACATGAAGGTTGAAGCGCCCGTGGGGTGGTCGAAAGAGCGAGATTGGCTGGTTCGTGAACTGTTGCAAGAACGTTCCGTCGGCCAAAATTTGATATTGAATCTGCGCGTCCGGTAACTTCGTGAGGGCGACATGATTGAAGGTGTGATTTCCAAGCTCGTCACCCGAAGCGACAATGCGCGAAACAAGTTCGGGAAACTCCTGCGCCGAGCGGCCAACGAGGAAAAAGGTGGCATGTACCTGCGAGCGCCCCAACACGTGGAGCAGCAGCGGCGTGTAAAACGGATACGGGCCATCGTCAAAAGTGAGCGCGATATCCTTGCGCTGCGTGTGGACGCGCCAGACCTCGTCGTACTGCCCGTAGGCGGCGGCACCGTCGTTCTCGATGGCGGGTACTTCGAGTGGCAGGCTCGTGATCGAGCGTGGTGGCGCGTGGGCCGGCAAGAAAGCTGCGGCATTGAGAGCAAGCGTGAGCGCAACCACCGCAAGCAGCTTCATTGTGGCAACTCGGGTGCCGTCCAGACCTGACCGAAAGCTGCCAGAAAGTCTTCGTCGGTCAGCGCGGCATTATCTCGAAGGGTCTCGTATGTCTTGCGGTCTGCCGACACGGAAAAGACCGTGCTTTCAACTGCCGTGGCCTGCGCTTTTGCGACTGGTATGGTGGCCCAAACGTCGAGTGCCTGGATTTGCGGAAATTGATCGAACGTTGTTCGAATGAGCGCTACGGCTTCGCGGTCGAGCTCGGGCTCCGGCAGATCTTGTGGTTCGTGCGGCACGCGCGCCGAGAAGCGGATGCCTGCCGACTGGTAGCCGGCCGCATCGAAGACATAGACCTTCAATACGTTATGGGTCGGCAAAACTTTGTACGTTGCGTCAAACAGGCGATCTTCTAGCGAGGGCGTGACGCCTTCGATCCATGGAGCGGCTTCGGCGTGGTGACCCACGAGGCGCGAGGATGCTCCATGAAGCGCGCCGAGCGAGGGCGTGGCCGCAACCAAAAAAAGGGCAGCTCCGTAGGCTGCGATTCCGATGACCT
Organism: uncultured Pseudomonadota bacterium; assembly: GCA_963736005.1. Taxonomy (GTDB): domain Bacteria; phylum Vulcanimicrobiota; class Vulcanimicrobiia; order Eremiobacterales; family Eremiobacteraceae; genus JAJPHJ01. The sequence continues at coordinate 1,928,677 of CAVTNB010000001.1, forward strand.
TCATGGCAGTTGAGAAACGACAAAAAGCGACGTTTCGTTTCACGCTCCTGGACAGCATTATACCGCGTGCGCGACCTCGGTCAAGGCCTCCCGAGTGCGAACGAGTGGGTTAGAGGTCCCTTCCCCGGCGCAAAACGCGGCCGGAACGAATGCCGGTGACAGCTGCATTGCGCACCACCGCTTTACCGTTGACGAAGACGTGCACGATCCCGTCGGCATAGCGGTGGGGCTCCTCATAGGTGGCTGCGTCGGCGATCTGCTCGGCGTCGAAGACCACAAGGTCCGCAAAGTTCTCGGGCTCGAGGATGCCTCGCCCTCGCAGGCCGAGCCGGCGCGCAGCTAGGGAGGTTGCCCGGCGCACGGCTTCCGTCAATGAAAGCAGCGCCGTGTCGCGCACGTACCGTTTGAAAATTCGCGGGAACGTCCCATACGCGCGCGGGTGTGGCTTGCCCGCCGACGTGATTCCCTCGATCGCCCGGACTGAAGCGTCGCTTCCGATGGTCGTGTGTTGGTACGAGAGCACCGTGCGCACGTCATCCTCGCACATGGTAAAGTAGATGGCCGAGACGTCGAGCTTTTCGTCCACTAAGAGGCGCAAGGCAGCGGCCACGGGCGTGCGCCCCGTGGCCTGCGCGATATCCGCCACGCTCATGCCTTCGTAGTGACGGTTCGTTAGCGATCCAACCGAGGAGACGAACACTTCGTGCCAGCGCCCGCCGTAGTCGAGTTCGACCCGGGCGGCGACGAGCGTCGCATAGCGGGGATCGGAGAGCCGCGACGCAATCTGGTCGGCCGAGCCAACGCGAACGTCATCGGGAAGGATGACGTCCAAGCCGGTCGACGAGGCCTTGTACGGATACTGATCCAAAACGACGTCTAATCCCAAATTGCGCGCGCGTTCAACGTTCGAGAGCGTGTCATGGACTTTTCCCCAGTTCCGGCTTCGTGATGCTTTGTGGTGCGAAAGCTGCACTGCACATTGCGCTCTGCGTCCCACCTCGATCGCTTCATCCACGGCTTCAATCAGACGGTCGCCTTCGCTGCGAATGTGCGATGCATACAGCGGGCTGCCAGCGGCCGCCGCCGCCTGTGCGAGGGCAACGAGTTCGTCCTCGTCAGCAAAGCTGCCAGGTGGATAGATAAGACCAGAAGAGACGCCAATCGCGCCCTGTTCGCAAGCCTCGCGCACGAGAAGCTGCGCCCGCAGTTGGGTCTCACGATCCAACGGCTCAGGGGTGACGGCGTCCACAGCGCTGCGAATCGTTCCCAAACCGGCAAGGCAACAAAAGTTGATTGCGGGCGCAGCTTGTTCCAGCACGTGAAAGAATCCATCGACGTCGGTCCAGCTTGGTTCAAAGTCGTAGTGCCGGCGCAACTCTTCGCGGCGCTCGGCAAGGGCAAGGCCAGCAAGGGGAGCTGGAGATGCGCCACAGTTGCCCCCGACCTCGGTCGTGATGCCTTGGAGGATCTTACTGTTAGCGCTGGGGAGGACCAGCAATATTTCATCTGAGTGACCATGCATGTCAATGAAACCAGGCGCGACAATAAGGCCACGACAGTTCACGCGAGTCGCCGCTTCTGTCTCGCTGCAGTCGCCGATGCGTGCGATTCTCTCCTCTTTGATCGCGACATCAGTGGTAAACGGCTGGCGGCCGGTGCCGTCACAAATGCAACCACCTTCAAGAACGACGTCGAGCATCGCGGTAACATTTCGTCGTAGCCTCTCGTGCACGCCTGTATTGGAACGTTCTCGTGGTTTGCGAACAAGGCAAACGGGTAAGAGCACCTCAGGTTAGAGCACACTCCGTACTCTCTTTTGGAGGACCTCGATCGCAATGAACCATGATGGAACAGGGATGACCGTCCGAGAAGCCGGGAAAAAAGGCGGGGATATCGTGAAGACCAAATACGGCCCGCAATTTTATTCCGAGATTGGTCGCAAGGGCGGGGAAAGTACGAAGCGCCGCCACGGAACTCGCTTTTACGAAGCAATTGGCCACCGAGGTGGGCAACGCTCGAAAGCCCTCGGCAACGAAAGTCCAAGCGCATGACGCGGGAAGGGTCCCGCAAGATGGGCGGCGACATGAGCGTCCGCGAGGCTGGCAAACGTGGCGGAGATGCCGTGCGCGCGAAATACGGTCCGACGTTTTATGAAGAGATCGGGCGTAAAGGCGGAACGTCCACAAAACAACGCCACGGGCCGGAGTTTTTCGAAAGCATAGGACAAAAAGGCGGCAACGCAGTCAAGGACAAGTACGGTCAGACGTTTTACGAAGAAATTGGTCACAAAGGTGGTCAAAAAGTAAAGCGACTGATCGAAGAGGCAAAGCGCGCGGCGCGCTAGGGCGCAGGTGGCCGGCCAATCGTGACCGCGACAAGGTAGGCGGCGACCGTTAACAAATGCCTACGCTATTCATGGGTAACCTCGACGCATCATCATTTCGCTCGATCGACCCCGAGGATATGCTTGGGGCCATTTTGGGCTTGCCCGAACAAGTGGACGACGCCAAACGTCTTGCGCTCGGCGTTTCGTTTGACGCGCTCGCCGGGCGAACGTTTTCTTCGCTCGTCATTGCTGGTATGGGGGGCTCGGCCATCGGCGGTGATTTTCTCCGAGCGGGCTATGAAGCGACCCTGCGCTTGCCGGTAACGGTCGTCCGTGACTATCATCTGCCAGGGTATGTGGATTCGGAAACGCTCGTTTTTGCGGCGAGCAATTCGGGCAAGACGGAAGAAACGCTGTCGTGCTACGACCTGGCCAAAAAAGCAAAGGCGGGTATCGTTGCCTTTACGACCGGCGGCCGGTTGGCGGAGCTGGCCTTGGCGGACGGGGTCACGCTCGTGTCGTTTCCAGGCGGGTTGCAGCCGCGGGCCGCGCTGGGGTATTCGTTCGTGCCGCTGATCGTCGCGTCTGCGCGTCTTGGGTTGCTACCCGAGGTGCTGCTCGACGACATCGACGAGGCGAGCGCCGTGCTGCGGGCCGTGCGCAACGAGTGCAATCCCGAAGTGGCGTCGGCGAATAATCCTGCAAAGGCGCTGGCCCAGAGCTACCTTGGAAAGATCCCGGTTATCTACGGCTCGCAGGGTGAGCGCGGCGTCGTCGCCTATCGTTGGAAAACCCAGATTAATGAGAACGCCAAGGCGTATGCGGTTGCAAACGTGTTCCCCGAGCTCAACCACAACGAGACCGTCGGATGGAGCGGTTCGCACGGCCAAGGTGATCCCGAACGCGCTCTCGTTGTCACCATGTTGCGCGACGACCGCGAGCCGTCGCAGATCCGCAAGCGCGTCGAGCTGACGAAGCAGATTATCAGCCGTCGCAACATCACCATGAGCGACGTGTGGGCGCGCGGCGAAAGCGTGCTCTCGCGAATGCTCTCGCTCGTCTATGTCGGAGATTTCGCATCATATTATCTCGCGATAGCGTACGGTGAGGATCCAACGCCCGTGCGCGTCATTGACTGGCTCAAGTCCGAACTCGCAAAATAAGGTAATGTAGTCGCGCGAATTTATTCGCGCTGGGGCGATTTTCCAATCGCCCAAGCGGACCTAAAGGTCCGCTGCTACATGCCGCTGCCGTGGATTGATGTTGTGCCAAGCGACGACGTGCCGTTGACGAAATTGGCTTGCAGATGCGATGTCGCGAAATCGTAACCTTTGTAGCGCACGCGCACTTCGCTCGGGCAGGTGAGCATCTGCAGCGGATTGTTCCAGAGAACATTTTCGGTCCTAAGATCCGAGAGATCGCGCGGTCGAACGCTCCAGATGTGCACCGCCCCGCTTGCGGTATAGTTTTGCGAGCGCATGTCGAGCGTCACCTGAGCCGCGGTGAGCACGTACGCCGGCTTGCCGCCGAGGTAGTAGGTTCCGCGACGAACGTTGTGATAGGTGGTCATTTGCCCATCGGTGCTGAGTTCAGAACTATCCGCAGCAAACTTCCAACCGAGTTGGGTGCCTCGCTCGCCTTGACCGACGATCTGGTGCATCTGGATTTGCGGCTGGCCGACCGTCGTGGGCTGGTCGGGAGTCAAGAGGGCGCTCACCAAGAAGTAGGCGGCCGTGCCAAAGAGCGCCAGGGCGATGATTGCAACCCACAGACCAGGTCGCTGCGAAAAAGATTGAGCGAGGTATTTCACGCTCCGCCCCGCTTGGAACGCCATCCCACGGCGCCCGTTCGCGTCCTGATGAACCCCGCAATCAAAACCAGCAGCGCGAGGCTAAGCAACCAGGCGATCCCAAAGCGATCATAGGGCGTCACGACTCCGCGCCCGATGTCCGCGACAATCGCACCCTGTCGATCGATGGGAAGGAGCGCGACGATGTTGCCCTTCGGATCGACGATCATCGAAATTCCGGTATCGGCGCCTCGAACGATCCAGCGACCTGTTGAAACCGCGTCAACGATCGCTACGTCTGCATGCTGATCCGGGCCTGTCGTTCCGCCGAACCATGCGTCGTCAGTCGCGACAATGATGGCGTCCGAGCCCGCGTTGGCAGTCGCACGGGCGTATGGAGCGAACGCCGATTCGTAACAAATGAGCACACCCCATTGGAACCCGGCTGCCGGGAGCAGATGAGGTCCGGGTCCGGAAAGAAAGCGCGACACGTTGTCCATGATTGGGATCCGCGCCAGTACACCTTCCCATGGAAGATACTCAGCAAAAGGAACAAGCCAGCGCTTGTGATAGACGCCGCCCACCCTGCGCTTTGGGCTCAAATCAAGCATCGAGTTGTAATAGGTGTCGGCGTTTGGTTTGTCGATCGCGCCCGTTATCAGCCAAACATTCGACCGTTGCGCAATTGACTCAAGCGCACTCAGGAGGAGCGGATCCTGCAGAGGCCAGGACGTCACTGCCGTCTCGGGCCAGACGACGAGCTTCGCGCCGCGCGCCGACGCTTTTTGCGTCAGCGCAGCATAGGTCGCGATGGTCTGGGCAAAGATGGCGGGCGACCACTTTTCGATTTGCGAGATATTTCCCTGAGCGATGCCCACGCGCAGGGAAGGAGGGGGCATCGTCATGTGGCTGCGCCGCGTGTCGCAAAAGACGATAAGCACCACGAGCACGACAAGCACGATGCCGCCAACGCGGCGCGCTTGAGGCGTGCCCGCAATGATCCCGGCGATTGCTCCGTTGGCGAGCGCGATCACGCAAGTAAGGAGATAGACGCCGCCATAGGCGGCGAGCGGAAGCAACCAAGGCAGATGGACCGCCGCAAGACCAAGCTCTCCGAACGGCACGCCAAGCGATCCACGCGTGCGCCACGTTTCACCGAGCAGCCATGCAGCAGGCGCGGCAAAAATTGCGATGGTTCGAAATTCTCCGCGACAGACAAGCGACGTTGCGAGAGCGATGAACGCAATGTTGAGTCCCTGCCACAGACAGATGAGCACGAGTCCCAAAACCCACCAGCCGCCGATGAACGTGCTGAGCGAATGCGTAGTCCAATTCAGCAGCAAACCAAAGAGGATGACGCCCGCAAGCAAGCCCCAGGCGAATGCTTCTTTCCAGGACGATTTTGACCAGAGCAAGAAGAGCGGGACCAGCGCGATGAACGCAAAGATGCCCCAGTCAAGTTTCGGAAACGCAAGACTCAACAAGAGCGGTCCAAGCACGGATGCCCCCAGCGCCTGTGGCCAACGAATGGCAGGCTGGCTTGCGATGACATATCGAACTGCCGGGGCGGATACAGCGCTCATGTGCATACGAACGATTCGGCGTCCAGCGGCGTTAGGCTTGGTGGCCATAGTGGCTGCGTTTGCGGTTTCGGGGTGCGGCCGTGGCCCCGTTGAGCCTCCACCGCTCATCACTACCCTTCCGTCAATCCAATTCCAGCTCTACGTGCAAGGTCAAATCACCCCGAGTCAGGGGAACTACATCATCGCAATCAACGCCAACCTCAATTCAACGACGAATGTCAACGCAGTCGCAGGAGAGACGCCCGGCGAACCGACCGCCCAAGAAGCCCAGGGCACGCCCGCCCTGTATACCCACTGGGATCAGTCGCTCGTGTATGGGTCGTCAACCATGGCACAACCCAACGGCTTTCTCTACAACTACAAAGTGTTAACGGGCGGAGCGGGGACCGCAACTGCGAGTTTTTTCCCGATCGTTCTAACGAGCAACCAGTTCCAACTGATTCCCAACGGCAGCGTGGGCACCGGCAGCGGTAACGTCTTGAGCATCACCATACCCTTGTCTCAAATTTCGGTTCGAGGCAATCCCAACGGTTCCAACCCACCCACAATCTCAAAGCCAGCCGTGACGCAAATATATGTGAACTATATTACGACGGATACAACTGGCGCGCCGCAAGACCAACTTGGAGCGAATGGCCTCGGTACGTCTGGTTTCACGCTTACCGTGGATGCCAACCCATCCTCACCGACGACCGTTCAGATCCCAAACCTTTGCAACTCAACGTGTCCAAGCAATCCAAACCTGTTCATCACCGGCGGTCAAATCCTCGTGACGCCTTAACGCTCACCTCAGCCTCCAAAGCCCTGCGCGATAATTGGACCATTGTTGTTGATGCCGAACGTCGCGCTTTGCGTTGGGAAGGCTAGCAGTCCGAGCGAGATGTCGACCTCTTTCAGAGGCTGGTGATAGGCGACGCGCACGACGTAACAGTTTCCAACCGTATGCGAGATAAACCAGTTCTGGCCTTGCAGCGAATGCTGGGTAAAGTCATAGTCGCCGCTAAACTCCAGGTAATCGGCTCGTGACAACGGGGTCGCCAGCTGGATCACGACCGGCGAATAACCTCCGCCTGGGTTGTACGACGTTCCCAAACTAGCGTATGCATACGGAGTCGGGCTCAGGTTGAGTTGATAGTTGACAGTGCTGAGAAGTTTGGCTTGGAAATTATAGCTGGTTGACGCCGTGAAGCGGTACCAGCTGCCATTGTAGACATTCAGGACTTCGCCAATCTGGTCGGAGCCGGTGAGTTTGTCGAGTGAGGGCATCGGGGTGTATCCCCGCACGCTTTGCGCGGTGTAGAGGAGCGTGTTGTCCGCGTGGTGGTCGAAGTAATACTGGAGGGTGGCTTGGTAGCTGATGCTCCCCTGAAGGTCACCCGTTCCATACGCGTCTTGCCGGAAGGTGGCCGAGGCGTTGAAGAGCGCATTGTTACCAACCCGGAAGATGCCCGGTCCAACTTGGGCATTGAACTCCAGCCGTGACGTTTCGATATTGTCGTAGCCATCATCGTAGTTGCCGTCGATGAGCGTGGCGCTGATGGGCAGTCGCAGCGAAGAGATCTGGAAGGGGTGCGCGCGAAGCGTCAGCTCCGGTATGCGCTGGATGCCGACCACTGGGGTCGTTGTTTGGGTCGTTCCTACCGTACTCGTGTCGAGTCCATGATTGGTTGACACGACCAGATCTGCATCGAAGGCTCGAGCGCTCACGTGCGTGTCGGTGTTCAGCCCAATTGCCCGAGAGAAAGACCCGGGGTTCGTATTGTCCTGCAAGTTCAACCCGATGCTCTGGCTAAAAAAAGGCGAGAAGGCGATAGTGTGTTGGAAGATGCCGCCAAACGACTTTGACGGACCGGTTGCGGTATTCGTGACGATATAACTCGTTGTGCTGCGCGCCCCGGTGTGGGTGATCGAGATGTTGGTCGACGTGGTTGTCGGCAGCGCGGTAAAAATAGCCGACTGGCCTGAATAATTGAACGCCAGCGAGCCGGACAGATGATCGCTAAACATGCGTTGCATGTTGAGCGTTGCTTGCGTGGTGTTGCGCGTGCCCGTTAGTTGCTGCTGGGTGGCATTGTTATTGAGGTTGTAGACAGAGAGCTCGCCGTTGCCGCGGCCGTCTGCACGATTGAAATAAAGATCTGCGCCGAGACCGATGCCAACTTTTTGATAAAAGTCGACGTGGTAGGTTCCATACCAATTTGGACCGCGATAGAAATTGATGAAGTCGCGGATGAAGAATCCGTAGGCGGAATTGTACCCCACGCGCGGAGCGAACTCGTTCGAGCGCCGCGCCGCCTCCTCGGTAAGCGGCAACGCAAGCACGCCAAGAGCGGCGACGAGCACACTCCCAAGGTACAGGGCGGAGCTGTGCGCGATGAGCCGATCGTGCGGCCTGATCTCGATTTCCTTGCCGCTGATGTGGTAGGCGGGGTGGCTCGGATCGCAGGTCGTGACCCAGCCATTCTTGATGATCGTGTGGCCGTTGGGCTCGAGGATTGCTTCTTTGCCCTTGTAGTATAGGCGCCCCTGAATTTGCTCGCCTTGGAAATAAATCGCCCCTGTGGAACCGGCCACGTCAAAGAGCTCAACCTGATCGGTGTCGGAGTGGTACTCGAGCGCTGACGCGGTTGCGGTATCGCCATCGGATTGGGTCATGACGACATGGCCCGTGGCACGCAAGATCTTGGTCGTGGCATCGTACACCGCTTGATCCGCGGTGACGGTTGCATCGGCGTAGTCGAGCTCCACATGTCCGTAGGCCGTGAATCCACCGGTTGGGGAGTTGTTGCCATAGAGCTGGTCTGCGGTGACTCTGGCGATGCCTGAGGGAAGTGGCACGGGCGTGGCGGTGGCACCCGCGCTGGTTTGCGGAGCGGGAGTTTCAGTGCTGACTGGGGCGACGCCGCTGTTGGCGCGCGGAAAATCAGCAGCTGCTGGCGTGGGTGTGATGAAAACGGGTTGCGGTGTTGCCGCGGTGCTTGGCAGCGAGGCAGAACTCGAAGGCGTGGGAGATGCTGATTGGATCGGGGCGACAGAGGCGGAGGCGGTCGGGGAGGTCGACGGAGACGCTGATGGCTCCGCTGCTGCCGCGCTGTGCGCGAGCGGTCGTGCAGCGAAGGCGGCAATCAGGAAAAGGACAGCGCCCGCCGTCCCAAAGGTTAGTAAACCTTTGACCTCAGATGCGCGAGAGACCACGAGTCTTGCTCATTGACTCAACGTCCCTCTTTCCAAAGCAAAGCGATGCCCGTCGTCCCCATGAAGAGATTAGGTAGCCAGGCGGCAACAGGCGCCGGTATCGCACCATTTTTGCCGAGCGCGTTGGTCGCCGCCATAATCAACCAGTACATCAGAAGCACGATCAAGGAAAGCATTGCCGCAACGCCGCGGCCGCGCTTGCCATAACGCACGCCCAACGGGAGCGCAATCATGATGCTAACGAGACAAGCGACCGGCATGGCAAACTTCTGTTGCAGCGTCATTTCGAATTGCCGGGTGTCCTCGCCGCTCCCCTTGAGCGCCTTGATTTCGCGAGCCAGTTCGGTGGAACTCATTTCGAATGGCCCTCTGGGTCCCTCGAACAGCAACGACGCATCGGCGAGCGGAAACTCAAGCGTGGCGAAGTGCTGTTGTTTGGTTACAAGGCCATTGACGCCGTAGGTCGTGTGAACGCCGTCGTAGAGCACGAGCTGTCCATTGATCTGCCGCGCGGACGCCGCGGTGAGCGTTTCAGGGAAGTAGCCCGAGCCGAGCGAGTAAATCTGAACGTTGTGCATGAGCCCGCTCTGCGGATCCATCGAGCCCACGAAGATGCTATGCTGTCCGTCCTCTGTTCGTACGAACTGGTCGGGAGCGATGATCGGCTGGCTTGAGTGGTAAGCGATCTCGCGAAAAATCGTTTGCGATTTATGCTGCGACTCGGGTGCGATAAAATCGTTAATCAAAAAAGCGACGATGGTCAGCGCGATGCCAAGGGCAAAGACCGGTCGCGCGATGCGCTCGAGCGCGATGCCGCTCGTGCGCATGGCGGTCATCTCGTTATCGCCTGCAAGTCGGCCGAAGCCTTGTAGAACGCCGAACATCGTTCCAAACGGGAAAATGAGGTAGACAAATGACGGGATTTGGAGGACGATGTAGCGCGCCACGAGCCCAAATGGCACGCTCTTATTGATGACATAGTCGGCGGCTAAGAAAAAGCTGTTAATGAGAAGGAAGATGGTGAATGCGGCTGCGCCAAAGGCGAACGGCGCACTCACTTCGCTCATGATGTAGCGATCGAGGATCGCAATGGGGTGGGCTTTCTTTTCGCGCGTCTTGACCGCGTCTGGTCCGCCAGCACCTAAGAGCCAATCCAAACGCCTGGCGTGCACGCCAACCGGCGCGCTCGGCGTTTCGGTCAGCTCGCTCGCCGCTTGCGTCTTGGGCGTCGATGCTTCGCTTGAAGTCGACATGCGTCGCCACTTCCTTCGCTTTCCGCGGCTATCCTGGAAACGCGTGAGAAGAATGTAGCGGGCGACTGTCAAGTCGCCCATAAGAAATCTGTAGCGGGCGACTGTCAAGTCGCCCAAGTTTCATATTCAGTGCTTGACTTGCGCCGCGTGGTAAAGGGCGGTGACGCTTTGGACATAGCCGCGCGTTTCAGCGTACGGTGGAATGCCGCCGTACTTTGAGACCGCTCCGCTGCCCGCGTTGTAGGCTGCGAGTGCGAGGGAAACGTTGCCGTGATACCGTCGCAGCAAGTCATGCAAATAGGAAACACCGCCCGCAATATTTTCGTTCGGATCAAACGGATTGCTGACGCCGTATGTCGATGCGGTACCCGGCATCAACTGCATGAGGCCCATGGCGCCGGCGGTAGAAATTGCGGAGGGATCGCCTCCGGATTCTTGCGTGATGACGGCGTGAACGAGCGTGGGTGGAACGTTGTATGCCCGCGACTGCACTTGCACGATGGAGTTGAGACGCGTTGCATCCATCGAATGTGGTCCGTCGCCAAAAAGCAAGCCACCGCCGCTGCAACCAGCGACTGCGGCGCACACGATGACGAAAAGGACGTGTAGTCGCGCGACGTTCTTTGCGCGTGCGCTAATTTTCAATCTGAGCGCTACCACCATCTGCTGCTCGCGGAGGTTCGCGAGTCTACATTATGTATCGGCCGGTGGGTGGTTCGTCGCGACGAGGCTTAATACATAGCCTCAAGATGAACGCGGGGTGAAACTTAGCGCCCCCGGCGGCCTGCAACCGATCGATAGCAATCTTGGCAGTACACCGGCTTATCTGGCCTGGGAGAAAAAGGTACCTGTGTGGCGGCCCCGCATTGCGAACACACTGTGTCGAACATCATGCGCTCGCCGCTTCCTGCGCTTCGATCTCGTTTGCGAGCGCGCCGGCACTGAGGACACCTGGTCGGCTCGTGCTCGAAGCCTTTTTGAGCATAGAACTCCTGTTCGCCCGCGGTAAAGGCGAATTCAGCGCCGCAGTCACGGCAGGTGATGGTCCTGTCTTGAAACGCCACAATAGCCCCCAGTTTTCACGATTTGGAAACAACAAGAGCCTGCGTCAAAGTAGACTTTGCGCAGGAACTCACCAAAAATCTAGCACGTTCAATTTCAAAAAGCAACCTCGCTGGGCGGTTGAAGCCTCGCACGAAGCGAAACGCCCGGACATGAACGTTCGACAGTCTATCTTTTGCTTCTCAACGGCGCGCTGGCTAACCGCCGCCGGCTTGGCTCTTTTCGCCCTCATGGCAGGGCGACAGCCGGCGTCGGCTTCGGGGCCTGCAGCAGGAAGCCAGGCGCCCATCTTCGCCCTTCGTTCGCTGGCCGGCTCGCCCTGGACGCTTTCGGATCTTCGGGGTCATGTCGTCGTCGTCAATTTTTTTGCGACGTGGTGCCCGCCGTGCAGAGCCGAAACGCCAGACCTCGTCGCCATCGAGCGGCGTTATGCAAGCAAGGGTGTCATCTTCGTCGGCGTTGACGACCGGGAGGACGCCGCTCTCGTTTCCGTCTTTGCAAAAAATAAGGGCATCCGCTTTCCGATCGTCCTCGATAGTAATGGGGCCGTTGCCCAGACCTACGACGTGCGGGCGATTCCCACCACGTACGTGTTGGATCCTCATCGGAGTGATTCGTTACGAGCAAGTAGACGAACTCAGCGCCGCGGTCCTCGCGGGCGCCCTCGACGCGGTGATTGCAGGCGCACCGGTGCCCGAGAGCGTCGCCTCGCAGAAATTCCATCAGACTGCTAAGGACGCGACGTCCTCCATTCAAAGCGATCTACAAACCGCCAACGCGTCTCCCCCCAATCCGCAAGCACTGACGTCAGCAATCAACACTGGGGTCGCCGCAAATAAGAAATTGGATGACATGCTCTCGGCGCCGGACAGCAATTCGATTGTCTATTTTGATGCAGCCGCGACGCGCGACGCACTGAACTCTGTTCTCGCCAACGCTTATACGGCGCGGGCCGGTATCGCCAATTCATCCACTACGGTTTCAGACGAGGTCGAGGCGGCGTTGCTTCGCGGGCAAGTGCAAAGCGACCAAGAGCACTTCGCAGAAGCGCTCGCCCAATACGAGACCGCCGTACAGCTCGCTCCTAAGGACACGCGCGGCTACGACGGCGCTTATTTGGCTGCCTACGAGCAAAAGCTCTATACCAAAGCAGCGCAGATTGCCGACGCGGAAGCGCTGCTCGTGCCGGACGATCCCGAAAGTTGGCTCACCGTCGCTTCGGCGCAGAACTCGCTGAAGAACTATCCAAAAGCGCTTGAAGCAGAACGCAAGGCACTGGCCTTGGCATCGCAGGCTTACGCGAAGAGTCCCGTATCGAAGCCAGCCGCGTACGAGCTTGGTCGCGTGTGGCTTAAAACAGCGAGAACGCAGTTGCTTGCCGGCAATCGAGCGGCAGCGCGCCCGCTCCTCATCCAGGCGCAGGCAGCTGCTCCGGCAACGATCGTGGAGCAGCAGGCGAGCGAGCAGTTCGCGGCACTGGCGCCGGCGCAAATTGCAATTGAAAAGACTGAAGCGATGACCGCTCTTGGCGCCAATGCGGCGCCCGCAAAGGTGTATGTCCTCGTTCGCAACCCCTCTTCGCAGTCGCAGACGGTCAATCTCAAAGCGACCGGCTTGCCCCCGAAGTGGCTCGTTTCGTTCTGTTACAGCACTGTCTGCAATCCGTATAAAGTATCTTTCGGATTACCGGCAGGCGGCTCAAAGCGAATCGAACTCCTCGTGGCACCCCTTGGCGAAACCAACGGGCCCTGGCGAATGAGCGTCAGTGCATCGGGCGCTGCCACAGCGCAGGTTCACCTGGACGCAAGTACCGCGAAAGCGGCCATAACGATCAGCGCGACCTAGGGTAGCAGCGGACCCTTCGGGCCCGCGTGTGGGGCGATTTACCAATCGCTCCCTACGCAGGCATGGCGACTTGACAGTCGCCCACTCCAGCCTCTCCGGCAGCGTGGAGCCCAGAATCCATTAGGGGTCGAGCGTATGTTCGACCTCAATTTCCCTTGCAAATAAACCGATGGTTCGGTATAGTGGGGCAAAGTGGTTCTTAGTGGGGCTCAGTGGCTAACTGATGTCGGCATTTCCCAAGTTCACGGGACAATTCGAACATTCCCTAGACGAGAAGGGCCGGTTAACCATTCCTGCCCGCATGCGGGCGCGCCTGGGCGACCATTTCGTGCTGACCATCGCGCCTCCTGAACCCTGCCTTGCCATGTATCCGGAACTAACCTGGTCGGAGTTCTGCAGCAAACTTGAAAGTGCGCCGCGCAAGGACGCTGCGTATCGTGCGTTCGTGCGGCATCTGTTCGCTCATACCGAGGAAATCTCACTCGACAGCCAAGGGCGCTTGCTGCTTCCTAGCACCTTGCGCGAGATGGCTGCGATCAAGAGAGACGCGGTCCTGGTTGGCACCCTAACGCGGGTTGAAATCTGGGCGGCGGAGACATGGCGCTCCATGGCAGCACCACCGGAGAACATGGCGGACCTTATGACCGAGCTTGGGCTCTACTAGCCATGAGCCGGTCATGCTCGAGGAGTGCTTGACCGTGTTAACATCCGCGGGCGAAGGCGCGCAGCAAAAAGTTTTTGTCGACGCGACGTTTGGCGCCGGAGGTCACGCAAGCGCATTGCTCGATGCCGTTGCGAAGAGCGTGGTGGTCGCAATCGATGCGGATCCCAAAGCAGTCGATCGAGCGAAACGTCTTGCCCGCAGGTATCCCGGACGGGTCATTGCGCAACACGCCAATTTCGGCGAACTCGATGCCGCACTCGATGCCGCAGGCGTGCGCAAGGTTGACGGCATTCTCTACGATCTGGGGCTCTCGTCGTTGCAGTTAGCGCAGCCAGAGCGCGGCTTTTCCTTTAGCGGCGACGAGCCATTGGACATGCGTCTCGATCCCTCATCAGATGTGCCCACCGCTGCGGATCTTCTCGAGCGCTTACCGCAAAGCGAATTAGAGTTGATCCTGCGGGAATACGGAGACGAACGTTTCGCGCGCTCGATAGCCCGCTCCATCGTGCGGCGTCGTCCACGCACGAAGATATGGCGTACGAGCGATCTCGTGGCCGCCGTTGTGCGGGCACTCCCTGCCAAGCGAGCGCACCAGCGCATCCATCCTGCCACTCGGACTTTTCAAGCGCTGCGCATTGCAGTGAATCAAGAATATCGCAATCTCGAGCGCAGTTTGGAGAGCGCAGTCCGTCGGCTAGGTCCGAACGGACGTGTCGTCGTCATCAGCTTTCATTCCGGCGAGGATCGCATCGTCAAACGGCGCTTCAAAGCGTTCCAAGAGTTGGGTCTCGCGCGCGTCTTGACCCGCAAGCCGCTACGCCCAAGCGCCGCAGAAATCGCGGCAAATCCGCGCAGCCGCAGCGCGAAACTGCGCGCGATCGCAACAGAAGACACCACAACAGCGAGGAGCATCACCGCATGAGTGCCCCAGCATACGCCTACAAGCCGCAGCTCGAACCAACGATCGATCCGCGAGATTCGGATTCGCGTCGGCGCCGGCGGCGCATTGTGAAGGCCGCAGATTTTGCCCGCACGCTGACCTGGTGCATTATTCCGCTCGTGCTCGTTCTTCTCTACGTTGGCTTGATGGCAAGTCTCACGTCGCAGACCTATCGCCTGTCCCTCGATCAGCGATTGCATGCATCCTTGGTCGAACGCAACAACGCACTCCACAGTCGCGAAGCACAGCTCGAGTCAGTCGAAAGCCTGCAGGCCGCCGCACGCAAGCTGCACATGAGCGAGCCCAAAAAAATCGCCTTCATTTATTCACCGGCAGCAGCTCAACCAACCCCGCGGCGACTCGCCCTCTTCGTTCAAATCCTTGGCGTCACGCGCTGGCTTGGCGTCCGGTAGGCGCCGCACTGCTGCGCGTGGCACCAAGCGCAGCGCGAGGTTAAAAGACCAAGAGCGCTCTCGCTTGGGGATTCGCTCTTTCGTTGTCTTCTGGGTCTTTTTTGCGTTGAGCGCACTGCTCGTCACGCGCCTTTATATCGTGCAGATACGAGAGGGCGCGGGTTTGGCGGCGAATGCCAGCGAGGAACAGGAGGTCACCTTCCCGGTCAACCCGCACCGCGGGGACATCGTGGACCGCTTTGGCATCGTCTTCGCGACAACGCTTCCTTCCTATTATGTGTCTGCCCGGCCCAACGCATTGTCACACCCGGATAGCGAGGCTGCCGAACTGGCACCCATTCTCAGCATCAGTCCCCTCCAGATCGAACGAGCGATGCGCAGCAAGCAACCGTTTGTCTATCTGGCACGCAACGTGCCAAAAGCAGTCGCCAGTAGAGTAGGAACGCTCAATCTTGCGGGCGTTGGTGTCGACGAAGAACCGATGGGTCGCCGCGTCGCCCCGCAAGCCGAAGTTGGTTCGACCGTCATTGGTTTCACAGGGGTCGACGATCAGGGTCTGGCCGGCGTTGAGTATGAATTCAACGGCGAGCTTGCGGGGCGTGAGGGAAGCGTTACCGAGGAGACCGATGCCGCGGGCCGCCCCATTCCGTTTGGGAAGCGCATCGTGCACCAGGCAGCGTCCGGTGACACGGTTGTCTTGACGATCGATCGAACGCTGCAGTTTGACGCCGACCAGATCTTGCACGCCACGGTGCAGCGGTATCACGCGCAAGGCGGATCGATCGTGGTCATGCGCGCCCGAACCGGCGAAATTTTGGCGCTTGCGAACGCACCTGATTTCGATCCCAACCACTACGACCGCTCCCCCGCAGCTGCGTGGCGAAATCAAGCCGTCACGGATCCGTACGAACCGGGTTCAACGTTCAAGCTCATTACGGCAACCGCAGCGCTGGATTCAGGAAAAGTTTCGCTTCAAGACACCTTTCCAGCGCTCAACGAACTACGCATTGGCGGGCGCGTGATCCACAATGCCGACGACGGGCTGATGGCATCCGGCCATAGTTCGGAAACCGTCGACGACATCGTGACATTTTCGCACAATGTTGGCGCGGCGCAAATTGCTCTACGCATCGGCAAGCAAACGATGTACGATTACATTCGGCGCTTCGGCTTTGACGACGCGACAGACATCAACTTGCCCGGTGAGAGCACGGGCATCGTCGGAACTCCCGATGACTGGTGGGGTTCGCGCCTCGCGACGATAGGTTTCGGACAGGGTGTCTCCGTAACGCCGCTGGCGCTAGCGCGCGCGTATGCGGTTATCGCGAACGGCGGCGAGCTCATGCGTCCACTGCTGGTGCGATACGTGGTTTCGACCGATGGTCACATTGTTAAAGCGTTCGATCCGATCGTTGTGCGTCGCGTCATGTCGCCGCAAACCGCCGCGAGCTTGCTGACCATCCTGCGCGATGTCGTGCGGCGCGGCACCGGCAGAGGTTTGTCGCTGCCCGGGTACGCGATCGCGGGCAAGACCGGCACTGCACAAATGGTGATCGACGGCAACTACGTCATGGGCGCGTACACCGCTTCCTTTATAGGCATCGTGCCGGCCGACAAACCCCAATATGTCATCCTCGTGAAGATCGATCGTCCGCAAGGCGCGTACTATGGCAGCATTGTCGCTGGCCCAGCCTTCCGCGCTCTCGCGAGCAAGGTCTTATGGCGAGAAGGCGTGTTGCCACGGCACGCGGCGGCAGCTCTCGACACATTGCCGAGTCGAGCCGCGGGTTCGGCGGCGGGAGACGCAGCAGGCGAGACGAGAAATCAACTCTGATGCAGCCTGTCATAGCGCAACCCCTCGAACGCCTCTTCGAGGGGATGCCGGTAACGATCAAGGGAGATGCGAGGCTGACGATCACCTCGCTTGCGACTGATTCGCGCCAGGTGCGGCCTGGCGCGCTGTTTTTCTGCTTGCGCGGCGAGCGCGCCGACGGCCACGCGTTTGCGCAGGCTGCGCTCGACGCTGGCGCTCTCGGCATCGTCGCCGACCACGATCTTTGCGCAGCGAGCGCGACGCGCGTCATCGTGACAGACCCACTCGCCGCGCTCTCCAAAGTTGCAGCGCGGTTTTATCGCGATCCAAGTTCCAGCTTGACCATGGTTGGCGTCACGGGAACGAATGGGAAGACCACGACAACGTATTTTATTGAAGCGATCGCGCGCGCAGCAGGCGAGAGCTTTGGGGTCATTGGAACGCTCGGCGCGCGGCTGGGTCAGACGCCGGTTGAGGACCTTGCCAACACGACCCCGTTCGCGCATGATGTCCAGCGGCTGTTGGCAGGTTTCCGAGATGCCGGCGCGCGGGGTGCGGTTCTTGAAGTCTCAAGTCATGCTTTGGATTTGCACCGAGTCGACGACGTCAAGTTCGACGTTGCCGTTCTGACGAATCTGACCCAGGATCACCTGGACTTTCATCGCAGCTTCGATGATTATCGCACAGCCAAGCGTAAGCTCTTCGCCGCCTCGATGGGTAAAGGCGGCGCTCGTCCAGTCGCCGTTCTCAACCTCGATGACGCCGAGGGGCGCGCACTCGCCCGCAGTTTGCAATCCGAGCGCCAGGGGCGCTGCCTGACCTACGGCGTCAACAACCGCGATGCATTGATCGATGCGACCGATGTAACGATGGGCCCATCTAGTTCGCGCTTTTGGGTGCGCGGTCTGCGACCGGCTCCCTTTACTATCCGCCTGCCAGGCGCATTCAACGTTGCAAATGCGGTCTGCGCGCTTGCAACCGCGACGGCTCTCGATATCGACGTCGAAGCAATCGCCGAAGGACTCGAGTCGCTTGAAGAGGTGCCCGGCCGGATGATTGCGATTCCGGCGGGCGAGGTCGCCGTCTACATTGACTACGCACACACGCCCGACGGCATGGAGCAGATCCTGCGCGCCGCTCGCACGCTCACGAAGGGAAGGATTGTGTGCGTTTTCGGCTGCGGAGGAAATCGGGATGCGTCCAAGCGGCCTGCCATGGGCCGCATCGCGCAAGAGCTTGCGGATTATGTCATACTGACCACCGATAATCCGCGTCACGAAGAGCCTAGAGCAATCATCGACGACATCCTGGCTGGGATGGACGCTGGTGCAGGCCGTCACGAGGTGGTCGTCGATCGCACCGCCGCGATCGCGCGCGCGGTTGAGCTTGCTCGTGCCAGTGATTCTGTGGTCATCGCGGGCAAGGGTCACGAGAACTATCAAATCTTTGGTGACGAACGTCGACCATTTTCGGATGCCATCGCAGCGCGCGCTGCGATCGCGAAGAAGGAAGCAGTGCGATGAGTCTTTCCTTCGCACGCTTTCTGGAAAAAAGCGGCGGGCGAGTACTCGCAGATGCCGCCTCGCTGCCGGCTCAGTTTCGACCAAGCACCGACTCGCGCACGCTCGCGTCCGGGGAAACCTTCGTGTGCCTGCGCGGTCCCAATTTCGACGGCCACGACTACATCGCGCAAGCGATCTCCCGCGGAGCAGCCGCGATCCTTATCGACGACGACAGCAAGGTATCCCGCCCCGAGCGCGTCCCCGTCGTGCGCGTCGGCGACGTGAAGGAAGCCTATCTCATTGGTGCGACGACTGCGCGCCGTGCGTTTGCCGGTCAGGTCATCGCGATCACGGGGAGCAACGGCAAGACGACGACCAAGGAATTTGCCGCCCAGATCATCGGCGCGCAGCGGCGCGTCCTCGCGACGCCGCAAAATGAAAACAACGAGCTGGGCGTCGCCAAATTGTGCTACCAGCTCAACTCCGAGGCAGAGGTTGCGGTGGTTGAATTTGGCGCTCGCCATCCCGGCGAAATTGCGCAACTCGTCGACATAGCCGCGCCCGACATTGGCGTCCTCACAAACATTGCCGAAGCGCATCTTGAGTTTTTTAGCGATCAAGCAGAGCTCGCGCGAACGAAATTTGCTATTTTTTCCAAAGGAGCTCGCGCCGTTTGCAATGCTGCCGACGTGTGGTCGCGGATGCTGGCGGCGGAAGCAGGAGTGGATGGCAAGGCGTTGTGGGTCAGGCTGGTCGGCGATCCAGTCATGTCAGGCATCATGCTCGAGGCGGGCTTGCCCAAGGACGGCCAACTGGCCGTGACCTTTGGTGCATCACACGCCTTTGCGGGGTGGCGTCTCGTTGGCGAGCATCACCTACGCGATGCTTTGCAAGCCGCCGGCGCAGCGATTCTCGCGGGCGTCGCATTTGAAGATGCGCTTGCGCAACTGCAGGGCTTGCGTTTGCCGCCCGGTCGCTTCGAGCTCCACCACGCGCCATCGGGGGCGACGATCGTCTACGATGCTTACAATGCAAGCCCGAGCTCGATGATGCACGCGTTACGGTCCTTCGCCGAGTTGCCGGCGACGCGGCGTATCGCAGTGCTTGGGAGCATGGCCGAACTCGGCGCACAGGCGGAGCGGCATCACGAGGCGGTCGGTGCGGCAGCGGTGGACGCGGGCATTGGCATCCTCTATGTCGGCGGACCATTCGCCGCCGCGCTGGCGGGCGGTGCGAAGCGCGCAGGCATGTCTGCCGAGAACGTGATCGCTTTTGCAAGCAATGACGAAATCGCTGACCGCTTGCGCCGCACGCTTGCCCCAGGCGATTGCGTGTTGCTCAAAGGGTCGCGCGTGCAAAAGATGGAGGAGATCTTGGCTCGCGTGCTCGGATCGGGAGTCCTCGCCTCGTGAGCCCCACTTCGTTTGTGCTCGACATCGCGCTCTTGCCGCCGCGCATCGTCGCGCTGCCGGTGCGCACGCCGCTCGTCAAACCTGGAGATGATCTGCCGGCCATGCTGTGCGAGTGCCTGCGTGGCCTGCTTCGAGGCGACGACATCATCTGCGTTTCCGAAACAGCGGTGGCGATCTCGCAGGGTCGATCGATTCCGGCCGAGGCGATCCGGCCCTCGCGACTCGCGCGGCTCCTCGCTAGGCGCGCCGGTTCGTACGCGACAGTCAGCCAGCCCGAGTCGATGCAACTTGTTTTGGAGAGTGCGGGGACGCTGCGGGTGTTGGCGGCGGCAGCCGCAGGCGCTGCCGGGCGGCTCGTTGGGCGACGAGGCGATTTCTACCGCCTCTTGGGATCGGCCGTGGCGGAGATCGATGGTTACACAGGTACCATGCCGCCCTACGAACGTCACATCGTGCTGGGTCCCCGCAATCCGCACATCGTTGCCCAAACCATCGCACAAGTCTGCGCCGCTCATGCCTGCATCGTCGACGCAAACGATTTGGGCAAGGCGGAAGTGCTCGGCGCAAGCGCAGGAGTCCGAACTGAAATCGTGCGCCGCTGTCTGTTGTTGAATCCAGCGGGCAACGCGGATGAGCAGACACCCGTGGTCGTTTTGAAATATCGACCAGAGCCTGGGTCGCCTGCTCGCTCTCCTTTGCTCGAAACAGCGTGATCTTGGCCTCGCTGCTGGACGGATTGTTCGCCTTCGTACCCGTGCGTGCACTCGCAGTGATCTCGGGTTTGATCGTCGCGATCGCTGTTATTCCGTGGCTCATCAGCGCTCAGAAACGCCTGCATCTCGGACAGCAAGTCTACGATGATGCTCCGAAGACGCACGCGACAAAACAAGGAACCCCAACCATGGGTGGGGTTGCGTTCGTCTTGGCGGCGTTGGTTGGATGGATGCTGGGAGGTTTTCACAACTCGCTGCCGCTCATCGCGCTCGTGGTCGCTGCCGGGGCCATAGGGTTCATCGATGACCTGCTCATCGTGCGCGGCCGACGCGCCCTTGGTTTGCGTGCGCGCGAAAAGTTTTCCCTGATCGCGGTTGCGGCGATCGCCTACGTCTTTTGGGTGTACAACACAGGCTTGGGTGGGCCCGAGCAGACGTGGTTTGGCGGCACCGCTTCGCTGCCACTGTGGCTGTGGAGTGGTCTGGCAGTGCTTGCCATCGTGGGTTCCGCGAATGCGGTGAATCTTACCGACGGCCTTGATGGCTTGGCAGCTGGAGCGACCATTCCAACGCTGATTGGGCTCCAGCTCACCGCACAATATCTGGGCTTGCCGGGCGGGTCGACCACAGCAGATGCCGTGATTGGCGCGTTGCTTGGGTTCCTTTGGTTCAACCGACACCCCGCTCGCATTTTTATGGGCGATACCGGCTCGCTCGCCTTGGGAGCGCTTATCGCCGGCGTCGCGATCGAGTCCCATGCCCTGCTGCTGCTCCCTCTCTTTGGCATCGTCTTCGTTCTCGAAGCGCTCTCAGTCATTGCACAAGTCACAAGCTACAAGACAACAAGCCGTCGCATTTTCAAGATGAGTCCCTTGCATCACCACTTTGAACTCTCTGGTTGGCGCGAAACGGCAGTGACCTCAACGTTCGTCGCGTTTGCGGTGGTCGCCGCCGCTGCGACTTGGCTCACGTGGTGGTCGAGTAACAAGCTGTAGCAGCGGACCTTTTGGTTCGCCCGCGAATCACATGTCGAAAAGAAGAATGTACAACAAGAACGATTCGATCATCATTATCGGCCTCGGGCGTAGCGGACTTGCGACCGCGCGCGTGCTTCGCAAACGCGGCGTGTCGGTCGTAGCCTATGACGATAAACCACCTCACTTGCTCGGTTCGGAAAACGCCGCGCTCCTCAAAATCGGCGTTCCGCTCATCGGAGCCGGCGAGCTCGACGCGGCGGCGAAAACAGCAACCTGTGCCGTGATCTCGCCCGGCGTACCCCAGACCAACCGTGCGGTGCGGCAGTTGCAAGATGCAGGGGTGACGGTCATTTCAGAAATCGAGCTTGCCTATCAGCTGGCGTCTAGCCCGATCATCGCGGTCACCGGGAGCAAGGGGAAGTCCACGACCACCGCACTCATCGGTCACATCCTCACGACGGGCGGGATCGCCAATCGCGTGGGCGGCAACATCGGCAATCCGCTCGTGCTCGAGACCGTTTCGGCTCCGGCGGACGCTTGGGTCGTGGCAGAGGTATCGAGTTTCCAGCTTGAGGGCATTCGCACGTTTGCGCCGCGCATCAGCGTTCTCCTGAACATTTCTCCAGATCACCTCGATCGCTATCCTTCGATGGAAGAATACGCGGAAGCGAAGTTTCGCATCTTCGCAAATCAAAAAACGAAAGATTTCTTCATCGGCAACGCCGATGACGAGTATTGTGCGTGGCTGCGCAGCGGAGCGGGCAGAAGCATTCCGGCTCGCGCACTCTGGTTTGGCATGGAACCAACCGACCGTGGCCTCTCGATGACGATGTTAGGCGACGCGATCGTGCTTCGCGACAAGCGCCGCGAGGTACCCGTCGTTCACGCGCACGATCTGAAGATTCGCGGGAAACACAATGTCGCCAACGCCATGGCGGCAGCCCTGGCTGCTTTGAGCGCGGGGGTCAAGCTGGAATTCGTGCGCCAAGCCTTATCGACGTTCGAGCCACTGCCGCACAGGCTCACGCCCGTGCATCGCGCTTTTGGGGTCACGTGGATTGACGATAGCAAGGCAACCAACCCAGCGTCTGCGACGGCGGCTCTCGAGGCCATGGAAGCGCCAGTCATCCTCATCGCAGGGGGCAAGAGCAAGAAGACCGATTTCACAAATTTTGCCGCGGCGGCATCTCGCATCGCCAAACGGGTCATCCTCATCGGTGAAGCCGCTCAAGAAATTGGCGAGCTCGTCGAAGGACCGCCGGTCTGCTACGCTCGTGATTTGCAAACTGCGGTGATCGATGCCGCGGCTGCTGCACGCAAAGGCGATGTCGTCCTCCTGTCGCCCGCGTGTTCATCCTTCGATATGTTTGAAAGCGCCGAGCAACGCGGCGAACACTTCGCCAAGCTCGCTCGCGAATACGGCAATCATAACGTGGCCGCGTCGTGATCGATCGCCGGGCTCCCGATGCCTTGGTGCTGATCGTGACTGGGCTGCTGACTGCCATGGGCATCGTCATGGTCTTTTCTGCATCGTCTGCAGTGGCGTACATGCAATTTCACGACGCGGCCTACTATCTCAAGCGAGAGCTGCTGTGGGCTGCCGTCGGCGTTCTGGCGCTCGTCGTGGGCCTGCGCTTTGACTACGCAAAGCTGCGGCCGGCAGCCCCCTGGATTTTTGCGATCGCAATCGTGCTGCTTGTCGCAGTCTTGATTCCCAAGTTCGGCTTTATCGAGGGCGGCGCGCGGCGCTGGCTCTCGCTCGGCCCGTTCACGTTTGAACCCTCGGAGTTTGCCAAGCTCGCCCTCGTGCTTTTCTTGGCTGGCTTGTTTTCTGCTCGATCCGATGGCGCTGCGTCATTCGGGCGCGCAGGGTTTCCCGCGCTCTTTGCCGTCGGCTTGTGCTTTGCACTCGTCATGCGCGAGCCCGACCTCGGGACTGCCTCGCTCTATCTCATGACGACCTTCGTCATGCTCTTCGTCGCCGGAGCGCCCCTCATGCAACTCGCGCTCGAAGGTGCAATCGCCGTGCCGGCGTTGCTGGCCTTCATCTATTCCAGCGCTTATCGCCGAACGCGTTTTCTCGCCTTCCTGCATCCCTGGAAAGATCCGCAGGGGACGGGTTATCACATCATCCAGTCGCTCTATGCGCTGGGTTCCGGCGGGCTCTTTGGGTTGGGTCTCGGACAGAGCCGTCAGAAGTTTGGATACTTGCCCGCTCAATATACTGATTTCATTTTCTCGATCATTGGCGAAGAGCTCGGATTCGTTGGGGCTGTCGCCGTCCTATTGCTCTTCTTGCTTTTTGCGTATCGAGGCGTGCGCATCGCCATGAGAGCCGAGGATCGTTTTGGATTCTACCTTGCAATCGGCCTGACTGCCTCGATCACGCTCCAGGCGCTCGTCAACATCGGCGTGGTGACCGCCTCGTGGCCAGTCACGGGGGTGCCCCTTCCCTTCATTAGTTATGGCGGAACGTCGCTTGTGATCACCCTCTTTTCCGTCGGCCTGCTCGCGAGCGTTTCGCGGGGACGACGCAGAGCCGCGGCTTCACTGCCGACATCGCGGGCAAAGGTGTCGTAGCGATGCGCGTCCTTTTTTCGGGCGGTGGTACCGGAGGCCACCTGTATCCTACGCTCTCGCTCGCGCAAGCGCTCTTGCGTGGGCGCGAAGGGGTTTGCAAGCCCACGCAAAGCGAGGGAGCGCCGGTTGGCAACGGCAGCGCTTCGCTGCACGCGGTCCTCTTTGTCGGCGCACAGGGGAATATCGACGAACACCTGCTGACGCGCGACGATGTTCCTTACAAAACGGTGAGCAGCAAGCCGCTCTCTGGGCTGTCGAACGTGCGGGCAGCGCTGAATCTCGCAGGCAATGCGGCGGCGCTGGTGCAGGCAGTTCCGATCGTTTCGCATTTTCGCCCAGACGTCATCGTCGGTAGTGGCGGTTATGCATGCGCCCCCGCGATTCTCGCCGGCGCGATGTTACAGTCAAGTGGTGCTTTGCCGAATCTGCGTGTCATGCTGATGGAGCCCAACGTCACGCCGGGTTTGGCCAACCGGCGACTGGCTCGCTATGCCAACCAAGTGTGGGGCGCTTATCCAGACTCGGACACGTCCAAGCACTTTGGGGAGAAGTTTGTGCTCACCGGGATTCCGGTGCGAGCCGATCTCTACACGCCCATGTCCAAAGCGCAAGCGCGCCAGAGCCTCGGCTTGGACCCCAACCGTTTTACCGTACTGATCTTCGGCGGCAGCCAGGGCGCGCGCAGCATCAACGTTGCGACGAGCGGCATGGTGGCACGGCGGCGGCTGCCGGGGGATTGGCAGATCTTACACCTCACCGGGGAGCGAGATTACGAATGGATGCTCGCGGAGCGAAAAACCGAGCCGAACGAAAACCGGTATATGGCAAAGGCGTATTTGGATAACATGGCGCTCGCGTACTGGGCGGCCGATCTCGCTGTCAGTCGTTCCGGAGCATCAACGTTGGCCGAAATCTGCACAGTCGGGCTGCCGGCGATTCTTATACCGTACCCGCACTCGAGCGAGAACCATCAACGCGCGAATGCGAAGTACTTTGTCGATCGAGGAGCTGCTCACACCATGCAAGATGGGGCGCTGACCCCCGATTCGCTGTACTGGATGCTCGTCGACGTCGCCGATCCTGAGAAGCTTTCCGCGATGACCGAGAAACTGCGACGGCTGGCACACCCGCAGGCGGTGGAAACCATGCTCAATCGCCTCCTCGACAACCATGTAGCGGCGGATCGATAATGCATGTAGAGGGCGACTGTAAAGTCGCCCACCTTCGGAAAGGGCTCGTCAACACTTGAGCCAAAAGCGGATATCGACATGATGCGTTCGCACCGGCACGTTCATTTTGTTGGCATCGGCGGCATTGGCATGAGCGCGATCGCGCGCGTCCTGCTGGCGCTGGGTGTGGGCGTGTCCGGCTCCGATCTCAAGATGAACGGAACGCTCGAGAAACTGCGCGGCTTGGGTGCAACGGTGACGTTCGGCCACGCTTCCGAAAACATCAAGGGCGCGGACGCCGTCGTGATTTCATCGGCCATTCCCAGCGACAATCCCGAAGTCATCGCCGCTCAAAAAGCCGGCATCCCAGTCATGCAGCGCGCCGAGATGCTGGCGGAAATCATGGCAGACAAAAAGGGCATCGCGGTCTCAGGCACGCACGGCAAGACGACAACGACCTCGATGATCGCTTCGGTGCTCGATGCCGGGGGCATGGCGCCGACGGTGCTCATCGGCGGGGAAGTCAACGATCTCGGTGCCAACGCGCGTTTGGGGTCCGGCGACATCGTCGTGGCAGAGGCGGACGAAAGCGATGCCTCGTTTCTGCGGCTGCGCCCCACCTGCGCCGTCGTCACGAATATCGAGAACGATCATCTCGGCTACTATCGCGATCTCGAGCATCTCATCGAGACGTTCACGGCCTTCATCGAGCGGGTGCCGCCGGATGGCTGCATCGTTGCCTCCGCCGACTGCGCGGCTGTGGCAGAGCTATTGCGCAGATTCCGTCAAGCACCGAGTTTACTTGGCGATCCCACGATAGTCACCACAGGTTTTGATGCTGCCGCGGACATACGGGCTGTCGACCCCGAGCTTGCGGATTTTGGTTCGTCTTTTAGCGTTGTTACCGGAAACAAAACGCTGGGGGAGATCGTGCTGCGGGTGCCTGGCCTTATCAACGTGTCGAACGCGCTGTGCGCGGTGGCTGTAGGACTGCGCTGCGGTGTCAGCTTCGACGTGATCGCGCGGGCGCTTGCGCGTTTTCGCGGCGTGGCGCGGCGCTTCCAAGTTCTGTACGAAAGCGGATCGCTGATGATCGTCGACGATTACGCGCATCACCCCACCGCCGTCCAAGAGACGATTGCGGCGGCGCGGGCGTACTGGCCGGGTCGATTGGTTGTCGCTTTTCAACCCCACCGCTACAGCCGCACGGCGTACCTCGTGCGTGATTTCGCCCGCGCCTTGTTGCGCGCGGACGAGATCGTGGTCGCTGATATTTACCCAGCGGGCGAACTTCCGCTGCCGGGCGTACGCGCCGAATCTATCGTCGATTTCATCGCCGACCTCGATCAACAAAAAAGCGCAATTCATCTTCCCAAACCCGCTGATGTCCTGGCCTACCTGCAACGAACGATCAAGTCAGGCGACCTCGTGCTGACGCTCGGAGCAGGCGACATTGGCGGCGTTGCGCACGAACTTGCGGCGGGTCTGTCTGCCGCCGATGCCGGCGTCGCAAATCTCTAGCGCGGCTGTCGAATGAGCACCGCATCCTCGATTCCAGGTCTGGCGGTACGCGCATCTGACCGCGATCGGTTGCGAACCATGCTTGGTGATTCGGTAAGCTTCGACGAACCGATGGCTCCCAAGACCTCCATGCGAGTGGGCGGCAACGCGGCGGCATATGCCGGCGTTTCGAATACCAAAGACCTCGTGGCCTTGCTGCAGCTGTGCAGCGCGGAGCGAATTGCCTGGACCGTTCTTGGTCTTGGCAGCAACGTTGTGGTGCGCGATGAGGGCTTTGCCGGCGTCATTATCCGTCTCGTCGGCGACTTCACGCGCATTGCCGTCGATGGAAACCTCGTTCGAGCCGGTGGTGCGGCTCCGATCGTTTCGCTGTGTCGAGAAGCAGCGAAGGCAGGGCTCGAAGGCGCCGAAGCGCTCGTGGGAATACCGGGGACCGTCGGTGGAGCAATTCGCATGAACGCGGGAACCAAGGTCGAAATCGGTGCTCTCGTGCGCAGCGTCGAGGTTGTTGTGGCCGGTGAAAACGTGCAAACCTTGACCCTTCCAGAATTTGCCTACCGCAGCTCGACGCTCGACCGCACGGCCGTCGTGTGTTTCGCGGAATTGGAACTTCAAGCAGGCGATAAGGCGGCCGTGCAGGCACGTCTGCGCGAATACATTGACCGCCGAAACGCGACTCAGCCTCTCGAGTTGCCAAACTCGGGCAGCATCTTTCGGAATCCACCGGGCGACTTTGCGGCCCGGCTTATCGAGACTGCCGGATGCAAAGGCATGCGCATCGGGGGCGCAGAGGTTTCAAGCAAGCACGCGAACTTTATCGTCAATCGGGGCGGCGCGACCAGCGCGGACGTCGTTGCTCTCATGGCGCGCGTTCGCGAAGCGGTCAAGAACAAGCACAGCGTGGACTTGGAACCCGAAGTTCAAATTCTCTAGCCTTCCATGACCAAACCAACGATCGCTGTGCTCATGGGCGGCAACTCCGCGGAACGCGAGATTAGTTTGCAAACGGGTGCCGGGGTGAGCGAGGCCCTTGCGTCGCTTGGTTACCCTGCAAAACACTTTGACTATGACGGCGGCCTTGTGGAGGCATTGCAGCGCGCCAAGCCAGCGGCGGTTTTCAACGCGCTTCACGGAGGAGCCGGCGAAGACGGCACGGTGCAAGCACTGCTCGATTGGCTAGGCATCGGTTATCAAGGATCGGGTGTGCGCGCGTGCGCCGTCGCGATGGATAAGTGGCAGACGAAAGCCCTCTTGGTTGCAGAGGGCCTGCCCTGCCCGCGCGGGATACGATTGCGCGCTGCCGATGCTGCATCGTTTCCCGTCCTGGAGAAATTCGGTTTGCCGTGCGTTGTCAAACCAAGCGCGCAAGGTTCGGCAGTTGGGGTGGGCCTAGTGCGCGCGCCGAGCGACTGGCCCGCAGCGGTCGCAAACGCTTCAATCGGCGCCGCTGACATTCTCGTTGAGGAGTATATTGAAGGGCGAGAATTTACGGTTGCGATTTTGGGCGACGAAGCGCTGCCCCTCGTCGAGATCACGCCGCACGACACATTTTACACCTATCGCGCCAAGTATACTGTGGGTGGTAGTACGCACACCGTGCCTGCCGCGCTCGAGCCTGCTTTGGCAACATCCATGCAACGCGATGCGCTCGCGCTCCACCGCGCGCTCGGAGCAAGAGATTATTCTCGCGTCGACATTATGTTGAGGACATCCGGCCACTATGCGATATTGGAATGCAATACGCTCCCGGGTCTCACGCCCTTAAGTCTCTTCCCGGATGCCGCTCGCGCTGCGGGAATCCCGTATGACACTTTGATCGAACGATTGCTCTTGTGCGCGTTGTCACGCTCATCGGGTCGCTTCAGCGTTCTTTGACACCCCCGCCTCCTGCCGAAGTATAGTGTAGGGGGCGATTGGAAAATCGCCTCACGCTCGAGGTGTAACAACAGATGCTGGGCGAGTTTTGGTCGGAACTTTTCAAAAGCGTCGGCGGCGTCCTAGGTGGCAGCCAGCGCGAGTTTGTCTTTACCGATCAAGGGGATCTCTCGCCTGAAGCGTTCGCCGAACAAGCGGCGAGTCAAACGGGTACGCTCGCGGCGCCTCCGATGTGGGTCCAGGCCAAGACGCAAATCGAGGCGCTGCAAAAAGCTGATCCGAACTTCATCGAATCAGACTTTTTAGTGCAGGCGTCAAAAACATTTGGCGCAGCGCTTGCGGCTGAGGGGGCCATGGATGCCTCGCCAATCACGGCGCTCGTCACGCCAACATTCTTGCAATCTTTCCAACAGCGCATCGATCATTGGCGTAGCGGTGGGTTCACAAGAACCGTTGGTGACGTCAAGCTCGATCCGCCAGCGACCCTCAAGGTAACAGTTGGCGGCGAACAGGAAGCGATCACCGTTCGATTCACCGGCAGCGCGAAGCGGTTTACGAAAGAAGACATGACCAATCTTCTGACCGAGGGAAGCGCCCAGTCCGATTCATTTACCGAATTTGCAACCTTTGTGCGGCCGGCCGGTTCGACGACGCCGCAGAGCACGGCGGTTGGGGCTCCGAGCCACTGCCCCTCCTGTGGCGCGCCAGTCGACAGTGGCGCAATGAAGTGCGCGTTTTGTGGCGCACCGCTGACCGGCACGGGTGGCACGTGGTTGCTCGATAAGCTGAGCGCCTCCGCATACACGTAAAGCCCAGGTATTCGCGCGTAAGCCCAAAAAGACCGAAGCTTCCCAATGCGCATTGGTAAAATCTTCGGCATTGACATCGTCATCAACCTCAGTTGGCTGTTCATTTTTGCATTCGTCGCTTGGGCGCTCGCAGACGTCGGACCATTCCGTGGCATCAGCCTGGCGCCATTCCAACGCGTTACCCTCGGCATCATCACGGCGCTGTTCTTTTTTGCCAGTGTCCTCGTGCATGAGCTTGCGCACTCGTTGGTCGCGCGGAAGCGGGGCATACCGATAAAGCAGATCACGCTCTTCATGTTTGGCGGCGTCTCGAGCTTGGAAGGCGAACCGAGCACCGCACCCGTCGAAGCATGGATTGCCTTTGTCGGACCGTTGACGAGCATCATCATCGGCGTGGTTTTCTTCGCGTTGAGCCTCCTTATGGGGCCAGCGTCGCCGCTTGGTCTGGCAACCGAATATCTCGCCTTCGCAAACTTCGTCCTGGGCGTTTTCAACTTGCTCCCCGCGTTTCCGCTGGATGGCGGACGCGTGCTCCACGCGCTAGTTTGGCGATGGACAAAAAGCCGTTATCGTGCAACCCAGATCGCTGCCACCACTGGACGAATTGTTGCTTGGCTCTTCGTCATCTACGGTGCATTTGTCGTACTCTACTACGGCATGAATTCTGCTTTCTCTGGGCTATGGCTCATCTTCATTGGATGGTTTTTGCTGCAAGCCGGCGGCGCAGAGCGAATGCACGCCGAACTCGTGCACGCTCTCGCTGACCTGACGGCCAAAGATATCGCTGAGGCGCCTCCGCAGGCGCTTGCGGCCGATGCAAGAGCTGACGCCGCGCTTCAGTTGATGATGAAGACAGGCCATCGGGCGTTTCCCGTCATGCTCGGGGACCAGCTCCTCGGCATTCTGAGCATGAGCGATTTTGCGAAGCTCGGCGACCGCGGGCCGGCTGAAGCCTATGTCACCTCGTTGATGACCCGCGTCGAAGATCTCAAGACAGCGTCGCCGACAACCAAAGCCACCGAGGTCTTGAAAATGCTCTCACAAACGGGTCTCGGTCAGATTCCCGTGATGGATGAATCAGGCGTCCTGCTCGGCTTCGTCACAAGAGAGAATATTCTGCGGCGGCTTCCGTTGCGCCGCGAACTCGATCGCGTGCAACCAGCCCAAATGTAGCAGCGGACCTTTAGGTCCGCTTTTTGGACAAGCGCATCTAAAGATGCGCTGCTACACAAGATCGCGAGCTGTTACACGAGAGCTAGATATGATTCTAGTGTGGCTTGACCACCGCAGGCGGCATCACTGGGCGTGACGGACTAAGAACCTGCCACTGCGAGAACGGAATCGCCGGTGCGATCACCTGCACCGGACGGATGACGGGTGCAGGACGAAAGACCGGTGCCGGACGCGTGACTCCTGGCAGGTGCGTCAGTACCGGAAAATGCGGGCTCATCGGCGTGTGCGGAAGAATCGGCAGATGGCTGCCTTCGACCAAACCGGCGCGAATCGAGGTCGTGCCCAGAGATGTCGGCGCAGGCATGCGCGAGTCTTGGAACGAGCGCGGCTCGGTGCGCGCGAACACAACCAAATGCTCGGGTGATGACGGGCGGTTGACCAATCGCGGCAAAACAGCATAGCGGAGCGAGGATGGCAATGATGTGCGCTGTCCTTCGATCTCCACCGGAGCCGTCGCGCGAACAAGCACTTGGCGCCCGTCGGCCATCGTAAAGTGGGCAGCAATCATGGCGTTGTGCGCCGTCATACCAAACGGCACTTGCATGAAGCCCCAAAAGAATCCGGGGTTACCGACCCACGGCGTCAGAGCAAATTGCCCCGGGCAGCCGGTAATGGTAAAGAATCCATTGCCGAACGGGAAAAAACGGCTCACGAAAATGACTTCTATGACACCGCCCGACACGAAGAAGAGCGGTCCAGGCGTGAAGACGGAAAACCCCGGTGGGGAAAAATGGAACCGAGGAAACCAAGGCCAGCCAAAGCCCAAATCAGATGATCCGAACCCAGCTCCCCCATACGAGCCAAAAGTGTAGTCCGAACTCGAGCCTGCGTCGACCCGAAACAACCAACTCTGCGTGAACGGCGTCCCATCCTCGGCTTGGCCCGTGACATACACGTTGTGCAGCCCCGACTGCAACGCCGTGAGCGGCGTGTATGAAATGTATGCGGTGGAAATCGTGGCCTGGTCCGTGACATCGATGCCGTCAACTTGCATCTGCACCGTCGAGGGATTGACAGCCGTCGTGCCTCCATTGAAACGGGCGTAGATCGATGGATACTGCGAGCCAATGATTTCGCCCGATGCGGGCCGCATATTCTCAACAGAAGGCGCAACTCGCGAGGCAACCGTGTACACGGGACCGCCAGCATATGCAGCGAAGCTTCCTTGCTTAAAGCCGCTGACAATGACCACGGTATTGCTTTGCAAGTCATAGTCGACGGAAACGCCGAGCGCTTGGGCGACAAAGCGTAGCGGAATCATGACGCGGCCCGCGACTTCGCGCGCGGCCACGTCCATCGTTTTGGGTTCGCCGTTTATCCGCGCATTGCGAGAACCGACCGCAACCGCGACCGTCGTTCCATTGAGCGACGCGGTTGCCCATCCCGACGCTTCATCGAAAGAAACCAGCGCCCCGAACTGCTCGAAGACCCCTCGCAGCGGAACCAACACGTGGTCCCCGCTGACAAGCGCGGGCACGTCTGAGGGCAGCCTGGCCCCGTCAATGACGATCGAGGGAGAACTGTCCGGAGAGGCCGCGACACACAGCGGCCGAGCAAAGAGCAAAGCAAGAAAAAGGCAAACGGCGAGGGCATTTTTGGGACGCATGGCTGCCACCACTCACCCTGAGGACGTCGCCCGGTTGGCGACAAAAGGTACGCCCAGCCGGGTTTGATTCCTCGGTCGCCCTAGTGCTACCCGCCTCAAGTCGCCAAGGTCGCAGGAACGCCTTGTCAGACCCTCGTAACCCCGCTATAATGCAATTAGCACTCAAGTGCTAAGACTGCTAAGTCCCAGAAACTAGCCCGTTTCAGGCGTATTTTCGAGCCACAAAGACCGTTAGCGCGCTCCCCGAGCAGCCGCGTGGCACCGGGTACGCTGCTGGCACGGCTCCGCACACCTGAGACAATTCCCAAGGAGGATCAAGATCCGTGGCCTCAACCGCGACCAAAGTCGAATTAAACCGACCGGCGACCGCGTCGTTCTCGAAGCCCGTCGAACAGGCGCAAAACCAGCGCAGGGGGCGTCATTCTGCCCGACACCGCCAAAGAAAAGCCGCAAGAAGGCGTCATCATCTGCGTCGGCCCCGGCCGCAAGACCGACAAGGGCGAGGTCATCCCGATGGACCTCAAGGTCGGCGACAAAGTGATCTATTCCAAGTACTCGGGCTCAGAGATTAAGCTCGACGGCAGCGAGTACCTCATCATCAGCGAGAAAGACGTTCTCGCTGTTGTGAAACGCTAAAGGAGAAACACCAAAGCTATCATGGCAGCCAAAGAAATATTGTTCGACGAGCAACGCACGGCGCGCGCTCGAGCGCGGCGTCAACGCTCTCGCCGACGCCGTCAAGGTGACGCTCGGCCCGAAAGGCCGCAACGTCGTCCTCGACAAGAAGTTCGGATCGCCAACGATCACCAACGACGGCGTGACCGTCGCCAAAGAGATCGAGCTTCCCAACCACTTCGAGAACATGGGCGCGCAGCTCATCAAAGAAGTCGCGTCAAAGACCAACGACATCGTCGGCGACGGCACGACGACCGCGACCGTGTTCGCGCAGGCCATCTTCCGCGAAGGTCTGCGTAACGTCGCGGCCGGTTCGAATCCGCTGGCCATCAAGCGCGGCATCGAGTCGGCGGTCGAGAAGGTCGTCGAAGCGCTCAAGAAGATGGAGCATCCCAGTTGAGACGCGTGAAGACATCGCTCGGGTCGCGACTCGATCTCGGCCAAGGACGAGCGATCGGCGAGATCATCGCCGATGCGATGGAGAAGGTCAGCAAAGACGGCGTCATCACAGTCGAAGAATCGCGAACGACCAAGACCGAACTCGAGCTGAAGGAAGGCATGCAGTTCGACAAGGGCTACATCTCGCCGTACATGGTGACGGATCCAGAACGCATGGAAGCAACGACTCAGCGATCCATACATCCTTATCACCGAGCGCAAAATCTCGGCTATTGCTGACATCCTGCCGTTGCTCGAGAAGGTCGTCCAGGTGCAAAAGCCGCTGTTTGATCATCGCGGAAGACGTCGAAGGCGAAGCACTCGCGACGCTCGTTGTCAACAAGCTGCGCGGCACGTTCACGTGCGTCGCGGTCAAGGCGCCGGGCTTCGGCGACCGTCGCAAGGAGATGCTCAAGGATATCGCCATCCTTACCGGGGGCACCGTCATCTCCGAAGAGCTCGGCCTCAAGCTCGACAAGGTCACGATCAACGAGCTCGGCAAGGCTCGCACCGTCAAAGTCACAAAGGAAGAGACCACGATCGTCGACGGCGCAGGCAAGAAGGAAGAGATCAAGGGCCGCATCGAGCAGATCAAGCGCCAGATCGAAGACACCGATTCCGACTTCGACCGCGAGAAGCTGCAAGAGCGTCTTGCCAAGCTGTCGGGCGGCGTCGCCGTCATCCAGGTCGGCGCGGCCACCGAGACCGAACTCAAAGAGAAGAAGCATCGCATGGAAGATGCCGTCTCCACCGCTCGCTCTGCGGTCGAAGAGGGCATGCTGCCGGGTGGCGGCGCGGCGCTCGTGCACGCGATAAAGGCGCTCGAAAGCCCAAAGGCGGCAACGGCCATGCGAGCGACGAGCAGGTCGGCGTCAGCATCGTGCGCCGCGCGCTTGAGGAGCCGCTGCGGCAGATCGCCGAGAACGCGGGCGCTCGAGGGTTCGGTCGTCGTTCAAAAGGTCAAGACGCTCAAGGCCAATGATGGCTTCGACGCCATGACCGGCGAGTACGTCGACATGTTCAAGAAGGGCATCGTCGACCCGCTCAAAGTGACGCGCTCGGCGCTTGAGAACGCGGCCTCCATCGCGCGCTCTCTGCTCACGACCGAAACGCTCATCTCCGACAAGCCCGAAGAGAAAAAGAACGGCGGCGGCGGAATGCCACCGGGCGGCGGCATGGGCGGCTACGACATGATGTAATGTCGTCTCGCGAATGTATTCGCGAGCTGCGATACGGGGGCGCGATTCACTCGCGCCCTTTTCTTTATGACAAGGACTTACTTGGGTCGCGGCAACTCGAACAACGCCCTGACGGCAAGTCGAAATCTCGGGGGAGCTGAGTGGGTGATGACCTTCTTGTCGCCGAGTTTGGATCGACCCCTCGAATCGCACACCGTGACGGATCGGGTTTTGGGATCCACAAGAAAAACAACCTGAGTGCCGGCTGCGAGATACACGCGCAACTTTTCTTCGATATCTGCTCGCCGATCGACCGGCGACTTCACTTCGACCTCGACGTCGGGCGCCACTAAGGGTTCCTCAGTGGTCTCCATCAGGAGGACGACGTGCTTCACCTGGCGGGCGCACCCGAAAGCACCACTCCGTGGCTACGACGCCCGCCCGCTCTGATTGCGCCCAGCGGTCGAGCGCTGCGAAGAATCTGCCCTGGGCGAGCCCGTGCTTTTGCTTTGGACTCACCTTTTGCAGGACGCGTCCATTGACCCCATTCGAACGCGGGCTTACCCTCTGGAACCTTGATCTCAAACATATTACGCTCACGAGGATTCTATCACGGGTGGCCGCGTGCCGGTCAAGGGGGCGCGACGGGAGTCGCCAATGAATGCACGACATGCACTGGTCATTTGAAGTTTTCAACGCGGCAGCCGCTATCGGCACGTTCTTTGTTATTTTGGCAACGGCAATTGCAGCCGTGTACGAATTGCGCCACATTCAGGCCAAGACGCAACTGCAAGCGCTCGTCGCCATCCTCCAGGATTTTCGCAGCGAAGAGCTTCAGGAAGCCTTGCGCTATGTGCAATCCTATTTAGATCAGAAGATGCACGACCAGCGATATCGCGAGGAGCTTGCGGCGATAGGTTTCGTTGATGCTCGGGTCCATCCGGAAATGACGGTGTGTAACTGGTTCAACGAAATGGGCACGCTCGTGAAGAATGAGATCGTGGCCTCCGATGTCTTTTTGGATCAGTTTGCCAGACTCATCAATCAATATTGGAAGATCCTCGCTCCGACCATCGCCATATTGCGCCGCCATCGCGGTGATCTGCAGTATCAGAATTTTGAGTACCTTGCGGCCCTCTCGATGCGATGGGTCACGCGACATCCTCAGGGAATCTATCCACAACGCGTCCCTCATATGCAGATCCAAGACATCTGGCTCGAGGCTGACAAAAACTGAGCCTACGGGAAGCTAGGCCACACTTCGTGAACTAAAACAGGACACCATGGATACCGTAGGCCAGGCGCCCAAAGCGCTACCAACCGGTACTGTAGCCTTTTTGTTCACCGACATCGAGGGGTCGACCGAGAACCTTGCGATCGAGGAGGTCGCGCGTGTCTGAAGCTATAGCCGAGCGCAAGCCGCTCCCGAGCGGCACCGTCACCTTCCTTTTTACGGACATCGAAGGCTCGACCGAGCGCTGGGAGCGTTATCGCGAGCCGATGAAGGCTGCCGTTCGCGAGCACGAAGAGCTCATCCGCTCAGCCGTTCGCGCACACAACGGTTACGTCTTCAAGACTATGGGTGACGCTTTGTGCGCTGCCTTCTACAACGTCGCCGATGCGATCGCTGCGGCGCTCAAGGCCCAACTCGCTTTAGTTAAAGAAGACTGGGCGAACGTTGGTGGTCTGAAAGTTCGCATGGCTATTCATACTGGCCACACAGACGAGCGACAGGGCGACTACTTTGGCCCGGCCGTCAATCGCGTTGCGCGCTTGCTTGCAATCGGTCACGGAGGTCAAATACTCGTTTCAGGCGCGAGCGCCGATCTTTCTCAAGGAGAACTTCCCCCGCAGGCAGCGCTCCGTGACTTGGGGGCTCACAGGTTAAAAGATTCTCACCCATCCGGAGCAAGTCTATCAACTTGTTTCTCCCGATCTTGCGCCCGAATTTCCGCCGCTCCGATCCCTCGAAGCGCTCCCCAACAATTTGCCGCTCCAGATCACAAGCTTCGTCGGAAGGGAGCTTGAGCTTCTGACCGTATCGGAAGCGCTCGCGAAGCATCGGCTGGTCACGCTGGTTGGTGCGGGTGGCGTGGGAAAAACGCGGCTCGCGTTGCAGGCGGGTGCGGATTTCCTTGATCGTTACGAAGATGGTGTCTGGCTCGTCGAGCTCGCGCCAATCTCGGACCCGGCGCTCGTTCCGAGCGCCGTCGCATCGATCTTTCACGTTCGCGAGGGCGAAAATCGCACCGTCACAGAGGCTCTTCTCCACGCTCTCAAGCCGCGTCGGGCGCTGATTATCTTCGACAACTGCGAACACGTTGTCGAAGCAGCGGCGCGCCTGATCGATGCTATTCTTCGAAACTGCCCACATGTTCGCATCATTGCCACAAGCCGGCAAGGCCTGAGCATCGCCGGTGAAGCCGTGCATCGGGTGGCGTCCCTTGCCGTTCCGGAGGCACAAAAGGAGCTCACTGCCGAGCAAGCGATGCAGCATGGCGCGGTCGCTCTCTTCGTCGAGCGAGCGATTGCGGCGACCGAGTCATTCCGCTTGACTGACCAAAATGCATCGATTGTCGCCCGCTTATGCCAGCGCTTGGACGGGATTGCCCTCGCCATCGAACTGGCTGCTCCGCGCCTCAAGGCCCTCAGCGTCGAGCAGCTGGAGAACAAACTCAACGAGCGGTTTCGCATTCTTACAGGCGGCAGTCGCACGGCTTTACCCCGCCAGCAAACGATGCGCGCGCTCGTGGATTGGAGCTACGAGTTACTCACCGAAGATGAAAAGACTCTCTTCCGTAGAGTAGCCGTGTTTGGCGGCAGCTGGACCCTTGATGCCGCGGGCGCGATCTGTGCTGATGACAAGCTCGAAGAGTGGGCTGTCCTCGACCTCCTGCAATCCTTGGTCGACAAGTCCATGGTGGTCGCAAAGCTGTCAGGTTCGGAGCAGCGCTACCGGCTGCTCGAATCAACGCGACAATATGCGCACGAGTTGTTGGAAAAAAGCGGCGAACTCGAACCGATGCAAATCCGTCACGCTGCCTTGTACCTTGACCTAGCAACACGTGCGGAGTCACTGTACTGGTCGACGCCGACTCGCGCATGGGTAGCTCTGCTCGAGCCAGACAATGACAATCTTCGCGCCGCACTTGATTGGGCACTTGGGGAAAAGCGCGACATCGAGCTAGGAAGTGCCCTAGCGGCCAAGCTAGCGAGATATTGGCACATCACAGTATACGAGGCTGAAGGCAGAGCGCGCATTGAATCTGCGCTTGCCTTAAGTGATGATATCAGCTCAAAAGAAACGATTGCTACCCTATGGTTAGGGCTCAGGCTTCTTGTCAGCAATGCAGGGAGTGCCTGGGACGCCCTCGGGGAGATCTCGCAACGAGCATTTGAATTAAATCGAGAGCTCGGCAATGAGGAGGGCATGACGGTAGCGCTCACGGGTATCGCTGAGAGACATATTCGGCAATTTAGACACGATGAAGCAAAAAAGCTATTGGACGAAGCCCTCGCGCTTGCTCAGAAAATCGAAAATCGTCGTCTGATCGGAACTATAAAATCAGCGATGGCACGAAATCTTCACTTTGGTGGTAGAACTGATGAAGCACGCAGCTATTATGCGGAGGCGCTCGGCATTGCGCGCGCTCAGGGGGACGACCGGCTCCGAAGCACGATTGTCGGCAACCTCGGCGAGGTGGAGTTTCAGCAAGGCGACGCTCTTCGAGCGCTGGAGCTAGGCCGCGAAAGCGCTGAGTCGATCGGAGCCAACCAGTATATTCCTTTCAACAATATCGCCGCGTACTTGCTGTTTCTTGGCCGATTCGATGAAGCACGCACCGCAGCGCGCCAGGCGCTGCGGCTGGCCCGGGATTCCCAGGTGAGTGGTCACGTCGCCATCTCCACGCAAAATCTTGCACACGTCGCTACGGCGAAAGGCGATCCTAGGCTTGCTGCGCGCCTTCTGGGTTATGCAAACAAAGCTCTCGTCCGGCATAACTTTGCCGTTGAATATACCGAGCAGACTACGAATACGAAACTGACCGAGCTTCTGAAGGAGGCACTTGGTGGAGATGGGCTTGCGCAATTGCTCAAGGAGGGCGAGGGGTTGACTGAAGATCAAGCTGTCGAAGAAGCCCTCAAAATCTAGCATGCTAGTGCTCATCGCGCAATTGGGTCGCGCGTCGCGAATAAATTCGCGACAACTACATTGATCTTGGAAGTAGTCGCGCAAATTTATTTGCGCAAGAATGTCGTCGCGCAAATTTATTTGCGCGGCATGCGAGGGATCTGTTGTCTGAAGCCATAGCCGAACGCAAACCGCTGCCAAGCGGCACCGTCACCTTCCTTTTCACCGATATCGAAGGATCGACCGAACGCTGGGAGCGTCATCGCGACAAGATGCAAGTGGCTGTGCGCCGCCATGAAGAGATCTTGCAGTTAGCCATTGCGGCGCACGATGGCTACGTCTTCAAGACCGTGGGAGATGCGTTTTGCGCTACCTTTCGAACCGCGCCGGACGCAATCGGGGCGGCGCTCGACGCTCAGCGCGCGCTGGCGAAGGAAAATTTCTCGACAGTTGACGGGCTGAGCGTACGGATGGCCGTCCACACCGGTCTCTCATACGAGCGCAGCGGTGACTACTTCGGTCCAACCGTCAACCGCGTTGCGCGTCTGCTTTCTATCGGCCATGGCGGCCAGGTGCTTGTCTCAGGCACCGCGAGCGATTTAGCGCAAGGCGAATTGCCGCCGCGAATCACTTTCCGCGATCTCGGCGCACAGCGGCTCAAAGATCTCGCGCAACCCGAGCAAGTATATCAGCTCGTCGCTCCCGACCTGCCACAAGAGTTTCCGCCGCTGCGCTCCCTGGACGCGCTGCCGAACAATCTACCATTGCAAATCACGAGCTTTGTCGGTCGCGACGAAGAAATCAAAACGATTGAGAAACGTCTCCAACAGGCGAGACTCTTGACGCTCGTGGGTTCAGGTGGTGTCGGAAAAACAAGGCTGGCTTTGCAAGTAGGTGCGGACCTACTCGATCAATACGAGGACGGCGTATGGCTCGTGGAATTCGCGCCGCTCACAGACCCAGATCTCGTCCCAAGCGTGGTTGCGGGCGTTCTCGGCGTTGCTGAAGTCGCGAATCGGTCGCTCGTCGATTCGATCGTGTACTGGCTCAAACCAAAGCATGCGTTGCTGATCCTCGACAACTGCGAACATGTTGTCGAGGCGGCAGCCAAAATCGTCGATGCAATCTTACGCGGCTGTCCTCAGGTACGCCTCATGGTCGCAAGCCGCCAAGGCTTAGGCATGGATGGAGAAACGGTTCACCGCGTTGCGTCCCTCAGCGTCCCCGAAGGCCAGGATGGGCTGAACGCTCGCGACGCGTTGCAATACGGTGCCGTTGCGCTCTTCCTTGAACGCGCCGCTGCTGCTGTGGAAAACTTCTCCCTAACCGACGACAACGCAGAGACGGTCGCTCAGATCTGCCGGCGGCTTGACGGCATTGCGCTGGCGATCGAACTCGCCGCGCCTCGCCTCAAGGCGCTGACCCTCGATCAACTTTCGCAACGGCTCAACGAGCGCTTTCGCCTGCTGACCGGGGGAAAACGAACCGCTCTTCAGCGACAGCAGACGATGCGAGCCCTCATCGACTGGAGCTACGATCTCTTAGCTGACGCAGAGAAAAGGCTTTTGTGGCGTGTCGCCATTTTTGCTGGAGGTTGGACGCTCGACGCCGCCGCGGACGTTTGCTCGGATGAAAATATCGAAACATGGGATGTCATCGATCTTTTGACCTCACTTGTCGACAAGTCGCTCGTTGCCGCAGAGCTTCACGGTACGTCGCCGCGCTATAGACTTGGTGAATCGACCCGCGAATATGCTTTGGAGAAGCTTGATGCAAGCGGCGAGCGCCAAAAAATTGCGCGCAAGCACGCAGAATATTTCGCCAAAGTTGCAGAGAAGGCTGATGCCACGTTCAACACCATGCCACTAGGTACGTGGATCCCGCCGCTGCTTGTCGAGGTAGACAACTTCCGCGCCGCTCTCGACTGGACGTTAAGCGAAAACCACGACCGTGCTCTCGGTGGAGGTCTGGCCGGCGCGCTTGAAGGCCTCTGGGTCGAGGGAGGCATGGAAGCCGAGGGAGCCCGCTGGGTGGGAGAGGCGCTTTCGGCAGACAACAGCGAGCTATCCAAAGACATAGTGGCCCGCCTATGGCGAACGCTCTCAGCAATACGCGGCTATGAGGGGGAGCCGGCGTGCGCCGCAGCCGAGCGCGCATGCGCTCTTTACAAGAGTCTAGGCAACCAGCGTGGGCTTGCACAGTCGCAACTAGCCTTGGCAAACGGTCTGTTCCGCATGGGGCGCAACGAAGAGATGAAACAACCCTTACGCGAAGCGACTGCAACCTTCCGCGAACTGGGCGACACGTGGTGGCTCGCCCGAACCTTGGACCGCGGGGCTACCCTCGCGCTCATCGAGGGCGACATCGAAGCCGGTCGTAAGGGTTTCAAAGATTCTCTCGCCTTCTATAAGGCACACGGAGACGATGCGGGTTGGGATCGCACCCTCGCCAACCTTGCCGAAGTAGAGTTTCAAGCCGGCAACATCGAGCAAGCCATTGCCTACGCAACGGAGGCCAAAGAGATAGACGAACGCCTCAAACGGAAGTTGCCTCTCGGAGTTACCCTGTGCAATCTTGCCGCGTATCGAATCGCGCTCGACCAAATAGACGAAGCGCGCGCCGACGCGCGTGCCGCGCTGCGGGCGGGACGCGAAGCGCAATCGACCCAGCATATCTATATAGCCGCGCAGCACCTAGGTCTCATTAGCGCGCTGCGAGGTGACCCGCGCGTGGCCGTCCGTCTTGCCGGGTTCGCAAACAAAGGATACAAGGGCTACGGGAATCAGCGCGAGCCAACGGAGCAAATTGCCTACGATAGGCTTATTTCAACGGTGAGCGAGCACCTAAGCGAAGAAGAGCTGACGGCGCTACTGGCTGAGGGAGCTGCCCTATCAGAAGATCAGGCAGTCGAAGAGGCGCTGCGTGTCTGAAGCAGTGGCCGAACGCGCGCCGCTCCCCACTGGAACCGTTACCTTTCTCTTCAGCGACATCGAAGGTTCAACCGAGCGATGGGAACGCCACCGCGAAGATATGAAAGCAGCCGTCGCATGGCACGATACGATCATGCGAAAAGTTCTTGAGGCACACGGCGGTCATATCTTCAAAACCATGGGTGATGCATTCTGCGTTGCCTTCAAGACGGCCCCTCAGGCGGTTGCCGCCGCGACCGAAGCGCAACGCGCCATAGAAAATGAAGATTGGTCGAAGGTCGGCGGCATCAGTGTTAGGATGGCAATCCACACTGGTCTCGCTGACGAGCGCGACGGAGATTACTTCGGTCCAACCGTCAATCGTGTCTCCCGGTTGCTGTCTATCGGTCATGGTGGTCAAGTACTCGTCTCCGGTGTGAGCACGGAACTCTCGCAGGGCATGATGCCATCTCAAGCAACGCTGCGCGACCTCGGAGCCCATCGTCTGCGCGACTTGATCCAGCCCGAGCAAGTGTATCAACTTCTCGCACCTGGACTGCCCGCAGATTTTCCAGCCCTGCGCTCCCTCGAATCGCTGCCCAACAACCTGCCGCTCCAGCTGACGCAGCTCGTCGGTCGCGAAAATGATTTGGCTGAGATCGAAGGCCTGCTCGCAAAACACCGGCTCGTCACGCTTGTCGGCGCCGGCGGCGTCGGGAAGACCAGGCTCTCCTTGCAAGTGGGCGCCGAGGTGCTCGACCGTTTCGAGGACGGCGTTTGGTTTGTCGATCTGGCGCCCCTAAACGATCCGGCCTTCATCCCGAGCAGACTCGCAGGCGTGTTCAACCTCGGCGATGCGGGTGGGCGGCCGCTGGAAGAAGTCGTGGCCCGTGCGCTCCAGTCTCGCCATCTGCTCATCATCCTCGACAACTGCGAACACCTCGTCTCCGCTGCAGCTCGCATGGCCGAGCTGCTCTTGCGCGGCTGCCCACACGTTCGCATTCTCGCCAGTTCCCGAGAGGGGCTCGGTATCGAAGGTGAGATCGTCTTGCGCGTGCCATCGCTCGCGGTGCCGGCCGCGGAGCGCGACATGACGGCGACCGAGGCCGCTCGTTTCGGTGCCATCGCGCTCTTCGTCGAACGCGCCAACGCCGCTGACCGGCGGTTCGCACTCAACGATAAGAATGCGCCGATCATCGCGCGGATTTGCGAGCAGCTCGACGGCATTCCGCTAGCCATCGAGATGGCTGCCGCGCGCGTCAAGGTGCTCAGCGTTGAGCAGCTCGCTGGTCGCTTGGAAGATCGTTTTCGCATTCTCACCGCCAGCAATCGCACCGCCTTGCCACGCCAGCAGACGATGCGGGCACTGATCGACTGGAGCTACGATCTTCTTTCCGACAACGAGAAGACTGTCTTTCGACGTTTGAGCGTCTTCGCTGGCGGGTGTGCACTCGATGCCGCGTCGAGCGTGTGCAGCGACGCGTCGCTCGACCCGCTTGACGTGCTCGATCTGCTGACGGGGCTCGTTGATAAGTCGCTCGTCGTCACGGAGCTCGTGGGCTCCGAGCAACGCTACCGCTTGCTCGCCTCGACGCGCCAATACGCGACCGAGCTGCTCGAGAAAAGCGGCGAAGCCGACCTCGTGCGGGCGCGTCACGCTGAGTTCTTCAATGATCTCGCGCAAAGGGCCGAGGATGATTGGAGCACGACGCCGTCGCGAGTCTGGATGGAGCGTCTGTTGCCGGATATCGATAATT
The DNA here is from genome assembly GCA_963736005.1 of uncultured Pseudomonadota bacterium. Lineage (GTDB taxonomy): Bacteria > Vulcanimicrobiota > Vulcanimicrobiia > Eremiobacterales > Eremiobacteraceae > JAJPHJ01. The sequence continues at coordinate 1,972,046 of CAVTNB010000001.1, forward strand.
TTCGGGCGGCACTCGATTGGGCGGTTACCGCGCGCCACGACGTCGAGCTTGGCGCTCGCCTGGCTGCATCCCTCAAACTCTTCTGGGTGGGCGGCCCTCAGCCAGAAGAGGGCCGCCGCCGACTCATCGCTGCGGTGCAGGCGATTCCGGGTGCAATCCAGCCGGAGTTGGAGGCAAAACTTCGGCACGCCGCAGCCCATCTCGAGATACGCGCGTGGCGCTACGACCCTGCGCGTGAGGCTGGCAACCGCGCGCTGGAACTCTATACCCAACTCGGAGATCAGAAGGGCGTCGCTTGGGTTTCAAGCATTCTCGGCGAGGCGCTCCTGCGATTGCGCCGACACGATGAGGCGGAGCGATTGCTTGACCACGCGTTGGATATATTTCAGCGATTGGGTGAATCGCGGATGATCGGCCTCGTTCTTACTCAGAAGGGGCGTAATCTGCATTTCCAGCAGCGCCACGAAGAGGGATTGGAATTCTATAATCGAGGCTTGGCCTACGCGAAGGACGCAGGCGACGCTGGACTTGTCGACTCCATCGGGAACAACATCGCCGAGGTCGAGTTCCGCCGAGGTAACGTCGAGAAGGCGCTCGACATCGCCCGCGGCATTCTGCCGAACTATCCGGCTTGGGAGCGCATCGCTCTTGCCCTTACCCGAGCAAATGTCGCCGCCTACCTCATTTATCTTGGGCGCTTTGATGAAGCGCGGGAAGTCGCACGAGCAGCGATCAAAGACGCGCGGCCCGCCGGGCCGGTAACCTTCGCCGAGTCAGTGCAACATTTCGCCGCGATCGCCGCGGGTCAACAGCACTGGGAGCAGGCCGCGCGACTACTAGGCTATTGCGATCGCGCCTATGCCGACCTTGGGACGCTCATCGACTACACGGAGCAGCAAGAACACGATAAACTCGTCGCGGCTCTCAAGAAGAACCTCAAGCCAGAAGTCCTCACGACGTTGCTCGCCGAGGGCGCAAATTGGGGCGACGATCGGGTCTACGATGAGGCCTTGAAGGTGTAAGTATGGAGCGCGCGGGGTTCGCGCCCGGAACCGTGGAACACTCAGGTAAACCATGGACCACGCAGCTGAGAGCCGTCTAGCCTCCCAGGCATCGTCCCTTATACCTTCGGGGACGGTCACGTTTCTTTTTACCGACATTGAAGGTTCGACGGAGCGTTGGGAACACCACCGCGAAGCCATGAAGGCTGCGCTCAATCGGCACGACGATCTTCTTGGAAGCGCTATAACCACCAACGGTGGGTACATCTTTAAGAAGATGGGCGACGCGTACTGCGCTGCATTTCGCACCGCGCCAGACGCCGTCAGGGCCGCGATCGCCGCTCAGCAAGCGCTGAGCAAGGAAGACTTTTCCGCGGTCAACGGTCTGCGCGTTCGCATGGCCCTGCACACGGGTTATGCGGAAGAACGAGACCACGATTACTTCGGGCCGAGCGTCAATCGAGCCTCGCGCTTGCTTTCCATTGGGCATGGCGGCCAAATGCTCGTGTCAGCCGCGGCAAGCGACCTCGTGCAAGGCGAGCTACCCGCTCAGGCGATTCTACGCGATCTTGGTGCGCATCGGCTCAAAGACTTGGCCCACCCCGAACAAGTTTTCCAGTTGGTCGCCGCGGGCTTGCCCACAGATTTTCCACCGTTGCGTTCGCTCGACTCGCTCCCCAACAATCTTCCTCTGCAAGTAACCAGCTTCATCGGCCGCGACGAAGACGTTGCGGAAGTCAAGAAGCTCCTTGAAAAAACGCGACTGCTGACCTTAACTGGGAGCGGTGGCGTCGGCAAGACACGCTTAGCTTTGCAAGTGAGCGCCGAGTTACTCGAACGGCACCCCGACGGAGTCTGGCTCGTCGACTTGGCCGGGTTGCAAGACTCCGACTTGGTCGCCAGTGAAGTCGCGTCGGTCCTCGGCGTTCGCGTGGGCGCCGACCGCTCGCTCGCCGACTCCATTATTTATGCATTGAAACCAAAACAATCACTCATCATCTTGGACAATTGCGAACATCTCGTGACGGCTGCGGCCCACATCGCTGGTGCGATCATCAAAGGAGCGCCCAACGTTCGTTTGATGGCTACGAGCCGCGAGGGCCTCGGCATCGCGGGCGAAACGATATATCGCGTCAATTCACTTGCAATTCCGAAAACAAACACCGAGGTTACATCGGCAAACGCCTCCGGTTATGGCTCGATCGCGCTCTTTATCGACAGGGCAACGGCTGCAAACACCCGGTTCATGCTCAGCGATGCCGACGCAAAAATCGTGGCCGACATCTGCCGCAGTCTCGACGGTATTCCATTCGCCATCGAGCTCGCCGCTGCGCGAGTCAAACTGATGTCTGTGGCGCATCTTGCGGAGCGTCTGAAGGAGCGCTTCCGCATTCTCACCGGAGGGGATCGAACCGCGCTGCCAAGGCAACAGACCATGCGTGCTCTCGTGGACTGGAGCTACAACTTGCTGAACGAGCGGGAGAGGACAATCCTCAACCGCAGCGCAGTTTTTGCAGGCGGGTGGACGCTCGAGGCGGCAAGCGAAATTTGTTCAGACGATGAGATCGAAGCGTGGGAAGTCTTGGACTTGCTCTCCTCGCTCGTTGACAAGTCGCTCGTCGTCGTTGAAGTCGGCGGTACAAGCGAACGATACCGATTGCTCGAGTCCACATGGCAGTACGCGCGCGAAAAGCTTGCCGAAGCCAAAGAGAACGAGCAGCTCAATCGCAAGCACGCAGAATATTTTCTGCGCGTTGCTCAGGCTGCCGATGCGGCTTACGAATCGACGCCAAGCGACACATGGATTGCCGGACTCGAACCTGAGTTGGACAATTACCGTGCTGCCATGGGTTGGGCGTTGCTCAACAAGCATGACGTTGCTTTAGGAGCAGCGCTCGCCGCCGCTTTGCGAGATTTGTGGATCAGCGTCGGATCGCGAGTGGAGGGTTTGCGGTGGATCAACCTGGCACTCGACGCGCTGGGAGGCATGGAACCGAATCCAACGACCGCTACCCTATGGCAAGGCCTTGCCGTGACCAGCGAAGGTTTTGGAGAAGCAGCATTTGAGGCAAGCGAACGCGCGCTCAAGCAGGCCCAGGGACTGGGAGACGAGTCGCTTATCGCCTTGGCTCAGTCGGGCTACGGTTTTGCTCTCGACAGGCGCGGACGCTTCGATGAGGCGCAAGAAGTCTATACGAAGTCTGTCCCCCAGCTGCGCAAGACAGGTCGCACGAAGCAGCTAGCTCGAGTGCTTTCCTGGTGGTCCATCATCCATTTCATTCGTGGCGCGTCGGATGAGGCGCGCAAGGGGTTCAGTGAAGCGCTTGCGGTGGCGAGAACCCTGGCGGACGAACAGCTCATGGCCACTGTCTTGGGCAATCTCGCCGAACTTTCGTTTGCGGAGGGCGATGTCGACAAGGCGATAGTGAGCGGCGAAGAGTCGCTCGCTCTACGGGTCAAAGCGAAAAATGCAACCGGCACCGCGAACGGATATACCAACCTCGCCGCCTACCATCTTGCTCGAGGGGAGGTGGAAAGAGCGAAGGCGCTCGCTCGCGAAGCCATCCGTTGGGCACGCGAAGGCCAGAGCCAGCTCATGTTAGTGTGGATCATCCAACATTTGACGGTTATCAGGGCGCGGGAAGGCGATCCAAAAGCCGCGGCACGCCTTCTGGGATACGTCAACAAGATGTTTCTCGAGTCAGGCTTTACGCGAGAACCAACGGAACAATGGAGCTACGAGCAGCTCATGGTAGCCCTTCACGAGCATCTTACAGACGACGAGATCGGCATGCTTGGGGCGGAGGGCGCGGCCTGGACCGAAGATCAAGCGGTCGAAGAAGCCCTTAAAACCTAAAGGTAGCGTCGCGAATTTCCTCGGGGATACCGAAGCGGACCTAAAGGTCCGCTGCTACATTACGGCGCGCGCAACAAAAGAAATGTCCTGCCGATGACAAATGGTAGGGCTTTAAACGCAATGAGACGACCGGTTCATGCTCACTAAGCTTTTTGTTTCACGGCCCACGCTTGCGGCCGTGCTCATCGCGGCGCTGACTATCGGCGGCCTGCTCGCCATTTGGACCTTACGCGAGCAGGAGCTCCCAAATGTCGGCCTGCCCGTCGTCAACATCATCATTTTTTACCCGGGTGCTTCGCCCGCTGAGATGCGCGACAGCATCGTGCGGCCAATCGAAGATGAGCTGGCCGGCGCGCCCTACTTGGACCACACCCAATCGCAAATCCAGCAAGGCTTCGCGACCATCAACACGCAGTTCAGCCTCAATTCCTCGCGCACCGAGGACCTTGTGGAAGTGCAACGGCGCATGCAAGCGGCCCAATCGCAGCTCCCGGGCGATCTGCCAACGCCGCGCATCGAAACCTTCGATCCAGGCGAATCCGCCGTCGTGAGCCTTGCCGTCAATTCGCGCACGTTGAACGCGGGCGATCTCTCAGCCATCATCCAGAACCGCCTGATACCGGCGCTCGAGCAAGTGGCCGGCGTCGGTTACGTCCAGGCAAATGGTATCGTGACTCCCTCAGTGCAAGTTGAGGCCGACCCGAAGAAACTCAAAGCAAACAATCTCACGATCAACGATATCATTGACGCGATCGCCATCAACAACATTCGGCTGCCTGGCGGCATTCTCTATGGCAGCGAGCGCGAGACCGGCATTAACATCCGTGGCGACATTAGCGGCCCAGATTCCATCGGGGCTCTCCAGATTCCGCAAAAAAATGGTGTGCGCATCAGTGACGTTGCCCGAGTGCTCGACAGTTATGCACCCGAGCGCATTTACTCGTATGTCGATGGCGAGCCGAACTTCTTCCTGACCGTTCAAAAGTCGATTGGTGCCAACGAAGTCGATACGGCCAGAGCGGTGATCAGCGCACTGCCGGATCTCGAGCAGCGCTTCCCCGGCATTGAATTGTCCACCATCGACGACCAATCAGCTCGCACTGCAGCGCTACTCAGTGGCGTGCTGCGAACGCTCATCGAAGGCATCGTGCTCGTCGCGATTGTGATGATTTTCTTCTTGCGCTCGTGGCGTAACGCCGCGGCGGTCCTCATCGCGATCCCGACATCGCTCTTCTCAACCCTCATTATCATGCGCGTGCTCGACTTTACGCTCGACACGGTGTCGCTGCTGGCCATGACCCTCATCACCGGCATTCTTGTCGACGATTCCATTGTTGTCTTGGAGAACAGCGAGCGTCATCGAGAAGCCGGAGAGTCAGCTCTTCGCGCCGCCATCAATGGCCGGCTTGAGATCGGCCTTGCAGCCATCGTCATCACGCTGGTTGACGTCGTCGTCTTTTTGCCGATCGCCTTTCTCCCAGGCATGGTTGGCAAGTTCCTGGGGGAGTTCGCGCTCGTCGTCGTCGTTGCGACGCTGTCATCGCTGCTGGTTTCTTTTACCATTACCCCGGCGCTAGCAGGCAACTGGTCGCTCCTCTCGAGCAAGCGCACCTTACGCATTGTTGAAGAGTTTTCAAAAGGGTTCGAACGGTTCCGCGACTGGTACGCCGAGCGAGTCCTTCCGTGGGGTTTGGCGCACGCATGGACCGTCGTCGGCATCGCAGCGGGGACGCTGGTTGCCGCCATCGCTTTGATCTGGCCGCTTGGGATCATTGGATTCGAATTTGATCCGGCGCAGGATGAAGGCGAGATCTTTATTCAGCTCGATTATCCGAGCGGTACGCCACTCGCCGTCACACGCCAGGCCGTGCAAGCAATCGAGCGCGAGGTTAATCTCATTCCTGATTTGCGCACCGAGACGTCGCTCGTGGGCGCGGCGCAATCGCCAGTGGGTGGGTACATCATCGACGGCGGCGTGGGTCAGATCGACATCCGCTTGCGCAGCGATCGACGGAATTCGACCGACTATTGGGTCGAGTACGTTCGCACGCTGGCCGAGCGTCTCGCGCCCGCCGCAAACCCAGTGGTGATTCCAGCAACGAATACGTATGGCGGCAACTGGCAGCCCATTGACTATTTGGTGAGCAATACGTTGGGCGATCCAACGCAGTACGCCAAGCAAGTGTACTTGGCGCTGCAGCAAACACCGGGCGCGGAAAATGTGCTCAGTTCAGCGAGCAGTCTGGCGCCACAGCTGAACGTCTCCTTTAATAAGGATGAAGCACGCAAGCGCAACGTTGACATCGGAACAATGGCCACAGCCATTCGCGCAGCCTTCGGTGGGGTGCGTGCGACCCAGTTCGTCACGCAGGATGGCTTAAAGGACGTGCAAGTGACGTTCCCGTTCGCTTATCAACACACGGTCAACCAACTCCAGGATATCAGAGTGCGTTCGAACACTGGGGAGATCGTCCGCATTGGGGATCTTGCGCGCATAACGTTTGAGAACAGCACGCGCTCGATCGATCGGGTCGACCGTCAAACTGTCGTGCACGTCAGCGCCAACGTTGCGCCCGGCGCGACGCTCTCCGGCGTGGAGAAGGCGTTTGCCGCCAAGCTCAACGACCTCGGCCTGCCAGTGAGCGTGACGGTGGCTGCGAGCAGCACCGGCACGCAGCAAAACCTCAGCGATACGGTTCGGGGTATGGCCGTGGCGCTCGGCATGGGGATGGTGCTGGTCTTCTTGCTCATGGTAGCGCTCTACAATAGCTACCGGTCGCCGTTTATCATTATGTTCTCGGTCCCTGTGGCAGTCGTCGGAGCCTTAAGCGCGCTCGCGCTCACCGGCGAATCGCTCAATGCCTTCTCGCTCATCGGCACGGTGTTGCTCATCGGCCTCGTCACGAAGAACGGAATCTTGCTTGTCGACTACGCGAATCAGCTGCGCGAACGCGGCATGGAACGACTCGCTGCGATCAAAGAAAGCGCTCGCGTCCGTTTCCGACCCATCGTGATGACGACCGCGGCCATGGTTTTCGGCATGCTGCCACTCGCGCTCGGACTCGATCACGCGGTGCAATCGCGCAAGTCGCTGGGCATTGTGGTCATCGGCGGCTTGATCAGTTCGCTGATGCTCACGCTCATTCTCATCCCCGTCGTGTACGTGCGCTTGAGTCCGCAGCGGTTGCGCCAAAAACCGCGTTGGGTGACGAGCGATCTCTATCCCGTGGTCGAAGAAGAAGCCCGCGGCAGATAAATTCACTCGTTCATACGTGATTAGCCGCAGCATCAAGCAACAGTCGCTCCTCAACGCCTATTGGATTCCGATCAACTTTCAAAACTCCGCAATTCTTACTATTGCGGTGCCGGCTGCGCTTCTCCACCTGGCGGGCACACATCACACCGCAGTTCTCGCCATCCTTATTAGTGTTGCTGGTGTGCTTTCAATGCTCGTGCCGCCGGTGGCGGGCGCGATGTCCGATCACTTGCGGCGCAAAGGCGGTCTGCGACGACCCTTCATCTTGGCTGGCGCGGTCGTTAATGTGATCGGATTGTTCTGGTTGAGTCGAACGACTTCGATCGAACACTTTGCCATTGCTTTGCTGGTTGCGGTGCTCGGCCAAAGCATCAGTTTAGCCGCCTATCAGCCACTCATCCCCGAAGCAGTGGATCGTTCAGAATGGGGATTGGCATCCGGCTACCAGGGGATCGCTACACTTGTTGGGACCGTCCTTGGCCTCGCCTTCGCTGGACTTTTCGATCCCGATACCGTTTTTATGTGGGCCGCGATCATCGTGCTGGCCGGCGCGTTCGCGGCCGCATTGACTCCGGAACGTTCGTTTGTCGACCAGGGCGAGCACGCGCATATCGGTTCTTGGTCCGACTTCATGATTGCGTTTGTGTCTCGAATGTTTATCAACTTTGGGTTGATGCTGCTGATGACATTCGTGCTTTATTTTTTTAACGACGTCCTCAAAGATCCGAATCCCTCGTCAACGACGAGCATTTTTGGCGCGCTTTCTCTTGTGGGCGCGGTGCTGACCAGTTTTTGGATGGGGCAACTCTCGGATCGCGTGCCACGCAAACTGATGGTTGCCCTCGCGGGGGCCCCCATGGCCCTGGCGATCTTTATTTTTGCGACAGCGCCTGGCATGCACAACCTCGTGCTCATTGCGCTGCTCTTCGGCTTGGGATACGGAGCATTTGCGTCAACGGGATGGGCGCTCGCCATGGATTCCGTACCGCAGCTGCGAGACGTCGCGCGCGATCTCGGCATCTGGGGACTCGCCAGTGGCTTGCCCGGCATCATTGCGCCCGCCTTTGGCGGATGGCTGCTCGCTCAGTATGCGAGCCCGCTTGCGGGATATAAGACCCTTTTTTTTGTGGCGGCCTGGTGCTTCGTGATCGGATCGTGTGTCGTTCTCCTGGTCGGCTACGGTAAAGGACGCTTCGGTATCTCCTTTCAAACCGTTGCTCTCGGGACGATCTATCCATATTACTGGAGCGTGCACCGCATTCGTAGGTGGGGCAGGTTGCCATGGCGCCGTGGCACGACGATCGTGTATTGCAATCATCAAAATGATCTCGACACTATCGCGGGCCCCGTTCAGTTGCAACTTGATGGCCCATGGAACCGACCAATTTACGCGAGCGGCTCCCGTCGTATGTTCGAACCCGGCTTCATGGCAGTGCGCTTGCCCTGGGCTCGCTCGCTGTTGCGAAACATGACGGCGACCAGGCTCTTTAGTGCCATTGGCATCATTCCGATCGAGAACGAACTGCGCACTCGCACGCTCATGAGCCTTGCTTGGAATGTCTACACTCGCCATGGCAACCTAACGCTGGGCGCTATTTTCGGTCACGATACCCTCGCCACGTTTGACGTTCCAGAGAGCTTGACGATCGAAGCGCTGTTCACAAAGCGCTGGTTTGGGGCATCCCAGGAGATGCTCGTTCCCATCAAGACCATGCTCGAACCATATCGCGGCGAAATCTTTGCCCAGACGCGCGCAAATCTCGAACGAGACCTCCAACAATTTGACCGAATTGCCCTGGCCGGAAACACGTTTTTCTTGACCCCCGAAGGCCGCCATACTCGAAACGGCCGACTCTCTCCCTTGCTCGCGATTTTGAAACGTCTCGAGCCATTTGCCGAAACCGTTTGGGCGGCGGCGATGTCCTACGACGTCTTCGTCGGTAAGCGCCTTTCGTTGCTCGTGCGCTACGTTGAGCTCACCGATCGGAGCAACCTTGCAAGTTCGCTCAAAGCCGCGCGTCCGGTCGTGGTCAGCCAACTGTTGGCTACGTGGATCATCGAGGGCGGACGCAAGGAGTTTGACGCCGCGAGTGCGCAGACCGCGGTCGTCGCGCAGCTTCAGTCACTGCCAAAGAACGCGTTTGTGGATCCGGAATTGTTGCGCAATCCGCAAGCCATAACCGATCGAGCACTGGCCGGGATGCGCCAGCTCCACATGCTGGCGTACGAGGGCAGCGTGTTCAAACTCATGGAGCAGCGAAAGCATCCGCAATTCCCCTTAGTCGATGATATGCTCGCATATCAGACGAATTTTTTTAACGAAACAGTCGAAGCATTGCGTCAAGTGTAGTCGCGCAAATTTATTTGCGCGTGATCGAGCGCGTCGCGCGAATTTATTCGCGCGGGTCCATGCAATCGGTCTAAAAGTCAATCTAGACCGCTCGGCAGGTACCTTGGCGACACGTCGCGCAACTGTCCCCGTCGGGAGGAGCATGAGATCATGACACATTCGTCATGTCGTTTTCTTTTTGTCTTGTTGCTTGGCTTCATTCTTGCCATTGCAATGACGTCAACGACGCTCGCTGGCACGACAGGGACCCTCGGTGGCTATGTGTTCGCCAAAACCGGCGGCCCGCTGCAAGATGCGAAGGTTTCCGCTGCATCACCATCCCAGTCGGCACAAACGCAGACAGATGCCACGGGGCATTTTCTCTTTGCTTCCCTGATCCCAGATACGTATACCGTCACTGCCTCCAAAGACGGCTATGAAACGTTGTCGCAGCCGGGTATTACGATCCTTGCCGACAACACGCAGAACCTCGAGCTCGTGCTTCAACAGCAGGTGACGACGCTGTCAAAGGTCATCGTGTCGGCATCGGTGCTCGGTCTGTTGAGCCCAGGGACGACACAAAGCGTCTACAGCATCTCGCCCAACACCGCGAACAAACTCTCTGCGCTTGGCGGCGGCTTCAACCTCAACCAAGCGTACTCAGCCATCTCCGCAGTCCCTGGCGCATTTGTGCCGCCGTGGCAATCCGGTTTCAACCAACCAATCTTCTTGCGCGGCGGCGACTTCAACGAGATCGGCTACGAGCTCGACGGCATTCCGCTCAACCGCGCCTTCGACAACGTCCCAACCACCAATCTCTCCACGTTCGGCCAACAGCAGTTGCAGGTCTATACAGGCGGAGCGCCTGCCGACGCGGAGTCGCACGGCTTGGCCGGCTACATCAATCAGGTCATCAAGACGGGTACCGTACCAGGGTTTGCGAACGCGAGTATGGGTGTGGGCAGTCCCGCGCTCTACAACAAGTTCTCTTTGGAGGGTGGCGGCGCCACTACCGATCGCCGACTCACGTACTACTTTAACGTGGGAGGGTTCAATCAGGCTTTTCGCTATGGCGATCAGTTCAATGGCGCTGCGCTCTCGCAGCACTTTGGCCAAGCCTTCGATCTCGGTAACGCGGCGTTCGGCCCCTTAAGCCCACTGCCCATTGCAGGCCCGGGCTGTCCAGCCATTCCAAACGGCTCAAACTATGCCGGTTGCTATTCGAATCATGCGTTCTTTGGTCAACTCCCGGCCGGACCGGGTGGGTACATCTTGGGTCCTTATCAGTTGGGACAGAATTCGTCGGAAGCCGACCGCGAGAACATTGTCAATCTCCACTACTCGATTCCGCACGAGCGAGCCGGCATCAGCGATGACGTCCAGCTCCTGTACGATGTCTCGCAGATTTATACGTATGTCTATGGTTCGTATAGCGACTGGGGTGGCCAAAGTTTATGGACGACCGCGGAGTCGCAGACTCCGGGATTGCACGCTCCCGGATCAGTTCCGGTGTTCGTGTCCGGATTTCAGTACACGGGTGCGCTCGGGCAACCGGTTGCGGGTGCGCCGTTTGGTCCCATCACCGGCATGGAACCGTATCTCTTTCCGAGCCAAGACTCGTACGGCGTGAATGGACAGATCCCCATCGATCAACGCGATGCGAGCTCGAATGGCCAAGCGCTCGTCAAGGTGCAGTATCAACACGACTTCGGCGCCGACGAGTACGTGCGTGTGTACGGCTACAGCGCGTACTCAAGTTCTTTTTTCCACGACCCGAACTTCACCAATCAGATTTTTCCGACAGCCCGCGTTGCTAATAGCGATCAGGAATTGTGGACGCACACGTATGGCGTTTCGGGCGAATACGCGGCGCAGATCAACCCGGCTCATCTCTTGAGCGTGTCAGCATCGTACTTGACATCCAATAACGTTAGCTTCAACAATGAACAGATGACCAACTCAACCCCGGGCGTGCCATTTTTTCCGCCATCGCAATCAGTTTTTGCGGCCCTCGTGAGCTCAGCCAACCCGAAGAACGGCACGTGCTACTACTACGACCCAGTAACATTCTCAGCGCCAACGCCAACCTCGTGCGAACCAACGACACCCGTGCCGACCGGAGGGCCGCTGCCGCTCTTCAACACGAAGTTTCTGACGTTCGGCGGCCCGTACTATCCAGCGCCTCCAGGCTTCGAGTGGCTGGCGGTCGAGAGCGGCCCAAATGGCGTGACCAACTCTGTGACCCCGAAGTTTCTCGCGTTTTCCATCCAAGATCAATGGCGCCCAATCAATCGCGTGCATATCAACGTTGGCGTTCGCGTTGACCGCTTTCAATACAACCTGCCATCGACAAGTGGCGGTCCAATGACTCCATTTTGGTTCAATGAGTGGAACACGGTCATGTGCGCCAACGCGGGCGTCAATGGGGGTGTGCCCGTCGACGAGACAACGCCGACCAGTTTTGGTGGTCCCGGGCTTCCGCCGGGCACGCCGTGCTCGCTCTTAGGAGCGGGCTGGCATAGCGCAACGATCGCCAACACGTCGCCAAGCTCGCTCGCGCACACAGTTGTCGAGCCGCGCCTGGGCGGCACGTATCAAGCAGACGTCGATGACGTGCTCCGGCTCTCGCTTGGCAGTTATGCCCAGCCACCGCAAGCGCAATACGAGCAGTATAATACGCTACAGCAAAACTTGGCAAACTACATTGGCGGCTTGTACTACTCGATCGGCTATACGACGCCCGCACACGATCTCACGCCATCTGTTTCGAACAACTACGACTTTTCGTGGGAGCACCGTTTCCATCGGACCGACGCCAGCTTCAAACTGACGCCGTTCTATCGCAGTACGCAAGATAAAACGCAACAGTTCTTTATCAATGCAACCTCGGGCACGGTTTCCGGTGTCAACGCGGGTAAGCAGACCGCCTACGGTGCTGAGTTTCTCTTGCAGTCTGGTTCGGAGGAGAAGAATGGCTTCTCCACGCTGCTCTCTTACACGTATACCTACAGTCGCATCAAATATGGCGCGCTGCAGAACGGATCGACGTTGCTCTCACCCATCAACAGTGCGATTCAACTGTACAACTCCTATACATCTGCGTGTAAAGGCGTTGCGCCCTCGACCAACCCAAACGCCCCGTGTGGAGTCTTCGGCAGTGCCAACGCAAATGCAACCGAGTCATTGTCGGGCGTCGCAAACCCGTATTACAATGCCCCGATGCAGGCGCTCATAGATGTCAACGGTTCGTATCCGACCTACGACGTCGTACCGACTGGCACGCAGCTGTCAACCGTGAGCTATGGCGTTCCGAACAATGCGACACTCGCGTTGACCTATCATCACAATCAATGGAGGTTCACGCCACTGCTGCAATACATCACCGGGAGCCGCTACGGCGCACCCGAGCAGCAGCTGGGCGTCGATCCCGCAACGTGCGCCCCGCTGGCAGGCTCGGTTTCGGGAGATCCGCGCTACCCGCATGGTGGCACTGGACTTCCCTACGACGCCACAACCTGCGTCAACACGATTGTGATTCCCGATCAAATAACGGGCAAGTTCGACGCGATAGGAGCATTCCTCGAACCTTCCTATATCGGTCTCCACGCCCAGCTTTCGTATGACGTGTCACCACGCACCACCATCCAAGCAACCTTCGCGAACATTCTCTCGTCGTGTTTCGGTGGTTCGAATGAGCCGTGGGTGATTGGCGTGCATCAGTGCGGTTACGATGTCGTCCAGGGTCATATACCGGCCGTCGGCAACATCTATAACCCTGGCGACTCGATACAGCGGCTCGTGCAGTATCCGTACGGCAATCTATTTTCAACATCGCCGTTCAACATGTTTGTCAACGTGAATTTCAAACTCTAATGTAGTCGCGCGAATTTATTCGCGCGTTCACTCTAGGTGCCGAACGCTGGCAACGATGTTGTCTGCGCGACTCGTTCGCCGAGTCTCCCGACCGAAGAAACCTGCACGGTTAGGAAACCGTGGAATCGCCTTGGGAGGTACAAAAGCGCGGACTGACGACTGCCGTGCACAAACGTCGAACTGACGGTGGTGCCGTGCTCGTCGATCAGCGCGACTGAGGCAGACGCCTGCTCTGCAGCACTCCACAACACTCGCACCGCGTGACCGCGAGGACCGTAGAATGCCTCGATGCCACCAAGGGCGACAACCGATCCGCTTGCCGGTTGATAGAGTTGCTGATGCCGGACCGTCGCCCCGCCCGCCGAGGTCGCCTTATGCTGCGGAGGCGCGGCGGCGATCGGCTTGGGCGTTGCAGGTTTCGGCGTTGCGGGCCTCGGGGTTGACGGCGCAGCGGTTGTGGCGGGCGTCGGCTGCGCCGTCGCCGTCGGGCGTGCAGCGGGAGTGGCGGCCACCGTCTTCGGCCTGACATGTGGGGCCGCAAGAACCTTGTGCGTGACGAGCGGTTGCGCCGCTTGCGTTGGCGCTGTCTGATTCAATCCCACCATCGGCGTGGCCACAGCGACCGCACTCGTTGTTGCGGGCGTTTTTGTGGTTAGGCTGGCGGGTTTGAAAAGAATTGCGGCGACGGCGATCGATGCAACTGCGAGGCCACCGATCACAATGCCCGTTGGCACTCCCCACTTGCGAGGCTGCGAGGCGGCCGCCTTTCGGCTGCGCACCGTCGCTGCGGCGATCGTCATCGGTGGGACGATTGAAATGTCTTGTGGTTGCGCGGGTTGAGCCTGCGGAATGGGTTTGACAACAGCAGTCGGTGTTTTTACCTCTGCACCAAATCGCGCTGGGCTATATGGGGTAAGCTTCGGCCCAGAAACAACTGATTCTGTCGGCGCAGAAGGTGTGGCGGGAGCTGCCGGTGGCGCCTGTGGAGCTGCCACTGACATTGCGGGAGGCGCTGGAGAAGGTGGAGGTGGGGCAACTGGCGCTGCTGCGGCTGCGAGGGTCGTTGCGGGCGCAGAGGGCTCAACTTTCTTCCCGTTGCTTGATGGTGGCAACGGCTGAGCTACGTTTGCCGCAAGATCTGGGAAAAGCGATAGAGCCGTCGCCTCACGGGAGACGGCAGGCGTTGCTATCGAGGCTGTCGCCGCTGCATTGATCGCGCTACCGCTCGCTGGCGCCAATGGGTTTGGCAAGAACTTCAACGCGACGTGGCCATTGAGCATCAAAAGCGGGACTAGTGGCTTTTCGACTGCGGCGCGCCGTGGTGGAGTCTGAGTTCGCGGAGCTACGCTCGCAGCTCTTGCAGTCGCGGCGATCTTTTGTGCTGCGGCCTGCAGCTTCTCGTCAATGATATCCCAGCGAATACGAGTCGTTCGTTTACCGTTCGAAACCGGGACTGAAACCTCGAGCATTCGCGGATGATTCAAACCTGAACTATCTTTAATATTGCGATCCCAGCGAACGGGAATGTTGACTTCGCCGCTCTGACCCGGCTCGAGCTGCAGCAGAGGCAAACTGGCGACCGAAAATGCGGGGTGCGACGTGAACGACACCTGAAACGCCGCGGGCGCTTCGCTTTGACTGCGAATCGCAGTGGCCATGGAAAAACCGCACAACTCGCCTTTCTCAACGATGACATCCTTGAACAAAAGCGTGATACTGCAGTCGGTGCCGCCGGTGACGATCAGTGGATGTTCAAACGTGGCCAATTCTGCGCCCGAATCGTCGCGCAGCGTCATAAGCACGCGCTGCCCGCGCGTTGGATTGGCATTTTCGGAGAACAGGACTGTGACCGTTCTCACTTCGTGCCCGCGGAGAGTAAACGTCGGCGGGTCAACGGTGACACCAGAGGCCGGGTCCTCGACGACGAGCGAACAATCCGCCGCATTCTTCGTGTCGTTTCTGACGCGCAGATCGTAGATGCACCGAGACCCAGGCGTAAGGTACCACCTGCCGGAACGATCCAGCGTTTCAATTCGCAAACTTTGAGCCAACGAGCGCGCCTCCGCATCATCATTATCGGAAACTGGCATTTGTAATGAAGGAAGCGGCGTCGCTCGCTGCGTGCTTTGGGGGGTGGCCCAGCTCACTGTGACGAAGATACCAATTCCACCAAGTTCTTGGAGTCGAGAAACAATGTATCCGGACGATTTGTTCCGCGAATTCGATAGGTTGTTCGCCGAACTGAGCCTGCCGGCGGGGAGCCACGCGCGCAGAGGCTCATTTAACCCCAATGCCGACGTGTATGTGGCCAATGGCGGTTCGATGATCTTCGTGCAGATCGAACTCGCTGGTGTCGATCGAGATAATATCAGGCTCGTCGTGGAAGGTCGAACGCTCTATCTCGCTGGCGTGCGAGCCAGCGACGCTCACGGCTGCGAGTCCGTGATGCAAAAGGAGATCGAGCGCGGCTATTTTTTTAAGAGGATTCAATTACCGGTCTCGGTGGAGGTCGAAGATGCCCGCGCTGAATACAGCTCTGGGATGCTCACCGTGAAATTGCCTGTCGCCCAACAGTCGTCGGTGCTTCCCGTGGACAGGACTGAGATTCGCATGGTTGTCCGAGGCCGAAGCTAGATGGCCGAAAAGACGATCGCTTCTCCAACTCCGGGAAGTGCCACGATCCCCGCACAGCTTGCGATCTTGCCCCTGCAAGAGGCAGTCTTGTATCCGAACACCGTCATGCCGCTGGCGGTCACCAAGCAGCACGGTATCAAATTGGTGGAAGATGCGCTGCGATCGAGCGCCCCGGTGGGTGTTGTTGCGTTGCGAGACCGCGACGCTTCGCCGCCAACGCCAGATGACGTGTACACTGTCGGTACTGTTGCCATAATTCAGAAGATGATCAAGGTGCCGGATGGCACGCTGCGCTGCATCATCTCGGGGACCGTGCCATTCAAAGTTGTCGAATTTACGCAAGCCGCGCCGTACCTTGTCGCAAAGGTCGAGCAGCTGGAAGAACTGACCGTTGAGAGCGATGAGCTCACGGCCATGTCGCGGAACCTCGCGTCGCAGTACTCAAAACTGCTTTCGTTCCTGCCGTCCGCGCCGCGCGAGCTCGAGTTGGAAGTCAATAACATCAGCGACCCCAACATGCTCTCCTACTTTATTGCCTCAACGATGCGACTCGACACACCGGACAAGCAGGCGATCCTTGAAGAACGTGACACGCACGCCCGCTTGCGCATGCTCACAGCGTTCATGGCGCGCGAGCTTGAAGTGGTCGAGCTCGGACATAAGATTCAGACTGACATCCAAAAGGAGATGGACAAGAGCCAGCGCGAGTATTATCTCCGGCAGCAGCTCAAAGCCATCCAAGAAGAACTGGGCGAGACCGATCCCGCGCAAGCCGACGTCAACGAGCTACGCGAAAAGATCGAGGCGGCCAAAATGCCGGAAGATGCCAACAAGGCAGCGCTGCGTGAATTGGACCGGCTCGGGAAGATTCCGTCGGCCAGCCCAGAGTATTCCGTGATCCGCACCTACCTGGATTGGCTGGTCACGCTGCCGTGGTCGGTGACGACCGAAGATTCGCTCGACATCGATAAAGCGCGCAAGATCCTCGATGAGGATCATTACGACCTCGAAAAAGTCAAAGACCGGATCCTCGAATACTTGGCAGTGCGCAAGCTGCGCAATACACTGACTGGGCCGATTCTGTGCTTTGTTGGACCACCCGGAGTGGGCAAGACCTCTTTGGGCAAGTCGATCGCGCGAGCCATGGGGCGCAAGTTCATTCGCCTATCGGTTGGCGGCGTGCGCGACGAGGCCGAAATCCGCGGTCACCGGCGCACGTATATCGGCGCTATGCCGGGCACCTTCATACGCGCGATCCGCGATGTGGGCTCAGCCAACCCGCTTGTTATGATCGACGAGATCGACAAAGTGGGCGCCGATTTTCGCGGCGATCCATCGTCAGCGCTCTTAGAAGTGCTCGATCCAGAGCAGAATAATTCGTTTCGCGATCACTACCTCGACCTGCCATTCGATCTCAGCCGTGTGCTGTTCATCGCCACCGCGAACCAACTCGACACGATTCAGCCGGCCTTGCGCGACCGTATGGAGATTATTCCACTTGCTGGGTACACGCAGGCCGAGAAAGTTGCCATTGCCCGCAAGTATCTCGTACCAAAGCAGCTGACGGCAAACGGCTTAACGACCAAGCAGCTCTCCATCAGCAAAGACGCACTCGATGAGATTGCGGCAAACTACACTCGCGAAGCGGGTGTGCGCAACCTCGAACGCGAGATTGCAACGATTGCACGCAAGGTCGCTCGCAAGGTTGCCGAACGTGCCAGCGTCACCGCGCACGTGACTGCCGCAAATCTTGCAGACTACTTGGGTAAACGGCGCTTCTATGGCGAGGTTGCCTTGCGAACGGCGGCTGAGGGTGTTGCGACCGGACTGGTGGTCACGCCGGTAGGCGGCGATATCGTTTTTATCGAGTCGAAGGTCATGCCGGGCACCGGCAAGCTCACCCTGACCGGTCAACTCGGCGATGTGATGAAAGAGTCAGCCCAGGCGGCGCTCGCGTTTGTACGGAGCCGCTCGAGTGAACTTGGACTCAAGGACGATTATTTCAACAAACATGACGTGCACGTCCACGTTCCCGCGGGTGCCGTGCCCAAGGATGGGCCGTCGGCCGGCATTGCCATTGCCACCTCGCTCGTGTCAGCGGTGACCGGTAAAAAGGTTGACTCAAACGTCGCCATGACTGGCGAGATAACGCTCACGGGTCAGGTGCTGCCGATTGGCGGGGTGAAGGAAAAAGTGCTCGGGGCTCGCCGTGCTGGAATCAACCGCGTCATTCTTCCGGCGCGCAACAAGCCCGACATGTTAGAAGACGTTCCCCTTGATGTGCGCAAGTCGATGAAGTTCGTCTTCGTCGAAGAGCTGTCGCAGGTACTTCGCGAGACGTTGGGTGCGCGGATGATCTCGCCCGTTATGAGCACCAACGGCAAGCGCAACGGCCGCCTCCCCGCCGCCGCCCGCTAATTTCCACGCGAACTTAAGGGCCTAATGTAGTCGCGCGAATTCATTCGCGCGTTTGAGGGCTAAATGTAGTCGCGCGAATTCATTCGCGCGTTTGAGGGCTAAATGTAGTCGCGCGAATTCATTCGCGCGTGTTGACACTTCACCACCCTGGTGGGAAACGAGCGGGGTGAGCTTCACGCCACCCCGCCTTCAAGGATTTGACTACACCGCGTCCCGCACATATTTCGTTACTTTCTGCGTGCTCGATCGCCAGCCGGTATTCCGACGAGAGGCCGCGGCAGATATCGCGCTATCAGCGATCTTGAATCTCAGAGCCAGGGAATGGTATTGGATTCGCGCGTATTGTATTATGCCCGATCACATACATCTGGTGTTTAAGAAAAACAAATCCGCATCCTTACAGATTGTTGTATCCACCTTAAAGCGATCGATCCTCTTGCGTTGCCGGGCAGCCGGCATTCCGATGCGCTGGCAATCAGGATTCTACGACCGGATCGTACGAGAACACGAAAAATCCGACGAGTTTGTCAAGTATATATTGCTTAACCCAGTTCGCGCTGGCCTTGTCGGCGATTTTCACGAGTACAAGTATTGTGGGCGCCTTGACCCGTGGTTTTGAGTGCAGATACACCCGCGAATAAATTCGCGGGACAACACAGGGGAGACGCTCGCGAATAAATTCGCGAGACTACATACAAAATTTGCGGGGTTATACACCAATCCGAGAGGTTACTTTCGGAGTTTCGATGCTGCAGCTTTGTCCAGCAGCCAGGTGAGCGTGCCCGCCGGGATGATCCCTTGGGATGGCAGACGCTGCACATCACGCGGGCCATCGATGACTTCGGCCACGATGTTGGCTTTTGAGCCGCCTTCCACAAGGAAGAATACCGCACGCGATGCGTTGAGCGCGGGATACGTCAAGGTCAACCGCCAGGGCGACGCGACGGGTTCTTCGACAAGGTTTTCGGTGCAGAGCTCATCGACAACCGCGAGCGCAGCCGTGTGCGGAAACAAGGATGCGGTATGACCGTCATTGCCGAGGCCGAGGAAATTGATATCGAAAGCAGTGGGTCCTGCGAAAAACGCGCGCAGCTGTTCATTATAATCGACGGCCCCTTCGTGAGGCTCGAGCTCACCATGCATACGGTGAATGTTTTCAGCGGGAAGGGAAACTTTGCTCAGCAGCGCGGCTGCTGCCATACCATAGTTTGAGTTCGCATTGTCAGGGGGCACGCACCGTTCATCCCCCCAAAAGACATGCACCGCGCTCCAGTTGATATCTTCAGCGAAATCGGTTCCGGAGAGAAGCTCGAGCATGGCTTTGGGTGTGTTTCCGCCGCACAGCGCGACCGCAAAATGACCGTGATCTTTAATGGCAGCGTGCGAGCGAGTCTGGAACTCGATGGCTGCCTGAGTGGCGAGGACCTTAGTGTTCTCTAGTACGATAATGTTATGCGCACTCGTCACAGCTAGCTCCCCAAAGAGGATTCGAAAAGTGGATCCCGCCCGAGCGTTTGCAGGCAGCCGTCCAAGAGCTGCGCTTCCGTCAGTGTCGCTGCCCCGAAGTGCCAGCGGCGAAACGCTTTGCCGTTGCGGTCGTGGGCTTGCACCTCAATTCCCGTCGGAGAACTCTGCCGAACCAACAGAAGCGACGTCTTGCTGGCGCTCGCGCACAAGGTAATCGCAACGATGCGGCCCGACGACAAGTTCGCCCATGCCGTGCCTGGCGCAATCATGCTGTGCTCTCGCAAGCGCGGTAAACGAGTCGAAAGCCAGCCGGCCATAAGGAGTGCCCGCGCCGAGGGCGGCTCGGCGTCGCTGGTGGCCGCAAACGTGATCGAACAACGATCGATGTCAGACAACAGCGAGAGCATCTCCCGATCGTCAAAACAAGTGGCGATGGCGCCACGCCACGGCGAGGTCCGTTCCCAATTTAGATCGCGAACGCTTGCCCGCTGCCCGCCTGCCTTCACCAGCTCGCGGAGCACCTCGAGCGCAGAGGCGCCGTCACCGCGGGCGACTTTCCAGTCGCCCACCACATTGGCGCCGGCTTCGGTGCCAGCAACAACGAAGCGGTGCGAATCGACGATGACCCGATCGCAGAGTGGTTGCAAGCCATTCCAGAGCGCGCTTCCCAGTGGCGCTCCGCCCCTCCACCACAACATCACCGGTAGATCTGAAACTAAGAGTCCACGAACCGCTGAAACCAAGCGATCGTCTGAGTCCGGGCCGGCTTGCAGGACGATTTCCTCGCTGCAAATTGCCGCGCTGCCCTCACCCTCGCACGCCGTGTTGACCCAGGCACGCACGGTATCGCGCTCTTTGTCGCTGCGACCGACCGAGATGACTCGAATCGGATACTTGCCCGACAACTGATCGATGATGTCAAGGGCGAAACGATTGTCGCCTTCCTCTTCGACGCAGATGATCAGCGTCATTACGCACGCATGCGATTGTGGCCGATCGAGCTTAGCAGCCATCGTTCGCCACCGCTCCGCGATCGTGTCTCCGATCTGCGCCACGCGAACCGGGGTGAGACCCCGTGTCGGCGCTTGCGCCATCCCATCACTGCCTGACATCATAAACGCCGCCAGCTCCGGCCGTCTCTTGCGAGGAGTTCATCGGCAGTCGCCGGACCCCACGTACCGGCGTCGTAATTGGGGAAGGCAACATTGCGATCAGCCTCCCAGGTCGAGAGCACGGGGTCGACCAAGGCCCAGGCCGCCTCAACCCCATCGGCCCGGTCAAAGAGCGTTTGATCGCCCTTCATGCAATCCAAAATGAGGCGCTCGTACGGTGACGCATCCTCGCTTCCAAAGGTCTCGCCATAGCCAAAGTCCATCTCCACTGCCCGAATCCGCATGCTCGGCCCGGGTACTTTGGCATCAAACTTTAGCGTGATGCCTTCATCTGGTTGAATCTGGAGCGCCAACACATTGCCACCGGGCGTCTCCAGCTGCGCCTTGCGAAACGGCAAGTGCGGCGCCTCCTTGAACTGCATGGCAATCTCCGTAATGCGTTTTGGCAGTCGTTTGCCCGAACGAATGTAAAATGGCACCCCCGCCCAGCGCCAGTTGTCGATCCAGAGGTGCAGCGCCGCGTACGTAGGCGTCATCGATTGCGGGTTGACGTCCGGTTCCTGGCGGTAGCCGACGACCCGCTCGCCAGCGACGCTGCCCGGGCCATACTGCCCGCGCACGGCAACCTTCGATACCTCGGACATCTCGATCGGATGAATCGCCTCAAGCACTCGAATCTTCTCGTCGCGAAAGTCACGTGCGTCAAAGGACACCGGCGGCTCCATTGCGACAAGCGACATCAACTGCAGTGCGTGGTTTTGTATGACGTCGCGCACGACGCCGGTCTCTTCGTAAAAATTGCCTCGCCCTTCAATGCCTAAACTCTCCGCTACCGTAATCTGCACCGAGTCAACGTAGCGCCGGTTCCAGATGGGCTCGAAGATGCCGTTGGCAAAGCGAAGAACCAAAATGTTTTGAACGGTTTCTTTGCCCAAGTAGTGATCGATGCGGTAAATCTGGTCTTCGCTCATATACGTCAGCAGCTCGCTGTTGAGCGCTTTTGCCGACGCAAGATCTCGCCCGAAAGGTTTCTCCACGATCATCCGCACGAAGCTTTGGGGGCTCTCGGGTTTGACCAGCCCAGCCCCAGCCAGCTTGGCAGTAATATCTCCGTACAGACTTGCCGGCGTTGCAATGTAGAAAATGCGATTGCCGTTTGTGGCATACTGCTTGTCGTAGAGGTCGAGTTTTGTTTTGAGCTGTCCGTACGCAGCTGCGTCGTGAAAGTCTCCCGCGACGTAGTGCACCCGCTCGCAGAGGTGCTGCAACACTGCGGGATCGCGCACGCGCACTTCCTCCGAAGCGGCCACGGCGTTGGTCAAGACTTTTCGGAAATCATCATCGCTCATGGGCTGGCGCGCGAACCCGATCACCGAGAACGCCGGCGGAGCAAGCGCCGCTTGCGCTAGGTTGTAAATAGCAGGGAGCAGCTTGCGTTGGGTGAGATCGCCGGAAGCACCGAAAATGCACAGTTGCACCGGCTGCGTAGCGCCTTCGAGCGACATGCCTTCGCGGAAGGGATTGACCAGCGGTGCTGCGGTTGCCATGTAAAGCTTAGCTCTTGCGCTTGCCGTCGGAGGGCGCTTCCGCCTTCACTGCATGGCCGCCAAACTCGTTGCGCAGTGCCGCGATAACTTTTGCGGAGAACGAATCAGTTTGACGCGAGCGAAAACGCATGAAGAGCGACAACGCGAGCGTCGGCACCGGCACGGAAAGATCGATCGCATCGATCACCGTCCAGCGGCCCTCGCCCGTGTCGTCCACATACCCTGCAATCTTCTCGAGTTTTGGATCCGCTGCAAAGGCAAGCTCCGCCAGCTCGAGCAGCCACGAGCGAATGACGCTGCCTTGGTTCCAGAGATGCGATATCTTTTCCAAGTCGAGTTCGTTGCCGAACTCAGACGCTTCAAGAACCTCAAATCCCTCACCATACCCTTGCAGCATGACGTATTCAATGCCGTTGTGCACCATCTTGACGAAGTGGCCCGATCCCACGGGCCCCACGCGCAGGTAACCATCCTTGGGAGCCAGCGTCAGAAAAATCGGTTCGAGACGCTTGCAAACGTCCACCTCGCCGCCGACCATCAAGCAATATCCCTCCTTCAAACCCCAGATGCCACCCGATACGCCCGCATCGACAAACGAGATTCCCTGAGGCGCCAGGGCTTTGGCGTGCTGCTGTGCTTCTTTCCAATACGAATTGCCGCCGTCGATGATGACATCGCCACGTTCCAGCAGCCCGCTCAGCTCGTCGATCGTGCTGTTCGTTGGATTCCCAGAAGGCAGCATGATCCACACGTTGCGCGGCGGGGCAAGGGCCCGGACCAGATCGGCGAGGGTGGAACAACCCTTGGCCCCCATCGCCGTGGTGGCGGCAACCGCTTGCGCATTGCGATCGAAGGCCGCGAGATCATGACCCCCCTCGCGCAAACGCTCCACCATGTTGGCGCCCATCCGGCCCAACCCCACCATCCCGAGTTGCATCGTTTCTATCCCTTCGTCGAAGCGGAAACTGCAATCTGCGATGCGACGTTGCGGAGCGCGCGCGCAACCGCCGCAAGCCCAGCATCGATGTCGTCGCCCAAGTCAATGCGCAACACGCGGCGCCCGTGCGTTTGCAACGATTGATAATCCCCAAGCGCCTGAGCATTTTTTAAAGTGCCGAAGTCAAATGGCTGCCCAGGTATGGCGAGCGCGATCGAATCACCACCAACGAGTTGCAAAAAGACGCCTGTGTTTGGGCCGCCTTTGTGCAACTGCCCAGTGGAATGAAGGAAGCGCGGACCGTAACCAAGCGTTGTCGCCGCTTTGGTTGCATCGCGCACGAGCACGCGCATGGCTTGCAGCACTTCGTCGCGCTGTGGCGTCTGCTGAATGAATGCGGCGAAATCCACGTAGTCGCCCGGCTTCACGCTGGCGATCAGCTTCGCGAGCGCTGTCTCGTCCGTTGGCTGCGAACCTTGGGCCTCAATTTTCCCGTTCCCCGTCCCTGCGAGGATGCGCTTCGTGTTGTCCTTGCTTTCCTGCACGTTAGGTTCGTCGAACGGATCGATGCCAAGGAGCGCACCCACCGTTGCGGTTGCAAACTCCCAGCAGAAAAACTCCTCAGCCACGTCGAGTGCGTCGCGCAAGGTGATGAGGACAACTGGATGACCGGCCTTCTCGAGCGCCTCGCACCGAGCCGCCGATGCAGCGTCGCCATCAAGCGCCAAAGACACGAAGACTCGATCGTTTCCATAAACGCCCGGATCGCCTACCGGCTCGCCGGCGACGGGTATGAGCCCCTTGCCTTCTTTCCCCGTGCTTTCGGCGATCAGTTGCTCGAGCCACAAGCCCAGTGTTTCGATTTGGCGCGAGGCGAGAAAGGTAACCTTATCACGTCTGTTCAGCAGCGCCGCTTGCGCGAGCGCGACCCCAAGTGAAACGCCCGGGTGTTGCGCGGCAGGAACGCCCGCCGCGCACGCCTCGACCATGCGCTGGGCTCGATCGAGCAATCCGCCAACGTCGAATCCGGCAACGGCTGCGGGCACGAGTCCAAAATACGAGAGGGCAGAATAGCGTCCCCCGATATCCGACGGGTTGACGAAGACTCGCCGCACGCCACGCTGCGCTCCGAGTTTGGCCAACGCTGTGTCCGCATCGGTAATGTACACGAACTGACGAGCAGCCTTCTTGTCATCACCCACCGCAGCTTTGACTTTTTCGAAGAAATACTCCCCGAAGCTGCGGCTTTCAAGGGTTGTTCCAGACTTGCTCGCCTCGATGAAGAGCGTGCGCCGCAGATCGAGCTTGCGCTCCAGCGCGGCAATCGCTTCCGGTACCGTGCTGTCCAAGATCAAGAGTTCGGGATGACCCGCTCGCTCGCCAAAGGTTTCACGCAGCACGATCGGACAAAGACTGCTGCCACCCATGCCCATGAGCACGGCGTGGGTGAAGCCGTCGCGCGCGATGCCCTCGCCAAAATCGCGCAGCTCCTCAATCCGGCCCTCCATGGTTTGCGCCACCGTCAGCCAACCCAAGCGGTTTCGGATGACGGCCGCGTGGGCCGCATCGCCTTTCTTCCACAGGTCCACATCGTGCTGCCAGACACGCGGCACAAAGCGTTCCGAGTCGAACTGCTGGAGCGTTTGATAGTGCGCCGCCTGATCAAAATTGCGCAACTGACGCCGATCCACGCCATCCGCACGCAACGATTCGACTTTTTCGCGCAAGACGTCGAACAGCTGGTTATAGGATGTCTCAAAGATCACGAGACCATCGGCGAGCAGCTTGTCGGTAATAGCCTTGAGCGAGATCCCCGCGGCTTCAAGCGCCACCAGCGCTGCGTCCCAGCGGTCGAAATCCGAGTCGAGCGTGCGCGCGAGCTTGCCGTGGTCGCGAAAGGCATCGATCGTTGCCGGCGGCATCGTATCGACCGTATCCGGACCGATGAGCGCCTCCACGTAATACGTGTCTGGATATTTTGGATTCTTGGTCGATGTGCTGGCCCACAGCGGGCGTTGACGGCGCGCGCCGGCGGCCGCAAGCTTGCGGAAGCGCTCGCTTTCAAGCGACGCCAAGTAGACACGATACAATCGCTTGGCGTTAGCGATGGCCGTCTTGCCGAGCAGCGCCTCAAGGGCGGGCCGAGCAGACGCGTCAGCTTTTTCTATGGCTGCCGTCAGTCGCTTATCGGCTTCCGTGTCGACGCGGCTCACGAAGCACGATGCAACCGAAGCGATGCGATCGATCGGCTGTTTGCGCGCCAGACGATCCTCGAGGCCAGAATAAAATGCGTCGATCACGCGCTCGTAGTACTCTGCGCCGAACATGAGCGTAATGTTGACGTTGATGCCTTCTGCGGTGAGCGCGCGGATCACCGGCATGCCCTCGTCAGTTGCGGGCACCTTGATCATAACATTGGGCCGCCCTACGGCCTTCCACAGCCGCTTGCCCTCGGCGATCGATGACCCCGTCTCCTTGGCAAGATCGGGGGGAAGCTCGATGGACACGTAGCCATCCCCGCCATCGCTTGCTCGATACAGATCGGCGAAAACGTCGCACGCTTCCCGAATATCCTCGATCGTGATGATGTCGTACATCTCTCGGGCAGACGTCACGCCGCGGTCCACAAGTTCTTTGATGCCTTCATCGTAGTCGTGGCTCTCTGAAACTGCTTTTTCGAAGATCGTGGGATTGGAGGTGACACCTCGCAAGCCATCATCGTCTACCATCCGGCGTAGCTCGCCCGAGCGAGTAAACCCGCGTCGAATGTTATCGAGCCAGAAGCTTTGACCGAAGTCGATCAAGCGCGCAAGTGGATTAGCCATCAACAACCCCTTTATGTAGCAGCGGACCTTTAGGTCCGCTCCTTTTTCAACAACCCTAGGGCGCGCTCGGCCACGCGCTCCGGAGTAAAGCCAAACTCGCGGAAGATAACCTCAGCCGGGGCGGAGGCGCCAAAGTGGTCGATGCCGATGGCCAGACCCCGGTCGCCGATGTAGCGTTGCCACCCAAACGTCGCGGCCGCTTCAACGGACACGCGCGCGGTAACAGCCGGTGGCAGCACTTCATCCCGATATTTTTGCGTTTGACGCTCGAAGACGCTCCAGCATGGTAAGCTGACGACGCGGGTGGCGACGCCTTGCTGTTCCAAAAGTTTTGCCGCCTCCATGCACAGCGAAACTTCTGACCCGGTTCCAATCAAAATGAGGTCTGGATTGGCGCGGCTCTCGCGAACCAAAATGTAGCCGCCGTTGCGCGCTCCCGTGGTTGCCTCTGCATCAAAAATCGGGATTTTCTGTCGTGTCAGCGCCAGTCCGACCGGCCCTCCCTCGTGTTCCATGGCGAGGCGCCAGCAAATTGCTGTTTCGTTGGCGTCTGCAGGGCGCATGATTGTCATGTGCGGCATGGCGCGCAGCGACGCGAGCTGCTCGATCGGCTGATGCGTCGGCCCGTCTTCCCCGAGTCCAACGCTGTCGTGCGTCCAAACATAGATTGGACGAATCTCCATGAGGGCGGCCAAACGCACCGGTGGCCGCATGTAGTCGGAGAAGATGAAGAAGGTTGCGCCGAAGGGGCGCAATCCGCCATGGAGCACCATACCATTGAGCGCAGCACCCATCGCATGCTCGCGAATGCCGAAGTGAAAGTTGCGACCGCCGTAAGAGTCACGCTCAAAATCGCCCATGCCAGAAAGGTTGGTCTCGGTTGACGGAGCGAGGTCCGCGGACCCGCCGAGGAAGTTTGGGACCACTTGGGCGATCGCGTTCATGACCTTGCTCGAAGCGATGCGCGTGGCCATCGGGCCATCTTGTTGTTTGAAGCTCGGAATGCGATCTGCCCAACCATCCGGGAGCTGGTCGCTCTGCTCGGCTGCGAATTGCCGGGCAAGATCGGGGAAGCTCGCCGCGTAGGTGTCGAAGCGGGCGCGCCACTCCGCTTCGAATGATTCTCCTCGTCCGATCGCCTCGCGCGTGTATTCGAGTACCTGATCGGGCACGAGAAAGTGCGCGTCCTCCGGCCATCCGTAAAAGCGTTTTGCCGCCCGAACCTCGTCTTCTCCGAGCGGCGCTCCGTGCGCGGCTGCAGTGTCGTGTTTGTTCGGCGCGCCATAGGCAATGTGGCTGCGCACGCGAATGAGCGATGGCCGCGGATCGGCTTTGGCGGCAATAATCGCTTTGTCCAAAGCGTCGAGGTCGTTGGCATCCTCGACGGCTTGCGTGTGCCAACCATACGCATCGAAACGCTCGCAGACGTCCTCGTCGAACGCAAGCGACGTATTGCCCTCGATTGTGATGTGGTTGTCGTCGTAGAAATAGATGAGCCGGCCAAGGCGCAGATGGCCTGCAAATGATGCAGCCTCTGAGGCGACGCCCTCCATGATATCGCCATCGCTGCAAATCGCATACGTATAATGATTCACGACATCGAAGCCCGGCTTGTTGTAGCGCGCAGCCAGCGAGCGCTCGGCGATTGCGAACCCGACGCCATTCCCAAAGCCTTGGCCGAGCGGCCCGGTCGTCACTTCGACGCCTGGCACGACACCATACTCCGGATGCCCCGGCGTCTTGCTTCCCCATTGACGGAATTGCTTGATGTCATCGAGGGTGAGATCGTACCCAGTCAAAAACATGATCGCGTACTGCAACATACACGCGTGACCGGCTGACAGCACGAAGCGATCGCGGTCGGGCCACTGCGTGTTCCGGGGGTTGAAGCGCAGATGCCTCGTGTAGAGCACGTAGGCCAGCGGCGCGAGCGCCATCGGCGTTCCTGGATGGCCTGAGTTTGCCTTTTGGACGGCGTCCATGGCCAGCGTGCGGATCGTATTGATGCACAACTGATCGAGTGCTTTGGAATCGAGCGCCGGGGAGGTCTTGGCCATGGTACTCCTTGTTCAGGTTGGCAATCTAGCCATGTAGCAGCGGACCTTCAGGTCCGCTCGGTTACCTTGTCTTTTTATACCCGCTGTTACCTGTCGCGTACCGAGAACGTGGCTTCCGCCGTGAGGGCACCGATGAACGATACGATATCAACGCCATGGTGGTTCAACGCCGCGCGCAGTTCATCCGCAAATTGTCGCGAGACGGCGATGAGCAGACCACCGGACGTTTGAGCATCGCACAGCGTGAGCTGCAGCGCATCCGGAATCGACGGCTCGAAGGAGACGCCCGATGCAAGCGCATTTTCGAGGTTCGAGCGCGTTCCGCCCGGTACGACCTCATGAGCGGCAAGATCGAGGACGAGGTCGAACACGGGAACGCTGCGAGCCAAAAGTTCGAAGCCCAAACCACTTCCGCGCGCCATCTCGAGCAGATGGCCTACGAGGCCAAAACCCGTCACGTCGGTCGCGGCGTGCACGGGTGGATCGCCGTGTTTGGCATTGAGCTCGACCATAGCGGTTGACGCTGCACGGTTGAGCGTTTCCATAGCGGCGATCGCAGGTGCTAGATCCTTTTCAGGAATAGCGTCTTTGCGCTGTGCGGTGGTCAAGATTCCAGTTCCAATCGGCTTTGTTAAGAGAAGCACGTCACCCGCTCGCCCCGTCGAGTTGCGGACGATTCGTTGTGGATGCGCGATGCCCGTGACTGCCAAGCCATATTTTGGCTCGGGGTCCTTGACCGTGTGACCGCCGATGATGTGGATCCCGGCCTCGTGTGCTTTTTCGACGCCCCCCGCGAGGATCTCAGCGAGAATCGTGGGATCGCGATCCGCCGGAAAGCAAGCAATCGCGAGCGCGCACAACGGCGTGCCACCCATCGCGTAAACATCGGAGAGCGCGTTTGCAGCAGCAATCCGGCCAAAGGTTTTCGGTTCATCGACAATGGGCGTAAAGAAGTCAACCGTCACAACGAGCGCAGTTCGGTCGTTGAGTCGGTACACTCCAGCATCATCCGCCGTGGACGTGCCGACGAGGACGTTGGGGTCGTCGATCGGCGGCAATCCGGCCAGCACCTGCGCGAGCACGCTCGCGTCGGCTTTAGAGGCTCAACCCGCGCAGCTTGAAAGGTGGGTGAGCCGAAAAATGTCGGTCCGTGTCACTCTCATTGACTTTCCTGAGTTTTGGGGATGGCCCTGGTAACGCGTGATGGCCAACTTGTCCCCTCATGTGGACCTATAGTAAGGTACGCGGGAGCCGATAATAATGAAGAGGGGATCGCATCCACATAGTGGTCGTCTTCGTTATCCCCTTTGTGAGGAGTTCAAAGGGTCGTGAAAGGACTTTCCTTTTCGCTAATTTTCTGGCGACTCGCCATCGTCGCCGCGATCTTTGTGATCGCGGACCTCGCCTCAGCTCCGCCGGTTCTTGGTTCTGGCCCAACAGTTGCCGTTACCGCGTTTGCGAACGGCGCTGGAGCGCCCGCCGGCACGGTGAGCGCTCTGAGCTCGGCCCTCTACCAGTCGGTGGACCAGTCGGGCAAATATAGCGCTGTCGGCGGCGGCCCACTTACGGTACAACCGGCACTCGATGGCAGCATTCTCGGCCCAGCCATCGATGCCGCATCGAAAGCCGGCGCCGAGGAAGTTGTCGTCAGCGAGCTCGTCAGCGCGTCAGGCGGAAGTGTGGTGTACCGGCTGAGCGCCTACCGTGTTGCCCCGCTGATGTTCATTCGCACGCAGATTTTTTCGCAGTCGTCGCTTGCTGGCCCATCGCTAACCGCAGGCTTCGTGACCAACCTGGCTACCCTGCACCAGCCCCGCTCCGCAATCGGCACGATTTACTCGCTCGAAAATGGCGTCCATGCAGACTTAGGATCAGTCTACGGATTCCAACTCGGTCAGCAGTTCAATGTGATGCGCAGCGGCCAAAAGATGGCGCAAGCACAGATCAATGCGATTGAGGACGACTCCGCCACGGTCGAAATCACAAACCCAGCGAATGGGTACAAGCCACAAGTCGGCGACCAACTCATTGGACTTCAACCGCTTCCGGCACTCAATCCGCCGCAGAAGAGTTCTTCAAACACCTTCACCATTTGGGGATTGGTTGTGGCAACCGGAGTCGCGCTGCTTGCGATCGGCCACCATGGCAACGCGGCAACGGCCAACACTGGACCCGCAACGTCACCGAGTCCAATTGGTGGATTCGCGGTCACAGGTGCGCAAACAAGCGGCGTGCGACCGACGGAAACCTTTACCTTCACGTTCAATCAGCCGGTCGATACAAGCACCGTTGACTTCACGGGCACAAACCAAGTGTACTACAACATCACCGGCCTGGGGAGCAATCAGCCGTTGACGAGTCTCGGCGGTGGAACACCAACGTTCGACCCAACCAACATGATCCTCACTGTCACCACCAATGGCGCTCCAACACCGGGCCAGCAGATCAATTTCTTCTTCACATCGTCTATCCTAGACACCCTCGGTATTGCGTTAACACCTGCAAATTTCTCGTTCACGTCATCTGCTCACCATCATCCAGCAACTCACGTCCATGCGCCGCAACCGACGCCAAGGCACGGCGGCGGCAGCCACAACCCCAACCCGAACTAATGTAGGGGGCGATTGGAAAATCGCCCAACCGCCTAAATGTAGGGGGCGATTGGAAAATCGCCCCATTACAAAAAAGAGACGCGAAGCCAAGGCCTCGCGTTTTCTCTTTAGATAGACCATTCCCAAGGATTCCAAAAGGTCGTGACCGCATGCGCGGGCTTATAGCCCCGAACGTCCGAGTTTGCGACGTCTTGTCTCACGTCGAACCACAGAACGATGATCGGGTCTTGCTGAGCTAAGATCTCCTGGATGCGATCGTAGGCGGCTTTTCGCTTTGCCCGATCGTAGACGCTTAGCGCGATATTTTCCGCAGCATCCAGGCGCCGGTCGCAGAAGCGGAAATAGTTGGACCCCCATGGCGGACGCTGATTGCACATAAAGATTTGGGAATCATCGGGGTCGACGCCGTTTGACCAGGAGTCAAAAAAAACGTCAAACTTTCCGGTCCGGTAAATGCCGGCTGGACCTCCAAGCACATCGGTCGGGTATTGCTTGATGTCGACAACCGCACCGACCTTTTTCCAATCGTGTTGCACGAGCACCACCACGGCCGAGCCTAATGCGGCGCCCGTCGCGCTCACAAGCGTCAGCTCTAGGGGCTGTCCATTCTTTGAACGCACGCCATCGGGTCCAAGTTTCCATCCGGCATCGTCAAGCAATTTCGCAGCGCGAGCCGGATCGTAGGGATACTGCCTAACCTTTGGATCGAACGCCCACAAAAAAGGCGGCTGGTCGCTCCCTGCCGGCAAGTACCGTCCGTGCGTGAGGGCCGTTCCCATGCGCACAATGTTGGTTGCATAGTGGAGCGCCTCGCGCACGCGAGGGTCGCTCACGACGGGCCGTTCGGTATTAAAATCCAGCGACTCGAAACTTGTAAACGGAATTTGATAGACCTTGATCCCCGGCTCGCCGGTGAGCGCCGCAATTTGATCGGCCGGCGCAGCAATTCGAAAATCAACTTCGTGCGTTCTGAACTGCGTCAAGATCGTGTCGTCATTTGGAATAATCTTGAAGATGATTTCTTTTAATCGCGGTGGGCCACGCCAATATGCGGCATTCGCGACCATGCGGATTTCTATGTCCTTTTCGTTCTCGATCACGCGAAATGGACCGGTGCCGATCGGCAAGTTGTTGAACGCCACCTGGTTGAGATCTGCGTAGCTCGAGAGCAGATGCTTGGGCAAGATGCTATACGTTGCATCCGCCGGCGCAAAGAAGGTCTCAACGAAGGGAGCGAAGGGCTTCTTCAAATGCACTCTGATGGTGAAGGCATTGAGTTTCTCGATCGACGCCACCGAGTCATAACCCATTCTGCTTTGGACGTTGTTGCGCGGGTTGAGCACCTGCCGCCACGAGAAGATGACGTCGTCCGCCGAAAACGGTGCGCCATCTTGCCATCGCACGCGCGGACGTAAATGATACGTGATGGTCAAACCGTCTTGGCTGATGCCTCCGTCTTGCTGTGTCGGCACCTGGGTGGCTAGTTCGGGGACGAGTTCGCTACGATCGTTCCAGCGAAAAAGATAAGCGCCCCAAAACATCGAGAGGTCGGTTGCCACTTGCCCGAAGGAGAGCATCGGATTGAGGTTATCTGGTTGACGCGTGTCCGCGATCCGAAGCACTCCGCGCACGGTCCACGGGTTTGTTCCCGATCCAACGGCCGTCTCGTGCGGCCCGACCCGCGTGCAAGCAACCAACAGCACAAGCACAACCAAATGTAGTCGCGCGAATTTATTCGCGCGCCCTTTCGCATGTAGCCGCGCGAATTTATTCGCGCGCCCTATCCTCACAGATGGTGCCTAGCCAGAAACCACCGCTCCCATGGCCGCGCTCGACCGGGAAGCGAGGCGTCGATCATTGCATAGGCAGGGCTGTTGAGAGATTCAATCAGCGTCACCGTCGGCGAGTGACGGAGCGTCGTTCGAACATCCGGCGCCATTGGAAAGAACAGGCCGATAAACAAGATCAGCCACAGCGCAAGCACGGCCTTGGCGCACGCGACAATGCCGCCGCCCACACCGCTTGCCGCCTTCAAGACTGGCCGAGCAATGGTTCGTTCGGCTGCCCAACCCGCTAGTCGAGTCAACCCAAACGCAAACAAAAAGAGAAGCCAAAAGCCCGCAAGGTGCGCCGACGCTGGAGGAAGGCCAAAGCTGTGTTGGAGGCTTGGAGTCATGGTGCCGGCCAGCGCCCCGGCGATGACCCACGCCACGATAATGGATACCAAGCCAATAGCCTCGCCGACGAGGCCCACGCGATAGCCTCCCCAAAACGCGACCGCCAGAGTCAAGATGACGAGCCCGTCGGCCCAGGTCACAGACTATTCACGAAGCGTAGCGCCAAAGCGATCCCGCAGGATCGCGACGATTGCATCCTTTGAAGCATTGGCTTCTTCATCCGTGATGGTTGCATCTGGTTTTCTCAAGGTCACCGTCAACGCAATGCTTTTTTTCCCAGGTCCGATCTGCGGCCCTTGGTACTCGTCAAACGCGCGCACGCTCTCACAATATGGCGTACCACTGGATCGTATGGCGTTCATGAAATCCCCTGCGGCAATGCTGGCGTCGACGACCACGGCGATATCGCGCTTGGTGGCCGGGAACTTCGGCAGTGGTCGATACTGAACCACGGGCTTGTATTGCGCCATATTCTCAAGATACAAAGCAAACGCATACGTGGTCTGCGGTAACTCGAATGCGCGCGCGAGTTTCGGGTGCACGCGTCCGAACTTGGCGACAACGCGATCCCCCGAACGCAACACCCCGGCCGCACCCGGATGAAAATACGCGCGCTCGCGTTGCTCGGTCAAAAGTTCGCCTTGTGTCAGCGAGTGCACAATTGTTTCGACGTCACCCTTCATTTCGAGCAGGTGTCGATCCAGCGCAGACTCCGAATCGTCTTCTCCAAACGCAACCAGACCGGCGAGCGACGGCCACTCGATCACGCCGTTGTCGGTGTAGACGCCGGCGTGCGGCTTCGCGGCGGGTGAGTCGCCCGGGGCAATCGGATGGAAGATGTGACCAATTTCAAAAAGCCGCAACTCACCTGCAGCGCCTGGCCACCATTTCGCAGCGGCCACCAGCAGACCGGGCAGCAAACTGGGCCGCAAGAAGCGTTGGTCTTCGGAGAGTGGGTTTCTCACCGTCACCACGTCGCTCCAATATGGAAGGCCGGAGCGTTCCCAAGCTGCAATCGTCTTGGCGCCTTGGAGCGGGATGCTCACGATCTCGTGATAACCCAGTGCGGCAACGCTTCTCGAAAGCGCGGATTCTTGGTCGTAGAGACCCTCGTCGACTACCTGCGGTGCCGCCAGCACGCGCACCTCGGGAATCGCATCGTATCCAATGCCTCTGGCAATCTCCTCGATCACGTCAACTTCTTCGCCGACATCGGGGCGCCAGTAGGGCACCGTTACCTCGAGTTCCGCGTCACCTTGTGCTTCCAAGTCGATGGCGCGCAGTGCTTCTTTCATTTGCGCAACTGAGAAGGCTGACCCGAGCAGACGATTGACGCGCGAGGCTCGGGCACGCACGCGGCGCAGCGGCCCCGGTTGCTCGCCTACTTCGAGAACTCGGCTGGGCTTTGCACCGGCTTGGATGAGCAATTGTGCCGCACGCTTTCGACCGACTTCCGGGAGTTCGAGTGGGAGATCTTTTTCATGCCGAAGGGCGCCTTCTGTGCGCAAGCCGAGCGCGATCGAGGCTCGGCGCACGCGCTTTCCGACGAAGTTGGGAGACTCCACGACAAGCTCTTGCGTCTGCATCGTCACGCCAGAGTCCGCTCCGCCCATGATACCAGCGATGCCAATGGGTCCTTCGCCGTCAGCGATGACCGGCGTCCCCACCGGGAGCATGCGCTCCACGCCATCGAGCGTCACAACTTTCTCACCATCCCGCGCAGCGCGCGCCACGATCTTTCCGCCACGGATTTTCGCGGCGTCGTAGAAATGTAGTGGCTGTCCTGTCTCGATCTGGACGAAATTTGAAATGTCGACGAGCAGGTTCAAGCTGCGCACGCCCGCAGCGGCCAAGCGCAGCGCCATCCACATGGGTGCCCGACGGTTCGATATCCCTGAAAAGCACTGTCCGAGCAGCCGCCGGCAGATTGCTGGATCCTCGATGGCAACGGTAATCGCGCACGGCGCGTCGCCGGTTCCCTGATCGAGAGCGAGCGGCCGAAACGGAGCGCGCAACCCGGCTGCCGCTTCCCGCGCAAGGCCAACGATCGAAAGTCCGTCTGGACGGTTTGAGGGAACGTCCACGTCCAAAACGGCGTCACCAAAGCGCGCCACGTGCCAAAAATCTTTACCCACTGGCGCGTCATCTTCCATGATCAGAATTCCATCGTCGTAGTCGCCTGGCAACGCGAGCTCGTCGGGCGAGCACATCATGCCGTTTGACTCGACTCCCCGCAGCGTGCTGCGTTCGATTCGTTTGGTCTCGGTGGGGACACCGTCCCCCGCCGCGCTCCACGCGCGTAGACGACCGAACCAACAACGGCAATGGGCACTTTATTGCCCACGGCAACATTGGTTGCGCCCGTGACGATTTGGAGCTTCTCGCTCCCGATGTCGACCGTGCTGAGCAGCAGTCGATCGGCGTTAGGATGCCGGGCGAGCTTCTCAATTTTGCCGACGACAATCCGCTGCGGCGTTGGCTGAACTGCCATGCCGTCGACCGCAAAGCCGCGCTGCGTCAGCGCACTGGCAAACGCGTCGGGCGCCGCGTCGGTTTCAATGAAATCGCGCAGCCACGAAACGGGGACGCGCATCAGGCAAATTGCTCCACAAAGCCGGGATCGTTATCCGTGAACAGACGAATGTCATCGATGCCATTGCGCACCATCGCGATGCGCTCGATACCCAAGCCGAAAGCCCAACCCGTGTAGATCTCCGGATCGTATCCGGCGGTCTTGAGCACGTGCGGATGGACCATGCCGCAGCCGCCCATCTCGAGCCAGCCTGAGCCGCCGCAGGTGCGACACCCCGCTCCATCACACACAGGACACGAGACATCAACCTCCGCTGACGGTTCCGTGAACTGAAAATACGAGGGTCGAAAACGCGTCCGGCGCGAGTGACCGTACAGATGGCGGCACAGGTCGCTGACAAACCCCTTGAGGTGACCAAACGTAATGCCGCGGTCGATGTGCAATCCTTCGAACTGATGGAAAGCAAAAGCGTGCCTCGCATCCAACGCATCGCGACGGTACGCCCGACCTGGCACCAAGATAGCGATGGGCGGCGGATACTCGAGCATCGCTCGCACCTGCATAGGTGAGGTGTGCGTTCGCAGCAGCGCCTCCGACGATAAATAGAACGTGTCCATGGCATCGCGGGCGGGGTGATCGGCTGGTATGTTCATGACCTCAAAGTTGTAGTACTCGGTTTCAACTTCGGGGCCCATGACGATCGCAAACCCTCGGCTGCGAAAAAACATCGCGACGTCATCGAGGGCCTGGCGCAAGATGTGCAACGAACCGCGCTTGGGTTCGCTGCCTGGGAACGTCACGTCGAAGCGTCGGGCGAGCGCTTTCTCGAGGGCGGCATCAGAGAGCCGCAGCATCAGCCGTTCGAAGTGCTCCTCGATGCGCGCCTTCGTCTCGTTGGCTCGCCGGCCAAACTCGGCCCGCTCTTCCTTTGGGAGCTTGCCGACCCCAGACATAATTTGGGAAAGCCGGCCGCCTTTGCGGCCTAAAATGTCGGTTCGCAGCGCCTCGAGATCTTGCGCCGTCCGAACCTCGGCAGCTCGGCGCTCGACTTCGGCTTCCAACGCCGCTAGTTGATCGTCCACACGCGCTCCCAGCCCAAAAAAAGAAGAAGGCCGCGTTCTCTGCGGCCACTTCCTATTAAAGCCCTCGCGCGCCCTGCACCGGTGTAGGTGCTAACGCGAATCTTGGGGTGCCATCCGCTTATAAAGCAAATAAGCCTTGATCGAACCAGTTGTAAGAAAGAGTTTCCAGAACAGTGCGGGAGAGAGTAGCAGTGTCGCCGACCTCCTTATGTTCCTACTAGTTCACCGGGCATTAGTATATCATAGGAGGCGAAAAGGAAGCAAGGTCGCTTGGGGGCTTGACATTTACGTATCATTCGTTCTCGCATGTGCGGGTCCAAGGAGCCCATGCGCACGAGCGAGCTCGTAGAGTAAAATCGCGCCGGCAACCGATGCGTTCAAAGACTCAACGGCAGTCGTTTGCGGGATAGCCAGGATACGTTCGAAATCGCCAACGGGAATTTGTGCCAAGCCACGCCGCTCTTGGCCGACAACCAACGCAACGCGTGCGGGCAATGTGACCGACCTCACATCCACCCCATCGGTCCCACTGCCAACAATGGCAAGATGCGCCGCTCGGGCTTGGGTAGCTAGCGCCTCCCAGGACGTAAAACCCACGATGGGAACGCGAAAGATCGAACCCATGGATGCCCGCA
Source organism: uncultured Pseudomonadota bacterium (assembly GCA_963736005.1). Classification (GTDB taxonomy): domain Bacteria; phylum Vulcanimicrobiota; class Vulcanimicrobiia; order Eremiobacterales; family Eremiobacteraceae; genus JAJPHJ01. The sequence continues at coordinate 2,009,398 of CAVTNB010000001.1, forward strand.
CGACCTTGGCATTGTACGGCTCGACTGTGTGGGGTCCAAAGCAAACCGAGGCTGCCCCGAAGGCCTCGGCCGCACGGATCGAGCGTGCCGGCATTGCCGGGATCCGATAGGTTGGGCAAGACGAGCACGGTGGTTGGGTTGCTCGCGGCGACGAGGGCGGGGAGCTCCGCGATATCATGGTGGAGGAACCCGGCAACCGCGACGATTCCCTGGGGGGCTTGCGTCTGCGCAAGTGAATCGATCGTCCGTCGATCGACAACGTGGATTGGGACTTGGGCCTGGTTCAGCCGCGCAAGCAGTTCGTCTGAAAGTTCATCGCGCAGGGCAAAGACCCGTTCGACCCCCGTGCCAGCGTCGAGCGCTCGCCCAGCAGCTGCACGCCCTCAATGAGAAAGCACCGTCGTTCGTGGCGGTGCTTTTTTTGTGCAGTAGGCGCGCGGCGCGGACCGTGCGTGCTGTGAAAGCCGCGCTCGCCTCGGCCACGAACCCGCTACGCGCCGCGGCGTTCGCGGGCGGATGCTTCTTTGCGATCTCGAGCAACGCGGTGAACGCTGCATGGTCATTGATTGCGAGATCGGCCAGCATCTTGCGGTTGAGGTTGCAGTCCCTCTTTGCGTAGACCGCTCACGAGCCGGTTATAATTGAGACCCTCGCATCGTGCCGCTGCGTTGATGCGCGTGATCCACAGCGCGCGGAAGTCGCGCTTGCGGACGCGCCGGTCGCGAAACGCGTAGATGAGCGAGTGCAGCAGCGCTTCGTTCGCGGCTTTGTACGTGCGGCCGCGGGCGCCGCGAAAATCCTTTGCCGCTTTGAGCACTTGCTTCGCTTCTTGAGCGCGATCACCCGCGTTTGACGCGTGCCATGATCGTGCTCTCCTCGCACTTGACGCGCACGGCGAACTCGCCGTTCATGCGTAGGCAGATGGCTGACGTCGGTCGGTATTGTCGGCCACGACCTGCTTGCGGAACTTGCGGATCCGCTTGGGGGACTTCTTGGTCAAGATGTGGCTGCATCCCGAGAACTGCCGCTCGCGCACGAACTTGCCGGTGCCCGTCACCTTGACGCGCTTCGCCGCCCCACGGTGTGTTTTCAGTTTTGGCATTCGTTTCCTCACGCTCGGGTGCTTCGGCCTGGGGCGAGCGCTGCTTTGCGCGGTCGCGCGGCGACGACTTCCTGCTTGGGCGAGAGGATCATGAACATGTTGCGGCCCTCAAGCCGTGGCTCGCGCTCGACGACTCGCGATCTTCGCGGTGTCGGCGACCACGCGGTCGAGCAGCCGTCGTCCGTGCTGTGAATAGGAGATCTCGCGACCGCGGAACATGATCGTCACTTTCACCTTGTCGCCGTCTTGAACAGCAGCCGCTCGGCGGTGCGGAACTTCATTTGGTAGTCGTGCTCCTCGATCTTCGGGCGCAGCTTGACTTCGTTGAGCTCCATGTTATGCGCTTTCTTGCGCGCCTCTCGGTCTTTCTTGTTCTGTTCGTAGCGTAGTCGTCCATAGTCATCAAGCCGGCAAACGGGTGGCACTGCGGTTGGCGAGACTTCGATCAGGTCAACGCCCCGTTCGCGGGCGAGGGAAGGCGCTCGCAGGTGGACATGATGCCGAGTTGTGCACCGTCGTCCGCGATAACGCGGACTTGGGGCACGCGAATCTGCTCGTTGACGCGGAAATGCCGGCTAATGGGCGACGCGCTCCCGCTGCTATCGGTTTAGGTAAGACTTCTCCCGGTAACAGCGGACCTTAGTCCGCGGCAAACAAAAAAGCCCGCAGACGCAGGCCCACACCTGACGAAACAAACGAATGATTTCGCTGCCTTCGTCTTTCTAACCGAACTGGCAGCCGATGGATGCCGTCCGGTGCGAAGGGTAGTCGTTGCCTCGGATTATAACAAGGGGCCCCAGGCGGTCAAGGCAACATCGCGCAGCATGTAGCAGCGGACCTTCAGGTCCGCTCCGCGTGCTTGGCGCGTCAATTCGGGACACCAACAAGGCGGACCTAAAGGTGCGCCGCTACATATGAGCGCCGATAAGCGCCAAAGGTCGGACTTGGCGGTGGCACGAAGAACGTCAGTAGTGGTAAAAGAAGACTATAACACGCCGCATCCATGGCAAAAAAAGCGATCCGACGAGCGAAAGATCGGACTCGTGATGGTCAATACCGGGCCAGGGAAGGGCAAGACGACAGCAGCGCTAGGGGTCGCCCTGCGGGCCATCGGCCACCATGCCCCGTGAAGATGATTCAGTTCATGAAGGGCGATCCTTTTTACGGCGAGATTCTCATACGGGAGCGCCTGCCTGACCTTGAGTCGAGCAGTACGGCCTCGACCGCTTCGTGGATCCCAAGAACCCGGAACCCGAGCAAGTCGAGCGTGCACGCGGGGCTTTAGGGTGGCGAGCGAAGCCGTCATGTCGGGCCAGTACCATGTCGTGATTCTTGATGAAATTAACGTCGCGATGTCGTTCGGCTTGGTCGACACGAGTACCGTGCTTGACCTCCTCACCGCAAACCCGCGCATGTTGAAGTCATTCTAACCGGGCGCGACGTCCCTCCAGCGATCGCGGAGGTGGCCGACTATGTCAATGTCGTTAAGGATGTCAAACACCCTTACGAAAAGAACGTTCCGGCTCGCGTTGGAATCGAGTTCTAGCCGATGAATAAGGTAGTCGCGCGAATTTATTCGCACGCAAGCCATGTAGTCGCGCGAATTTATTCGCGCGGGTTCGAGGAAGAGCAGCAAAGCCCGTGAGTGTAAAAAAGAGCAAAACCAACGGCACGCCAGCCAACGGCGAAGCAAACCTAGGGACCAAAGGCAAACTCGCCGGTAAAGAGCTATGGCAAGAGCAGTTCGACACCGCTCCAAAGCGGGCCGGCGCGAACGATCGCACGATTTCCGATCACCCCTCAAGCCGATGTACGGGCCCGAGGATCTCGCGGGCTCGACTACGATCGCGATCTTTCGTATCCAGGCCAGTATCCGTACACGCGCGGCATCCATCCGACGATGCATCGCGGCCGGCTGTGGACGATGCGCCAGTTCGCAGGCTTCGGCAACCGCCAAACAGACCAACGAACGCTATAAGTTCTTGCTATCGGCAAGGGCAGACCGGATTATCGGTCGCGTTCGACATGCCCGCGCTCATGGGATATGACTCCGACCATCCGCGCGCACTTGGCGAAGTCGGCAAGTGCGGCGTCGCGATCGCGACCTTGCAAGACATGCAAGATCTATTCGCCGGCATCGACCTTGGCTCGATCACGACCTCAATGACGATCAACTGCACCGCGCCCGTGGCGCTTGCGATGTACATCGCGACCGCCGAGGCGCAGGGCGTGTCGCAAGAGCGACTCGGCGGCACCATGCAGGCCGACATGCTCAAAGAGTACATCGCGCAGAAGGAGTGGATCTACCCGCCCGAGCCCTCGATGCGCATCATCACCGACATGATGGCGTATTGCGCCAAACACGTGCCGAAGTGGAACACGATCTCCATCTCGGGCTACCATATCCGCGAAGCAGGTTCGACCGCCGCGCAAGAGCTCGCGTTCACCCTGGCTGACGGCTTCGCGTACGTCGAAGCCGGCATCGCGGCCGGTATGGACGTCGACGAGTTCGCACCGCGTCTGTCGTTCTTCTTCAATTCGCATTCGGACTTCTTCGAAGAGATTGCCAAGTTCCGCGCCGCGCGCCGCATCTGGGCGCGTCACATGCGCGAGAAGTACGGCGCCAAAGAGCCCGCGCTCGTGGGCGCTGCGCTTCCACACGCAGACCGCTGGCTGTTCGGCGACGGCGCAGCAGCCCGAGAACAACATCATGCGCACCGCCTTCCAGGCGCTGGCGGCAGTGCCTGGGCGGCACGCAATCGCTGCACACCAATTCGCTCGACGAAGTGCTCGCATTGCCCACCAAGAAGAACGTGGCGATCGCGCTGCGGACGCAGCAGATCATCGCCTACGAGACCGGCGTGGGAACGTCATCGACCCGCTGGGCGGCTCGTACTTCGTCGAAAAGCTGACCGACGAACTCGAAGCGGCCGCCGAGGATTACTTCCGGCGCATCGACGAGCATGGCGGCGTCATCCCCGCCATCCAAACGGGTTCTTCCAGCGCGAGATCGCCGACGCCGCCTACGTCTACCAGCGCGAGATCGAAAACGGCGAGCGCATCGTGGTCGGGGTCAACGATTTCGTGGTCGAAGAAGAGCAGCAGATCTCACTGCTCAAAATCGATCGCGCCATCGAGATCGAGCAGTGCGAGCGGGTGCAGGCCTATCGTGCCTCACGCGACGCCGGCAAGGTCGAATCGGCACTGGCCGCGTTCAAGCGCGCCGCTGAAAGCGGCGAGAACCTGATGCCGCACTATCTCAACTGCGTCAAGAGCAAAGCGACGCTGGGCGAGATATCCGAAGCGCTCGTGCCGATCTTCGGCCGCTACCGCGAGCCGGCGTTCATCTAGCCGTGGCGCGCCCCATCCGTATCCTTGTCGCCAAAGCAGGGCTCGACGGTCACGACCGCGGCGCCAAGGTGATCGCGCGTGCGCTGCGCGACGCGGGCTTCGAGGTGATCTACACCGGATTGCATCAAACGCCCGAGCAAGTCGTCGAGGCGGCGATCCAAGAGGACGTCGACGGCATCGGACTCTCGATCTTATCGGGCGCGCATCTGACGCTCTTCCCGCGCATCAAGCAGCTGCTCGACGAAGCGAACGCCGGCGACATCGTGCTCTTCGGCGGCGGAACGATTCCCAATGAGGACATCCAGCCGCTGCTCGACGCGGGCGTGGCCGCCGTGTTTACCCCCGGCACGCCCATCGCGACCATCGTCGACTTCGTGCGCCGCGAATGCGGCAAACGGGTCGAAGCGTAAAGGGCAGCGGGTTCGTGGGCACGGCACCGGTCCGAGTGCGCTTCGCACCGAGTCCGACCGGCTATCTTCATGTGGGCGGCGCGCGCACAGCGCTCTTCAACTGGCTTTTCGCGCGCCATAACGGCGGCACGTTCGTGCTGCGCGTCGAGGACACTGACAGCACCCGGTATTCGGATGAGTACGTCGACGCGATCTACCGCGCGTTGCACTGGCTCGAGCTCGATTGGGATGAGGGCCCCGACGTCGGCGGTCCGTTCGGCCCGTACCGGCAGCGCGAGCGAAACGAACGCCACCTCCAGATTGCGCGCCAACTCGTCGAACGCGGGCTAGCATATGAATGCTTTTGCGAAAACAGTGGCGCGAACTCAATCGCGCTCAACGAGACAGACGACCCCGGCGACGCGCACGTTAGCGGAGATAATGTCGCAGGCGACCAGGCACGTGCCCGAGATAATGTAGCGGGCGACTGGCAAGTCGCCCGAAGCCAATGTTCGTGCTTGACCCTTTCAAACGAGGAACGAGCAGCACGCCGCGAAGACAAACCACCGGCAATCCGTTTTCGCGTTCCCCCAGGTCGCGACTTTGTGGTCGACGACCTCATCCGCGGCAAGGTAACCTTTCCAGGTGAGACGCTCGGCGATTTCGTCATCGCCACGGGCGATGGGCGAGCGCTCTACAATCTCGCGGCCAGCATCGACGACAATGACATGGCAATCACCCACGTTATTCGTGGAGAAGAACACTTGGCCAACACGCCAAAACAGCAGCTGATTTACGAGGCGATGGGTTGGAAAGCTCCGCAATTTGCTCACATTCCCATCATCTTGAATCCGCAACGCCGCAAGCTGAGCAAACGCGACGGCGCGACCTCGCTCAACGAGTATCAGGCTATGGGGTATCTGCCCGATGCGGTGGTGAATTTCTTGGCGCTGCTCGGTTGGTCACCCGGTGGGAACAGGGAACTTCTCCGCCGTGATGAGCTGGTTGCGGCGTTTGATCTCGATCGCGTCGTTAAACACCCCGCCATTTTCGATACGGCAAAACTCGGCTGGCTGAACAAAGAGTACATCAAAGCCATGCCGTCTGCAGAGCTGGCCTCCCGCATCGACGCCTTGATAAGCACTGGGCGCGCAGGGGACAACTGGAAAATCACCCCAGACCAGTTGCAGAAGGTTGCTGCGTTGCTCCACGATCGCGTCAAGACGGTCGTTGAAGTTGCTCGAACTCGGTTCGTACTTTTTCACCGATGGATCCATCCAGCCAACCGAAGAAGCGATCGCCAGATATTGCGCCAACCCCGAGGTGTTGACGCGGCTCCCTGAAGTCCGAGAAGCGCTCGCCCAAGCGAGCACGTTTGAAGCACCGGATGTCGAGCGAGCAATTAGAGATCTCGCGGCAGCTAAGGCGATCAAACCGTCTGAGTACATTCACCCGTTGCGCGTTGCGGTGACCGGCCAATCGGTGAGCCCAGGAATCTTTGAAGTCTGTGCAATCTTAGGGCGCGATGTCGTGTTGAAACGGATCGACGCGCTCGTGCGCTTTCTGAGCGGTGCAGCGTTCTCGACCGCGAAGGCGGCGCAGTAATGGAACGCGTGCACGTTTTCGTCCTCGCGGCGGGCAAGGGAACCCGCATGAAGAGCCGCCGGCCGAAAGTGCTGCACGAACTCTGCGGCGTGTCGCTCTTATCGCACGTGCTTGAAACAGTACGGTCCTGCATTTCGGGCGACATTCGCATCATTGTCAGTCCCGAACTGCGCGAGCACGTGGAGGCGCTCGGCCATCGAGCGGTCGTGCAGGAGCCACAGTTGGGCACCGGTCACGCCGTGCAAATGGCCTTGGCCGATCTAGCCTCTGACGCTGCACCCATCCTTATCGTTAGTGCCGATATGCCGCTCGTGCCCTGCGACTTGCTCGTTGCAGCGTGCGACACCCAGCGCGCACAGAAAGCCGCCGTCGTGCTGGGCACTGCCCGCGTACCGCTGCCTTCGGCGTTCGGTCGAATCATTCGAGATCGCGGCAAAGTGGTGGACATTGTGGAGGCTCGTGACGCGACGCCTGAACAGCTCGCGATTGACGAAGTCAATGCGGGAATCTATTGCTTCGACCAAGCCGACTTACGACGCGCTATAGCAGGACTCAGCGCCAACAATGCGCAGCGCGAGCTCTATCTAACCGACTGCGTTACGGCTCTTGCAAGCTCCGGTAAGAAGATTGAAACGGTCCAAGCTGCCAGTTTTGTGGATGTCATGGGCATCAACAATAGAGTTGAGCTCGCCGCTGCTCGCGCGATCATGCAGCAGCGAATTTTAGAAAGACACATGCTGGCCGGGGTGACCATCGTCGACCCAGCGAGTACGTATATCGACACGATGGTCACCATCGGGGCCGATACCATCATTCACCCGCAAACGCACCTTACGGGTCGTTCGTCAATTGGCGGCGGCTGCGTCGTTGGACCCAACGCGCTTGTTGCGAACAGCTCGATAGCCGACCGCGCCGAAATTGTCCAATCGATCGTCAAAGATTCAAGCGTGGGCGAAGGTGCCACGGTTGGTCCTTTTGCCCACTTGCGCGGCAACAGCATCATCGAGTCAGACGCGCACATCGGTAACTTCGTGGAGACAAAGAACACCAAGCTGGGGCGCGGCGCAAAGGCGAGCCACCTGTCGTATATAGGCGATGCAGAGGTTGGCGAACGGGCCAATATCGGCGCGGGTACGATCACGTGCAACTACGATGGCAAGAAAAAGAACAAGACAAAGATCGGTGCGAAGGCTTTCATCGGCTCGAACTCTTCACTGGTCGCCCCGGTGGAAATCGGGGATAATGCCCTGACGGGCGCAGGCTCGGTCGTTTTGCACGACGTGCCGGCGGGCGAACGGGTGGCGGGCAATCCTGCGAAGGCGTTACCAAAGAAGCAAACGCTGGAACCGACGTGATCGCGCACAATCTTGCCTGGATCATCGCCGCCGTCTGCGCGTTCATCGCAGCGGCGGTTTTCGTCTGGCAGCGCCGCGCCACAGCGCTGGCGCTCGAGCGCGCCCAGCAAGCTGAACGCAAGCTCGCTTTGCTCGGCTCAATCGCGCCTGCCTTTACGGAAGCAGCCACTGAGTCGATGCCGTTGACGTGCGAGCGCGTGGTCGAGCGCTTTAACGCACTCGTCCGGGCGCAAACGGTCTTGTGCCTCATTGCGCGTGATGGTCGGCTCGTGCTCGGCGCCAAGTCGGACTCAGGCTATGCGGGGTTCCTGCGCATTGGTGACTCGTGCGATGGCGACTCAATTCTCGATTGGGTGGAGCAAACGGGGAGGGCAGCTATCATTGGACCGACAGGAGTTTCCATGGGCGCGGACGCTGAGGTCGTGGACCTATCGCGCGATCCGCGAGGACTTCGACTTGGCGGCCCGCTCGTGGGCAGCCGCGACCGTGTTTGGGCGTTATGCGTTCCGATGCTTCAGCAAAGGGGACGCCAACTGCGCCCAATGTTCATAGGAGCGCTCTATGCCGAGCGCAGCCACGATGACCCATTCACGCGCGAAGAATTGTGGACCGCCACGACGATCGCTCACCTAGCCGGCGATGCGCTCCAGCGCGCGCACTTCGCCGATGAAGTGAAGCGCGAATCGGAAATCGATCAGCTCACCCAGCTGTTGAGCGCTTCCGCATTCCGCAAACGCTTGCGTCAGGAGATCGAGGCTCGCCGTCCTCTAGCAGCGACCCATGTAGCAGTGGACCATGTAGCAGCGGACCATGTAGCAGCGGACCATGTAGCAGCGGACCTTCAGGTCCGCTCCAACCAACGCCCCGACGTCGCGCTGTTCTTCATTGATACTGATAGATTCAAATTGTGGAACGATAGCTTCGGTCATGTCGTTGGCGATATGTTGCTCAAGCGTCTCGCTGACATCTTTCGTGAGGTGGCGGGCACCGGTGGTTTTGCAGGTCGCAACGGCGGCGATGAGTTCTGCATCGCCTTGCTCGACCGGACGAAGGACAACGCGATTGAGGTTGCCGAGCGATTGCGCGAGCGGGTAGAGCGCACGGATCTGGCCGCATCGCCCGAGGGCGTTCCTTCGCCGCGCATTCCGGTCACGATCAGCATCGGGGTAGCACATTTTCCTGTCGATGTGTCAGCGACGGCAGATGCGCCCGCTGACCTGCTGTTAGAAGCAGCAGATGCTCGCATGTACGAAGCGAAGCGGGCTGGCCGCAATCGTGTGGCCTACTCGCGCACTCGCGCGTTACCGATCAAAATCCGCTATCCGGGCGAAGGCCCGATTCCCCGCCGCTAGTTTTTGCTCGCGTAAAGGCGACCGCCGGCTGGCAATTGCGGCCAACACACACCGAGAGCAACGGATGCAGCTCCATGCCCTGGCTCCCGGGCACATCATAAAAGCCTACCCCGACGACGCTCAAGACGCTTCCGGTCGAGGGCGTGAGTGTATCCAAAGCGCTCCTGACGGCGGCGATTTGGCTCGCAAAGGCACTTCCGCGCGCGCACGATGGGTCTGTAGATTCGAGCGTGATCCTCTTTCCTGTCTTATCCCTCACAATGATATGGTTGTCCAGGTCAGGTTCGGAATACGTTCTTACAACGATGACATTTTGCAGTTCATAGACCGTCGTCTCCGCGGGAGCAGATCGCACGCCGAGTTGCACGTTGGTCAAGCCGATCCCGTCGAGTGCAGCAATCGTTGTTATTTGCGGGGTGAGATCGAGTGCGCGAGCGGCCGGATCGAGTCCAATTTTCAAGGACCAACGATATCCAGCGCACGGGGTTAAATCACCGCGCCCATCAGTCGACATGACAGGACCACCGGAGGGACTGCACGTGAGAATACCAAGAGCGACTACAACAGTAGAGATGAGTGCAGCGATCCTTCGCATCTTGAATATCTCCGTACATTCAGCTCATCCCCCAGAAGCGGCCGGTTCTAACCTCTACACCGAAATCTTAATGCTGCTTAATGCTGCTCGTAAGTGGTCGTGGACGGTCCACCCGGTACCACCTACGGTTGGCAGCTCTTGCCCAACGCGCAATGAGAGCAGCGGATGCAGTTCCATCCGCCGCTCCCCCCGCGAATCACAAAAGCCTACCCCAAGGACGCTGAGAACGCTCCCCACCGGAGGCTTCTGCGCATGAAACGGCTGCTCTGGCTGCTCGCCATCCTCTTCGTGATCGCCGGTGTCTATCTCGCGTGGACGGAGAAATTCGAACACCGGGCAGGCGAAGCACTGCATCAGGCTGCTCCGGCGGCACGTCAAATCGTGCCAGTGCCCGCAAAGAGAATCTTCCGAGAGATCCTTGCACACTTGCCGGTCTATGGAGCCACCAGTTCCTGGCTGGCGCGAAAATCAGGCAGCATTGTTTACTTTGGCATCGTTGCCGGTTTTGTACTTGTCTTGCGCAAGCGCAAGCCCACCACGCTCGCCGGAACGCTGTTGGTGACAGTTCTTGCAGCCGTTGCGATGTCCGCGATGGTCGAAATTCTCGAGTTCCCGGAAGAGATCAGCGACGAAATTTTCGATCTTAGTTGCGGCGCCTGCGGCGGCGTCATTGCAGGCCTGGTCGCGTGGCCTTTTGTGAAGAAGCAAACCTAAGCGTCGCGAACCCATCTGCAAGGAGCAGGGCGCGCTTCAAAAGGCGACTATGATTTTATCTTGCTAGCGCCATTCTTTGCAAGGGCCCTTCTTGCGGCTTCAGGATAGCACGAAATAATTTCAAGCAACGCGCGCGCTGGACCATCCGGAACCGCGCGCCCCTGTTCCCACTGTTGCAATGTTCTACGGCTTAACCCATATCGGCTAGCGAATTGAGCCTGAGAGAGCCGAAGTTTCCGACGGATAGACTTCGCGTCCACCAAGGGAGAGCCGCGGATGACTTGACCGTCCGATAGATCAAACTCATGATCGCCATCTTCTTTGATGTACTGTTGGATATCGGTCTCAGTCGTCGCCCGCAGCTTGGAGCCATTGACGCGTCCATGGCGGTTATTTTTCCTCGATGAGAGCTTGCGCATACGCCAAGCGCTCCTTCCTGCTCGCCGGGCGGGCGGAGATGATTCGGATCCGGCCACGACGAGGCGTCCAAACAATGGTAATTACGTGGCTGGCGACCCTTCCAATACTGAGGTAGCGCATTTCACTCCGAGTGATGATCGCTTTGGGTAAATAGGTTTTGCCATCAAAGATGCGCGCCGCATAACGAAAATCGAAGCCTCGATCCCGCAGAGCGCGTTCGCTTTTCGCGGAGTCCCACTCAAACTTGGGGCGGTCTCTACCGAAGTCCATTATACTCATTTAGCGTACTACGTCAATAACGTATCGAAAGAAAAGGCATAGTCAGAGGCGACGCCCTCCCAATGCTGTGGCATCACGCTGGCGACGGTTAGGGTAAAGGGCGGGAGGCTCCGCAGCGACGAAGCGCGCGCGCATGACGAAAACGCAAGATTACCACTATGGGGAAATGACTTGGCCGCAGATTAGGGACGCCGCCGGACAGCAGAAAGTTGCCGTCGTTCCCGTGGCCACGATCGAGGATCACGGCCTTCACCTGCCAGTCGACACCGACGTTCGGCTGTGCTGCGCGGCGTGTGACAGGGCGGTGGCGCAGATCCCCGACAAGGCCATCCTCATACCGCCGGTGATCCACGGCTACAGTCCCCACCACATGGATTTCCCGGGCGCCATTACGATCGGATGGGATACCTTCATTAGATACATGCTCGACGTGTGCAAGAGTCTTGTCGCTCATGGATTCAAGCGAATTCTCATTGTCAACGGTCACGGCAGCAATACCCCGTTCGTCGACATCATCGCCAGGCTCACGGTTGTCGAAACTGGCGCCCTTGCCGCAGCGGTGAATTATTGGAATGCGCCAGGCGTGCACGAGGCCGCAGAAGCGTTACGCGAATCGGACAAAGTCGGAGGTATGAACCACGCGTGCGAGTTCGAGACTTCAATCTATCTCGCGCTGCGGCCGGATCTGGTTGACATGTCGAAAGCCGTTCGCGAGCTTAGCCACCACCCAACGAAGAACTATTGGACAGATCTGGTCGCCGGCGATGGGCCACTTGCGATGATGGAGCATTGGAGCGCGCTCTCGAACAGCGGCGTGATGGGCGATCCAACAAAGGCAAGCGCAGAGAAGGGTGAAAAATTGCTTGCAGCAGCGGCGCTCGGACTTATCGAGCTGATCCACGAGTTGCGCGAGCGCCGCGCCGCCCACCGCGTCGACCACCACACGCCGTTGTAGGGGGCGATTGGAGAATCGCCCCGTGCGCGAATTTACCCGGATTTATATGTAGTCTCGCAAATTTGTATGTAGTCTCGCGAATTTGTATGTAGTCTCGCGAATTTATTCGCGAGTTTCTAGACGCCCATCGCCTTAAGCAGAACGCGCTTCGGCCGGCGTCCATCGAACTCACCGTAATGGATGCGCTCCCACGGACCCAAGTCGAGTTTTCCATCGGTGACCGGCACGAACACCTGGTGTCCGAGCAACATGCGCTTGAGATGAGCGTCCGCATTGTCTTCGCCAGTTTGGTGGTGCCGATAATCCGGTTTGGCCGGCGCTAGCTTTTCCAGCCATTCCATGATGTCGGTCCACAATCCGGACTCGTGATCGTTGATGAAGATGCTGGCGGTGATGTGCATGGCACTGACGAGTATGAAGCCGTCACGCAACCCCGCATGGGCGCGCGCTTGCTCAACCGCTTCGGTGATGTCGAGAATCTCGTACCGCTTTTTGGTATTCATCGTGAGGTATTCGGTGTGCGTAATCATGAAAATGGCTTCGGGAACGCGAACGTGGCTGACCTCCGCACAGCGGTGATATTGCTCGGAGGACTGAGTATTTTTTGGGGGAAGCTTCGGGCCGTATGAGGCGTCCGGTGGCTGTTAGCCGTCGGACGTGTTGAGCGTTTTTGGTTTCGTTGCTTTGGGAGTTAGGCTTCAAGAGGCCGGAGGTTCTTATGTTGCATACCCACCGCCGCTGGGCTTTAGCGCTGGGTTTACTTGCGTTTGCCCTTGTGTCCGTGAGCGGATCTGTTCTCGCTGGTACGACCGGAGCCATCAGAGGCCGAGTCTACGACAGCGTTTCGAGCGCTCCAATCCAGGACGTGAAGATTTCCGCGGTTTCGCCGTCGCAAAGTGGCACGCTCATGACGGATGCGTTGGGTTCGTACGCGTTTCTCTCGCTCGCGCCTGACACGTATTCGGTGACCGCCGAAAAGGCGGGTTACGACATCTCGTCGCAGCGCGGCGTCACGGTGCTCTCCGACCAGGTGCAGAATGTTTCGTTTGCGCTTGTGAAAAGTATTACCACCCTAGGTCGGGTCAGCGTTCGTGCCTCCAACGAGCTCGTGAGACCGGGCACGACCAGTGATGTGTATTCGGTGAACGCAGCAACGCAGTCGGTAACCTCGGCGCTGGCCGGCTCGGGAAACCTCAACACCGGGTACAGCGCCATGGCATCGGTTCCCGGCGTCAACGTTCCACAAGGACAGCAAGGTTGGTATCAACCGGTTTACATCCGCGGTGGTGACCTCGACCAAGTCGGCTGGGAGTTTGACGGCATTCCTGTCAATCGCTCGTACGACAACGCACCACAGACGTTTCTCTCGAGCTTGGGGCAGCAGGAGCTCCAAGTGTACACTGGAGGTACGCTGCCGTCAGCTGACGCGTCAGGTATTGCCGGCTATGTGAACCAGGTTGTGAAACGCGGCACCTCACCTGGTTTTTCTAATCTGAGCTACGGCATTGGCACGCCCACCTATTACAATAAAGTTTCGATCGAAGCTGGCGGTGCCACGCAGGATCAGAACTTCTCGTGGTACGCTGGCACGTTGGCATCCGATACGAACTATCGCTATATCAACGACAATAATGGTGCGGGCAGCCCAGGATTCTTCTACCCGTTAAATACAACTTTTTTTGGGAATTCCAAAAGCGTCTTCGATCCAGGCAACACGTATGGCATTGCCACGACCATCGATCGTGAGTCTGTCGTCAACTTGCATTTTGGCATTCCCCATCGAGATGGCATTGGCAAGGACGATCTTCAGGTCTTGTGGATGACGGGGTATCTCCTCATGCCATACTATAGCTCGATCACTGACCTCGGTGGACCGACGTTTGTTCAGAACAACACGGTCGGCAAGCCGCTCACCTTCAGTGACGGGGCCATCTATACCGGTCCAACCTTTGGGGCGCCAAATCCAGCGAACGTCATCACGTATCTGTATCCCAGTACGCCTCATACCTTGGACCAGGTTATTCCCACAAATCTGCGCGACTCCAACGAGAATTCTGTCGGTATTGGCAAACTCCAATATCAGGCCAACTTTTCGCCGACTTCCTATCTTCGCGTCTTCGGCTACTCGCTATATTCCGATTGGTTTATCCACGGTCCGGTTTCGGCGGAGTTGGGGTTTTGCTGTTACGGAGGTGAAATCGCGGACTACGAGCTGCCGTCGCATACCTTCGGCGGCGTGGCCGACTATGCGAATCAGCTCAATGATAAGAACCTCTTGACCATTTCCGCCTTTTACAACCAGATTCACATCCAGCGCTACACGACGACCCACGGTTTTCCAGGCGGGAACCTACCAGGTTATTCATTTGCCGCAGGTTATGGGATAACGAACAACGTCGACGCGGCTGGCAATTGCTATGGACCAGGTGGGATAGCGGCGGGTCCGGTCACGTGCTTTGGGAGTCCCGCCATCTCCGCGTTTTCTGCCAATCCAAACCAAGGCACGTTTGCCCCGTATGGCGGTGGCCCCACAACTCTGGCCAATCTTGAACCCTTCGCCGCCACGGCGGGCACGCGGTGGGCCGTGACGGAAAATGGCAACAGCGACAACTTTAACAAGGTCCGTCCGATCTTCGATGCCTTCTCACTCAACGATAACTATCGGCCGACTGACAAACTGAACTTCAACATCGGTGGTCGCGTCGAAACCTATACCATCGACATCGACGACAGTACGGTCACGGGCGCGGCCCGTCAATTCTGGTTCAACGCGTACAATCGCGAATTTTGCTTCGCGCCGGGCTACTTCCAGCCGCTCTATAAGGGTCCGACCGGAACCTGCGCGGCCAGTTTCCCCCTCACGAGCAACGTTGCGCTCGTGAACTCAAACCCCAAGAGCTTTGCGCACACGATCTTCGAGCCGCGGTTCGCGCTGAGCGACGAACTCGACTCGAACAACGTACTCCGTTTCTCTGCTGGGTTATACGCGCGACCCGCCAGCACGCGAGAAGCTTCCTGGAATACGGGCCAAGAGAATCTGGCAAGCTTCCTCGGGCAGAACTGGGTTTCGTATGGCCTCAACACGCCCAACCATGACGTGGTGCCCGATCAGTCGACAAACTTTGACCTCTCCTTCGAGCATCATTTCTCCGGTACGGACATGAGCATGAAGCTGACGCCCTACTACCGCAGCACGCAAAACCAAGTGCAACAGATCATCGTCAACGCACTGAGCGGGCTCTTCGGCAGCCTCAACACCGGCCGGCTCACTTCTGAGGGCGTCGAGTTCGCGTTGAGCAAAGGCGATTTCGCCCGCAATGGCTTGGCCTTCCAGGTTGCCTACACGTACAACTACAGCCGAATCAAGTTCAACAACTTTACGAACGGCCGCAACGTCATCGACAACATGAACGAGTATATTCAACTGTACAACTCGTTCACCAAGGCTTGTGCGACCGCAGTGCCCACGAGCAATCCCTCGTCGACCTGCGGAGTGTTTGGCAACCTCAATGCCGTTGCGCTAAATAACCCCTACTTCAACCTCGCGGCCCAACCGCTGTTTGATCGCTCCGGATCGTACGTGCCCTATGATCTCATCCCGGTTCCGTACGCCGCAGCCAACGGATACGAAGTGCCAAGCGTGGCGTCGCTGATCATCAATTACAAGCTCGACAAATGGAATATTACTCCGACCTTGGCGTACTCATCGGGAACGACCTATGGATCCCCGCTCTCATGGCCGGGCGCCGTCACAACAGGGGCGACTCCTGGAGGGTCGCCCAATTGCACTGGCGTTGGAACGGTCGTGAGTGCCTCTTGTGGCGTTCCTTTGATGATTCCTGATCCGTACACCGGCAAGTTCGACGGGTTCGGCGATTTCAAAGAGCCATCGCGGATTACTGTGAACCTGGGGATCGGCTACAAATTTACGTCGAACCTCAGCGCCTCTGCAACCTTGTCAAACATCATCGATTCATGCAACCAGCGTGGCTACGCGTGGGACCAGCCGAACATTTGCCTGTACTCGTCGCTGCCGTCGAGCTTCTTGCAGCCAACCGGCGGCACGATCGCTCAGGCCGCGGCGGGTCCTGCTCAGCTGCGCTATCCGTACGGCATGTGGCTCAACAACAACAACACTGGCTTTGTCGGTGTGAAGTCTCCGATGCAAACAAGCTTCCAGATCGACTGGAAGATGTAGGGGGCGATTGGAAAATCGCCCCACACAGGAGTGTAGCAGCGGACCTTTAGGTCCGCTTGCTCACTTTCTATGACACCATTCCCGCCCTTCATACAGCACATCGTTGATTCGGTCTACCCCATACCGCGTCAACTGCTGGCAGACCAGCTCGCCAGCATCACGCATCCTTTGTATTTCGTGTACGTCGCAATCGAACTGGCCTTTTTATTGTGGTTTTACTTCAGCGGTGCGTCAGCCAGTTTGCGAACGGCGCTCGAAACAACGATAAAGAACCCGTTGCTTTGCGCAGTTGCCTTCATTGCAATCGGCTTCGCCGGGCTTTCGATTTTGATGCTGCCCATGAGTTTTTACGGCAGCTTTGTCCTCTCGCACCAATTCGGGTTGTCTGCTGAAACGGTCGGGCGGTGGCTGCGCGATTGGTTCGTGAGTCTCGTCTTGAGCGCGGCAGTTGCTTCAATTGCCGGCGCTTTGCTTCTCCGCGCCATGGCTCGGTGGCGAGCGTGGACCCTCATCGCAGCCGCAGGCGCGGCCGCGCTGCTCGTGTTTGGCAACGCTATCTTCCCCGTGTTTATCGCGCCCTTGTTCAACACGTTTACGCCGCTGCCAGCGACGCCGCTGACGCGCGCCATTCTCCACCTTGCGTCATCGCAAGGCATCAACGCGTCGGTTGTCTACGAATACAACATGAGCATCCAAACCCGTGAGGCAAACGCCTACGTCTCGGGGCTTGGAAGAACAGAACGCATTGCGGTGGGCGATACGCTGCTCGAGAGCATGCCACCCGATGAGGTGCTGTACGTCATGGCGCACGAGATGGGGCATTACAAACTGGGGCACCTGTGGCTGGGCACGTTTGAAGCATGGGTCTTTGTACTCGCTGCTCTTGCTCTCGTCGCAACGCTCGGGGCAAGACTTGCGCGCCGGAACCGGGGTCGCTCGCGCGATCTGGCAGACCCGGCAGCCGCGCCGCTGCTTGCAGCGCTCGTCTTAAGCTTCGAAATCGTCACCATGCCTGTTGCCAATGCCCTCTCCCGAAACATCGAACATGCGGCTGACGTCTTTGCCGGCGAGCATACAAACCTCGGTGACGCAGGGGTAAGAGCCCAGGCGCGCCTTGCCTCCATCGACCTCTCCCCGCTGCATCCGAGCCCGCTTGTGGTCTGGTATTTTTACACGCATCCACCGAGCGACCAGCGGATTATGGATGCAGCCCGGCTCGCCCATCTCGTTCGATAGGGCGGGCCACGCTTGACGCGTGCGCTCCATGGTGCTAGGATTTTCCACATAATAGAAGACCTCTCGGAAGTAGGCCCCATGGTGAAAGCGAGCGACCAAAGCGCAGCCGAAGGCGCGCGACGCGAGCGCGGCGGCGTGCAGTCCGTCGAGCGCACGCTGGATATTCTCGAATCGCTCGTCGAGCTCGGCTCGGAAGTCGGGCTGGTGGAAATCAGCCAGGCAGTATCGCTCCCTCTTGCCACCGTTCACCGGCTCCTGGGGACCCTGATCCAGCGTGGATACGTCAAACAAAATCGGCAGAACCGAAAATATTCACTCGGCTTCCGCGCGCTGCAAATGGGCAGCGACATGCGCCAACGTTTCAGCTTGCGACTGGAAGCGCGTCCATTCTTGCAGCGGTTGATGCAAAGCTGCGGCGAAAGTGCAAATCTCGCGGTCCTCGATGATGGTGAAGTCGTCTACATCGACCAAGCACAGTCGTCGCGCATCCTGAGAATGTTCACCCAGATAGGCAACCGCTTGCCTGCGCACTCCACCGGGAGCGGCAAAGTGATGTTGGCGTTTGCGCCGCCTGAAGTGATGGACGGCATCTTGCGCCGCTATGCGCTCACCGAGCGAACGCCGCACACCATCGTTGATGTGGACGAGTTCAGGAGCGAGCTCGAGCGCATTCGGCGGCAAGGTTACGCAATCGACGACCAAGAGCATGAAGAAGGCGTCCGCTGCATCGCTGCTCCGGTTCGCGACGAGTCCGGTCAAGTCGTTGCAAGCTTGTCGATCTCAGGCCCCGTGACGCGCTTGAGCGATCGAGCCGTCTCGGACATCACTCCCGAAGTGGTCGACTGCGGAATAAAACTCTCATCGCGACTAGGATACAAGCCAGAACCAGCTCCCGTCTCTTAAAAAACTCACAACTCGCGTGCGCCCCATCACTACCGTTTGGCACACGGTTGGCGGCCGGCGCTTTCGGGCATATAATGCTCTTAGCGATGAAAGGAATGCGACCAGCCGGTGGTGGTCTTGCGCCCGACCGCTCGGCCGCGGCTGTGGTTCACTATTTCACGTCCGACCCTTTGCGCATGGCGCGCGCCGACCGCATCGTCCGTGATCTCGCGCTTCCACTCTCCACCGTCCAGCCAATTCTCGATCACCTCGTGGCGCTCGGCGTCCTCGATCGCCGGAGTCCCAGCCCCACTGAACCGCCGGTCTATCTCCCCCAGGTCGCCGATCAATTTCTTGATGTGATCGAACGATTGTCAAACTATTTCAACCAGCAAATCGAAGATATCGCCGTGTCGCCGGAGCGGGCACAGCTCGCTGTCGGAGAAGCGCCCGCCGAAGGAGATCGCGTCCATCCCCTGCGCGCACGCGTCGCCAGCCTCGAGGCCGCAAACGCGCTGATGCAGCGCAAGAATCTCGAGCTCTCGTTTCTGTATGAGGCGAGTCTCCTGCTCGCAAGTTCGATCGATCTCTCGACCTTGGGCCAGACAGTCGTCAACGCCGTGGTGAACGCATCCAGATTCAAGATTCAAAAGTGCTTCGTTGCGCTGGTGGACGGCGATGCCTTTATCTTTCACGCAGGCCACGGCGTGGAGCCGTTGGATGCCGAGCAGTTCATGTTCAGGTATCGGGCACGTCTGCGACAAGGCGTCGAGCGCGGCGAGGTGATCGTCGCGAGTGTGGAAACGCTGGCGAATGAACCCAACGGCGATGCCGGCGCGTGCGTTATTATCCCCATGGTTTCACGGCCCCCGGAGCGCGGCTACGGCTGCATCGTCATTACAGACATGGAAGAGGGCGGGCTCACCGGAGACGATTTGCGCACCCTCACCCAGCTGGCCGAACTCGCCGGGCGCAGTCTCGCCAATGCGGCGCTGTACAGTCGAAGTGTTGCCCTTGGCATGACCGACGAGCTGACTGGCGTCCTGAACCGGCGCTATCTCGATCGCCGCTTGGCCGACGAGGTCAAGCGTTCGCATCGCACCGGCGGCAACCTCTCCGTTATCATCATGGATCTTGATCTGTTCAAGGCGGTCAACGATCGACTTGGTCATCTCGAAGGCGACCGCATGCTCCAGGCGGTGGCGCGCACGATTTCGGCTTCGGTGCGCGACATCGACGTCGTCACCCGCTTCGGTGGGGAGGAGTTTGCGATCATCTTACCTGGCGCCACGGAGCGTGACGCGTTCATGGTGGCCGAACGCGTGCGCGCTGCGGTGGAGATGATGGGCTATGAAAGCGCGGGAGGATTGGAGATACCGATCACCATCTCCGCGGGCGTCGCGCAATTCAAGGACAGCATTCACACGCCTGCGCAACTTATCGCCGTCGCGGATCGTCGCTTGCTGGACGCCAAGCGCGGCGGCCGCAATCGCACGGTCGCTTCATCTGCGAGCGCTGTCGCGGTGGACCTCCAAGCTCGTTCGATGTAGCGGGCGAATTTATTCCTAAGTGTAGGGGGCGATTGGAAAATCGCCCCACGTCGTCGCGCGAATTCATTCGCGCGTATTGGTGTAGCGGGCGACTGTCAAGTCGCCCATGTTAGAGATGGGAAGCGACTTCCTTACCAATGATTTCCATTTGGAAGCGGGTGATGGCAGGCCGCTTTAAAGATCGATCCATGATTTGAATCCGCACAATAGTCCCGTGACGCCGGAGGAGTAAAGAACTCGCGTGTGCGTCCGGCACCCACACGGCTCGCTCCCCAAGGTCGCCGACGACAACCGGAGGCTGGTCACTGATGATGGTTGATGGCTTCGCAAGCTGCCCATCATAAAATGCGAACTGCGGATCGCCCTGCTTCCTGACATCGATTGTGAGATCCATCGCTTGAGGTGACTCCGCTTGACCGACTGTCGTCCATTCGCACAGGGTTGGCGCGATTGGGTTTTGATCCGGAGAGATCGCCATGGGTTGATTCAATACGGCAGAGACGGTCTTGTCACTGAGCAGTCCGCAAGGGCGGCCGGATAGGGCGGTGGTGTCCGCTGTCTGCGCGACCGATGGGGATGAGGTCGCGGCATCAGTGCCCGTTTTGCTCCCGATGTCCTGTTTGCTTGTGCAGGCGAAAAGAACGCACGCACAGGTGAAGCAAACTGTCAGGGCTCTCAATTGGTGACCCTTCATTCTTGCACTCCGATCTTCACGCACGGATAAGTTCTACCCGTCGGTTGAGCGCCCGACCCTCGAGCGTGGCGTTGGTCGCCTTTGGTCGTGACGCACCAAAGCCTCCGGTGGTCAAACGGGCCGAAGCGATGTGATATCTCGTAACGAGGGCCGCCTTTACTGATTCAGCTCGGCGACGTGAGAGCGTGAGGTTGTAGGCAGCAGTTCCTATTGAGTCCGTATGTCCATCGATCTCAAGTCGCCATTGGGGATGCTGCGAGAGCAGTTGCGCAATGGCGGCAAGCGTGGGTTCCGACTGTGGCCGAATCGTTGCCTGGTTGAAGTCGAAGTAGATCCCATAAACGTCGGCTGGTTTTTTGGCTTCGAGTGTAGAGACGAGGGCATTGGTCATCTGCGGACCCGCTTGCGAGATCTTAATGACTTGCATTTCCTCAGCTTCGATCGTGAAACGCAGCACGAGCGGGTTGTTCGGATCATTAAGTATCCACATGTCGTAACAGCCGAAGCGGATGGCCGGGGGAGTTTGCAGACACTCTGGTTGACCGCCATGGAGGTGGACTGCGGCAACCGCAACTGGTTTGTCATCAAGAATGATAGGGACGCCGCCTTGGCCGACATTCTGAACTTGCGACGAATCCGCCATCCCCATGCAAAACGTCGACGGGTAGAAGGTCATCTTTGCGGTCTTGTGCGAGCTTATCGTAGCGAGCACGTCACGCGACACCTCGAGTGTGGTCGTGCCCGGATGATCGCCCTGCACTGGCGTTTCATCCTTGGCAAAAAACTTCGGAGGCATTCCGTTGCAAAAGTCCGGAAAGAATTGCTGCGAGTGGTCGAGGTCCTCATTGCGAGTCTTTCGCAAGGTATCGATCGTGAAATACTTGGTCTTTGAATCGAAGGAAAAAGTCATGCTGCCCGAGTCAGTTGACACGACGCGCTTGATGGATTCCAAATCTCCATCAGGACTCTCGCCCGCGGTCACTATCGTCAGACCGACTTGCAACGGAATTGACGTCTGCACTCCAGAGCCGCTCGGCGTCCACTCGGGCTGCGGTGTCGGCGCTCCAGCACTGCTTCCACTCGCTGACGGTGGACTCGAAAGCGCCTGCAATACTTGCCCGATTTGCCCCACCACGGCGCCCCCGGCTGCATTCCCGGTTGACGCTGCCGCGCTCGGGGACTCAGACTCCGCTGCTGGCGTCTGACTCTCGGTACTGACAGATGGCTCGGTCGAGCCGACCGGGCTCGTTAATACAAGCGGAGTTTGCGTTGCAACCGCGATCGCCGATGGACCGGCGATGGTGGGCGTTGGTGTCGCCGATGTTTGTTGGTTGCCTCCATGTGCGCACGAAGCGCACATGATGGATGCAACCGCCGCAGCGAGTGCCCACGTCCCATATGCTCGACGTACGGATCTATTCATTGGCTTGATCACGATTGCCCCGGTCCCCGACGTTATCCATCGCCCGCAGTCGCTATGTCTTTGCAACGCTGAACCGGCGGATCGATCATGTGCCAGATTTTGAGTTTCTTGACCCCGGAATTCGGCTCCGCAAAGGTGATGCCCAGCATCTTCGCCTCCGCCCCATACTTGTAAGCAAAGACAAGCGTCGTGATCGTGCACGGGACAACGAGCGGCTCAGCGTTGGATTCCTTGGAGAGTCCAGTCGACACAATGAATTCGACATAGACGCCGGCTTCATTGTCCAGTAGCTTCTTCACGCCACTTTTGACGAAGGTTTTTGCTTTGCCGAGGAACGTGCTAAACTTGCTTTGTTGACCGGAGCCATCGATTGCGCTTTCGCCTTCGGATTTTTGGCTTGCGGATTCGCCGTTCTCTTCTTCCTCGATCTCAAAGTTTGTCTTGAGTTCTATCTTCGGTATCGCCATCGCCACAACGATGCCAAACGAACCAATCGAAATATTGGCGTGCGTGTCAGGATTGATGGATGCCTCACCATGAACGTCCTCCTTGCCGTTGGCGCTTTGGCCGCTCGCGGAAAAGCCCGCATCGCCCGTATAGTTTATGCTGAAACTACCGTGCGCTAATTCTCCTTTGCCTGAAAAACCCGGTTTAATAATTGCAGCAGTCGAGAACTCGAGAGCAAACGGAATCTCACCGATCAGGAATGGAAATTTTGCTTTGGGAAGCCCTAATTTGATCCCGCTTTCTGCGGGGTCTAGCGTCCCAAGGCCGGGCGTGAACTTTTGTGCAGTCCACTCGAAGTCGACGTGGCCATTCAGCCCTGACGCTGAGTATTCCATATCATTGACTTGACCATTGGCGAACTGCATGTTTGCCAGTGAGGAAAAGTTCGCGATATTACCCGTGCCTCGGACCTCCAGATCCATCCCAGCAATGTTCTCGCGCTTCAGCGTCAGGGTCATATTCATCGCATTCGGGCTTGGCGCTAGAACAGCACAAATGTGCCAGTTGCCGATTGAGATGATAGGGGTGACCGCATTTGAGCCGTTTCCCCCGCACTCACCCTCTCCCTGAGCCATGGCAGGTTCGCCGTGACTCCGCAACCACTCGCCCACCGGGTCGTACGCAACTGTTTCCTCACCCATGGTCCCAAAATTCACGGGAATGTTCCAGGCGATGTGCCCGTTTTGAATGGCGTCGGTGAGCGCCGCTTGACCGACCGTTACAAAAACGACATTGTTGCGCCGCTCGACGGCGGTGACTTTTCGCAGGCCGATCTTCCTGAAGAGCACCGTTTTGCCGGGCGCGAGCGCTTGGATCTGCGGCGATGAGTCGTCGAAGACAAGGATCGATCCATCATCGCTGACAGCAAGAAGTGAATCGGCAACGGTCTTTTCATCGACAAAGACCGTACTTGGTTTGAACGTCACCTGGTAGACTGAACCGGGAGCATTTGTGATATCGGTAACCGCTGCCGGCGTCGATGCCTCACCGCTCGAAGGTGAAGGATGCCCAGCGCACGAGACAACCGTCAACGACCCAAGAGCCACGATGGACGCTAGCAGCAGCTTTGAAAGCAATCGAAACATAGTCGGCCTTTCAACTCAGGATCGAGTCTTTGCCCCATTGTACAACGCGCCCGTCCATGGGGCGTCCACCAAGATGGGCGGCAAGCGGACCTAAGGATTCGGCCTTTACGTTAGATGCGTGTGAGGACGGTGCGCGCGAGCTCTTCCGAAGTCGCAAGACTGTTCGATGAGTGAGCAGCAGTGACGTCCAATCCGAAGACGATCCCCTGTTTGAGCACGGTCAACTGACCGTTTTTCCAAGCGGCTTTGTCGCCCAACCCGGTGATGTACTCTACATCTTCGGCCGTTCCGACTGCGCTATTGAACGAGCTCATTCCGGGGATGTAACCAGTCACGGCTTGTACTATCGATAAACACTGCAGCCCCTTGCAACCGGACTTGGCCGCCTGTGCCGCATCAACGGTCAATAGTACCTGTTGCGTTGGACCTGAAGTGTGCACAACGCTGGCCCACAGGCATTCGTTTGGAGTCGGGCGGGTTGGCGTGCGCACCTGATCGATCCCTACGCCGAGGGCGGACGCAACATCCGATTGCCCCAAAAGCGCGCAAGGATCGACCCCTGGGCGTTTCGTGGCGACAGGCGAGACTTGCGGTGAAGATTGCGGGGAGGGCGCAGCTGACGGCGCGGACGTTGGTGGCGCCTGGGATGCAAAAGCCCTAGGCCCACTTACACAAAGGAGCATCACAAACAAAAGAGCGGCGTGAAAGAAGCGGTTCGTCATCATCGTCTGCCTCATAGCATACGGCCTAGGCGTCCAAGTAGCGTCCAGCGAAATCAAGCTTACCAAGCCATGGCGATCAGTCAGGCTCAGCTCGTGTTCCGCATCTTTCTCTTTGGCCAGCCGCATTTTGCTCTTGGCGATGCGCCATTCAAGTTTGGCGCTCCCCCGAAGGCACTGCCATTGCTCGCTTATCTGCTCCTCCATGGTCGACCTGTTGCGCGCGAGAAGCTTGCCTTTTGCCTTTGGCCGGATGAAAGTGAAGAGAACGCGCTCTCAAACTTGCGCCGCCACCTCAACCACTTGAAAAAGGCGCTCCCAGCTCTTGGGGGCGCCCCTTGGGTTCTCTCAACCGACGATACCGTCGAATGGAATTCCGCCTCGGATGCTTGGATCGACGTCGCTGAATTTATCCGCCTCTCCGATGCCCAAGAGAGTCGGGCGCAAGCCGTCAACCTCTACGCTGGGGATTTACTGGAGAATCTCTACGATGATTGGATTCTGTCGTGGCGAGAACGCCTTCGCGCAAAGTATCTCGAGACGCTGAACGCGCTCGTCCTCGAACAACGTAGCCGGCGCAACTTTGCCGCCGCTGGCAAGTACCTTCACAGCCTCCTCACCATCGATCCCTGGCGCGAGGACGCCGTGCGCCATTTGATGGCAGTCAATTACGAGCGGGGCGACCGCGCGGGCGCGCTTCGTACCTACGCTGATTTCGCGCGCCGGCTGAGTGACGAGATGGGTGTCGAACCGATGCCTGAAACCGTGGCAGTACGCGACGGTATTCTCCGCAACGCTCCGCTCGGTGCTGCCCGCGAAGGACTTGCGGTCGCGGAGCGAACGCCGTCCGGCACGCTCGCCGACCCAGCGTTGCCCTTTGTCGGGCGCGACCATGAAATGGAACAATTGCGCGCGATCTGGACCCGAACCGCGCGCAACTTCGGCACGACCGTGTTCATCGGCGGTGAGGCCGGGATCGGCAAGACTCGACTCACCGAGGAGCTGCGGCTCATCGCCGAAAGCGAGGGCGCGCGGGTTATTGTTGGCACGACATCAAGCCCCGAGGCATATCCGTATCAGGCGTTCGCCGAAGCCCTCCGATCGGCTCACGCGCTCGTCATGTCGCTCGATTTGCCGACCGCCCATCTCGCGTCTCTCGCAAGGATCGTTCCAACCTTTGGCGCCGGACCTGCAGAAACAGCAAGCCCGCCTTTGCTTGACCCCGATCGCGACCACAGCAAACTCTTGGGCGCACTCGAACGAGGTCTTACGAGTCTCGCTCGAGCCCGACCTGTGCTTTTGGTGTTGGAAGACCTCCATTGGGCCGGCCCAGCGACCATTGCCGCACTCGAATTTGTTGCGCACCGAATCGCCACTTCATCGTTGCTTATCGTGGCAACGTATCGCAGCGATGAACTAATGCCCCCGCATGCGCTGTTGAGCCTTCGCCGTGCCCTACTCGAACAACATCGGGCTACCGCCGTGGGAGTCGGACAATTGTCAAGCGCCGCAGTGAGCGAACTCGTGCACCAAGTCCCCGAACTGTCCGCTCGCGCAGGCGACGACATCGCATCAACGCTCTACACGGAAAGCGAAGGCAATCCACTACTCTTGCTGCACATCGTCCGAACCATCGTTGAATCGCCGCTCGGGCTTGGCGCCCATTCTCCTTCGGGACCCGCGGAGATCCGTGCGACCCTTACGGAACGTATCGAACGCCTGCCCGCCGCGGCTCGAACCCTTGCGGAAATCGCGGCTGTCGGCGGTCGATCGTTCGATGTCGATGTCGTGCGCGGTGTCAGCGGTTGGGAGGAGGCCGATCTCTTCGATGCGCTCGGGGTGCTGCTCGATCGCCACTTCGTGAAAGAGTTGTCGTCCGGCCAGCGTTTCTCATATGGTTTTACTCACCATCTCGTTCAAGCAACCTTGTATGACGGTGTGCCCGCCGAAGCGCGAGTTCAGCGCCATCGGCGCTTCGGGCGCGTCATGGAGGAAAGCCAAGCCGACCCCAACCGCGCGCTTGCAGGCGATATCGCTCGCCACTACGACCTCGGAGGGGAAGGCGGTAAGGCGGCGCGATGGTACCTTGTAGCCGGTCAACAGGCAGCATCGGTGCATGCGCTCGACGACGCACTGCGTCACCTCACGCGCGGAGTCGACATTGCTGATGATGCGAGCATGCGCGTGGCGTTGCACTTGCAGCGCGAAAATGTACAGGCGAGGCGCGGCGACCGTGAGGGACAACGAGCCGACCTGGAGACGCTTAGCCAACTTGCTGCGGCAACTTCAAACGAGGACCTTGTCGGCGAAGTGTTGTTCCGCAAGTCGCGGCTCGCAAACGTTCTCGGTGAGCGCGAGGAAGAGTCGCGATTCGTGGATGACTTGCAAGCGCACGCTCAGACAACGGGCAACTTGCGCCAGGTTGCGCAAGCACAATATGCCGCGGCATCTCTCGCTGCCCTGCTTGATCAGTATGATGACGCGCGCACGTCCGCGCTCAATGCACTCGACATCTGGAAACGCTTGGGTTGCATTCCCGAGCAAGTCGAATGCTTATGCCTGCTCGCCCATATCGCGCTGCATCGGGGGGCCATCGCAGATTCGGAGCCGTTTATCCAACAAGCGCGGGCGCTCGCGGAAAGCGTCGGCAGACCCGAACTCGCTGCCTTTGTCTTTTGGACTGCGGCCGGTTCTGCTCTCGCCCGGCATCAATTTACCGCCTGCATCGACCTCTGCAAGAACGCAGCACAGCTCTATCGTGCGGTCGGTGATCGCGAGGGCGAGGCAGATGCCGCCGCGCGTGAGGCGAGCGCGCTCTCGAGATTGGAACGGTATGAGGATGCCCTAAGCGCCAACGAATCCGCAGCACGTATCTTCGAAGCAATCGGGAAACGCCAGGGGCTGGCCACCACGCAGGTTAACGCGGCCGTCATTTCGCTGCGGTTGGGCGATCTTGACAAAGCATGCGAGCTGTTGGAGTCCGCCGGCGGCTATTTCTCGGCGATGCTTGACGTTCGGGGCGAGGTGGTTTGCGAATTGAACACCGCTTTCGCCCGCTTAGTGGGTGGCGACGCAACCGAGGCAAAGAGCGGCGCGCAGCGCGTGCTGAATAAGACGCGTGCCATCGGCCTGCGGGCGATGGAGGCTCAAGCCCTTGCCACGCTTGGCGCAGCAGAGCGGGAGCTCGGCGAGATCGATGCCGCGATCGACCACATGCACGAAGGACTCGCAATCGAGCGCGCGCTCGACCGAACATCCGACATCCCTAACGATCTCGCAGACTTGACGCTTGCATACTTGCGCAAGGGCGATCTCGCAGCTGCGAAGCTCACAACTGATGAGCTCTTGCGCACGGCCGAAATGTCGGCAGCCGGCGCGCTGTGGCCGCATTGTCTGTACTGGGTCGCTGCGCGCACTTTTCATAAGGCTAGAGATTCCAAGCGAGCGGCTGCGTTGCTGGAGCGCGCATCCACGCTTTACCGAGCTGCGCTCGATTCGATTGCGGAATCTGCCACGAGGGCGAGGTTCGCCAAACTCTCGTTCAATCGCGAAATCGAAACTGCGGTGACCCGCGGCCGCTGGCCCAAAGACTAACCTCGAACTCTTGTGATCGCCTGGACGCCCGATGGACGGCGGCTTGATACCATGGTGGCGCACATGAAGCTACTGTGGGGAAGTTACGGTGGGTGAGGATCGCGCGAACTCTCGCCAGGAGCATGCGTTCGTCGTTCGAGTGTGGCGCGAAGAAGGCGGCCTTTCGAGTTCCTGGCGGGGATCTGTGGAACATGTCGGCACCCGTCACCGCAGATACTTTGGGGACTTGGCCGAAGTTCTCCATTTCATCCGTCAGCACGCTGCAGCCCAGGCGGCACAGAAGGATCAACAAAGGTAGCAGCGGACCATGTAGCAGCGGACCTTTAGGTCCGCTCGACGCCCATGTAGCAGCGGACCTTTAGGTCCGCTCGCAGTGTA
Organism: uncultured Pseudomonadota bacterium; assembly: GCA_963736005.1. GTDB lineage: Bacteria > Vulcanimicrobiota > Vulcanimicrobiia > Eremiobacterales > Eremiobacteraceae > JAJPHJ01. Next base: position 2,037,781 of record CAVTNB010000001.1, read on the forward strand.
GTCGATTTATTCGCGCGTAAGTATGTAGCGGGCGACGGTCAAGTCGCCCTTCGCTCATTACGCTCCTCCAGCTGTCTTCGACCGACGGCGATCATGAGGCGCTTGTGATGCCCCTTCGCGACCTCTTGAAGCTCGTCGCCAATTCGCGCCGGAGCTTTGACCCCCCGCAAACCGGGGGTTGGCTACATAATTTGCCGGCCCACGATTTTGGCCGCTACAGCAACTGCCGGGTTCCCCACGGTTAACGGAACCACCTCAACCACATGCAAAGCTGTGCGCGTCCAAAGACCAATACTGGACCAACGCCCTTCATAATACGACCACCAACGCACCCCCACCCAACCGGTCGTCCTCGCTGCCTTGAATATTTTCAACGCCCAAGATTGCGTGATGGCGTAATCGCGGGTGATGACCGTTGACGGGCGTAGCTGATGCGCAAGCAACTGACGTGGGTCATCCAGATCGCAGATCAGCGCAAGACCAGGCAAGGCATATCTGGCGAGCGCTCGTATGCTGCCAGGCAGAAGCGGAGTTCCGCGCATGGTGGCTGTTGTCCAGACCGCTGATGGAATCGGAGCCAGTGATTCAGCAACCGCAGCTTCAGGCTCGCTCGACACGTAGAGGACGTCGTAGTGCTCGGGGTTGTCGAGGCGCCCAGCTCCTTGTGGTGAAATAAAAAGAGCGCCCCCGGGTTTGTGTGCGGGAACGCCTTCGAGATAACTAAAGACCCGGTAGAGGCTCACGGGCATCCGCGCTACACAAATGCCCCGGCGGCGATTTGGTCAAGCGCAGCAATCACCGGCGCGGCGCCTCGGGTGACCAGCACGTCGATGGGCCGTGCGCCGTGCAAGAACGGTTGCGGAAAAGTGAGAAACGCGCCTGCTTCATCAGGGTGAAACACTTGCAAAGCCCTGCTCAGAACGTAGTCGAGGTCCGAAACTCGACGAGCGCTCTCTGCCCCGATCGGTTCACCGTGCAGCCAACGCGATGCTTGAGAGTTGGAAACACCGAGAATCTGTGCCGTCTGATTGTTCCCGAGCAATTTGACGAGATGGCGCAGTGCTGCTTGAACGGGGCGGTAGTCAATCAGCGGGCTAACACCCCGGACCTTAATCTGCTGGATCGCTGTACGCCAAGATCTGGTCGGAGATCGCCGCCGAGCCTGTGATTGTCTCGATTTCATGCACACATGTTACCACAACAGAAACTGTTGCGTCAATCTTCAAGGTCTCTGAACGTGCCAATTCGCGAACTTGGCCGAATTCTGAAGAGTCTACTCGCGCGTGCCCATTTAGCAGCAGATCTGTAGCGGGCGACTGTCAAGTCGCCCATATAGCAGCGGACCATGTAGCGGACCTTTGTAGTAGCGGACCTTTAGGTCCGCTCGAAGAACCCGCGCCTCGAATGACCACCACCATTCGTCTGGCTCGCAATGACGACTTGGGCTTCATCGATGCGCTTGGCTTGCAGACGGCGCTCGACACCGTGTCACCCGTGCGCGGGCTGACCCGTAGTGCCGCGGAGCACGCCTATCAGCGGCTCGTCTCTTTTTGTCGCGAACGCGCGGGCACCGTGACCTTTGTGGGTGAGAGGGATAACCAGCGGGCGGGATTCCTCATGCTTGTCACGGACCTACCTGACGACATCTCGCAAAGACCGCAGGCGTTCATCGCGTATGTCGCCGTGGCCGAGGAGCATCGCGATCACGGCGTTGGACGTGCTTTGATCAAAGCAGCCATTGCAGAGGGTCTGCGCCGCAGGCTGCCGCACGTCAGTCTCATGGTGAGCGCTGAGAACCCGACCGCGCGATTGCTCTACGAGAGCGAGGGATTTTTGCCCGAGCGTCTTCTCATGACGAAGGGCCTCGACCAGGGATCAGCTCCATGAGCGACCGTACGGCAGCTCCTCCCGGCTGGCGGGGCATTGTGCGCCCGGCAGTGATCATTCTCGCGCTCATGCTGTGCGTGTTCGTGGCGCTTCGCATCCCAATGACCATCGAGGTCTTCATCGTCGCAACGCTCATCGCGTACGGCGTGAATCCGATCATCCGTTTTCTGTCAAAAAGGATGCCAAGGCTCGTTGCCATCGTTATTGTCTATGCGCTGTTCTTGCTGATCCTGCTCATCGGAGCGGCCATCGTCGTGCCCACGGTTATCGAACAAATCCAAACGCTCATTGCCAGTAGCAGCGACTATCTCAGCGCGACGCAGACCTTCATTAATAACGAACAGGCGTGGATCAATAAGCACTTCGGTGCGCACATGCTTCCGCCGCAGTTCAACAATCTTGAGGACGCGATGCTCAATCAGCTCTCTAACGGCATGCAGGCCGGGCTGACAAAGGTCGGAGGCTTCGTCGTCTCGGTGGCCAGTGCGGTGGTCATCGGCGTTACCGCCATTATTCTCTCGTATTATCTCTTGGTCAACGCCTACTCGATTCGGCAAACGTTCTTGGATCTTTTCCCGCAGCGGTCAGAGCGCAAAGCAGAGCGGTTCGTGCATGAAGTGCAGCGAGTTTTCGGCGGCTTTGTCGGCGGGCAGATCATCCTGTGCGCGTTTTGCGGCATCTTTACGTTCTTGGGACTTGAGATCATCCAATCACAATATGCGCTGCTGCTCGCGGTCCTCACCGGCCTCTTGTATGCCATTCCCTATTTGGGCGTGTTTGCCGCAATTCTCATCGGGGTATTGCTCGGGCTGCTGCAATCGTGGGAGGTGGCAATCTGGACGGCCGCCATCATGTTCGTGGTGACGAAGATTGCTGATACGTTCCTTGTTCCAAAGGTAATGTCCGAAAGCGTCGGCGTGTCGCCAATGGGCATAATCTTCGCTGCGTTTGCCGGAGGGGAGTTATTCGGCTTATGGGGTTTGCTGCTCGCAATCCCCGCCGCCGCGCTTTTCAAGGCCCTATGGGTGGTGTGGATTTACCCGTGGCTGACCGGCAAAGAATTGCCACCAACTCTTCCTGAAAAAAATGTAGCAGCGGATCTGTAGCGGGCGACTGTCAAGTCGCCCAAACAGTCACGAATAAATTCGTGACACTACATAGCGTCTGGGGCTGAGACGCCGATCAACCCAAGGGCCGAAGCCAACACGGTCTTCGTGGCCAGGCAGAGCGACAAGCGCGCGCTCGTCAGCGAGTCGTCGTCCCCGAGCACCACGCACTCTGTGTAGAACGAGTGAAAATCAGTTGCGACGTCTTGCGTGTACTCAGCGACGCGATGGGGCGCTCGCCCTTTCGCCGCACTCGCGACCGTGCGCCCGAAGTCGGCAAGGCGGCGGATAAGGGCGATTTCAGCGTGATGGACCAGCTTCGCGACATCGAGACCCTTGCGAGCCCGCTCTAAAACCGCCAGTCGGCTCTCAGCTGCTTTGCGCAGGATCGACGAAATTCGTGCGTGACCGTATTGCACGTAGTACACGGGGTTCTTCGTCGATTGCTCGACTGCCAGTTCGAGATCGAACACCAAGTGCGACTCCGGCGCGCGGTTGATAAAGAAGTATCGCGCGGCGTCGACGCCCACTTGATCCATCACCTCCCGCAACGTGACCAAATCTCCAGCGCGCTTGCTCATGGACACGGCCTGACCGCCCCGCTTGAAGGTGACGTGTTGCGCTAAGAGCACTTCAAGTGCACCTGGATGACCCAAGGCGGCCACAAGCGCGCAAAGCCGCGCGATGTACCCATGATGGTCTGGTCCAAGAATATCGATGAGATAGCGGTTGCCCCGGCGCAACTTGTCGGCGTGATACGCGGCATCAGCGGCGAGATACGTGGGCCGCCCATCACTGCGCACGAGCACGCGGTCTTTATCATCTCCAAAATCGGTCGTACGCAGCCAGAGCGCGCCGTCCTGCTCGTAGGTATGGCCGCCGGCCCGCAAATCATCGATGGCGGCAGCAATCGCGCCCGACTCGTGCAGCGTCGCTTCGGAGGTCCAGTGGTCGAAATGAACGCGAAAGCGATCGAGATCGGCGCGCTGTTGCTCGACGATAAGATCTCTGGCGAATCGGCCGAGCGCGCGACGCCGTTCCTCGGACGGCGCTTGCAACCACCTCTCGCCATCGCGTGCAGCGAGCGTCCGGGCAAGATCGATCAGATAGTCCCCGGCGTATCCGTCCTCTGGGAGAGGCGTTTCTTTACCGAGCAGCGTCGCATAGCGCGCGTACAGCGAGTCTGCGAGGTTATCCAGTTGAGCGCCCGCATCGTTGATATAGGTCTCAGATGAAGTGGTTGCGCCGGCGAAGCGAAACATCGCGACGAGCGAAGCGCCAAGCGCGCTCGATCGCCCCTGAACAACGACTAGCGGGCCGGTCGGGTTCGCTGAGACAAACTCGATGTTGACGGGTCCAAGCGATCGCAGCTCCTCAGACTTACCATAGTCGGCGTCGAGGCGAAGCACGTCGCAAATGACATCGCCCCAGAACGTCGGCGCCATGGTGAGGTTCACAAACCCAGGCTTGACGGCTTCGATGCGGTTGACGTCGGGAAGGCTACTGACGCCATCCCCGGCGAGCGCTTGTGCGATCTCGAGAGGATTGCGCTTCCACGCCTTTCCCGCCGCCAGAGCCACCGATGTGGCGAAATCACCGTGCGAAATGTCACGGGTTGGGGACAGCGCGATCGGCAGCGATGCTCCGTTGGTTGCGTTCAGAGTCGTGGCAACGCGGGCGAGACGAGTTTCAAGCTCGCTTTGGACCGCTGCCAGCACTTCATGGTAGCGTTGGCTCATCGTTGGCGTATGTTGGCTTGTCTCACCGCTTATCCATCGTCGCCCGCGCAATTCGCGTGATATTCTCGTTCATGCAAGACGAACGAGATCTTGGGTATCTCCTCGCGGTGGCGGGTGCGGCGGTCTGGACCCCCCGACCGCTCGTGGCTATGCTCGATGCACTTGGGAGCGCCCGAGCGCTGATCGATTATGCACGCGATGCAAGCCGTTTTCCGCCATTAGCCTGCGAACATCTGGGCGTTGAGGCGCTTGGACGCATCGCGGCCATCGATCACCAGGCTGCACGCCACGCTCTCGCGGATGCACGAGAGGGTGAACAGCGCGTTGTTACGAGCACCGACGAAAACTATCCGGCACGCCTGCGTCACCTGTGCGACCCGCCGCCCGTGCTCTATTACCGCGGTACCCTCGAGTCGCTCGAAGGGCGAGTTGTCGCCATCATTGGAAGTCGCGGGGCGACGCCGTACGGCCGTGCCATGGCTCGCGCAATCGCGTCAGATTTTGCCGAGTTTTCGGCAACGGTCATCTCCGGTCTCGCCCGGGGCATCGATGCGGCAGCTCACCGGGCTGCCAATGAGGCTGACGTGACGACCGTCGCGGTTATCGGCTCGGGCCTGCTCGCCCTGTACCCAAACTATCATGCTGTGCTGGCGAATGAAATCGTGCACAAAGGTGGTGCCATCATAAGCGAGTTTCCACCGAAGATGGCCGCGCGCACGCATCACTTTCCCATGCGCAATCGACTCGTCGCGGCGCTGGCGGACGCAACGGTCGTCGTCGAGGCAGGCTCAAAGAGCGGCGCTCTGATCACTGCGCGGCTCGCCGGAGACTTGGGCCGCCCCGTTTTTGCCGTGCCCGGTGATGTGGGGCGAACGACGAGCGAGGGCACGAATTCGCTGATCAAGGATGGAGTTGCCCTCACCACGGGTGCGGCGGATATCGCTGGGGTTTTAAGCTGGGAACCGCGCAGACGACACGCGCGAATAAATTCGCGCGGCTCCTTGGACTCGAACGATCTGGCTTCGCGACTCTTGGCCGCACTTGCCCCAGGTGGCAGCGATGTCGACGAAGTCTGCGCAACAACCGGACTAGATACCGCCACCGTCAGTGCACAACTCACGCTCCTTGAAATGAAGGGTATCGTGGAGAGGCGGGCAGGCGGCCTTTTCTGCGCTCAACTCGAACGGTCTATGCGGTGAACATCGAGATCATCGCGGTCGACAAGCTGCGCGAGCCATATCTGCGAGATGGCTGCGCGTTGTACCAGCAGCGGCTCCAACCGCTGCTGCCGGTTTCCATCTCTGAATTGCGCCCATCCGCCAAGGACGACGGCATCCTTGCCGAGGGCGAAGCGATCCTGCGGCGAGTTGATAGCGACGTTCTCCTGTGGGCTCTCGATCAGAGCGGTCACAATATCACGTCGCACGAACTCGCCCGCAAACTGTCCGCCGCAGAGCAGTCGGGGTGCAGGCGCCTCGTGCTCGCCATCGGTGGCGCAATTGGGTTATCGCCCGCCTTGCGCAAACGAGCTGATTTCGTTTGGTCGCTATCCGAGCTTACCTTCTTGCATGAAATGGCCCGTCTCATCGTTTTGGAGCAGTTGTATCGGGCCGCGAAGATCAATCGCGGCGAGCCGTATCATCGCTGAATACAGTCTTACAGCACTATGTGCGTAGCTGATGCGCTGCCGCCTGAAGAGTGGTACGTTAAAATTGCTCTCGATGTATCGCAACAAAGAATAGTGCCCCTGGCTGTAAGTAGTGGCCAGAGTCTTGCCCGCCACGCATCCCAGGCCGACACACTCCGCAAAAACTGTTTGATTTGAGCCGGCACCTTCATCGAACGTAACCCAAAGCTGGCCGTTGTGCGCCGCATTAAATGCGATAAGCGCGGGGGCGTTGTTCCTTAACCAGCGGTCGAGGTGGGCTACTCTGGTTTCCACCGCACTTATCGTGCCCATCATCGCACTGATTGGGAGCGATGAAGGCGAAGGAAGGCACCGTATTGTTCGCTATGTCGGTGGCGAGTTGCGTGTAGGGCAACAGTATCGCCCGCAGGAGTATCCGTAAATTGGATCGTTGGGTCGTGCTTGTGACCGTATAAATCATTCCCGTCTGAATCCTTACCGCCGCCCCAACATTCGGTATTGCCCACCGAGTCAATGTTTTCGTAATAACCCTTAACAGTTAATCCTTTGGCTATAAGTTCTCCGCCCAGCGAAGGTGCGCTAAATTTCGGCGGCGTGATGCAATTGTCTGTTCCTGACGTTCCTTGCTCAGAGCCTGAATATACAGCCAGATAGTTAGGTTGGCTGGGATGATCAATGGCGTTGTAATTACTTAACCATTCGCCTTGCGGCATGAGCGTATGGTTGATATAGGGAGCGTCTGCATTGTCGACGACATTTGATTGTGCCTCGTTTTCCTCCATGATAATTTCGATATGCTCTACTGCCTGACTAGCGATGACCTGTGGGACTTTCGAGTATTGCACAGCCAAAGCGCTGCCATTGCCACCGCAGGCAACGCACGAAAGGGCTAGACTCAAGCAGATCGCAGCTTTCACTAAATTAGTTTCTGCGCGACCGGAGAAAAAAGCAAATAGAAACATAGGTTCTTCCCACACCGACGAGGTTAGCTGACGGATTCGCGCCGGAAAAGTAGCGCTATGCTCGCTCTCCGCTACGAGCAACTCACCCCAGTATTGCGTCCCCCGCTTGCCGGCTCAATTAGGCGATTGTGGATGCCGGTTCGCAAACCTTAACCGGTATACTATAACTCGTGTTGGGTCCTCGTATACGAACGAACTGCCGCTAGGTTGGAAGTTGAACAGACAACCGACCATTTCTCTTATGAATCCACGATTAGACGAAAAAATCGGCAAGGGAAAAAGACTGTGAGCGGTTCACAGATTCCAACTTCAAGAGAGTTCAATAGTTTCGGCTGGATCGAACCGTGGTTGGCGCGAGGCGCCGAGCTCAGTCTTAGTGGATATTAGTGGCTTGCTAAAAAGAAATTCAAACCTGTTGTAAACGTATCGCACGAGATGTGGCCCAGGCCGTCAGAAACTCGTCAGATGAGTTGGAGCCTATCCACATTCCCGTCAAGAAATAATCAGCCACCTGGCCACGAACAGCCCTCCAATGGCTGCAAATCTTTTCGCTCCGCGCGATGCGTCCGATCTTCGTGCATTGAGCCGCAGCACTGGTTCAAGGCCTCAAGTGATTCTTGCCTCTATACAATGCTTTTGCCCGCGCTCTCGCAGTGAGGGGCTCGCTGCCTGCGTGCAGAACGCACCGCTATGCACCTCACGGCAACTGGCGACTACGCGCTGCGAGCGGTCGCAGAGATAGCAGCGGCCGCGCCTAAACATATCAAGGCCGAGCGCATCGCCCGCGTGCAGGGGATACCGCTCAAATTTGTCGAGAACATCCTCACGACGCTCAAACATGCGGGCATCGTCAACGCCATGCGAGGCCCTTCGGGTGGCTATTGGCTGGCGAGAGCGGCAGACGAGATTACTCTCGCCGATATCATTCGGGCCGTCGAGGGTCCGCTGGCCAATGTGCGGGGCACGCGGCCCGAGCGGCTCAAGTACGGCGGGGCAGCGTCGTCGCTCTCGGATGTCTGGATAGCCGTCCGCGTCAATCTGCGCGGCGTGCTCGAAGCGGTCACCATCGACCACCTCGTTAAGGGCAAACTCCCCGCGCCTGTGTCGCAACTAACCCATCGCGCGGGCGCACGGCGACCCCACTAGCATCTGGTCACCTAGAATGCGTATTCGAGTTGCGTGCGACTCGATTTGAATTCAAACGGCGCAAACGGTTGCGTGCGATCGCCATAGCGCTGCCGGATTGAGAAGCCCTTGTAAGGCTTACCAGGATGCACCGGGCTCAACCAATACTGTACGTCGAAATCGACCTCTGCGCGGGCGTCCCCGTTGCCAAGCGTCTTGATGCTGCCGGGCAACGAATAGCTATACCATGCGTCCGAAGCCATGAGCCGAAGCCGGCGATCGTTGCTCAGCCAAATCAGCGTTGCTTTGACTGCGGTGCCCGGCTTGGTAACCTCAGACAGGCCTTGCGTGAGCGAGGTCGTGTAAAGCGGATCCGAGGTGTAGCCGTCCGTATATGGCGATGCGAGTCCACCGCCGTAACAGACGACGTCACCCGAAGGCGCCGACTTGTCGGATGTATCCGGCAGGCCGCCAAAGATCACGCCTGGTATCGGTGCTGTCGGCGACGAAAGCGAGCCTTTGCATCGCTTACTTGGAACAACATAGCGCGTTGCGGGAGCGGTATCATATCCCGCAGTGAACGTCAAATTGTGGTAGACGGTCGCGCCGACCAGTCCCCCGATCGTGTGATTGTGGACCGTGCCAATCAACGATTTGCCTTCGTTGTTTTCGGCGAGGTATTGGCCTGCGACGTACGGATTTGCTTTCGCCGCCTTATCGAAGTTATATTGGCCGGTCAGCCACGTCATGTCGATGAGATCGTACGCCTGATACTGATATGCGCTCACGGCGAGCCCGCTACCGCCGAATGCATATGATGCCGATACCTGACCGAAGCCATGAGTCGTCTCTTGCTGAGTGCAGAGATCTCCCGGCACCGTGAAAGTTCCGCTCGCGCCTTGGACGGGGCCCTTACCCGTAAAATAAGCCGTGTTGCAACTCGTCAACAGCGTGTTGGAGTTGAAGGCGGAGGTCACGCGACTTTTCCACCGAGCCATGTACATCGCCCCGATCATGAGATCTTTCATGGGGCTCGTGCTCAACAACGTTCCTTGGTACGCGGCGGGAAGGATCCGCGTGTCAGCCGAGTTGGCCCATGGTGACTGCACCGCGGTCAGCGTTTCTCGGCCTGTTTGGCCAAACGTGCCAGGGCTCTTGTACTGCAAGTATTCCTCACCGAGCACGCTGAGGGAATAACCCGGCACGGTGTTGTCTACTTCGGGATTGTATCCGATGTTGTGCAGCGGCCCCGGCCAGTTCGCTCCGAAAGGGTAGGCGCCTAAGTAGGTCGCGCCAAGCGACCATGGTGAGTGTGGTATGTTGATTTGCCCGTGCAGCGCGCCGCCGAAATTGAAGGCAGTCGCATCGGGACTGCCCTTGGTTTTGCAAGTCAAACATGTATCGCCATTCGTGCGGCCAAAATAAAAGGCTCGAACATCGCCGCTGTACGTAAAGAGCGGCGTGGGTGTCGCCTGCGGGGTCGCAGCTGGAGTCTGAGCCAACGCGCGTCCCGCGCTCGCAACGAACATCGCAACAATCGTCAAGATGATTAGTACTCTCATGTCCATAAAATCTACCAAATAAGTGGTAAATACCGGAAGAACGGGAAAGCCCTAATACGTATGGGCAAATCGGGTAAGGAAGGCTAGCTGAGCTGGCTCGCCTGGGGGTCGGTCAAAAGACCAAAGTCCCTTTTCTTTGTGGACAATATAGTATATTCTAGGGCCATGGATTATCACGTTGCACTGGGCGGGTTGATCGTTGGCATTCTTGTTGGGCTTTCCGGCGTCGGCGGGGGCTCACTCATGTTGCCGGTTCTCGTGTTGTTGTTCAACGTTTCGCCGCTAGTCGCGGTCGGAACTGACCTCGCCTACAGCGTGCCGACAAAAATCTTAGGCGCTATCGTTCATGGGCGGCAAAAGACGATCAATGGTAAGCTCGTGCTGTTGTTGTGCATCGGCGGGCTTCCCGGAGCCATCGCCGGTCTCTTGAGCTTATCCGTCCTCAAGTCGCATATTAGCCTAGATCAATTAAACGTGCTGATCAAACACCTCGTAGGGGGGCTGCTGATCGCCATCGCGCTCATTATCATCGGCGTACAGCTGCTTTCCAAAGAACGCGCGGCAGCGCTGGTGGCGCTACGGCCCCGCGCGCCACTTATCGTCGGCGTCGCCGCTACCGTTGGCTTCCTCGTTAGCGTGACCTCAATTGGGGCGGGTTCGATTACCCTGACTGCCCTTGCACTCATCCTTCCAAGAATGCGGCTTCAAGAGCTCGTCGGTTCAGATATCGCGTTTGCTGCGATCATCGTACCCGTGGCGGCGCTCGGGCATCTTAGCTTGGGTAGCGTTAATCTGCCGATGACCGGTGCGTTGCTGCTCGGCTCGCTCCCCGGAGTTTATTTGGGTAGTCGTCTGTGTGCGTTGCTGCCGAACCGTTATCTACGCCCAGCCATAGCCGGTGTCTTGGTGCTTGCCGGCGCAAAACTACTCTAACCCAAAAGAGGCATCAGGCCCTCGAGACTCTCGATGCGCGGTGCGCGATCGAATTCGCGATACCGCCCATAGCGATCGAGCAGGACCGCTCGCAATCCTAGCGCGAGGGCTCCATCGATGTCATGCTCGGGAGAGTCTCCGACATGCATTATCTCGTCAGGGGAGGTACCGGCCCGGCGCACCGCCTCTTTGAAGATCGGTGGGTGAGGCTTCTCATGCCCAAGGTGCGCGGAATCGAGCACAAAATCGAACTGCTCGCGTAAACCAACTTTCGCGAGCACGTCTTCGAGATCGCCACTCCAATTAGAAACAATCCCCAAGCATAGCCGACGCGAGCGCAGTTCTGCGATCACACCGCGCACCTCATCGTACACGCGCCACGCAATGGACGCGGTGAAGAGACGGTACACACGCTCTGCCTTGTCTTCGTCGCTTGGTCTGCGCGCACAGACGGAGAGCAAGATTCGATTGTAGTCGGTCCAAAACTGGTCGACCGCTGCTTGGGAAAATGGCACAGGCACCTCGCGTGGATGGCGAGGTGCAAGCATCGCGTTTGCGCGCTTGACCCCGTCAGCAAGGCGTGCCTGATCGAGTTCGATACCAAGCTGCTCGCAGACGCGCAGGAAGATCGTTGGTTGGTCTGGATCCATGCACAGGAGCGTGTAACCCGCGTCGAAAAGGACTGCTTGAATGTTTCGTTTCATCGCCAATGGTTTGTCCTTCGCACGAGGCCTTTGGCGTCCTGCGGTGAGCAACTAGCGGTGCTCTGTCCTGCGTGCCGATCGGGCGATACTCGCGTCATCGATAGTCGCGACGATGAGAATGCCGTACGGCGCCGGCGCGAATGCCAATCCTGCAAACACCGATTCACCACGTTCGAGCGGCCGGAAGCGCCGCGCCTGTACGTTGAAAAAAAAGACGGCCGTCGCGAGGCCTACAATCGCGAGAAGATCCTCGGCGGGTTGCGCAAAGCCTCGGAGAAGCGGCCGATTTCGGAATCGGCGATCCAAGAAGTGGCGGATAGAGTCGAACGCGAGCTCTACGCACGCGGGGAAAGCGAGGTGCCTTCCACCGTCGTTGGAGATCTGGTGATGGCGAGAGCTGCGCCGCCTCGACAAGGTCGCGTACATTCGGTTTGCTTCTGTTTACCGATCGTTTACCGATCTCAACTCCTTTCAAGAAGAGCTGGCTCAATTGCTGGCAAAAAGCGAATGAAGCCCGACGGTGACAGTCGACATCAGCGTCCTGCCGGAAGGCCAAGGCCTGCCGCTGCCGACGTACATGACCAACGGCAGTGCGGGATGCGATTTGCGCGCGGCGATCAACGAACCGGTTACGTTGAACCCGGGAGAACGAGCGCTGATCCCGGCGGGCTTTTGCATGGCGTTGCCAGCGGGATACGAAGCACAAGTGCGACCCCGCAGTGGCCTCGCCGTCAAATATGGCGTGACGTGTTTGAACACGCCGGGGACTATCGACGCGGACTATCGTGGCCCGGTGTGCGTGCTGCTCATCAACCTCGGCCATGAGCCATTCCTGGTTTCGCGCGGCGATCGTATCGCGCAGATGATTATCGGTTCGGTCGAGCGAGCAGAATTCAATCGCGCCGACGAACTCAGCGTGACCGTTCGAGCGGCAGGCGGTTTCGGTTCGACGGGCACGCGCGGGTAGCGCGGGATGCGCGGGCTGGTCATTGGCGGCGGCGCCATCGGTCAGTACATGGCTGCTCGCCTCACGCAGGGCGGCCAAGAGGCCGTCATTATGGCGCGGCCTACGCAGGCTGACGCTATCAATGCAAACGGTGTCGCGCTGCAAGTTAACGGCTCAGCCTTTCGATGGCCCGTTCACGCAACCGCCGAGCTCGAGCGATACGCTTCTGCGCGATCCTTTCGAACTTGTCATTGTTGCGGTCAAGGCCTACTCAACCGGCGAAGCGGTGCGGACGATCAGTAGCGTTGCCGCGTGCAGCCAAGCCTCTATCCTTACCGTGCAAAACGGGCTCGGAAACGAAGAAGAACTCGCAGAAGCGTTTGGCGCCGATCGCGTCATCGCCGGAGCGCTCACAGTGGCGGTCGACCGAGTGGACGCCACGACCGTTGCAGCCACGAAGAAAGGTGGCCTGTGCATTTCACCGGTTGGTCGTCGCCTCACAACTGGGTGATCGCAACGATGTCGAGTTCGGGGCTCCTGGTGCGCGCGATATCGAGCTGGCGAGCACTCAAGTGGTCCAAGCTGTGCATCAACATTCTTGGCAATGGCGTGTGCGCGGCGTTGGATTGGTTGCCCGAACAAGTGTACGCCGACCCAGCTCGCCTTTTCGATTGAGCGCGCATGCCTGCGCGAAACGATTGCCGTTATGGACAAACTCGAGCTACTCCCGTTAACCTCATCGACTTCCCCACAGCTCTGCTCGTCGCGCCGCGCGCTTGCTGCCAGCACCAATACTCCGCACAGTCCTTAAGCGTCGCGTCGCCAGTGGGCGCGGCGGTAAACTTCCCTCGCTGCTCATGGATTTGCGCGCTGGCAGACCACAAACAGAGGTGATGGCGCTCAACGGAGCAGTCGCGCTCAATGCGGTGAGGACGGGGATGCCCGCTCCAGCGAATGCAAAAATCTCATCCGTGGTCAGCGCCATTGCCTCAGGTCAGACTTCGTGGGACGAGTATCGCGGCCAGCCATCGAGACTAATGTAGTCTCGCGAATTTATTCGCGAGGGAGTAGTGTCGCGAATTTATTCGCGCGAGCATGTAGTGTCGCGAATTTATTCGCGACGAACTCAGTGAGGGGCTAGTATTGCCCTAACGTTCCATCCATTTTGGCGCGTTGGACCGCGCGCCCAAAGCTCGATAGTGATATCGGGAGCAGCACTGCCGCCGCAATAAGCAGCCAAATCGCATCCGGAGCTAGTTGTGCAAGCGTTGCGCCGTGAACTGCGCCTCGGATCCCATCGAGCGCGTGCCTGATAGGCAGCAGCCAGGAAACATCTTGCAACACCTTAGGCAACGCACTAACCGGGAAGAGTACACCTCCGAGCAGCTGAGTCAGGCCTCCCATGACAAACCCGGTGCCAGTTGCTTGCTTAAACGTCATAATCCCCGCGGCACTCATCACGCCCAGCGGAGACATGCAAGCAATAGTGAGCAACGTGAACACGACAGCACTGAGGATATTGACATGTGTGAGGCTCAATCCAAGGCATACGGCCAAGATCATGAAGAGCGCGACCTGCATTAGCGTCAACGTGAAGGCCCATAGTCCTCTCGACAAGATAATGATAGGCAGGCTCGTGGGAGTGGCGATTATCGCTTCCAGTGTGCCGGCCAACTGGTCATCACGAATGGCGGTTTGAAAGCATTGTATGGCAGTAGCCTGAAAGCGCACAAACGCCAAGTTGACGACGATAAAATCGAAATACCGCGCAGCATGGCCACCGAAGCCAAACTTTGCGGATGGCCCAATGAGGCCGGAGATAAAGTAAAAGACCAGCACCTGCACTGCAATGCCGATCCAGGCTCGTCCAAAATGCAAAATCGTAGGACAGCGCCAACGCAGCATCTCGTTGGAACATCGCGCCGGACTTGCGCAGCACGCTGAGCCAGCCACGGGGGAGGGGGAGCGCACTAGCTCTCATCGCGATTCCTCGTAAGACCAACAAAGACGTCCAGTGGCTGAGGCTCTTCCGATCGAAAACTCTTCACGCCTACGCCACTTGAGGCTAACGTCCGAAGGACTTCGCTGACAGGACCCCCTGTCGGGTCCAGTTCGACGCTTAACGACACGCCATCTAACGTATCGGATGAACTCACGCGAAGGACGCCACCGATTGCCCGCAGCGCGCCAATCAAATTATCAGAAGAGCCATCTATGGCGATGTGGTAGCGAATGAACGGCGCCAGCTGGCTGTCGAGCTCTCGCGGTGGACCCTTGGCGACAATCCGCCCTTCGTTCACCACGGCAACGGTATCGCAAATTGCCCAGGCTTCTTCCAAAGAGTTGGTGGCGAGCACTCCGGTCTTGCCTCGCCGAGTAACCAACTCGTCGCGAATCAAGGCTCGGATTTCACGAGCGTGGAGTGGATCGACCGCGCGCGTTGGTTCATCTAAGAAGATGATGTCGGGATCTCCAAGCAACGCTCGAGCCAACGAAAGCCGCTGTCGCATGCCTGATGAGAACCCGTCAAAGCGGCGATCCAAAGCGAAATTGAGGTCGACCATTGACGCGACTTCTTCAATGCGCTGGTCAAGAGCATTGCCAAACAAACCCGCGAGAGCTCCGAAAAAGCGTAGGTTCTTGCGCGCCGTAAGCCGGTAGTAGAAACTGCGTTCCTCACTTGTGCACAGGCCGATTCTCCGCTTGACCGCCATCGGTCGCTTTATCGCATCAATTCCTGAAATAAAGATCTGCCCGCTGTCCGCGACGCACAACGTCGCAAGCATCTTGAGCAACGTCGTCTTGCCGGCGCCGTTCGGGCCCAAGAGCCCAAAGAGTTCCCCCGGCCGGACCTCAAGCGAAATGTTATGGAGGACGGTGCGTCGTGGAACTGCACCGCGATACCGGACCCACGAAGCCAGGCTTAACGTGGTGGGAAACGATTTAACAACATCTCGGACGAGGACGGCTGGCTGTTCAGAGGGATGGTCTTCGGCGGGCGAAACAATAGTGGGCCGAGTTGCGTTTAGTATGGGCATCGTGCGATTACAACTTTACGCTTTTGCGACTAAAGACCTTGGTAAGAAGGTCATGCCACGACAACGAGTGCGATGTTGACTTCAAGAATTGCGGCCAGCTTCTAATCGCGTCAGCTCTTTCCACACAGCAGCGTGGACGGTGGGAAAGCCGAGTCAACCTTCTCTATATATCGGCAACCAGAGCGCGATCTTTCATATGAGAGAAGTGTGGAGGATTGGCGGGCGGAGCATTTCTAAAGCGCAATTCGGTTGAGCTGTGAAATCATGGCACGCTCTACCAGTGATCGTGGTTGATCGTGTTCGAAGTTAATCGGTGTGACAGATTTGGGTCTGAATCGAGCGTAGATTGTGTCGTCTGTGAAATCTTGGTTGAAGAATCACCTGTCCGATGATGCGCAGCATTTGCTGCGTCGCGCCGTCAGCTGGCCACCCATCATCGATTTTCCGCCTGACCTCGAGCGCACCGTGTTTCTCGCAAGTCCGGGCCGAAGCGGTTCGGGTTGGGTCGCCAACATCATCAACTACAAGAACGATTACCGATACATATACGAGCCATTCAATCCACTCCAACAAATTGCGTCTCCAGGCTTTAGCGTGGGCCGCTACCTGCGCCCAGACGACCGCGATCCGACGCTATTGAAAGTGGCCGGAAGGCTGCTCACCGGCAGGATGGGCTACAACAAATTGCTCGATGTCGACAACAAACGCTTCATCGCGAGTCGCCGTCTCATTAAGGAAGTCAGCGCAAATCTTTGGCTCAAGTGGCTGCACGCCAACTTTCCAGAAGTGAAGATTGTCTTGCTTTTCCGGCATCCTTGCGCCGTCGTCTGCTCGCGCATCAGGCACAATAACC
Organism: uncultured Pseudomonadota bacterium; assembly: GCA_963736005.1. Classification (GTDB taxonomy): domain Bacteria; phylum Vulcanimicrobiota; class Vulcanimicrobiia; order Eremiobacterales; family Eremiobacteraceae; genus JAJPHJ01. Next base: position 2,054,284 of record CAVTNB010000001.1, read on the forward strand.
CGGTCTACTTCAGGCCGTACCTCGATCAGCCCGACTTGATGGCTGACTTCCTTGCGCCATTCAAGTCCGAACTTGAACGTGCAAGTTCAGGTGATGACTGGGATCAACGCATGTTTGCCTGGTGCATTCAGCACTATGTTCCCCTCAAGCAGTTCGCAAAGGGCGAGATTCACTTGGCCTTTTACGAGAACTTTGCCGAAAAGCCTTTAAAAGAGCAATGATCGGCGAAGGGTAATTCCCTGCTGGGGAGATCCAACAAACACTTCATTGTAGTAATTCCACATCGTCGAAGTCAATCCATGGGCTATAGCGTTCGGGGTGACAGGGTTGTGGCTCGTATAATTGAGTGGGTTTCCAATCACTCCACCGAATGCCAAATTGAACATAGTTCCGGTGTTATTGAAACCTGCGGAATTGAAGAAGGCTGCGGCCCATCCTACATCGACTACTGGCGCACCACCACCCGCACCAGACCATGCAGGCCCCGTTTGACCACTAGCTGAACCTCCAAAGGTCGCTGAGATCGGGACATTTGTAGGAACGCTATTTCCCTGTGATATGTTTCGTTGAAGCTGAAAGAGACACGGGACCCCGCCTGCCGTCATGACTACGAGACTATTGTCTGTCGAGTCATACTGATTCGGGATGTATTGACCGACGGCGTAACTCGTACCATTGATGACCACGTCACCAACATTCCACGGATAAGAGCCTGCGTACTGACCTTCATCATATAAAGTGTTGGCCGTCCACGCCACAGGTTGCGGGTTGAGTATAGTGAACTCTGCGCTGCCCGATCCAAAAGATGATCCCGTTGTTCCTGACTTTGTGACCTGATACCAAACCCCGCCATTCTGGATGAACCCAGAAATGGAGTAGTAAGTATCCGCCTGCCATGAGGAGAATGTAGAGTTAGTCTCAGAAGTAGTGACAGCGACAGTAGGCGCAGCAATGCCCCAATTCTGGACGTTGCTACCTCGGTTGACCCACAACAGATTTCCATCAAGGACGAAGTTCCCGCTATCTGTACCGATACCGACAGGCGCACCCCAATATGGATTCGTGTTCGACACGTAATCTGCGTACGTTCCCCAA
>CAVTNB010000002.1:0-225363 GCA_963736005.1 uncultured Pseudomonadota bacterium
TTGACCAAAATGTTCGCGCTCGTCAGGCCTCCGGATGGACTTGTAAACGTTACGTTTGATTGGAACTTCTGCGCCTGATACGTCGGTCCAGCCGGCGTTTGCACCGGTACAAAGGTTGCGATGAAATTGTCGAGCGTGAGGTGCACGTTTGCCGGGGCGACGGCAACCGTTTCGCCTTTGAAAATAACAATCTGGCCCGAAAAGCCACGCAGCCAGCCGAGAAAAACGCCGAAGGCGATAACCGTGAAACCCAAGTGCGCGACCAGCACCCCGTAACGCGCCCATTTCTGCTTGTCACCGAACAACCAGTGCGCGCCGTCGATGATTTGGCTGCGGAGCGTGAAGCCTTTGGAACGCAAGTATGCCGCAACGGCATCATTCGCGCCTGCTGTTGCGCTCGCAGCGTTCATGGTCGCGTGCAGGCCAAAGTTGCGAATGGGAACGGCGCGATCTTTTGGAAAGCGCTTCGGGATGACGCGGCGGAAGGTGCACACCGACATCGAGAGCAGCAATAAGATCACGAGCGAAATATACGGCACTGAGTGGAAAACGTTCGTAAGGTGAAGACGAACAATCGCGTTGGCGATGGGCATTGGATAAAAATCGTAGTAGTGCTGCTCCGGTTGATTTTGATCGACGATCGTGCCGATCGTGGTGGCGACGGCCCAGAGGAGGAAGACGACCACCGGAAACATGACGTTGCTGAGCAAATTGAGGATCTCTTCGAGCAAAGGCTGGCTCGAAGAAGTCTTCGTCGGACTCGGCTTTTGGCGTGGTTGCAGAGCGTGTGCGGGAGCGGAACTCACCAGTTCGGCCTTCTCGCCGCCAAAAAGGCTCTCCTACGCCGAGGGCGACTCCCGCGACATCGCGAGCGGTTTAGCGCGGTGAGATCTTTGGCTGAGTAAAACGCACTACCACCACGCTTAAGGCATACAGCACGAGCAGCGGAGCGGCCAACAGCGTCATCGTCAGCGGATTGCCATCCGGCGCCGCAATGGCTGCAAGGATAACGATAATCATCGTTGCGTAGCGCCACTGTTTGGCAAGCATGCGCGCATTGACCAAACCGACGCTTGCCAGAATTGAAAGCACGATTGGGAGCTGAAACATGACCGCGAACACGGCTAAGAGGACCGTAATGAAACCGATGGTCGGCTCCAACTGATACGTGCCAACCAAACCTGAAGCTGCCGTCAATCGGAGCAGCGCCCGCATGACCAGTGGCAGCACAAAGAATCCGCAAAACGCAATGCCAAGGCCAGACATCGCAAAACTCGGGAGTGCGTACCACACGATGCGGGTGCGGACGCGACGATCGAGAGCTGGCGCGACGAATGCGTACGCTTGCACGAGGATGATAGGAAACGCAACCACGAGACCAACGAGCAGCGAAAGCTTGAGGTAGACGCGGATGATCTCGGTCGGCGAAAAGACGTGAAGGGTGATACCGTGCAAGAAGTCGCTCTCGACAAAGGTCAGGACCCAGCCATTGAGCATGAAGGGAAGCGCGACGATGGAAATGATGGCGATGGACGCGATCGAGATGAGCAGCCGGGTGCGCAGCTCCGCCAGATGCTCGGTGAAGGTCATCTCGACGTCGTCGGAGGCTGGTCGTGCCGCAGCCGGCACCTCAGCCGTTTGCGTCGACATCGATCCGGACGAAGTCCTTTAAGACTGCGCGGCGGGGGGTGGCGGTGCCGGTGGGGTTTGCGGTGCGCTCGTGTCAGCGGGGGGAGCGGCTGGAGGTTGCGCGGACTGCCCGCGTTGCGCCGCCTCGAATTCCTTTTTTGCTTCGCCCATCGAGCGCGCGAGTTTTGGAATTCGGTCTGCACCAAACAATAAGATAGCAATGCCCACGACGATGGCAATCTCCGGACCTGTGATAATCGCGAAAATCGGGCTCATGAAGGATGGAGCTCCTTTCGGCTTCTTTCTCGTGTATCGGCGGATTCCGACGCTGCCATGCCGATTTAGGATGAGTATTCGCTAAGCGTGTGCGTCAGCGCTTGTAGTTCGGCGGTTGCTTCCGAGGCGGGAAGTTGGTCGAGTGCGGCTCGCGCGTGCTGCTCGAACTGTGCCGCAACACGCTTGGTTTGCGCCACCGCAATGCTCGCGCGCAGGTACGCAATGAGCGTGCTCAGCGCCGCGCGCGCACCCTCGGCGTCATCCCGACCATCGTAAGCGAAGAACCGGGCAGCGCACTCGCGCACGGCCGCGTCGCCGGACTCCAATGCCGCGATGAGCGGAAGCGTTACCTTGTGCTCGCGCAGATCAGACCCGGCCGGCTTGCCGATCGCGGCTTCGCTGGCAATGACATCAAGCAAGTCGTCTCGCACCTGGAAGGCCATGCCGAAGGCCCAGCCATACGCGCGCAACGCTTTGACGACCGGATGCTCCCGCATGTGGGGACCGACTTTTCCAGTCGTGCGCTGCAGTGCGACGATGGAGCCTACTTCAGCACAGGATGCGAAAAGCTCGGCCGTCTTCTTTCCAATGATTTCGAAATACTGATCGCGGCTAAGCGCGAGGTTCCCCGTGGCGCGAAGCTGTTTGACTTCGCCGTTACAAATCTCCGACAGCATCGTCGCGAGAATCGTCGGCACCGGATTCTCGTATCCTTGGGTGATCTTCTTAAAAACCCAAGCGAAGAGATAATCCCCCGCGAGCACGGAAAACCGGTTGCCGTGGACCCTATTGGTCGAATCGCGACCACGCCGGAGATTCGCGTTGTCGACGACGTCATCGTGAATGAGCGTCGCAACATGAATGAGCTCCATATAGGATGCGAGGATTGGGTCGGGAGCGATGTCATCACTTGTGGATCGGGCGGCAAGCATCGTCATGCGAGGACGCAGCTCTTTGCCTCCTGCGTCGAGCATTGCCCAAACCGCGCCCGCAATCTGCGCGTTCTCGTGCGAGAGCTCTTCCCGGACGAACTGTTCGACGACGCCGCGAATGGCGCTCTGCGCTCCGATAATCATGTGCTCGACGTCGCATATTGCGGCACGATCGCGGACGCACGCGCACCTTCGGTCGCTCCGAGGTGCAGGTTTGCAACGCCCCCGAAAAGCGGCACGCAGCGGACATGGCCGAAGCCGTTTTCCTTAAAGAGCGTGGCGAGGGTTCGCGCGTCAGGAAAGTTGATGAGCGATTGGGGCAGATACCGGTAGGCCGCGCGGTCGCCGCCAACCAAGCCTCCTACAAAAGGGATCACGCCATAGAAATACGCATAAAACGCGCGCCGCAATAAGCCGTTGTCCGGTTTTCCAACTTCAAGGTTGACAAACAGTCCGCCGGGTTTTAAGACTCGGGTGATCTCGCGCAGGCACGCGGCGATGTCGGTAACGTTGCGCATGGAAAACGCCATAGCTGCAGCATCGAAGGTTCGATCTGCAAACGGCAGCGAAAGCGCATCCGCCCGCTCGTAGGTGATGTTTCGTGGTTTGTCATGCGTGCGCGCGACCGCGAGCATATTTTCGCTGAAGTCGATGCCGAAACGTGACCGTCCTGGGCTGCCCGCGCGAGCTCGCGCGTGAGCGCGCCCGTTCCGCAGCAGAGATCGAGCACTCGAGCGTCGATTGGCAACGCAAGGCTTGCGACGGCCTGCTTGCGCCAGAGCGCATCGGTGCCGCCCGTCATCACGCTATTTGCAAGATCGTACCGCCTCGCGATCTTGTCAAACATGTCGCGAACCGCGCTGCCTTTATCCATGTGCGTTTGGCTGGCTTCGAACGCCTGAAAACGCTTTCCTGGAATCGTGCGCCGCAGGTGCGACGTTGCTCTTGACGCTGCGGCACTTTGGCGTGAGCTTCTACGACATGGATCAGCTGCAAATTGCGGTCGGCAGCGCGGCTCGCACGGTGCTCTGCGATGCCTTTGCCCATGCCCGTTCGAGCATCGATGCCGAGTTCTTTAGTATCTCCGATCCGTCAATTATCGCAAGTCTCAACGATGCAGCGGCGCGCAAGGTTCACGTGCGTCTCCATGTTGAGGCGCATCCGGACCGCTACCAAAAGCGTAGTGGTCGGGCTCAGGCAGCCGACCATGTCAAATCGAGCAAGTCGATCGCCGAAACGCTCCGTCGTGAGTTTGCAAGCGACGTCGATATCGTGCTGGAGGATCATCCGGACGAGCTCATGCACGCCAAGGCGGCAGTGGTTGATGAAACGACCGCCTATGTCTCGACTGCAAACCCAACGTGGTCCAGCTTCGCCAATCCAGGCGAAGCCGTTGTAACCGATGCGCTGGCTTCCGATGTCAAAGCCGTGCAGGCCGCAATCGAGCACCAGCCGCGACCTTCTTCTCAGTACGTCGTCATCGGGCCATCGCAAACTCTGCGAGAGCAGGTCATGGAATTGTTTCATTCCCAACACGACCTGCGCATCGCCTCCGAGGATCTTTCCGATCGGTTGGTGGTCGACCAGCTCTTGGAACGCCAAGCGCTCGGACATCACGATCGCATTTTAGTTGGCGACCGCTCGAGTGCGGCGCAAAAGCGATCCGTCACGTGGTTACGGCACGCCGGCGTGCAAGTGCGATCGATAGCTTCCGGTTACATGCATGAGAAGTATGTTGACACAGGGGACGAGCTGTATGTCGGCTCGGCCAACCTCACCCGCAACGGATTGGATGAGGCCCATGAAGTTGGCGTGGTCGCGCCGACTGCAGCATTGCCAGGGGGAGCGCAAACCCTGCGCGACGATTTCGATGCGAACTGGTCGCGCGCCGTGTAGTCGCGCGAATTTATTCGCGCGTGCGCTCGTGATGTAGTCGCGCGAATTTATTCGCGCGTGCGCCCGTGATGTAGTCGCGCGAATTTATTCGCGCGAGCGCAACGTCAGCTTCGGGAACAGCTTTTCCGCATTTGCCGTCGTCGCCGCCGCGACCTCATCTGGAGTGGTTGCGCGAAGAGCGGCCACGGCTTCACAGGTGAGCCTCATGTATGCTGGCTCGTTTCTCTTGCCTCGATAGGGAACCGGCGCCATATACGGGCAGTCGGTTTCGAGCACAAGGCGGTCGAGCGGCAATCGCGCGACCGCATCTTGCAAATCGGTCGCCTTGCGGAACGTGACCGCTCCACCAATTCCCAAAAACACGTCGCACTCATCGATAAACTTTTTTGCAATATCGTAGGACTCGGTAAAGCAGTGAATCACACAGGGTGAGGCAGGCTTCCGATGCGCGCGCAACAGCGTCATGACGTCCTCAGTCGCCTCGCGGCAATGGATGATGACCGGCAGGCTGCGCGCCCCGGCAAGTTCCAACTGGGTCGCAAATATCTCGCGTTGCACGTCGCGAGGCGAAAAGTCGTAGTGGTAGTCGAGACCCATCTCACCCGCGGCAACCACTCGCGGATCATCAAGCATTGGGCCAAGCCAAGCCAGATCTCCAGCATCTTTAGCTAGGTGCGGATGGACCCCGACAGCCGGCGCTATCTGCGGAAACCTCGCGCTGAGCCCAAGTGTTGCGAAGCTTGTTGCCCTATCCTGACCAGCGGAAACCATGCGTCGGACGCCCGCCTCGGTGGCCCGTTGCATTGCCGCTTCCAGGTCGTTTTGGTATTCTGAACCGTCTAAGTGCGCGTGCGTATCGACAAGGGCGAGCGTCACGCAACCCCTGTCTCGCGATCGAGCCTCGGGAAAAGCGCCGGGGGCACGCTCGTTTTAGTGTCTGGTGCGAGCCCTCCCCAGCGCAACGTCTTTTCCCATGGCTCGCCCGGAACGCCGGTTTGGCCGAGCGCGTCCCAGACCGCTTCGCTGGAGTTGGGCATAAACGGGTACACCATCGCCGCGATCCAGCGTACACCCTCGCACAAATTGTAGAGCGTCTCATCGAGCGCGGCAGCATCGCCCTCTTTGGCGGCCGTCCATGGCTTGGACTGTTCGACGTAGAGATTGAGCGACGTCACGCGATCCCAGATGGCCGTCAGCGCGCCGCGAAAATCGATTTGAAGCAGGGCATCCTTCGCGGCCTGTGCTGCGTTCTCGAACTCAACGTTCAATTCGTCGCCCGCGGTCTTTGCTGGCACTCTGCCGTTGCGGTAACGGGCGAGCATCGAGAGCACGCGCTGCACCAGATTCCCGAAGTCATTCGCAAGTTCTGCATTATACCGTCGCAAGAGCGACTCTTCGCTAAAACTGAAATCGACGCCGAAGGGTGCCTGGGCAAAAAGCACGTACCGCACCCCATCGACCGTGTAGCGTTCGATGAGGTCAGACGGCCGGATGATGTTGCCAACGCTCTTGCTGATCTTCTGACCCTCCATGGTTATCCAGCCGTTGGCGTACACGAGTTTTGGCAACGGGAGGTCAAGCGCGATCAGGATTGCCGGCCAAATGATCGTGTGAAAACGCAAAATTTCTTTCCCGATGAGCTGTACGTCGGCAGGCCACAAGCGCTCGAAGCGCGGCATGTCGTGCGGGTAGCCTGCCGCCGTGATGTAGTTGCAGATGGCGTCGAACCAGACGTAGATCGTCTTTGACTCGCCCGGTATGGGGATGCCCCATGTCACGGCCGCCCGAGAGACGCACAAGTCTTCGAGGCCGCCGCGCAAGAGCGATGCCATCTCATTCCAAGCGCTCGCCGGACGCACCCACTCGGGAAATGCATTGAAGTGATCGACCAGGATATCGCGGTATTGCGAAAGTCTAAAGAACCAGGCATCTTCGGAAACCCATTCGACTTCGCGGCGGCACTCGGGATTCGGGCAGCGGCCATCGATGAGCTTGCTCTCTGGCCAAAACGTCTCATCGTTGCGGCAGTACCAGCCCTCGTATTTTCCGGGAACGATGTCACCTTGGTCGCGCAACTTGAGAAAAATGTGTTGCACGGCCGCTTCATGCTCCGGGTCGGTGGTTCGAATGAATTGATCGTACGAAATATCCAGCTCGCGCCAAGCGCTTTTCCAGCGTTCGACGATTTCATCGGCGAATTGCTTCGGTGCCTTTCCGGCGGCGGCAGCGGCATCAGCCACCTTGGGACCGTGTTCGTCGGTCCCCGTCAGAAAGTGCGCTTTGCCGTTCCCGGTGACGCGGTGAAAGCGAGCAAGAATGTCGGCCGCGATCGTGCTATACGCGTGACCGATGTGCGGCGTGCTATTGGTGTAATACAAGGGTGTTGTCAGATAAAAAGTGTCTTTTGCCATGCAATTTATATTTTGTTTGGAGTCCCAAGGGAAGCCTGCTTAGGAACACGACGTCGTCGCGCCAATTCGTTCGTGCGTCTACGTGCGGCCGCGTTTGAGCGCGAGTCGATAGAGTTCGTTGCGCGAGGCCCCCGTTGCAAGCCGAATCGCTTGTGCGGCATCTCTGGCGCTGACGCCAGACTGGCGCAGGAATGCAAGCGCCGCCTCAAGGTTGCCCGTTCTTGCAACTGGCAGCTCTTTTTGGCCCTCGAGCACGAGCGTAAATTCCCCGCGGGGCGGGGACGCGAGCTGCAACGCTACTTCACTCGCCGTGCCCAGCAGATGCTCTTCAAACTTCTTGGTATACTCGCGCACGACGAAGACGCGCCGCTCCGGCAGAACTGCGGCTACCGCGCGCAAGAGATCGAGAACCCTCGTTGGCGCCTCGAACCAGACAACCGCGGCTCGTTCGCTGACAAGCCGCTCGAGGTACCCGCGCAGCTCGCCGGGCTTTCGTGGGGGAAAGCCATCGAAGCGAAAGTTCCCTTCGTCAAATCCGGAGAGCACGACAGCAGACGGCACTGCACTCGGCCCAGGCAATACCTCAACCGGAGCGGCAAGCTTGCGGGCTTCGCGCACGAGCTCGACCCCTGGATCGGAAATGCCTGGCATGCCAGCATCGCTGACCACCACGACCGTCTTGCCGCTGCTCAGCAGCGCCTGTAGTTCGCGCAACCTCGCGCGCGCCGTTCGTTCGTGGAACGAGCGCAATGGTGTGTGAATGTCGTAGTGGCGAAGCAAGGTCTTCGTGACGCGGGTGTCCTCGGCAAAAATGACATCGCTTTCGCGCAAGACGCGCAAGCTGCGCAGTGTGACGTCTTCAAGATTACCAAGCGGCGTCGGACAGATGACGAGTTTACCGGTCATCATTGGGTTGGGAAGGTGCGAAGATCCGGCTCCACCCACTGCGTTCTGGCTTCTTCTGAAAAAAGCCGTTCCCCACTGTAAAAGCTTCGCAAAAGGTTCTTATCGAGCAGCTTGCCATTCATCGACACAAAGTCGTCAAACGCTTCGAGCGGATGACTGCGCTCGTGAAAGGCGACAAGCTTCACCCACGCGATCGTCAGCGTCTTGTGAAATTTAACTCCATGCCCATGGTGCGCTGCAAAACGCACAATGGTGGTTTCCATTGCTGCGATGGCATCATGCGGTCCGTACTTTTTGACGTACAGCCATGCAGCTCTAACGTGGTCGCGATGTCGAAATTGATGGTTGGGCAGGGTGCAGGTTTCGAGAGCGCCCAGGAAGGCCCGATCATTGTCGGTCATACAGAGGGGCGTTCGTGGGCGACGCGGTCAAACTCATCTATGTGCGTGGCGTCCGGTGCCGCGGAAAACAGGCTCGTGCTGATGCATGCGACGACATTGACGATGAGAGCCACAAATCCAACATTGAGCCCGGCCAACGCCGAGAGCTTGAGGACGGCACTGACGGCGAGCAAGGCCATGCCCGCGAGAATGCCGACCCCTACGCCCCAAGCCGTTGTTCGACGCCAGGCAAAGGCGAGAACCGCGCCCGGGAAAAATTGGGCAATGCCATTGTAGGCAATGAGCAGCAGATCGACAAGCGTCCTTTTTTCGCTCGCCCAAAACCACAGCGCGAGGCCGGCGACGACGAGGACCAAGATGCGCGTCGCACGCGTGCGTTCGCGATCGGTCGTGGCAATCGAAAGCCAATCGCCCATCACGTTCTTCACCACAATGCTCGAAGCGGCGAGCAGCTGGCTTGAGGCTGGAATGAGCGCGGCCAGGCAACCGGCTGCCGCTAAGAATCCGAGCGTCCAGGCCGGATAGTGTTGCTGGACGACCAGCATGAACGATTGATCGGCAGCGGCTCCCTGCAATCCGGGGGAAATCAGGAGTGCCGTGAAGCCCGCAAAGAACACGAGCAGCAGCATGACATTGTAGAGCGGCATGAAGATCGCATTGCGTCTCAACGTGCGGTCGCTGTTCGCGGAATATGCGGCCGCCATGGATTGCGGCCACACCCAAAACCCGCACGCCGTGAGCAACACCGTTGAGACGAACCATCGCGTCCCAAGGACACTGCTGCCAGGCGACAGCGTCATCCAGTGAGGATGGGTGGCTACGACTTTTGTGATGACAGTCGCGGGTGAACCAAAGAAGTGGATCGGAAGGACGACTCCAACAAAGAGGACGGCGAGCAGAACGAGCCCGTCCTTTGCGACACTTGCCCAGGCAAGCCCGCGTAAGCCGGCGGTGTACACGAAGAACGCAGTCAGCATGAACGCGATCCCCACCGACCACGTTGCACTAAAGACTCCGTAGCCAGCCAGGCCCAAAAGAATTTGTAAACCGGTCAACTGGAGCGTCACGTACGGGACCAGAAAGAAAAACCCCAGAAGCGCAACGATGACACCGAGTCCTTTGCTTTGGTAGCGCTTGGCGAAAAAATCCGGGCCGGTCAGCAAACCATAATGTTTGGCAATTCGCCACATCGGAGGAAGCAGAAAATAGGAAATGATATACGCCAGCGGACCATAGCAGAGAATGTAAAATGCTGGGGCGCCTTTGCCATAGGCCCAGCCGGCTGCCCCAAGAAACGTAAAGCTAGTGTAGATCTCCCCGGCCATCAAGAGCCAAAGAAACAGCACGCCAAATGACCGACCGCCCACAATGTATTGCTCAGGGTTCATGACGACGCCGCGTGCGCTCAAGCTGCCGAGCACGATCACCGCGAGAATCACGACCCCCACAATGGTCAGCGCGATGATTGCGGGCGTCATGTTCGCGGCTCCAAGCGATATGCCCACCACAAGAAAACCGGGGTGAGCAGCATCCAGACCACGATCCAGGCAAGCAGAAACGGAAGTCCGAGGATGTGTGGCTCCGAGCGATTGACCAACGGGATCGCAACAGAAAGAGCAACAAACGGGACGAACGCGACGAGCACCGAGGCAATGCGACGCTGCATGCCAGCCCTACAGGGCCGTTGCGGCGTGATACTTGCGGCGAATCTCCCGCAAATCAACAGTCGGTTTGGGAATCTCGATCTTCATGTCGCTCATCGTCTCAACGAGGATCTTTGAAATTGCCAGATGGCAGAACCACTTGTGGTTTGCGGGAATGATGAACCACGGCGCGTGCTCGGTGCTCGTCTCGCACAACATCTCCTCGAAGGCCTCGATGTACGCGCCCCAATACTCCCGCTCCGTATAGTCTGCTTCGCTGATCTTCCAGTTGTGAGATGGGTCGTCGAGGCGCTTGGCAAACCGCGCCAATTGTTCTTCTTTCGAAATATGAAGAAAGAACTTGAGGATCGTCGTGTTGTTATCGCGATACAGGAGTCGTTCGAAGTCATTGATTTCCCCGTAGCGCTCTTTCCATTGCTTTTTTGGCACAAGCTTGTGCACTCGGACGGCGAGCACGTCCTCATAGTGCGAGCGGTTGAACACCGCAACCATTCCCTTGGCGGGAGCTCGGGGATGCACGCGCCACAAAAAGTCGTGGTCGAGCTCTTCCTCCGTTGGCGGCTTGAAGCCTAAAACGGTACACCCTTGGGGGTTCATGCCGGTGATCACATGACGAATCACTCCGTCTTTACCTGCGGAATCTAGCCCCTGCAGGACGATGAGCAGTGAATGCTTTTTTTGCGCCCACATGTGCAGCTGAAGTTTGTCGATCTTCTCAAGCTCGCGAGAGAGGTCGCGCAGCGCTTCTTTCTTGGACGAATATGAGCCATGAAAACCGGGGCTCACGCCTTTGAGCTTGATCTTCTTGCCCGGCGCGGCCATGAATTGCTTGGTGTAGGTTCGTGCCATCAGGTGCCTCTTGCACGCCGTCGGCAAGCTTACCGCCCTTCGAATGCAAGTTCGATTTCGCTCGGTCTGGTTGCCAGCTGGATTTCGGCACGAAAGCAATCGGTGGCGGTTGGCCGAACGTTCCACAGGTTTTCTGACGCTGGAGGGCTTTTGTTATGCCGGCAAAGAGTACTATTTTTTGCAACTACATAGTAAGACTGCATGTCGACTCGGACGAGCTGGAGCGTTACAAGAAACATCCCGATGAACGCATACACCAGGCTGGCTTGACACCCAAGCAAGGTATGGCGCTGAAGAATAAAAGCGTCGCCGAGATTGAAGCTGCGCTGTGCGAGGAACAGGGCTTGCCGCCCGGGAGCAAGCCAGACAAAGACCACGTCGTGACGACGCACTTGGTAGAGCAACTCTAACGTCCAGCGGCTCTCTCACTGTCGTCGGAGCGGGAATTCAGTTCGCGTGTCAGACGTCGCCGGCCGCGCGTGACTGCATCAAGCGTGCCGACAAAGTACTCATCATTTCAGCACCGTCTGCGGTCACATGGCTGAAACAACTCAATAAATCAGCAGAGTCGCTCAATCATCTTTACGCCCCCGGAAAGCAGCGCATCACGACGTATCGTGAAATGGTTGAGTGTATCATGAATTGCGTGCGTCGTGGCCAAAATGTGTGCGTTGTAACGTATGGTCATCCCGGCGTCTTCTCGCATCCGACACACGAGGCGGTCAGGAAGGCGCGCAGCGAGGGGTTCCTAGCCACGATGCTGCCCGGTATTTCCGCGGAGGATTGTCTATTTGCGGACCTTGGAGTCGACCCCGGAGCGCATGGGTGTCAAAGCTTCGAAGCTACTGACTTTCTCATTCGTGGGCGCCGATTCGACCCGACCAGTACGCTGATATTGTGGCAAATCGGGGTGATCGGGGAACCCGGCATCGGCACGACGCGGGTAACACAGAGTTTGCGCATACTCGCGGACGTTCTAGGTCGACACTATGACGCCAACCACGAATCGATCGTCTACGAAGCTGCCGAACACCCCTTTTGCGAACCCTCGATACAGCCCGTAACGCTTGCCATGCTGCCCGACGCTCGGGTCTCGACGAGGTCCACGCTCTACGTGCCACCCAAGAAGTCTCGGCCTCTTGACGAAGAAATGGTGCAACGTTTGGGAATCGAGTTCCCCAGGCGCAAGTAGTCGCGAACGTCGAATCAACCCAGCGATAGGGGTGCATCATGATCTCCCAGGAGATTCGTTGCCGTACCTTCATCGGGCGTCGCGCGCAGCTCGATCTGCTGTTGCGTGCCCGCGCCGCTTCAGCCGCGGAGTCTGGGAAAATGGTGCTGATCGCCGGCGACGCGGGAAGCGGCAAGAGTCGCCTCGTCACCCAATTCTTTGACGGCATCTCGCCCAGCGAAATGCCGCGCGCGGTGGGCCACTGTCTCGAATATGCCCAATCGCCTTTCGCTCCGATCGTGGAAGCATTGCGCGGAGTACTGGACGAGCGAGGCGCGCCGCGTCTGAGCCAAGAGGTCCGCGAGCCTCTGGCATGGCTGCTGCCCGAACTCCGCGTGAGTAATGAGCGCGTCATCGAGCGCGACAAATTGCAACTGCTCAACGCCATGGCCGAGGCACTCCAAGAGGTGTCCTCAAAGAATTCCGCCACCGTCGTCATTGAAGACCTTCACTGGGCAGACGCTGCCACGCTCGAGTTCCTCCAGCACGTGTTGCATTCGCTTGCCAAATCCCGTCTGCTGCTCCTTGTGACCTACCGATCGGAGGAGGTGCATCACGGTCATCCGCTTTCATCCATACTCGCGCGGCTCGAACGGCACCCGTCAGTGTTGAGCATCGAACTCGAACCTCTTTCCAGTTCCGAAATGAACGCGCTGATCTACCATTCGCTCGAAGGGCGAGCAACGCTGCCCAGTGAGGTTGTCGGCGCCATCTCGTCGCAGGCAGAAGGTAACCCGCTTTTTGCCGAGGAGCTGCTGAGAAATGCGACCCAGAACGCAAGCGCGCTCAGGGCGCCCCTCCTGCCCCGCACGCTGCGTGAGGCGGTACTCGAGCGACTGAAAGTTCTGGGTAATGACGAGCGCGAACTGCTCGCCGAAGCCGCCGTCATGGGAAGGCGCTTTCGAGCTGAGTTCCTTGCCGCAGCCACCGGAACGCCCATAGAGCGGACACTGTCCGTCTTGCGCGCCGCGCGTGACCTTCAATTGATCGTCGAAGAGGTCAATGGAGTGAACTATTTCACGTTTCGTCACGCTCTAACGCGCGAAGCCATTTACGGAGAGCTGTTGGCTGCCGAAGCTCGCGTGCTGCACAGACGAAATGCCATCGCGCTCGAAGCACCCGAGGCGTCGGATGAATCGACCGCCGAGCTCGCCTATCACTGGTGGAAGGCACGCGAGCCGGACAAGGCGGTGAAGTACAACGAACTCGCAGGCGATCGGGCTTTTCGCGTCTACGCCTATCAAGACTGTTTAATCAACTACGAACGAGCTCTTGAAATGGATGCGCAGGGCGGAGCCCATCGAGCATCCTTGCAGCGAAAACTTGCCAAGGCATTGCATCAGTGCGGGTTGGGCATGCGTGCCTCGCTCGCGCTAGATGCCGCGTTGGAATACTACCTGTCGGCAGGCGACTTGGAAAACGCCGCATGGACCTGTTTGAGCCTAGGCCGAATTCGCAGCACGCTGGCGCACATTGCGGGCCAAGCTCAGATGAACGAGCGCGCTGTGACTCTTGTAGGCCAAAACGCCCTCAGCCCGGCGCTGTTCGCAGCACGCGTAGCGATGGCAAATGTCTACACGTCTTTTCATTGCGACTCGGCCAAGGCGCTGAACTATCTTGATAAAGCTCAGGAGCAGTTGGCGAACGCGAGGTCAAGAGACCAGGTGCGTTTTTTTGAGACGCGATCGATGGTGCGCATCCTCCAAGGCAGACCTCAAGAGGGACTCGACGACGCGCGACGAGCGACAGAGATTGCGGGTACGACGGGCGACGTGCACAGTGCCATACGCCTCTGGGGAAATGTCGCCGTAACTCTGACGGACTGCGGTGAAGGAGCGCTCGCGTTACACGCTTTCAAAGAAGCGGCTGACATCGTGCGCGATAAGCGCTTCGGCGGTGTGACGGGCAACTGGGTCATGGTAGAGTTCGCCTTCGCCCGTTTGCTGCATGGCGAACTCGAGCAAGCTCGGGAACTTGTCGAGCTTGGGTTGGCGGCGAATATCGAGAGTTTACGATTCAGAGTGCTTCTGGCACGGACGGGCATTTTGGTGGGGCTCATGCTTGAGAACAGCGAGCTCGTCCAACGCGCTGCCAAGCCGGAACTTATCGAACTTGCAATCGGGGCTGGGGAATTGAAGATGGTCGAAATTTCGGCCGCATTGGCCGAGTACTACCAGTCGGTGGGGAACGTTGAGGCGGCCGCCAGCCTATTACACCGCCAGATCGAGGCTTGCGAGACGCTCGACCTCCATCCGCCGCCTGGGAGTACCGATTGGTTGCTTGCAACGGCGAAATACGGGGATGCTGCAGATATCCCGCGAGCAAGAATGTTCCTCGCTCGCGCCGCCGAGTCGACGAAGGTTCGCGCGATGCCAGCCTGCGTCGCGCTTTTCGATGCCTGTGCGGCCAGCAGAGCGGGGCTGCAAGCCGATACGCTTGCCAATGGTGCTCGGGCAGCGCTGCTCTTTCACGACATCGAATGGCCATATCACGAAGCCCAGGCATCGGAGCTGGCGGACAAGCCCAAGGACGCGCTGGAGATCTATAAGCGCATCGGGGACGTTCGCGATGCGCGGCGCTTGGAGGCGGCCCTGAATCCGCCGAATCGGCGCGGTCGTTCGAAAAACGCGCTTACGTCGCGCGAACGCGAAATTTCAGACCTCGTCGGCAACGGGATGTCGAATCGCGTCATTGCCGATACCCTGGTCATCAGCGAACGCACAGTTGAAAGTCACGTGTCGGCGATCTTGAACAAGCTAAACTTAGCCTCACGCGCTGAGTTGATCGCGCACTTGAAGCAAAACTAAAAGCCTCCTCCACGCCCTTTGCCGGGCGTTCCCGGCCAATTCTCCGTACTACGAGCAGCCTTAAATCCGTACTAGCACGGATTTAGGAGAGCATGTGCCTCGCGTATGATCAGCCTTGGAAGCGGTCGCGCTTAGACGGCCCTCCAAACCAAAAGGAGAACCACGATGGAAGCCAAGGCAAAACAGTATACGAAAGACGTCGAAGAGCAAAACGACGGTGACCGAAATCGACTCGTCCGCGTTCCCAAGTTCGTCGATTCTTCGATCTTCGGGGGTTGGGGGATCAAGCTCTAATCAGGAGAAACCCCATGAACGTCTACGACAAAGACCTTGCTGGCGCAAACGCCGCGAGGTCTTTCTCATTGATGCCGCAGGGAGATATCCATTACGTTGATAAGGCCGACGCCGATGAACGTTGACTTTGGGAAGACAGCGAAGGATTACAGCAAGCATCGAGCTGGGTTTCCCGCGCGCTTTTTTGACCGACTGTTGGCGGACGGTCTCGTGCAGCGCGACGACCAAGTCCTTGATTTGGGCACTGGCACCGGTACGATCGCACGCGGGTTTGCCCAGCGAGGCTGCAATGTCATCGGGCTCGATCCGTCGACCGCGCTGCTCGAAGAAGCGATGCGCTTAGACGAAGAGGCTGGTGTGTTCGTTCGCTACGTCGAGGCAAAAGCGGAAAACACTCAACTGCCCCCGGCTTCGTTGCATGTGGTCGTCGCCGGCCAGAGCTGGCACTGGTTCGATCGTCCTGTAGCAGCACGCGAAGCGCGGCGCGTGCTGAAGCCAAACGGCGTGCTGGTCATTGCTCACTTTGATTGGATACCGCTCCCCGGGAACGTCGTTGACGCAACGGAGAGGCTCATCGAGCATCACAACCCAAATTGGAAGCTTGCTGGAGGGACGGGGCTGCACCCACGCTGCCTGGCTGATGCGGCTCTCGCTGGTTTTGAGCATATCGAAACTTTTTCGTTCGACGAGCCCACACACTACACACACGAAGCATGGCGCGGAAGGATTCGCGCGAGCGCCGGCGTCGCCGCTAGTCTTTCGCCGGACTCCGTGGCGCGATTCGACGCCGATCTTGCTGCACTGCTTGCCGCGCGTTATCCTGAAGATCCACTCGTTGTGCCCCACCGCGTGTGGGTTATGACAGCCCGAGCGCCAGCCTAAGTGATTCTTTCTCATGCTCGATTCATCGCCTTAACGCGCGCTGCGCTGGTTGTCGCAAGCTGCGTTGCGTTAGCTGCCGGCTGCACAAAAGTTGCGACGCAAGGTTCACTCGTCGGCGGCCGACATAGCTGGACTGAGCCCGGCGTGCTCAGAGTCGCGCTGCCGCAAGACGTGAAGACGCTCAATCCGCTGCTGGACTCGACGACAGCCGATGGTTTTGTCGATCGGCTCATGTTCGAACCTCTGATCTCTGCGGACTCGCACGGCAACCCGGTACCGATTTTGGCGCTTGCGGTGCCCAGTTGGAGCAATGGTGGAATAAGCAAGGATGGCCTCACCATCATCTATCACCTGCGGGGCAACGCGCTCTGGAGCGATGGCGTGCCGGTGACGAGCGCAGACGTCAAGTGGTCGTGGCAAGCGATCATGAATTCCGCCAACGATGTGATTTCACGTCATGGCTATGATGTTATTCGCGACATCGATACACCCGACGCACGTACGGTCGTCGTTCATCTGAAGCGCTCGTTCGCTCCATTTGTGAACGCGTTTTTTGCAGAAAGCGATCAACCATACAATGTCGCTCCAGCGCACGTGCTTGCCAAGTATGCGAATCTGAACCAAATCCCGTTCAACACCGCGCCCCTGGTGAGTGATGGGCCATTTCGGTTCGTTGAGTGGGTGCATGGCGACCATGTTCTCTTGACCGCCAACGAAGCGTTCTTTTTGGGGGCTCCGAAACTTCGTCAGATTCGCGTCGAGGTAATCCCAGACGAGAATACGTCCATCCAACTGTTGCGCACGCACGCAATTGACTACATGTTCCAAGCTTCGATCAACACCTACCACGAAATAAAAGGTATTCCGGACGTTCGTATCGCGTGGGATGATATGAACGGCTTTCAAGGCATTGCCCTCAACCTGTCGCACGATCCGGTGAGCAATCCGCTGGTGCGCACCGCCATCGCATCGGCGATCGACAGAGCGGAACTCGTAAGAACGCTGACCAGCGGTCAAGAAAAGATGGCGACCGAGGACTTACCAGACTGGTTGTGGGCATTCAATCCGAATGCCCAGCCGCCGTCATACGATCCGAGGTCGTGCGAAACGCCTCCTGGCACAAGCCGGTTTCGTGCTTGGCAACGATGGCGTTGCGCGACGGCATGGCGTGCCGCTGCGCTTGCTGTTTGTTTCCGACAGCGCGGACGCAACGCATCGAAAGATGATCGTGCTCATCCAGGAAATGCTTCGCAACGTCGGCATCGAGGCGGACATCAAATTGTACCCGCTCGACGTGCTCTACGCCGCTGCTGGCATGGGCGGCATCATGCATAGCGGCAAATTCGATCTCATTACCTATCCTTGGTATTCTGGGATCGATCCAGATAATTCGTCGCAATTCATGTGCGAGAACTTTCCACCGGGCGGCTACAACGATACTCGCTACTGCACCCCCGAGATGGAGCACGCACAAGTCCAAGCGCTGGCGAGCTACGATCGGGCTACGCGCCGGCGAGCATACTTCAAGGTCGAAGCATTGCTGGCTCGCGACAATCCGTTGGTCTTTTTATGGTGGCAGCGCCAGCAAGAGCCGGTGAGCGTCGACTTCAAAGGCTTTGCGCCGAATCCGGCAGTTGAATCGTGGAATGCCTGGCAGTGGAGTATCTAGCGTCGCCCTAGACAGTCGGACCTGGCCCCGTGATATAATTCCTAGTGAGAGGCTCACTATGTCCACGGTTCGCGAAATCACAGTCCCCGTCACCAAGCCTGCCACGGAGTGGGTCAATGGGCGCGCGCTCCAAAAAGTGAGCCCGCAGGAGCGACACGCGCGCGCCCAGGGTAGAATGATAGCCGCACTCAGCGCTTGGGCGGATAACACAGGCTCCGGACGCGTCGGAACGGAGTGGGAATTTCGGGTGACGCCGCCTCACGAGCCGACGAGACCACTTGTCCCTGACGTCGCTTTTCTTTCGTACGACCGGTTAGGTTATGAACTCGACGATGTGGCGCAGATTCCATACATGGCGCCGGACGTCGCCATTGAGATAGTCTCGCCTGGCGATCGATCGATCGACATTGACGAAAAGGTGCGCGTGTATCTTGCCGCCGGCGCAGCGCTTGTGCTTCTCATCGATCCGCACGAGCAAACGTTCACCTCGCATGATAGTGAAGGCATGCGACGTTTCACGCGTCTCGAGACATTCAAGCACTCAGCGCTTCCAGCTTTTGCGATTGAGGTCGCGTCGGTCTTCGAGAAACCAAAGCCCCGCAAGGCGTGAGCTACACTCGCTTGTCTTACCAGCGGTAACCCACAAGCGCCATCGTCTTGCGTAGAGTGAGCCAGAGATATACTTTTTCCGCAAGTCTCAAGTCCGTCTTCCAGCTTCCGATCGCGCCTTTGCGAAAGAACCCGTCGGTTCGCTGACGGTGTTGCCTTCACGTTTAGCCGCCTCTCCCCAAAGCGGAATTGGCGTGCCGCCGTTGCGCCGCAGCGACTCGATGGTGTTACTCGCGACTGCTTGCTGTATATCGTCGCCGGACCATTCAGACCAAGAAACTCACTGCAGCCTCGCAACGTCTCGGTCGGTGCTGCGTGAAGATCTTCATATCGTACTTGATGGAACTGCCAACTGGGCAATCGAGCGCCTTCCTTCAGTGCGCGTCGTACGCGCTCAGACCACATCGTTGCCGCTGAGCGAACCGTTTTGGCGGCATGCCAAGTGTGGACTCCAGGATCGCGTTGCATCTAAAAGCGACGCCACAACGTCCCGTGGGTCCCTGATGATATGTATGAAGCGCGTGCGCGGCAGCAATTCGAGAATCTCTGGAATGTAGAGCACATGACAGGGTGTCTTGTCGAGGAAAATGTCACCGGGTTAAGCGCACCCAGCATGGGCTGCATCATGCGTTTGCACGAATCGACTGCAACGCCTCGAGAAAGGTCGCTTCATCGACATAGCCAGGCAAGCCGACGGCCCGCTTTCGGACCACCGTTCCGCGCCACGCGCGCAACACCGGGCCAACATACACATTGAAGAGCTGCGTTTCTTGTCCGGTCACCACGCGGGGGTGCGCCCCCAATTGCTTTTGCAGCCACGTAGTGCCGCTGCGTGGACAGCCGACGATGCAGACGTAGTTACTACCGTCAAACATTTCCACGACTATTTAGTCTGACCGAAGCAGCGCTCGCCGCGCCGCCTCGAAACACGAGCGCGCGTCGGCACGGTACTCTTCCAGTTTGTCGTGCATGTATCGTAAGAAGAGCGTCTCTGATCCATCCCATTGCGATGCCCAACCATCCAGCGCGGGAGGACGCCCGTACTTGGCATACGCGGCCTGCAAGGCCGCGACTGTCGGACGCAGGCAAGTGTGGTGCCGCGGCATTGAGCTGGCCTGTCCGAAGGTCGGGGGCGGAATGTTCCGGCCACTGCCAATCCCATTCCGACATCTCCCACACATCGGCGTCGTAAAGCCCGATCAGCAACCTTGGAGCGAGTCGATGTAGCCGCTCAACGCGGCCAGCATTCGCGTCGAGCTCCTCGATCACTGCATTCATGCCGACAGCATTTCGTATGCGGCGCCTTCGTCGGGATACGTGGCTTCGGAATAGATTTTGTCCAAGCCAAAAATCCCAAGGATGGCCATGATACGCCGCACCTGCCCGCGGCGCAGCTGCCGGCGCCAGGTATCGAGGACGCTTACTTGCTCTCGCCGTTGCCGAGCGTCACACGGCTCGGTGCGCGCGGCGCCTCTCGCTGCGACGTATTCACACAGGCGCTCACCGGCCGTGGCCTGGCTGACGAGCGATTCATAAAACGCAAAATGAATGTTGCCTTTTGCGAACTGCCGCAGCGGGACGTAATGGTGTATCGCCCACATAAAGGCATGCTGATCGAGTGGTTCGCGCGCTTTCTCGATCTCGGGCATGAAGGGCTCCAAGTGATCGCGGATGATGTCCTTGAGGACCAACTGCCGTTTGAGTTGTGGGGTCCAATCCAGTAACAACCGGGATGCGATGGTTGCGCACGGATGTCGCCACGTCAAGATGATCGGCATGAAGCGGGTAGCGCGCTTGCAAGTAGTCAAGCCAGAGATTGCAGCGGCAATCGCGTATGAGGCGCTCCGTAACTTGCGCGTACGGATGGCAGGCATGATCTTTGGCGAGATCGATTTCGGTTCGATCGGACGCGACCGCTAAGATGCGATCGAGACAGCACCGCGATGTCGTTGACGTTGGCTCGTGCGAGGGAGATAGGCTGGGTAGCGCAACATCCCACAGCCGCGAATAGTACCACTGATTGAACGGCTCATAAAGGACGCGATAGCGGGCATCGGCGTTGAGTTGCGCAACCGCCTCCGCGATTGCATTTCTGCTCACGCCCCCAACAAAAATACTGCGGCCCGCGTTGGGTTTCGGCCTTACCTCACGCATGCGTCCATCATAGCACGACTCAATTTTTGGCAAACGCCGCAATGGGCGATGCAGGTAGGTCCAGAGTCCCAAGGGTCACTGCGCGTCGCGTTTAGGTCATGCGTCGCCTCGAAAGGCGCCGTTTCAGCGAGCGCAGGGCGGCGAAGACGATGGCGCCTGGGCGTGACGCGAGCGTTGCGGCGAACCAATACCACAGCAACGCATCGCGGCTGTATGCGCAATCGCAGGCTGCGCCGCAGCGATACGGCGGCATCTGGGAAGCAGCGCGCGCTCACAAAGTATCGGCCGACAAGGTAGTGCCGTCGTGCGCGTTCCTTTCGCAAGTGTTGCACGATTTCATCGGGATAACGATCCGGGTGATCGACACACTGCATCGACGATAGCCGCGAAGCTTTGCAAAGTGCGGCCGACATCTCTGGTCGCTTGGGCGTCATGCAGGCGATACTGAACCAGTGGCTGCGTCGACCGCCGCGGCATCGGTGACGACGCAGCAGCCGCATCAAAAGCTCGCGTCCTTCTAAGCCCGGCAAGTGGACGTCGAACATCCCGGCAGCAAGCAGTAGCTCTTTGCGAATCAGCAGCGTCGATGGCATCATGACGTTGTCCTCAAAGCCGCAGAACATGGGTATCAATGTGTGCCGGTCAAAACAGGCGACGTGCGGCGCTGGAGTCTCTCGTTTGAGCTCGCGGTAGTCAGGACGCGTCGCAAAAAGTGATTTGTCGCGCGGTCCCGCAGCGTCGAAGAACGTCATATCCGAAAATATGAATCCGGCTTGGGCACACGCTTGCACCGCACCCCATTGACGCTCAAGCTTGTGCGGTTGCCATATGTCATCGTCGTCTAGGAATGCGATCCACGGTTGTGTCGCAGCCAAGATGCCCCGATTCCGCGCGGCGGAAATGCCTCGCGCGATCTTGCTGGAGCACCAATAGGCCCGCTTCGCGTAGAACTTTCGTCGTGTCATCAGTCGAACCATCATCGACGACGATGAGTTCCAATGGCTTATAAGACTGGTCGTGAACGCTGCGAATTGCATCCATGATCAGCTCGCCGGCGATTGAATGTGGGGATGACGACGGTGATCGGCAGGGTCACAGAAGCGGCGGAACTGCGTTGCACGGCGCTGAATTGCCGAATGATGCGCATATTCCTGGTCAACGATCGCTGGGGTGCAGATGGCGGAAGTGAAGTCGTCCTCTCCAGTCTGATCACCGCATTACGAGATCGCGGGCCATACGCTTCGGCTGTGCGTTTCAAGCATTGCCGACGACGCTCCGCGATTGCCGGCGGATGTGGAAATCGCTCACGTTCCCTGGCGAGGGATCCGCGAAGCGAGCGATCCGCGCAGCGGCGATCTCGTGCATCAAGCTGCAGCCGCTTTTCAACCCGATGTCGTGTACGCTCACAACGTTTTTGATCACTCTGTCGTGCATCGCTTGCAATCGTGGCCCTTCGTTTGGCACAACCACGATCATCGCGTTCATTGTCTGAACGGAAACCGGCGCTACCGGCGCAGCGGCACTATCTGTTCATCCCCGCTCGGCTCGGCATGCGTCGTCCACGCCGTGACCGAACACTGCGGCGACGGCCCGAACCGCCGCACGCTCGAGCTCCTCCGATTGCGAAAGACACTACTGCGGGCCCTTCGAGGGTCCGAAGGCATCGTCGTCTTCGGTGAGTATCTCAAGAGCATCTTGCAAGCGAACGGGTTTGCCCCCGATCGCATTCTCGTTGTTCCTCCCGCTCATTCGGTATTGGGATGTTGGCGAGCAGCCCGCCTATCCGCCGGCCCGCGAGGGACGCGCACAGTTGTCTTTGCAGGCCGCCTCATCCGCGACAAGGGTGTTGACGACGTCCTTTGGCTTGGGCGCAAGATGATCGAGTCAGGTTTGAACGCGCGCGTCGTGGTCGTGGCGGGTAACGGACAGCTTCGCTCGCTTGTGATTGACGCGGCGCAGCGCCCGGATTCTGGAATCGAATATCGCGGTGAATGCTCCGCTGGCGCGATCTCTCGCAGCTCTTGCGCGAGGCTTCGGTCATCGTCGTGCCCAGCCGTTGGCCCGAGCCTTTCGGCTTAGCGGGTCCCGAAGCGCTCCTGCATGGCCGGCCGGTCGTTGCCTACCGCGTCGGCGGGATCGCAGACTGGCTCGTCGATGGCGTCAACGGTTTCACCGTCCAGTGCGGCGATCGAGCAGCGCTTTTCGAGGCCGTGCGCACGCTCTTGGAAACTCCTGCGCGGCGGCTGCGATGGGCGGAGAGGAGCGACCATGGCGCGCGAACGTTATGCGCCGGCCGCGTCACTCGAAGCTCTTGAACATTTCTTGGCGAGGGCGATCTCGCGATTTGAGGTCGACCGCGCGCGAGCACCGCTCCGACGCGTGCGCTGACGAGATGATCAGAACCCTCGTCGTAACACCGACCATCGTCTATCCACCGATGAGCGGAGCGCCACTGCGCAGCTGGCAACATATCAATATCCTGGCGCAGCTCGGGCCGGTCGGCATGTTTTCGGTCGGCACCGAAGCGCACGCCGGTCAAGTCCCCCCACAACTCTCCTTTTGGACTCATTATCTGCTCGATCCGAATCGACCCGCGAGCGCTGCGCAACAGCCTGCTGCGCCTCACGCGGCCGCCGCGGTGGTGGGTGTATCCGCATTTTCATTCGCTTGTGACCCCTGGGGCGATCGCCAGCCTTCAGAACATCCTCGATACGTTCCAGCCCGATGTGGCGATTCTAGATCGCGCGCAGCTCTACGGATACGTACCCATGCTTTGCGACAACGCTATTCCGGTTATTTGGGATACACACAACATTCAATCGTCGCTCGTCGCTGAAATGAAATCCGCGCTCGGAATTCGATCATCTCTGCTGTCTGCGTATGGCGCTTCAGAGCCTGCGTAAACTCGAACGCGGGCTGAGCGCGCAGGCCGCACAGGTATGGGTGTGCAGCGATGAGGATGCGCGAGGCTAGCGCGCGTGTGCGCCCGCAGTTCGGATGTTCGGGTCATCCCTAATGCGATCGACCTCGCATTCTATGCAAGCGTTGCGTGAAGGCATCGAACAATGCGTCGACGCCACCGCGACGGGCCGCATGTACTTTTTGTCGGCGTTCTTTCGTACGAACCCAATCGAATCGCGGGCGAGTTTCTTTTGGAAAAGATCCATCCAATGCTTCGTTCGATACTGCCGCACGCTCGCTGCACTATCGTCGGACGTAGCCCCAGCCGAAGCATGTTGGATGCAGCGCTCCGCGATTCATCAATAACTCTGGCGGGAGCAGTCGAGGATGTCCGGCCTTATCTCGCCGCGGCGGATGTCGTCGTCGTACCGCTCATGCAAGGTGGGGGCACCCGGCTGAAGATTCTGGAAGCGTTTGCGGCTCAACGTCCCGTGGTGAGCACGACGAAGGGTAACGAAGGTCTGCGAGCACGCTCCGGCGAGCACTTGTTGCTGGCCGACGATCCGCAGTCTATAGTTGCTGCGATCGCCCGGCTCTGGCTCGATGCGCCACTGCGCGAGTCGCTGACGCAAGCGGCTTATGCCCTCGTGGCTGACGAGTACTCGTGGTCTGCGGTGAGCGATGCTGTTGCGAAGTGCTGTCGAGCATGCGTAGCAGATTCGGCACGCAAACTCGATGCGTAAGAACTCGGCCACGCTTTCGGGTGGCGCAGCTTTTCTCGTGGGGCGCTGACAACCCGTATCAGGAACTGCTCGCCGCGCGTTAGCGCAGCATGAGATTCAGATCGACCAGCTTCAACCCCGACCCTTTCTGTTACCGAGTTTGTTTCGCGGCGGGCGCCGGCCGGATGTCATTCACGTCCAATCTGCCATCCCGTACTTTCGCGCTCGCAGCCTGACGATGGCGAGCCTCAAGGTGCTCGCTTTCGTTGCGCAACTGTGGGCAATGCGGCTTTTTGGCGCGAAGATCGTGTGGACGGCTCACGACACGACAAAGCTTGGAGTGCGGTTCCCGCGCCAGGCCAGGCGCATGGGCTTGGCCTTGGCCCGGATGTCACATGCGATCATCGTGCACTGTCCGGCTGCGGTACAGGAACTCGCGATTCAGTTTGGCATTGACAACCACGCCAAGCTGCGCGTTATTCCACACGGCAACTATGTGGGCGCTTATGCGGACAGCATTTCGCCGACGGAGGCACGTGCGAAGCTCGGACTGGCGTCCGAGAAGCTCGTGCTTTTGTGTTTGGGTTTGTTGCACCCGTACAAGGGCATCGAGCGCCTGGTGAGTGCCCTTGAAAGCGCCGGCCCGAACGTTCACCTGGTGATCGCCGGCAAGCCTATCTCCAAGGAATACGCCGCCGAGCTTGGGGACGCGTTGCGCACACGAGCAACGTGACGTACTCCCCGAAGTTTGTGGCTGCTCGATGACATCCAAGTCTATATGCGTGCCGCCGATGCCGTCGTCTTCGCCTACCCAGAAATCCTTACCTCAGGCGCACTCGTGCTGGCTATGTCATTTGCCAAGGCCTGTGTTGCGCCAGCGATCGGGTGCATCCCGGAGATGCTCGATCCGCAGGGGGGTGATCATTTATGATGCGTCACGTCGCAGACGGTCTTGCTGCTGCGCTGCAGCAAGTGGTTCGCCAGCGCGATGAGCTTGCCAGTCATGGGTGCTCGCAATTTGGCACGGGTCAGGCAGTGGAGTTGGGAACGTGTTGCAGCGATGACGTTAGAGGTGTACCACTCCTGCGTGGCTGCGCGCGCCGTTTGAGGGCGTCAAAAGCGTCATCGTGAAGCGCTTGAGACCGCCTGGGTGCGGCATGCATTCCTCATCGTAGATGTGGTCCAATCCGAACTTCGCCAGAATTTCCAAGCCACGTTCGATTTCTGCGGGTGTCAACAAGGTGCGCCACGCACTAATCAGTTCCTGAGCGCTCCGATGCGACCGAATGGCGCTGCCATCGCGGCTCGTTGCCGATGGCACGGACAGCTTGCGGAATAAACGATTGTCGAAGTCTCGCCCCAGGTGGGCGAACATGTCATGCGCGACCGCTTCCGGCTGCATGCACAAGTCTTCATAGAAAACGTAATGGAAATCTCCGGACGCGAACTGTCGCAGTGGAATGTAGTGCTGGACGGCCCAGTCGAACAGGTAGCGCTCGAACATCGTCTCCGCTTGTTTGAATTCATCCCAAAACGAACCCGGAAAATCGGACTGTAATTGTTCCTGCATAAAAAATGCGCGAGAGCGTGAGGGCCAATCGAGCCAGCGTCGCGATGCTGCCACCGCAAACGGATGGCGCATGATGAAGATCATGGGGACGGCCGGAAAATGATCGCGCAACCATTTTAGCCAGAGATTGCCTCGGACTTCTTTGATAAGGCGTTGACGCGCGAATAGGCGCTTGTTGTGGCGATCGCACCATCGGTGGCGAACATTGCCAGCCATGATGTGGGTAGCGGGTCCAAGATAGGTTGGGTTCCCATCGGCGGGCCGCAAATATAACCCATAGTAGAATGGTCGCGCGATGGGCACATACCTGGCTTGAAATGGTTCGAAGATGTAACGGTAGTGATTGTCATAGTTGAGAACTTCAGCAAGCCAACTCGTGCCGCTTCGACCCGTGCCGCCGATGAACACCGTGTTGCGATAGTCGCTGTTGGTTTCGAGCAATCGATCCAGGATGCGCCGCAACAAACTGTCATCTGCACCTGGGTTGTCGGCCGGACGGCTTGTTCTGCCGCTGCATCAGGAGGAGCGCTCCGCGACACGCCCTGGCTTGCGAGTTGCGCGGCTCAAGCGCAGCGCTGTGAGGTAGTGCCGGGCCGTGCGCATCGAAAAGCGCAAGCCCAAGCTGCGCAGCAATGGGCTTCCTGGCTTCTGCGTAGCGGCCAGCGCCCATCAAGAGCTCCCCAGCTTCAAGAAACCAGCGTGCTGGTTCATTCCTGTAAAATTTCGCCGCGCTTTTCGGGTAGAGCCAAGGACGTTGTATGATGCGCATCGTCGCTGCGGCTGCGTGGAGCTTCATGTGCAACCTGTCAGCGGTCATTTGCGTCGCGTGCCGGCGGCGACGCACCAACGGTTCTTCAACCACTCCACCTATCGCAGCCCCGAAGAGCCGTAAAGTGATCTCCCAGTCTTCCCAAGCTTTGAGCGAAGCATCGAAGAGGCCGATGCGAAGAAGCAGATCGCGCCGAATCAATAACGAGGACACGTTCACAAAATTCCAGCGATAGAAGCGACTGCAGGGCGTCCTCCGTTTCGCAGACGCTGAGTCCCGGCCCGACCGGGTGGCGTTGGACCTGCGCCCAGCGTTCCGGATATTTCGGCGTAGAGCGAGGCGAAGACCGGCCCTGTCTTCATTGAACGCCGAGTGGTCAGTAAACGCAAAGCCAATCTGTGGACAGTGCTCGATGAGCTGCCACTGGCGTTCGAGCTTCGTGGACTCCCACAAATCGTCGTCATCCAGAAACGCAATCCAGGGGTTCGTGGCGGCCATGATCCCGGTGTTCCGTGCGGCCGGTAAGCCGCTGTTCGCCTGACGGATCACACACGCGCCGGCTGCGCGAGCTGATTGCGCCGTGTCGTCGGTTGACCCGTCATCAACAACAATCACCTCGGTCGCGGGCCGCGTCTGTGCCTGCACACTGCGCACCGCTTCAACAACATACTGCGCGCGATTGTATGCGGGAATGACCACGCTGATCGGCAGGCAGTTTGAAGAGTCCGCCATGGGTGCGCACTTCGACGGCAGCGGGTCGAACGATGTGGCATACGTGACCGGAGCTGCTAGGACATTTGCCCCCTTTTTGGGGGCTCGTCTTTAGCGGGCGTGTGGCGCTCGCCTGCGAAAAGGCGCTGAACCGTGTTGAGCGTGCAGCAGACGAACCCGTTGCTTGACGTGTTTTCGATTGAGAACGCCCGAGTGCGAGGGTCCGTTAGCCTGTCGGCCGGCGAGTGTGCGGGTTCGACAGCTCTGATCTTTCACCCAGCCGAGGGCCGTTCGAGGATCGATTTTGCCATACCGCCCGCAGCTGCCGACTGGTCCGCGTGTGGCTGCCTTCGGTTCCCGTTTCGCATTAGCTCGCCGGCGCGCTGGTTCTTCGACATCGTGAACGACCAGGGGCACCATTTCGAATTCAAGATCCAACCACTCCAAGACATTCAGCATCGATGCGGTGATTCCAGGACGCTATCTGCACTTCGACTACACCAATAACCACCGCTTCAAAGCGTATACGCTCGTCAACTGGAACCCACACATCGACCTGACACACGTTGCCTCGATCATCATCAGCATGCGCACGCTGCGCGAGGTTCGTCTGACGCTTGGGCCGCTCGCAATGCTCAAACGTACCGTGCCTGACGCCTTTCATCTTGAAGCACCAGTCATCGATCGCTTTGGCCAATGGATCGAAGGGAACGAATCACCCGCTGACATTATCCAGCTCCGCGCGAGCAGCGTGGTCACGCGAAGACGACTCGCTGTCGTCCGAGCCACACTTCCCGACATCATCTGTCGCGATTGAGCCTTCGGGATACTTTCGAACCGCCAAAATCGGCGGACGGTGGTGGCTGGTCGAACCGCAAGGCAGATTGTTTTTCTCTGCGGGCCTCGACTGCGTCCGGCTCGGGGGCGACGAAACGTTTGTGAGTGATCGCAAGAAGCTCTTCGCTGAGCCGCGGGCACGGTCCATAGACTTCTACAAGGACAATACGCTACTACGGTACGGGAGGCAAGCTCAACGCGCCAGCGCTGGACCGAAACCGCCATACGGCGTCTGCGGAACTGGGGTTTCAATTCCATCGGACTGTGGTCTGCTCCGGAGTTGCAGAAAAGCGGCCTGCCCTTTGTGGTCGATCTGAACGTTTCGGTCGAGGGGAAGAGCTGGCATGGATTCCCTGACGTCTTTGCTCCCGAATACCCGGCCCAAATCAGAGCCACGATCCACGAGCGCATCCGATCGCTGCGCGAAAATCGCTTCCTGCTCGGATACTTTTTGGGGAACGAGCCGCGCTGGCAGCAGCGCAGCTTGATCGATGCAATCGATCGCGATCCGGTGCCATCAGCCACGCAGCGTTTCGTGCGGCAATTCTTGCTCGATGCTGGCGGCGATGATTCGGCGTTCGCGACAAGCTTTCAGAACTGCTGGCGCGACGTCATTTCCAGGTGATGAGTGATATGTTGCGGGCGCTCGACCCAAACCATCTCAACCTGGGTATTCGCTGGGTCGGCCGGCCGCCGGAGCCGATACTGCGTGCGAGCGACATTTTTGACGTGTTCACGGTCAACATGTACTCGATCGCTCCCTCGGAGCAATTTTTGCAACTGATCGATGCGCTCGTCGGCAAGCCGGTGCTCATAGGGGAGTTTCATTTTGGCGCGACTGGCCGGGGGCTCGGTGGATCGCTCATCGAGGTCCGGGATCAAGAACAGCGCGGCGTCGCGTACCAATACTACCTCGAACATGCGGCCGCGCATCCTTCCATCATCGGAGCGCACTATTTCCAATTCAAGGACCAGCCGGTGGCTGGCAGATTCGACGGCGAAAATTTCAACATTGGCTTTGTGGATGTCCTCGATCGTCCGTATGAAACTCTGGTGGCTGCGGCGCAGAGCGCTCACGCGCGCATGTATGCGATCCACGAAGGCGTGGAGCAACCGAGCAGTGCTGCACCGGAGCGACCCCTGGCCTAGTCGCATACCCCAACGGTCCCTAGTGAGGCCGCGGACAACCAACAAACATTCTTGTTATGGAAAGAGCCGAGCCGCTGCGGCACCACGGCTGCCGGCTTTTGCGTTGGCCGTGACGGAACCCGATTCACCTGCGATCATTGTCGATCGCGTTACCAAATCGTTTCCGGAATCTCACAGGTTTTCGGCTTGGCTCAAGCATCGCGGGCCGCCACCGCGTCGGGTCGCCCTATCCGACGTTACGCTCCAAATCGGGCGAAAAGAATTATTCGGTCTTTTGGGTCTAAACGGCGCGGGGAAAACGACGCTCCTCAAAGTGCTGTGTACGCTCGCACTGCCGGACAAGGGTGAGGTCCGGGTGGACGGCATCGACGTCGAGCGGAACTCGCTCGAAGCCCGGCGGCGCATCGGATACTGCAGCGGTGACGATCGCAGCTTCTATTGGCGCTTGACCGGTCGCGAAAACATGGAGTTGTTCGGTTCGCTGGCCGGCTTCAAAGGACGCCGCCTTGACCGGCGCATTGACGAAGTCATTCGGGAAGTGGATCTTAGCGACGATCTCGACCGGCGCTATGTGACGTATTCATCGGGGATGCGCCAGCGACTCGGGGTGGCTCGCGCCTTGTTGCACGATCCTCCGGTGCTGCTGTTCGACGAACCCACTCGCACCGTGGATGCAAAACATGCAGAGAATATCCGACATTTTCTTCGCGAGCTTGTTGACCGCGGCGGAAAGACAGTCGTTCTCGCGACCAATCTCGTTGAGGAGGCATGGAGCATTTGCGACCGCGTCGCCATTATTCGTCGCGGACACATCGTGACGGTGCAGTCGCCGCGACACCTCAGCGCGCAGGCGATCGACAAGCGTACGTTTTGCGTGTTGGTCGATCGCGTCAGCGACGAGTTTGTGGCACGCATGCGGACGCTGCAGGGCTTCGTGCAGCTTTCAATCCGGCCCAACGGAGAAGGCGTGTGGGTGGACGTCGAGATGGAGGCCTCAACCGCAACGCTCAATCAAATCTTCTGGGCCCTGAGCTCGGACAGCGTCTCGGTTCGATCGTTCCATGTCGAGCAGCCACGACCGTTCGACATCTTTGTCAAGTGGGCGAGCGATGCTGAGTAAGGTATGGCAATTGTTCCTGCGAGATGCCCGCACCGCCCTCTCCTATCCTTTAAGCTTTTGGTCGCAGTGGATCGCCATCCCCTTCGGGGTCACTGGGATGTGGTTCGTCTCGAAGCTCATCCCGCCATCGCATCATTTTGGTTTTGCCGGGCACAGCGGCACGTATTTCTCGTACGTGGTACATCAACATCGCATTTCTCGGATTTCAAAGTACCGCGGTCAGCGCTTTTCAAAGCGCCGTGCAAGGCAGTCAGTCGATGGGGGTGGTCGAAGCATTGCTCGTCACGCCGACGGATTTACCGCTGCTCATCGTCTCCTCCACGCTGTGGTCGTTCACCCTGACGGCAGCCCGCGTCGTCGTCTACTTGCTCAGCGCAATCCTTGTCTTTCATTTGGATCTGAGCCAGGCGAATCCCGGAGCCATCCTGCTCTCGCTCGCGCTCATCGTCACCTGTATGTCGGCGTTTGGAATCTTTAGCGCGGCATCGGTCATGACGTTTAAACAACCGAGTCCCACCGGACTTGTGCTCGGCAGCGTGTCTCAGCTGCTTGGAGGGGTCTTCTTCCCTATTGCGCTGTTACCGCTGTGGCTTCGGCATGTCTCGCAAATATTACCAATTACGCATGGACTGGGCGCCATTCGCGCCGCCGCGCACGGCGCGTCGCTGGCGCAGATGGAACCCGACCTTGTCTGGCTTGCCTGCGCGTCAGTCGTGCTGCTGCCGCTCGCGCTCTTCGCGTTTCACCGTGCTGTCGTGCGTGCCAAATATGACGGCACGCTCGGGCAGTATTGATCGATAGACCTCGAGCGTTGCTGCGGCAACCAGTTTCCATGGCCAACGAGCAACTTTCAGACGGTTATGCACTCCCATGGCCGGAAGGCGAACTTGTTGCGTACTCACCCGCTGCCAGGACGCTTTTGAGATCGAGTCCCGAATCGCCATCGTACAGAAAAGCTCCATCGGCATCCAGGACCTCAGGAATACACCCTTTGCGCGGCGCCACGCAGGCCTTGCCGAATGACATCGCAAGGATAATTCCGCCGGACGTCAAGATCTCGCGATAGGCAAACACCGCAGCGTCGCAGGCATTCATGAACAACTGAACGTCGCCGTTTGAAATGAACTCTGGCACGAAGGTGACGTTGTCGTGGCCTGCGATGCGTTCGCGCACGGCCCGTGCAGTCGACTCATCGAACGGTTTGCCCGCAATGATGAGGTGCGTTTCGCTGCGCGAGAGCGCAAAGAATCCGTCGAGTAAATCCTCGAAGCCCTTATACGCGCGGACCAAGCCAAAACAGAGCAACGCTAAAACGCCAGGCGCAAGGCCGAAGTGCCGGCGAGCCGTATCACGATCCATGATGTTAGGATACGCATCCATAAAATGTCCGTGCGGCATGCTCACCATCTTGTTCGCGTTGCGGACGCGAAACTGGGTGGCGACCGCGCGCGTCGCCCCCTGACAATGGGTCACGATTGCATCCGCCAGCGCTGCTATCGCGGTGGTGAAAGCGCGCTCGACGCGGGGATAGCGCTCCCAATGAGTGCGCAAGTCGTGCGCCGTCCATACTATTTTCGTGCCGCACAGCTTCAAGTACGCCAATTGTATGAGGCTAAGGCAGCTCTTGACGATCGTCTTTGGCAGCGTCGTCGCGAGAAAGAAAGGCGCGATCTCCTGCAGATGTACGATGTGCACGTGCCCGCCACGGCGGATACGCGAGGCAAACCACAAGCAGCGGTCGGGGATCTGCACGTCAGCGCCTTGCGCGCGAAGCTCCTCCGCGAGCAGGTCCAGATAGGGATTGTAGGGCCAGCGAAAGAGGAAGGCGCAGCGTAGCCATTGCCGCTGCGGATCAGACATATTCACCCCCCTGCAACACCGAACCGCAAGCAACCACGGGGCGTGCTACCACCGCATCCTCGACCACCGAGTTGCGCTCGACATGAACGCCCTGCCAAAGAATCGACGATGAGATCGTGCTGCCCTCGTCGATGCGGCAGCCATCGCCTATGCAGGTCGGGCCGATCAGCCGCGCGCTGCTCGAAACCTGGGCAGCGCGGCCGGTAAGGACCCCGTCCACGACGTGTCGTCCTTCGCCGTAGCGCAGTTGTATGACGCCACGCAAGGCATCGAAGTGAAGGCGTCGATACGACTGTGGCAAGCCCAAGTCGCACCAATACACATCTTGGCGCATGCCGAAAAGGCGACCCTTCGATGCCGCCATCGATGGAAACAGTTGCGTGCCGAAATCGTACACAATCCCATCGGGAATGCGTTCGAGCACGTGAGGTTCGAGGATATAGACACCCGTGTTACCCCACGTGCTCTTCTCAGTTCCCTTCGCCGGTTTCTCTTGGAAGAGCTCGATGCGGCCGCGCGCATCCGTGACGGCGACGCCGCAACTGCTCGGATCGCTCGTCGGCGCGAGCACGATCGTCACCTCGGCACTTTTTGCCTTATGAAATTCGAGCGCCGCTGGGAGATCTGCCATCACGATGGTGTCGCAGGCCACGACCACGAAGGCCGCGTCAAAGTGCGATGCCGCTTTCTTCACGGCTCCTGCGCTACCACTTAACTTCTGCTCGCGTAGATACGCAAGGTGAACGCCGAAGCGAGATCCATCGCCTGCATACGCTACGATCGCATCGGCGAGGTAATGGACATTCATCGTGATGTCGCGGATAGCTTGGCGTCGAAAGCTGCTCGATGACGTGCGCCATGACTGGCCGGTTAAGCAGCGGAACCAGCGGCTTCGGCAGGTTGCGAGTGAGCGGATACAATCGCGTGGACAGTCCGCCCGCCAGGATCATTGCTTGCACGAGTGATGCGCCGAGCTCAGAGCAAGAAAAGGGCGCCGAGTCGGCGTCTTTTAGTAGGACCATGTTTAGTCCCATGGTCCCTTTATCCTCGACCAGATCCTACGATACGCTTCCCGGGTGATAGTCCGCGATGACGACGCCGGTAGGGGCACTGCGCAGCTCGCCGTTATCGACGAGTATGTGTGCGCTGTGTCGCACGCGCTTGGGCAACTCTCGCGACAGCAGGTCTCCGACGTTGTGGATGCGCTCTTTGCGTGCTGGCAGCACGCCGGCTGCATTTACCTTGTGGCAACGGCGGCAGTGCCGCCACAGCATCGCATATGATGAACGACTTGATTCGTGGCACGTGGCTGGAAGGAATGCGTTCCATTCGCGCGATTGCGCTGACCGACAACGTTCCACTTATGACCGCTATCAGCAACGATACGCAATACGACCGCATCTTCTCCGACTTGCTCGAAGCGCTGCTGCAAACCGGACGACGTGGTCATTGCAATTTCGACTTCCGGCAACTCTCCCAACGTCGCTCCGGGCGGTGGCAGTCGCACAACGCCGCAAAGCGCGCGTGATTGCACTGTGCGGCAATAAGATCAGCCGCCTTTGGACGCAGGCCGATATCGCCGTGACCATTCCAGCCGACCTTGTGGGCCAACAAGAAGATGGGCACATGGTCGTCAACCATGCGGTCGCGCTCGCATTACGCCGGCGCATCGAACTGAGAGCGCGAGTAAGAGCGTCTGAGTGTTGCTTGCTTCCTAAGAGTATAGGGTAAGACCGCCGTCCACGAAGACGGTTGATCCAGTCTGATAGCGCGCCGCATCCGAAGCGAGCCAAGCCACCAACGTGCCTATCTCTTCTGGTTGCGCCATCCGATGTAGTGGAATTTTTTCGAGAAGTTGGTCGCGCAACTTCGGTTTTTCCCAGAGGTTCTCGTTCATCGGTGGTTTGCACCACCCCGGGCGCGACCGCGAGGATCCGCACACCGTGCGGGGCCGCCTCAAGCGCGGCCGTTTTGGAAAGCATGGAGAGCCCGGCCTTGGCTGCGGCATATGCGCTGAAGCCTTTCCATGGCATCGTTTCATGGACTGACGTGACGTTGATGATCACGCCGCTGCGCCGCGCAATCATATCGGCGAGTGCTTGTTGCATGCAGTAGAATGCCCCGCACAAATTGACTTCCAGCACGCGCAACCAGTCCGAGCGGTTAGCATCCCACACGAGGTTGGGAGGACCATCGATGCCAGCATTGTTGATCAGCACGTCCAGCCCCCCGTAACGGCTTCGGACCATCTGAAACATCCGCTCAACCGCATCCGCTTGCGAGACGTCCGCCGCAATCGAGAACGAATCCGAACCGAGGTCGCGACATCCTTGCACTACCGCCTCTGCTGCTTGCGCGTTCGTTACATAGTTCACGGCTACGTCAGCTCCGTTCGTGGCCAAACTCCGTGCGATCGCCGCTCCAATGCCGGTGTTGCCGCCAGTCACGAGCGCGCGGCGGCCTTTCAGACTGCTGCTGGTTGCATCGGGCGTCACGGCGCTAGCCGGACCCGATGACGCAGCATGCTAAAGAACCCGCGCCAATACCAGAATGTCCAAAAACGATGATAGGTGGCAAACTCGACTTGCTCAGACGTGGCAAGGCGCAATACGCGCGCTGCTCGCAAGAACGAAGGTGCGACTCCTCGGATGCCGAGGATCGCGGCTAGCGTACAGGACTTTCGGAAATCCCAGCGAGCGATGTCGGGATAGCGCAAGTACATGTCGGCTGCGCCCTGCCCGTACGTCCACGCCTGCCGAAGCAAGGCGCTGCGGTCGTTGCGATTTTTGTGAAACAGCACCGCATCGCGTGCATAGGCAATTTCACCTGGGTAGGCGCGTAACAAGCGAAGCGAAAAGTCAACGTCCTCTGCCGTGGGCATATCTTCCGCCCAGCCACCGATCGCGAGGGCGGCCCCTCGCCGCACCGCCATGTTGAGAGATGGCGCAAACGGGAACGGCCTGCGTTCGATGGCGCGCTGGGAATAATTCAATCCCGCCGCGGCGCAGTAACGTTCCTCCGCTGTCTCTGGTTGAAAGACCAGCGTGTTACCGACAGCAATCGTCACGTTGGCGTCGTCAAATACGCCGGCGAGGTGCGCGAGCCAGCGACGAGTCGGCAGAGTATCGGCGTCGAGGTACACGATGATGTCACCGCGCGCATGCCCTAGGCCGCAATTCCGGGCCGCACCCGCCCCTGGCTTTTTCTCCTGCAAGAACGTCACAGGGAATGATCGGACGATGTCGGGCGTCTCATCGGTTGAATTGTTGTCAACGACGATGAACTCAAAGTCCCTGCCATCGATCCCGGTCTGGGCGAGCAAGCCGCCAAGTGTGTCAGCGATGGTCGCGGCACCGTTATAGACCGGCACCACGACACTAACGGAGCTCGCGCTTCTCACTGCAGGCAACGGTCGAGCGCCTCCAGGCATTCATCGTCGTGAAACGCGTTCTCCCCAATGGAAAATTCAATGCCTCGCACGTGTCCTGCGAGTTGCGCGACTGCTCGAAGAGAACGCGCAGCTTCGCTCCTCTCAGTGGGAACGACGGTTTGCTGCACGAGCGTGTGAAAAATCTCGTCCGGACCGAGGGGCCGCGAACTCGATAGCGCTTCGGTCCGAGTTTGCGCTGCAGGCGGACGACGTGCGTCGGAACTCCATCGCGTTCCGTCCTGCCCGGCCAAATGTCGTGCAATGGACACCTTTCCGCTTTTCGGTCCACGCGGAATAGGCCGGCAACAACCAGAGGTCGCCAACTTCCGGGAACCACTGGCGCGTGCGCGGGTGCAGGTTCAATGAATGAAGCACGGCAGCAAGGCGGGGTCGACCATCCACGATGCGCAGCAACAGCTTGTCATCGCCCAGCGTGCGCCAGCCGGCTCGCATGAGGCCCGCGGTCAACGTGCTCTTTCCCCCTCCGCTCGGCGCGCACACGATGATGCAGCAGCCGCCACGAGACAGAGCACCGGCATGCAGCGGAATCCAGTCAAGACAGCGCCAGCCTGTAGTGAGCACTAAGACGAGAAAGTCTTCCAGCTCTTCCAGATCGGCAAGTGAGGTCGGAACGTTCATGTGCCAGCGGTCGACGCTCGCACTCCGCACAAGCGTTAGATCCCCACCCGAACTCGAGGTTGCGATGAGTCCATCGGGGCTGCGGCAGACCGCCATGCGCGAGCACCGCAAGTACGAGCTGTCGACCATTGGGGTGCATTCGACGGTTTCGTGGACATGAGAGTTCGATGGAACGATGCGGCGGGTCCCAACGCACATCATACATGCCAAGTGTCGACGACAGCCGTTCCCGCAAGCGAGCGGATTCGCACTGAAGTCGTACATGTAATGGCCCGCAGAAGAACTCGAGAACGGAGTGCGCAATGACCATAGCCGCTCTTTGTTCGAATTACTCCGCGAGTGGGATACTCGGGTCAAACGCGCTGATGATAACGCGCTGCAACGGCTGCGGCTGCCGTTCGATGTGCGGCTTTTCCCACGGCCCCTCAAACTTCACAGCTGCGCCACGCCCTGTCACGTCGCGTCTTTCCAAGATAGCGTGAGTCGTGAGTTGACCGATAAACTCGTCGATAGGGGTATCGTCCTGCGAGCCCCATCGTCGGCACTGGTCCTTGACGTCTTGGAGCGCTGTGCCATCTTCCGCAAGTTGCAAAATCGCCCAGCCCGACGCGTTCACCCGATAAAAATACTTGGATCGAAGATCAAGCAGGACCGCCCCATGCCCGAGCACGGTCGCCACGACGTCGGCGCTCATCCCTACATATTCTTTCAATTGCACAGACATTGTTACGAGCCCTTAAAGAGAATGCGGCATCCGGATGCCGCTTCATGAGCCTGAGGATTAGCCATTTGCATTGTACCATTGGCCTTGCTGCTCAGGATACGACCTACGCCCTTCCTTGTGAGGCTTTCGGTCCCGCAGGGTGGCGGCGCGCCACGTAAGGACGCGGGCGATGAAGCCGACTGCACTGTGGAACGTGGCACGCATGAACCCTTCAGTTCCTGGGTGCAGCCAATGATCGGCTCGCGGGCGCTGTGCATAGCGCTCGGTCGTTTCCCGGCCAGCTTCGCTGCGAAAGCAAGTTTCGACCAGTCCCCGAACGACAGCGGATCGCCTCTGGCAGATCTTCTCGGCCTATCAACCAGCTCACGTACCGCCGCACTGCTGGTGATTCGGGTTTTTGCATTCTACCGATGCGGGCTGCTAGAGCGAGGGCGCTCGACAAGCGCACGGGTTCCCAGGACTCCCGGGCACAGAATTCTTCCATTTCCTCAAGAAGTTCTGGCTGACTGCGCAACATCTGCGCAAGCAGGACCACATCCCGAAGTTTGTATACGCCTATGGAATGTACGCACAGGTGCAGAGCCGATCCGAATGTATCGAGACAACCGGCTGTGCCCGCAGCTGTTGTTACGGAAGTGATGTGCGATTCAAGTGTGTGCCAATCCAATATCTGCGACAACCTTCGCGGTGGCGCGAGCGCGAAGTGCAGTTCGACGTTGAGGCCTTTGGTCGGTGGCACAAGCGGCGCGGCATGATGATGATACGCAAGATACAGCGAGACATCTTGCTCGCACCCATATTGGTAACCGTGCCGGCGCAGCGCATCGGCACCGGCCGAAATCAAGTCAGCGGGAAGCAAGATGTCGATATCGGTGCTGGGGTGGAGCTCCATGCCTGGCAATCCAGCGAAAAGACGGGCCGAGCTTTTCAAAAGGGCGAAAGGTAGACCTTCGTTATTGAAAATGTGAACGATTTCTTCGATCTGCTTTCTGGTGCTGTCGCTCTCGTGCTCGATCCTGAGGGTTGAGGTCTCGAGGCCTCGAGCGAGCGGCTCGTAGTGGGAGAGATCGACCAACTTCCCGCAGCGCATGCCTTCTAACAAAATGCTCGTACAGCCGTGGCGCAACGCTATCCCGATGAGCGACGAGGCACTGCACGAGTCGATGGCTGCTCCTAGTGCTACCCAGTCGTCATTGACGATTGCGGTCATCGCATCCAAGAGAGCCTTGAAAGGGAACGACGCCGGATACACGCCTGCCAACTGCAATGCACCGTGACCCATACTCCGAAGCCGCACGGCAAGGGCCCGCAGCGAATGCGAACGCGCCGCAAGGGCGCTACGCGCGCTAAAATACTTGGCATTGAGCGGACGCGCAGTCGGTGAATCGTCGCTATAGACGGCGTCCAGCTCGCCAACTATTTGTCGCTCCTTTACGGCAGACACCGCAAGCGGATAAGCATCTCCGCAGACGATCCAACTCCCATTACGTTTCCCTATGATGCGACGGAGCACCACGTCCCCGCCAAGATCGAGCGCGACGATTGTGTTCTTTGCGGTGTGCGGATCAAAGGGGGCGAGCGACAGCACCATTGGCTCGCGCAGCAAGGGACACATCGCGCGCCCCCTCACAGCCACGCGCGGCCGCTGCTGCGCGATAGTCGCGAGCCGAAGCGCCGTGCTTTCGATACTCCCCATCAAGGGTGCAGCGCGGTTGACACGCGCAGGTCTCCCACGATACCCAAAACGGCGGCGCTCAGACTGTCGTCCAGTGCCGGATCGACAAAGTGTGCTTTGCAACCCGCGGCCCGTGCGGCCTCCATGTCTGAAAGCGAGTCCCCGAGGAGGTGACATTCAGCGAGGTCCAAACCAAAATCGCGTGCTGCTGCCTGCAACATCGCGGTCCCTGGTTTTCGACACGAACAAATAACTTCCGGTGCGTGTGGGCAGCAATACCACGCGGTGAGGTTGATGCCGTGGGAGCCAAGCGACCAGCGCATGCTCTCCATGATGCCCACCAAACCAGCTTCGTCAAGCATACCCTTCCCGACGCACGCCTGGTTGGATACAATGATGAGCGGAAAATGGGCAGCTTGCAGCAGCGATAATCCTGCGATGGCATCGCGTCGCCATCGGAACTGCTCCCAGCGCGTGACGTACCCGCCTGGGATTTTTTCGTTGATCACGCCATCGCGATCGAGAAAGACGCACCGGTGAAGGACACACCGATCTGACGCTTGCCAACAAATCATGAGCGACTGCTTCTCTAAATGCCACCCGAGTGTTGCTGCTTTCGACTTGGCGGCACGCTGCCGAACAGCCTTAGTACCTTGAGCGGCCGCACCAGGGCCTTGCGTCCCTATAGCATCACTTGCGCCGCTAGGGTAGGCAGTTTTGAGTGCACCTCAGGCGCGCTTTTTGTGCAATTGCGTGGCAACCACGATGAGCACTACCAGCACGATCAGGAGCGTTATGTAAGCGTCTTCTCTCCTCAAGGGACGGCCAGGTTCGTCGACGGGCTGTTTCATAATCTCTGGCGCAGGCAATACGAAGTTGGTTGGGAGCAACATCGGCCGGATTGGCCGTTGCCGGAAATTGAATTCCTCGTACAAGTCCCCGAGTACTGGCTCTCGTTCGCGAACGCTCGGGCGTCGATCCGGACGGCCATCCGTTTTTGGATCGAGCCGTTGCGAGCTCAGAAACACGTCTTCAATGAACTTAGCATATGCATCGAAACTGAGTACTTGGTGATCTATAAAGCCGCGTCTTGCATACGGACTAATGAGCAAGCCAGGAACGCGCGGGCCGTAACCATTGACATCGACGCGAGGTGGTGCAACGTGATCGTAAAAGCCTCCCCAATCATCCCACGTCAGAAAAATGGCGGTGCTATTCCATTGTGGCCCTTGCATTGCCGCGTTGATAAGGCTCGTGACATACGCTTGTCCATCCTTCACATCATAAGGCGGATGTTCGCTGAAACGGCTGTTAGGACAAATCCAGGAAACTGCGGGCAAATGCCCGCTCTTTGCCGCCGCAAAGTAATCTGCAAGTCCGCGAATACTTGCTAGCTCATGATCTTCTCTCACGGTTTCAAACCATGGCAAGGGATTCCAAATTGACGGCGTATCCGCTGATTGGGAAACGTGCGGCGTTGCCATCGCATCGTCATCTTCTGTGTCGGGTGCGAAGCCGCCAAACACATAGTAAGCCCAGCTCACATGGTTCTTATGAAGCAGAAACGTCAAATCCGTCCACGAGTACGTCGGCGACGGGTTGTCGCTATTCACGTCGACCGCGTTGCTGCAGGACATGGGATCAGCAGAACCACACTTGGCCGACCACTCAGAGACGAGGAACAGGTGCGCCGGTAAGCTCCAGCTTGCGATCGATTCGAACATGTGATCTTGCAGCACAAAATACTTGGCATATGCCCAATAATTGGGAATCTCTCGGCCGTCGTGATAGCCCATCACATCTTTCCCCGAGCCGCCACACGCCGGATCTAAGATTCTGCGGCAGCGCTTCAACCTGCGTTGGGCCTGCGCAATAAATCCATCCATCTTGCCGCCGTCGATGTCGGCCAAGGCTGCGTCATGCCCATGGGGACCGCCGTAATTCACAACGCTTGCGTCGTGGAAGGGTGGAGTGCACCCTGTATTTTTTGGATCAGGTACACATTGCACGGGCTTGCCGTCTCGAAAGCGGATTCCGTCCGCTCCAGGATACGTTCCGAAATAGCTATCAAACGAACGGTTCTCTTGGACAATAATAATGATATGTTCTATCCTGCCTGTCGCGCTGTGCACCCCCGCGCCTTGGGCGGCAGAGCTCTCAACGGACCCACATGCAAAGAGTAGGGTCCCCACGAGAAGAGGTGCGACATATTTCATTCGGCCCCTCAACGGTGCTGCTGCGCTAGGAGCGCCTGCGCCGCGGTTGTATCTGGCAGGACGCCAGTTGAGTAGATGGAGTCCAAACCAAAAAGCGCCACGAGATCGAAGGCCCGTTGCAGATCAGCTCCGCTAACTTCGTCTTTCCACGCACTCACTAAATTTGCTCCGGTTCGGATGGCGGAAGTCCGGCGCGTTGTGGATGACGGTTTGGCATACGCCATCTGGACGTTGTCACTCATCGGTTGACCAATGAACTCGAAGAGACGGGCCATTTCTGCCTGCGGGTGGAGGAGCAGATTTTCATAGAACATGAGGTGCGTGTTGTTTGGCGTGAGCTCGCGCAGCGGCACGTAGTTCTGAATGCACCAATTGAGAACGTGCTGGTCCCATTCCGGGCCCGATCGCGCAGCCACCATGCGGTCATAGAATGGTGCAAGCTGATCTTCGATGAGCTCTCGCTGCAGGAAGTATTCCTGAAAAACGTTCGGCAGTCGCCGTTGGATGGTCGAGTAGGCGACAGCGGCGGGGTGCCGCATGACAAAGATGATTGGTACTTCGGGATGCCGGTCGCGCAGCCAATGCAACCATAGGTTTGCCCGACATTCCTTGATCAGGCGCTTGTGAAAGACCAGGCGATTATACGGCTGCACCGAGCGATTGTACTCGTTCGAGCGAATCCAATTCCAAACGCGATGCCCACGCAGCGTGCGCTCAACGGGAACGACGTAGCGCTCTTCGCTGTTTCCTTTACGCAGATACAGCACCGGTCGTAAGGCCGGCCATACCGCCGGGCCAAAAGGTTCATGGTAATAGCGGTAACTATGGTCGTGGTTGACCAATTGCGCTAGCCACGTGGTGCCTGAGCGGCCGCTGCCCGCGATGAACACTGCGTGCTGCGCGCCCAACCGTCGCTCGAATACTGGCAACCAGCCCCAACCTGGGCGGCGTTTCGTCCGTTTCACGCTCAACCGTCTTGTACTATAATGGCGAGGCCGTCAAAAAAACTTGACGACTTGGGTATCGTATTTGTAGTTCACCAGCTGATAGCAATCCACTGCTGGGGCAGCATGCTGATATGATTTCATAATGCGCGTAGCTTATCTGACCCGGTTTGACGTTACGGATCGTGCCAGCGTGCCCGCGTTGGGCGGCGCGGGCTATGCCAGCTATTACATCGCCCAAACGCTAGAAACCATGGGTGTGTCCCTGACGCGTGTGAACGGTCTGCCATCAAGCCTCTCGCTCGCTACCCGGCTTACGTCCGCGTTTTACCGCCGTGTCTATCACCAAAACTACAACATCGCAGCCAACCCAACAATCATCAAACGCCAAGCGAAGTACGTAGCGCAAAAGCTGGCTGCGGCCGACTACGACATTATTCTGACGCGAATACTCTTACCACTTGCACACCTCCACGTGGACAAACCAGTTGTCGTGTGGACAGACGGAAGCGCGCGCGGCCTGTTCGATTTTTATCCGCAGCTTACAAACCTATCCGAGCGCAGCAAGCGTGAGACCCTTGCTATGGAATTGGCTGCCCTCGAACACTGCAGCCTCATCATTTATAGCTCTGAATGGGCGGCAAGCCACGCGCCAGATCGCATCGACCGAAGAAAAATCAAAATTGTTCCTTTCGGCGCCAACTGCGAATGTGACCGCACGGTAAGTGATATTCAAGCCATCGCTGAGATGAAACCTATGCGACCGTACAGGTTGCTCTTCGTGGGCGGCGCATGGAATCGCAAAGGTGGTCTGATTGCGTGCCAGGTGGCGAAGGCTCTCTCTGACGTTGGGTACTCCACAACCCTCACCGTGATCGGCCGCAAGCCGGACATCCCGAAGGAGTTTGGAGGGGTTGTTAACCTTGTGGGCTTCCTCGACCAATCTCGCGCACAGGGGCAACAGCGGTGGAGTGAGCTCATGCGTGAGTCGCATTTTTTGATTCTGCCGAGCAGAGCGGACTGTTCTCCGCACGTGCTGGCGGAAGCCAACTCCTTTGGACTGCCCTGCTTGACGACGAACGTCGGCGGAATCCCCGGGATCATCCGTGATGGGGTCAATGGCAAGCTCTTCCGTCTTGAAGCCGATCCTCGGGATTACCGCGACTTTGTCGTGAGTCAGCTCGAGGACCCACAACGGTACCGGCGCCTCATGCTGGCTTCCTTTCAAGAATTCCAAACTCGCTTGAATTGGCGCGTCGCGTGCCAGCGAGTTGGGGCGTTGCTCGAAGGTTTGATGACTACGATGTAGCTTCGAGAGGTGTCAGCGGCACTTCTTTGATGCGGACATTGAAGATCTCGTCCGGCGCGTCGAAGTGTTGTCCCCCAACGGATATCCAGGCGTGCCCGCGCAATCGTTCGTGGGGGTTGGGTTGCTCTTCAATGCCAAAATGGATCTTCACCGGCTGATCGCCGGCGTCAAGAAAACGGTAGAGGGTCAGGGCACGGACGTAGCAGTTATCTCGCGAACGTAAAAACGGTAAGCGCAAATTCAGGGCACGCAAACGCGCGATGCGTTCTTGACTCTGCTCGATGCTGGGCGCTGCCGGCCGACGGCACTCTCGCAGATCCGCGAGAAAAGACCGGAGGTTTCGTCGCCTCAACAGAGCGGGCACACGCCACATGAAGTAGCCGATCTGCAAGGCGAGCCAAAGGTCGTCGGGTCGACGGACGAATGCGCGGTAGCGCTGCGCAAAACCACGTGGCGTCCACTTGGGCGCGAGCT
This sequence comes from uncultured Pseudomonadota bacterium, assembly GCA_963736005.1. Classification (GTDB taxonomy): domain Bacteria; phylum Vulcanimicrobiota; class Vulcanimicrobiia; order Eremiobacterales; family Eremiobacteraceae; genus JAJPHJ01. Next base: position 43,661 of record CAVTNB010000002.1, read on the forward strand.
TGTTCACCACCGCGCACGCTCTCTTCGATCGAGCTGAGTTGCGACGAAGCCAACCCGCTGGGCAAGTTTCTTCACAAACATGCCGCGTGCATACAAGAACCGCTCGTTGTTGGGAACGCGCCATGCGGACAAACTCAGGCGGCCGATATCCGCCCACTCTTTGAGCTCATCGCCGATGGTCCATCGACATTCGTCGCGATGGTGCAAGACAAATTGTGCGTAGCCTTTGCCGTACGAATATTGCTGCCGCCAGAAACCCTTCCAATCTGCGCGATGCCGATGAAACACGACAGCCCGCGAAGCATACACGAACTCGCCCGGCTGCGCTTTCAGAATGCGGTTGTGCAAGTCGCAGGCCTCGTACGATGTATATCGTTCGTCAAACCCGCCTGCGTCTTCCAAAACGCTTTTCCGATACATGAGGTTGCTCGACGGCGCAAAAGGAAACTTTGGATGAGAGAGATGACGTTGCGCGTCCAAGCTCCCGATGAGATCGCAAAAGTGTGCAGCATCAGTCGTTGAATCGAGGCCGAGCGTACGACCGCCGGCGCCGATACACTGCGCGGTCGAGGTGGACGACTGCGCGACGGCGGCGAGGAGTGAACGCAGCCACGATCGGGAAGGCACGCAATCGGCATCCGTAAACGCGATCCACTTACCTCGTGCCACAGCGACGCCAGCGTTGCGCGCAGCTCCTGCTCCCTTGTTTTGCTGGCCGAGGACGCGGACATCAAAGGATTGCGCCAGTGTTTGTGTGCCATCACGCGACCCGTCATCGACCACGATGATCTCGTACAAGTCTTCGCAGTCTTGGTTGCACAGTGCATTGAGGCACTCGGCCAAAGTCTTTTCGGCATTGAATGCGGGAACAACGACGCTTGCCAGTGTCACCGCGTTAGTATAGCCAATAGGACGTTTTGCCCGCGTGAAGCACGTGGCCCAAAGCGGGGGTCTTGGAAGTCCTAATCCGGGGGTTCGTCGGCAGCTCCGGTCGCGAGGTACGTTACGATGTCCCACGCATTGCGAATTCCGATGAAGATCAATAACACGATACCGCCGGCGATAGCGAAGAGCGCTTTCGTTGGAACCGCGGGAAGGGTAATCGCACCTCCGAAGATCGCAAAGTAAGCGATAAATGGAAGGATATTATACCACGTCCAATCTTCGAGGTCGGGAATATACACGGTGAGACGCTTGGTTTGGTACATCACGCGCAGAATATACACAATGCCGAAGAGACCGGCAAACCCGATGAAGACGGCGGCGTGAAACAGCAAGTGCCAAGGTGCGTTGAGCACCGCCGAGATTAATAATGCCGCGCTGAAGTGCATGACCGTCGGCGTGCTGAACGTCGCCATCCCGTCCGGGTTTTTTCGCACGCGTTCCGTTCGGTTCACTAGCGTGATCACGACGAACATTAATCCCGTCAGGGCTGCGGCCGACGAGCCGGTCATGACGTAGAAATTCGACCACGGGGTGAGAAACGATGATGCGGTCTCAGCCATCCTATCCCACCGTCGTGCCAAGTGAGGTTGCGACCTCCGCAGCGGCGCGCTCGCCAGTTTCCAGCGCTCCGTTTACCGTGCCGCCTTGGCCGTCGCCCGCCGTCGCCTCGCCTGCGAAAAATAAAGTGTTGTCGACTGGCGCCGCGAGCATTGCTCGAGCATTTCCTCCCCCAACGACAACGTAACTATACGCCCCGCCCGCGAACTGGTCGCGGCTCCAATCATGCATGGCGCTGCCCTCGAACTCTTTGCTCACGAGCGTGGGCTCGTCCAACAATGCTCCAACGCCGTTCAGGGCGCGTTCGATGACTTCCGCCTCCGGGGCGTCGCGGAGTGCAATTGCATTCGGCCCTCCGGCCCACGCGACGATGAGCTCGCTGCGCACCGGCAATTGTGTCCAGTACGCCGTGAACGGCTGCCCAGGGCAGCGAAAGAAGGCACTGTCGCGGTAGCGCCCGTTGCGGATCCGCTCCCAAAACGCCGTTCGAAACCACAACATTACCTTGACTGCGTGGCCCATCTCAATATTTCGAAGCGCTTGACGTTTGGCCGCGGGCAGGTCGGGTTCGAATGCGACCCCTGTCTCGTTGCCACTCTGTCGGAGAACAGCCACCGGGAGCGTGACGACGACAGCTCGCGCATGAATGGTCCGCAATTCTCCGGATGGGCTGCTCACCTTGACGGCAACGGCACCAGCGCGCCAGGAAATACGCTGCACGATTGTCGACAAGCATATCTGAACGCCCGCCGCAGTGCACGACGCATGCAAGTGCTCGAACATCGGCCCGTAGCCTCCGAGCGGCCGACTGCTCGTAGAATCGACGCCCGATCGCAACTCATCTGCAATTGACTTCACGCTTGCAATCGCGGGATCAGCCGCTTCGAATCCCTCGACGAATGCTCGCGCCGCCTCCGCCATGTGGCGGGTGGCCTCATCTCTCTCGAGGCGCCGCAGAAATTGATCGGCGCTCTCGTCCATCGCGAGCGACCGTGCTCCCTCCAAGACGCGAGAAGCCAAGCTAAACTCTCTATCGTCGCGTCGCAGGCCGCTGTCCTCGCTGCACCTCCACGACTCGCCGCCCGTGGCGACGGCTTTCATTCCGGCGTCGCGTAGCAGCGCCATCGTGTGCGGAGCCTCGCCATGGATAAACTCTGCGCCGAGTTCGGCCGGCATGGTTATTTGCGCCACCTGACGCGACCACACGCGGCCGCCAATTCGGTCGCGTGCCTCCAGCACGATCGCCCGCAGCGATCGGGCAGCCAGGACCCGAGCGGCCGCAAGTCCGGCTGCGCCAGCACCGATGACGACGACGTCCGTGTCCATGACGGGGAGTATACGGAGGGCGAGCGGCTTTCTCTTCATAAAAATAGGCGAATGCCAACCGATTTTCGCGACGGTCGCACGTTCCCGCGTCGCGGTCGCCATCCGTTAGGGAGTTTCTTGTGGCTAGCCCGGGTTTTCGATAAGGCTCGAGCCTCCAAGGCGGGCACCATCTACGATTATATCTATCCGTGCCCCATGGACCTTGGCATGTTCGAACGGTGGGGGATCACCGTCGAGGAATTTGAGGGAGCCATGAGCGAGCATGGCGACGATCAAGCACTGCGCCAATGGGCTCAATCACGCATCGCTCAGCAAGCTTGCGACGCCGCAAACTCGTGGTTGGTCACGGAAAAGTTCGAAAATCTCGACCGCCAAGATCGCGAGGAGAACGTTTTCTGAGACGATCGGCGAGAACGCTGGCTTGAACCGAGATCCCGTCGGAGATGACGGATACCCCACCGTCGAGATCTGTCCGATAGACTTGCGCCCCGGCAGTCTTAAGAGCAGCTAATGTGAGCGGGCTTGGGTGTCCGAAGACGTTGTGCAAGCCGCATGAGATGATCGCGATTTTCGGATGCACGGCCGCCAGAAATTCTGGTGTCGACGAATAAGCACTTCCGTGATGACCGACTTTGAGGATGTCGGCACGCAGATCCGCGCCACCGTGCGAAAGCAGACGAGCTTCAGCCTCTGATTGCGCGTCACCGGTGAGCAGCATCGCAACCTGTCCGAAGGTCACTCGAAGCACGACCGAATTATTGTTGATATCCGACGATGTTCCAGTAATCAACGGCAACTCGGGTGCGAGTACCTGAACGTGCGTAACTGTGCCGAGATCGAACGCCTCGCCCCGTTGCGCTCGGATCCACTTGATGTGACGGTCGTGTATGACTTCAAGTGTGCGATGATATGCTGGACCCGAATAGAGTTGCGCTGAGTCGTACACCCTATCAACGCGCTCACGCGAGAGGATGACGGGGAGACCACCAACGTGGTCGCCATGTGGGTGCGTCAGCACGACTGCATCAAGATGCAACACCCAATGCCTCAAGAGAAATGGCATGACCGTCCGCGTCGCGAGGCGATCGCCGATGGGAGCGGCCACCACAAAACCGGTGCTCGTGCGCTCGAGGCGACCTCCACTATCGACAAGCATCGCGTGACCTCCCGGAGCACGCACGAGCAGGCAGTCGGCTTGACCGACGTCGATGGCGTCAAGCCGCACGCGCTGATCGAGTCTTTGCGCGATTCCAGGAATGCAGTATATAAGGAAGAGCGCGAATGCGACTGCTACGCCCCACTTGGCTATGAGCCTCCGCGGAATTTGGTATTTGAACGCCGCGGCGAGCGCTCCGAGTGCCATCCAGTACGCAATCAGGAATGCGTGAGTCGGCGGCGGCACATCGATGTGGCTACCAGGCAGCGTCGCGAAAAATCGGACCGCGTCGATCACAAAGAGCAACCCCCACCACACGAGGTTGCTCAATGGAAGAGCAAGGGGCGGACAGGCGAGCGAGGCGGCACACAAGCTCGCTCCAACCGCCATGATGAGCGCGATGAGCGGAACGACAACGGCATTTGCCAGCACCGCGTAGGGCGTGAATGCGTTAAAGTAAAGCGCTTGAAACGGCCACAACGCGATCTGCACCGCCAGGCTCGTTCGCACGACCTCGACAACGACGCGCGGAAGTCTTCCATCCTCTCGTAATCCAAGCGAGCTCAACACTGGACTCACGAGCGCGATGCCGACGACGCACGCAAACGACATCGAGAACGACGGCGACAGAAGCGCGAGTGGGTGAGGCAACGCGACCGCGCTCGCCGCCGCTGCAAAGATCGCGCTCGGCGTCCTCCCCCGGCCAAGTTCGAGGGCGACCGTTCCTGCGGTGAGCATGGTTGCCGCGCGCAGCGTTGGCAGATGCAGGCCTGCGAGCGCCGCATACAACCATGCGCCAACGAGCATGAATCCGATACGAGCGGCTCGAGCGATCGGAAAACGCGAGAGAATCCAAGCGAGCAACCCAGCCATGATTCCAAGATGCAGACCCGCCGTGGTCAGCACGTGGACGGTGCCCGTGTCCGAGAATTCCTGACGCAAGGCGGCCGGCAAATTACCTCGGTCGCCCCACAGAATGCCTTCGAGCACCGTTGCCTCGAGAGGCGGGAGCCGGCTCTCAATCGCATCTGCGCCTGCCAGCCGTATCCGCGCCCACCATGCTTCCCACCCCGTGCCGATGCCAAGCCTGCGTATATCCTTGGCACGGTGGGCGGCAATCACGACGTCGACGCCCTGTTCGCTCAGCAGGTCTCGCTCGGCTGGTTCACCTTCGTTTCGCGCGCCGCCGGGCAGATCGAGACGCCCCCGAATCGTCACGCGTTGTCCAGCCACTTGGCCAACGTCAGCCGCCGGAAATGTCACGAGAGCAACAGTCCCGACAAGATGGATGGCGGCCTCGCTCGCAGGCGAGCTCACGTGAAGGACACGTACTCGAAGCGAACCCGAGTCGGTATATCTTGGACGCTCGAGAGCAAGCGCTTCGATCACAACGTGATGGCCGTCAAGCGCCGCGTAAGGCCTATGCTCCACCCGCCATACCGCGAGCGTTGCAGCACCGGCTCCAATGCCAAACGCGAGGATCAATGGGATGAGAAACCTTTTGATGCTTGTTTCCGTTAGAAAAACAAAGGCGACGGCCGCAGCAAGTGCTGCCGCTGCAAATCCCGCTGATACGCTCGCAGCTGCAACCACACCAAGGCCGTACAACGACACAAGCAACGCAAAACTGTGACCGCGCCACAGCGAGTCGAACGATGCGCGCACAGCTCACACTCACGTCATGTGCAGTGAGTGTCAATCGAAGCGCTGTTTGGTCGATGCGTGTTCTGGGAAAAAGTTATTCATTGCGGCGCGAGGAACGCCGCACCTCAGAAGGGAAAGAGTAAGTCCGTCATCAGGTTTTTGAGAAAGGGGTTGAGTGAAGAGTGGACGCTTTGGTCATCGTGCTTCTCGTGTTGATCCTGCTCGCCGTGACCGGCCATCTCCGCCTGTAGCATTCAGCTCAACTGAGATTAGGTTCGCCGCGAGCTTGGGAGTGCGGTTGTGCGCATCCTGGTAACCGGCGGTGCTGGGTTTATCGGCTCCCACGTCGTGGATGCGCTTATCGGCGCGGGCCACGAAGTCGCTATCGTCGACTCGTTCTGGGCGCAAGGCGGGGGACGGCGCACAAATCTCAACCAAAAAGCCCAATGCTTTGAAATCGACATCCGCGACGGTGCTCTCGCGGATGTTTTTGCGCGCTTTAAGCCCCAAGTTGTGAGCCATCACGCTGCCCAACACAGCGTCGCTATCTCTACCAAAGACCCGCCCTTTGACGCGGATGTGAATGTCAAAGGGCTGCTCAACGTCTTGATGCTCGCTTCGAGCAATAAGGTCGGCAAGGTCGTTTTTGCGTCGTCGGGCGCAACCTATGGGACGCCGCAGTATCTTCCGATCGACGAGAAGCATCCGCAGTTGCCCGAATCCCCGTATGGCATCACGAAGATGGTTGCCGAACATTATTTGAGATATTTTGCGACGAGCAGTGGGGTACGCTATACGGCGTTGCGCTATGGCAACGTCTACGGACCGCGGCAGGATCCGGGCGGCGAAGCCGGGGTGATCGCTATCTTTAGCAGCCGGATATTGGCGGGGAGCTCCATCCGCATCGACTGGGATGGCGAGCAACAAAAGGATTACGTCTACGTTGGCGATGTCGCCCGCGCAAATCTGCTCGCCCTCGACCGAGGTGACAACGAAATCGTCAATATCGGAACGGGCGTTGGGACGTCGGTGAACGCACTGCACAAAGCAATTGCGGGCGTCGTCGGCCGCGACGTTGCTGTCGTTCCTGCGCCCAAACGCGCAGGTGATGTCTATCGGTGCGCTTTCGCCATCGAGAAAGCGCGGTCGGTGCTCGGCTGGGAGCCGCAGACACTTTTGCCCGCGGGCATCGAGAAGACCGTCGCGTTCTTTCGCGCCCAAGAGTAGCCGCGACATTGCCCTTTCGCGAAGACATTCGCGCGACGACATTGCCCTTTCGCGAAGACATTCGCGCGACGACGCTGGCTACACGACGATATTGAGCAGCTTGTCTTTGACAAAGACGAGCTTGCGTACCGCTTTCCCGTTGAGTTGCGCAGCGACGGTGTCGACGTTTTTTGCCAGCTCGAATGCGCGCGTCTTGATCGATGCCTGGCGGAGCCAAGAATAAACCGCGCCGCCTGCCATTGACTTGCACGACAATGGCAATCAAATTACGCTTGAGAGCGTCTTCATCGTATTGCGGCCACGCCTGCTCGTGAATGCTGCCCTTGCCACCCGTTCGCTCGTAAAGCTCTTCTGTTATGTGCGGCGCAAACGGAGCGAGCAACAGAACGAGCACTCGCAGCGCCTCGCCGAAGACAGGCGATCGATCCGCATCGGGATGTTTCGCAGCAAAATCCTCGATATCATTGAGCAGCGTCATGATTGCCGCCACGCAGGTATTAAGATGCATGCGATCTGAAAGCTCTTCACCGATTTGTTTAATCTTTGAGTGAACGCTCAGACGCAGCGCAATTTCGTGCTCGTTGAATGCCGCGCCATCGGCTGGGGCGATTTTCCAATCGCTCGCCACGTTGAAAGCGTTAGCATGTTTGAGGACAAGCCGCCAAATGCGCTGTAAGGTGCGCGTCGCACCGGCGATGCCGGTCGTCGACCACGGAAAATCCGATTCCGGCGGGCCGGCGAACATCTCAAAGATGCGCAATGCATCGGCGCCGTATGTCGCGACCGCCTCATCAATCCCGATCGTGTTGCCGCGCGACTTGCTCATCTTCTCGTGGTTCTCGCCGAGGACCATGCCTTGGTTGAAGAGACGGGTGAACGGCTCGTCGCCCGGAACGAGACCCTCTTCAGCGAGCACCTTATAAAAGAAGCGCGAATACATGAGGTGCAGCACCGCGTGCTCGATACCGCCGATGTAGTGATCGACCGGCGCCCAATACTTGGCGATGGGAACCTCCCACGCGGCTTTGTCATTGTGGGGATCGAGATAGCGCAAATAGTACCACGACGAGCACATGAACGTGTCCATCGTTTCAGGCTCGCGAGTCGCCGGGCCGCCGCACTTCGGACACGTCGTGTTCATGAACTCTGGGACGTGCTCGAGGGGACTGCCTTGCGTTCCCGTGATGGGTGCATTGTCCGGCAAGCGCACTGGGAGCTGCTCATCGGGCACCGCAACGTAGCCCTCTTGCGCGCACAACACCATCGGAATGGGCGCACCCCAATAGCGCTCGCGCGAAATGAGCCAATCGCGCAATTTGTAGTTGACGCTGGCGGTGCCCGAGCCTGCCTTGACCAGCTTTGCTGTCATTGCTTTCCGAGCTTCGGCGCTCGACATTTCCGTAAACTCACCGCTGTGCACGAGGGTGCCGTCATCGACGAATGCCGCGGGCAGTCTGCTCGCGCTTCGCGCACCGGCAGCATCCGTTGGTTTGACGACGGTCCGAATTTTCAAGTCATGCGCTCGCGCGAACTCAAAATCGCGTTGATCGTGGGCGGGAACACCCATCACCGCGCCCGTGCCGTACTCAGCCAGCACGTAGTTGGTCACCCAAATCGGGATGCGCTCGCGGCTCAAGGGATTACGCGCGAACGCGCCGGTAAAAACCCCTTGCTTTTCTGTTAATTGCGTGCGGTCCAACTTGTCCGTCACGGTTGCGGCGAATTCAGCAACCGCGGCGGCTTCCGATTTGCCCTTGACGATGAGCGGCAAGAGCGGATGCTCGGGAGCGATGGCAAGATAGGTCGCCCCGAAAATCGTGTCGATTCGGGTCGTGAACACCTCGATCGTTCCGATGTTGTCCTCAACCGCAAATGCAACCGTCACGCCCTCACTGCGTCCAATCCAATTGCGCTGCATCGTCTTGACGCGCTCGGGCCAACCTTCAAGCCGCTCCAACCCCTCAAGCAGTTTGTCGGCATACTTTGTGATGCGGAAAAACCACTGGCTGAGCTTGCGGCGTTCCACCTTTGAACCGCACCGCCAACACACGCCGCCTTCGGCTTGCTCGTTCGCCAGGACCGTTTGATCTTGTGGGCACCAGTTCAGCGTTGCCTCAGCTTTGTAAGCGAGCCCCTTGCGATACATCAACAAAAAGAGCCACTGCGTCCAGCGGTAATACTCGGGCGACGAGGAATCGATTTCGCGGGTCCAGTCGTACGACGTGCCAAGCTTCTTCAACTGCGAGCGCATGTTGGCGATGTTGGCATTCGTCCACTCGCGCGGATGCATGCCGCGAGCAATGGCTGCCTGCTCCGCAGGCAAACCGAATGCATCCCAGCCCATCGGGTGTAAGACGTTGAACCCACGCATGCGCCGATAGCGCGCGACGACGTCGCCCAACGTGTAGTTGCGGGCGTGGCCGACATGCAGATCGCCGCTCGGGTATGGCAGCATTTCCAGCAAATAGAATTTTTGCTTATCCGCACGCTTGCTGGTCACGTATTGAGCGCGGTCAAGCCAAATTTTCTGCCACTTCGGCTCTATCGTCTGTGGAGCGTAGACCGGAATTTCTTTGGATGCCATCGGTTGTATTGTACTAAATGCCTAGCGGATACGCCTCCTCGCCGTGGAGCTCCATGTCCAAACCGCGCTCCTCCGCCTGGGGATCGACCTTGGTTTGCGTGATGCGACTGATTAGCCACAACATGCCGTACGTGAAAACAAATGCCCAGAGGCTGCACACCGAAACCGCAACAACCTGCTTCCAAAAAAATGCCGTGCCGCCGAAGAACAGTCCATTCGATCCGTTCGGATTCCACGCCGCCGAACCAAGCGTCCCAAGGGAAACGATACCGAGGAAGCCGCCCACGCCATGCACGCCCCACACGTCCAGCGCATCGTCCCAGCCCTGCTGATTCTTCACGGCCACCGCGAAGTAGCAGATCACACCGGCAAGAATTCCGATGAGGACTGCGGTGGTGGGTGAAACGTAACCAGCCGCGGGAGTAATCGTCGCAAGCCCTGCGACTGCGCCGGTGAGCAAGCCGACGAATTTTGGTTGTCTCCCGCGCGCCCATTCCACGAGGAACCAGGTCACCGCGGCGAAGGAAGCGGCGAGGTCGGTATTGAGGAATGCGGCGGCGGTCACGGGGTCTACACGTAACTCGGACCCAGCGTTGAAACCATACCAGCCAAACCACAGAAGACCCGTGCCGAGGGCGATGAGCGGCACGTTATGCGGTTTGTTTTCCACGACCGCACGCCGCCCGATGTAGAGCACTGACGCCAGCGCGGCGAATCCGGCCGACGCGTGGACCACGATGCCACCCGCAAAATCCTCTGCACCCCACTTTGCAAACAGACCATTGGGACTCCACAGCATGTGCACGAACGGGAAATAGACGAAGATGAGCCATCCGGTCAGGAAGAGGAAGTACGCCTTGAAGGTGACGCGGTTCGCAAACGCGCCGGTGATCAACGCCGGCGTGATGATCGCAAACATCATCTGATACGCGACGTGAACCACCAAAGGAATGCCCGCATCATTGCCGGTGAACATCGTGTGCAGCGTTATGCCCCGGAGAAAAGCCCAGTGGGTGGGATCGCCGATGATGCCGTGCCAATCCGGCCCGAAGCACTCCGAGTAACCGAACGCGAACCAAATAACCGTCGTCCAGCCGAGCGACATGAAACTTTGAATCATGATGGTCAGGACATTTTTGCGGGCGACCAACCCACCGTAAAAGAAGGCAAGACCCGGGGTCATGAGCATGACGAGGCTTGCGCAGATAAGCATGAACGCTGTGTTGCCGATGTTGAACGGTATGGCTGGAGTGCCCACGAGACTTCCTCCGGTGCGGAAGCAAAAAAGGCCCAGCGTTTCAAAACGCAAGCCTGACAGGCGCGAATCCTTAGCCGTTGACGTGAGGTTTCCCGCCACAATTCGCTTGCGGCGGCCGCTTGGCGGCGCGCGCCCGACGGAGCGATCCTCTTGACTCTTCGCGTCTCTCGCGTGAAAGACGCGCCGTGGAAAAAAACAAGCACCTTGGGTTTTTGATTGCGGCGATCGCTGCAGCGCTGCTGCTGGTTGGGTACTGGTTACCGCGGCATCCCGATTCCAATTCTGGCGCCACCACCGCAAGCGCTGAGGCGACGGTGCCGCCGGTACTCGTCACGGCGGATGCGCAGCCTTCGTCCGAATCGTCAGCGCCTGGCGGTCGGCCAACTCGCGTCGTTGTCTATCTCTGCGGGGATGTGCGTCGTCCGGGTGTCTACGACATGGCAACGGGCAATCGCGTGGCAGACGGCATTGCGCGCGCGGGTGGAGCTTTGGGCGACGCCGATTTGGAGCAACTCAATCTCGCCGAACCACTGATCGACGCAATGAAAATTTGCGTACCGCACAAGGGCGAACATCTGGCGCTTTCAAGCGTTGCCGACGGAACGGCCAGCGGCGACCCACCCCGCCCTTCCCGTCGGCATCACGGTGGCAGATCGAGTCACAAGTTGCAGCTGGGGCAAACGCTCAACGTGAACGCAGCGAGCGAGTCTGAGTTAACCCAGCTGCCTGGCGTTGGGCCGAGCTTGGCGGCTCGCATCGTTGAATACCGCACGGAAAACGGTCCATTCCAAAGCGTCGACGACCTGCAGAACGTCTCAGGGATTGGGCCTTCGAAGTTCGAAAAAATGGCTCCGTTCATCCGGCTGTAATCCGAGCCACGCGTTAGGCTGTCAGCAGGGAATACTTTGCCACGCAAAGTATTCCCTTTGCCATGCAAAGTAAGACGTGGGTGATACCTCTCGTTGTCGCGCTGTGCGTTTCCCTCACGTGCGCCGCCCTTGCGATCTGGTTTCGCGGCGAAGACGGGGCGCTGTTGCTCACCGTGCTCGCGGGGTTCGTGCTGGGATTTGTTTTCCCGAGAGGCGCCTGGCGCTGGGCTGTCATTTTGGCGTTATGGATGCCAGTTGCGGTTGCCGTGAAGGCACCTCTTCACGCAGGGCCATCGTGGTGTCCGGCACTTACCTTCCCTCCTCGAAATGTGCTCTGGGGCTTGCCGATCGTCCCCGTGGTTGCGGTTTTCTTGGGTGTGATTGCCGACTGGTTTGTGTCCGAGGCCCTACGCTGGCTCGGATTTCTCGGTTGGCGCTGGCTTGCAAATATGAAGCTGATTCTGCGCGCGGCCGTCGTCGCACTGGCAGCATTCTTTGTCCTTAGCTGCGCACTCATGCTTGCTCAACCGTTGCAGCCCTATGCCATCGGGCAGCGCTACTGCTGGGATGAATCTTGCTTCTCGGTCACTTCGGTCAAGCGCACAAAAAGCATCGGTTCAGACGTGCATCGCGCCGTTGCACGCGGCACCTTTTACGTTGTCACGGCCAACATGGAGACGCCATGGTGGGGCCGTTTCTACTGGAGCAATGACGCAGTCTATGCGACTGATTACTCGGGAACGGACTATCGGAATTCTTCTGCCGGTCAGCTCGCAAGCGATGCTCTCTTGCGCTCGAACCGTTCGCAATGCCATTTGATCCGAGGTGCGGGCGAAGCTGAAACGATCGTCTTCGACCTGCCGGACGACGCCATACAGCCTCGTTTGCTTGTTCGCGATACGCTTGGCTTCGAGGGCCTGCTCGGAGGGTTGCGATCCAGTCTGTTCTACGTCAAGCCTGCATTCAATCTGCGTTACGATTAGCAGTGGCCACAAGGATTCCGGCCTAATTGTCGACAATCGACAATCATGGCTGGCTTGGCGAAAACCCTCCCCCTCGAACGCTCTTCAACCGCGGCAAAAGTTGCCGCCCTCCTGCGCCGGCGGATTACTGACGGTAAGATGAAGCCAGGGCAACGGCTCAACGAGCTCGCCTTGGCGGCCGAGCTCGGCGTGAGTCGCAGCCCAATCCGCGAGGCGCTCGCGCAACTCGCCGGCGAGGGACTCGTTCGCGTCTCACCGTACCGGGGCACGTTCGTCACCGAGTTGAGTCGCGAGCGTTTGCAGGACCTGTTGGAATTTCGCATTGCGCTCGAGCAGTTTGCCGTGCGCCGCGTCATCGAGCGCGCAACGCCTTCGCATTTTGCGCAGCTCGACACGCTGGTCGACCAGCTGCGCAAGCGTGCACGCGCTAATGATTTTAGCGGCGCAGTCGACACCGATTTGCGCCTGCACGAACTGCTCATCGAACTCGCCGGCAGCGCGCTCCTGGAGCAAACATTCAAGGAGTTGCTCGGGGAGTTTCGGCTGTACATCGCGGCAACCAGCCGGCACTACAAAGGCATCAATGAGCTGGCAAGCGAGCACGACGCGCTGCTGAAGGCGCTTCGCGCCGGTCGCGTCGAGTCCGCACTTTCCCTTATTGCCGATCATATACGGCATGGCTTTGCTCCCGCTTTAAAGGAAATTCAATAATGGTTACGACGCAACCGAAACCGCGCTCTGCGCACACCCGCTACGTCCTCACGCCTTGGTCTGCACAAGCAGCCCTGGATATGCCGACGATCGATCACGCGCAAGGCTGCTACCTCTATGACACAGACGGCAAGCCCTATCTCGATCTTTCGGCCGGTCTTGTCGCGGTCAACTTGGGGCACAATCATCCAACGGTTGTGCGCTCGATTGCCGAGCAGGCGGCAAAGCTGTGCTATGCTGCGCCTTCCTTCTTTAATGACACGCGGACGCATGTTGCCGAAGAACTATCGCGACTTGCCCCATGGAGCGAAGGCGCTCGCACCTTCTTCACGACCGGCGGCGGCGAGGCAAATGAGGACGCGGTCAAAATGTCCAGGATGGTGAGCGGACGCCACAAAATCTTGGCGACCTACCGATCCTTTCACGGTTCTGCGCCTGGAGCTGGAACGCTCAGTGGAGAGAACCGGCGCTGGCCAAACGAACCAGGGATCCCAGGCGTCGTCCACTTTTTCGCACCCTTCCCCTATCGAAGCCCCTTTAACACAACCGACCCCGCGCAAGAAACACGCCGCGCGCTCGATCACCTCGAACTTGTGCTCACCTATGAAGACGCGTCGAAAGTTGCCGCGCTCATCATCGAGCCGGTGGTGGGATCAAACGGCGTCATCGTTTACCCGCCGGGCTATCTTGAAGGCGTACGCGAGCTTTGCACGCGACACAACATTTTGCTCATCTTCGACGAGGTCATGACCGGGTTCGGTCGCACAGGGGCACCCTTCGCCGCGCAACGCTTCGGCGTGACGCCGGACTTGATCACGATTGCCAAAGGCTGCACGTCCGCATACGTGCCCTTAGGGGGCGTCATGGTGCGCGAGCGCGTGGCTGCTTATTTTGACGACCACGTTCTGAGCTGCGGGCATACCTATAGTGGACACCCCCTAGCAATGGGAGCGGCGCGCGGCGCCCTTCAAGCATATCGCGAAGGTGGATTGTTCGAACGAGGGCGCGAGATCGAGCGCTGGATGAACGAGCTCTTGGGCTCCTTGCGCGATCAGGTGCCCCTTGTCGGTGACGTGCGCGGTCTGGGCGCGTTCTTTGCGATTGAACTTGTCAAGGATCGCTCCACTCGCGAACCGTTGATCGCGTGGCAGGGCCAAAGTCAGGGCATCATGCCCACGTTGCTCAAGTCGCTGCGCGACCGAGGCGTGTATGTGTTCGGCCGCTACAATGTCATGCTGATCACGCCACCGCTGACGATCTCCCGCGACGAGCTCGCCACCGGCGTTGGAGAAATAGCCAACGTTCTTCGTGAGGTGGCAAAGCCATGAATCCGCGAACAGATGCAAGCGCGCTCACCCATGCGCACGAAGGGCGACTTGACAGTCGCCCGCTACAGGAAGTTGGACACTACATCGGCGGACGACAAGTCAAGGGTGCCTCTGGCAACTTCGGCGACGTGTGGAATCCTGCATCCGGACAGCGCACTGCCCGCGTCGCCTTTGCATCGAGTGAGGAAGTTGCTGCAGCGGTTGCGTCCGCCAAGGCTGCTTTCCCATCGTGGGCCGAAACACCGCCACTGCGCAGAGCGGCTCTCTTGTTCAAGTTTCGCGATGCCCTGCTCGCCGATCGGGATCGCCTTGCCTCCATCATTACGGCCGAACACGGCAAGACGCTGGATGACGCCAAAGGCGAGCTCACGAGGGGAATCGAGGTTGTTGAATTCGCTTGCGGCATCCCGCAGCTGCTCAAGGGTGAGTTCACAGAGAATGTTGGTCGCAACATCGACGGCTTCACCGTGCGCCACCCGCTCGGTGTCTGCGCCGGCATCACACCGTTTAATTTCCCCGCGATGGTGCCCATGTGGATGTTCCCAATGGCCATCGCGTGCGGAAACACTTTTGTCCTCAAACCCAGCGAAAAGGATCCGTCGCTCGCACTCGAGCTCGCGCGCATGTTGAACGAATGCGGCGCGCCTGATGGCATTCTCAACGTCGTCAATGGCTCGAAGGACGCGGTCACTGCCTTGCTCGATCACCCCGACGTCAAAGCGATAAGCTTCGTCGGCTCGACCCCCATTGCGCAGTACGTCTACACGCGCGGAACCGCCAGCGGCAAACGCGTGCAAGCGCTAGGCGGCGCAAAAAATCATCTGATCGTCATGCCGGATGCAGATCTCGAGCAAACTGCGGATGCAATCGTGGGCGCTGCGTATGGTTCCGCTGGCGAGCGCTGCATGGCGATCTCGGTCGTCGTTGCAGTCGGTGATGAGGTTGCGGACAGTATCGTCTCCCGCGTTCGAGAAAGACTTACGACATTGAACGTTGGCGATGGCACGCAATCGGGTGTCGACATGGGACCGCTGGTCACCCCGGAGCACCTGGATCGCGTGCGATCGTACATTGAGATTGGCGAGCAACGAAGGCGCTACAGTGGTGGTCGACGGCAGGCAGCATGCGTGCGCTCAGGGTCGCGAAGGATTTTTCTTAGGTCCAACGCTGCTCGATCGCGTCAGCCCAAGTATGCGGGTGTATCGCGAAGAGATCTTTGGCCCTGTCCTGTCGATCGTGCGAGCGAAGACTCCGCAGGAGGCACTTGACCTCGTCAACGCTCACGAGCTTGGTAATGGCGTTGCGATTTTTACTCGCGATGGCGACACGGCCCGCTGGTTCAATCACACGTGCAAGCAGGCATGGTTGGCATCAACGTACCCATTCCGGTTCCCATGGCGTTCCACAGCTTCGGCGGCTGGAAACGATCGCTCTTTGGGGATCATCACATCCATGGACCCGAGGGCGTCCGTTTCTACACGCGCTTGAAGTCGACGACCGTAACGTGGCCTTCGTCCATCCGCGGCGGCTCCGACTTCGTCATGCCCACAATGAAATAGTGTAGGGGGCGATTGGCAAATCGCCCCATGCCCATGTAGGGGGCGACTGTCAAGTCGCCCATGTAGCGGCGGACCTTTAGGTCCGCCTTACGGAGTCCGATGAACGATCGCGATCTTGGCATGCAGTGCCGCATCACTCGTCGAGACTTTCTCGATGGGGTCGCCGCCAGCACGTTGGGTGCTGCAGCATTCGGCTTGCTCCCAGGCTGCTCGCATGCGGGAGGCGATCGGAATACCCTAATATCCGCGTATCCACCATCCACCACCGGCTTGTGGGGACAAGACAACACAAGCTACGCCGTGATGCACAAACTTCGCGACGGACAATTCTGGCAGAATAGCGGTACGCCGCAGGCCTCGGGCGAGCACTTTGATGCTGTGATCGTGGGCGCGGGGTTGAGCGGACTCGCCTGCGCGTACTTCTACCGTCAGCAGCGACCGAACGCCAGGATCTTGCTGCTTGAGATTCGCGAGGACTTCGGCGGCCATGCCGGTCGTAACGAGTTTGTGGTCGGCGATCGCTTGCTGCTCAGCAACGCTGGTACCCAGTCGATGGAAAGTCCCGCGGAGTATCTTCCCTCGGCAGCGCGACTCGTTCGAGAGCTTGGCATCGATGTCAATCGCTTTTACAAGTATTTCGATCAAACTCGCTACGATGGCTTAACAACCGGTCTCTTTTTTAATAAGCAGACCTTCGGCAGAGATGTGTTGGTGGCTGGCGCGTATGCCAAACCTTGGGACGAGGTCTTCAGCGCTGCGCCGCTGCCGGACAAAGCGAAGCGGGATCTCATTCGCATCCATAGCGAGCGCATCGACTACTTGCCGCATCTCTCGATCCAGCAAAAACTAGCGTACCTCAAGACCATCTCATACGCGAACTTCATTACCCAGCATGCACACTGCGATCCCGCCGTGCTGCCGTACCTGCAAGATCGTACGTACGATCTTTTCGGAACGGGAATCGAAGTGGTGGCCGCGTTTGACTGTTACGACAATGGCGACGATTATGGGCTTGAGTATCCCGGGTTCCTTGGCATGGATCTCGGCCAAGGCCTGGGCACGTGGCGGCGCGCAAAGCCCCAACCATACATCTTCCACTTCCCAGATGGCAACGCGTCCATCGCGCGCCTGCTCGTTCGCTCTCTGATCCCTGAGTCAATGCCGGGTTCGACTATGGAGGATATCGTGCTCGCACGATGCGACTACTCCAAGCTCGACCTTGCGTCCAACCAAGTCCGCATCCGCCTCAACGCAACGACCGTGAAAGTTGTGCATCGCGGCAATCCCGCCACCGCGCGCCAGGTTGACGTCACCTACGCGAGTGGCGACCGCTTGACCACGGTGTCGACTGAGCATTGCATTCTGGCGGGCTGGCACGTCGTCACGCGACTCATCGCTCCCGAACTGCCGGCTACGCAAAAAGCATCTCTCGAATATTGCGTCAAGGAGCCCTATGTCTACACGCACGTCGCATTGAACAATTGGCGCTCGTTCTTCAAACTTGGCATTCATCAGATTCTCGCGCCCACAAGCTACCACTACTTCACGATGCTCGATTACCCGGTCGATATGGGCGGGTACCGGTCTTCAAAATCTCCCGATGAACCTATGATCCTCTTCATGCTGCGCTGCCCAACCAAACGCGGATTGCCGCCGCGCGACCAGTATCGGGCTGGACGCTGGGAACTCTTTCGAACGTCTTTTGCAACGATCGAACGCAATATCAGAGCGCAGCTTGCGACGATGCTCTCTGGCGCGGGTTTCGATCCGGCACGCGACATCGCTGGCATTACCGTCAACCGCTGGTCGCACGGGTACGCCTACGAATACGACAAGTCACTGTGGGAACACGCCCCAGTTGGCCAACGGCCGTGCGATTTCGCGAAGAAGCCGCTCGGACGCATTGCGATTGCCAATTCCGATTCCAGCGGCGCCGCATACACAGACACCGCGATCGACGAGGGCTATCGGGCGGTCAACGAGGTGTTGCGCTCGTAGGCGTGGTCGTTCCAACCAATTGCATGGATTGAAGTTGTATCATTGTGGTGTTCTTGATGCTGATAATCGTCACTTGTTTCTGATCGGATTTGTCGAAGAACTGAAACGCTACGTCTTTCGCAAAGCCCATCGGAATCACCATACGTCGCGCAGTTTTTGGTAAACGCTGGGCGTAGAAGTTGACGACGCGATCCATATCGTCGTTCGTTATAAGGCTGACGGAGAGCGAATGGACGTGCGCGGATGCGATTCCCTGGTCGATTTGCGCTGCGTTTTCCGCCCTCGCACCTGGATAGACAGGCAGGCCAATCTGCTCAAGTACTTGATGCGTTGGCCGAACAGGGTTCGCGTGCATCGAGCACCCAGCCACCGCCAACACGAACACCCCTGCAAGCCCTTGTAGTATTCGACTCACCGGATTCTTGGAATCTTGATCGTCTGACCGTCGCACTGCTTATAGATGTAGCCGATGACTTTGCCGCTTGCATCGCGATAAAAAGTACCGACGCCCAGGTCATCTGATTGCTCGGTCTCTTCCGGCCCGACAAAGTAAAGCGGATCGGGTGGCCCGTCGAGAGCGGAATACAACACTCGCCCACGCACCGTCATATATTCTTCCATGCCCGGCGCCCACTGATAGGTACCAACGTATTGTTCGAGATTCTTCGGAAATTCGATGGGGCGGGCATAGTTGATCTGAAGCGGAGTCACCTGCGCGCGGATCGCCACCCACCGTCCGTCTTCTTTCGCGAAAATCTCGGTTCGTTCGTAGCTATAAATCACTTTGCCACCCGGAAAGTAGTCGGTCTCTCCCTGCTTTCCGGTAACGATCGCCACACCGGCGACGAACTGGACTGTCGGCGATGAAATCCAATTAGCTGTGGCGGGAACAGGACGATGCGCCGGGGGAAGGTTTGCAGCTTTCCCGCTCACCAGGCCGTCATCGCTAATGCGTTCATACGTAGCAGACGTGTCGCGGCTCCACGTCACCTTGTCGCTAGCGTTAAAGGCCACGAAGCGTTCGCGGCTCACGTCCAAGACGGCCTGCGTCTCGTCGGTCGCTGCGACGACGGGCGCCAGCGCCGCGTGATTCCAACCGAGGACAAAAAGAGAAATCGCAATAGTCGGCCATGCAAAGTTGCGCATGCGAAACCTCCATCGGCGCTTCTTGGACGGGGTCTAGATGGACGTTCTGGCCACGCTCCGCAAGTCCCTTATGCGCAATTCCTTCATCTGCGTATCCAACCCCAAGTTCACTTCCACTTGGGCGAGCGGCAGCACTTCGATGCGGTTGGGCACAATCTCGATCGCTGCCAGCAAACGCGACGAGATCTGCTGCTTGACGCCATCGGCGTCAACGCCGGGTCGCAACGCAATATAGAGCAGAAGCTCGTCAAGATCATTTGGGTCGTCGTTGTGCTTCTTCACCACTAACTGCCATTCGATCACCTCGTTCGTCTGCGCCATGATTGGTAAGAACTCGTTGAGATCGACGAGCGTACCCCGTATTTTTGTGAGGCGGAATTCGCCGACGTCCGAGCGCCGCGAAATAACGCTCGAGATACGCGGCACGATTCTTCCACAGCCCGGACACGGATCATACACGATTCCTCCATCAGCGATGTCGCCCGTTCGATAACGAAGCACGCACGAACCCCGGCCGCTCAAGCTCGAGTACACGATCTCACCGCGCTCGCCGGGAGCAACCGGTTCCCCAGAGTCTGGATTGATGATTTCGAAAACGTCAAATTCGGGATACGTGTGGTAGCCGTACGACATCTCCGGGCTCGGCGGCGTGCACTCAGCCCATGCGTGCCGAGCTTCGGTAAACCCATACACGCCGTGCACGACGACATCTTTAGCGCCCATGAGATCGCACAGTGCGATGAGCCGGGCCTTGAGCGCGGAAGGCACTCGTTCTGCTCCGAGCGCAATGAATCGCAGCTCCTTCAGTTGCATACCCTGCTCGTACGCCTGACGCAACATGTGGTAGACGTAGCCCGGCACGCCGATCAGCATCGCCGGCTGCAACCGTTCCAGCGCCGCGATGTTCCCCGCCGTGCCCATGACTTTGCCACCGCCCGTATGCACGATAAGCATCGTCATCGCTTGCCCAACAGCAAACGTTTGCCAAAATGCGAGGTGCGGCGCGAAGGGAAAGACGTTGAGCCCTCGATCCCCGGGTTTGATCCCACACAATTCAATGAGGCGCTTGCCAACGATGTGCAAGCGCTCGAAGTCCATCGATGCGTAAAGAAACTGGGTCGCAAGCGACGTGCGTCCGGTCGTGAAAGTCACGTGCACCGGAGAATATTCAAGCTCCAGCCTGCGCTTCACCGCCTCGCGGCCACGAGCTAACCTCTCGAGGAGAAGCTTGACAGCGACCTGCCGCGGCGCGAAATGACGGATTGCCTCTTCGCTTGGCTGCAGAACGAAATCGAGTGGGCGTTGCGGGTTTTCCGGTGTGGGTGCAACGTCGTGTTTGGTCGTAAAGGGCAGATGCCGCAAGTCTCCCACGCTGCGAATCGAGCTCGGCCTAATTCGATGTTGATCGAAAAGCTTGCGATAGAACGGGCTAAATGGGTAGAGCTGCTCGGTAATAAACCGGTGCAGTAACACATCGCGTTCGGCTTGCCAGTCTCGCCATGGACGTGTCGGGCGCCACTGCGGTGTGGCGCGCAGATTCTCGAGCACGCGTTGGTATTGTGCGCACCGCTCGGCACGCCCTGGGTAGGAGCGCGGCGAGCTCGCGCGCAAGGGACGACAACCGCCTTGAGGAGGTCATGTCGATGACGACCGTCGCTGCCGCACCTGAAGCATTGAATTTCGAACTTCCCGAAGATCTCAAACTGCTCAAACGCTCGCTCCGTGAGTTTGTCGAAAAAGAACTGTGGCCACTCACAGATCAAGTTGAAGAGTCAGATGAGATTCCGAAAACCGCCATCGACAAAATGCGGGAGATGGGACTCTTTGGCTTGCCCTTTGCCGAAGAATATGGCGGCGCGGGCATCGGCGAGCTAGGCTATTGCGTGGCCCTTGAAGAGTTCGGTCGCGCCAGCGCGGCATTCTCGAATCTTCTCGGTGCGCATTGCAGCATCGGCGCCATGGCCGTGCACCTGGATGGCAGCAAGGAGCTCAAAGCTCGTTACATGCCCAAGCTCTGCACCGGCGAGAAGCTTGCGTGTTTTGCGCTTTCCGAACCGGGCGCCGGATCTGATGCAGCAAATATTACGACCTCGGCAAAGCGCGATGGGGACAGCTACGTTCTCAATGGCGTCAAACATTTTATTACGAGCGGTGATATCGCGGATTTCGCGAGCGTCTTCGCGGTGACCGATCCGGCGCTGGGTACTCGCGGGGGCATCACCGCATTGTGGGTCGACCTCAATGCGCCGGGCGTGACGCGTGGACCCAAAGACCGCAAGATGGGCCTGTATGGCAGCCACACCTGCGAACTCATTTTCCAAGACGCCAAAGTGCCAGCTGACCACGTCATTGGAAAAGTCGGCACGGGCTTTGTCACCGCAATGAAGACGTTGGATATGGGCCGTTTGTCATTGGGAGCAGGCTGCGTCGGCAGTTCGCAGTTCATGCTCGACAAGTCGATCGCGTATGCAAAAGAACGGGTTCAGTTCGGCAAGCCGATCGCCAAGCAGCAAGCAGTGCAGTTCATGCTCGCCGACATGGCGACGGAGATCTTCGCTGCGCGTAATATGGTCTACCATGGCGCATGGAAGGCGGACCGAGGCGAGCGTTTCAGCATGGAGGCCGCCATGGCCAAGCGGTACTGCTCGGATATGGCTATCCACGTTGTTGACCGGACGCTGCAGATTCACGGCGGCAGCGGATTCATGAAGGAAACCGGTATCGAGCGAGTCTACCGCGATTCGCGCATTCTCGCCATTTACGAGGGGACGAACGAAATCCAGCGCATGATCATCGCCGAAGAGTTGTTAAAGTAGATTATTTGGCGGCGGGAGCGAGGACGGTGATTGCGATCAGGCCGCCGACAATCGATACCGTGAAGATCACAAGGAATGCCCAGACAAAGACGCGGTACATTGCGTCCTTTTGCCGTTTCGTCATACGACGCAGGCCACTGCTCCACGACTTGCCCTTGGACGTCGGACGTTGCTTGCCTGACGGTGTGCGACCATTGCTCGGCTTGACGACGGTGCTTTTCACTTTTTCCTCTTGCGCGGACTTGTGGGTTTTGCCCACAGCCGCTCCAAATTGTAGAATTCGCGCGCGGCTGGCGTGAAGACATGAACGATCACCGAACCGTAGTCAACCAATATCCAATTCCCGTCGTTATACCCTTCCGTTCGAACGGGTGCTCCATACTTCATTTCTGATGCTTCCACGACGCTGTCAGCAATGGCGCGTACTTGAATCACCGAGCGTCCCGTAGCGAGGACGAAATAATCCGCAAAGTTCGCACGACCACGAATATCGATCAGCGCCACATTCTCAGCCTTTTTCTCGATTGCAGCCTCGCGGCAGCGTTGGGCCAGATCGTTGACTTCCCGGTCAGTCAGGAGTGTCACGTGCTCGCGCGTGGACGCGATGCCATTGCTTCGTAATGGCGTTACGGCGAGCGAGAGCGCTTTGCGACCCGTTGCCGGCTCGCGCTTTTTAGGTGCGCGCTTCACGCCGCTCCACCAATTGCTGATGCAGCACGAGCGTCAACGGCGCAACCACGATGCCATTGCTCTTCAAGTGTTCCATCGAAGATTCGATGCACGCCAACATTCCCTCATCGAGCGAACGGTCTGCCGCCTGCTCGAGCGTAGCGCGACCGGCAAAAGTGCGAGATGGTTCTATTGTGTCTGCAATATAGAGAATCTTTTGAAGATCCGACATGCCCGTGACGGCCACCGTGTGCCGCTCGATGGCTGCTAGCATATCGGGGTCGTTGATGCCGAAGCGATCGTGCGCGATATGGGCGCCGATGCGCGAGTGCAACAAAACCGGCGCGCGGCGCTCCGCTTCCGAGATCGGCACGTCGTGCGCCCGCGCGTAGTCGAAGAGCTCGTCTGCAGTCCACATGCGCGCGATGTCATGAATCAATGCCGCCACGCGGGCCTTTCGCGGCGAGCTGCCATATCGGCGAGCCAGGCGCTCGGCGGTTCTCGCAACCCCGAGGACGTGTCGATATCGGTCTTTGGGCAAATGTTCCCGTACGGCGCGGCAGATGGCGAGTAGTTCGCTGGCTCCAGTGGGTCCGCAGTCATCCCGGGCGACGGGTTGATTCAGCAAAGGCTCTCTTTCAGGGCTCTAAGTCGGTTTTGATAGATTTCGCCTTTGAGATTCCCGGCCCACATGACGAGCGCGTTCTCATCGTTGTCCGAATAGTAGCCTCGCCGAGTGCTGACGATGGTGAAGCCATACTTCTTATAAAGGTTCTGTGCTGCCACGTTCGACTCGCGCACTTCGAGCGTGATCCAGCGGGCGCCGCGCTCGATAGCTTCATCGATGAGGCGGATGAGGATTTGCTCGCCGAAGCGCTTTCGTTGGTACGTGGGTTCCACAGCAACCGTCGTGATATGCGCATCTTCCAGAATGACCCACAGGCCTCCGTAGCCCACGATGCGATCGTCGAAGCGTCCGACGAAATAATGGGCGAGTTTATTATCGTTGAGCTCGTTGTGGAAAGCGTTGCGCGGCCACGGGGTGGTGAAGCACAGCGACTCAACGTGCAACACCCTTGGAATGTCCTCGTTTTCCATGCGAGCGAGATCGAGGGTGCGCGGCGGGGCCTTCATTGCGTCGTTGGTTCGCGGGCCAAAACTTCCGGCCCCCCTTGCGCGGACGCCCGGCGTTGCTCAAAACGTATGACCGCATTAGGTCGTTGGCCATAATCGATTGCGATGTTCGCCCAGGTCCGTTCCATTCCGAGTTCGAGCGCCCGGCGGGCAAGCTTGGCGACCGCTAAGGCAGCTTCACCCGGCGTGCGAACATTGAAATCCGGACCTACGATGGCGGCGGAGCGCGAAAAGCTGTGGGCCGCTTGCTCGATCGCCTCGCGACCTCCTTGCATGTAGTGGGGCGCTGAGTCTGAGTGGTCCATGGTGCGCGCGTAGTAGTATCCCACCTTTCCGCGAGCGACGCTCACAAGCGGATAGGTCTGAACGCCAAAGGCGGCCACGTCGTATGACGAAACGCCAACGATTGGCACATCGCGCGCTTGTGCAAGACTTGTTGCAAATGCCACGCCTATCCGCAGGCCGGTAAATGACCCCGGACCCGTGCAAACCCCGATCAAGGAAAGGTCGGCAAGCGTCCCCTTGACTTCTTTGATACTGCGCGTGACAAGTTCAAGGAGAGATTCCAGCGCCGCGTCTTCGCTCGCGGCAGCCGTTTCCCGATCCCCTTGAAGCGCCGCCACTTCAACGCCCGACGCAGTATAGATTGCCAGCACCATGCTCGTGGGATTGTCCGCTTCGCTCACTGGACCTGTAGCGGGCGATTGGAAAATCGCCCCACGTACTAGCGGACCTTAGGTCCGCTTCCTTTGGAAGGCTTCGAGCAGCGAGCGCGAGCGCGGACCTCCGGCTTTCAGGAAAGCGCGCCTCGCCTCGCCTTCGATCGTCAACTCGATGTCGAGGGCGTCACTCGGCCAGAAATTAAAAGCCCGTTCGGGCCACTCGCACAGGGTAATGGCAGTTTCGCTGAGGTATTGCGAAAGATCAAGCTCCGCCACTTGCCTTTCGTCTTCCATGCGGTAAAGATCCAGATGCCACACGGGATGCCTGCCGCCCTCATGTGAATGGGCGATAACAAACGTTGGACTCGTGGCAGACTGAGCGCCGAGCGCTTTGACAAACCCGTCAACGAGCGTGGTCTTGCCTGCGCCGAGCGGGCCTCGTAGAAGAATGACGGTACTAGGCTCACATACCGCTGCGAGCCGAGCACCGAGCTCGCGTGTTGCCGCGGGTTCGGCCAGCGTCACCGAGACCGTTGTCGCATCAGCCATCACCATCTTCGCTTACTTCAGCATCTACAAAACCCTCTCGGAGGGCGTTTTGGCGGGAGGCTAGCGCGCACGCAGCGAACTTTCTGATGTTAAGATTTTTCCTACTTCCAGTAGGGCCGATTGTCAAATCGCCCGTTGAGGAGACGTCCGGAATTTGAGCCCGAAAGAAGGCACGCCACGCGACGGCCGCGACGGAAAAGCGCGCGGCGATATGACCTTCGAGACCTACGCCCACAGCACGCCATCAGAGCGTTTGCTCACCGTCAACGTCGAAGACGAAATGCGCCGCTCATACCTCGATTACGCCATGAGCGTGATCGTCGCGCGAGCGCTTCCTGACGTCCGCGACGGCCTCAAGCCGGTGCACCGGCGCATCCTGTACGCCATGTCTCAGTTAGGGCTCAATCCCGACAAGCCGCACCGCAAGTGCGCGGGAACCGTCGGCGAGGTGCTCAAGAACTACCATCCGCACGGCGACATCTCCGTCTACGATGCACTCGTGCGTATGGCGCAAGACTTCAGCCTGCGTTACCCGCTCATCAACGGCCACGGCAATTTCGGATCTATTGACGGCGACCCGCCCGCAGCCATGCGATACACAGAGGCACGCTTGGCGCCAGTGGCGCTTGAAATGCTCGCCGACATTGACAAAGAGACGGTCGACTTTGTCCCCAATTACGACGCGTCGAGCCGCGAGCCGTCACTATTGCCTGCGCGCCTGCCCAACTTGCTCGTTAACGGCTCATCTGGCATCGCCGTGGGCATGGCGACGAACATTCCGCCGCACAATCTCACCGAGATCTGCGACGCAGTCTGCGCGCTCATCGACGATCGGGATCTCAAAGACAAAGAACTGCTTAAGATTGTGACCGGGCCCGATTTCCCAACCGGCGCGCTCATCTTAGGGCGGGAAGGAATCCGCCAGAGCTATTTGACCGGCCGGGGCGCCATCACGATGCGCGCCAAGCATGAATTTGAGGAAATTCGAGGCGGTCGGCAAGCCATCATCGTCACGCAGATTCCGTTCCAGCTTAACAAAACGAAGTTGATTGAAATCATCGCTGAATTGGTCACCAGTAAGCGCATCACGGGCATCGCTGACTTGCGTGACGAGAGCGACCGCAAAGGCATGCGCCTCGTCATCGAACTCAAGCGCGAGGGACAACCGCAGCTCGTCCTCAACCAACTGTACAAACATTCGCCGCTGCAGTCGTCATTCGGGGTCAACAACGTCGCACTGGTCGATGGCCAGCCGCGCACGCTCACGCTCCGCCAAATATTGGATTACTACATCGAGCACCGCAAAGTGGTGGTCGTACGGCGTTCGCAGTACGAGCTGCGCAAGGCCAAAGAGCGCGCGCACATTCTCGAGGGCTACCGCATTGCCCTCGACCACATCGATGCGATCATCAAGCTCATTCGCGGATCTGAAACGACCGAAGAAGCCCGCGATGGCTTGATAAAAAAGTTCAAACTCACGGAGATCCAGGCCAACGCCATCCTCGATCTGCGCTTACAGCGCCTCGTCGCCCTCGAACGCCAGAAGATCGAAGACGAATATGTTGCCGTGCTGAAAACGATAGCCGGACTGGAAGAACTCTTGCGCAGCGAGCGCCGCATCTATGCAGTGGTCAAAGACGAAGTTGTTGCGCTTAAAAAGAAGTACGGCGACAAGCGACGCACGCAGATCGTCGAGGCCGAAGGCGAGTTTGAGATCGAGGATCTCATCGCCGATACCGAAGTGGTCGTGACGGTCACCGCGGGTGGGTACATCAAGCGGGTGAACGCCGATACGTTCCGCGCGCAAAATCGCGGCGGCCGCGGCGTCATGGGGCTCGCCTTGAAGAAGGAAGACGTCGTGCGTCACATCTTCTCGGCGACGACGCACCAGCACGTCTTGTTCTTCACCAATCGCGGTCGCGTGCTGCGCTTGCGCGCGCATGAAATTCCAGATGCCTCCCGCCAAGCGCGCGGCACTGCCCTCGTCAACTTGCTGACGCTGCCCCCGGGCGAAACTGTCACGACGGTGTTGCCGGTGCGCAAGCTCGGCACCGAAGACTTCCTCGTTATGGTGACCAAGCGCGGCTACATCAAGAAGACGGCCTTGACCGAATTCGGCAACGTACGCCGGTCAGGACTCATCGCTATTAGCCTCATGCCCAACGATGAGCTTTTGAGTACCGTCCTCACGGACGGGAAGGCCGAACTCTTGCTAGCGACCAGCGCGGGCTTCGCCATCCGCTTCGACGAGAAGACGGTGCGCCCCATGGGCCGCGCTAGCCGCGGCGTGCGCGCGGTCCGGCTTGGCCAGCGGGATGTCGTTCAGGCCCTCGACATCGTCGGCAAGGATCGCCGCGAAGTTTTGGTGATCACAAGCAAAGGATACGGGAAACGAACCGTCATCGATCTCTATCGAAAGACCAATCGCGGTGGCAAGGGAATCAAAGCATTCAACCGCACGGCAAAGAATGGGGAGATTGTCGATCAGTTCCTCGTCAAGCCGGACGACGAGATCATGCTCATCTCGGCGCACGGCATCGTCATCCGGATGAAGGTTTTTCAGATCCGCGAAACTGGGCGCTCAGCCCAGGGAGTCCGCGTGATGAAACTGGACGAAGGAGATTCCGTCATCGCGGCCGCGAATATCGGTCAACGGGCTGAAGAAGCCGAACGCCTCTAAAGAATCAAGGAGAAAACCACGTGAGTGACATGCTGCAAATAGACCAAAATAATTTTCAAACGGAAGTGCTTCAGGCCGCCCCACCGGTGCTCGTGGATTTTTGGGCACCATGGTGCGGGCCGTGCCGCATGGTTGCTCCAATCGTGGATAAAATTGCCCAAACGTATGCCGGGCGGCTCAAAGTCGTCAAGCTCAACACCGATGACAGTCCGAGCATCGCCGGTAAGTACGAGGTCAGCGGGATCCCCGCGTTGATTCTCTTCAAGTCGGGCGAGCCGGTGGACCGAATTGTCGGCTACGTCCCTGAGAAACAACTCGCCGCGATGGTGGAGAAACATCTCGCCCCCGTGGCGTAGCACCGACGAGTCGCGCGAATGTCTTCGCGCGCGAGATAACGCCAATATGGAAACGCCACAGCGCGACATCCCTCCGGTTCACCGCTTCACGACGGATCCTGCCGTCGCAGCCTACGATGCCTTGCTTGGCCGCGCCAACGTCCGATCGCGCATTCAGGCAATCCTCGAAGAGGCGCGCACATCGGCCGGCAGTGGCAATCGTATACCCACATTCGAAATGCTGCGCAGTGCGATGCTCGCGCAGCTCGCCGCGAGCCAGCTGAGCGATCTCGTTTCGGTCATCAACGGCACGGGCGTCCTGCTGCACACGAACTTTGGACGAGCACCGCTCGCTGCGTCGGCACTCGCAAACGCAAGCGAGCTCGGCGCTGGCTACACGAATCTCGAATACGACCTCGAGCAAGGCAAGCGAGGCAGCCGCTACGAGCGGGTCGCCATGCAGTTGCGCGAACTCTCCGGTGCGCAGGCCGCCCTTGTCGTCAACAACTGCGCCGCCGCCATCTTGCTCGTGCTCGACACATTCGCCCACGATCGCGAGGTCGTCGTCAGCCGAGGGCAACTGATTGAAATCGGAGGCGGCTTCCGCTTGCCTGACGTTCTGCGCAAGAGTGGAGCCAAGCTCGTCGAAGTTGGTTCGACCAACAAGACCTATCCCCACGACTACCGCAATGGGTGGTCGGCAGCGACGGCGATGTTCATGCGCTCGCACCCCAGCAACTATCGCATTGAGGGGTTCACGGCGGACGTCGACTCAAAGACCGTGGCGGCGCTGGCCAACGAGATGGGCATCATTTCCTTTGAAGACCTCGGCTCCGGAGCGTTCGTCAATTTCGAAGACTTCGGACTTCCACACGAACCAACCGTCGCCGAAGAAATCGCTGCCGGGTTCGATTTGGTTGCGGTTTCCGGCGACAAACTCTTGGGCGGCCCTCAGTGCGGCATCATCTGCGGCAAAGCGGACCTGGTCGAGACCATGAAGCGTAACCCGCTGCTTCGGGCGCTTCGAGTTGACAAGCTCACGCTCGCAGCGCTCTCTGCAACGCTGCGGCTTTACTTGGAACCCAACCGCCTGCGCGAGATTCCGCTCTTTGCGATGCTGCAGACGTCAACGACCGAGCTTCGCGAACGCGCCGTCGCTCTTTGCGACGCAACGCGAGCTGCGGTGCACCTCGAGCCATGTGATACAGAGGCCACAACCGGCGGGGGGACGTTGCCGCTCGCTCGCATTCCTTCGGTTGGGATTGCCGTGAGCGCCGCCACCCACAAACCCGACCAAATCGCCGAGCGCTTGCGGAAGCACGTGCCACCAGTCGTCGGACGGGTGGAAGAAACGGCTTTGGTCATCGATCTGCGCACGGTATTGCCAAAGGAAGACCGGGCGCTCGCACACGCTTTGGGAAGTCTCTTTTCTGAGTGAAACACAGACCCGCTTTTTGCAGTAGACCTGCCGTGAAGTTTCTTCCTTGGCTGCTCGTCGCAATGGCTCTCGCGTCGGGTTGCAGCTCCGCAGAGCGCCTCTCGGGCGCCCCTGGCCCCGAGGCGCACTTTCAAACGCGGCTGAGCGCAAATCAAGCGGTCTCGCTCGAAATCTCTCCAATGTTGGGGGCGGACGTTGCCGTTGTGGGCTCGAGCGACCTACAGGTGCAACTCGACGCGGTCCCATTGAATGACTATTCAGGCGTCAAGCTCACGCCGTCGGTCAACTCCGGTTGGCTCCGGCTTCGACTCGACCCCTCGGGGTCTGGTCAACGCTCTTTCAACTGGTTGTTTCGCCATCACGCCGAAGCAAGAATAACGTTGCGCGTGCCGCATCTGGCCACCGTGGCGATCAATGGCGTTAACGGTCCGGTGCGAGTTGATGGCGTGAACGGACCACTCAGCGTCAAAATTGTCAACGGCGCGATCGAGGTGAACGGCGCCGGCACCATGCTCTCGCTTCATTTGGTCAATGGACCAATCGACGCGAGCATCACCGATCTCTCGCGCGTGCCAAATATTAGCATCGCGGCCACGAACGGTTCTATCGACGTCACAGTGCCTAGGGGGTTCAAAGCCAGGGTGAGTGCGCAGACCTTGCTAGGCCCGCTTGATCAACAGGTCAACGATGCCGCAGCGCCCGGAATCGTCAATATTCGTCTCGTCGCAGGTCCAGTCGCGATAGAAGAGCGCTGACCGCTTCTCCGGAAGAGGCGCTGCGTCGGAGCACGGTTTTTTTTCTTATGCACATAATCGGAACCGCGGGTCACGTCGATCATGGGAAGAGTTCGCTTGTCATCGCGCTGACCGGGCATAATCCGGACCGGCTCATCGAAGAACGAGAGCGCGGCATGACGCTCGATCTTGGTTTTGCCCCGTTACGATTTTTCGATGGCATTGAGGCCGGGATCATCGACGTCCCCGGCCACGAGCGCTTCCTGCACAACATGCTCGCGGGAGCGCTCGGTATGGAACTTCTGTTGCTGGTCATCGCTGCACCGGATGGTCCGAAGCGTCAGACCTTCGAACATCTGCAGATTCTAAATTTTCTCAACGTCTCGCGGGCGATCATCGTTCTGAGCAAGATTGACCTTGTTGCGTCTCAAGACCGCTCGGTTGCTGCGCAGCTCGCGCGCGCGGCCTGCGAGGGCACGGTCGCAAGCGATGCGCCAATCATCGCGGTGTCTACGGTTACGGGCGAAGGGATTGCCGAGCTGAAGGCGGCCATTCATGATGCGCTCGCTGCCCTGCCGCAGCGACGAGATAAAGCGCCTGCTTTTCTGCCAGTCGATCGGGTCTTTGCATTACCCGGTCACGGTACGATCGTGACGGGAACGCTGATGCAGGGCACGCTGTCGGTCGGTGACACCCTTGCATTACAACCGTCAGGGCTTGTCGCGCGCGTGAAGAGCCTGCAGATTTTCGGCGCAAAAGTTCAAACGGCCACGGGCGGTTCGCGCGTGGCGGTGAACATTCCGGGCGTCAACGTGGATCAAATCGCGCGAGGGGAAACGTTGGTCGCCGCTCGCGAGTTCGTGCCGATTCGAGAACTCAACATTGAATTCTCTGCCGTCCCTTCGGCTCTCACCATATTGCGCAAACGAATGCCCGTTCGGGCACACATTGGGTCGGCCGAGATCCTCGGTCAACTCCGCTTCGATGAAGCCGTGCCCGAAAGCACGAATCCGGCGCGGGCTAAAATCACGCTCTGGCATCCGGCCGTCTTCTATCCAGGCATGCGCCTCATCGTGCGCGGGATGAGTCCCAAAGACTTGCTCGGCGGGGCAACGGCACTCGCCGCCGGCTCACCCACAGGGGCAGCGAAGGCAAAGACCGAGATTGGCTTCGAAGACGCGCCCGAATCGGCAGCAGAGCTCGCGCAGGCGCTCGCCGGGTCCGGGCTCGCGCCTCTGAACGCTGCCCAGCTCGCAGCGCGAACCAACGTGACCATTTCGATTGCCGAGAAAGCCATTGCTTGGCTGAGCGAACACGGGCTTATCATCGCACTGTCCAGACCTGTGGAGTTCATTTCGCGTTTGAGTGGCGATGCGGCGCTCGAACGGACCACGTCGTTTTTGAGGAAGCGTCATGATGAGGTGCCATGGCGTTTGGGCGCAAGCACTGCCGATATCGCGAAGGCTATTTCCGTTCCCGAGGGGCTCGCGGCGCGATTGCTCAACATCTGGCAAGAGGATGGTCGCGTCGCGTCTCGCGCCCGCTCTTGGCATCTGCCTGATTTTTCTCCCTCATTGAGCAAAGAACAAAAAGTCTTCTTCGATAACCTGCTGGCGATCTCGCCTGAGGCACCATACATGCCGCATTCTCTCGACGCCCTTTCGGCTGCTGCAGCGAAGCACTCCAATGTTATGACAGAGGCCTTGGAATCGCTGCTCGCGGCCGGGTCGCTCGTGCGCATCGGCGATGATGTCTATCGCCGTTCTCAAATCGAGAGCGCCCAACAGGCGATCCGCAAACTCATGGGTGGCCAAGGTCAAGCGACCATGGCGCAACTGCGCGATGTTCTTGGCACATCGCGCAAGCATGCTTTGCCGCTGATGGAGCACTTTGACAGCGTAGGATTCACAATCCGTGACGGAGATCTGCGCCGCCTTCGCCACCAATCGCGAGGCATGTAGGGGGCGATTGGTAAATCGCCCCTCGCAGATGAGCGCTTTGATTTTTGTTTGGCACTGGTTCTTCGCGTCGTTTGCAATGTTCTGGCAAGTGCTTTGGTCGCTTCTCCTCGGCTTTATGCTCTCCGCAATGATTCAGGCTTACGTGCCAAAAGGTGGCTTGAGCAAAATGTTCGGGCGCGCTGGCTTTCGGGAACTCGCGCTTGCAACCGGCTTGGGGGCGGCGAGCTCCTCATGCAGCTATGCCGCTGCCGCGACGGCCAAATCGATGTTCAAGCGCGGCGCGAATTTTACGGTCGCGATGGTGTTCATGTTTGCATCGACGAACCTCGTGATCGAACTCGGCTTGGTTCTCTGGCAATTGATGGGTTGGCCGTTTGTCGTGGCCGAGTGGGTCGGTGGCTTCGTGCTCATTGCCACCTTTGTTCTTTTCTCTAAGCTCTTGTTGCCAAAGCGCTTAGTTGAAGAGGGACGGACGCACGTCGAAGAAGAGGACAACTCCGGGCACGATCACGGCGAGATGCTCGCTCCAGGCCGCACGCTCATGGACAAGCTGCGCTCGTCGACCGGTTGGACGTATGTGGCGCATTATTTTGCCATGGACTGGTCGATGCTGCAGATTGACCTGCTGCTTGGCTTTGTCATCGCCGGTTTTTTGGCGATTGCGATACCCGCGAGCCTCTGGCAGCACGTGTACGTGACTTCGGCGCCAGCCCCGGTGCGCGCGGTCGAGAACGCACTTGTGGGGCCACTTATCGCGGTCGTCAGCTTTGTCTGTTCCATTGGCAACGTTCCGCTCGCGGCGGTGCTTTGGAACGCGGGCAGCACGTTCGGCGGTGTGATCGCATTCCTGTACGCCGACCTTATCGTTTTACCGCTCATCGACGCCTATCGTAAATACTATGGTTGGGCCCTTGCCCTCCGCATGGCGGGCGTCTTTTACATCTCGATGGTGGTTGCCGGACTGATCGTAGAACTTGCCTTCGCAGCGCTTCACGTTACTCCGCATGCGCATGGCTCATTTCTGATGCGCATCGAGACGATTCAGCTCAACTACACCTTCGTGCTCAATGTGTTCTTCGGAACCGCTGCCTTGGTGCTTGTGTGGTGGGGCCGCCGCTCGCCAATGCATCATGCAATGTAACAGCGGACCACCCTAATCACAATGGGCATCATCTTGGGCTTGTTGGCCGGCATCACGTACGGCGCGGCCGATTTCATCGGCGGCCTTGCGACCCGTCGCTCAACCGTTTTTTCCGTTGTCGTCGTCTCGCAGCTGACGGGCTTACTCCTCCTCCTCGCGCTGCTGCCAATACTCCCTGCAGCGCACCCGCAGCGCGACGATATCGTGTGGGGATTGCTCTCCGGCGCCGCCGGGGCGCTGGGCATTTCGCTGCTGTATCGCGGTCTTGCAATCGGGCGCATGAGTCTGGTTTCGCCGATTACCGCAGTCATCGCAGCCATCATCCCGTTTGTGACAGGCCTCCTGCTGCGCGAACGGCCATCATCATTTGCAATCGCTGGCGTCGGCATCGCGTTGCTCGCAGTCGTGTTTGTGTCGTCCACCGAAATGCCTGGCCAGCCGGCGTCAAACGCAGCGCCGGGATTTGTTGGGACGCCTCTGGTTTCAAAGAATCCCAACGCCATGCGCACCTGGCTCCTCCAGCCCGGGCTTTTTGAGGCAGCGCTTTCCGGCATCGGCATCGGATTGTTTTATGTCTTCCTCGCGCACACGCACGCACAGGCCGGCATGTGGCCCTTGGCCGGCGCGCGCCTGTCGTCCGCGAGCATTCTCACGGCCATCGCGCTCATTACTCGTCGATCTGTGCTGCCGAATTCGGGCGGGTGGGGGCCAATCGCGATTGCAGGCGTCCTCGATATGTTTGCCAATGCCTGCTACCTGCTCGCCACCCGCCACGGGTTGCTTGCGATCGTTGCAGTTCTGGCTTCGCTGTATCCGGCGAGTACGGTGCTCTTGGCCCGCATCGTCCTACACGAAAAACTGAGCGCACTGCAGCTGGTCGGAGTTGCGTGTGCCCTAGTTGCAATTGCGCTCATCGCAGTGGGCTCGTGAGGAACCAAATGCAGGACAGCGACCGAACTCGCACCGTCAGTTGGAAAGATCCAAGCCTTGTCGCGGATGCGGCCAAGACCAAAAGCGGCCTCGAGCGACTCCAGGCGATCATGCGAGGCGAAGTCCCAGCGGCGCCGATGGCCATCCTCGTCGGCATTTCGCTTACCAGCGTCGAGCCTGGCGTTGTTGTCTTCGAAGGGCAGCCCGCCGAGTACCATTACAATATCGGGGGTGTTGCGCATGGCGGCTTTGCTTGCACGCTCCTAGATTCCGCGCTGGGCTGTGCGGTGACCTCAACGTTACCGGCGGGCCGAAGCTGCGCGACGACCGACCTGCACGTGCGTTTCATTCGACCCATCACCCTGAGCAGCGGACGGGTGCGCTGCGAGGCACGCGTTTTGCACGTCGGTAAAACGATCGCCACCGCGGAGGCGAACGTTACGGACGCGGCCGGAAAATTGTGCGCGCACGCGACGACCGCGTGCGCGATTTCGCAAGAAGGATAACGAATAAACCCGGAGCGGACCTAAAGGTCCGCTGCTACATTACGCGGGGGTGGGGGTCGCGACTTCTTTCACGATCGGCACATCGATGAGATTGCCATATTCCGTCCACGATCCGTCGTAGTTGCGAACGCTCTCGAAGCCCAGCAGATACTTGAGCGCAAACCACGTGTGCGACGAGCGCTCACCGATCCGGCAGTACGCGATAATGTCTTTCTTCGGTGTCGACTCCCTTGCCACCATACAAGTCCGACAGCTCATCCGCACTCTTGAACGTTCCATCGTCGCGCACCGCCTGCGCCCACGGGACGTTCACAGCGCCCGGAATGTGCCCAGCTCGCTGCGCCGTTTCCGTCATCCCCGGCGGCGCAATAATCTCGCCGTTGAATTCCGGCGCCGAGCGGACGTCCACTAAGTAATACGACTTGTCGGCAACCGCTTCCAACACCAGATCGCGCTTGGCCCGCAATTCTGGATTGACTTCGGTGACGCGATACTGCGTCCGCGGGTACGTGGGCACGTCCTTGGTCAGCGGCCGGTTCTCGGCAACCCACTTCTTGCGGCCGCCATCGATGAGCAGCACCTTTTCGTGTCCGTAGTACTTGAGGATCCAAAACGCAAAGGCGGCGAACCAATTGTTGTTGTCGCCATAGAGCACGACAGTTGTGTTGTTCGCAACACCGCTCGCCGAGAGCAGCTCTTCGATTTCCTCGGTCGTCGGAATGTCGCGCCGAATCGGATCGTTGAGCTGCGTTTGCCAGTTGAAGCCAATGGCTCCCGGCATATGTCCTTGCTCGTAGGCGGTCGTGTCCACGTCTACTTCAATGAAGCGCAAATTCGGATCGTTCGTATGTTGCTGTGCCCAATCCGTGGTCACCAAAACTTCGGGGTGGGCGTAGTCTCGAGCCATAGTGTGGGACTCCTTCGGTCGTACGTTAAGGGGCCTCAACTGTTCGTCGCCTCCCCGCCCTCTCCTCGACGGTAACCTAGAGGTAAGCGCCAAGAAACCCTTAATTTCGAAAACATCTCATGTTTTTTCAGCAAGTCTATGACGAAGGGCTCGCGCAGGCTTCGTACGTGATT
The DNA here is from genome assembly GCA_963736005.1 of uncultured Pseudomonadota bacterium. Classification (GTDB taxonomy): domain Bacteria; phylum Vulcanimicrobiota; class Vulcanimicrobiia; order Eremiobacterales; family Eremiobacteraceae; genus JAJPHJ01. The sequence continues at coordinate 79,588 of CAVTNB010000002.1, forward strand.
GGGTGCGAGTCGACCGGCGAGGCTCTGGTCGTCGACCCGCGCCGCGATGTCGATGCGTATACTGCCCTTGCCGCTCGACACGACTTGCACATCGTGGGAGTCGCGGAAACGCACATTCATGCGGACTACCTATCCGGCGGCCGCGAACTCGCAGCCGCCACCGGCGCAACCCTCTATCTCTCGGGGCTTGGCGACGAGGGCGAGGGATACGTTGCAAACCAGCCCGACGTTCGGGTCAAACTGGTGCGCAATGGTGATGAGATTCGCATTGGTGAAGTTCGCGCCCGCGTGCGCCACACGCCAGGGCATACCCCAGAGCACATTTGTTTTGAGATCTTCGATGGATCTGACAAGACCGTGCCCATGATGTTGCTCAGCGGCGACTTCATTTTTGTCGGAGATCTCGGCCGGCCCGACTTGCTCGAACAGTCGCTCGGTAAGACCGGGAGTGCGCAAGCCAGCGCGCGCACCCTGTTTGGGAGCCTGCGCCGGCGTGCTGCAGGACTTGCCGGATTTTGTGGCGATCTGGCCGGCGCACGGTGCAGGATCTGCATGCGGCAAAGCCCTGGGCGCCGTGCCCAGTACGACGCTCGGTTACGAGCGTCGTTTTTCTTGGTGGAGTCAATTTCTCGAAAATGGCGATGAGGCTGGGTTCGTCAAGGCGCTGCTCCAAGGGCAGCCAGATGCCCCGACGTACTTCGCACGCATGAAGCATGACAATCGCGGTTTCACGCCATTGCTGCATTCGTTGCCGCAACCTCCGCTGCTTGACGCGACAGCCCTGCGCGCGGCGCTCGACGCGGGCGCTGCGCTCGTTGATACCCGCCCGCGCGATCAATTCTGCTCGCTCCACATCAAGGGGGCCCTTTCGGTGCCGGATCGATCCCCGTTCGCAAGCCGCAGCGCCTGGTTTCTTTCCCCCGACCAACCCATCGTGCTGCTAGCGGACCAAGAGCGAATAAAGCCACTCGTGCGCGCGCTTGTGCGCGTGGGTTTGGATCGCGTGGTCGGCTACATCAAAGACGTACAATCCTCGGGACTGCCAACCGCCTCGTTGCCACAAGTGAATCCGGAGGAGGCCAAGCGGCGTTGGTCCGCGCGCGAGGCGGTGCTCATTGATGTGCGCCAGCGTGCTGAGTTCGCCCTTGCCCACATCCCAAACACCACGCACGTCAGCGCGGGTTCGCTCGCAGCAAGCCTCGCGGTCATTCCGCGCAATCAGCCCATCCTTGTGTTCTGCGCCGGCGGTGACCGCTCGGTGGCTGTGGCCAGCGTTCTGCGTGCCTCGGGCTTCGAAAACGTCGCCAACATGCGTGGCGGCTTTGACGAATGGAAGTCACGCGGCTTTCCCGCCGAATCTGGGCTCTAACGGGCTCCACTTCGTTCGCGATTTGTTCTAGCAGTGTAGGTCCAGTGCAACCCGAGTCGAACAGCCTAGCTTCGCTTTTTAACAACCTTTGTAAGGAGGTTTGCAATGGCTTCTCGGAAGCAGTTTTTGGCGACAACTGCGCTCGGTGTTTCGGCTGCAGCTCTTTCCCAGGCGGGCATCGCGGCTGCGGCGCCAGCCGGCCGCACGCCGGTTCACTTTCACGTTGTCAAGCCTGGCGAATTCGACAACGCGGCAATGACAAAAATCCTCACGCAAAACAATGACAACAAACAAGTCTTTCAATCTGTCGAGTTGCTCACGGTCGCCCCAGGCGTTGCGAGCCTCTACATCCACATGCAGAACGCCATGAACGCTTATCAGTTTTCCTATGGCTTAGGTGCGGGGAGCTTGGCGACGCTTGCCGTGCTCATTGGTCCATCGATCGTGCTGGGACTCAATGACGCGATGTGGCACAAGTATCACATTGGCGCGGCGTTCAAACTCGACTCCACCAACACGTACTACCAGGCGGATTCGAATCTCGACCCATCCGCAAGCCCCGATGACCCCAATGGAATCTATCAGGACTGGAGCGCCCAAGCGTGCCTCAAACGCGGCGCTTCGTTCATGATGTGCCACAACGCCACGACGGCTGTCGCCGGGGTGCTCGGGCAGGCAGCCAACGTTGATCCGGCCACCGCGCTCTCGGACTTCGTCCACAATATGCTCCCAGGGTTTCTTATGGTTCCCGCGGGGGTTGCAGCGGTGCAAGCAGCGCAGTCAAATGGTTGGAAACTGTTTCCGATCATCTAAATGGCGTCGCTCGTCTTACTTGCGCTCTACGGGCTGATCGTTGGTATCTCATTAGGGCTAACTGGCGGAGGGGGATCGATTCTCACGGTCCCTCTCCTCGTTTATCTTGTCGGCCAACCCGTGCACGTCGCCATTCCGACCTCCCTTGTGGTCGTGGGCGCAACCGCATTCTCTGGCTACGCCCGCCGGATATCCCAAGCGAACTCATTCGACGGAATCGTGGTCGGTCTCGCGGGCATTTTTGGCGCCGTGCCCGGACGGCTCTTCGCGCAATCTTTTTCTGGTCGCACGCTGTTGCTGCTCTTTGCGGCGATCATGCTCGTGGCTGCAGTCTTGATGTTTCGCTCAAAGACGTATACCTCGCGGACTGGGCCAAGACCACATTGGGCTCTGGTCATCGCTGTCGGCGTGGCGATCGGATTCCTTACCGGGTTCTTGGGGGTGGGAGGTGGTTTTCTCATCGTTCCGGGTCTCGTGCTCTTGCTCGGCACATCAATGGAGATTGCGATACCAACCTCACTGCTCGTCATCGCCATCAACTGCGCCTCGGCCCTCCTCGGCCCGCTCTTGCTCGGACATGGCTCGGCGGCGATCGGAGCTATCGATTGGCGGGTTGCACTCCTCTTTGTGGCCGGCGGTATTGTGGGCGCGGTGTTGGGACGAGCGGCCGCCAGTCGGCTCGATCAGCGAATGCTCAAGCAGGTGTTTGCGGTCTTTATCTTCGCTGTTGCGCTCTTTGTGGTGGGCAGCACTACGGGAGTGATCCCGCTGGCCGTAAAATAGTGTTTGTTTTTCGCATGGCTGACAGAGGCGGATTGCTTCACCCGGATATCGACGACTACGATCCAAAACAGACCCAAGCCGAAGTAAGTGCCGGTGCGATGCTCGTCGACGTCCGCGAACCACACGAGTGGAATCTTGGTCACCTGCCCGGTGCCCAGCACATTCCAATGGGTGAGATCCCAAGTAGACTTGCGGAGCTGCCGCGCAACCGAAAGATCATCTTTACTTGCCGGTCTGGCAATCGCAGCGGGCACATCAAAGACCTGCTCATCGACGAGTTCGGCTATACCGACGTGCACAACCAACTCGGCGGTATTATCGCCTGGCAGCTCGACGGGTTGCCCACCGTCAAATGATTCGGGCGGCCTCGCTCATTTCGCTCGCAGCCGGGTGCGCGATCGTCGTTGCCTGCGCGGGCCAGATGCACTCCCAAACGCAGGCGCCCGCAATCGATCCGGCGTCATTTGCGGCCAACGCAACGTTTCCGCCAGGACCTTCGGGTCAGCTGATCGCGTATGGTCACGACCTCATCGCGCAAACCCCCAAATATGCAGCTGAGAATATTACCGCACGCATGTCGTGCGCCGCGTGCCATCCAAACGCGGGGCGAACGCCTCACGAGGGGTCGCTGCTTGGCATCTACGCCATGTTTCCCCAGTGGAACAAGCGTTCCAAACGCTTCATTGCATTGCAAGACCGCATTGCCGAATGTTTCCTCTACAGCATGAATGGCAAACCCCCAGCATACTACAGCAAAGAGATGGTTGCGATCACTGCCTACATTGCCTTTCTTTCACGCGGTGCCAAAGTTGGCGAAGGTTTTCAAAATCAGGCTGCCGTCAAGGTCAAGGCCGGTGCCCCAAATGTCTCCAATGGAGCGCGTATTTACGCGGCGCGCTGCGTGTCGTGCCACGGCGCGACTGGCAACGGTGCCATGGATGGAGATCCTCCGTTGTGGGGCTCGGCGTCATTTAACGACAAAGCCGGCATGAGCCGGATGGATCGTATTGCCCCGTTTGTGCGGACAGCCATGCCCTTCAACGCTCCCGGCACGCTCTCCGACCAAGAAGCAACCGACGTTGCCGCATTCATCTTGACCAAGCCTCGACCGCATTTTGACAAGTCGAAGCTCGTGCAGTTTCCGTTAGAGAAAGCTTCTTATTTCTAATGGAACCTACACGCGAACAAGCGTGGGACCTTGTTTGCCAGCACGTCAAAAACCCGGCGCTGCGCCGCCACATGCTGGCGGTTGAGACGGCCATGCGGTCGTATGCGCGTAAGCTTGGAGCCGATGAAGAGCGTTTCGCCATTGTCGGGCTGCTGCACGACTTCGATTGGGAAATTCACCCGAGCGTGCAGGAGCATCCCGAACTTGGCTGCCGCATGCTCGAAGATCTCGGGTATCCAGCCGATATCGTGAAAGCCATACGCGGCCATGCGACCTACCTGGGCGTGCCCCGAGATACCGATGTAGCGCGAGCCTTGTACGCATGCGATGAGCTCAGTGGCTTTCTCACGGCGGTAGCCTACATTCACCCGTCAAAGACGATTCGTGAAGTGACCGTAGCATCCGTAAAGAAGAAACTGAAAGACAAACGGTTTGCCGCCAACGTCAACCGCCAGGAAGTTTATGAGGCAGCGCAGGAGTTTGGGGTGATGCTGGACGAGCACATCGCATTCCTTATCACGGCTTTCACCGAGAACTCCGCCGCTCTCAACCTCTAATAATGTAGCAGCGGACCTTCAGGTCCGCTTTGGAGCGCGAATTCATTCGCGCGTTGGAGAAATAAGATGGAACAAGCAACGTTCGGAGCTGGATGTTTTTGGGGCGTGGAGTCTGCCTTCCGCCAAATCCCCGGCGTGATCGACGCTAAAGTTGGCTACGAAGGCGGGACGCTCCCAAACCCAACGTATAAAGACGTGTGTTCGAACAAGACCGGTCATGCAGAGGTCGTGCAGATAACGTTCGATCCAAAGCGTGTGTCCTACGAGGCGCTGCTCGCTGCGTTTTTTGACCTGCACGATCCCACGCAGCTCAATCGCCAAGGCCCAGACTTCGGCACGCAGTATCGTTCGGTGATTTTCTACCACTCGCCCGCGCAGCAGGCGGCAGCGCAGAAAGCGCTCGCCGAACTCTCAGCCTCCGGCCGCTACAAGAAACCTATCGTGACGCAGCTCGTGCCGGCGACGACGTTCAACCTCGCTGAAGAGTATCATCAACGATATTTTGAAAAAATGGGGATCGCGCCGACGTGCCATACATAACACGCGCCGTGCCTCGGTAGCAAGCTGCCCGACATGTCATCGCCTACGAGTGCTGTATCGAAGGTTGAAGACACGAAACAACAGGCGCACGCCATATCTAGGTGATACTGGCAAAGCTGCAGAATATCCCGACCGTTTATGCGGAAGAGGGAGCACCTAAGTCATGAAAGCTCTCTATTCGTGAGCGACACGCCACAGGCCCGGCATATCTCCTTCGCGCAGGCAGGCGACCTCTCGTTGCTACGGCTGAAGCATGGCACGATGGCGATAGAGTACTATGCGCCGCGAGATGTCGACCACCAAACACCCCACATAAAAGATGAGATCTACATCATCATGCACGGGCATGGATGGTTCCGTCATGGCACCGAACGCGTCGCCTTCGCCGAGGGTGATGCGCTTTTCGTTCCCGCGGGCTTGGATCACAAATTTGAGGAATTTAGCAAAGACTTCGCGACCTGGGTGATCTTTTATGGAGCTGAAGGCGGCGAACAAACGCGGCGTTGATATTCCAGCGTCTATTTGATTGGTTGCGGTGTGTCCACGTAATCTTCGTACACAAGCCCTTCGGCAATTTCCATCGACTCGCCCAGAAGATGGTGCGCCAGCGCCGCGTCCTCGCATGTTTGATTCGCGCTCTTGAGGTTCGCCAAGACATCACTGACCTGGGAGTGAGTGTCGAACGCATACCAGGAGGCGCAGGCGATCTCGCCCGCCGGAATACCGAGATGGGTTGCTTGCGCGTAACTTGGTGCTCGTTGGCCGGGGAAGCGCGCCTCGAGCGCATGGGCAAAGGCAGAGTAGCGCTCCGGCGAGGATTCAACATCGAGCAGCGTGGTCTCCACGGAAAGACCGATGGTCTGGGCCGCGTACATTTCGTCTGACGCCTGTTGCGCTTTGGCGAGCGCAGCGTCCCAAGCAGTCAAGGCCGGTCCAATATTGGGGGGTCTTGGTGACGCCGTGCCCTGTCGGTGCTCCTGATACTGCGGGAGAGTGGCCGGAGTCATCACGTTGGAAAGAATCTGTGTTGCAATCAGCGCTTGCGCGATTGCGGCACGGCTCTGCGCGATGCTATCGAGCAGCTGATCGTTGGATCTGTTCAAACCGGCAGTCATCGAGGGATAGTATGGAAGCAGCGCTTGGTACTTTGGCGTCAGCGGTGCGTCGTCATCAAACGGCCCCGTCATCTCGCGCAGTGCATCCTGATTTGGGCCAATCAACCCGGGCGCGGTCGAGACCACATCGCTAATCGCGTCGGCAGTCCCCGACACGTCGGCGTCGAGGTGTGCCAACATTGCCGCCATCGCACCTCCGCCGCTCGGTCCCCCGGCGCCGCTCGGCTGGGGACCTTGGGGCGATCCTTGGGCCGTCGCCTCCATCGCAGTCGACACTCTGGTGATTTGCTGCTCTAAATTGTCGAGCTCGCCCGCTCCAATGCGCGCATCATTTTTTGCTTGCGTGAGCGCAGTTTGCGCGTTGGATTGGGCCACCTTCAGCGCGGCGCTCGCCTCTTTGCGTCGCGGATCGTCCGGAGAAATTGACACCAGCATCACGCGGCTATCGGGCGCCGCGAGGGCTCCGGATTCGCGCAGCGCATAATCGAGTTGCGTGACATGCTCTGCCACAAGAGGGCTGCTCGCGTCTTTGAGCTTTCGCAACTTTGCCTGAGCGTAGCTGTAGCGGCCTTCTTGCTGGTCGTGGATTGCCTGCGCCGTAAGGGCAGCGTCCGTTGGGCGATCGAGCTCTGGATATCCAAGCAAATGCGCCACGCGGTCTTGGGGCACGGGGTGATCGATAAAGGCCTTGTCTGCTTTGCTCTCCGGACCGGAGTCCATTGCGCCGAGTTTGGCCATGACGTCGACCGCTGCTTCGGGATCGAAGCCAGTCTGGTCTGCGAGGCGCATGCCGTAGTGGTCGGCTTGCAACTCGTCGAGGCGCGAAAACTTTTGAGTTGCCATTTCGCCGCCAATATCACCTAAAACGCCCGCCACCGGCGACACGATCGAGACAAGCGCGGTGAGAATGCCGATGATCGTGCCCTGGTTCGATGACTTCACGACGTGTCGCAGCTCGACGTGACCCATCTCGTGCCCCATGGTGGCCGCGAGGTCGTCATCGGAAGAAACGAAGTTCAACAAGCCAATGTCGACGTGGATAAAACCACCCTTCATGGCAAACGCGTTGATGTCGGGTGTGGCCAAGATCGTGAAGGTGAAGTTGATGTCGCGACGCTGGCGGTGCTGCGCCAACTGGCCTCCGATCGAATTGACCCACGCGACGAGGAATGGATCCGTTATCTTGATGCTATGGGCATCGACTTCGGCGCTCTCTGCTTTTCCCTGCGCAACTTCTTGCGCTGTCGACAGAGCGAGCGCGGGTAAAGCAGAGGCCTGACCCAGCGCGGCGATGGCGATGAGAGCGGTAAGGTATCGAGCTAGATGGCGAAGCACGGGGACTCTCCCGATTGCGCCATTGCGACGGCTAGTACCTGCACTTTACTTAATTCTAAAGTGTCAATCTGTGACTGGCCTTAGAAAAATGGCCAAGTGAGAACCAGGAATTACTGCGAGACGATGAGCGTCGACGTGCTCGTGCGCCCGAATTCCTCTGGTGCATATTGCAAATGGACGTCAGCACCTGGCCACAAATAACTTCCGGGTGTTACCGAACGCACCAAATAGTGCAAGGTGTAGACGCCTGCCTCCAGGCGCGAGGCGTACGCGACCACGCGATCTTTGTAAATTGTTTGGTAATCGATTTCCCAAGAATCTCCCATCGCTTCGAAATACGGCGTCGACGTCTTAAAGGTCGTGTCAACCGCTTCCAATCCTGCGGGCAATTCGTCCGTGATGACCGCATGATCGACGGGGTGGTCGGTGATGATTTCAAGGCCCACGTCGTAGATCTCCCCGGGCGCGAGCGTCAGGGGATCGTTCGGCGCATTGAGTCCCATTTTTGCTAACACGGTATCTTTATTGGCCGGACGAATTTCACGAGTAATACGCAAGCCGGCAAGCTGACCTGGTTGATTACCTTTCAAACGATAACTGTACGAGACAAAGTAGTGCAGCTGGCCTTTGCCGGATTTCGCCAACACGAGATCGTTCGAGCCTGCCGGTACGTCCGCCATCGGCACGGTGCGTTGATCGGTTGTGATCTTGTATCCGGTGAAAGATACCGATTGCAGGGTCTTGCCGCCAAGTGTGGACATCGCGTTGAAATTTGGGGGCTGTGGCATGAGCGCCCCATACGCAATGAGCGCCGAGAGCGCTTCCGCGGTGTCGTACGAATCCTGCCACGTGCCATTGTGGCGCAGCGCGAGCAAACTAGTCAGCAGCTTGTCAAGCAACGCGGGATCGCTGTTGCGCGCAACATACAAGCGCAGCGCTTGCGCGCGCATCACTGCCGGCGACGCGAGCCAACCCCACTCCTCTGGATAGTTGATCGTCGCAAAGCGGCCGGTCACATAGATCGTCTCTTGGAGTTTGTCGGCCATCGCTGTGCCTTGCGGCTGCCAGGCCGGAAAGCGCAACAGGTAGCGCGCCAGTTCCACTTGACCGAGCAAATCGAATCGCTCGCGGTTGTCGTAAATGTCCGAGAGAAAATCATCGCGGGCCTGGCCGAGGTCGCCAAGTGCGAGCAAGATGTCGAGCCGAACGCGACTCATGCACGGTTCGATGCCGGAGCACACGTCGGGATCGGCGAGCTTGCGCTTGAGATAGGTCTTGACGCGCGCGACCATTGCCGGATCGACGTTGAGTCCGGCCGCCTGCGCCGCAGCGAGGCTCTTGGCCGCATACGGGGTCACGAACACGTCGGATTCTGAAGAGCATGGACACCACCCGAAGCCACCGTCGGCCTTCTGCAGCTTCGCCAATTGCGCTAACGCCGCCGCCGCGCTCGCATTTGCGTTGAACGAACCGAGTGATTGCGCGTAGCGCTGGGCAAGCAGTTTGAGATCCGCACTGACCATGAGTCGGCTCGCCGCTGGCTCGAGGAATGGCAAGTCGTTCGCATTGAGCACTCCCATCGCGGGGACAGTAACTTCGGGGATCAGCGTGCTCGCCAAGTCAATCTGCAACCCGCCGCTGTCGCTCGCCACATGAGGATCGACGCGAATGGGAATTGTTGCGCTCGCTTGCGTGACGCCCGACTCGACAATGGACTCCATCACCGAACTCGGCGTGCGAATATCCAGCGGAACCTGGAAGGCGTCCGTGGCGCCACCGATGCCACTCTTAAAGGTTACCTGCGCCGTGCCAACGCCGGTTGCAAATATCGTAAAGCGATAGGCGGCGGTGCCTGCTTGCGCTGCGGTCGAAAAATTCGTGGAACTCGTCGCGTTGTTCGCGGACTGGAAGACGAGCGGGCCGGTCAGCGATCCCAAGATGTCGAGCGTCCCCGAACCCGCTGAAACGTTCGTGACGCTCACGCCCGCTTGCATCGAGTCTCCCGGCCGCGCGAACTGTGGCAACAGCGGATTGGTGACGAGCGGCTTTGAGGTCACAAAGGTCGTGTCGGCGTTGCCGAAGCGGAAGTCAGTGCTGTCCGATCCAGCAGCCACTGCCACCGCCATCACTCGCCACGTTGTGAGATCATCCGGTAACCGGAAACTGAATTGGGCACTGCCACTCGCGTCCGTATGCAGCGCGCCATTGTAGTAAGCAAGGGGAGCAAAGTTCGTGCGCACGCGCGTGCTCGCGGCTCCAGCCAGGAATCCCCCTCCATATCCCCAGCCCTTTTGCAGCGGGGATGCCATCTGCTGGAGGACGACATTCGGTCGATTGTCCGCAAAGATGGTCGAGATGAACTGCGGCGCGTACACGGTCTGCACGAGATCAGGCGGCCGGTAGCCGGTGAGTTGCAGCACGGTCTCGTTCACGACCATGACGGCAAGCTCTCCTTGGCGTGGCTTGCCTTGCGCGTCGCGCACGGAGAGTCTGACTGTTTGCTGCGCACCTGGTTCGAGGTTCGCGTGCAGCGGCGACAGCGTCACTTTCAGATACTTGTTGTCGAGATTAATTGCAAACGGAGCAAATCCGGTGCGGACCAAACTGTCGATGCTGCCCGGCGCGAGGCTTCGCAACGGTTTTCCGCGCCTCACGAGCACGGCTTCCACGGCCGCATTTGGGAGCATGTCGGCGGTCACGCGGAACTTGACCTCCGGTGCACTGCCGCTCACGCTTTGCACGGCGCTGTAAAGAATCTTATTACGGATCACTGCGAAATAGAGCTGCCCGCTGGGATAGGGTGACTGGATAAGCGCCGTGGCGATGTCGCCCGTGTGATACGTTGTCCTGTCGAGCTTGACTTGCAAGACGTTGCGATCGTACGCGCCCCAGTCCACCTCGCCGGGACCGGTCACCCAGACCTGGGTATCGGTGGCCGTTGTGTCATCTTTGGCATCGCCAAAGTTCGCCCGAATTCGATACGGTCCGGCGGCGCTCGGGGCGAGCATCACGCTTTGCGCTGAATCGCCAGAGGTGGCTTGCGCGCTTGCCACAGTTTTGTACTGCACCGCATTGACGTCCGTGTCGCTGCCCTCAACGACTTGCGTGGCGTTGCCGTACGTCATCTGCTGTAGTTCGAACTTGACATCGCGGCCGCGGAGCAACGATCCAGTCGCATCGGAAACGACAAACTTCACCGCGATCGGCTTGCCCGCCGTGCCGACCCAGTCACTCTGCAAGCCAATCAACGCATCGCCCGGCAACACCGTGAACGTCTTGGAATTTGCGACCGAGAGATTCGAGACATCTACCACTTGCGCGTCGACTTCGTAGGACAACGGATAGGGCACGCTTGCGTCAACCTTGATCTGCTGCTCGAACTTACCCGTGTCGTTTAACGCCTGCTTTGTTTGCACGACGTCGCTTGAAATCGATGGTGGTTGCTCGGGCCAAAACCACTGCCGTCCAAAGGTGTAGTCGTCCCAACCTTTGGGAGAAAATGTTGTCTGCTGGCGCGTGACGTAATAACTGGCTTGACCTGCGGCCACCGGAGAGCCAAACAGATAGGCGCTCGTAGCCGAGGCAAGCACGGTATCGCCGGCGTAGGCGATATCTTTATCGAGCGTCAGATCTACTTTGAAATTGGGCGGCTTGAACTCAGCGACGCGAAAATCACCCGTCACCGTCGCACCGTTGGCAGCCTTGGCAGATACCGAATAATACCCTAACGGCAAATTTAGGCGTAGCGGCAGCTCGAAAGAAAACATGCCGTAGGAATCGGTCGTGTGTTGGCCGAGATCGCTCTTGCTGCCATCCGGCGCGAGCAGGGTTACTCGATACGGCGTACTGCGATCCTGATGCAACACGCCGTTTTGCACGTAGTAGGCGGCGCCCGTAAACTCGGCCTTTTCGCTGGGCTGATAGAGCGAGCGATCGGAAAAAATCGCGCCGCGCGACTGAGGATCGCCGCGATCCCACTGGGCATCGATACCGTATCCATACGCACCAGCATAGGGATCCGTGCGCACGTAGGCCCAATCAGCGCCTTCGCGGGCAATGGCCACCAATGACGGCCCGCCGTAACTCCCGAGGCTGCCTGCGATGCAACGCTGCATCGCATCATAGGGGATGAGGAACGAGCCGCTCGCGTCCGTCGTACCGGTCGCGCACGGGGCCGCGGGCGAGCTGTAGACTTCGACCTGCGCAGCCGACACGTTCGAGCCATCGGAGAGATGCTCCACGCGCACCAACCCTTGCGTTGGAAACCATTGCGCGAACACGCCGAGGTTCGTCAACTGGATGAATCCGTAAAACTTTATCAGCGGCGGGTCTTGCTGCGTCGTCGCCATGGCACCGTAGGCGAGCAAGCCGGTTGTGCCCCCGAGTTTCTGGCGCAGGGGAATGGCAATGTTCAGCACTTGATTTTTCGCCGCGTTGACGTGGAGGGCGGGCCAGCGTGAAGGATCAGGCAACATCGACCCATTGGAGTCGTCGGGATATGGGTTATCGTACGCGACGATGTCGCGAGGCTGCAGCACTCTGAAGGTTGCAAAATACTGAGCATTGACCAGATTCACGGCTGAAATATTTAACTGCAAGTTGTCGTCGGCCGGGAAGATATTCACACCATCAGGCATCCAAAAATTTGACGTCAGATCGCCGGTGGCGAGCGTGACCGCTTTGGTCGTGCCGAATGTTTGACCAAACGAATCAGTAACGCCCGGACCAACGGTAATGCGATAGGTCGTTCTTGGCGCAAGCCAGGCAGTATTGACCGTGACGGCGCTATCGCCGTCTGACACTTGCCACAAACCAGCGGTGCTCTGCGGCACGGGCGCCATCGAGAGATTCTTCTGCACGGAGTCTGCCACGAGCGGGTTGCTGAACTGCAACTGCGGCGAGCCGCCTACATACCGGTCGACGACTTGGGTATTGCGACTCAGAGAAAAGTCGAGCACACCAAACGTTTTGATTTGACCGACGAACTGCTGTGTGCTCGGCAGGTTGCCGCGCGCCGGCATCAACCCAGCAGATATGACCACGTTGTAGGTCGTGTTCTTGTCCAGCGGCTGCTTGGGAGTGACGAGATATGGCCACGCGCGGACCGAGGCATCGTAGCTCATCTGCGGTTGATCTTCGTCATTCGGAGATGGCGTTTGCGATGTGTCCGGTACGATCGTCACGGGCGCCGTGGCTCTGGTGCGCGTGTTGACCAACGTGACGTGGTCGGCGAGCGACTGCGGATCAAGTTCGACATTTGATTTGAAACGGATCGTCGGCGTCAAACTCACTACTTGCGGTGGATTGCCGAGTGAATCCTGATTCGTCAAGCTGGGGAGATCTGTTATCTCGAGCGGCGCGGTGGTAAAGGTCCACGAAAGATCGCGGTCGAGCGTGTGACCGGATACATCGCCGAGTCCCGCGTGCACGGTGATGCGGATGCGGGTTGCCAGCGGCAGCGCTTGGTCCTGCTGGAAGCCAACCATGCGCGGCGTCAAGAATCGAAAGCGACCAGCCAGTGCAGGATCGATGCTGAACTGCGCGAGTGCCTGCTGCTGCGACGGATCTTCGATTGCTTGCAGTGGAATGAGCGGATTTCGAAAAATGATGCGAATTTGCGCGAGCGATTTTGCTTCGCCTTGCGGGCTGATCTGCTCGATCCAGGCTGTCAGCGTGGGCGACGGAACGGGCGACACCGCGGGAAGCGCCCGCTCGGGCGCACCGCCCTTGACCGTCGCGCACGACGCCATGGCGCAACACAAAACAAGAATATGTAGTGTCGCGAATTTATTCGCGACTGCGCATCGCCTTGGTCTCATCGCCGTTGGCTCACCCCTATACGCCGAAACCCAGGGAGCGATCGGCTCTTAGCCGACCGCGTTTGGCCTGCATGAAGGTACGTCACTTTCTTGAACCTTCCCCCATGTTTTCGCGCCGGCGCATCTGGGGCGCCCTCGTCACCCTCGCGGGACTCGCCCTAGCGATCCGCCTGCTTCCTTATCTCGCACCCATTCGCGCCGGAGATATCATCCAGCACCAACAGGCGATTGAGTTTACCGATCGCAACGGTTTGCCGCTTGGCACGGTCCTCACGAGGGATCAAGAACACACAGTCGCGGTGCCACTCAGCGCGGTAGCGCCCAGCTTTCTGCACGCTATCGTTGCTGCAGAAGACAGCCGCTTTGCAAGCCACGGACCGGTCGACTACCTAGCGATGGCCCGTGCGTTGTGGCAGGACGTCCGCTACGGATATGCGGTGAGTGGCGCTTCGACAATCACGATGCAGCTGGCCCGGATGATTCGCCCCTCTCCGAGCACGATACCGGGCAAACTCCTCCAGGTCTGGACGGCCTGGCGTCTCGCGGCAGGCATGAGCCGCGCCGAGATCCTCTCCGCGTACGTCAATCGGGTGCCTATGGGCAGCAACCTCTATGGCGTTGAGGCCGGCGCACGAACGTACCTCGGGCTGCCCGCCGCGCAGCTCGACCTCGCTCAAGCGAGCATGCTTGCGGCCATACCCAACGATCCAACCGAACTTTATCCGTACGAGAACTGGGGCGCACTCAAGGCGCGTCAGCGCTACGTGCTCGAGCGCATGCGCAAGGCGGGCTACATAGATCAAATGCAAGCACGACGCGCAGCCGCGGAAGAAATCTCTCTACAGCCACGCGGAGAAGGCATCATTGCCGCGCCGCATTTCTTGTTCTGGCTTGCCGCCCAGCTGCCGGACGGCTCGGCGCGCGTGCGAACAACCATCGACCGCAATCTGCAGCAATTCGTTGAAGCCCAAGTCGCCCAAGTCATCGGCGATCTCTCTTCCCGCAACGTCCATCACGCTGCCGTGCTTGTGATCGACAACCACAGCCGCGAAGTGCTGGCGTACGTCGGGTCGCCGGACTACTTTTCGGAAACCCAGATGGGACGCAACGACGGCGTCCAGGCTTTGCGTCAACCCGGTTCAGCACTCAAACCGTTTCTGTACGAATTGGCTTTGGAAACACACGCCATCCGTCCCAACACAATCTTAGCGGACGTGCCAACCCACTACGCCATTCCGGGCGCGCTGCTCTACAGTCCCGTCGACTACAATGGATCGTACCTGGGTCCCGTCCGAGTGCGGGTGGCCCTTGCAGATTCGCTCAACGTGCCTGCGGTTCGCGTGCTCTCGATGGTTGGCGTTCCTCAATTTCTCGATCGGCTCCACCAACTGGGCTTCGCTCATCTCACGCGCTCTCCGGACTTCTATGGCCTGGGCCTCACGCTCGGCGGTGGAGAGGTGAGCCTCTGGGAACTCACCCGGGCGTATGTGACCCTTGCGCACCAAGGCCAACCCGCTGACTTTGAAACGGTTCTTGGGATGGCCTCGGCCGGCCGAACTTCGTCGGAGCGCATCGGCGACATCACTTCATGGGAACTAGTGAGAGACATTCTCGCAGATTCGCATGCTCGTGCTCGAGCCTTTGGCGTCAATTCTGTCTTGGACATGCCGTTTTCGGCCGCGGTGAAGACCGGTACGTCATCTGACTTTCGCGACACGTGGACTGTAGGATTCACAAATGACTACACCGTGGGCGTGTGGGTGGGCAACTTCAATGGCGATCCCATGCAGCATGTTTCCGGCGTCACCGGTGCTGGCCCGTTGTGGAATAGAATCCTGTTGCATCTGCATGAGGATCGAGACCCGCAGGCGTTCGCTGCGCCACAAGGTCTCGCACTAGAACCGATATGTGCGACAACGGGTCTGCGGCCTACGCAATCTTGCAGCGCGGTTGTGTTTGAGTACTTGTATCCCCAAGACATGGCAGCGTATCTGGCGCCACCGCCTCCCGACCTCGCCCCGCTCTACGATCAGTGGATCTCGACCCAAGAAGCTGCGCAAGCCGAGCACTTGCGCATACTCTTCCCTCATAATGGGGACGTCTTTGTTTTTCATCCGCGTGCGGCAGATTTTTCAAAGAACACACAGGCGCTGCGATTTCAAACAGCGGCCCGCACGGGTCAAGTGGTTCGGTTTTGGCTCAACGGCACGTCGATCGGTAGCGATGCATCAAACGCCGCTTTCTGGCCGCTGCGCGTTGGAACGTGGACGCTCAAGGCCGCGACGAAGACGCAGAGCGATCGGGTAACCTTTACGGTGCTTGAAGACCAAAGTCCGACATTGCGCCCTGGCTTTTCACTCGTCTCGCGCTAAGTTCGCCCGTCAACGCCCTTCGACGCGTTTTCTATACACTTCGACTTCTTCTCGCAGCAACCCGGCGCTGAGTCCGACTTCAAAGACTAACGCCAGCGTTGCGAGCATGAGCACGAGTCCTCCCAGGAGCACGATAGAAGGACCGAGCCATTCAAAGGGCGCGTGCGTCGCCTGATCGATCGCGAGCACGACGCTCGACAACAAGAACAACGCGATCGCGATGTAGTAGCCCCATAGGGCATTACGGGCCAGTTCTGCCCGACGAAGTTGCCGATCGATGCGCTCTTCCACGAGCGCAAGGTCGACCATTTGGCCTTCCTTGCGCATTTGTTGACCCTGCAGGATGAAAGCGCGGGTCTGGTCCACAACGCGCCCAAGCCGGACAAGGGTGCTCGCGACAAGCGAGCCTGCCGCCAAGATCAAAATCGCCGGGGTGATCATGGCCGAAACCATGGACATGTCCGGGTTTATCAAAGGATAGCTTCCCATCGTCGGGACAGGATACGGTGCTTCGGGGACGCATCCATTTTGCCGGAGAATACGTAGAAGAGAGTGTTATGCACATAATCCTAGCCATGCTCAGCGCTTTGCAACTCGTGGCGGCCACGACTGCTGCCGCCCCGTCCGAACAAATCGTTCTCTCTGGAGGCTGCTTTTGGGGCATGGAAGCTGTCTTCGATGATCTCAAGGGCGTGACCAATGTCGTGTCAGGCTACTCCGGTGGCAACAAGACCACGGCGCACTACGAGATGGTGAGCACGGGCCTCACGGGGCACGCCGAATCGGTGGAAATAACCTTTGATCCGAGCAAGATCTCGCTCCAACAATTGCTCGCCGTATACTTTCTCGTCGCCCACGACCCGACGCAACTCAATCGCCAAGGACCTGACGTCGGCAGTCAGTATCGATCCGTGATCTTCTATGAAGATGATGCGCAAAAGCAAATCGCGCAGACCTACATCAAGCAACTGACCGACGCCAAAGTTTTTGACGCCCCGATCGTCACGCAAGTGGTGCCGCTGCAAGCGTTCTATCCAGCCGAGGCCTACCACCAACACTATGTGGCGAACAACCCCGACAACCCCTACGTCGTCTACGAAGACTTACCCAAACTCGCACACCTGCGCACGAAATTCCCAAACCTTATCAAAACATAGCGGGGTCTAGAATGTGGCGCCGAACACGCTCGGCTCCGCCAACTCGAAAAGGGCCCTGACGCGCATGCTGGAACTTCTGGAGCATGCGCATCACTTTTGCTACGCTCCTTGCTTGCTTGGTATTTCTAGCGTTGGGCAGCTTTGCGTTGTCCGCACCGACACCCAAACCCACCGCCAAGCCCACGCCGAAGGCTGCGGCGCTCTCAAAGGCACAGCAGCAAAAGCTCGCCGAGCTTAAAGCATCGGCGCCAGCAGATGAATATTTTGGGAAGATGAAGCTAAGCTTCCTCGGCATTAACAACACGTTTCGCGACCAGGCGATTCGGGCGGGCGACCACACCACGAATCCAAGTGTCACAGGACCGCTCGGATGGGCTGAGGATGCGCTGCACGCCTGGCAGAAAAAATATTCTAAAGATCCGCAGCTGGCGCGCTCGTACTACCTAGCATTCCTCGCCGATCGCAAAATCTGGCTTGCCGACTTCCAGCAACGCGCCACCGCCTACCTCGTCGTCGCTGAGGCAAAAGTTCCCGACCACGTTCTTTGGCAAACAGGCCAAGGCGGATCTGCAAAAGGGCATGACGATGAATTTTTACGCGCCAGCAATGCCCTGCGACACCAGCGCTCCTGTGTTAGGCACTCCTGCGCCGTTGCCAACGGCCGATGTCAAAAACAACATCAAAGTCAACGCTATCCCGGTGCCTTGCTACACAATTGCACCCTCGCCGATCCCCCTGCCGGGTATTTCGGCGACACCTATTCCTGAGGTCTCGCCCACACCCGCGCCGACTTCCCTGACACCAACGCCGATTTCCCCGACAAATACGCCGGCTTCCCCGACACCAACGCCGTCCGCATCGGCTAGCGCAACGCCAACCTAAGCGCGGAACACGCGGAATCGTCCGTCAATCGCAAGCAGACCGCCAAAAATCAAAAGCATTCCGAGCAGGCTCGTCAGCGCGATGTGCTCTTTGAGGACGAGAGCCCCGAGCAGCAACGCGCTCGCAGGGGTGAGCAGCGTGACGAGCAAGACGTTGGTTGCACCAGCTGAGGCCAACACCCGGAAGTAAAGCACGTAAGCAAGAACCGTGCTGAGGACCGCAATGCCGAGCAGAGCACCCCAGCCGCTGATGGCCAGTGTTGGTGGGTGTAGCCACGGCTTGTCGAAGACGAACGCAAGAGGCGCGCTCAGTACCGCAGCGCCAGCGATTTGTCCGGTTGAAGCAACCAACGGTGAAACTCCCATGCTTCGAAACCGTCGACCGTAGACCGCCGCGCACGCATAGCAGATTGCTGCAGCGATACAGGCGAGCTGCGCGAGGCTCGTGAGATTGATGGTCATCAATGCTTTGGGCCTCATCAGCACCCCAACCCCAAGGATGCCGAGCACGATGCCCACCACTCGATTCGGCGTGATGCGCTCGTCGGCAGTGGAGAAATGTGCGATGAGCACAGTGAACATCGGCGTCGTCGCATTGAGGATGGACGCGAGACCGCTTGCGATCTGCGATTCGCTCCAGCTGATCAGACTAAATGGGAGAGCGCAATTCAGCATCCCCATCACGAAGAAGGCTTGCCACGCTGGTCGAGTTCGCGGAAGCGATTGGCGCCGTAAAATGACGAGCGCAAACAACAGAACAAAAGACAAAGCAACTCTGGCGAACACGAGGCTAAAGGGCGAGATTTGACCTACGAGAATTTTATAGAAGAAAAATGCCGCGCCCCACACGACGGAGAGCGCAGCAATTGAAATCCAATCCGCAGCACTCATGACCCTCGACTCACGCATTGGACGTATCATACCAAAAGGTCTTCGCGACGCGCCATCCGAATCGCGACGTTAAAGTTTGTTATGTTGCCAAAGGATGACGCTTAACTTTGTTACTTGGGCCGGGGGAGAATCTGACCAGACAGCAACATGCCGCGGTCATCAAGTGTAGGCATCGCGGCCAAGCACCTGAAAACACTCGCGCACCAGCTCCCACCGCTCCTCGCTCTTGATGACAAAAATGGCAACGCCTTGACCCTCGACTGAAATCCTGGCGTCGGGGGCCAAAGTTTTGTTGCGGTTGCGATCGATATTCAAACCAAAGCAGGCCAGTTGCGAACAGGCGGCCTCTCGAAGGGCCGGCGTATTCTCACCAATGCCCCCGGTGAAAAGCAGAGCATCGAGTCCACCGAGGCTCGCAACCATCGAGCCAATTGCGCGACGCAAGCGATGCACGTAGACGTCGAAGGCAAGCTTGGCGTGAGGCTGGGACTTCTCGATGCCGGCAAGGATGTCGCGCATGTCACCCGATGCGCCAGAAATTCCCTTGAGGCCGCACTCCTCGTTAAGTGTGCGGCGCAACTGTGCAGCCGTAAACTTGCCACTTTCAATGAGTTGCAGCACTAGGCCCGGGTCGATATCGCCGCTGCGTTCTCCCATGACGAGCCCTTCCATGGGCGTCCACCCCATCGTGGTATCGATGCTTTGTCCGGCCTCGACTGCGGCGAGGGAACAGCCGTTGCCTAGATGGCACGACACGATTCTTAGCTGAGCAAGGTCCTTGCCCAAGAGCTGCGCGCAACGCTCCGACACATAGCGGTGGCTAATGCCGTGAAACCCGAGGCGGCGCATGCCCCAGTCATCTCGCCACGCGAGCGGCACGGCATACGTGTATGCCTCTTCTGGGAGCGTCGCATGAAACTCTGAGTCGAAGATCGCGACCTGAGGTTTTTGACCAAAGGATCCCTCGACGACCTCGATACCTGCGAGGGCCATGGGATTGTGCTCCGGCGCAAGCGGTGAGGCTTCTTCAATCGCCGACTTGACGTCATCTGTGACCACGACGCTGTGTCGTGCCAGCCTGCCCCCATGGACGACGCGATGGGCGGCCGCATCAATCGCTCCAAGCGAACTCCCACCCACACCAGAACCAAACGAGCGCGCAAACAATGCGTGGATGGCCGCCTTGCGGTTCTCGACGTCAACGCTTATCGGAGAGAGTTGCATGGCGGACCTTCGCTCAAGAATCGTGGCTCGGCCTGGGATATCTTCCCAGCTCGCTTCGCCACTCCAGAGCGGCACGGGCGGCGTGAGCTGCACCGGTGTGTTGATTTGGTACAACGAAGCCTTATAGCTGGAAGATCCGGCGTCACATGCTAAGATGCGCATGCTGCATCCTTACGCCGTCGCTGGAGCATCACATTTTCTAGAGCGAAGAGGCCGCGACGTAAGTTGGCGCGGCCTCTTTTGTGGTCGGGGTTTTATTGCTGGCATTTTACCAGGCTGAGCAGCTAGTGAATGGCGACCTTCTTGACTTCGGTTGGGCGAAGCGAGGGAACTTCAACTTTCAGAATTCCCTTTTCGAAGCTCGCTATCACCTTCTCGGGATCGAGATTCTCTGGGAAACTTACCGAGCGTGAGAAGCTTCCCTGACGGAGCTCGCGATAGTGATACTGCTTTTCCTTTTCTCCGACTTCCTTGGAGTATTTGCCTGATATGGTCAAACAGTTACCGTCAATTTCGATGTTGATGTCTTTCTTCTCAAGACCGGGCAGCTCCACCTCAATGACGTACGATCCGTTTTTCTTATACAGATCCATCGGCGGTACCGTCAACTCTTGGTATTGTGTTGGCCGCATGACCGAATCCAGGAACGAATTCATCCTGCGACGGAATGTCGAGACTTCACCGAACGGGGCAATCTCAAAGAGATCTTCAAAAAATGGACGAATCTCTTCTTTCTTTGTGAGCATGGTGGTTGTCATGGCACTTTCTCCTTTCTTCCTTTGAGTAAATTGGCTTGAGTAAATTGGCTTCTTTGCGCTAATCGATGGTCAAAAGATTCTCAACCTTCGTCACACCAGGTACGGACCAAGCTGCTCGCGTCGCTTCGTCCCGCTCTCGACATGTGTGCACGAGCCCCTTGAGTATGACCCGGCCGCCGCTGGTTTCAACACAGATCCGTTTGGCGATTCGCCTTGCCTCGGCTTCAGCCGTGAGCTCAAACTGTCGCTCGATCCTTGCTTTCACACCGCTCGGCGGCGCATTGTTTCTCACCTCGATCACGTTGGTTACGGCGGTAACGCCGACGAGGCTACGAACCGAAGTTTCCGCCTCTGACCGTTGGAATCGCCAATCGACCCGTCCGCTCAGAGTGATGTGGCCACTCTCCACGGTCACCTGGATCCCTTCAATCGGCAAAAACGTGTTCCAAGATATCGCGGAGAGCGCTGCAGCTGCAATGTTGGCGTCCGTTCGCCGGTGCATCTGTGGGAGTTCTACTTTCAGCTCTTCTGCGATGCCACGAACGCCAACGATTCGTTTTATCAGATCTTCGATAACATACTTTTGTCCGTAACTGGGGACTGTACCGGTCAGCGTGACAATGCCTTCGCAGACAGCAACCCCAATATCACCCTCGTCGACGCGTGGATCTGCTGCTAGCTCCTCGATGACGTCCTTGTGGAGTTCAACATCTGCCTTCATGGAAATCACCTCCCGTTTAAACCAGTCTAACCGGGCTGCGGGCCGAGCCCTGTGAAGGAGCGGTGAATTTCAACCCCCAAATGCGACCACTGTCGGTTTTTCAAAACAGACGCGACGAAAGTCGCGTCCGGCGCTTTCTCATCCCGTGGAGTAAACGATTGTGTTTCAAAAGATCTTAGTTCCAGTGGACGGCTCACCGATCTCCGACGCCGGCATTAGCCTCGCGATCAAACTCGCGGCTCCTCTTCACGCCCAGGTACGCTTTGTCTACGTCGTCGAGCCCGCGAGGGTCATGGAAGTGGCCTCGGCGCCGATCACGGTTCTCGAACCGGACATCGCGAAGGCCGCAGGGAAAGAATTCTTAGCGGAAGCGGTCGCCCGTGCTCGCAGCGCCGAGGTAAACACATCCATCGAACTCGCTGAGGGCCCGGCGACCGACAAGATCCTCGAGGCGGCGCGCTCGTTTGGTGCGGATGTCATCGTCATGGGAACGCATGGGCGCGGCGGCATCATGAGGGCGGTGCTCGGCAGTGTCGCCGAGGGTGTCATCCGCCGAGCTCATATCCCGGTTCTTGTCACCCGTTAGCTGAATAGTCCGCATCCAGCATGCCGGTGCCCGTCAAGAGGACCTCGATCTCTTGAGTGATTTCTTCTTGGCGCGCTCTATTGAGTTGTTGCTGGGCTTGCTCAACGCGCTCTTCTAGCCGACGCAGTGCCGTCGTCATGTGGGCGAAACGTCTTTGATTCTCAACGACGAGTGCAGTCGAGAAGATCTCCTGGAACGCCGCATAGAGATACTGATCGAGAACCTGCCCATACAGCTTCTGGGGAGTTACGTAAAGGAGCGGCGGCGTACGCAAACCCATGCTTTCTCGATCGAACTTTGGAAGTGGGACGATGTTCCGTATCACCACGCCGGTTTCAGTGTTGTACGCGGTCATGATTTGAAGGAACGTCATGTCGCGCTTTCTCTCGACCTCTTTGCGCGCATCGAGCAGACGGATCAGCGCATCAGGAATTTCTTCGGCAGCCGCAGCTCCACTAACGACCGCGTCCACATTTCCCATTTTGGTTCCCAATCGATTGCCGACGACGATCGTCGCATGCGCGCCAACGGACGGTACGGCGCTCGTGTGCGCTTGCCAAGCATGCACAATATCCGCGTTGTAGTCGCCGCAGAAGCCACGCTCGGAACCGAGGAGCACCCAAAGATCGCGTCCGCGGGTGTTCGAGCTTAGCTCCAGCTCCGGATAGAAGGTGATGAGATCGTGTGCGGCGGCGAGAATGTTTTCGATGCTCTTGCGCCGGTCAGCCTGGGTTCTGGAGAGTTTTGCGATCTCGACGAGCGCCAGGCTCTTCATCGCAGTCATGACGTTGCCGATCTCTCGCAGTGCGCTCAAACGCACTCGAAGCTCATGGGCCTTCGGCATGAAACTCACGTAACGAGGATTTCACCATGGCGCTCCACTGCGATCGCGTACGCTCCAGCGTCAACGTCGCGTCCTGCTGTTTGCTTAGGTGTCCAAGCACGTCGGCAAGCCGGTCGATCGGGAGACTGTCAAGCAGTCCGTCATTGAACGCAACCAGCCACGCCATATCGAGCTCCACGGAAGCGCAGGTCAGTCGCTCCTGCTTCAAGAGCTCGCGCAAGCGCGCACCTCGCGCGATCCGCGCCTCGGTCGATGCCTCTAAGCGAGTCCCGAAGTGAGTAAACGCTTCAAGCTCTAACGCTTGCAAGTATTCCAACCGCATACGGCCCGCTTCTGTGCGTAAAAGCGGATGCTGGGCTCTTCCTCCGATGCGCGAAACTGATTTGGTGACATCAATCGCAGGCAGAATACCCGATGCAAAAAGGCGAGCATCGAAATAGATTTGCCCGTCGGTAATGGAGATGAGATTGGTTGGAATAAAGTCGGCAATTTCTCCCTGTCGCGTTTCAATGATCGGCAGCGCGGTCAGCGTGCCGCCCCCGAACGTCTCGTTCAGGCACGTTGCGCGCTCGAGCAGTCTGGAGTGCAGGAAGAAAATGTCGCCCGGATACGCCTCGCGACCCGGCGGGCGCCGGAGGATCAATGACAACGCACGATATGCGTCCGCATGTTTTGAAAGGTCGTCATACACGACGAGGGTGTCCCTGCCAGTTGCCGTCCAAGCTTCAGCTATGGTGCAGCCCGTGAATGGCGCCAAAAACGTAAGACCCGGACGTCGATCCGCTTCAGCGACGACGACGGTCGTGTACGCCATCGCACCAGTTTTGTCGAGCGCCTCGAGAACGCCGACGAGTTTTGATCGACGCTGACCGATCAGCACGTACACGCACCGGACGCCGGAACTCGCCTGGTTGATGACCGTCGCCAGGGCAACGCTCGTCTTCCCGGTGCCTGCATCCCCGATCATGAGTTGCCGTTGGCCTTTTCCAATCGGCAGCAGCGTATCGATAACTTTGACACCCGTGGCAAGCGGCTGGCGGACAAACTCTCGGGTGACAAGCGGAGGCGAACCCACGTCGACTTCCTGCCACGCGGTGGCTGCCGGAATGTCCCCGCCATCAAGCGGGCGTCCGAGGGGATCGATGACCCTGCCGAGCAGCGCATCGCCGACAGGCGTTGCGGCTCTGCCATCGAGGAGCGACACTTCGTCTCCGGATGCGATGCCCAACTCGTCATCAAGCACGATCGCTCCGATTGCATGCTCGCGCAAGTGAAAGATGATGCCGCGACCACCGCGCTCGAATTCCACGAGCTGGTCCAGCTTTGCAGACGGGAGGCCATCGATCCAGGCAACGCCGTCTCCTACGGCACCAACGCGACCGCGTTCGCCGACCCGAAGGCGAAAGTCATATGTCTCAAGCTTTTTCTGTTGTCGCTCGAGTGGCAGGTTCGACGAGCCAGGCGTGTGCATATCAGGCCATTCCATCAAAGAATCGCAGCTCGGCTTGAAGATTGGCGTCGAGCGTGAACGGTCCGACGTCGATTCGCAGCCCAGCGCGCAGCGCAGGATCTTGCTGGAATTGAAGCTCCACAGGACGTCCGACAGCTGCGGACAGCGCGGTCTGGATGTGTCGGCGAGCCGTTTCGTCGAGGGGATATGCCGTCGTGACCGTCATCTTACCCTCAGCTTCGCTGGCGGCCTTGCCGAGATCCGCGCGGGTTGCCGAAGCCAGAGCATCTAGGTCCGACGTCGCCAGATCGACGATGCCCGCCTCAAGGCTTGGCGAAGCGAGCCGGCCCAACATCTTTGAGAGAAACGCCGTTGCGTGCGACACTGCGGTATGCTCGTCCTCGTCCATGCGTAAGCGCAACTGCCGCTCTTGCTCCGCCATCGCGCGCTCGCGTTCTCGTTGCAGTTCATCCCTGAACGCCAACTTTGCCGCGGCACGTTCTGCTTCGAGCTCTTGGGAGAAGACACGCCGAGCTTCCACCTTCTCGCGCTCCCACGACTCCATGCGGTCGCGAAAGCGAGCTTCAACTTGCGCCGCCGCTTTTTCCCGATTCGCGGCGTCACTCAGAGCCTTATCGACCTGGGCACGACGAGTGGCGATTGCAGTGCGGATCGGCCGGTACAGCAGCCACGTCAGCAGCCAGGCGAGAATAAGGAAATTGACGATTTCCAGGACGAACGTAGTCCAACTGAATTCCAAGACGACCGCTCACTTGTGAAGGAGATTTGCCAAGAGTGGATTCCGAAACAGTATGACGAGAACGATCACGAGCACGTAGATGGCCAAGGATTCGATCATTGCTAGGCCGATGAACAGCATCCGGGTGATCGAGGCTTCAGATTCGGGTTGGCGGGCCAGTGAATCCAACGCTTGCGAGATAACGCGACCCATAGCCAAGCCAGGCCCAATGGACGCGATGGCAATCGCAAGTCCGGCGACGATGGTGGAGGCGATGGTGAACCAGCCTAATTCCGTCATAGTGAACCTGCTTTCTGCCGATCGTGGACATCTTGCGACGCGACCGAGCCTGCGACGTAAACGAGTGCGAGCATGCCAAAAATATAGGCTTGGATGACTGCTTCGAGCACATGAAGCATCAGCAAGGGCACCGGCACGAGCAGTCCGGCAAGCACAATAACGATGGCCGCGGCGAGCTGCAAGCTCATCATGTTGCCGTACAACCTGATCGCAAGGGTTAGGCTCCTTGAGAACTCGCTGATGATCTGAAATGGTGTTAACAGTGGACTCGGGTCGATGTAGTGCCGTAGATAGCGTCTCCAGCCATAGTACCGCACGGCAAACCAGTGCGTGTAGAGGAACACAAGCAACGCAAGAGCGGCCGTTGTCGAGAGGTCGCTTGTGGGGGAACGCAGACCTGGTATGACGCCACTTAAGTTGGAAATCGCGATGAAGACCCACAAAGTCGCGATAAACGGCAAGACAGCCGCGCCGCCGCGCTCAGGAATCACCGCGCGGATGTTTGCTTCCACTGCCTCGTAGAGTTGTTCCAACGTCACAAGGACGCCCTTTTTGGCATGGATGCTGCTTACTCGTGCAAGGGCCGCAAAAGCGACGAGCAAAATCATGATCCCCCACGTGACGACGACGGTTTCGGTAATGGCAAATGGTCCGATGCGAAAGACCGTGGGAATCGCAAATGGAACTTGCGCAGCGCTCATTTGCGCGTGATGTACGCGTATGCGCTGCCGAGCCCCACGACCAAGCCCAGCAGGATAAGACCAAGAGTCCACTCGATCGAGTATCCGGGCTGCCTGGAATCAAGCGAAATTCCGAGATACGCCCCGGCAACCATCGGCAACACGATCATGAGACCCAGCGTGCCGAGATAGGCGAGTTGCGCCAAGAAGGACCGACGACCACCCTCCCGCATGCGGCTGGCCTGAAGCTGCACGCTGTGCTTCAAACGGTCGTTGACGCGTTTCAACGGCGAGTAAAGTCCATCACGCGTTGCAGCAATTCTTGTTCGATGCGGCGCAGCCCGCTTTTGATATCGGCAATCGCTTCCTCCTCAGCGCGCAGCTCAAGGTTCAGGCGATCGCTAATCCGGTCGTACGAGTCGTCGAGAAAGTATCGTCTGGTCGTCACCTGCAAAATATTGCGGGAGAAATACACAAGCGCCTCGGGGAGCGCCAGAAAACGCCATTGTCCATCTGGCCCGCTGCTAAAGCGCGCTAAGCCGAAGGTCAACACCGTCATGAAGCGTTCGTGTTTGCCGAGAAGGCCGAACGACCCGGATTCATCCTCGCCGATGAATTCGCGCACGTCAGGGATGATTTCGTGCTGCGTCGAGCCCTGAAGAACCATCGCAAAGGTCGTCAAGCGGTCATTGCTCCGCGCATGTAGCACTCTTCTTCAGCCACAGAGTCGTAATCACCGCGAAGAAACGCTTCACAATCTCGCAGGGTAACTTCCAGCGAAACGCTGACGCCGGGTAATGACGTTTGATCCGCCGTCGAAAAAAATGGCTGGGTCAAGTAGCGTTGCAGTCGCCGAGCGCGCAGCACGATCTTTCGATCGGCCTCCGAGAGCTCTTCCATACCAAGCATCGTGATAATATCTTCAAGGTTCTTATACGCGGCGAGGTGCTCGCGGACTCCTTTGGCGATGGAAAAATGGCGGGCGCCAAGCGTCTGGCGATCCAGAGTGCGGCTGGTCGAGGCGAGTGGATCCACGGCAGGATAAATGCCCTCTGCCGCTTGCTTGCGCGACAGGATGACGACGGTATCAAGATGCCCCAGGATCGCGGTCACCGCGGGGTCGGCCATATCGTCAGCAGGCACGTACACTGCTTGCACCGAGGTGATCGATCCGGATTTGGTCGACAGAATTCGATCCTCGACCTCCGCCACGTCGGTCAATAAGGTAGGTTGATATCCGACCGTTGCCGGCATGCGCCCGAGCAATCCAGACACTTCACTGCCTGCCTGAACGAACCGAAACATGTTATCGATAAGAAAAAGCACTTCGGTGTTGAGCGCATCGCGGAGGTATTCGGCGTACGTGAGGGCCGTCAAGGCAACGCGGAATCGCACGCCGGGTGATTCGTCCATCTGGCCCAGCACCATGACGCTCCTTGGCAAAAGACCGGCCCGCTGCATCTCTCGCCAAAGCTCGTGACCTTCACGAATGCGTTCGCCCACGCCCGCGAACACCGTGACACCCTGGTGGACTCCGCTGATGGCGTGAATGAATTCTGTCATGAGAACCGTCTTGCCCACTCCGGCGCCCCCAAAGAGTCCCGTCTTGCCGCCTCGCACAAACGGACAGAGCAAATCAATGACCTTGATCCCAGTTTCAAGTATGTGTCCCGAACCGGTCGTTTCGCTCAGGGGTGCGGGCCGCGATGCGACGTTGCGCATCTCTGTCGCGGTCATTTCGGCCCCTCCGTCCAAGGGCTGGCCAAAGATATTAAGCACGCGCCCAAGACATTGCGGTGACATTGGAACGCGCAGGCCATCACCCGTATCGTACACGGCCATACCTCGCGCAACCCCAGCTGCGCTACCCAAAGTCACCGCGCGCACCCTGCCGTTGCCGAGATGCTGCTGCACCTCCATGATGAACCGGCCGTCCAACGCCGGCGCGTGAAGCGCGCGACGCAAAGGCGGCACGGGGTCGCAGACAATATCAACAATCGGGCCATTGGCGGCAGCGATGGTCCCAATCGCATGGTCGAGCGACGGCTGCGGGTCTGTTCTCATTGGCCGATACTCGGGGGCCTTCGTCTCTTGTGACGAGATTCCTGAAACCTTCGCAAATCGCGCAACATCGTCGACCGCGGATGCGCTTGGCGGGATAGTGCGCCAGCGCGGCGTAAGGTGCGACGTAAAAGCGTCGCGTCGGTGAATGGGAAAACCATGACTGAGATTCGAGAGGAAACCTTTGTCCGGTGCCCTCCGCAAAGAGCGCAAGGATATCTCGTGGAGTACTTGAGGAGCCTTGGCTCGGGAAACGGCGGTTCCAAGCTGCAGCTTACGGCGACCATCGGCTCGAAAGCGGGCCCGCATGTCGCGCTGTCACGTGAGGCCGTCGCAACGCTTGAGCCACTTTCGAGCGAACCATTGGAATATAAGGTGCTCATCCATTGGACTCCCACGAGCTCTGAGCCGCTCCCGAAGTTCAATGGTGCATTTCACGTGCAGTGGGATGAAGAATACGGCAATTGCCGTTTGGTCATCGAGGGGAGCTATGAGCCGCCTCTGGGCGCTATTGGCAAGGTGTTCGACGCCGTAGCGGGCCAGAAAATCGCGCACACGACACTTGCCACATTGCTTGCCACTCTGCGCGATGCTATCGAAAGCGCCTACCAAAGAGACATGCGCAAGAGCGGGGGATGAGTTCGCCCGTCGTTTCGAATCCCAGCGCACCCCCCTCAGAAGCCGAACTTCGGCTCATCGACGCCTATTGGCGCGCCGCCAACTATCTATCGGTAGGTCAGATCTACCTGCTGGACAACCCCTTGCTCGCCGAGCCCTTGAAGCCCGAACATACCAAACCTCGGCTGCTCGGTCACTGGGGCACGACGCCTGGCCTCAACTTCGCTTACGCGCACATGAACCGGGTGATCCGTCAGCATCATCTCAACGCAATCTTCATCATCGGCCCAGGCCACGGCGGACCCGCGGCGTTCGCGAACGCGTATCTCGAAGGGACGTATAGCGAGCTTCATCCCGAGATCGCGCAAAACACACTGGGCATGCTTCGTCTCTTCAAACAGTTTTCGTTCCCGGGGGGCGTGCCCAGCCATGCCTCTCCGGATGTGCCGGGTTCGATCAACGAGGGTGGGGAACTCGGGTATTCCCTCGCCCACGCGTACGGTGCAGTTTTCGACAATCCAGACCTGATCGCGTGTACGGTGATTGGCGACGGCGAAGCAGAGACTGGCGCGCTCGCGACCTCATGGCACTCCAACAAGTTTCTTAACCCGATCCGAGATGGCGCGGTCCTTCCCATCCTTCACCTCAATGGGTACAAAATCTCGGGTCCAACGGTGCTGGCCCGCATTCCCGAGTCGGAATTGGTCGCGTTGTTTGAAGGTTATGGGTATCGAGTTGAGGTCGTTGCGGGCGACGATCCGATGACGATGCATCGCACGATGGCGGCAACGCTCGATCGGGTGGTCGTGGAGATCAAGGCGATTCAAGAGCTTACGCGAGCGAATGGCTTTTCAACGCGACCGGTGTGGCCTATGATTATCTTGCGGACGCCCAAGGGATGGACAGGGCCAAAGAAGGTCGACGGGATCCAGATTGAGGGGACGTTTCGCGCCCATCAGGTGCCTCTGACCGATGTCCGCACGAATCCAAAGCACTTGCAGCAACTCGAAGAATGGATGCGCAGCTATCGTCCCCAGGAGTTGTTTGACGCCAACGGCCGTTTGAACTACGAGGTGGCCACAACGGCACCGCGCGGCGAGCGGCGCATGAGCGCTAACCCGCACGCGAATGGCGGCTTGCTGCTGCGCGATCTCATCGTGCCTGACTTTCGCGCTTATGCCGTACCTGTGCCGCGCCCCGGAGCAGTCACGGGGGAAGCGACACGGCAGCTCGGCAATTTTTTGCGCGACCTCATGAGGGCCAATCCTCACACCTTCCGCGTTGTTGGACCTGACGAGACCGATTCCAATCGGCTGGGTGCGCTCTTCGAAGTTACCAACCGTTGTTCGACGGCCATCGTGCTCCCGTCGGACGATCATGTCTCACCCGACGGTCGCGTGATGGAGATATTGAGCGAGCACCTTTGCGAAGGCTGGCTCGAAGGATATCTCTTGACAGGACGCCACGGATTTTTCTCTTGTTACGAGGCGTTTATCCATATCATTGATTCGATGTTCAACCAGCACGCCAAGTGGTTGAAATCATGCATGAGCATCGACTGGCGCCGCCCCATCGCATCGCTGAACATTCTCTTGACATCGCACGTGTGGCGACAGGATCACAATGGCTTCAGCCACCAAGACCCGGGATTCCTCGACATCGTTCTCAACAAGAAGGCGGAGATCGTACGGGTCTACCTCCCTCCAGATGCGAACTGTTTGCTTTCGGTTGCCGATCATTGCTTGCGATCTCGTAATTACGTCAACGTGATTGTTGCTGGCAAACAACCGGAGTGGCAGTGGTTAGACATGGATGCGGCGATCCGCCATTGCACGTCGGGTATCGGCATCTGGGAGTGGGCGAGCACGGACGGAGGCGACTCCCCGGATGTCCTCATGGCCTGCGCCGGAGATGTACCTACGCTTGAAGCGCTTGCGGCCGTCGATTTCTTGCATCGGCACGTTCCCGACCTAAGAATACGCGTTGTCAACGTCGTGGATCTCATGACGCTGCAGCCTCAAAACGAGCATCCCCACGGGCTCAGCGACGCAGAGTTCGACTCGATTTTCACAACCGACCGGCCTATTATCTTTGCCTTTCACGGGTACCCGTGGCTCATCCACAGGCTCACGTATCGCCGCCACGGCCATGACAATCTTCACGTGCGAGGCTACAAAGAAGAAGGAACGATTACGACGCCGTTCGACATGACCGTGAGAAACGATTTGGACCGCTTCCATCTCGCCGGCGATGCGATCGACCGGGTAGTGCGATTGCGCGATGTAGCTGCCCGCGCCAAGCAGATTATCCGTGACAAGTTAATCGAGCATCGCGCGTATGTCGAGCGCTATGGGGAGGACATGCCCGAAATCCGCAACTGGCAGTGGCCACAAACGTAGCCTCGTCAACAAACCTTGCAGGGACCAACAAAGCATACAGACGTCGAGCGGTCATGGAACGTCAGTTTCTGCGGGCTCAAGCAATGGTTCATCCCAGCGATGAGCGCGGTCGCCGTCGCGGATGGCACGCCGTAGCTGGCTAAACCGCTGGCGCGGGTGATTTCCCCGCCACCTCCACCAAGGGGTACCCAGCCAATCCCGAATTTCTTTTGGAAGACTTTCTCGCCGCTCATTTGACCGCTTTGCCATAGCGCGATGGCATAGCTCTCGCTCAAGGCAACCTTCGTCACGCGAGCCTCGGGTGAACCTGGCTTGAGTTCCTTTGCGAGCATAGACGTCGTCATGGTGACGATCTGTGTGGCGTCGGAATTGGTTTGTGCCAGTGCCATCGGCGTGCAAAGCACGATAAAAGCGAAGGCGGCACACATGTGCAGTGCTAAGGACCTCTTTGGCATTACTTGCTCCTATCGCTCGCCTCTTTATGACGGACTGCGAGCACTGGTATCGACGACTTTCGGAGCACGCCCTCGGTCGTGCTTCCCATGATGGCGCGCTCGAAGCCGCCGCGACCGTGCGTGCCAATGACGATGAGATCAGGTTGCTTTTCCTTGACGAGGCGCAGGATCATTGGGATGGTATCTTCCGCAGCAGACTCCGAGCTCGCCTCGACGCCGGCACTCTTCGCTCTGGCTTCGGCAGTTTGGAGTACCTTAGCGCCGTAGTCACGCTCCTGCTGAATCGCAAAGGTTGGGTCGATGGTCGGCGTGGATGCGGCATTGATGAGCGCGATCTCTTCGAGCGCATGACAAAAAATGAGCTTCGCTTGCTGGTCTCGGGCCAGCGAAATTGCGAGTGCAACGGCTTCGTCTGACGTCGGGGAACCGTCCACCGGCACAAGCATCGTCTTGAACATACCGCGCGCTTCGGCGCACCTCGCTGGCCTTTCCTTGCCCTACCCACCAGATAGGCAACGCCGAATCTTTTTCACCTCAAGCATAAAGGGTACCTGATCTTCAGTCCGAGGTCGCGCGAGCGTTATCGGGATAATCTCCTTGAGCGTGCCCTCGTTCATGACCCCGACGCGATCGGCGAGGACAACGGCCTCTTCAAAATGATGGGAGACCATGACGATCGTCTTTTTCGTTGCTTCCCAAATTTCCAGCAATTCACCATAGAGTTCATCGCAGATGAGTGGATCGAGTGCAGAAAATGGCTCGTCCAAAAGCAAGACATCCGATTCAACGGCAAGCGCGCGCGCAATGCCGACGCGTTGCCGTTGGCCCCCCGACAACTCCCTTGGGTACTTCCCGGCGAAGGTTTCGAGATGCACCATCTGAAGATAGTGCTGGGTGAGGTCCTTGATTTTTTCTTCTTCGAAATTCTGCATGCGAGCGGCAAACGCGACATTGCCTTCCACCGTAAGCCACGGCAGCAGAGCGTACGACTGGAACACCATCCCAACGTGATGTGGCCTCACGAGCGTGCCGTTTGAAGGATTTTCGATTCCAGCGATCATCTTGAGCACGGTGGATTTTCCGCATCCTGATGGTCCCACGAGACAAAAAAATTCACCGCGATATATCGCGAGGGAAAAATCGCGCACCACGTAGACCGGAGGCGTTTCGTACGATTTGTTGACGTTGGTGAAAACAATCGGCGTTTCCACTAGTCAAACCTGAATCTCTGGGCGAAATGAAGCAGCGGCTGCCACACAAGAACATTGATGAAGGCGATGAGCGCAATCATCACTGCCAGTGTCGCCACAAAGACCGACGTTTGTCCTCGTGCATTTGAATCGACCAGCAGGCTGCCTAAGCCGAGTAAGTCTTGCGAAGGAGTTCCATGAGGAATGTAGGTGTGCAAAACTTCGGCGACGATGACAATGGTCCAACCTTGTGCCCAGGCCAAGAGCGACCCGGTTATGACGAAGGGGACGATCGCAGGAAGCGTGATGTACCAAAACTTCCTAAAACCGCGAGCATTGAAAACAATCGCCGCGTACTTCACATCGTCAGGGATTGTTTGCAAGCCCCCGATGACTGGAAAGACGATATTCCAGATCATTTGTATGAAGATGACGAAGACGGCGGCCAGTTCGAACGCATGATATGCGGTGAAAAAGACAACCACGACGGGGAAAAACGCAAGCACCGGTACCGACTGCAAAATATCGGCTATGGGAAGAAAAATTCGTTGCATTCGGGGAGTGCTGGCGATGAACAAAGCCAGCGGAATAGAAACCGCCAACGAGACAATGTATGCTAAGAACATACGATAGAACGTGTTGGCTGTTCCAGCTAATATGTCTCTCATGGAAATCCGGTTGATGTCGAAAGCATTCCTGGGGTTCACGAAGTGAAAAACCAGAACGGTAATGACAATGGCGAGAGCGATAACGATGCCGACCGAAACGAGATGCCGTCCGAGGGTTGTTTGATAGAAGAGGTGAGGACGATGCGCATAGCGTCGTACCTTCATCTGACTATATTTCAATGCGGGCGACTGCCACTTTCCAATCCGTCCCTTGCGTGATGCGAAAGCCAAGCTCGGAGCAAATATGCAGCATGGCCCCATTGGTCGAAAGAATATAGCCAACCACGCTGCCGATGTCTTCGCGTCGTGCGATGTCAACCAGTCGGCGCAAGAGCTCGCGCCCGATGCCAAGTCCTTGACGATCGTCCTCCACCGTGAGAGCGAACTCAGCCTGGCCGCCTTCGTGTTCCAAAATGAGACGTCCAATGGCGATAATCTTCGGCATCGGCGGCGAGTCTTCAACCGCAACGAGCGCCATCTCGCGTGCGTAGTCAATGAAACAAACTCGCGATAGGCGCTGATGTTGCACGCGATCGCTCAAGCGCGCCAACTGCGCGTACCGCTTGTAAACGGTCTCATCGGACAAGCGCTCGTGGAATTGCGCTACAAGCCCTTCATCTTCCGGACGAATCGGGCGAATGGTCAGCGTCCGTCCATCGGTTGCAGTCCACGTGGCTTCGTACTGCGCAGGATAGGGACGGATCGCAGGCTCGGGGAGATCGGCATCGGCACGTGCCGGTTCGTGGAGAATAGCTCGCGCATCGAGCGCGAGCAAACCGTGCTCCGATGCGAACAGCGGATTCATTTCTATTTCTTTGATGCGCCGCTGCTCGATGACGAGTTCACTAAAACGAACCAAGAGTTGTTCGAGCGCCAAGAGATCGATGGATTTTCGGCCGCGCACTCCACGCAGCGCTCGGTAGATGCGTGTTCGCTCCATCATCCGGCGGGCCAGCGTGGTATTCAGCGGCGCAAGCCCGAGCGCGCGATCGTGGAAAACTTCAACCAAGGCGCCGCCGAGACCGAAGACGATGACAGGTCCAAATTGCTCGTCGACGCTGGAACCGACGAGCAGCTCGTATCCCTCGAGCGCGACCATTGGTTGGACCGTAACGCCGAGAAATGGTTCGACGCCAGAGACGATCCTCGCGGCTGCCGATATGGCGGCAAACGCGTCTCGAACCCCTGCTGAATCGGCCACTCCCAACTTCACGCCACCGACGTCACTCTTGTGCGTTACGGTCGTCGAATGCAACTTCACGGCAACTGGATAGCCAATCTTGTTGGCGGCGCGGACCGCGTCGTCTGCGTTTGTGGCTAAGGTCGTCTCCACAGTTGGAATGCCGTATGCCGCTAGCAGGCGTTTCGACTCGTACTCCGTGAGCAGCGTGCGGCCCTCGGCCGATGTCTGGGCGATAAGGGCTTTCACCGCCATGCGATCTGGGGCCAAACGTTCCTGGTCGAGCACGGGCGTTTCATACAGCGCGCGCAGCGCGTCGTCATAGCGCCACATGTAATTGAAGACGCGTGCCGCGGTGTCCGGATACCCATACGTTGGTATGCCCGCCTTCTTCAGGGCGGTTGCGCCGTGGGCAACACCTCCACCACCCATCCATGTCGCGATGACCGGCTTTCCCGTTTGGGAGACGACGGGAATGATAGCGCTCGCGACATCAAGCGGGGCCGCAACAGCTTGGGGCGCATAGACAATGAGGAGGCCATCAGCATTGGGTTCGGCTCGGCAAATTTCAACAGCCTGCGCGTAACGCTCCGGGGTTGCATCGCCGAGAATATCGACGGGATTCCCATGGCTCCAATGTTCCGGCAGAAGCGCATCGATCGATGCGCGGGTAGCCGGCGAAAGTTCGGCGGCATCGCCGCCGCCGGCAACAAGAGCGTCCGTAGCCAGCACGCCGCCTCCGCCTGCATTTGTCACGATGATGAGCCTCTTGCCCTTTGGGCGGGGCTGCTTCGCCAAGGCTTCAGCCATATAAAACAGCTCGGCGAGCGAGTTGACGCGCAGAACGCCGCACCGGCGAAAGGCCGCGTCCACAACGTCATCGCTGCCCACGAGCGCCCCGGTGTGCGATGCTGCCGCGCGTGCCGCAGCGGCCGAGCGCCCACCCTTGATGACGATAATTGGTTTGCTCATTGCAACTTCGCGCGCGGCCGAAAGGAACGACCGCGAGTCGCCGATTGATTCCATGTAGAGAATGATGGCCTTCGTCGCTGGATCGTCACCGAGGTAATCGATCACATCGCCCCAGCCGACGTCGACCATCGACCCCAACGACGCAAAATGACTGAAACCGACGCTCTCGGTCAGGCTCCAGTCCAAAATGGCAGTGCCGAGCGCTCCGCTCTGGCTGATGAAGCCAATGTTGCCCACAAGCACGCGAGTGTCTGCGAACGTCGCGTTCAAGCCGATGTCGGGACTTATGACGCCGAGACAATTTGGGCCGATGACGCGCATACCAGTCTCGCGCGCGTTAGCAGCGATGCTACGCTCGAGCTCAGCGCCGTGCTGGCCAGTCTCCCGAAAGCCGGCGGAGATCACAATCGCACCTCCCACTCCGGCCCGCGCACATTGCAGGACGATGTCCGGCACGGTCGCCGCCGGAGTCACGATGACGGCCAAGTCGACGGGCGAAGGGACTTGGGTGATATCCGGGTAGCATTGACGCCCCATCATCGTGGGGTGCTTTGGGTTTACCGGGTAGATGTTGCCGCGAAATTCGGGATTGAGAAGATTGGCAAGAATGGCGTACCCGACGGATGCTCGGCGCTCGGTCGCGCCGATGACCGCAACGCTGCGCGGATGAAAGATTGCGCGCAAACGTTGGACGCCCGACCGAGCACGCATGATGTCATGCGCAGGCTCGATCGCCGGAGGCACGGTCGCATCTCTTTGCTTCGCATCTCGTGCATCCACGATGCAGCGTGCTACGCGCTGTATCCGCGCCCGCCCTGCGCCGATTGCGGACGATCGAAAAAGAGGCTGCGGACGTTATTGCCGCAGCCTTGGTATTTTGTCGAAAATGGGATTGTGTTCTGCCCTTTGACCTGCGTGATCCGCAGTGAAGAAGCTCGAGGCTGCGTCGCGAACCGTACCTTGGAGTCTTCTTCCAAGCTGCTCTGCCAAACTGGCGATCCCGGCATCAAGCCGAACAGCTCATCCCACTTACGGCACAATCCTACTGGCCAGGCATGATGGTTTGGTGAAGTTCTCGTGATGAGATGCGGCTGGTTACGGCCTTTTCTCGAAGCGACCGGTTTTCTCAAGAAGACGAATACGGTAGATAACCGTCGGCAGATTCTCGACCTGCGCCCGATGCTGATGCGTGAGATCCTTCGGCGTTTGGCTCGACGCAGGCGTGGCCGTGCGTGGCGCAAGCCGAACCAGCAAATGCACCAGAGCGCGGTCGGCGTCCGCGCCGCGCAGTTCCTCAAAGCGACCCCACGCGATGACACTGCGCCAATTTGAAAGATCGTCGATCTTGTCGACTTCGAAGCAAACGTTGGGATTCTCGCGCATCGCGCGCACCTTGCGCCCATCTGTGCTGTGGCCGACAATCGCACCATCATCATAAACGTATGCGATTGGGACGACATACATGCGACCTTCGTCATAGCAACCTAAGCGGCCGACGAACTCGCTTCGAAGCAACTCTTCGATCTCTTCCGGACTCAGCTGACCTAACATGTGAGCCATTGTAGTGGGCCTATTCTTCGCGGTTGCGAAGGACGTGTGAAGGCTAGGCGAGTTGCTTGCGATAACGCCAGATGCTGAGCGTCATCATCACCGCGGCAAAGCAGAGCAGGGCGGCGAGGTCGGGCCAAAGCGTGGCGAGGCCGCTCCCTTTGATCAACGCCCCCCGGGCAATGTCTCCGTAGTAGCGCATGGGGTCTAAGAGGGTGAGGGGCTGCAGCCAACGCGGCATTGCTTCGATTGGCGTAAACGCGCCCGAGAGCGATGTCAGCGGCGGGTTGAGGAAGAAAATAGCAAGTTGCGCTTGCCGCGCGGTTGCTGCAAAGGTGGCGAGGAACATCCCAATGCTGATGCCGGAAAGCAAGCACATGATCGCCCCGCCGAACACAACGAACATACTGCCGTGAAACGGCACTTTGAACACAAACCGTATGATGCCCATCGCAAACAACGCCATGGCGCTCAGCAGCCCAAAGAGCGGCACGATCTTCGCAGTGATGATCTCCCCCGCGCTGGCGGGCGATATGAGGAGTTGTTCGATCGTTCCCGCTTCCCGCTCTTTCACGAGGGTCATGGACGCCAAGATAGAGCCGTTTAGGATCAGCAAGATGCCAAGCACGCCCGTCACCGTGAACCAAGCACCGACGAGACCGGGATTGTAAAGAAATGCTGGTGCGAGAACTGCTTGCCCTTGTCGCGTCAGGTCAGTCGTGGCGGTCGTGCTAAATTCCGGACGAAAGCCTGCGCTTGCAAGTTCGCTATTGTAGGCGGCGAGCACGCCTCGTCCATACCCTTCACCGATCGTCGCGGTGTTTGCATTTGTTGCATTGAGCAGGAACTGGACGGTTGTCGGCCGTCCTCGCCACAGAGAGCGCGAGAAATCGAATGGGATCACGACGCCAGCATCGAGCGCGCCCTGCTCGATGGCAGCGCCAACTTGATTGACTGAGTCGTAATAGCCGGCAAATCGAAAGCTCTTGCTTTCGGTGAGCGCGGCCACAAGCTCGCGGCTCTCGGGTGTGTTGCTCTCGTCGACGATTCCCAACGGCAGGTTCGAGACCGTTACGACGAGGACCGATCCAAAAATAAGCAATTGCAAAATCGGCGCTACGATAAGCGAGGCCGTCGCGCGCGGATCGCGCCGGAGTTGGCGAAACTCCTTTTGAATGAGCGCGCGCAGCCGGTAGCTGAGCAAGACGTCAAAGAACTTGCGCACGGGCTCTAGGCTCGCAGCTGCATTCGGCGCATATTGTGCCAAGCTATCCCGTAAAAGATCAAGCCGATCGCGGCGATCGCCGCCACGTTCACCCACATGGCCGGCCAACCGCCGCCTTGCAGCAGAGCATCACGCGTCACACGGATGTAATACGTACCCCACACCAAATTGGAAATCCAGCGAAGGTAGACGGGTATGTTCTCGATCGGGAGAAGCAGGCCCGAGAGCAAAAACACCAGCAGGTAGCCTCCCAGCGCAACCGTTTGCACGGCTGCAACCTGATTTGGTATGGCCGCACCAACCATGACACCGAACGAAGCGACGCAAAAAGCGTAGAGAAACGTGGCGACGATGAATGGAGTCGGATCGCCGGCAAAATGCAACCCAAAATAGGTCAAGAGTAACGCGACCAAGATGAGACCTTCGCAAGCGGCTATGCACATGATGGCAAGAATTTTGCCAAGCAAAAACTCATGAGCCGAGATGCTCGAAACGTACACTTGGAGTATGGTTTTTTGTTCGCCCTCTTTGGCCATCGCCAGCGCAGCGAGGAGCGTCGGAAACAGCGTGAGGGCGAGCACGAAGATCCCGGGGCCGTAGAACTTCTTCGAGTCGAGCCCGGGATTGAACCACAAGCGAAAGGCCGCCTGAACCAAGGTCGGACGCGCCGCGGCTCCTGATGCCTCGTTAAAGCCGGCAACGACTTGACTCGCATAGCCGGCAACGAGCGTTGCGGTATTGGCGTCTGATCCATCGATCAGGATCTGGACGGACGTCTGGCTGCCTCGGGCCATGTCGCGCCCAAAATGTGGCGGGATGATGAGCGCCGCTCTGGCCTTGTTGGTTGCCAATGCTTCATCCGGTTGTCGGTCGACGGGCCACGGAACAATGCGAAATGAGATCGATGCTCGCAAGGCATTGATGAGATCCCGCGATGCAGGCGAATCATCAAGATCTTGCACGACGATTGGGACGTCGTAGACGCTAAAGGTAAACGACGTACCCAACAAGACGAGTAAGAGGACCGGGAGCACTAAGGCAAGTGCCAGCGCCAAGCGATCGCGAACAATCTGAATGATCTCCTTGCGGGTTTGCGCCGCAATGCGCCGCAGTGCGTTCACACCGATACCTCGGCAGTGTTTTCGTCGCGTGCCGCTGACCGCTCGACAGCGCCGATAAACGCGTCTTCCAACGAGAAGCGCGTTTCTCGCGCTTCGATGACACGGATGTCGTTTTTTGCAAGGAGCTCGGTCAATCTGCGCATGCTTTCGGTGACGTTTCCGTCCACGATCACGTGCAACCGGTTGCCGAACAGCGAGGCACGCCAGTTTTCTGCGGACGTTCGGAGCAGATCCGAAGCGCGTTGAGGCTGATCGGTCAAGAATTCGAGCAAGTGGCCCGTTTCTTGAGCCTTGATCTCATTTGGAGTTCCCTCGACCACGAGGCCTCCTGCAACCATCAGGCCCAGCCGGTTGCATTGTTCGGCCTCGTCGAGGTAGTGGGTGGTCACGAGAACCGCGGCACCGGCATCGGCAACCCGGTTGATCATCCTCCAGATCGAGCGGCGGGCCAGGGGATCGACTCCAGAAGTGGGCTCATCCAAGAACAGCACCGCAGGCTCGTGCATGATCGCCGAACCAAATGCCACCCGTTGTTTCCAGCCTCCCGGGAGGCTCCCGGTAATCTGGTGTTGCTTTCCTTCGAGCCCGGAGAACCCAAGCACCCACGCAATTTTCTCCGAACGCTCGGGCTCGCGGATGCCGTACACTGAGGCGTAGAACTCGAGGTTTTCGACGATCGGGAGGTCATTGTACAGCGAGAATTGCTGCGACATGTAGCCGATCTGTTGGCGTTGTGTCGAGGAACGACGGCTGATGCGCTGACCCGCGAGCGAAGCTTCGCCACTGCTTGGTTCGAGCAAGCCGCAGATCATCTTGATGGTTGTGGTTTTGCCCGCACCGTTGGCGCCCAACAATCCGTAGATTTCGCCGTAGTGAATGTCGAAGCTCACGTTGCTCACTGCGGTGAAGGCGCCGAATCGCTTGCTGAGACTTTTTGCCGAAACGGCAACCTGACCGCGCAGGTTCGTGCGGTCGCGCCGGCGAGGAAATGGTATGTCAGGCGCCTGGTCGCCTTGCGCGCGCATCGCCGCCACGAAGACGTTCTCAAGCGTCGGCTCCTCAACGTCAAGGCCGAAAATGGCGACGCCGGCGGCTTGGGTCGCCTCCTTCACGATTGTCTTTTCACGCTCGGGATCGGTGACCAAGATATCGAGATGATCGCCATAGCGCTGGACGTCGATGATGCCGGACTGGCCTCCACGATCGGTCGTGAGAGCACGCTCTGCTGCGCTCAAGTCGGAGGCTTGAAGCTCGAGTCGGGTCGCGTGCAGGCTCGCGCGAAGGGCCTCGGGTGTGCCGAGTTGTTGGATTCTCCCTCGATGCATGAACGCAACGCGGTTGCACCTCTCCGCTTCGTCAAGGTATGGGGTAGCGACGA
This sequence comes from uncultured Pseudomonadota bacterium, assembly GCA_963736005.1. GTDB lineage: Bacteria > Vulcanimicrobiota > Vulcanimicrobiia > Eremiobacterales > Eremiobacteraceae > JAJPHJ01. The sequence goes on from CAVTNB010000002.1 coordinate 120,505, forward strand.
GGATTGTCAAGCCTTCGGCCGACAGGTGTGCCAACGCATCCCAAAACTCACGCCGAGATACAGGGTCGACACCCGTGGTTGGTTCGTCCAAGAGCAGTACCCGCGGTTCGGCAACCAGCGCGCACACAAGCGAGAGCTTCTTGGTCATGCCGCCGCTAAGCTGCGCCGCCAAGCGGTTCGAAAACCGATCCATCCCAAACATTTGCAAATAGCGCGTGCCGCGCTCTGCTATCTGCTCCGGAGCCACCAGCCGAAGGTCGCCTACGTAGCGGATGTTCTCGGCGACCGTGAGATCGGGGTAGAGGGTAAAGGCCTGCGTGAGATAGCCTGTTTGCGATCGAGCCTCACGTGCCGGCTGGCCAAAGATGCTCACCTCGCCCGAGCTAGGTTCCATGACGCCCGCAAGGATTTGAAACGTCGTCGTCTTGCCCGCGCCATCCGGTCCAACCAACCCGAAGATTTCGCCGCGGTTGACGTCAAACGTGACACCGCACGCAGCTTCGAGCGATCCGTACCGCTTGTGCAGATCCTTGACGGAAACGGCGAGCGCGGCGCTCATTGCATTCGGCCGGCCTTGGGCCAAGCGTCGCCCTCAACCAATATTTCGCCGTCTGCCGGCATGCCCGGCTTGGCATAGCCGATAGCACCCAAAATGGCAAGCTTGACGCCGAACACCTGCTTCACGCGATCTTCGCGAAAATACGTGTTTTCTGGGGTGAATGTCGCCTGCGGATCGATGCGCAAGACGTAGGCGTCGATCGGCTGGTTCGGGTTGGAATCGAGGTACACGCGCGCGTGTTGGCCGACTTTGATCTCGCCAATTTGTTCCTCAGGCACGAAGCCCCGAAGATAGAGCTTGTGCAGGTCGAGCAGGGTGATGATGGGCGTACCGGCAGTCACCACTTCGCCGGGCTCCGCCGCCCGCGTCATCACGGTTCCCGCAAACGGCGCGCGCACCGTGAGATCCGTGCGGTTGGCTTGCGCTTCTGCAAGTTCGGCGCGCGCTTCGTTGATCTGTGACGTTGCGCTGGCGATGACCGAGGTTTGTTGAGCGAGTTCACTTTCGATCGCTGAGGTTGCGCTCGCGCGGATGCTCGGGTTGGCAAGGTTTGCACGGGCGACCGTCAGCGCGCCGCGAGCAGAGCCTATCCGGCGACGTTCTGCCGCAACGACGGCAGCAAGCTGATCCGCCGTTGATTCTGATTGTCTTGCGTCACGCTCCGATATGGCGCCCGAGCGCCAAAGTTGTTCATTGGCGTTCTTGTCGAACAAGGCAAGACGATACGCTGCTTGTTGTTGGGCGTAGTCCGCTTGCGCGGCGGTATAGTTCGCCTCCGCTTCCCGCACGCGCCCATCGGCATCAATCTGCGCCTGCTGTTGCTGCAACACAGCTTGTTGGAGCTGCGCTCGAAGAATGTTCACTTGTTCGTCGGCGGCTTGGGCACGCGCTTGGGCGTCCGCGACAGAAGCTTGTGCCCTGTCCTCTTGTGCCCGCAGCTGCGCGTCATCAAGTGTTGCGATGATCTCGCCCGCGCTGACTTGGTCGCCTTCGCGTACACGAACCGCAAGGATTCGGCCGCCTAGCTTTGGCGCGATAGCGCTTTCGTCGCCATCGACACGGCCGCTCAAACTGATCACACCGGTGGAACCCCTCGGTGCGAGCAGGCGCCATGCCACAAACGCCACAACGGCGAGCACGACCACCAAAACAACCAAACCCAGTCGCCTGCGACGCATCCGCAACGCTGCTTCCGCACTCATGTATTAGGCCCACCCTCTCCACTGCTTGTTAGGGTCCTGCGGCGACCTCTCGTTAAACGGAGATACGCCAGGGAGAAATCTGCAATGTGATCGGCAATTCGTTCACGCCGCATGGGAAGAATTTTAAAGTGTGCCATCCTCATGAAGAACATGACCTGACCCAAAATGCTGTACGTGCACAAGGACGTTCGTTCATCACTCGCTGGAAGAGCAAGAATGCGAGCGACGATCGAGCGCATTCGATCGTACGCAGGACCAAGGGCGTCCTTGACGAGACGACCGATCGGAAGCGAAGGCTGCGCGATCTCATGAGCCAGCAACTGAAGCTGCCACGTCTGCGCACTCGAATCGCTAAGGTTTCTGGCCATCCCGGCGATGAGGTTTCGAAGCATCTTCTCAGGATCTACCTTGGTTTCCGAGGCGGGCTCGTCAAGCTTGGGCCCTGTCCCCGGTATCGCTTGCCGCAGAACTTCTGAGTACAAACCTCTCTTATCGCCGAAGTGATAGTTGACCGCGGCGATATTGGCATGCGCGCGGGTGCAGATCTCCCGCACCGTCGCCCCCTGGAAGCCACGATTGGCAAAGACGTGTTTGGCCGCTTCGAGGAGATGCTCTCGGGTCGGGTCCTGTCTTCGGCGCAGGGCTCTCATTCAAACATGTATTTTAAATATTTGTTTGAATCCCTACAGGCGGCCCTCCAATGTGCGGATCGACTGGGGTGGCCCGGCGGCGACCAACTCGTCACCCGGCGCCAGCGCGGTATCGCCGGACGGGCCAAACAACATCGTATCGTTACGCTTGATTGCCAAAACGATCACCTGCTTATCGTTGCCAACCAAACTCCCGAGCGACAGACCTACCCACCGCGAACCCACCGGTATGGTCACGTCCTCCAGGAGCAGTTCGCTGTTCCCCGCTTGCAGCACGGTGTCCACGAACTCGACTGCGGTCGGACGCATCGCGAGGGCGGCCATGCGCCGGCCGCCGATCGTATATGGCGAGAGGATGCGGTTGGCACCCGCGAGTTTCAACTTGGGCTCAGAGTCGCTTTGGTTCGCGCGTGCAACGATAAACAGGTTCGGTTCTAGCACGCGAGCGGACAACGTAACGTAGATGTTGTCGGCGTCGCTGTCAACGGCAGTAACCAGTCCGCGCGCACACTCAATACCTGCCTCGCGAAGCACGAGCACATCTGATGCATTGCCATGCACGACGGTAAAGCCGTCCTGCACAGCGCGATGCAGCGAGTCTGCGTTAATGTCGATGATGACGAACGGCATTCCTTCGTTTTTGAACTCGCGGGCAATCTCACGCCCAACGCGTCCGTAGCCACACAAAATGAAATGATCATGCATACGACGCACCATGCCGCGCATGCGGCGCGCCTCGAACTCCTTGCCGAGATGACCCTCGAATAGGTAACCGATCAGCGCCAGCAGCGTGTACGTCAGGACGCCGAAGCCGACAACGATCACGACAAGCGTCAACCATCGTCCTGCCGTGTCGAGTGGTCGTGGCTCGCCACCCGTTGTGCTGACGGTCATAATCGTCATGTACAGCGCGTCGAACCACGACCAGCCTTCGATGACTACGTAGCCAACCACCGACAGCAGCAGTACGGCTACGAGTAAGGAGACTGCAATGAGAACGCGCTTTGGGGCGATCGATTGAAAGTGCAAGTGTCCTCGTTATCTGGCCGCTCCTTTGCAGGTTGGGCTAGACTCTACGACAATTTATTTCCCTACTACTCCCCACCACTCCGCGAGCCGAAGAAAACCACCCACAAACCAAGAACTCACGAACCTCGACAGGTCAAGCCCTTCAGTGAAATGTGGGAGAAGCTTGGGGCTGATACTCATACCGACGTCGTCGAGCACGTTTAGGGTAGCCGACGATCCGGCGGATTACGTGTTTATCCGCGATTCGAAGGGGGCGGTCATCGCACTGCTCAGCTTTCAATCTCATCTTCCGAACGATGTACTATCGCCAGCGGTGACTTAGGCACAGGTTAGCTGCGTAATTTAGACTATCACGGGAACCCCGCAATCCGCCGTCAAAGGGAGCTCCGCGATTGTGGGAGAAGTCTGCGGCTGGTGCCGCTGCTGGTCTTCAAAACCAGTTGGTCTTCGATTCTCGAGGACTGGTAGGTTCGATTCCTATCTTCTCCCGCCGGTAATCGTATGTCACCTCACGGCATGCCGTAGAGGCCCCCGTTTTCAATATAGATGATGTACGTGCACGTTTGCTTGGTGCATAAATGATCGTTCGTGATGTTTCGCAGGTTGTCGAGCGTTGGATCAAACGCGCCATTGTCTCGTAGATCCCACGTGCCGTATTTCGGATTTAAAGCCGGATTGTCGTAGATATACTTTACCGGTGGGTCGCTGCCTGGGATATAGGGCGTCATATTCAGGTATGGGGGCTCGAGCTTGTCCAAGGACGCCGGAAACTTCCCACCGTTGTCTACTGAATATTCTTCAAGCGCCGTGGCAATTTGTTTCAAGTTCGATTCGTCTGTTGTGGTCTGCCGGCGGCGACGGAGTTCGTCCTCTGCGGCAAGCTCGCGTTGCGCAGAACGACGCAGCACTTGCTTACCGATCAGCTCCCCGAGCAGAGCACCGATAAAGCCACCAATGAGACCATCGGTCGTCGCGTTCGCCTCTGTGATGCAGCCACAGCGCCCAATGGGGTCGTGCGCAGCGCGCACGTCTGTAGGCGCGGTGGCTACAAAGGCGGCAATGAACGCAACTAAGACGGCCTTGGCAAAGCATCGGTGCATGATTTGGCCGGTTCGAACACTGCGCAAATGAAAGCCTTTCTAAATGGTACGAATCGGGAGCCGGCGAACCACCTCTTGACCCTCATGGCAAGCTAACCACCAGTGGAGGAAAACATGCGTTATCGCTTCTTCCTACTCGGCGTGATCGTTGCGGCGCTGGCCTGTGTGTCACCCGCGGCAGCGCAGCCAAACGGGATGTCCAACGCCATGGCACCATGGCATCCCATCAAAGTGAACTCATGCAACCCGCAGTTAAACACCAACGCCTATCCCGGATACGTTACCGGTTACTATCCGCGACTTGGACCCTACGGCTGGTACGATGTCTATGGCGTCCGATACGTGCAACCGGTAATGACCGGCAGCGCGCATTTGGGAATCGACTACGTCAACGCCACGCAGAAGGTTATGTCGAGCATCGAATTCGGGTTGCTCGCGCGTGGTTCGTTAGTTGCTGAAGTGAGAGACGTTGGCACGTTCTCACCCGGCGCAGAAATCAAACACGAGTTCGGCATCAGTCCCAACGTATTTCCGCTGGGAACGGGCCTGCCCGTGTGCGTGCCGCTGCGCATTACGTTTGCGGATGGCACGAAGTGGAGAAACCCGCATCTCCCGGCTATCCAACGAAGCATCTACCGCTAACCACCAACCGTTATCATCCGCATAGAAGCTCAAGCGGTCAGCAAAAGCTGACCGCTTCGTTTTCTTGCGCGCGAATAAATTCGCGCGACTACATCTTCTTGCGCGCGATTACGTTTTGAATTCGGAGCGCAGCAACGACATCCACATCACGTCCACCCACTGGCCGTCTTGGTACATGAACCTGCGCAGCAGTGCCTCATACTGAAAGCCGCAGCGTGCGTAGCATGCGATGGCGCGGCGATTCGACGGATAGACACCCAGTTCGATTCTGGGCAGTTTCAACGTGCGAAAGCCAAACTCGCACAGTTTCGTTACTGCCAGCGTCCCCACACCCTTGCCGCGAAAGCGTGGCTCGAAAATGGCAATCGTCAGCTCTCTGCCGGCAAATCGGGGTGCACGCAGCGTGCACAATCCCACCAACGTTTCTCCAAGGAGGATGGCAAAGAGATGCTCGTCTTTTGATTGAGTGAGCTCCTCGAACCATCCCAGCATGGATGGGAGCGAGCGGGGAAGCGACCAGCGAGTCGTTTGCGCGGCGGTGCCGGAGGCAAAGCCATCGCGAACGGCTGGGATATCTGCGCGGCGCAAGGAACGGACGCGGACCTGCGGGCGAACGTCGCGCTTCATTCCGCTGAATCGTCCCGGCGCAGAAGCCACTCTTCGTGCAGCGTGCTCATCACCACGACGTCACGCAGCTTACCTCGAGCGAACTGATACTTGCGGAGCAGCCCTTCGCGCGCAAACCCGGCCTTTTCGTAACAACGGATGGCCCGAAGATTGTCCGGTAAGACGAACAGCTCGATGCGATGCAGGGGCAGCGCTCGAAATGCGCCGTCAACAAGAACCTCCACCGCGTCCTGGCCATAGCCGCGATCCCAGTAGCGCGTGTTGTGAATGCCAACACCCAATTCGGCATGCGCATCGGTCACGCGTAACATAATGAGGCCAATGTCCAGGCCGCTGTGAGTTTGGATGATGAAGGTGGGTCGCTTCGGGTCGGTGGATGCGCGCGCCGCCCAAGCCTGCTCTGCGCGCGCCGATCGCGGGAGGAGCCCGGCCAGCCACTGTTGCGCCAGCGGATCGTTCATCCATCGCTGGAGCAGCGGCACGTCTTCGGGCTCAACCGGTCGCAGCCGAATTTTCTTGCCCCTAAGCCAGGTCGCGGGCAGTCGGCGCCGCGACGTCGAAGCAGAGGTCATGCCACGCCGCTTCGGAGCTTTGGCGTTTCTCATCCTGATCGCTGCATTCGCCGGCCCCAACGCCCGTGCCGCTTTGTCACATGCTTCTCCCACGCCCTCAGCGACAGCACTGCCCTCGGCTGACAGCATCTTTGCGCATCACCACGCGGCCATGGGGAGGTTGCCATCGCTCATTGCCCACTGGTCAGGAACGATTGTTGACAATGGGCAAGCGGCCAAATACGATATCACGGCGGCCCGCGATGGCCGCTTCCGGCGAACGTTCACGCTGGCGCTGACTCAGCTGAACGATGGCAGCAATCTGTATTTGGATTGGGGCCAAGACGAAAACGGTAACGTGCAGACCTCTCTGGCGCAGCGTCATCAATCGATGGATTCAAGGCTTGTGCGGCTCAACGATCTCCGCTTCGAATCGCGCGGCTCGGTCGTCACCGGCATAACGACCATCAACGGCCGAAAGGCATATTCGGTGAGCATTGCGATGCAGGGAACCACTGCGCTTGTTTATTTCGACGTTCAATCGGGTTTGCTCGATGGGTGTGACATTGGTTCGGAGACGATTCGCTACCGCTCGTATCGCCATTTCGCAGGAGTCGCCGTGCCGATCGACATCATCGAGAGCGGGCCGGATGAAAATTTGAGCATCACGGTTGACAAGGTCGATTTCGTCGCTGAGACCCGCGGCGAGTTCGATCCCCCGGAACAGCGCCGACCAGCCTTCCCACCCGGAGTCACCCAAGTCAGCATCGCGTTCGATTCACCACGCGGGCTCATCGTGTGCCCCGCTTTGGTGAACGGTCACCTTGCACGCTTTATCATCGATTCGGGCAGCACAACCTCGATCATCGATGCCGATGCTGCAAAGCGCTTGAACCTCACCACTGGCGGGGTTTCCCACGTGGAAGGGGCCGCCGTCATGACGGGAACGGTCGCGCGCATCGACACGCTGAATTTAGGTGGCGTTGTCTTCGCGCCTCTCTTCGTTCAGGCTGTTCCCCTGCGGCTTCCCAGCCGTCTTCAGCATGAAGGCATCGACGGCGTGCTGGGATATGACGTTCTCACTCCGCTGGTTGCGCGTATCGCGTTCACCCGCTACGAGCTGCGCTTGATCCAAGCGAGCTCCTTTGTGTACACGGGAACCGGCGCAGTCGTTCCCATCGACACGTCCAAACGCATACCGCTGGTCACCGCGACAGTCGGCAGTAAAGATCAAGGCACGTTTACCATCGATACCGGCAGCTCGGCCACGCTTGTGCTGTATCCGGAGTTCGCGAACCTACATCGCTTCGATTTTGTCAATCCCTACGAATCGGACCCCAACATCGCTTCTGGTGCAGGAGGGGACATGCCCACCCGCCTCTATCAGATTACGCGACTCACGCTGGGCAAATATGACGTCACCGATGTTGCCACCGAGGTCATTATGCGGGAAGAGGGAGCCTTCGGCGCCTCAAACTCCGATGGCCTTATCGGCAGCGGTGCGCTCGCACAGTTTGATGCGGTGTTCTTGGATTATGGCAACAATCGATTGATTTTGGAGAAATGAGCGGACCTAAAGGTCCGCTGCTACATTTATAATTGGTCGCGTTGAGCGCGTTGGTCGACAAGCTCGGACAGGCGTTGCATCGCATCGTCACCCAAGGAGATAAAGGCGACGCCCACTTCGCCGAGGTGCGACGTGCGCACGATCGCCGCATCGATATTCACCGTCGCATCGATCGCAATGGGAATGTGAATGACGATCCGCGTTTCCTGATCCAGCGGCTCGTCCGTCAGCAGCAACACGCCACCAAGACTGATATTGTCGACCATGGCCGCACATAGGCGCCCGGATTTTGCTTCGGTGAACGTCACCGGCATGGAGATGTTGAATCGAGGGGCCTGGCGCCGCTCAGACGGATGCTGGCCCTGAGGCGTCGGCACGGCCATCACTGCTGCTCGATTGAATCCACGACCCAGTCCGATGAAGACGTTTTCACAAACGCCCCGCAATACGCACACTTACCGTTTTGCAAACTGAGCGGCGCGCCACACGAGGGACACGTGCTCGCGAGCTGCGTTTGACCCACCACACTTTGCGCATCCGCGCGGCGGATGAAGGTCCATTTCTCGGTGAAGGTCTTTTGATACTGATTGCCGCTGACGACCTGTTTGGTGTTCTCGTCAATCGTATAGTCGCTCATGCTGGCGGAAATTGCCACAACGATCGAGTCATACGGCCTGCCAGCGTTGACGCCGACGATATTCGCGTGCCCAATGACGATGTTGTCGAGCATGTCGATTTGATGGTTCGCGATTAGCTGATCGGTTTGCATCTTGTGCCGTTCGTAGAGCGCATCAGACATGCCGTCGCGAGCGATGTCTTGATTGCGGGCCTGCCAAGCTTGCTGCACTTTGAAGAACACCGTTTGTGCGCGGCCTAAGAAAGCAGTTTCATCGAAGTTCGGGTCGTGCGCCTTGATGGCTGCAATGCCTGCAGCGATCGCCGCGGGATCGACCGCGGCCATGGGCCGATCGATCACAATCGGACCACGCGCCTCATCGTTGGTCACCCCACCGGCAAGCGTGGGCGACCAAGCCTCGCGCATCGTGTCTACTTGATTGGAGCGCACGTAGCGCTTGTACATCGAATACAGGATGAACAAAACGATGATGGTGCCAACGCCGCTGCCGTGACCCAAAAACAAAAGGGGCCACAGCGTGAAAATACCGCCGCCGCCGAAATCGCCGCCACCCGAAAACCCGCCCCCACCACCGTAGTTTTGGCCACCGCCCGCCCGCGCGAGCGCCTCAATTGGCAACGCTATGAGCATGACGAGCAGGGGAAGCGCCGCCACGCGCGCCGTCAACTGTTTGCGATTCATTTTCTGCCCTTCAAACCTACCGCTTTTGCCTACCGTGCTCTCGTGCAAAAAGTTACGCTCCAATGGGACGACTTTCCAATCGCCCCATCCACTTAGGCGATCTTCCCTGCGCGGCCGCCGCCAGACCTGCGCACACCTGCCAGTCGCCGCGCCGTCGTAACGTTTTGCCGGTCGAGTTCGGGTGTCTTTGGCGTTTCGCAGATGCAGGCAACGCGCGAAAGTTCCGGACGTGAGAGCAGCGCACGAAACCCAGCCGTACCGATTCTCCCCTTCCCCACATGCCAGTGCAGATCGCGTTTGGCCCCAAGCGCTACTTGGGTATCGTTGAGGTGTAGCACCCGCAGGCGTGAAAAACCAATGTGCTTGTCCACCTCGGCCATGACACTCGACACACCTTTGCTCGTTGCGAGATTGTAACCGCTTGCCCACAAATGCGCCGTGTCCAAGCAGACACCAATACGGCGGTTCCCGAGAGCGCGCACGATCTCGCCCAACTCTTGGATCGTGCCGCCGCACTTGTTGCCACCGCCGGCAGAGTTCTCAAGCAGCAGCATCGGTCCAGGCGCGGCATCGCCAATCAGCTGACCCAGCAGCGCGCAAATGTGGTCGAAGCCGATGGAGCGCGGCTGGTCACCGTAGCTGCCTAAATGCGTGTTGACGTATTCAATCTTGCCTCGTGCGGCAACATCGAGGTCGTGCGCGACGAGCATAGCGCTTTTGGTTCGCAGCGTCTTATCAGAGGATGCCAGATTGATGAGATACGAGGTGTGTATGACCGTGGGTGCGAGATGATGTTCCTTGCGGGCCTTGGCGAACTGCGCCCAAGCAGCAGCGTCGTATGGGGTCGTGCGCCAGCCGCGTGGGTTGCCCGCAAAAATCTGGATGCAGTCGCACTGCGCGGCAAGCGCCTCGGCGATGGTCTTAGCGAATCCCCCGCCGATGCCGACATGCACGCCGAACTTCACGACGATCCATTCATTGCCCGTTTGAGCTCGTCGGCCACGCTGTCTTCCAGCTTCGCGTTTGCTTTCGCGTGCACTTCGTCTTCGTGACCTTCGATGGATTCGTGAATTTGCGATACCGAGGCAGCCTTGCTTGCAGATTGCGGAAATGCGATCACTTGCCCGTTGACTCGTCGAGGCGCGTCGTCAGGCAAGGGCGGCAATTCGTCGACCGAACGCAAACCAAACGCTTCAAGAAACTGCGTCGTCGTTCCGTACAGAATCGGACGCCCAACCACGTCCTTGCGGCCGAGTTCGCGAATGAGTTGGCGCTCTTCAAGCGTGCCCATGACGCCGTCCACGTTGACGCCCCGAATGCTTTCGATCTCGGCGCGCGTTACCGGCTGCAAATACGCAACGATCGCAAGCGTTTCTAGCGATGCCGGAGACATGTAGGTCTTCGGCGGTAAGAGATACCGTTCGACTTCCTCGCGGCACTCGGGATCCGAGTGCAGCCTGTACCCGCCGCCAATCTCCCGCAGCGCAATGCCACGGTCCCCAAGCGATGCGCGCAGCTCGCTCAGAGCCGAGACCACCTTGCGTGACGGTTCACCGGTCGCTTCGCAAAGCTCGTCGATGGTGACCGGTTCGGCCGCGACAAAGAGCACGGCCTCGATGCGACTACGCAGACTGGGCAAGCCGTGCCGCACTTTCTTTGGGAGCGAGTTTGAAAACGATGTCGGCGAACGGCGCCGCCTGCTCGAACGTCAACTTGTGCGCACGCACCATCTCGAGCGCGGCTAGAAACGTCACCACGATCTCGAGGCGCTCGCATTGCGACACGAGTGAAAAGAAACTCAGCGTCGTGGAACGGCGCAGCTCGCGCAGCAAATAATTCATTTTGACGACGACTGAAAAGGTTTCGCGCTTGACCACCATGGGTCGGCTTCCGACGGCGTTGAGCGCGTGGATAAAGGCCGTTGCCAGCATTTCGGGAGCCAGCTTGTAGCGCTGGACGAATCCATCTTGGGATGATGCGGAGCGCGTGTAATACGAGCGGTTGAGCTCGAAGCGATCGCGCAAATCCGCGCCCAACAGCTTGAAATGCTGGTATGCCATGAGCCGTTCGCGCAACGCTTGTTCTGCTGCTGCGGCTTCTTCAGCCAATTCGTCGACAAACGGGGGAGGCGGCGGCGGTAAGAGCTTCTTGGACTTAATGAAGGTCAGCGTCGCCGCGATGACCAGATACTCGCTCGCCACTTCGATGTCGAGCGACTCCATGAGACCGATATAGGCGAGATACTGCTCGCAGACGGACGCGAGGGAGACCCGGGTTATGTCCAGGTCTTGCGCGAGCACCAACTGGAGTAGGAGGTCGAGCGGTCCGTCAAAGACATCAAGTTTGACGAGCAAGCCGTTTGGACCGTCCGTTATGTTAAAGTCCCCCCTGTCAATACGACCATATGTTCTTCCCGTTTTTTAGTGTACCGCCCTGCGGCAAAACTTCGATGTAAATCTGCCCAGGCGCGAGCGGCATAGCTTCGCCTTCGTTGTCGAGCAGCTCTGGCATCGTGTTTGGTCCGGGCGCTACCCACGTGCCCGTGGTCGCGGTACCATCGCGGATGAGCACGGCTGGGAATCTGCCGTAGACGTTCATTTGGAGGTCGCCTAGACTGTCCAGCACCCTGGCCGGGATCCAGACGGCGATGATGTCTGCGACCACATACGGCCGAGCGTCGCCAAGGTCGTGTTGGACTTCGCCATCGATGATGCGGATGTAGCCTCGGCCCGCCGGGCGATAACGGACCGTGTACTGCAGCCAAAAGGTCAGCACCGCGTCAGGGGTTTGCGGCTTTGCCGGCGGATCCGGTGTGAAGGCGAATTCCTCGGCGTCGAGAGCTGTGTCTTTGTAGCCATACATGGGTCCCGTCTTGCGCATTCTTGCCACCGAGGTGTAGAGGTTGTGCGGCATATCGCGGGTTGGATCGCGCCAAAAGGCTTCCGGCGTGCCCACGATTTGATCCATATCGGCAAATCCGTCATCGCGCAAATCCCTGAGTGGGCCCCAGACATCGTCATTTTCGCCTGCGTGCGCGTAGAGCGGATCATACGGGCGGGCAAGGTCGACAAAATACAAGCGAGCGCTGCGCACCGGACCTATTTTTGCTGGCGACTTTTCCAGGAAGAGCGCCATATAGCGCGTGATGCCGCCTTCTGCTTCCACTTCGTACACGATATCGGCGTCGTGCAGACCGCTTTGCGGACGTGCATCATAGGGATAATTGTCGATCATCACCGCATCGATGCGATGCTTTTCCGAACCGCGCGCCACTTGCTCGCCGTCCAGCAGGCTGTAGACGGGCGTGGGCGTAGGGGAAGGCCGCGGCGTGGGGAGCGGCGCCACGACATGTCGCGCACAACCAACACTGATGATCAGCGCCGCAGCGATCCCCCACCGATATTTTTTGCTCAACATATGTAATATCGCGAATTTATTCGCGACTTTTCGCGGCCCATGTAGTGTCGCGAATTTATTCGCGACCTTCTCGCGGCCCATGTGGTGTCGCGAATTTATTCCCGACTTCTCGCGACCCGCGTAGTGTCGCGAATTTATTCGCGACCTTCTTTAATATTATCGGAACGTCGGGTGGGTCACTTAGCATTGATATCAGCAGCCGGCGTTCCCCAATCTTCGAAGAATTTCCGGCTCCAAGCGTATCATCGAAACCCCAGCGCTGCCGGCGCCTTCTCTTTCACGATATTTTGCGCAATCTCGATGAGCCGGCGCTCGTTGATGTGCGTCAGCCGATCGTTGAGTTCGTCGAGCCGTACCCAAAGCGCTTCATCGACTTCGCCGGTCTGCGGCGTTGGGGTCCCGCTCACATAACGCATGAGAAAAAAATGAACGACCTTGTGGTGTTTGGTCTTGTTCGCATAAAACCAATAACGAATGTCAGAAAGCTTGCAGACGATCGTTGCTTCGATGCCGGTCTCTTCCAAGACTTCGCGCGTCGCAGCTTGCTCGATTGACTCGTTCGGCTCGACATGTCCCTTCGGCAAGGCCCAGATTCGAGGACTAGCCCGTCCGATAATGAGACCGTGGTATGCCCCGCGCTCGCGTTTGAGGACGAGACCTCCGGCGGAGCGCTCGTACATCACCCGAGGTCGTGGTAATGTAGGGGGCGATTGGAAAATCGCCCCTTGTAGCAGCGGACCCTTAGATTCGCTCCGTCCTCGACGCTTGGATCGTCGTTTCATTGACGGTTCGCCGTGTCAGGAGGTTCCCACCGCAAACCGATACCTTTGTTCGCTTGTCTTCCGACCTGCGCTTCGTCGACGCGCCGGACTGGCGTGTGCAGCGGTAACTGCTGCATGGACGCCGGGTCATCGTGCGCTTGTTTGACGAGCGCGCGTAACGTGTCAGCAAACGTGTCGAGCGTTTCTTTGGTTTCTGTCTCGGTCGGCTCGATCATGAGGCACTCGGGCACGACGTGCGGCCAATACATGGTCGGCGCATGAATGCCCGCATCCAAAAGGCCCTTCGCCAAGTCGAGAGCCCGCGCACCGGTCTCCTTCTTCAAGCGCTCCGCCGAACAGACAAACTCGTGGCGGCAATAATCTTCGTACGGAACCACAAGCACGTCTTTGATTTTCGCTCGAACGTAATTGGCGTTGAGCACCGCGAGTTGGCTGTTGCGGCGCAAGCCTTCTTCTCCATGCACGATGATGTACGCGTACGCGCGTACGACCGCTAAGAAATGGGACCAAAACTCGCGGACGGGGCCGATGCTGTCAGGGCGATCCCAATCCAAAGCGAACGCTCCATCCTGCTCTCGCGCCACGATTGGCTTGGGGAGATATGGCGCCAACTTCGCGCTTGCACCCACGGGACCGGAACCTGGACCTCCGCCGCCATGCGGCACCGAGAAGGTCTTGTGCAAATTGAGGTGCAGCAAGTCGAAGCCCATGTCGCCAGGCCGCGTCAGTCCGACGATGGCGTTGGCGTTCGCTCCATCGTAGTACATCAAACCGCCGGCTTTGTGCACGGCCTGTGTGATGTCGATAATGTCATCCTCAAACAGCCCAAGTGTGTTCGGGTTGGTCATCATACACACTGCAGTCGAGCCATCCAGCTTGCTGCGTAGGGCCGCAAGATCCGTGCGCCCACGGCTCGTTGACGGGATGGAGACGACTTTGTAGCCTACCATTGCGGCGCTTGCTGGATTCGTGCCATGCGCTGTATCCGGCACGAGGCAAACATTGCGCTGTCCTTGCCCCATTTCGACAAAGTATTTCTTGGCCATGAGCATCGCCGTGATCTCGCCGTGCGCTCCCGCCGCGGGCATCAACGAGAATTCTGCCATCCCGAACAATGCAGACAGCGTGCGCTCCATATCCCACAGCAAGTGTAGCGCCCCTTGCGCGCCGGCGTCGGGAGCGAAGGGGTGGAGGTCGGTGAAACCTGGGAACCCTGCGACTGCTTCATTGAGTTTGGGGTTGTACTTCATGGTGCAGGAACCCAACGGATAGAAGTTTCGGTCGACGGAGAAATTTCGCGCTGACAACTCCATGAAATGGCGCGCGACCTCCAACTCTGCCAGATCTGGCAGCGGGAGGCTCTCACGCAGCAAAGCCTGGTTGAGGTAGCGACGCGCTCCGCCGGCATCGGCTACGAACTGATTGCCGCGCCCGGGAGCGCCGCGTTCAAACAGCAGCAACGGCACGAGCGGTCTCCTCGACGAGCGCTTCGGTCAAAGCTTTGATATCATCGGACGTTGTCAGTTCCGTCGCGCACATCGAGCACGAGATGGGTGAGCTCCGGGTAGAAGCGGGAAAGCGGCAATCCCGCGAGGATGCCGCGTTTCTCCAATCGTTTGACGAGTTGCGCTGCCGGCACGGGCGTGCGAACGCAGAACTCATTGAAGTACGGCGCTTTGATAGGCGGCGACAAACCCAGGCACGGCACAAACGGCCTCTTGCAACTCGCGTGCGCGCTGCAAATTGGCCGCGGCAATCGATTGCAATCCCTTGCTGCCAACCGTTGCCAGGTACACGGTGGCGATCAAAGCGCACAGCGCCTGGTTGGTGCAGATGTTCGACGTCGCAAGTTCGCGGCGAATGTGCTGCTCCCGTCCCTGCAAGGTGAGCACGAACGCACGCCGTCCATCGACGTCAGTGGTTTCTCCGACCAGCCTTCCTGGAAGCCGCCGGACGTGCTCCTTGGTCGTGGCAATGAAGCCGACGTACGGTCCGCCATAACCAAGCGGCAATCCGAACGACTGCCCCTCGCCGAGCGCAATGTCCGCGCCTGCCTCTCGTGGCGTCTTGAGCAGCGCAAGCGACAGAGCTTCCGCGGTAACGCTGACGCACAGGGCCCCGGCCTCGTGCGCTACGGTCGCGGCAGTGCTTATGTCTTCAATGCACCCAAAGAAGTTCGGGGATTGCAGCACGACGCACGACGCCCCCTTGGCGTCAACGCGACTTGTGTCAGTGAGTCCTTTGGTCGTCACGGGCAGCTCGACGATCTCTAGCCCCATTCCCTCGGCATACGTGGCAAGCACTGCACGATACATGGGGTGCACGGCTTTGCTGATGAGAACGCGTTTGCGCCCATTGGCGTGCAGCGACATAATGACGCCTTCGACAAGCGCGGTCGCACCGTCATAGAGCGATGCATTGCTCACGTCCATGCCGGTGAGCAAGCTGATGTAAGTTTGCCACTCGAAGATAGCTTGCAGGCTGCCTTGACTTGCCTCTGCCTGATACGGGGTGTAGGCGGTGAGAAACTCGGAACGGGTGGCAAACCAGGGAACGGCCGGTGGCTGATAGTGCCGGTATGCGCCGGCGCCGAGAAACGAAACCATGCGCGCAGCAGTATTTTGGTTGGCCAGCGCCTTGATGTGCGCGTATGCCTCCGCTTCGGGCAGTGCCGGCGCGATATTCAGGCGCTCCTTGATCGCAAGCCCGCCTGGCGGAGACGAAAGCGCCTCGAGGCTCGAGACCCCAATGACCTCGAGCATGGCGCGGATATCTTTTTCCGTGTGCGGCGCGTACATGATTCTAAGCTAGCGTCTGAACAAACTCATCGTAGGCTGGCGCGTCGAGCAGTCCATTAGTATCGGATGGATCGACGCCCGTCATCTTCACAAGCCAACCCTCGCCGAATGGATCGCCGTTCACTTTAGCTGGATCGTCCTCGACTGACGAGTTAATTTCACTCACGGTGCCGCTCACTGGCGCGTAGATGTCGGACACCGCCTTCACCGACTCAACCACGCCAATCGGATTGCTCCGCTCCAGCGCCGCGCCGGGCTTGGGCAGCTCCACGTAGACGATGTCTCCCAGCGAAGACTGCGCGTAATCGGTGATGCCAACGACAGCGTTTTTCCCGTCGAATTTCACCCACTCGTGTTCTTTTGTATAGTAACGATCGCTCGGTTGCGGCATATTTACGTTCCCTTTTGGCGTTTGTAAAATGGAAGTTTCACGACCGTCGCTTTATGCATGGCTCCTCGGATCTCAATCTCCAGTCGCGTGCCCGGTTCGCTCGCGGCCTTGCGGACAAGCGCGGTTGCGATATTCTTTCCGCCCAGAGACGGCGCCGGCGAGCCCGATCGCACTTCCCCGACCGGCTTGCCCTCCCAAAAGACGGCATAGCCAGCACGCGCCGGCGCCTTGCCATCCATCACGAGGCCTGCGATTCGATCGTAACGGTCCTCCGAGTGCTGCGCTTCCAGAACCGCCTTGCCCGTGAACAGCTTGGCGAACTTCACCGCCCAGTCGAGCCCGGCTTGGAGTGGAGTGATGGTTTCCTCCAATTCGTGACCGTACAGCGGCATGCCGGCTTCCAATCGCAGCACGTCGCGCGCCCCAAGACCTGCTGGACGAAGCCCAAACGGTTTGCCCTCGCGCATGAAGCGATCCCAAAGGGTAACCGCGGCGCCAGCGGGGAGAAACACTTCGAAGCCATCCTCACCAGTGTAGCCCGTGCGCGCAATCTCCGCCTTTCCACCACCCACAGTGGTCTCGGCGGCATAGTAATAACGCACCGTCGCGAGATCGAGATCGCAGAGCGGCTGCAGCATCTCGAGTGCGCGCGGACCTTGCAGCGCGATGAGCGATGAACGCTCGGTTCGGTTTTCAAGGCTCACCGCGGCGGGTTTCGAGCCAGAAAGCAAATCCCACATCTTGCCGGTGTTGGATGCGTTCACAACGATGAGCCAGCGCCCCGCGCAGGCGGTAGATAATCACGTCATCGTGGGCGCCTCCGGCTTCGTTGGTAAAGATGTTGTAGCGGGCTTGATTCGGCCGCATGCTTGCCACGTCGTTGACCGTCAACCCATCGAGCCATGGCGCAACAGCGTCGCCCGACGCGATAAACTGCCCCATGTGCGAGAGGTCGAACATGCCCACCGCCGTTCGCACGGCGTTGTGTTCTTCGAGGATACTGGAGTAGACGATGGGCATAAGAAATCCCCCAAAGGGGGACATCTTGGCGCCAAGGCCGACGTGCGTTTGGTACAACGCCGTCTGGCGGGGCTGGGTGAGCACCTTGGACGTTTCGGCGGGTCGCCAAAGCCGTCCTAGCCCAGGCGCTCTTAGCCTGTGGCTTCTTCCCTAATGCCGAGGATTCTCGACGAGAGCGACGAGCGCGAACGCACGCCGACTTTCCCAAAAATCCGTTTGAGATGATCTTCGACCGTCGTCTCAGCAAGCACCAAGTGGTCGGCGATGCGGCGGTTTGAATAGCCGCGCAGCACAAGACCGGCAACTTCCGCCTCCCGCGGCGTCAGCGGATAGCTCGCGAGCGCGCTGCGGACAACGTCTTCCCGGCTCGCCCGCTCGATCAGGAGCATGATGTTCGATTCGTGCTGACTCTCAATAGCGCACGCTCTGACGCACATGTCGTATGCGGGCAACATGACCGTGCACGTGTCCGTGCCCACCGAGAGCCGGCTCTCTATATCATCGAGCAAGGCTTGCAATGCGGTAGGCAGCTCGGCGCCGGCCAAGCGAAACTCTCCGCCAGCAATAACCCGCAGCATCGCGATGCTCGGATGGTTGGCGAAACGAATCTGTCGTGCGCCGTCAACAATGAGCACGCCCGGCATCTGCCGGCTGTGCACGCCCTTGGCGGGAGCAACAATGAGCGTCGGGGCGAAGGTTCTAGGTTTGGCCTTCATGGTGGGCTTCAAAGTCCTCTGTTCTTGATGGCGATGTTACACAGGACCAAAGACCTATACCGCTGTTCGGATCCGTTGGACCCGTTGGTCTGTGGATAGAATGTACTCTGCGGACTGCTATTGTTCCGCTCGTTCCCTACTCATATTGATTCCCAATTGTGTGAACTTAAGTCTGCTGTCTCAAATAAGAATCCAATTAGAGTTTTATCGGCAGCAGATTGGGAATCATAATGTCGCATAGCAATAGTGATACATACGTTCGCTTTGGTCCGGTGGTCCTCAATTCATATGGGCCTTTCCCCTGATTTCAGGGATTACGCAAAAAAAGTCACTGTGCTATAAGTACTTTACTGTACTGTAGGGTCAAGGCTGAATTACTCAGTCTCCTCGTGCGCAATTAACTAGGGATGGAGGTACTCATGGCTACGGAATTTGTGCGCATCGCGGTGCTGGAGGAGCAAGCGCTCTTTCGTAAGTCACTATGCCAAGTGCTTGCGAAAGACGATCGATTCAAGGTCGTACCAGAATGTCTCGAGACAAGCGACGCCCATCGAATCGCAGCGAGCAAACCAGACATCACGCTCTTCGACGTCGATTTTCAAAAGGGTGATCCGGTTGATACTGTCAAGGCCTTGCGCGAAGGGCATCCCAGCGGCAAGATCTGTTTGCTGTCGATGAATGCGCAGCAAGCATTATTGGAGCGAAGCCTCGTGTACGGTCTCGAAGGCTACGTGATCAAAGATATCGGTTTGATGGATCTCTCCCGAGCGCTGCTCGCGATCCACACCGGCGACTTTTACGTCGATCCCAGGCTTGCTGGCAGCATGCTGCGCCGCATGAGCGAGCGGCGCCATAAGGGAGACCCAAGCGAACTCTCCGAGCGCGAGACCGATGTCATCCAACTCATTGCGATTGGACTCTCGAACAAGCAGATCTCGGAACGGTTGTTCTTGAGCGAGAAGACGGTAAAGAATCACATCAGCCGCATCTTCAGCAAGCTCAATGTCACGGCGCGCACGCAAGCCGCCATCTACGCCATAAAATCTGGCCTAGCATAATAACGCGCGAATGAATTCGCGCCACTACATACCGAACGCGCAAAGAGCCATGTAGCAGCGGACCTTTAGGTCCGCTCTTTTTTGCGCCGCCGTGGAAAAGGTTCTGAGCGTGCTCGGCATTGGCCAGCGTGTTATCCCCGTAGATTTGCTCGAGCCCGAATGCTTTGGTGATTCGTTGCGCCGCGGAGAGCTCGTCCGGGGTTATCTGCCTGCGCCAGGCATCGATGGCAGTTCCTTGGGCAAAGAACTGACTGCCGCGTCCTTTGGCCATGGTCGAAAGCGAAGGCCGGTGAATTCGTCTGGCGATGGCGTCGTTAAAGGGCCGGCCCGCATAGTCGAAGAGCTTGCGCAATTCTGCCTCCGAACTGCACACATTCTCGTAGAAGGCAAGAAACACGTCGCCTCGTTCAAGCTGCGCGAAAGGCACAAGACTCTCCACGCACCAATCGACAAGGTGGCGCTCGAACGGTGTTTGCGCGCGCGCGATTTCATCGGCGAACGGCGCTAAGAAGTCTTCCATGAGCGCGGGCTGCGCAAAATAGGTGTTGCGCAAGTCGGTTCGAAAGGCCAGCCGCACGCGGGAGAGCGCCACCGCGCATGGATGCCGGACCAAGTACACGATCGGCATGCGCGGAAAGTGCGCTCGGAACCACTTGAGCATAAGGGTTGTCCGAACGTCTTTGACGATGCGGCCGCGTGGAAAGGCGCAGCGATTGACGTTGTCAACCCACGTGTTTCGAATTTTCCCTGCGAAGATCGCTCGAGCCGGCTTGAGGTATCTGGGATCGTCGTTATCGGGGCGCACGTATTGACGGATCAAGAAGTGGTTGCTTTGGGGCACGAGGCCCGCGGTAAACGGCTCGCCGAGAAATCGGTAAGCGTTATCAGAGTTGAGCACCTCGGCTAGCCAGGTCGTACCACTCCTCGGAGAGCCGGAAATGAAAATGGTTGCATCCGCAGGCGCGAGATCCAAATAAAAGGCATGGCTGATCGCGCTCCATGCTTTCCTTGCTCGGGCAGAAATCGTTCCGCGCCAGAAAAAACTCACGCTAGGCCCGTATACCTCGCCTCTATGTAGTCGCGCGTAATTTATTCGCGCGTTGTCGCCAATAAATTGGCGACACTACATTCTTCCATAGGCCCGTCATGTAGTCGCGCGAATTTTATTCGCGCGTTACGTTGCCTCGTACGCTTCGCGCAAATAGCGAGGCAAGCTGAAGATCCGTCGATGCGATTCGGCATCGTAGAATTTCAAACCGCGGCAGGCGCGCGCATGTGCCTGCGCCGCCTGGGCGGCCTCCTCGGTGCCCATGTCAATCGTTCCCCCGCACAGCGCGAACCCCCACTCGGTATCGAACGCAGGTACGTACGCCGCGTACGGGTAGACCGCGCTGAAAATGTCGTCGAGCCGGGCAATCATGCGCGCATGCAGGTGGTAGTTGTGAGGCCCTGCCATGGAGGCTTGCAATGCGTAGGCGCCGCGCTTACTCAAGCGCGCGCGAATCGCGGAGTACATTTCGGGGGTATGCAGACCAGCCGAAGGGGAGTCTTCGAGAGGCTCGGTGAGATCGCCGATGATGACGTCGAACTGCTCCCGCGACGAGAACACATACTCTTTCGCGTCGCCGATGACAATCTCGGCGCGCGGATCCTCAAACGCGCCTGCGCTCCACTCGGGAAGGTACCTGCGGCACACCTCGACCACTTCGTCGTCAATGTCCACCATCGTAACCTTGCGCATGGAAGGAACCCGAAGCAGCTCGCGCAGCGTCGCGCCTTCCCCGCCACCCAGGATCAGCGCACGCTCCGGAGTGCCTCCGGATGCCACGCAGGCTGGATGAACGAGCGACTCATGGTAGATGTGCTCGTCGAGCGCCGAGCTTTGCGTGTCGCCGTCGAGCACGAGCATCTTGCCAAAGAGAGAACTGACCACAACTGCGTAGTCTTGAAATTTCGATCGACCAGAGGTGAGGTGCGTGGTGACAGCGTGCCCGTGAATCTCTCCAGGGGCTACTTGCTCAACGTACCACTGAAAGTTTTCGGTTTTTGGCACCGGTCGCAATCCCGTTCGAGCGCTTGCCGACGATGTGGCTAAAGACGCCATCTTCATCCGGCATACCCCGGCGCACTTCTGTCGTGAGCATCTGCTTGGCCTGGAACTCGGCGGCTGCCAGGCGGCAGGCCTTCCAGGGATCGGTCTTGTCGCCACACGTGTAGATGTCCATGGCCGCATAGCCATACTCCGGCCACGTGTGGATCGAAAGATGGGATTCGGCAATCACGACAACACCGCTCACGCCTTGGGGCGAGAAGCGGTGAAAAGCTGTTTGTAGGACCTCTGCGTTTGCGGCCTTTGCCGCCGCCACCAGTATGCTGGCTACTTGGTCAACGTCACTAAGAATTCTCGCGTTGCATTCTGACAGTTCCACAATGATGTGCGTACCAAGTGCTTTCAACCATCCAGCCCCCCTGCGACGAAGTGGGGAGATCCGACCTCCAATTCCGCGGAAAAGGCACGCTGTAAAAAGCGTACCGATGCTAAATATTAGGGCATTTGCGCGGCTTTGTAAATACTTTGCGCATACCAATGTAAGGTTTCTCTGCCGGGACAGCCAAAACAGGGCCTCTACCACACCCAAGGCGCGAAGAAATTCGCGCCGCTACATCCCCGAAAGGCATCCCATGTTTGCGGTCATCGAAGCCAACGGCAGGCAGCTCAAGGTTAAGGAAGGCGACGTCGTGCGCCTCGACAGCGTCGAGGGCGACGCCGGCCAGGAGGTCTTCTTTGAGCGAGTCCTCTTTGCCCATAACGGCAAAGATTTTGTCGTTGGCTCGCCGCTCGTCGGCAAAGCCAAGGTCACCGCTCGTGTCATTCGACAAGGCAAAGGGCCGAAGATCATCGCTTTCCGCTATAAGCCCAAAAAGCGCGTGAGAAGGCGCTACGGCCACCGCCAACCCATTACCGAACTGCGCATTGAGAAGATCGCGCTCCCCTAAAGGTGGCCTCGAGTTTGTCTACGAGCGGCGCAAAGGCGCGGTCGTCGGCTTCGCCGTCCGAGGGCATGCCGGTTTTGCATCCGCCGGTCGCGATATCGTCTGCGCGGCCATTAGCGCTCTCATCCTGTCGGCGGCAAAGGGCCTGCGCGAGCACTGTGGTGCAAGGCCGGCAATTTCCGACACGTCTGCGCGATACGCGCTCCTCTTGGCCGGCGGGGGCGGCACGCGCGCACAGGCGGTGTTGGAAACCATGATTTCCGGGCTGGAGGCGATCGCCCGGTCGTATCCTGGGTATTTGCACATGCAACAGGGTAACGTCGCGGCCACAGGGCCGCGGTCCAGTCGCGCGAAAACCTAATGTAGCCGCGTGAATTTATTCACGCGAAGTCGAAACGACCCCACTAGGAGCAACCATGGCAACCATTACCGACCTCAACGCCACCTATGCTGACGAATCCGGCCGAAGAAATCACACTGAGGTCGAGCTCCGTAAGACCTTGCTCGCCGGGGTGATCGGAGCTGTGGTTGGGGCAGCAGGCTACTTCATTTACTCGCGGCTCGAAGATGAGCAAAAGGATGCGCTCCGTCAATCTGTGGGCAAATTCGTAGAAGACAAGATTGCGGACGTGCGCTCCCAACTCAAGTTCTAGTGTAGCAGCGGACCTTTAGGTCCGCTCCGTTGGGTTAATTTTCTCGATTGAACTCCGATGTTTCTAGCATGCACCGATTCGTCCGTGCGATAGCGTTTGGTACCCTCGCGGCACTCATCGTCGGATTCGCAGGCTTGCGGCCGGCAGCGGCGTACAGCGCGCACCAAAAGGTCCCCAATGAAGAAGCGATGCGCGTCTACGTCTCTGCGATTCGCTACTTTAATGCGGGCATTGACGAAGACGAAGCCCGACGCATCGTCGCCGCAATCGTGCGCGACTCAATGGACGCGGGCATAGATCCGCGCCTCGTTGTCGCCGTGGTTGCAACCGAGAGCGCCTTCGATCGCACCGCCCGCAGTTCAGCCGGCGCGCGCGGTCTCGGTCAGCTGATGCCGGAGACGGCGGCCGACGACGATGTGACGAACCTTGAGGACATCAATCAGAATATTCACGGCACGGTCATGACGCTCAAAGGCAACCTCGACCACTACGCCCACTACGACATGCAGCACCAATACGTGTACGCGATTGCCGCGTACAACGCCGGCACCGGCGCGGTCGATGAATACCACGGCGTGCCGCCGTATGACGAAACCATCCACTACGTATCCAAGGTGATTGGGTTGTGGCGGCGCTTCTACGGTTTGTCCTCTAGCTGAGGCAGCGCAGACTCCTCGGTTTTTTCTGCGGCAACTCTTCGCGCGGCGCTATCGGCTCGACTGAAATCGGCGCTGTTCTCGGGGCGTCTGCGGCTCGCTCCATTTCTTGCATAAACGAATGCGTCGTCGTTTGGATGTGGCGCATTGCTTCGCCGAGCTGACGAGCCAGCTTGGGGAGCTGTTCGGGGCCGAACAGCAACAACGCGAGCAAGAAAACAATGGCGGTGTCGGATGGGCTGAGCATACGCTACGAGCCTATTTCCGCGGGGCCGTGCGGGTAATCTTTTTTCCGGTCCCGAAATTCTCTCACTCTTGAAGATTTACTATACGAAGAGCCAACGGGAAGAGCCGGTTGGGACTTTGACCACCCTCAAAAAGGTGTTGTCGCGTTTTGTGCATCATCGGGTTTTTTACGAGATGTCGGCGCGCCACCGCGCCAGTCACCAGCTCTATTCCGTCAAGAACACGTTCACCGTCGAACGGTTTGAAATCGAAGGGCAAAACGAGCTCCTCATTACGCTCTTCGATGCGCACAATCCAGCGCATTCAGTTGAGATCGTCAATCCGCACGCCTTGCGCATCTACGACGAGAATCCAGCCAAGGGGTTCGCTGTCGTCTTCTACGCGGATGAGGCTGGAGATTTTGAAGTCCGTTATTACCTGCGCGATGAAGGCGAAGACGAAACCTCACCCAAGCGCACGGCACTCGAGCACATCACGCTGCCGCAGTTGATGGAATATCTGCACGAAAGTCTCAATGCTGATGTGGTCGAAGTGGGAGAGCAAAAGCGCTAGGACATCCCGAGCCGCTTTTTCCACGCTTGAATCGTCGTGGCGGGAACGCCCGCCCGCCGGGCAACGGCGCCGACACTGCCGGTAAAAAGACCAGCGATTGCCCGCGGCTCGAAAACATCTCTGAGCACGTCGACCACGCACAGACCCTGCGATGATGCGACCGTGTGGATCCCGCGATCGTACCTTCCTTTGGGAGGGCGAATTGCGCCCACCACCGTTTCTTTGAAGTCGGTTTCTGACAGCACATCCACCCGATTGATTCTTACGAGCCCGCCATAAACGCGAGCGCAGTCCTGCGCCGGTCGATAGAGTTGGCCGTTGCTGGAGAAAAAGGGACCCGCAGGCCCAGACGAACGGACATCGATCTTCACCGGATTTCTTGGGTGTGGCTTCCATGGTCCAAACAAATCGTCGCTGGACCAGATGTACAAATGCGAATGGTAGCCTTCGTCGAGATTGGTGCAAAAAAGCCACCATCGATTTTGGAACTGCAGCACCGTGCTGTCGACGGCGGCGAAGTCTTCGAGCAGCGTGTGCACGTTTTCCCAACGGTATGGAAAGTCGATGGCCTTGTAAAGACAAACTTTCTTTTGGTCAACCGATTCTGGCAAACAATAGACGGAGCCATCCCACTCGAACACTTGCGGGTACGAGAGGTGGTAGGGTTCTTCGATCACCGTGGTCAGGCGGCGAACACCTGGGGTCTCCCATTCGCAGACCGCGATCACGCCGCGACTGTCTTTGTACTGATAGAGCTCGCAGAAGACGAACGCTTTGCCCGCACGGTGAATGACAAATGGATCCGCGACAAACCGGCCCCGTTCATAAGGAAGGATCTCAGAAACGCCGGCCTGAGCCTCCGTGCCCACAAAATCAGCCGGGGAAGCGTCGAGCACTCCAATGGTCCAGTCAGGCAAGGAGAAGCGCTGCTGGAACTGTTGCTTGGCACGGTTCTTGCGCGCGCGCGCGCGAACCGACCGGCACTGCGCGCCCGTTGGAAATCCGTAGGTCGCCGGCGCTTTTGGCTGAGGCGCCTCTGCAAAGTACGAGGCGAGTCCGGCGCTCAGATCTCGACACACGTGCGTCGGCCACATTGCCAGCTCGTTCAGCATAAAGTCAGCATTACGTTCGAACGACGTCCGTACCGTTCTCAAGTAACCGGCCTTGAGCACGATGCCCATGACGTCAGCACTGGTCAGCGCCAGCAGCGCGGCACCGGTGACGTCGTGATCGTAGTAGAGCTCCCAAAACCCCGCGAGCGGGCTTTCAAATTTCGTTATATCGCCGTGCGAAAACATCCACACGCCAAATTTCGGGGTGGTCGAAATTTGCAAACCCAGCTGCCGTGGACCAAAGCAGAGAACAAAATCCAGGGCGGAGGTTTGCAGTGCATGCATCTGGGGAGCGGCAAAGCTGGACCCAGAGACTTCCATAGAAACCGCTTCGGGATACTCGGCTATCAGGTCGCGAAGAGGCTCCTGTGCCAAGGAGAGCGCGCCCCGAGCGAAGCGATCGAACGCTTCGCGCTGTTGGCGCTCTTGCGGGCTTGTTGTGGCATCGATGATGCATCGCAGTTGTGACAAGCCAGACTCATCGATCTTTTTGATGCAAGCACGTTGCCACGCTGCCAGTACGCCGTCAGCGGTCAGAATCCCATACGTGAAAGGCACGTGCTTGCCTCAGGCCCGCTTGGGCGCTAAGCGGCGCAACGCCTGAACGGCTTTAAACCTCGTGCTTCGGTGTCCAACGATGTCATAGGGCATCGTGGTGGCGCCGAGAGCGCGTTTGAATCTGAGCACGCCCTCTAGGTTCGAACTTGAATTGAGGTTATACCAGCGCACGCCACGCCGAGCAGCATGCTCGATGATCGTCGCGTGCAGAAGATTGTGCGGCCGCAAAATTTCCATGCCGGGTTTGCTTGCCGTGGTCCACAAAGAGACCTCTTGACTGCCATACAGCGCAACCCCGCCAGCGATGGCCGCTCCTTCGTAGCGCACGATCCACATCTCGACGTCGGCGCCACCTAGGGCGCACACCTCGCGCAAGAAGTCTTCTCGGATGGTTGGTGCCTCCCGGTGCCAGCGTTGCGTCGCTGCCTCCTGCAGCAATCCGTAATAGAGGGGCAGAGCCTCCGCACACGGCTCGATGGAGCACGAAGCGCCCTTTCGCAGCGCCTGGCCTGCCATGCGCCGGCTCTTCGGTGCGATTCGTGAGAGCGCCGCCTCGACGCCACCGGATATGTCCATGGCTGAGGTCTCGGCCGCAATTCGAACATCTATCGCGGGCAAGCGCGGCGCGCCAAAGGGCCACAGATTGAGCAGCACCTCATCACCAAGCATCATGAGCTCTTTGAGAACCCCTGTTGCCACCTCGGCAGCCAACCCCTCGCCCTTGGGCGTCAGCAGCGCTGTGTAGCCGTCAAACGGCATGCCATGGAGGATCTTCCATCCCAGCCGGCTGCGCACGCTCACCAGGGGCACGAACGCCTCGCTGCCGCCATCCAGCTGACAGCGCAGCGGCCATGGCGTCAAGTCCGGGAAGATTCGCCCAATGGCCATGGCCCACGCAGGTTTGGCAAAAAAGGTCGGAGCCTGCGCCGTGCGATCGAGCGCGAGCCACTCATCTGTCGACAAACGCTCAAAGCGAAGCTTCATGATCTCCCCGGTGTTATCGGCGTTTCCACCAAGTCAGCCGCTTGCGGGCCGCATCCGGCTTTGCTTCGTATTTAGCGGCCAGCCGTAGCTCCTGGACGCTCGCAGAGAAATTGCCTCGGCGGCGATGCAGCACGCCCAGGTTGTAGTGCGCAAACGCGTAGGTCTCGTCAATGCGCAGCGCGCTTTCGTAGTATTGCTGAGCTTCATCGAGCATGCCACGTTCGAGCATGAGATTGCCGAGGTTGACGATCGCCGAGAGGCAGCGATCGTCGACGCACAGCGCCGCTCGAAAATCCTGCTCGGCACCGCTTGGATCGCCGCAGCGAAGACGGCAAACACCGCGTTTGGAATGTGCGAGGGCACGCTCCTCATCAGCATCGATCGCCGCGGTGAAGAGCTCCTTCGCGCGCTCAAACTTGCCTTGCTCGAAGGCGACGACCGCTTGCGAAAACACGCTCATCTGCAGGCCTGACCGTATCGAAGGGTGGCTCGGCCCGCCGTTAGAACGCCGCTTCTCACATGCAAATTGATGTCGTCACGCTCTTTCCACAATTCTTCGAGTCAATCGTCAACGGAAGCATTCTTGGCCGCGCACAGGCAAAAGGCTTGGTGCGCATCGTGCTCCACGACCTCTGGAAGTTCGTGCCTCCGGGCGAGCGCGCCGACGACGCGCCCTATGGGGGCGGCCCTGGCATGATCATGCGCTTGGGGCCGCTGATCTCGTGTATGGAGGCATTGCTCGGCCCCGATCTGCATGTGCCCGATGGGTGCGTTGTCGTCGTTCCCTCGCCAGCGGGCGATCCTTTCAATCACACAGAGGCCGCCAAGCTAGCGGGCCACGCAAGGATAATTTTCGTTTGCGGTCACTACGAGGGCATTGACGAGCGCTTCTTCGAGTTTGTGAAAGCGCAGGAGCTATCGCTTGGCGATTTCGTCCTGACTGGCGGTGAAATCGCAGCTCTGGCGTTCGTCGACGCCACCGTGCGCCTGCTGCCGGGAGCGATCAACGCGCAGAGCGCCGAGGCAGAGTCGTTCGCTTCGGGGGCTTTGGACTGGCCCCACTTCACGCGGCCGGCTGTCTTTCGAGGCTCGTCTGTCCCGGAAGTGCTGCTCTCTGGGGACCACGAGCGCATCGCGGCTTGGCGTACAGAGCGGGCCCGTGCTCGAACCCTAAAACGAAGACCCGACCTTCTCTCCGAACGCTGACGAAACCGTCATTCCATGGGGTTGAAGGGCTGCTTTCGGACGTGTTATACTCGAATTCGTCCTTATCGTTCGAACGCTGGTCGCGGCGTCGGCTCCGAAGCAGGAGCGGCGCCTTTTTAGCGGCCTCATATGGTAGCGGGCGACTGTCAAGTCGCCCCACACGTAGCGGGCGACTGTCAAGTCGCCCCATGAAGGTGAACCACAAATGGATGTCACGCGATTACTTGGCGACGCCCAGAAGAAAAAGAAGGTCGCCGAATTCGGCGCCGGAGACACGATCAAAGTTCACTCCCGCGTTACCGAAGGCAACAAGGAGCGCATTCAGGTTTTTGAAGGCATCGTGACGGAGCGCAAGAGCGGCGGCGCTCGCCGAGACCTTCACGGTCAGACGCATCGCCCATGGCGTCGGTGTTGAGCGCTCGTTTCTCATCCACTCGCCGCGCGTCGAAAAAATCGACGTGCTGCGTCGCGGTCTCGTGCGCCGGGCCAAACTCTACTACTTGCAGGATCGAGTCGGCAGCAAAGCCACCCGCATCAAAGAAAAAAAGTAGTGCTCCTCGGATGAGTCCGGTCGTCCTCGGCGCCATTCTCGGCATCTTGGCGGTGGCGCGCGTCATTTTGTGGATTGCGCCGGTCACCGTGCCCGACGAAAAGCAGCGCAGCATCGTTCGAGAGTATCTCGACGCGTTCATCATCGCTGGCGTTGTCGCGCTTGTGTTGATGCACTTTGTCGTGCGCACGTTTTGGATCCCCTCAGGTTCGATGTTGCCCACGCTGCAGATTCACGATGTGCTGCTCGCGAACGAAATTCAGTACCGCTTCGAAAATCCAAAAGACGAGCAGATCGCGGTGTTCGAACCGCCTCCCGAGCTCGGTACGACGGATTTCATCAAACGCGTCATGGCGGCGCCCGGTGATACGCTACGCATTCACAACGGGGTCGTATATCGCAATGGGAAGGCGGTTGTCGAGCCTTATCTGCCCGCCGGACAGCGCCCAGACTACGAGCTTGAGATCAAAGATTATCAGATTGTCGTCGACGGCGTGCCGCTCGACTCGTCGCGCGCGATTGTTCCTCCCCGCTCGCAGTGGCAAGCACCAGACAAAGTGCCGAAGGGCTACTATCTCATGCTCGGCGACAACCGTAACGATTCAGATGACGGCCATCTGTGGGGATTCTTGCCGCGCACTCATTTTGTGGGGCACGCGTTTTTCGTTTTTTGGCCGCTGACGCACATGAAGGTGCTGCACTAGCTCACAAAGTGGGGATCGCTCGCTTATCTCTCTTGCTAAACCGTTCTAAGAACCGCGCTTGCTCTTTGTGTTCTCCGTCGGGATCGAAGCCAAACCTCACTTGCTCAGCGATCGCACTATCTAGCGGCCAACCTTGAGCAATTCTCACGAGCGCACAAAACGTTGATGTTCTGCCCTCACCCGCGTTACAATGCACAAAGATCGGACGCATCGCACGCAAGCGAACAAATTTGTAACCACTGAAGCGCCTGTTCATCGCCGGGTGCTTGATTATTCTTGACCGGGATGTGGATAGGCTCCAAATCATCTGACGAATTCCTAACGGCTTGTCGACATCGTGCGATCGTAGGTTTACTACTGTTTTGAACTGATTGTTCGCTAAGCCACGTATAGCCATCAAGCGTGGGTTCGGCGCCTCGCGCCAACCACGGTTCAATCCAGGCGAAATTGTTGATCTCTTTTGAAGTTGGAATCTGTAGATCCGCACGCATGGCATTTCCCTCGGCGGCCTTATCATACAACTCTCAATGCTTGAAAGCGATACCAGATTGACAGATGGGATACTACTGGAATGAGCTTCTATCGCCGTTCGACGGTGATCGTAAGGCACATAATTGAACGTTGAACCCAAGCTCGGATCGCGGCTTCAGTGGCCTTTATTTTCCACGTGCTCCATAGGGGACCAATTTGTGCCGCGTTGAAAGCCCGTCGCCTCAGCACCCCACTTTCTGGAGATCCCATAATGTTTTTCTCCTCACAGCGCTTCGTCTCGCATTCACCCCAATTGAGACGCCAACTTGCGGTCGGCGCGAACCCGCTGAGCGACGATCGACGGCTACCTTTGGGAAGGAAGACGTTCCTATCGAGGACACTGCTGGGCGCTGCTCTCGCGCTCGCAGGATGTAAGAAACCCGACCACAACGTTGCCACAACCCTAACGCCTGAGTTCTATGAAGTTTTGAGTCCAAAAGATTACGACTTCGACGGCATGATGGCGAAGCTTCGGATTCCCAAGCCCCACAAGCAAGTTTTCTCTGCGAGTGCGATCATTGTGCAACCCGGAGCAAACTATGCTGCGCTCTTTGCGCACATGCAGTTTGCGATGAACGGCTACGACTTCTCCCTTGGGCATAGCAGCGCCAAGCTGGCGACGCTGGGGGTTGTCGCCGGTTCATCGGTCATCTTGGGTCTCAATGACGCGATGTGGCAAAAATACCAGATTGGAAAACGATTCAATGTGGCCGCGACCAATGTGTATTACCGTGCGAAGTTCAGTCTCGATCCGAACGTTTCTCCTAACGATCCCACTGGCTTGTATCAGGATTGGAGCGCGCAAGCCGTTTTGCGGCGTGGGGGTTCGTTCATGCTCTGCCACAACGCGCTGGCCAAGTTAGCGCATAGCTGCGCGGCTGCAACCGGGACAACTTCGGAAAGCGTGCTTGCCGAGATGATCCACAATTTGCAGCCTGGCTTCATGCTGGTACCGGCTGGTGTGACGGCCGTCCAGCTCGCTCAAGAGCATGGCTGGAAAGTTTACACGGTTGCATAAGACGCGAAAGATACGCCGCCATGAATTGTTGATTTTTGTCGTGATTATATTCGTGCTTCTAAGCGGCCTCAATTACGCTATCTACAATCATCGGTTGAACGCGATCGATGTTCAGGCAGCGGCAGTTTATTATGGACACGGCGTCAACGAACCACTCTCGGCTCTCGAAAGCATCGATATAGGTCAGAGGCTCACGATCAAAAAGCATAAGTACTTCGTCAGCCGCGAAGTGATCTTTAGCTGTGCTTTGTTGTGTCGGTGAGATCGGGCTCTATGCTTTTCAACGCGGGTCAGTAAGATCGCGAGAAACGGCGACTAGACCTAGAGCGGCTTTTTCGACCGCCTGATCTTCCCGACCCCGCACCTTCTTCCGCGAGCTTAGCGATCTCGTGTTCGCTCAGATGCTCGCGTAGCGCTGACATGAGCTTTTCGTAGTCACTGCTCGGTGAACTCACGCTTCATTCGAATGTACCTGTATTGCAGGCTGACGCAACCCATGAGCCGCGTTGCGTTGTGAAAAACTGCAGCCCTAAGAGAGCTATGGCACCACAGTCAACTGGACAGGACCGAGAAGACCCGGGAAAGACCCAGAGGGGATTATCTGATTGCCGCCCTGATCGTACACAGTGATAGTGCTATCGGCATTAGCCACGTAGAGGTAATCGTTGTCCGGGTTGAAAGCAATACCCAAGGGAGCGAAGTTGTTCGGGAAATTGCCTGGTGGATGGATCTGGTTACCATTTTGATCGTACACATTAATGTGGTGCGCCGTCGCATACGAGATGAGATATAGCTGCCCATTGGCAGGATCGAATGTTATGGCGAAAGGGGAATCGACATTTGGGAAACTGCCTGATGGATGGATTTGATTGCCGTCTTGATCATAGACCGTGACGCTATCGCAACGGTTATTGGTCACGTAGAGCAGACCATTGAGCGAGTCAAAGACTATGCCGACGGGATCCGAGGCGTGTGGGAAAGTCCCCGAGGTATGGATCTGGTTGCCATCTTGATCGTAGACGGTGATGGTACTGCTATCAAAGTTGGCAACGTACAGATCGGCATTGACCGGATCAAATGCTATTCCGTAAGGGTGTGATAAGTTTGGGAATCCTCCCGACGTGGTAATTTGATTGCCGTTTTGATCATACTCGACAACGAAGTCGGTGGTGGCGCCGAGTTCGGTCGTATATAGGTGACCATTGACCGAATCGAAGGCTATGCCGAGAGGTGATCCTTGAAGAGGGAAGCCGCCGGGTGTAGAGAGCTGATTGCCATTCTGATCATACACGGTTATAGTGCCGCTGAGGCCCGTGGGGAGGGTGAAGGCATTAGGAACGTAGATTTTGGGTGTCGATGGGGTGCCACCTGAGTTTGATTTACCGGGCTGTTTATTTAAGTTAAGCCCTGGTAGATCGCTACCACCGCCGCTGCAACCTGCGAGCACTACGGCACCAAGTAATACCGCAACCCATAGTAGCCTGGCTTGGTTCAAAGAAAGCATTGCAATGGGTCCGCTTGGATGCAAGAGTAGAGCCGCGGAGCAAAACAAATTCCGAAAGACGGCGCGGAGAGCACCTCCTCAACGGAGCGCACGCAATCCTGCCCGGCTAAGTGCTTGTAGTATAGCCCGTGCTTTTTCCGCAGAACAGTGGCCTATTACCCAAGACGACCTCGGTGGGTCTTGAGAGAGAGTAACCAAGCGGTGACTCAATTTGGAACCTTCCGAACCGTGGAAGATGAACGTTCCTGGCAAACGGCAAGCTAAGTCAAATGACTGGATGAGAAATTGAT
Organism: uncultured Pseudomonadota bacterium; assembly: GCA_963736005.1. Classification (GTDB taxonomy): domain Bacteria; phylum Vulcanimicrobiota; class Vulcanimicrobiia; order Eremiobacterales; family Eremiobacteraceae; genus JAJPHJ01. Next base: position 153,490 of record CAVTNB010000002.1, read on the forward strand.
AAAGTAAAATCTCAAGAATTTGGATTTTGCGAACGCGAGCCGATACTCTTACAGTTTATGATGAAAATGGAAACCTCCAAACAACCTCGGGCAGCTTCCCGAACCTGTCTGCACCACTTGGTATAACCTTCGATCCGCACAACCACTTCCTTTACGTTGCCAACGTCGGCAAAGGGGGAATTTTTCCGAATCTTTTAGGACCGCGCGGTATCGCTTTCGATTCGAACAATCGCCAGCTTTACGTCACCAGTGTCATCGGTGTTAACAGCGGTACCGTTAGGGTTTTGTACGAGCACGGCGATCCAATCCTAACGTCTGGGGCCTTTGCCAACCTATGTTCGCCCATAGGAATCGCGTTCGATGCTAACAACAGAAATCTCTACGTTGCGGATTTTGATAGAAACACTGTGCTGGTTTAAAGCGCCTTGTGTTATATCCCCAGATTGATTGATCTGGGTAGTAAAATCCAAAGGTCCGCTGCTACATAGCTTGGAAGACCATTGTCCGTGCTGCACCCGCTCGACAAAGCCCTCGAAGCACGGAGCCCAGCCTTAAGCGATGCGCAATTCGATGCTCTCCAGCAGAGCGTTCGATTTCGATGCCTCATTCGTCGGACAGTAGAGCTCACGCTCGAAGCGCTGGTCTTCATTGCGCTCGCCTCGGTGTTGTTTTTACGCATTCCCCAAGTCGAAGGGCGCTCGATGCTGCCCACGATCGAAGACGGCAACCACGTCCTCATCAATACCCTGGCGTACGGACTACGGCTCGGACCACTGACCCTCGACGCCAGAGCGCCGGAACGCGGCGATATCGTCGCCTTCGTGCGCGGCGAAGGTGACGATCGCAAGGTTTTTCTCAAACGGGTCATTGGGCTCCCTGGAGAGCGAATAGCGTTCAACAACGGACGCGTGCTGATCAACGGCGTGCTACTGGCAGAACCGTATCGTGTGTTGGTGGACCGTGCAACCATGCAGCCGGTCGTCGTTCCGAGCAGCTCAGTTTTCGTCTTAGGCGACAATCGCTCGGAGTCGGATGATTCGCGAACCTTTGGCTCTGTTTCATTGTCAACTCTCATCGGCAAAGCGCGCTTCATCATTTGGCCGATTGGCCATGTCAAAGAAATCCGGTAATGTTGAGTCGCGAGTTCCTTCGCGACAAAGCGACAAAGCGGCAGCCTCGTGGTTCCCTGGTCATATGGCCGCCGGCTTGCGCGCGGTTCTCAGCATTGCGGATCTCATCGACGTGGTGATCGAGGTGCGCGACGCAAGATTGCCGCGCTCGACGGCGGTTGCTTCGCTGCACGCGAGGCTCAAGTCCAAACCAATGCTCGTCTTGCTGAATCGCCACGACCTCGCCGACCCCGCGGGCACAGCGGCCTGGCTCGCGGATCTGGGCAAATCGGGCATTTGGGCCTGCGCTGGAATGGGAACCCGTGCGGCGAGCCTTCGCCCACTTCGATCCGCCCTGCTCGACTTTCGCGGGCGCCGCGCCCGAGTTCGGGCAGCCGTCATCGGAGCCCCTAATACGGGCAAATCGTCTGTCATCAACGCGCTCGTCCATCGCAAGCGCACCGTCGTGCAGAACAAGGCGGGCGTCACGCGCCACGTCCGCTGGATTGCTCTGAACGAGCGGACGGATCTGCTTGACACCCCAGGCGTTCTCGAGCCCAAGATTGCGAACCAGACGAAGGCTTGGCAATTCGCCTTGTGCGGCATCCTTCCCGAAAGCGCGTTCGATCCTGAAGAAGTCGCCGAGCAATTCCATTTGTGGCTCGCGCGTCACCATCCAGACCGCGCCGGAATCGCAGACCTAGAATCTTTCGCCAGGCAGCGCGGAATGCTCAGACGTGGTGGAGAATTGGACCGCCGCAACGCGGCCCGGGCATTTCTCAAAGAATTCCGTGCGGGTGCTCTGGGCCGCATCACTTTCGAACGTCCTGGGGATGCAATGTGAAACCCAAGGAGCGACGCCGGCTCTACCGCCTCCATTCGTACGAGCGCGAAGCGTGGAACAATGGAGCTCGCTTCGTGTGCGGGGTTGACGAGGTCGGACGCGGACCGCTTGCCGGGCCAGTCGTCGCCTGTGCGGTCGTCATCGATCAGCCCCTGTATCTCGAGTTTCTCAACGACAGCAAAGTCGTACCCGCGCCGAGACGGGCAGAACTCAGTGAAGCCATCCGCGCGCAGGTCGTAGCCTTTTCGCTCGGCTGGGCCAATCCGGATGAAATCGACCGCATCAACATCTTGGCTGCATCCAAGGTGGCGATGAGCCGCGCGCTTGCAGGCTTGACGGTTGCCCCCTGTCGCGTGTTAGTAGACGCCGTGAACATCCCACAGTGCGCGTACCCGCAGGACCCCATCATTGACGGCGACGCGAAATCGGCAGCGATCGCCGCGGCCAGCATCATCGCAAAAGTGTTCCGCGATCGCTGGATGGATCAATACGATGCAACGTATCCGGACTATGGCTTCGCATCGCACAAAGGCTACGCGACGGCCGAGCACCTTTTGGCACTGGCCAAGCTCGGTCCAAGTCCCATCCACCGCCGGACCTACGCACCGGTTCTTTCGCCCACGTTTGACTTTCTGCTCGACAGCGCGGCGCTGTAATGCGCCGCCCCCTGGGGCGGTCGTCCTCGCGACTGGGGAACGAGGGCGAGCGCGCGACCGCGGACTACCTTTCCGCCCGCGGCTATCACATTCTCGAACGCAATTTTCACTGCCGTGGCGGTGAGATCGATCTCGTCGCGCTCGATGGTGGCACCCTCGTTTTTGTCGAGGTCAAGCTGCGGCGCTCGCTGGCGCGAGGGGCACCGATCGAAGCCGTGACCCCGCTCAAACAGATGCGGGTGCGCAAAGCGGCGCAAGTGTACCTCGCGTACAGCGGTCGGGTGTTCCAACGTATCCGTTTTGACGTGGTGTCCGTCATGAAGTCGGGCAAAAATACCGATATTATACATTTCAAGGCTGCTTTTGCGTCAGGCTGATGAACATCGATTTTGGACCAGATTCCGTGCTCGCCAACCGCTACCGCATCGTGGAGAAGATCGGTAAGGGCGGTATGGCCGAGGTGTTTCGCGGCGTCGATCATGTGCTCGAGCGCGAAGTAGCGGTGAAAGTACTCACCGAGCGTTCGGACGACGTGTGCCGCCGTTTTCTCTTGGAAGCCCAATCCATGGCGCGACTGAATCATCCCAACATCGTTGCAGTCTACGACGTTGGGGTCGATCGGAATCTTTCCTACATCATTTTGGAGTTCGTACGCGGCAGCACGATGCGCGATATCGACCGAAAGAAGATTTCTTTCGACGCTTCGCTCACCCTCACAATCCAGCTCCTCGAAGCACTTCAGTACGCTCACGGCCAAGGCATCATTCACCGCGACATCAAGCCCGGCAACCTCATGATCGGCGATGATAAAACGCTCAAGGTGATGGACTTCGGGCTTGCGCGGCGCATGAGCGACATGTCCAACTTAACCCAAAGCGGTGAAATCGTTGGAACCATAGCGTACTTGCCGCCAGAACGATTTTTGGGGAAGTCCGGCGATAAATCGAGCGATCTCTATTCGGTTGGCGTCCTGATGTACGAATTGCTTTGCGGCACGCTGCCCTTTCCGCACGAATCCGGAGACCTCGTCGCTGTGATGTACGCCCACGTCAACGATCGGCCACGACCTCCGCGATTGCTCAATCCGCTCATTCCGCCCGCATTGGACCGCATCATCATGCGTCTGCTCGAAAAGGAGCCTGCGCGGCGCTATGGGGATGCAGCTTCGCTCATTGCCGATCTGCGAGCAGTCCAAAGCTCGTTGATCCGCCAGGCTGCCAAAGCGCTCAAAGATTCCCCTGCGGCCGAGCCGAGAGGAACCGCAAGCGACGGCCGTAACGGCAGACACCCCGATTGCCGTCAGCGATTCCAAGAAAACAAAAGAAGAGCGCGCTGCATCTGTCGACCCCTCAACCGGCGGGTATCTCAAGAGCGACTTGGTGACGAGCAAGACGTTCACGAGCGCACTCAGTCGCGTCATGCAAGGCATGATGAGCGCCCGCAAGCAGCAATGGCGCGAAGCCGAAGATCACTATGCTGCCGCAGTGGGCATGTTGACGCCGCTTCGCCATCCCTCCGAGCTGGCGCGCACCTACGCCCGCCTGGGCGGCATGTACTGCGCGAAGATGAAGGCGACCGGGGTCGTATTGCCAAGCGAAGTCACCGCAGCCCGCGAGTACCTCACCAAAGCTCTGCCCGTCTTGCGTGAAAAACATCTCACCAACGACGTCAAAGAGGCTGAAGCGAATCTCAAGTCTTTGGAATCCCTGCGGACGTCAGCGTAGCTGACGGTGGTGGGCCAAAGCGCGCTGTCGGGTCGGCGTCTCCAGATTCTCACTGCGTGCGCGTGGTCGTCAACCTGCTTGTCACGATCCCGCTTGCCCGCATTCTCAACGTGTGGGTGGACGAGGCATACACGCTCTACACCACGGGCTCAACGTTAAAGCACGCAATCGGTCGAGCGATCTACTTTGAGTACCAACCGCCCTTTTACTTTGCAACGCTCAACCTGTGGCGCTCCTTAGACCACTCCGTTTTCTTTGCGCGGCTCTTCTCCGTTCTTTGCGTCGCCTTCACAATCTACGCGGCCGGTAAACTCTCGGTCCGCTATCTCAAGGGCCTGAATCCAGCGGTGGCACTCGCAGCTATTGCGATCAACCCGGCAGCGATTTGGGCTGCAGAGGAGATTCGTGTCTATGCCTTAGCAGGGCTGCTTGGCGCGCTGCTTCTGTGGACCTTTTATGATGGCTACTTGACGGAAAGTCAGACCAGAAACTCTCGATCGCTGCATGTGATCTTGGCAGTCGTTGCCCTGTATACGCAGTACTTCTTAGGCTTTTTGCTCGCAGGCAACGTGGTGACTCTGCTCGTGATGCGGCGCTCTCAGGCGCTTCGATCATACGTGCTCGGAATGATCGTCGTCGCGATCTTTTGTCTCCCTATCGCCTATGTATTGCGAGGACAAATCACCGCCGGAACGTCAACATTTGTGAGCTCGCTTGCGCCGCTCCAGTTGGCCAATGCTATCTTGTCGACGCTGCTCTCCTATGTCATGCCGCTTGCCTGGGTTAACGCTTGGTACATCTTGCCAATTGGACTTGTCGCAGCCGCTGTGATCGTGTTTCTCGCTGCCAGGGGCCTTCCGTTGAAGGAAGAGGCCTGTGCGTCATCGCCGCCGTGGGCACCACTTGTCTCTTCATCGCGATGGCCATAACGAAAGAACCTTTTGCGCGCGCGTTACGTGTATATACTTTTCATCCCACTCGTGTTTGCGTGGCTCGCTGTGTTAGCGTCGCTTGGGCGTCACGCACGGACTATCGCTACGATTTGGCTTATCGCGTTTGTTATCTGCAGCGCGGTGAGTCTCCACTTCACATACCGCGCACTCGCCAAGACAGGGGACTGGCAGCGCGTCGCCACATATATCATGACAGTCGGAACAGCCAAACGAACCGATTCTGGTTTTTGGCTTCGCATACACGTTCCCACTCAAAGTATACTACTCGGGCAATAACCCCATTGTCGCGCTCCCGACCTACGCCCTACGAGATGAACAGCAACTCAAGGCCAAGCTCGATAGCACGCCTGGCCGTCACGCTCTGGTTTGGCTCGTGAAAACTGAGGAGTGCACCCGCGAAAATGTGGACTTGCACTGTGCAATGTTAGAAGATTTTATCGCGAAGCATTTTTCAGTTGTAGCAAGCCGCGCTTTCTACGGATCCTCGGTGCGCTTGCTAAGGCGAAAGCGAACATCGCTGGCTTCGCTCGCTCATGGACGCGGAAGTCATCGGCGAATCCGGTGTTGCTGTCAAGGTAGCAATGCGGCAGGAGCGATCAATCAGCATACTCCCCCGATTAGGGACCGTTCAACGGCCAGGGCATCCCAAGACGAAACCAGCCGAATGAGGATCCGAGCACAGCATGATCCATTGACCATTTGGCCTTCGGACTGGGTTGGACCAAGGCTCCTTAGAGACATTGCTTGCCCACGTACCCTTCATATGCTGGGCTTTGGCGTGCGCGACTGATCACAATCTCAAAAAAACGTGTCAAGCGCGCCGTGACTTCGCGCATAGTTCCAACTGCACATGTTTCATATGATGCCCTAACTGAGAGCGGGCTTTTCCGCTCTCTTCGTTTGGGGTCAAAATTCCATTGGTTGATCTCAAGCGGTATTTCCGTTCCATTTTCTTCCTCTGTACTGGCATGCATCTTTGCGATCGCGCTATTCGCGGGATGCGGCGGATCGTCGTCTGTCGCTCCACCTCTGAAAAACACAAGCGGTCCTCTTCGCCAAGCCCATCACCGTTGCCCTCGGGTAGTCCCGACCCGGCGCAGGCGGTGGTGAACCACTGGGATTCATCTTTTTATTACGTCCAGAATGCGACATGCGGTCACTTTCATGTCGCCTACAACACCAACACAGTCCTTCGTCCCGAGCCGGTCGGCAATCACTGAAGGCGGCGACGTGATGATCTGGGGGAGTGGCAGTTGCGGTCAAAATAACATCGTTGCGACCCAGATTAGTCTGTCAAGTCCAACTCCGTCGCCAACACCAACAATGACTCCGACACCGCCACGCCTACGCCGACTCCAACGGACTCGGATACGCCCACGCCCACGCCGACTCCAACCAGCACGCCCACGCACACGCCCACACCGACGCCGATGCCGACGCCTACGCCAACGCCAACTCCAACACCGACAAGGACACCCAACTCCCACGCCGACGCCCACGAGAACGGCGACTCCTCCGCCGTCCATAGCGCATATCGAAATCATCATGGAGGAAAACGAGACCGAAGCTAGCGTCGTCGGCAATGCAAATGCTCCCTACATCAACGACACGCTCATGTCCGAAGGTGAGTGGCTAAGCAACTACAACGCTATCGATCATCCCAGCCAGCCTAATTATCTGGCGATCTATTCAGGGTCCGAACAGGGAACGTCGGGTACAGACAATTGCCTCACTCCCCCGAATTGGAGCACACCCTCCCTTGGGGGAGAACTCATTGCCAAGGGACTAACGGTCAAGGGCTACATGGAGAGCATTGATTCGACTGGCAACACTGAGTGTTGGGGAGGCAGTCTCGATTCATCCGGACATCAGGTATACGCTCACAAGCATGACCCAACGATACAATTCCAGGATACGCCTGCGAACGATACTGTGCCTTACACGCAACTCGCCAGCGACATAGCGAACAATAGGGTGCCTTCCTTTGCCTTCATCACTCCCAATATGTGCGACGATGGGCACGATCCGTGCGGCGGTAACCAAATAGCCGACCTCGACACGTGGTTGAGTAACAACGCCCCTGCGCTTATCGCATACAATGCGACGCATAATGGACAACTATGGGTGACCTTCGATGAAGGTGTGGGCGGCAATCAAACGGTCTTCGCAGAGTGCATCGGCGTGGGGTGTGTGGCGGGCAAGACTCTATCAACCACCTATATTCAGGGGCACTATTCATTGCTGCGATACATAGAGACCAATTTTAACCTGCCGCTCTTGGGTGGGAGCGCATCAGCAACGCGTATAGTATTGTGATGCAGGCTGGGCTAATTATTGGCCTAAGATCATTCCCCTACCGCTAGCTGTGAAAGCGTGCCTGCGCCGGCGTCGTACGAAAAACTTTGCGTGTTCGACGCAAAATTGTGTACGTAAAACTTGACCGCGAGTCTATCCGACACACTCGCACTTTGTGCGGAGCCCACGAGAGTGAAGTTCAGTACTCCCGCCGTGCCGAGAGATTGACTCTGACCCGGCAAGTCAGCCACTTGGGCTAGGCCATCATAGCCTGGGCCGCCGCTGCTGTTGACACGGTAGATTTTCACTTCCTGAATTTGCAAAGAGGCGTTAGGCTGCGTAATATTCAGCGAGACCGTGTAAGTCGTTGCAGGCCAGGTCGTCAGGCCCGGCTCATTCGGCCCACTTACCCAGCCCCAACTGCTATTGTTAGGGCTCATTTTATAGGTGAGCGTTTCGTTCATAAGATTGCCGATCGGAACGGGATCCATTTGCTGCGCGACGGCGCCGCTCTCCCCTGGCTCTGTGTAGAACGACGTCGTTGGTGCGCTTGTCGTTCCCGGCTGATACGAGGTACCACTCACCGATGACTGCGTTGGGCTAGGTGACGGGGACGGGCTCGGTGAGGGGGATGGACCCGACGATGGCGATGGGCTCGGCAAAGGCGACGGGCTAGGAGACGGTGACGGGCTCGAAGACGGCGACGAGCTCGGTGATGGTGACGGGCTCGGTGATGGTGACGGGCTCAGTGATGATGAGGGGATCGGCGACGGTGACGGGCTCGGCGACGGCGACGGGCTGGGAGATGGCGACGGACTCGCACTTGAGATCTGCAATTGTGATAAGGCCGTCGCTCCCGCATCATAGGAGAAGCTTTGCGTTGACGATGACGTATTGTTAACGTAGAACTTCACCGCAAGCCGATCGGAGGCATTGGCAATTTGAGCAACGCCGGGGATTGTGAAGGTTAGGATTCCTGCGCTCCCCAAGGATTGCGACAGTCCACTGAGGTCACCGACGGTTGCTAATCCATCGTATGCCGGGCCCCCCGAGGAGTTTGTTCGAATGATCGTCACTTCTTTGATTTGCAGACCCGAGCCGGGTTGGGTCACGTTAAGCTTGACGACGTAAGTGGCTGCAGGCCACGCTGTGAGGCCGGGTTGACCGCTACCTGAAACCCATCCCCAACTTGTCTTGTTCGGACTAGCTTTATACGTCAGCGTTTCATTGGTGAGATTTCCGACGACGCTTGTATCCATCTCTTGCGAGATCGCTCCGCTTTCATTTGGGAAGGTATAGAAGATGCTCTTGGGAGCCGCGGTGGCCCCGGGATAGTAGGTGCCCGGACTGCCGCTCGAACGGGCAGATGGACTCGGTGTGGGCGATGGACTCGGCGACGGTGACGGCCTCGGCGTGGTCGATGGACTTGGCGATGGTGACGGACCCGGAGACCCGCCGATGACAATTGACAGTAATGGATGCAGCTCCAAACCGCTTGGCGGATGCTGGGCGCCCGTCCAAGGGTCGTAGAAGCCCACGCCAGTTACTGTGACTGGAACATTTGGATAGATTGTGGTTGTACCAATGTTATAGTGAGCATCGATGTAGCTTCTGACCGCTTGGATTTGGCTCAAGACCAAGCTGCCCGCAGCACAAATTGGGTTGGGACTTTCCGTTATAAACTGATGTCCGCTCGAGTCTGCCAATATTACATGATAGTCCAGATCAACACCGGGGGGCTCGATGCTGTACAACGTGACGTTAGTCAAACGATAGGTGGTATATTCCACCGGTGACAGCCGAGTGGGATACTCGGAAGGCAGTGGGAAAGGCGACGGTTTCGGCAATGCAATCAAATTTGCGAGAGTGGTGTCTTTCGGCGTCAAATTAACTGACGACGCATTGCTGTCAGTGAGCACCTTTATCGGCCATCGGTAATGAGGATAGCAACTTGGGCTAGGCGATGCGGTCAGGGAGTGAAATTTCCCACTTTGGGCCGGCATTTGAGCGCCGGGATATGGTTGATCGTCGGGATCGATGTCCGGGTTGAGCGTTGCAGTCGGTGTTACTGCTGCCGGAGAGCGGGTTGGCGTGGATGATGGTCTTGGTGAAGGTAGGCGGTGCGACGCGATGGCGCTCGGTGCTGGAGACATGCTGGTTGTCGGTTTCGTCAGTTTCGCGCAATTTAGCCCCACACAAATGGAAAGTATTGGGTGTAACTCGATTCCATTATGCGCTTGCCCGGGCTCCGTTGAGAGGAAGTCAAAAAAGCCAATGCCGCTGACGCTAATCTGCGAATTAGGCGGCGCTCGCAATATGAGATTCCCGATTGCTTGGTGGACAGCTTGAATTGCGTTGAAAAATGTCGAGCCCGACGCGCAGCTAGGATCGGGGCTCTCGACGAACATCGTGTGTCCCCTGTCGTCCCCTATGGTCAAGCGGTAGTCTTGATCGGATTCCAAGTCGATTTTGATCAACCGTACATTGGAAAGTCTATAGGTGGTCGTCTCAACTGGTCGTAAGCGGCTCAACGGTGAGAGCTGAGCTGGCGCAGACAGAGAGCCTAGTTCGGCGATCGTTGATTCGACTGCTGGGGCTAAAACTGAAAGGCTATCGGGATCAGCGCCAACCTTAATCAACCATCGTTCTGAACCGCAGGCTAAACTGACCGCCGGTGAGAGCAAGAGCACGAGTACAATAAGCGCGAGTATCGAGTGGGTCTTTTTCAACGGCTTTTCTATCTAATGAGAGAAATCTACGAATCAGGAATCGTGAAGAGTCGTAATGAAAATTGTCTTCTCGCTAGAACCCTTCGCTGATAGGAGCTGCAACGTCAAGGTGGTGGTGGAATTCACGACATTCGAAAGGTCCCAATACTGAAATGCCCCACGCCAACGCCCGTTGAGGGTGCGGTGCAGCATAATTGGGGAAAGGGCTGAGCCCAACAGCGTCACACCAGTCACGGATGCGTCGGCTTGTAGCTCCACCGCTACGTTGCTCCCATTGTGGATGGCAACCGTTTGGTGGGCACCGATCTTGTCCCAAGTCACCTCAAACGCGCTGCCGCGGGTCAGATCAGCGATGAATACTTCGACCTGGGTTAATTTGGGACGTTCATATGACTCGGGAAGTGCCCCCGTTTGTGGGCTCACCGCGTTGGTGGCACATCCAGTTATCAACAGGCAGAGGCACAATATCCACAGGTACGGGAGACGGGACATTATTTTCCGATCCTAGACACTCTGAATCGGCCCTCAGTCTATGCGGTTTTGAAGACCTTTTTGCGCCCAGTCAACTGTGATCTACATTACCTTATTGGCTCATTTTCTACAATAGGGCAAAGGTGGGGCGGGGCGAGGGCGCTCTAGAGCGCGATGAAGCCTTGTTATCCAAGAGCTCGTAAATCGCGCTAATCAATTCCTCTGGAGACGTGACGTCGAGATAATTGAAACCCTTTCTGAAACTTACTAACAGCACGTATAAAAGGGGTTCACAAACAATAACCCTAGATGCAGGCTGTTCAAGTTTCAGTCTCTCTTTAGGGGACTGCTCTTGGAGTCCAACACCAGGCCAAGCAGTTGGACTCCAGTTGTTCTTGCTGAGCGCTTAGCCCCAAGGCATCAATTTGCCAGTAGGATCGCCCCAGAAGCCGGGATCGTAGACACGCCGGGTGAAAATGATGCGGTATTCAAAGATGCGCTGCCGCCGGATAGCACGTCTCCTCCGCTAAGTAGAATTATGTGACCATATGTTTGTGAGAGCCACGTCGATGAAACCGTAATTGTAGACGCCGTTGAATTGACTATTGCGGCGCAATGCCCGAAGAACGCCCCAAGTTGGTAGCAGGTCGCAAACTCGCGTCGCCAGACACCTGGTGCTACCTGAAGATCGCCCGGGCCGGCTACCATGCTGCTTAGAGGGCTCGCCGGATAGATGAGGTCCTCCGGCCAAACTGCCAAGTTTGTTGTATTATCTTCCAAATCCGGCCAAACCACAATGTGCCCTTCACTATAGCCGAGCCAAGTAAGTCCTGTGGTAACAAGGCGCTGATTGATTTGTGCACTGCTCCCAGCCGCGTTGCTGCCCCGTGATTGCAGAACCATGATGCCACCGTAACTAATTACGGTATTCATGCTATTCAAAACGCGCTGGTAATATGCCGGGGTTAGTAGACCATTTGCTACAGCACAATTTTCGCATACGGCTCCTATGAACTGGCTGCTCGAGTTCAGTAAGTTGATGTTATTCGCAGTTTGTTGCCCATCGAATTGCAGGCTATTGAATAGGATGTGCATCGGCTGGCTATTTACGTGCGTTAGACCGCCAACAAAGCTTGTGTGTTCCGCGCTAATCGCGCTATTCGTGGTAAATTCCTGCGTGATGGAGCAAAGGCCACCACACATCCCCTGTCCGGCAGCGTAAAATTGGTCGGCTATTGTGGCGTCGGTGTCATCCATGAAGTAGATATCCCAGGCATCAGCATTCGATTGTAAATAGGTTGAATACCACGCTGCAACAGCCGGCACACTATTGTTGAATGCCCAGACGGGGATCGTGTTGATAGCTCCATTGCATGTTTGACTATAGTGAGTTTCGACTCGATGGGTGGAGTCAGTGAACCCGTGTTGATGAACGAACCAATTTTCAGAAGCGGCTGCAAGAGCGCTCGCATCCGGTTGGAATGGACACTGAGCGCTGTCGTAGAGAATGTTCGGGTCAAAGTAAAAAACCGACTGGCAGACCTTAGGAATAGCGTTGCAGTCAATTTGAGCCTTAGGGCTGCCTAGTCCACTCTCGGCAAAAGTCAAAAGTTGGTTAACTTGCGAGGCCGGAGCGTTTTGGCCCTCTCCCCTTGATTTATCGTATGCGTAAGTTGCTATGTGATAGGGCCCGGGTGCTGCTGTTGGTGTCGGCGTTGGTGTCGGTGTCGGCGTCGGCGTTGGTGTCGGCGTCGGTGTCGGTGTCGGCGTCGGTGTTGGCGTTGGCGTCGGTGTCGGTGTCGGTGTCGGCGTCGGCGTTGGCGTCGGCGTTGGCGTTGGCGTCGGCGTTGGCGTTGGTGTCGGTGTCGGTGTCGGTGTCGGCGTCGGCGTTGGTGTGTGGCGTCGGTGTCGGCGTTGGCGTCGGCGTTGGCGTTGGTGTCGGTGTCGGTGTCGGCGTCGGCGTCGGTGTTGGCGTTGGTGTCGGTGTCGGTGTCGGCGTCGGTGTCGGCGTCGGCGTCGGTGTTGGCGTTGGTGTCGGTGTCGGTGTCGGCGTCGGCGTTGGTGTCGGCGTCGGTGTCGGCGTCGGTGTTGGCGTTGGTGTCGGTGTCGGTGTCGGTGTCGGCGTCGGCGTTGGTGTTGGCGTTGGTGTCGGTGTGTGCGTCGGGGTCGGCGTTGGCGTCGGCGTCGGTGTGTCCGTCGGCGTCGGCGTTGGCGTCGGCGTTGGTGTGTCGTCGGGTCGGCGTTGGCGTCGGCGTCGGTGTGGCGTCGGGCGTTGGCGTCGGCGTCGGCGTTGGTGTGTCGGCGTCGGGCTCGGCGTTGGCGTCGGCGTCGGCGTGTGCGTCGGGCTTGGCGTCGGCGTCGGTGTGTCCGTCGGGCGTCGGCGTCGGCGTCGGCGTTGGTGTGTCGGCGTCGGGCTCGGCGTTGGCGTCGGCGTTGGCGTGTCCGTCGGGCTTGGCGTTGGCGTCGGCGTCGGTGTGTCCGTCGGGCTCAGCGTTGGCGTCGGCGTTGGTGTGTCCGTCGGGCTTGGCGTCGGCGTTGGACTCGGTGTTGGCGTCGGCGTTGGACTCGGTGTTGGTGTCGGCGTTGGTGTTGCGAGAAAACCAATATTAACGCCGGAAATTGCACCATTCCCTGCATCGTACGAAAAATTTTGATTCGATGATGCCTTGTCGTGAATGACAAACTTGACTGCAAGCCGATCAGTCGCGTTTGCAGTCTGCGCTGTACCGGATAGTGTGAACGTCAACAAGCCCGAACTGCTGAGCGACTGGGTTAGGTTCGCCAGGGTCGCGACGGTTGCGAGCCCTGTGTATCGTGGGCCACCGGAGGAGTTGACGCGGACGATAAGTACTTCGGTTATTTGCAGATTCGCGTTTGATCTGGTGATATTCAGGTTTACAACATACGTTGTGGCCGGCCACAACGTCAAATCGGGCCGATTAGTGCCACTTACCCAACCGAAGCTGTTGTTATTGTGATTACCCTTATAATTGAGGGTCTCATTGGTCAAGGAACCGACCGCAGTTGGATCGGCCTCCTGTGAAATCGCTCCTGATTCGCCAGCTCCAGGATAGAACAAGCTTGACGGTGCCGGTGCAGTTCCTGGATAGTACCAGCCCCCAGGGCTGGGCGATGCTGAAAGGCTTGCAGCAAATCGACCCAACGTCGTTGGTAGCGGTTGCTTGGTTCCACCTCCGTGCGGGGAAACAACGACTCCAATCAGGGCGGGATTAAACGCTCCATGGTGCTGGGGCGCCTCTGGTTGCGGTGTGGGAGGCGGCACAAAAAGATAGTTCCCTATGGGCCGAGCGTGCGGATAGGGATGACGCGCGACATACCCGGCGATCCCGCTCAATCTTGCTCTATCGTCGAGGTTAAACGAACTGGTGACAAACAAAGCTCCGCCGCCAGCGTGCCACGCCTCAAGCGAACGGTCGTAAAACAGCTGGCTATATGTTGGCTTCATGGCGAGCGACCCAGCCACGCCTGGCGTGGCGGCGGTTTGATCGGGGCCCTCGTAGGCTAGCAGCGCGAGGTGGCTGGCCCGTGCTAGGTCCAACGTGGCGCCTAAGTTCGTGAGCACGGCATTGGGCTGGTGTACTTGAATCAAGCGCCGATACATCGGTCGCACGGTTGGTGGCAGCGCGGCTCCGCTCGGCACCGTTACGCGGGCAGCAACAGCGAACGCATTTGCATATTGACCTGCGGCGGCATAGGTAAGAATTTGATTATCAAGAGCCGCTTCGGAGCTCCCCGCTACCCCGAGCGGTCCGCTCAGAACGCGAGTCACCCGCGCCGAATCGAATCCGAATACTCGGTTGATAATGGTGAAGGCTTGGGCAGAGCGCAGCGAATACCAATCCAAGGCGGCTGTCTGACGATCGCCGACGAGTCGAAAGTTCGTTCCAGCCATCTGCGCATAGGCGTTGTCCGCAGATCCCAGCTGCCAGACTTGGTAGCCATACTCAAACAGCGGATGTAGCCGTGGATCGAGCGTGGCGTGCACTAGTTGTGCGAATTGCGCGATGTAGTAATCGGTTGCACCCATTGGAATCGAAAACCATGGGTCATCGCCAGTTGCATTTGCCAGTGCTATTTGGTATTCTGCCGCCACGCCGGCCGGGCCAGCCTGCGAGAAACGAGAGACGGTCGGACGATTGCCCCATGAAGCCGTGTCGACGAACGAGTCCGTGTGGGTCCAATTACTGAAGCGCAAGACATGAAATTGCTGCATCGCCCGGATGAATGCGGGGTTGAACGGGTGATTGATATAGGTTGTTTCGAAGCCGGACAAAATCAGGCGGACATTGCGCACGTAATTGTTGGGATCGACTTTCGTCAGTAAGATGCGGATTGGCTGATTCGGTGGGAGGGCGATGTGCACGCTGATCCGCCCGGGACTAACGCTCTTAGCGGCACCCCCAAGGATCGCAAAGCTCCCCATGCCGTCGTAAAGCAAAGTGTAGTCGCCCGCGGGATAATTGCCGGCGATCGTGGTCTCCGCTATCTGGCCCGGCGCTAAAGCCTTGACATTTCCGTCCAAATCTGTTTGCAGCGGTTGATTGCTAGACCATGGAAGAGCCTGCTTCATCGCATCGACAAAGACAGCTGGCGTATCCGGGCCTAGGACAAGCGAGGCTACGTTCGTGCCAACACGCGTGTCGTTCGACATGGTCGCAGCGAGGGGTGCGCCCGAGTGGACCGACGGAAACGAACGTTGGATTTGGGAAGGCGAAGCACTTGCTTCGAGCACCGCGCAGGCAAATAGCAAGCACAGGGCGATTGTCATAGTGCGGCCCGTGGGTCGCAATGCGCTCATTCGTCCTCCTCAAACGGGACCACAAAAATGCACAGCGCTTTCAGTACGAATGCCGCGAGCTGAAGGCCAGTGAGAGCCGTTAACTGAGGGGCGCGATAATGGCCAAATTTGACCCGCTCAAAATACTGCAGGTCAATCGCAGGATTGGATTCCTTTATATCACCTCGCGTCAATAACCGCAAGCGTCTTTGTGGGCCAGCGCGACCAGATGTTTGGAATCCGACGCGCAAGCCAGAGTGAAACACCAACGTTTGCGAGGTTGTTCGCCGTTGTGTAGACCACACTTAATTGCAAATGGCGAAATACTCATACTCACATACCGAGTCGCGCGGGGCATTAAACCGTGTAGGCCGGACCACTAGGCCGGCACAGCGCTAAACACGGGGTCGATTTTGGGGCGTTCGTTATCCCAAACTTTTTTGCAGCTTTTTCTAACGCGTTGCAGCAAGCAATCTGTAATACGCGTTCAGCCACCTTGCGGTGAAACCGCCCTGTCGATACTTGACAACACTGTCTTCATAAGCAGCGAGAAAAAAGAGATAGCCGTACGAAACCTTGAGTCGGGCGAGTGCCAAATGATACTTCGAAATGGCTTGATAGCGTTGTCGGACCCACGTAGCGTCCACCCCAAGCACATCGCGTTCGCCCTTAAGGAATTGTTTCCCAAACGTAATGAGATCTTCTTGTGGGGACAACGTAAGGCGTGATCGCACCAACTGCGTGAGATTTTGGAACGCATCGTAATACTGCTCTAATATCTGCAAAGCTACCCCTCTTGAGAGGCAATCGGCAAGCATGGCCTGCTTGAGTGAATCAAGCTTGCTACCATATGTCGCTGCTAAATCCGTTGCTGCTATTGCATCAAAAAAACCGAGGGAAAATCGCAAAGAGTTGGCAACCGCGGTCATATGCCTGACCCGAATGGTCGCCGTTTTGGCTACACTAACCAAGAACGATTGATGAGTGCACAGCCCTTCGAACAGCCGGCACCATGTCTCCCCACTCGAGCTCTCTGATAGGATTTCTGAGACAAGGTCATCGCCTCTTAGTAGATGCCGTCTTGTGTGAGTCGTAAAACGCAAGATGTCTAGACAGTCAAACGGTACGATGAAGGGTTCATGGAGGAACAGGCCGTGAAAACTCTTTGGGAGCTGGCGGTAGACTGAAAAGAACTGAACGTTGTCCAGCTTGGCGTCACGGACAATGAGTAACAAATCGAGGTCGGACAACCCAGGATACTTAACATTCCCAACTTGATAAACAGCTAGCGCTCGAGCCTCAACTCTTTGCGCGTACAACATCGCCGCTTGTGTATAAAGATGCGGGTCGATAGGGGTAGGGAAATCCTTGAAATGCGCAACTACAGGCTGGCTATGCAATCCAAGAACTCTTGACAGCTTGTCGTAAATGCATCCGAGCGATCACCGAGCAACTCACGAACATTGGCACTAGATTGGTACATGCGCGATAAGCGAATTATCGCGTGTGGGTGAAACATCTTTGAGACTATATGCTGAGTCATACGGGCGGGAGGTCTTCGCCAGCGTAACCTCATGTCTTCGGCCTGGCGAATAGCACCCCAAGCGACGCCTGGAAATTCTTGCGGTCCAAGAGCAAAGGAATCTCTCTTATAGCAAAAAATATCGACGGACGCCAAGAGTAGACTAGGCATGAGGAGCAGCCCCGACAGAACGGACTTAAATGCATAGTCGTCACGCTCGTGATCTCTTCGTTCCAAACGCCCAACTAACGACTCGATCGATGCCTGAAGTCTTAATTTTGTGTTAGGGGAAACCACCTTTCTGAGGGTGATTGACGGTGTTCCCCAAATCACGAGCGCGTTGCGCAGTGTCTCCACTGGCAAGAAGGATTCCCGATATGAGTCAAATTCGCTGCGCAACATAAACATGAAGCCGTGATGCATGAGGCAATCATAGAGAAACATCGAGCGAAGCAAGGTTTGCAGTTCGGATACGGCATTTTGATGCTGCGTTGCCGTAAAGGAACGGGAATCATCAAGTACCACAAGGACGTCAACGTCACTGAAGCCACAGGTATCACCGGTCGCCTGACTTCCGTGCACGAGGATCTGATGTATCGGCTCTAATCTCGCACCGTCAACTCTAAGATCAAGGTTTTTCACACCGCTGCTTTGGCGGAGCGGCAGCCGAAGTTCACCTCCTGCCGGCATTGACGGATTCAAGCCTGCAACCGCGGGCGGTCGTGAGCGCCTAGGGGCAAAAAGGTGCCGGCGGCGTAGGGCTTCCCCGTTGACCCAAACATCGTAGTATGTCACCAAATCCACTGTCTCATACATCTGTTTTTACGTCCTGTTTCTTTGCGTGCGCCCATCTATTGGCAAGCAGCCACCCCAAGTACGTTGGATTCAAGAGCAACCAGAATCCATGGGCAAAGGCGCTTGGATATGCTCGCGATGCCAACGACTCACGAAGGCCGACGTGATGCATAATGCCGATGGCCATCCGCCATCGCCGGTACGAGACGTGCTGGCGATACCGCTCGAGGATGCGCACCCGGTCTTGCGCCTTCGAGTAATCGTTCCGGGTTGTCGAGGAGCCAGGCCGAAGATATCGATACACCGCATGTGGTTGCGCAACTAGATGCACTGGATAACCTGCAGAAAGACATCGCAACCACAAATCCCAGTCCTCGCCATAGTGCAGGGACACGTCAAATAATCCAACCTCATCAAATACGCGCCGCGGCACAACCATCATATAAGATAAGAAATTATCCTCGAGAGATGCGCTGAGCTGTTCAGCCGGGCCACGCTCGAAAATCCATTCCACCCCGCGTTCATGATAGTTCCCAACGCTGCTGATTCGACCGTCCACCCGCACAAAAAAATCGGTCGTTACAATTTGCTGGACAGAACTGTCCAGGCGTGTGCTTAAAGCACCCAAGCGGTTGGGAAGCCAATAGTCATCAGCATCAAGAAACGCGATATGCTCCCCACGGGCCGCCGCTATGCCGGCATTTCGCGCCGCAGCGACGCCTTGGTTGTGCTGATAAAGGTAGCGCACGCGTGCTCCAAAACGCTGCGCTACTTGCGAGGTTTCATCGGTGGACCCGTCATCGACAACGATGATTTCGTACTTGTCAACCGGATACTGTTGGGCAAGAACACTCTCAATTGCCTGGCCCAACTGCGCGGCACACTGAAATGTGGGAATGACGACGGAAACGTCGGGCTGTTTTGGCGTAAGATCCATGTGATACGTCTCGCTCGCCACCTTCCGTAGGAGCCTTTTTCCGGCCTCCCGAAGTGCCCAATATTGTCATGAATCCGCGCAGACTGTTGCGATTTAAAATCGTAACCTCATTTGCCTTCGCTGCACTGGGTCTGATAACGTTCGTGCGGCTTGCAGCCACCGAACCGCTTTCCGGCGCCACGCTGCTGGCGTTTGCGTTAGTGAGCATCTTTGTAATTGCAGCCGTGTGGCGTGGCTGCATCTACCTCCAGGTCATACGAGGACTCGCAAAATCTTAACATGATATCGGTCGACCCTATTGGTGCGTTGGTGGGCGCTCTCATTATCGCCTCGATCGGCTCGACCATGTACAAGATGCTGCACGCCCCATCGAGCCGTACGGAAATAATCGCAGCACATGCCGCCGAGCAAGCGAAGGAAATCACCGGCGTCATCTTAGTGGTTTTCTCTCACCATATCCACTCAGAGGTGCTCATAGCGTTGGCTTCGAGGATGGCCAAAGGAAGACAGGCGCAACTCGTCGCCATTTATGTTATCGAAGTGCCATACACGCTGCCCATCGATGCCGAGCTCCCTGCCGAAGAGCGGGAGGCACTTGAAGTCTTGACGGCAGCCGAAGAAATCGGACGCAAGACCGGCGTAGAGATTATCACTCGGACCATCAGAGATCGCCAAACGGGGCCTGCAATCATTCAAGCGGCTCGTGAGGAAAATGCATCGCTTATCGTGATGGGAACATATCGAGAGCACCGTTACGCAGGCGCCCCCATGGGTCAGGCCATTGAATACGTGTTGGGCCAGACCCAAGTGGATGTGATGATCGGCGTCTCATCCTCCACGGAAGGCGAAAGCATGCTTAGCTTGGGGACTGTTCCGACTCGCCCGGTACGAAGCACGTGAAGTGCATCCTCTTGCCGACCACAACGTGCCTCGCGTTGTCGCTCGTCGGCGCGGCACCTTCCGGAATCGATACGCCCACCAATGTCATCAACCGGTTCGCAACGGCCTGGAACCACCTCAAATCGTATACGTGCACGTGGACGGTCCACGAAATGCAAGGGTCGAAAACCCAGTACCGCGTCTATCACGTCTTCTTTCAAAAGCCGCTCAACACTCGCGCCGAGGTTGCCGATGGCGACGGTAAAGGAAGTGTTGCGGTCTGGGATGGGGGCGATCGGGTCCGAGGTCACCAAGGCGGAATTTTGTCCATCATCAAGCTCAACCTCGACATCCACAACCGCCTCGCGGTCAGCCTGCGCGGAGCCACAATCGCTCAGGTGAACATGGGCTGGCTCCTTCAGCATCTACGGGCAATCGATAGCAAGGATTGCAAAGTCTCGCGACAAGGCGTCAACAGCGTCCTCTCGGCTCCCGTCCACGAACCTGCTCCAGACACAGACATCGTCAGGGAAGTCTATGTGTTTAATCCAAGCGGGTTGCCGGTCGAAGCCTTTCAATATGGCGAGAATGACCTAGTGCTGAAGCATGTTGTGTATTCCAACTATCGGCCTAACGTGGTCCTGCCACCGTCAACGTGGCAAATCTAAAGCTCCCCGATGTGAACCCCGGGTGAGAATCACCGATATTCTCGCGGGTAACAAGCCTTGCTTTTCTTTTGAGTTCTTCCCGCCCAAGAGCGACGAGGGTGTTACTGCCCTGATGAGCACAGCGGCCGCGCTGCAGCCGCTCAAACCCGCCTTCGTTTCGGTCACCTATGGCGCAGGCGGTAGTTCTCGCACGAGAACACTCGACGTCGTGAAGGCGATGAAGAGCGAACTTGGCTTAGAAGCAATGGCGCATCTGACGTGTGTCGGAGCGACCGTTGACGAGTTGCGCAATGTTCTCCGCGAACTGAAGAGCGCGAGAATTGAGAATGTCCTAGCATTACGAGGCGACCCACCGCGGGGCGACATACACTTCGATCCGCCGCAGGGCGGCCTGGCTCATGCATCCCAACTTGTTGAATTGGTTGGCTCGGAGTTCGATTTCTGCGTCGGTGGCGCGTGCTATCCGGAAAAACACATCGAAGCGGTGGACCTCGCCTCAGACCTGAAGTTTCTGGTCGCCAAGGTCCACGCTGGCGCGAAGTTTCTCATTACGCAATTATTTTTTGATAATGAACGGTATTATCTTTTTGTCGAGCGTGCGAGACGAATAGGCATCGACGTCCCGATTATTCCTGGCATTATGCCGATTACGAATGCGGACCAAGTTGCTCGGTTCACCAATCTGTGCGGGGCGACTATACCGCCGGCTCTCTTGAGCGAGCTCGACCTGCGGAAGGGTCAACCGGAGGCGATTTTGGATCTTGGCGTCGCGTATGCGACCTTGCAATGCGTCGACCTGTTAAGCGCAGGCGTACCGGCAATACATTTCTATACGCTCAACAAATCGCCCGCGGCGCGGGCAGTCGTGTCGGCCTTGCTTGCGGCACGACCCTGGGAGCGCAGTGCTGGACGTCGCTATCTAGAGGGAGTGGACGCCTTGGGGTGGACCACCAGCTAGTCCTAGACCTTTACCAGCCCGAGGTGCCGGTTTTCAAGGGTCCGAACTCGGGCCCGTGCGGTTCCTCATTCTTACACAATACTTCCCTCCGGAAATCGGAGCTCCCCAGATTCGTTTGGCTGCCCTTGCACGATGCTTGAAGGTGTACGGTCACGAGGTTGAAGTTGTTACCGCCCTGCCGCACCACCTCATCGGAAAGATCTACCCCGCATACCAGC
This sequence comes from uncultured Pseudomonadota bacterium, assembly GCA_963736005.1. GTDB lineage: Bacteria > Vulcanimicrobiota > Vulcanimicrobiia > Eremiobacterales > Eremiobacteraceae > JAJPHJ01. The sequence continues at coordinate 175,046 of CAVTNB010000002.1, forward strand.
ACAAGATCTACGTCAAGGATAGCTTCGAGGGTATCACCGTGCATCGGACCTGGGCTTACGCAGCAACTGGCACCGGGTTTGCTCGTTTGATAAACTACCTCTCTTTCGCATTCACCTGTGCACTTGGCACCATGCGCGCAAAGCGGCCGGATTACGTCTTTGTTGAATCGCCACCACTCTTCTTAGGAGTCACGGGTGTTGCGTACTCAATGTTCCGCCGCGTTCCAATGATTTTTAATGTTGCTGATCTTTGGCCGGATTCGGTTCGAGAGCTCGGCATTTTGAAACCCGGCTTGCTGCTTTCTTTAGCCGAGCGAGTCGAGAAATGGATCTACAAACGATCCCGCTTTGTCAACTCAGTGACCGAGGGAATTAGGCATGTCCTTATCGAGCGGAAAGAGGTTTTGCAATCAAAGGTGCTCATTCTCCCCAACGGTGTCGACACGTCACTCTTTGCACCGCGTAAGCCGGATATCGCGTTGGCAAAGGAGCTCAAGCTGGATGATCACAGAATCTTTGTATATGCCGGTACGCATGGCGTTGCGCAGGGGCTGCTGACGTTGATGGACGCAGCGGCGCGGCTCAAAACTTATGGAGTCGCGCTCCTCTTCATCGGCGACGGACCAGCAAAGCCAATGCTTCTTCGACGCGTCACCGAGGCGAACTTAACCAATGTCATCTTTGTAGGAATGCAGCCCGTCGATGAGATGCCGAGATTCTTTTCTTTGGCGACCGCCTCCATTGTCCCCCTGGTGAAGGGTGATTTGTTCAAGAGCGCCCGCCCATCGAAGATTCTCACATCTCTTGCTTCTGGAGTACCGGTCATCTTCTGCGGCGAGGGAGAAACCGCCTCATTCTTGGATGCCAGCCGCGCCGGGCTGGTTGTTCCTCCGGAGGATCCTGAGGCTCTCGCAGATGCCATTGAGCGGTTGGCTAAGGATCCGATGTTGCGTGATGAGCTTGCAACCAATGCCCGCAGGCTCGCTCAGAACTTTGATTGGAATACGTTGGTCAGGCGGTGGCTAGACGATTTGTCAAAGGCCCAAGACAGTGCATTGAGGCAAAGTGGTTCTACACTGCCCGATGGAACATGAATTCGGCCGCTGTTTTTAGGAGCAAGGTCAGGTCCAGAAACATCGACCAATGCTCGATGTAAAACAAGTCGTGGCCAAGCACTTCGGCAACATCATCAGGCGAGAGGTTGCGCTTCATGTTTACCTGAGCCCAACCTGTTATTCCGGGAAGTGCGAGGCGGCGCTCAATGTATGATGGAACCTCGCGAGCGAAACGCTCTTCGAACGATCGCATCTCCGGACGAGGACCAACAAGCGACATATCGCCGAGAAGAACGTTGAATAATTGAGGCAGCTCGTCGAGGCTAGTCCGTCGTAATATGCTACCTACTCGCGTGATGCGAGTGTCCCCGGGGATCGCCCAGGCCGAATCGGCATCGGTCTTCATGGTTCGGAACTTCAACATCGAAAAAATGCGACCGTATCGTCCGATGCGCTCCTGTTTGAACAGAATTGGTGTTCCGGATTCCATCCGAATCGCTAGACTGGCAATGAGCATAATTGGGGCACTCAGGACGATCGCGACGGCCGAGAAGGTAATGTCGAGAATCCTCTTGCTGAGTGTCGCCAGTGGCCAGCAGATCCTCGGATACACCGGCCGCAGGAGACGCTGGCTCCCTTTGCGTTCTAGTTCGAAGTCATACGTACCCAGCTCAATATTGGGCAAGGCGAGGGTTACAGCTGTAGGAGAGTTTTGGCACAAGGCTAGCAGTTGTCGAATGCTTCGTTCATCTTGTGAACCCGCTATTACGATTCGATCGCACCGCCACTCGATCGCAGCGTTGAACCAAGCCCTGGCGAGATCGTCACCCGATCGGATCGCCTGACCGCGCTCACTATCCACGTCGAGCGTCACAAAACTCCCACCTCCGTCGTGAGATAGGCTTTCTCGGACGACGTTCGCTTCGCTTGCGCTCCCGATTATCAGATAACGACGAGAACGGCTCTTTTCGATCGCCGCACGGACAAGATGAATTGTAGACCTCGTCGGTCCGACTAAGCCGATTGCCAGAGCTAGGGACAAGAGAAGCGCTAAACGTGAGGTTGACCAAATGGGCATGGCCGTAAAAAACAAAAGTTGCGGAATAACCCCTAGCGTTAGCGCGATGATGGTGAAGTAGAACTCATCCTTGAATGAGAGCGCCAAGGACCGGCTGTAGAGGCCCAATGCGTAAAAAATTCCGACCCAAACGCCCACGAACAAGATCGACGACGTGCGAAATCGAAAGATTGCGGCCGGCAGGTCCCAGCGGTGGTCTACAAGCGATCCAGCAATGTATGCTGCGAGAACAAACATTGCAAGGTCACTTAAGAACAGCGTGACCGACCAGAACGCCGTGTAGCGAACCGAGGGTCTAGAACTAGTTCTTACCGACCAGCCAAAGGCGTAAGCCTGCTGCTCCTCGTGCGCTCGCAAACTCATTGTAGTGACTTCATTAGGCCTCAGTCCGCCAATCCTATTCCGGCTAAAGATTTGGTGTGAGGGTCCAAAAGGCCCAAACGCTAGCGCTTCTTCCTTCTGCTACGAGTTCACATTGCGGCTCTGAAGATCAATGACCACGTCACACCAATCGGGGGAAAGCCCACCTCTTGCGCCAAGACGAGCAACAAAGAACCGCCTCGATGACTCTGCCGAGTCAAGCTCGGAGCGCCTCCTCGCGCTGAATAAACATGCGAATTGCTGTTGTTGTCGGCTTTGACTACCACGCTGCTTTGTTCTGCAAGAAGACAAATGCTTACGCCACGTCATGGCACTTTGACTATTACCCTTCGACGCGGGTTGGAATCGTGCAAGCCTTTCTAAGGATTCGAGATGCGGACGCGCTCATTCGATTTGGTGGTCCAGCGCCACATCCCATTCTGATGGCTGCGGCTCGTGCGAGAAAAATTCCCATCATCGTCATTTGGGCGGGGACAGACGTCAGCTTGCTCCTAGAACGACCATACAAGGTCTCGCAGGTACTACGGGCAGAGATCACCCACCTAGCGGTTGCTCCCTGGCTTGCAGACGAGTTGAAACAGGCTGGGATTGCGGCGCAATATATCCCTATCATCGGGATGAATCCAAATTATGGCTCTGACATACCCAAGGGGGAATTCAGCGTACTCAGTTACTTACCAGAGCCTCGCCGCGACTTCTACGGTAGGCAACACGTCTACGACGTTGCGCGAAGGCTTCCAGACGTAAACTTTCTGATTGTTGGACCTGGTTCGCCAGACGGGAATGCGCCTCCTAACACCAGTTTCTTGGGTCTGCTACCTGATATCACATCGATTATAGATCGTTGCGCCGCTTTACTGAGAGTGCCCGACCACGATGGCATGTCCCTCGTAGTTCTTGAGGCCCTTTCGCGGGGCAGATTTGTGGCCTGGAAATATGACCTTCCTGGCGTACAACAGGTGGCGACTTCGAACGATACCGTCAAGTTTCTATCGACCTTGCGTGCTCAATTGGCTTCGGACGGTGCACAATCTAATACTCTAGGAATCAACTTTATCGCAACCCGTTATGACGAACGAGAAGTCGCGCTCGGTGTGGAGCGCCTCTTAAATCAAATCGTCGATGCAAGGCACCGTTTGACGGCAGACTCTCGCCAGGTCGTGGTCTTCGGGCTCGATATTTTTGTAGCGGACCTGGCAAACTTGAATAACCAGACGATCACGGGGTGGAATGCCGAGGTCTTGCAACTTGAAACAAAATATGAAGCTTTTGGCGCCCTCTTGAATCTAGCAAAAAGCGACGTCATCTATACGGTGGGAGCGCCAGCGCTTGGCCGTGCGGCGAACTTTGTGGCAAACATCACGAGAAAGCCCAGGGTCATGCACTGGGTCGGGACCGATATTGAAGTTGCGCGCAGGAATCCGAAATTGTCGCGGAGGCTTAACCGGCCACTCATTACCCATCTCGCTGAGGTTGAATGGGAGGCCGATGAGTTGCGATCCATTGGAATTCACGCGCAGATTGTTCCTCTACCGCCCCGACTTTCAGGGCCAGTTTCCTTGACACCATTGCCGAGCGAGTTTACGTTGCTAACGTACCTCCCACGCGTGAGGGCCGACTTCTACGGCAGACGAGAATTAGAATTCATTATGCGATCGTTTTGCAACGAACCCATAAAGTTCCTCATCGTGGGAGGCGGGGCGATTGATGTGCCGCCGGGCGTAAACGCAGATAATCTAGGCTGGTGCTATTCACTGACCGAGGTTTACGCGAGATCCTCCGCACTGTTTCGGTTTACGCCGCGCGATGGTCTTTCGCTCATGGTTCTGGAAGCACTTTCGTTTGGTAGACATGTGTTGTGGACGCAGAGCTTCCCATTTGTAACACAGGTGCTTTCTGTTGAAGGCGCCATCGATGCATTGAACTATTTGCTTGATCGTTTTCAAAAGGGCCGCCTCGCGCCGCAAGCGGATGCCGCTGAGTTCGTTCGCACCGCGTATGACCGGAAGCGATGCATCAGCCGAATAGCGGGCGTTTGGGATTCGGCAGTCCGTCACAAGAGCGACGACTCAGCCAGGGGCGCGCTAGAATAGGTGGGAGCGAAGGAGCACAAAAAGCGCTGTGTTTATTTTTTTGCGCATGCATGCAAGGCGGAGGTAGAACTTCAGTCCGCCGTAGGACTTAAGTCCGAATGTAGGCAACAAGTTCGCTTGAACAGCGTTAATAAATGTGCGGAATCGCGGGCATTGCCCAGTTTGATCACGCTCCCAGCCTAGCCATCGTCAAGGCGATGACCGATGCACTGGCCCACCGCGGTCCAGACGGAGAGGGGTTTTTTTGTAGCGATCACGTGGCGTTGGGACACCGCAGGCTCAAAATCATCGATCTCAGCGACGCAGCTAGACAGCCCATCGCAGATGCATCTGGGAATGCCGTCGTCACATACAACGGCGAAATTTACAACTACCGCGAACTGAGAGAGACGTTGGCCGCCCGCGGTCATCGCTTCGCGAGCCGCACCGATTCGGAAACGATTCCGGCGGCCTACGCTGAGTGGGGTGACTCCTTTTTGGAGCACTTGCATGGAATGTTTGCGTTTGCTCTCTACGACACACGGAAACGCCGACTGCTGTTGGTCCGCGATCGCATTGGTATCAAGCCGTTATATTTTGTCCGGCAGCCAACGTTTGTAGCGTTTGCGTCAGAACCGAAGGCCTTTATAGCCGCCGGCCTCGTACGGCCGCAGCCGAACATTCCCGCGATCGCGAATTACATTCAACTCGGATATCACCAACGCGATCAAAGTTGGTATGCAGATGTTCACGAGTTGCCACCTGGACATTTTGCCATCATATCGCCGGACGGCAATTTTCAAGTGCAACCCTTCTGGGAGTTACCACATCCGCGCAAAGAACTGGGCGATGATCCCAGCGGTTTGCTTCGAACGTTACTTGAGGAAGCCGCCCGCACGCATTTGCAAAGCGATGTGCCCCTTGGCGCGCACCTTTCGGGCGGGATTGATTCAAGTTCCGTCGTCGCCCTGTTATCGCGACAGTTGCGCGAGAAGCTGCACACTTTTAGTGTATACTTCCGCGAGGGGGCTTACTACGATGAGCGCCCCTTTATTGAGGAAGTCTCTCAGCAATACGGCACTGAACATCATTACACGGTGCCTGACTGGCGGGAAGCACAGAATGCCTTGCCGGCAATCATTCATGCGGTTGATGGCATAACAGCCGGTCCCGGTGTAATACCCGCCTACCTGTTAAGCCAGGACATTCGAGCTCGAGGCGTAGTGGTAACCAATGGTGGGCAGGGTGGAGATGAAATGTTCGCTGGCTATCCCCGACACCTGTTGCCGTACGCTCTGAACGAGATAAGTTCGGGGGGGGCTGGATGGCACAACGGTCTTGCGGCTCTGGGAAGACTTGGCGCTATGGGCTTGCTTCGAGATGCGGCCGAACGAGCGTTAACCCCGGGCACCCTCATGCTTCACAAAGACTTGCGGAAGCGGGTTCGTCCTTTCCGCCGCAGTTTGCGCTTTGGCGACCTGTTTCGCGAATATCTTACCGGCTATCTGCATTGTCTTCTCCACGTCGAAGATCGCACGAGCATGGCATCGTCCGTCGAGTCCCGAGTGCCGCTGCTTGATGATTCCATCGTCGACTTCGCCGCCTCGATGCACTCCCGATGGAAGCTGCGAGACGGCATACCGAAGCGTGTGCTACGAGACGCCGTTCAAGACCTATTGCCAGAAAAGGTGCTCCACCGTCGAGATAAGCGCGGTCTTCCCACTCCATTTGGGATCTGGATCCGAGGCCCGATGAAAGAGTACGCCCAAGCCATCCTCACGGATCCAATATTGAAGGCTGAGCCCATTCTCGCCACTTCCCGCGTCGAGCATCTCTTCAAGTTGCATTGCCAAGGAAAGGCAGATCTCGGCGGCCTCCTCTGGAGACCCGTGGCGGTTGGAATCTGGCTTCAAAACCTTCGCACGCTGAGGGAATCAAGCGCCGGTCTGCCGTCCAGTGAGATATTAGGTCACCCACCGGGCGTCGCCGCCATCACGACTCGATAACGCCCTGCGCTTTGGTCATCAACCTCAAGAGAGTCTGCGCCGAGGTCCTAGCGTTAAAGGCGTCGCTAACTCTTTGTGCGGCTCGCTGACCCATTGCCTTACGGCGTGACGGATTCGCTGCCAGGGTGATGATCGCTTCACTCAGCTCCGTTGGATTGCGTTGACCTACGAGAATCCCCGATCCAGGATCGATGAGTTCAGCGATGGCTCCTGTACGTGTCGCAACACATGGGATGCCTAACGCCATTGCCTCAATGAGGGACACCGGGATGCCCTCGAATTCATTGCCAAGTTCTACGCTTGCAAGGACCGCTGCGTCATAGACTCCGGATTGCAATTGCTGCAGTAAGATTTTGTGGTTAATCATACCCGGCATCGAGACCGTATTCTCGAGTCGTAATTGCTTGATGCGCCGCATCAATGTTCTCTGAAGTGGTCCTTTCCCAGCAAGAACACAAGTGCATTTGACACCGGCTTCGGCAACCTTGTGCAACGCCTCGAGGAGATAGGTATGTCCTTTAACAGGAATGAGATATGCCGGACAAATCAGATGAATGTGACCAGGCAATGAATTGCGATCGAGTCTGGCCTCAACAGGCACCGCGACACCTAAGTGTAGTACCTGAACGTGCTCCCGAGATGGACCGACTACCCTACGAAGAATCCCCTGTTGCCCCAGTCGAGAGACAGCCCGCCCAAAGGTGGCAGATTCCGTTTTTTCGGCAATAAGGTTGTCTTCCATAAAGATATCCCAACTGTGCGCACTGTAACTCCAATCCACACCTGTAACTTGCGATGCAATAAAACCGACCGTTGCCGAAGTGGAAAGCCAATACGCGTGTATATGTTGTATACCGCTCGCCGCCACCACATCTGCAACCGCAAGGCCCGTTGGGAACACCACAAGGTTCTTTACCTTGGTTTTCAGGCTATTCCGTGATCGAAGAATGGACAGCAGCGCCCCGCAGGCGCCTCGTACGTTGCGAAGCAGTCCGTAACATGCCCTGTAAAGCGTCCTTGGTGCAAAAGGTAGGAATCTCACAACATTGATGCGGAGGTCGCGATGAGTGTTCTGAATGCTCCTCGGTGCCGACGGAAAAACTGTGATTTTACAACCCAGTTGCGAGAGCGCAACGAGCTCTGCATGCAGAAACTCCTCGCCCCAACCAAACGGGAAGGTCGAGGTGATGATACCAATCGAGACTTCTCTAACGGTGCTATCTGGTGTCGCTCGTGTTTGAATGTTTTGCAGTGCTAATCCGGGAATGTTGTCTCCAAACATGAGTGAAGTTGAGCTTGGAGGCACCCACCGAAATAGCCTTGGGACGCCTTTCCCAACCATGAGGGCGACCGTATCGTGCGGTCTAGCCACGGAGCGTCTGAGCGCCGCCAAATGCCGCATCAAACCTAAGACCTGGCAGTATTGAGCAGAAGTGGTTTTTCTCCGGGGGGCAGCAAGGCAAAAAGGGTCCTCTTACTGGCCTTTTTTTTCCCGCCTCGCGTAACCACGGGCAGCTTGCGCGCGACCTACCTCGCGAAGTATTTGCCTGGATTCGACTGGCGCGTTACTGTCGTTACCGCCAAGACCAAAACTGGCGCTCCCCCCGAGTGGGCGGAGGTTATAGAGACAAACTATGAAGATATTGTCCAGCGAGTCAAGAGGTATGTTGGCATACGTCCGGAGGTTTCTGCCAACTCACTGGGGTCGACGTCCAAAATGGGTTCAAGAATGACCATCAAACAGCGTTTTGTCGAGCAAGCTTACCGCCTCTTGACCTTTCCCGATCCATACGCGGGCTGGCTTAAACCGGGACTTCAGGCCGTAAGGCAGCTCTTGGCGTCGGAGAAATACGACGCTCTTTTAAGTACCTCATACCCATATACTGCCCATCTAATTGCGAGTCGAGCACTTGCCAAAAGAGCGATCCCATGGGTCGCTGATCTTCGTGATGCTTGGCGGGGTAATCATTATGAAATCTCGCCCATCAGTTCATTACTCAATAGCCTTCTGGAACGAAAGACGCTAAAGAGATCAACCGCCATCACCACAGTCTCCACACCTCTCGCTCAACTAATACACGCCAATAATCCCGCCATTCCCACAATCGCAATTCCAAACGCTTTTGATCCTGAGGAGTGGCGTGATGTGCCGTACACAAGACCATCTAAGTTTACATTAACGTACGCCGGTTCACTGTTGCAAGGCTTTCGTGATCCTGAGCCTCTCCTCGATGCGTTGATAGACGAGTTCCAAGCCTCTGGGATTGAGCGCGAGCGCGTTGAGATAGTTCTTTACGTGCGACGAGAGAAATGGCTTGAGGAAGCAATCATTAGGCGGGGGCTAGGCGACGTTGTCACATTAAAAGGATATGTAGACCGCGCTGAAGTCCTGAAAGCGGAACGAGCAACTTCTGTGAATGTACTGTTACTGCGAGATCATCCTGACGAGAGCGGGGTCTATACTGGCAAACTTTTCGAATACCTTGGCGCTGGGCTCCCTATTATTGCCATCGGCGGGCCGGAACAATCCGTTGTGCGCGACCTATTGGACCGTGTCGGTGGTTCCTACGTACGGACGCTGCCAGAGATTCGCATGGCGCTGAGAAAGCTTTATCTCTTATGGGATGGCGGCGCTGATTTGAAGTTAGACGGCACGCTCACTAAAGAATTCTCGGCAGTTAGAATGGCTAGACGTTTTGCTGACGTGCTCGAAGCTGCCATATCGAAGCAATCAGTTACCACCGATCAGCTTTCGGTCTGATGGGGTCAGTAATTAAGTCGATAGACGCTCTCGTCAGTGAAGAAATCAACGCCTTCTTAACCTTCTGTCGTAAGACGCGGGGTGCTCTCTATGTTGATTTGAATCATGATGTCAAGAATTCAATACTTGTCGCAGGTAGCGGACGGGGCGGAACAACGTGGCTGGCCGAGATCATTAATGCCGATAACAGTTTTCGCGATATTTTCGAGCCGTTCAACCCTAGAAGGGTGCGCTCTGTAAAAGACTTCAATTATCGCCAGTATCTACGGCCAATGGACCGCGATCCTCGTTATCTTCGGCCGGCGCATCTGGTTTTTTCGGGCAAGCTTAGAGACGACTGGACGGACCAATACAACCGGCGGTTCTTTTGCACAAGAAGGCTCGTAAAAGATATCCGTGTTAATCTTATGCTGAAGTGGATCCACGATAATTTTCTAGAAATGCCGATTATTTTCTTGCTAAGACATCCCTGTGCCGTTGCAGTCTCTCGACTTTCTCAACGATGGAAGAGCTCAACAGCGATCGAGGACTTTTTGTCGCAGCACACCCTTATTGAGGATCACCTAAAGCAGTTTATGCCCATTATCACCGCCACCAGATCTGATTTCGAACAACACGTGCTTGTCTGGTGCATAGAGAATTACGTACCTCTACGCACGTTACGGAAAAGTGACGCGCTTGTAGTCTTTTATGAGAACCTGTGTACGCGACCGGAAACCGAGCTTAACCGGATAGCCGAGTATTTGAAACTGGGACGGCTTGAGCTGATGATGAAGCGTATAAAAAAACCATCATCGCAGACTAGGAAGAGAGCTAGCGCAATCGTGCTTGGCGAAGACCCGGTTTCCTCTTGGAGAAAAATGGTTGATCAGGCTATGCTTAACTCGGCGCACGACCTACTGACCGTTTTTGGGCTCACTGGATTGTACGCGAGAGATCCTTTTCCGCTGGTTGATTCTGACGATGTCTTACGATCACCTGGTAGCAACTTCTCGCACAGCGCGCACTATTGAGCTAAGCGGAGATTCAATGCTTGACTAAGGTTCTTCACGTCGTACAGACGCTCAAGGGAGGCGGGGCAGAGACACTCGTGCGCGATATGGTGCCGCGCATGAGTGCGAGAGGCTTCGATGTTGCAGTTGCGTCTTTGTACCCGTCGAAACTGGATGCCCAAGAGAAATTAGCTTTACGATGTCAGGTGCACGAGTTGAATCGTAGGAATCGCACCGATTTTCGAGCTCCTCTTCGACTCATGCATCTGATGAGGGAGCTGAGGCCCGATATTGTTAACACCCACGTGACCACGGGCAAGTATTGGGGAAGAGCTTGTGCCATCCTATCCGGTGTTCCGACAATTATTCACACCGAGCATAGTCCAGATCCAAAACTTGAGTTCTGGGAATGGCCTGCGTCCTTGCTCTTGAATCCTCGTACCGACGTAATTGTTACGTTTTCCGAGCGGACCGCCACCTTCATTCGGCGCCGCGAGCACGTGCGAAGGCTCTATATTATCCCGAACGGCATTGAGATTCCCGAACCACCGAACCACATGCAGCGCGAAGAGGCGAGAGCGAACCTAACCGCTGGCGAGCTTACGATCATCGGTGTCGTCGCAAGCCTGTATCCGTTGAAAAACCAGGCCCTAGCGCTGCGAAGCTTTGCACTGTTGCCTGAGCGTGTCAAGGGAGTCGCGAGACTTGATTTATTTGGATCCGGGCCCCTCGAAGGGGAGCTAAGGGCTCTGGCACGCGATCTGGGAATTCAGACGCATGTGATGTTTCATGGATTTCGTTCCGACATGCGCGCGCTATTACCCGGGTTAGATATGTTCCTTTCGGTTGCCCTAGTTGAGGCGGCCCCTATCTCCTTCCTTGAGGCGATGTCCGCTAAGCTGCCCATCATCGCCACTCCATCCATTGGGGCACTCGATATGGTTGAAGGCAACGTCACCGGACTGATCGCTAGATCGTGGGATCCTGAAGACGTCGCTCACCAACTAGACAAGGCGCTTAGCAACCCCGAATGGGTACGACGAGCAGGCGACAACGCTAGAACTCGATTGATTCAGAATTTCAACATCGAAAGCACCGTCGATAAGTATCTGGATCTTTATAACCGCCTTCTCGCAGCTAGGCAACCTCATAGCCGAAGCTCTGGCGATACCTTCTCGTAGCACTCCTAATCTCATCCAACTGCGACGACGACAGCGCGTCTTTCCACGAGAGGTCCAGGCGAATATTCGATGTGTCGCTTAGCCGCATGGTGTTGCCAATGATATGGTGGGATGAATGCCTGAATTGAAGGACAGGCTTTGATCCGCAGGCACCTAGGAACGTGAGAACCCGCTGGATCTCAAATTCCGGATTCGCGCAAAGATCCTCATAGCGCAAAAGTAGCCACTGGTTCGGCGGTGTGTTTCTTTTTATCCGCTCCATGTGGAGGGCTGTTGAGTTCCACCATCGTATGGCTTTCGAAAATGATTGTGGGTCGTTGCTCTTTCTCAAGTACGAGTTAACAAATGCGGGTGAGTCCCGGATCAAATGAATTACCCGAGGTTCTATGCCTGCATACCTACGAAGAAAGGGCACCCTTATCGGATCTTTTGAGGCATCCACAAACACAGAGGCACCTGCAACTGTGGCTATTGACTCGACTAGGGCTGCGTTGCGTGCTCCGATCTCCAACAGGCGTTCTCGAAAGGCAGGAATATTGCTGACAAGCTTATCGCGCACGTTATCTGCAAAATCACTTCTCAGCGATCGAACGGCTAGTCGGTTGATAAACCTGCCACCGGGTACTCGGAAAGCAGTATCCCAATGTGCGGCGCTAAAGGCGCGGCCTCTCTTGTCCATTTCCCGAGCTACTTGCCGCCAAAATTGACAAGAGCTTATTGTCGCTCCACATGAACATTGATAGTCACCCGGGTTCACCTTTGGAATCGACCAAGCCAATTCTCCGATGCTCACAACTCCAGGTTGAGCGTTAAGCAAAAATGACAGTAAGGTTGAGCCGCAATACGACGTCCCCGCAATGTAGCCGCATGTTGGAGTTTGGGTTTCCTTGGTTCCATTCTGCACCAGCGATGTCAACGTACTCACGCGCGAAGCTGTTCGACCGTGAGGCAAAAAGGGCATGCGGCTTTGAGGCCTGACGGCTGGGTCCTTTCAGCCTTTGCAAGGCCGACGCCATGCCCCAACCTGCGAATCAATCCCTGTAATACGGAGCCGGACTCGGGAAGATCGCGAGGCCTCCTAACTGCGAGAACAGCCCGACAATCTGAATCCATTGGCAGTCCAGGAGTTACCCAGCGATAGAGTGTGACATCGGGCACTTCTGACCGGCACACGGGCGTGTGGCCTGACATTTTAAACCCGAAATTTCCCGGCGTGTGAGCCGTCGCACAGACCTAGGCATACAAACAAATATGATGGAATATGCGGTCCCTCACAGAGTGTCTCTTACAGGCATTGGAGCGTTGAATGGTTAGGTTCCTGTCTTGTATTATGATGGTCACGGCCACGTGCGCATGGATCATGGCTTCTATTTCTTTGTCGGGCTGCGGCGGCGGCAGCGTGTCAAGCACCGCCCTGCCCCCTGGGCCCACCCCCAAGCCGACGTTAGGTGCCACCGGTCCCTACCATATCGCCATATGGGCGTACGATGACTCAAGAGGTCAGGGTGCCGGGGTCTCCGCCTCAACCGTTAACGAATTGGTAACCTATGCCCAAGGTGACGGAAAATCGTTGTCTGATTGTCACAGCGTTCCGAACGGCTGCAAAGCAGTGTTCTATTTTGACCCAAATCATCTCTTCAACGGCACTTCGTGCACATTTCACCCCGATGCGGATGCGCTTGCCGCAGCCTCAGAGAGTTGGTTTGTCCACGATACTGGGTATGCTGATGCAAACCATCGTGTTTATGGTGTGCGTCAAAGCGGATGTTACATCTGGGAGATGAATCCAAACTCCCCTAACTCGCAGGCTTGGTGGCGCTCCTATCTACAACGAGTTGCGAATGACTACGACCTGTACGTGCTTGATGATGATCCGATGGATGTGACCGATTCGGGCTACTTCAGTCACAGTGGCGGCGGTTGTTCGCCATGGCCCTCGTTTTGCTACTCCACGCAAGAGATACCAAACAACTCGGCGGAAGTAGCTGCGCGGGCAAACTTCGTCAACTCCATGAATTACGCCAACGGAACCCCCATGCACTTTTTCTTCCAACAAGCTTCTTTTGCGTACCCGCTTGACTTAGGCGCGTTCACCGCTAGTAATCGACTTGTCGGTATCACGTGCGAAGGCTGCATCGCAACAACGCTTATACCTGTGCGACCGACCATGTACAAACCGGTTCTGAACGAAATGGCACTTGTTAATGCAAGTCCTGGATCGTATCTGCTGATTTCACGGGGAAGCTTCCCCACTGGGAGCGCAACCCAAATCCTCCAGCGGCTTGTTACTATTGGTATTGTCTGGCTTGCGTATAGCGAAGGTCATACGGTCGTGCAGCCCGATCTCGAATTCAACAACGCTAGCGACAATCTGGCGGTATGGCCCGAAGACTTGATTTATCCGTCCCAGCCGGTGGAGAGTATGGTCGTCGGTGTGAAGGATTTGCAGGTAGCGTCGGGTGTTTGGCGGAGAGAATTCGCTACGTGCTACCAGCGTGGCGTCCCATTTGGGCCATGCGCCGCAATTATCAACTCGACTGCCTCCACGGTGATAGTTGAATCATCGTGGTTACAACAGACGTATCGACACGTCATTACTCTAGTTGGAGGCGATGCTCTCTCAGGGGGCAGTGCTAACATTGTTGGTACATCCTTTGTAGCAAATTCGACCTCAGTACAGCCAGGCGGCGCTATCCTCCTAGCTCCCTAGGATAATAGTGGGCCCCTCACAGTGATTATTTTGAAGGGTACTGGAATTGGTAGGCGTACCGGCCCCTGAATGGACCGAGGCCGGCCGCTCTAGATGTGCACGGAAAAGTACCAACGTCTGTCCTATTGTCAAAATGTAGCCCCACATGGTAACCTAGGTCACAGTGAATCGGTACACCTCAACCCCTCCGATGTGACTTACAGTGAGGGGCAATTATGCGTGTGCCGGCTAGGATCGAACAGGTGTCCCTCTGGGGAAGAATCATCGTTCTTGGCTGCGCGATCGTCCTCATCACGACTTATGCGTGCAGTAACGGAACCCAACCCATCGTGGCTCCTAGGCAGAATAACCACCACCACCCGTGGGTTTGGCCGTTCGAGGCTGTTGGAGCCCCCGATGAAGAGGCACACGGCGCTGGTGACGACCTAAGCCAGGCAACCGTCGCTTGTTATGCCCACGAGCGTTGGGCAATTAAAACACTTGCCGATGCAGCCGCACCGCAAGTCAACTTCACGCCAGTTCCCACAACGATCGCGGCCTTACGCGCAGTGCCGAAACCAACCCCCTGGCCAATACCGTATGAATATCCGACGCGCATCGCGCCGTTTGAATTCACCACGTGGCAGCTCACTAGCGTCCTCTTAGTGGAAATCTACCCACCCGGAAAAGACCAAGACTACCACATGGTCTTGCAAGACGGCAGTGGGAATCAGATGATCGCCGAGGTTCCCCTATTATCTTGCGCACCTGGCACAATTGCCGGCGCGCAATTCAGTCCCATATATAACTACATCACCAACACCTACAATTTTGGCTCGCCGCCAATGCCGGTATTCCCAAACATCGTCGTCAGCATCACAGGTGTCGGCTTCTTCGATCCCGACTATACTGGCCATGCGCCGGCCGGACAAGAGTTGCATCCAGTGTTGTCACTCATTATAGGCTCACCATCGCCGACGCCTACGCCGTCAGTGGCGCCAACACCGTCACCAAGCCCATCAACCTCGCCGACGGCTACGCCCACGCCCTCACCGAGTCCATCAAGCTCTCCGACTGCGACGCCCACCCCGTCTCCGACCCCGACGCCTAGCATAACACCATCGCCTACACCCACGCCCTCGTTGACGCCAACTCCGTCACCCACTCCATCGCTTACCCCAACGCCAACCCCATCGCCTACACCAACCCCATCGGGGATCGTTCTCGGCGGCACGGTAACCGGAATCATTTCATCCTCTGAGTTTAATTACCAGACAGGATCTCCGCATGGTCATGTTGTTGTTGTGTACTCCGAATCAATGGTCGTGCCGAGCGGCGCAAAAATTAAGGTGGGTCAGACCGTCTCCGTAACCGGGAGTTTCAACAGTCAGGAACAACTTGTGGCAACAAGCGTGACGATTGAGTCATCGCCATCCCCAACTCCCTCGCCAACATAGTCTAGCGCCAAACACCGGTTATTGCACTCGCGCTTGACAGCGGTGCTCTATTAAGCCCGTTCGTAATAGTTCGTAAGACGTTGTAATGATTCAAGCCCCGATCAACCGCAACGTTCGGATTGTGGAACTTATGGGGTTAACGTGGAGATCGTCTAAGCTGTCAGAAGAGGAGGCGCACGCTCAGCTATGCGCGGAGCACACGGCCTTGTCGATGGTTGTGATGATATTTGGGTAACTTTGGAAGTCAGCCGGGGAAGCAAAGGTATTCCAACCATGCGAGCACTTCGACTTGAAGTAGAACACGTTTCCATCTCCCAGCGCTGTAAGGCTATGCTAATTACGGCGATTTGCGAGGAGCGCCAATAGGAGATTTTCATTGGTCTAACTCTACCAGCCGATTTTGAGATTGTTCTTAAAGGGCCCTGGAGAATTAATCAGTCTTACAAGTTCCGTTATAGCAAACAATGAAAGCAAGCCACGGCACGCCATCCGACCAGAGACCAGCTGTAAGATACCCGGCGACAGTTAACCTCTGAAACCCAGCTTTCAGGCAACCAATTAAATTATTGCGAGAGCAAGAGTGCCTCGTGAGCTGGCACCTCGGTTTGGCCTGCAGTAAACGACGTTCCGTTAACCGACACAATGCCGCCTGATAGTTCATCGCCACCGGAGATACTAACGAGGTGAGCGTAGACCGCTGATAGCCAAGACCCTTGAACCACAACGCTGGAATCACTACCGTTGAGAATCGCTGCGCATCGACCGAAGAGGCCTCCCCGGAGATAGCAGGCCCCAAATTCTCTCCGCCAGACCAGGGGGGCGACCTGCAAATCCCGTGCGGCCTCAGTCATTGTTTGCGCCGGCTCGGACGGGAAAATCATATCCTCTGGCCAGACTGCAAGGTTGGTCGTATTGGATTCGAGGTCAGGCCACACTACAGTGTGGTCGTCTTGATAACCTAGCCAGGTCAAGGCTGTTGTGACAAATCGCTGTTGGAGTTGTGGCGGACTACCCGCTGGAGCGTTGCCGTATGAGAGCAGAACAAAAATCCTTGATCGCTGAGCAAACTGGGCCATCGTATTTAAGATTCGCTCATAGTTGTTCGGGTGGAGTGTCATCCCGGAGGTCGCACATCCTTCGCATGATGCACCTACAAAATGGCTGCTTGCATCCAGTAACCTCATGTCAGCTACCGGACGACCATTAAAGCTGAGACTGTTAAAGACAAAATCCATCGGAGTGCCGTTTTGGTGAGCCATCGAACTTACAAAGCTGGCTGCGGCCCGTTGGAGATCCTGATCCCCGCTAAATTCTTGAGTCGATTTGCAAAGGCCACCGATCGCATCGCACCCGCCTCTACCGAAGAAGTAGAATTGATCGGCAAGACTTGCTGTCATATCGTCAAGATAATACATATCGTAGCTATCTCCGCTGCGTTGCAGAAAATTGCGGAAATAGGCTTGAACTGCAGGAGATGAAATATTGATCGCCCAGACATTAACGGCTATGCGCGCGCCTTGGCACTTCTGGTGGTAGACCCCGTGAACGCGATGCGCCGGGTCGTTGGCGCCGGCCTCGTGGACAAACCAGGTTTCATCCGCCTGCGCGAGTAGATCGGAATCCTCTTTGTAGGGGCATTGTGGGCTATCATACGCTTTGTTAGGATCAAAGTATAATACCGCTTTGCAACCGTTGGCGCTACTGTGGCAGTCGAGCAGCGCCTTCTGATTTCGAGGGCCAGTTTCTGCATAAGTTAGTAATCGCACAACGTCGGAGGCCGATGCATGGCTTCCCTGCGCCCTGAACTCATCGTAACCCCACGTCGCAATGTGGTAGGGTGCTGCGCCAGCAAGCGCAATTGAGCGGTGACCGAGTAGCGAGTTTGACTTGGAGGCCATCATAATTTCGTGACCTCGGCTCACCTTGGTTGCAAAAGAGCTTAGAAGAATTGCGGCTATGATTAGACTTGCGCGCGTCTTCATGAAATCCACCCCCGTTTTGCGTTCGTGCGGTGCGTGCCTACGCTTAGAATTTTAATGACTTTTTCCTCGAATAAAACGGTTATGTGGAAATAACGGAATCTCATCTGCATGCGGTTCCGTTAGGTTGACGCCAATGTCAGCCCTACAAACATGAGGAAAGGGCCCTTCTGGGCCCTTTCCTGGATTTCCAAGCGTGTCCGTTACTCTGCGATAAGAAGTGCACCATAGGGTGGCACTGTTGTGGATCCAGGCCTGAAAGCTGTTCCAGAGACGCTCGCATTCCCGCCTGATAGCACATCACCGCCCGATACCTCGATGATATGGCTATAGTTTTGTGAGAGCCACCCACTGGCGACCGTTCGTGTGCCGCTATTAGAATTGACGATCGCTGCGCAGCGCCCGAACGACGTACCCTTTTGATAACATGTCCTGAACTCTCTGCGCCAAACCCCCGACGCAACTTGGAGATCGCCTGCGCCAGAAGTCATGCTCTGAATCGGACTCGATGGGAAAAGGAGATCTTCAGGCCAAACCGCGAGATTTGTCGAGTGATCCTCAAGATCTGGCCAAGCCACCGTATGGCCTGCCTCGTAGCCAAGCCACACAAGCCCGGTGGTCAACACACGCTCGAAGATCTGCGTGCTGCTCCCCGATCCCGCCGAGTCAGTCGAATGCAACACAAAAGCACCCTGCGTTGCCCTTATGGCATTCATAGTGTCGAGAATGCGTATGTAGTTTGAACCATAGATTCGCCCGTTTGAAACGGCGCAGCCCTCGCAGATTCCCGCAACAAATCGGGCACTTGCGTTAAACACGCTCAGGCCACTACTAACGTTGTTACCGTCAAAATTTAGGCTGTTAAACGCGAATTGCATCGCCTGACCATTTCGATGATTGAGCGCGTCTACAAAATGCGCGTGCCCGGACACAACAGCCGTATCGTTGGGCACTTCCTGTGTAGTCGTGCAAAGTGAGGGCCATGGCAGGCAACCGCCCCCGCTGGTAAAATAGTATTGATCGGGCACCGTGGCTTGAGTATCATCCATGAAGAAGACATCGTAATTGTCAGCGTCGCTCTGAAGCTTCGTTCGCCACCACGCTTGAACGCCAGCCACTGCATCATTCGGCTCGTAAACCGGAATTGAGATAGTTGAGCCTAAGCAGTCCTGCTGGTATTTCCCGTTAACCCTATGCCCCTTATCAGAATACCCTTTCTGATGTACAAACCATCCTTCCGACGATGCTTGAAGGACGAGTGCGTCAGGCATGAATGGG
The DNA here is from genome assembly GCA_963736005.1 of uncultured Pseudomonadota bacterium. Classification (GTDB taxonomy): domain Bacteria; phylum Vulcanimicrobiota; class Vulcanimicrobiia; order Eremiobacterales; family Eremiobacteraceae; genus JAJPHJ01. The sequence goes on from CAVTNB010000002.1 coordinate 193,975, forward strand.
CACCTTGCGCTCGCATACACTTTGCTCGGATCGAAATACAGCACTGACTTACACCCGCTAGACGACGTACAATCGTCGGCCGCCTTCGAATTCCCAAACCCACTTTCTGCGTAGCTCGCGTACTTGGATACGTCGGCACCAGATGCTTTGCTCCCTTCGCCACCATAGAGATCATTCACCCAGACGGCGATATGATAGGTTCCGCCACCGCCACCACCAGATGACCCGATGGTAACGCTGCTAGCGCTAAGCGTGCCGTTCGAATTAAATTTGCCGACCACCGACACTCGTGAGCCTACAGCTATCTGGCCGTTCTTGGGAACGACCATTGACTCTGAGTATAGTACAGGTACGGCCCCATGGGGCGAACCCGTCTGGTAGACGAACTTTTCACTTGACAAGACCGCAGTGACGGTCCCGGCAAGCGTTACCTGCGATGCTTGAGCGACTGGTTGCTGTGATGCACTCGGGCTTGGTAAAATTGCTAGTCCGCCGGGGCCGCTACCCGGGGCGGGAGTTAGAGTTTCCGACCCTCGAGAACCACACCCAGCGAGAACCAAAAGCGATATGGAGCAGAGCCCTATGAGAACACAAGCCTTGACGTGGGAAAATTGCACCTTGACCTTCTTTCTGACGCCTGCGAGGTTAGCTGACGGGTTAGCGCCGAAAGTAGCGCGTCCGCAATCAATTGCGGATTCACCCCCAGATTCAATGCGGTTCCCCCGCTCCATAATCCGATGGATTCGGCAAACAGGTTTTCCTAACTGAAGATACTCCACTATTCTCTTGGAAAAGTGGACGGATTCGTCAGGACTAAGCAATTACTCCAAATGCAGCGATGACCTTGCATGGCGCAAGTTCACAGCCGACAGTATAGCGAGTCTTTATCACTTTGTCTAGCGTGTTTTTTCAGGTAGTGCTGGGGGTTTGCTTGTTCGCAACCAAGCAAGCTCTGGCGCAACTTCTTGCTTGGTCGACGGAAGATAATCGAAGTGGTGAACGAAGGCTTCCGGCTTACTCGGCCAACAGTAGAGCTCCCATAGCAGGCACGGACGTAACACCCGGCGTGAAGCCTGTCGCACTCACCGTCGTTGTGCCGCCCCTTAAAATGTCGCCCCCCGAGACGGAGATGACGTGATGGTAACTTTGCGATAGCCATGCCGTCTGCACCACTACGGCACTGCCAGTTGAGTTGACGATCGCAGCGCAACGGCCGAAAGGCACGCTGGCTTGATAGCAGGTTGTAAATTCCCTCCGCCACACGCCGGAGGTAACTTGCAAATCGTTTGCCCCAGAAACCATGCTCTGCACGGGGCTCGAGGGATAGAGCAGATCCTCGGGCCACGCGGCCAAGTTTGTGGTCGCGTCTTCAAGGTCCGGCCATGCTATAGTGTGCCCCTCGCTGTAGCCCAGCCAAACCAACCCGGTCGTGACAAGGCGTTCAAAGATTTGGGTGCTGCTGCCGCTTGGAGCTGAATCTGTTGAATGGAGGATGAAGGCAGCCGACGTGGCATTGATCGCGTTCATGGTGTTGAGAATGCTCGAGTAGTTAGAGCTTAGAACTCTACCGTTCGAAATCGCACAGCCTTCACAGACACCCCCCATAAATCGGTTGGTTGCGTTCAATAACTGGATGCTAACGCTGATCTGTTGCCCATCGAAGTTAAGGCTGTTAAAGGCAAACTCCCAGGGTTGCCCGTTTCGATGATTGATTGCATTGACAAAACTCACATGGCCAGCGCGAACCGCCGCATCATCCGCCATCTCTTGCGTGGACGTGCACAGCGAAGGCCATGGCAAGCAACCCCCACCACTTCGATAGTAGTATTGATCGATTACTCTCGATTGGGTATCGTCCATGAACCCTACATCGTATCCATCTGCGTTATTTTGCAGTTCATTACTCCACCAAGCTTGGACACTCGGCGATCCATCGTTGGTGGTCCATATCGGGACTGAAACGGTGTTCCCGTTGCAGCTCCGACTTGTAACTCCGCTGACCCGATGAGCAGCATCGGTGTAGCCTTGCTGGTGAATAAACCAATTCTCTGACGCGGCGGCAATGACCGATGAGTCAGGAACCTCCGGGCAAGAGACGTTGTTGTACACGTCGCTTGGGTCAAGATAGTAAACAGATTTGCATGTCCCGGGATACGCCTTACAGTCATCCAACGCTTTTGAGTTATTCAGACCTGACTCCGCATAGCTGACGTACTTTGAAACTGACGCAGCACTCGCTGAGCTGCCTTCGGCAAAGTAGAAATCATTTGCCCACGTCGCTATGTGATATGGGCCGGGATCAGAACTGGTTCCTATAGTTACCTTCGTAGCGGTCAGCTGACCGCTCTTAGTTAATTTCCCGATGACGCTCACGGTCTGACCGACATTGACTACTTGATTACTCGGGACCACCATTGACTGCGAGTAGGTCACAGGTACCGAGCCGTGCGGGGCTCCGGTTTGAAATACGAATTCAGTTGACGACTTTATGGCCGTGACAGTCCCTGAAATCGTAACGGTACCCGTAGTGGAATTGATCGTCACACTCGTCGCCGTAAGGTCACCCGATTGACTGAATTGACCTATAACGGTAACGTTTTGGCCAACAGTCAGCGTACTGCCACTTGGAACCACCATTGATTGCGCGTAGGTCACGGGAACCAAGCCGTGGGGGGCACCAGTTTGGAAAACGAACTCGGTACTGGACCTAATGGAGGTAATGGATCCGATCACAGAAGCACTTTGAGCCTGACTTAGCATACTGTTCTGTGACGCGCCTTGCGGGTTGTCTGGCACAGTTCCCAACCCTCGAGAACCGCATCCAATCAAGAGGACGGCGAGGACGACGCAGGACGTCCGAACGGCCTGGCTCAGGTAAGATGAACGAAGGGCATTGTGAATTCGCTCTATTGACGTCAGCATCTCTCGTAACCTACGGACATGAGGATTCTCAAGCGGCCGCTTCTAGTCAATGCGCGGCTGTACGCTTGCGATCGCTCAGTCAGACCTTACCAGGTACGTCTCTCATGGTCTATGCTGCAAGTCATACGAATTCGGTACAGAATCGGTGGACACTCAGTGCGTGCTTCGAGCGACCACTTTGGAAGTGTCGACGATCATTGGGCCAGCAGTGAGGCACCGCGTGCTGGAACCGTCGAAACTCCTGGTCTGAATGACCCTCCAGCGACATTTGCAGTGCCCCCTGAAGGCTTGTCGCCTCCCACGAGCACTACAATGTGCCCATAGGATTGGGAGAACCAGCTTTGTCGCAAAACCACGGCACTGCCAGTTGAGTTGACGATCGCAGCGCAACGGCCGAAAGGCACGCTGGCTTGATAGCAGGTTGTAAATTCCCTCCGCCACACGCCGGAGGTAACTTGCAAATCGTTTGCCCCAGAAACCATGCTCTGCACGGGGCTCGAGGGATAGAGCAGATCCTCGGGCCACGCGGCCAAGTTTGTGGTCGCGTCTTCAAGGTCCGGCCATGCTATAGTGTGCCCCTCGCTGTAGCCCAGCCAAACCAACCCGGTCGTGACAAGGCGTTCAAAGATTTGGGTGCTGCTGCCGCTTGGAGCTGAATCTGTTGAATGGAGGATGAAGGCAGCCGACGTGGCATTGATCGCGTTCATGGTGTTGAGAATGCTCGAGTAGTTAGAGCTTAGAACTCTACCGTTCGAAATCGCACAGCCTTCACAGACACCCCCCATAAATCGGTTGGTTGCGTTCAATAACTGGATGCTAACGCTGATCTGTTGCCCATCGAAGTTAAGGCTGTTAAAGGCAAACTCCCAGGGTTGCCCGTTTCGATGATTGATTGCATTGACAAAACTCACATGGCCAGCGCGAACCGCCGCATCATCCGCCATCTCTTGCGTGGACGTGCACAGCGAAGGCCATGGCAAGCAACCCCCACCACTTCGATAGTAGTATTGATCGATTACTCTCGATTGGGTATCGTCCATGAACCCTACATCGTATCCATCTGCGTTATTTTGCAGTTCATTACTCCACCAAGCTTGGACACTCGGCGATCCATCGTTGGTGGTCCATATCGGGACTGAAACGGTGTTCCCGTTGCAGCTCCGACTTGTAACTCCGTTGACCCGATGAGCAGCATCGGTGTAGCCTTGCTGGTGAATAAACCAATTCTCTGACGCGGCGGCAATGACCGACGAGTCAGGAGACTCCGGGCAAGAGACGTTGTTGTACACATCGCTTGGGTCAAGATAGTAAACAGATTTGCATGTCCCGGGATACGCCTTACAGTCATCCAACGCTTTTGAGTTATTCAGACCTGACTCCGCATAGCTGACGTACTTTGAAACTGACGCAGCACTCGCTGAGCTGCCTTCGGCAAAGTAGAAATCATTTGCCCACGTCGCTATGTGATATGGGCCGGGGGCTTGCGACGTCGGTGTTGGAGTAGGAGATGGCGACGGCTGGGTCGTTCGCGTTGGGGACGGTGACGGATGAGGTGTACGGGTCGGCGACGGCGACGGATGCGGCGAGCTTCGTGTACCTGAAGGAACTGGCGTCGGGCTCGACGATCCCTCACCAGTCGGATCAGGCGTCGGCGACTGGGTTGGGACGGAGTGGCTCGCAATGATGGGATTCGCGGGTGCTATGGCCCCACCCCCGCCGCAGCCAGACAGCGTGATGCCGGCGATCCATACGGATGCCGCAATGCCTATTGGTATCTGAACCTTGTAACGAGCCAAACGCAAATTCTCCAGCAGCTTGGAAAATACGCAAGCGCGATGGTTCAGTTATCATATTTGTTTGCAGACGTTTGTACTGTGAGGCCGCGCATATGACATGGCAATGCACATCACAAAGAGCCCTTGACGGCAGGGACCAAGCCCGAACAGTGTCCTAAATCACGCAGCCCCGCGGTTCACGTAGAACGTTACGTGGGTGGAGTCAACGTGAAGCTCTGGCGACGGTTCCTATCGTCTTGGACTGAGCACAGCTTATGGCATTCTTCAACTCTGCCACCACGTCTTCGAGCTCACTCTTCGTCATGCCCGGATACAGCGGTAGCGAAAAAATGCCTTTCCAGATTCGCTCAGTAGCAACCAGGTCGGTCTTCTTCATCTCTCGGTATGCCGAGAACATATGCGTGGGGATGAAATGAACGCTCGTCCCGATGTTCGCGGCTCTTAATTCTTCGAGGAGCTGATCGCGAGAAATGCAGGCTGCGGTTTCGTCGACGGTAACAGCAAAAACACACCAGCTATGTCGATCGGGCGTGGGAGCGAAGTTCGCAACGCACGTGATACCAGGAATTGGCTTTAGCTTCTCAATGTAAAGATCAGCCAGAGAATCTCGCTCTGCCTGCAATGCTGATAGCTTTCGCAGTTGCGAGAGCCCAAGCGCAGCAGTCATGTCCGGCAGATTACACTTATAGCCAACCTCAATAACGTCGTAGACCCAAGTGCCACCTTTCATGTAGCGCTTCCAGGCATCGCGATCCATCCCGTGCAGGGAAAGAATGCGCACCTTTTCAGCCAGACTGTCGTCATTCGTCAGCAACATACCACCTTCGGCCGACGTAATGTTCTTCGTCGCGTAGAAACTGTACGCGGCAGCGTTGGAATAGAAGCCTGGCCATCGCCCACCATCAATCGTGCCTGTTGCGTGTGCAGCGTCTTCGAGCACGGCAATGCCAAGGGCTTTGGCAAAGACAGAAATCTCTCGAACTCCTCCTGGCTGCCCACCATAATGCATGGGGATGATTACTTTGGTACGCGGACCTATCGCAGGCTTGATTGTTTCAGGTGTGATGCAAAGCGTTCGGTCGTCAACATCGCAAAATACGGGGTCGGCGCCTAACCCCCGAACGCACTCTGCTCCCGCAACGAATGTAAGCGCCGGCATTATGACTTCGTCGCCGGGCCCGACACCGAGAGCGATCAACCCAAGCTGGAGGGCTGCGGTGCAGCTATTGAGAGCAATTGCGTGACGTATTCCTGAGATCGATGCGAACTCGGCCTCAAATTCTCTAACTTTTGGCCCCGTTGTAAGCCACCCTCGTTGCATGGCCTCAGTAACGGAACTTATATCATCTTGGTCGATGTACGGCTTGTAATAAGGGAGATATTCTTTACGCATGCTCAGGCACTTTCTGTGGAGCGTTCGATCCAAAGGTGTCATCCACGCTAACCGAAATTGGGACTGGGGAAACCGAGGTGTCCAAACGCGTCCTTCCTAATGCAAGCGATCGGGCGGCCGCCACAAGGGTAAAGCCTAGCCATACATATTTGTCCTCAAAGTTTGACAGAAACTGTGAAGCGACAAAGAGTCCAACCATGGCGCTTTCCAGTGTTATTCGAAGATCGTGCAGCGGATCGGACGTTTGTATGAACTTCAGAGCCCGGAATTGCAGGTACCACCCCAGCATCCCCAAGGTCAAACCTGCAATCCCAAGCTCAACGGCCAGCGTCAGCGGCATGTTGTGAGCGACCCGATGCCATTGAGCGTAGTAGCGTTCATAGGTTGAGATGAAACTCTGATCGTATGCAAAGGGAAAATTTCCAACGCCGGCGCCGATGAGCCAATGGTGCTTAAGCGCCTGCAAACCGACTTCCCAGATCGATAACCTGCCAGCACCACCAGTCTTGAGCGCGTCGCCGAATCTGGCAAACGGGTTTTTCGTCAGAGAGAGTACCGCAACAAGACCCACAATGGAAAAGAAGATAACCTGCGCTCTGTAGCGACTTTTCCAAATGAGGTACATCATCAAAGTTCCGAGAGCTACCATCGCCCCCCGAGATGCGGTCACGTACACGCCTCCGAGGAGGGCTAAGAGTAGTCCAATCAGTGCAAGCTTGGTCCAGGACCAGCGACGCTGTAAGATAGGCATGAGAACCAACGCGATGGGGAATAGGAGAGCGGCCGCAAAAGCGTTTGGATCTATTTTGGCCTCTCCGGCCCGGACTATTACCCGCGCGGCCATTTGCTGGTCTATCTCCGCCTTCTGAACGTCAACACCTGAATGAAAGAGATGAACGGCGTACACTGAGGAAACCAATCCTCCGAGCACGACAGCTCCCAGGAGGATCCTGAACTCCTTGGTTGTGATGGGAGTGACTGCGACAACGACATAGAGTAAGATGAGTTCGGCATACGTCACAAGTTTCGCCACCGCTGTATCGGAATCAATTGACCAGAAAACACTTAGAGACATCCAAACGAGCAGTGCTAGCCATACAAACATGGCTCTATCGGGGCTGACAATGCGACGGTTACGGACAAGCGAAAACAGAAGGGCGACTCCCGCGCAAATCGCGACGAGTTTTGTCACGGTACCGTAGTGAGGATCAATCGACAGGAGGTTGTCAAACGGGACCAACAGGACGTACAAGCTAAACGGGAAAATGAACGGCCGTGTCAGAGCCAAATACAGCATAATAGGCACAGTGGCGACGACAACTGCCACTGCAATTTCCTTCTTGCTGCCCGCCATGGCGCCGTTGAGCAATAGATAGCCGACAGCGAAGACCACTGCCGCCACGACGATCGCGATAAGGAATCCCGCAAGCAGGCGCAAGATTCTCCCCGATGGTTTCCCCTGAGCTAGAGGACGCATTACGCGATAGCCTCATGGAGACGCCGATCTCTGAGAAGAATTTTGGCGATGTGCTCTGCCGCTTTGCCATCACCATATAGTTGCTTTGGCGCTGTCGTTGGCTTTGGGCGGATGGCATATCGGCGTATGAGTTCAGGATCGGAACCCGCAAGCAAATTCCAGCCGTGTTCCAGGGTTTCAACCCATTCTGTTTCACGCCGTAAGGTTACACAAGGAACTCTCAAAGCAAGGGCTTCTTTCTGCATCCCGCCAGAGTCGGTCAAAATCACACGCGCATGCGCTTGAAGAGCGATCATGTCGCAATACGCGAGTGGCTCACAGGCTTTAATATTTTCATTTGTTGATATCTTTTCGGCTTGGATCAGCGGCAGCGTTCGTGGATGAACGGGGAAGATAATTGGGAAATCGAGTCTCCGTAGCCCCTCAAGGATCGCCTTAAAAGCTTCCCGATCATCGGTATTTGCAGCGCGATGAACGGTGGCGACTCCGTAAGCGCCCGAGGCAAGGCCGAAGCGCTCAAGCACGCTAGGCCTGTGGGGAAGGCCCTGAACTGTCGAGTTGACAAGATCAACCATCAGATCCCCGACGAGATGAACGTCTGAGGTGATTCCTTCGCGTGCGAGGTTATCAACCGCCGTCTTGGTTGGGGCAAAATGGTGGGTCGCAACGTGGTCGGCGACGATTCTGTTGATCTCTTCAGGCATTTGACGGTTATAGGATCGCAAGCCCGCTTCAACATGTCCAACAGGAATCTGCATCTTCGCTGCGACCAGCGCACCTGCAAGAGTGGTATTCGTGTCGCCGTAAACGAGCAACCAGTCTGGCCGCTGAGATTCCACAACTGGCTCGAGCCGAGCGATCATATTGGCGGTTTGAACGGCATGGGATCCAGAGCCAACTTCCAGATAATTGTCCGGATCCCGTAAGCTTCAGTCCATCAAAGAAAATCTTTGACATGTTGTAGTCGTAGTGCTGGCCGCTGTGAACGAGGTATTCCTCGCAATCGCGGCGAGCCAGCTCTGCGCTGAGGACCGACGCCTTGATGAACTGCGGTCTGGCGCCGACAACAGTCAGAATCTTCATACAGCCGACTCAACCCTGACCGCAGCTTGACGGCGGCGATGACGCCGTTCTTGCGCTGCCGGCGTTAATTCAGGGTACATTGGAAGCGATAAGACTTCACGCGCGGCCCTTTCCGAATGTGGGAAGCGTTTCGTGCTACTGCATGCTTGTATGTACGGGTTGCAGATGGAGGGGCACCGGATAGTAGACCATCGTCTGCACGCCCGCAGCGGCAAGCTTTTGACGCACAGCATCTCGCTCGGCAACCCGGATGGTGTACTGATGATACACGTGTGAGCAATCCTTAGGCTTCAATCGGTGTGATGTATGCCATCATTGCCCGCAAAAGCCGCAGTGTAGCGGGCGGCTATCTCACGCCGCGCTGCGATCCAGGCATCCAAGTGCGGCAATTTGACCCGCAAGATAGCGGCCTGTAGTTCGTCGAGTCTGCTATTAATGCCAAGTTCTTCATGATAGTACTTCTTCAGGCCGCCGTGAACGCGCAGCGCCTTAATCCGATCTGCGAGCTGCTCGTCATTCGGTCGTGATCAGCCCGCCGTCTCCGTACGCACCCAAGTTCTTGCTCGGGAAAAAACTAAAACATCCGACTTCGCCTAACGTCCCGACCATTTGGCCGCGTATTGTTGCGCCAATGGCCTGCGCACAATCCTCGACCACTGCTAAGCCTCCGCCGGTCAGCTATGCGCTGTATAGCCTCCATGTCTGCGGGCAGCTCCATAGAGGTGGATGGGCAGAATCGCTCTTGTCCGCGGTGTAATCGCTGCTTCGATAAGCCGGGGATTGATATTAAATGTCGCCGGATCGATGTCCACGAAGACGGGCGTCGCGCCGACAATCCCAATAGCTTCGGTGGTTGCCGCAAACGTGAACGGGCTCGTGATGACCTCATCTCCAGGACCAATGCTCAAGGCTCGTAGAGCCAAATGAAGCGCATCGGTCCCAGAATTCAGAGAAATCGCATGACGCACGCCCAGATAGCGCGCAATCTCTTGCTCAAATGCTTCGACGTTTGGCCCCATGATAAAAATGCCGCTCTCGAGCACGCTTGCAATCGCGCGCATCCATCTCGGGCTTGAGAGAGTGGTATTGAGCCTTGAGGTCGAGTATTGGAATCATCGCGACTGCGGCCTTGCTGATCGAATCGCCCGTCCTCGTCCAGGCCTCGCCACATAGCTTGCAAGTGGCGGACTCTGACGCAAACGGGAGCATCCCTCCGCACTCGCAGGCAAAGCCCATCTGGCGCGCGGGGTTGCCGTACACAACGATATGCGCTGGAACATCTCTTGTGACGACGGCGCCCGCACCCACAAAAGCGAATTCCCCAATTGTGTGCCCGCAAACAACGGTCGCGTTGGCTCCGATGCTCGCGCCCCGCTTCACAAGAGTGACCAAATAGTCTTTAGGCTTATTACGGGGTACGGCGGAGCGAGGCGTGTTGACGTTTGTAAACACCATGCTCGGGCCGCAGAAAACATCGTCCTCGAGAACAACCCCTTCATAAACGGAGACATTGTTTTGGATCTTGACATTGTTGCCGATTCGCACGTGCGAGGCGATAAAGACGTTCTGTCCGATGGTGCAGCCCGTTCCTATCGAGGCGTGAGCCATCACGTGGCTGAAATGCCAAATCTTGGTCCCCGCACCGATTTCGCACGGCTCGTCGATGCACGCTGTACGATGGGCGAAGTAGGGTAACGTTTCCGTCTTCATGTCAACACCGTTGGGCTATTCGATCGCTCGTGGGCTGCATCGGCCATCGACAGAGCTCGCAGGACTGCGACACCTTGTTGAACCGACGTTTGCGGCTGCTTCCCCGTACTTATGGCATCGACAAACGCCAACATCTCTTCTCTCAGTGGTTCGCCGCCGTCGACCTGAATCTCGCGTTGTTCTCCTCGTGCCACCGAGCGATGGCCTCGCTCGCTCGTGGAAACAGCGTAGGGACTGACCGTGAGAGCGCTGCCAGCTCGCGCATCTTTCAGCGTGATGACGCCATGTGCGCCAAACACATCAAGCCGGGCAGATTTCTCCGGATCGAGCCAGCATACTTCAATATGTGCGGAACGATTGTTTGAAAACTGAAAATCGGCATACGCGACATCGCTGATCTCTGCGATCGTGCAAGCAGTCTGAGCTGAGAGGACTGAGCGAGGCTCTTCGCCCATAATGGCCAGCATGAGCGCAATATCATGCGGTGCAAAGCTCCACCAGACACTCTCGTGGTTGCGAAGTTTTCCTAGGCTCAACCTGCGGGAGCGTAGGTGCCAAATCGGCCCAATAACGTCTTCAGCAAGGAGCGCGCGCAATTTTCTTACAGCTGGGTGATAGAGCAAGACGTGACCAACAAACACGACTAGGCCGGTATGCGCAGCGGCTCGAGCGATCTGCTCGCCCTCGCTAACGGTCAAGGCCAGCGGCTTCTCAACAAAGACGTGCTTGCCAGCCGCGATTGCTTCCAAGCACATCGATGCGTGAAGGTGCGCCGGGGTCGCGATGATGACGCCTTGGACCTGGCGGGCGAGCAGTTCTTCAAATCGTGTTGTCGTTGCGACGCCAGGATATGAACGGGCAACGGCGGCCAATGCGGACTCGTCCAGGTCGCAAACCGAATCGAGTATCCCAAGCTCGGCGCAGTTGCGGATGAGGTTGGGGCCCCAGTAGCCAGCGCCAGCTACGCCTAGTCGAAGATTTTGCATAAGCCGTTATAACAGGATGATGTTATTTCGATTGTCCGCGACGTTCTTTGTTGCATTGCGCGTATCAATCACGATCTTGGCTTTGCGAACGACGAGGCGCCAATCAGTCTGACTGTGATCGGTCGTAATGAGCACACAGTCAGCTTCGCTGAGCGCTTTCTCTGTGAGTGGCACCGAATGCCTGACGCCGCCTTGATCGTCTTGAAAACTTGGAACGAAAGGATCGTGATAATCAACGATCGCATCTGCTTGCGTCAAGAGCGTCATGATCTTGACCGCAGGGGATTCACGCCAATCCGGAATGTCCTTCTTATAGGAGATTCCCAACATGAGCACTCGGGAACCTTTGAGCGGGCGACCTCGCTCGTTGAGGGCGCGACCAACCTTTTCGCGCACGAAGTACGGCATTTGGTTATTGATCTCTCCCGCAAGCTCGATGAAACGAGTATGGAAGTCGTACTGGCGCGCTTTCCAATTGAGGTAAAAAGGATCGAGTGGAATGCAATGCCCTCCCACGCCTGGTCCTGGGTCAAAGCGCATCATGCCAAACGGTTTGGTGGATGCCGCATCGATGACTTCCCAAATGTTGATCCCCATTCGGTCGCACAACAATGCCATTTCGTTGACCAGCGCGATGTTGACGGCGCGAAATGTATTCTCAAACACCTTCGTCATCTCGGCGACCCTGGGGCTAGTCAGCGAGAGCACGTCGACGATCGTTTGCTGGTAGAAGGTTGCCGCCACGCTCAAGCAGGTTGCGGTCACGCCGCCAACGACCTTGTTGGTGTTCTTGGTCGTGTACCGTTTGTTGCCGGGGTCGACTCGTTCGGGTGAATAGGCGAGGAAATAATCCTTGCCTACCACCAAGCCCGTCGTAGCAAACAGCGGCAGCAGGACCTCTTCCGTTGTCCCCGGGTAGGTCGTGCTTTCGAGGCAAATAAGCTGACCTGGGCGCAAACGGCGGGCAATTTCATTTCCGACGCTGCGAATGTACGAAATATCGGGATCCTTGTTGACCGTGAGAGGCGTCGGCACACAAATAATAATAACATCGCAGGAATCGAGCGTCGAAAAATCTGTCGTTGCCGTTAGTTTCTCGTTGGCAACCATTCTTGTCAGGTCATCATCCGCAACATCTCGGATATAGTTGGACCCTTGATTGACCTGCGCAACGCGAATGGCATTTCGATCGTACCCGATAACCCGGTAGCCGACCTTCGCTTTCTCTACCGCGAGAGGCAGCCCGACATACCCTATGCCGACGACTCCAACGACGGCCGAGTGAGTAGTAATCTTTTCGCGCAACGTCATCTCGTGGCTCAGATCGCTGGGTTCTGAAACTACTCGCATCATAGACATTATGAACCAACCACTCCGGCTGGCTGCGAGCCTTCCAATGCCCGCGGATACTGCGAATCAACGAATTCGACTTCTTCTGGGTGGCCGTTGGTTTCGGCCGCCACACGACCGTTCCGTGAGGGCGCCAACGACGGCTGCTCGTCAAGCATTTTACCGCTGGCGCCGTCGTCGAGCACGTGCGGACCTGGCTGATACGACCTGACGAAGTTACGCAGCACGTCGACGACGACTTGCTGATCGCCAGCGCGGGCGCCGGCTTCCAGCGCACGCAATCCCAGCGCGAGCGTCTCGTAGGCAACACGTTCTTGCTGCGCGATAAAAAGACGCGCGTGGCTGGTCGTTGACATACCTTCATGTATCGTCAAAATTTCTTCGAACAGCTTCTCACCCGGCCGGATCCCCGTCTCGACGATGGCGATATCGCGGTACGGGGTGAGACCTGAGAGCGTGATGAGCGTCTCAGCGAGTCTGAGGATATTCACCGGCTTGCCCATGTCGAGCACCAGCACCTGACCGTCTCGTCCTATAGCCATGGCTTGCAGCACGAGGGAAACGGCTTCGGGGATGGTCATAAAATAGCGTTGCATGTCTCGGTGCGTAATGGTCAGTGGGCCGCCATTTTCAATTTGCTTCTTGAAGATGGGAATGACGCTGCCGCGGCTCTCGAGCACATTGCCAAACCGGACCGTGACGAACTCAGTTCCCGTCTGGTTCACAAAGGATTGTGAAATGATCTCGGAGAGTCGTTTCGTCGCCCCCATGACGCTTGTGGGATTCACCGCTTTGTCGGTTGACAGCAGAACGAACTTTGCGGTCCCTGCGGCCGCAGCAGCCAGACGCCACGACATGCGTTCCGAGAACATTGTTCCGCGCTGCCTCGCAAACGTTTGCTTCAACAATCGGGACGTGTTTGTGCGCGGCCGCGTGAAAGACAACGTGCGGACGGTACTGCGAGAACACGTTGCGAATGCGCGAGGCGTCTGCCACATCGGCGAGGATGATCTTGGTCTTATTGAACCCAAATTTCAGGTTGAGCTCTTCGTTGATCGCAAACAAGACTGTTCTCGCCGTGACCCAAGAGCAGCAAGAGACTAGGGTTGAGACCAACGATTTGCCGACACAGCTCGCTGCCGATGGAGCCCCCGGCCCCGGTCACCAAAATCACCCGATTTTCGACGTGGGGTTGAATCTCCGAAAGCTCAACGTTTACTGGATCTCTCGGCAGCAAGTCCTCGGGCTGCACCGGTCGGATGCGAGAAACCCGCACGCCGTCGTTGAGCAGCTCGAGCACACCGGGCAAAATCTTGACCGCAGGCGAACCGCCATTTGGCCCGCACTCCCGCATGCAGTTGCTAATGATCCGTTTAACCAGCTGAGGCGATGCGGACGGAATGGCGATGATGACACAAGCGACTTCGTGCTCGTCGATAAGGTGCGGCAGGGCATCGATGTTACCTAAAATGGGCTTTGCCACCTACGCGTTCCGCTAGGATCTCATCGTCGACGCAGCCGACTACGGCATAGTTGAAGTTATTGTTTTCTTGAATGAGGCGCACGAGCGAGGCCGCGGCTTTCCCCGAGCCGACGACGATCGTGCGTTGCGTGTTGGGTCGACGCTCGTTGCGCATGCGCTCAAGTTCAAGCTGGGCTAGCCGAAAGACGAGGTTGAACAGAATGATAATTAGGGCTGCTATGAGCACTGTGCCAAGCTCGAGCCCAACTGCTCTCGGCAGGACCAGTCCAGAGCACGGCTCCTGCCGACTGCGCCTGCAGCGACGCCGAACGACGACTGCCGCCAGATCCCGGGAGTCAAGACCGAATCCAGTTGCCGGGCGCGCAGCGCCGAAACCAAGGGCTACCACACTGAATACTGTCGTGAGAATCAGCACGGCTGCCAAGTGCGGACCGCTTGCCGGCCCATCAACAATCGCAAACGCCAGCTCGCATGCAACAAAAGCGAGTATCACTTGCGCTGCGAACATAACCAATGACGCCCGGTCAGAGCGAGGTTGTGTGCCTAGCGTTGTCGTCTTACTCATTCTTTGACTCTGTCACGACCGCGTTGTCACCCCATTCTCGTGGGGTAGCGGCATAGGGTTGTACCGCTCAGATAGTATGCCGCGTATCCATTCGACGGCGTAGCTCTATTTAAGACTACACCGAGCATGTTGACACCCTGTACCGCGCTAAGGCGCTGCATAGCTTTTCGTGTCGAGGGCATATCTGTTGAATTTGCCGAGATGACGAGCACCGTGCCGTCAACCTTTGTCGCCAGGATGGCCGCATCGTAAACCGGCAGCAAGGCGGGCGTGTCGAAGACAATGGCTCGGTATTCCTTCAGCAGCTCTGTGATAAGGTTGTCAAGTCGAGGGGAGTGAATTAGTTTCACGGGGTTCGGGACGAGCGTTCCGCCACTAAGCAAATAAAGACCATCGTATTTTGTACTCTGGATCGCGTCGCTAACTGGGGCTTCCCCCACGAGAACGTCCGAAAGCCCAGGGCCTGCAGCCAGTCCCAACCCCTCGTGGAGCTTGGGGCGGCGCAAGTCTGCATCAACCAGCACTACCTTTGGTTCGATCTCTGCCATCGCGATCGCAGTGCTCATGGCGATCGTGGTCTTGCCATCGCCCTGATGCGGACTCGTAATTGCAAGCGTTCGCAAAGGCTTATCCGATGAGTACCGCAGCGCCGTGACTAGTTGCAAAAACGACTCGACGGTCAGCGCGCGCAGCCAGGGCAGCTTCTTGGGCGAATCGATGTTAGCTGCGGCACGGAGGTGAGGACAGGCAACGGGAGAGTGCGCTGAACATCGTGTTCGTCCTTGAAGGTATTGTCGAAGAAATCGACCACGAATACGCCACTGATCGCGAGCACGAGTCCGATCGCGAAACCAAGGATGAGATTAAGGGTCCAACTCGGTTTCTTGGCTAGCGTGGAAGGCGTTGCCGGCTGGGTAATCGACACATCACTCAGCGCGGTCGTGCGCTCAACCATAGCCTCGCTGTACTTTTGCTGCAGCGCCGCATAGATATCTTCCGTCATCTTAGCGTCGCGTTCAAGTTTGGCAAGCTCGGCTGTCTGCGCTGGTAGCGAGTTAAGCGCTCCGCTGTATCGGCCCATCTCGATGTCCAGCGTCTTCATTTGCGCCCTGGTCACCTGCAATCTGCGAGCGCAGCGTGGCGGCCTGTTGGCTCAATTGTTGGTAAACGGGATTGGCAACAACGTCGTTTGAAGAATCGATTGTCGAAGGCTGGCTTCCGATCTCACGCTGCAGTTGCGCCTTTTGCTCCTCCAGTGCTTGAACTGCTGGATACTGCTCGGTGTACTGTTTGCGAGCCGTGTCCAGTTGAACCTCGACCTGCGCCAATTGGGTCTGGAGTTGGGCGGTGACCGGGTTCTGAATAATGTTGCGTGAACCGATGGATGTAGGACTCAGACCGCTCATTTGAGCAGTTACGTTGCTGAGTTGAGCTTGTGCTTGTTCTGCATCAACCTTTACTTGCGCGTAACGCTGCGTTGCAGTGGCCACTGCGCTATCCGCGCCCTGCGTGTCGGTTCCAATGGTTACGTAGACGTCTGGATGCGCGGTTTGAAACTGGCCCAGGGCGCTTTCTGACTTACGCATCGTTGCCTCGGCCAAGGGCAACTGCTGGTTCAGATAATCAATGGCCGATCCAGCCTGACTGGCGATGAGTTCTCGCTCGCGATTGACGAAGACCGTCGCGAACTCGTTCGCGATGTTGATGCGCTGTGTGGGGGTCGCCCCACGTCGCAGAAAGTTGAATGATGGAAGTATTGGTAACAGGCTTAACATCAATGTACTTGTTAAGTAATTGTTGAACACCGATATTGAGCTTCAGATTTGCGATAACTTGCTTTACGACGGGATCTTCTTGAATGAGATCCACATACGTCTCAGCCGTCATCGTACTGCCCGCTGCGATCAGGGCATTGAGCATAGGCAGCGTCGAATTGCCCTGAGGCGCGGCTCCATTACCTGAATTGCCAGCTATCAGTTTGGTTGTAGCCGTGTAGCTCCTTGGCACCACGGCCGTCCACAAGACGACGAAGGCAAAAGAAACCAAGCAGGATTGCGAAAAAAACTCGCTTGCGTCGCAGCAGAGTACCGAAAAGCCCTGGAAGGTCTGTCTCTCCCGACGGCTCAGGAGGAGCTGTCGGGTAGCCAGATGGCAGTTGATATTGTTGCGCTGAGCGTAAGGCAGGGCCGAAATACATGGCGTTTAGTGTTCCTTTATCTTTCTTCTATGGCGTTGGCGTGCCCGTGCAACCGGCTTGCCCGCCTGGGCAGGGTGTCGGGATTGTAGCGTCACCGCTAGTCTTGACAGCAGCCAGATCGGTCTTGATCGTCGTGCTCGTCGTCTGGCTCGGATTCCAAGACGGCGCGCCGGGGAACAGCGTCTTATTTGCGGCGCTTCGTGCTGCAATGTCGTTCAGCAGTGTTGTCTCCGGTCCATTCGGCGATGTCTTCAGCGATACTAACCAGGCTTGACAGTCGCGTTGAAGTTCCAGTCATCAAACGCGGTCGTACCAGAAGGTGAGTTATTGAATACATACAGACTCACGGCCGCCGTGTAAACATCACTGGCATTCCCGTCGAGGTACTGGTTACGCGTGGGCTTGTTGCCAGCAAACTGCGTCGTCCAGCCTTCGGCACCACTTGCGTTAGTGGCAACGACGATATAATTGCGGCTAGGCACGATCGTGTAGTTTGGATCCGGTGCGCTTGGGGTCGGCGTAGACTTCGCCACTAGGGTAAACATTCCGGAGCCGTCAGCTGTCGCGGTTCCAGCTTGAACCGAACAACCGCATGAAAACACCACGGTCGCGTTAGCAGCAGGGGCCGTACGTGAACGAGCCAACGGTTCCGCCTGTCGCTACCTGCATTTTGCCGGTAAGCCCGGGACTCGCAGCAGGCGTTGGGGGCGGAGGGTTGATTGTTCCGCCGCCACCGCCACCGCCGCATGCGGCGATTAACGCGGTCACCATCAGCGCGCCGATTGCTGAGATTGTTGTGCTTCGCTTGGTCATGTGTTGTATTGGATCTCCTATTTCTCTTGATTAGTAGGCCTTACAGGCCAAAAAGCTTTAGCGTCGAGAGGAGGTAGTAGGCTGACTGACCTAGGAAGCCGCCGCCGGCACCGCCGATCCGACCCTTCATCGATGGCACAAAAACCAGGTCGCCCTTTTGCAGAATCAAATCTTTCGAGATGTCTCCACCCTCTAAAGTCTTGTAGAGGTTGACCCGCATTGGCGTACTGGTACCATCTGGCATCGTTCTAGTGACGGTGATATTGTTGAGATCTGAATTTGCCGCCTGACTGCTTCCAGCCATCGCGATTGCCTGAGATAGACGGTCGCCTTCTCTTAAATCGACCTCTCCTGGATGATCGACGGCACCCACCACGTGAATGCTGATCGTTAGCGGCGACGCGATATATACAATCGAACCGTCTTGCAGTGGTATGTTGAGAGATGTGTCGCCTTGATGAAGCAGCTTTTCAAGCGAAACTTGGGTCACTTGGCCACTAGGGGAACCCACTCGCGCGTCCGGATACTGCCCCTCAATTGGATTCATACCCCCCGCGGCTGCGATAGCGTCGGTGAGACTACCCGTTGGAGGGAGCGGGTATTTTCCAGGCGTCTTTACGTCGCCCAGGACCATCACATTGACTTGTCCGACTTGTGTCACGGCAACGGTAACATCAGGGTGGCGAACATATTTTTGTAGCGATGTACGTATGGTGGCAGCCGCTTGTTCGGGCGTTTCACCTGCCACGCGAACCTTCCCGACAAGGGCCAAGGTTATGCTGCCGTCAGGCAATACCGTCACAGGACCGGTGAGCGTTTGCTCGCCGTACACGACCACGTTGAGCTGGTCGCCACTGTGAATGATGTATGAGGTATCGGCACGCCCTCCCGCTGATAGACTCAACGTGAGCACACCAGCCGCAAAGAGCATCATAAGAGGCTTCATCACGTTTTTTTCGGCTCTCCTCAATTCTTTTTTTCACCGCCCGTGTTCGACGCAAGCGCAGACCTAGACCCATTCTCTCCATCGCGATGTACTCTGACGACACTCTTCGCGAGCAAGCGACCTCCAAGAGTCGGGTCCACAAACGCCTGTCCGCGGGCCAAGCTCTCCAGCGCCGCGATGAGCATGTTCAGTGTTGCCGCGGTGCTGACGGCACCCTTGCAACCAGCTGCAATGGCCTCTCGAGCGCGATCGAGCCGATCGACTGCGACGAGCGCACACAGTGGCAGCTCTGGTACGACGTGACGCGCCTCGCGAACTGTCGTCATCGGATCGTTCGTTTGCCCGTCTAGGGAAACGAGTATCGCCGAAACTGGTGCATCGAGCAGCGCGCGAATGTCTTGGCCTCGGTGGCCACTACTGTGAATAACTGCGATGGATCCGCTCTCCTCTAGCACGCTTGCAAGCGCTTCGCGGAACAGCAGTTGGTCATCGAAATAGGCAACGCGGACCTTCCCGTCCGAGTTCCCTGAACTCGCCGTCATGTTGCACTCATTGTATCCGAGGCTAAAGCACCTCAACTAGACCGTTACCGCCCGCGCGTGCAGGTAAACGGGCCTGAGTCCACCTTAGTGTTTAGGACCTGGGTCCTATAAAACACATTTATGAGAATCAGCGTTCACGAAATATTACCTAGAATTGGCTGTGTTTGCGGACGCTGCGGCGAGCGGTCGCAAGGCTTGAAGCTCTCCGAGCAAGTGGCGAGGCTGGGAAAAACTACCTTATGTGTTACTTGGGATGCCATCGTTGCAGATTGTGACTGTGTTGTTGCAGACTTTGCTCGATCCTATCGCGAAGGCTAGCCCGTTGAGTTCGGTTGGGAGATGCATATGACAAAGCACGTGGGTTTTTTGGCATCAGTTGCGGTTGCGTTCGCGTCCGTAACGCTTCTTTCTTCATGCGGTGGGGGGTCGGCCGTCAATGCGCCGATGCTCCCCTCTGGCGGGTCCTCGCCGAGCGCATCGCCCATTCCGTCGCCTAGCCCAACGATATCGGCAAGCACGCAGATCTTGCACGCGAATCGCAGGGCGGATTGTCGGCGTAGCCGATATGTTCACTCCGATCTCCGGTGACACGGCGAGTGGTGGCAATGGCGCAGCGGTGGACGGTATCACGTGCGACCCCACAATGTCCGACAACTACCACATTCATATCTTCCTTGGGATCTACGTAAACGGTACGCACTACGCGCTGCCGATAGCAATCGGAATGGTTAACCCTGGCGCCCCGGTGGCCGGATTTATCAACTCGGCGCAGTGTTTCTATCACATTCATAGTCATGATTCGTCCGGCATCGTCCATGTGGAAGATCCCGACCCGAGCGGAGCACCCAGGACGGCCTCGCTCTTCACGCTCAAGAATGTGCTCGATGTTTGGGGCATCACTGTCGACGGATCGCACGTGGGCCAATTCTCCGGCCCTGTGGTTGTGATGACGTCGGGCCAAGTATACCGTGGAGACCAAAACAACGGGCTGGTACCGTCGAGCACCTATACATTCTATAGCGGTGATCCCAACCAGATCCCGCTGTACTCCCATGAAGTTATTTGGCTAATGGTGGGACCGACCTACCCATCCTCGCTGGACAGCGTTAGTTTCTACACAGAATTCTGACGTCGCGCGGGCCTCGCGTCTTAGCCGCTATACTTCACCGGCTTGGACTCGATCTTCTATTTCTGCAGCCGCCTCATCATAAGCTTGACGAAGCGCCAATAGGCCTGTATGGCGGTGGGCGTCGCGTTCATCGGGCGCGAGATCCGCTCCGATATCCCCGGTCTCGAAAACGCCATACTTCTTTTCGAGGGCATCCACGAAAGCGTCAAGGTCGCCCCGCACCTCGTCGACTTCCTTTATATAGCGCTGCAATTCTGACGTGGGTGAGTGTTCGACGGCTGCAACTCTGTCGGCATCGTCGGCGACGGTGAATTTCTTCCAGCGGACGACCAGAGGATCGACGCGTTCCCAGGCTTGTTCAGTCATGGTGCTAGATATTGTCTGCGGAGTTGATCCAAGAGCACGGCAACTAGTATGACTGCACCTAGGACCACATCCTGCGCGTATGACTGGACTCCGAGCAAATTCATCACATTATAGAGCATTCCGATGAGCAGCGCCCCCACGAACGTGCCGCTAATGGACCCGCGGCCCCCCATAAGCGAGGTCCCACCCACGACCACGGCGGCGATGCATTGCAGCTCGTAGCCTTGCCCAGCTTGCGGAATGCCTGAGTTCTCGTGCCCTGCGAGCAGTAGACTTGCGAGGCCGGCGAGCGCCCCTGATATGACATATACGCCAAGTTTGACGCCAAAGACGTTCACGCCGGAGAGCCGCGCTGCTTCCTCGTTCCCACCAATCGCATAGACGTACCGTCCGAAGCGCGTTTGGGTAAGAACGTACCCGCAGACCAAGACGACTGCGAGCATGACGACGACCTGCGTGGGGATGCCCGGGATGCCGAACCAATGGCCCACGCTTGGGAGGATAAACCCGCTGCCGATGAAGTTGAAGGCCTGATTGTCAATTTCGATTGGTTGGCCGCGAGTGTACAAAAATGCTAAACCGCTTGCCATGAGCCGCATCGCCAACGTCGTGATGAACGGCGGCAATCCGAACTTCACGACCGGCCAACCATTGACCAGTCCCGCTCCGCCGCCAACGCTCAGGCCAACGAGGATCGCGAGAATGAGGCCGCCGACCACGGATGGGTGGCCTTGCATGGTGCCGGCCATAAGCACTCCCGTGAGGGCGATAAGTGAGCCGACAGAGAGATCGATGCCCGGCGGTAATAATGACGAACGTTTGACCGGTTGCCAAGATTGCGTTGACGGCAATCTGGCGCAAGACGTTGAGAATGTTGCCCGGCGTCAGAAAATCGCCATGCGTTGCCGCGTTGAGGATTGTGAGCAAGACAACGAGCCCAACCACAAGGCCGATCGTCCTTAGCAGCGCCATCCGCCGCTTGCGTGCAGCCACTTCCTGTGTCTTGATCTCAACGGCCTGAACCGTTTGTCGTTCTTGCGCCATGCTTATTTGGCGGTTCCGGTCGCAAAGCGCGCCACTTCTTCTTGGGTTGCCTCGCCGCGATTGAAAACATGCACGATACTGCCGTTGCGCATCACGCCGATGCGCATCGACATGCCAAGGACCTCCGGCAGGTCCGAGGATGCCATCAAAATGCCTGTGCCCGACTTCGCAAGCTCGACCATGAGATCGTAGATTTCAGCTTTCGCCCCCACGTCAATGCCACGCGTCGGCTCATCAAAACAGATGAACTTGGATTTCTTCAGCAGCCACTTCGCCAAGACGACTTTTTGTTGGTTGCCGCCTGAAAGGTTCTTAACCAATTGCTCAAGCGATGGGGTTCGGATGTGCAATTCGGTCGCAAGGTTGGCGACGCTCTTTGTTTCTTCCCCTCGCTCGATGTGGCCGTAGTGCACGAACTCTTCCAAGTGCGGTAGCGTCACATTTTCGCGAACGCTCATGCCCAAGATGAGGCCCTGAGTCTTGCGATCTTCTGTGACCAGAGCGATCCCGGCCTCGATCGCATCATGCGGTCCGCGCAAATGTAAGATGTCGCCTTCGAGCATGACGCTGCCAGAAGCGTAAGAGTCTGCACCCGCGATGGCACGCAGCAGAGAGGTTCGACCCGAACCCACAAGACCGGCGAGGCCAAAAATTTCACCCGGATAGACGTCGAGCGAAACATTGTTGATTCGGCCAGGTGTGGTAAGGTTGCGCACGGACAGGAGCGTGTGCTCCCGAGGCGGGTCCGCTGGGAGCTCAGGAAAGTGCGCGGCCAGGCTCCGGCCGACCATCAGCTTGATCAGGTCGTCCGTAGAAAAGGCGCTCACACTATCGGTCTTCACGTGCTTGCCGTCGCGGAACACCGTAATGCGGTCGGCGATCTGAAAGACCTCTTCCAAGCGGTGCGAGATGTACACGATGCCGACACCCTGCGCCTTGAGGGTGCGGATGATCTCGAACAACTTGAGCACTTCGTCTTCGGTGAGCGCGGCCGTGGGTTCGTCCATGACGATCACGCGCGCTTGCGTGGAGAGCGCCTTTGCGATTTCCACCATCTGCTGCTGCGCAACCGAGAGCCGGCGTACTTCCGCGTTGAGAGGTAATTCGACGCCCAAACGTCCGAGCGCGGCTGCAGCGCGAGCATTCAGTTCTTTCCAATCAACGGCAATCCCATGCGTGGGCTCGCGCCCCAACATGATATTCTCCGCCACCGAAAGGTACGGAACCAAGTTGAACTCTTGGTAAATGACGGCGATGCCCAAGAGTTCGGCTTGGCGGGGAGAGGTAAGCGTGATCGGCTTGCCGTCGAGAAGTATTTGACCGGAGTCAGCCCGGACCGCGCCGGCGAGGATTCTAACCAGCGTGGATTTGCCCGCCCCGTTTTCGCCCACCAGCGCGTGCACTTCGCCCGATCGAATGTCAAGCGAAACCCCATCGAGCGCTTGAACCCCCGGGTACGCCTTCGATATGTCGCGGACTGCGAGAAACGGTTCGGCAGTCGACTGCATCGTGTTGGGCGTTTCTTTACCGCTTGTCGTCGCCCAGTCGGTTCAGCTCTTCTTGGCCGTGTACGCGCCCACGGTGACCGGGATGTACTTCGGCGGCGTTTGACCACTGAAGTACGCATGGATCTGGTCGATGGTTAATTTCCCGATTTGATCTGGATGCTGCTCGGGATCTCCAGCCATTTGGCCAGCATCGATCGCCTTTTGCGCTTCTGGTGTTGCGTCGTAACCGACGATCTTGACCTTCCCGAGCTTGCCCGCGGATTTAATTGACTGGAGAGCACCGAGCGCCGAGTCATCGTTGATCCCAAAAACGCCGCTGAGGTTTGGATAGGTTTGCAACAAGTTATCCATCACCGTGGATGCTTGCACGCGATCGCCACCTGCTGTCTGATCGGCCACGATTTTGATCTGCGGATATTTTGCCGCAAGCTCTTCTCGGAAACCCTTGACGCGATCTTGAACCGAGGTCACTTCCGGCTGATCGATGATGGCCACCGTGCCTTGACCGCCAAGGGCGGCGCCGAGGAGATCGGCTGCCACCTTGCCACCTTGGACGTTGTCTGAGGCGACGTGGGAAACAACAGTGCCAACTTTTGACGTGCTGGCGATATCCGCTGTAAAGACGGGTACGTTGGCGTTATTTGCCTCAACAATCGCTGGACCGACGGCCTTGGAGTCGACCGGCGCGAGGACGATTGCGTTGACGCGCTTGCTCAGAAAGTCTTCGACTTGTGATGTCTGTCTTGCCTGATCGCGATTGGCATCAGTGAAGATGATGGCGTAGCCGTACTTGCTGGCCTCGTCTTTCATGCCTTTCTGCATCGCAACGTAGAATTGGGCTTGCAAATCTTGGATGGAGACGCCGATTGTTTTGCTTGCACTGCTGCTCGACGCCACTCGAGGAGCCGCTTGAGTTCTGATTCTGAGTGCACCCCGCGAGAATGGCGCAACCCAAGGCAACACAAATGGCGGCCTGAAATTTATTCAATGTGAACCCCCTAAGAGCATATCTTGCGCTGGGCGGATGAACGCTCGTTCCCCAAATGGAACGGGCTCTATCCACATTAATTCGCCGGAGCCGTGTGGATATGTGGATAGAGTTGTTCCGTTTCGTTAACACGCGGTTAACAGCGAACATTTGGACGATCGCAGCAAACCTACTGCCACGCTATTTCGTCGATAAAGCACCATTTCCAGTTCTCACCGGGTTGGAACGACCGGATGATGGGATGTTTGGTCGCATGGAAGTGCTTCGTGGCGTGTTTGTTGGGCGACGAATCGCAGCAGCCAACGTGGCCGCATTCCAAGCACTCCCGCAGGTGCACCCATTGGGCCCCGATCTTGAGGCAATCTTCGCAACCTTGCGAACTGGCTTTGACATCTCTGATCTGATCGAGATGAGTACAGATTGGCACGGCCGCTAGTGCTTCGCCTCTCGGTCCGCGATTTCTTGTGTCCAACTTAACCGCTGCCTCCAAACACGTGATAGAGCGCGTGATGCTGGCCATCGGTTACTCTGTCGCCTTGCGCGGCATTGAGGCGTATCTCGTGCGAGTTGAGGTGGTCGGAGTGCCAACCACGGACGCGGGCATTCATATCGTTGGTCTGGCGGACCGTGCTATCCAGGAGGCAAAGGAGCGCGTCAACGCAGCGGTTCGTTCGTGCGGCTTTCTCTTTCCAACGTATAAGATCGTGGTCAATCTCGCACCCGCAAACATCCGCAAGGAGGGCGCTGGCTTTGACGTTTCACTCGCGCTCACGATCCTCGCGATGGATCAACAACTCGAGGCGGCGCGGTTGCGAGATATCGTTTGCTGTAGGGGAACTCGCGCTCGATGGAGCCGTCAAGTCCGTCGGCGGTGTGCTTCCCGCTGCTATCGGCGCAAGAAGTGCCGGATTCTCGAAGCTTTTGTTGCCAGCCGAGAATCTACCGGAAGCTGCGTTGGTTGAAGGACTCCTGTTGTATCCGGTGAGGACCCTGCAGCAAGCCGTGCAGGTGGCGCTCGGGTTGAGCGACTTGGGCGTGAGGAGCGGTGGCGATGCCGCTACGTTTGAACCCGAATCGCTGAGCTACGTCGAGGACTTAGAGGACGTGCGCGGTCAGGATCGCGCAAAGCGTGCCATGGAAGTTGCCGCAGCGGGTGGTCACAATCTCCTGATGATTGGCGCGCCTGGCAGCGGCAAGACGATGCTCGCGCGACGCATGCCCTCGATCATGCCAGTCGATGACCCGCGCCGAGGCGCTCGAGGTAACCAAACTTTACAGCGTAAGCGGACTCTTGCGCCAAAAATCACGCTTGGTCACTACGCGACCCTTTCGCGCGCCGCATCATACCGTGAGCTCGACCGCATTGGTCGGCGGTGGCTCCAATCCTCGACCGGGTGAAGTCTCGCTCGCCCATCGTGGCGTTCTTTTTCTCGATGAGCTTCCGGAATTTCCGCGCTCTGCGCTCGAAGTGCTGCGCCAACCGCTTGAAGATTGCTTCGTGACGGTGTGCCGCGCAGCCAGCACGGTGACCTATCCCGCGAGCTTTATGTTGGTTGCAAGCTTGAATCCGTGTCCGTGCGGATACAGCGGCGATCGCCTACGAGGCTGCGTCTGTTCGCCGCACATGATTCGCAAGTATCTCTCAAAACTTTCGGGTCCCTTGCTCGATCGCATTGACATTCACGTGGAAGTGCCGCGAGTGCCTTACGAGGACATCGCGAGGCCATCGCTCGGTGAGCCCTCTAGCGGTGTTCGTCTGCGCGTCGAGCAGGCCCGAACGCTGCAGCGCGAGCGCTTGGGCGGAGAAGGCTGCAACGCCGCGATGCCAGCAAAGAAGTTGCGCGATTTCTGCGCACTTGATGACGCTGGAAGATCCCTGTTGGCAGCAGCCGTTTCGAGACTGCATTTGTCTGCGCGAGCGCACGATAGGATTTTGCGCGTTGCTCGCACGATTGCGGATCTCTCAGGCGCGACGCGGGTGGCAAGCGAGCACCTCGCCGAGGCAATTGGCTATCGCAGCTTAGATCGCTCCCTTGGGCCGCTTTAATGGCCTGAAGGCCCAGAATCGTTCGTCACTACATCAGGCGCATATTTGCCTCTGAGAACGCTGATCACATCAAACGCAACGTACAAGACGATGCATAACATGGCTAGTTCCCTTACCCGCCATGGAGAGCCGTAGACCGTGCTGCCCACGGTGCTTAAGACAAGCGTCCACAGGATGAGGAACGTGGCGGTGTAGCTTTTTGCCCTTATCGCATACGGTAGAGACCATGCCAGATAGGTTGAAGATATCCTTACAGGCAGTGCGCAAAAGCTCCACGCAGCGCTGCGAAAAAATCGTTGCCGATGGTGGCTAATACAGGGGCCACAGCACAAGAAACTTAGCCGTGTAGCTTCTGGCTTTGAGCGCATAGGGCAGTGACCATACTAAATAAGATGAAGACAGCCTGACAGGCGCAAAAATTCCAAGCGGCGCTGCGAAAAAAGCGCCCAAAAACCACCGCGACGATACTGCGACTATCTCAACCGCGACCATCAAATGCAACAGCGCTATACCCAATGGATAGACTTCGTGATCTTTATCGCTGTTCGCTTGCCGAACCAACATCTAGGAAATAGCTTTTCCCGCCGAACCACCACGAAACGAGCAAACAACCAACAACTGCTAGGCCGAAAAGCAGCAGCCGCTTTTTCAAAGCTTGGTCGTAACAAAAACCAATGCGCTGATGAAGAGAAAACTGATCTTCACCAAACCTGAGGCCGCTGCCAGCGCCACTCCTAGAACTGGCCTGCGGGCGATCACCGCCATCGCAGCAACCACGAGAAGCACCGCAAACAGATCATTGTGCCCCATAATGACGAACGAATAGTAAATGGCTGGATTGATTGCAAACAAGGCCAGGACGCGCATAATCTTTACGGATATTCGCCACGCAGAGAATAAGCAATCCCAGACGTTGCAAGATTGAGGAGTCGTAATGCCAAGATTGCTTGGCCAGCGTGCTGCTCCACATAACGGCCAACTTGCTCATCCCGACCCATAATGGACCATACACGCAGGGGCGAATAGGGTTTCCCCATTGCGCGTTGATGATCGCGAAGTCACCGGCAAAAAGAGCGAGTCGGGCGGCGCGTATGCGCTCAGCCCTAGTTTTGCGTATCCAATGTACGCGTAGATGTCTGCGCTGGTAAATTTGACTTGCAGCGAGACGAAAATCATCGCAACGATCGGATAACTGCAAGACTCATTTTGGCGCTCGC
Organism: uncultured Pseudomonadota bacterium; assembly: GCA_963736005.1. Taxonomy (GTDB): domain Bacteria; phylum Vulcanimicrobiota; class Vulcanimicrobiia; order Eremiobacterales; family Eremiobacteraceae; genus JAJPHJ01. Next base: position 221,537 of record CAVTNB010000002.1, read on the forward strand.
ATGCAGGCGACCGGGCGGTGAACGTTACGGTAGATCAGATACAAACACAACGTCTGCGCGATGATGAGCGCAAGAATATCCAGCAGTTGATTGGGTGACGTCGCGGTCGCGTTTGCGATTGGGATGGGGAGATTGGCAATGTAGCGTGGATAGTGCGTCGAGTGCAACTCTGCGAAGGTTGGCGTACTCGCGCGGGTCAAAAGGTCGATGATGCGCATGTGGACATGCAAACAAAAGAACTAGCAATGGCGGCCAAAGCCATCCGACGAGCCTTGCGGCAGCCGAAAAAATGGAGCCTATGGCACGTCCGCTGGCCAGTGCTGCATACCCGGGGCGGCATGCGAGATGCTCGTGACGTGGAAGACGCCGTCTGATCCGCGCTGCCCGTACACCGGTGACTGGATGGTTGACTGGCAAGACACCCGTTAGGCCGGCGCGCCTTGCTGGCGCAATATCGACCAAGAGATATTTTCCATCGTGCAGTCTCAAGGTAAGCTTGTTCCCATCGACAGCCATGATCACTCCCGTGTAGTAATGATCAAATGCTAGCCGCATTGGCAGCCGGTTGCGTTGCGTCAGCACCTGCTTGGCGTGCACCGAGCACCAAAACCAAGCTGAGGGCCACACAGAGCGTTGCCGATCTAACCAACGTTTTGCGTTTCATGCCTTCACCTCAGTGCAGCAGGCCGAAAACAGTTAGGGTATTGGTGGCGCCGACAAAGACCCGTCCATTTGCCACTATCGGAGAAACGAACGGATTTTGGTGTTTGTTCGACCAGGTACCGGCATTGCCCGTAAAAAGTGGGTTGGTGATGTTGGTTGCGTCATAGGCCTGCAGGGTGACAGTGGACCCTCGCTGGGCAACCCAGACGATGCCCGTTCCAGTCTGCGATCCGTTCGACGAAACTACGGGCGATGAGCCACCAAACCCACCGTTGCCCGTAGCAGTCTGAAAAAGCGACAGTTGCGAACCGTTGAACGTGAAGCTCCGCAACGAGTGGTCGTTGCTTTGGTAGTAGACGTATTGCACACCGCCGGGACCGCTGAAGTACGCGGGTCCACCCCATGTACCGTCCAAGTCCTGAAAAATCTGCAGAGCTCCCGAGTCGTTTGACGTCATGCCTCCCAAGCTAGACTGGTTCAGCAAGAATATACGCCCCTCTTTGCCCTTTGAAACTATGTCATTTGAGCCCGGGATAATCATGACGCCGCCGGCGCCCTGATCCGTGTCGTTCGTGTTCAGCGTAGCAAAATCTGCCGGTGTGAACCAAGTCAATACCCTGCTGAGATCGGGGGTGAGCTTGACAACGGTTTCGCCGTAGTTTTTGCCGCCAGTGTTCGCATCGAACGGTCCGTTCCCAGTCGCGAAAAAGATGTTTCCGCTTGCGTCAGCAACGCTCGCGTACCCCGACATCCAAATACTGGCCAGGCTCTGGGACGCGGGGTCATCTTCGGTGTTGAAAGTGCTGAGCAGATTCAGCGACGTATCGTAACGTAGCATCCAGCCGGTCACAACGGTGACGCGATCGTCGCAGTGCGAGCCGATGCCAACGTAAACCCACCCGTTGCTCATAAACAAGCTCGTTCTGCTCATCTGATGTTGCGCGTCGAGGTGAATCATCGATCCGTTGGTCAGCAAGGCACTTGGATTGATTTCAACTGCGGTTTTTTGGTCCGCACCGGTGCCGATGTCGACTGCATGCAATTGCGTATGGAAGACGCCTCCCACCTCGGTTGCTGCGACGAAATAAATCGTTCCGCTTCCCGCGCCCGTTCGGTTGATGACGGGCGTGCTCGTGATCCCATATTCGGGCGTGATATCTCCGCAACCGACGGAAGACCAGTATTGCGACGGACCGTAATTCACGTGCCAAATTTGTTGTAGCGAATCGGCATCGAACGCATAGATACTATTGTGCTCGGTAGCAACAATGACGAGATTATGGGTGCCTTGACCTGGCACTTGATAATTGCCGACGAACAACGGCTGGGCCATGACGTTCCCATCGACCTTTAGCTGCCCCACCTGGCCGAAATTACTGGACGCGACGTTGCTCGTAGTCAATTTCGTTTCTTGCGAATCCCATCCCGTCCGCAGGTTATTGTTATGGAACGTTGTCATGTCAGCCGAGCTGGAAGTCGGTGACGGCGATGCGCTTGGCGACTGTGACGGTGACGGACTCGGTGACGGCGATCCCGTCAGGCTGATCTGACTTGCGACGATGTTATCTTTACTGCACGTTCCGGTTCCAAAGATAGTTATATTGCTGCCCACAACAATCGCCGCTTGGCTTGGGACGAAGATGGTGTTGACATTGTACGCCACCTTAAAGTGGCCGCATGATGTTTGCGCGCCCGTTCCCTGCACGTAGTAGAAGGAGGAATCCCAACGATCGACTACCGCTTGTGCTACGGGACTACTCGAGGACGACGGGGTCGGTGAGGGTGAGGGCGACGCACTCGGCGAGGGTGAGGGGCTCGGCGGCGGACTTGTTGACGAACCCACCGACAGACCTGAAACCGCGCCGGCGCCCGCGTCATACGAAAAGCTCTCCGTGCTGGATCCCAGGTTACGCGTATAAAATTTCACAACGAGTCTATCGGTAGCGCTTGCGGTCTGCGCACTTCCGGCCAATGTGTAGGTCAGTGATCCCGCGGTGCCCAGCGACTGCGTCAGATTCGGCAGATCAGCCACCAGGGCGAGGCCATTGTAGCCTGGGCCGCCGCTGCTGTTCACTCGAAAGATTTTTACTTCTCGAAGCTGCAACGACGCATTAGGCTGCGTAATATTCAATGTGACGACATAGTTTGTGGCGGGCCAACTCGTTAGGTTTGGCTCGTTCGGTCCGCTCACCCAACCCCAGCTGCTATTGTTTGGGCTCACCTTATAGGTGAGCGTTTCGTTCGTGAGAGTGCCGATGGGGCTCGGATCCATCTGTTGCGAAACGGCGCCGCTCTCTCCCGGCAATGTGTAAAACATTGCCGTTGGGCCTGCCATAGTGCCCGGTGTATACGTTGTGGTCCCACTCGAAACAAGACGACGCAAGTTCGTTGGTAGCGGTTGCTTGGTTCCACCTCCGTGCGGGGAAACAACGACTCCAATCAGGGCGGGATTAAACGCTCCATGATGCTGGGGCGCCTCTGGTTGCGGTGTGGGAGGCGGCACAAAAAGATAGTTCCCTATGGGCCGAGCGTGCGGATAGGGATGACGCGCGACATACGCGGCGATCCCGCTCAATCTTGCTCTATCGTCGAGGTTAAACGAACTGGTGACAAACAATGCTCCGCCGCCAGCGTGCCATGCCTCAAGCGAACGGTCGTAAAACAGCTGGCTATATGTTGGCTTCATGGCGAGCGACCAAGCCACACCTGGCGTCGCAGCGGTTTGATCGGGGCCCTCGTAGGCTAGCAGCGCGAGGTGGCTGGCCCGTGCTAGGTCCAACGTGGCGCCTAAGTTCGTGAGCACGGCATTGGGCTGGTGTACTTGAATCAAGCGCCGATACATCGGTCGCACGGTTGATGGCAGCGCGGCTCCGCTCGGCACCGTTACGCGGGCAGCAACAGCGAACGCATTTGCATATTGACCTGCGGCGGCATAGGTAAGAATTTGATTATCAAGAGCCGCTTCGGGGCTCCCCGCTACCCCGAGCGGTCCGCTCAGAACGCGAGTCACCCGCGCCGAATCGAATCCGAATACTCGGTTGATAATGGTGAAGGCTTGGGCAGAGCGCAGCGAATACCAATCCAAGGCGGCTGTCTGACGGTCGCCGGCGAGTCGAAAGTTCGTTCCAGCCATCTGCGCATACGCGTTGTCTGCAGACCCCACC
>CAVTNB010000003.1:0-517444 GCA_963736005.1 uncultured Pseudomonadota bacterium
TACAAGCTAGCGCGCGCTGAATGCCATTGCACAATCGAAATCCCTAAAAGTGCTATACCGAGTGCGACCGTAAAGGCGGGGCTCAATATTAACCAGGCCGTGATACCAAAGACGGGAATTAAGATCGCAAATCGGCCGTGGTGCAGCACGTAATCCGAAACAAACAGCACGATGAGGGCAAGCGGAACCGCGATACACACCCGGATGGCGTCCGCCACAGAAAAAGCGTGCCCGTAAACAAAACGGGCGATTCCGACAGCCGCTAAGACTCCACCGAACGCCGCAAAAACGACCTGCGATTTCTCAATTTGCATTGCCTTTCTAGTATCATCGGCAAATGACGACCGGATGCGTTAGAATGTGTGGCAGCATCGACCTTCGTTGATTAGGGTATGCTGGGCGCTGCGCTCTCAATCGTCGTGCACATGATGCTCACGACGTATGGATTCCACGTGGACAGCGTCCAGTAGATAGTGGCTTTGTGGCTCTTCGCCGTTCTGCCCGCATCGGTTGTGTAACGATTGAGCACGTAGGAAGCGTAGAAACCGCCGCGCGTGAACTGGTCGTTGGGGTGTCTGGTTGGCCAGTAGTCGCGCCGGTTGCCGCAGCCTTGAGGGATCATGACCAAGCGGCAGCCAGGTTTGTCGCCTTGGCCGAGCAGCTCAGTGGGTTCGGACCAGGGGCCCCACGGAGCCGGGGCCACGCGCGCTTGCACGCCGGAACACTGGTAAACCATGAGCCACTCATGCAACGGCTTGTTCCATGTCACTGACATCTCGCGGATGCAGCGCTGCTGATCCGAATCCGGTGTAAATACCTCGGCGTCTCCAGGGGGCGCCCACACATTCGGCCGCAGGCTCTTCGTCGGCGTCGGTTTGCCGTTCCATTCGTCGAGCGTCACCCACTTCGGCTTTCCTGTAGCGTCGCGCCCACTGAAGAATCGCCACGTCGATGGATCGGCAAGCGTTGCGCCCGGCGCATACGCGAGATATGGCACGCTCGCACGATAGCGCGCCGCCGAGAAGATGAACACGCCGAGCCGCTGATCGGCGGGGATATCGGCCTGGAGCATCGCGTTGACCGCTGTCGTGTAGACGAATCCAATCGGCATCGTGACGACGTTTTGGAACGTCCTTCCCTCATCGCTTGAGCTTGCCATAACGCTCACCCCCAGACTGTTGTTCATAGGGGTCTCGGGACAGCGGTGCGCCATATTGACCGCTGGCAGCGCCAATGGCGCGGCTGGCGATGGCACAAGATTATTCGGCTCTACGCAGTGATTTGTCCAAAAGAATGCGTATAGCTCGCCCGAAACCGCGACGCCGCCCGAAGGGACGTTGAAGAAACCCTGTTTGATCGCCGGTGTATGGATGATCGTCGCCGGGGCGAAATGTTCTGGTGATGATCCTGTGTCATTGATCTTGAGTTGGAGACAAGTGTCTTTTGTCGGCGGGTTGCGAAGAGTAGTCACTCCAACGGAGTCGTCAGGTGGTAGGGCAGGAGCTGAACCGAATGGATGTCCCGGCGGCCAGCTATCGCCGAATAGCAGCACCAGTTCCCTACCAAGGTCGACCGGATAGCCGAGATCGGCCGCGTCGAGCCCGTATTTGGTGAAGGTTAACGCTTGCGTCGGCTTGCCAGTTTCCCAGTCGACATCGCCTATGAGCTGGCAGATCTTTTGGCTGCTCCCAATGCGCGCGATGCCCGGCGGAGCGACGTTGTCTGCGGCGTTCGCCGGAACACACACAAGCACGAGCGCTTGTAGCGCCGCAAGCCCCGCAATTTTCAGAACAACGCATGCATTGTTCGTTAAGCGGAGCGAGCTCATTGTCACATCCGACTTCGCCACTGAACCGGATGGTTCGCTTGAGAGGCCCAGTCACCCCGCGGCTCGCATGCCTCACACGTATAGAGCGTAGAGCTGCTCCTTACGCGCAGCGGCCAGCACTTTGTAGCCTGAAACTCATTGCGATTTTTGAGCGGGTCAGATTCGACCCCGCTGGATTTGGTGTTTTCGGGACGACGCCCCCACGAGTGCGATCCACGGCACGACCGAATTTGATCTCTCGACTTCCTCCCGCAGCCGGTCCGCAAGGGTATTCGGGTCGCCAAGTGCTTCCATCGAGCGCGTATCTCGCTTGGTATCTTGAAGCGCGATGACAAGCCGGTCGGACAGCAAGCGCGTGAATTCGGGATCCCGACCTAATGGCATATCGAACCGCATGGCGGGTGCGGGCAAGCCGGCATCCTGAAACGCCTTATACAACTCCAGACCCATCTCGACCCGCACGCCGGATTGCACCGCCATGTCGCGCATCAACCGCACGCACGTCGATCGCAGCGGCAAATGGTCAGAAAGAGCGACGAACGGGGCGAATGACGCCTCCTGAAACGCGATGATGCCGCCAGGTTTGAGCAGTGCGGACAACCTCCGCAACACGGCTACCGGATCAGGTAAGAACTGCAAGACGTACCGGCCGACCACCGCGTCGAAGAGAGTCTCGGTGGAAAAAACTGTGATATCGGCTTGCACAAACTCAACGTTGTGCACACCCGCATCTTGGAGCCTCGCTCGCGCGCGCTCGATGGAACGGCCATCACGCTCGACGCCGGCGATCTCTCCCGAAGGCCCGATAAGCTTGCTCAGGATCAGTGCGACTTCACCGACGCCAGAGCCAACGTCGAGCACGCGCTGTCCCGACTCGATGCCCGAAGACCGGAAGAACTGCTCGGTCATGCCATTGATGTATCGGCCCTGACGGATGAGCCGCTCTGCCTCGGCATCACTGTAGCCGAGATGGTATGTGCCGGCTTCGTCTGATGGCACTACGAAGCACGCTCCTTCAGCTTATTCCGCCGAGCGATAGCGCAACCCCGGGATCTTGCGATGATGTTCAATTATCCAGAAACCAAAAAGCAGTGCCGTGCGAAACGTCTACGGTCAACGGTCTGTTCTGTTCATCCATGGGCAATAGGTGCTTCGGCCTTGACCGTCCAGGTGCTTGCACGGCGGACCCGGTACTATACGCCGCGTGAGCCGATCCGCGAAGTTTGCGGCTTGGAGTGTCGTCGTACTGGTGGCGATCCTCCACCTGATGACCGCAGGCAGATACGACATCTTCAGAAACGAGCTGTATTTTATCGTCTGCGGCCGCCACCCGGCTTTCGGCTACGTCGATCAGCCACCGCTGGTGCCGCTGTTGGCCGCGCTCACGCAGGTCGGCGGCGTGCACGTGTGGCTCCTGCGCTTGCCGGCGGTAATCGCCGCCATGGCATTGATCCCGGTAACGGTGGCCTTTGCGCAACTGCTCGGCGCGAGCACGCGCGGTGCATGGCTTGCAGCGGTGGCCTCTGCAAGTGCGCCTCTGGTGATAGCGACGAGCGCGACGCTGAACACCTCCGCCTTCGAACCACTTGCCTTCACGGCGATCGCATATTACATCACGCGTGCGATGCTAAGAAACGAACCGACCGCATTTTTGTGGGCTGGCTTGATAGCCGGACTCGCATTCGAAGCGCGTTACGGCATCATCATTTGGATCGTCGGGTTGATTGTTGGGCTTACACTTGCAGGGCCGCGCCTTGTGTTCCGTTCGCGGGAAGCATGGCTCGGGGCAGGAATCGCCGCGCTCATAGCGCTTCCGAATGTGATCTGGCAACTCGTCCACGGCTTGCCGTTCCTCGATGTCGTGCGCAACGACAATGCCGGAAATCTGACCGGAACGCCCGCTGTCTTCATGATCGACCAGATCCTCTCCGTGAACTTCTTGCTGGCGCCGCTGTGGATCGCGGGTATCGTCGCGCCCTTCGCGTCGAGGCGACTCGCGCAGTATCGCTATCTCGCCATCGCCTTCATCGTAAGCGCCGTCCTCGTCTTCGTAACGCACGGCAAGAGCTATTATGTGGCGGGTTTCTATCCAACGGCGTTCGCGCTCGGCGCGGCGGCGTGTACGAGGCTATGGCGTGCGCTCGTCGCCGTTTGGGCCGTGCTCGCCGCAGCGAACGGTGCGCTCGCGCTGCCGCTCGTGCTTCCCGTGCTCTCGCCGCCCGCGCTGAAGCACATGTTGGACAATATGACATTGCGCCCGAGGCCGGTCGAAGTTGCGATGATCGGCGCGCCGTTGTTCGAGCCGTTTTCCGATGAGTTCGGTTGGCGCGATCTCGCAAAAACCGTAGAACGCGTCTATGCGTCGCTCCCGCCGGCAGACCGCGCGCAAACGGCAATCTTCGCTGAGAACTACGGCGAAGCGGGCGCGATTGACGTCTTCGGGAAGAATCTGCCACCGGTCATCAGCGGCAATAACCAGTACTACATCTGGGGTCCGCGCGGCTACGATGGCTCGAGTATCATCGCCGTGAACGTCGACCCGGCGCAATGGGCGCAGCTTTGCGAATCGAGCACAATCATCGCCCGATTTGGAACATCGCCGTATGCGATGCCGTACGAGCGCGACCGGCCGATTGTGCTCTGCAGACGGATGCGTCTGCCGCTGCAACAGGCCTGGCCGCGCTTTCGGACCTACGGCATCACCAACCTAACGCTGTCCCCACGTTGAAATCACACCGACCTTCGTAGTGTCGCACCCCTAATGACTCTGCTCGCGCCGTGCACTCGTATTGCTTGCGCCACAACAGAACCCTCGTCAATATTCGAAGAGCTTAAGCCTACCGGCGCGCCAGCTGCGTGATCTGGATCAGGTTGCCGCAGGTGTCGTTCAGCACGGCGATGGTCGAGCCAGTCACCTCGGTCGGCGGCATCGTGAACTCGGCGCCCCGGGCTTTGATGCGCTCGTACTCGGCCTTCACGTCGTCTGTGAAGAACATGGTGGCGGGCTGGCCCTGCTGAAATATGGCCTGCTGATAGGCCTTGGCCGCCGGGTTGTCGTTAAGCGCCAACTGCAGCTCGGCTCCGTCCGGCTCCTCGTTTGAGGCCACGGTCAGCCAGCGAAACGACCCATGGCTGAAGTCGGCCTTCTTGGTAAAGCCCAGCACTTGGGTGTAGAACCGCAGAGCCCTTTCCTGGTCGTCCACGTAGACGCTGGTCAGTTTGATCTTCATTGGTATACCCTCCGTTGTCAAGTTCGTGGTGGATGCCTCGTCATTTCATTGACGGAACGCGACAGGAGAATGTGACGGAAATTGGTGACAGTAGGTGGGCTTCGATTTCCGAACTAGATTGGTTCGGAGGTGTTAGCGGCCAAACCAACGGGCTCGGCGGCTCGAACCAAAATGCTCCTTCTCGGCACGCAGAGCGACCGACGGTTCGTGGTAGGTGCCGGTCGGCTTGGGCCCCGAGAAGAAGTCGATGTCGACGCGGCCGATTCGCCCGGCGCCGAACTCTATGTAGCAGGAGCCCGTCCCCATATGGGGCTCCGGTAGTTCGCCGCTTCGCAGACTCGCGATCAGGGAAGTGGCAACGGCGCGAGCCGCGCCCTCGGCGAACAGCCCCGCCTTCGGCGTCCCCTGTTTTGCGCAATCGCCGAATGCGTACACGCCGGGGAAACGCGTCTCGAGCGTGTAGGGGTTCACCATCACATAACCGTCCTCAGCCATGCCACTTGCCTGAACCACATCCGGAGCGCGGTGCTTCGGCACTCCCAGGAAAAGATCATAAGGAATCTCGGTTCCATCCTCGAGGACCGCGACATGCCGCCCGGGGTCAAGCGAAATAACGTCACGGTCGCCGACGAACATGATGTTACGCTCCGCAAACGCGGCGAGCAACGCCCGTGACGTCTCGGGTGACGGAGGAACCGGAGTTCCGAGCGGAAGGGCGAGAGTGATCTCACAGGCACCGCGCACACCCCGTGTGCTGAGGTAATCGTGCAGCAACAATGCAGCTTCGCTGGGCGCCGGAGGGCACTTGTACGGCGATCCACAGACACCGATGAGTGCTCGACCTTTCGTGAACGTGGGAAGTATCTCGCGCACTCGTGCGGCGCCTGCGACGGAGTAAAACTCGTTGCCGTCTTCGGCGAGTCCCGGCGTCGCATCCATGTCGTAGTCGGCGCCGAGTGCGACGACCAGGACGTCCGCCTCATACGTTCCCGCATCGGTGGTGACATATCGCGCCACGGGATCAATCGCGGTGACCGTTTCTTGCCGGAACCGCACGCCCGGCTTAACGAAATCCTTGTATGGGAGGCATACCGCCTCGAGCGTCGTTCGCCCGAACATTACGTCGAGTTTCGAATAGCCGAAAACGAAACCATCGCTCTTGTCGATCAGCGTCACCTCGACGTCCTCGCCTAACCTTTCGGATAAGAGCGTGCTGAACTCGAGACCCCCGAAGCCTGCTCCAAGAACAAGAACGCGTTTTTTCATATAGCCGTTCGTCAAACAGGTTTACTTACGCTGCGTGAAGCCCTCCAGATCGGAGAACAAAAATGTCGCGGTACCCCTAGGTAAACGAGTTAGTCACGATGAGCGGTCGCATCGCCCTCGGTAGATTTGAAGCCGACTCGCGCATGCGAACCATCCCAAAAGTTTATCGGTGCATCGCCATGGGAATACCTCGTGCTAATATGTTCTTGGTCGCAAGGCATGATTGCCAAGACTTGAAATCCGGCATACTGCTGTCCAACTAGTGCTTGACGGGCACAAGCACGGCATTCTGGTGAGCTGACTTCCGAAATGTTCTTCGAAGAGCTGTGCATGACCTAACGGTAGGAGCAAGGCATGCATGTATTAGTCTTCATCCTTTCGGTTGCGATCAGTTCGTGGAGCGTTAGCGTTCCGTTCACATACTTTGACAACCGCATGATGATCAAGTGTATGATTGATGGCAGCGGACCGTTTGACATGATCGTCGACACCGGCGATCCGGTCGTGACTGTAACACCGGAGACAGCCAGTCGACTTGCAGCGAACGTGCACAATGCTGGAGTGATCACTGGCGCCGGTAACTATGCGGTCAAGAGCGGTGGCACCACGCTACAAACACTTTCCATCGCGTCGCTCTCGTTCAACAACGTGAGCACCGAAGTAATCGATCTGAGCCAAATTCGCACAAAATTCCATTTTCCCCATTTGGATGGCATTATAGGTTATCCGATCCTCAAACAGTTCGACACCTTCGTGAACGTCGACGCCGGCACGTTGTCGTTTACAAAAACCTTGCCGGCTTTGCCCTCAAATGCCACGACAACGAGCTTTGAGGGCGTTCTGCCCGTCATCCACGCCAAGGTCAACGGGATAGCGACTGTGGTTCTCGTTGATACCGGAGATCGCTCATCGCTAACCCTCTTTGGCCCGTTCGCAAGACAGCACGCTCTTTACGGGCGCTATCCGTCGAAGAAGAACATCATTACTGGGTATGGCTTGGGGGGCCCCGTCTATGCGGACGTTTTCACATTGCCGAAGCTCGACGTTTTAGGGACCAATCTGAGCAGCATTATCACGCGGGCTTCGCGTCAAACAGGGGGCGTCTTCGCAAGTTCTGAGGAGGGCGGCAGCGTCGGCACCGGGGTTCTGAAGCGTTTCAACATCGTCTACGACTACCCGCACCATGCTATCATCGCCTGGCCAAGTAAGTACTTTACGAAACCCGATATCTTTATTCAGCCCGGTTGACGCCTGACCGAGACTCTCAACCTCCGGGCCAGCAATTCACCGAGCCCTATTGCGATCAAGCCAAAAACCAAGTGCAGCAATCGGATGGTCCAATGAGCGCTGCCAGGCACCAGACCGTCTTGCATCAATCCGAGCGTTGGAACTACGAAACACCAGACAAACGCCACTATGACTAAACCCGATTGTACGCGAACGAAAGCAGCTATGCTAGCCAGTGACCAGAGCGACAAGACAAGGACAAGCCCGACAAGCATGTGCACGGGGACAAGATTCAGCGCGTGGCCGCTCCAAAAGGTCAAGCCCAGGATGATGGCGGTGAGCCCAGCTAACCGAATGAGCCACTGGAAAAAGGCGACGACATTCATCCTCTTTGAGTCGCCGAGTTTTGCGATAAGTCCTCTATCGCAGTCGCGGCTATCCGATAGTCCCAGTAGTTAAACGTAACGTCATTTTTCGCGAAGCTCGTCCCCTACGGTGATGTTTCCACCAATGATGATCTCGGCACGAAGACCTCCCCGGTGAATCAGGCCCGCTCTTACCCCGGGTTTGGTAAGCGACTCTAAATGAGCGCACGGCTCGCATAACCTCGTGCCCAGAAGCACCGCCTCGCCGACCCGGAATTCCAGCCCTACTAGGTGGTTGAGCGCCACACCGCGAGTGACGATGTTGCGCCGAGCATCACCAGCAGCTAGGTCGATCGAGTAGTCGCGTGCGAGCCCTTCAATGGCCTCGCTCTCGATGAGCGTTACTTGACGATCGGGCACGTCCTTTGGCGAAAACGTTCCAGTCTTGCTGAAGTAACGATCGCCCTCGAGTCCGTAGCCCGGCACCGCCCGAACCTGCGTAACCGCGTTCACGGGCCCCTTGGCCTGCGGCGCGATATAGATGGATTCTACAATCCCGGGCTTGGCCATCGTTACCTCCGTACTGTTCTTGAAAATCTTCCAACATGACGTGCAAAATCCCGCATGAGCATCGACGATCGCGAACTCGTCGTCGGAGAAGAGGTTGCTCTAACCCCAACGAAGCCTGCACCGCAAACATGAGTCGCGTGCAGGTGTATTTGATTGACGGGACCTATGAATTGTTCCGGCATTTTTTCGCAGTACCATCCGCGGCAGACGCAAATGGACGAGAGGTCGGCGCCGTACGCGGGGTCCTGGCTTCGGTTTTGTCCATGCTCGAGCATGGCGCAAAGTTTGTTGGTGTCGCAACCGATCACGTCGTAGAGTCCTTTCGCAACGACCTCTATCGCGGATACAAAACCAGCGAAGGCGTGCCTCCCGAGTTGCTCTCGCAGTTCCCTATTTTAGAAGAAGCCCTTGAGGCAATGGGAGTCATAGTTTGGCCAATGGTTTACTATGAAGCCGATGATGCGTTGGCTTCCGCCGCTGTCAAGGCTTCGCGGGATGCTCGTGTGAGCCGCGTGTTCATTTGTACGCCTGACAAGGACCTGAGTCAGTGCGTTGTAGGCAAGCGAGTCGTTCAGCTTGACCGCCGACGCGACATCGTGCGAGACGAGGCCGCCGTGATGGCGAAGTTCGGGGTGACGCCGCAATCGATTCCGGACTACTTGGCTGTAGTGGGAGACAGTGCGGATGGATTCCCAGGTGTGCCGGGATGGGGTGCCAAGGCCGCAGCTACGACCTTGTCGCGGTACCACCATCTTGAAGAGATTCCGAAGGACTGGCGCAAGTGGCATCCTTCAATCCCTCGCGCACGCTCGTTGTCCGAGGCGCTCCTTAAGGCTTGGAGCGATGCCCTGCTCTTTCGCAACCTTGCCACGTTGCGACTGGATGTGCCGGTGTTTGATACGGTCGAGGATCTTCACTGGAAAGGACCGCGGTCGAACTTTAATCGCCTCTCCGATCAAATGAAATCGCCGGATTTACTACGCCGCGCCACGTTGCTGGCTAAGGATCAGTCGACTTGTGGGTTTGCACGTACAACTTGATGAGCTTACCCGCGCGCAGCGCGTAGGTTCTAACCTCGCGCGTCGTGCACTCATCATCCTTGCACGAATCGACGTAGAGCAAGTTGCTCCGAAAGGTGATGTGAATCGAGTCTGGCCCTTCTCCCCAATCTCCGCCCCAGTTGGCGGAGCCAACCGCTCCCAGCAACAGTGCAGCATTCCCGCGTATATCGTACGCGAAAGCCTCAGCCGTGCCACCAATCGGGAAGTCGCAGGAGAGCACCACGACTGCCTGCTGCCTGCCGGCGCTTAGACTGCCTAACTTCACCCTACTTAAGGAGACGTCGAATCCCGTTCCCATTTTCTGGTCGAAGAACGAGTAGGAGCCTTTCCTCATGAGCACGGGCGGTGGCACGTTGGAGCACGGCGTGACAGAGTAATTGAAGTTCATAAAATCCACGGCCAAAAGCAGCGGTAAGATCATTTTTTGGCCCCCTGTACAAGATAGTCCAAGCGTGCTGCCGGGGGCGTTAGCCCCGTGTCGCTGCCTTCCTCCACCCTGCCAGCGGCAAGCTCGGAGGAAATTGCTGACCGAAATGCTGACCAACCCTGATGTAGGTAGCTAATTCCGGAGGTCGCAACGACCATGGCCGATAGGGCGCCTCCTATTCCGCTCACGATGTCGCGTTTTGAGGATGTCTTTCCGACTCTAACGCCCGCTCAGCTCGGTCGCATTGCGATGCATGGCCGGACTCGCCCAATTCAGACTGGTGACGTTCTCGTCGAATCAGGAGACTCAGCTGTTCCGTTCTTTACCGTCATTTCAGGCGAGCTCGAAAGTGTTCGTCCCTCAGCGACCGGTGATACCCTCGTTGCCGTCAGCGGGCCTGGGCAGTTTACGGGAGAGGTCAACAGCGTATCGGGCCGCAGCGCCATGTTCAGGCTACGCGTTTCCCAGCCCGGTGAGGTGATTGAACTCAACCATCAACAATTGCTGGGTCTTGTTCAAACGGACGAGGAGCTCGGGGAGATTTTGATGCGCGCCTTCCTTCTCCGGAGGGCGGGCTTGGTGGCGGCAGGCGTGGGGGATGTGGTGCTCATTGGGTCATCGCACTCGGCTGAAACGCTGAAGCTCAAAGAATTCTTGATGCGCAACGGTCATCCTTACTCCTATTTAGACCTTGAGCGAGACCCCGACGTTGAAAAAATGTTGAGCGGCTTTCATGTCGCAGCGAGCGACATACCGGTAGTAATCTGTCGGGGTCAAAATGTGCTGCGCAACCCCACCAACCAGAAATTGGCGGAGTGTCTGGGTTTTAACATCACGGTCGACCAAACCCGTACTCGCGATCTTGTCATTATCGGAGCCGGACCCGGCGGATTAGCTGCTGCGGTGTACGCCGCCTCAGAAGGGCTAGACGTTCTGATGTTGGAGACCACTTCGCCTGGCGGTCAGGCCGGTGCAAGCTCTCGAATCGAAAACTACTTAGGATTTCCAACCGGCATTTCTGGTGAGGAGCTCGCCACTCGGGCCTATAACCAGGCGGAAAAATTCGGAGCGCAAATGCTCATTGCCACGGGAACCCGACTCGCCTGCGATCCCAGGATGCACATCGTCGAAGTAGACAATGGAGCTCGCATCCAGGCGCGCAGCGTCGTGATTGCGACCGGCGTGGAATACAGAAAACTCGCATTAAGCAATTTATCTCGCTTTGAGGGCGCGGGGATCTACTACGGTGCAACGTTTGTTGAGGCCCAGCTCTGCGCGGGTGACGAAGTGATTGTCGTCGGCGGAGGAAACGCCGCGGGGCAAGCCGCCATCTTCTTGGCGCAAACAACGAAGCGCGTGTACTTGGTCGTCAGATCGGGAGGCTTGGCCCAGACCATGTCACGCTATCTGAGCCGCCGGATTGAAGAAACTCCCTCGATTGTATTGACGCCGCACACGGAAATTGTGGCTCTCGAAGGCCAAGATCATCTCGACTCAGTCCGATGGCGCAACAACCAGACTGGCGATGTCGAAGACCACGCTATTCGACACGTTTTTTTGATGATGGGCGGCGTACCGAACACGGGGTGGCTGAACAACTGCGTCGTTCTTGACGCGAAGGGCTTCATCAAGACGGGTTCTGAGCTGTCACCGGAAGACCTGAGCTCTGCTCGTTGGCCGCTTCCGCGACCACCATTTTTGCTCGAAACCAGTTTGCCGGGCGTCCTCGCAGTGGGTGACGTGCGAGGCGGGAGCGTCAAGCGCGTTGCGTCTGCTGTAGGCGAAGGATCGATCGCCATTTCATTCGTTCATCAAATACTCCAAGAATAGAGTTATGCTGAATCGCGATCGCATGGCTAGCGAGGGTTTCGCGCGTCGCAGCGAAGCGACCGCGGGAGCGTCGCCCAGGGCGTCCATCTCGTCCGAAGTAAGCCCAAACGCTGGCCAATAACAGTACGGCAGGCGCAGCATGGAGATCCGCGATGTTGTGCTTACACCGACCACATTTATTCGGGGATAGTCACGCCGTCGACAAAAACGAGCCAATCCGTCTTTGCGGAGATTGCACGAATCTTACGGGCCAAACTATATTCTTCAGATTCGTAAAAGCGTTTCGCTGCGTCGAGAGACGGAAACTCCACAATCGCCAAGTCGTGCGGCACGTTATTGCCCTCGACGACAATGACCGGTCCGAACGCAAGGTACCTTCCACCGTATGACCTGAGGGCATTCTGCACAAGCTTCAGGTAGCGCTCGGGCCCGTGCGCTTCTTCCCATTTAATTTGAGATACTGCGTATGCCGCCATGTGGTTCCTCCCTCAAATAATGCCGGGATCACCTTTTTATAGGCAATATCCCGGTATTGGCTGATTGTAAACTCGGGTGGTCTTCATTAGATGGTTGTTGACGGGTGGAGTCAATAAGAGGTGAGCAATCTCGAAATCGTTCTTTGTCATTACACACCTCTGTGGCGGATTTGAGATTGTCCATCCGGGCAACGAGGCATTGGGTACCCTGTTTTCGCTTCGTTCACGCTCACATAAAGGATGCTACCACAACCTGCGTTTAACAGCGCGATCATGACCAAGACGGACACACTGGATCGGCATTTTTTCGCTTGCCCCACAGCCCGATTTTATCTCACCTTCACCGATCAAACAATGTCGAGAAGATTGTGTCCCAACCCTGCCGCAAGGGTTCGCGGCCTTTCTCGTGACTTTGCCGGTCGTGGGAATGAAAATGCCACATGCAAACGAAGGGTCCATGTCCGACTTACCTGTCGAACACAAATGGAGTCACGCCATGTCCATTCGACCTATCCAACGCCTCATTAAGTCGAAGCCCACCTTGGAAGGTGCAGGCGTTCATCTGCGGCGGGCATTCGGATTCGACAACACGTCGGACTTCGACCCGTTCCTCTTGCTCGATGACTTTCGTAATGACGTGCCGGAGGATTACTTGGCAGGCTTTCCCTGGCATCCTCATCGGGGAATTGAAACCATCACCTACGTGCTCGCAGGAACCGTCGAGCATGGCGATAGCATTGGACACGGTGGCACGATCGCGGCGGGCGACGTGCAATGGATGACCGCTGGCAAGGGAATCATCCATCAGGAAATGCCCAAAGGCGATACGACCGGGCGCATGCATGGGTTCCAGTTGTGGGCAAACCTTCCGGCCTCGCGCAAGATGACTGCGCCGAGGTATCAGGAGGTCAAATCTGTCGACATCCCCGAGATCAAAGACGATGACGGTACCGAGGTGCGCATCGTGTGTGGCTCATTTTGGGGGAAGACTGGGCCGGTTGCTGAGGTCGCCATCGATCCGATTTACCTTGACGTGACCGTGCCGCCCGGACGTAGAAAGACACTGCCGGTCGAAACGACGCGCCACGCGTTCGCCTACGTTTTTTCGGGTGATGCAAAATTCAGCAACGCATCCGAGCCGTTAGCCGTGCCGACCGAATCGGTCAATTGGCTGGACACGACGCCTCCCGCACACGCCGAGAACCGATCGCTCGTCCTCTTCGATAAGGGCGACAAGATAATGGTCCATGCGGGCGCGGACGGCGTCCGCTTTCTGCTGGTCTCCGGCAAGCCGCTCGGGGAGCCTGTTGCCTGGTATGGACCCATAGTGATGAATACGCAACAGCAACTCCAAGAGGCGTTTACCGAACTTCGCGAAGGGACGTTCCTAAGGAATTAGGGATCGGAGATGACTGTGAAAATGGAAAGAAGCGGTATCAGTCCGACCGCAAAACCTTCGGGCACGGGTTGCGTTGAGTGCTTGGCGACAAACGGCTGGTGGCTACACCTCCGCCGGTGCGCCGAGTGTGGGCACATTGGCTGCTGCGACAACTCACCAAGTCAGCATGCGTCGAAACACAACGCAACGACCGGCCACCCGATTATTACAAGCTTTGAATCTGGAGAGCGCTGGTTCTATGACTACCGCACGCGAGATTTTTTTGCGGGCCCGCAGTTGCCCGCTCCCCACTCGCATCCTTTAAGTCAGCCTGTGCCCGGACCGGCCGGCCATGTTCCCTCAAATTGGCAGAGCCTCATCCGCGCATGAATCTCCGCTCAATGGGGTAGCAGCTGCTGCAACACCTTCGTGCTAATCTCAAGTTTCATAGGCGAGCCGCGAGTGACCGCCAAGACATGAGCGTCGAACGATTGATTGGTAAACATGGAATCGGATTGAACGCGAATTCCCGTGGGGTCCACGGTGAACACCACGACACCTGAACCCGTGACCGCACCGGGCAGGGCGGCTTGGGCGGCGCTGGTGAGTCCCGCCATGTCAACGTCGACGATCTTCGCGTCGCACGCTCCAATGTAGCGGCTCACAAACCAGCCACCCACGGACGCCCCAAGCCCAAAGGCCAGCCATAAACTGAAGAGACGCGTTAGCAGCGGTCGACGCATATTAGCGCAACCAACTATCGACGAATGTATACATGCCGGTGGTGACCTTCCTTATGTGACAGCCTATGAGCTCAGTTCTTCCAACTCAGCAGCAGTAAGCACGAGCTCTACGGCCCTGAGGTTCTCATCGAAGTGAGCAATCGACGACGTCCCGGGGATTGGCAAAATAAAGTGAGAGCGAGCAAGCAGCCATGCCAGCGCCACCTGAGCTGGCTTCACTTCATGTGCGGTAGCTATGCGTTTCAGCGCTGCGTGCTTTGGTGAACCCGTGCCGCCCAACGGCGCCCATGGCAGAAAAACTGAGCCGTCTCGTTCGCACGCATCCAGCACGTCTTCGGAACTGCGATCTTCGACGTTGTAGCGGTTCTGCACCGAGACAATGGTCGCTGTTTTTTTCGCCCTTTCGTATTCGTCGACCGAAATCTGAGAAAGACCGATGTGCCTGATCTTACCCTCGCGCTGCAGGGCCGTCAGCGCCCCAAGTGACTCCTCCATTGGAACGCGCGGGTCGATCCGATGCAATTGGAAAAGGTCAATGCAATCGCGCTTGAGGCGTCGTAGGCTACCTTCAGCGCATTTGCGCAATCTTTCGGGTCGCGCATCGATCGCCCATTGACCCGGGCCTGAGCGGACGAACCCGGCTTTGGTCGCGATGACGACGTCATCGACGTAAGGTGCAAGTGCCTCGGCGATGATCTCTTCGCTCACGTACGGGCCGTACGAGTCCGCTGTGTCAATAAAAGTGACGCCAGCGTCAACAACGTGTCGAACCAAGGCCACCGCAGCAGCTCGATCGTGTGGCGGTCCCCAAATGCCGGGGCCTGTAATGCGCATCGCTCCGAAGCCCATGCGGCCAACGGACAGATTACCACCAATCGTAATGGTGTCGCGGAGGGGATGCTTTGTCCGAGATGCCATAATCTTTACTTATATACCACACTGAGGTAGCTCAGAAACGCGCGCGTGAGCTCCTCAACCAACTCATCATCGGTCCGAGGCAGCCGTGGGTCCGGCACGCCTGGCATCGTGTCGAGCACAACGATCTGCTGCAGCATGGCTCCCACAAGCATTAACGCGAATAGCAACGCCTTCTTTGGATCCGGGTGCTTGATTTCGCTTCGTTTCAACAACAAGAAGTCCGCGACGCGCTGGAGCGATCGGGCGTTCAACTCGGCAGCCTTCTTCTTGAACCCAACGTTCGTATGCGACAAGATGAACTGAAGCATCGCGCGCAGCATTCTCGCATTCTTTCGCTGGCTTACCAATCTGTGCCGCACAATCGCCTCGGCGAACGCCTGAAGCGAGAGGCGCTTGGCAAGTTCGGGTGTTAGGCCTGACGCGGCTGTCGCGTCGAGCATTTCCAGCGTCCCCAAGATCACCGCGCGCATGAGCGCGTCCTTGTTTGGGAAGCGGCGATACACAGAGCCAGGCGAAAGGCCCGCGCGAGCGGCGACTCGCGGCATGGTCGCACCTTCAATTCCCTTCTCATTGAGGATCTCGCGGGTGGCCGTGATCAGGCGCGCGAGAGACTCGCGACTACGCGCTTGTTTGGGCGCGAGGGTCGTTTTGGGCATACTCACTTCCTCAGTGGCTCCGTTTTTGTGAGGTTGGGTCTTGACAAAATGTAAATATGGATTTACATTTACATCCAACTGTTACTGGCAGCGACCATTCTTTCCTGCGAGCAGCGTGCTCATACCCAGGCGTCGCCTAGGAGGCTCTCAATGACCGAACGGATTACCGAGGGGTCGCCGTGGCCCAGCGCTAGGGTCACCGGTGTCGTCTATTTGCTTTACTTTCTGACGGCAATAGTCGCTGTTTTGCTCGTTCGCGGGATTGTCGTATCCGGAGATGCCGCGGCGACAGCGGTCAACATCCTGGCGCACGAGCCTTTATATCGCTTGGGTTTCGCAATCGGCCTCATCGGGACCGCATTGTACGTCGCGGTGACGGCGCTCTTCTACGGCCTGTTTAAGCCTGTGAACAAGAGCCTTGCTTTACTTGCAGCATTCTTTAGCCTCGTCGGATGCGCTATTCAGGCTTCTGGCAGCCTCTTCCAAATCGCCCCGTTGGTCGTCTTGGGAGGCAGCCATTACTTGAGCGTGTTTAAGCTGGAACAGTTGCAAGCTCTGGCGCTCATGTTTCTCAATTTGAATGTTCAAGCCGGCTATACGGAGATCATATTTTTCGGACTGTTTGACATCGTAATCGGCTACCTCATTTTCAGGTCGACTTTTCTGCCTCGATTTCTTGGCGTGCTGATGATGATTGCCGGCTTGGGTTGGTTGACTTTTCTGTCACCGGCGCTCGCAACGCATTTGTCACCGTACGTTGACGTCCTCGGCTTCATCGCAGAACTATTCCTGATGCTTTGGCTTCTCGTGATGGGCGTGAATGTGCAACGTTGGAAGGAGCAGGCCAGCACAGCGCGGGCATCCACTCGCGGATGAATGCCTTGCCATGACCGGCTGGAGAGGTTTAGGCGATACGCTCTACGTCTTTGAGCTTCCGAAGTGGGCCGCAGGCACCATCGAGCGGCTACGCGTACGGCGCTGCTCGAGGGGGCGCACGATGGCATTCTCAATCGCCCGGTCGAAGACGACCTTCGTGAGAAAACTATCTGCGGCAGCAAGGCCACGCGAGCCCGTCACTCGTCGAAGAGCGCCTCGAGCGCGTCCGAAAAGGCGCATCCGATGACTGTCGCGGAAGTGGCGATGGACTGCGAAGTCCTCATCGGTGATGCTGAGCCGGTGTTTTTCGGCGAAACGCTGTATGCTTGGTTCCATCCACATATTGCTCCATCGCAAGAGAAAACACGGCAGATCAGACCATGAGTATGGTGGTGGCGCGAGGTGTGTGACAACAGCCGCCGGCTCAATATAGACCGAGCCCCCTGCATTGACAACCCCAAGACAAAAATCATTGTGGTCTAAGAATGAAATAAGGCCTTCATCAAGCGGACCGAGGTGGTCGAAGACGTCTCTCCGTACTAACATGCAGTGAAACTCAACCAGATCGATGGGTTGGCGGATGAGCTGCGCACGCACTCGCGAAACCGGCGTGTTTCCGAAGCGATGACGCTCGTGCAGGCGCCGAAGTCCGTGTTCTTCAACGATCTTGAACTCAGCGCCGGCGGTATGGATGATTTGTTTCGCAGGGTCATCGATGAGATACAGGGGCCCGACTGCCCAAGCACCTGTTTCTTCGGCACAAGCAACGAGTTTGTCCAGCCAGCCCGGCGTGACGCTCACGTCGTTATCGACGAACGCTACATATTTCGTGCTCACGTGGGGTAAGCCGAGATTGCGCGCTTCGTTCGCCCCGAGATAGTAATCCGTTCGAATCAGCGTAAATCCACGCTTGGCCGCTTGGTCTCTGAGATAGCGGGCCAAGGCAGGTGGGGAATTTCCATCGATGTAGACCAGCGGTACGGCTGGATTCGTGCAAGTAAGGATACTGTCAAGCGAGATCTTCGCCTTGCTAAATTGCTCTCGGGGCGTAATGACAATAGTAGTTGCAGGTTCAGGCATCGCGTTCCGCCTGCAAAGCGACCCGCGGCGTCGCCGATGCACCCGCGAGCCTTTGTCTCTCGAGGCGAGCGATGATCGTCGGTTCGAGCACGCGCTCAAACAGCGCATCGATCAACCTATCTGCGATCCATCGTCCCCGCCAGCCCATCGTGCGCTGCGCTGCTCTCTGCACAATATGCAATAATCTTCGCCGCTCGGCGTTTCGGAAACGAACACCACCTTGTAACATGTAATCGTTTTCGCTCAGACGCCATTTCTTTGCAAAGTGACTAATGCTTGGGCGAAGCCACACGTCGCTCCATCGGAGCAAGAACAGAGCAAGATCCGACCATGCAAATGGTGGCGGGGCGACAATCACGACCACCGCATCGGGTTCCCAGTATATGGAACCCCCGGCTTGCGTAACGTCGAGGCAAAAATCGCGATGCTCTTGGAACGAAGTGAATGCTTGATCAAAAGCTCCGAGACGGTCAACCACATCTTTTCGAGTCAGCATGCAATAGGACTTGGCGTAGCCGCAGAGACCCCGTTTCAACCCCCCGCGCACGTCGGCGAGTGGCTTGCCGGCAAAAGGGGCCGTCTCATAGAGACGACGCTCGCCTTGTTCATCTATGATCTTGAGATCCGGACCGGCCGAATAGGTGATCGGCTCTTCCAAGTCACCAGTGCAATACAGAGGTCCCACGACCCAAGCTTGCGTCTCCTCCGCGCACCGGATGAGTGCTCCCAACCATCCGGGTGTGACCAGCGTGCAATTGTCAAGAAAAGCAACGTACTTGGTCCGGACGTGACGCATGCCGATATTGTGCGCTTCGCTCGACGTTAGATAGCGGTCGCACCGAATGAACGTAAAGTTTCGCTTGCGGGCTTGTTCTTGAAGATAGCGACGGACGTGCGGCGGTGAGTTGCCGTCAACATAGACCAGCTCAAAGGGTGGCTGCGTGAACGCATAGATACTTTCTAGCGTGGCCTTTGTGGCGCTGAAATGTTGCCACGGCGAGACGATGATCGTGACGCTCTGATCGGGCATCAGTTGCGCGCTCGGGCTTACCATCGGATTACCTTGCCGTCCCACCAAAAGAGTCCAGTGGCGCTGCTCGGTGAGCGCGTCGCCAGAAAAAACACGGTGTCGGTGGAATCCGCAGGATCGATTTCAGCATTTGGACCGCCGATCTTCGTCTTGACCCACCCGGGATGGACGCAATCGACCATCACTCTACGGGCTCGCAGGTCTGCCGCCAACGATTGGGTGTAAGAGTTCAATGCTGCCTTACTGAGACGATACGCAGGCGCGTCACCATCCGATTTGCGCGACAACTGACCCATCACCGAAGAAATATTGATGATACGGCCGCCTTTCGCCATGATCGGAGCGAACGCAGCGCAAGCGTGCAGCGCGCCGTAGAGATTGACGGCAAGCGTGCGCTGGACGACTATATCATCGATGGCGCTTGCATGCATTTCTCGGTCCTCATCGAGAAACACACCCGCGTTGTTGACGAGGATGTCCACTCTTTCATATTGTGTGCCCACGTCGAGGGCGAGCTTCCGCACTTGAGATTCGTCGCTGACGTCAGCGATGCGCAGATCGACGCGCAGGCCTTGCGCCGC
The DNA here is from genome assembly GCA_963736005.1 of uncultured Pseudomonadota bacterium. Lineage (GTDB taxonomy): Bacteria > Vulcanimicrobiota > Vulcanimicrobiia > Eremiobacterales > Eremiobacteraceae > JAJPHJ01. The sequence goes on from CAVTNB010000003.1 coordinate 19,543, forward strand.
AAGTGCATCCACCGCGGCACCTCCTTCGGGATCGATGGCAACGAGAATGCAGCGAGCCCCCGCGTGCGCAAATGCACTTGCGATTGCCAGACCGATACCACTGCTTGCTCCCGTGATGACGGCAACTTTGCCCTTGAGCGCGTTGCCTGCAGCGATATTTCTTTGTACACGCTGAATTCTCGAAGCCGCAACTTGCGAACGAGCTGACCCGTAAAGTCTCCCAAGGAGGGCGCGAGCCCGCGTCATCGCAACTTTAAACATCCATTGTGTCAGCGATCGAAGCCGAAGCTGCCATAGTCACCTTTTTTTCGCTCGGTCTTTGCGTATTCCCGTGCCCGGGCAAGCCCATGAACCAAGTTGGCGTGAGCGAATGGGACCTCCGACAATAGGGAGTTGGGCTGATGGCTCCATGCGGGCCAAACGTCCTATTCGCCGCACTAAAAAGTCAAGTTGTTCTTTCCGGCGAATTCATTTTGACACACTTATGTTTGGGAGAGCTTATGCTGCGGAGTGAGCGAGTAACCCAACGTTACGCGTTTCGACCTGACGTTGTTGCGACCATGCTCGAAGATGGAGCGGTGCTGCTCGATCTCGACACCAAATATTTCTATCGACTGAATCGAGCAGGTTGGGCCATCGCCCAACTCTTCGAGACTGGTGCAACGTTGCAAGACGTGCATGCCTACTGTCAGACGTTGGGCGCTGCTTCCTCAGATGCGGACGCCATCAGTTCGTTGGTTGAGGAGCTCTCACGCGACAATCTCATCGAAGCGGCGAGCCAGCCGGGGGACGAGCCGGCGCCACGAGAGCCCTTGTCGGTTCCTTGGTCGACGCCCACCATCGAGAAACAAGCAGAACCCATGCAGCGTGTTATCATCAGCGCATTCGATCCAAGCGTGCCGCTGGTGGAATGAGCACGAGCGGTGTCCCTGATCCGCGATGAAATCATAGCCAGGGATTTTTGCTGCGGTCCTCTTCAAATAACGCTGCGGGCACAAGACGCCGATCTGTACGCTAAGATCGGGGAGACGTTAGAGCTCTACGATCTTACGTGGGCGCCGCCACGTCGGCCGGTCAATATCTACGCTCGCAAATCGAATGCCCGTACGCCCGTCTCGAATGGCGATTACCTGCGCTGTGCTCGCATGCTTGTCGACCACGTGCCCGCTGGCCTTAACGCATCGACGACCTCGGGTGCGCGCGCGACAGCAACCTTCACCGACCTCGGTGAAACGTGGCACCTCACTGTTCCCGACAGCCTCGTCGAGGCGGGGAAGCTCGAAGAACTCGAAGACGTCGTTAGTCTCGTTCTAACGACCGGCTGGAGACGCGGTGGTTGGACGCCGATTCACGCCGCCGCAGTGCTCAAGGAGCAGAGGTGCGTGCTCGTTTGCGCTCCGACCGGAGGCGGCAAGACGACATTAACCGCTGCACTGGTGAGGCGTGGCTGGCAAGTGCTAGGCGATGACAAGATCCTGCTCCGCATGCGCGACGGGCAGCCTGAGGTTGCGGCACTCTTACACACGTTCAATCTCCACCCAAAGAGCCGCGAATGGTTCCCAGAAGTGGGCGACCTCGAACGGCTGCCGCGCTATTCTGTGTGGACTGAAAAACGCAAAGTTAGCGTCGTCTCGATTTGGTCGCATGCGCCTGCACAGATTGCCATGCCGTCTGTGCTCATCTCCTTGCAGCGGAGCATGGACTATGTCAATGCGCTCATCGAGCCATTAAGCCAGCCCGAGGTGTTGACGACCTTGTTGAAGCAAACCGTGATACCATCTGACCGCGCGACCGCCAGCGGCATTGTCTCGACCGTGGCGCGTACATCGACGCATTTGCACGGTCTGTCCGTCCAGGTTCCGACAGATGCTTACCGCGATCCAGCCTTCCTGGCGGCGCTCGAAGGCGCGATCGAGCAACTGCGGTGACAACCGTTAGCGTCATCGTTCCCGCTTACAACGCAGCTCCGACAATCGGCGCAATGCTCAACGCACTCCTGCATCAGATCGACGCACCTTCGAACCTCGAGATCATCGTGGTCGATAACGGCTCGACCGATGGTACGCGCGAGGTAGTGCGACGCTTCTCGGGCGTCACGTTGCTCGCTGAAAGCAAGCGCGGCCCATCAGCGGCACGCAACCGCGGCTTGCACGACGCAATAGGTGACCTCATCGTCCACCTTGACGCCGACACGTTGCCAACACGTGCCTGGCTAAGAAATCTCATCGCGCCGTTTTCCAAACCTGAAGTCGTGCTCGCTGCTGGCCGAACACTGATCTTCCATCCGACCACTGCAGTCGAACGCTACATCGCGGGCGCTGGGTTGTACGAGACGGATCGGGCCATTAGCCGGTTGCCGTTCCCGTTTGTGCCCTCACTCAACATGGCGGTCCGTCGAAGCGCGGCAGTCAGCATAGGGGGTTGGGCTGAAGACCTGACGACCGCTGAAGACGTCGACTTCTCGCACCGCCTACTAAAGATGTATCCTGTCGACATCGCCTATGCTTCGAACGCGATACTTTTTCATCGCGTCCGCGCCACGCAACCGGAGCTCGTGGCGCTTGCGCGCTCGTACGGCCAAGGCATAGCGCGGATGTATCATCGCTATGGCGACGAAGTGGGCTGGGATGCCATCAAGACCGCAAAGATCAAGAGCCGGCTTGCGCTACGCGCGCTCATCACGGCAACGTTACGCTGTGCCCAAGCAGTCCGACTTGCCACGACTGCGCAAGTTGAATTCTCCCACTGTCATTTCGTATGGTCACGCAACTTCGCTCAAGGCTTTTTTGACGAGTACTATCAGCAACAGCAAACTGCGGTGACACGGTGGTAGGGGGCATGCTCGCGCCCAAATGGACACCGCTCGGATTTGCGCAGCGACTGCGGCGGATCTTTCGCGAGCCTTCAGACTTTTGGTTTGCGGCGACGATGTGCCACTTCATGTGGCACGCGCCCGAGATGCTGCGCCGGCGTAATATGCGCGTGTTTCTCGACGAGCTACGTGCGCTTCCGCGACCCAAGGCAACCAGTGCCGAGGCGAGTTTGGAGAGGGTCCAGCGTCTGCGCCAACTCTGTCTTCGCCTCAAGGTGCTGCGATCGAGAGACAATTGCTACGTCCGTGCCCTCACGTTGTATCGCTTTCTTGACACGGGGCCGGACCACGTCAGCATTCATTTTGGAATCGAGCAAAAAGAAGACCCGTTGGAGCGATTGCGCGGTCATGCGTGGGTCTCAGTCAATGGAAGACTCTTTGAGGCACCGCCGGACGGCGTGCTGGCAAGAACTAAAGAGGTGCCTCTGGCTCCTGCGGACCTTCGCCAATGAAAGAGCAGCGGGCAAACGAGCGAGGGGGCTTCGCCGCGCTTCTCGCGGCCACCACCGCAATCGAGCAATGCAGGCCGGACAACCTGGTCGCCGCCCTGCACATGACGCCACCCCAAGCGCTTCTCAGAGCGGCCGCGCGCCATCGCTGCCTGGGCTATCTGAGGCGTGGGATCTTGGAATTGGGCGTCCGCGATGATCGCGCAAAGGCACTTGCCGACGCGGTACGCGAGTATGCAAGCAAAGCAGCGATCCAGGCGTACGCGGTGCGCATACAGCTCAACCAGCTCGTTGAGACGCTAGACGCCGCGGCTGTTCCCTTCGCTCTCCTCAAAGGAGCGGCGCGCCTCTTTCGGGGCAACAAAGAAGCTGACTACAGTACAATGTACGATCTCGATATTCTCATTCCCAACGTTGAGGTGCACAGGGCGGCCGACGTGCTCCAGCATGCTGGTTACCGCGCAATCGTTCCCACGCGAGCACTCGCGCGCTACTGGGCACGACATCATCACATCGCGCCGCTCCACCCACAAGGGCCGGGGCTTCCCGTCGAACTCCACGTGCAACTTGCCCGGCCCGGGATGCTCTCCATGCCGACGGACTGGCAAGCGTGCGAGCCATACTTCGAACGCGTCGTCGGACCGGCTGCCCAAGCTCAATGCCTCGATGCGCTCGGAAGCGCAGTACATCTTGTGATCCATGGCGCCGGGATCAAACGTTTGCACGACGCTACCATGCTGTCGAAAATCATGCGCAGCGACAGCGACATACCGAAACGCGTTTCGGTGGCAATTGCATCCGAACGTTGGCAGCCCGTTGCGTTGCAGTCCGTTGCGGCGTTGAGCAGCCAAATGGCAGGCTTGCAGCCCAGGATGACACCGCAGGTCGAACGCTACCTCGCATGGGTGATGCGACGTGAAGATCTTTCACCGTACGTTCGCGACCGATCGCAATTCACCGACGCATGGTACAGCAACGGGGGCAAGCTTTGGGGGCCGGCCACGCGCGAAGCTTTGCCAACCGCTGAAGCCGAACGAGACATCGTAACGTCTTCCGCGCGGTTTGTGCTGCGGCTCATCGGACGAATCATCACCGGCGTTCTCGCCGCGACGTCTATGGCGCGCTCGTGACTTCGACTACTCCCAGCACAACGATCGCCCAAACGAGTATGCGAACGTTCGTCGCGCGCCTGATCGTCACCGTACTCTCGGTGGTCACCGGTATCGTCGCTGCGAAGTGGCTTGGTCCCATCGGCAAGGGTGCCTACAGCGGCACGATCATGCTGGTTTCGATCGTGATGGTCGCGCCGGCCGGCATTAGTACTGCCATCACGTACGCGCTCACCAAGCAGCGTCGAGATCTCTCCGAACTCTTGCCATCTGCCGGAGTGCTCCTAGTGTTGATCTCCGCTTTGGCGTGGATCGGTGCGTTAGCCTGGGGTCTCCTGCGCGGTTGGAATCCGGTACTGTCGATCTTTGTGGCGGCCGTGCCACCCTCGATCGTACTCTCGTGGCAAGGCGGGTTGTATGTCGGCCTTGGCCGCTTACGCAATCTCAACGCGCAATTGGTAGCTTTGGCTCTCGCCACTCTGTGTGCAGTGCTCGCCGTCGTCAGCGTCTTTCATGGGAGTGCAATCGGTGCGTTGTGGGCGTGGGTTGTCTGTCTTTACGGCGCGGCCTTTGTGGTCATCTGGCATGTGTTCGCGCTTAGCCGCCGGCGCTCGCGCGCACTACCAGTTGGGCAGATCACCTCTGGTCTAGTTCGCTTTGGAACTCAATCCAGCGTGAATCTTTTCTTGGGAGCGGTGAATTACCGCATTGACTCCATCATCTTGATCGCCCTTATGGGAACCGCGACCTTCGGAATCTACTCGATTGCCGTGGGTTTCGGCGAGCAGCTTTTCTCATTGACTCGCCCCATTACCGCAGCCATCAGCCGCGATATCGGGATCAATGATGCAACGGCTTCCGCTGCTATAACGGCCAAAGTTATCCGAACCTGTACGGCTCTCGTTGCAGCGGTTTCTGTGGTCGCGTTTGTTTTTGGACCTTGGCTTATCGACGCGGTCTATGGAACGCGCTTTCGCGACGCCACGATACCCCTCCGTATCCTCATACCTGGCATCGTCGCGTTCTCGACCGCAGGTACTTTCGCCGCCTTCTTCATCCTCCAAGTCGGGAGGCCGCTGATCATATCAGCAGTCAACCTTGCGATGATCGTGGTCCAGGCGCTCATGTGTTTCGCCCTGGTCCCTCGCTTCGGCATGAGCGGCGCGGCGTTCGCGTCAACCATCACCTACGTCTGTGGAGCGTTGATGAACACCGCGTGGTTTTGCCGAATGACGCGAACTAGTTTCTGGGATGTTTGGATCGTTCGACCCAATGACATTGAAGCAGTACGCAGAGGAATGCTTGAGAGCGTTGACTTCGCGGCACGACGTTTGCGGCCGCGCACCGCGCAGGGCGCAACCAGGAGCGATGCTCGCTAGAGCGAGTCGTACAGACCCCGTCCCTGAGCCTCACCGGCGAAATCTGCCAGCTGTCATATCGTTCTGATCGCGGTTGCGATTTTGGGGCTCCTCCATCGCGCTTTCCGAAGTTTTGGGGGTCTCCTTGCGGCGCAAAGAGAAACCTTTCCCACAGTGGATACCACCACCGTTATCTTGTTATTTACGGATATCCAAGGCAGCACGACGCGGTGGGAGCGCGACCGTAGCGCAATGGGCGCAGCAGTCCGCCGTCACGACGAACTCATGAGCGCCGCGATTGCAGCATCCCGCGGACGCGTCTTCAAGACGGTGGGCGATCAATTCTGCGCATCCTTCTCTACCATCTCCGACTCAATCGAAGCGGCTGTCCAGGCTCAGCGGGCCTTAGCGGCCGAGGACTGGAGCGCTGTCGACGGATTAAACGTCCGCATGGCTATTCACGCGGGTTCAGTCGAGGAGCGCGACGGAGATTACTTTGGTCGACCGCTCAATAAAGTAGCTCGGCTTCTCGGGATTGGTCATGGAGGACAGGTGCTGCTATCGGGCTCGGCCGCGGATCTGGTTTTGGGCGATCTGCCAGTCGACATACAACTCTCGTATCTTGGGCAACACAGACTCAAAGATTTGGAGGGCGTCGAGCGCGTGTACCAACTTCGCGCGCCGGATCTGCTCGAGGAGTTTCCGCCGTTACGATCGCTCGAAGAGTTTCCGAACAATCTTCCGCTGCAGCTCACGACCTTTATTGACCGCCAAGATGACCTCGAGCGGCTTCACAACCATCTCGAAACAACTCGGCTCTTGTCGCTCGTTGGCACGGGAGGCGTTGGAAAGACGCGGTTGACCCTCCAGCTCGCGGCCGAATCGCTGAGTCGTTTTCCGGATGGTGTGCGGCTCATTGACCTGTCCTTGGTTGGAAGTGACGACGCAGTGGCCGCCGAAGCGGCTTCGATCTTATCGGTTCGCGCAAGCGGAGTTCAAAGCGTCACTGAGTCGATTATTCGCGCCATCCGCGACGATCGTCTCCTGTTGATCTTTGACGGGTGCGAACACGTCTTGGCTGCCACGGCGGCGCTCGTCGACGCACTTCTCCACTCATGTCCGAAAATCAGCATCATCGCCACATCGCGTCAGGCGCTCGGTGTTGTGGGTGAGATCGTCTACAACGTAGAGACGCTTGCCGTTCCGCCGGAAGACACGGACGGTGCGACAGCGGCCTTGGGGTACAGCGCCGTCAAGCTCTTTGTGGATCGTTCGAACGCGGCATCGAGCCGTTTCACCTTAACCGATGGGAATGCAGCGATCGTCGCGCACATCTGTCGCCGCCTAGATGGCATCCCGCTTGCGCTCGAGTTGGCCGCGGCAAAAACGGCGGTCCTCAGCCTTAAGCAACTTGCGGAAAAGTTGGACGAACGCTTTCGGCTGCTGAGTCACACGAGCAGCAGTCGCCTGCCGCGTCAGCAAACACTGCGCGCACTGATCGATTGGAGCTTCGATCTGCTGAGCGAGCACGAACGGTCGGTCTTTCGACGCCTATCGGTTTTCGCCGGCGGGTGGACGCTGCAGGCCGCCGCCGCTGTGTGCGCGGACGAAAGCATTGACGAATGGCGGGTTCTCGAGCTGCTCACTGCACTCGTCTCGAAATCGCTGGTTGCCGTGGAATCGCGTGGTGACGATCAAGGCTACCGCATGCTCAATTCGATCCGAGAATACAGCCACGAGCGTTTGCTCGGGTCGAACGAGGCCGCAGACATCTCAGCCAAACATGCTCAATATTACGCCGGTTTCGTGAGCGGCTTCGCTCCACTCGTGACGGCACTAGAGGACGTGCAGTGGCAGCATGCGCTGGCACCCGAGCTCGATAACATGAGAGCGGCGTTGGACTGGACGATCGTTCGTGGTAACAATGTCAGTTCAGGGCTTCGTTTGCTTGCACAGCTCGAGCACCCCGAACTTTTGACGACGCCACAGGAAGCCATCCGTTGGTTTGATGCTGCGATGAAGTTCGTCGAAGAACCTACGGACGCGTTGACGAAAGCCCGCATTCTGCGCCACTACGTTCGGTTGGAGTGGCTGGTGGGCCGTCCGAGCACGCAGCGCGAAAAGACCGCGACCCACGAACTCACCGCCGCGCGAGCGGCATCCGATCCGGACGAGATCGCACTCGCGCTTTGCAATCTGGCCAGCTGCTTTCGCGACTCCAAACACTTCGACGATGCTGAAAGGATTTTTTCCGAGGCGTACCAATCGCCCCGGGCGCTATCCCGAATCGCTGTGAACTCAATTTTGCGCAATTGGGCCGTGTCAGATCTTCAGCGAGGCGAGGTCGAAATGGCACGCCGGCGTTTCACCGAAGTTGCGCGTCTGGAGAGACCTGGTAGCGAGGCACACGCCAGCGCCTTGTTGAATCTGGGTGAACTCGAGTTTGCTGTTGGAAACATGCAGGCTGCGCGAGCGGCTGCGAGCAAGGCCCGAGAAACGCTCGTAACGTTAAACGCTGCGCCAATAGGACTTGTGGTCTGCAATCTCGCGGCGTACGCTCTGGCGGTCGATGATTTCGACGAAGCCCGCGATTGGCTCCGAGAAGCGCTTCGCCTGCTAAAAAAGTCGGGCGCACGGTGGATGACCACCGCCTTGGAGCATCACGCTGTGCTGGCTGGGCTCATCGGCGATCACGAACGCGCGGCTCTGCTCGTAGGCTTCACCGACGCGCGCTACACGAACGACGATGCGCGTCAGCGAACCGAGCAACACGGATACGAACGCCTCATGCGACTTCTGGCGCAGATTTATGATAAGGAAGAACTCGCGGCACTGATGAGCGCTGGGGCTCGGCTTAAAGACGAGCAGGCACTGGAGCACGCCGCGGCGATAAGCCAACATACCTCGCAAACGCTGGCGGCGAATGCCGCCGAATAGGGAGTAAACAACCAATATGCCTAGTGCCACACAAGACCAAGCAGCCCGCAACATCGACGCCCACGAGCAGTCCATCGACGAGCTCCATCGCAAACTGGCCCAGACGCCGGGGGTTGATAAAGAGCGCCTTCAAAAAGCCACCGATAAATACAAGGCAGCTCACAAGCAATTCCGCGACGACGCGCTCGGGTGCATGAACTAAGAAGCGCCTAACGCAGCGCTTGCTCTATTACACTAGCAATCGGAACGCCCAGGCCAGTGCACGGGTCCCATCCGGCTCCGGCCTGGAAACGGCCGTTGTTTCCCATCGTGATATCGACAAACAGCGGCTTGTCAGCTTGTCGATACAGAATCGGTGAAAAGAATCCAATCGGTACACCCAGTCGTTGATTGATGCGCGCAGTGAGCGCAGACCACGCGGGCGCGACGGCGCTCGTGCCCCCTATTGCCAATTCGACTCCATCCATAACCACGTAATAGCCGGGTTGCTGCTGCGCGGCGACGTCGGGCACGCCGCGGCCGGGACTCATGCCGATTCGTGACGCTGTCGCTCGTGCGACATCTTGCCACTGCGGAACATCGAATCGCTCGCTAAAGCCGCCTCCGGTCCTTTCCCAAGCTTGTTCTTGTGCGCTGGGGTCTGACGTAATCACCGTCGCCCCACACGCAATCGCGAAGGGGCTGGATGCCGGCGCCAACACGTGCGGCTTGCCGTCGTAATCAAGCTCCGCCCCATTGTCACCGGACGAACAAAAGATGCTCACGCCCACAAGCGCGGCAACGGTGAACAAGTCATCAAGGATACCGAGCGCAACCGGCGTCCACAGATGTTCGGGCCATCCATAACTGATCGACAACACCGACGGCGCGTTCTCCTCATCGAAGAGCGCCTTCGCGATAGCATCGAGAAACCCGCGCTCGTCGTCAGGCGCTTCATACACGACGATGCGCGCCCCCGGTGCGAGTGAGCCGATGATTTGCACGTCGAGCGCTGCCTCAAGATCCTTGGTGGTCGCGATCTCGTGGGCGACTGCAGCGTCATCCACTCGCTTTACGATCGGATGAGCAGGAGTGAGGCCTTGGGCCCGCATGCATTGGTCGAAATCGCTCGGTTTGAATACACCCCGCAATTGCACGACGCCAACCGTTTGACCGGAACCATCAGCATCGGGAAACTGATAACGCGTCGCGACATCACGTGCGAACAGTGGGGTGGTGTGGCGCTGCAAAGATCCGAGCTTGCGCGAGCGCGGCCATTGATGGAGACCGAAGATGCCGCGAACGACGGCAGCGATCTTGGAAGGAACGTGCAACGCACCCGATCGATGGCGGAAGCGCCGCTGACTGTCATCTTCAAAGATGGCGACTGTTGCACCGAAAGCTTCAACCAGTCGTTCGATGGAGCCGCTGATGGCCACGGCTCTCCAGCGTGAGTCGACGATCTTGAGATCGAAGCTCTCACAATAGCGACGCAGCAGCTCGACATCTTCGTTATCTGCGCCTGTTTGACGCGCTAGCGCTTTTCTATCTGCATACGTGCGCTGCAGTGGCGGCGTCGCGCTAAGCGTTCGCGCGCGCGCGCGATCGAGATCTCCGCCGCGCTTCGGACGCAGCCACGCAGTCAGAAGGATGTCCGCGTCCGAGGACAGCGACTCCGCTTGATGACTTCCGGGCCAGACCTTACGCTCCGTTCCCGGGATTGGAATGCGCTTTTCTGAAGTCGTTCCTGGGTTCAGTCGTCGGTCCAATCAAACGAAGGCCCGAACGGTTTACCGTTTGACTTCAGGCAGTGGCCTCGCCAGGCGTGGCCAGTCGTGTCGGGAGACCCAGTACAAACGTAGCCAGGCGGGCCTCCTTTGAGTGGAGGGTACTGCGGCATCCCCGGTTTACCCGGAATGTGCTGTACGATGAGCTTCTTTGCCCACGATTCCGCCTGTGCGCACGTCATTTCGTGCTGGGTGAGGGTCAGCGAGTAACGGTTTCCCGAATTACCGGGCGGCATGGGGTTCACCCACGACGTGGAGGTGAATGAGGGGCATGTAGTCATTCCCATGTCGTCTGCGGCGGCAGGCGTGGGCGAGATGCCACTGGGACCTGCAAACATGACAAGCACGAAAACACTCGCAAGGGGGATACTCAAGAAGCGCACGATATTCATACTCCTCGCCGATGGCTATATAGCGGTGTAGCCGAATGTTGTTATTTGGTGCATGTGAGGTCGATGCGGAAGTCTGCCGGTTTGGGATAATGGGGCATGCCGGTCAGCGCGTTTTGCGTTGCGGCGTTGAAGGTGACGAGCAAGCGAACCGGCTTGTCGGTTCCGTTCAGACCACCCCCGGCGAAGAGCTGTGAGAACGTATATGACCCGCCGGGCGGAAAAACAACATTGCGAGAACCCAGACCGAAGCCGCCTACCACGTTAAATGATGAAGCATTGTTACCGCTCTGTGTGGCAAGAAACTCGTCGGACACATTTGATGGCGCTTCTCCCGGACCGTACAACCCACCGGGCCATAGCTTGCGATTGGTGACGTTGACCCATGTCTGCGTCACGCGCCAGCCGTTTTGGTCTTCTGGCTTCGCATCGGGTGGACTCGGCGAAAATGCGGTCACGCGCATCTTCCATACCCCGTTGCTCATCCATTGGTTCATGCAACCTGGGGTCGCAACAATCTGGTTGGACCCACCTTCCGCGTTGGCGGCCGCTCCGGTCGCGACGCAACCCAGGTTGAAGTGAAAGTTATACTTTGAGGTAGTGAACTGCGGCTTCGACTTCAATTGGGCAAGCAGTACTCCGTTGAACGTGATCTCAAGGCCCTTTGGTTTATTCGACGGATCAACGTTGGAATTATAGAATACTTGTTTATACGTCAACTGCCCAGCGGGCGCAAACGTATTGTTGCCCACATTTGCCATTGACATACTGGCCGCGGTCGACTCCTTCACACTGATGGCACCGCTTCCGAGTTCTAGTCGCTGGTCTTGGAGCTGCGCATCGCCGGGGGAGGTTTCTCCCGACGTTCCGTTGCGCCACACTTCGGTGACTTGCCAGCCAACTTGCTGACTACCGTTCATGTATGGCTCAACGTTCGTGACTTTCACGCGCCACACCCCATTGAAGAGCCATTGATTCATGCAGCCCTCGCGGCTGTTCGCGTCGCCGAAACTCGCCGAACGCGCGAGCAGTACGACGCCGCAAGCAACGGCGAGAACGATGAACGACGTTGACCTTTGAATCGCGTTGCGCACCGAGGAATCTCCTTTGAAGCTCAGATCTCTAGCGCTATTTTGTGCACGTGAAGTCGATGCGGAAGTTTGCTGGAGTCTTATAGTGAGGTAAGCCGACGCGCGCATTCTGCTTTGCCGCATCGAATTGAACGAGGAGTTTTACTGGCTTGTCTGATGGATTAAGCGGCGCCCAGCGAAAGCGCTGTTGGTATGTAAACGAACCGCCTGGAGGAAAGGTCCGGAAAACGAGCTGCTCTTGGTTCATTGACGTTCCTGCGCTGTTTGTTGCGGGTGTATTTTGACCGCCCGCAGTAATGAGGTACTGATCCTGCATGAGAGAATCACTGGGTGCGAGTGGCCGGCTTGTGAGGTTTACCCAATCTTCCGTTATCATCCAACCGATCTGCGGGCTCGTCGGATCGTTGTTGTTGTCGGGAGCGATCGCGGTGGCGCGCATCTTCCAGACGCCATTGGAGATCCATTGATTCATACAACCCGGTATCGCGGCCATCTCGCCCGACCCGCCTTCTGCTTGCGCGGCCTTTCCGGTCGCAACACAACCCAGGTTAAAGTGGAAGTTGTAGTGCGCGCTGGTGAACTGTGGCTTCGACTTAAGCACTGCTAGCTTTGCGTTGTCGAAAATAATATCCACAGCTTGGGGCTTGTTGGACGGATCGAAGGTTGGGGCTAGGAAGATCTGCGTGTACGTGAATTGTGCAGCCGGCGCGAAAGTATGGAAACCCACGGTCCCCATCGACAAGGTTCCTGTGTTGGTCGTCGAGGCAAGGAGCGACCCATTATTGAGCGTGAGCTTTTGGTCTTTGAGGAAGGAATCGCCGGGTGCGAGTTCTTGACTCGTGCCGTTGCGCCACACTTCGGTGACTTGCCAGCCTGACGGCGGACCACCGTTCACATAGGGCTCGACTTTGGTGACTTGCACGCGCCACACGCCGTTGAACAGCCACTGATTCATGCAACCTTCACGGCTGTTGACATCACCGACGACGGCCGATCGTGCGGCGAGTAGCGCCGCAATCATAATGACGGCCACAAGCGCCGTTCTCTTCATCAGGAAGTGTCGATCTTGACGCACAAAAACATCTCCTTGAAAGACTGCTTCAAACAGGTGTAAGAGCAGCGTCCGCTATCTGTACGTTTGACGCCTGCCAGGAGCCTTCTTAGCCGCCTCGCCAGAGCGATTCTTCCTCGCCCTGCCCATCGACCACCCGTTTGATCGCTGCTTCAAACCTCTAGAGCAAAGATCTTGAGCGCTTCGTCACGATGGCGCTCCATGAGCGATCGTGTGTCACCCTCAACGTTCAGTCGCAGGAGCGGCTCGGTATTTGAAGGGCGAACGTTAAGCCACCAGTCTGCCATCTCCACGGTCACGCCGTCGAGGTGATCGATACCCGCTCCTCGCGCCGCGTAGAACGCTTCGACTTCATATAACGCTTTCTGCGCATCGCTCACCGTTGAGTTGATCTCCCCGGACCGAAAACGCGTGTCGATAGGGGAGACGAGCTCGCTCACCGTTTGCTCCGTTCGACTCAAGAGCTCGAGACAGTGCATGAGTGCGATCATCCCGGAATCGGCGAACCAGTTCTCGCGAAAATAATAGTGCCCCGAGTGCTCGCCGCCAAAGGGAATATTCTGTTCTCGCATGATTGGCTTGATAATCGAGTGGCCGACGGGCGAACGCACCGGAATCCCGCCGGCGCGGGTGATAACTTCCGGCACAGAGCGGCTGCAAATGAGGTTATAAAGGATCTTGGCGCCCGGAAAACGCTTGAGCGCGTTTAGCCCAATGAGGGCCGTCATGATTCCACCATCAATGAGCCCGGCTTTCTCGTCCACGATGAACATACGGTCGGCGTCGCCATCAAACGTGACGCCAAGGTCACAGTGATGGGCCAGCACTGCTGCTTGCAGTTGCACCTTATTGGCCGGATCCATTGGATTCGCCGGATGATTGGGGAAACTGCCGTCGAGCTCAAAATAGAGCGGTACGATTTCGCACGGCAGCTGCTTGAAAACGACTGGTGTCGTGAGCCCCCCCATGCCATTGGCTGCATCCACGGCGATCTTCAATGGCTTGATCGCATGTCGGTCGATCATCGAGAGGCAGTGTTGGGCAAAATCATCGAGAATATCGCGCTGAGAAATTGAGCCACGAGTGTCGCTGCGCGGAATGTTTCCTGCAATGATCCGATCGCGCATCTCTGCTAATCCGGTCTCCAGCGACACGGCGACCGCATCTTTGCGGCAAAACTTCAGACCGTTGTAGTTCGCAGGATTGTGCGACGCGGTGATCATGACCCCGCCGTCAAAGTCGAACTTGCCGGTAGCAAAATACAGCGCGTCGGTTGAGACCAGTCCGATGTCGGTGACCTGCGCACCCTGATCGACCGCACCCTCAGCCAATGCCGCAAACAGCCCTTGACCCGATGCTCGCATGTCACGTCCGATGACGATGTGCGATAAGCCAAACTGTGCGACAAACGCGCGGCCCACTTGATAGACAAAGTCTCGCGTCAGCTCGTCGGGAATCGTACCCCGGATATCATAGCGCTTGAAAAGTCCGAAGATTGTCGTCGCAAGATCCTGCACGTCTACACCTCAAGGACTGAGCGTCAAGCGGCCTCGCCCAACTGCTCTGTCCCCCATGCCATAGTAGATGTCATAGACTCGATCGCCGACATCTGGTCGAGGATCGATCGCCGTAGGGAATACTACTTCTCCAGCCTTACCGCGCACTTCGATGGGGAGTTCTGGCACAAAAAGCGGCTGTGGCGAACGATAGAGAACCTTGTCGATGTGCGACGCACTGTGCACAATAACTCCCGCGCAGTACCGCAAGCGCGTCGCGCCGTTTCTCTCGCGAAGCTGATCCACTCCGTGGATAAGGGCAAGCCAACCCTCACGGATGCGCACCGGGGGAGTGCCGCCGCCGACTTTCACCTGGCCCCAGCTTGCGGTCGGCAGCTCCAGGGGGTGTGCTTCAATGACTTCGCAGATTTTTCTGAGATCTTTGCGGACTGCATCCAACGAAACGTATCCGATCGCGATATTTTCGCGTCGTTCGGGCGCGCGCTTCAACAAGACTTTGGCGCCCGCTGCCCCGTGCTTGCGCCACAACGCCCAAAGCGTCGGACGATGGTAGAGCGCGAGCGACGGAATGCCACGTGGCGAGAGCACAGGCTCGGGGAAAAAGGCTGCATCTTTGTCGGCGAAGCTCGTTCTCTGTTTGTGAACGCACATCAATCCAATGCGCTGCCAGGCATTGCCATCTTTCGATACCGCAACAGCCACCTGCGGTCCGGACGGTCCGAAGGCGACGTACGCCATCACATAACGATCGAGCACTGCGATGTAGGTTACCCGCGGGTCCTCGCAACCGTGTCCATCGGAGTCATTCCTCATCTCGTACGGCGCTTGTGGTTCGAGCGCGAAACCGGTTTGATCAAAGGTCATCTTCCCACCCTTGTGCTCATGGGCGCGAAAGCGACCGATGCGCGAGACGTTGCCGGGCGCAACCATGCGGGGAAAGAGCTGCAACGCACCGTCTCGCAAGCGCGTGCAGGCCGGATTGAGAATGCCTTCGCGGTCGACAAGACGACGGTCTGGCTTCAGTATCGTGCCGAGACGAGTGAACTGCGCGCTGAAGCGAGCGAGGGGCTTATCGATGGCGTGGGACGTACGTCTTCTCAGCTGCGTTTCCGACGTTCATTCTCCGCGACTCGCGCCTTCACTAATTTCTTCACGAGACCGGCAGGCAGAGGCTTATCCAAAGGAAAGCGGATGGTGCCTTTCGATGTGTAAAAGCTCTTCAGGTCGTTTTTGAACGCTCTGATCACTGTCATGCTCATCGGAAAGAAACTGCAATGGTTCGAAAACGCGGCGAACGCCACCACAGATCCTTTGTACTTGAACGTTGGGATCCCATAGCTGATAGCCTCGGTTGCCTCCTTGGGCACAGCCGACCGGATCATCGCACGCACTTTCTTCAAGGTAGTGCGGGCGGGCTCTGGGACACCCGCCAGGTATTTGTCCACCACCTTGGGAGATACATTGCTTTTCGCCACCGATCCGCGACTGCCGGACTTCGGTTTTTTCACCGAGTTACTGGCTCCCTTCTTGATGAGCTAGTGATCGACAAACTTCGATATTTCGTCCATCGTTGGATCGAGCCGCAAATCTTCATGCGCGTATTTGCGGTCTTCATGTCCGCCGGGAACCGTCACTCGCACGAGAATCTCATGCGGATGCACCTCTTTGACAATGCCTTCTTCCTTCGTCCCATCAATGTAGACCTTATCGCCGATCTTTAACATGTCTGCTCCTCTGGGCTGGTTACGTACGTCGACGTGCCGGTTCAAAGCGGAAGTTGACCTCAGGGGTAATCCCACGGGCAAGCGTCTGATAGACGACGCAATATCGTTCCGTTAATTGTTGAAGCGTAGCAGCCTCTTCGGGCGTCGTGTCCGCGTCAAGGTCGAAGTGAAGTCGAATATTTTTGAAGCCGACCGGCACGGTTCGATCGAGGCCCAACGTGCCTCGGAAGTCCAGATCACCCTCGGCAGATACGGTTCCACCGCGCAACTGAATGTTTTTAGCCGTTGCAACCGACCGCAGCGTCACGCCGGCACACGCGACCAGTGCCTGCAACAACATATCACCCGAACAAGCGAACGTTCCATCACCGCCCGTTGCCGGGTGCAGCCCGGCTTTCACAAGCGTGCGTCCAGTCTCCACGCTGCAACTAAGCCCCTCGGGGTCATCGATCCGGCCGCTTGCTCGCAGCGTCACGAGCGCAGCACTCGGCTCGGTGCGATACCGATCCTTGATGGGCGCCTGCAGAGTGCGCAAACTTTCAGTATCCACGCGGGCCCTCCATTCCTGGCAAGCGTTCAGTTACGACCTGACGATTATTGATCCTGGGCGCAGCTTTATGAGTACAACACGCGCGACATGAGCAGCGTCAGTGCCCGCCGGAGTTGAACCGCCACGTCCGCGTTCTCGCTCTCATCGATTTTATCGAGCGCCGCTTCGATCCAACGAAGCCCCTCCGCCTCGACGCCCCCATGCCACCAGACCATCTGCAAGGCAACTGCAATCGAGCCACCGAGGGCTACCTCTTGATCTCTGACAAGTGCCCAATCCATGGCCGCGCGAAAGTTTTCAACCTCCGGCTCGAGTCTTGCAAGCCATTCGCCCAGCGGCATCGCGCCAAAAGTTCTTTCCGCCTCTTGTGCGACGCCTTGGAAGTATTCGGCGTGCCGACGGCCGAGCCGATCGCGCTCCCCGCTCGCCGCGAGTTTCGCCAGCGCGTACTGGCGAGTGCACTCAAGCATGCGGTAGCGCTCCAGATTGGCGCTCGTGTCCACCACGAGCAGCGATTTATCCGCAAGGGAAGCGATCAGATCGAACAGATCTCTGCGCTCGATACCATCGCCCGTACACACAAAAGCCGCGGCATCGAGGGTAAAGCTACCGGCAAAAACCGCCACGCGATTGAACAGCACCCTCTCCTCAGGCGAGAGTAAATCATAGCTCCAATCAAAGAGGGCGGTCAGCGTCTTCTGCCGGGGGAGCGCGGTGCGGCTGCCCCCGGTAAGAATCTCGAAGCGCTCGTTGAGGCGCTGCGCGAGGGTGGATATGCTCATCACCTTGACGCGTGCTGCAGCGAGTTCGATCGCAAGGGGAATACCATCGAGCCGGCGGCAGATATCCGACACGATGAACGCATTGTCGTCACCGAGTCGAAAGGATTGGTCGACGAGCGACGCCCGGTCGGCGAAAAGGGCCACCGCACCGAAGCTCAGTGCAGCCGCTGGGGCGAGATTCGCCACCTTATCGGGGACCGCTAGCGAAGCGACGCGAAGCACTTTTTCCCCGCTCACTCCTAGCGCCTGACGTGAGGTGGCAACGATACGAACATCCGGACAATGCCGATGAATCGCATCCGCCAGCGCGGCAACTGCCTCCAGCACGTGCTCGCAATTGTCGAGTACCAAGAGAAGCTGCTTGCCTTTGAGGAACTGCATCATCGACTCGTCGATCGCGCGTACTTGTGCCTGGCTTACACCCAACGCTTTGGCGACCACGCTCGACACCAATTCCGAACCCGTGATTGCTGCGAGATCGGCGACCCATACTCCGTCGGGAAAGCGTTCGAGAACTTCGGCACCAAGCTGTGCCGCCAATCGCGTCTTGCCGACGCCACCGGCTCCCAGGAGCGTGACCAAACGGTGCTCGGCGAGATGCACCTTCAAATCTTCAAGATCTTGTTCGCGGCCCCGGAAACTCGTAACTTGAATGGGCAGATTGTTGGGCAGCGTGTCCAGCGAATTGAGCCGCGGGAAATCACTTGACAGACCCTTTATTGTTAGCTGCCAGACGTGCTCGGGGTGAGCAAGATCCTTGAGTCGATGCGCGCCGAGGTCGATGAATCTCGTCTCGTGCGGTGCTTCGTTGTGCACGAGCTCGTAGGTTGCACCTGACAGGAGAATCTGCCCGCCGTGACCGATGGACATAAGCCGCGCAACTCGGTTGACGCTCGGACCAAAATAATCAGCATCGCGTTCCTCCGCGTATCCGGTATGCAAGCCGATTCGAACTCGCAAGCCATGGACCGCTGAAAAATCTTCCGCGCTGAGGGCGCGCTGAGCGTCGAGTGCAGCTTTGACTGCGTTTGGTGCTGTCGCGAATGCGGAACAGAATGCGTCGCCAACCGTCTTGAAAATATGGCCACCATATCGCGAGATGGCCAAGCGCATCAACTGTTCGTGGCGCGCAACGGCCACCTTCATTGCCTCGTGATGTTTTTCCCAGCGCTCGGTGCTGCCTTCGATGTCGGAGAACAAGAAGGTGACCGTGCCCGTAGGCAACGACACCGGGTGTTTGGATTGCCGTTCCTCGGCCCGAGTGTTATGTGGCATCAGATGATGCTGATTGTTCGGCTGTTGACCGCTGCGGCCCTAGCCGCGCTTGCCAAGCCGGCGGTGCTCACGATATAATACAGGTGCCCCAAAATGGTCGTAAAGTCGATCTTTTCGTGCGCGAAATTGATGGAGGGATTTACATGCCTCGATATATGGTGGAACGTACTTTCAAGGACGGGTTATCGATTCCGGCCACGAACGCGGGAGCCGATTCGTGCCGAAGTGTCGTTGACAAAAATGGAGACCTCGGTGTGACATGGGTCCATTCGTACGTCTTAAAAGACCACAAGAAGTCGTATTGCATTTATGATGGTCCGAGCGAGGATGCGATCCGCAAAGCGGCCGAACGTAATGGACTACCGGTCGATAGCGTTGCGGAAATCAGCGTGCTGGACCCGTACTTCTACCACTAGTTGGCCGCTCAAAAAGGGGAGATGCGCGATGCTCAAACGTTTTGTCCTCGCCATGGTGGCTTTCAGCGTGGCCTTGGCGGTCTATGTCAAGGCAGACGAAGCGCCAAATTATAGCGGGCCAATGTCAACCAGCGAACAAGCCTTTGTTCGCTCCATCCAGTCCGATCTCAACGCCCGATTTCCCCACGCCAGTGACGCCCAGAAGGCCGGCTATGTTCGCTATACCGAGGTCGATGATACGGGTGCGATCAGCTACGCGAACTTTCATTGGACCTCAAGAGACAATCGGCATCCAAGCCAGCTTTGGTACGATAAGAATGGCAACTTACTGGGAGCGGATTTTTCGGTGCCCAACACCACGGGCGTGCGACCCAATATTCTTGGGGTCAACCCAGGACGCTGGTACGAGTTTGATGAGCACATCCATTGGGTCACGAAGGACCCTGCAACGGGCAAAATAGCGTACTATCACTATGTCATGGCGCCCGCGTTTGTCAAGGCAGGCGGCGACCTCAAGCGGCCGAGCGCCGATACCCTCGTCAAGATGGGAAAGGTAAAGACCGCTTCTGAGGTGACGACGATCTTCGACTTTCCGAAGGTCTGGGACCTCATTGTGTGGGTGAAGCCGAATCCAAGCGGCGCGTTTGCCGTGAAAAATCCGTTGGTCAAACCCTAAGGTACATGGTTGATTGAGGGGGCGTCTCTCTTACCACAAAGGCGAATGCGGCCAGCGTTTTGCAAGCAGCGAGTCGATACCGAAGACCCGGCCCGCTGAACAGAGAGCGAGCACAAGCGCTATCACAAAGAAGGCGCCGTCGTTACTCGAGGGATTCCACCACCACAGGCCCTTGGCGAGCATGTAGTTGGTGAGTAAGAGCATGGCAACGAGAGCCGCGAGTTTGGTCGCTGTTCCGGTGATCATGGCGATGGCCACCACGACTTCCGCTATCACAATCAACATCGCAAAAATGGAAATGTGAGGTATGATCACATGCAGGAGAAAATTCTTGTAAAACGGTTGCGCATTTTGCAACCCGACCTGAGTGAGATACCCACTGAGCCCACGTGTAAATGCCGATCCCGCCAAAAGCTTAGGATAGACGGCTAAGGAGAAAATGGTACCGAGATAGATCCGAAGCCAGGCAAGCGTGTAATGTTTCCACATCCCATGCCACGTTCGCCACAAAGAGCGCTTTAGCCAGTCATGGGCATAAGGAGGGCAGTTTCAGCGGTTCGACGCCTCTGTGCCCTGCCTTAAGGGTCCAACTTCTTCGAGAAAATCAGCAGCCGTAGCCGTGGCACATCCCGCTCGCGGCTGGCATAGGCGTTGCCTGTGGTCCTGGCGTCGCCCCGACCTGGACGATCATCCCATCGCGCATGCCGTTCGAAATGTAGTGGATACCGCAAATGATGAACAGATTGCCGGTAGTGCTCGTCACTGTCAACACGCCGGTGCTCTGACCTGGTGGAATCGGACCACTTTGATACCCCGGGCCGAGAACTCCACCGTTAAGGGCGACGGCGGTGCTCTGCGGACCTGGCGTCGGATACGCTGTGAAGACGTTGACCGTGTGCGCGACGTTATCGTCGTTGGTAAGAATCACTTGTGTGCCTGGCGCGAGACCAAGGACCTGAGCGTGTTTTTGTTGCGTGTACCCGGTCACGGCACCGAAGGTCGGGTCGGTGAAGACGCCGTTGGCGGTTCCGAAGAGGTTGACGTGTATTGTCGGCATCGTCGGTGATGGTGAGGGTTGCGGTCCTGGAAGCGTTCCACCACCTCCACCCCCTCCTCCGCCGCCGCCACCGCAACCTACTGCGATCGCAACCAAAGCCGCGGCGAACACGCCACCTAGGAGCACTCTGACAGACAATATCAACTTTTTCACGACAACCCCCCACATCAGCGCGCTTTGAAAAATTGAGGACAGGGACGATCCTATCCCACCACGTCTAATTTTAGGGAAGGGCGCTTAAGAATCCATGAATTTCAGGATGACGAGGGTGCTGTCAGCCGCGGAGCGATGAGGCGAAAGCCCGCGAACGCAATGATGTTCAACATGGCGAAGGCCAAGGTCATGAGGAACCAGTGTGCTTGGCTTTGCGCATAGAGCAATTCAATGAGGACGAGGACGATCAATGGCCAGATCAATTTGTCGAAAAACAGATTCATGTTGTTGCCTCCTCTCGTGAGAGCAAAAAAAGGAAGGAGCGGTCTTCGTCGACCGCTCCGTCCCGATGGAAAGGCTTCGCGAGTTAGACTGTCGCGAGCGTTGGGATCTTATGGAAGGTTGAGTGAACAACGTCGTAGGTCTTGACCTGCGGCGTTCCCTCGAGAACGCTTGCCAGAATCTTCAACACTTCGGGATAGGTCGTGCTGTTATAGGTTTCGGCATACTCTTTCTTGTCCCAAAAAGAGATGGTGCGAATCTCGGTTCCGCTCGGGTTCACGAAGGTGACTTCATCTTTGAAGCCGTTTTGCTTGCGAAGCATGGGGATGACTTGCTTTTCAAACATTTCCGTGAAGTCATTGAGGCGATTGGGTTTCAGGTTTGATTTTACGATGCGTGCGTACAAGAAGTAACTCCTTAGAGTTAGCTTGGTCAACAGTCGAAAGCGTAAGTGTTCAAAAGAAACTGCCCCGTGTGAGATACGCCTGAAAGCGGCAGTAACAGGGGCAGTCGTATTTCAATGCCTAGAGTCGCTGTGCCAATAGTATACCATACATTGGGGTCAAGCGCCGGGATATATTCGTTGGCGCGCCTTGCGAGTTTTCTCGGCATGGTGCTTGTAATCTCGGACGCTCCCTGTAAAGGCACGCAGCCGCCCGTTAGGAACGATGCCTCTGGTTCTCGAAAGGTCGCATGGATGAGGCCCCGAGCCCTGGGTGCAGCAGCTCTAACGATCGCGGCAGTTATGCTGCTGGCGGTTGAGATTTCTTCCTGGTCGCAGAGCGCCCGCTTCGGCCCTAGCATCGGTGCGGGTTCGCGTTGCACGCCCGAGATTATATCGGCCGACCCAAAGAGCGCGCCAGGCCTCCAAAGCGGCGACAAAATCCTCTTGCCCCAGATGAACCTGCCTGCTCGCCTCGCCATCTCCTACCGGTCCTCGCCCGTACAAACTGGTCGCGCAGGGGAGACTATCGCGCTCAGAGTGGCTCGCGGCGATCGCAATTTTACGACAGCCTATCGCTTACAGCACGATGATTCACGCCTAACCTTTGGGGGGCAGCTCGGGTTCAAGCTTTTCCTCCTCGTGGTGGGCGTCTTCGTGCTGTGGCGAGGCCGCGATCGAGCATCGCTCTTGCTGGGGATCTGGTGTCTCGATATCGCCATCGCTCTGCCGGACGCCTGGTGGGGCGCGCTCTCACCGCAGGGACGGCTTGCGGGCGGCGTCGTAAGCGCCGGATTGTGGACGGCGGGGGCGCCCCTGTTGTACCTTGTGATCGAAGCCATAACGCGAAATGTGTCGCGGCGCGTGATCGTACTCACGCGCTTTGCTGTCGTAGCCACAACGCTGCCGGCCTTCTTCGACAACACGATTAACGCGGCTGCTCAAACCGAGACCGGTTGTAAACTCCTTCCTTTGCCACTGTCGATTGTCAGCGCACTCTTCGTGACCACGCAACTGGTGATCTTAGGCTTCTTCATTCTCAGCTATTCGAGATCCGTGGGCGTGCAAAGACAGCGAGTTCGCTGGGTATTTTGGGCCTTTCTCATCAGTCGATTCGGGGTGCTCTTAAACCTCATGAATCGGCTGCCAATTGTGACGCACCCCATTCAACTCTCCGGCGTCGAATGGCTCACCGTCTTGATTTTCCCGCTTGGCTGTGCCTACGCGATCTTGCGCCATCGCATTATCGACGTCAACTTTGTGCTCAATCGGACGCTCGTGTACACGATCCTGACCACGATCGCCGTCGGCATCTTTGTCCTGCTCGAGAATTTGCTGACCAAAGTCGCTGCGGGCAGAGGGATAAGTCTGGCTGTCGAGCTGTGCGTGGCGCTTGGGCTTGGCTTTTCATTCAATGCGCTCCTCAAGAAAACAGAAAATGTGATCGAGCGGACGCTGTTCCGTCGCAAATACGAGGCGGCTCGCAGCTTGCAGCGTTTTTGTGAGGAAGCCGGCTTCATGGAGAATGCCGATGCGCTTCTGGCGCAAGCAACCAAGGAAATTCCCCGCGCGGTGGGAGCCAGTGGCGCTGCCTTCTACGAGCGCTTTGACGGGAGCTACCGGCTCATTGCCTCGAGCGGTGGCCAGCCGATGCCGGGTGAGGTCGGCGTTGACGACCCGGCATTCGTGCGGCTCCGCAAGCATCTTTCGCAGGTTGACCTGTCGGGGATCTCAAGCGCGCTAGGCGAACGCGGTGTTGCCTTCGCTTTGCCGGTACGAGGAAAACTCTTCGGTGCGCTTTTGTGCGGCGATCGCGTCGACGATGAAACCTATGCTCCCGATGAGATCATGTTGCTGCGCAACGTTGCCCATGAGGTTGGTGCTGAGCTGCATGCCATCCGCGCACGGCAGCGTGCCGAACTCCTCGACGCCTTGATGACTGGCTCGATCGATCTTTCCACGGCTCGCGCGAGACTGGCGGATGCCGGTACGCCTGCCGTTGGATAACGATAGCATGAGCGATCTCAATCCGCAGGCCAAACAAATGGCTGATGAATCGATGGTGCGCAATCTCGATGCACAGGCCCGAGCCATTTGGCCTCAAGAAGTGCCGTTCTTTCGCCGCTACGAGCTGCCGGCTGAAGCTCGCATCCTCGATGCCGGTTGCGGCACTGGAGAAATCTCATCACGTTTGGCCGAACTTTTTCCGCAGTCGCGGGTGCTGGGAGTCGACATCATCGACGACCACTTGGATCTGGCGCGGTCGCGATATGCCGCGCTTGCTCCTCGTTTGAGCTTCGAGCATCAGAGCGTGTACGCTCTCACTGCTCGTGATGCGAGCTTTGACCTTACTGTTTGTCGCCACGTCCTTCACGCGATTCCCCACGCGGACACGGTGATTGCGGAGCTGGCGCGCGTGACGCGCCCGGGAGGCCACCTGCACCTCATTCCAGAGGATTACGGGATGCTCCACTTTCAGCGGGGTGCGCTCGATCCACGAGACTTTTGGTATGATGCTCCGGTGAGTTTCGGCGCGGCAACCGGAACCGATCTCTTTATCGGGCGCAACGCGTTTGGCATCCTCGCCGCGATGAAACTCGAGCACATCACGATCGACTACATCACGGTCGATACGCTACGCTCGCGAGAACTGTTCGCGACGATCCTCGCAGCCTGGCGCGACGGATATGTCGATTCAATCGGCGAGCACACTCGCTACCCGCGCGAGTCGGCGATGGCATACTTTAACCAAATGATTGAGAACGTGCGGGACCCAAAGGGCTACGCCGTGTGGATGGTACCCGTCGTGAGCGCGCGGATCCCACGTCAATAAAGCAAGTGGCCGGACACGTTGCCCGGCCACCGTCCTACGTGCCGCTAGTGAAAGACTCGGACCCGCTAGTGCTTGGGAATATTGCCGCAGGCTACGTACTTGCCGATATTGGCTGTGGACTCATGAACGTTCACGGCAAGGGTGCCTGTCGTGAGCTGGCTGAGCGGCGCAGCCACAACGGTGACCGACTTGCCGAGCACGACGTTGGAGAGCGGGTATTTTACTGCGCCGACGTTCGGACACGGGCCCACATGTACGTGTGCCGGTTGCTTGCCTGTCGCGCTCTCACCGGTAAGCGAGATGGTGACGGTCGTTTTGTTGCCAGCGCCAACGAGCGTAACTTTCCCAGACTCCTTCGAGCCATTTTCCTCACTCAATGTGGCAGTCACTGTGTGCGATCCCATCATCGCGGTCATTCCGGACATAGCGCCTGCTCCTGCATTTTTTGCAGCGTGCATGGCTCCGCTCGCTGCACTTGCTGCCGCGTTCATCGCTCCCCCAACAGCGGAGGCGACCGGCCCTGGTGTATTGCTCGAGCTTGAGTTTTGCGAGTTACCCGAGCACGCCGCCAGGCCAAGTGCCAAAGCTGCAATAAGAATAAGAGTGTTCTTCATAAGTATTGTCCTTTCGTAGTGTTACTCTTGGGCCCGCTGCCAATGAGGTTTGCGCTTTTCCAAAAAGGCGGTAATGCCCTCGTGGGCGTCTATCGACTTCGCATTAAGAGACATGACTTCTTTGGTATACTCGTAGGCCTCGTGCTGTGTCATTTCGATTTGCTTATAGAAGGCCTGCTTGCCAACGCCAACCGTATAAGGGCTGAGAGCGGAAATTTTTTCAGCCAGTTCGCGTACGGCCAATTCCAGTTGATCTGCCGGCACGACCTTGTTCACGAGCCCCGCAGCCAACGCGTCACGCGCCGGCATGGGTTCGCCCGTGAGCAGCATTTCCATCATTTTCTTGCGACCGATTGTCCGGCTCACCGCGACCATCGGCGTCGAGCAGAACAAACCGATCTTCACTCCGGGGGTGGCGAACCAGGCGCTGTCGGCTGTTACGGCAAGATCGCATGTTGCGACGAGCTGGCAGCCAGCTGCCGTCGCCGGACCCTGCACTGCGGCAATAACCGGTTGCGGGATAGCCTGAATCTTCTCCATCATTTTGACGCACACGTCAAAAAGTTTGCGGTAGGTTTCTAAGTCGCGATCGACCATCTCACTTAAGTCATGACCCGCAGAAAAAACAGGACCCTTGGCTTTGAGAATGCCAACTTGGATCGCAGAGTTTTCTCCGATGCCGTGGAACGCCGCGTGAAGCTCTTCCATCGTCTCAAGTGAAAGCGCGTTGCGTTTTTCTGGGCGGTTGAGCGTCACATACGCAAAGGCACCATCGAGTTCGACAAGCACGTTCGCAGTTGGTTTGGTCATCATTGTGGCCATGGTAGTCCTATTCGCCGAGCGGACCTAAAGGTCCGCTGCTACGTGGGCGACTTTACAGTCGCCCGCTACACGACCGCCGCTACGTTAGAGCGTTTCGCGCGCCACCGCTGCGGCCACGACAACGAGGAACGCGCCGCCAACGCGTTGCGCCCACAGCTGTGATGGAGCGTTGACACCACGCTTTGCGATGCGGTCGGCACAGGCCACATAGAAGGAGAGGACCCCAAACTCAACCGCAAGGCCAGCGAACCCCAAAATGGCGATCTGAACTAGCACGTTACCGTGCGGATCGATGAATTGAGGCAATATCGCGGTGAAGAAAATCAATGCCTTGGGGTTCGACAACTGCACGATTGTGCCATGAATCCATCCTCGCCTCACGGCGTCTGCGGGGGGCTCCGGAATCGAATGAGCAACATCAGACGCGCGCGCGATGAGAGCGCGGATTCCAAGATACGCGAGATACGCAGCGCCACACCATTTGATCGTCATGAACGCGGGGCGAGAGGCTATGATGAGCGATGCCACCCCCAGTCCCGAAATGATGAAATAGAGCGTGTTCCCCGTGAGAATCCCGAGCGCCGTCGCATAACCCGCGTGCTTGCGCCGGCTTAATGCCGCTCCAACAACGGAGAGTACCGCAGGGCCAGGGATGAAGCAGAGCGCGATTTCAAGCGCGATGAAAGCGCCGAGTGTGGTTAGATGCATTCTTCAATTGTTGGCGTAGGAGCGGCCTGTTCATTTATGCACATGGCCAGCGCGACGGGGCGATTTGCCAATCGCCCCCTACAATTCCGTGCGTGATGGGGTGATTTGCCAATCGCTCCCCACATGGTCTTGCACGATGAGTCCGTCACGAAGCCTGATGATTCGCTTGGCGTGACGGGCGACATCGTCATCGTGCGTCACAATGATGATTGTATGGCCTTCTTCATTGAGGCTCTCGAAGAGCCCCATAATCCCTTCGGCCGTCACGGAGTCGAGATTGCCCGTTGGTTCGTCGGCAACGACGATGGCGGGTTCGTTAATCAATGCGCGCGCGATTGCGACGCGTTGCTGTTCCCCACCCGAGAGTTCGTTCGGGCGATGTTGCGCACGATCTTTGAGGCCGACCTTCTCGAGTACCCCGAGGGCTTTAGCTTCACGATCCCTGTCGCCGAGATAAAACAAGGGAAGCGCCACGTTGCGCACGGCACTCGTACGGGCCAGCAAATTGAACCCCTGAAACACAAACCCGAGCTTTTTTAAGCGAATCGCGGCCAGCTGTTGATCCGATTGCGCTGCGACGTCGACGCCATCAAGGTGATATGTTCCAGTCGTCGGTTTGTCGAGGCAACCGATCAGGTTCATCAGCGTCGATTTGCCCGAGCCGGACGGACCCATGACCGCGACGTACTCACCAGGTTCCACCACGAACGAGACTCCACGCAGTGCGGGCACCTTGATGTCGCCAATCTCGTAGATCTTGGTCACTTGCTCCATATCGACGACCGGTTTACTCATAGCGCAGCGCGTCGATCGGATTGAGGTACGACGCTCGCACCGCCGGATAGGTGCCGAAGAGTATGCCGACCCCTACCGAAAAGGCGATGGCGACCAGGATGATCGGTCCCCAGGCGAACGACACAAGCGCGGGGGTGAGCAGTCTGATCCACGTGTGAATCACGATCTCTGCAAGCGCGACACCGCTGAGCAAACCAATGAACCCGCCGATGACGCACAGCAAGAGTGCTTCGATAAAGAATTGGAGCACGATGTCGCCCCGCGTCGCGCCGATGGCTTTGCGAATGCCGATCTCGCGCGTTCGTTCTGTCACGGAAACCAGCATAATGTTCATGATGCCGACGCCGCCTACGACGAGCGAAATGCTGGCAACGACGCCGATGACGGCCGTGAGCACGCTGAAGACCTTTGTGATGGCATCGCTCAACTGCTTGATATCGCGTTCCTCGTATTGCGCACGCCCGCCGTGGAGTTTCTTGAGCGCAGCAATTGCTTCGTTACTGACGCCCGGCAAGCTCACGGTATCCTGGGCAACGATCGTCAAACCAAAGATATTTGTGTAGCCGAGCTCCGGAATAAGCGTGTACGGTACGATGATCGTCGAGAGCCCGGCCGCGCTGCCACCCAACAACCCAGCGTTGATCGGGGGAGCTTGCACGCCGATGATGGCGAAGTCACTGCCGTTGAGCCTCACGTGCTGCCCGAGTGCCGAACCGGCCACTTCAGGAAGCAGCTCCTTGCGCGCTCGATCAGACAGGATCGCAACCTTGCGGTGCGCGGCGAGGTCGTGTTCGTCAAAAAGGCGTCCTTCCGAGAGCGGCGTGGTATCCACCCCTTGGCCCACCCCGGCTGTTACCACCCGGACTGTCTTGTCCTGATGATTGGCGCGCGTCTCCATGCTGATCGAAAGGATGGGCAGAACGTCCTTGGCATCTGGCACCATTGTGCGCACGCGCAATGCATCGTCGTAGCGGATGACCGCAAGCTGCGGGTCGGGCTGATCTTCCTTGGGGAATATAAACGCCGACGCCAGCGAGTACGGCGAGAGGATATTCAGCACGGATTTTGTGGTCGCGTCGCCGACTGCCAGAATCGCGATCACCGACCCCACGCCGATGATGAGCCCCAGCATAGTGAGCAGCGAGCGCAGAGGGTTGTGCCAAATGACGTCGAGCGCTTGAGCAAGGAACTCTGCGAGTTTATTCATGCCGCAAGCAATCAATAGGCGAGAGGGAGGCGGCGCGCGTGGCGGGATAGGTGCCGAAAAAAATGCCGACGAGCACGGAAAAGCTTACCGAAGTAATCAGGATCGAAAACCAGTTGATTGGCACTGCCTGGCTCGAGAGTTTATTAATTACAAGAACGTTCGTGAGCAGAGCGGTGCCGACCCCGATGACGGTCCCAATGGCACCCCCGATGAGCGTGATGGCTACTGCCTCAGCTAAGAATTGCCACACGATGTCACGACGCGACGCTCCTATAGCCTTTCGTATGCCGATCTCTCGCGTCCGTTCGACAACCGAGACAAGCATGATATTCATGACGCCGATCCCGCCAACGATAAGCGCAATGAATCCGATGGCGGATATCCCGATAGCGACGGCTTCGATCACCGTTTGAAACTGGTTGACCTGTTCGGTAAAATCTTGCGCTTCGAAGGCAGCGTGTGGTCCATGGATGTGTTTGAGAATGCCTTGGACCTCGTCAATCACCGCGGCGGTACTCGCGTCTGGCTTCGCCCATACTTGGAGATAGACGATTTGCGAGCCGGGTAAGCGATGGTACGTGGTATATGGGATGTTGATAAGATCGTCGCTTCCTCCGCCGATGCCGCCGAGTAAGCCGAGACTGATCGGTGCATACACCCCAACGACGAGAAAGCGACGGTCGTAGATGCGCACGTATTTCCCGACTGCGGGACCATCGCCCAAGAGTTTTTGTTTCGTGGGCATGACGAGGTTGGCAACAGCTCGTGCGCCCTGGACATCATCTGCGTTGAAACGCCGGCCTTCGGCCATGGGGAGTTTGTCTGGGATGAAGTCTGTGTCGGAGGAAACTTCAAAGGTGTCGTTCGCGTGTCCTGACCGTATGGTGATGTACGAGTCGTACACCGGTGCGACTGACAGACATCGCGAGCAGCCGTCGCGGATTGCGGCAAAATCTCGCCATTCGAGTTGAACGGTTTCCATTCTTCGAGTCCCGCCACCGGGACTGATGATGATGCCTTGGTTACCGAACTGAGCCAGGCTGAGTCGAATAGACGATGATGCGCTCTGACCGAGCGCAAAAATCGAAATCACAGCGGCCGTCCCAATGACGATGCCGATCATGGTGAGAATCGAGCGCGCGCGATTTGCCCAGAGTGTTTCGAATGCCGAGCCGAAGAATTCCCAGAATTTCACGATGAAGGCGAAGCGCTGGGTGATGGTTGGATCTTGACCGCGGCGCCATCTTTGAGATCCTTGACGTTCGTCGTCGCAACCACGTCTCCAGCCTTGAGCCCCTTGGTGATGACCACGTCAGTGTCGCTGGCCAGCCCTTTGCTAACCTCCACTTTGGCGACACTTGTTCTTTTTGACGACGAACACGTAGTGTTTGTTGCCGTCATCCAGAACGGCAGCGAGTGGCACAACGAGCGCGTTCTTGGCGATGCCGGTGATAATGTCCACGTCACACGACATTCCCGTGCGCAGGAACCCATACTCTCGATCGAGCGCAATGGTCGTCTCGACATTCTTGGCGCTGTTGCCCGCTTGGCTTACCTGGACGACAACGACGCCAATATTGCTCACCGTGCCCGGCAGCGTCCGACCGGGAAAATCCTCGCCCGAGATCAGGGCGTGCTGGCCGAGCTTCACGTTGATGATGTCTTGTTCGTCAACCTGAGCCTTGACGACCATCGGCCCCGCACTGGCAATCGTGAAGAGCACTTGGCCTGGGGCAACGGCGTCGCCCTCGACCAGCGGATTGGTCGAGCCCGTTTCCGTGCCAAGTTGC
The DNA here is from genome assembly GCA_963736005.1 of uncultured Pseudomonadota bacterium. Lineage (GTDB taxonomy): Bacteria > Vulcanimicrobiota > Vulcanimicrobiia > Eremiobacterales > Eremiobacteraceae > JAJPHJ01. The sequence continues at coordinate 50,229 of CAVTNB010000003.1, forward strand.
TGGATCACGCCATCGAAAGGCGCGCGAACTTCGGTGTCCGTAAGATAGGACGAGTGAAGCGTAAGCGCTGCGTTTCCAGAGTCGAGCTGCGCCTGCGCGCTGGCAACCGAAATGCGGTCGGCTTGAATCTGAGTGCCCAGCTGGCCTCCGGTTTCGCGAAGCTGCTGTTTAAGCAAATCGTATTGCTGCTGCGCGGCCGCTTGGTTAGCGAGGGCTTCATTATAGGTAGCCCTATCTTTATCCAACTGTTGGCGCGCCAAACCGTTGATTTGGAAGAGCGCTTGGTCTGCATTATAAGCTTCTTTGGCTGTTTGCAAGTCGAGCCGAGCGGCCGCGAGCGTTTGTTCGGCCTGAACGAGCTGCGAGGCGCCAGAAAGTCCAATGGATGCGCCGCCGAGGCCGCCAGAGATTTGTCCTTCGCTCTTCGCGTTAATGTCGGCTTGGAGACGCGCTTGCGCTGCCGAGAGCGTAGCGCGGGCTTCTGCAACCGAGGCTTGGTCTGTGGCAACCGAGGCGGCGATCTGCCGATCGTCGAGTTTCATCAGCAAGTCACCGCTGCGCACGTGCTGACTCTCCCGCGCGGCGATCGAAACGATGTTGCTGCTCACCTCCGCTGCAATGGTCACCGTTTGCGGCCGCGACAAAACGCCATTTTCTGGCAGTTTGACCGTCAACGTGGTGGGCTTCACAAGCGCGGTGTTGACTTCGACAGCGTCAGGTCCGCGACGACCCAAGACTCCAACGCCGATGAGCAGCAGCACGCCAAGGGCAACCAAACCGATGCGCCACCTTGGGTTACTCCAGATTTTTTTCATACTGCCCCCGTCAGGGTTCCCGTCGCCTTCTTCAGCGCTGCTATGCCCAAGAGATATGCCACCTGCGCATTCACTAAGTCCTTTGCCGCGGTGAGGTATGACTGCTGCGCCGCAGCGACGTCGGTCTGGCTGATGATTCCCACTTTGTACTGAGCCGCGGAAATGAAGGCAGCCTGCTTCGCAACTTCGACGTTGCTCGCGGCGAGCGTCAAGTTATCTCGGTCGACCAGTAGACGCCGAACAGCCTGGTCGACATCGATCAAAGCTTGTTGCTTCGTGCTCGCCAGCTGGGCTATCTGCGAGTCGATCTCGCGATGTGCGCTCGTGTGAGCCGCATGCAGCGTACCATAGTCGATGAGGGGCAGCGTCCAGGTCGAGATGATCGAGATCTCGTAGAAATGCGATCCACCTGGCTCGCACGCCGATGGCGGATTGCCCGCCGCGACGCAGGCGTTGAAATTATTAAGGATCAACGCGTTATTCGTAGGCGACACTTGGTTGCCCCACGCCCCCGTCATCTGGACGTTCGGTCGGTTGGGCGCGTCAACCATGTTATCACTGATCAGCGCAGCGTTGAGCTGCGCTTCCGCGATGGCCACCTCGGGGCGGTTCGCCAAAGCAAGCTGGTCGAGCGCGTTGCGGTCAAGGTTCGGCAGCGGCGGCTCCGGCAAGGTGCTTGGAATAGCGAACTGTTGCGCCATTGGCGCGCCGATGAGCTGCGCGAGGTTTTCTCGTGCATCCTCTTGGTCCGCTTGCGCGGAGGCAAACTGCTCGAGGGCAGACGTGTAGGCGACTTGCGCCTTGAGCCGATCCAAGCCTGCCACTTTTCCGGCACGGTAATTGACATCGGCGATTTGCGTGAGCGTGCGGTTATAGTTGACATTCTCCTGTGCGATGCCGGTGAGTTGCTCGTCTTGCGCGACGGCATAAAATGATGTTTCGACGTTTTGCGTCGACTGCTCTTGTGCGAGAACGAGTTGCTGTTTCGCCTGATCGTACGCTTGCTTGTCGCTTCTGGCTTGATCGATGTTCGTGAGGTTCAAGCCGTTAAAGTTTGCGCGCAGTGCAGCAGTATTTTGAGAAAAGGTGGGGGCAACAGGCACGCCGATTTGTGCGAACTGTCCGCTGTTGGCGCTCTTCTGCATCTGATTTTGGAGGTTTCCGCTGACTGTTGGGAGCGTCGCGGCGCGATCGCGCGCCAGCGTCGCGCCGGCGTCGGACACGGCGGCCGAAGCTTTGATCACCGCAGGATTGTGCGCCAGCCCGAAGTCGACCGCTTGCTCCAGCGTCATGGGTTGGGTTGCATCCGGGCTCGTGCCACTTGCGCGCGCGGCATCTTGCGCAAACACGAGCGCGAACACCGCAAGCGCGCACGTCAAGGACGCAAACAGTGCAACCCTAGCGCGGCAGCCTGGAACGCCTCCCATCATTTGGCGAAAAGCGCGCCAAGACAGGCCACGAGGAGGGCGAGGACCACAACCGTCGCAATCGCAGCACCACGGCTCATTTTCATAACTTGCTCGAGCGCGATAACAGCAGCAATGTAGAACCAGATGTTAATGATGTTGAATCCGTAGAGAAACATCTCGACCTTGGGCGAACCGTGCACGAACATACCCAAGGAGGGGAGCGCGTACATATCGGCAGCGGTGTTGACGCTATTCACCCCCCGCAACATAACGATGATCGCGCTGATGATGCTTCCAAGAGCCGCGATGATGTAGAGGTTGACGGCGATGACCCATGCACCTTTGAAGCGCGCTTCTCCGCCGCTCAGCGAAGCACCGATAATGTAGACGACCGCTCCGACCAGCCAGAAGAGCCAGGGCACGATGGCCGCAGCAACCAAGCCGAAGACTGCATAGAACGACGAGGGGAGCTTCGCCATGGCTTGACGCGCGGCGGCGGCTTGATCTGCCGACATTTGCGAGAGCTGCTTCTCTTGCGCGATGTGCGTGAAGTGCATCGTCGCGGGAAGTAAGATGAAGGTACCAATGAGGGTCAGCAGGATACCGATGATCGCAGCCCAGCCCCACGTCGGGACTCGCGCTAAAGTGGCGAACGCTTCACCAGGAGCATACAGGACCTTGAGATAGGTAACCACGCCGTTTGATCGTTCGGTTGGCGCCGTCGAAAAATGGTCAGGTGTCAGACTCATGAGTACTCCTCTTTACTTGCCACATGAGCAATCCCGCCTGGGGCATAGGCCTGGGCAAGCCTCGGCATTCGACCCATGTGCTCAATTACCCGCGCGAGTTCACGACAGACTGCCGGAAATGAAAAAGTGCGTGCGCGACTGCTTCAGTTCTCGTTGCTGGTATTCCAGGCTGGCTTAGGATGAAAGTTGGGCGTGGAAATAAGACGCACTTGCCTGTTCGGGGACGCGACGACAAATGCACCCTCATCCTCCCGCGTAAAGGTGTAGGGCTTACCGCTTAGGGCGATCTGTCGTGCTCGTGCGTACGCTGCGGCATCCGGCACAAAGAGATGGCGTCCGATGTGTAGCACGGTGACGTTAAAAAAAGCAGCCATGATAACCGAGCACGCGAGAGCATATTTGGCGAGCACTGGCCGGCGCGCGATGGCAATGGCTGCACCAATCGCAATGAGCGTGACAAGCGGTACGGAATAGTGGGTACCGGCACGTGCCATGGGGTAGGCCCAGTACCCATTCATCGTAATTTCGGCGACCAGGGGGAAGGCAAGCGCAATGCGCCAGCCAAGGGCGAGCGGCGCAAAGGCAAATGGCGCGAGCACCTCAGCCAGGAACGCCAAGTCCTGCCTCCACCACTGTATCTGCAACCCATACTCGGGGCCGACCGGTCTATGGCCAAGAGCGAAAAGGATGCCGTAATAGATTGCGCCGTTGACGGCGGCCAGCCCAATAACGGCCCAGCCAAAGCGGCGATCGTACCAAATCGCTGCGGCGATGCCGAACCATGCGAGAAACCAGATTTGGTCCTCCTTCACTCCCATCAAGAGCTGCGCGAGCACTAAGGTAGTGAGCAGCGAACGGCGCTGCACCGCAAGCGCCAGCGAAAAAGCAAGCAACGGCACGAAGACGTTTTCGGAAAAATCCATGTAGGCGAAGCCTTGCGTCGACGGACTGACCAGATAGGCGAGCGCGAGCAGCTGTGCGGGCACGTCCGCGAGGCCGCACCCACGAGCAAAATAGTAAAGCGGCAGTGCAGCAAGACTAATGGCAAGAACTTGAATGACGAGCAGCGTTTCCGGTCGCGGAAACATGGCCGCAAGCGGAGCAAGGATCAAGAGCGCCCACGAGTCGTGGACTGCAAGATGAGGCTGCCCCTCGGGCCAGTTGAACGTCGAACCGGAATGCGCAAAGTTGAGCAGCGTCTGTAGGAAGGTGCCGACGTCCGAGCCGTAGCGTAACGCATAGAGCTTGTTGAGATCTAAGAAAATGTAGATCCCGGTGAAGGCAACGATACCAAACCAAACGTAACGCGGCGTCAATATTGACCAATGTCGAAAGTTTGGGCGCTAGCGATGCCGGAACCTTGCGCGCGAATAAATTCGCGCGACTACATTGGGGCGATTTTCCAATCGCCCCCTACACATGCGCGAAGAAATTCGCGCGACTAGATTTTATTCGTGTCGCAGGGCTTCGATAGGGTTGAGCAGCGAGGCGCGCCTGGCTGGATAGAATCCAAACACGATACCGACCAGCGCTGCGAAGGTGAACGACATGATAATCGACACGGGTGAGACGATAACCGTCCAACCGCCAAGCGCAGACGCGAGGAACGAGGAGAGCAGTCCGGCGAGAATCCCGATAATGCCGCCGATCAAGGCGAGCACGACCGCTTCCACAAGGAACTGAAGCATCACATCGCGCTCTTTTGCACCCACGGCCATGCGAATGCCAATTTCACGCGTTCGCTCGGTCACAGATACGAGCATGATGTTCATGATCCCAATGCCCCCAACGATCAGAGAGACTGCTGCAACGCTCGCCAGCAACACTGACTGCACGCGTGACGTGGCGCTCGCTGCTTGCTGGACATTGGAGATGTTGCGAATTGAGAAATCGTCAGGCTGTTTCGGCGTGAGGCCGTGCCGCAAGCGCAGCAGCGATTCCGTCGAACTGATGATAGCGGCCACTTGATCAGGCGATTGCGCAGAGATCGTTATGGAGCTCAGCCAGTTTTGGCCCGTGAGTCGAATCTGCAACGAGTTGAGGGGAATGACGACCTGATCGTCCTGATCCCTGCCAAAGCCTGTCTGACCCTTTGACGCGAGCACCCCAATGACTTGGAAGGGCACGTTGTGGATGACCACCGTCTGGCCAACTGGGTTTGTTGTGGGAAAGAGATTGGTTACCACGGTTTGACCGAGCACAGCCACCTTCGCCATCTCCTGATTTTCGTCAGAGGTGAAGAATCGGCCGCTTCCAACTGCCCAAGCATTTGCCTGAAGCCACGATGGCGTCGTTCCAAGAATTTGCGTCGCCCAGTTATTGCCGCCCGCAACCACTTGCGCTGACGTGCCTGCTTGGGGGGCCACGGCCGCCGCGCCCGGTATCTGCGCAGCGATGGCGGCTGCATCGCTTGCTCGCAGCGATTGACGCGCGCCCGAGCCAAGGCTCACTCCACCCTGGATGATGTTGCCCGGGACGACGACGACGAGGTTGCTGCCGAGCCGTGCTAGTTGCGCCGCCACCGCAGCGCTCGCCCCGTTGCCGATCGCCATTGAGGTGATGACCGCGCCGACACCAATGATGATGCCGAGCATGGTGAGGATCGAGCGGAATGCATTAAGGACGAGCGCCTGCCATGCAACGTTGAACAGCGATCTCATGTTCATGCAGCCACCGCCTTGTCGTTCACGATCTGACCGTCGCGGAACGTAATCTCCCGTTTTGCCCAGGCCGCGATGTCGGGCTCGTGCGTGACCAAGACAATGGAAATGCCCCGCGAGTCGTTGAGACCGCGGAAGAGTTGCATGATCTCTTTGCTGCTGGCTGAATCCAAGTTGCCGGTCGGCTCATCCGCGAGAATCAGGGACGGCTGGTTGACCAAGGCGCGCGCGATCGCAACGCGCTGCTGCTGGCCGCCTGAGAGTTCTGTGGGTCTGTGATGCAGTCGCTCGCCCAAGCCGACGCTCACGAGCGCTTCGCGAGCCCGAGTCTCGCGCTCTTGGGGCGGGACCGAAGCGTAGAGCATTGGGAGCGCCACGTTGTCGAGCGCCGTTGTGCGAGCAAGCAGGTTAAAGCCTTGGAAGACGAAGCCGATGCGCTTGTTGCGAATCGCCGCCAATTCGTCGCGCGACATGGTTGCCACATCCTGGCCCTCCAAGAAGATGGATCCAGAGCTTGGTGAATCCAAGCAGCCGATGAGGTTCATAAAAGTTGACTTGCCCGATCCGGAGGCGCCCATGACAGCGACGAACTCACCCGGCGCGACCGCAACCGAGACGCCGTTGAGCGCATTGACTTGCATCGAGCCCAATTGATAGATCTTGTGCAAATCGCGCGTTTCGACGACCGGGGACCGCTTGGCGTCCATCAACCGCGCCCCGCTCCGAGGCCGGGACCCAACCCGGTTGGACTCGAACCGCTGGTGGAGCTACTGCGAATTTCACTCGTAATGACAAGGTCACCAGATTTCAGGCTGCCTTGCGCTACTTCAACGTTGTTGCCATCTGAGTATCCGATCACAACGGGCGTTGCGACGGGCTTGTTCTTGGCCAACACCCAGAGGGTCACGTGTGAGCCGGGCGCGCCCGCCACAGGCGGGGGCGACGACGATGCACTGGGTGCGCCGCTTGCCCCGGCCGCACGGCTTGCGCCAGCGGTGTGCGAAGCGTGTTGAGCCGAGGGCCGATACAGCAGCGCTGCCAGCGGCACCGTCAGGACGTTCGAGCGGTGCACGACATCGATCGTGACGTTCGCCGTCATGCCCGGCTTGAGACGTTCTTGCTCGTCGTGCACGATGACGACCGCGTCGTACGTGACGACGTTTTGTACCGTCGTCGGATTCACGCGCACTTGGTTGACGATGCCCTTAAAGACAACGTTTGGGTATGCGGGCGCGGTAATATACGCGGTTTGACCGGCGCGGAGCTGACCAACATCGGCTTCGTCGACCGAGACGTCAACTTCCATGTCCTTGAGACTCGAGGCAATCACAAACAGTGTGGGCGTTTGTAGCGAGGCGGCAACCGTTTGGCCAACGCTGACATTGCGCGACACCACGATGCCATCGATGGGACTCGTAATGACCGTACGGCTGAGATTATAATTCGCTTGTTCGGCTTGCGCCGCTGCAACCTCCACCTGCGCCCGCGAAGCTAGAGCCTGACTCTGTGAGACTTGCTCGCCCGCGTTTGCTCCCACTACCTGCGCCGTGCCGCCCCTCGCCTGCTGCTCTGCCGCGGCCAATGCTTGCAGATTACTGTTTTCGGCCGCCAGGTCTGTGTCCAACTGACTTTGCGAGATGTAACCCTGAGCCATCAGCGCACGATCGCGGCTTACCGTGATGCTTGATAAGGTCTCTTGCGCTTGAGCTTTCTTGACGTTCGCGATGAGCTGCTGTTCGTTCGCCTGCATGTTCTGCGTGTTAGCGGCATTTTGGGCCACCGTACCTGATCCGGCGGCTGCTTGGGCCTTCGCAACGTCAAGGGTGGCATTGGCCTGATCGGCCGCGGCTTGGAAGCTCGTCGGATCGAGTTTGGCGAGAACTTCACCCTTGCGCACGATGGAATTGTAGTCCACGAACAACTGCGAAATCGTGCCGGACACTTGCGTGCCGACGTTGACCTCGTCGACTGGGTTGACGGTGCCGGTTTCTTCGATCACCGAGTTGACGTCCGCGTACTGCGCCTGAGCCGTCACATAGTGAGTGTCGTTTTTGCTCTGCGAAGCATGCACGACAAAAAGAACAATAACGAGTGCCGCGACAGCAACTCCGCCGATGAGAAGTGGTTTCCTGTTCTTGAAATTCATACTCATTCCAACCTTCGTCGCTCTATCGATCATTCCCTAATGGAACGTGAATTGGTGAGCACGTTTCATGAGAGAAAGGTGAAGTCGTTCCGGTTTCCGACCAACGTCGAAGGTTCACCGCGTCTATTGTACCGCTAGATTCATAGAAGTGGCTGAGACAGCGGACGTGGAATGTGTGATGCAGTGAGGAGGCCTTTGTTGAAACGCTTGTTTTTGCCTTTGATTGGTGCAGTTGTGTGCGCGCTCATCTTCGCAAGGGCGGCCGGAGCGGACACGTCTCCAGTTCCTGCTGCCTCACCAAACCTCGCAACGATCATGGGCAGATATACACAGGCGCTCGGCGGGCGCGACTTGCTGTCGAAAATCACCACGCAGGTTTCAGTCTTTAGCTTTATGATTGCCGGCCACACGATGGTCGTCACCACGACAACCAAAGCTCCGACATTTTATCTCCAAGTGGTCGCGCCCGAAGGTGGGGGCGTTAAGCTGACGACGGGCTTCAATGGAAAGCTTGCTTGGTTGCAGGATCAAAGCGGCGTCGTGCATCTTCTCGCAGGCCAACGACGATCAGAACTCATTACTGATGCAGTTGCAGCAAACAGCTCTGAGATCTTTAGCGACCGCTGGCCCACAATCGTGTCACTGAAACCTTCGGAGACAATCGATGGGAAGTTGTATTATGTCGTCAACGTCGCTCCCAAGGCTGGCATCCCACACGACATGCTCATCGACACGCACACGTTCCAACCGATGATGGATCGATCGGTTGAGCCGGATGCCACATCAATCTCGACGGTGGATGCCTTTGGCGCCGGACCCTTAGGCGAGCTGTACCCCACAAGTCTGACGACCACGCGCTCGGATGGCTTTCCAACCATTACCTCAACGATGCGCACGGTCAAAGATAATGTGCCGGTTGCGAATTCTCTCTTCTCGCCGCCCGCAAGCCAAGGAACGGAGACCATCTAGCGACCGTGACGCCGAAAATTGCTTCGGACCTGAGTCCGCTACGTCATACTGCGGCGCATGTGCTCGCGCATGCGGTGGTCGATCTTTTTGGCCAAGACGTCAAGCTCGCAATCGGACCGGCCATTGAGAACGGGTTTTACTACGACTTTCTTAAGGAAACGCCGTTCGTTCCCGAGGATTTGCCTCGCATCGAACAGCGGATGGACGAACTGATCGCCGCCAACTTGGTGATGGAAGGCAAGCCCATCGAGCGCCAAGCGGCTCTACGATACTACGAGGAACGCAAGCAGCCGTTCAAGTTGGATATCGTGCGAGGCATTCCCGAAGGGGAGCCGCTCTCGATGTACACAATTGGCACGTTCACCGATCTGTGCCGCGGCGGTCACGTTCACTCAAGCTCTGAGGTGGGTGCGGTGAAGTTGCTCTCGATCGCCGGCGCCTACTGGCGGGGCGACGAGCACAACCCGATGTTGCAGCGCATCTACGGCACCGCCTTTCCCACGAAGAAAGAGCTCGACGAGTATCTGCATCGCCTCGAGGAGGCCAAGCGCCGCGACCACCGTCGTGTCGGCAGAGAGCTTGAGCTGTTCACCGTGAGCGACTCGGTTGGCGCTGGTCTTCCGTTGTGGTTGCCCAAGGGGGCGACGGTGCGTCGGCTGCTCGAAGAGTACATTTTGGAGCGCGAGCGAGCCCTGGGATATCAACACGTTTACACACCGGATCTGGCGAAGGTCGAACTGTACAAGCGCTCGGGCCACTTTGAGCATTACCACGACTCGATGTTCCCGCCTATGAATCTCGAGACCGAGCAGATGGTCTTGCGGCCCATGAACTGCCCCCATCACATTCTTATTTACGAATCAAAGGAGCGCAGCTATCGCGAATTGCCGGTACGCATCGCCGAGCTTGGCACAATGTATCGATACGAGCGCTCCGGTGTTCTGAGCGGCCTGAGCCGAGTCCGCTGCATGACCTTGAACGATGCTCACATTTTTTGCGAGCCGGAGCAGATCAAAGAAGAGTTCACGAGTGTGATGAAGCTTGTGGAGAGCGCGTATACAGCGATCTTGGTATCACGCAGTACAATTACCGCCTGTCATTGCGGGACCCGGCGAACAAGGACAAATATGTCGACAACGACGCCATGTGGGCGCTTGGCGAGCGAGTGCTCCGCGAGGCGATGGACTCGCTCGGATTGCCGTATGTCGAGGCAGTCGGCGAGGCAGCATTTTACGGTCCGAAGCTCGACATCCAGCTCGCGGACGTCATGGGCCACGAGGAAACGTACTCGACGATCCAAGTTGACTTCCATCTGCCGAGTCAGTTTGAGTTGCGGTACACAGCCGCCGACGGGAAGGAACGACGCCCGGTGATGATCCACCGCGCGATCATCAGCACCATGGAGCGAATGGTCTCCTACCTGATCGAGCTGTACGGCGGTGCGTTTCCGTCGTGGCTAGCGCCCGTCCAAGTCGTCGTGCTCCCAATCGCCGATGAGCAAGTTGCCTATGGGCGGGCGGTCCTCGCTCAGTTGCGTGATGGGGGGTTCCGCGTGGAAATTGACGATTCCAACGAGCGGCTGCAGAAAAAAATTCGCAACCATCAGTTGCAAAAAGTTCCTTACATGTTGGTCGTGGGCAAGAGCGAGGTTGCTGCAGACAGCGTCAACGTTCGTTCGCGCTCAGGCGCTCAAGAATCGATGTTTGTGAAAGATTTTGCGGCAAAGCTCGCCGAAGAGGTAAAGTCCAAGAGGTAGTGTTCGAATTTACTCTCGCAAGTAGTGTCGCGAATTTACTCTCGCAATGTAGTGTCGCGAATTTATTCGCGACAATAATGTAGCCCACATGCGCTTGCTCGGCATCGAGACTTCATGCGACGACACAGCCGCTGCTGTGGTGGTGGACGGCTATACCGTGCTGAGCAATGTCTTGGCAAGTCAGGATGAATTCCATCGCGAGTATGGTGGCATCGTGCCGGAGATCGCCAGTCGCAAGCACGCGGAGACAATCAATGGGGTGATCGAGCTCGCGCTGCGCAAAGCTGGGAGTAGCTTTGACCGCCTTGACGGCATTGCGGTCACCTGCGGGCCCGGCTTGCCCGGCAGTCTGGTCGTCGGCGTGGCGGCCGCTCAAGCCATCGCATTTGCGCGCGACCTGCCTGCCTATGCGGTGAACCATCTGCATGGCCACCTGTTTGCGAACTACCTCGAGAACCCGCAACACCCCGGACAGCCGGCACCGGCGACCCCATTTCTGTGTTTGGTCGTTTCCGGCGGGCATACGGACTTGATCTTGGTCGAGTCGCCAGGCCGGCATCGAGTGGTCGGCCGTACGCTCGACGATGCCGCGGGCGAAGCATACGACAAGGTCGCACGACTCTTAGGACTGGGCTTTCCAGGAGGCCCGCTGCTCGATCGTCTCGCCCAATCCGGCGACAGGCACGCGTTCGAGTTCCCCCGTGGACTCGTCCGCGACTCATCGTTCAATTTCAGTTTTTCGGGATTAAAGACTGCTGTGCGCTACCACCTCGACGCTCACCCGCAGGATCGCGAGGACCGGTGTGCAGACCTCGCCGCAAGCTTCCAAGCCGCAGTCGTCGATTCGCTTTGCGAAAAGACGCTTCGAGCGGCGCGCGAGTTAGAACAAACAACTATTGCCCTTGCGGGAGGCGTCGCGGCAAATTCTTCCTTACGAAGCGAACTCGTCCGCCGTGCTGCCAAAGAGGGTATCTCGGTGATTATGCCCCCGTTGCAATATTGCACGGACAATGCTGCGATGATTGCCGCAGCAGCATTCTACCGGGGAGATCTCGCCTTGGTACGCCCAGAGGAACTGCGCGTCGACCCTAACTTTGCGTGGTAGCCTGGGGCGACTTTCCAATCGCCCTCTACAGGGAGCGGACCTAAAGGTCCGCTGCTACATTCCAGTTTCTTCGCCGGGGCGGAGTATTTTCAAAAGATTAGTGCGGCCCGCGACACCGAGCGGTGTGCCGCCAACGAGAACCACTGCCTGGCCCTTGACCACGACCTCAAGCGCCAGGAGTTCTTCCTCGACCACCGCGATTAACTCGTCAGTCGTCTTGCCAAAATCCAGGACCCGCGGCTGCACCGCCCAGTCGAGCATCAGTCGGTGCGCAATCGTTTCGTTAGGCACGAAGGCGTACACGGGAACCGATGGCCGGTCCTTGCTGACGATGCGCGCGGAAAAACCAGTGCGCGTGAATGCGGCGATGGCTTGCACGTCGATCGATTCGGTAATCGAAATGGCAGCCTGCGAGATGGCTTGCGAATCGCTGGTCACACTAGTGCGGCGCCGGTCGCGAGTGGGTGGAAAGCTGCGCTCCACTTCGAACGAGATACGAACCATTGTCGCGACGGACTCAATTGGGTATTCACCTGCGGCTGTCTCGCCCGAGAGCATGATTGCGTCGGTGCCGTCGATAATCGCGTTTGCGACATCCGAGGCCTCAGCGCGAGTGGGTCGAGGGCTGTGAATCATCGATTCGAGCATCTGCGTGGCGGTAATCACCGGCTTGAGGTGAACGCGTGCGCGCTGGATGATCTGTTTCTGGAGGGTCGGAACGCGCTCGGGAGCCATTTCGACGCCGAGGTCTCCGCGCGCAACCATAACGGCGTCGGCGACATCCAGGATTTCCTCGAGGGCGTCGACGGCTTCGGGTTTTTCGATCTTCGCCACGACCGGCGTATCGGCGCCTGCTGCTTGTACTGCGTCTTTTGCATCTCTCACGTCGGCCGCGCTTCGCACAAACGAGAGGGCGATAAAATCCGCTCCCTCGCGTACGGCCAGCGCAAGATCGTCTCGATCTTTTTCCGTCAGCGATGGCGAGGATACATGCACGCCCGGGAGGTTCATACCTTTGTGCTCGCCGAGCTCGCCGCCATTGACGACCGTCGTCGCGACGACCGAACCACCCGAAGAGACGACGCGCAATTCGATCTTGCCGTCGTCAAGGAGAATACGATCGCCGGCTTTGACATCATTTGGCAGAGCCGCATAGGTCGTTGCGACCCGTTGCGCATTACCTACGACATGTGCGGTCGTTATCTCGAATGGCGCACCGCTTACAAGATGGACGGGCTCGTGCCCCTCGAGCTCACCAACCCTGAGCTTTGGTCCTTGCAGATCTGCAAGCACCGACACGATCGCGCCGCACTGACGCTCGGTCGTTCGGATGAGCCGAGTCCAGTCGCGAAACTGATCTCGGGTCGCATGTGACATGTTGATACGAAAGACGTTGACGCCGGTGTCGACGAGCTGTCTCAAAATTGCCGGCTCGCATGACGCGGGTCCGAGCGTGGCAACGATCTTGGTGCGTCGAAACGGGTTCACGCCGGGCACCGCTTTGCAATCCATCGCAAGACGCCCTCGCGCACGACCTCCTGCTCGACAACATGCAGCCGTACGAGCGCTGTGGCTTCGTCTTCCTGCGGCGACAATTGCATGGGTTTGCGCGCCAAGACCGGTCCGCGGTCGACGCGCGGTGTAATTTCGATGAGGCTCGCGCCCGTGCAGGGTACTCGGGCCTCCAGGGCATCGCGCAATGCTCGGGCGCCGCGAAATGCCGGCGTCAGCGTGCCATCGGGAAAGCGCACCGTGTCGGCCGCTGGATCTTCTGGCAAATAAGCCGGATGCAGATTGAGGACGCCCTCGAACCCGGCGGTGAGAAATTCCGGCGCAAGCACGTGCATCCAGCCGAGCAGCAAGACCAATCGCGATCCGCTCGTTCGGATCACTGATGCGAGACGAACGGCATACGCGGCTCGATCTTCTTTCTGGCGGTCGAAGATTGCGACTGATGTGGGAATCCCAGCGCGAGTGGCGCGCTCGAGCGCAAGAGCATCGGCATTGTTTGAGACGACCAGCCGGATGTCGAGCGGCAACAATCCGGCACGCGCCGCATCGATAACGGCCTGCAGATTTGTGCCGCTCCCGGAGGCCAAGATTGCCGTCGCTGTTGGCATGCTAGGCGCCACCGACAATCACGCTGGGGCCGCATTGATGGCGTGGCTCGACTTCACCGACGATGGCCGCAGCTCCAACGGCTCCGTTGATTGGTTGCGCTGCTAGCGTCTCGTTTGCTGTCCTCACAGCACGTTGCGCATCCTGCGGCGACACAACCAGACAGAATCCAACCCCCATATTCAGCGTGCGGTATGCTTCATCTAAGGAAAGCCGCGCTTCGCGTGCGACCAGCGCCACGACAGGTGGCACCCGCCAGCTCGCCGCGTCGAAGCGAGCCGCCAGTTGATCGGGCAGCGCGCGCGCAACATTGTCGATCAAACCGCCCCCGGTGATATGGGCCATGCTCTTTATCGTGACGCCGGACTGTTGAACCGCGCGTACGACTTGCAAATAGCTCGGGTGTATGGCAAGGAGTGCATCGCCAATAGTTGTTGCGCCACCCTTCGCAACTGGTTCGCTCCATCGTGCTTGCGCGAGCACTTTGCGCGCCAGCGAATAGCCGTTGGTATGGAGCCCATTGGCCGGCAAACCGACGATCGCATCTCCAGCGCTGACGCTGGCCAGATCCAGCATGTCGCGCCGCTCGAGCGCGCCGACGATCGTCCCCGCAAGATCGAAAAGCGGTGGAGTATAGACGCCCGGCATCTCGGCCGTCTCGCCACCGAGGAGCGCCATGCCATTCTCTCGACACGCGTTTGCGATACCGCCCACGATTGCTTCCGCGGCGTCAGCGTCAAGTTTTCCCATCGCAAGGTAATCCAAAAAAAACAAGGGCTGTGCGTTCGAGCAGAGCAGATCGTTGATGCAGTGATTAACGAGATCGGCTCCGATGCCCGAATAGCGTCCAAGAGTTGCCGCAACGATGACCTTGGTACCGACGCCATCGGTGCTAGCCACCAGCACCGGCTGGCGAAACCCTTCCAGCGAAAAACTTCCGCTGAAGCCACCGATGCCTCGGAGCACCCGCGGGTCGGCGTGCTGGTCGAGAATCGACTGATAACGCGCGACCGTTTGGTTTGCAGCGTCGATGTCGACGCCCGCAGCGCGGTAAGCATCCTCCTTCATAATATATTGCGTCGTTTGTCGCTCGGGTTGGCCCTCCCTATGCACGTGCCAAGGTCGCTTTGTCGGCTTTGTATAATTGATACCGTCACGTCGTTCATGGAGCATCGAACCTTTCGGTTCGGGAGATACCTAATGAAGATTACCGTTCGCGCGGCACAGCCAAGCCGCGTAAAAGCAGATGCGCTGGCCGTTGCGCTCTTTGCCGATGGCAATCCGAGCGCCGGATTTAACGCCGCCGACAGCGCGACCGGAGGAGTGCTGGCTGACATGCGCAAGCGTGGCGAACTGCTCGGCCGCGACGGCGAGGTTCACGTTGTGCCCGCTGGCAAGCACCTTGGAGCAAAACGCGTGATTGTCGTAGGACTAGGGCCGCGCGCCACGTTTCACCCGGGTGCATTCGCGAAATACGCAGGACTTGCCGTCCGCGCGGCGGCGGCCCGCAAGCTCAGCAATCTTGCCATTACCATTCCGGAACCGATTCCATTTAGCGCTGAGGCGGCAATTGAGAACGCAACCGAAGGCGCCATCATGGCAACATTCAACCCGGCGCCGTACCGCAGCAAACCTAATGGCAAGCCCGACGCAGTCAGCAATGTGACCCTTGTTGTCGAAACTGCGGCGGCCGCGAAAGCACTCGAGCGAGCTGTGCGCCCGGGCCTGGTTCTCGGCGAGGCCTCCAACATCGTCCGCGAGATGGTCAATCTTCCTTCCAACGACATGACTCCCACCCACTTGGCGCAGCGCGCGACTGCACTCGCCAAGAAACATGGGCTCAAGGTCAGCGTTCTGAATCGCGCCGAGATGAAACGACTCGGCATGGGATCGATGCTTTCCGTGGCGGCGGGCGCAGATCAACCGCCGAAGGTCATCGTGCTCGAGTATCGCGGAAACAAGAAATCAAAGACAGTTTTGGGTCTTGATCGGCAAGGGCATCACGTTCGATACGGGAGGCATTTCGCTCAAGCCCGCGCTCGACATGGATGCGATGAAGGGAGACATGGCCGGTGGCGCAACCGTTATCGGCGCCATGGCGGCCATCGCGGAATTGCGTCCGAAGGTCAACGTCATCGGCATCGTAATGGCGACCGACAATATGCCGTCCAGCAAAGCAACCAAACCCGGCGACATCGTTCGCGCCATGAACGGAAAGTCGATCGAAATAACCAATACCGACGCCGAAGGGCGGCTCGTTCTGGCAGACGGCCTGTGCTACGCGCGCAAACTTGGGGCGACCCATCTCGTCGACGTCGCAACGCTCACCGGTGCTGCAGTGATCGCGCTTGGGAGCCAGTCGACCGCCGTGATGTCCAACGATCGTCAGTTTGTGGACCTCTTTCACGAGGCGACGGCACCCTACGGTGAGCGTTATTGGGAGCTGCCCCTGTTCCCGGAGTATGCGGATCTTATCAAGAGCGTCATCGCCGACATGAAGAATTCCGGCGGACGTCAAGCCGGCACGATCTACGGCGCGATGTTTCTGAAAGAGTTTGTCGGCTCAACGCCGTGGATTCATTTGGATATCGCGGGCACATCGTGGGCCGATAAGGATGCAGGCCACATCGTCAAGGGGCCAACGGCTGTCGCAGTTCGACCGCTGGTTCGCCTCGCCGAGCTGTTAGCTGAACGGGAAGTTCACGCAAAGGCAGACGAGGCCGCTCACCAGCGCCTCACCCCCCAAATGTAGCGTTTATTTGTAGGGGGCGATTGGTAAATCGCCCCGTCGCGGATGAGCGCGCGAATCAATTCGCGCGATTACATCACCGCGTCAGTGTCAGCGTATGCTGCAGTTGGAACTTTGCTTCCCCGTTTTCGGGAATCGTGACGTCCGTCTTGCTGTTGAGCCCGTAGAGAACGCCGGCGCTCAGGCCAAGCGCACCCCCAACGTTGGTCCCCAGCCATTTGCCGAGGATGTTGCCCGCGATCATGCCCCCCAACGCTTCAAGCGCAACGGTTCCGACATTGTTTTTCTTATTCTCTTCGACGGAGATCAGATTGGCGTAAATAATGCTCGACGCTCCATTACTCAGGGCGATCTTGTCGATCATAAAACTCAACTCTGGTTTCGTGCCCTGACCAGCCTTGCGCGCATTCACAACTCTCGCGTATAACTTGGCGCTAGCGAACGCGGAGTCGCCATTCGGATACGGCGAGCGCACCGTAAACGAAAAAGTCTGACCCTGGTATGCGTTCTTCGAACTAATCGAATTGTTTGACGTTGCATAGATATAGGCGCCGGCGGGCACGGTGATTGTTCTAGCAAGGGCCGTTACCGGGGCGAGCAGGCACACGATCAGGACCCATGGTGCGAGATGCTTGATGTGCATGGTTCTCCTCTTACGAGGGGCGACTTGACAGTCGCCCGCTACGAATAAATTTGCTAGTGGGGGACGGCTTGCGGTTCGCGTACTTTCCCGGTCAGCTCTTCATGGATGCCCACAGGATAATGACCGGTGAAACAACCCATGCAAAAATCGCTCCTGGGACGACCCGTCGCTTCGACAAGAGCATCTTCGCTCAGGTAGCCGAGAGAGTCGGCATTGATCGCCTGTTGAATCTCGGGAACGGTGAAGTTGGCGGCAATCAACTGCTCGTACGTAGCGGTATCAACACCCAAGAAGCACGGGTGCCGCATGGGCGGACACGTCAAACGCACGTGCACCTCTGAAGCACCAGCGCGTCGGAGCATGGCAACCAACTGGCGTGTGGTCGTGCCGCGGACAATTGAATCATCGACGAGCACGATCCGCTTGCCCCGAAGATTGGCCACCAGCGGATTGAATTTGAGCTTGACCCCCTGCGCACGCATGCTCTGATCCGGCGCAATGAACGTCCGCCCAATGTAACGGTTCTTCATGAGGCCTTCGATATATGGCAATCCGGATTCGTCAGCATACCCGATGGCGGCTGCCGTGGCGCTGTCCGGAACGCCGATGACGACATCGGCGGCAACGGGGCACTCGCGCGCAATGGCGCGGCCCATCCGGTAGCGGGCGAGATAGAGCTCCTGACCAGCATACATCGTGTCGGGCCGAGAGAAATAGATATATTCAAAGATGCAATTGGCAGGTTTGTACTCTGTCTCAACCTTCCGCGAGCGCATACCGCGCTCGTCGACAATGATGATTTCCCCGGGCTCGACCTCGCGCACAAACTCCGCACCCACGGTGTTGAGCGCGCATGATTCAGACGCGATCATCCAACCCTCGCCGTAACGGCCGACGCACAGTGGCCGGACGCCCCACGGATCGCGGAATCCGAACAACTGCTGTTCGGTTGCCAAGACAATGGAAAAGGCCCCGATGCACCGCCGCATGATGGCTGCGATTCGCTCTTCCATGTCGCCGTGGTCCATTGCAGCGATCAGCTTCGCGAGAACATCCGAGTCAGAGTCTGCTGCCTCGGAGATTTCTGGCGCGAGCTGGCGGCGAAGCGCTTCAGTGTTGACGAGATTCCCGTTGTGGGCAAGCGCAAAGGCCCCGAGGGCGCTTGTCGCAAGCAAAGGCTGCGCGTTGTACACGACGGACGAGCCGGTCGTAGAATAGCGGGTATGGCCAACTGACAAGTACCCGGGCAGGCCCGCCAGAATTTCTTCGGTGAAAATCTGCGACAAGAGACCCATCTGTTTGTGGACGCGCAAGTCCCTGCCATCGGATACAGCAATGCCGGCGCTTTCCTGACCGCGGTGCTGGAGAGCGTACAATGCGAAGTAGGTTGGGCGAGCGACATCCTCGCCCGGCGCAAAGATGCCACACACGCCGCACGCGTCGTGTACGGCGTCCTCACTGCCGCTTGGCTTTGGGATGTATGGTTGGTGCACGTCCCGCTCGAGCTCTCCCATACTTTTACCTTACTTGAAAGTCCTCAAACTGTCAACGAACCGCCGCCGCCGCGTGTTCGCCGATGTCGCAACGGTAGCGAAGCGAGAGGCCGGGCGGCAAACCGGTGATGTACCGCTCGACGCTTGCGTAGGCTCGCTTGCGAGCGTCGGCCATCTCATCGCCGAGCGCGCAAACGGTGAGGACACGGCCTCCGGATGCGTTGACCGATCTTGCGATCAGTGTCGAACCACCCCAAAAAGCCACGACATCGTCCGTCGGAGGCTCAAAGGGCGGCAACCCGTCCACCGGGTCGGATCGCTGTGGATAGTTCTGTGAGCAAAGCACGACCCCCACGCAGGCGCGCGACGAGAATTTCGGGGGCTCGCAGTCCGTCAAGCTCCCATTCGCTGCCGCACGCAGCAGGTCGGAGAAATTACCCTCGAGGCGCGGGAGGACAACCTCGGTTTCCGGGTCGCCAAACCGTGCGTTGAACTCAAGCAGCATGGGCCCGCGCTGCGTCATCATCAATCCGGCGTAGAGGCAACCGCGGTAGTCGATGCCTTCGCTTTTGAGGCCAAGGAGCGTGGGCTCCAAGACCCTTTGGCGCACGAGTTCGAGCTTGGCTGGGTCGAGTACGTCGTCAGCGGGCGAGTACGCCCCCATGCCGCCTGTATTGGGTCCACTGTCGCCATCGTTGGCGCGCTTGTAGTCGCACGCACCGGCAAGCACGTAATACTGCTGGCCGTCCAGTACCGCCATAACGGAGACTTCGCGACCTTCCAGCAGCTCTTCGATGACGATCGTCGTGCCGCCACCGGGAAGCTTGCGTTCGCCGTACCACCGAGCCAACACAACGCGGGCATCGTCCGCATTCGCGCAGACAACGACTCCCTTTCCAGCAGCGAGACCGTCTGCTTTCAACACAACGCCCTTTGGAAAATGTGCTAGCGCTCGTTCCGCTTGCTTGAGGTCGTGTGCTTCGCGGTGCCGCGCCGTGGGTACGCCGTGACGATCCATGAACTGCTTCGCATATGCCTTGCTCGTTTCAAGACGCGCGCCGGCGCTGTTTGGGCCAAAAACCGAAATGCCAGCTCCACGGAGCGCATCTCCAACTCCCGCGGCGAGTGCCGCCTCGGGACCGATGACTGCAAGATCGATCTGCTCGCGCAGCGCGCGTTCGACCAGCTCGAGCCTCGAGGTGGCCGCAATTGGCCAATTCGTGCCGAGCAGGGCGGTGCCGGCATTCCCGGGCGCTGCGAAAATCTGGTCGATGCTCTTTGATGCGGCGAGCTTCCAGACGAGCGCATGCTCTCTCGCTCCAGAGCCAACAACGAGCGCCTTCATTCCCATTCGATGGTTGCGGGCGGCTTGCTCGTAATGTCGTACACCACTCGGTTGATTTCGGGAATCTCGTTGACGATGCGCGTCGAAATTTTCGCCAGCACCTCGGGGGCGAGGCGCGACCAGTCCGCGGTCATCCCGTCATCGCTTGCCACGGCGCGTATGGCGACCATGTTGCCGTAGGTCCGAAAATCACCCATGACTCCGACGCTGCGCAGCGGCGTGAGGACGGCGAAATATTGCCAAGGCTGCTCGGGTCCCCCGCGCTCGATTTCTTCGCGCGCGATGGCGTCGGCTCGTCGCAGCACGGATAGTCTCTGTTCGTCGACAGCCCCGAGAATGCGCACGGCCAGTCCAGGACCGGGAAACGGCTGTCTCTTCACGACGTGGTTGGGCAAACCAAGCTCGAGCCCCAGGCGGCGAACTTCATCCTTAAAGAGGAGCCGTAATGGTTCGATCAGCTTCAAGTTCATGATGTCCGGCAGTCCGCCCACGTTGTGATGCGTTTTTATCTTCGCCCCTCCTTTACTGAGCGGCGTCTTACTCTCGATCACATCTGGGTACAACGTGCCTTGCACTAAAAAGTCAACGCCTGGAATTTGCTTTGCCTGCTCTTCGAAGACCGCAATGAATTCGCGCCCGATGATGACCCGCTTCTCTTCTGGATCTTCAATGCCGGTGAGCTTATCGAGAAACCGTTGACTCGCATCGACGGCGATCAAGTTGAGGTGCAACACGCCGCGGAATGCCGAAATAACTTGCTCGGCTTCTCCCTGTCGCAGGAGGCCGTGGTCCACGAAGATGCAGGTGAGCCGATCGCCGATCGCCCGTGCTACAAGCGTTGCCGCAACGGCGCTGTCGACCCCTCCGGAAAGGGCGCAGATCGCTCTTGCGGTGCCAAGCTGCGCGCGGATCTCTTCCACCGCAGCGTCGACGAAGGATGTCATCTCCCACTGCTGGTGCAAACCGGCGATCTTGCGCAGGAAATTTCGCAAGATTGTGCGCCCGTGTTCCGTGTGCTGCACTTCGGGGTGGAATTGCACGCCGTAGCGCTGCGTCTCGGGATCCCCGAACGCCGCCAGTGCACACGTCGGCGTGTGGGCAAGCTTGATGAAGCCCTTCGGCATTTCTGTGACCGTGTCGCCGTGGCTCATCCACACGAGAAACTGACTGGGCACGTCTAAGAACAGCAACGATTGGGCGGCATCCACCGTGAGCTCCGCGCGTCCATACTCCCGGATCGCTCCTGGTACGACTTGCCCCTTGCATGCGTAGGCGAGCTCCTGCATGCCGTAGCAAATGCCAAGAATGGGCTTGTCCGACTCCAAGATCTGCGGATGGATGTGCGGCGCACCCGACTCCAGGACGCTTTGGGGCCCACCCGTCAGGATGAAGGCGGACGGTTTGCTCCTCGCGATTTCATTCCAGGGCGTGTCGTAAGAAAAGATTTCGCAGTAGACGCGCTCCTCGCGAACGCGACGGGCGATGAGTTGCGCGTATTGCGCCCCAAAATCGATGATGGCAACCATCTCTGACGGTTGGTTTTTCACGTACAGACCTCCGCGAGCCGCCCACGATCGCGGGCCATGACGACCTCCTTTGCGATGCGTTCGCCAACCGACATTTCCTTACCCCAACGATACGCCGAATACGGCGTGTACTTCGTTCCCGGCGATCCGGGAATGCGTAAGCTAACATCGTAGACGACGAACGACTTCGGCGGCCCGGGCGCGATGACGCACTGCAGCGCAAAAGGACCGATAATTCCTGGTGGGCTTTGGGAGCGCGCTGCCTTCACAAATCGCTCTCCCATGTCAAAGGCCTGTTCAAGCATCGATTCCGTGATCGTTGCCGCGATGTGGCCGGCCTCTTCCATCGATGCGGCAAAGGCCGCTCCCAGCGGCGCTTGATCGATCGCCAGCAGCGAGCGGATTCCGTCGATATTGGTTTGGCGCCGCGTGTCAGTTCCCAAGAGTTCGAGCTCCCCCAACACCGGCGACCAAAAGAAATTGAGGTTGACCGTCGGACCCAAGACGTATTCCTCAAAGACGGCCTCGGCCAGTCCTTCTTGTGTGACGATGCCTGAAGCAAGATAGTGCGCTGCACGCTTTCGATACTGCTCGGGATTCGCGGCCAGAAAGAATGCGCGCTCATACTTTACCTTGGCATGCTGCGCCTTGATGAGGGTGAGACCGTCGATATCGTCTGGTCCTACGAGCCGCCGCGGATAGCGAATCCCTGCTGCGTCGAGCAGCTTGTACTGATTGTTCGCTTCGTCGCGCTCCTCGGCACGCAGCAAGCGACGCGATCCGAACATGGGGACCAGCATGGCCCGCTCGATCTCGTCATAGGAGTGCCGCTCTCGCGCGTACACTTCAAACGCACGATTCGGCACAAAAATCGCGTTGCGCTCGAGCATGGCACGCTGACTCTCGTTGTTGATGACGTCCGCGAAGTGATCGACCATGATCACTTCATCGACGCATCCGGTGCCGTCCTCGCGGGTGCGATAAGCGACTGTGTAGGTCTTCTCGCGGCGAGGCGCCGCAAACACGAGCGTGCGCAGGCCTTCGCGCTTGGCGCCCAAGCAGACGTCCAGCGCTGAATGACTCCCGATGCACGTCAGGGTGAGGCGGCGAGTATCGTACGAAGCGAGGGCGGCGCTGGGAGACGTCGCCTCGCCCATCAGTTTGCGGGAACCCCGGGGCCAGGTACGGCGACCGACTCTCCGTTGTGCGCCGAGGATACGTCAAAGGACAATCGGCTCGCCCGGTCGAGGACGAGCTCGAGACTGTTCGAGAGCAGCGCGTTCTTGATCTCGCGTGCGATGCGCCGCCCGGTTGACATCGGTTCGTCATAGTTGAGATACGAATAGGGAGAGCCGTCAATGAAAAGGTTGGTGCCCGCAACGATGCGCGCGGAGATCTCCATAAGGAAGAATTCGGACTCCGACGTCACGATGGTCTCCAGGCAAAACGCGCCAAACAAACCGCGATCTGGACAGATCTCACGGCTCACGCGCACGACGGCCTCGCCCATGTCGAATGCTTCCGCGAGGAGCGACTCCCGCAAGCTAATGGGTTGGTTGCCGATGACGACATAGGATGGCGAGATATCCCAGCCTTCCTGATCCGCGAGCGGAATGCGCCCCAGTGAATCTACGTTGCTTTCGTAACGGCGATCCATCGACATGATTTCGAGTTTGCCGGTCAGCGGCGAATAAAAGTAATGAATGTAGACGGGAACGCCGAGCACGTATTCTTGCATGATGTAGCGCTGCTCGACCAGGTGGGAGGCGCGCGCCGTAAAGTCCTCGGGGTTTTTGACAAAAAGATATCCCTTGCCGCCGTGCGCCCCATACAGTTTGACGATAACTGGGCGGTCGATCTCGCTCGCTTTCGTAAACTGCCGCGGCATCTTGAGGCCCGCCTTGGTGAGCCATTGGCGTTGGCGCATGCGATCGGCTTCCCAATCAAGCACCGCCTTGTTGCCGAAGTAGGGTGTCGTCATCCGCTTGTGCTCTTCCATTGAGAGATACGCCACGAAAGAGCCATGGGGGACGAGAATGACTTTGCGGCGATTGAGTTCTTGCTCGAGCTTGGGAAAATCGCCGTACCGGGGAATCACGATAACCTCGTCAACGAACGCGAAGCTTGAATACAACCGTTCGTTGAGTGGCGTCACCACGGCAAGCGTATGAAAGCCTTCGTCCTTGGCGCCCTTGAGGATTTGCAGCGCCGAGTGGCTGCCCAAGGTGGCGACAGTGAAGAGCGACGGCGGGTGCGTCGACTTGCGCTTCATTTTCCGCTCTTCGCCGCGGACGCCGCCGGTTCCCCGACTTGCAGGCTGACGGGGCGGCGGCGAATCTGGAAGCGCTGGGAGACTGGGTTGCACAGCAGCGCTGCACATGCCCATTCGAGCCGGTCGCGAGCGGCGGAGCCCTTTGCCTCGTAGAGTCTCCAGCCGATGGCTCGCTCTAGCCCGAGCAGCGCAGTCATCCCAAAGGTCGTCACCAAGAGGTCCTGGAGCGGCCGGTTGTTCTCGTCCCTGTCGCGCACGAGTGCTTCGAACTGCGCGGGCTCGACGTCAGGCGCGTTCTCTGCGGCGTAACTCAGGCGATGTTTGTTGGGGTTAAAGATGACTTCGGCATGCGACAGCTCGCTCGCGACCTCATCCGCGCGGGTACCATCCAAAACCTTAAGCAAAATGTGCTCCGAGCGCTCGACGTTCGTGAGTTCGGTGTAACCCAAGTGGTGAAGAGAGGTCAGCACGGTGAAGGCCGTGTTGTCGGGGATGATAGAGTCGATGGCAACGTCTATTCTCATATCGCTTCCACATAATCCGCCGGTGCCGTTTTATCAGCACCGCGCGGCACTCTCATGCCATCCAAGAAGAGCGTCAGCCCGATCGTCACCACCAGGTTCGCGATAAATCCATAGAGCGCCGCAAACCCCGGAACAACCAACGAGCCGAGATGCAACGGGTAGATGGAATGGAAACCATTCGATGCCGGCATGTAGGTCGCGATCGCCATGCCAACCAGCCATCCGCACAGCAGCGCTCGGCGATGGAACCAACGCGTATACATGCCAAAGATGAGTGTGGGAAACGTCTGGAGGATCCAGCCTCCCGCAAAAAGCTGAAAGTTGATTGCGTATTCGGTGGGCAGGCCGAGCACAAAGATGAGCGCGCCCAATTTCATCACAAGCGAGACAACTTTGGCATTGGTTGACTGCTGGCGATCGGTGCAGTTCGGGTTGATATATTCGCGATAAATATTGCGGGTGAAGAGGTTTGCCGAGGCAATCGACATGATTGCCGCCGGCACGAGCGCGCCGATTGCAATGGCTGCAAATCCAAAACCGGCGAACCACGGCGGAAACATTTTCAGGAACAGCTGCGGCACCGCTTCATTGGTCGTCTCGGGATTGATGCCCGCCGCAATTGCCATGTAACCAAACGTGGCCAGCACTGCCAGTAACAGGCTGTACATGGGCAACGCAATCATGTTGCGCCTGATGACCCTCGGTCCAGAGGCGCTTAACACGCCGGTGATGTTGTGCGGGTACATGAAAATCGCTAATGCCGAACCGAGGGCCAGCGTGATGTAGGCGCTGTATTCCGAAGGCGGCAAGAGCAGGCCAGTTGGTTTGGGTCTGACGGCCATCGCAGCGCCCGCCGCAGCGAAGATGTGCCCATAGCCTCCAAGCTTCGCTGGAATAATGATCGCAGCGGCGATGACCGTGATGTAGATGAGGGTGTCCTTTGCGATCGCCACGAGCGCCGGTGCGCGCAAGCCACCGCGGTATGTATACACCGCGAGGATGACAAAGGCGATGACGATCGGCACATCGCGCAAGATCCCAGTGCCTCCCAAACCCATCGCCTTGATGACGACCTGGATGCCCACGAGCTGGAGCGCAATGTACGGCATGGTGGCGGCAATGCCCGTGACCGCCACCGCCAGCGACAGGCTGCGGCTGTCATAGCGCTCGCGGGCGAAGTCTGCATAGGTGATGTAGCCCCGATTCTTTGCGATGGTCCAAAAGCGCGGCGCAAAGATAAAAACCAGCGGGAAGGCGATCGCCGTGTACGGCAAAGCGTAGAACGCAAGCGCTCCCGTGCCATAAACGAAACCGGGCACCGCGATGAACGTGTAGGCGGTGTACAGATCGCCGCCGATGAGAAACCAGGAAATGAGCGTGCCGAACTGGCGCCCTCCAAGCGCCCATTCATGCAACAGATCCAAATTGCCGCGGCGCCAGTACTGACCGAGGAATCCCAAGACCGTGACGAGCCCGAACAACACAACGAAGACGACAACTGCCGGCCAGATCATTCGCGCCCCGCGTCGTGCGCCAGAATATACACCGCCCAAATGATCAACGCCGTGGCCGCAATCCAGACGAACTGATACCAATAAAAAAACGGTACGCCGGCTATGGATGGCTCCATCGAATTGTACGAGGGGGCCCACAGCATGACTATATAGGGAACGACGAGCAACCAATACCAGCGTCGCCTAGCGGCGCCCGATTGTCGCTGCTGCATATCCGGCCGGTTAGTCGCGGCGCAAAAGAATCCTGGCCAGATGCGCGGCGGCGATTTTCCAATCGCCCCTACATGTTCAAGGCGCGGGCCATGCTTTGAAAGATCAGGTCTGACGTTGAGGTCTTCATCGGGTCGAGCCCACGCAGCGTTGGATCGTCAAAAGCGAGATTAAAGTTCCAGGCGACACGTTCGGGATGTGGCATGATCGCAAGGACGTTGCCCGCGGCATTGCAGATGCCAGCTGCTCCGTGCATGGCGCTGTTGGGCGCCGAACCAACGTAACGAAAAGTGATGCGTTGATCTCGTTCGAGCGCGTCGAAAAGCGCAGGCTCGCCCGTGAAACGACCCTCACCATGTGCCATCGCCATCTTCATCCTGATGCCTTTGGGAAGGGCCGCCGTGAGCGCGCAGCGCTCTGGCACCGCGGCAAGCTCGACGTCAAGAATGCGACATTGGAAATGGCCGGAGGGGAGATTTCGAGCGATCGCGATCGGCCCGAGAAGGCCTGCTTCGGCAAGCACCTGTGCTCCGTTGCAAAGACCCAAGACTACCTTACCGCGGGTTGCTTCTTCCGCGACGACCGTGACGCTCGGCGATTTCGCTGCAATCGCCCCGGCGCGCACTCGATCTTCGAAAGCGAATCCGCCGGGCAGCACATACCCCGCAAAGTCCCGCAAATTGCCGGGCGGCTCACTCCAAAGAACGGCGCGAGCGTCGAGTCCCGCAGCCGTGCAAGCATCGACCGTCTCCTCTTCTGAATTGGTGCCGGGAAAAACCAGCACGGCGATTCGTGGGGCCTTCACGCGAACAAATCCCGGAGCGGACGCATCCAGCTTTCGGAAAGATCGGCGAGACCGACGCTACACAGACCCTCGATCGTCAGACTCGTGCCACCCGTGTGTCCGAGCCGGATCGGCGCAGCACCCGAGCCCCGAGCGAGATCCTCGAATCGATCGACCTCCTTGGGGTCTATCGTAACGACGAAGCCGCCCGATTCGCCGAAGAGCGCCGACGATGCTGGAATGTTCGGGGCCCACTGCTCCAGAGGAAGCAGCGAGGCGCCGATGCTTCCATTCCCTTCGCCTCCCAAGCACATCTCTGCGACGCACGCGAGCACGCCGCCATCTGAAATGTCGTGCGCTGCGGTGATGCTGCCAATGTGAATGCCCTTGAGAACGGTGGCGATGTCTGCATTGACTTCGTCGTAGTCGATTGCAGGCAGCGGCCCAGCGTCGCGCAGGTGCAGCACATCGGCTAAGACCGAACCGCCCAGCCCCGTGTCGCGTGCGCCGAGCAGATACAGATGCTGGTTCGGGAACATGATGTTCATCGTCACGATTTTGCCGACATTCTCGATGCGACCAATGCAGGCCACGATTGCCGATGGCACGATCGCAGTGCCTGACGCAGAATAGTTGTAAAGGCTGACGTTGCCGCTGATGAAAGGTAATCCATCCGCTGACGCTACGGTGATCGCACGTGCCGCTTCTGCCAACCCCAAGACGCCGTCTGCAAGCTCGCGATAGGCAACCGGATCTTCCGGATTGCCGTAGTTGAGGCAATCGGTCAGGCCGATGGGCAAAGCGCCCACGGCAGCGACGTTGCGAGCCGATTCGACGACCGCGTGCGCTGCCGCCATTTTGGCGGAAATTGCTCCAAAGCGTGCGTTGCCGTCGACCGAAATTGCAATGGCCAGGGGAGAGCCGCGACGAACGACCAGCACGCCCGCATCCGCATACCCAGGGGGAAGAGCCGTCGCTCCTCGCACGACCGAATCGTAGTGCTCGACGAGCGGCCGCCGGCTGCATACGTCTTGGTGAGACAAAACGCGAAGCAGGGTACCGGCAACATCTGAGAGCGGCGGCGGTGCAACCTGTGCGATCTCCGGCGGCGAAGGCGCAAGCGTCCAGCTAGCCCTGACCGGCTGCGTGAGAACGTCGATTGGCAAGGCACAGATTGAACGGCCGGCTGCGGTCAGAACGTACCAGGGCTCGCGGGTTACCGTTCCGATGACCGCCGCCCTCGCGTTGGCTGAAACTTCCGGAAGCGTATATCGCTCGTTGTACAGAGCGAGCAACTCCGTTGTGAACGAAGGCGGTACCGCCCACAACATGCGCTCCTGCGTCTCGGCCATTGCGACCACGAAGGGTGAAAGGCCGGCAAGCGCTACCGGAATTTTCTCGATGTCAATGCGCGCACCAAAACCGCCGGCGCTACACATCTCCGACGAACTTCCCATGATGCCGCCGGCGCCCAAGTCTTTAAACCCCGCCTTGATCCCGCGTTTTGCAATGAGTTCAAACGCGGCATAACTTGCTCGCATGATCACATTCTTGAGAAACGGATCGGGAACTTGGACAGCACTTTTGTTCGCTTCTGCTTCTTGCGCATCCAGTATCAGCGAAGCGAAAGCGGCGCCCCCAAAGCCGGAGCCGTCGGTCGCCTTCCCAACCAGCACGAGGTCGTAGCCCTCGCCACAGGAGGGGACTCGGCTGTGAATGATCCGGTCGCGTTCGACGAAGCCAAGCGCGACAACGTTGACCAAGCAATTGTGACTAAAGGACGGGTGAAAGTACACGTCGCCTGCCAAGTTGGGAACCCCGACGGCATTCCCATAGGCCGCGATGCCATCCACCACACCGGTTGCAACGTAGGCTTGGTGTGAGCCAGCAACGGGTGGTCCAAAGCGTAATGGGTCAGCGCTTGCGACAACTTTCGCCCCCATGCAGAGCACGTCGCGCAAAACGCCTCCAATCCCGGTTGCTGCGCCTTCAAAGGGCACGACTTGCGACGGATGGTTATGACTTTCGTGTGCGACGACCACGCCGTATTCCGTGCCGTCAACAATTCCCACGCGCAAAATGCCCGCGTCTTCCCCAACCGGCACGAGCACATCAACGCCTTGGGTCGGTAATTGGGCCAACAGCGCGCGACTGCTTTTGTACGAGCAATGCTCGCTCCACTGAATGGCAAAGGCGTGAGCCTCGGTGCGCGTTGGATTGCGCCCCAATCGCTCTCGAATCGCGCGCAATTCCTGGGGGGTGAGCGCAAGCGCCTCGCGGTCTGCGAGGCGCTTCAGTTCATCGTCGCTGCTCTCGTCAAGCGGCAGCGGTTGTGCCGCAAGCTCTATCAGGTCTGCCGTGGCAGCAAAGCCCATCAGGTCCCCGCTTTACCACTCCCTGCGGGGGCGTTGAGCTGCGCGTCGGACTCGGTGACGTGCATGCGGTTGCGATACTGCGCAACGACGACTCGACCGTAGAGCACCGAATCATCGGAGGCGAGAATTTTCGCAGCGGCAAGTGCAGCGTTTTCGGGCTCGAGGACGACCATGCTTGCGACCCCGCCCGGAAGAGCGAGACTGGAGACCACTTCCATGCCGCCCCAGGTCGAACCAAGCACGGGGCAGGCGATGACCGGATTCGCCGTCGCGGCATCGACAAAGGCTGAGAGGGCGTTGCTTCTCCCGGCGATCGTTATGTAAACCGCCCGGCCGAGCATGTTGTCGATTTGCTGAACTTTTTGCAGCGCGTACAGAGGGGTCTTGTGGGCCGAGGCGACGTGACGGCGCGCTGGGACTCCCAAATTCTCGAGCGCTTTTGCAATCTTGTCTGCGTGCGCCGCATCCGAAGTCGAACCCATGATGATGCCAACGAAGCCACCGCCCCGCTTGGAGAATTGTCCGACACGCTCTGCAACTTCTTCGTACTTGGATTTTACGCTGTCGAGATCAGACGCACTCGGGACTGCGATGTTGCGATAGATTTGCTTGTCGAGCATCAGCGCTTGCTCGCCGGCGGGCCAAATTCGCCACGAGTCGTTGTCGATGACGTCCGCGAGGATAATCTCTGTGCCACCGTCTGCGGTCTTTGCGCGCCCGAATTCGACTTTGAGGTCGACGAGGAGCACGTTCTGTTGGCGCCAAGCATGTGCGAGGATGTCGAAGATCAGCCGCGCGTAGTCGGACATGATGGCGACCTCGGCTTGGGTTGCGATCTTCTCTTCGACGATTTGCTCTGCCGTATACTGAGGATCGTGACGCGAGTCGTCTTTGAAGAAATACTCGACCAGGCGAGGCGCAAACACCGTGCCCGATTTGACGCCCGGGTTGCGCTTGAGATAGGAGCCTGCTGCGATGCCTCGCACGACGACTTCGATCGGAATCATCTCGCAGCGGCGCACGATCATCTCGTTTGCGTCTTCATCTTCACCGCCGCTGATGAAGTGCGTCGGCAACCCAGCCGCGTTGAGCAAGCGATAGACGCGGCTCGCCGTGAGCGCTGCGAGCCGGCCTTTGCCCGCAATGGTATGGCGTTTTGCCCCGTCGCCGGCCGTAATGTTGTCCTGCTGGACCACCACAAGTGCGTCCATCTGATCGGGATGTTGGTAGAGTACCTTGGTCTTGCCGCGACCGACCTCAGCGCCTTTGTTCACGGATCCTCCCTCTTGCGTGTGTCGTTGTTCGAATGTAGTCGCGCGAATTTATTCGCGCGCCCGAAGTTCAATATCCAAAACTTTTTGCGCCGCCTTTGCCTCGGCAAGGGTTCGCAGTGATGCCGCCAGTTTTCGAGCTCGCTGCGCCGCAAGCCCCGTGTGTTTTTCAACTTTCATCGCCTGCTGGAGTTCGCCCGGCTTCACGTATGTGGCGATGTAATCGTCCTGCTCAAGCAGGCCGGCAAGCGGATTGCGCTCGTCTTTCTCGACGGCCTCCCACGCGCGCATCGAGAGTTCTCGCAGCCGTTCGTGCAGCTCTTGCCGGTTCGCGCCGCGCTTCGCGGCCATCATCAAAACGGCTTCGGTACACGCAAAAGGCCCAAACCGTGCCAGGTTTCTGGCAATACCGGCCTTATCCACTCGCAGGCCGCTGATTACCTTGTGCACGAGCGCCGTTATTTCATCTGCCGCCAAGAATGACTCGGGAATGATGGTGCGACGATTGGCGGAGTCGTCAAGCGTCCGTTCGAGGAGATTGTCTGCCGCATTCTGCCAGGCAATCTGTGCATTCGCGGCGGGAATACGCGCCAGCGAGTTGATGCGCTCGCACAACATTGGGTTTCGCTTGAACGGCATGGCCGACGAGCCGACTTGCTTGCGACCGAAGGGCTCGCCGAGCTCGCCGAATGGACTCGAGGCAAGCACCCGAAGATCGAAGGCGAATTTGGAACACGATGCTGCAAAACCGGCGATGGCGCTCAGAACCATATAGTCGAGTTTGCGCGGATAGGTCTGGCCGCTGACGGCCAGGGCCGCGAGGTCGAACGCGGCAAGCACGTCTCGCTCGAGATCGTCGGGCGAGGACTTTGCTTCCTTTAGGAGTGCGCTGTAAGAGGCGGACGTCCCCACAGCTCCCCGGAGGCCTTTGCTCGGCAGCCATGCCGCGATACGGCTTAGCTCCTGGTAGTCGATGAGCATGTCTTGCGCCCAGAGCGCAAGACGCATCCCGAGCGTCGTCGGCTCGGCCGCTTGGAGATGGGTGTATCCCATACATGGCAGGTCTGCATACTCGTCAATCTTATCCGCGAAGATTTTGAGCGCATCGGCGATGCCGCTGACGAGCATGGAGAGCGCGACTTTGATGCGGGCCGTTTCCACGTTATCTTCCACATCCATGGAGGTCGCGCCCAGGTGAAGCTTGCCACCGCCTATCTTAGCCTGCGATGCAAAGACCCGAAGTTCTGCCATGAGATCGTGGCCGATTTCGGCCTCGATGGTGTGCGCAGCCTTAATATCCACCGCGTCGACGTAGCGGCGCAGGTCCGCAACCTCTTCTTCGCTGACGAGACCCGCTTTGGATTGTGCCTGCGCGAGCGCCAGCCAAAGGCGCCGCCACATGCGGCGTTTGGTTTCTTCGGAAAACAGCGCCCGCATGGCTGGGCGGCCGTAGCGCCATGAAAATGGAGATTGGTAAGACTCGGTCACGTAGTTCGTATTTTGGTCCGGTGTCGCGGCGCACCTTTCGGTGCTCTTGCTTGCAGAGCGGACCTAAAGGTCCGCTGCTACATGGGCGACTTTACCGCCGCCCGCTACGTGACCGCTGCTGCACTACTTCTGGGTGCAGAGGCGAATGATGACTTCTTCGAGCGCCTGGTCCGCGATGCGCTTGCCCGTCATTGAGTCCTCGAGTGCCTTCATCGTCAGCCGCACGTTGTCGCGCGACTGCTGGGGCGAACGTTTGCGGGCCAAATCCCAGAGCTTCATGGCGCGAAACGGGGACTGGCCGGTTGCAGCCGCCCAGCTATTCGGATTAGCGCCATTGGCGAGCTCCCACGCGATTTGGGCGTCGCCAGCGAGCCATATCAACGGGCCGGTCGCATCTTCGGGCTTCGCGACCATCTCGTGCGAGATCCGGAGGGCAGCCTGGAGGTCGCCGCGCCCCACGGCATTGCCCAAATCCCACAGTTTGGGATCCCCGGGCGGCTTCACATATTCTTCCGCCGCCGATTTCGTGATTTTCTTTGCAATCAGCGCCAAGCGATCGAGGGCGTTGCGTATTTCATACGCACTGTCAAACGCTGCGAGATAGCGCTTAGCTCCCGCGTCCACGCTGGTACCGATCGACTTCGAATACTCCTCAATGTACCGCTCTCGCTCCGGCTCGTCCAAGGTTGTGTTGATGAAGAGCGACACCCGGACCGCGGCTTGCAAATCCGATGGAATCGACCTTGTCTTTGGGGGCCTTGCCTCGCTGCGGCTTGGGCTCGCCGGAATCGTCGATGACGAGCAGAGCCTCCTCGCCGATGTTCTCGGGGATGGCGTCGCGCAAAGCTATACGGTCATCATTGCGCAGGTCGGCGGCACCGCGGATGGTCACGATTCGGCGCGAAGCCAAAAACGGCAGTGCGCTCAATTTTTCGCTCAGCGTAGAATAATCTTCCGTTGTTGTCGCGTCCAGCGTGTCGACATTGAGCGGGCGCAGCGACTCATCCGGCAGCACAGTCTCAACGATGCGCCGCAGCACATCGTCGGCGAGCATGTGCTCCTTCCCAGCGATAACGACAAGACCCGGCAGTCGCGTGGGCGGCGAAGCCACGAACTGAAGGTATCCTATGCGCGACATCGCCGCAACTGGACTCACGATCGCACCCTGTTCGAGATCGGTTCAGATCGCAGCATCGCATCGATCGCTTTGGTGAACGGCGGCGTCAGCACGCCGCGCTCCGTGACAATCGCGGCGATGTACTCAGCAGGCGTCACGTCAAACGCGGGGTTGGCGACGACGGTACCGTGCGGAGCGGAACGCACCCCGCCGAAGCTCGTCACTTCGTGAGGACTGCGTTCTTCGATGACGATGTCAGCTACCGGTTGCGATCGCAGGGTCGAAGGTTGAGACGGGTGCCGCCACGATGAATGGTAACCCAAAAGTCCTGGCGGCGAGCGCCAGACCAAACGTTCCGATCTTGTTTGCGGTATCTCCGTTGCGAGCGATTCGATCGGCGCCAACGATGACCGCGTCGATCTCTTTGCGTTGCATGAAGTGAGCGGCCATGTTGTCGGCGATGAGCGTGTGAGGAATGCCGTCCTGCTGCAGCTCCCACACCGTCAAGCGAGCACCCTGAAGCAGAGGTCTCGTCTCGTCGACGAAGACCCGTTCGATCTTGCCGGCTTTCCAGGCCGAGCGGATGATGCCGAGTGCGGTGCCGTAACCACCGGTCGCAAGGTCGCCAGTGTTGCAATGCGTGAGCACTCGCAGGCGTTCTTTGGACGCGAGCACATTCGCACGATGTTCTGCGAGGAAAGCGACGCCATAGTCGCCGATGCGACGGCATGCCGCGATATCATCCTGATGAATCGCCGCAGCAGATTCGTCGAGCGCACTCGCGATCGACTCGTGTGACGCGCCCGCCTTCAATTTGGTTTGCGCTATCCCCAGCTGGCGGTTGACCGCCCAGCCAAGGTTGACCGCGGTTGGTCGAGCCGCCGCGAGCCCCGCAGCCGCCTGCTCGAGCTTGTGAAGGAAAGTGTGGCCATCAAGTTTTCGCGCGGCAAGCTCGTGAGCTTCGATTGCCATTGCATAGGCCGCTGCGATGCCGATTGCCGGGGCACCGCGCACCCGCAGCGCTTTGATGGCGGCGGCCACTTCAGGCAACGTGCGTATTTCGACAAAGATCGTTGCTCCCGGCAGCTGCGTTTGATCGAGCAGATGGAGCACGCCTGGCCGGTAGCTGATATGCGCTGGCGTCACTGTCGCTTTCCCGCGCGCGAATAAATTCGCGCGACTACATCGCAGGGAGGCCATGTGGAGAGCACTTTGCGCCGCTTCGTAGCCTTTGTTACCGCCATCATGCGCACCGGTGTGGTGGGCTTGCCCTCGTGCCGCTTCTACCGATCGTGCCTGCGCTTGTTCCACATTTTCAGTCGTGAGCACGCCGAAGATCACCGGCACACCGGTTTGCAGCGCAACTTGGGCGATGCCGCGCGCCGCTTCGCCCGCGACGTATTCAAAATGTGGAGTTTGTCCGCGGATGACGCACCCCAAGCAGACGATCGCGTCGTAGCGCCCCGACTCGGCCAGCCATAACGCCGTCACAGGAAGCTCAAAAGAGCCGGGTACCTCGACGACCTCAACATCGCGCTTGGCAACGCGCGCATCATCGAACGCGCGTTGCGCGCCGCTGAGCAGCCTTTTGGTGATTTCGTCGTTGAACAGTGCGCGGACGATGGCAAAGCGCACGCTACGAGCCTTTTTGGGCTTGACTCTTTGCCTTCGCGGCGTCGGCGAGGTCGATGAGGTGGCCGAGTTTGTCGCGCTTGGTCTGAAGATATGGTCCGTTAAACTCGTCGCTGTCGATGATGAGCGGCACGCGACCGATCATCTTGAGGCCATAGCCCTCCAGCCCAACGATCTTGCGTGGGTTATTTGTGATGATTTTCATCTCTCGCACGCCGAGGTCGTAAAGAATCTGCGAACCGATGCCGTAGTCGCGTTTGTCCACCGGCAGCCCAAGGCGCTCGTTGGCCTCAGCCGTATCGGCGCCCTCATCTTGCAACTCGTAAGCGCGCAACTTGTTGGCAAGCCCAATGCCGCGCCCTTCCTGGTGCAGGTATAAGAAAACGCCGCGCCCCGCTTTGGCGATGATCTGCAAGGCACCATCGCGTTGCGCCGCGCAATCGCAGCGCCGGCTCCCTAAGACGTCACCGGTGAGGCACTCCGAGTGGACTCGGACGAGGATGTCTTTGCCGTCACCGACTTCCCCCATGACCATCGCAACGTGGCAAGCGCCATCCACGAGCGATTCGTATCCATAGCCCGTGAACTGGCCGTACCGCGTTGGCAGCTTAAATGTTGCGATGCGTTGCACGAGTTTCTCGTGACGCATGCGATAGGCGATGAGATCTTTGACGGTAATGAGCTTGAGATTGTGTTCGGCGCCAAAGCGCTCCAGAGCAGCCCTGCGCATCATCGTGCCGTCGTCCGCCAGAATCTCACAGATGATCCCGGCCGGGTACAAACCAGCTAGCCGGGCGAGATCGACCGCCGCTTCGGTCTGACCTGCGCGAACGAGCACGCCGCCGTCGCGAGCGCGCAGCGGAAAGGTATGGCCAGGGCAAATGAAATCGCTGGGCTTGGCACGCGGGTCGAGCAGCGCGTTGATTGTCGCCGCGCGGTCGTGCGCGGAGATACCGGTTGTCGTTCGGCTTTTCGCTTCGATTGAAACGGTGAACGCGGTTTCCAGCCTTGAGGTGTTTTCCACGACCATCATGGGAATATGCAATTCGTCAAGCCGCTTGCCGATGATCGGAACGCAGATCAATCCGCGGCCGTATTTGGTCATGAAGTTGATCGCTTCCGGCGTGACCATCTGAGCGGCCATGGTCAGATCGCCTTCGTTCTCGCGATCCTCATCGTCCATGACGATGACCATGGAGCCGGAACGGATGTCGGCGATGGCTTCTTCGATTGTTGCGAGCGGCATGCTAACCTCGGTGTGGGCGCCGGGCGCGAGAGGCGCGGGCGCGATTCTCCAGTTGGACCGCCACGTAGCGGGCAACGGGGTCGACTTCTATATTTAAGGAAAGGCCGACGTCTTTCCGCCCCAAGGTTGTGCGTTTTAGCGTTTCCGGTATCAGGGCCACGGCGAATTGCCTGGCTTCGACCTGCGCCACCGTGAGACTGACGCCGTCAAGGCTCACGTATCCCTTCTCAACGATCATCCGCTCGAGGCCTCGCGGTACGGCGCACCACAAGCGATAGCCCTGTCCCTCCGGGTCTTTGCTTAAAATCTTCGTCGTCGTATCAACGTGCCCATAGACCATGTGGCCGCCGACTTGGTCGCCGAGCCGCAGACTTGGCTCGAGATTCACGAGGTCTCCCACCTTTAGAGTTCCGAGATTGCTCCGAGCCAACGTCTCCGGAATCACGTCGAATGCAAGCCTTGCACCACTGCGAGTGACGGTGAGGCAGACGCCGTTGATCGCAATGCTGTCGCCTTCTACAATACCGTGGAGCTCTTGCGGCTTCTCGATGGCAAGCTCGATGCCGCCTTTGCCCGGCGTCACCTTTTTGACTACAGCAAGATTGAAGATCAAACCGGTGAACATCTATCGTTTCACCCGCGCGGTTACGAGCACATCGTCTCCTAAGCGTTTGACTGCGTTAATGTGTAATGCGAGATCGTAGGCGCCGTTACCGACTACCGGAACCGCTTCCTCAGCGTTAAGCACGATCGGGGCGATGAGCCACCAAAGCTCGTCGAGATGCCGACCAGCAAGCAGCGACCCAGCGAGTGTTGGTCCGCCTTCGCATAAGACCGAGAGAATATTTTGTGCACCAAGTTTGCTCAGCAGGTCACCGAGATCGACTCTATCGTTCTCCGAGCGGGCGCACTCCAGCACGGCAACGCCGCGTTTGATCAATCCTTCGCGGACTGCTCCAGGCATTTGGTTGGTCGTCGCAACGATTGTTCTAAACCGCGCCTGATCTTTGATTGCTCGCGCCCGCATCGGAATGCGACCTTTTGCGTCCACGATCACTCTCGTGTAAGGAACGGCTCGCGGCTTGAAGGGACGAACTGTCAATTGCGGATCGTCGATCAAAATGGTTCCGACCCCAACCATGACGGCGTCGTGCTCGAAGCGAAGCTTGCGTACGAAGTTTGAGGCCCGCTTGCCAGAGAGTTGCCGGCGTTCGCCGGGACGCGACGCAATCGTTCCGTTGAGGCTTTGCGCCATCTTCAACGTAACAAACGGTAAGCCGGTCGTGCGGTGCCGCAGGTACATTCGATTGGCGTGCGTCGCCTCGTCCGCTTCCATGCCGACTGAAACCTCGATCCCGCTGTCGCGAAGGCTCGTGTGACCAGCTCCCGCTACCCGGGGATCTGGATCTGCAAGCGCGCTCACCACTTTCGAAATGCCCGCGGCTTTGATGGCATCCACGCACGGTGGCGTTCGACCCTGATGGACGCACGGCTCGAGCGTCACGTACAGTGTTCCGCCGCGGGCGCGCTCGCCCGCTTGCCGCAAAGCGACAACCTCCGCATGGTCGGCCCCGGCCTTTTCATGATAGCCGGCGCCGACGACGTTGCCGCTCGGGTCGACAACGACCGCTCCGACCAGCGGATTGGGGCTGGTGTTGCCCAACCCGCTTTGCGCCAATTTTAGCGCTTGGCGCATGAACCGCTCGTCACCCACGCCGAGAACCCTCCTCACTTGACCCGATCGCCCGTCAACGTGATGATTGCATCGTGCTCTCTTTTGCACTTCAACGTTGCACTCAGGTTTTCGACACCATGGTTCCCGTTCGCTGCGCCATGTGCGGGACTCACGGCGCCCACCTCTGTGACAATTGCCGAAAGGATCTTGAAGCTCTCCCGCTGGTTCATCGCTCTGAGCGATCGGAGGCGCCGAATATCGCGGCCCTCGGCGCTTATACGGGACCGTTGCGCGCGGCAGTGCTCAGCCTGAAATTTCGCAATCGAAAAAGCGCTGCCACGCTTTTGGGATATGTGCTCGGCAAGAAGCTTCGCACGAGCGTTGATGCAGTGATTCCCGTTCCGTTGCACCCCAGTCGGCTGCTCGCCCGAGGATT
This sequence comes from uncultured Pseudomonadota bacterium, assembly GCA_963736005.1. GTDB lineage: Bacteria > Vulcanimicrobiota > Vulcanimicrobiia > Eremiobacterales > Eremiobacteraceae > JAJPHJ01. The sequence continues at coordinate 88,256 of CAVTNB010000003.1, forward strand.
CAATCAGGCGCACTTCATTGGCATCGGTGTGGCATCTGCGCTGAACGCCCCTCTTGTTTGCGAGGCGCTCGCGCGCGTCAAGGCAACGCATGCGCAGAGCTCTCTGGGTCTCACCGAGCGCACAGTGAACGTTGGCAACGCCTTCGCACCGGCACCGGATGCCTATCGGTTGAACCAAACGTGCGTCATGCTCGTCGATGACGTTGTGACAACGGGAGCAACAATCACCGCGTGTGCTCGCGCTCTTCGAATCGCCGGCGTCAAGGATGTTTACGGCAGCGCTTTGGCGATCAAAATGTAAGCGTGGCTACGGGGGCGATTCGAAAATCGCGCTCCCTATTCGCGTGCCACCGCCGTACTCACCGCCCTGGATCACTGCGCCGTCTGCAACCGCGACATCGTTCCCCAACACAGCGTCCCTGATGCTCGCGCCCGCACCGACGCGGACTCCTTGCCATAGAATCGAAGAGACCAGCTGTGCGCCGTCTTCGAGGGTGCATCTGGCTCCGATGCACGTCGGACCTGTGATAGTCGCTTTTGGCGAAATATTGGAGCCCGCTCCAATGAGCACATGATGTGCGATCCGCGCGCCATCGGGCGGTGCAAGCGCAATTCGCCCCTCCAACGCGTCGCGGTGGACCCTGCGATATTCACCGGGCGTGCCAATGTCACACCAGTAACCTTGCTGATGCATTCCGTAGAACGCAGCTTTGGCGGTCAACAGCTCCGGAAAAACCTGCTTGCCAAAATCGTAGAATGTTTTCTGCGGAATGCGCTCCAGCAGCCGAGGCTCGAAAATGTAGATGCCTGTATTGGCGAGTTTGCTTCGTTCGGTGCCACGGGGGGGCTTTTCTTGAAACTCCACAATGCGACCCAACGAGTCGACAATGACGGCCCCATACTGCGAGACATCTGCCACTTCGGTCAAGACAATCGTCGCCTCGGCTTTGCGGGCTCGATGAAATTCCAATGCAGCGGTTAAGTCAAGGTTCGTCACGTCATCACAGCCGATGACGACAAAGGTCTCCGAGAAACGGTCGGCCACCGCACGAACAGCGCCCGCGCTGCCCATTAATTCCGGCTCGCGAAGATAGCTGATGCGAACGCCTAAGCCGGATCCGTCGCCGGCGTACGAGGTGACTGCCTCCGGAAAGTAGTGGACGTTGACGACGAGATCGTCGACTCCGAAATCCCGCAAGTACTCCGTAACATGGCCTAAGACGGGCCGGTCGAGCACGGGAACGAGCGGCTTGGGTAAGTCGAGCGTGAGAGGATAGAGCCGGGTGGAAAGTCCACCTGCCAAGATCATACCCTTCATCTGTGGGCGCGATTTGACGATTTGCGGTCGATGTCCGCCTCAATGGGGGCTACCTTGAGCCCAGCGCGATTATCGTCGCGAATGAATTCACGACACTACATTTGTCGGCGTTGCCGAATCGCCTGGGCAACGACCAGCAGGGCAAACCTCGGCAACACAAGTTGCCGCCTCAAACGTTTTGGCTCTCGCGCTAGGCGATACAGCCATTCCAAACCAAGTCGGCGCATCAAAAGCGGAGCGCGTGGCAACTTGCCTGAGAGGACGTCAAAGGTTCCACCGACGCCCATGCACACCACTGGACCGAGCCTCTCAGCGTGGGCGCGAATCCAGAACTCTTGCTGCGGAAACCCAAGTGCGACGAGAACCAACTTGGCGCCCGATGCGCGGATCTGCGCGAGAACTGAAGCTTCTTCGCTGGCTTGAAAGTAGCCATCATGAATGCCTGCGATGCGCAATCCGGAGTGCCGACTCGTCAAGGCTTCGGCGGCGCGCTCCGCCACCTTCGGTGCTCCGCCTAAAAGGAAGACTGAGATTCCTCGCTGCGTGCAGACATCGCAAAGTCGTTCGACGAGCTCCACCCCCGGCACGCGTTCGCGGGCCGGCTGGCCCAGGATGCGCGTTGCGTACACGATGCCGATCGTGTCCGGCACGACGAGGTCGGCCTTATTGATCACTTCGCGGTAAGCTGGATCGCGTCGTGCGAGCATCGCCATCTCGCTGCCGAAGGTCACGACGTGGGCAAAACGGTCCGAAGCGAGCAAACCCTCAATGCGTTGTTGCGCTTCGTCCATGTCGACCAAGTCGACACGGGTACCGAAAATCGTGCACGTGCGCTGCGTCGTCTGACTAACGGGCTGAGGCTCCCACTCCCGCGGGCAACCACCGAGCGAGGACGGAGCGCAACGCTCGCTCCTGCTCCGTCGTCAGCGGGCACAGCGGCAGCCTGCACTCCCCGACAGCAAAACCAAAGGAGCGCATGGCTGCCTTCACCGGAATGGGAGACGTTACCGCAAACAGGCCACGAAACAGAGGCATCAACGAATGATGAATTTGAGCGGCCTTGTCGTTGTCACCCTCGGCGAATGCTTTAAGCATCAGCGCGATTTCCTTCCCCGCGACATGACTGACAACGCTCACGACGCCGCACCCTCCGACTGCCGCGGAAGGCAATGCTAGGTAGTCGTCTCCGCTATACACGCTAAAATCACTGGGCGCGCGCGCAGCGATCTCCGCAAGTTGATTGAGGTCGCCACTTGACTCTTTGACAGCGGCAATCTTGGCGTGCGATGCAAGCGTCACGACCGTATCTGGTAAAATGTTGATGCCGGTTCGGCCTGGGATGTTGTAGATCATGACCGGCAGGTCTGTGGCATCGGCAATTGCGGTGAAGTGCGCAATGAGTCCGGCCTGGGGAGGCTTGTTGTAGTAGGGACCAACCGCCATGAGGCCATCGACCCCGCAGGCGGCGGCTTTCTTTGCGAATTCCACCGATCGCCGGGTGTCGTTGCTTCCGACGTTGGCGATGACCCCAATCCCGCCGCGTGCCGCTTTGACCGCAGATTGAAACAGACCAAGCTTCTCGCTGTCATCAAGCGTTGGACCTTCGCCTGTCGTGCCGGCGACGACGACTGCAGAGGTGCCGTGTTCGGAGAGCCACGTGGTCAAGCGTGCCGCTTCGGCTTCGTTGACGCTGCCGTCGTCTCGCATCGGCGTGATCATGGCAGTGACCACGGGCCCGAATCGACCCTGTTTCATTCCTGCCCCCTTATCAGCATGCTATGTAGCAGCGGACCTTTAGGTCCGCTTTGGGTCCGCGTGAGTCGCTTACAAGGATTCGATGAAGTTGCGGAAGTTCCGTCGTCGCCCGTACTACAACGCCTGGGGCACAGCCGAGCCACGAAGCTGGCCTAGATGTTTCGTGACATTCAATGCAACGCCCGAAAGGGCAGCACCGTCGAGCTCGAATTCGCTCAAAGCGGCGTTGTCCGAGTGCACCTCGTTGAAAGCGGACACAGGTTTGCCAGAAGCCCAAAGCATGGCGAGCCGGATGATAACGTCATGCGTCACCGCAAGCAGCCTCTTCCCATACTCCGGTGCAGCCGACAGAAAGGCCGCGAGTCGGGCATTGACGTCGTACAACGACTCGCCGTCCGGGAACCGGACCTCCGCCGGGGCATTTCGCCATTGTGCCAGTAGGTGCGGCCAACGCTGCGCAACATCGCCAAGCAGCTCTCCCTCCCATTGTCCATGAGATATCTCTGTCAGGTTTGCATCCACGACCACGCGAGGACCGAGCGTCTCTGCGCAGATCCGCGCCGTTTCGAGGGAGCGTTGCAACGGGCTAGACACGATCGCGTCGATCCTATTTGTTTGCAACTGAGCGGCGAGCAATCGGGCTTGCGCAACGCCGCGCTCGGAGAGCGGAGGATCTTGGCGGCCTTGGTAGCGGCCCTCAGCGTTCCAAATGCTCTCGCCATGCCGAGCCAAAAACAGCTTCAAAGTTCGACGTGCCTCACAGACTGCACGTCCTCGATGTCTCGCAGACGCCGAAGAATCCCGGCGTCCGGTACTCGATCGACGGCCGCGAGAAGGATTGCGTCACCGCGCTCGCTGCGTGCAACTTCCATGGTGAAGATGTTGATGCGCGCTTCACCCAGGATCGTGCCCACCTTGCCGATGATCCCCGGTACGTCGTGGTGACGGGTGAGCAACAAGTGGCCTTGGAGCACCGCATCGAGTTCGAACAAGTCGATATCGATGAGCCGCAGCTGTTCGCCGTGAACAACCGTACCAGCGAGACCGTTGCGTCCTCCGCTGACCGCCAGCGCCTTCGCAAAGCCGCGCTCGCACGGCGCACCAAGTGTTTCTACAGAAACACCCAGGCGGCGGGCAAGCTCGAGCGCGTTGACCGCCGAAACACGGTCTTCCGTGAGGTGCGGCAACAGACCGACTAAGAACGACACGGCAAACGGAAGTCCCTCGTATCCCGCAAGTTCGCCCTCGAGCATGATGTCGAAGCGAGAAAGGCTTTTCTCGTCACAGATTTGCGGGAAGATGCTCCCAAGCCGATGCGCCAGCTCGGCGAACGGTCGAATCTCGGGAGGCACGTTCACCGGCGCATTCACGGCGCTCGAGGGAGGACGTCCCCTGAGCACCGCAACAACATCGCGACACAGATCGCGGGCAATTTTTTCCTGGGCCTCCTTCGTGGAGCCGCCTAAGTGCGGCGTCGCGACAACGCGCGGGTGATGCAAAAGCGCCCAGGTCGCTTCGGACTTCGGCGGTTCTTCGGCGACGACATCGAGCGCGGCGCCTGCGATCCGCTCCGATTGAAGCGCGGACAGAAGCGCGGCCTCGTCGATAAGACCGCCGCGCGCGCAATTGATGATGTAGGCCTCGGATCTCATGAGTCCAAGCTCTCGCGCCCCAATGAGATTTTCCGTCTGCGCCGTCAACGGCGTGTGGAGCGTGACAAAATCTGCCCGCGTGAGCAATTCATCGAGCGGCACAAGTTTGACGCCGAGGCTGTCAGCACGCGCAGCGCTGATGACCGCATCGTGAGCGAGAACGGTCATAGAAAAAGCACGTGCTCTCGTGGCGACCGTCGCTCCGATGCGACCCAGCCCGACAATTCCCAGGGTCTTGCCGGCGAGCTCGATCCCGGTGAGGTCTGGAGAGCTCCAACGCTGGCTGTTGATTCGCTCTTGGCCAGCGCTGACGCGGCGGCACAAGCCCAGGAGCATCGCGAGAGTGTGCTCCGCTGTTGCGATCGTGCTTGCGTCGGGAGTGTTGAGGACGAGGATGCCCGCGTTGGTCGCGGCTTGTACGTCAATGGAATCCACGCCCACACCCGCCCGGCCAATGACTTGGAGCGAGCTGGCCATGCCGAGCATGGCGCCGGTTACCTTTGTCTTGCTGCGAACAATGAGCGCTTGTGCATCGGACAGTCGGGATTCAAATTCTTCGCGAGAAAGCTCCGCGGCCTCGCACACCTCAAGCCCGCCTTCGCGCAAGATCGCCATTCCGCTTTCGTCGAGCGATTCTGCGACGAGGACGCTCGGGCGGAAACCAACACCGCTTTGCAGCTTCATCTTGACCCTTGCTTCGGTCAGGGAACGCTGCCCCCTACAGGACAAGGTAGCCACTTGACATCTCGGCGAAATGAGATGATAGAAGGGGCATGAGTGAAGAGTACGTGCCAACCCTCTCTGAGATATGGGAAGTTCTTGTCGGGCTAAAGGAAGCGACAGAGTCGGGTTTCGCCCGCGTGGAGCGCCGGTTTGACGGCGTTGAATACCGACTCAGCGGTGTGGAACACAGGCTCGACGGCGTGGAACGCCGGCTCGACGGCTTGGACGATCGCTTCACGCGGCTAGACGATCGATTCTCGGACTTCCAAAAAGTTACTAATCGCTTGCTGAGCGATCATGAACGGCGCCTCGCGCGCATGGAGCGCCGCCGGTAATTCCGCCGTCACGGCATTCTCGACCGCTCCATTTTTGCGGTTGAGCTCAAACCAAATTCGTCGTGCAATGCGTTTTCCGCCGCGGCCGCGAGTGTGCCCGGAACGAGCAGTGAAATGGTGATGTTGGAATCGGTGCTGTGAATGATTGGCACGCCGGCACCGCTCAGCGCTCGCACAGCGCGGTACATGACCCCGGGGGTCCCTCGCATGCCTGCGCCGACGACGGAAATTTTTGCACATCCTCGGCGGGTTCGAACCGCAAGCGGCAGCGTTTCGAGACGCGACTGCGCACGCTCGTAGTCCCCGTCGCGCACGATGAAGAAAAGTCCAGCAGAGTTGACGTTGACGCAGTCGATACTAATGCGTGCGTCTGCTAGCGTACGGAAGGCCTCCTGTTCCCACCCACCCGGGAGCACTGCCGCTTCGGGAACGAGATGCATGAAACTGTACCCAGGCGACGCCGCCACGCCCGTGACTGGGTGCTCGCGCTCTGGCGATCGCACCTCCTCGACGGAGGTTCCGGCCCCACTGCGTAGACTGCGCACGGAGTAACTGATCTTCGAAACCCTGGCGAGATCTGCGGCTTTATCGTTCATGACGGTCGCGCCGTGTTCCGATAATTCGGTCGCTTCCTCGAATGTCAGGTTTTCTATCGTCTTGGCTGCCGTCACGCGTTTCGGATCCGCCGTCATCACTCCGGGAACGTCGGTGTAGATTTCCAGCGCGGCGTTGTTCAATGCTTTTGCGAGTGCAACGGCCGTGAGGTCGCTGCCACCGCGCCCGAGAGTTGTCACGGTACCATCATCCGTCACGCCTTGAAACCCGCTCACAACCGCCGTCACACCGGAATCGAGCAATGCAAGAATCGTTCGAGGATCTACCGAGAGCACGCGCGCATCCCCATGCGTCGCATCGGTGATGATGCCAGCTTGTCCGCCGGTAAGCGCCCGAGCCGGAATCCCTCTTCGTTCGAGCAGCTCGGCCAGGACGGCAGCGCTGATGATTTCGCCGCACGCGAGTAAGAGATCCACGTTTGGACCGGAGGTAAGACCCGGAATCAGCCGGAGCAGCGTATCGGTGGCGTACGCTTGCGGGCTTCTGCCGATTGCCGATGCAACCACAACGACTCGGTTGCCACCGCGCACCGCCTCGCTCACCCGGGATGCTGCTGCTTCGCGCAACTCTTCGGTTGCAAGCGAGGAGCCGCCAAACTTCATCACGACCCAAGCGCCCGTCATCTTGGAGGACTTCATACCGCTGCTTTCGGTTGCATCGCCAAAGCTGCTTCGGCAATCTGGATCGCGTTGGTCGCAGCTCCTTTGCGCAGATTGTCGCTCATGACCCACGCGAGGTATGCGCTGAGATGCGCTGTGTCCGAGCGGAGTCTGCCGACCACGACATCATCGGTGCCCGCCACTTCAAGCGGCGTGGCGTACGCCGAGCCTTCGAGGAACTTCACGCCAGGCGCCGAGCGAAGGATTTGGGCAATATCTTCGTGCGAAGTGCACTCTCGCGTTTGGAAGGCAACTGCCTCGCCATGACACACGGCAACGGGCACCCTCACTGAAGTTGCGGACACCAGCACGTTCTCATCCGAAAGTATCTTCTTGAGTTCCGCGGCAATCTTGCGCTCCTCTTCGCCGTACCCGCTTGCATCAACCGGCCCGTTTTCGGGAAAGACGTTGCCAACGGCGCGATGCGGTAGAGCTTTGGCGGGACCCTGGTCGCCGCGTGCTTGGCGCTCGAACTCGTCGAGCGCGTCTTTGCCGGCTCCCGATACACTTTGATAGGTCGCGACGCTCACCCATTGCAATCCAAAGCGCTGATGAATGGGTCCGAGCATCACCGCAAGGGGAATGGTCGAGCAGTTTGGATTGGCGATGAGCTTGTGACCCGGAAGCGTGTGACGATTCACCTCGGGGACGACGAGCGGCACGCTCGGGTCAAGACGAAATGCTGCGGATTTGTCGACGACGAGGATGCCTTGCGCGGCGAGTTTTGGTGCAAACGCGCGACTGGTTTCGGTATCTGCGGCAAAGAAAGCCACATCGACGCCCGCAAAACTTTTCGGCTCGCTTGAGTCCAACTTTTGGATTTCGATCTCCCGGCCTAAGGCAAAGACGCGCGTACCAGATGACCGTTGGCTCGCAAAGAGTCGCAGGTCGGCGATTGGCAACCGGCGTTCGGCGAAGAGGCGGAGGAGCGTTTCTCCGACAAGCCCCGTAGCGCCGACCACGGCAACGGTCAGCGGCTTCACTCGGCGAATTCCCCGAGACCTTCGACGAAGTGATCGAGGCGGGCTGCAGCGTGCGCCGCTTTGATCACGCCGGAGACAAACGCGGTTCGAGTGGATGTCGTGTGACGAATGACCAGCGTCTCGTCGTCGTTGGCAAAGATTACTTCTTGGCTGGCGATGACGCCGGGCATACGAATGCTATGAATGCCGACACCATCCACCTCGGCTCCGCGAGCACCTTCAACTCGCACGGTCTCCGAAGGTTCGCAGCGCATGCGGCCCGCTTGAGATATGGTGCGTGCCGTTGCAATCGCGGTACCCGACGGAGCATCTTTTTTTCCGGCATGATGGGTTTCAACAATGTCGGCGTGGGTGAAAAAGGGAGCTGCAATTCTTGCGAACTGCATCGTGAGTATGGCGCCAATCGAGAAGTTCGGTGCGTACACTGCGCCAATCTTTAACCGACTACATGCCTCGCGTAGCTCTTCAACGTCGGCTACTGTATATCCAGATGTGCCGATGACCGGCCGTATACCCAGCGAGAGCGCCTGCAGCGCGAGCGTCTTCGAGGCAGGGTACACCGTAAAATCAATCAAGACATCTGGTTTTTGCGTGGTAGCCAATTCCGCGAAGTCGGAGTATTCACCAGTGTCGAGGTTTGAGTTCGTGCGCACGAGCCTGCCGACCACGTCCAAGCCGGGCGCGTGACGAAGCGCCGCGGCAACAACGCTTCCGGTCTTACCACGAGCACCGGCGATAGCGACACGAACAGGCTTGTTTGCAGCCATATTCTGAAGCGTTCGATTGCGTTGTGGCGGCGGTCCTTTGTGGTGCGCTATGCGTCCGGTGCTATGTAGCAGCGGACCTTTAGGTCCGCTCACCCGAAGAGCGCACCTGAAGGTGCGCTGCTACATTGCCTGCTGCATGGTCTACGCTTCGAGTTTTTCGAGCTTGGCGTAGTTGAGCATGATGCTCTTGCGACCGGCGCTGTCAAATTGCACGGTCACGAAAGCATCGCCGCCTGCACCTTGGACGTCGAGCACCGAACCGCGTCCGAACTTTTGATGCACGACAACGTCGCCGACGGCAAGATCGGCAACCGGCTCTGACGCACGCGCCGGAAGCGCCACATCGTCCCAACCTCCGCCCATCCCCACTGCGGGCACCGGAGGCGCGTTGAGGTATTCGAGTCCAGTCATTTCTCCGAGGAAGCGCGAAGGTGGGTGCATGTACGAGCTGCCGTAGGTCATGCGCCGACGAGCCAACGTCAAGTAAAGTTCGTCCTGAGCCCGGGTGATACCGACGTAGCACAGGCGGCGCTCTTCTTCAATCTCCGACGGATCCAAGAGCGCGCGGTTGTGCGGGAAGGTGCCTTCTTCGAGTCCACACAGGGTGACGACGGGGAACTCTAAGCCTTTTGCCATGTGCAACGTCATGAGCGTCACGGCAGATTTGGTTTCGTCCATTGCGTCGAGGTCGGAGACGAGCGAAATGGTTGAAAGAAATCCGAGCAAGTCAGGTCCCTCGCGCTCTTCGTAGTCGCGGGCAACCCCGATCAGTTCGCGCAGATTCTCGATACGGCTTTGCGCTTCAGGCGTGTCTTCGGCTTGCAGTTCTCTGACGTAGCCTGTTTCCTCCAAAATGCTGATGAGCAACGCGGCCGGTCCGCGTTCGTCGCCGACGCGAGCGAACGCATCGATGTCGCGCATGAAGGCGGCCACGTCTTTCGCTTTCTTGGGAGCCGCCGTTGAGACGATCGCTGGATCGACGAGCGCTTGAGCGAAGGTCTTGCCCTGGCGCGCACCTTCGTCAGCGATGGCGTTGAGCGTGGATTGGCCAATCCCGCGGCGCGGAGCGTTGATAATGCGACGCAGGCTGATGCCGTCATCACGATTGGCAATGAAGCGCAAGTAGGACAGCGCATCCTTGATCTCGGCGCGCGCGTAAAAGCCGACGCCCCCAACCACCCTATATGGCATCCCGATCGCAAGCATGGCTTCTTCAATGGAGCGTGACTGAGCATTTGTCCGATACAGCACCGCGTAGTCGTTGAAGCTTCTGCCGTCCTCGCGAATGCCAGTCTCAATCAGATCGACGATAAAACGCGCTTCATCACGATCGCTGTTGGCCGCGTACACGCGCGCCGGCTTGCCTCCTTCCCGAGAGGTCCACAATTTCTTGTGATGCCGCTGGGTGTTGTGACTGACGAGTGCATTTGCTGCCGCAAGGACGTGATTGGTCGAGCGATAGTTCCGCTCCAAACGAAAGGTCTTCGCACCGGGAAAGTCACGCTCGAAGCGAAGGATGATGCGGTGATCTGCACCGCGGAAACTATAAATCGATTGATCGTCGTCGCCAACCACGCAAATATTCTTCGATCCTAGCGAGAGCGCGCGCACCATCCGATATTGCGCCTGGTTGACGTCTTGATACTCGTCGACGAGGACGTACCGAAAGCGGTTTTGATATTGGAGGGCAAGGTCATCGTTGCGTTCCAGCAGCGCGAGCGTGCGCATGATGAGGTCGTCGAAGTCCAAGGCGTTGGCTCGAGCGAGGCGGCGTTCGTACTCCACGTACACCGACGCCACCGTCTTAGAAAGATGTCCGTCAGCCGTTTCCGAGAACGCAGCCGCGTCCTGGCATCGCTCCTTCGCCCGGCTTATTTGAGCCAAGATGCCGCCCGGCGGGAAGTGCCGTTCGTCGACGTTGAGATCGCGCAGGATCTCCCGGATGAGCGCGCGCTGGTCGGTTTCATCGTAGATGACGAAATTTGGGCCGACGCCAACCGCAATACCGTCGCGGCGCAAGATTCGCACGCCGATGGAGTGGAACGTCCCGACCCAGAGTCCATGCGCGGCCGGCCCAACCAATTGCGCGAGTCTGCTCTTGAGCTCTCCCGCAGCTTTGTTCGTGAAGGTGACCGCGAGGATCTTGTGCGCTGGCACTTTATGCTCTGCGAGCAGGTAGCCAACGCGGTGGGTGAGCACGCGAGTCTTTCCGCTTCCGGCGCCCGCAAAAATAAGAACAGCGCCTTCCGTCTCAGAGGCGGCGGCGCGCTGCTCGTCATTAAGCGCTGCGAGAGCATCCATCTCGTCTAAAGTTCGTGAGGTCGTTCTTGGAGTCCCGCGAATTCGCTCGCGGTATGATTACGCGGCTTCTTTTAGGAGCGTCGGCAACGTCTCGATCTCAAGTCGCTCATCACCGCGCAACACTCCTATGATAAGCGAATCGCCGATGCGGTGTTGCCCCAGAACGACTTGGACGTCGTCGGGTGAAAAAACCGCGCGGTCCCCAACCTTGACGATCACGTCACCGGTCTGCAGTCCGGCTTTGCGGGCCGCTCCCTCGGGATCGATTTCCGTAACGAGCGCCGCGCCCTCTTGCTTGAGGCCGTATCGGGCGCCGAGATGCCGGGCCACCTTGGCCATCTGCAAGATGACGCCAAGGTATGCTCGTCGGACGGTTCCAAAATTTATGAGTTGCGACGCAACCTGTTTTGCGGTGTTCGACGAAATCGCAAAACAAATACCTTGCGAACCTTCAATGATCGCGGTGTTCACGCCGATGACATCCCCGCGAAAATCGACCAGCGGCCCGCCGGAGTTCCCGGGGTTGAGGGCTGCGTCCGTTTGAATGATGCCTTCGATGAGGCGACCACTTTGCGATCGCAGCGTGCGGCCAAGGGCGCTGACGACTCCAGCCGTCACCGTGGCCTGGAATCCGAGCGGGTTGCCGATGGCGATGACGAGTTGTCCAACTCGCAAGGCAGACGAGTCGGCGAGCGACGCGTGAGGCAGTCCCGACCCCGGTATGCGGAGCACGGCGAGATCGCTGTGAGGATCGTCGCCGGCAATGGTCGCGCGACTGACGGTGCCATCTGCGAAGCGCACTTCGATTCTCTCCGCCGAGTTGACGACATGACTGTTCGTGAGCACGAACCCGTCGGGCGCAATGACAAAACCGCTGCCCGAGCCGTGCAGCTCTGGAAGGCCGCGGCGCGCGAGTCGTTCTGGGGCTCGACGGGCCATGCCAACACTAACCACCGCGGGACCTACGCGTTCGACCGCGTCGATGACGGCCTGCGAGTAGGCGTCAAGTGCTTGAGTCTCTTTGTTATCCATGATCTTCTACATTGAGTGCCTGGGCCAGAGCGGCGTGAGCGTGGAGATACGAGAGCGTGCTTTCAGCTCCCATGTTAATGTTGAAATCATTTCGGCTAAGTCCATCTTTGCATCCGCCGCGCGCATCGACCATAACGAGCCGTTCCGAATTCAAGCCAAAAAACCACCCAAACGTTTCAAGGGCTCTGCTTTGATATTCCACGCGTCCTGTAAGCTTCGACGCTGCAAGCCACAAATCTACCATGGCGCACGCCTCGATGGGCTGCTGGTCGTGGGTGGCTCGCTCTTTTTCCCGCTCGTACCATCCGGCATTGCCAATTGGAAGGAAGGTGTCTTGCGCCTGCGTGAGCCCGGCGAGGAAGGCAAGGCCACGCATGCCTATGTTTTCCAGTTTCGGGTCTGAGAGCGCCGCGGCGCCTCGCAGCGTTGCCTCCGGGAGCCGGGCATTGCCCCAGGTCAAGAGTGGTTCCCACCAATCCCACCCGGGCTGGGCATTGCTCTCGAATTCCCCACGCAAAGAATTGCACAATAACTTCAAGACCACTTCGGCGTCGCGAGCCAGCGATTCCGGCAGATCTCCTTGCGGCGGCACGAGCGAAGCGGCTTCCGGGGCAATGGCCGCAGCAAGACCTAAGACCACATAGGCTTTGGGCCGCAGGTCTGTGAGATCTCCGACATGCTCGAGCGCCTCTCGCAGGAGCCTGACAGAGCGCCTGCGCCATTCATCGATCGGCGCACAACGAGAAGCGACACCAACCGCCCACACGGTGCGGCCAAGACTTTCCGGCGAGCCCACCTCATCCGTAAAGGAACCATCTTCGGCCATCAGGTTATGAAACTGGCCGTCTGGCCTTCGACAGCGCTCGACGAAGTCCAAGCTCGCATCGCCAATGACCCGCGCGTCCTCCAGACGCGCATTAAGATGGAGGCTCAACACGGCCGCCAGAAAAGCCCGGGCATTGTCATCGAGGCAGTAGCCGTGCTCGAGATGTATTCGGTCACCCTGAGCAAATTGCACCATGCCGTGCTCGTGCATGAGCTTTCGAGCGTGTTGAAACGAGGGTGGCTTCCCAGCAACGCAGTCGACAAAGGGCTGGAGTGCGGCGGCAATACTGCTTGGCGCCGAGACGTTCGGGCTCAGATTCTGGGGAAGATTCTTCAACAGGAGAACTCTACTTGGTGCCGCCGGTGCCTTCGCCCATAGAGGCGACAAGCGAGCTCGCGTGGCGCTGCAACGCATCGCTCCACACGGTCGAAGCAGCGCGTTCGGCCGCGCCGACTCGGCGGGCCACACGACCGGTTTGCAGCTTCAGTGCTTGCGCGAAGGTTTGCCCGGTTTGTCGCGCGACTCGCGACCAAGTCATGCCGCGACCAAATCGATACGCCGTCGTTTCAATGGACGCGCGCCGCTGTGGATCGCCCAAGACTGAGTTCACCGCTGCTGCGATGCTTTGCGAATTCTTAAACGGCACGGTGACGCCGCGTCCATCAGCGAGCAGCTCCTTCGCATAAATGGAAGCTGTGGCCACCACGGCGCGGCCGCAGGCAACGGCATACGATAGCGTGCCGCTGACGATTTGATTCGGGTCGAGCGAGGGTGATACGTAGACGTCGGTCGCTTGCAGATACTCGACGACTTCCTCGTCATTCATATAGTGATCGACGAACCGCACGCGGTTTTTTAAACCGAGCGCGCCAACGCGCTCCCACAAACTCTCGCGATAGCTCTCGCCTTCGCGCCTGCGAATTTCCGGATGTGTTTCGCCAAGCAACAGGTACATGACATCAGGAATCTGAGCGGCGATTGCGGGCAAGGCGTCGATCACGTACTCGATGCCTTTGCCGCGGCTGAGCAGCCCAAACGTTGCAATGACGGTCCGATCCTCCAAGCCGAATGCTCGCTTGAAATGGTGGCTGCGTCGCAGCGGAACGTCCGGAACGCCGTGCAAGATGACATCGATCTTACGCGGATCGATGTTGTACCGGTCTTCCAAAATACGACGACCGCTGTATGCCAAGACCACAACACGGTCGCTGCGGTTGCACAACTCTCGCGTGACGAAACGCATGCGAGCGTCTGGCTCAGGCAAGACCGTATGCAACGTCAAAATAACCGGCTTGCGAACCTGCGCAAGAAAATCGAGTACATAGTCGCCTTGGTCGCCGCCGAAGAGCCCATACTCATGCTGGATGTTGATAACATCAGCTTCGTGATCGTTCGCAAATCGTGCGGCGCGCACGTAAGACGCGCGGTCGTCGCGGTCGATTTCGCAGCGCACCATCTCGGGATATTGGTAAGCTTTGCCGCCATCGGTAATGGCGATGACATCGCTGGGTGCGCCAACGAGCAAGTCGTAGGCTCCTCGCGTATCCTCAGTGAAAGTTGCAATACCGCATTCACGAGGCGGATACGATCCAACGAAAAGAGCCCGCGGCATTCCTGCCTCGAGACTATTACCAAACAAAAGCGCGGAGCGTTTTGCTGCTTGCACTATATAAGCTCTGTCCTTGCGTGTTATTTATTCTAATGAAGGCGGACGCCAGAGCGTCCGACCTGTTCTTATTATACCACATCGCGACTGAGTCCAAACGGACAGTCGATGTTGTTTGTCCCTCTTAAGGACGCTTAAGGTTTGCTCGCTTCGACCCGTTCGTCGCGTCCCAGTACGGCACCAGGTTCAACCGTGGCGTTCGGTTCTACAACGACTTCAAGCCCTAGGATCGCGTCCCGCACCGACGCTCCATGCCCGATGAAGCAATCTGCCCACAGAACGCTTGACGCAACGGTTGCACCGTGCGCGACTTTGCAGCCTTCGTAGAGCACAGCATACGGTCCGATGCGCGCACCAGGTTCGAGCGTCACGTTCGCGCCAAAATAGATTGGACCGGTTAGCGTGACGCCGGCAGGCGGCGCGGTCCCATCGGCGACCCAGATCTTGTTGGCCACCTCGGTGCCGATCGGGCGCTCGAAGGCACCGTCGAGGATGTCCCGGTGAGCTTGCACATACGTCGCGGGGCGGCCGACGTCAATCCAGTAGTCAGACGTTGAAACTGCAAACACGCGGTGCGTTTGTTCGATCAGTTTGGGAAACGTTTCTCGTTCGATCGATACCTTTTGCCCGGATGGGATCGCGTCGAGCGCCTCCGGCTCGAGCACGTAGGTCCCGGCATTGATATCGCGTGCGCTTGTTTCTCCTGGTCTTGGTTTCTCTACGAAGCGCAGCACGCGTCCTTCGCGATCGGTTTCGACGACCCCGAACTGGCTTGGATCATCGACGGCACGCGTGTGGATGGTGGCGATGGCTTTGTGTCGCTCGTGTGCCTCGCGGAGCGCAACCAAATCAACGCCCGTGAGGATGTCGCCGTTGCAGACAAAGATCGTTCCTGTGACTTTGTGGACGGCGTTCTTGATCGCGCCCGCCGTGCCGAGTGGCTCTTCTTCAAAGACGTAGTGCAGCTGCACTCCAAATTTGCTACCGTCACCGAAATATGACTCGATCGCCTCAGGCAGGTAACAGCATGACAAGATAACCTCATCGACGCCTGCTTTGCGCAGTCGTTCGATGATCCAGCCGATAAAAGGACGGCCCAAAAGAGGCGCCATTGGTTTGGGAACGGAGTAGGTCAACGGCCGCAGGCGCGTACCTTCGCCACCCACGAGAACTACAGCTTGCATGCGTCGATTCGAGGTTTACTCTCGGGATGGTCAGGCTCCCCCTGCGCAGGGGAAACACGCGATGGCGCGCAAACGGAAAGCCGTCAGGTTCCTATCAGAGGATCATCGATGGACGTTTCTGGTACCTTGATCTACACGATCGCCCAACCGGTGCTCAACATTCTGTTTGGGTTTTTGTTTGGGTTTTTGCTCCAGGAAGTGCCCTTTCGCAGATTGTTTATGTTCTGGATAGCACTAGTTGTTTTCGTCTCGGTGAGAGTCGTCGGCGACTGGCTGTTCCAACAACCTTCGGTCTTGCCCTGGGAGACCGTGCGACTCTATGTGTACGCCAGTTGTTTTTTCCTCGGAACCGCGGGAGCGCGTTGGCTTGTGGGCGTTTACAACGCTAACAAAATGCTCAAAGACAAAGATCTATAACAAACACAAATCAAGCTATGTGTTTTTCGGGCTTTTGTCTCAGCCCGAGTTTAACACTTGCCTGTTAGAATAGGCACAAGCGCGATACGCGCGGTTCTCCCGAGGAGATATATCTCTCATGTACACAGTCCCAAAGATCGTAGCGTCGCTTGACCTAGGCACTGTAATGAGTGACGTGCTCGGTATCAGTGCCAGTTGCGCTAACAATCCCGAGTGCGGATAATCGACCCATCGTCCCAACCTGGGGTTGGTGAGGGGGTGTGAGCCAAGGCTCGCTCCCCTTTTGTTTGACAACTTCCAGAATGCGTGTATATAAATGAAGAGGCAGCTACCCCGATACGCTCGATGAAGCCCGCGTAACAATCGAGCAGTGGCCAATGAGTTCGGCGGCGGCTTGGCGGCTAAGGTTTGCGCTGGTGGATCACGAGTTGGTTTCCCTCGGAATCCTCGCCGATGGCCATGAAACACGTCGGGTTATCCATGGGATCGCCGATCGTGACGCCGCGGGAGCGAAGCTCGGCGACCGCCTCGCGCGCGTCCGCCACGGCGAACATGATTCCGTATCCGCGCTCCCAAGACCAGTTCGCCTCGGCGGGGTTCCACAGCTCGACCGTTGAGCCGTCGGGGAGTTCGAATTCGGCTCCGTTCTCGCCGAATCGTTGGCGCCAGCGGCAACTGCAGCACGTCGCGGTAGAACGCGATCGCGCGCGAGAGATCTTTAACCATATACGTGTGAGCGTCGATACCGGTGATGTTCATGCAGCGCGGATTCGACGACCGTTTTGCAAATCCGGCAGCTCAGCGCTAGCTGCTCCTCTACAAGCTCGTCGGTGAAGAAGCGCGAATGGTTGCAACGACAGCGCGCAATCGCGCGGTGAGCGTCCAAACGGAATCATCGGTGTTAGCTTAGCCAACATTCCCCATATGAATCTCCTTTTCGAGCCGCTTCAGACTGGAATTAGTCCCTAAACTTCGATAGGGCGTGGTTTTTCCAATAGCGGAAGTGCTCGCTCCGCCGGCTTCCGACATATACAGCCGGATTCGTAAACCCCTGCGCGACTCATTACCCAACGCGGCGTTTTCGCTATCAACTTCTCCCACTGTTTTGCGCCAGCGCGCGCTACTTCGTCAGCGTGTGGTTGGCGGCGTGAAGGAGAATGACGGAGGCCTGTTTCTGGATGGCGGTAATATCAAGCCGCGAGAGGTTATTTGCCTTCTCATTGTAGCTGGCAATCGCTTTGATCGCGGCCTGCACCTGGGGCTGCAAGGTCTGGAAGATCGTCGGACTGCTCCCCGCGAATTGAGTAAACTTTTGCAGCCCGGGTTTGGCCAACCCTTGGGCAGTTGCGAGGTTGTAACCCCAATCGAATTCCGAGGGAACGGTTTTGCCCACCAGTGCGGTTTTGTTCCCGAGCCAGAAAAAGAAGCAGGCCTTGGTATCCAGGTCCGTGCCCAGCCATTTGTCCAAAGCGCCCGAGTTTATCTCGGAATTGTTCCAAGCATCCTGTTGGGCTTGCGACCAGCCGGAATAATTCCGGAACAATGGCAGCCCGAGACTCGTTTTGACGAGGCTGTCGTAGCTGGCCAAAACCTGCGGCGTCGCACCGGCGTTGACGAACAATTGACGCCCCGAGGCAAACTCGGCCCTGATCCCGTCCGGCGAAAAGTTTTTCAGATTATTAATATTATTGGTGAATTCCATAAACTGGCCTGCGTTGAAATAATCAAACGGACGCGCCGTCTTTGTTTGCACCGCCCAAACTGGTAGAACCGACAGGACGAGCACGGCCAAGACCGCGATCGCAGGAGCGAAAAGACGCATGAGAACCTCCTTGGGCATGGCTGCGTGAACAAAAAAAATGCGGAACGCTGTCATGTCGCGGCCCTTTGCGACACCGACGCTTCGAACAAGAACGTGCTGGGACAGGCCCGAGGTCCTTCGAGCCAAGTCTCCCCGGAGCCGGAGACCTGCGCCGCCCTTTCGCCGCGATGGCTCCGATTCGCTCTAGTCTCTTAGTCGCGAAAATCTCTCTTTGCTGTTGGGCGGAGCCGGTGATACAGTGGACCGTCAATTGCGTTGCAAGAACACCGAACCGATAAGCCACCATGGGAATCTTTCTTGGGATAAGGCCGCGCTCGTTGGCGCTACCAATTCAACGGTTATGCATTTCCACAGCCGTGTACACCTTGGGAGCCTAGGAAGCCCGTGAGAAGGTCGCTAAATCACCGGCATGTGGCGGCGAATTCCCGCTTTGGCGATCGTGGCGACGTTGGGTGTGCTCGCGGTAGCGGCGTGTTCTCGTGGTGGTGGTGACTACGGGCCGGCCTCGGACGTGCAAGTCCTCCGAACGATGTGGCAAGCGGAATCAACAACCGGGAAGATCGCGCAAGTCGTCGTGGTGGGGAATTACGGTGTCGTCGACGTAACCGACACCGAAGGGAACGTCAATTACGTCGAGCTTTTCGTGAAAGGCGCTTCCCAGGTGCCCGGAGCGTGGCAAAAAGACATCGGCCGGCTCTACTCGAGCAACATCTACGGTCCGATTGCCGCGTGCGCGTTCACCCAGCGTGGAGTTCCGCAAGACGTAGCGGACCAGATTGTTGCTAACGACACGCGCCTCTCGGCCGCGGCGCGGCAAAACCCGCAGGCCGGATGCGGCGGTTGAGTCTGCCGGATTAGCAACGTAACCGACGTCCCACGTCACGCCATGCTGCTCACAACGGCCGACATATATGCCTCTAGAAAACGTCTACCGCAAGAGCGGCTAAAGCACCGTCCTTTGCGTTCTCGTTCGTTCTGGCGGGTTTTTAGGCTAGGGCTAACTTTCTGGGATGTTCAGCGGTTTCCAGCGAATCTCGCACAGTGGCTCCAAGGCCGTCAAATAAAGCTCAAAAACCTTACTGCGTGAAGCGTAGCCCCAAGGGAATTCGAATCCCTGTCTCCGCCTTGAGAGGGCGGCGTCCTAGGCCTCTAGACGATGGGGCCAAGAAATGCTCCCGGGCAAGGTCTCGAACCTCGAGTCTCGCGGTTCAGAGCCGCGCGTGTTACCAGTTACACCACCCGGGACATCGCCGTTCATTCGCTGCTGACGGACTCTTTGCTTTCTGTTTCGTGTTCCAAAAGTCGGCGTTTGGCTGTGACAATTAGGGCACAGCATGCGCAAATTTTCCAGCCGATGATCATTCCGAATGCCGTTGCGATGATCCAGGTGGATTGAGAGAGGTCTATCTCTCCAGTTGGTAATACCGCACTCCTCGCATTCATTCTTTAAGAGCCCCTCCTCGAGCAGACGTCGCTTGACCGATAACCTGGATTTAGATTCCCTCAAGACTCGTTCGAGCGGCCAGCGAGGCACCCGAGGCGTGATATCGTGGCGTTTGACCGCTTTACGCCACGCTTCGGCAGAGAACCCAAATTCGACCCGACTTGCCCGGAAGGTGTGACCCGCTTCGTAGTATTTCCGGACTGCATTCCAGTCAACACTAATGACTCGACTTTTCGTCTCAAGGTGACCGCACTGAATCGCTTTGTACCAGGCGGCGATGCTAAACCCAAAGTGAGCCATGCACGCATCCCGATTGTTCCCCGCATCGTGGTAGCGTTGAATTGCAGCCCAATCGTATAGTTTTCGTCCCATCATCAAACTCCGCACTTGTCGAGCTTTGCCCAAATTTCACACATCTGTTGAAAACGTCCATGGGCCACGCGGGTTGTCGTCGATGAACGCCGAAAATCGCCGCGATGACTTTGGATATGACGACTGTAGAGTTGCTCGTGCGTTCGGCCTTCGCCGATCGCGAACGGTTAGCGGATCCGGACGTCGGAGCCGCCGTCGAGCAGGTTATTGAGTCGCTGGATAGTGGCAAGTTTCGGGTCGCTGAATTTGATGGCAACAGCTGGGTTGTCAACGACTGGATGCAGCAAGCGATCTTGCTCTATTTTGCGCTGAGAGAAGCGAGCGCGATCGACGCCGGACCTTTGAGCTTTTGGGATAAGATTCCAATGAAGAAATCGTGGCGGCACACGGGCGTGCGCGTCGTGCCGCCAGGAGTCGCTCGATACGGAAGCTACCTTGCTCCCGGCGTTATTTTGATGCCGGCATTCGTGAACATCGGTGCGCGGGTGGGCGAAGGCACGATGATCGACACGTGGGCAACCGTCGGCAGTTGCGCCCAAGTAGGCGGCGGCGTTCACATTTCCGGAGGTGTCGGGATTGGCGGCGTGCTCGAGCCTCCGAGCTCGCGCCCAGTCATCATTGAGGATGGAGCATTCATCGGCTCGCGCTGCATTATTGTCGAAGGCGTCATGGTCGAGCGCGAGGCAGTGCTCGGCGCGGGCGTCGTGCTCACCGCGTCAACGCCGATCGTCGATGTCACCGGATCGAAGCCGGCGATGTCGCGGGGCAAGATACCAAAGCGCGCGGTCGTCATTCCGGGAATGCAACCGAAACAATATCCCGCAGGAAATTATTCCACACCTTGCGCGCTGATCATCGGACAGCGTTCGGAATCAACCGATAGAAAAACATCGCTCAACGCTGTGCTGCGCGAACACGGGTTAGCGGTCTGATGAATCCTTCGGGAAATCCACTGCTTGCGGCAATCAAACCATCCGCGATCCGCGCCATGCACGAGCGTAAACGCGAGACGTCGATCGATCTTGGCATGGGTCAACCAACGCTTATGCCGGCTATCGAGCCTTTCGGCGAAGCGATGGATTGGGTTCGCGACAATGGCACTCCCTACGCGCCGAATTCTGGCTTGCCTGAGCTCCGCGAGGCAATCGCGCGGATCTACGGAGGTTATTACAACCCCACGGCCGCGAATGTCTGCGCCGTCAATGGATCGCAAGAGGGCATCTACCTTGCAGTAAAGGCGTTGCTCGACCCACGCACGGATGAAGCCTTGCTGACAGACCCCACATACCCGTCGTACGGTCGCTGCTGCGACCTGGAAGGGATCAAACTGCGGACGGTGCGACAAAATTCTCAGGATGGTTTCGCGCTGTCAGCCGACTCGCTGCTTGACGCGTTGGGGCCAGCAACGCGCATGATCATTCTTGGATCACCAGCGAATCCTACGGCGACCGTGATGGACGAACGCGAACTGCGCCGTCTCGCACGGGGGCTGCTCGAACGCAAAGGGCCACCTGTGTGGGTCGTTGTTGACGAGGTTTACAGAGAATTGACGTTCACCGCCAAGCCCTATGCGAGTCTTTTGGATCATTACCCGCACGCAATCGCGCTGGAGAGCCTATCGAAATCTTGCGCGCTGACCGGGATGCGCATAGGCTTTGTCATAGGTTCGGTGGATGCGGTGAGCGCTATGGTGAGGGCGCATGCCTTGATGTTGATGTCGGTGAATGTTTTTGCACAACACGTGGCGCTTGCGATCGTGCGTGAACCACGACGGCTACGCGCACACTTTGACTGGTACTCGGGGCAGCGCCAACTGCTCATCGATACTGCGGCGCGCCTTCATTTGAAGATCCTCGAACCCCAAGGCTCCTTCTACACGATGCTCGCGCTACCGGAACGATGGGCCAATTCCGAAGCGGCCGCCGATCATTTGCTCGAGCGCTATGATGTCGTGACGGTCCCCGGCAGCGTGTTCGGCGAAGCCAGCGAAGGGTATCTTCGCCTGACGTGGTCTGCGCAGCCCGCCGATGTTGTCAAGGGGTTAGAGCGCATCGCCGAATTCTGGACGAACGCAACCTAAGTGCTATCCGCCGTCATTGCGTGCCTCTGTCTCGTGGGGCTCTACATTTCTGCATTCATGCTGCGCAAGCAAGTTCGTGGCGAGCGCGGAGCAATCAAGGAGCCAAGCGTTGTCTTCACTCCTCGGGCGAGAGCAATGGGGCCCCCGAACTCGCTGCTCGGGCTGTTCTTTTATCTTGCATTGCTCTTGATGGCGCCGTTCCTGTCAAACCCGATTGTATGGATGCTGGCAACGGTTGCTTCGACCCTTGCCGCCGCGCTCTCCGTGTATCTTGCCTACAGCCTGTTATTTGTCACCCGCATGCGTTGCGCATACTGCTGGACTGGCCATGTCATCAACTGGTTGTTGCTTGGGCTATTAATTGTGCGACGCTAGGCTTTAGTCGCGCGAATTCATTCGCGCGTCCGTCGTCACGAATAAATTCGTGACACTACAGACGTTCTGCGCGGAACAGGCCGTCGATGATTGAGAACATTCGCGCGTCGCGGGTTTGCAGATCCTTGCGTGTCAAGGGAAGCCAACTTGAACGATCGTCGCTTACCTCAACGTACGCGCGCATGGACTCGGCAAAGTATTCATCAAGACCGCTGGCTGCATACTCGTTGATAAAACCATTTGCGGCCGCGTACGATGCGCGAATCTCGGCATTCTCAAATGAAAAGTACGAGCGGGGGCGGTTCGCCAGCAGAGCATCGAGCGCGTGCGCAAATTCATGAGCGGCGGCCATGCGCAACGCGCCGCTCCGCAAAAGAATCAATTTTTCTTCGAGGACGAAGAGGCCAGCCGGCGGCGCCTGCCATCGATCGATGTCGGGAACAAGCGCGGCAACGGCTGGCGAGCACTGGGTGAACGGCCGGCCGTTAGGCACGATCGTCATTCGAACGCCCGCGTTGACGGCGAGCCTAAGCGCACGATCTCCAAAAGGCGCGAGTGCGGCTGTCAGCGTGGCCGGCGGTGCTCGCCCCAGCAGCGCGGAGACCAACACCCGAGTGGTGCTTGAGGCGGCGAGCCTGATTGAGCTCGGTACCGCGTTAAAAGGTTCGCTGACGACAACCCCGTCTGCCGTCTCGTACGCACATACTTGCAAACCTTGGAGACGGCGAAGCGCCCCGAGGACTCGCTCGAGCGCCAAACCAGAGGAGCCACGAGCCGCAAGCACTTCGCGCCGACGATGATAGCGAGCACTCAACACCGCCAACGCGCGTTTGGTTAATCCTTCCTCGCATGGCCGCAAGCGAGAGGTGTCGGGTGGAAGCGCCAAGCTTGCAAGCGTGATGCGCGGAGCAGGCATCCGCGCAGCATGGTGGAGTTTCGCGTCCTAGATGTGACGAATGCTTGAATAAGTCTATTTGACCAGAGATCGGGCAGTAACAAACGTGATGCCGACGGCCTGCATCTCGGGTATCGCTTCCTTGAGCGCTTGCGCGGTTGTGTCGAACGGATGCCCGATCGCGATGGCGGTCCCCCGCTTGAGAGCCACTCGCTGCAGTTGTGCGAACTGCCCTTCGATGTACTTAAGGTCTCTTGAGTCGTCCAAGAAGACGTCACGCTGGGCAGTGGGGATGCCGAGGGCGCGCGCCGTTGTCGCAGCGACGGTCGTGTAGCTCGTCATCGAATCAATAAAGAAAAGATGATGCTTTTGGAAGACTTGGAGGACGTCGCGCATGACTCGCGGGTCGCTCGTCGCTTTGCTCCCCATGTGGTTATTTGCGCCCGGCACGTCAGGCACGGACGCGAGGTCTGCTTCAACCTGGGCCACGACCTCTGCATCCGACATCGCCGTCATGATGGCGCCTTGGCCGGGATGAGCCAATGGCGAATCAGCTTCCATCGGCAAATGCAGCATGACCGACTTGCCGGCCGCCACGGCATCTGCCTCGAGCTCTTTACCGTGAGGCGTCATCGGCAGTATTGAAATCGTGATGGGGATGGGCATTGCGAGAAACTGCTTGCAGCGATTCACGTTGTAGCCGCAGTCATCGATGATAATAGCAACCCTCGGTCCCGTGCCCGATACTGGGCCAGAAACGGCCGGCGTTGGAGTTTGGACGATTGGGCTTGGAGGCGGCGCAAGAATGGACGTTGCACTCGCTTGTGGGATCGGAAGCTCGCGACTGCCGGTAAAATAGCCTTTGATGATTTGCCTGTTGATGGCAGCGATGGCAACGACGATCGCAAGGATCACGAGCACCACCACGAGCAGTCCGACGCGGCCGCGCGCCCGGGCATTTGAGCGGCGGTTCCTCGCGCCGCGCCTTTGCTTTGGCATTGAACTCACGTTCAATGCAGTCGCTCCAATTCATGCTGGGAAGCGGACCTAGTGGTCCGCTGCTACGTCGTAGAATCGGCGACGAGGGGGACGCGCGAATAAATTCGCGCGACTCCATTGGGTGTTCGGCTCGCGCGAATACATTCGCGCGACTCCATTGGGTAAGAAAAATATTTGTGCGTTTAATGCGAAGGAGTCGTGGTCGGCGTCACGAGCGGTGGAATGGGAAGATCCTTCAACACGTGCACGACAACATCGAGCCGGCGCTGGGCAATCACATCACCGCCTGGTCCGAGGACGCGCACGGTGATATACTTCATGCCGCTGAGCGCAACGATTGCGCCGTTGATAGGGAACGTGAAATCTTTATCGACGACATAGCCAAGCGGCGATGAGGGAATGCTCTGGTCAATGGTTTCCGTCTGACTCGCGAGTTCGCTGTCTGCGGCATTGTAGACGGCGAACTGGAGCGAACCAATCGGCACTTTCCCGAAGCCCCGGGCGACGGCGTGGGCATGAACGGTCGCCTGCGTGTCGAGCACCCCCACAACGAGTGGATTCGGGGTGAGATCTAACGACAGCGAGTGAGCGTTACAGCCGCTCAGCGCAAGCGCCAAGGAAGCTGCCAAGAGCAAGAAAGACCGGCGCATTGGGATTCCTTTGTGTTTCGTCAGCGTTAGGGCGTCGAACCGGACGAAGGCGTTCCGGTGACGGGCTGCGTCACGGGGGCTGGGACCACGTGAGGCGTTACCGTTATAACGAGATTGGTATTCTGTTTTGTTTCGGTTTGGTAACGGAAGAGCGCCCCCAAGATTGGGATGTCGCCGAGAATGGGGATCTTTTGCAGATTGTGGATGTCTTGCTCTTGGAGGAGCCCGCCGATGACAAGGGTTTGGCCCTCCATGAGATTGACTTTGGTTTGCGCTTGGCGCGTAGAAATCTGCGGATCGTTACTGCTGTCAAAGCCCGTGACGGACGACACTTGCGAGAAGACGTTCGCATCCACTCCCCCGCTACCCGTGATCCGGGGCAAGATCTGCAAGGTAACGCCAACGTTGATGTATTCAACCTGACTTGACACGGCGCCAACACCACCCACGCCAACCGGTGTGGTCACTCGAATGGGCAGTGAATCACCGGTTAAGATCGAGGCGCCCACCCCATCTTGCGTGAGGATCTTCGGCGAGGCAAGCACGCGCGCGTGGCCCGAGGTGACCAGTGCCCAAATATTTGATTGAATCGCAAGCGCTCCGGCGATCACCTGAGCGGGAAGACCGTTGAGGATTGCCGATTGCGCGTTGAAGATGCGCGTCAGCGGCTGAGTGGTGCTCTGATTATAATCCAAGCCGAGCGCTGTGGCGCCAGTTTCGTTGACTTCGATGACTTGCGTGTCGAGCAACACGCTTTGCACCGGCACGTCGAGCTGCGCGATCAACGCGAGCATGGGCGCGAGCTGATCGCGCGTTCCGGTCAGAATAACCGCGTTGAGGCGCCGATCGATCGCGATATTATCGGTCACGCGTTGCCCAAGCGGCTCTTCTTCTCCTGACACACCGGTGGTAGGATACTGCGAAAACGGCTGGATCGTTTGTCCCGTACCGAAATTTCCGGTTCCAAAATTGCCCGTGCCGAATCCAGGCTGTTGCTGCATGCCGAGCTGGGCAGGCTGGGGATTAAACGTGTTGCCGGGTGAGATGTTTGCGCTTCCCGAGAGAATACCGACGACTTCAGAAAGATCTGCATAGTTCAAACGGATGATCTGCGTTGTGACCCCACCCGCAGAGCTGCTGGTATTGCTCGGACGTTGAAAGGCGGAACCTCCCGGTGCGGGCGTCGCGTACGAAAACGGCGGCACATCGACGATCAACAGGTTCCCTGGCGCGTTCGTCAGTTTCGGCACGACCGGTGCTTGCAAGGAAATTGCAACCAACAACGCATTGTTTTGAATCGCGATATTGACAGCCTGGATGACGCCTAGATTCACTGGAATGATGGTCGGCACGGTGGGAGCGGCAACGGTTCCGCTAAACTGCAGCACGTAGTTTGCTGTTGCCCCACTCGAGACGATCCGCACGTTCGGTAGACTGGAGAATTGTAACAAGACTCGCACGTGGCCGTTGGGGAGCTGCTGCGATTGAATGTACTGAAGGACCGGAACAGCGGCGACGGTCATTGGCGCGCGGGTTGGAAGGAGGTTCCCCGCGGCGAGCGCCGCGTTGCGCGACACCAGAGCTGCAAGCACGCCGGCAACCAGCACGAGCACGATCCATCGCGCTCTAGCAACAAGAGACGGCGTCGCCCTCAATTGGAAGATCCAGGTTTCACAAAACGGTCCCCATTGACTCTGCGCGTTAGTCATCGGCCGTTTCGCCTTCGCGCTTTACGCGGCCTGTTCGGGGCGGCTAAAGAGCCAGAGAAAGTTCATCATCAGGAGGTTAGCAACCACGCTTGACCCGCCATATGAGATGAAGGGCAGCGTGATCCCAGTTAGTGGAAGCAGCCCAACGACCCCGCCGACAATGATCGCCACTTGGATGCCCAGGGTTGCGGCGAAGCCCACCGCCAGCAATGCTGTGAATTTGTCGCGAGCAAAGAAGGCGATGCGAAAACCGCGGACCACGAGAGCTCCATAGAGCGCTAGCACCGCGAGGCCACCGATCAAACCGAACTCCTCTGCAATCGCCCCGAATGGATAGTCCGTTGCAGCATCGGGAATAAATCCCGGATGGCCTAAGTGATAGCCCGTACCAAGCAAGCCCCCTGCCGCGAGTGAAAAATACGCTTGTTCTGGCTGGTAACCGCGTCCCAGCGGATCGCTCCAGGGATCGAGCCATATACCGATGCGCGCACCGACGTAAGGAAAGCTCTGCGCCAAGATCCACGCGGCAGCGATGAAAAGCAAGGCCGAGACAATAACCAAGTCCAATCGTCTCGACGCGACGTAGAGCATGACCAAGAAAATGCCGAGAAAAAGACCCGCCATGCCGAAGTCGTGCTGCAACCCCAGACTCGTGATGGCGATCCCCCATACAAGGAAGAGCGGCCAAACCAAGCGCAGCGTCGGACCGATTTCGCTGGGCCGCAGAGCTGCGAGCGCGGCGCCATTTTTGGACAGATACGCCGCCATAAAGAAGACCATAAACAGCTTAATGACCTCAACCGGCTGAGCGGTGAAGGGACCAATCCGAAACCACAGCCGCGCACCGTTGACTTCGGTGCCAAAAAAGATGAGCAGCACGAATAACGCGAGCGAAAGCATCACCCACACATAGGTGACGTTTTCCAGTTTGCGATATTGAAGAAAGAGTCTCTGGCCGAAAATGACGATCGCCAAGCCAACGATCATCGAAATCACTTGGTGCGTACCCAAGTAGAGGTCCAGCCGCGCGATGGTGAGGATGCCGATGGCGCATAAAGCTGCCACGATTGCAATCAGCGCTCTGTCGCATGAGGCAGCTTGCGGAATGCTGACGCTCCACGCCAAAAAGCATGCCGCCAGTACGGCGAGGAGCCACCACGGAAATGGGCCGTCGAGAGGCAGGAGGACAACAAAGATGGCGGAGATTGCGGCGAGGACGACAAGCAGCGCGACCGGAATCCGGCGCGCTTGGCGCGGCTGGTCTAGTGCTGCGCTTTCGACTGCCAAGCCGACACGAGCGAAGTAGCGGCAGCGGGCGTAGCTACCGTGATGCCATCCTCAAGCTGAGCGCGTATTGCGCTCGGCAAGGATTGCGCGGTGACCCTGAACGTCGTTCTCGCGAGATGCAGGGGGACACCTAAAACGGTCGCCGGTAAGCCAGAGTAGAGCGTTACTTTCCCCGCAGGATCGGAGCCCAAGTAGAACTTTGTATCGGCATTCCACATGAGCGAAACGCCAAGCAGTAAGGCGACCGTCACCGCGACAACCGCTGCTGCGAAGGACCGACCTCGAGGACGAGCGTCCGTTTTGCTCTCGCTTGGAGCGCCATGTTCGGTCGCATTGCGGGCCAGCAGAACCGTCGCATTATCCACGCTGCCGGCAGCGCGCGAGAGCGTAAGAATTCTGTCGGTGACCCATTCGGCTGGGTGATCTTTCTGCTGGAGGGCGAGCTGCAGATCCGTGGCGGAGAGCGCACGATAGGCACCATCGGTGCAAAAAAGAATCGCATCGTGAGCATGCAGCGTGTAATGAGTGACCTTTGGCTGCATCGACTGCGCCTCGATACCGAGTGCGCGCGTGAGCAGCGGCTGAACGGGACGATAGCGCGACCGCTGCGGCAATCCACTATTGCTCGTGACAAGCTCAGGGATGATCGATTCGTCAGTCGTGAGCTGCACGAGCTCGCCGCGCCGGAACAAGTAAGCGCGCGAATCCCCGATATGCGCGATAAACGCTTGGTTGCTCACGATCAGGACAGCAGTGCACGTCGATGCTGCGCCAACGTGATCGTCATCGCCGCCACTGGAATGTAAGAGTCGGTCGTTGGCCTGTCCGAATGAAGCGATCAGGACGTCTCGGACATCCGCTCCAGTGAGACTGCGCGGCGGTATTGCCGCTTGAAGCTCTCGCCGAGTTCCCTCGCGGATGGCCTCAAGCGCGACCGATGCTGCCGATGCACCATGAAGGCGGCCGAATCCGTCCGCGATCGCGAGCAGCGTGACATTACGGTGCAGTTGCTCTGCACACCAGGCATCTTCGTTTTGCCGACCAACCTGGCCGACGTCGGTTGTTACCGCGACCTCCATGCAAACCTCACAAGCGCTCGCGGTTTATTGTGCCTCGCCCAAAAACCAGATTATATTGGGCCCCACGGCTATCCTGTCACCGGGCTTGAGAACCGTTGGGCCCTCAATCGCTCTATCGTTGACCAAAGTCCCATTCGTCGAGTGGAGATCTTCGACGAGCGCGCGAGCGCCGTCCACGATCAAACGGGCGTGCTCTTTACTCACGGTGACGTCATGGAAAACTATGTGACATTGCGGGCTGCGACCGAGCAGCGCTCCGTCATCGAAGCTTTGGACCTCGCTCTTCTCGCCGGGTCGAGAAATCTCGAACATGAAGTGGCGCGCGCCCTCTTTGGGCAAGGCGGGCGCAGTGCGCGTGGCGTCGGCGAGCGCCCACATCGCGAGCGCGATGGCGCCAGCCACGAGCGCCAGCGATTCCCAGCGCACCGCTAAGACATCCATGACGAAATTTTCATCCTATGTAGCAGCGGACCTTTGTAGATCCGCTTCACGGCGCACGAATAAATTGGTGCGATTACCTTTTTCGGAGCAAGGCGTAGAAAAATCCATCGGCTCCCTCGATTCCAGGAATCGTCAAAATGGACTCCCGGATGCGAATGAACGTTCCTTCAGGGGCGGTCAACGATAGAGGGACCGCCTGCCAGCTCGAATGCGTTCCCAGAAACTCCTTTATCACCGCTTCATCTTCTCGCGCGTCAGTCGAACACGTCACGTACAGCAAACGCCCACCCGGTTTGGCATGCGAAGCTGCTTGCGCGAGGATGGCAGCCTGGGTTCGGGCGAGCCGAGCCGGGTCGCTTGGATCTTTGGCCCAGCGCAAATCTGCGCGCCTGCCAATGGTGCCGATGCCGCTGCATGGTTCATCGACGAGGACCGCGTCAAAACCCAGGGGGTACCCAACTTCATACTCTCTTGTTGCGTCTGCTCTTACCACCTCAACATTCTCCACGCCCAGACGCACCATATCTTGCTGCAAGAGCGCAAGCTTGGTTGCGTCGTCGTCGAGCGCGACAATCCTACCAGCGAGCGGACCTAAAGGTCCGCTGCTACATTTTTGTGCCAGGGCTCCCGTCTTTACGCCGCGGCCAGCGCAG
Source organism: uncultured Pseudomonadota bacterium (assembly GCA_963736005.1). Classification (GTDB taxonomy): domain Bacteria; phylum Vulcanimicrobiota; class Vulcanimicrobiia; order Eremiobacterales; family Eremiobacteraceae; genus JAJPHJ01. The sequence continues at coordinate 118,295 of CAVTNB010000003.1, forward strand.
ACGTCCAGCACGCTTTCGCCCGATTGTGGATAGAGGAGCTGCGCGGCGAGTTGGCTCTCTTCACTCTGCATGGTGAGCCTGCCGCTGCCGATCATCCGTTGCAGCACGCTCGCGCCGCTGGCGGGAATCGACGCAAGGATAAGGCACTCAGCTATTCCATAGCGGCTCTCGTGCACAACGATGCCAACCCGCCGCAGCGCGTCGCTCGTTTCACGAACATCCGCGATTTTGACGTTTACCCGGGCTGCACGCCTCGGCGTGCCGTTCATGCCTTGGGTCGCGCGCAATGCATCTACAAATCCAAAGCGCTCGATAAAGTGCTGGGCGATCCAATTGGGCAATGATGCGTAGTCGGCAAACGCATCAATCGGCCCGTCAGGCGTAGGTAGCGGAGGCGTTTCTCGTCTCGACGCAACTTTGCGCAGCACAGCGTTCGCGAGCGAAGCTGTCCCCGTATGGCCCAGCCGCCTCGCGAGCTTGACGCTTTCGTCGACCGCACTATGTGCGGGAATCTTATCTAAGAACAGCAGCTGGTACGCGCCCAAACGCAGCGTCCAGTGCAGCGCAGGCGTCAAGTTGGCCAGCGGCCGCTTCACGACTCGACTCAAGGACCAATCGAGACTGCGCTGCATCTTGAGCGGCCCGTACACGAGTTGCGTCAGCAAAGCACGGTCTCGCGCAGAGAGTTCGTTTTCGCGCAACGCTGCATCGAGCGCCGTCTGCCCGCCCCCTGCAAGCAAGACGCGCAGCGCTATCTCGCGTGGACTCCGTCCTTTATCCGTTTCTTTTCGTACGTTTTGCAAACTCGGCACCACTCATCATAGGTTTGCCTTCAGGAATGACGTTGGTCAAGCAGATGGCGCCCGACGAGGTTGCGATGACTGGACCGAGCTCATTCCAGTCTACGACATCACCCGGCGCTGCGTTCTCGGGCCGCGATGACGCGTGCGCCACGACATTGGCTTCCAATACCTTGAGCCGTTTGCCCTCGAACGTCATCCAAGCGCCTGGTTTGGGGCTTACAGATCGGATTTGGTTCACGACAGCTCGCGCCGGCACGTCGAACCGCAGGCGCAAGTCTTCTTTTGTGATTGGTCGCGTATAGGTGGCTGCTTCCGCGCGCTGGGGCGTGCGCGGAAGATTGCCTTCGCTCAACCGCTGTGCGGCTTCGCCAAGCAGGTCGCCACCGATACGGGCAAGTTTGTCGTGGAGCGATCCATAATTGTCGTCCGAGTCAATCTGCACGCTTCTCGAAAGAGCGATGTCACCATCGTCTGTGCCTGCGCCCATCCAAAACACGGTTACACCGGTTTGGTCTCGCCCATCCCGCAAGGCTGCCTGAATCGGCGTCGCCCCGCGATATTCTGGTAGAAGGCTTGGGTGAACGTTGAGCGCCCTCAAACCTTCGATTGCCAAAAGGTTCGTCGGTAAAATCTTTCCGTACGATGCGCAGGCAAGAAGCGTGGGCCGCAATGATGCGATCTGCGCAATAAACTCACCGTCGAGCCGCCTGGGGAGGAGGAGGACCGCGCTAGCCTCGCGCGTTGCTTTGGCAACCGGCGTTGGGGTCAGGGCGAGTCCGCGGCCCGCAGGTCTGTTCGGCTGCGAGACAACGGCCACCACCTCTTGCTCTGCGAGCATGCGCTGCAGCGACGGAAGTGAAAAATCGGAGCTCCCAAAAAAAACCGTCCTGAGGCGGCCCGCCATCTCAGATGCTGACTTCTCTGGCGGCCTTTGCTGCTTCTGCGTCGCCGGCTTGCACGGCGACGGCGTCTCGAATGTTCGTTGCCTTGTCGATGATGAGGATGCCGTCAAGGTGGTCGACTTCATGTTGGATGCAGCGTGCAAGCATGCCGCTCGCTTCCAAGCGGACCTTCTTGCCATGCCGGTCCAAAGCGGCGATCGCGCAGCTTGCGGCGCGCGTCACGTCGCCGATCTTTCCGGGAATCGAGAGACAGCCTTCGGGGGCGGTTTCTTCACCCTCGAAATTGGTCAGCATCGGATTCACGAAAACGTACTGCTTGTGCTCTTCTTCCTCCCCGACGTCGACGACACAAAGCCGTTTGGAAACGCCTACCTGGGGCGCGGCCAAGCCGATGCCTGGTGCCGCGTACATCGTCTCGAGCATGTCATCGATGAGTTGCTGGGTGAGAGGCAGCCGCAACTCGAGCGCGGTCATCTTCTTGGCGACCTTGCGCAAGACCGGATTTGGCTCGACCAGGATGCGTCGACGATATGCCATGCGCGCTACAGGATATAATGTGACAGGTCTTGGTTTTTGACGATTTCATCGAGACGCTGCTCGACGTACGCGGCGTCAATTGTGACCGTACCGCTTTTCTCCGGCGCTTCAAATGCCACCGTCTCCAGCACGCGCTCGAGCATGGTGTGAAGCCTTCGTGCCCCGATATTCTCGGTCTGATCGTTGACCACAGAGGCAAGTTTCGCGATGGCCTCGATACCGGATTCGGTGAACTCCAGGTGAACGTTGTCGGTGGCGAGCAGCTGCTTGTATTGTTCGATGAGCGCATTTTTTGGCTGCGTTAGGATGGTGACGAAATCATCCTTGGTGAGGCTTTGCAGCTCTACGCGCACTGGGAAGCGCCCCTGCAACTCGGGGATAAGATCGCTGGGCTTGCTGATATGAAAGGCGCCTGCGCCAATAAAGAGCACGTGATCGGTTCTGACCGGCCCGTATTTGGTTATGATAGTCGAGCCCTCCACGATCGGTAAGATGTCGCGCTGCACGCCCTCGCGCGAGACGTCGGGTCCAACACCGCGACCGCCACTCCCTGCGATCTTATCCATCTCGTCGATAAAAACAATGCCGTTTTCTTCCACGCGGCGAACCGCCTCGCGCTTGAGCGATTCATTGTCTGCAAGTTTTTGGGCTTCTTCTTGCTTGAAAATTTTTCTGGCGTCCCCCACAGAGACGCGCCGCTTGGTTCGTTTCTTTGGCAAGATCCCGGCCAGCAGATCGCTCATGTTGCCGCCCATCTCTTCGAGGCCGGGACCGCCAAGCGCGCCGATCACCTGCGGCGTTTCTTCGGTTTCGATCTCGATCAGTCGCACGTCGTAAAATCCCGTGCGAATCTCTTCTTTGAGACGGCGGCGACGCTCTTCGAGTTCGGCGGTTCGCTGCGGCGGTGGCTCCGTTGCGACCTGGCCTTGATTCTGGCGGCCGAGCATGGCTGATATGGTTGAAAACGCATCCGTTGAAGCGGGCGCGCTGACGCGCGTTGAGGGATCGAGGATGTCCGCCAGGCGGTCGACCGCAAGATCTTCCGCCAAATCTTTGGTTTCCTCGAGACGTTCGGCGCGCACGAGGCGGATGGAAGCTTCGACGAGATCGCGCACCATGGATTCCACATCGCGGCCGACGTAGCCGACCTCCGTGTACTTCGTCGCCTCGACTTTAATGAAGGGCGCAGACACCAATTGGGCGAGCCGACGCGCGATCTCTGTCTTGCCCACGCCTGTCGGGCCAATCATGAGGATGTTTTTTGGGATGACTTCTGCGCGCATTTCGCCTGCGATCTGCTCGCGGCGGTAGCGGTTGCGCAATGCCACGGCAACCGCGCGTTTGGCTGCTGCTTGGCCGACGATGTAGCGATCCAGTTCCGCGACGATGCGCGCTGGGGTGAGTTCACTTGATTCCATGGGCGCTTGAGGAATTCGCGCCGCGTTCGGGTGATTCCCTGGGCTACTCGTTCATCGCGCCTGGATGTTCTTCGCTCGCCCAAACCTTTGCTGGGTCTGTTTCAAATGGCCAGACGTGCACCATCCAGTTGTAGATGACGGGGAAGAATTGTCCGCCGGCCGCTTCACATTGCGTCTGCGTCGTTATCGAACCTGCGAGCCCAAACTGTGGGTTTGGCTGCAGCATTTCTCGCTCCATGCCTTGCGGGGGCTTACAGAGGTTCACATGCAGGTGCCAGGTGGCCACACCGAGCGGCACCCGGCTGTCCAGTTGATCGAGAGTCGCCGCACGCGGCGCGGTGTACATCGCCCCGACCAACTCGTAGCCGCCATCAACCTGCTTGTACATGAGCGAGGTCGGACGGGTGGGATCGAACGAGAATTGGTTCAGGAACGCGTTGCGCATGTTCGTGAAGTGGTAGATTGCTTGCTTGAACTCCGGATGGAATGGTATATAGCCCGCGGCTTCTGCGGCTTGGTAGTCTTTGTACGGTTCCATTGCTATTTTCAGAGCAGCGACGATTTGGTTTGCTTTTTCGCGATCTGCGGGGCTGGCCTGGCGCGCTGGCGTCATCTGCATGTGCCCGCCGTGCATGGGCATCGACATTGAGTCCATCGATGTGTCGGCGGCTGGGGCGGTCGAGGCGGCGGCTGCGGGCGTTGCCTGCATGCCCGACATGTTCGTCATGGCCACGTCATTGCTAGCGCCATGGAGCAGCGGACCTTCAGGTCCGCTCTGCATTGCATGCGCCGAGATGCTGCAGTCGTCACCGCAGCCGATTTGGGCTGGAGCCGAATCGTGTGCAACGGCGTAGCTTGTGATCGCAGCAGCGAGGGTCAGCGTGACGGCAATGATGGCGGCAGTTGGTAGCTTCATATATGTATCTCCACGCATAGTATGACGCAAGTCGAGCTTTTGTGCGCTGTGAAGCAGATAAACATTCGATGAGAACAGGGTGAGAGCGCAAAGCGCGTGAAGGTATGAGGGCTTCTGGGAAATGTCGTCGCGGCTCTTTAGAGCCGCTACGTATGGTCGCGACGCCCACGCGCGAGGAGCTTCGCGCGGACTACGTGGGAGGATGTCTTTGAACGTTGTCATTCCGAAGGAGATAACGCCGGGCGAAAACCGCGTCGCCGCCACCCCCGATGTCGTTGGCCGCATGGTCAAAAGCGGCAACCAAGTGTTCGTTCAGCAGGGCGCTGGGCTCCCCGCTGCCTTCGGGGACGACCAGTACTCCAACGCCGGGGCGACCCTCGTCGACGGAGCACCTTCACTTTTCGCCAAAGCGGGTCTGGTCATCAAAGTGCAGCGGCCGCAGGATGAGGAGATCTCTCTTTTCCCAGCGGGCAGCGCGTTGATCGCATTCCTCCAGCCGCTTTTTTCTCCCGAACTTGCCGAGAAACTCGCACAGCAAAACGTTACCGCATTTTCCATGGAGTTGATTCCGCGCATCTCACGAGCGCAGAGCATGGACGCCCTGTCATCACAGGCAACCGTCAGTGGCTACAAAGCCGTGCTCCTGGCAGCACAAACGCTTCCTAAGTTCTTCCCCATGCTTATGACCGCCGCAGGAACCATCCCGCCGGCGAAGGTGCTTGTGCTGGGCGCAGGGGTGGCCGGCTTGCAGGCCATCGCAACGGCGCGGCGCCTTGGAGCGGTCGTGACTGGCTTCGATGTGCGTGCTGCGGTGCGAGAACAGATCGAAAGCTTAGGAGCGACATTTTTGGGTTCAGCGCCGCACGAAGGCGCGGAGGGCGCGGGCGGCTACGCTAAGGAGCTTTCGCAAGATCAGCAGGCTCGCGATCAGGAGTTGATCGCTGCAACCGCTGCGGGAATGGACGTGTTGATTACGACCGCCCTCATCCCAGGCAAGCGCGCTCCCCTGCTCATCACCGAGGCAGCCGTGCGAGGAATGCGACCTGGTTCGGTCATCGTCGACCTCGCCGCGGAGCAGGGGGGCAACACGCAAGGTTGCGAGCCCGGCTCTACGGTTGTGCGCAACGGCGTGTCGATCATGGCGCCGCTCAACGTCCCAAGCAGCATGCCGCAACACGCGAGCTTCCTCTATGCGCGCAACGTCCTCGCGCTCTTCGATCACCTCGTACGCAGCGGTGAGCTCAAGGTGGACATGGAGGATGAGATTACCCGCGGTGTCACTGTGACGCGCGACGGCGCGATCGTCAACGAAGCGGTGAAATCGCGTCTTGCAGGAGCGAGGTCGTAATGCAGCTGCTCTTTAGCGAACTTACCGTCTTCGTCTTGGCCATCTTTGTGGGCTTTGAGGTTATCTCGAAAGTCCCGTCCATGTTACACACCCCCCTGATGTCTGCCACCAATGCCATTCACGGCATTGTCGTGGTCGGTGCGATGCTCGTCGCCGGCGCTGCAATTGGTGGCGCGGTTGGCCACGCGATCGGGCTTGCCGCAATGGTTCTCGCGACCATCAACGTCGTAGGTGGGTTTGCCGTCACCGAACGAATGCTCGAGATGTTCAAAGGGAAGCCGGGCTCGCGATGACGCTGACGCAGGTCATTCTCACCATCGCGTACCTCATTACTGCGATCCTCTTCATTCTGGGGCTCAAGTTCTTGAGCTCGCCGAAATCTGCTCGTCGCGGCAATATCCTGGCCATGGTTGGTATGCTCATCGCGGTCATTGCGACGGGATTTGATACGCACATTCTTTCCTGGACGGATATCGTCATAGGGGCAGTCATCGGCGCGCCAATCGGCTTCATTTCTGCTCGACTTGTTAGAATGACGGCGATGCCGCAAATGGTGGCGCTCTTCAATGGTGCCGGTGGCGGGGCTGCGGCGCTCGTCTCGAGTGGCGAATTTTTACGGCTGCTCAAGAGCGCATCGACGCCTACTTGGGATCTCGTGCTTCCCATCGTGCTCAGTAGCATCATTGGTTCGATTAGCTTCTCGGGCAGCATTATCGCGTTTGCCAAGTTGCAAGAGCTCATGACGGGCCGGCCGATTACCTACGTTGGTCAGCAGGTCGTCAATGGTGTGGTTTTGCTTGGCATCGTTGGGCTTGCCGGCTTCCTCTTGGCTGGCAACGTTGCTCCGGCGCCCTTCATTGGGCTCGTCGCGGCCGCGCTGCTGCTGGGAATTTTGAGCGTCCTGCCCATCGGTGGCGCCGACATGCCGGTGGTCATCTCGCTCCTTAACTCGTTCACGGGGCTCGCGGTTGCGATCACCGGGTTCGCGCTCAATAGCACCGTTCTCATCATTAGCGGTACCTTGGTTGGTGCATCGGGTACCTTCCTCACGATGGCCATGGCAACGGCGATGAATCGCTCGCTGGGAAACGTCCTTTTTGGGGCTTTCGGCGCGGTGAAGCAGGCCGCCGGAGCTGCGACAGGTACATCAGGTGGCGGCACGGTGCGGTCAGCCTCGGCAGACGACGTGGCAACGCTGCTGGCATATTCGCGCAGCGTCATCATCGCGCCGGGGTACGGTATGGCGGTCGCGCAAGCGCAGCACGCCGTGCGTGAATTGGCTCAAAATCTGGAGAAGCGAGGGGTCGACGTCAAGTTTGCAATTCACCCCGTCGCCGGACGTATGCCGGGCCACATGAACGTCCTGCTCGCCGAAGCCAACGTTCCGTACGATCAGCTCAAAGAGATGGACGAGATCAATCCGCAGTTCGAGCATGCCGACGTGGCGCTTGTCATCGGCGCCAACGATGTCACCAATCCAGCGGCACGCAGCGTTGCGAATAGTCCGATCTACGGCATGCCGATTCTCGACGTCGACAAGGCCGCCAACGTCGTCGTACTCAAACGGAGCATGAACCCTGGCTTTGCGGGCATCGATAACCCGTTGTACGAGAACCCGAAGACGATGATGCTTTTTGGAGACGCAAAGGATTCAGTTTCGAAGCTCGCGTCGGGCGTGGCCGCCGCCTAGACCCACTCGATAGCACTGTAGGCACGAGCCGGCGGTCCACCCGCTGCATATCCGATTGTAATTGCACGACGTCGGACTTTATACCAATGATATCGGATTTTATGACCTTGATGTCTGACTTTACAATCGCCACGTCAGGACTTCAAGACGGACACGTCAGACGTGAGACGTTCAAAGCTCGCCTCGGTTGCCTCTTTAAATCCAACCAAGAAGTCCCATACTTCAGCGAGCGTTGGCACGTATTCTCCGGTCACCCTTTTAAGATCACGCGACTTGCGCGGGAGGTCTAGGCTAACCTTGTGGAGTTTCGCTACGAACGCGCGAATGAATTCGCGCGACTACATGGGCGAGCGCGAATGAATTCGCCACTACATGGGCGACTTGACAGTCGCCCGCTACATTAGGACTTGGGCACTTCGCAGGATTCGAATGCGAAGTCGTAGATCCCGACTCCATACTGCTGCGGAAATAATTTGAGCTCGTGCTTGTTGAAATGTGCGTTATCCAAGACATCGTAGGCGCGTGGCGCATCGACATGTAACGTACGAAGCACCATTCGCGTCATAGCTTAGGTCCTTGCCTGCATCCTGATGGGCAACGGGCTGACCATCTTGGGTCACGTTCACGCGCGCAGCCTTGCCGCTCTCCGGCTTCATTATGACCATGACTTGAATGGCCTGATAATCCATGCTCAGATAGCCATTATTTCCACCTGAGACCATTGCTTGACCGTCGGCTGACGTGTGCCAATAGCCTTGTAAATACAACTGCCCTGGTTGGTGGTTCGCATGGGAATCGTCGTAGTTCGTATCGCCCCCATTTGTGTCGTGAAATGCCGGCGCATTGGCGATTACTTGGCCGCGCCACGGGCCGACGAAGATCTCGGGCGTCATTGGATAGCACACCGCTCCGGGCTTGGTATAGTTATCTTGCGGCAGCAACGCCATGAGAGCGGGCAGGTGCAGATTTGGGTTTCCCTCCTTGAGAAGCGATTGTATCTTTGCTTCTGTATTTTGATAGTTGCCCTCCCCGTGCACAACGTCCACAAGCTGACCGTGCTGGTCAAAGAGGTATTCAGTTGGCCAGGCGTTGGTACCGTAGCGGTTCCACACGGCATTATTGGGATCGAGGACGACGGGCCAAGTGATACCAAGACGCTTCACCGCGTCGTTAACATTTTGGTTAACACCGGAGAAGCCAAATTCATTCGTGTGCACGCCGACGATGACAAATCCGTCGTTTTGATAGCGGCTATACCACTCCCGCAGATAGGGCAGCGTGCGCAGACAGTTAATGCACGTGTACTCCCAAAAATCCACGAGCACAACCTTACCACGCAGACTCTCAGGCGTCAGAGGCTGGCTATTAATCCAGCCAGTGTTGCCGTCAAAACTCGACAGTGACGTCGTCTCTGACGCGCCGTAGCCGCTCCTCGTAAGCGTAGCACTGGCGATGATGACCGCAACAAGAACAAGGGTGATTCGTCTGTGAAAGTGTTGCATTTTCTGTGAGCCTATCTCGAGCGAGTGTCGAGGTCGAGCGCATTTTGACGACCCGGAGCACATTTCGACGGTTCGCTCTTGGTTCCCGGCTCGCATCACAACAAAAAAGAGCTCCCGAATTTGGGAGCCCTCGATGGCGTCGCCGCGCGGTGGTGAAACCAGAGGCTGAACTTCAATTGGAAGAACGCACTTGAGGATCGGGTTCGGATTGGCGCCTCCATCGCGTTTGGTTAAACGGGATGAACGCGCGCCCGTTCCAGGCTTCTCGAGCGTGACGCTCGGCATCGGCTCGCCTACGTCCACGTTCCCTGAGCAAACACAACCAGCAACACTAAGAGAGCGATGCGGAGCGACTTTTGTTCATGACATGCTCCCTTTGGGGTCTGATGTGCCAGAGAAGCTGAAAACCGTGCGCGGCTCCTCTGACGCGTCCGCACGCTAAGCAGAATAAAACATGGCGTGGCCGATTGTCCGGGTCGTGAACGTTTGGATTTATTCATGCACATTATGACGAACGGTTACATGGTTAAAAGAGGGCCTGATACGGGGGAGCCGCAAGAATCTTTCAACACGCAACAATGAGAAAGTGTGCGATGGCGATCGACGGCGATTCATGGCTCCAATATGCGTCAGCTTCCAACTTTCCATCGCTGGAAGCAGGCGAGCTCACCTTGTATCCGGAGTCACACGAAGTTTTTATTGCACAAAGAAACGTGCGCTGTAACCGCACTCAGTTTCGTTTGCTTGCGAAGTTGCTCTCCGAGTTTTGTAAGACCGTGTCGTACGAACAAATGATGGAGACACAAGGTCGTCCGCTCAGCACGGGCGAGCACAATCTGCTCAAGGTTGAGATATGCAACTTGCGCCGCCTGCTGCGCAAGCATGGAGCCCTCTTGGAGATCCGCAACGTGTATGGGCAAGGGTATCAGGCCCGGCCCAGTCGATCCATAGACTGACTTTCGGAGCGCTTCCCTCCGTTTGTACTCGAATTCAGCCGAAGGTGCGAGAAGAGCGAGTCGACGTCGTGATATTGTTCATATTACCGTCGGCGAGCCCCCATGGCTTGCCGACGGCGAGCGCGCGAATAAATTCGCGCGACTACCTTCCCCGCGAGCGCGAATAAATTCGCGCGACTACATTGACTCGGCGTTGGCGCTAGGTTTCACGTTCGGATTGTGCTCTGCGAATGCACCTAGGGGATTTGGCACAAGCCAAATCTCGATATCCCAGATCGCCGGGAATTCGAAAACAAATGCGACATCGTTGACGCTTTTTGCTTTCCCGAGCTTCACGACATCTTCTTTGGTCGGATTCGAGAGCGATCCACCGATCTTCGCCATACCCTTTGGACCGACGCCACCAAATTGAATGCCTGAGGCGCTCTTCACTCCGAAGTGTGCGTGATGTTCGAACGTGAGCCAACGCGATGCCGACATGCCCCAAAGCACAGGCGTTGTTTTCGAATCTGCCGTCGGAATAGAAAAGTCGGCACCAATCAACTTGCCGTTGACATCGTACCAGAGCTGGCTCGGGTGCTTGGGATCGCTTTTCCAGTAGCTAGTGTTGACCCAGCTAATCGCGCCGGTATTGTCCTCGTTTGTGTAGCGGAAGTAGCCGGCGGCTGCGGCTTGCGCGGTTGTTCCAAACCGGTTTTGAAGATCCACGGTGACCGAACTGATGAATTGCTGCTCGCTCGCCGTCGCGGGCGGAGCGGCAGTTGGAGCCGGGGCAGTGGTTGGCATTGTGGAGGCCGCTCGAGCGGGCCCGAGCGTGGCAGCGGCGCAGCACAAGAATAGAATGAGGACTGAAAGCTTTAATGTATTCATGCGCGCCGAGTTCATCAGGCAGCGATGAAAAGTCCTTCTGTGTTGAGCGGACCTAAAGGTCCGCTGCTACAACGGCCATCAGGTCGCGAATAAATTCGCGACACTACATGGTCCACAAAAAGAACGAGGCTCCCGGGATCCAGGAGCCTCGACGTTGGCGAGAACCGCGACTACTAGAGGCTGATCTTCACTTGGAAGACCGCTTGCAGCGGCGCGGCGATGGGGTTCTCCTGGTACGGGTACTGTATCTCGGGTTCGAATGTCGCACCCGGGTTGTAGATGTTGGCGCCGTACTTCACGGGCGCACTATAGCCAGGCAGCAGGTAGGCTCCGCATACGGCCTTAGTCGCAAGTCGCGTCCACGGCTCTGCAGTACCACCCGAACAGGAGTTGATGATGTTTGCCGCGCCGATCGTAAAAGTCATCCGCGGCGAAGCAATGTACGAGACTTGGGCGTGCATCAAGAACTGATTGGGAGCTCTGAACGCGCCCAGGCTGTCGAACTGTTTGGTGAACGGGTCTGGAATCGCTATTCCGAGTCCGTTAGCGGGATTCGTTGCACCGCAAGTCGTTGCATCGAATGGTGAGCCACCTGGTGCCCCGTACGGGTACCGCGGATCACCCGAGATAGGAGATGCAAGAGTTGCCGTGCACGCTGCCGGGTTAACTCCGTACCCGCTCAGAGGATCTCCGTAGTAGGTCCCCTCGAAGAACTGGAATTGCGGCGATATAGCCCATTTGTCGTGTTTGAAGTTAAGCACGAGCGAGGCTACGTTTGGCGTTTCGTAGGATGCCGAAGCAGCCTCGATTCCACCCGGAATCGTGCTGAACGGGATGTAGTTGGCACTTGGATCAAGCGTTGGTTGCGCCGGAGCATTCCAGTATGGATTTGCTACGTCACCAGCGGCGCAGACCGGGGCGCCAACGCCAGCGGTCGTGTAGCACGGGAACGCGTTGGCATTACCAAACGAGCCGCAACGACTTGTCGTGCTGCTGTTTGGCGCCGCACCGTTGCATCCGCTGGTAAACGAGTTGTACTGTTGGATGGAGATGTTGATGGAATCGAGCACGGTACCACCGTTGCCCAGCTTACTGAAACTGATGTACGAGTGGTTGTAGGTGTAGGCAAGCAGCGCCGAGAGGCCGTTCTCGTTGAAGTTACCGAGGTTGAGTTGGAATTCAACGCCCTCTCCGGTCTGATTGCCAACATTCAGACCTGAAACGAAATTGGTCTTCTGATCTAGGAAGAAGTTTTGGATTTGGTTATGGGTCTTGCGATAGTAGGGCGTCAGCTTGAAGCTAGCTTCGGTTCCCGCGAAGTGATGCTCCCACGAAAGATCAAAGTTATCCGATGTGGGGGGATAGATCGCGTGCGTCGTGGTGTTGAAACCGTACGCGTAGAAGTTCTTGCCGTCATATGACGGTAGGTCTTGGTTCAGCAGGTTGTACTGTTCGAAGGCCGTGTTCGGAGCCTGGTCGTAACGCCCAGCGCTAAACCGGATCACGTTGTCTTGGTTCGCAGTGAACGTGGCTCCCAAGCGCGGCTGGAAGATATAGAACGTTTCCGAATCGTTCGGCAGGTTTGTCAACGTCGCCGGAACGCTTTGGATGCCGTTCACTAACGGACACGGTGAGTTTGCTGCAGTATCGTCTGCCACGTTATAGAACGGCTTGTTTCCACCGCCCGGCAGCGCGCAGTACGAGTTGTTCCACGCGGCAAACCAGAACGGTCGCGCCGCCGTGGCTGCGGTATTGGACAGTTGGTAGGAGAAGCGGTCTTCTCGCAGGCCCGCATCGATGAACAGTTGGCTCGTGGGCTTCCATTGATCTCGGATGCCAACGTTGGCGAAGTTGGGCTTGGCGTAGTTGCCGCCACCGATTTGTCCGTTTTCAGCCACAAACCATTCGCACGCTGGGCCGCCGCAGTTTGGCGCGGGCAGAGGAGCCCCCGCGAGTGCTTGCCCTAATGTAAAGGTCTGCGCAAATGCGGAGTGACAGCTAATCGCGGTCCCGGCCGGGGGTGCGCCTGCGGACCCGTTCGAGTAGCAGATGCCCGCTGTTGGATTGGCCGAGCTGGTCGCATACGCGAAGTTGCTTAGTCCTTCGAGTTGGTTGATCATCGTGACATCGTTTGCACGATAGTCGATGCCAGCGATATCATTGAGATCGAAGGTTATGAGGTTCTTGTCATTGATCTGGTCTCCGTACGAAAGGGAACCGCCTTGCTGATTCTGTCGTACGTAGTAGTTGAGTGGGCAGTAGCCTACGAAATTTGTGTCCAGGGTAATTGGACACGTCTGCGGCCACTCCGAATAATCGGAGAACCCGTAAACTCGTAGGTACGCGGACGAACCGATGTTGTGCTGGTATTGCGCCTTGATGATCGAGTTGGGATTGGCCGTACCATCACGCTGGTTGAACGGGATGAACGCCGGACCGTTCGCAATGCTGTTTGGGTTGTACGCGAAATAGACTGGGTGGGTCATCGCTTGGTAGTTTGACGCTAGCGGAGCCCCGACGGCGCCGAGATATTGGATGCCCAAGCCGAAGTTACCAGCGAAGTATTGATAGTTTTGGCTACCATTGAGCGCTGCAAAGGCTGGGTCGCTGAATCCCCAGTCGCTCGCAGAGCTGTAGTACTTGTTGTTCAGGTATGACACATCGTAGAGCAACTGAATATCATCTTTTCCGCTGTCATTACGGTGCGGCAACCCGAAGTGCAGGTTGACCAGGTTCTCCCGGTCATAGACGTTCGACACGTCCACGGCGTCGATCGGCGGTGCCAAGGCTAGACCGCCCGGACCGATGCCCGACGCGTAGCAACTGCGGAAATTAAGATTCGTCGCATTTCCAGGGCAAGGGAGGTTCGCAAATGGCGTGCCAAACGTGCTCTGGTAGCTCGCGCCGTTGTTTTGGTCGATGTAACGGAAATCTTGAGCCGTATTGGTGCTCGCAATGTAGTACGAGAAGTTCCGATCCGGAGTGGCTCCGCCAACTTCGATGCTCCCCGAGTTGTACAGCGTTGGCGCGCCGATACCCAGCGACAGGTTGGAGAACCCGGGATACGTTCCGGCCTTGATGACCTGATTGATGTACCCGGCCAATCCCTGGCCTTGAGAGTCGGTGGGAGCTGCGCCGGTGTAGACTTGCAGTTCCTGTTGACCGAGTGTTGATGCGGTCGTTGTCGGATAGTTATCGTACGAACGCAGTACAGGTACGCCGTCGAATTCGTAGCCTACCTGATCGTAGTCGCCACCGCGGATATGGATGGTTTGAAACCAACCCATCTGACCAGGCGGGACCACGACGCCGGGCGTCGATGCGAGCGCCGAATACGCTTGGTTGAGGCTTCCGCCGCCGCCAAGATTTGCGACTTTCGCCTGTACCGTCGGGTTGATTGAATACACGTCTGAAGTCGTGCCAGGCTTCACAAGCTCGCCGACCGCACGCGTGGTAACTACACCAAGCGTTTTGACCGCTTGGGTCGTTATCGTGATCGTTCGTGTGTTATCGGCGAGGACGGTGATACCCGAACGGGTGATGGTCGTATAACCTTCCTTTGCGGCCGTGACCGTGTACGTGTCAGGGATAAGGGAAACGAACGCAAAGTGTCCAGCTGTGTCCGATTTCGTTGAATTCGCTTCGGATGGGGCTGTTACGCTGACGGTTGCGTCAGCGACAGGCGCGCCGGTATCGACAAGGACATAACCGGTAAGCGCTCCAGTTGTGCTCGCTGCCAATGCCCATGTTCCTTGACAGACCACAACTAGGGCCGCCAGTATGCCGGCGCGACCTAGGAGTTTTAGTAACATTTCTGACCCTTTCTGAAGACAGTGGAACTTCGAATATGCCACGTCTAAAGTGCGAACACCCCAGGGCGCTCAAAGGCCCTGCGGTTTATCGCGGGTCATTAATTCTAAATTAACGCTACCATAATCCTCTGTCCCGCGAATCTTTTAAGGACAGATCTAGAGCGCTTCGACCGTGATTTCGCCGTTCGTGTAGATGCAGATCGTGGCCGCGATGGATAGGGCTTCTCGGGCGATTTCTTCAGCTTTGAGCTGCGTATGCCGTAGGAGAGCCGCGGCGGCAGCTTGGGCATATGGCCCTCCGCTGCCGATGGCCGCGACATTGTCATCGGGCTCCACCACGTCGCCCGTTCCCGACAGGACGAAGAGATGCTCTGAGTCCCCCACGATGAGGAGCGCTTCGAGCCGCCGCAGGTAGCGATCGGTGCGCCACTCCTTGGCAAGCTCCACTGCGGCCCGCGTGAGGTTGCCTCGGAACTCGGAAAGCTTGCTTTCGAACTTGTCGAGCAGCGTGATACCGTCGGCTGCCGATCCAGCAAATCCGGCGAGCACCTTGCCGTCGCCGATGCGGCGAACCTTGCGCGCTTTGTGCTTCATCACCGTCTTGTCAAACGTCACTTGGCCATCGCCGGCGATGGCAAGATGACCGTCGCGCAGCACTGCGCAAATAGTTGTCGAGTGCATCATGAGACAAGGTCCTTTGCGACATGGGCGACTTGACAGTCGCCCGCTACAAGGTCGCCCACAATCTTGTCGACTTCGCAGAGTGCCCGTTGCGCGAGTTGCCGGCGGCGCTCTCGCTTATCACGAACTTTCTTGGGCAGCGGTGCCATATAAGCGAAAGAAACACTTTGTGGCTGGAAGTCTGCGCTCGTGTCATCGCGCAAGTACGCTAGGAGGCTACCGAGCGCAGTCGTCGGCGGTGGCAAGAACATTTCACCTTGCCCACTGAGGCGACGGCATGCGTTGTGTGCGGCGAGCATGCCCGTGGCCGCGGCTTCGACATAGCCTTCGCACCCACTGATCTGGCCGGCGAGAAATACATTGTGCGCATTGCGCAGCGAGAGATCTGCGTTGAGAACACGAGGCGCATCCACAAACGTGTTGCGATGCATCACTCCTAGTCTGAGCCATTCGGCGTTTGCAAGACCTGGGAGTTTCCCGAAGGTGGACTTTTGGGCGGGCCATGTGAGGCGTGTTTGAAAGCCGACCATATTGTAGGCCGTGCCGGCTGCGTTTTCGCGGCGCAGTTGAACGACGGCGTAGGGGCGTGAAGGGGCGATTTGCCAATCGCCCCCTACGGGTTCGGCGAGTTGCGGAGCGTGCAGACCAACGGGCTTTAAGGGGCCGAAGCGGAGCGTGTCGGCTCCGCGGCGCGCCATTTCTTCTACCGGTAAGCAACCCTCGAAATACGGCATGGTCTCTTGTGTGGGTTCGTCTACGACCCCATGTGGTTGTGCCTTCGGACTCGTCACGAGATCCTGGACTAATTGAAGATATTGCTGCTCGTCCAACGGGATGTTCAGATAGTCCTCGCCGCCCTTACCATAGCGCGATGCAGCGAAGACGCAAGAGCGATCGATCGAGTCTGCGCTTACAATGGGAGACGCGGCATCGAAATAGTGCAGATGGGGTTTGCCACACAATTGCGCGAGCGCCGCGGCCAGCGCGGGCGAGGCGAGCGGCCCGCACGCAACGATAACAGGATCGGAAAACTCGAGTGCTTGCACTTCCTCCCGTCGTACTTCGATCAGCGGATGACCGAGCAAGCGCTCTTCAACATAACGAGAGAATCTCTCGCGATCGACCGCCAATGCTCCGCCTGCGGGAACGGCTGTCGCGCGCGCCGCCGTCACGATGAGCGAACCAAGCCGAGCCATCTCTTCCTTGAGCAACCCAACCGCGTTTTCCAGCGAGGTGGAACGCAAGCTATTGCTGCACACGAGTTCGGCGAAATTGGCGGTTCGGTGCGCACCCGTGCTGACGTGCGGGCGCATTTCGTATAAGGTCACCGGGGCGCCGAGTTGCGCCGCCTGCCATGCAGCTTCGCAGCCGGCAAGCCCGCCCCCGATGATTCGCAGCCGATCCATCATGCGCTGCGTTTTTGGCTTTGCTCTTCTTCCCTTTCCGGGGAGATGATGATTCCGCTCGCCTGCCCGTTGGGTGAGGTCACGGCCTCGACAAAACCATGCTCGTGGCTCCCGTCGACCGGGCAAACGATCTTACCCTCCGCCCGCCCATGCTTGCGGACGAGGAAAGAACCGCAGATGGCGCAGGCCGAACCGACGATTGGCGTATCCCAGGCAACAAACGTACACTCCGGATACTTCTCGCAGCCATAAAACACGCGGCCACGCTTGCTTCGGCGCTCCAAGATTCGGCCGCCGTCGCGCGGGCAGATAACGCCGGAATCTTTGATAATTGGTCGCGTGGTCTTGCACTCCGGGTATCCCGAGCAGGCAAGGAACTTGCCAAAACGACCCGTCTTGATCTTCATTGGGCGCCCGCAGGTTGGACACACCTCGTCGGTCTCGTCTTCTACGAGCTCGACTTTTGGGAACAACTCTTCGGCAAGCTTGAGATCTGCCGCGAAGGGTCCGTAAAACGTGCGCAGCAAGGACACCCAATCGTCGTGAGCCTCCTCGACACGATCCAAACGCCGCTCCATCTCAGACGTAAAGTTGGCGTCGACAATCTCCTTGAAATGCTTCTCCAACAAGTCAGTGACGACAAAGCCAATCTCTTGCGGCACAAAGCGGCGTTCCATCAAGCGCACGTAGCCGCGTCCTTGTATGGTCTCGACGATGGTCGCGTAGGTGCTGGGACGTCCGATCCCTTTTTCTTCAAGCGCCTTGACCAAGCTGGCTTCGGTGAAGCGTGGTGGCGGTTGCGTCTCGTGCTGTTCTGGGGTCACCTTGCGGGGGTCGAGGGCTTGACCTTCCTCCACGGCCGGTAGTTGCTTGCGTCGCTCCTCTTCTTCCGACGTATCCTCATCGCGAGTTTCTTCATAGATTGCGGTGTAGCCGGCAAACTTGAGCACGCTGCCAGTAGCGCGGAAGGCGCAATCGCCGGCAGTGATGTCGATGGTGGTCTGGTCGTACACTGCCGGTGACATCTGGCTAGCTACGAATCGTTCCCAGATGAGCTTATAAACCTTGAGCTGCGCTGCGTCCAGATACTGCGCCATGCTTTCAGGGGTTCGATTGACGTCGGTGGGTCGAATCGCTTCGTGAGCATCCTGCGCTGTCTCTGACACTTTGTACTGGCGACCGCCGTGGAATTCCGCGCCGAAACGACCAATGATGTAGTCGCGCGCCATGCTCTGCGCCGTTTCCGAAAGCCGCGTTGAGTCCGTGCGCATATAGGTGATGAGACCGACCGTTCCGTCACCCGTGTCGACCCCTTCGTAGAGTCCTTGCGCCAGTTGCATCGTCTTACGCACGCGCATCTTCAGTCTACGTGACGCCTCTTGCTGCAGCGTGCTCGTGGTAAACGGACTGCGTGGAAAATCACGCCGCTCGGAGCGCTTGATGCCGGTAATCGAAAAGTGGGTTGTCTTCAAACGCTCGGCGAGCGCGTGCGCATCGTCGCTGGTTGTGACGTACATGCTCTTTTGGCCGACGGCGGCAGCCACGTCGGCGGGAACATTTGATTTCTTGCCTGCGACCGACACGAGATCCGCCACGAATGTATGTAAAGCATCGTGGTGCCCGTGCGGCCACAACGGTCGCGGAGACGGTCCAGTACTCGTGTTTGCGGAAGGCGGCGATTTCGCGTTCGCGATCGACAATAAGTTTCACCGCGACCGACTGCACGCGTCCAGCTGAGAGCCCGCCTCGAACCTTGCGCCACAGCAGCGGTGAAATCTGATAGCCGACAAGCCGATCCAGGATTCGACGCGCCTGCTGCGCATTGACTCGATCGGCGTTGATTGGGCTTGGGTTTTTCAGTGCTTCTTGGGCGGCGTGTTTGGTTATTTCATGGAGCTCAATGCGCTTGGGTTCCTGGAGTTTGAGCAGCTCCGCGAGATGCCAGGCGATGGCTTCCCCTTCGCGGTCGGGATCGGTGGCAAGATAGACATGAGTCGCCTTTTTGGCTGCGCTGCGCAACTCTTTGATGACGTCGCCCTTGCCTTTGATGGTCACATAGGAGGGCGTGAAGTCATGCTCGATATCGACGCCGAGGCGGCTCTTGGGAAGATCGCGGACGTGTCCGACCGACGCGAGTACTTGATATCGGGAGCCGAGGAATTTTTTGAGGGTACGGGCTTTCGCCGGTGACTCCACTATGATGAGGGACTTTGACAAACTGGCCTTTCCGCATGAACCGCGTCGATTGAGCTCGACCGCTGCTCGGGACACCGTCCCCGATGGTTCAAACGTCCCCTACTATACACTAGAGCGTCAAGGGTGTCAAAAGCGGGACATATTTTATAGGGATTTGCAGACCTAGATGTAGCAGCGGACCTTTAGGTCCGCTCTGGCGCAACTTGTATGTAGCAGCGGACCTTTAGGTCCGCTCTGGCGCAACTTGTATGTAGCAGCGGATCTTTAGGTCCGCTCTGGCGCAACTTGTATGTAGCAGCGGACCTTTAGGTCCGCTCTGGCTGCGACTTGTATGTAGCAGCGGATCTTTAGGTCCGCTCTGGCGCAACTTGTATGTAGCAGCGGATCTTTAGGTCCGCTCTGGCGCAACTTGTATGTAGCAGCGGATCTTTAGGTCTGCTCTGGCGCAACTTGTATGTAGCAGCGGATATTTAGGTCTCCCTTAGCACCAAGGGTCCGGCGCGCCCGAAAATTGGTACTCTTGCGCTTCAGTCACCAAACCAGCTCGAACTGGATTCAATCTGATGTAGCGCGCAAAGTCGTGAGCATCTTCATAATCCCTCTTGATCCGCTCGTGGAAACCTCGCATCCATGAAACATCCGCGTGAGGTTTTGCATAGTGCCTGATTCCAGACTTAATCACTGCAACGAGCATGTCCAACCGAGTGCTGCCTAGGCGAAGCTTGAGCAGCAGGTGGATGTGATCAGGCATTATGCAATATGCATACAGGTAGTAGCGACCAGCCTGCCGATATCGCATGATCACGCCTTTCGCGATTTCGGCGATTTTCGGATCAGCGAAGGCCGGCGCGCGGTTTTTGGTACACATCGTTATGAAGTATGTGCGCTCCGCGCAATAGTCAAAGCCTTTCAGTCTTGGTGGCCGCATGGTAAAGCGATTCATGGTGTCGCAATATCACGCGCGGTCATCGCAAAAACAATAAGCGGACCTGAAGGTCCGCTGCTACATTTTTGCGATTGTGAGCGGACCTAAAGGTCCGCTACTACACTTGTGGTGGGGCGAATCTCGGGCTGGGCGCCCCCGAGTTCCTGAACCTTGTGGCAGGCGACTTGATGCCCGTTATAGCTGAGCAGCTCGGGCACTTCTGTGTAGCAACGGTCGAACGCGATTGGACAGCGGGTATGAAAGCGACAACCGCTCGGCGGGTTGAGCGGCGAGGGAATGTCGCCTTGCAAAATGATGCGCTCGCGCCGGGCTTCGATCCTCGGATCAGGGATGGGGATGGCGGAAAGTAGCGCTTGCGTGTACGGGTGCAACGGCCGCTCGTACAACTGGTCGCGGCTTGCGACTTCCATAATCTTGCCCACGTACATGACTGCGACGCGATCCGAAATGTGGCGCACCACCGATAGATCGTGCGCGATAAAAAGGTAGGTGAGATCGAGTTGCTCTTGCAGATCTTGCAGCAAGTTGACTACTTGCGCTTGGATGGAGACATCGAGCGCTGAGACTGGTTCATCCGCCACGATAAACTTCGGATTGACCGCAAGGGCCCTAGCAACACCAATGCGCTGCCGCTGGCCACCCGAAAACTCGTGCGGATACCGATTCGCATGATACGGTGACAAGCCGACAGTGCGCAGCAACTCGTGCACCCGCGCGTCTACCGCTTTGCCGCGTGCCAGACGGTGAATGATGAGAGGTTCTGCGACGATGTCGCCCACCGTCATGCGCGGGTTCAGGCTTGCGTACGGGTCCTGAAAGATGATCTGCATTTCTTTGCGCAGCGAGCGCATGACTTTTCGAGGCACGTGGGTGATGTCTTGGCCTTCAAAGATGACGTTGCCACTGGTCGGCTCGAGAAGCCGCAGCACGCAGCGCCCTAGGGTCGTCTTGCCGGAGCCGGATTCGCCCACGAGGCCGAGCGTCTCGCCGCGATCGATCCTAAAACTGACGCCGTCAACCGCTTTGACGTCCGCGACGTGACGGGAGAACACACCGTGCGTGACGGGGAAGTACTTGACGAGGTCGCGGACCTCGAGGATTTGTTCTTTCTGGTCAGCCACTTTGCGCCGTCTTCTGCAGGCTCACGCTGCGCAGGTCAAGCGCTTTATCTTCCTTATATAAGACGCATCGGGCGATGTGTCCATCCCCGAAGTCGATCAAGGGTGGAGGCGTCGTTGCGCACTCCGGCAATGCGTAGCGGCAGCGAGCGGCAAACGAGCAGCCGGTCGGCAGGCGAAGCAGGTTCGGCGGTTGGCCGTTGATGGGCACGAGTCGTCTTCGACCACCCTCGTCCAACCTCGGCAACGATTGCAACAAACCCAGAGTGTACGGGTGTTTGGGATCGCGGAAAATCTGATCGACCGTGCCATATTCCACCAGGTTGCCGGCATACATCACGAGCACTCGTTCGCACACTTCTGCAACCACACCCAAGTCGTGCGTGATCATAATGATGGCTGAGTTGAGACGCTTCTGCAAGTCACGCATCAAATCGAGAATTTGCGCTTGGATCGTCACGTCCAACGCAGTCGTCGGTTCGTCGGCAATGAGCAGTTGCGGATCGCACGCCAGGGCCATAGCAATCATCACGCGCTGGCGCATGCCGCCTGAGAACTGATGCGGATAGTTGTTAATGCGCTCTTCGGCCTCCGGGATGCGCACGATCTCAAGCATTTCGAGTGAGCGTTGCATCGCATCTCGCTTGTTGCGATGTTGATGCAGCATGATCGTCTCGGCAATTTGATCGCCGACAGTGAGGACGGGATTGAGGCTGGTCATGGGGTCCTGAAAGATCATCGAAATTTTATTGCCGCGAATGTGACGCATTTGTGCTTCGCCGATGCGCAGCAAATCTTGACCATCGAATTCGATCGAACCAGCTTCGATGCGGCCCGGAGGCATGGCGATCAGCCGCATGATCGACAGCGCCGTGACGCTCTTGCCGGAGCCGGACTCTCCGACGATGCCAAGCGTCTCGCCAGCGTTGAGCGCGAAGGAAAGGCCGTTAACGGCACGCACGATGCCATCTTCGGTCTTAAAGGTGACCTGGAGGTCCTTGACACTAAGCAGCATGGGTCTTTCTAAGGCACCCCGCTCTAGAAGTGTGCCGACATTCCGATTGTCGGGTGATTTTTCCTAGTCAGCGGGTCACCAAGAAATAGGTGATCGCCAGAAAGACAAACGCGACGGCGACCCCGCCCGTAAGGCGCGTCAGTTGTTGATCGAATCCGATGCGGCCACGGTAGGCGGACTCCGAGCGGCCTCCGATGCTTCCGGAAAGCCCCTCGTTCTTCGTTGT
Source organism: uncultured Pseudomonadota bacterium (assembly GCA_963736005.1). Lineage (GTDB taxonomy): Bacteria > Vulcanimicrobiota > Vulcanimicrobiia > Eremiobacterales > Eremiobacteraceae > JAJPHJ01. Next base: position 140,637 of record CAVTNB010000003.1, read on the forward strand.
CTGCACGGACATGAGCACGATCATTGCGCTGGCCACAGCAATGAACAGCGCCTGGATGATAAAGAGCAGAACCGGATGTTGCGAGCCGGCTGAGACTGGATTGAACTGAAAACCCGTTGGGAGCGCAAGTGGTATCGGCGTTGGCGCGGCAGCCGCGGGTGTCGCTGCGAGCACAAAAAATGAGAGCATGCCACTCGGCTTCGTGCGGACAAAGTTAGGCCCCTTTGGTTTGGCCCGCCGCACCTGTGACGTACGACGCCTCGCGCTCGCGCAAGAACCCGATGACGTCACCTGAGATCGTTCGTAGATACGGGGGCAGGGTCAGCAGATGGCGGCCGCCCGGATACACTCGGACGTGCTTTTCTTGGCTCGCGACGTGGGCAGCAATAAAGGCAGCATTTGCCGCTGGCACGGTTTGGTCGCCCCGGCTGTGAATCACGAGTAGCGGAGCCGTGACGCGCGGCAACTCATTGCGCACGATTGTCAGCACGTCTAAGAAAACGCCAAGCGATGAAAGTGGAGTTGTGGTGTAGCCTACAACCTCGCCTCGCCACGCGGCATAGTTGCTGATCACCCTTCGACGCGGCGCCCAGCGCATGGCGATGGGCACGGACAACGAGAGCAGCCTGCTCATGAACACGGGTGTCGAAATCGTCGCGAGGCCCGCCACCTCGTGGTGCGCGGCCAGATGCAGCCCAAGGGCGCCGCCCATCGAAAGACCGACGATGTACACGCGCGCGAAACGTTCTGCTGCATCAAGATACGCCGCTTCGACCGTTGCGAAGAAATCCTTGGGCGTCACTCCCACGAGATCATCCGGCGACGTGCCATGACCAGCGAGCGCCGGCGCTATAACACCGAAACCCGCGGCATGCAGATCCGCTCCAAGCTCGCGGATTTCAGAGCAGCTTCCTGAAAAGCCGTGCAGCAGCACCACGCCCGCGCTGCTGCCTTCAAATGAGAACGGCTCGGCCCCCGGCATGTAATCGCGCATCGCGAGAGGTTCCTATTGTGTGAGCGGACCTAAAGGTCCGCTGCTACACGGTCTGGTGAGTCGTGTTATAATGAGGCGCATGCGCGATTCGAAGGGGCCGCGGGCCGTGATCGACGCTCGTTCAGGTCTGGGTGAGAGCCACGACGTCATCGTCATTCGCGAGCATCGCGCAGTCGGAGAATTTGCCCGCAGCCTTTCGACCATTTTCAATCCGTTCATCTGCGCGACGGTGCTTTTTGTTATCGTTGCGCGCGCCTACTCCTCATCCACTCTCCATTTCTGGGAACTGTCGTTTGCAGGATTGTTCTTCTTCACCATCGCGCCGATGCTCTGCGTGTTCTACCTCTATCTCTCGGGCAGGATTTCCGATTTTGACATGTCCGATCGCTACGAACGCCACCGCGCGTTTATGGCGTTCGTCGTCGTCGACGCCATTGCAGCCCTTTTTCTCACGGCGGTGCACGCGCCGACCGTGCTCATCGCCATCACGTGGGGCTACGTTGGCGCAACGCTCGCGATCATGTCGATCACGCGCTGGTGGAAGATCAGCACGCATGCTTTTGGGATCACGGGTCCGTTCGCGGTCATGTTCTTGCTCTTTGGTTTGCAGGCGTTGCCATACGTCGCGATCGTACCGCTCGTTTGCTGGGCCCGCGTCTACATCCGCTCGCACACGGTCGCCCAGGTGCTCGCAGGCGCCGCGCTAGCGATCGTTTCAACTTTAGTGGTATTCCGGGTGTTTCACCTGATCTGAAAAGTCCGCGTGCCGGACTTGCGCTGACGTAACGCCGGCAAGATCATGCGCCCGGCGGACGAACTGCTCCACGCTCCCCGAAACATCAAAACGGACGGTACCATCGCCGGGTGCGAAAGGCTCGAGCAACGGAATCGCCTCGCGCGCGCACTGCTCGGCCGGATCCACGATTTTGACGTCCGGCTCAAGCGCTCGCTCGAACCACCGACGCAGCAGCGGGAAGTGGGTGCAACCCAAAACGACCGTATCGCAGCTTTCCTTTTTAAAGGGCAGGCAGTATTCTTCGACCGCCCTACGAGCTTCGTCTCCGTCCCACGCTCCCGCTTCGACGAGCGGCACGAGACGCGGCGCGCCAACGGAAGTCACTTGGGCCTTTGGAAGCACGCGTTGTATCTTGCGCTCGAAGACGCCGCTGTTGATCGTGCTGGCCGTCGCGATAACGCCGACGCGCCCGCTTGTGGTCGTCGCAACTGCGGCGCGCACGCCGCAGTCGACAATGGGAAGGGTCTCCAAGTTTTGTGGCTCGTACCCAAAGCGGTCGAATGCGGAGCAGCTCGTTCCGCAAGCGATGACGAGCAGCGTAGGATCGTCGTGCACCAAGTGCGCAATGATTTGCCGTGCGAAACCTGCCACTTCTTCGAGCGGGCGATCGCCATAGGGCACGCGTGCGGTGTCCGCTGCATAGATGATGTCTGCATCCGGCACGGCGCGACGTAGCGCGGTGAGGACGGTCAGCCCCCCAAGCCCCGAGTCAAACATCGCGATACGGCGTTTGGTATTCGTCATTTCGGTGGCGGGCCACCCGTAAAATCCTTCACGCCCTGCGCAATGCCATCCGCGACGTGATCCAAAAATGATTGTTGAGAAAGCAACCGGGCATCGTGATCGTTGCTGAGGTACGCCGCCTCCACTAACACCGCCGGCATGACCGTGTGATGAATGACGTAAAAGTTATTGCGAATGACTCCCGCATCGCCAGCGCCCGTATCCTTCACGACTTCGCCTTGCACCGCTTGCGCAAGCGAACGGGATCCATCCCGCCAGAAATATGTGGTGATCCCACTAGGATCGCTCGAAACCGATGCGTTGATGTGCACGCTGATGAAGAGGCGCGCACCCGCGGCATTCGCGATGTCGCAGCGGGCTTGCAGCTCTTGCTTGTCGTTGCCGCCGGGATCGCCAACCTCGTAGTCGCCATCGCGAGTTAGCGTCACGTGCCAGCCGGCGCGCTCCAGGTCGGCTTTCAAACGCTTTGAAATGGAGAGCGTCAGATTTTTTTCGGTCAAACCCATGGATTCGTTGATCGCCCCTGGATCGTTGCCTCCATGTCCGGGATCGATCACGATAAGCTTGGGGTCCGCGGGCACGTAGGTTGAAAATGCCGCCGGTTGCGGCGTAGGTGGGGCAGAAATGAGGGCTCCGACGCCGCTGGACGGCGCATCAGCAGGTGGTGGGCTCGAACGAATATCGATGCCGAGCGCATTGGGCGTACCCTCGATAGCGCCAATGGCGACATCGACAGGTTGTGTTGGATCGATTGCAATGCGCACGACGTGATCGGGCGTCAGTTCGTTCTGGCTAATCGTGACGGAACGGATGACCCCCAGCTTCACCACGAGGTTTTCCGCCGGCCCAACGAGCTCGGCTTGTGAAACGTCGATCCAAAAGCGGTTGTCGGGGTCGGCCAAGCGGTGCCATTCGAAATTAACGGGCCCGGTGAGCGTCAGCGTGATGCGACTGACACCGGCCGCATCCGTCTGGGTCACATTCACGATCTTTTGCACTGGGGGCGCGCTCGGATTGGCTTGCGGTGATGCACCTGATGCAAGCGGGCTCGGGGAGCCCTGCGGCGTCACGAGGCTGCCGCTGTCCGTGACCTCCGGCGCAGGAACGGCGCTAGGCTCGGGTGCTGAAGCGGCAGGCTCGGGTATTGCTGTCGGCACCGGAGAGTTTTGCGGTGGCGCAGTCACCTGAGAGCTTGGCGTTGCGCTCAGTGAAACCGAAGGTGTGGCTGCAGTGACGGCGCCCAGCGCGAGATATTTATCCTCGCGTGCCAAAATCAGATCCATGGTGCAACTCGAGGTACGATGTGCGGCGAACTTGACGCCGTGGAGCGCATCAAGGGTTACAGCGGTAATAGGAAAGCCGGGCGGCCCTTGTTGTTCGATAAGGGCCGTCTTTGCTTCGCGTCCGCCAAGTTCGACTTTGTTGCCCGCAGCGTTCGAAAAGCCCGAAAAGGTGATCACGAGCATCGGCTTCTTCGGGTCACCTCCGTACGCAGCGCGCCACGTCAACGGAGCTGTGGCCTGAATCTCGAGAACCGTGCGACGCTGCCCGACACGTCGGGAAACCGAAACGATTTGCGGGGCGAACGCATAGCCGCCCTGAAAGCCGCGCTCGCTTAATCCGAGCGCTTGGCAAAGCGCGAGCAGCGGTATATAAAGATGGTCTCCGTCGTAGAACGGACCAAACGGAATGCCTAGTGACGTATCATCCACCGTCACTGCATTGCTGCCAACCGTGAACGTGACCAATTTGCCGTCTGCCCGAGTGAAGACGACAAATCTCGTGCCTGGTTGGTACTGGAGTCGTGCTCCGATGAGATCCAGCATGCTCTGCAAGCCACTGTCATCGGCGCGCACGACGAGTTGCCCCCTCGTGGTCGCAAGATTTTCGAAGCGCACGACGCGGCCAGCCACGTAGATGGAGCTGCGATCTCCCGCAAGCGCGATCCCAACTGGTTGCGCGTTCGCTCCAGTTGCTGCCAAGAACGTTGCGATGAGAGCAAGCGCCAAGCACATCTGGCGCATCATTGAACGAACATCGCCCTCGTGAGTGGTTCATCGAGTTCGAATTGACCGCCGGGCAAGGCGGCAACGGTCTGGCCGCCCACGAGGACCTGCACGCGATTGATCCCGGGAAGAGCCGTCAAGGTATAGGTCAGAGACTTAAACATGCCCACTTCATCGCCACCCCCACGCTGAAAGAAACGTTCGACCGCGCCGGTGAGGTTCACGACCGCAATCGTGCCTTGGATGCTTACCGTTGCGTACGTCCCGCGCGGAAATAGCACAACCGCGTCGCCGCCCTCGGGGGGGCCGGCAAAGAGCTGGTTCACGGCGTACGACGCAAGCATCGTTCCAGACAGTTTTGGATCGACGGTAAAGGGAACGCGGACGAGATCGTTGCTGCCGGCTTTGCAGTAGTAGATCGTAATCTCGTGAGGTGGGGGAAGGGTCGCGTGGCGGCTGCAGCCGGCGATGAGGAGTGCAACAAGGAGCGCGCTTGCGCGGACGCGGATGAGACCTTCCCCCTCTGATAATTAGTCGCGCGAATTTATTCGCGCTTCTTACGCGTGGTGGTGGAGGCGACCGGAGTTGAACCGGTGTCCGAAAAGTCTCCCACGAGAGCATCTACAGGCTTATCTCGGGATTTTCACTCGCGACGCGTACTCCCCCGAGCGGGATTGCCGCGCCGCCAGCTTCGATTGATTTCCCGGAGGCATCGAAGCGCCTACTCCCGGTATCCGTACTTTGTGACACTTGCGGGCCCGAGACGGCGCCGTTGCCCCGCAAGCGTGACGAGCCTAATTAGGCTGCCAGTGCGTATTCGCTATTGGCGTTTATACGTTGTCCGATCGTTTTAGGAGGGCTCGGAACTCCGCCTGCTTCCCTCGCCAGAGCGCATCCCGTCGAAACCGTGACGCCCCCGCGACCAACCTATTCTACCTTATTCAGCGGGTCAATACAAGAACGCGCGTTCGAATCTACGCCCCAGCGCTGGCGTGCCGGCGCCCGAGAAGGTGGTCGATCGCCACAGCGATCATGCCGAGCACCAAAAACCCAGCCAAAATCATAGCTGCGTTCACAAACACCGTCGGATAGCCAAGCGCGTTTACGTCGGCAAAGAGATAGGGATACTCACCCGTGCGCAATCCTCGGAGCACAGTCCAGCCGACGTATGCCAGCGGATAGATCAGCCACCAAAGTGGCGCAATCCATTTCAAAGTTCCTTTGGTCACGTACGAGAACCAGAAGAGAATGTAGAGGATTGGAACCGCGTCGTGCAAGGCGACATCGACGACAAGCTGCAGACCTGTTGGCTCCCAAAGCGCTCGCAGCAGCAGCGAATAGATCATCCCAACGACCGCAATGTACACGGCGGTCGCGGACGTCGTGCTCGGCCGCGTAAGGAACGTATCCTGTGTTCCTCGGGCCAGCAAGGCCGTTGTCACAATCGCGACCATCAGATTCGTGAGCACGGTGAAATAGCTCAAGGTCTTGACAATGCCGTGGACGGTTGACAATCCTTGGTTAAGAACAGCCTTCGTGGTCAAGAAGATCTGCAACGCCACCGCCAGCCAAGCCACGACCGTGAGGGCGATCAAAAGGAGGCGTTGCGGTTTCGACATTCCTGGTCAAACCACTAAGGCCGGAAGAACGCAGCTACTTCGAAAAGCGCTTGTCCTCTTCGGACACGTCGCGAATGATTAAGCTCACGATCCACGAGATCACCGACAGGACGATCGCGCCCCAGAAGGCCGCCCAATAACCTGGGATGTGCCAGCCTGGCAGCCACCTCAGCACGAAATAAAAGATGATCCCGTTGATGATGAGGGTGAACAGCCCGAGCGTGACAACCACGAGTGGGCAACTGAGGAGCAGGAGAATCGGCCGCACCACTGCGTTGGCGACGCCAAGAACGAGCGCGCCAATGAGCGTATCTGTAATGGTGTCGGCGTGGATGCCCATGAAGTTGAACTTGGAAATCAGGAAAAGCGCAATAGCATTCACGAGAAGTCTGATAACAAAATTCATGGGCCTAGGGTGCGGCGAAAGCGGGAGGCAGACCTGCCCGAAGCGGACTAGAGGAGGTGCGGGGCTACATCATTTGGGTGAGAACTTCTTTGATCGCCCCCGCCAGCTTCGGGGTGATCCCAGGGACGCTGACGAGCTCCTCGACGCTCGCCCGGCGTACGCCGGAAGCTGAGCCGAACGCCCGTATCAGGGCCTTTCTCCGAGCGGGTCCGATGCCAGGAATGGCATCGAGGGCGGACGACACAAGGGCCTTGCCGCGCAACCCTCGGTGATAGGCGATTGCAAAACGGTGCGCTTCGTCTCGCACGTGCTGCACGAGATGCAGTGCAGGCGAGTTGCGCGGCAAAACGATCGGCAGGTCTTCGCCTGGCACGTACAACTCCTCGAACTGCTTCGCCAGGGCGGCGATTGGCAGCGCAACGAGATCGAGCGTCTCGAGCACTTCGAACGCCGCAGTGAGTTGACCCCGACCCCCGTCGACAATCAAGAGGCTGGGTCGTTTTGCAAACTTGCGCTCTCTGCCGGCAGACGCCGGCAAGGCGTCCGCGGTGAGGTAACGCAGACGGCGCTCCAGCATTTGCTTCATGTTCGCGAAATCGTCGTTGCGCTCGTCTCCTTGAATCTTAAAGCGCCGGTACTCGGCCTTTGCTGGCTTGCCGTCTTCAAAGACGACCATCGAACCCACCACATTTGTGCCCGAGACATGCGAGATGTCAAAGCACTCAATACGTTGCGGGAGAGCCGGCAACCCTAGACTCGCGGCCAATTCCTCGAGCGCCACATTGGTGCGCTCTTCGGCGACCTCGCGCTTGGCAAGATAATCGGCCAAGTGCTGCTCGGCGTTGCGCGCAACCTTGCGAAGGTACTCGGCCCGTTGGCCGCGCTCGGGAACCAAGATGCGAACGCGGGAGCCGCGCACGCTCGACAGCGCGCGCTCCAATGATTGCATCTCCGGGATGCGGGCCTCCAGCATCACTTCTTTGGGAATCGCTGGGGATGCAGCATAAAACTGCTCGACAAACGCAGCGAGTACCTCATCAGGCGAGCGCCCTTCGGTCCCCTCAACAAGAAAGTGCTCCTGACCCAAGAGCTTGCCGCCGCGCACAAAAAACACTTCCAAACACGAGACGCCCTGCCCGTGCGCCGCAGCGATAAGATCCATGTCGATCTGACTTTTCCAGACGACTTCTTGTCGCGCCATGACTCGTTCGAGATCTTTGATGCGATCGCGCAAGCGCGCGGCGTGTTCGAAGGCCAGCTGCTCGGAAGCAAATTCCATTTCGCGCTTGAGCCGGTCAACGAGCAACCGATGTCTACCTTCGAGGAACAGCATGACGTCGCGCACGGTGGCGTCGTATTCTTCTTTGGTCTGGAGGAAAGCACACGGCGCCAGGCAGCGCTTGATGTGGTATTGCAGGCACGGGCGGTGGTAATTGATGCCGATGTCCGTGAACTTGCAGGTGCGCAACGGAAAAGTTCGCCGAATAAGGTCGATCATGTCGCGCAAGCCGCCGGCGTTGCTGAATGGACCGAAGTATTTCCCGCCATCGCGGATGAGCTTGCGCGTAAAGATGACCCGAGGAAACGCTTCGCCGAGAGTTACCTTGAGATAGGGATACTTCTTGTCGTCCTTGAGTCGAACGTTGAACGGCGGCTTGTGCTGTTTGATGAGGTTGCATTCGAGCAGCAGCGCCTCGCTCTCGTTGCGGACGATGATCGTGCGGACTTCGGCGACGCGTTCCACCATTGCATCCAAGCGCGCGCTGTGCGCTCTGCCCGCCTGGAAATACGAGCGCACGCGCGAGCGCAGGTCAATTGCCTTGCCCACATAGAGCACTTTGCCGGCGGTGTCCACCATTTGATACACGCCGGGAACGGTCGGGAGACGGTCGAGTTGCTCTTGGAGAGGAGCGGGGAGAGCGGAAGAGGTCACACAGAGCTCTTTGGCTTCGCGAGGCCGCGCCGCCCGCTTACGGACGCGCCGCTTGACGCTCTGCCCGCAAGTGAATCCACAACCACGCGGCGATTGCGATGACCACGACGCCAAGGAGAATGAACGAGGCAGGCCGGGCGTAGATGCCTAGCCGCACCCAGTTCCTTCCAAGCGTATAGCCAATCTCGCTGAACAGCGTACACCAGATCGCGGAGCCTAAAAGGGTGTACAAAAGAAACGGAGCGACCGGCATGCGCGTCACGCCCGCGGGATAGGAGCCAAAGGCTCGGATGCCCGGGAGCAGCTTCGTCACAAGAACGGCGCGCGATCCGTAGCGGGCAAACCAGCGGTCGGCGCGCTCGAGTTCTCGCTCCCGAACGAAGAAGATTCGGCCGAAGCGGATGAGGAGCGGACGCCCGCCATAGTAGCCGATCAAATAGGCGATAATTGCACCCGAAAAATCGCCGGCCGTGCCCACGGCAATGACCGGGATGATTTCGAGCACATGCGACGATGCAAGATAGCCTGAGAACGACAGCATCAGTTCGCTTGGTAAAGGCACGCCGATGGCTTGGCCGAGCATGCCCGCGTACAGCCCAACATACCCCAAGTGCGAGATGACCCTGATGATCCACCAGGTCAGTTCTAGCTCGAAATGGTGCATGAGCTAACCCGGCCTCATGGCTGCGTTGGTCGTGAGCCGTCGCATCACGCGCGCAGCAACCCCGCCGCCATCAGAGAGAATCGCTTCGAGCAGATGCACGGGTTGCACGGATTCGGGAGCGCTTTGCGAGGCAAGCGCGCAAATGCGTTGGACGCGCGGGGTCACGATGACACCTTCCCATGGGTGATCTAACGCCCCATCCATGGCTTCGCGCAAGGCGCGCTTTACCTGCCACGGTTCCACTCCAACGCTGGCAAAATACGCTGCGATGTCGGGTGGCGGTGCGATCGCCATGGCCAGGAGCAAGTGCTCGGTGCCAAGGTAGTACTGGCTTGCATTTCGGCATTCTTGTTCGGCCAGAGTGACGACCGCGCGAGCAGATGGTCCGAAGCGCGAGAACATTGCTACCAACTCACCTCACGGCCTCAACGTTCTCGTTCAAACTGGAACCATCGGCGGTCAATGCGAAGGTGATCATCACCTGATCACCTGGCGCCTCGTTGCCACCCAGCGAGGCATAGAGCCGCATCGCCGGCTCATTTTGTCGCTCAGTAAGGACCCAGGCTTCCACACACCCGGTTGCTCGACCGGCCTCGAGGAGCGCCCGCAACACTGCCGTTCCGATCCCGCGCCCCTGATGAGTCGGTGCTACCCCAACCTCATTTATCCATAATTCTGGGCGCTTATCTGGATGCACGTAATGAACTGCCGACGCAAAGCCAACCACCAAACTATTTTCAATTGCGACCACGAGATGATGCCGCGCATCCCCGAGAAATTCTTCAGTTAACTGCTGGTTAAGATCGCAGTCAAAAACACCGGCCGCGACGTTGGCAAGCACAGCTTCATCCCCATGTCGCAGAAGCTTGATCTCTAATGCCATGGTGTGTCGGCCTCACGCAGGGAAAACCAGTATCGGGGCGACAGGATTTGAACCTGCGAACCTCTCGGTCCCGAACCGAGCGCTCTACCAAGCTGAGCTACACCCCGCACCTGACCGCTCCTTGGCTTCTGCCGCATTTTGACGCCTTCCTTGAAGCATTGCCAGAACCGGGAATCACAAACCGGCGCCCCGAAGCCGAATGTCGCTTTTCCATCACTGGAGTTACACCGAATGCGATTTCTTATTGTCGGATGCGGCCGCGTTGGCTCGACGCTGGCCAAACGCCTCGCGCGTGACGGTCATGACGTCACCGTCGTGGACGAAAACTCCAATGCGTTTCGTCGCGTCGGTCGTGACTTTCCCGGCAAGCTCGTGTTGGGTACGGGTATCGACGTGGACGTGCTGCGGCGCGCGGGTGCGGAGTCTGCCGATGGCTTTGCCGCGGTCACGCAGGGCGACAATCGCAACATCATGGCCGCCCTTATTGCGCAGCAACACTTCAAGATTCCCCGGGTGGTCGCCCGAATCTACGATCCTGAGCGCTCTTCCATGTATCGGGATTTCGGGATCTCGACCGTGTGCCCGACGACCGTTGGTGCGCGACTGATGTCGGGAGCGCTGCTCGAAGCCCAGTTCTCGTCGCTGCTTTTCGATCAGGCCGACTCCGAAATTGTCGAGGAGACGGTGACAGCGGAGAAGGCCGCACGCACCGTGCAGGACCTCACCGTGCCCGAGAAGAGCCAGATCGCCCTCATTGTGCGCAGCAATCACAGCGTGATCCCGACGCCGGCGACGAAGCTCGAAAAGGGCGACAGAGTGGTCGCTATTGTGAAATCCGAATTTGTTGGCGAGTTCCGCAAGATCTTTGCCGGCACGCTCGCGAAAGCTGTATAGTTCATGTTTATCGTTGTAGTCGGCGGCGGCAAGCTTGGCACCTATGTTGCGAAAGCGCTCCTCGAAGAGAAACACGAGGTCGTTGTCATCGAGAAGGATGAAAAGAAGGCCGCTCGGCTGTGCCAGTTTCTGAGCTGTGAGATTGCCAGAGTCGGCGACGGCTGCGATCCAGGCGTGCTCGAGGAGGCCGGCGTGGCCCGAGCAGACGTGGTAATTGCGGATACGGGCGACGACGAGGACAATCTCGTGATCTGCCTCGTGACCAAGAAAAAATTCACCCGCCCGCGTACCATCGCACGCGTCAACAATCCCAAAAACAAACAGATCTTCGAGGAGCTCGGCATCGACTCGGTCGTGAGCGGCACGGAGATCGTTTTGAGCATCGTGCAGCAGGAGGTCAACGTCAAGGACGTCTCCCCGCTCATGACGTTTCGCGGTGGGAATCTCGAGCTCGTCAGACTGTCGGTCCCCGCGTCATCCCCGGCGAATCAAAAACGTCTCTCCGATCTGCGGTTGCCCAAGCACTGCGTGATCGTGGCCCTAGAGCGAGAAGGCGATGTGATCGTGCCTGATGGGGAAACCCTCGTGCGGGCCGGCGACGCAATGTTGATCGTCATGCAACCGGGCGCAACCAAAGAATTGCGCAACGAACTTGTCGGCGCAGTGTAACGGGCGATTAACGCGCGAATACATTCGCGCGACTACATGGGATTCTTGAAGCGAGCCAAAATGTAGTGTCGCGAATTCATTCGCGACCAAGAATAACGCGCGAATAAATTCGCGCAACTACATGGGATTCTTGAAGCGAGCCAAAATGTAGTGTCGCGAATTCATTCGCGACCAAAAATAACGCGCGAATAAATTCGCGCAACTACATGGGCGACTTTAGCCGAAGCCGCGGGTGAAATTGCCGACCTTCACCGTTGGAAATTCGCTCTTCAACCAACGTAACCACGCGCGCATGCCGAGCGGCGCGGTTGAAGGCCGGCCCACCGACGCGAAGTACAAAGCCGGGTCGACGTTGAGCGTTCGCGTCTGGACCATGTTGATCGGAATCTCGATCAGGAGTTGGGCGAATGCGCTCATCTCGACTGGATCGTCTGTCACGCCCGGATGGGTGAGGAGATTCAATGAAATGTTGATGCCTCGGGACGCGGCCACCCTTAAACTCTCGACGACCTGCTCGAAGCTATACCCCTTGGGCCGGTAGTAGGCTGCATACGTCTGCGGCCGAACCGAATTCACGCTGACCCGAATTGATTGGAGACCTGCGTCGATCAGCCGAGCAAGTGCTTTTGGCATGCTCGCGTTCGTGTTGCAGTGAATGACGCCGGCCGATGTCACCGAGCGAATGCGCCCTATGGCTTGTTCGATCCAAGGAGCGGCTAGCAGCGGCTCGCCCTCGCAACCTTGGCCGAACGAAACCAGCCCGTCCGGCACGCTACGAAGATGCGCGGTCGCAACCTCGCAAATTTCCTCGACGGTTGGGCGAGTGCGCACGCGTTCCTGGGCGCTGCGGATCTGCGCGTCGGGCTCCTGTTCGGAGATGCATCCAAGACAGCGTGCGTTGCACGCGGGTGACACTGGAAGCGCCGCTTCACCCATCCGCAGGAAGACATTTTGTGCGGTAAAGCAGCCGTATTCGGTCGCGCAGCGAGCAAGTTGCGCAACGAGCGCGTTGTTTGGGAACTCTAGCGAGCGCAACGCGATGCCTTCCCGCACAGCCTCTGCAGCATGGGCCTGGGGCGACCAGCTTTCGAGCTCATCGGTGCGCACAGCTGCAACACGAAACCCGCCATCACTCCAAGCGACTGCCGTATAACCATATAGGGGAAGTCGCGGTGCGTTCTTGCGCTCGACATACGCGGGGAGGAGCACGCGCGTGTAGCCGAGGGGAAGGGCTGCCGCAACCGCCGTTATCTCTTCATCAGCGTGGTGGCTTATGACCGCCGCCGCAGCATCGCTGTACCCGAAGACCTGCCTCCCCGGCAGCGTCAGCAGCAGCGCTCCTTCGGGGAGGGGGATGAAATCATCTGGGTCAGCCGGACCGATGAAACCGTTGTCTGCAGCGGCAGCGACCTGCGGCAGATCGAGCACAGAACCGTCGGCTCGAGCAAACACTGCCTTGAGTGTTGCCGAGGTAACCCGCGATGTCTTCACCGCCATCGCTCTAGGGGATAGCCTGCAACAAGGCAGTGGGCACGTCCACCGTGGTGCGATAAACGAGGTGGGCATCGCCCGTCAAGTACGCCGGATGACCGGCTCCCGCCCATTCCACAAGAACCTTGCCTCCGCGGGAATGAACGACGACGGGAGACTCCGCGCGACCGGAATGCATCGCGGCTGCGGCGGCAGCGCATGCGCCGGTCCCGCACGCCCACGTCTCACCAACCCCGCGCTCGCGCACGCGCATGTGGATGCCGTCGGCCATGACCGTAGCAAATTCGACATTGGTTGCATCGACGTTGGCGCTGACGTTGGCAGCTGCGGCCAAGGCTTCAAGGTCGATTGCTGCCGGATCACCGGCGCCAAAGACGACCGTATGCGGATTTCCCATGGACACAGAATACGCTTCGTACCGCTCGCCCGAGAATGAGAACGTCCGCCCTTGCGCGACCGCGCGCGAATGAATTCGCGCGTCTACATTTTTGTCTTCGCTCGAATGTGTTTTAGGGATTTCTGGCACACCCATCGCGGCTCGAACGCCAGGTTGCCCTTGCCATGTTGCAATGTTCGTGCGCATCACACCCGACGCGGTTTCAATGTCGAACTGAGTCTTCGCGGGATTCTCCTCGTGAAGGTACCTCGTCACGCAGCGAATGCCGTTGCCGCACATCTCCGCTTCGCTCCCATCAGCGTTGAAGGTTCTCATCGAGGCAGCACAGCCCGGCGCGGTTGGCTCGCCGATGACAAGCAAGCCATCGGCGCCCAGAGAAAACCGGCGGTGGCAAAGCTCCCTGGCGATCGCCGCGTAGGGCCTCTCCGCTACGCCGCGAGCATCGAGGAGAACGAAGTCGTTCCCCGTCCCATGGCACTTGGTGACGGCGATGAGCGGCATGAGCCGACGTGAGGCTACGGTGCTACGGAAGTTCGAACGACGCCGTCCGTTGCAGCGACTTCGTGACCATCAGCGGCAACTGCCGCGTTGGGGCGCACAGCCCCGATCTCCGCTCCCGAGAACTGCACCGGCGTTTGCGGCGAAACGGTCGAGACCGCATGCTTATAGACAAGGTGCGGTTTGTTATCGTATTCGAGGATTATCGTGAAATTATCGAAACCGCGGACGTGTCCGCGCAGCTGGAAACCATTGCGCAAATAGATCGTTACCGGCGCGTTTTCGCGCTTGATCGCTTGCAAATATGCGTCTTGCAAGGGCAGATTATTTTTCACGCCATCTTCTCCATTATCTCTCTTGCGGTGGCATGGAATGCAACAACCACCGCTGCTTTTGGCGGTCGCCACTCTTTCACGCCGGCACCAATCTTTCCCTTGCCAGCGCAACGATGCTGGCCGTCGCGCGTTCCTCGTCCAATGCATCGATAATGGGTACGTCGCGCATGTGGCGGAACCAGGTTTCCTGACGCTTCGAGTACTGCTCGGTGCGCGCAATGGTCCGACGTATCGCTTCCTGTTCCGTCGCACATCCATCCCACAGTGCGAGGGCTTCCGCGTAGCCTAAACCGGACAAAGCCGGCGCACCAGGTGCACCAGCTCGCACGGTCCGCGCTTCTTGCATAAGGCCGGCACGAAACATTTCATGCACGCGCAGTGCGATGCGCCGCCGCAGCTCTTCGCGTGGCAGGCTCATGCGAACAACCACGAAGCGGATATCGCTGCAAGCGTCGCGCTCCAAACGATCCGGCAAGACCTCACTCATGGCACGCTCCAGCCCTCTCAAGATTCTGTACGAATCGCTCGGTCGAGCGCCGGCTGCGATGGAAGGCGCTTTCACACGCAGCCACTCCCATAAGAACTTGGGAGGGTGGACGCTGCCTTCAAGCCGTAGCCGCGCGCGCAATGCCTCGTCTGGCGGTGGGCGATCCAGAGGCATTCTTCCGGTGAGTGCCTCGACATAGAATCCCGTGCCCCCAACGATGATGGCGAGCTTCCCGCGCTTGCAAATGTCGCGCGTGATGCGGGCGGCGTCCGCGGCGAAGCGTGCGGCGCTGTAGCGTTGCGATGGATCCAAGAAGCCGTAGAGATGGTGCGGCACGCGTTCGAGGCTATCGTGCGTCGGCATGCCGGTGCCGATGCTCATGCCGCGATACACTTGCCGGGAGTCGGCGTTTACGATTTCGCCGCCGAACAACTCCGCCACTCGTAATGCGATCGCGGACTTCCCTGATGCCGTAGAGCCACAGATGACAAGTGCGCGCGAGTCTTCGCGCCCGCTCACGTCCGCTTGAAAGCTCGGGCGAGCGCTTCCGCATTGAAGCGCAGCGTCGTCGGCCTCCCATGCGGGCAGGTCTGCGGATCACGGCAGACCCGCAAGCGTTCGTACAGCGTCAACTGCTCCGCAACGCTGAGCGGTTCGTGCGCTCTGACGACCGAGTGACAAGCAACCGTTGCAAGGAGCTTGTGTCGACGCCGGCTTGCAGCGCTGTTGCCGCCGGAGCGGACCTGAAGGTCCGCTGCTACATTGTCCGCTGCTACCATTTTCCGCTGCTGCATTTTCCGCTGCTACATTTTCCGCTGCTGCATTTTCCGCTGCTACATTATCTGCTCCATTTGCCAGATCGTCGAGCACGCCAGCGAGATCGAAGCGGCGTTCACCGTAACCCGATGGCAATGCGCTCAAGCGGTACGCATCATCGCCAAACGGCTCGACCACGACACCCATGGCGATGAGATCGTCTTGGGAAGTTTCAAGCGTTGCGATCTGATCCGGCGTGAGCGAAACGATGCGCGGCAGGAGCAACGGCGCGGATGCTTCCATCACGCCGGCCCGTGCTTCAAGCGCCTCGAAGGCGATGCGTTCGTGAGCAGCGTGCTGGTCGATGATGAGCAGCTCGTGCCGGTCGCTGATCACGATAAAGGTTTGATCGATTTGCCCAAGAGCCCGAGGCCCTCCGTCGAGGTTTTTCGATGGGTCCTCAGCTGAGCCGTCGAGGAGGGAAATTGCAGCTGCCTCCCCTGCGCCAGCATTACCGGGCGAAAATGGACTCGACGCGGACAGCGGACCGGTGGGTGCGGGCGCTTGGGAAGCGGACCCCGCTCGCAGCGCCTCATCGACCGCGCTGCGCACGACGTCGAAAACCGCGGCCGCACTCACGAAGCGCACTTCGATTTTGGTCGGATGAACATTGACATCAACGTCGCCGGGCGCAAGCGAGAGCATAAGGACCCCGTAGGGATAGCGTCCAGTCATCAATTTGTTCGCATAGGCTGCCGACCACGCGGTGCTCAAGGCAGGACTGCGGACCAATCGGCCGTTGACAAAAATAACTTGGCCGTGCCGATTCGGACGATCCACTCCGATGCGCGACGTGAAGCCACCAATACCTATCATCATGTTTGGGGATGTGCTGACGTTCGTGAGCGATCCGCGACTGCCGCGACCGAAGACCATCTCCAAGCGGTCAACAGGAGCGCCAACTGCGGGCAACGACCAGACGTCCCGCCCTTCATGCCGCAGAGAAAAAGCAACCTTGGGCCAGCCAAGCGCAATGCGCGAGAGAAAGGCGCTGATGCGGGCGAACTCGCCCTTGTCGCTTCCAAGAAAATCCCGGCGAACGGGTGTGGCCGCAAAGAGATCGCGCACGACAACTTTGGTGCCAGGCGAAGCCGCCACGGGCTGAATGCTGCCGGCAACGCCGTTGCGAACGGCGACCCGAGCGCCAAAATTCTGCCCCGAGGCCCGTGAGATGATTTCAAGGTTGCCAGCAGCTGCGGCAATGCTCGCGAGCCCCTCACCGCGAAACCCAAGGGTTCGAATCGAAAACAAATCTGTTGCGCTCGACAGCTTGCTCGTGCCATGCCGATGCAAGGCAAGCGGCAGGTCTTCGGAAATGATGCCCCGCCCGTCATCTTGCACGATAATTTCCGTGCGACCACCACCGCGCAGCTCGACGGCGACCCAAGATGCGCCAGCGTCAAGGCTGTTCTCGATGAGTTCTTTGACCACCGACACGGGCCGCTCGATGACTTCTCCGGCGGCAATCTGGGAAATGGTGGCTTCGTCGAGTAAACGGATGCGCTCCAACGTTTGCACGCGTGCAAATTCGTGGAACGTTAGGGTGTTCCCGCGAACAAGTTTGCAGAACCACAGGCGAGCCCGCGATCTCGCGCCTCGAGATTGTAATTCCAGCGGCTCACATATTCAGCTGGGTTACATCGGCGCCACCGAGGAGGCCGCTGAGGCCGTCGCGCTGCTCGTGTCGGATCGCGGGAAGTTCATAGCCGGCGTGATTTACCGTGTCGAGGTGGAATGACGGGCGCCTGACGAATGTGCAGAAAGCTCGCATCATCGAATTTGCCCGCCGCGCGTACAAGCCGCGACTTGATGCGTTACGAAGAGGTACGGACGTGAAAGTACAACTTGGCGCGGTCTGGCATTTCAGCCTTGCCGTCAGAGACCCGGAGAAGAGCGCGCAGTTTTGGACCAAGAACTTCGATCTGCATGAAATGTTCCGGTCCGATGAGGCCATCGCGCTGACGAACGACGCAATTATCATCGGGTTCTTCAAAGGCACACCACATCCGGACACGATTGACCACATGTCGTTTTACCTCGACAGCATGCGCGCGCTACACGAAGCGCTCGAGATGCTGAAGAAAAACGGCGTAGAACTGGAAGATCCCGGCAACGAGATCGGCCCCACAGGGCCGGGCTCGCCGCATATGGGCCTGTGGTTTCACGATCCGGACGGGTATCGCTGGGAGCTCTCGGTTCGGAACGGTGCCCGCGAGCGCTAACCGCGCAGCGCTAACGAGGCGATATGTCACTAAAATGATACCTGCTCACAATTCCTCCTTATGCTAAACGCCACCTCGGGTCAGGGAGGCCGCAGAGTAGGTCGCCGTTGCCGCGTACTCCAATACAACGTATCAGCAAAGACGTATACACCTTTAGTTTAAGCGGGGCGAAGCCGAGCGAAGAGTTTCCAGAAAACTTACGTGAGGCGTTTGTGATCATCGTTCAAATGTTAAGAACGCTGACTGACGAAACAAACGAGCCCGCAGCCGCATTGACGCCAAAGCTTGTCGTGTCGCTTGGAGATTGTGCCTATTGTGATGTCTGCGGATTGTAATCGCTTGTCGCGGTAAAGCGCTGGTTGAGTTAAATTCGCGGGACTAGATTGGCGGGGTGAACACGCGCATCGAGTTGCGCCCGTTTTGCTTCGCTTGGTAGAGCGCAACGTCTGCGGCTTTGATGAGGGCCTGCTTCGTCGTCACATCCTGTGGATAACTGGCCACGCCAATGGAAACGGTCGTGTTGACCGTAACTTTGTCAAAAACGAAATCCATTTCCTCGATGGTCTTGCGGATACGCCCAGCAACGACCGCCGCCTCAGACTTGATCGTGCCAGGCATCACCACGACAAGCTCGTCACCGCCATACCGGCAGCAAACATCGTCACGGCGAGCTTGCTCCCGCAGCAGCGCGCCGAATCGCCGCAGCACTTCATCCCCCGCCGGATGGCCGTACGTGTCGTTGATGCCCTTGAAATTATCCAGATCGATAATGAGCAGGGAAAGGGAGTTGCGGCCGGCCTGAGCTTTGCGGAACTCGACTTCCAGGCGCTCGTGATAGGCTCGACTGGTAAGGAGTCCGGTGAGCAAATCGGTATCGGCCATGGCTCTGGTGCGGCTGTGCAACAAGGCGTTGCGCACGCCGACTGAGGCCAGCGAAATGAGACGGCTAACGAGACCCAATTGCTCCGCGGTGTATGCATTAGGATACGTGGCGATGAGCTGAACGCACCCAACGGTTTGACCGTCCCCGATGATTGGCACGACCAGACTGCCTCGCGAGCCCTTGTGCAGATCGCCATCGGGTTGCCGCGCGTCTTTGTGGAGGTCGGCGACAAGCGCCGCTCGCTGCTTAGCAGCCGCGTACCCGACCACGCCCGTGCCAAACGCAAGCTTCATGCCGCGATACGCCGCGGCATCGCTACCCGCGATTTCCGCCGCAACCAGCATCTCTTCTTCCGCCATCTCATCGTATTGCACGACATAGATGACGCACGTATCCCAAGGAACGACGCGGCGGAACTGACCGAGCAGGTTGAGCAGCTGCACGAGCACGTCCGAGAGTGAAAGTTGGGCGCCTAATTCCGATCCGGCATTGAGGACTTGATCGATGGCGCGCACCTGGCGTTCTGCGCGCCGCCGCCCGTACAAAGCGTAGAGGATGGTTAGGTAGGGCGCGAAGGTGAGCGTGACGATCTCAAGCGCAGCGGGCTGCGCGGCACTCGGCGCAAAACGCGTCGCAATTGCAAACAAGACAGCATCGACCAGCACGAGCACGACGAGCCCAGCAGGCAAAGTTAGCATGGCCACATCGAGAGCTGGTATCATGACAAAAAGCGTCATGCCGTACAGTTTGGTGACCAGCGCAGCGTAGGCGACGTCAATGGTCACGAGCGCCGGGACCACGAGCGGGTGCATTTGCGCAAATCGAAGATCTCCGCGATCGCGCTGTTGATAGATGGCTGCGAATACCGTCGTGATTGCACCGTACACTAAGAGCGCCCAACGGATATTTGCAGGAACCGCTGCGGCCATCGGGAGGGCAAGAAGATAGCCAATGGCAAGCCATCGCGCAGCAGCGACCACGAGCGGATAGGTCAGTGCGTCCGCAAGCCGGCGCACCCCGTGATCGGATAGGTCCTTTGTCCTCACAATACAAAGGACGGTTGCGGGCCGGCTATGTTACAGCAGCCGTGCGAATGCGCGAGGAGTGACGCGCATCACACCCCGAGCAACCCTAGAGCATCTTGATTTCCAGTTGATCTTGCTCCACCGACCCCTTGCCGGCTGCTTTCGAACGCTTCGTCGTCACTGCCGGCCGTTGCTCGAGTTCCGCGGCGATCTCTTGAGCTCGCTGCACGACCGGCTTGGGTAGGCCCGCCATGTTGGCGACCGCGATGCCGAACGATCGACTGCTCGACCCCGGCAGTAGACGATGGGAAAAAACTGGTCCGGTTGGCTCGTCGGCCACCGCAACGTGAAGATTCGCGATCGCGCGGTACGACTTCGCTAGATCCACGAGCTCGTGAAAATGCGTTGCGAACAAAACGATCGGGAGCGCTTCGCCCAAATTGAGCAAGTATTCACTAATGGCTTGCGCGATGGACAAGCCATCGATCGTGCCGGTTCCCCGGCCAACTTCGTCGATCAAGAGCAAACTGCGTGGCGTGCAGTTGCGTAAGATCAGGGCCATCTCGGCCATCTCGACATAGAACGTGGAACGGCCAGCGGCGATGTCATCACCCGCGCCGATTCTCGTGAAGAGTCGATCGACGACGCCCAGCCGAGCGTTGGCCGCGGGCACAAATGATCCCATCTGCGCGAGAATCGACATGAGCGCCGTCTGTCTGAGATAGGTGGATTTTCCGCCCATGTTTGGACCGGTGATGAGCAAGAAGCGGTGCTCGCCATCCACTCGACACTCATTGGGAACGAAATCGAGGCCGCCGTACGCCTCGACGACTGGGTGTCTGCCGGCATCAACGGTTAAGCTGCTCTCCTCGAGCATCACCGGTCGCACGTACCGTCGTTCGGCTGCCACCTGTGCAAGCGAGCAGAAAACATCGATTTCTGCGATGATCCGAGCACACGCCAGCAAACCAGGCCGCAAACTGTCTATTCGCTCCACGAGTTCGTCGAAGAGCCGCCTTTCGAGGGTGACCTGGTGCGATCGACTCGTTACTAAGCGGGTTTCCAGCTCTTTGAGGCGCGGATCGCTGAACCGCTCGGCGTTCACCAGACTCTGCTTGCGCACGAACTCCGCGGGCATAGCTTGGGCGTGACTGCGCGTGACCTCATAGTAGTACCCGAATGCCTGGGTGTATTTGATCTTGAGTACCTTGACGCCGGTCTCCGTGCGCACGTCAGCTTCGAGCGAGAGGAGCTGCTCCCGTCCGTTGTTGCGCAAGCCGAGCAGCTCAGCGAGTTCGGCGCTGTGCTGCGGTCGAATGACGCCTCCTTCGAGGAGCGTCGCGCTCGGTTCGTCGAGCAAGGTCTGTGCGATGATTGCGCAAGCGTCTGTTGCCGCATCATCCCCCGCGAGCGCTGCTGCAAAAGAGCCAAACAGTTTGCCGCCCATTCCGCGCAATTGCTCCGCCGCCACGGCAACGAATTCGAGCGAGCGGCGTAACCCTGCGAGATCGCGTGGCCCGGCTCGGCGCGCGTGGATCTTCTGAGCGATCCGCTCGATGTCGCCGATCGTGCCAAGCGTCCGCTGCAGATCCAGTCGAAATGACGGGGCATCAAAAAATGCCTCGACGCTATCGTGCCTGTGGGCGATCGCCGCAAGGTCCAGCAGCGGAGCGCACATCCACGAAGCGATCAGGCGACTTCCCATTGGAGTTTTCGCCTTGCTCACCACACCGAGTAACGAGGCGGCTTTGCTTTCCCCCGATCCCGCCAACAGATCCAGGTGCCCCCGCGTCGTGCGATCGAGGACCATGGTCCGGCGGGTCTCATGCAACACGGCTGATTCCGTCAGCGTCCTGCCATCGATGCGTACGTATCGAAGGTAGCGTTCGAGCAATTGTAATGCTTCGCGAGCAGCCGCGCGTTCGGCCATGGCGACGCGAGCAACGACCGGCGGATCCGCAGACTGCGCTTCGGCCGGGTCGCAAACTGCGATGCGACACTCAGAGGAAACCAGGGGTTTGAATCGCTCGATATCCTCGTCCGCTTCAACAATCAATTCTGCCGGCGAGAGGCGACCGAGCTCCGAGGCGAGCGCGTCTTCGTCTTCGACGATGCTCATAGCGGTCGATGAGGTCGAGATGTCCGTTGACGCGATCGCGGTGACTCCCGCGGCCTGCGCGACGGCGCAAAGAAAATTGTTGCGCGAGGCCTCAAGGAATTGGTCTTCGAGCACTGTTCCCGGGGTGAGCACGCGCACGATCTCGCGGCGCACGAGCCGATTAGGGACAGGTTCTTCCATTTGTTCGGCCATGGCGACGATGCGACGCTGACGCAGAAGCCGCGCTAAGTAGTGGTCGACGCTGTGGTGCGGCACTCCAGCCATGGCAACGCGCTTGCCTTTGCCCGCCTCTTTCGAAGTGCACACGATATTGAGCGCGGTGGCGAGCTCGCTTGCGTCATCACCGTACGCCTCGTAAAAATCTCCGACCCGCGAAAGCAACAACGCTTCCGGATATTCGGCTTTAAGCGAGAGGTACTGAGCGATCAGGGGCGAGGTGCCAGAGGCTTCCGAGGCGGCATCGACAGCCGCCGTTCGCGCCGTCTTGGTTTTCCTTGCGTCCTCGTGCGGCGCTCGCACACCGCGGGCGTTGCGAATGGTTATGCCACCTGACCGATGAGGCCCCATGAATGCGCCTGCTCCACCGTCACGTCCACTGACGCAGCATGCTTGGTCTTCTCATCGCGCGGCCAGATGACGGTTACATTGTGCCCGCTCTTACCCGCCATGCGAGTGGCGTCTTTTTTCGAAGGGCCAGAAGCGAGAACTCGCACCGTTTCACCGAGGAAGCCTTCATGGAAACGCCGCGAGCATTCGTTCTGCGCGGTGTTGATCGCTTGCAGTCTGCGCAACTTCTCTTGTGGATCTACTTGCGGGGTCATCGTCGCCGCCGGGGTGCCCGATCGCGGCGAGTATGCAAAGATGAAGGCGTATTCGAACGTGCCGCACCGGACGAGTTCCAACGTTTTTTGAAAGTCGGCTTCGGTTTCGGTGGGAAAACCACAAATGATGTCGGTCGTGAGAGCCCAGCGGGGCAAGCGCTCTCGGAAATAGGCAATCTTCTCCAGGTACTCTTCGATCGTGTACAGCCGAGCCATCGCCTTGAGCACGTCATTGCTTCCGGATTGGACCGGGAGGTGAAGGCGGGGCTGCACGTTGGGTAATTCGCTGAGCGCGTCGACAACTTCGCGGTTGAAATCATGCGGGTGCGAGGTCAAAAAGGTTAGCCGATCCAGGCCCTCGATCGCGCCAATTCGTCGTAACAGGTTTGCAAAGTTCAGTCCCTCATACGAATACGAGTTGACGTTTTGGCCAAGCAGCGTAATCTCTTTAGCGCCGCAGCGAATCTCCCGCAGCACTTGCTCCTCGATTTCCTCGGGTGGAATGCTCTCGAGCGGACCGCGCGTGTACGGCACGATACAGTACGTGCAGAACTTTTCACAGCCGCGCGTGATACTGACGAGCGCCCGCAGGTGCGCGTATTCGAGGGGGGAGTCGCTGTCGGGGGCATCTTCTGCCGAGGGCAAGCGCATCGGGGTTTGGGGAGGCGGCAGATCGGTCGGCACGCCCCAGTCGGCAAGGAGAGTCTTGAACCGCCGGTATTCTCGGGGACCCAAAAGCGCATCCACCCAGGGCGCCTTCTTGCGCATGATTTGCCGATCTTTTTCTGCGAGACATCCAGCGACGAGCAACTTGCTGTCCGCCCGCTTGATCGTTTTGAGTTGGCCGAGTCGGCCGTATACACGAGTTTCCGCCTTTTCCCGAATGGCACAAGTGTTGACGATGAGGATGTCCGCATTCTCCGGTGCGTCGGTGAAGGAGCATCCCAGCGACCACGCCTGGTGCGCAAGGCCGTTGGAATCGGCCACGTTCATTTGGCAGCCGAAGGTCTGCAGATAAATCGAGGGCATCCCCTAGATTTGAAGCCTCTGTAGCAGCGCACCTTTAGGTGCGCTCGATACTCTGCATCCGGAGCGGACCTGAAGGTCCGCTGCTACGGAGGCTGTGCTTCTGCTAGCTCTTGCCGGAGAGGCGGTTGAGCAATGAGACCGGTAGGAAGGGCTTGTCGCCCACCATCGCAGGAGCAACGCTCAAGGTACCCGGTTTGCCGTTCATCGTGTAAGCGAGCGACCCCACGGAACATTCCAACTCGACGCCTCGGTAGTGAATCGTTATGTCGTCACCATTCACCACGAAGTCGCTGAGCGGCACGTAGTCTTGCAGCGCTGCGAGCATATCTTCGTTTGTGCTTGACTGCCCGGCGTTTGGACTTTGAGGTGCGAGCGAAATGGTCGTGGTCATGTCGGGATAGATGTGGAAACTGCTGGCGGTTCGTTGGTTGCCCCGAACGACGACTAAGATGTGATCGCCCGCCGGCAGCTGTTGGGCGTCATTGGTTGACGTCACCTCCGTGCCATCGATAGAAACCTTCGCACCATCGGAATCTCGCATGCGCAGGGTCCCTTTAGCCGGATTCGCGGATGGCCGCAATCCGGCATTCTGATTCAGCACGGCGCTCACCGTGGTGACATGACCTACGGTGACATCGGCCGCGGTGCTTTGCGGCTGCCAACCAGATCGCGTCAGCAAGATGACGTGATGTCCGCTCTCGAGCCCATCGATGAAAAGTGGAGTCTCGCCGACGTATTGTCCGTCCAGCCAAACGGTTGCGCCTGGCGGCAGGGTGGTGACGTACACGCTACCGTGACCCTGCGCGGCCACGCAACAGACCGAAGTTAGGAGCATGAGCGCAAACGCAACCGCGGCTATGCGAGACGTCATGTCGGAAGTCGTTCTCTTTGGACTTGTGCTGCCCTGTAGCCGGGGGCGACTGCGACTCCGATAGCGAATTCTTGCTGCACAGTGAGCACCGGGTCAATGCCAATCGTTGCGATCGTCGGTCGTCCCAACGTCGGCAAGTCTGCGCTATTCAACCGGCTCGTGGGCGAGCGCGTTGCGATCGTCGAGCCGACGCCTGGCGTCACCCGCGATCGCTTGTATGGCGTGGTCGACTGGAACGGCCACCAGTTCACGCTGGTCGATACGGGCGGCATCGAGACCGGGCGCGTCGATGACGTCACCGCGCAGACCCGCGGACAGGCGCAGATGGCGATTGACGAAGCCGACCTCATCGTG
This sequence comes from uncultured Pseudomonadota bacterium, assembly GCA_963736005.1. Taxonomy (GTDB): domain Bacteria; phylum Vulcanimicrobiota; class Vulcanimicrobiia; order Eremiobacterales; family Eremiobacteraceae; genus JAJPHJ01. Next base: position 165,593 of record CAVTNB010000003.1, read on the forward strand.
TTCGTCGTTGACGCAAAGACGGGCGTCATGCCCGCGGACACGGACGTCGCCAATCTCCTGCGCAGACATCGCGACCGAGTGTTGCTCGTTGCCAACAAGGTCGAATCTCCCAAAACCTCGGCGAGCATTTACGAATTCTGCTCGCTTGGATTTGACGTGCCGCTTGCAGTCTCGTCCATTCACGGATTGCAAAGTGGAGATTTGCTCGACGCCATCGTCGATCGACTTCCCGAACCTACGCCGCATGTTGACAGCGACGACCCAACGATACGCATCGCCATCGTTGGCCAACCCAACGTTGGAAAATCCTCGCTTGCCAATGCCTTGCTCGGCCGACCGCGTGCGGTCGTGGCCGAGACGCCGGGAACCACGCGCGACGCAACCGACACTGCCATCGAAGCCGATGGCCGCCATTTTGTCATCATCGATACCGCCGGCATTCGCAGGCACGAGCGACGAGGGCCGGCGCTCGATCATTTCAGCGTCTTGCGAGCGGTTGCTGCGATTGGACGGTGTGATGTCGCCATTGTGGTCATCGATGTGATGTCCGGCGCCACCGCGCAAGATCGCCGCATCGCTGGCCTAGCCACTGAAGAAGGCAAGGGCCTCATCCTTTTGATCAACAAAGTTGACCTCGTGGAGGGCAGCGCGTTCGATCGCGAGCAGGCAAGCGAGATTCTCCGCAAGGAGTTCGCATTTGCGCCATACGCCTCCATTTTGTATGCGTCTGCGCTGACAAAAAAGGGGGTGTCGAAGATCTGGGGAGCCGCGGCCGCGGTCGCTGATGAGCGGCGCAAGCGCGTGCCGACTGCCAAGTTGAACGTCGTGGTGCGCGACGCATTTCGCTCGAGGCCACCTGCTCCGTTCCGCGGACACGCGCTGAAAATTTATTATGCCACGCAGAGCAGTGTCGCACCGCCCACATTCGTCTTCTTTGTCAACGATGCGCGCTTGGTGCATTTTTCGTACGAGCGCTATCTCGAGAACGCACTGCGCGCTACGTTTGGCTTCGTTGGAGCTCCCATGCGTCTGGTCTTTCGGCCTAGGGTCCAACAGGATTCGACAAAGGCAGACGATCTGATCGCTTCCGCGACTGAAGAATCATCGTAATGATTGTTGCCCTCATCATTGCCGGCTCCTACGTCATTGGCTCCATTCCAGTTGGGATTCTCGTCGGGCGCGGACTGTTCGGCGTCGATCCCCGCACGGTGGGCAGTGGAAATATTGGAGCCGCCAACTCAATGCGCGCCCTCGGGCCGACCGGAGCGGTGCTCGTCCTCATCGGCGACGTCATCAAGGGATGCGTGCCCACGGCACTCGCGGCGCATTGGCTCGGATATGGAAATTGGGGAGTGGCGGCAGCCGGGCTTGCGACAGTAGTCGGACACAACTGGTCGATCTTCTTGGGCTTCAAAGGCGGCAAGGGCGTGGCTACCGGATTAGGCGTTCTCGTCGTCTTGTCATGGCCGGCTACATTTGTCTTCGCGATCGTGTGGCTTGCAACCGCGGGCATCACCCGCTACTCATCGCTCGGCTCGTTACTTGCCAACCTGTCGGTTCCGATTAGCCTGTGGCTGTTCCACGCGCCAATCTGGTACGTTGGCTACGGTGTCATTGCCCTGGTTCTCGTGGTTTGGAAGCACGCCGGGAATATTGCGCGCTTAGCAACCGGCACAGAATTACGCATCGGTACATCGAAGGAGCACGGCCAACAACAATGATTTCATCCAATGATTTTCGCACCGGCGTCACGATTATCGTCGACGGGCAACTGTGGCAAGTTGTAGATTTTCAGCACGTAAAGCCTGGCAAGGGTTCGGCCTTTGTCCGCACTCGGCTGCGAAACGTCATGCGGGGCAACGTACTCGAGAAAACCTTTCGCGCTGGCGAGATGCTGCAACGCGCTATCGTTGAGACGCGCGAAATGCAGTATCTGTACGGTACCGCTGACGACTACTGTTTCATGGACAACTCAACCTACGAGCAGGTTCATCTTGGCCACGACCTGTTAGGCGATAACGTCGACCTGCTCAAAGAGGGCATGGTCATCAACGTGCAGTTCCACGACGGCAAAGTCATCGCGGCTGAACTTCCCAATCATATCGATCTGGAGGTTGTTGAGACAGATCCTGGCTTCCGCGGCGATACGGCGACCAACGTTCAGAAACCAGCCAAGCTCGAAACTGGTGCAACCATCAATGTGCCGCTTTTCGTCAACCCGGGCGATCGGATAAGGATCGATACTCGGGATCGCAAGTATATCTCTCGCGTTTGATGTAAAGGGGCGATTTTCCAATCGCCCCCTACACTTTGCGTTTCCAGCGCCGAGCGAGGCTGGCTTTTTCCTGATGGGAGCGGCTTTTCAACGATGCTTCGTAGCTTAGGGCTGCGTTCTTGGTTGCAAGCCGGCGTGCATACGCTAACCTCACGGGCAGCTTGCCACGCAAGATTTTCGAACCCTTGCCGAGGTTGTGGGCTTTGATGCGCTCGATCGGGTCGCGCGCATAACCGCAATAGTAGCTTCCGTCTGCGCAACGCACGAGATAGACCCAGTGACTGCGCATCATGCTCAAATCGCCGAGGTTGGTTCCGCCGCCTTGTCCGAGTCAAGTTGCGCACGCAGCTCGATCCAGGGTTTCAGATCATCGATCATATTGGCGGCGACTTCGAGTGGCATTGCCTGCTCGCCGTCACATAACGCATTGTGCGGATCGGGATGCGCCTCGACCATGATGCCGGTTGCGCCCATGGCAACGCATGCCCGCGCTAATTCGGGAATGATGTCAGCGCGGCCGGTCGAATGCGAAAGATCCACGATGACCGGCAAATGGCTCATGCGAAGCAAGAGCGCGACCCCGGCCAGATCGAGCATGTTCCGCGTGAGTGGTTCGAAAGAGCGCACGCCTCGCTCGCACAGGATCACATTCTCATTGCCTTGCAGCACATACTCGGCGGCCAACAAGAATTCTTCGATTGTCGCGGACATGCCGCGTTTGACAAGAACAGGCTTTTTCTGTTTGGCAAGTCGCTTGAGCAGCGAAAAATTCTGCATGTTGCGCGCACCGACTTGTAAAATGTCGAGATACGCTGAGGCCATGTCCACCGATTCAGTGTCCATCACCTCGGAGACACACAGCATGCCGTGCTCTGCAGCTGCTTGCGCGAGCAGTCGAAGTCCGCTCTCCGCGAGCCCTTGAAATGAGTAGGGAGACGTGCGCGGCTTGAAGGCGCCGCCTCGCAGGATGCGCACGCCATGGTCGGCAAGGACAGCCGCGGCGCTGTTGATTTGGCTTGCAGATTCGACACTGCAAGGTCCAGCGATGATGTGGAACCCGGAGTTGAGGTCCAGACCACCCACCGTAACGCCGATGTTGATTTCTTTGCGAGCGCTATACCGCGCCATGCTCATTAACCCTCAAGGCTGCGCCCTTCGCGTTTTCGCGTCTGGTTCTTGCCCCGCTTTCGACTTTCGCATGACTGTCGCATGAGCGGACTCGACCTTGCGGCCTTCCTCGTGCTTGGGTTCGTGGCCGGAGCGTACGGCACGCTGGTGGGCATCGGCGGCGGTTTGCTCGTCGTGCCCGTCTTGATTTTCGCGCACTATCCGCCCAAGGACGCGGCCGGCACCTCCATGGTCGTTGTGCTGGCCAATGCAGCGTCTGGTTCGGTCAGCTACATTGGTCAGGGCCGCGTGCAGCTGCGCGCGGCGTTTGTCTTTGCTGTGGCCGGCATCCCCGGAGCCTTGCTCGGCGGCCTCGTGGATCAGTACGTGCCGCAGCGACTGTTCAGCCTGCTCTTTGGAGTGCTGCTCGCGTTTGTGGCAGTCAGGATTTTTGTCAGTCGAGGACCGGGCGTCAGTAGCAACGGCTCGAGTGCCACGACGGCAAATACTTCAGCCTTCTCGACTCCGATAGCCGCCATTGTCGGCTTTCTGGCAGGTTTCGTTGCGAGCGTCTTTGGCGTGGGTGGCGGGTTGATCTTTGTTCCGACGATGGTCTACGTCTTTGGCTTCTTGCCGCACGTGGCCACAGCGACATCGACCTTCATCATCGCGCTGACCGCAATCTTTGGCACGGCCTCACATGCATACTATCACGACATCCGCTGGGGTCCGGCTTTGGCGATCGCCGGCGGCGCGATTGTGGGCGCGCAGGTGGGCGCGCGCATTGCGCCCCGCATCCACCACTCCCAGCTTCTACGGCTTTTCTCCATTGCCGTCTTTCTTGCTGCGCTGTGGCTGTTCTACCGCGCCTTGCACTAAAGCGACAAAACTTAGCTTTTCCCGTTCGGGCCGCGCCAGCGTGCGAAGGTCTCGTTGGGCACGCCAAGCGCGTCAAGCGCCTTTCCGACCGTGTGATTGACAATATCATCAATTGTTTTGGGCATCGCGTACATGCCCGGGATGGGTGGCAAAATCACCGCCCCTATCTCCGCCAGCTGCGCCAGCGTACGCAGGTGCCCAAGATGCAGCGGGGTCTCTCGCACGACGAGGACCAAGCGACGTCGTTCCTTGAGGCAGACATCGGCGGCGCGCACGAGCAGGTTATCGTTGAACGAGTATGCGATCGCGGCAGCCGACTTTATGGAACAGGGAATCACAAGCATGCCGTCGGTTTTAAACGAGCCGCTGGATATGGGCGCCGCAACATCGGCGGCGTCGTGCACGTGATGCGCTAAGGCTTCAACGGCAGCAACGGAGTACGATGTTTCAATCACAAGCGTGCGGCGTGCCTGCTCGCTCATCACGAGATGCACGGTTGCGTTGGGCACGTTGCGCAACGCCTCTAGCGTGCGGATCCCATACAGCGCTCCGCTTGCCCCCGTGATGCCGACGATGTACCTTGCCATGCTCACCTGCCCTTAAGCAATTCGGCGCACGCTCAACTCGACCCGTGCGCTGAATCCACGTGGCGAGCAGCGAGCGCACGACACGCGGTATCCGGGCCGGCGGCGGCGCACGATCTGCGCGCGACATCGCGGGCACACAAGCAAGTAGCGCCGGCTGCTGCGCTTTGCGGTTTGCACCGGCAAGAAGTGATAGATGCTCGAAAGCCCGACTTCCCGCATCTTTCGCTTGAAGAGCGCACCGTGTCCATTCGGCAGCCCGTGCTCGTGGAGCCACGCATGCACCATCTCATGCAGGAGGGTCGCTTCGAGATGATTGGGATGTTGGCGCAGCAGCGGTTCCGACAGCTCGATGATCCGGGCTCGGTACGCGATCCGACCCGCAACCGAGGTCAGCCTGCGATTAAAGAGAATGCGGTGCGAGCGCAGCACGCCGCCAAAATGTCGAGCGTTCAAGTGGGCGAAGAGGAGCTGGATATCGGCGGCCGACGGCAGCTCACGTTGCTCGCGAAGGCCAACCATTTGCACTGGCATTCGAGGCGCACTTCGGCCTGCCCGCGCGGTCCCCTTTGCACACAAGGTGCGCGCGGAAAGCGACGACAACTCACCTGTTATGAAAGTCTACGTCTCTGCAGATATGGAAGGCGTCGCAGGCATCACTGCAGTCGAGCAAACCGATCCGACTGGTCAACCTGAGTACGCATATTCGTGCAAGCTTATGACTGCAGAAGTGCGCGCTGCCTGCGAGGGTGCTTCCGCCGGCGGCGCAACCGAGATCGTGGTCAACGATTCGCACTGGAACATGCGCAACGTCATTCACGAAGATTTGCCGCCGCCCGTTCGCTTGATTCGCGGGAGTCTCAAGCCCCTCTCAATGAATCAGGGCTTGGATCCATCGTTCGCGGCGGCCGCGTTTGTCGGATATCACGCACCCGCCGGCACCGCGGACGCAATCCTCGATCACACATATTCTGGGTCCACGGCTTATGACGTGCGAATTAACGGCGAACATTGCAGCGAAGCTCGCGTCAACGCCGCGGTGGCTGGATGTTTTGGCGTCCCCGTCATCTTTCTCAGCGGTGACCAACAGGCGTGCGCGGATGCTCGTTCGTTCTTGCCCTGGATTGAAAGCGTTGAAGTGAAGCGCGCCATTGGCCGGTATGCTGCAAGCTCTCTATCACCCGAGGAAGCCCGCAAGGCGATTGCTGCCGGAATGCAACGTGCCGTGGCAAAATGCAGGGACAGCAAGCCGACGTCATATGCGTTTGCGAAGCCTGTGGTGCTCGAGTTGGTCTTGACCTCGACGGCAAAGGCTGACCTGGCGTCGCTGCTACCGGGCAGCGAGCGGATCGACGGCCGCACGGTGCGCTTTTGCCACGACGATTTCTTGACGGTGTTTCGGGCCTTCCGAGCCATGTTGGTGCTGGGAGGCTCGATAGATTAGTCGTTCCACTACTGGGGTGTGCGAGGCCACAGGAGCGGATCTAAAGGTCCGCTGCCAGCTTTAGCCTGTAACGAATTTAGGGGCTGCTATATCCTATGAGCGTGCCGGGCGCCGTAACAGCGGTCCCCCAACAGCGCGACGTCCGGCGGGTAACTCTGCAAGAATCAGGCCCGGTATGCTCACACCGGGCCTGATCATTTATTATGTAGCAGCGCACCTTCAGGTGCGCTTGTCATCGAGCGGACCTAAAGGTCCGCTGCTACATGTCCGCGGCTACATTTTGTGCTGTCTCGGCGGTTGGTTCTGAAACCGGTTCTCCGTTTGTTCCGGCATGCGTTTCAGTGTCGGCAGACTCTTCCGCATGGAGCGGCTGCTCCGCTTTGGCTTCCGCCGCATCGGCCGGCTTAGGCGCAGTCTCCGCTGTGTGTTCTGTTCCTGGCGCTGGGGGCTGCCAATCGTAGTCCGCACCCGTTAGCCCGAACTGCTCGGGGTTGAGGCCAAGCTTGTGCATCCAATCAAGCGCGAGCAAGTAGTGACGCTTCGTGCGGTAGGCTAGCCAACGGCGACGCAATCCGTCATCTTCATCCACGGCCTCGCGAAAGCGGCGAAAGGCTCCCTTTCCGGAGATGGACGATCGCAATCGCCCAGCCACGTTGATGTCCTCCACCAAACTGATGAAATCGGACATGATGCCGTAGCGAGTCTCGGTCGTCACAGGGTTGATTTTTCGCAGATCGGGATTGGCCTGCGCCTCTGCGATGCGCGCGGTCTCTTGATCGCCTAAATTGTGCATGAAATGTTCGATAGCGCCCGTCTTGATGTTGAAAAAAGCCACGCTGTCAACATCGCCACCGGTGAGAGCTGTGCCGAGCTCGTCCAGCAGCGGGCTTCTCTTCACTGGTCCAAGACGAACCTGCCGTGCTGGCTGGCGTGCATGGCCACCATGTGCTTGTTCTAAACCGAGTGCCCTGCGCAGCTCATGCTGGATCGAACGCCGGCAGGCCCAAATTGCTCAACCGCACGTGATGGCCGGCAAGCTCGATGAACAGATCTTCGAGTTTTCTTCGTCCTTGCGGATCGGTTGCGGCTTCCTGGGGTGAGATGCCGTCCAGGTCGGCGAGTGGTCTGCGGATCCATTCCGTCGTGACGTACGCTTCGTTGATACTTGACTCTGCCATTTGTATCACTCTCTCTCTTTGTGCCCTGTAGCGGTGCGCTGTTGGTCACACCGCGGCGTGTTGTTTGCGACCGATCCCTTCGGCAATTTGGACGACGTCGTCCTCGGTGAGACCGAGGCGGCGCATATTTTCGTAGTATTGCGCGACGATCTCGGAGACCCGTCCTGTTCTCGCTCTCTCTTCGCGAACCCGCTTGACCTCCTCTAAGACTTGCTTGCTCAGGTTGCCGTCGACCGTGATACCGGCCTTGGCCAGTCGTCCCTCATTCTTTCGCAGGGTCGATTCGATCACCGACAGCCCGCTGTGCTTCCCAAAGACGAACTGCATATGCGCACCCACCAAAGCCGCGGGCACGGCCTCGTACATGCGCGGATCGATCAGCATGGCGTGGGTATGGATCCCCGATTCGTGCGAAAAGACGTTTGCGCCGATGATGGGCTCATGCGCTTCGATCGGGAACCCGGAAACCGATTCCATGAACCGGGCCAACTCCTGAAGCTTGTTGTACTGAAAACCGGGGATGTCGACGTCATAGAGGACGCGCAATGCCGTGACGACTTGATGCAGCGGCACGTTGCCCGCACGTTCTCCGTAGCCATTGGCGGTCACCGTGAAGGCGCGGAAGCCGCACGCGAGCGACGTGATGCAATTGATCGTGCCGAGACCATAGTCGTTGTGGAAGTGGTTGAGCAGCGTGATGTCTTTGGGCATCGCCGAGACGATGCGCGTGCAGTACCAGCGCGTCGCCTCGGGCGTAAGGCAGCCGACGGTGTCGGGCCAAGACGGTCTCGTCCCGCCCGCTTCGATGCCCTTGCGGAAGAGTTCGATGAAATAATCGACGTCGCCGCGGCTGCCGTCTTCGCCGCCAAACTCCACATAGCGTCGACGCCTTTGCTGCGCGCATAGCGAATGGCGTCGCACTGCATGCGGATATTGGCCTGCCGATAAAACTCAAGCGGTAAATCCAGCCACTCGGATTCCGACTTGCCTTCGCGAGCCAAGCAGCGTCTTGCCGATCTTGTACTTCATGTGCAAATCGCTGCCGGACGTAAAAATGAAGAACGTGACGTCACTCGGTTGGACTTTGATCTCCTCAAGCGCGGTCAGCGTCGCGTCGATGTCCTTGGAATTACTGCGGCACATGACGACGACGTCGAGGTCGGCTCGGATCTCGCCCTTGCGCTTGCCCTGCATAATCAGTTGCAGCGAACGGCGCTCGTCTTCGGAAACGGCTGGAAATCCAACGTCCATGATGTGGACGCCGATATCAGACAACCGACGACAGATTTCGTACTTCTGCTCGGGTGTGTAGGCGATGCCGGGCATTTGCTCGCCGTCGCGCAGGGAGGTGTCGTAAATGCGCAATTCGGAGGCGGGCGGGAATTTAACCTCGCGCGTGAACTCTCGCGGATCGCGAATGAGCTTTTCGATCGGCTCGCGGAATTCCACGGTTACTCCTTAGCGGACCTAAAGGTCCGCTGCTACATTAAGGCTGGACGACTATTTCGCCACGCATCCCAGCAGAATAGTCAAAAAAGCATCCGTAGAGATAGGTTCCAGGCTTCGTCGCGATGACAGGTGACGAATGCGCACCTGGCGCTAGATCTCCCGTGCTCCATGCCCCCGCGCCGATCTTGCCGCCTGCCTGCAGCGCATTGTCAGTCCATCGAGGGTTGTCCGGAAACGTCGTTTCCTCGGCAATGCCGGTCGCGGTGTGGTGTCGCGTGTCGGCGTTTTGGAACACAATCGAATCTCCGACATGGATGACGACTCTACCGGGCGACACTCCCACAAACTGCCCTGCATCGATCTGCCCCACTTTCGCGTAGCGCGTGAGGCTTAAGGTGATGAAGTCGGTCTGCGCAGACTTAGCTGGAACGGCAAACACGAGCGCAATGCAGACGGCCCAAAGGGCGATGCCGCACAGAGCCGGGAGGCCCGTGGCGGAGCGGTTTGGGCGAGTAATCTGGGTCATAGTTGTAGCCATAGCATTGCCGTAACGGTAATAGTTGTCGGAATGTTCGCATCGCCCGGGGCGCATACCCGCAGCCCGCGCCACCTGGACGTGCGCCCGGCCACACTTTCGGCTTTCCCCGCAAAACGGTAACAGCAAGCTTTCGGACGAGGTCAAACAAGCGGATAACTCTATCCTTGCGGGTGAGCAGCATTTTGAAGTTCGGGCGAATGAGGCAAGCTTGGCGCCGTGTGACGGTCGACCTTCGTCGACCGACGACCTCTGATGAGGGCGACAATGGCGAGATACCAGCCATGTGGCTCATGCTCGTGGCGATCGTTCCAGTGCTGTTGTGGTCTGCCGTCAACGCTCCACACGTTTCGCAAACGTTTGCGAGCTTGCTCGCCGCTGCGGCGCTGCTGGAAATCGGCGCTCCCGATGCGGCAAGGTTTGGCCGGCGGATCATCGGCCCGGCATTTTGTATCGGCGTGGCCGGCTTCATTCTCTACGGCGCTCCTGTGGCAGTGCTTGTTGGCTGCGTGCGCGGCATCGTTCGCGCTGTCACGCGTCCTTCGACGCGGCTTGGCACTGCGCAGGCGATCTGCTGGGCGATTCTTGCCCCACTCTTTGCAGCGCTGATCGCTTCGCTTGCGGCGAAGCATGCAACGCCTTTGTTTGGCGCCGCTGTGTTTGTCGTCGCGGCCTTTGGTCTCGAAGTCGGCGCTTCACTCCTGCGCTTTGCAGGTCCGGTGGGAACTGCGTCGGCAGATGGGTGGCGCGGCTTCTTCCCATGGTCGCCCCTCCAGTATGCGGCGTTTGGGCTCATCGGCTTTATGACCGCGGGAGAACTTTCTGCCGGCAGGCTCGGGGTGTTGCTCTTTTTGGCGGCCCCGTTCGCGATCGCGCGGGCCAGCCTCGGCGCGGCGGGTTGGGGCACCGAGCGCTACGTTGCGGCCCTCGAGCGCGAAAACGATTCGTTGCTCAATCGCATGGGGCAGTTCGATCGCGCAAACGGAGATTTGATCGAAGCGCTCGCGGTTGCCATTGACGAGCAAGATGGGCTTGAACGGGGCCACACCCGGCGTATCTCGCAATTTGCCTCCCGCATGGGATCTGCACTCGGTATCAATGGCTGGAACCTTGAGATTCTGCGACGGGCGGCGCTGCTGCACGATGTAGGAATACTCGCGCTGCCGGCTGGCGAGCGCGGACCCGCGCACTGCGAACTTGGGTCGAGGCTGGTCGCCCGATGGCGAGACGGTCGCACGATTGCGCAAGTCATCGAACAGCACCACGAACGGCCTGATGGCAGCGGATATCCGCGCGGACTGGTTGGAGATCAGATCGTGCTTGAGGCGAGAATCGTCGCCGTCGCCGAGGCGTTTGTACGAATGACGGCCGGCCCGGCTGGGATGTCGACGCTTGACGCTCTCAACGAAATCACCGCACGAAAAGGTGCCGAGTTCGACCCGCAGGTGGTCGAAACGCTCGCCCAGGCAGTGGAGCTGCGGACAGCCGACGTGCTCCCAATGACCCGCCGCAACCGCTAACCACGATCGAAATGTAGCGTCGCGAAGTGTCGCGAATTTATTCGCGACGTGTGTCCCATGTAGTGTCGCGAATTTATTCGCGACGTTGTGCTTGGCGAGCGGACCTGAAGGTCCGCTGCTACACGGGATCGAGGCGGGGGCGCGAGGCTATAATCGCCTGCGGATCAGCTGTCTCGAGTTGCGCGAGCACCTGTCGCGCGTAGCTGCCGAGCGCGGCTTGATCGATCGCGCAGGGAGCGTTCTCTTTGTCCTCGAGCCGTCCGATGGCTCGCTCCAGCGTCGTGCGAGCGCCTCTCTTGTTGCCTTTGCTTAGATGATGGAATGCAGCCGCAAGCTGAATAAGGCCTCGCAGGCCGCGGTCGCGCGTTGCAATCCAGCGTGGTTCCAATGTCTCGTGCGCATCAAAGAAATGCTCGCTGTTCCAACATTCGATAAAGCGCATGAGGTCGGTTGCAGCACTCTTCTGAGCGGAATTTTCCGAGGTCACGATAACGCCCGTTCGGCTGCCGCCAATGTTGCCTCGACATCCGCTTCGCTGTGCGACGCGGTCAAAAACATCAATTCCATCTGCGATGGCGGCAAGAGGATCCCTCGGTCCAGCATAGCGTGGTAGTAGCGCGCATAGGCCTTCGCATCCGCTTCCTTTGCCTCGCGCAGGTTGCGATGCGGCATCCCCGTTTGGAACATGAAATCTACCATCGAGGCGCATTGCACGACTGGGTATCCGAGATCGAGCGATTCAATAATTGTCTCGAGACCTGCAGCCAGACGCCGCGCTAGGTCCTCGAGCTTGACGAAAAACTTCTCATCCGAGTCGATAGCATCTAAAAATGCATGCGCCGCAGCGACGCACGTTGGGTTTCCCGAGAACGTACCGCCGACAAAGACCGGGCCTCCCGGCGCCAAAGCGGCCATGATATCCGCTGCTCCCCCAAAAGCCGCAATGGGGAGTCCACCTCCCAGCATCTTGCCGATGCAAGTCAAGTCGGGTCTGATCTGATACGCACCCTGCGCACCGCTTCGACCAAGACGAAAACCCGTGATCACTTCGTCGAAGATCAGGAGGGCGCCGATTGCTTGAGTTCGGTCGCGCAACGCTTGCAGATAATCAGGGTCGGGCAAGCAAAGGCCCATGTTCGCGGCGACCGGCTCGACGATGACCGCGCCGACGTCGTTGGCATGCTCGCGCAAGGCGAGGTCGAGTGCGGGCAGGTTATTGTACGGCACAATGATGACATCGTCGACGACTCCTTGCGTCACGCCGGACTCGAGCGTCGCTGAGGACAGCGACGAGGCGCCGGCGCCAAAGATCATCTCGTCGCTGTGTCCGTGGTAGCAACCCGCGAAGCGAACGATTTTTTCTCTCCGGGTGACCGATCGAGCGACCCGTATCGCGCTCATGCACGCTTCGGTGCCGGTTGACACGAAGCGAACCCGCTCAATTGAGGGAAAACGCGTGCAGATGCGCTCGGCCAAACGCACCTCTTCAGGATGGGTTGCGCCAAATACCGCACCCTTTCGAATCGCAGAATCTACCGCTCGCGCAATGCGGCGGTCTGCGTGGCCAAGCAGGACCGGGCCATAGGCACACAGGTAGTCGATGTATTCGCGCCCCTCTGCGTCGAAAACGTGCGCGCCCTTTCCCGAAGTGATAAACGGGGTTGGCTCTCCAACCGGCAAGCCTGCTCGCACAGGCGAGTCGACGCCGCCTGCGAGAGATTCTCTCGCTTTTGCAAAATCATCTGCGTTGGTCCGACGAGGAATGATTTGCCGCATGATTGCATTGGGTAGTCCGCAACGGCTGAGGTGACCTTCTGCGCTCGTGACCAAGCGGACCTAAAGGTCCGCTGCTACATGGGCCGCGGGTCGTAGAACGAAAAGCGGAGGCGGCATCCGTGCCGCCTCCGCGTCTGTTTCGCCCGTTCGCCGTGAGCGGACCTAAAGGTCCGCTGCTACACTAGCGCCCCGGCGCTCTATGTGCCTTGGTCGAGCCAGGCGACGATGTCATACTTGTTCGTGATTGGGAAGCCGGGCGGTGGATTCGCCGCCAAGCGCGCGTCGTAGACGTATTGCCGATCGAATCCGTGGACGGTCACACCACCGCTTGAGATGCCCATGGCGCCATTGACGTTTTGTATCAAACCGCCGTGGAACGTGAACGTTCCCTCCACGCCACCGGTATAGTTCTTGTTCGAGAATGTACCATCGGTGCAGGGCGGGCACTCTCCAAAATATCCGGTGAGAATGTCTCCATCGAATTCGTAGCCGGTCGTGGTCGTCGAGTTCACGCTGATATCGTTCGCCCAGATGCCAAGCTCGTCGGTCGAGGTCGTGCTTTGGTCCTTATACAGGACGCCGGGCGCGCCGCCTTCGAGCGTAATGGTATGGGCGTTATTGGTTGAATAGTCAGGCACGGCGATCGAGAAATCTCCATGAACCGTTCCGCTGTCGATGATCACGTTGCCATCATCGAAGATTGCACCATTTGCCGAGGTTGAACCAGCTTGCGGTTGGCCGGAAAGAACGCCGCTATACGTCACGCTGCACGAAGTAACGCAGCCGCTCGTTTGGGTGACCGTCGTGGTCATGCCGGTGTAGTCGATGGCCACGGTGTAGTTGGCGCCTATTCCATTCGCACCGCCCGGGTTTTTGAGCGTCCATACTTCATTATTTCCGGAGTACGTGCCACAGCTTCCGCTGCAAGGCGTCATGGTGAGGTTGCCCTGTATGTACAGTCCGGATTGCAGCGCACCGGCAGGCCCAGCTATTGCGCTGTGCCCATTGATGTAGATGCCGTTGGCACCCGGCGTCGGCAGAGCACTATCGTGGCTGGAGTTACCGTAGAATGCTTCGCTCGCATCAACCAGGTTATCTTGGAAGGTCGGCAGCTGCATCGGGTTTGTACCGATCTTGAGCGCGCCTTGTCCACCTGCCCCGGTCACTTGGTTCCAGTCGACGCTGCCATACGGTACCGATGACTTGCCGGCGCCTTGATAGAAGCTCGGCGTCGTTACCGTATTCACCGTGCTGTTAAAAATTGACGCTCCTGGCGTCTGGTACCAGATGTTCATGGTTCCGCCGTTGTACACGGGCCCGTCAAAATGTTCCCCGGTCACGTAGTAGACGCTGCCAGAGTTGCCCGCCGTGAACTGTTCGAAGTACGAATACGGGGAACTCTTCACCAAGGCCAAAACCTGACGTTGCTGACCTGAATTGTCCTCAGTACCTGTCGACTGGATCAGGTAGTACACAAGACCGCTCGAACTGTTCCACGTGCTCGTGACTGATGCGCTATACGAGACCGTTGACGGAGCGGGATAGGTATAATTGATGGGTGACGGAGCAGCGTGCCCCGGACCCGAGGCAGTCTCTTCAATCTGGAGCACCATGTCTTCAACGCCCGCATAAGCGCCGTTGAGCGCCTCGGCGCTGCGGCTATGAGCACCGACGCTGTCGAGCTCCGCGATCATTTGCGACATGAGACCGCCGATCAACACGAGGAAGATCACGGTCATCAAGAGAGCGGTAATCAGCGCTATACCGCGCTGCGTTCTACGATTTGAGTGGCGCTTCATGGCTTATACCCCAATGCAACTTGTGTGTTGAGATCGTAAATGTTGTAAGCACCTGTGGTCGCTCTCGTCTGAAGGTCAACGTCAAAGAGAGTACCCGATATAGCGCTCACGCTAAAGCCGACGATGTTTCTGGCCAAGATGTCTGTGGTCACAGAAGCAGTCGAACAGTTTGTGTTTTGCACAAGCGATATGGTGCGCGTGATGGTCTCACCGACCGGATCGTACGTGAGGGTCACTTCATCGTAACACGGGACCGGATTCCCGTTTGAGTCGACTGGTATGGGCGACGCGGTCAAACCGGCACTGCCGTTGTCGACCCGGTAATACTCGATCGACGTGGACGTGCCAGGAGCGGTCGATGGCGGAGGCGCCGTTGGAGTGACGACCATTGGATACGGAGGCGTGGTGAAATCCGTCACGTCCGGCATGGCCTGACGCATTTCATTCGTCACCTTTGCCATTGAAATGCGAGCATTCGCTTCCGCGGTGATGTTCGCGCTCGTGAGGTTGTTGTGGTTGAAGACCATCGCGAACTCCACGACCGCGAGCGCCAGCACAAGCCCCATGATGGTCATGGAGATGAGCATCTCGACGATCGTGAAACCGCGACGGTTGTTGCGCTGGCTAATCACTGGATAACCGTCGGTTGTGGCGTTGGCGTCGGCGACGGCTTGACCGTCGGCGACGGCTTCACGGTCGGACTCGGCGTCGGTGTCGGCGACGGTTTCGGTGTCGGCGAGGGTTTCGGCGTCGGGCTCGGCGTCGGCGTCGGACTTGGCGTCGGCGTCGGTGACGGTGTGGGCGACGGTGACACAGGTGGCGGCGTGACCCCAGCCGAGTTCGGCGTTGGATCGTTGCGGTTCAGCTGATTGAGCTCAAAAACTTCGGGCGTGCCGGCATTACTGAGGGTGTTATCCGCGACCCAGACGCTCAAGTTTGCAGCGTTGGCATCACCGCTTTGCGAGCTGGCGTTCCACATGTACTCGTAGGTGCCGTGCGATGCGACGTTTGCGAATGGGCCGGTGACGCAGGTGGGCATGGGATGCCAAGTCGGCGACGCGATGTTGTCATTGTACGCCGGCCATGCGACGCCGCACGGATCGCTCGTGCCAGGTGCTCCAGACCAGCTTCCCCCGATCAGCTCGATCGAAGTGTTCCAGAAATTTGGATCCTGGCGCATGGTGTCGAGCAGATAATTTCCCATCGAGATCGTGATCCCGCGATTGTCTGCTGTTTTTTCTGCTTGCGTCGAAGCGATCATGTCGCCCGAGACAAAAAGAAATGCGAGCGTCAACACGACGGTCGCGACCAGAACCTCGATGAGGCTCGTGCCGCGTTGACGTTGCGGCGGCTTGGTTATTTTTGGCATAACAAACAATCTCCGGATGCGCAGTCTGGACACCTAATGTACATGAGACACAGATTAGACTTGTTTTCTTATTAGAAATCATCGGCTCCCTTAGATAAAGAGGAGGTGTGATGGCCGGCACATAGGAGCAAACGCATGCAATATGATGCGATTGTTGGCATTTAAACTGTGTTCGCGTGTGACAGGCGACATGCGACGTCATATGAGGAGGTGAACGTAGCAGCGGACCTTAGGTCCGCTTCACCAAGGCTGATCTTCCGTCAGCAAATAAAAAAGCGGCCGGCTCTTGGCCGGCCACCGTACAGCTCGCTGGATTTTATTGGCCCATATCTTCCCAAGCAATGATTTGAAGAGCACCCGTTGTCGGGTTGAATGGGGGTGGGGCCGTCGCAAACCGAGAGTCGAAGTTGATGACGCGGGCGAACCCGTACTGGATTCCGCCGATGACTTCTCCCACCGCTCCTCGCGCGTTTTCGACGAGACTGCCGTTGATATTCAGAATTCCTTGGCTGCCACTCCCGCACCCAGTCTTGTTGCATCTGTTATTCTTGAAATAACCGCTGCTCCACGATTCGCCCGGGTATCCAGCGATGATCGCGGAGTCAACAGTGAGGCCGGTACTCGTGTTCGATGCAAGAATGACGTCGTTCGCCCAGAGCGCCGTCTTGTCGTATGTGGCGGAGCCTGGGTCGTAAAACAGATTACCCAGCAGCGTGATGTCGTTCGCGTAACCAGAGTAGTCCGGGGTTACGAACGAATAATCTCCTTCAAGAGTAGTATCAGGTTGGCCGCCCCTACCAAGCTGGATATTGCCATTGGAGAAGATAGCCCCATTACCGGGATTCGTCACACCGGGTCCGGGCGCACCGCATGGGGTTCCGCTAAACGTGTGAGTCGCAACACCATGGGTCACGGTTGTTGCACCGCTGCAATCACCGCTTGAGTTGAAACCGCTGTAGTTGATCGTCACCTGATAGTCACCTGCCCATGGTCCGTAAATCTTTAGCGTATCAGTGTTGCCCGAAACCGTACTTGTAATCGTGGCCGTGCCAGAACTTCCCACGTTGATGTAGATTCCGGTGGTGTCGATGGGCGAGGTCGTGGACGCCGCATCTTTCCCACCCGAGGTGGAGCCGTCGATATAGACACCCGCGGGAACCGCGGGATACGAAGTCATCAAGCCGTCTCCTTCGTAGGCGTAGCTTGCGACCGAGATATTATCTTGCGGCTGAGGCAACGAAAGCGCGGTGCTGTTGACAGAGAAGCTACTGGATCCACCCGCGCTGACACTCGACCATCCCCCACAGGTGGTTGGGTCGCATGGGGACCACACAGGCACGTTCCCTGTTTGAACCGATGCGCCGAAAATGGGCGTTACAGTGGGCGAAGGCGAGGCATAAGCGATGCGCATCGGTCCGCCCGAGTACACCGGACCATTGAAGTGCTGCGATGAGAGATACCAAACGGGATTGCCGTACTGGTTGACTTCATAGTTGGAGAAGCTCGCATAATCTGAAATCGGAACGCCCCTCGCGATCGCTCGCACACGCCTACTAATGTTTTCGCGGCCGTTGTCATACGTACCAATCGATGTAATAAGATAATAGTTTACTCCCTGCGCCGGATATGGGCCGGCCACCGTCGCGCTATAGCTTTCAGCCACAGGTGACGCGCCGGGTTCCGGATAGAAATAAACTATTGGGCCGCTAGGGAGTGGCTGCCTCAAATCCAGGTCGGTCTGAATCTGTTCCACCATCGCGTGTACCCCAGCATCTGCGCCTGCCAGTGCGCGATTCGATACGGTAGCCATTTTTGTGCTGTTGAGTTCATTCGCCAACTGGGTGATCATGGCGCCTGCGAAGACGAGGAACACCAACAATAAGCCGACCACGCCAATAAGCGCCAGACCACGCTCTCTTTGATGTCGTGACGGACGGGTTGTTGTTCTCATTTTTAGTCCTGGCCTCCGACGTATACGATGTCGTTCAGCGTAAAGGAGCAAGCATTGCCGGCGCAGTGTGAGTTGTTTCCCTCGCTGACCGTCAGCGTGAGATCGTAGCGATTCGAGCTCACCGGCGTTACCAAAAACTGCGTTACATTCGTGCCCAAGACGATTGTCGGCTCCACAATGCCCGAGGGCAATTGCGTGACAACTTCGTCGAGTTCGGTCTTGTTCAGCGGATTAAGTTGTATCGTAACCAGCTCAAAGGGTGGGCACAATGCCGCGGCTGCGCATCCTGGCGGGGTTGTTGCCATGCCTCCCGCGCTCACGCGATAAAAGGTCACAAAATCCGCTGGGGTCGCTGACGGCGCCGGCAATGGTGACGCTACCGCTGGGGTTGCTACTGCCCCCGGAAAATCTACGTAATCAAAATACGCACTTCGCAAATGCGTTTCGACCTTTGACATGATGATTCGCGCCTGGGATTCGGCGTCTGTATTAGCTCGCGTGTGCAACGTGTGATCGACCACAGAGACGAACTCTAGACCAAGGAGCGTGAGAATCAGACCGAAGACCGCTACAACGGTGATCATCTCCACCAGCGTGAAGCCGTAGTTGCGGCGGTTGCGCATTTGTCTCATTCAAACGTGCCCGAGGGGGTGGGAGAAGGTTTGGGCGTCGGGGTCGGCGTTGGGGTCGGTTTAGCGCTTGCCTTTGGCGACGGCGTTGGAGTCGGTGTTGGACTAACACAAACTCCCGAGCATGGCGTTTTTGTTACCTTTGGCGTTGGTGTCGGCGTGGGCAGCACTGGCGAATTCGAAGCTTGCGCATGAATATTAGTCCGCGTGCTGTCGACCTCGTAGATATCAGTGCGTCCACCCTCTTGGACTTGAACCCAGACGGTCAGCTGTGCGAGAGCCGGATCACCCCCCTGTTCCTGGGCGTTCCACATGTACTGAAAAACAGGGGTGCCCACGAGGTCAGGAAACAACCCTAAGTTACTACCGTTCGGTGTGCACGCTGGGGCTGGGTGCCACGTTGGAGCCAATATCGTGTCCGTGTACGGCGGGTATGCGTTGCCGCACGGATCGTCTGCGTTTGGGCCTATATCCCAATCTGGCTTCCAGAAAGTCGAATCATCGCGCATAACGCCTAAAAGGTAGTTTGCAGCATTCATAGTTTCCGAGCGCGTTGCGGAAACATTCTCCGCTTGCGACGACTGGATCAAATCAGCCGTGACAAAAAGGAAAATGATCAGCAGCAGAGCGACTGCAACGAGAATTTCAAGGAGTGTTGTACCCCTATTTTGCTTGGGCGATTTCTGCCGACTCATGCAGCGTAAGCTCCGGCTGATAAGGATCGTCGGGGAGTTGACCGGTTGGTCCAGTTCGTGAGCCCGGTCACACGCTCCTTGGGACTGTGATGGACGTCACTTTGTTACATTTCATATGCGAAAAGGGCGACTTTACCGTCGCCCGGTACGGGGTGCGTGGGGCGATTTTCCAATCGCCCTATATGGGCGACTTTACAGTCGCCCCCTACAGATCGGGGATTATTGCATGGACCAGTCGTAGGCGTTCCAATTTGCGGACTCCGCCGGTGACGGGGAGAATCCTGAAAACTGCTTCGGCATAACGTCGACCCGGCGTTCGGCGAACAGAAACACGGTCGGGGCCTGTTCGCCCAACTCGGTTGAGATAATGTGGTAGTCGCGAATTCTGCGCGCTTGGTCCACGTGCGTCAGCGCATCGACCTCGCTCGCATCCAGCGTGCGGTCACACCAAAAGAGCGTGTTCTGTCCTTGCGGTGGGAACTGATTGCAACGATACAGCGATGAGTTGTCTGGATCAACACCGCTCACCCAACCATAGTACGCTAGCTGAAACTTGCCCGAGTTGAGGATGCCACCACTTTGCTTTGAAGCAAAATACAAATTGCCAGGATAGGTCTTTTGCGTGAGCTCGATGCCGACGGCTTTTGCTTCTTGTTGCATCAGCCCCCCAAGCTTTTCAGCGATACTTTGGCCGCCAACATAAGAAAGCTGCAATGACAATCTCGTGCCGTTCTTGACACGGATGCCGTCCGGCCCGACTTTCCAACCATCCTGATCGAGCAGTTGTGCAGCTTTGGCAGGATCGTAGGGGTAAAACGGCTGGTGGTGATCGAGCGCCCAACTAAACACAGATTGGTCCGTATCGGTTTGCACGAAGACATTGTTCGTCGCGTCCGCCGCTATCCGCGCGCGGTCGATGGCACTCTCGATTGCGCGACGAACATTGACGTCAGCTAGGATTGGGTCTTCGACGTTGAAGTCTACATGGCCGAAGACGTTCTCAGCGGAAATCATCACATTGTAGTCGCTCAGGCCGCGCAACTGGCCAATTTTGCCAGGGTCTGCCCTAAACCACGCGTCGAGCTCGTGGGTCTGCAATAAGGTCACGATTGTGTTCGAATCGGGGACGATGCGGTAGATGATCTTATTGAGTTTGGGTGGTCCTCGCCAATACAAGGGGTTGGCTTCCAAAGTGATGTGATCCCCGTGCACCCACTCGACAAACTTGAATGGTCCCGACCCCACAGGCGCGTTGTTCCAGGCCACGTGATTGAGGTCCGGATACTGCGCGAGCAAGTGCGCAGGGAGAATGGAGAACCCGCCCTGCACGCCCATGAAGTACGCGACAATCGGTGCAAATACGTTCTTCATGTGGACGACCACCGTGTAAACGCCTTTGGCCTCGACGCTTGCAATTTGATCGTAGCCGGCGCGGACCTGAACGTTGTTACGCGGATTCATGATCGCTTGGTAGGTGAAGACGATATCGCGCGAGGTGAGCGGTACCCCGTCTTGCCACTTCACGCCCGGGCGCATATGATACGTGATGGTCTTCCCGTCCGCCGAGATCCCACCGTTCGCAAGGGTGGGTACTTCGGTCGCTATCTCGGGGACGAAATTGTCGTGATTGTCGACGTTGAAAAAGTACGAGAACATGAGATAGCTGAGGTCCACGGTCACCACTTGCGTGGAAAGCAGCGTGCTCAAGCTGTCGGGCTCCACGATCTCAGCATACCGCAGGACGCCTGGAATTGGAGCGGCGCCATTAGGCCGCGCACCACCCGATTGGGTTGATATCTTCGAACAGCCTCCGAGCGTCAGAACGCATGCAAGGGCCATACAAGCGAATGCGCGCGAATAAATTCGCGCGACTACATTGCGGCGCGAATAAATTCGCGCGACTACATGTCTCATTGCATTGACCATTCCCAGGTATTCCAATTGCTCGTCGTGGCCGGGGCGGGGACGAATCCGTGCAAGTTGGGTGATGTGACAAAAATCTGACGCCAGAAATAGAGAACGATCGTCACTGACTGGGACGCGACCTCATTTTGGGTAATAGCGTAGTACTTTGCGCGCTCGCGTAAGTCGTACGTCTGACGTGCCGCTAGCTCGGCCTTTTGTAAAGTCGGGTCGCACCAGAAAAGATTGTTCTGACCTATCGGTGGAAATTCGTCGCAGCCGTAAAGTGACAATTCGTCTTCCGGGTCGACCCCGGCCACCCACGCAAAGAAACCCGTGTCGTATTTGCCCGTTTGCAAAATGCCGCCGTTTTGACCGGGCGCAAAGAAAAGTTCTGCCGGATAGTTCTTGACGCTCGCATCGATGCCGACGGCCTTTAAGTCTTGCTGGACGAGCGACTCGGTCGCCTCACCGGTCGAACCTCCGGCCACAGCCGACAAATCGAACGCCAGGCGCTGACCATTCTTTTGCAAGATGCCATCAGACCCCGGCGTCCATCCAGCCTCGGCGAGCAACGCGCGCGCCTTCGCCGGATCGTATGGATATTTCATAGCGTTTGGATTGTACGCCCACGAGAGCGGGCTAATCTCCCAGTAGGCAATGAGCTGGACGCCATGCGTGACTTTGTCGATAATGTCTTGTCTATTGATTGCGTAGTTTATCGCGCGGCGCACTCGAAGGTCGTGGAAAAGCGGATTCTTTTGGTTGAGATCGATATGGGAGTAGACAAATGATGGCTCGAGTTGTACCCGATATTGCGGCTCGAGTTTCTTGATTTCAGTATACAGATTAGAAGGCGAACGGAACCACGCATCTATTTCATGCGTCTGCAATTGAACGAGTATGGTCGTGTCCTTGGGAACGAACTTATAAATGATATGTTGGAGCTTTGGCGGTCCGCGCCAGTAGAGAGGGTTCGCCTCTAGCTCGATGCGGTCACCGTGCAACCAGCGTACGAACTTAAAGGGACCCGTTCCCACTGGATCGCTGTTGAACGGTACATGGTTGAGATCTGGATATTTTTCCAACAGGTGGGCGGGAAGAACCGGGTAGAGTCCTGACTCTGAAAAGAAAGTGGCGATTGACGCCGCATAGGGCCTCTTGAGGTGGAACTTCACTTCGTAATCGCCGACCGCTTCAACATGATCTATTTGATCCCAACCATTGCGGGATTGAAGATTGTTATTTTTATTGAGGATGGCATTGGTCGTAAAAATCACGTCGTGCGAGGTGAAAGGAGCGCCGTCTTGCCACTTGACTCCCTTGCGCAGATGATAGGTAATCGTCAAGCCATCTTTGCTGATTCCGCCGTTTTCAAGCGTAGGCACTTCAACTGCGAGTTCGGGTACCCAATGCAACTTGTCGTCAATATTGAAGAAGAATCCGAAGATGAACATGTCGAGATCGGTCGCCACCGCCTGAAGCCGCAGCAGTGGATTGAGTCCGGTGGGTTCTTCAATGTCGGCGTAGCGCAGCGTGCCAGGAATCGTGTGTGAGGTGGCGTGCTGGCCGGTCTGCAAACCAACTTTCGTGCACGCGCTTACGCTCGCGCATGTGCAGGCGACGACCAAGAAGAGTACGATCTGGCGGTTCAATAACTGGTCGGGGTGGCTTCGATGACGGTGATGGTACCGGCCATCGTGGGCTGGATGAGGCTGTGATATTGGAACGTGCCCGCGAGGGATGCCACCCAAGTCCAGCGACCCCCGTTGGGCGCAATAGGGCCAGAATCGAAGGCGCCCACGGCCGTCGCCGTGTGCGGCTGCGTGTCGTTATTAATGAAGGTGACGAGCGTACCTTTGGTCACGACCAGATTGCCCGGATGAAACGACGTGCTGTCGATCGTAACGGTCGCTTGGCCTGACTGGGTTTTCGAGCAAGCAAAACCCGACACCAATAAGAATGAAAGGACGCACCCTGCAACCGCAATGAAGCGCGCGCGTTTCGGCATGAGCCCGAGGTTCTTTTGGCCTTTCCCCATTCCCTTGCCATGGTGAGCGAATGCCGTACGCTCGAGCGGACCTAAAGGTCCGCTGCTACATACGCATTTGCACCTTAGCTTGGCGCAAGCGTTCCTTCCGAATAGAGCAAGTTTTGCTGCGCTATCTTATAGGCGTAGAGCGCTTGCACGTAATTGGATTGCGCTGTTGTCAGCTGCGATTGTGCGTTGAGCAGCAGCGGCAACGTCGTCACGCCTGCTTTGAACTGGGCATTCGTGACATCCAGCACCACGCGCGCTTGGTCGAGCGCTACCTTGGCTGCATTGAGCGACGAACTAGCGGTTAAAAGACCGAGGTACGCTTGTTGCACGTTCAAATACACGTTGAGTTCAGCGGATTTATAGTTGGCTTCGGCTTGGGCTTCAACGGCGCGGGCTTCATCGGCTTGCGACTTGATGAGGCCACCCGAGTAGATAGGAAACGTGAGGCTTGCTCCCAGTGACCAGCTGGAGGCAAAGTTGCTGCCACTTTGACTCGTGCTGGCAGTGCCCGAACTTGCCGTACCGCCGATCACCGGAAAAGCGGCGAGCTTTGCGGCTCGGACGCTAGCCTGCGCTGAGTCGACGCTTGCCTTGGCGGCAGAAAGGTCGGTTCGCTGCAAGAGCGAGGTTGAGATCAACGAATTGAGATCAGGATTGCCCGCCGTGACGCTTGTGTCATCCTGAAGCGACACTGGCGTCGTCGCGGGTAACCCCATGGTTGTCAAGAGCGCGGCAACATTTTCGGCTTCGCCGTTTTGCGCAGATGCAAGCGTGAGCTCTGCCTGTGCGACCGGGAGCTGAGCCGTGAGGACGTCGGCTTTCGATGCAACGCCCGCGTGGTATTGCGCCTCCACGAGCTTCTCTTGAACGCGAGCCACAGAGAGCGACTGCAGCGCCGCTTGCAGCTGGTGGCGAGCTTGCAACGCCGCATAGTACTGCTGAGCTACGGTCAACAACACCGTTTGGATATCGCGCAGCAAGGTCAATTTTGCTGAGTCTGTGGTGTAGCGCGACGCCTGCACTTCTGCGTTGACGCGTCCGCCGTCGAGGATTAATTGGCTCAGCGAGACACTGCCGCTGTTCGTGGTCAGCACCGAGGGCTGGCCGGTTCCCGTGAACGCGTTGGTCTTCTGGCGTGTGTATCTACCAGAAGCGTCAATTAATGGGAGCTCGCCGCTGCGTGCGACGCCGATACCAGCTTGCGATTGATCGACGACCGCCCGCGCAAACGTTAGCTGCGGAGATGAAGCAAGCGCGATTTGCTCGGCTTGGCTCAAGTTCAGCGTCGTCGGCACAGCCGTCGGTTGTGCCGCGCTAGCGGGTTGCGTCGGCGAAGTCATCGGCACCATCGTGGGTGTCGGTGTGGGCGACGTGGGAGCACCGAAAGCCGCCGTCGCCATTCCAAAAAATGCTGTGAGAGCCGCGCACAGGAGAGCGGCCGATGTTCTATTCATGCTTTCCTCTATTGGAAAAGAGAGAGCGCCGTATCGGGGATATTACTGGAGGGCTTGCGACGAAGATGTCGCTTGACCGCTTGCAGAGCTGATGCTTACGAGCGATCCCTCTTTGAGCGTGTCGGGCCGCTGCACGATGATCGTCGTGCCCGGCGCGATGCCCGGGCCGCTGACTTCCGCTTCGGCGTCGGTCTGAAGTCCGCGCCGTACGCTCACTGCTTTGGCTTTCCCGTCGCATTTGCACCCCGATGCGTTCGCAAGTATGTACACCTCGTCGCCGCTTTCGCCCCCAAACACCGCAGCCCTCGGCACGAGAACCACGTCGCGGTGCTGCGCCTTGACAAAACTTGCGTTCGCGACCATACCAGCTTTGAGCAAGAGCGCGGGGTTCGTCAGGACGACGCGGGCAAGATACGAGAGCGTCCCTTGCGTCGTGGCGGAATTGACGGCATCGACCGTTCCATGCCAGCTATGTCCCGGCAGAGAATCGACCGTGATGTCAACGGATGTTCCTGCGTGGATATAAGGAAGGTTCTCCTCCGGGATGTTCACGTTGACGTAGACCGGGTCCAGATCGGAGACTTGGACCAGCGGGGTCCCAGGCGCCGCAAGCGTGCCTGGATCGACGCTGCGTTGGGTCAGAACACCTGAAAATGGTGCGCGAATGACGGTTTGAGCAAGCTGCGCTTGCGCGAGCTCGACCGCACCTTGGGCTTCCTGAACTGCCGCCGCCGCATTTTGAATCTCAGACTGCGCAGAGGACGTCGTGACTCCGCCGAGATTTGCATTTTGCGCGCCGACCTGCGCACTACGCAGCTGCGCTTGCGCGGCAGCTTCGGCCTGCGCGGCTTGATCGACGGCCGATTGCGAGACAAAGCCTTGCGCGAAGAGCTGCTTGTTCCGTTGATAATTCGATAGCGCCGTTTGGTACGCAACTTGGGCTGAACTCAAGTTCGCGTTGGCGCTGCTTGCGGCGCCGACGTCGCCACTTTGCACCTGCGCAAGATGCGCGCGCGCGGCGTTGAGGCTCCCTAGGTCTTGTTGTTCTTGGGCCCGCACGGTTGAATCATCGATGCGAACGAGCACCTCGCCTGCGCTCACCTGATCTCCGACGTTCGCGCCAACTGAAATCACCGCGCCCGTGATGGCGGACTGGAGATTGCCTTGCGCCTTGGCGGCCACGATCCCAGTGAGCTCCACGCGCTCGGTAACGTCGCCTCGTCTGGCTTTTGCCACGGTGACGGACAGCGACGGCGACGGGCTCGACTGGGGCGCGGCGCCCTTGTTGGCGCAGCCCACAACGGTTGACGACAGACCCGCAGCCACTGCGCACGTCAGGATGGCGGATGTAAAAGCGAGAAAAGCTGTATTTGGTTTCACGGACCTGCTTACTCTCCTGGCCTTGCAAATGTTACGATAATACTGAAGGTAAACTAGATGACCAAAAAACCGGCAAATATCGGACTCTGGCTCGTGGTGCTTGGGCTTTTCGCGGTGGCCGGCCTCCTTGCATTGCGGGATTATCACGCCTTCCACCAAGCTGCGTTGGCAAGTCCGGTTGGCAAAGCCGCGCCGGACGCACCCGTCACAACTCTTGCGGGCGAACCACTCCGCCTTTCATCCTTTCACGGCCAACCGGTGTGGCTCAACTTTTTTGCAACCTGGTGTCCGCCGTGCAAAGCGGAGATGCCGGCGATCGAGCGACATTATCGCCAGTTGCACGGAGCGCACTTGCAGGTCGTCGGTGTCGATCAGGAAGAGACGCCGCAACTTATCGAGCGCTTTGTGAAGCCGTTCTCGATTACATACCCAATCGTTATCGACGAAGGCCCTGCAGCAGCGACCTATAGCGTGTTTGCGCTGCCGACCTCGGTTTTTATCGATGCCCACGGCATCGTGCGTGCGGTAAAGATTGGCCAGATGTCGCCCGCGGAAATGGACGCTGACCTAAGAAGTATCCTCTAATTTCGATTCCCCGTTTTGCGATTTTCCATTTTCCAGACCGCCGAGCGCCTTACCGCGTTGCTCGAGCCAGCTCGCCGCACGCTCTCCCTGTTTCATTTGTGCTTTGATCACCGTTATGTATCTCGGACATTCCGGACCATTTGGCTCGTGACAGAATCCGCGCACGCACGTTGCACCGGCATCTTTGAAGAGAACGGGATCTTCGCGTTTGAGAATGCGCAATATTGAAAATGCCATCTCTCGAATTTCCCATTGCGCCATATTGCAGGTGCGCAGGGTCAGGAATTCGTACCATGCGCGCGCGTTGCCCGAAACGACGAGCTGGCTCGCGGCCGCGTTGGGCAGGACAAATCGCGCATCCTCACTTGGCAACCCGCCTTTCAACAACTCGTTATATGTTTCGCCGATTTCGCGCATCAGGTTGTCGAAACGCTTGGAAAGCTCCGGCAGCGATGACAGTTTGCGCGGCTTGACGTACGGAAAAGCGGCGTCTTTGAACGCGAGATAGCGCTGACTTTGCTGATCGAACTGCAGGTGGCGATGGCGCACGAGCTGATGGGTCGCTGCCCGAGAAAGTCCAGTCACGCCAAAGACGTAAATGTTATGTTCGAGCGTGGAATGGTGCCCGGCCGCTCGCACGCGCTCGACCGTCGCAAGCATGTCATCCGGTTTGCGCTCCCATCGCTCGACGATCGCGGAGGGCTCGCTCGCGGAATAGCAAGTGCGCGCTGCCGTTGCTGTCATAGCGGTTGGGTGAGGTGACTTTTCTAGAAGAACTACTTTGACGGTTGTCTCTGGCATGGCACTAAATTGTCTTTTCTGTCTCTCTTTGCGAGGCTCCGCCACTTGATTCTGCGGCACCAAACAGGGGTATAGTTACGTTATGTCTTGGATGAAGGCAGAGGGTAAGACACACCTGTTTCGAACATATGTGCGTTTGCCCTCTGGGTTCATTCCCAAGGGGTCTAAGGAGGGAAACCGTTTGAAACACATACATCTCGCGGTGGCCGCGGCGGCATTGTTCGCCGTTGCGTGCATCGCGCCCAGCTTCGCTGACAGTTCTGTCAACGTCTTGGCCTCGCAGACGAAGGCTTTCTCCGGAACGGTAACTTCGGCAACGTCCGGGTTCCAAGTCTCTGATGCCATGATGGATTTTGGCAACCCGCCGTCAGGCGAAGTGCCGATCCTGTTTAACGATCACCATGTCTATGCTAACCCCGACACGCTGCGACAAGGACGCGTCCTTGCAGCTCTTGTGAAAAACGGTACGATTCTTGTGCCGCTGCGCAGCATGTTCGAGCAGATGGGTGCAACCGTTTCTTACGATGCGGGCAGCAAGTCCGTCACGGCTTCCAAGCCCGGTTCGCAAGTGCAAGTCACGCTCGGCAAGAATGAAGTCGTGATCAACGGCGAGTCGCGTCCCCTCGACGTACCGCCGATGATGTACAAAGGCGTCATGCTCGTTCCAGTGCGCGTCATCTCCGAAGCACTCGGAGCCTACGTGCAATGGGTTCCTGAGCAGCACGTCTGCGTCGTGCGCTACATTCCGCCGACCCCAGTGCCAACGGCGGCGCCAACTGCGCCACCGACACCAGTGCCGACGCCTGCTCCAACGGGAACACCGGCCCCGGTGGGCTTCGTCCAGGGTGCGTACGTCAGCGGCCTCACCGCCAATGAGTTCTCACCCAACAATCACGATTCGAGCGCCTATACGGGCGAGGGTGCACTCTTCCTCGGACAGTGGGCCATCGTCGGCAATGTGCGCAGCGACTCATTCCGGACGGCGCACAACGCGCAAGATCCGACCGGCAACCCGCTCACGGGCTTTGCAACAATCGATGGTGGCTTCGCGACGACTCCCGTGTTCCAAGCGCGGCAGACAAATGTCGATGGACGGCTAGAGTATCAAATTCTCAAGCCGCACTTCGACATTGCTGGAAGTTACATTGACCTGTGGAACAACTACGGCTATCCGCGATTGACGGGAGGCGGTTTCGGGCTCGACAAGCTGCCCGATTTCCAAAGCGACCTGGGTTGGTATGGATCTATTATGTACTACCCAGCCGTGAAGGGAACGTACGTGGTGCCTGCCGGACCCAACGCCGGCATGAGCTTCACACAGCAATACCAGCTGTACAAGTACGACATCGGCCTGGATTACGGAGCGTCGCACGTGTATGTCATCGCAGGCTACAACGGCGATCGCTACACGGCAAAATCCGGCGCTCCAATAAACCAAACGCATGAAGGTCCGTACCTCGGACTTGGAGTTCGATTCTAGCGCAACACCACGCGAAGAGTCATAAGGCGCCCGAGTGTATCTCGGGCGTCTTCTTTTTTTAAATTTTTATCTTGTCCCCCAGCGCGGTTTATAACGGCGCGGGTGGGAAATTGAATGCAAAGCGCAAACGATGCTGCCCATTGGGAGCCTACGCTAACGAGGAGGAACACGACTTGAAGCGATTCCGTCTCGCGACACTCGTCGCAGCGATGTTCGTGCTGTCGAGCATCGCGCCGAGTTTTGCCGATGCCATGATGGATTTTGGCAACCCGCCGTCAGGCGAAGTGCCGATCCTGTTTAACGATCACCATGTCTACGCTAACCCTGACACGCTGCGACAAGGACGCGTCCTTGCAGCGCTCGTGAAACACGGTACGATTCTCGTGCCGCTGCGCAGCATGTTCGAGCAGATGGGTGCAACCGTTTCTTACGATGCGGGCAGCAAGTCCGTCACGGCTTCCAAGCCGGGCTCGCAAGTACAAGTGACCCTCGGCAAGAGCGAAGTCGTCATCAACGGCGAGTCACGTCCGCTCGACGTCCCACCCATGATGTACAAGGGCGTCTTGCTCGTTCCAGTGCGCGTCATCTCCGAAGCACTCGGAGCCTACGTGCAATGGGTGCCCGAGCAGCATGTCTGCGTGGTGCGCTACATTCCGCCGACGCCTGTGCCAACGATGGCACCAACTGCGCCACCCACAGCCGTGCCGACACCAACAGCGACCCCCACTCCCGCGCCTCTTGGTTTCATTCAAGGCGCCTACGTCTCCGGCAGAACGGCCAACGAGTATGCCAATAACGTTCACGATCAAAGTGGATACAACGGAGAAGCGGGTTTGTTCTTCGGTCAATGGGCGGTCGTCGGAGCAGCTCGTGCAGACCAATACCGCACATCGCACAACGCGCAAGATCCAACCGGCAACCCGCTCACGGGCTTTGCAACGATCGATGGTGGTTTCGCGACGACTCCCGTCTTCTTAGCGCGGCAGACGAACATCGACGGGCGGGTTGAATATCAGATCGCGAAGCCCCACATTTATATTGCTGGCAGTTTTCTCACGGTGTACACAAACTACGGTAATCCCCGTCTGACGGGCGGCGGAGCGGGCTTAGAAAAGTTGCCCGATCCAAACAGTGCGTTTGGCTTTTTCGGCTCGTTCTTCTACTACCCCAACATGCGCGGCACGTATGTGGAAACGGCCGGGCCAAACAACGGCACATCGTACCTACAAGAATACCAAATCATGACATATAACATCGGGCTGAACTACGGACCCTCGAGAATCTACGTCATTGCCGGATTCAACGGTGACCGCTACACGGCAAAGCAGAACGCGCCAATAAATCAGACGCATGCTGGACCATACCTCGGTCTTGGAATCCGATTCTAGACGACAAATGAAACAAGGTAGCGGCCGGCTCCCAAACCCGACCGCTACGCGCCAGACTAAAGTCGGCCAACACGTCTGCATGTCCCTCATTGCGGTCTGGTTTCCAATGGTCTATGGTGGGAAAAAGGAATAGGAACGCAAACGATTACTAGTAAGTTTGACCTATCCTGTAGGAGGATAAAACTTGAAGCATTTTCACTTAGCAGTTTTCGCCGCGGCGTTGTTTGCCGTTGCGGGTATTGCGCCAAGCTTCGCTGACAGTTCTGTCAACGTCTTGGCCTCGCAGACGAAGGTTTTCACCGGAACGGTAACTTCGGCAACGTCCGGATTCCAAGTCTCTGACGCCATGATGGATTTTGGCAACCCGCCGTCAGGCGAAGTTCCAATTCTATTTAACGATCACCATGTCTATGCCCGCCCTGACACGCTGCGACAAGGACGCGTCCTTGCAGCACTCGTGAAAAATGGTACGATTCTTGTGCCCCTGCGCAGCATGTTCGAGCAGATGGGTGCAACCGTTTCTTACGATGCGGGCAGCAAGTCCGTCACGGCTTCCAAGCCGGGTTCACAAGTTCAGGTAACCCTTGGTAAGAACGAAGTTCTCATCAATGGCGAGTCGCGTCCCCTCGACGTGCCGCCTATGATGTACAAGGGCGTCATGCTCGTTCCAGTGCGCGTCATCTCCGAAGCACTCGGAGCCTACGTGCAATGGGTTCCTGAGCAGCACGTCTGCGTGGTGCGCTACATTCCGCCGACCCCAGTGCCAACGGCGGCTCCAACCGCGCCTGCGACGCCAGTACCGACGCCCGCTCCTAGCCCGACACCGAAACCAATTCTTGGCTACATCCAAGGTGGCTACACACAGGGCCGCGTGGCCAACGAGTTTGCGAACAACGTGACCTCGCACGGACAGGTTGGCTCCGGCGCATACCTGTTCAACCCATTCGCGGTGAAGGTCGACTTCCGCCAAGATCAGTACCAGACGACGAACGTCCCCGGGACGAGCACCACGCTCTTCAACACGATCGATGGTGGACAGGCTGCAACCCCACAGTTCTTAGCGCGCCAATCAACGATTGACGGACGACTTGAATTCAAGATCGTCAATCCGTGGATCAACTTCGGTCTCAGCTACTTGCAGGCTGCGACGAACTACGGCTATCCAGTCCTCAGTGGTCCGGGTGCAGGTCTTGAGAAGCTCCCTGATCTTGGGGCCAATAGCCTCGGTTGGTTTGCCTCTGGCTTCTACTACCCGAACGTGAGAGGCGAGTACACGGTTCAAAGCGGTCCTGCAACCGGTTTGAAGAAAACGCTTGAGTACCAAATCATCAAGTACGATGTTGGTCTCGACTACGTGTTCGGCGACTCACCGTTCTACATCATGGGCGGATTCAGCGGCGACCGCTTCACGGCAAAACAGAGTTCACCCATCAACGAAACCCACGCAGGTCCATATGTGGGCCTTGGGTTTAAGTTCTAAGAACCGCACCCGCAAAGAAAAAGCGCTTCCAACCGGGAGCGCTTTTTTTCTTGTAATCCTTACCTGCGTGATTTTCGCTCCAAACAGCCAAGCCGCAGCTGCGAATGCGTTTAGCGTCAACGCAACGCCGCCCCCCTCCATCCAAGCACCTGTGGACGTCTACTTTGGTGTGTACCGATTGAGCAATTTGAGCGTGCGCAACGCCATTCACGACATGAATATCGAGGGCGATTCTCCGCTCGCGTTACCGGGTCAGATCGAGCGAATCAATGCGGTGCAGTCTGCCCTAACCGACTGGGAACTCCGCTATCCCCATGACCCCTGGCTGCCTGGCACGATGGCTCGGTTTGCAACCTTTCTCATCGGCAAGCATGTGCCGCAGTACGATCGCGTCGCGCTTGGGTTGCTTGAAGAGCTTGAAACGCTGTATCCGAACACGTGGTACGCGCGCTTTGCCGATCAAGAACTACGTAGTTTCGATGTGTTGCCGGAATTCGATCTTCGTGATGGGCCCGATGTTCGCCGCATGCCGCTGATCTTTGAAAGCATGACGGTCGGCATTGGTGCCAACCTTCGACGCCACTTCCTCTAAGAGGAGCGATTCTTTGCAACCCGTACTGGGGCTATGGCACTTTGGGTTTCGTGTTCGGCGAGCGCCGACCAGTGTGAACCTTGAAATTGTGTGAAGAGCAGGAGGCGGCAGCGGTGAGCGGCAGCATCTGCTGGCGCTGTGTGCATGGACCAGAAAACGTGCGACATGTAGTAGGCGCGTCCGGCTAGCCACGGATCTTTCGGATATTTGCGCGCCCAATCGTGGAGCGCATCTTCGGCTGATTCGAGCCCTTGATAGTATCGCGCTGCGTGGGCCGGATCGTAGCGCACGCGCAGGCTCGTGTCGTGAATCGTATTTTCGATGCCTAAGGGACTCATCTTCTGTTTTCCGAAGTATTCGTCCAACGGTGCCAGGGCTCCATGCGTCGCCGCAAAGCTCGCACCTGACCCCACAAGGGTGAGCGCGACCACCGCGGAAAGCACGATTCCAAACTTCATGTTTTTCGACCCGACGAGCGGACCTGAAGGTCTGCTGCTACATGGCGGACCTCTGCGTCCGCCGCTACGCTCAAGTATATGAGGGCGGTTGTTGCCGCACGAGTGCGCGGCATCACGCTTCGCGTTGCCTGTGCGCAGCTTTGTGCTCGGTCGGTCGCGCAGGCGCGCGAGGCGCTCGCCGATATCACGGCTGCCATACGCCGTGCCCGGCGCAACGAGGCTTCGCTTCTCGTCCTTCCGGAATGCAGTTATCCAGGATATGTTTTGCTCGATGCGCATCCATACAGGCGTGCCATACCATCGGACGCAGAAGCCCTGACCGCAATCTCGCGAGAGGCTCGCCGCGAAAAAGTGTCCGTGGTGGTGGGCATCGCGCGCACGAAGCCGGATGGCAGTTTGCAAAACGAGGCGGTGCTGATCGACGCCACAGGCAACGAAATTGGTTCATATGCAAAAGCGCGGCTTTGGAACTTCGACCAGCGCTGGTTTCGAGCGGGTCGCGATGTTCCGGTCTTCGAAACCGCATTCGGCCGCATCGGCATGATGATCTGTGCTGATGGCCGCAACCCGGAAATCGCTCGCACGCTCGCGGCCAAAGGCGCGTGGCTGGTGGCTGACCCTACGGCGTGGGTGGGCTTTGGGCCATCGCATGCGCTGATTCGCAACGTGCAGGCCGACTACATGTTGCGCGTACGCGCACTGGAAAATGGCATTTGGATTGCAGCTGCCGACAAGTGCGGCTCGGAGCTCGGCGCGGTTCACTACGCCGGTTACAGTCAAATCGTCGCGCCAGACGGCTCGGTGGCCGCGCACGCTGCTCCCGATCAGCCGCAGTTTATAGCCACCGATGTGAAGAGGACGAAGCCTGCGCCATACGTTTCTTTCTTGTCGGCCGCCGATCGCGCAGCGCTGTGTAGGCGCCCGCGCAAGAATGGACGCTTGCACCGCCTTCCACCTCGACTTTGGATGGCGATGTATCAAAGTGCGCCCCGCCGGCGTGACGACCCACGCGCGCTCGAGGCGCTTGTCGCGCAAACGGTGAGCGCGGTGATCCGCACCGGCGACTCAGCCGCCGCAATGACCCGAGCACTCGATCGCGCCCGCGGACTCCGCTACGAGATTCTCACCGGTGAAGCCATGGTGGCCCCGGAGCCCGCGCGCGCTGCAGCGTTGCGCGGCGCCGATCTGCTCCTGTGGCGCTTGCCGCCGAACGGGTTGCCCGTGGTCGACATTGCGCGCACCCGCGCTGTTGAAAACCGCGTCTACGTTGCGGTTTGCAGCCACTCGGATGGCACAGCACCAGCCTGTCTGATCCATCCCGATGGTTCGATCGTCGGAAGTGCGCTCGCAGGTTTGCCCAGCGGATTTGTGGCGGTTGTTGACACGATTGCCGCGCGACGCAAAGAGGTCGTGCCGGGCACGCAGACGTTTGCCGACCGGCTGCCGAATGCGTACCGCTGGCTCGATCGCGCGACGGGAGCAGTCGTATCGTGAAGAAGATCCTTGCGGCCTGGGTCATCCTCGCGCTCGCGGCAGGCGGCGGTCTCATGTGCAGCTCCAGCCGCGGCAATGCCGTGGATTTTTCTCCGCGCATCTCAATCTTGCCGAAAAGCGCAAAGGTGTTCGCCGGCAACAGCCTCCAATTCCACACAACGCTCATTGGCGAACTTGGACCTTCGAACGTGCGCTGGTCTGTCGTGGGTCCTGGATCCATCGACAACAACGGCCTTTACCGAGCAGTTGACGTGCCGACATCGGCGGCTATCGTGGCAAATGCCGGAAATGGCATCGCAGATTCGGCCTCCGTAAGCATCGTGAGTCCGCCTCTGCACAACGAGTCGCTCGTGCTCTCCACTTGCTATTCAGATGGTACGGTGAACGTCAACAGCGCGCGTAACTTCGCGCTTTCGGGCGCTCTCAGCGTCGGTGGGAGAGCAGCCGGCATCGCGGTCGACTCAAGCTCCAAGCGCGCTGTCTTTGCTGTCGAATCGCAAATTGTGGCGATCGATTTGCGCAGCATGCACTGGCGTGTTTCCGCGCCCTTACCCGGCGTTCGATTCTCCGAAATAGCGCGCTTGGGTTGGGGCTACGTCGCCGCAACCGACAATAACGCGGACGCCGGACATCCGGGCGTCCGCATTTACCGCATGAACCCGCGGGGGGTGCCCGTGCTCGTCTCTTCCGTCATAGCCGGAGAAACCCCGGAAGGCATTGCGGCATCTCCTGACGGCCGCGGCTTTTACGTTTCCAATATCAACGGCAATTCTCTCATGCGCTTTGCAATCGATGCGACCGGCCGGACAACGTTGCTGGCCACTGCAAAAACCGCTGCTCGGCCGTTCGGCGTCGCCGTTGATCCGCTGCGCCATGTGGTGTTTGTTGCGGACAATGACACAAGCGTCGTCAACGGCGCTCGTGCTCGTCCAGGCCTCGAGCGTTTTGATAGTCGCAGCCTGCGTCGCATTGGCGGCATGATCAGCACCGGATCGAAGTCCTCGTTGCCGCTGGGCGTCGCCGTCGATCCAACCACCGCAAGACTGTTCGTCACGAACGAAGGAGCTGGCAACGTCGTGGTGTTTGCTCTTCCTCAGATGCGTCGCGTCGCCACCTTGCCAACGGGGCTGACGCCGTGGCTGCCAACCTTTGACCCGCTAAACCACCGGCTGTACGTTCCGAACGCGCGCGCGGATAGCGTCAGCGTTTACAACACCCGTACGCTTCGCTCGGTGGTGCCCGACTTCGCGACGTGTTCGTACCCTACGTCGGTGGCGATGTTTGATGCCGCATCGCCGGGAGGTAAATGATGCGTGCACTTTTCGCCGCGCGTTTGGGCGGGGACAATCCACTTGCGAACATCGAAATTGGGGAGCGGCCGACACCTTCGCCCGAAGCCGGAGAGGTACGCGTGCGCATGCGCGTGGCAACCCTCAACCGCCACGATCTTTTTACGTTGCGCGGGGTGGTTGGCTACCCGATCACGCCGCCGAGAATACTGGGATGCGATGGTTACGGGGTCGTCGACGCCTACGGACCCGATCGTCCGCCTGGAACGCCTGATATCGGCGCCGAGGTCATCCTATACCCGCTTCGGTTCTGCGGTCAGTGCGCCGGATGCGCGACGGGCGATCCCATGCTCTGTCGCACGTTCACGCTGCTGAGTGATGGCGACCTCGAGGGGTCGTTTGCCGAGTATGTCGTGTTGCCGGCCTTGCACGTCATCCCGAAACCAAAGGGGCTGAGCGGTGCGCAAGCAGCGGCATTATGCGTCACCTTCCTCACCGCATACCGGATGTTATTCGTGAAAGCCAACCTGCGGCCGGGTGACTCTGTGCTCGTCGTAGGCGCAGGCGGCGGTCTTGGAACGGCCGCGATCCAGCTTGCCGCCGCGGCGGGTCTCGTGGTCTATGCCTCGTCGACCTCCGAGAAAAAACTCGACCAGGCCCTGCAATTGGGAGCCGCGCAGACCGTGCTCGCTGGGCGAGAGGCAGCCCAAGCGATCGCTGCCCTCACTGGCGGCGATGGCGTGGATGCAGTCATGGAATCGGTTGGCGAGGCGACCTGGGGAACGAGTATTCGCGCGGTTCGTTTGGGTGGCATCATTGTTGTTGCGGGCGCAACGACGGGGCCGAATCCGCCAGCGAATCTCTCCCGCGTGTTCTGGCATCAATTGCGCATCGTTGGCTCGACTATGGGTTCACTGCCTGAGTTCCTCTCGCTCATCCGTTTCGTCGAAAGCAAGAAGATACAGCCATTGATCGACTCGTCTTATCCGCTTGCGGAAGGACGCGCTGCCTTCGAGCGACTGGAGAGCAACGAGCACCGCGGCAAGATATCGCTCGAGATCTAAGCGCAGGTCTCGAGTGCCGCTAAGACTTGCTCGCGTGAGGGCACCCCGCTAACTGCAGCACCCCGGCGGTAGTATCGACACGTCAACCCGAAGGTGCAAGAGGCTGCGCCCGGCTCAACGTCGCGACCGCTTGCGTGCTCTGAACAGCCGCGCCCAGACCTGTCTCTGCTAGGACATTTGTTTGAGCCGCAGGCGATCTGGCAAAGCGATAATCCGCCGACACCGTCCTTTTGGATGCACCAACTCGGCGGGGTCGTCGACAACGCACCTCGACTGGATCCGGACGAATTTGCCCGGCGGACCTCAGAACTTCTCAGATCTGCCACTCCCACGAATTCCAAAAATCGCTGACGGCCGGCACCGGTTTGAAGTTCACAAGATCGGTGTTCACGACGTCAATATTCGAGCGCCACACGATGGTGTGAAACGGTAGGCTGTCATGAATGCGGCGCTGGATCAGGACATAGTAAGGCCGGCGTGCGCCTCGAGCGTACTGCAGCTGTCCGGCTCGCTGCCATGCTCCGATTTGCGGGTCGGCATAGAACGTATAGTTTTCACCTTTCGGGGGAATCTCGTCGGGCCCCAAGGTCACCGTGTCGTCTGGATCGGGATAGGTCAAAGTCCAGGCATACAGCGATAGATCGAATTTTCCGTGGGCCAGGATCCCACCGCCACCGTAGGTCGCGAAGAGCAAATTGGCCGGGTAGTTGTGGATGTCGACCGTGATGCCGACGTCGTGAAGATTCTGCTGGATTAACTCTTCGGCTTTTTCCCTCGAGGTGACGCCGGCAACGGTCGCAATGTCTATCCGCAGCGGTTGGCCGTTGCGGACCAGCATGCCACTCGCATCGGGAGCCCAACCCGCGGAGCGCAGCAGCGCTCGGGCCTTCGCAAGATCGTGCGGATACGGCATGATGCTTGGGTCGTACGCCCACGAGAAGGGCGGTGTGTCGCCGATCCCGGGTTTGTCCAGACCAAAGTACACGTGACTCGCGAGCGCTTGCCAATCGATAGCGTAGGCGGCGGCTTGTCGCATGCGGACGTCATTGAAGGGCGGCCGTGCTGTGTTGAAATCGATGTGCTCGTACGTCATGCTCGGCACGTGCGTGATCCGGTACCCCGCAAGCCGGGTCAAAGTCGCGTACTGGACCTCTGGCGCGTCGTAGTAGAGATCAACATCGTGCCCGAGCACATCCGTCAAAAGCGTATTTTGGCTTGGGATGATGCGGTAGAGAACTTCATGCAACTTCGGCGGCCCGCGCCAATACAGTGGATTGGCTCGCAGCGTGAGGAGCGTTCCCGGCTCCCAACTCGCCACAACAAATGGGCCACTCCCGATGGGGTTGGTGTTGAACGGAATCCGGTTGAGGTCCGAATACTGTTCGAGCAAATGCTTCGGGAGAATGGACCCGACGACGCCGTTACGCATGAAAGCCGCGACGAACACCGCGAGCGGCGCCTTGAGGTGAACGACGACCGTCGCCGCGTCTGGGGTGTCGATTGACGTCACCTGGTCGTAGGGATAGCGGTACGCGAGGTTGTTGTTGGGGTTCATGATCTGCTGCCACGTATACTTCACATCAGCTGACGTCAGGGGCGCGCCATCTGAAAACTTGACGCCGCGCCGGAGGTGATAGGTGATGGTCTTGCCGTCTTTGCTGATCCCACCGTTTGTCTGCGTGGGCACCTCGAGCGCAACGTCTGGCACCGGGTTGGCATGATCGTCATAGTCGATCAAGCCTGAAAAAATCATTTGCGACACGTCAGAGACGAACAACTGCGTGGAAAGCAACGGATTGAGACTGTCAAGATCTTCGTACGAGCCCACGCGCAAAACGCCGTGAATGGTCCAAGGATTCGCCGCGTGACCAGATCCTATACTCGTTTGAACTTTGGTGCAGCCCGCAGCGAGCAGCGCCACGAGCACAAAAAAATGTAGCTTCGCGAGTGTATTCGCGACCACGTGCCGATTAGTTCGTGGGGACGAGGCGCGCGAGCGCAAAGCTTTGGGCTTCAATGTGCAAGGCAATATTGCGGAAGTCTTTACCATGTGCAGTCTCACCCTCTATCCAATGGCTTCGCGTGGCGTTGTAGATGTGCACCTGATAGGGTCGCTGCTCGTCGAGCAATCTGCCCAACGAGAGGGGAAATGTATACGCCACATCGAGCGTGCTGCCCACGCACAGAAGCAGCTCGTTGCCCCGCCGCAAGCCCATCGCCACCATGTCCGGATCCAGGCGGTCGATACGCTCGCTGACGTCCTCCTCGAAAACCTCAAGTTCGCCGTCGACATCGAGACGTCCGTCGGAAAAAACTTGAAAGCGCTCGCCGTTGCGCACGACGAAATAGCTGTAGTAACGTCCCCCAAGCGGCAGGCACCGGACGCCCAGCCAACGCCACCCGGACGGCATGAGTGGGGCCACCCGAAGACGCGCAGGCGCCTCGGCCAGAACCAACCCGCACGCCCCTTCAATCGCGGCCCACAGGTAGCGGGGCGGCTCCCACGGGGAAAGGCGTATGCCGCGGTTGACCAGCGATTCGCCGTCGAACCATTCGGAAAACTGTCCGGGTACCGTGTTGAAGATCTTCGGGTCGCGCAGATACTGCGCATAACCCTGGCGGAGATTGCGCGCCATCGTGTCCGGATATATTTTTGAAGCAGCGAACGCGTACCAAAAGGAAAGCCCCGGCCAGACGCCGCCGATCAATCCGACGTCTCGGTAGGGCGTGTAATCCGGCGAAAGCCGTGAAACCGTGCGCAAGCCCGCTTCGGTCTGAAAATCTGGCGCGTTGAGGCGACTAATGATGCGGTAACTCACGGGCGCTGGCGCCACGCCAAACATTACGGGAAAGACTTCGTCTCCGGTTACGTCCGCATGCGGCTGGCCGGCAACATCGATGTTCAAGAGATACATGCCATTGCGTGGGTTGAGGAGATGCTCGTTGATCGCCTCGCGAAGACCGCGCGCGCTCGCCGCGTAGCGTGCAGCAACTGCTTCGTACTCCTCTCGCTGCCCTGAGAGGCCGGCCATCGCGTGAGCGAGCTCGCCCATGACCGCGAGCGCCGCATAGCATTCAGAATTGATTTCCGTAACGGCACCATTAATGCTCAAATGGGGAATGATGTTGCGCCAGCTGGCGATGCCGTAGACCTGTTCGCCCGTCGCCGTGCAAACGATGAGTCCTCGGTCGTCGCGTTGAGAGATGGCGTAGTCGGCCGCGCGGGTGATGGCCGGCCAAATTGCCTTCAAGAACTCAGCGTCGCCCGTCGTTTGGTAATGATGAGCGCTCGCGATCACGAACAGGGGCGTGTCGTCGTTGATGTTCAGCCCGTAGTCCTGGACCTCACCGGTAACGGCATTGTAGTATTCAGGTATCTTGCCGGAGGGGTATTGCGTTTGAGCAAAACGCAAGAGCATTGCTTTGGAGAACTCAGGATCTAAAAAATCGCATCCGTAGGCAAACCATGCAAGATCGCGACCGACGACGTTCGGCGAGGAACCTGGACTGTTCGTAAACCCCACCCCTTGCGGATAGCGCGCCATGACCCGCAGCATGTTCGCCTTCGCCCAATACGCCCCGTCATTGATGGTTTTCTCCGGCGTAATAATGTTCGCGGTCAACAGTGCCCGGTCGTAATACTCGCTTGTACTCGCAAGTGCCGTGTTCACATCCTGCGCTGCATCATAGATGGCTCGTGCTGACGCCTCACCGAGCTCAGAGAATACTTCAAAGATGGCAACCCGCTGGGTCTTGCCTGGCGCAACCGAAACGATGGTCCCCAGCGTAGCTATGATGTCGCCGGTTGCGGTGGTCTCGTTGCTCAGTGGCGGCACGTTGAGGAGATCGTAAGACTCAGCCGCATGGGTCTCCGTCTGATACCCGTGCGGTCGAACGCTCGTGCCAAACATTCTCACCCACTGCGGCTTGGATTGGTTGAAAGCGATGAACCCACGCACCTTCGAGTCATACGTGGCAACGATGTCTTTTGGTGTTGTGCCCGCAAGTTTCGCATACGCGCTCACCGTGAGATCCCAGTTTTCGGATCCCGCATTCCAAAAATCCACGACAAAGTAGGCCACCGCAGGATCGTCAAGTCCTGTTCGCGGAACGAAGATTGTTTCGGTGACCATAAGCTTGTTTGGTAACTCGAAACGGTGGCGCTGGTACCCAGGATGGAACTCGAATTTCCCAGGGCTCACCGGCGTGAGGATCACGTGACCGGTATCTTGGCTCAGGCGCTCCTCGGGCGTTCGATCCTCAAGCTCCAACGCTGTGACGAGGACACGATGGCTCGCGCTCCCATACGTGACAACGGTTGACCAGAAAACGTCTTGGTCAAGCTTGAGGGAGTACATCTTTTGAATTGCTCCCGTCGCTTTGCCGACGATCCAAGCGCTCGTGTTGCCCAACGACGCTCCCACAATCACATGGTCGTCACGCACTTCGTAAGAGCAATCTGGCATTCGCTGTACGATGGCATTGGGATCGATCATGCGGCGGCTCGCACGAAACTGGCTCGTAGCGTAACAACGACAAAGCCTAAGAAGCCGATGCCAACCATGAAGACCCCAAGGACAAATATGAAGTTGTCGGGAGTCGGGGCCATTGAGACGACCGGATACGTGCCCAACGTGAAGACCAGGTCGACACCCGCATGCTTGAGCTCGCGGCCGCTCACCGAAACTCCTCGGAAGAGCGCTCCGCCGTTTTCTTCATCGATTTCCAGCTGCACGAACGGAATGTCGATGCCGCGTTGGGGCAAGCCCGGATAGTACTTCACGCTGACATCCCGATGCAGCGCGGGCACTTCAAAACTGTCGATGGGCAGACCATCGCTGTCGAGTTGCGGGAACAACAAAACGGGAGAAACGAAAGCGATGCCGTTGCGTTGCGTCACCGTCTGTCCAACGTGCGCCGCCGACCACGCGGAAACGTAAGCGGCTGGCCAGCGCTGCGCAGTCAGCACGTACGAGTGAATTCGCACTTCGCGACCAATCGCAAGATTCTCGCGGCGATCTCCAATGAGGACGACAACTGAGTCCGGCGAGCTTGCGGCAAGCGAACCAGCATTGACTTCCGGAAAGGCGATGCCGAGTTGGGCGCTATGCGGAGGACGGTACACTTGACCCGGCGCGCCGCCGATCCGCTGCGGCGGCCCGACCAAAAGCTCCGCAGCGACAAATGCGATGGAGATCACAAATCCGCCGATTGCGCCGAGCGCTGCAAAGCCCTCTCCGGGGCGAACCGGCCGTATGCTAGAGGCAACATTGGCAAGGAGAAAGAGTCCAATGAGAGCCACGATCAAGGTCAGCTCCCATTTGTGGAGCCTCATGTCGTAAGGGTTTTGTCTTGCAATCGCGGCCAGCGCACAGAGCGCGATGGCTAAGCAAAGGGACCAAACGGTAGCGCGCATGTCTTCGGGCGTTTCGAACAAACGTGTGCGCACCCTGCGCGGCGTGCGCTGTAACAAGGACTAACCCACGCAGTCCTATGTGCGGCGCATAGCATTGCAGAGGGGTTCTTTCCGATGTCAACGTGTGCATTTTGTGGTTCTCAAGCTCGGTTGGGCCGAAACTTTCTTGCCCACCGAGTTTCGACGTTAAGACTCCGTACGGTCAAGGTTTGCGAACGCTGCCTCGATCAGGCGCGAGATGCCGGGTATCAAGTGGCCGAGCGCGAGCCGGCGGTATCCCCCGCCGTACAAAGCGCGGTTTTCAGCCGCCCCATATAGGGCCCGAGAATTCTCCGCGTCGCGAATAAATTCGCGACACTACATACGATCTGCAAATTCGCGACCTACATCTCCCAATATCTTTCTTCTTTCCATGGATCTGCGTCGTTATTATACCCACGGGTTTCCCAAAAACCCGGACGGTCTTCGCGCAGGAATTCAACGCCCGTGCACCACTTGGTGCTCTTCCAAAAATACCGCGATGGCACAAACATGCGCACCGGTCCGCCGTGGATTGGTTCTAGTGGCTTCCCTTCGTAGGTGTACGCGAGCAAGACGTCGTCGGCGTCTGCTACCGACAGCGGCAGATTGGCGCTGTATGCGTTGGCTCCATGCGTCACCACGAATCGGACGCTCGGCCGCACGCCTGCTAACTGCATCAGATGACGAAATGGTACTCCGCTCCAGGTGGTGTCGAATTTCGACCAGCGTGTGACGCAGTGAATGTCGGCTTTGACTGTTCGCGTAGGCAGTGCTTTGAATTGTTCCCAATTGAATTCTTGGGGGTGCTCCACTTCGCCGAAGACGCGAAACCGCCACGTCTTTGGATCGAAGGATGGCACGTTGCCGACATGGAGCACGGGAAAATCCCGCGCCATATACTGGCCCGGTGGTAAGCGCTCCGCAAGCTGCTCGTTTGATTTGATCGCCACGCCGAGCGTTTCCTTAGTGTGCCGGTGCGTGCCTTGCTCGTTCGAACTCGTCGATTAACTCACGAGCCGACGCGCAAGGATCAGAAGAGTTGGAAATCCAGCGCAAAACCGAAACACCGGTTGCACCAGCGGCGACAACGCTCCCGATGTTGCTCGGATCCAACCCTCCGATGGCAAAAAATGGTTGGCACGCATGCGTTGCAGCGAAATGCACGAGCGCGAGTCCAACGGCTGGGCGACCTTCCTTCGTAGGTGTCTCGTGCACGGGGCCAACACCGATGTAGTCAACATCCAAGCGTGCGGCTCGCTTGATCTGCTCCTCAGAGTGGGTTGATAACCCAATGACGAGCTCGTCACCCACGAGCTGGCGCACCGTCTGCACGGGGAGATCATCCTGTCCGACGTGGACGCCGTCTGCACCGCAGCCGAGTGCGATGTCGACGCGGTCATTGACGATAAAGGGAACCTGCAAAGCGTGGCACGCAGCCGAGCAGCGCCGAGCAACCTCCAAGAGACTCGCGTCGTCGAGTGTTTTTTCGCGTAGCTGAACCATGCCCACGCCGCCTGCAACCGCTGCCCTAATAAAGTCCTCGATCGGCTGCACCCGAGGCGATGCATCGGTAACGAGATACAGCCGAGCTGACTCGAGCACAGCGCGCTTGGAAAGCCCCGGTTCCTTCAACCGCCGCCCACCATCTGTGCGATTTCAAGAGTGTCGCCGGCTTGCAAGACAGTTTTAGCAAAGCGATCGCGTCGCAGCGGCGCACCATTGTGTTCGAGCACGATGCGCTCGGGGACCAAATCGCTTTGGGTGAGGAATTCCAGGACCGTCATTCCCACGGCCACGCGGCGCGTCTTGCCGTTTGCAGTCACCGTCATGACCCTGCAGATTCCTGTAGGGAGCGACTGTCAAGTCGCCCTTCACGACCCAGGTCCTGTTCCCAATCTTTGAACACAGGATCGTAACCCAGCTCTGCAATCCGGCGCGCAACCTGCTCCGGCGTTCGGTTGTCTTCCAGGTGAAATTGCTCGCCGGCAGCACCCGGCGTCGAGTAGCCGCCTGGCTCGGTGCTTGACCCGGCACTCATCTGGGTAATCCCTAGCGCAATAAGGCGATCGCGCAGCGCGGCTGGCTCTCGGGTCGAAAGCACGATACCCGCCGCGGGCAAGGCAATGCGGATCGCGCAAATGAGCTGGACTAATTCTGCATTGCTCACTGGTTGGGGAGGTGCGAACCCTCCAGCCGCAGAGTTGATACGGGGGAACGAGACGTTGATCTGAGCTCGCCAGCAATGCCGGTAGAGGTATCGTGCGTGCTGCACGAGTGACAATGCTTCGAACCGCCAATCCGCCAAACCCAGCAGCGCGCCGATTCCAAGGTGCCGCATGCCGGCTGCCGCAGCGCGCTCGGGCGCTGCGAGACGCAATGCATACTGTTTCTTCGGACCGCCGACATGGTATTTGGGGTACATGATGGGGTCATACGTTTCTTGATAGAGGACGATGCCGTCGCATCCCGCATCAACCCACGTATCGTATTCTGGCGTCTGCGCTGCAGCCACTTCCAGCGCGACGTACTGCACCTCGCGCTTCACCTCTGCTACGCATTGGGCAAGGTAGCCGGCATTGACGTATTTTGGATGCTCTGACGACACCAGCAGGATGTTGCGGAAACCGTGTGATGCGAGCGCGCGCGCCTCGCGCATGACCTCATCGATGCGCAAGGTCTTGCGTTTGATGTCAAGCCCCATCGAAAAACCGCAATACGTGCACGTGCACACACATTCGTTGCTCAAGTACAGCGGTGCGTAGAGCGCAATGGTTTTCCCAAAACGCTCAACCGATAGCGCGTGAGCCCGCTGTGCTAGTTCTTCGAGCAGCGTGCCGGCTGCAGGTGAGAGCAGCGCCGCCACCTGATCGAGCGTCTTGGCACCGGACGCCGCGCTTGAGCGAACCTCGGCTTCG
This sequence comes from uncultured Pseudomonadota bacterium, assembly GCA_963736005.1. Classification (GTDB taxonomy): domain Bacteria; phylum Vulcanimicrobiota; class Vulcanimicrobiia; order Eremiobacterales; family Eremiobacteraceae; genus JAJPHJ01. The sequence continues at coordinate 210,543 of CAVTNB010000003.1, forward strand.
TCAGCGTGACGTGCGCGAGTAGTGGCGTTCCACATTGCCGCAGGGTTAAATGTTTGCGCAAAGGTCATTGTGGCTCTTTTGTGTGGAGGAAACCGGTAAGAGGACTTGAGGCAGATGCGGTGCGCAACTCCGGGGCGCGCCCTGCCAAACGAGCACCTCGCCCAGCTTCGACCGCAAGTTTGAAGGCGTGTGCCATTCGTGCCGGATGTGCGGCGGTCGCTATTGCCGTGTTGACGAGCACCGCGTCGGCGCCCATTTCCATAGCTGCCGCCGCGTGCGAGGGGACGCCGAGGCCAGCATCCACCACGACCGGCACGGTCGCCTGCTCAATGATGATCGCGATTGCAGCCTCCATCTTGAGGCCTCGACCCGAACCGATCGGCGCTGCAAGTGGCATAACTGCTGCCACGCCAACTTCCTCGAGGCGTTTGGCGAGCACGGGGTCAGCATGGATGTAGGGTAGGACGATAAAGCCCTCACGCACGAGCGTCTCACAGGCCGTGAGGGTGTCGACGGGATCGGGCATGAGATAGTGCGGATCGGGGATCACCTCGACTTTGATCCAAGGGGGCAATCCAGCGGACCGGGCGAGGCGTGCAAGGCGCACGGCCTCCTCGGCGGTGGCCGCGCCCGAGGTGTTCGGCAAGATCAAGTATTTCGACTGGTCGATGAAATCCGTAATAGGGTTTGTTTTGGCATCCAGGTCGACTCGACGCAGCGCGACCGTGACCATCTCGGCGCCCGAGGCGGCGAGCGCATCCGACATGACTTCCGGGCTCGAAAACTTGCCGGTACCCATGATCAAGCGCGAACGGAAACTGCGGCCGCCGAGCGCGAGCACATCGGTCAAAGGTTGGCTCCTCATTGTGCGTGCGAATGTTCTATTTTCGGTGCTACGAGTTCTCTTTCCCGGCAAACGGCGATGGCAAGCGCAGGAGAACCTCTTTTAACCATAGCATCCGCAAGGTGCGCTGCCTGCACTCTGAAGGTGGCTCGCTTGACATACTGCCGCCAAATGTGGAAGGAGGGTTCCAGTGGTCAATCCGCCCCCGACCAATCCCGCTCCAGCTCCCGCCGACCCAAAGCTGTGGGGAATGCTTTGTCACCTGTCCGCGTTGGCCGGTGTGATCATACCCTTCGGCAACATCATCGGCCCGCTGGTCATTTGGTTGATAAAGAAAGACGAGATGCCAATCGTCAACGAGTATGGCAAGGAGTCTCTCAATTTCCAAATCTCGATGACCATCTACGCGATCGGTGTCGGCGTCGTTGCGGGCATCCTCTCGCTCATCGCGATTGGCGTGCTCTTGTTCCCGCTGGTTGCGCTCGTTGGGCTGGCCGATCTCGTCCTCGTGATTATCGCCTCCGTGCAGGCGAACAAAGGAATCGCTTATCACTACCCATTTACTATCCGCTTCCTAACCTAACATCGGATCGTGCTCGCAGGGAAACCGGCGTTGCTCGACGCAAGTTCGACGCGGCTAGCGTAGTAGCGGATCTAGGCCATATGGAGGCTCACTATGGTCAATCGTCAGTTCGACGCGGTTGCCGAGCTGCAAAGCGCCTTTAACGTCCTTACCAAGAATCTCGTTCTCGCCGTCCCCACAGCACTCGTCTCGCTCGCTGGTGGACTTTTCGCGATATTTATGGCCGCCACCATAGCCGCCTCAATTCTGGGGGCCGGCGCGCTCTCCGGCATGGGTGGCACAGGCGAACCCCGGCCCGGCATTTGGGCGGCTCTTGCGGGTGGGACCGGGTTGCTGCTTATCGTCTTTTTTGTCGCCCTCGTGCTATTGGGAATCCTAGCGCAGGCCATTGTCATGGCAGGCGCCGAGCGAGTTTGGCACGGCCAGCCTGCCGACCTGATGGGTGGCGTGTCAAAGGCGATGAGCAAGATCGGGCCGTTGTTCTTGCTCTTCCTGATCGGACTGATCGTCGGAATCGTTTGCTTTGTCATCATCATCATCGGGTGGATCGCCGGCATCGTTTTGGCGTTCTTCTTCATGTATACAATTCCGGCCATCGTCGTCGGCAACCAGGGCGTCATGGACGCCTTGCGTACCTCGTGGCGAATGGTTCGCGAAAACATTGGCCCCAGCCTGACCGCCTTCTTGGGCATCATCGTGGTGTCGGCGATCGGTGCTGTCATCAATAGAGTCTTCTTGCACATCCCCGTCATCGGACTGATTGTCAGCCTCGTTGTCGGCGGTCTGACGGCCGCGTATTCTGCCCTCGTGCTCGTTCGATTCTACGACCTGCTGCGAGGCCAAGCGGCGGCCATTCCGACCACGCCATCCGGACCAACCACCTGACAAGCCCATCCACGTGTGGTGAAGCAAAGCCGGCAATAATGCCGGCTTTCTTCGCCCTGCGCCGTCCTGCTCGAGCCGGTGCGGCGTTGTTTGGCTGTGCTCTCGTCATGCTCGGCGCGGCCTGCAGCAAGGTTGGTACATCCACCCAGCAACTCCGCGGCAACCGCTCGACTATCCATGGCGTCGTGCGACTCGCGATCATCGCCGAACCGAACACGCTCAATCCGGTGCTGAGCGGCCTTATTCAAGAAGGCTATATGGAAGCGGCGATTTTCGACGGCCTCATCATGTTGGACAATCACGCCAACATCATTCCCGACCTTGCAACCGTGGTACCGAGTCTCGCCAACGGCGGCATCAGTCCCGATGGCAAGACGATCACCTATCATTTGCGCCACGGCGTGACATGGCAAGACGGCGTACCGTTCACGTCCGCAGACGTTGTCTTTACCTATCAGACCTACATCAATCCAAAGGTGAACACTTTTTATACGGCCATTTATCAGCATATTACGTCGGTCTCAACGCCGGATCCGTACACGGTCGTACTGCATTTAAAAGCTCCCTACGCGCCCGCGCTCATCCAGTTCTTTGAACGAGGGACCGGCGGGTTCGTCATTCCGAAACACATTCTGGAAAAGTCGCCTGACATCAACACGGATCCATTTGGAAAACATCCGATCGGGACCGGACCATTTCGCCTCGAGCGCTGGGACCATGGATCGCTGCTTCTGCTCAAAGCGAATCCGCGATATTTTAAAGGTGCGCCGAAGGTCGGCGAAGTTGACGTTCGCATCGTCGTCAATCCGAACACGCAACTCGAAATGGTTGGTAGCCACGAGCTCGACGTGGCAGCGCAACTCGTGCCCGCGCAGTACTCGCAGATCCAGCAAACCGCGGGCATACGCGCCGTTCTCGTGCCATCGCTCTTAGAGAGATTCCTCACATTCAACATGCAACACCAGCCGTTCGGCGACATCCGGGTTCGACGGGCTCTCTCTCTTGCGCTGGATCGCAACCGGATTGTACAAACCGCCTACGCGGGGACGTCCACACTCGCGCAGACTCTCATTCCCCCGTCAAGTTGGGCATACGATCCGACTGGGGCGGCCGCTTACGACCCGGCAGCCGCGAGAGCACTGCTCGATAGCGCTGGGTGGATTGTTGGGCCTGATGGGGTCCGCACGAAGAATGGGCGCGCGCTGTCGTTTGTTTTGCTGAACCAGACAGAATCGAATCCCTTGAGCACCATGGCGCAGGAAATTCAACGTGCGTGGCGCGACATCGGGGTGGCCGCCGATCTTCGATTTGTGCCACGGAACGTGATTTACGGTAACCCCGGGCTCGCCACCGATGGAAAGTTTGACGCTTTGGTGGACGACTGGGGCGCGGATCCCGACCCTGATCGATCGTTCATGATCGAGACGAAGAGCTTTGCGCCACAGGCCTACAACGACGCATTTTATTCCGACCCAGAGGTGGACCTTTGGTCGGAAGAGGCTACCGCAACCTACGACCTCACACAGCGCAAGGCGTCATATTCTAAGATTCAGCGCCGCCTGAATCGCGACTTGCCATACTTGCCCCTCGTGTGGGAGGGGAGAATCTACGCGGTCAACACGGATTTGCTGAATTTCTTGCCCGAGCCGGTTTTCTCCGATTTTTGGAATGCCCAACAATGGCAAATCTAAAGGCGCTTGCTCGTCGCGAATAAATTCGCGACACTACATTTATCTCAATAAATTCGCGACACGACATTCAATCTTCGATGTAGTCGCGCGAATTTATTCGCGCGTGTTTGCGTTCATGTAGTCGCGCGAATTTATTCGCGTGCCTTTCCCTTCGCGAGGGCCGCCAATTTCAGCGCGGTCTTCCAGTTTCGCGCTGTGCCGCGAGTCCCAATCTTCTTTTCGATGAGCGCATTCGTCAGACGCGAGCGGCCTTGCCCATCCGGATAGGTTATGTATAACTGCCGGCCGTCTCCTCGAATGCGCTCTGGCCCCGCAATGGCCTCCTGCAGCGTCTGCAACTCTTTCGCGCCGGGAGCGTCCTTCAACACCACGAGAACAAGATGGCCCGGGTCAGCGCGCGCCTCCTTTGGAAATGGATTGCGCCTGACGATACGGTCCCACTCCCGCACCGTGCGGATAAAGAAGTCCGTCTCAACGTGCAGCCGTTTTCTACTTTCAACTTCGAGCAACCGTTCGAGCTCGCCACCGTCGCGCCCATCACTTTGAAAAACAAGATTGCCACTTTGGAGGAGCGTCTGAACGTTCGCAAACCCAATCTTCGTGAGCATCGCGCGCAGAGCGGCCATCGACACTAAACCACGCCCACCGACGTTGACCGCCCGCAGCAGTGTAATCCGGATGGCTTTCCCCGCGTGCTTTTCTATGGTTGGGCGCCGAACTTCGCCGAGATCGGCAGCGTGAGGTTGCTTGAATGGATGGGTTGCACCTTATTCGTTGGATTGATGTACACCATCGCCTGATTCACCGCGATGGCAGCCTCGGAGGTGCCGCAGGCGATCAGCTTGAGTTTGCCGGCGTGGGCTATGACATCGCCCGCGGCATAGATTCCTTTGATGCTGGTTTCCATCGTGATGGGATCGATCGTGACTCCACTTCCCTCGGTCTTGATGCCCCACCGCGCGAGCTCCCCAAGATCCGAGACGAATCCAAGCGCACAGAGGACCGCGTCTGCCTCTACCTTCGCTTCTTCTTTGGTTTTGCTGTGAACGATGGTGACCGCCTCGACCTTGCCGTCACCGTGCACTTCCTTGATTTCGAAATCCGGTTGCCGAATTTGCACCGTGGATTTGCGCAGCAGTTCGATGCTGTGCGCATGCGCTCGGAATTGGGAACGGTGAACAATCGTCACCGACTTGGCGCGCGGCTCGAGGGCAAGCGCGTAATCAACCGCTGAATCGCCGCCGCCGACAATAATGACGCGCAAATCGTTGAACGCATCGAAGTTGCGCGCATAGTAATGGACGCCACGTTCTTCAAACTGCGCGGCGCTTGGTGCCGGCAGCTTGCGCGGTTTGATGGCGCCGATGCCGGAGCACACGATAATCGTTTTGGTCGCGTGCTCGGCTTTGTCGGTCGTCAGCTTAAACGTGCCGTCTTCCATGCGCTCGATGTTCGTCACGCGCTCTTCGAGGCACACGGCGTGTGGCCACTGCATCGCCTGCTCGACGCAGCCCTTGACGAGATCCGCGGCGATGATCGCCGGGAAACCGGGCATATCGTAGACGTATTTCTCAGGATACAGTGCGTACAGCTGACCGCCGAATTCAGGGAGTGCATCGATGACCTTCGCTCTGGCGCCGCGCATGCCGGCGTAGAACAAAGCAAAAAGTCCGGTCGGTCCGCCTCCAATGACCGTGATGTCGAATGTATCCACGAGCGTTCCGTTTCGCGCGCTTGTCCGCGCGCGCCTTTGACAGGTGACGTCCAAAGTCTAAGGCAACTATTTGGAGCAACAAGTATCTGCAGAAAGGCGCAAGCAGCATGCTTCCACCTCCGCAAAAATACGCCATGTGGCTTGGTATTCTTCGCATCGCCACCGGCGCATCTTGGCTAGCGCACGGCATTCCAAAACTCTTGAACCCGGCGTTTTATGGTCCCGATGGGATGATGGCCAATATGGTGACAAAAAATGCGGCGGGCCTCACAGGTGCATACCATGATTTCCTCCTCAACGTTGTGTTGCCGAATGCAGGCCTGTTCAGCCACCTCGTGGCCTGGGGCGAAACGCTCACCGGGGTCAGCCTCTTGCTTGGTCTGTTCACAAGGGTGGGCGGTATTGTTGGAACGTTTCTCGCGCTCAACTACTTCATGATGCACGGTTCCTATGCGCACATCAGCGACCTGGGCGGCCTTGATTTCGCCACGCTTGCTCTCAGTTTCATCAACGTCGTCTTGCCGACCGGGCTCGTCTTCGGCCTCGACGCCATGCTACCGAGGTCGCGAGCCCGCACCCAATCTGCGGGTGAAACCTAGCCCAAACGCGTATTTCTATCTCCGCGCCCAACTGGAGGTCTCCCATGCTGACCAAAGTCCCGCGACCGACGCTCGATGATCTGAACCTTGCTCCAGGTAAGCGAGCACGGCTCCATCGGCTGCTGTATGAATACGGGCCGGCAAACGGCACGCTGCTGCTCCTGCCGATCGATCAAGGACTCGAGCATGGCCCCGTTGACTTTTTTGATAATCCCGACAGCATCGATCCTGAATTCGAATATAAACTTGCACTCGAAGGAAACTATTCGGGTATCGCGCAGCACTATGGTCTCGCGAGCAAATATTTTTACAAATATGCTGGTAAGGTGCCACTCGTCCTCAAGATCAATGGCAAGACGAACATTCCGAACGACGATGACGCGTTTTCACCGATGACCGCGTCGGTTGAAGATGCGGTTCGGATCGGAGCCGACGCCGTCGGCTACACGCTCTACGTCGGCAGTCCGGCGCAATCCGAAGACATGGCGCAACTGACCCGCGTTCGCGAGGACTGCGATCGATTCGGCATGCCGCTCGTTGTCTGGGCGTATCCACGAGGGAAAGCGGTCAAAGAAAAAGGCGGGCAGGACTCGCTGTACGCGGTTGATTACGCTGCTCGCGTTGCGTGCGAGATGGGCGCCGACATAGTGAAGCTCAACGTTCCGAAGGTGACCGACAGCGATAAGCAACCCAAGCCGTATCCCACCGAGCGGCTGTCCGAAGAAGCCGCCATTCGAAAGGTCGTCATCTCGGCAGGCCGCACGCTGGTGCTCATTTCAGGCGGCAGCAAGATCAGCGACGAAGATCTCATTCATAAAGCGCGCATCGCGATGGAAGCGGGTGTCACAGGACTTATCTTCGGACGCAACGTTTGGCAACGCCGCTTTGACGACGCGATGTCGATCACGCAGCGTATTCAGGAGATGCTTAAAGCCTACGGAACGTAGGGCGACTTGACGGTGGGGCGATTTTCCAATCGCCCCCTACATTAATCGCGTAAGAGTTCGAGGAGCGAGTGCACGATGCGAGCAGTCGCTCCCCAAATTTTATTGCCGTCCAACATATAAGAGTATCGCGTCTTCACCACCCCGCCATATTCCGTCTGCGCGATCACCTCGACCCCTGGCTCGAGCAACCTCATGATCGGCACCGTGAGAATACGCGACACTTCGAGCGGGTCGGGGACAAGGGTCGGATTTCCTTCGACGTACCCAACAACAGGAGTGATCGTGTAATTCGAAACCGTTGTTTCGACATCGTCGAGCAAGCCGACAACGCTGACGAGTTCTCTTGACAGCGCGAGCTCTTCTTGCGCTTCTCGCAGCGCAGCGTCCACCGCGCCGCGGTCGTGGCGCTCGATAGAACCACCCGGGAAGCAGATCTCACCCTTGTGTTCGAGGACGTCTGTGCTCCGTTCGCACAGCAGCAGAGTTGGATTGTCCGGCGAGCCTAACAGCGGAACCAGCACAGCGGCTGAGCGGGTTTGCACATTGGAGAGCGCGTGTCGGACGCGGCTGCGCAACCGCTCCCCTAAGGACTCAAGCGCGTTCACGAGCGTTGTTAGTTCCGAGAAAATCGTGCGCTTTGGGGTACTAGCTGCACGCCGCGGTCGTTGCTCAGTCCGCGAGAACGCCGCGTGCGCAATCTTTTTGTTTCTTCTTCGAGCAACGCGAGTTCGATGCGCAAACGCTGCGACGGATTCTCCGCCTCGAGCAGCATTTGCTTGACACGGACATCAATTTGAAGGGCATCGGCAATAACATACGATGTCGCAGCCAGATCGGTAGGTAATTCGATAGCCTCGAGTTCACTGCCGCATCCTGGGAGAAGCACTTCGAGGTAGTCGCGGAAGCGTTCGAGCGCAAGGTCGCGCAACACGCTTTCGTCTCTGCGATGAGAGGACTCTTGGAGATACGCAACGTCGGCGCGCCAGAACGGCGCTGTGTCGGTGATGCGCTCAACCTTGAAGCGGCGCACGCCCAACGCGATAACGTACAAACGCCCTGCGTTGAGTTTAGAAACCTGTCGAATGACCGCGGTCGTGCCGATATCCACCGGATCGAGATTCTCGCCTACCTCATGTCCGTTGCGACACAAGAGCACCCCGAAAGGCAGCTTCCCTTCGATGCACTGGTCCATCAGTGCCTTATATCGATCTTCAAACACATGGAGACGCAACGCCGCGCCCGGCATGAGGACGGTGTTGAGTACAAACAGCCCGAGAGATTTATTCATGACCGCCAAGGAGATGGGCCTTAGGGTTGGTGCGCGAGCTCCTCGCTCCAGGCCTGGGCGATGCGCTCGAGCGTTTCCTCGTCGACTTTTTCTGGATCGTCTTCAAAATCATCCAGCTCGGTCACGAGTCGGAGGAGTTCGGGCATGGGCATTTGCTTCGGATCTTCATCCGGATAGCTGTCAGCCAGCTCGAACGCAATGTCCTCGACATCCTGCCAGGTTAGTCCCACAGCCCTCACCTCCTTACATCTTAAATCAGCGGCCCCAAAGTTTCGCGATTGACTCAGGGGGCCCTTCCCCTAAGGCCGAGCGGACTCGGGAGGTCCGCTGCTACAATCAACGCGGGAGCGGACCTAAAGGTCCGCTGCTACATACCAGTTGTACATACCAGTTGCGGAGCGGTTATTTCAAACGATGCCCAAAATATTGTAGCCGGCGTCAACATACAACACTTGACCCGTGATTGCCGATGACAGATCGCTTGCCAAGAAGACTGCCACGTTGCCTATGTCCTCGGCAATCGCATTGCGTCGCAGGGGCGACTTGACTGCTAGGTCGGTCAGAATCTTGGTAAAGTCTCCGACCGCGCGCGCCGATGCCGTTTTGATCGGCCCGGCCGATATCGCGTTGACGCGCACGCCACCCATCTCTCCCAGGTCCGCCGCCAAATAGCGCACCGAAGATTCCAAGGCCGCCTTCGCGACGCCCATGACGTTGTAGTTGCGGACGGCACGGACCGAACCCAAATACGTCATCGCCATGACCGAGGCGTGCTCCGCGAATAATGGAGCAAGTCGTTGACATAACGCGACGAGCGAGTACGCGCTGATATCAAGCGCCAACGAGAATCCGGATCGCGTGGTGGCAAAGAACTTGCCCGACAGCTCCTCCTTGCGTGCGAACGCCAGGCTGTGAACGAGCACATCGATCTTTCCGAACTTGTCAGCTATGAAGCCACCGAGCGCGTCGAGGCTCTCGTCGGAGGCGACGTCGGCCGCCATCGTGGGCGCACCTCCAAGCTCAGCGGCAAGCTTCTCCACGTCGTCGCGGGTTCGCTCACCCTCGTAGGTGAGAGCGAGCGACGCGCCATGCGCGTGCAGTGCGCGGGCGATCGCCGTTGCAATGCTCCAGCGGTTTGCGACGCCAAGCACGCACGCTTTCTTACCAGTCAGCAATCCCATCGAGCGCTAACGAGCCGCCGCGAAGCGCTGCGCAACGGCATCCCAGTTGACGACGTTCCACCACGCGTTGAGATAATCGGCACGGCGGTTTTGGTACTTCAGATAATAAGCGTGCTCCCAAACGTCGTTGCCCATGATGGGCAAAAGGCCGCTCGACATGGGATTATCTTGGTTGGCCGTGCTTGTAACAGAAAGCTTTCCATCGCGCGAGCGCGCAAGCCATACCCACCCGCTCCCGAATTGCTTCAGACCGGTATCGACAAACAGCTTCTTGAACGCGTCGAAGTCGCCGAATGCGGATTTCAGCGCATCGGCCAGCGGGCCTTTTGGCTCGCCGCCACGGCCCGGACCCATGATCGTCCAGAACATCGAGTGATTGACGTGCCCGCCTCCGTTGTTACGCACTGCAGTACGAATATCTTCAGGCACAGAGGCAAGGTCTGCAATGAGGTCTTCTGCGCTCTTGCTTGCAAGCTCAGGGTGCTTTTCGATCGCCGCGTTGAGATTGGTCACATAGGTCGCGTGGTGCTTGTCGTGGTGAAGCGTCATCGTTTCTTTGTCGATGGATGGTTCGAGTGCATCGTATGCGTAGGGAAGCGCCGGTACTTCAAAAGCCATGATCTCTTCCTCCGAGATTTTCAAGAGCTCGATCAGTGTTGGGAAGTAGCGATTTGTGCGCACGTAGCGCATCTCCTAGGAAATGTCGAGCCGCCCTGAAGGTTCGCCGCTGCACCTTCGGGTAGAGAGCAGGCCCATGCGTGTAATGGTGCGGTTTTTTGCGGCGCATCGCGAAGCAACAGGACAACCGACATACGGCGCAGACGTGCCCGAGGGCACCCGCGCCTCGGAGGTGCTCGGCATGCTGCGCGAACGATTCCCGCGCCTCTTGGCAGTCTCGGACCACGTCGCCTTTGCCGTCAATCAAACGGTCGTGCAGGCAGACACCGTGCTGCGCGACGGCGACGAACTCGCTCTGCTCCCGCCCATGGCCGGCGGGTGATGAAGCTCTTCGTCATCTCCGGCGATTCGCTGGATGAACCCGCTGTCACCCACGCGGTTGCAAGCACCGGCGCCGGCGGAGTGGTGACCTTTGTGGGAAGGGTGCGCGACAACGCGCGCGGCCATAAAGTGATTGCGCTCGAGTACGAAGCCTATCCGGAAATGGCAGAAGCGATCTTCGCGCAGATCGCCGCGGAAGCCAAGTCCCGCTTTGCGATTTCGGAGGTAGCCATCCATCATCGCTATGGCAGGCTCGAAGTTGGTGAACCAAGTGTGGTCGTCGCGGTCGCTGCCCCGCATCGGAGCGCCGCGTTTGAGGCTTGCCGTTACGCCATCGATCAACTAAAAACTCGCGCGCCTATTTGGAAAAAGGAATTTGGACCCGATGGTGCGGTTTGGGTGGACGATCGGCCATAGCCGTCGCGAAGACATTCGCGATCCTAGAGTTAACCTGTAAACGTGATGCCGAAGTATCTGGGAATGAGCGTGCCTAGGACGTAGCCCAAAAGACCGGCGACGGTTCCGATAACAAACGTTTCCAAACCGGACTTCCACTGGTTTGTATCCGCCACGCGCGCTTTCACGACGCCGACGCCGAAGAGCACGGCCGCTGCCAAGAGAACGGACGACCAGAATGCGGTCGGACCATGCAGCAGTGTGTACGGAAGAATCGGAAAGACCGCGCCGCTCAGAAACGATAAGGCCATCACACCGGCGTTCTTGAGCGGGTTTTCCTTTGGCTCGATATCGAGTCCCAGCTCTTCTCGGGCCATGACACGCAACAACCTCTGCGGATCCTTTGAAACTTCGAGCGCTGCGGCCCGCGCCTGTGCAAGAGGCATTCCATGTTGGCGGTAAATCTCGATCAACTCCGCGAGCTCTTCCGCCGGTCTCTCGGCAATTTCGCGCGCTTCGCTTGCGACTTCGGCCCGGCCAACTTCCGCTTCAGCCTTCGATGACAGGTAGCTGCCGGCACTCATCGCGATCATCCCCGCAAAGCCCGACGCAAGCCCGGCCAGCAAGATGTCGCTGTTGCTGTGCGTGGCACCATAGAATGCCGACACTACAGACACGGTCGTGAGCGCACCATCCTGAGCCCCGAAGACAACTTCTCGGATGCGAGAGCGGGAGGCAATTCGCTCGCGTTCGCTCCGCATCTCGGGCGGTCCGTGAACTTTTTTTGGCTGCGCAGGTGCGCGAGGCTGCGGAGGATGTGGCGCTTGCGCACTCGCCGCGCGAGCTTGCCCGTCTGTGGCCGGCCCTGTTTTGGGCTTTGCGAGACCCTCGAGGATGTCTTGAAAAAGGGTAATGTGGTAGCGCTCGCGATCCAGCGCCAATTCAAAGACGGCGACCGCATCTACGCGCCCTTCGGCCCGCGCCTCTTCAATGTAGCGTGGATAATTTGTTTCGCTCTCTTTAGCTTCTTCTAAGATGACGTGGCGCAGGTTGTCGGCGGTTGTCTTGACAGCCCCCAACGGGGCGAGCAGCGCTTGGGCATGGATGGCCTCGGAACCGGCGGCCTCCATGAAAGCCTGCGCGGCTTTCGGGTGGCCCTCGTTGAGCGCGGCCTGAGCGTATGCCGAGTAGAGCCGGTTTGCTTTGGCCTCGTCCGCGAAGGCAATCCATAGGTTGACGTCGGTCTTTGTGACTCTTGCTTCCATCGAGCAAGGTTGTTCTCGATCAATGCGCAAGATTCCGCCGCTTTGCAACGATCAGACTTTTTCGTCAAGGATGACCGAGTGCGTCCGCTATGGCGCATCATCACCTTCATCATCGCCGTTCCAATCGTCAGCCTGGTGCTGTGGAGTCTGTACTTCATAGCCATGGGAGGATTGGTACGCGAACCGTCGTTTCTCTCCGAAGAAATTTCGGGAGAAATCGTCACGGCGATCTCGGCGCTGCTGGTTGCTCTGTGGCTGCGGCGCTTTGTCGACCGCCGCTCGATTGCTTCGCTCGGTTTTGCGCCGCGAGGACCTTGGTTGAGGCTGTTATTCTTAGGACTAGCTTTTGGCGCGGGCATGCAAGGCGTTGCGTTCGCCGTCGAAGCACTCACCAAGAGCACAAGGATCGTTGGGTTTGGCAACGTCTCCTCAGATGCGAAGATCCTCGCGGCTGCTTTGGGCGTCTTCTTGGCAGGGGCGTTGCTCGAAGAACTCTCGTTTCGCGGGTACTTGTTTCAGAATTTCTGGGAAGCATTCGGCGTGGTGCCGGCCATCGTGATCACGTCGCTGCTGTTTGCCGGCATTCATCTCTACAATCCGAACGCGCAATCGAACGTCGTGCAAACGCTCCTGGGGCTGCTCGCCTATGCCGTGTGGGCGTGTTGCAGTCTGCTGTGGACCAGATCTCTCTGGCTGGCACTTGGCGCGCACCTTGCCTGGAATCTTTTCGAAGGGCCAGTGTTTGGCTTTCCGGTTAGCGGTCTTGTGATGCCCGCCCCCACGGTGCTGGCGCAAAGCGTGAGCGGACCCGCCTGGCTCACCGGTGGCAGCTTCGGACCTGAAGCAGGGGTCAGCTCGCTCGTCGCGTTGACCGTCGGATTCGTGCTCCTGCGCCTGCTGTACGTGAGAGGAACGTTCGCAAGCGCACCCGACGTGCGCGAAAAATACGCGCGCTAAGTAATTCTTCGGTCCTTCCAAACTTGACCGCGGCCGCTGAGAATTCTCCAGGCGGACGCCGCCATCACTGCAGCTGCGAAAACCCCCGATGCGGGGGTCAGGAGAACGGACGTCGCGGTGGTTTTTATGCCAACGGCCGGATCGCGGATGAGGCGGACGAGGACGGTCGCTGCAACACTCACGGCGCTTGCAGCTGCCAGCATGCGCATCTGTCGGGAGAGCGGCCCGCGCGCTCGTGCGACCGCCGCGCCCACAAGCGTCGGGATCGGCAGCACGAGCATCGCAAGATAACCTAAGACAGCGATGCCAGCACCAAAGCGATTGCGCCGCACGCCCTCGTAAAAATTCTTGCGCCAGCCTCTCCACATTTCGCCAAAGCCCCGATACATGCGCACTCGTATGAGCTCGCTGCCGTCGAGCATGCGTATCCGGTAACCGAAGCCTTTGAATCGCTCGGCAAGGTCGCGATCTTCGGCGATGGACGCTCGAACCGCGGCATGGCCTCCAACAAGCCAATACGCCGGCGCACGGACCAGCATGAAGCCTCCGGCTAAGAGCGCCGTTGGCAAGCGCTCGTCGTGGATGGCAAAGACCGGCATGGCCGAGAAGATGACTGACGCAATCACCGGCATAATCTGGCGCTCCCAAAAGGTTCCACACACAAGCGTCGAGGTGGCGGAGAGAGCATCCGCGTCAAGCACACGGGCGGCCTGCAGCGCGCTCGGCAACGCCTCCGGCTGCATGCGCATGTCAGCGTCGCTAAAGAGCAGCCACGTGCCCCGGGCTCGTCGAGCTCCGAGGTATGCCGCCCATGGCTTGCCGACCCAACCCGCTGGCGGCGGCGAGCCTTGCACTACCTCGACGCGCCGATCTTCCCCCGCGGCGCTAACAGCTGCCGCGAAGGTCTCGTCCTGCGAATCGTCGTCGACCACAATGATCTGCAGATCGCGCACCCGCTGGCGTCTTGCATCAAAGACCCAGTCGGCAATATTGTTTGCCTCGTTTCTCGCCGGCACAATGATTGACACCGCGTCGAGCTCTTCGAAGCTGCGCCTGCGGCGTATCGGGCGCAAGGCTCGCCGGTCTGCAATCGTCACGCCCGCAACGACAAGCCAGGCGGCAGCGGCAACCAGGTGCACAGCAAGAAACGAGGCTGGGCCAATCGCCCCGCCTCGTTTGCGCGCTCTGGGTCGCTCGCTTGACTGCGAGCTAGAATCCCTCGTCCGAATCGTCCGAGTACTCGTCTTCTTCTTCAGTAAACGGCTCTTCGAAATCTTCGCTCTCGTCGTAGCCGCCAATCGTGACCGATTCTTCCTCTTCGATGTGCGTTTGCTCGAGCAACGGTTCTTCTTCGCTGCGGTGGGTACCATGCTTCGGTGCGGCACCATTGGCGCGCGCGGCCGAGTGCGGACCGCGCTTACCCAGCGTCCGCTTGGGCTTGGCGCTCTTGCTTGGCGCTTTCGCGCGAGTGCGGCTTTTCGGTTTGGGGCGTGGTGCGGGCTTGCGCGCGGCCGACTTGCGAGCCGCGCGTCGAACTGCCTTCTTTACCTTCTTGCTCGGCTTCGACGCCGAACGCTTCTTGCGGGTGGGGCTCATGTGCGCCTCCTTGAGCTCGTTCGGCCGGCCGGATTGTTTGGCCGGCCTGTAGTCTCCTGCAAAGCGCTAGGAATTCATCTCGCGCACGACCTCGAGCACGTGCGCCGCATGCCCCGGCACTTTGACGGCCTCGAAAACATACCTGACGTTGCCGTCCTTATCTATGACGAAGGTTGTGCGCCTCGCGTTGCTCGTGGGTTCGGTCAGCACGCCGAGCACAGTGCAGATGGAACCAGTTGGATCCGCCAACAGCGGTGGCTCGATCCCTTGAGCCTTTGCGAACGCGATATGCGACTCAACGGCGTCGCGGGAAACCCCGACGAGTGCGGTGTTCAATGCGGCGAAGTCAGCGGACCGCTGACTGAAGTCTTGCGCCTCGACCGTTCAGCCGGACGTGGCGTCCTTGGGATACGCCCACAACACGACCGATTTCGACCCGCGGAAGTCGGCCAGGTCAAGGGTTCCGTATTGGGTTTGCCCCTTGATGGGAGGCAGTAGTTTACCAATTGTAACCATGGCATTCTCCATTAGTGTTTGATCGGAACCAAGGGGCGCACTTCGAGGATTTGGTCGCCGACCCAGATGAGGGTGGGCGTACCTTTCACGGGCACGAACCGGGCGCGGAGCCGGCACGCGCCGATGTCAACTTCCCAGATGTAGACCTGGCCCTCATAGAGCGTGTTCGAGCTTTTCGCAAAGGTCGTCGCACGGAAGGCAGCTTCTTCGGGATGCTCGCGCGGCACGAGTCCGACTTCGAGCTGCCCAACAAACGGCGCATGAAGATACACGGAGATGTTGATCACATCACCTGGGTTGTACACCTCTTTGTTCGCCGTGAGAACCACGCGTTCGATCTGCATCCGGCGCTCGTCGTTCGAGCCGGGGGCGCTTCGACCTTGCGACGAATGAGTGTTTTCCATGAATGACGCCATCT
Source organism: uncultured Pseudomonadota bacterium (assembly GCA_963736005.1). Lineage (GTDB taxonomy): Bacteria > Vulcanimicrobiota > Vulcanimicrobiia > Eremiobacterales > Eremiobacteraceae > JAJPHJ01. Next base: position 226,422 of record CAVTNB010000003.1, read on the forward strand.
TCGAACGGCTGGCTGCCATCGTTGGTCGCGACCACGCGACGATCCAGCCCGGCGATCTCTCGAACTATCAATACGATGGTTCTGCGGATCACGCCCTGCCGGAGGCCGTGGTCTCGCCGGGCAGCGCCCAGGAAGTTGCGGCGCTCGTCGCCCTGTGCAATGAATATGACTGCCCATATCTCGCTCGCGGTGCGGGCACGGGACTCTCCGGCGGAGCCATCCCCGAGAGCGGTGGTGTCGTTCTCTCCATGGCGCGCCTGTGCCGGATCTTGGAGATCGATCCTGTCAATCGGCTGGCAGTTGTCGAACCTGGCGTCGTCAATGCAAACATCAGCAGCGCGGTGAAACACCTCGGCTTGCAGTTCGTTCCCGATCCGTCCAGCCAAGGCGTATGCACGATCGGCGGCAACGTTGCCGAGAATTCGGGCGGCCTGCACTGCTTGGCGTATGGGGTGACCTCGCATCACGTGCTTGGCTGCGAAGTCGTGACGCCGCAGGGTGATATCGTGTGGTTCGGCGGAAAAACGGCTGACGCGCCAGGCTACGATCTGTTAGGAGTCTTTATCGGTTCCGAGGGCACGCTCGGGATCGCGACCAAGATCGTCGTAAAGCTGACGCCCGTACGTCAAAGCTCCCGCACGTTGCTTGCGGTGTACGATGCAATTGACGATGCATCGCGGACCGTTTCGGACATCATCGCGGGTGGCATCATTCCGGCCGCACTGGAAATGATGGATCAGCTTTCGACTGCAACCATCGAAGCGTTCGTGCACGCTGGGTTTCCGACAGATGCGGGAGCCGTCCTTATCGTTGAGGTTGAGGGACTACCCGACAGTGCCGCCGAGTCAGCCGAGGCGGTTCGCGGCATTTGCACTCGCAATGGCGCCCGTGAGGTGCGCGAAGCTCGCGATGCGGCAGAACGCGAGCGCATTTGGCTCGGGCGCAAGAGCGCCTTCGGGGCCATGGGAAGGCTCAGCAAGAGCTACTATGTTGCCGACGGGGTGATTCCGCGAACTAAGCTGCCGCAGGTGCTAGCTCAGGTCGCCGAGATCGGCGCGCGCTATGGCCTGCGGATCGCCAATGTCTTTCACGCCGGCGATGGCAATTTGCATCCGCTGATTGCCTTCGACGATCGAAAGCCGGGGGACTACGAGCGGACGGTCGCCGCGGCGGCTGACATTCTTCGCGCCTGCGTGGAGGCGGGCGGCAGCATCTCGGGCGAGCATGGCATTGGTATCGAAAAACGTGACTGTATGACGCTGCAGTACGGCGCTGCGGACCTTGCGCTGATGGCAAAACTCAAGTCGGCTTTTAATCCGCGCGGTCTCTGCAATCCAGCCAAAATGTTCCCCACTTCGCGCCGCTGTGGCGAGAGCTCGCGAATTCACGCAAGCGGCAAGCTGTCCGCCGACGTCGAGCGCTCCATCGGGCCGGCATTCTGATGCCTCGCAACGAGCTGCGAACGCTGAACCTTCCGATCGCCGAGGAACTCGGACGGCGCGCCGGCATCCGGCCTCGCGTCCGTCCGGAGGAGTGTGCATCCTATGCGATCGCAGGTAAAGTCCCTAAGCTCGTCTTTTCGCCGCGCACGCTCTCAGAGGCATCCAAGACGATCCAGACGCTGACAGCCGAGGGTGCAAGCGTCATCGTACGTGGCGCCGGCACGAAGCAATTCCAGCCACCCTCGCCTGTGGACGTCGACGTCGTCTTGGATGCAACCCGGTGCAGTGGCGTGATCGACTACGTCCCAGCCGATCTCACGGTGACGGTTTTCGCCGGCACGACCTTTGTCGAGCTTGCGGAGGTTTTGCGAGCGCAACAACAATTTTTTGCGGCTGATCCTCCGTTTGCAAGCGATGCGACCATCGGCGGAATTTTGTCAGCCCGCAGCTCGGGAGCGCTGCGCCAGCAGTATGGGACTCCTCGCGACAACGTGCTCGGCATGCGCGTGTGCCTATCGGACGGAAGCATCGCGTTCACCGGATCGAAAGTGGTCAAGAGCGTGGCCGGCTACGACATCGCCAAGCTCTTTGTGGGAGCGCGAGGTACGCTGGGCTTTATCGGCGAGGTGACGCTCAAGGTTGCGCCGCTTCCCGCGGAGCAACGTGGCGTCGTCGCGACGTTTTCCAGTGCGAGCCAAGCCTGTGCGGCGGTGGCGCAGATGAGTTCCCATGCGCTTTTCCCCATGGCGACAACGATGCACGACGCCGCTTCGACCCGGCACATTCGAGCGCTCGGACACGTGGGTGATGGCGACTGGACGCTTGTGGTGCGCTGCGGCGGATCGCGAGCGGGCGCAGGTACGCTTGCCGACGCCCTGAGCAAAGTCTGCATGCAAAGCGGGGCGCGTTCGACCTTGTTGCTCGATCACGATAGAATCTTGTTTGGGTGGTCGGACATAGCCGAACTTGCGGGGGGCGCCATGTATGCCGCCGATCGATTCTTGAATTGCGAAATTACGTGCTTACCTTCAGAAGTGCCGGCTGTGTGCGCCATGGGCCAAACGCATGGCGGGAACGCGGAGGTCAGTGCACATCCGCACGCTGGCATCGTCTTCATGCATATTGATGCCACGCGGCATGACGACCTCACAGGCGCATTGCATCTCATACAGGCCGAGGCGGAAGCAAACGGTTGGAGCATCGCGTATTTGCGGGCGCCACTCCCGTTGGGCGCAAAGCTGCGACAACCCGTGCCGCCGAGTTCACCAATCTTTCTCATGCGGCGCGTCAAGGCCGCCCTCGATCCAACTGGTACCTTCGATCCCGGCCGTTTTCTGGGTGGAATCTAAATCGCTCATGGACAGCGCAACCGGTTACTCGGGCGAACCTCGGCCTGAGCTTGCGGATCTCGACCTGTGCACCCGCTGCGGCTTGTGCGAGCAAGCATGCCCGACGTATCGCGTCTTGCATTTCGAACCCGACTCGCCGCGAGGCCGAGTCTTCCTTATGAAGCAGGTCGCGGAAGGCTCGGCTGCTATCGATGCGAACCTCGCCGACCATCTCTATCAGTGTCTGGGATGTCGAGCCTGCGAGACCGTTTGCCCGGCGGGCGTTCCCTTCGGCAAACTGCTCGAGCGCGGACGTTATCAAATTGAGCAGCAAGGCGAACTCTCGCCGCACAGGAGAGGATGGAGACGTTTCCGCGCGCTCGCATTCGAGCATGTGTTGCCATCCCCGTGGCTCTTTCAGACGGCGATGCTTCCGGTGAGCGCCTTGCAGCAAGTTCCACCGTTCTTGCGCTTTGTTCAATCCCTGCCGTTGCCGAGACGACTTGCTCAGCTCGTGCGGATGATTCCCCGAAACCAAACCACAACCGGCTCTGTACGGGGCGATTGGAAAATCGCCCCCGCTATTGGCAAACACCGCGCTCGCGTTGGGTTGTTCCTTGGTTGCGTCATGCGCTCGCTCTTTGGCAACGTTCACCAAGCGACTGTGCGCGTCTTGACGCATAACGGCTGCGAAGTCGTCATTCCGAAGGGCCAATGGTGCTGTGGGGCGCTCAACGTCCACGCGGGCGAGCGCGACTTTGCCGCTAAGATGGCAGCGCGAAACGTTCGAGCATTTTCAAACTTGGGGCTAGACGCCATCATCGTGAACTCAGCTGGTTGCGGGGCGACCATGAAAGAGTACGCAGAATTGTTGCCTGGCGATGGTTCGGCAGAGGACTTTGCCGCAAAGGTGCGCGATGTCAACGAATTTGTCGGTGAGGTTGCCTTGCGACCGACACTTCATACGCTTCGTGGCCGGGTGACGTATCAGGACGCTTGTCACCTCGCGCACGGACAGCGAGTGCGCGGGCAACCGCGTGATCTACTTCGGCAGATCCCCGGCCTCAAGTACGTCGAGCTACGCGGTGCCGACGAGTGTTGTGGTGCTGCCGGCGTCTACAGTGTGACCCACCCCGACCTTGCGTCGTCAATCCTGGAGAGAAAACTTGACGATATCAAAGCTAGCGGGGCAGACATCGTCGCCACGGCGAATCCGGGGTGCGCTATGCAGCTGCAGGCAGGTCTGCTAAGCTGGAAAGTGGACGCAAGGGTCTGCCACGTGATCGAGCTCGTGGCTGAGTCTTACGCGGCGGGACATATGTAGCGGGCGATTGGAAAATCGCCTGATTGGCCCTGGGCAGTCCGCCCAAGAATGTAGCGGCGGACCTTTAGGTCCGCCCAAGAATGTAGCGGCGGACCTTTAGGTCCGCCAAAAGCGTGACTGGGACCGGACCTGAAGGTCCGCTGCTACACGGGCGGTGGGCTCGGGCGCACAGCGGAGGTGGAGCTGTCACAATGCCCGTAGGACGCCAGTCACATATACAGGGACACTAATATATACATGGCCTCTTCGCCGTCTTTTCCCGGAGGCTCGCAACCGCTGCACGACGGGCGTGATTCAAGCTCGCCGCCGAGTGCGGCTACTCCCGCTTTAGGCCCGTCGTCGGACCAGCAACCGTTCTATGGACGCCTCCTCGGACTTTCGTCCGGCTCTGAGGATCACTTCTTTGCGAACCTTCATGGCGTGCTTCGCGATTTCGTCGACGCGCCGATCCTCGTCGCTGCAACTGCTGACGCGACAACCCCTGACGGCTATCGTTTGCAGTACCAACGTAATGTCGACGAACGCGACGCCCTCCCAATCATCGACAGAAAGTTTATCAGCCAAGCGCTGCGCAGCGGCCGTACGATGCTCTTTGGCCGCTTGCCGAAACTTCCAACCGGTGGCTACCTGCAATCCACGGGAGACGGCGCAGGCTCGATCTTAGTGGCGCCCATGCGGCACGATGGGAAAATGCTCGGCTACATCGGTGTGCGCACGCGGCGCGAAGGCATGTACGGCGATCGCGAACTCGAGTTCGTCAGCGCGGCGGCCGACCTCGCCGCAGTAACCGTTCGCAGTAAACTCGTTGGCGAGGAAGCTCGCGCCCGCAGCACCGAGCTGCGGCTCATGCTCGAAGCCGCACGCGCGCTCTCGGCGGAACGAGATTTGCGCCGTCTGTTCTCGCGTCTGCATCGACTCGTTGGGAACGTGATGGATGCAGGAACGTTCTATGTGGCGCTTGGCTCGTGGGAGCAACGCGTCATGACGCTCCCCTACTGCGTCGATCATTACAAGCTCGTCGATCCCGGCGGACCAATTCCCCTTGAGGGGTCCCTTTCAGGGCACGTCTTCCGTGAGGGTACACCCATCATCGTGCGAACTGCAGAAGATTGGCGCCGCTATCCTTGGATCGAGCGCGGCGACGACAATGACTCCCCGATCTCCGCTCTGGCCGTCCCCATGCGCATCGGGGCGCGAACGATCGGCGTCATTTGCGCTCAAAGCTCTCGGTCGCACGCGTATACCGAGCGCGATCGTGACGTCATGGTCGCCATCGCCGAGCAGGCGGCGATCGCTGTCGAAAATTCTCAACACCTCAGCCGCGCCGACCAGCGCGCGAGAGAACTCCAACTGCTCGCCGAAGTCTCGCGCGCGCTCTCGTCGCAACTCTCTATTCGCGCCCTCTGCCAGACGGTGTGCAACGAAGTGCGTCGCGTCATGGACGCGAAGGTCTTCTTTGTTGCGCTCGCCGCCGAGCGAGGCAACGCCATGCAACTCGAATTTGCGATCGAGGGTGAGGAAGTACTCGAAAACGAACCCGTGCCGCTCGAAAATTCATTTGCCAAGCGCGTAATGGAAACGCGCCAACCCATCGTGCTCCAGACTGGCGAAGAGATCAACCAGCAACCGCATCGCACGATTCATCGCAACGAGCACGGATCGGTCCGATCACTGGCCATGGCGCCGTTGCGCTTGGGCGACCGCTGCATCGGCGTGATGTCTGCTCAGTCATATAACGAACGCGCCTTCGATGACACGAGCGTCCGCTTGCTCACCGCCATTGGCGAACAGCTCGCGCTTGCGGTGCAAAATGCTCAACTCTTCGGCGATGCGAAGAGCCGTGCGGATCGAGATCCGCTGACAAATCTCTTCCACCATCGCTATCTCAAGACACGCCTCGAGGAAGAGATCTCTCGCTCGCGCTTCACCAATCTGCCGCTCGTCGTTTTGATGATGGATATCGACAACTTCAAGCTGGTCAACGACACGTACGGCCATCCAGCTGGCGACGATGCGCTACGCATGCTGACAGCCGTTTTGCTTGCCACCTGCCGGGGATCGGACGTCATCGGACGCTATGGTGGCGACGAGTTCATGATCATCTTGCCCGATACGGATGTGGAAGCAGGCTTGCGCATCGCCGAGCGCATCGAAGCTGAAGTTGCGGGCCGCGAGCTGCATCTCAATCAGAGCACCTCGATTCCGCTTCGCTGCTCGATCGGTCTCGCGTCCGTACCCGCAGACGGCCGCACGCCGTCGGATATCATCGCAAAGGCGGATGCTGCGCTCTACCAGAGCAAGCGTCAAGGCCGCCCCATGGCGCGCCTGCAGAGAGTCGGCACGACGCAACTTCGTCTCGAGGGCAACTTCGAACCCGTCTCCGAGCTCTTGGCCGCGCTTTTGGCGCGTGATCCCGCGACGCGAAGCCACCTAGAACACGTCAACCGCTTAGGAAAAGAGTTTGCCGAGTTGCTGCGCTTGTCCAAAGCCGACACGCAATCGCTGCTGCTCGCGAGCGTCCTGCACGACATCGGCAAGATTGCAATTCCGGACCAAGTGCTTCGAAAGCCAGGTCGGCTGACCCGCGATGAGTACGATCTCATTCGGCGCCACCCCCAGATTGGGGCCATGCTCATCGAACACATACCGGGATTTAAAGACGCCGCGAATGCCGTACTGCACCATCACGAACGATTCGACGGCCGCGGCTACCCATTCAAACTCGCTGGCGAGGATATTCCCATCTTGGCGCGCATCGTGACGCTCATCGATGCCTTCTCCGCGATGGTCATGGATCGTCCGTACCATAAAGGCATGGACGAGAGCGAGTCGCTCGCCGAATTGGAAAAAGGCGCAGGTACGCAGTTTGACCCGAAGTTGGTCTCGACATTCGCCAAGATGATCGAACCGAAGCCTCACTAGGTACAGCGCCACTTTGTCCTGAAGCGTTCGCCCGTGAACGCGCATTTCGCAGTGACTGCTTTCGCAACGGCCTTTACCATTTTGGATCCGGTCGGTATGGTGCCGGCGACGCTTGCCATGACCGCCCACGCAACGTCCGATCAGCGGCGGCGCATTACCAACCGCGCAGTCCTTGTCGCCGCAGCCATTATCGTCTTTATGGCTGTGGTCGGCCGCTACTTACTTTTGTATCTGGGCATTACGCTTCCCGCGTTTGCCATCGCGGGTGGCATCTTGTTGCTGTTGATCGCCGTCGACATGCTTTTCGGCCGCCCCTCTCGGGCCAAAGGCGATCCCGAAGATCAGCGCGAGAGCATCGACGTGGACAGCGTGGCGGTCTTTCCCCTTGCGATTCCGTTTATCGCTGGGCCAGGGACGATCGCAACGGTGCTGCTGTTAGTCAACTTGAGTGGTGCGAACCGCGGGCGGCTCATCATTGTGTACGCTGCCTATGCGGTGGGACTGCTCGCGACCTGGCTTTGCATGCGCGCTGCCGACATCATGATGCGGGTGCTAGGGAAGACTGGTGTCGGGGTGCTGACGCGACTGCTCGGCATTATCATGGCGGCCCTTGCGGTGCAGTTCATTCTCAATGGCCTGCACCAGGCCGGCTTCGGCCGCGCCTAATCACGACACATGGACCTCGCAGAAAAATCTTGCGTTGCTTGCCACGGTGGCGTTCCCCCACTCCCCTCGGACGAGGCGGCCACACTGCTGGCCCAAGTCAACGGGTGGGAGATTGTGAACAATCACCACTTGGTCAAATCGCTTCGCTTCAAGAATTTTGCAGAAGCGCTCGCCTTCGTTAATCAAGTCGGGGCCATTGCCGAAGAACAAAACCATCACCCCGACATCTCCTTGGCCTGGGGTAAGGTCGTCATAGAAATCTGGACGCACAAGATCAATGGATTGACCGAAAGCGATTTTATTTTTGCCGCAAAGGTCGACCGGCTTGCTTAACCGCCACCGGGAATGACGGGCATATAGGGATGGTAGATCGTTCCTGTTGGACCGGGCGTCGGTTGCTCGATCGTCGGTTCACTGCCTTGTCCTGAACCAGCTGCGGGTGCGTTGTTTTGCGGTCCCACCGGCACGCCACCAACTGGCTGCACCGATTGGCCAACACCGCAGATGGAGAGCAGTGAGGCTCGGGCCACAGTGCTCGGCTTGTGGTTCTCGGGTCGCGTGTAGGTCACGGCGTAGCCGTCTTGCCCCCACAACGCAAGCATTTGCTCCCAAATAGTCGTGTGACCGCCGCCTGACGCAGTCCAAATGACATAGCGTCCAGTGTGACGGCCACACACAAGATAATTCTTATTTGTCCACACATGCTCCGTGGGATATTGAGTCTTCTCTTTCTTCAACATCGCGTTGACAAAAGAGTTCAGGTCACCGTAAAAGCTGGTTGGATGGAGGACGACGTACTCCTTACCCGATGAGTCGACCCATTTCATGTTCGTTCCGCTCGCGAGTTTCGTCCAACCAATCGGCGGCGAGAACGCGTAATCCCCAGCACCAAAAGCCGCAAGGCCCATGAGGAATAGGCCCGCTGTCATAGCGATCGCGGGCAGCAATCGAAACAATCGTGCAGTCATGGACGTATGATTTCGCAGCTTAAGGAGCTAGTCCCTCGATTTGTCTTCGATTGGTCAACGGCCCAAACACCGCAACAATAGTGGCGGCGATCACCATCGCGAGCGCGATCGTTTCGAACGCCGCCGCAGTGCCTGACTCGCGCAGTATGAACGCATACAAGAAGCCGACAAAGATCGAACTCAGACGGCTCCAACTATACACAAAGCCCACGGCGCGGGCGCGAATCGGCGTTGGATAGAGCTCGCTTTGGTAGGCGTGGAATGCGCACGAGAACCAGGTGTTCGCAAGCGTGACGAACGTGCCGCAGATGATGATGGCCCAGGGCACGCGAGCCGCGGCAAGCAGCAACCCAAAAAGGCTGCTGGTTGCAGCCAGCACGACGATCTGCCACTTGCGCTCGAAGGCATCGGCAAAGCGCACGGCAAGCAGCGGACCAAGCGGCGTCACAAGCGCAATGATGAACGTGTACTCGAGCGAACGGACGAAGGTGATGCCGCCCTTGAAGAGCAGCAGCGGTATCCACGATGCAAAGCCGTAAAATCCGATTGTCTGGACAATATTGAAGGCGACGAGCGTGAGGGTTCGCGAGCGGTAGACGCCGCTCCAGATGCTCGGTGAGACCGCGGCGGAGGGAGCGGCCCCGCCATCGGGCGCTGACGCTGCTACCTTGGACACGCCGACCTGCCGCTCGATCTGCTCGAGGGCTTCGTCTGCCTCACGCTGACGCCCACGACTGGCAAGCCAGCGCGGTGATTCCACGAGGCGAGTGGCGAGCGGCCAGACAAATACCGCGCCGAGAGCACCCAAGAGCGCGACCCAACGCCAACCATCAAGGCCGCCGATTGTCTTCGGAACGAGAAGATACGAGATGCATGCGACGATCGGTACGGCAGTGTAGGTGATTGCTTGGCTGAAGGCTATGAGCCGACCGCGAGACCCCTTCGGTGCGATTTCAGAGATGTAGGCGTCGATGGTAACGATCTGCACGCCAATGCCAATGCCTGCGGCCAGGCGCAATACGTCGATCGCAAGAGCGCTTGGACTCAGGGCCATTGCCGCGGTCAAGAGCGAGTAGCCTAAGAGCGACCATACAAACGTTGCCTTGCGTCCGAAGCGATCGGAAACCCAGCCGAACAGCAACGTTCCGACGAACATGCCTGCAAAACCGGCAGCGGTGAAGCCCGCGACGCTCGCCAGGTCGCTCCCCGTTGCGCTAAATAGGCCATGCCGGATGAGTCCAAGCGCGATGTACGCGCTCATGAAGAGATCGTAAAATTCAAACCAGCCCGCCGCCGAAATTCGGGCGACGAGTTTACGCATGCCCGCATTCACGGGGAGCGCTTCGAGTCGCTCTGCGACCGCAGACGCCATGCTCGCGCTAACGCTTATCACGCCGCACCGCTGGAACGGCGATCGCCCCGAGCGCAAGCACGAGATATCCGAAGGTCGCGACAATGACCGGCAGCCGTGCTCCGTGCGCCTCCGCGAGGTAACCGCCGAAGATGGAGCCGGGAACGATGCCGATGAGCACGACAAGCCGCACCGCGCCAAAGACCCGGCCCACGCTTTCTTGAGGGATGATCCGCATGCGCCATGAGACGATCTGGGCAGTTTCGAATCCGGCGCCCGCGTTGGCTATTGCCCAAAAGAGAGTCACGAGCCACAAGTTGTGCAAGAAGATAACCGGCACGAATACCAAGGCATCGATCGCGTACGCGATGCACAGCGCTTTTCCAAAAGGCCATCTCCCCGCAAACGCTCCCGCGAGCAGAGAGCCGAGCATGCTGCCAACCGCCCCGATGCCAAGGGTGAGGCCAACTTGGGCATCGCTCGCGCCAAGAGTGGTCTTGTAAAATGGGATGTAGATCGCGCCCGCCATCATGCCGAACAGGTTGAGTCCGAGCGACAAGAGCGTAATGGCGCGCATCGCGCTGTCGGCCCAAAGAAAGCCAAAGCCGATGCGAATATCGGCCCAAAGCTCGTGCAGGGTGGGTAGCTTCCCCGGTGCTTGCGGCCCGAGCGTTCGAATCCTTGAAATCGCCCCGAACGAAACCAAGTAGGTTAAGGCGTTGACCGCGAGCGCCGGCAGGGCGCCCCCCAGCGAGAAAAGTGCACCCCCAATTGGCGGCGCGATCAGGTTTGCTCCCTGCTCGGCTGCGATCAGCGTCGACACCGCCTGCGTGGCACGATCTTTGCCCAGGACAAAAGGGATGGAGGATGCCTCGCCACCCAAGAAAATTGCCGCGCAGATCGAGATGATGACGATGGAGGAGTAAATCAGCAACAACGAGAGAGACCCGCGGACAAGTCCCACGATCAGCACGATCAGGATCGCGAACCTGACCACGTCACAGACGAGCATCAGCCGGCGGCGGTCGAGCCTGTCCGCAAGCGAGCCACCCACAAGCCCAGCCAGGGCGAAGGGTAGGAACTGCAACGCGTAGGTGATGCCGAGCGTCAGCGCCGAGCCGGTCAGGTGGAAAACAAGTAGCGGCAAGGCGAGCGTGCGCAGGCCGTCGCCAATAAAACTCGCTGCTTGCCCAGCGAAGAACAGTCGGAACGACCGATTGGCAAAAATGCTCGCCGGACGCTCGACCCTCAAAGTGTCCAAAACGTGAGACCTTTTTTAGAGCGCCGTCGCGCGAACCTCTTCGAGCTCCATTGAACCGTGCCGCCAAACCGCACGTATACACAAACAAGATCAAGCCGATGAACGCGCAGCGAACGCCGACCAGCTGCGCGACAGGAGGTACGTCAATGCTCGCCCGATTGCGCGACAAGCGCCTTGTGCTCGTCACGATCCTCGTCATCATCTTTGGGATCGCACTCAACCTTATGCATCATCGCACCGTCAGCGGTCCGCCACAATTCTCGCCTGTCATGTCCTTCTTGGCAAGATCGCGGGCGGCTAGCGAAGCAAGCGTCGTAGATTCATCGCAACCCGCACCCGCTTTGAAACCACTCGAGACGAGACGGTCACCATCCCAACTCATTCGAACCGCGACCATTAGCATTCAGGTCAAAGACGTGTCCAAAGCGCTGCAGACCGCAACCCAGATCGCCGTCGACCAAGTCGGCGATGTTGTCAACCTGAACGACGATACGCCGGAATCCCCATCCGACGCGCACTCTGCAACCATGGAGATTCGCGTTCCTGTGGACAACTTCGATCGAACCCTAGGGGCGCTCGGCAAGCTCGGGAAGGTGAAGGCGCGGTCGGTGAGCGCACAAGACGCCTCCGATCAGATCGTCGACATGTCGGCCCGCCTGCGGAATCTGCGACGCACGGAGCGCGACATGCTCAACATTATGGATCGCTCCGGCTCGATCGACCAGGTGCTCGAAGTGACGCAGCAGTTGAGTTCAGTGCGCGAACAGATCGAGCAGCTCGACGCACAGCTGCAGAGCACAAAATACCAGGTCGCCTATTCGACGATCGACATCACGTTGAGTAGCCCGGCGGTGATCGTCGGCCCGACCTCGCAGAAGCTGCTTGGCGACGCGTGGCTGGCTGCCGTCGCTTCGCTCCGCAGCTTTACGATTAGTCTGTTGAGCCTTGGGTTGTGGTTGGTTGCCTTCAGCCCGTACCTCGCGGTCGTTGCCCTGGTTGCCGTCTTGGCGCTTCGCCGACGGCGTCGCGGGTTGGCAACCTAATGGTGGAACGCTGGTAAGTCGGGCTTCAGCACCATGAGGGCGAGCGCAATTAGCGGCGCCAGAAGGGCGATGCCGCCAAAGCGATCCCAGACGTGCGAGCAGCGAACATACCGCGCTCTCTCCTCGGCGCTACGCAGTCCGGCTTGCGCAAGCTCGTGCAGCGCGACTTGCGCTCGCGCGACCGGGATGAATGCAAGCCCCGAAACGACAAGCAACGCGATCGCCCAAAGTATCCACCCGGTACCGAGCAGTGGAATCCCAGCGATCATGGTTAAAGCAATGCCGGCGAGCACGATCACAATGATGCTCGGGATTGTGATGAGCCGGTCTGCGGCGATGATGCCGGCCATGGTGTAGGCTACGATCGCTGCATCACCAGTACGATCAGCGAAGCGCTTCCAGAAAAGGCCGACGGAAATGTTGCCGAGGAAGGCCACGACCGCGAGAATATGAACGGCTTTCAACCCAAGATATGCCATGAGCCCGCATTCGGCAAGCGCCGCGAGTTTCTCTTCGCGGTGTCACCCAGCTTAAATGTTAGGTTTTGAGTTGGGACTGAAGGGCGCTGAATTTCGGAGCGAGTGCGTTGTACAGATCTTCGTACCCGCCCTCCTTGTGAAGCATGTCGAGCACGGTCATGCCCATCTGCGCCGCTTGGCTTGCTTTCGCGTCTTCACCCAGTCCATGGAGCGCCATGGCGCCGATGTACGCGCTATGCACGACCGAGGGAAAGCCCACCTTTGGGTCGTTGCAGTTCTTCGCATACAGCGCGAGCTGGCCGGCGGACTGTCTCGCGTCTGTCCAGCGTTGTTGATCGAGAAACGCGTAGCCCTGACGAGCCAAGACCTGGGCGTCCGACGAATTGCATTCGTCGGCGCGCACGGCCAGCGGCACCGTCAACACTGCGGTGACAAAAAGAACGCACAAAGCTCGCTGCAGAAGAAATGTCCTCATGCTTTGGATATCGTGCCGAGTGAATCGAAAAGTAAGGGACGGCACTACGCCGCCCCTTTGGATGTGTCCGCGGCCACGATTTTATTCCGCGGTGAATTTGGCCATTCGCTTGTTGACGTAGGCGTCGAGCCCTTCCTTGGCATCCTTGCTTTGGAAGAGCAGCTGTTGGAGTTCGCGCTCGATTGCAAGCGACTCGGAGAAGGGCACCTCGCCGCCCGAAACAACCGCACGCTTGATATTTCCAACCGCTTTTGCCGCCTTGTTCGGTGTGGTGAATTGTTTGGCATACGAGAGCACTTCATCGAGGAACGCCTCGCCGTGGCCATCATAAATGTCATTCACCAAACCAAGTTCTTGCGCTTCCTCAAACGAGAAGGTGCGGCCCGTAACCATGAGTTCGATCGCCTTCGCGCGACCGATGAGCCTGGTGATGCGCTGGGTGCCGCCCGTGCCCGGCAAAACGCCTAACGCAACCTCGGGTAGCCCGATTTTCCCAGCGTTTCGACGCGCTAAGCGAATGTCGGCCGCCATGGCAATTTCCAGACCGCCGCCGACCGTGTGACCGTTGAGCGCGGCAATGACGAGTTTGGGCGTTTGTTCGAGGCGGGTCAGCGTCTCGTTGGCATGAAGGCAAAAGAAATACTTGAACGTGGGATCGACTCGCTGCAACATCCCAATGTTCGCGCCGGCGCAGAAAAACTTCTCGCCCTCGCCCGTGAGAACGATCACTTGCACGTCCTTGTCGAAGCGCGCCTTCAGAATCGCGTCATCGAGCTCGCGCATCATTTCATGCGTGTAGGTATTTGCCGGCGGGTCGTCGAGCGTGATGATCGCGACATGCTCGCCTTCCTTGCGGTATTTCACGAGCGCCTTGGCGCTCGCGGGTTTGTTCTCACTGTCAACTTTAATGGCCATTTGTTTCCTCTCCGGTTGGGCGAATGGGGCGATTTTCAATCGCCCCCTACATTTGGGGCGACTTGACAGTCGCCCGCTACGTTTGGGCGGCGATTAGGCGGCGCGGGCTTCTACCCAGTCCTCGCGCTTGAAGAGCTCGGCCAGGAGCTTCTCGTCTTCTTCGCTGGGCAAGACTTCGCGCAAATGCTCCTCGTACTGGTCGCTATCCAAGATTCGGCCATCGACCGAGTATCGCTTGCCTGCGAACTCGCCAATCTGCCGGTTAAAGCGGATATCGGCCACATAGAGCTTTTCGTCGCCGGAAATCGAGGAGTTGACTTGGGCGACGAGCTTCGAACATTCGTCATAGTACTGCCGGCGGGCGTAATCGTTGAGCAGCTCCTTATCCGCTGCTCCCTCTTCTTTGTCTTCTTCGGGGCGGCCCTTGATGCCCCAAATGTATGCCCACACGGCACTCGAGGAATGATCGTTGCCAAACAGATCCAGCGAACCTGATAGCCACTTGTTGTGATATTTCTGCTGCACGCTGACTGGCACCACGTTTGCTTTCGCCACCCGTTTCAAGCCCGTCAGACCGGTTCCCAGGTGGAACGATTCTTCTTTAAGCATCGGCCCCATGCTGCGCGAGAGCGGTGCGAACCCGCAGTGCGAGAGCATCTGCAACTGGAACTTGCCATCGCGGTCCATGTAATTTTGGTAGGCGAAGAGATCGAGCCAATGCTTGACTGGGTTGTTGAACGCGTTGAGTAAGCGCGTGCCCTGATCTGCGCGCCGCGTGAGCATCTTCTCCGCCTCGATCCGCCCATCGTTGCCAAAGTGATTGACGAGCAGGTGGCACATCTGGTAGCCGTGTCGCGTCTCCTCAATAAACACGCGCGCAATGGAGTATAGGTCGTACTCGGAAGGCGCGATGCGCAACAGGAGACGTTGCTGTTCGTTGGAGGCAAACTCGGTGTCGCCCTGATAGATGATCATGTTGAGGACCGCGTCACGCATGCGCTGGTCCGGAATCTGCATGACCTTATCCCACTTGCGTTGACCAGCGAATTCGCCGAACTCTATTTCATCGCTGCGGAGATCGCCGTATTTTGCTTCGAGGTTGTACACCCCAAGGACGCGGGTGAAAATTTCCGGGTCAACGTCCAGGTCTTTTTGCCACATCCGCATGATTTCGACCCAGTCGTCAAAGGTCTTGATGCGTGCCATCCAGGAGCCTCCGAAATAATGTGGTATTTTTACCACGGTCGCGATAAATTCGCCACATAATTTTAACAGGTTCTGGAGGACCATGCAACTGCCCAAATCCGCACGCCTGACGCCACCGGGTCTTGCTCGCCTCCGGCCACGCTCGATGCTCTTCACTTTGTTCGGAGATTACGTCTATCCAGAAGGTGGGGAGATTCGCCTGGGCGCCCTCGTGACACTCGGGAAGGTCTTAGGGATGTCCGAAACGGCGGTGCGATCGGCCGTCGCGCGGCTGGCACGTGAGCGGTGGATTCGCGCGCGACGGCGCGGCCGCAGATCGTTCTATCGTTTGTCGCCCGCAGGTCGCGCGCTCATAGAGGAAGGAACACGGCGCATCTACCGAGCGAATGGGCGCACCTGGAATCAGCGCTGGTGCCTGCTCACCTATTCCATTCCGGAAAGCAAGCGAGCGCTGCGCGACCGGATGCGCAAGCAGCTCGCCTGGCTCGGCTTTGGGGCGCTTGGCTCCGGCATTTACCTGGCCGCGCGCGACCGAAGCGATGACGTCCGCCGACTCGCACGCAGAGTCGGCACCGTCAATTTCGCCCGCACCTTTTTAGCCAAAGGCGTCGGAGACACGCGCGACGCGCAGCTCGTGAACCAGTGTTGGGATCTTCAAGCGATCGGGCGCGCCTACGAAGCCTTCATCCGTACCTACGATCCGCGCTTCGCCAAAGACAAAATGCTCCGTCATCGCGGAAAACTTGACGATGCCGATGCATTCGTCGCGCGCTTCATGCTCACGCACGACTTCCGAAGATTCCCGTTTATCGATCCGGATCTACCCGACCAGCTCTTGCCTGCGAACTGGGGTGGCAAGCGTGCACGGAAACTCTTTGCGCGATATCACACCTTGTTGACCGAGGGGGCGTTGCGCTTCTTTGAATCTTGTACTTGGGCAAGTTCATCAGGATAATCGTACACGCCCCGGCCCACTTTTCTCCCAAGACGGCCGGCCTTGACATACTTGACAAGCAAAGGGCAGGGCCGAAACTTTTCGCCGAGCGTCGCGTGCAGGTACTCGAGCACCCGCAGCCTCGTGTCGAGGCCGACGAGGTCGATCATCTCAAATGGACCCATGGGATGGTTGAGCCCAAGCTTCATCGCTTTATCGATATCCCGGGCCGTTGCGACGCCTTCCATGAGCATGTAGAAAGCCTCGTTGCCGATCATCGCATTGATCCGACTCGTCGCAAAGCCCGGCGCCTCGTTGACGAGCACCGTTTCCTTCCCGCTTTGCGCGGCAACGGCTTGTGCGACCTCGACTGCCCGAACGCCAGTTTCGAGGCCTCGCACAATTTCAATTAATTTCATGATGTGCGCAGGGTTGAAGTAATGCATGCCGATCACGCGGGAGGGATCCTTCACCGCGGCGGCAATTTCGGTGATCGAGAGCGCGGAGGTATTGGTGGCGAAAATTGTTTGTGGCGGACAGAGTGCATCCAGTTGCGCGAACACGCTATGCTTGAGCGACATTTCTTCTGGTACGGCTTCGATCGCGAGATCCGCCTTTGATGCGGCGGCAAGCGCGGTTGAGGATGACAGTCTTGCCCGAGTTGCCTGCGCTTGCTCCGGCGTTACCTTGCCTCGCTCGACGCCGGCTAGAAGATTCTTCTCGATGGTTGCCATGCCGCGCTCGAGGGCTTGGCGCACCGTGTCCACAAGCACGACCTCAAAGCCGCCTGCCGCTAGGCTATGAGCGATGCCGTTGCCCATGACGCCCGCGCCGACGACCACGACCGACCCTGTGGTCAAACGTGCTATCCGATGCCGCCCGCTCGACGATGCATGGTTTCCATGTTCCAGGCGAGCATGCCGACGTGCCGGATCGCTTTGACCAATCGGTCGAAGACAGGCTCTCGATCGAGCGCAGCGTTTGCCGTGCGCATGTCATCGATGTATCTGCTCAGCGTGGCGACCCGCTTCATCGTGCCCGCCCACGCCCCGATGGGCTGCGAGGCGGTGACACCGCCGATCCTTTGCAGCACGGGAGGCTGTGGGGCATCGGGATACGCAATCGTGAATTCAAGCCGGGCGAGCGAATAGTCAGCGATGGCTCGATTGAGTCGGGAAATGCCGATGTGCAAATGTCGTGCCACTCGTCCCCCTCGTCGCGTTGCGGTAGCGCGATGAGCGCCCCTTCGCGCGAGGGGCAGCCGCCTCATCCTCGCGCTTCAGTGAAAATTAAGCGCTTGCGGCCTGGCGCTGCATCGCAACTTTTTCAGTACCTGCACGATAAGGACATTTGGCCCGTGCCGCGCGAGGCCGATCTTGCTTCGTTCTTAGGGCAAAAAGACGCGGTAGTATTCTGCGCCCTCGCAGACGGCCAGATTGCCAGCGTGCTGAGCGGGGTCATCGACCAGACGACGGTTCGATTGGTTCACGTTCTTATCGAAGCAGGCAGCAGGGAGCGAGCGCGGCTTCTGCTGTCTTGTTTTGAAACGTTTGCCAGAGAAGCCAACGCACGCGTCGTTTTTGCTCAAGTGGTGCGCGATTCGCACGCTCATCGAGCGCTTTTGGAGAACAACTACACGCAAGATTTTACGGAGACAGACGTCGTCGCCGGCCGAATCGTTTCCATGGTCGATTTGACCAAAATTCTCTAGCTTCGTTCCCGGATAGACTCGTCTTTCTCTCGCGTGATATACTAAGCGTGAGGAGCGTTGTATGCCCGAAATCATCCTGCCGGACGCTAAGCCCGCGTTCGAATGGGTCAACGGTCGTTTTCTACAAAAAGTGAGCCCGCAGCGCAAACATGCGCTTGCGCAGACACGTTTCGCCGTGGCCCTGGATGCCTGGTCAGCTGCGCTCGACAACGGCATGGTGGGCACCGAATGGCGCTTTGCGCTCCAGCCACCCGGCGAGGAACGACGCACCCTCGTGCCGGATATCGCATTCCTTTCCTACGAGCGGATGCCGAGCGAGGAGCAAGAGATGACTGACGTGCCGTGCATCGCTCCAGATGCGGTCGTCGAAATACTGTCTCCCGACGATCGAAGGGAGGACGTCAAAGAAAAATCGCGCGTCTATCTTGCCGCTGGGACGAGAGTCATCTTTATCGTTGACCCTGACCAGAGAACCGTCATTGCGCGCGATGCGAGCGGGTCGCGTATCGCGCGCGATTCAGAAATGCTCGAACACTCCGCCCTGCCTGGCTTTTGCATGCCAGTGCGCACGCTGTTTCAACTCCGCCGCAAATAATTCGAGATTCAGGCCTTGGGATGGAAGGTGAGCGCTACACCGTTCATGCAGTAGCGCAACCCCGTGGGCTTTGGCCCATCGTCAAACACATGACCCAAATGGCTGCCGCAGCGGCTGCAATGCACTTCAGTGCGAGTCTCGATCCACGAATTGTCGACCGAAGTTTCGACCGCATTTGGCAACGGAGCCCAAAAACTCGGCCAACCGGTACCGCTGTCGAACTTGGTTGCGGATGAGAATAGCGCGAGATCGCAGCCGGCGCACGAGAACGTACCTTCCCGATGCTCCTTCTCGAGCGGGCTACTAAAAGCAGGCTCGGTTCCCGCCTGTCTTAGGACCGCGTACTGTTCGGGGGTGAGCCGGGCGCGCCACTGCGCGTCGGTCAATTCGAATTCATAATGTTTCGTCTGAGCCAAAGCGATGGATCTCCTTCCCATGACTCGTTCGGCGATAAAAGCGACCCCGATCGCGAGGCCCGCTCGTAGCAATGTCTGTCGGGTCATAGGTTCTTTATTGCCTCCTGGGGCGATTTCGACACATTGATCCCTTCACTCATTATACGCGCCAGCGGGCCAAATGGTTTACTTTACGTGTCGTGATCCACATAATATGCCCCCCGAATCTTCTGGATGAGTCCGATGGCCACTTGGGCGCCATGCCCGGCTGAAATGATCGCCTGACTCGGCAAGCCTGTGATCCGACCGACCGCCAAGCAGCCCGCCACGCGAGTTTGGCCGACCGCATCAACGCTGACGAATTTGTTGCCGAAACCCCCAAGCGTCAACCCAAGTTGCAGGGCCAGGTCCGTCCGCTTGTTCGAGGCGATGATAAAATGAGTGCAGGTGCATGAGCGCCCGCTTGCATCGATCTCAAATCCATCGCTTGTCTTTCGTACCGCGGTGATTTGGTCATCGAAGCAACGCACGCCGAAGCGCTCCACTTGCCGGCGGCCCAGATCCAACAGCTCCGCGCCGCCGACGCCTTCCGGAAACCCAAGATAGTTATATACCTTTGCGACGCGTCGCAAGCTCGACTGCGCGCCATCGAAAACGGCAACGTTGACGCCCGCTCGCGCCAAGAACAAAGCGCATGACAAGCCGGCTGCTCCGCCGCCGGCAATGATGACATCAAAACGCTCCCGAGCGATCATAGCAAGCGCAGCTCGCCCGTCTCTTTTGGCGCGGGTTCGCCCAAGCGGACAATCATGCTGCGCACCGTGGCCGGAGCGTACCCCTCGTAGTCGTTGCTCGCGTAGGCGTAAATATCGGTGCACGTGGCTCGCAGCGAGCGGATCAAACGCTCCCAGACATCCAGCGACCCGCTGCGGTCAAGCTGTACGCAATCGTATTTTGGAAAACTCTGGTCGCCTAACCAGCGAATGTAGGCGTACGGAACGGCCGGTTGACGCACCAGCTCTTCGACGATTCTCGACGCCAGTGTGGTATCGCCGTGCGATCCGTCCGTCACCGCGAGCGTGAACTTCACGGCGCGGGCAAAATCAAAGAGCGTGCTATCGTACCAGCGCGGATCGCGAAGCTCGAGCGCGACCGGGAGATCTCCGGGCAGTTCCGTTTCCAAAAATGAAAAGAGCGCGGCGCGGGCATCTCGTGTCGGCGCAAAGTCAGGTGGGCACTGAATGAGGATGGCGCCCGCTTTGTCGCCCATCGCTCTGACGCGGGTGAGAAAGGCGGCAAAGTACGTGTCCGCGTTGACGAAGCGGCGCTCGTGCGTCACGGTCGAGGGCGTCTTGAAGGAAAAAGTAAAACCATCGCAACTGCGCTGGCGCCATAATTGGACCGTGGTCGCGCGCGGAATGCCATAGTACGACGAGTCGACCTCGACCGACGAAAAGATGCCAGAGTAAAACGCAAGCATGTCGGGCGCCTTGGTGCCAGGCGGGTAAAACGGTCCGACCCAGTCCTTATAATTCCAACTCGAGGTGCCGAAGTGGAGCCGAGCGCTCACGCAAGGCTAAGCACGCCATCGATGGCAAGGCGCAGGTCGTCCGCAACCTCATCGGCTGGCCGATCGGCATCGATCACCTGAAAGCCATATTCGCTCGTCATGCTCTCGAATTGGTGCAGCACGCGAGCCTGGTATTCTTTAAACGAATCGAACATGTCGTTGCCCAAGCGCAAATCCATGCCCGATTCCCAATAATTAAATCCCTTGCTTGAATTGATCGTTCGTTCGATCAGTTCGTTGACGCCCAACTTGAGGTACAGCACTTTGTCCGGTATCGGCGCGAAACCGTAGACTTCTCGAATCCACTGCGGATCCGCGCCTCGCACCACAGCTCGGGCGATGGCCGAGTAAATGTAGCGGTCGGCCAAGATGATGTAGCCGGAGCGCAAGCCAGGGATGATTTGGCCTTCGACGATATCGGCAAAGTCGGTCGCATAGTAAAGGAAGAGCGTGATGGAGCCCAGCGTGTGTCCTTGCTTGGCCTGCTTGATACCCTTGCCTGCGAGCTCGGAGCGCGTGAAGCCCGTTTCAATGACCGCGCTGCCGCGACCCTCGAGCCAGCGGCGCAGCTCGGCAATTTGCGTGGAGCGCCCGACGCCATCGGGTCCTTCGACGACGATCAGCTTGCCGCGAATTTCTCCGACGCTCTCGAGATTGGTGGGAGCGTCGCCATAAAAACGAAGCTTCCTCACGCTGATTTCGATTCCGGTTTGCCCTGCGCGCCAAGCCGGCTCTTCCGCGGCATATGCTTCTTGACGATATTTCGCATCTGCCGCTGTTGATCTTCGATGGTCTTCGTTGCATCCATGACGGTGAAGTTGAATTCATCCGTCATCTTTTCATACTCGCTGACGATGCGCGCCTGAAAGAGCCGAAACGATTCCATGGGATCCTGGGAGAGCCCGATATCGAGGCCGGCTTCGTAGTACTTGAGGTCAGGCCGGCCCATGACGATGCGGTCAAGCGCGACGTCCAAGGGCACGCGGAAGTAGAACGCAACCGTTGGCGCTGCCGCGAAGCGATAGAGGTGACGCACCCAGCGTGGTGAGACTCCGCGCGCGACATCGCGGGCGAACGCCGTGAAGCAATAGCGGTCGCACAGCACGACTGCGCCCGCTTTGAGATACGGAATGATCTCGTGTTCAGTGCGGTCGGCGAAGTCGGTGGCGTGAATGAGGCTAAAGGTTGTGGGCGTGAGCAGTTGCTTCTTTTTTCCGCGCGAGGTCGTGTTCTTCACGAGCGGTGACGAATTCCACTCGGAGAACTTTACCGCATAGCCTTCGCTCTTGAGCCACTCGTGCAGGAGGACGATCTGCGTGCTCTTGCCCGACCCGTCGATCCCTTCGACACAAAAAAGTCGGCCGGGATAGCGTTGGTCTGAAAGGCCGTTCAAAGACATAACTATGGGTAATTCGCAAGACGGCGTGGGGTCTCCTTAGCGGCACGTGAAGGGGCGATTGGAAAATCGCCCCGCGTAGTCCCGGTACATCTAGCGGGCGACGGTAAAGTCGCCCGTCACCCGAGCAGGAGGCAGCCCTCCGCCGTTGCACAGGCGTTCATGGCTCGAACACCTGCCCGTCCCGATCCTATCAGGCTTAAGAAACTGCAGCGCAGTGTTCTCGAGTTCTACGCAACGCGACGGCGCGACCTTCCCTGGCGCCACACACGCGATCCGTACCGAATCCTCGTGTCGGAAATCATGCTGCAACAGACGCAGGTCGATCGCGTCATACCGAAATATCGCAAGTTTCTTGCGATATTTCCGACCATGCGTTCCTTGGCGAAGGCGCGGTTCGGACGAGTGCTTCGCATCTGGCTCGGTCTTGGTTACAACAGCCGCGCACTGCGGTTATGGAAATGCGCTCGTGCCGTTGTTCGTGATGGCGGCGGGCGTCTTCCCCGCGACCAGCACGAACTGCAACAACTACCGGGCCTAGGCCCCTACACCGCATCCGCGCTTTTGAGTTTTGCATTTGGCGCTCAAGTGCCGGTCGTGGACACGAACGTCCGTCGTGTTCTCGTACGGACGCTCACCGGCCGCGATCACGCAGCGCCGGCGCGAGTCGCCGCGCTTGCCCGCGCAGCGCTTCCTCGGGGTCAAAGCTCGCAATGGGCGCAGGCGCTGATGGATGTGGGCGCGCTCTTTTGCAAATCCACTCCGAAGTGCACGCTGTGCCCCGCACGTTTGGGCTGCGCCTACGCGAAGCGGGTTTCGATCAAACGCGCTTCGCCGCATTCGCGCACGCCTTTCGTCGGATCGAATCGCTTTTATCGCGGGCGCATCATGCGCGAGCTGTGCACCCGCCGGAGCGCCGACCTTGCCGCGATCGGACGGCAGGTGAAGGAAAATTTTGAGGCAAGAGACGCCGCGTGGCTCGACGACATTCTCCAGGGCTTGCAGCGCGACGGTCTCGTCGTGGTCGATCGCTCTCGACAGCGGGTTCGTCTCGCCTAACTCCTGCTCGGCGCAGAGCCGAGATCCTTGCGCGACTTGCTCGGACGTACCCGCACGCCACGACCGCCCTGCATCACGTCAATACTTTCCAGCTGCTCATCGCAGTGATCTTGTCAGCGCAATGCACCGATGCGCGCGTCAACATGGTGACGCCCGCGCTTTTCAAAGCGTTTGCGACGCCGCAAGCCATGGCGAAGGCGCCGCTGCGAACGCTCGAACGGTATATTCGAAGTTGCGGATTCTTCCGCGTCAAAGCAAAAAACATCAGAGGCGCTGCCCGCACGCTTGTCGAGCGCTTTCATGGGCGCGTGCCTCACACGATGGAGGAGCTGCTCGCACTTCCCGGCGTCGGCCGCAAAACCGCAAATGTGATTCTGGCAACCGCCTATCACCAAGGCGCCATTGCCGTTGACACCCACGTTTTTCGCGTTGCGAACCGACTCGGGCTCGTGCACGCGACCACACCGGCAAAAACGGAAACGCAGCTCTTGAAAGTCGTTCCAAAGACAGATTGGCCTCATGTCTCCCACTGGCTCATTTTCCATGGCCGGCAAATCTGTCACGCGCGCAATCCTGAGTGTGCGCGCTGCCCGGTGGTCGACCTGTGCCCCAGCGCCAAGCGATTCTTGAAACAAGAAGAGCGCGTCAGCGAAAAAACGATGGGTTGACGATGGCTTTGAGCACGATCGAACGCAGAGCGCGCCGGCGGTCAAGCGTTCCTAAACCGTACCCGATTGCTCGACTCGCGTAGTACGAACTCTCCCGCGCGCGCCGCACGATGAGATTCATGAGAGTCGCGCTCTTTGCGAGGTTTTTGAGCAGCCGGCCCGAGGAGAGATACCCTCCGGCTTCTGCTATCCATTCACGTTGGTGCCTCGCCAGAACGTGACGCGAAGCATCGTTTGTCGCGAGCGCAGCCAGTGCCGCTCGCGCAGCCGATCTGCCCGATACCAATGCCGTCCAAATGCCCTCGCCCGTCAGCGGGTCGACGAGCGAAGCGGCATCGCCGCACAGCAAGGCGCCGTCGAAGACCGTCCGACGATGCGCGCTTGAAACCGGGAGCGGCCAGCCGATCGCGCGGCCGATCGGCTTTGCGTTGTCGAAGCGGCCGCGCAGGTTAGGCTCGGTGGCGATGAAGTCGTCCAGGATGTTGCGCAGCTTGCGCGCCGATCGATCGAGCTCGCCCGAATAGATTCCAATCCCAACGTTGGCCGTTGTCGGCCCTGTTGGGAAGACCCAGCCGTAGCCGGGCAAGAGCTGCTTGTCGAAATAATAGATTTCAAGATCTTGATTCAGTCCCGTGACTCCGGAATAGTAGCCGCGCAGTGCGTACCCGAGGTCGCGGGGAGATGCTGCGCGCACCCCTAGCAATTTGGCAACAGTTGAATGCGCACCGTCGGCGCCGATAACGACTTTCGCTGCGAGCTTTCGCACGCCGCCACCATCATCATACTCCACGCCGGTGGTCGCCCCGTTGCTGCGCATCAAGGTCGTCACGTTCGCGCTCTGTACAAGCGTAGCGCCCGCCCGAACTGCAGAGTTTGCTACGCATTCGTCGAGCACCATCCGAGGCACGACCCAGCACTCCACAGGCCGACCATCTTTCGCCGGCGGAGCGGCCGCAAAAGTGTTCCCGTCGGGTCCGCCGATACGTCCCCCCAACGTGCGAACGGCGCGATCGCCGAAGGATGCGAACGTTACGCCCATCTCTTCGAGAATGTCCACCGCATGCGCGGTCACGCCATCTCCGCAGCTCTTGTCTCGCGGAAAACGGGCGCGCTCGAGCATGATAACTTCCGCGCCGGCGGATGCAAGCACAGATGCTGCCGCCGCGCCTCCCGGACCGGCTCCAACGATGACGACGTCAGCGGCCTTCAATGATCGAGCGGACCTCGGCAAAAGCGGCGTCGACTTCATCGACGGTGTTGTAAAAATGCGGAGCGATGCGGATACCGGCGTTGGGCCGATAGTCAATGAAGACACGTCGCCGTATCAGCTCGTCGCTCGCCTCACGGGCGCTCGGGAAGTCGATGGTCACGTGACCGCCCCGATGCGACGTTTCCAAAGGTGAGTTGATGTGCACGCCCAGATCGCGAGCGCAGCGTATCGCGCGCTCAGTCAGCTCGACGCTGCGGCGGCGAACCCGATCGACGCCGATTTCGTTCACGATGTCCAGGCCCGCGACTGCGGCGTGCAAGCTCGTGGGATTCGCCGTGCCGCCTGCATAGCGCCATACGCTGGCGGCCGGTTCGAAGTGATCCATCGAAAAATCAAAGGGTCGCTGATGGGAAAACCAGCCGACGCTTGTGGGCACAAGGGTATCGTACAGATCCGGCCGCACGTAGAGGAACGAGGCGCCGGGGCCGCCGCACAGCCACTTGAGAGAGCCCCCAACGAGCGCGTCGACTTCGAGCGCCTGGACGTCGATCGGAACGGTGCCAATCGATTGATAAACGTCAAGGAACACCATCGCGCCCATGCGGTGCGCCTTTTCGACGATTGGTTTGACGTCGGTGATGTAGCTTGACCGGAAGATGACGTGCGAGATTGGAACGGCGAGCGTCGTTTCATCGATAGCATCGATCATGGCCTGCGTGTCGACGGTAACTCGGTCGCGGCTGGACACCATGTGAATCCGCGCGCCGCGGCGCTCTTGAGCCTGCCACGCGTAGTGCACGGTAGGAAACTCTAGATCTGAGTAGACGACCTTATTGCGCTTCCCGGAAAAATCCAGGCAGGATATAAGAATCCACTCTGCCGTCGAAACGTTGGGCTGCATGATAACTTCGCCTGGCTTCGCGTTGATGAGCGAGGCAACGAGGTCTCCGGCACGATCGACAAGCGGCAGCCACTTCTCCCAAGCGACCACGCCCAGTTCGGCCCAATCGTTGGCGTACTGCGCGAGACCGTCGCGTGCCCGCGCGGGCATGGCGCCAAGCGAATTGCTGATTAAGTAGTTGCAGGTGGACAAGATAGGGAACTCGCTGCGCCACTGAAGCAGCGAATCGGTCTGGGTCAGCATGAACTCGACTTCGGCTCCGCGTTAGCGCTTCCCCCGCCAGCTTACCCGGACTGTCGTGTCGCGAATTTATTCGCGACTTTTCATGGTCGCCGCGACGACTATCCAGCGAAGCGCGGCAGCGTGTCGAGACGCGGATAGACCGTGTTTCTGCCGGCTTGTTTCGCGCGATACAGCGCCGCATCGGCCGCCTTGAGAAGCATTTGCATCTGGGTTCCCGCTTCTGGATATGCTGCGACACCCAGACTCGCCGTGATCGTGAGTTCGTCGTCTTTGGCTGGCCAATCAGCCTCCGCGATTTTTGCGGCCATGCGCTCGGCCAGCATCACTGCGTCACTGAGTTGCGTTTCGGGAAGCAAGACAATAAATTCGTCGCCGCCGTAGCGCGCGACGATGTCCGAGATGCGGACCGATGAAAGCAGCACGCTGCCAAAATGGCGGAGCACGAGGTCCCCAAACTCTCGACCGAAACGTTCGTTGACATTTTGCAAGCTGTCGACGTCCACCATCACGATCGACAGAGGCCGCTTGCGGCGACGCGCTTCCGATAAGCGCTTGCGAAGAACGTCTTGAGTAAAACGATAGTTGTACAAGCCGGTCAACGGATCGGTAATAGCCATGCGCGAACTCTCTTCAAGCATGCGCGCATGGCGGAGCGCCACGGCAAGTTCGTCTCCAACTGCGTGGAAGATGCTTTGATCGTCCGCCGAGAAACGGCGCCCGTCAAACCCAAAGACTTGCACGGCTCCGATGATTTGGTCACCGAGCGTTAGCGGTTTGGTCAAAACCAACGAGAGGTCAGCAATGGAATGGTTCGCAAAGTGTGCGTGCTCGAGGTGCACGTCTGCGCCGTCCCCGGTCAACATTGTCTGCCGGTAGGCGACAGCCGCGGCAAGCGGCCCTTCCTCGCCGGATCCGTTGGGGCGCACGCTCACCGCGTCTGTGCCCTCCGGTAGGAACCCCCGTTGCGCGACGTTCTGCAAGACGCCCTCAGTCGGGTCGTACACGTACAATCGCCCGACGTCCACGTTGAGCACTTCGAGCAGCTTTTCCAATCCTTTGCTGGCAATAGCGCCGAAGCCGACCTCGCGGCTGAGCGACCGAATAACGTCGCGCATCACCACGAGATTGCGGTTTTGCCGTTGGAGTTGCTCCGCTTGCTTCTTCTGTTCGGAAATATCTTTGCTAAATGCTACCAGCCCGACGATCTTTCCGTGCTGATCTCGCGCTGGCGATGCGGAGAGCAGCACTTCCATATTGCCCCCTTCGCGATTGCGGCATTCGACCTCAAAGACATGCACGTGCTCGCCGCGGCTCACGCGTGAGAGCAGCTCCCGAATGTCCTCGCGGCGGTCCGGTGGAATGATCGGCAGTTCGAAGAAGAGTTTGCCCAGCGCCTCGTTTCGCGTCATGCGGAAGATGCGCTCGGCACCTTTGTTCCACGAAACAACGGTACCATGCAGGTCGAATTGAACGATTGCATCGTTCGATTCTTCCAAAATGCGGTCGAGGAAATTGCGAGCGGATTTTGCCTGGTCGTACTTCCGGGCTGCTTCGATAGCCTCGCCTCCTTGGATCCCAAGCTGCCGAACGATCTCTTCTTCTGATTCGAGCGACGGAGCGCGCTCGGAAAAAAAGAGTGCAACGGCGCCAAGCGGTTTGCCAGAGGCCAAGAGCGGGAAGGCACTGACGGCATTGAATCCGTGCTCGCGAGCAAGTTGTTCCCAACCAAGGCGGATCCAGGCGCTGTCATTTGTCACGTTACTGCGCACCGCATATCGTCCCTCGCGGACCGCCTGCACGGGCGGATACGCTGCGTACGCTGGATCAGCTGCGCTCACGCTCAACTTCGCTGAAAGTTCCGCAGGTGCGTTCCACCCGCCAGCCACGCTCAGCGAGCTGCCGGTCCCCGTATAGGCGATGGCGAACGCTGCACCCATCGCCTCGACCGCAGCGCGCGCGATGCTGCGCACCACTTCTGCCTCCTCCAGCGATCGAGAAATGCCAGATGCCGCAGAAACCGCGAGTGCGCGATCTCGCGCAAGCAAACGCAAGGCATCCGCAGCGAGCGCATTACGCAACGCGTTCTGCGCGTGAGGAAGAAACGCAAGTGAAGCGGCGATGCCACCCTCGGAGAACGCGTCGACCTCGCGCGCATACAATTCGAGTATGATGGTGGCTCGCGGCTCAACGAGAAGCGGCAACGCCAACACAGATCGAATATCGTGCGTTTGTGCAACGTGCACCCAGGGAGCGAAGGTCCGATCTGCAAGCGCGTCTTTGACGTGCGACATTTCCCCACTGCGGGCGGCTCGACCCAAGGGTCCTTGGCCGACAGGCATGTTGGCATCTGCGTTTGCCACAAACGTCTTCGCGAAACCCGCGGCAGACTCGTCGCCGAAGATGGAGCGCGCAACAAAGCGGTTTCCTTCGAGTCGCCACACGATTGCGACGGCCGCGGAGGTAATCAACAAGAAGTAGTCGGCTGTTTTCGCAATGACGGCCCGCTCGCTGAGATCCGCGTTGAGATCCGCGACGCGAGCGAACAGCTTGCCTTCTTGTTCTTGTCGAGCGGAAATCTCGGCCTGCTGTTTGCGCTCTTCTAAATCCGACGCGATGATCGACGCAACATGCAAGACTGCATCCATGTGCCGTGCAGTAAACGCCGTTTCGCGTAACGCGTACATGACGAACGCGCCCAGCGTGCCTTGGGAAGCCACCAGTGGAACCGCGGCGGTGGCTGAAAAGGACTCGTGTTCTGGATGAGCTGCGAGGAGCTCCGAACGAAGCTCGTCGCTGCCATCTCGCTGCACGACCCACGTGGCGCCCATGATGGCAGCCAACAACAGCTGATCCGACGAGAGAGGAATTCTCCGCGCGTCGACAACCTCGGCAAAGCCCTCGTCGCCCTCGGACCATCCTGCCACGGACAAAGTCCCATCGACTGGGGAAATGGCAACCGCCAAGCAGCCCACATCGAGAATGCTTGCAATGCCGCGCGTCGCTTCCCGCAAAACGTCGCGCTCCGCGCGCGCGTTGACGCATTCGGCCGCAAGCTTGAGCAGGCGTGCCTCGACCTCAGAGCGATCGTCACCCGGCCCATTGCCGGGAATCACACGCATACCGTCAGTCCTCTACGCCACAGCGCGGGTCGAGGTGTCGCGAGATGTGAGCAAGAACCCCGGCATCCATGGAAAGCCACGCCGCGATCGCGTCCTTGCGCGAGCTTGTCGCTGAATGCGACAAGCGCACGTGTGAGCTTCCATTAGACAAAGCCTGTCTGCTCATTTCTGCGGTTTACGATTCTTCCGTCGACGTCGACAAATATCTGGTGCAGCTGGATACTTTCGCCGGCCGAGCCGCCGCCACCGCTGGCGGAGCTGGTTCATATGCAATGATCGCCGCGGTCTTGCGAACTCTTTTCGCAATTGGCAAATTTCGCGGCAACGAGCGCGCATACAACGAGCCGGCCAATAGCTTGTTGTCATCGGTCATTGACCGGCGCGTTGGCATCCCGATAACCCTATCTGTTCTTCTCATGGAAGTGAGCCGGCGGATAGGTCTTCCGTTGGAAGGCGTAGGGCTTCCTGGGCATTTTGTCGTGAGGTTTCCGGACCCAACAAGCCGGCTCTACATTGACCCGTTTCACGAGGGCGCTATCATGGACGTGTCGCAATGCGTCGCGCTAGTGGAGCGAATTTACCACGGTCGCGTCGCGTGGCGGGATGACTTCCTTGCGCCGCTCGACCACCGCTCGATCGTCAAGCGAGTGCTGTTGAATCTCAAGAACACCTTCAGTCAAGCGCAAGATTATTCCGGAGGTCTGAGCGCCATCCAATTGCGCATGCTGCTTGACCCAACCGATGTCGCCGAGCTCCGCGACCGCGGCATCCTTTTTGCCCGCTTGCGACGCTACGATCGAGCGATCGAAGACCTTGAAGCGTATTTACGGCGCTCGCCGGATGCCGGCGACAGCCAGCACATTCGGAATACGGTCCAGTACCTGCGTCAGGAGCGCAATCAATAAGCTATGAACGAATTCTTGCGCCGCCGCGAGCGGTTCGTCAAGGCAATGGGCGATGCCGTCGCCATTTTTCCAAGCGCGCCGGAGGTAACTCGCAGCAACGACACGGACTTTGACTTTCGTCAAGATTCGGACTTCTACTACCTCACGGGATTCGAAGAGCCCAATGCCATTTTGGTGCTCGCGCCCAATCATCCAACGATCAAATCCGCGCTCTTCGTCATGCCGAGCGACAAGGAGAAGGAGACTTGGAACGGACGGCGCGCCGGCCTCGAGGGCGCAAAGACTCTCGTTGGAGTTGATGCGACGTATCCGACGAGCGAGTTTGAAACTCGTCTCGGGGAATTCTTGGAGACCTCTGGACGCTTGTACTACTCTTTTGCCGGCGCTCGGGCGCTGAACGAGCAGATCGAGAGCCGCTTACGTCATTATCGGCGAGCGCGAGCGCGAGCCGACGGGGGGCCGTTTGAAGTCATCGACCCGAGCGTGCTCGTGCACGAACTGCGCGTCATTAAATCGGCTTTTGACATCGCGGGAATGCGGCGCGCGGTTGAAGTTTCAGGTTTAGGGCACGTTGCGGCCATGCGCTACTCGCGACCCGGCATGCACGAGTACGAAGTCGAAGCGATCGTCGAGTACGTGTTTGCCAGTCACGGCGCTCAGGCGCCCGCGTATCCAAGCATCGTGACGAGCGGTAAGAACCTTGCAATCATTCATTATCGAACCAACCGCGATCTGATTCCGGACGGTTCGCTTGTCCTCGTCGACGCCGGCGCCGAAGTTGACTATTATTGCGGCGATATCACGCGCACGTGGCCGATTTCCGGGAAGTTTTCAAGCGAGCAGCGCGTGGTCTATGAAATCGTACTTGCAGCAAACATGCGCGCGCTCGAATTGTGCAGGCCTGGTAAGAAAATCGGGTCGGACGTCAACGATGCGGCAGCGCGCGTGCTCGTGGAAGGCCTGATCGATCTCGGCTTGTTGCAAGGCAGCGCCGACGAGCATTTGGAGAAAGGGACGCACAAACGGTTCACGCTCCATCGCATTGGACATTGGCTTGGTCTAGATACACACGACGTCGGATCGTACCGCCATGGTGGTGACTGGCGGGCCTTTGAGCCGGGCATGATTGTGACGATCGAGCCTGGCTTGTACGTCGCCGATGATCCAGACGTGCCACAGCGTTTCCGCGGTATTTCCGTGCGTGTTGAGGATGACGTCCTGATCACAAGTTCTGATCCCGATGTGCTCTCGAGCGGGGTGCCCAAGAGCATCAAAGCGATCGAACAGGTAATGGCCGAAGGTCGTAGCACAGCGCAAGCACTTATCGCATGACCGCGCCTGATCTGGCGCACCTGGACGACCGCGTCATCGAGTGGCGGCGTGAGATTCACCGCCATCCAGAGCTCGGATTCCTCGAACAGCGGACGAGTGCGTTGGTCGAGCGCGAGCTCACCCGGGCTGGGATTCCTCACCGGCGAGTGGCGCAAACTGGCGTCGTCGGTCTCCTCGAGGGCCGCAAGCCGGGAAAGACCCTGCTCTTGCGCGCCGACATGGACGCATTGCCCGTTCCCGAGCGCAGCGGCGAGCCATTTGCTTCTGACATTCCCGGCGTCATGCACGCCTGCGGGCACGATGCGCACACAGCGATGCTGCTTGGTGCCGCGGTGTGGCTCGCCTCGCAGCGCGACCGCATCGAGGGTGCGATTAAATTTGTCTTTCAACCCGCTGAAGAAGGACCGGGTGGTGCAAAACCAATGATCGCTGCGGGCGTTCTCGAATCGCCCGCAGTCAGCGCAGCGGTCATGATCCACGTCTTGCCGCTGCTGCCCGCGGGCGTCATTGGCTGGCGGGTGGGACCAATTCAGGCCTCGGCCGACGATTTCATCATTTCGATCAGCGGTCGTGGTGGTCACGCCGCCTCTCCGCATCTCGGTGTCGACACGATCCCCATAGCGGCCGAAGTCGTCAGTTCTTTGCAGCGCATTGCTAGCCGCGAAGTCGATCCTTTGGAGGGCGTTGTTGTCTCCATCGGAACGATCAATGGAGGGTATCGTCGCAACGTCATCGCCGATCGAACCGAGCTGGCTGGCACCGTGCGCTGCTTTTCCGAGGAGCTACGCACGACGATGCCACAGCGGCTGGAGAGAATCGCCGCTGGCATAAGCCAGGCGCACGGTGCTCAGTGCAAGGTTGAGTACGAATGGGGATATCCACCGGTCATCAACGATGCGCGATTGACGAAGCTGGTGGCGGCAATAGCGCAGAGCACGCCGGACGTTCCCGCTGTCGTCGAACTCCCCGCCCCGCGTATGGGTGCCGAAGACTTCGCGTATTTCGCACAGGCAGTCCCTGGCTGCATGCTTCGTTTGGGCTCCGCCCCAGAGGGAGCAGGTCCCCATGCCATGCTTCATTCGCCGGAGTTTCGTCTCAACGAAGAAGCCTTGCGCAGCGGCGTGAGAATTTTTTGCGAACTCGCATTGCGTTTGCCGCAAAATTTGTGACAGCCATCACAGGCGCAATCGGACTACTCTAAGTCGAACTTCTCCCTGCGTCGATACTATCTTTAACACCGCAGTCGCGAGTGTCGAAAGCGTAGGGAGCAGCGTGGAGAACAAGCAGGACCATTTTCGGTTTCGGCGTCGGGCTATTCCAACGCCGGGCGCGGAACAGCCCCGCAACAAGTTTGGAATCATTTTGATGGTCGCCACGGCGGCGATCATCTTGCCCGCAATGATCTACGGGATCATGCACCCGTCCAACATCTCCTCGACCGTGAAACAGATCGCTCGACACATACCAATGCAAGTGAAAGATTTGCGAGTGGCGATCGTTGCGTCGCGATCAACGCCCACGCCGCAACCGAGTGCGACGCCAACACCGGCACCCACGCCAACCGCGGGCGGGCAGTCGTCAAAGGCGCACAATGCAGCACTTGCGGCACACGAGCTTCATCTAAAGCATCTGCGAGAGCTCGCTCTGGCATCTGCACACGCCAGGAAACTTGCCTCGACCGGTCAGACCTCGGACGTTGCAGGGACTGGCCCAACGACACCTGCCAATACGCCCGCGAACCAGGGGTCCTCTGCTTTGACCGGCACAAGTACAGCCGCGATGAGGACGAACGCGGTAGCGGCAACACCAACACCAGCTGCTCTCGCCATGGCGCAGGCGCCGGAAGCGGACGCAACACCTGTGTACGCACCGGATGTCGTCGTTGACGCGCGCTTTACGCACCAGGTGCAACCCGATTATCCGGAAATGGCAAAGACCCAAGGCGCGGAAGGGACGGCGGTTGTGCTTGCGACGATCGGGCCGAGCGGCACCGTCGTGTCCGCCCGTATCGATCAGTCAACTGGAAATAAGATGCTCGACGAGGCAGCACTCACTGCTGCCAAAGATAGCGGATTCCAGCCGCCGATTATCAACGGCAAGCCGGCTACGGAAACCTACAGGCTCGTTTACACCTTCGCGCTGTAACCTCCCCACGCGTTCTCCGTAGGGGGCGATTGGAAAATCGCCCCTCTTGTTCTAGCGTAGTCGCGCGAATTTATTCGCGCGTGTAAGGGCGATTGGAAAATCGCCCCTCTTGTTCTAGCGTAGTCGCGCGAATTTATTCGCGCGTGTAAGGGCGATTGGAAAATCGCCCCTCTTGTTCTAGCGTAGTCGCGCGAATTTATTCGCGCGTCGTCGGCGACTGTGTAGTCACCCTCTTTCACAAAGTCTCGGCCGGATCGCGCAGGACGCGGGGCGATGCGCGCTAGAAATGCGTCCCCCCCGAACTCAGTAAGGAGGAATGACGGTGAGTCAACGTTCTTTTCATATCACCGGGCTTGACTTAAGCGGTTACATGGTCAAAGACGCATCCCGCGCGATCGCTTTCTATCGCGACGTGCTCGGCATCGAACCGATCATGGTCTATCCCGACAACAGGGGAGCGGAATACGAATTTGCGGATGGCACGACCTTTGGTCTATGGGGCGGGGGCGGTGCCGTGATGCCGTTCCAACCAAGTAATGGCATTCTGTTTGCTGTTGACGATCTTGATGCCGCCGTTTCCGCGCTCAAGGCGCGCAACATTCCCGTCCTTATGCAACACGAAACCCCTAACTGCTTCTTGGCGATGATCCACGACACCGAGGGCAACATCGTAACGTTGCACAAGCGCAAGGCGTCGTAGCACGGCCTGATCAAGAGATTTTGCGGACGCGCGAATAAATTCGAAAGGGGCGATTTTCCAATCGCCCCCTACATTTGCGATTAGGTTTGGGAGGCGGCGAGAAGTTCCGAGTGCCGCTGCTCAACCGCGGGATCTGTCGTGTGCTCTAAGATTAACGCAAGCGTCGAGACGGCTTGCTCCAGTTCACCCGCGTCAGCTTGGCGGTCTGCCAACTGCAAGCCGAGGGCGGCAGCATCATCAAATCGCTCCAGCCCCAAATAGCATTCCAAGAGCGGGGTCGCAACGTCAGGATCAAACCCTGCTTTGATCAGTCGCTCGTAGCTGGACGCTGCTGAGGCAAAATCACCCGCGTTAAACGCGGTATCGCCTTTTCTCCGCGTAAATGCCGCAAGCCCAGGCGGCAGTCCACCAGCGGTCGTGGGTTGCGTGCTCCCAATGCTGACCGACGGGGTGTAGCCCTGGGGAGCCGCCGGGCGCGCGGTATCACGCGTGCTTGATTGAGCGCCATTGGATGCGCTCTGGCTTACGACCCCTTCGGGCTCTTCGCTTGCCGCGGAACCAAACAGGATACGTATCTCGTCATCACTCGCAGGCTCGACGTTCGACACGTCATCCCATGCCGAACTCGCCTCGATCTCGCTTGGATGGCCGGCCCACGACGGTGCTGCTTCCGAGGGCTCCTGTGCAGCCTCGTCGGGCTGCTCAGACGCTTGCTGTTCGGATTCGTCGGCGAATTCTTCAACGGGCGTTTCGGCTTGAGATGCAACCGGTTGCTCCGCAGCCGCCTTCGCAACAGAGTCAGACGCCGGAAGCACCGACAATCGTCTCTCGATTCCGGCCCATCGCGCGTCATCCAGTCCTGCGTCACGCGCAGTTTCTACCACGCGCGCGATTTGATCGCGCTTTTGGCTAAACGCATCGTCCGAGAACGACTCGAGCCACCGCAAGACGTCGCTCGCCGACTGAGGCGAGACTTCGAGTAGTTTTTGAGCGAAGACAGGAACCGACTCAAAATGTTGGGCCTGCATGAGCTCGCCAATCCCGCGCCGCAAATAGTCCACCGCTTCGCTGTTACGGCTCATGATCGCGTAGAGCTCGCCAAGACGCGCCTGGATGGCGCCGTCATCGGGTATGAGCTTTTCGCAGTAGCGATATTCATCGATGGCGTCGGCCATGTACGACCCGCGATACAAACCTTCGGCATTTGCAAGGCGGATAACCGGATCATCAGGATTTTCGGTTGCAAGAGCGCTGAGCAATTCCAGAATCGAATCGTTCACCTGCGCCTGGCGTGTGAGTTTCGCAAACTGCTTGCCAAGCACAGCGCGGTCGGCTCCCAGGGGGTTGACCTCCTTGGAACCGAACAGACCGCGCTTCTTCTCACGCGTATTGAGAACTTCAGCGAGAATGAGGACCGCAGCATCCCAGCGCCGCTCGTTTGCCATAGCGTCGGTAGCTTCGACGTACAAAGGGACCGCCGCCCTAAGTCCCTTGAGGGCGGCGACCTCTTGAGCCTTCGCGAGTTTACTAGAACCTTGCGTCACGTCCGCCTCGCCCGTCGCGGGTCAACACGGGGTTCGGCTCAGGCACCTCGATCTTTGCGAGCTGGTCTTTGAGTGCGGTGATCCGATCGCCAACGTCTCGGTAATCTGGCGCACCAGCTTGAATTTCCTCAAACGACCAGAGCGCAAGATTGAGCGATTCCTGATCGCCTCTGCTTTCGTACAGGTCCGCGAGGTTGTAGAGAACGTCTCGATACTGAGCATCTGGTTGGCCCGGAATTTCGAGCGCCTTTGAAAAGTGCTGCGCAGCCTCGTCCGTGCGGCCGAGTCCCCGCAAGCACAACCCGATACCGTTCTCTCGAAGGACGCCATAGTCGCCATCCGACAAGGCCTCGAAAATGGACAACGCTTCTTTGAAACGCTTGAGGTCAACATACGAGAGGGCGAGGCAGTAGCGACCTGCGATACTCGTGCTTCCACCGCTGACGAGCTTCTCGCATGCCTTTACCGCCGCGGCAGCGTTGCCGCTTTCGCGCAAGCGCTGCGCCGCTTCAACGTATCGTACATCTGGATCGGCGGCGCCGTTGGCGCCATCGCGAGCGGCGCGGAGCGCCTCGTCAAGTCGTCCGGCAACGACGAGCGCATCAACATCAATTTTCCCGCCATCTGCCTTCTTCGCAGAAGCGGCGGCCGCGCTCGCTGGTGCGGCGGCTGGCTTGGCTGCCGGCGCCGGTGCCGCAGCCGCAGGTGCGGCGGCCGCAGGTGCTGGCGCCTTCGGTGCCGCTGGAGCTGCGCCATTGACCTGGGATGAGGCAGCTTGGAATTGACTGTCGCGCTGAGCACGCTTTTGATCTAACTGGCCAATTGCAGCCGCGGCCTGTGACTTCTTTGCTTCGATTGCAGGAGACAGCGTGCTCAGGTCGTTGCGCGCCGCATCGACTTGCGCTTTGAGCTGTTGGAGCGTTGCAACGGTTGCTTTGAGTTGGGCAATGCTCGCTGCCGCAGAAGTGGCGTCTGCTTTGGCTGACTTCGATTCCGCCAGCACGCTTTGCAGTTGACCCTGGACATCGTCTGCTTGCGCTCGCGCAGCGGTGATCCGGTTCATGAGATCGGTCGCGGTCTTCTCAACTGCGCCCGCATTAGTAGCAGCTTCGGCGACCCGCTTTTGTGCCGACTCGAGCGTGCTGGCTGCATTCGTGATGAGCGTGGCGACGCCAGAGGACTTCGCTTCCACATCGCTGATGAATTGCGGCAGCGCCGCAAGTTTCTCCAAATTCGCTCGCGTGGCTTCGAGTTTCGCCCGCAGATCATCAAGCGCTTTATCCTCAGCAGCTTTCGCCTGGCTTACCGTGTCAAGCTGGGCCTTGAGGGATGCAATGCTTGATTCGACGCTGCCTCGTTGTGCGTTGAGCGCCTCGAGCGATGCTTGGGCGGCCTTGATATCTCGCTCGATGGCAACGCGCTTCTTGTATGCCTCGGCAACCTCGGCCGTAATTGCAGCCAGTTTCGAAGTAACTTCCGACTGCTGCTCGAGCAGTGTCACTTCTTCTGGAAGATCGTTATCCATGGCGCTCCCTGTGGCAACCGGCTCGGCCGGCGAGGATTTGGGTGCATCTAACATCGAGCTCGTACCGTTTACAATCGGCGCCGAGGGCGCAGCTTGCTTCGCGGTTTGGGCGGCGACTGCGGGAGCAGGCGCTGCCTTTGGAGGCGGCGGTGGCGTTGCGGCGACGCGCGCCGCCGCTGGAGCCAGCTTGGCTGGCGCCGAAGCGAATACAGGCGGCGTGGGTTTCGCCGCGGGCGCAGCGCTCGCGGCGGCTGGTCTCGCTGGTGCCGCGGGCGCTACCACCGTCTTGGCGGGCTGTGCGGGTGCGGCAGCGGGCTTTAGTATCTGCTTTTGGGCAGGCTCTTGTGTCTTGGCCGGCTCGACCTTTGAGAGCTCGGATTCCAAACGGCGCGCTTCCCAGTTGTCATCTTCGATTTGCAGCGCACTATCGACGAGCCGTCGCGCTTCTTTGTATTGCATGGCAGCCATCGCTGCGCGAGCGCCTTGCAAATAGAATCCTAGCGCATCGCCGAGCATGCTCTTCTTGCGATAGAGATCTGCCAAGCGCGTCAGCGTAGGGACGTGATGGCGGTCGCGCTCCGCAATCTTTTTGTACGCCGCGATTGCTTGATCGGTTTGACCATCACCCTCGTACAGAACCGCGGCTTCGTAGAGCGCGGGCAAATGCCGCAGATTTGACTTGCGCAGTACTTCGACAAATTTTTCCAGCGCTTGTTCGCGCTTGTTCTCAGCCAGGTCGACGCGACCAAGCTCAAACAACGCGTCATAACTTTTTTGGTCGAGTGTATGGGCCGACGCGAAGCTCGATCGCGCAATGGCCAAATCACCGGCATCGAGTGCTTTGCGCCCGCAGTCGAGGAAGGTGGTGATTGCATCCGACGTTGCGCCCGCAGTCCCAAGTGCTTTGGCGGCATCCATCCGCGTACTTAATGATAGATCAGACTGCTTGAGAAGTTGACGTAGTGTGACTGCCGCCCCATCCATGTCGCCTCGGGCCAACTGATCGCGCGCCTTGACGACAGCAGGATTGGTCGGCTCGGCTGGCTGGCCGGCGGCTGCATCGTTGCGCCGATTTTTTCCGAGATTGGACATCGCGTACTACCCTTAACCGGGCCGCTTTTTTTGGGTCGAACAAGCCGGATGGGAGCTCGCCGCACCTATGGAGCGCGCCGTCTTTCTCATAATAGAATCGGCCAGTTGCGCCCAAGCCGTTAAGGGCCGAGGCGAATCGAACGCTCGTTCGAGGCATCGTGCAGAGCGGACCTAAAGGTTCGCTGCTACGTTATCGCAGCTTCGCGAGCGTGTTCTGCCTCCAAGTACCGTTCGGCTTCCAGTGCCGCGCGGCACCCCATGCCGGCCGCCGTCACCGCTTGGCGATAGCGAAAATCGAAGACATCACCGGCAACAAAAACGCCATCCGCCGCCGTGT
Source organism: uncultured Pseudomonadota bacterium (assembly GCA_963736005.1). Classification (GTDB taxonomy): domain Bacteria; phylum Vulcanimicrobiota; class Vulcanimicrobiia; order Eremiobacterales; family Eremiobacteraceae; genus JAJPHJ01. The sequence continues at coordinate 265,183 of CAVTNB010000003.1, forward strand.
GCACGCCGTCGCTCGACGCAATGTAGCCCCGGGCGTCCAGGTCGAGTTGACCCGCGAAAAGCTCAGTGTTCGGCTTATGGCCGATGGCAACGAAGACGGCAGCGCAGGTGCGCTCCGACTGCTCGCCGGTCTTGACATTGCGCAAGCGGACGCCGCTCACACGTCCGTCCCCCAGGATGTCTTCAACCGTGGTATCCCAGATGAACCGTATCTTCGGATGGTTCATAGCTCGCTGCTGCATGATCTTAGAGGCTCGCAGTTGATCGCGCCTGTGGACGATGGTCACGCTGCGGCCAAAACGCGTGAGAAAAAGCGCCTCCTCCAATGCAGTGTCACCGCCACCAACCACGAGAATCTCCTTATCTTTAAAGAAGGCCCCGTCGCAAGTGGCACAACTCGATACTCCTCTTCCCCTCAATGCGGTCTCGCTGTCTAGGCCCAACCATATGGCCGACGCCCCCGTCGCCACGATCACAGCGTGTGCGCGATATTCGTGCTCGTCCACCCAAACCCGATGCACCGTTCCCGAGAAGTCGACGCGCGTGACGTCAACGTTGTGAATGATCGCGCCGAACCGTTCGGCTTGCGCACGAAACTTTTCCATGATCTCGGGACCCAAAATTCCCTCTGGAAAACCCGGATAGTTTTCGACATCCGTGGTGAGCATCAACTGGCCGCCGTACTGACCGCCCGCAAAAATGAGCGGTTCCAGATTGGCCCGCGCTGCATACACGCCTGCCGTTAAGCCTGCTGGCCCCGAGCCGATGATAATGAGCTTGTGCACCTCGTCCTTCATGGACACTATCCATTCTGTCAATTTTCTAGAGATGCCCCTGTGCGGTTGCAAGAACGTTACCTCCTTCCTCGAACCACGCAACTCGATGAAAACCTTCCCCTCAAGCCCTGACCTCTTTGACGCGATCGGCAACACGCCGCTCATCAGGTTGGCCAACCTGTCGGCTGCAATCGATCGAACGATTCTGGGCAAAGCCGAGTTCCTCAATCCAGGTGGATCGGTAAAAGACCGGGCGGCGAAGTTTATTATCGAGGATGCGGAGCGCGCTGGTCGTCTGCGCCCTGGCGGCACTATCGTTGAAGGCACGGCCGGCAACACCGGCATAGCGCTCACCATGCTCGGCAACGCTCGAGGATACAAGTCCATCATCGTCACGCCGGACGATCAATCCGCCGAGAAGATCGAACTGCTTCGCGTCCTTGGTGCGGATGTGCGGCTCGTGCCGGCCACCCCTTTCACGAATCCCGAGAACTACTATCACGTTGCGCAGCGCACTGCACAGTCTTTACCCGGCGCCGTTTGGGCCGACCAGTTCAACAATCTTGCGAACGCGCGCGGCCATTACGAGACGACCGGCCCGGAGATCTGGTCTGCCTGCGGCGAGCAGCTCGACGCCTTTGTGACGTCAGCGGGAACCGGTGGAACGTTTGCAGGCGTCTCGGTGGCGCTCAAGGAGCGCAAGCCAAAACTCTTGACTGTGGTTGCGGATCCTATGGGTTCCGCCATGTACTCGTACGTGAAGAACGGCACGCTCGATGTTGAAGGGGACTCAGTTGCCGAAGGTATCGGCATTAAACGCGTGACCGAAAACTTTCGCACCGCGGTGGCTGACGACGCAATCCGAATCGACGACATCACGATGGTTGAGATGGCCTACTACCTCTTGCGCGAGGAAGGCCTGCTGCTTGGGGGCTCAGCCGCCTTGAACGTCGCCGCGGCAGCACGCATCGCCCTGCGGCTTCCACCCAAAAGCGTGGTTGCCACCGTCTTGTGCGATGGCGGCAGCCGTTATCTTTCTCGCTTGTACAACGCGCAATGGCTTGCGGAGAACGGACTCGTACCGCAGCAGCGCGGGTTGACTTTCCTCTAAGACCGAAGCGGCGCAAACGTAGGTTTTGCAGAGGCTGCCGCCAAACCGAACCTTGGGATAAATTTCACAAAGTCTCTGTCTACCGGCTCGCTGATCGCCCGCCCGAGGATACGGATGCAACCTTCGCCCTGGACCACCATTGCCGTTTTTTTCATCGTGGCGCTCGTTGTCGCAGGCGTGATTTCGATCGTTCCGGGCATTTTTACCCGGAAGCGCCCCACCAAAGAAAAACTTGAAGCGTATGAATGCGGCGTGCCGCCGACTTCGGAACTCACCGGTCGTTTCCCAATTCGCTTTTATCTCGTGGCCATGCTGTTTGTGATCTTCGACGTTGAAACGGCCTCGTTTTATCCATGGGCGGTCAAGCTCAAGTCGCTAGGATTTTTTGGTTTCACCGAGATGTTGACGTTCATCATCGTGCTGGGCATCGGATACGCCTATGTCTGGAAGAAGGGCGGATTCTCATGGCGCTAGACGAAAATCAGCCCTTCGTTGTCACCAAGCTAGACGATTTTCTCAAGTGGGCACAGTCGTCAGCCATCTGGCCGATGACCATGGGGCTCGCATGCTGCGCGATCGAGATGATGAGCATGGTGTCACCCAAGTATGACACCGCCCGTTTCGGTGCAGAAGTCTTTCGTTCGTCGCCGCGTCAAGCCGACCTGATGATCGTGTCCGGCCGCGTTTCAAACAAGATGGCGCCGGTGCTGCGTCAGCTCTACGAGCAGATGCCCGATCCAAAGTGGGTCATCTCAATGGGCGCTTGCGCTTCCAGCGGTGGTATCTTTGACAACTATGCCATCACGCCGGCCGACACGTTCCTGCCCATTGACATCTACGTCCCAGGTTGCCCGCCGAGCCCGGACGCGCTCATTTACGCGCTCATGCAACTGCGGCGCGAGATTCGCGCGGGCAGCAAGGCCAAGGTGCTCTCATCGAATGCCTGAGAGCATCAAACCCCATCCCGAGCGCGCGGCGCTTGCACCCCTGATCGAAGCACTCACGCAAGCTGCCGGTGAACATCTTCTCGAAGCTGTGGCCGCGGAGGACATGGACGAGATCGCGTTGCGCCCGGGTGGCTTGCTGGCCGTTATCGATCGTCTGCGAGCACACGGGTTCAACCATCTGCTCGATATCGGGGGCACCGACCACCATCCGCTGACCCCGCGATATGAGATCTCCTATCATTTAATAGCGATACCACTCGGTGACGACCTTCGCAATCCCGGCAGGCTGATGAACCTCCCGCGCATTCGACTGCGGGTCTTTCCGCAGGATCTCGATCCGGTCGTTCCATCGCTTGCGGGCATTTGGCCCAGCGCGAACTGGCCCGAGCGGGAGATCTTCGATCTGTTTGGCGTTCGATTTGAAGGGCATCCGGATCTCCGTCGGCTGCTGAATCCGGATGATTTTGTGGGCTATCCGCTGCGCAAAGACTTTCCGTTGCGCGGCCTCGAGCGGCGCTTTGTCCCCGGCGGGCGCCTGGGCGCAGTTCCTCCGGTGAAAGAATGAGCTCGCTCGACCTGGCCGCGTTCCGCGACAATCCCGACATCGGGCTCGAACGCGGAGACGAGCGCGACACGCTCGTGCTTTCCATGGGCCCGCAACATCCAAGCACTCACGGCGTACTTCGCGTCATGCTGCGGCTTGACGGAGAAACAGTTGTCACCGCTGAGCCCGAGATCGGATTTCTGCATACGGGCATCGAAAAGCAAGCCGAGAACCTGTTTTGGCAGCAGGCTATCACGGTCGTCGACCGCGCCGACTATCTCGCGCCGCTCTCCAACAGCTTGTGTTACGTACTCGCCGCCGAGCAGCTCTTGGGGATTGACAACATCCCGCCGCGCGCCCGCGTGCTACGCGTCATGTTCACAGAGCTCACGCGCCTCGCTAGTCACCTCGTATGGCTTGGCACGCACTGTTTGGATCTCGGTGCGCAATCAATCTTCTTCTACGCGTTCGAGATGCGCGAGCGCATTCTCTCGATCATGGAATTCGTCACTGGTGCTCGCATGCACCAATCGTGGTTTCGCATCGGCGGCCTCGCCATCGACGTTCCAGTCGGCTTTCTCGACACTATCGATGACTTCATCGCGCGCTTTCCGGAGCGTTTGGCCGACATGCGAGCCATTGTTGAAAAGAACGTGATCATTGTCGACCGGCTGGTCGGCATCGGCAAGGTAACGCAGCAAGAGGCGATCGACTGGGGGCTCACCGGTCCGCCGCTGCGGGCAACGGGCATCGCCTATGACATCCGTCGCGCTCGTCCGTACTGCGATTACGACACCTACGATTTTGAGGTGCCCACGCAGACTGCCGGCGATTGTTATGCGCGCTTCGTCGTTCGGCTCAACGAGATGCACGAGTCGTGGCGCATCATCAAGCAGGCGCGCGAGCGTTTCCCGGGAGGACCTGTCGTCATCGACGACCGCAAAATCGTGCCACCGCCAAAAACCGAAATCCAGCATTCGATGGAAGCGCTCATCCATCACTTCAAACTCGTTTCGTCCGGCTTCAACGTGCCGGAGGGTCACGTGTACCAGGCTGTGGAGAGCCCGCGCGGCGAGATGGGCATGTATGTGACGAGCGCCGGAGGCAACAAGCCATGGCGCGTGCGCTGGCGCCCACCGTCCTTTTACCATACGCAGGCACTCAAACGCCTTGCGCCGGGCAATCTCATCGCAGACGTCGTCGCGATCATCGGCAGCCTGGACCCCGTCTTTGGAGACGTCGATCGATGACGCCCGAACGAGAACGCCGGGCGGCGGAGCTTGCCGCAAAGTATCCGCAAACCCAATCGGCGCTGATCCCATTCCTGCAGTTCTGCCAGCAGCAGGATGGCTTCGTGACCGAGCAGGCGATTTTGGACGCCGCCGAAATGGCCGGCATCACCCCGAGCGAAGTCGAGTCGATTGCGACTTTTTATAGCTTGCTCTTCAAAGAGCCCGCGGGCAAACACGTCATCCAAATCTGCCGCACGCTGTCCTGCATGCTCCGCGGCGCGGACGAGTTGCAACAGCACGCGCGCCGGCGACTCGGCCTGGCCAATGGCGAAACAAGTTCTGACGGCAAGTTCACCTACGAGGAAGTCGAGTGTCTGGCAGCCTGCGATCGCGCACCGTGTCTCCAACACAATCTTGAGTTCCACTACGACGTGACGCCGGCGGATTTCGACCGCTTGCTCGAAACGTGGCGAGCGCAGGACCCGGTCACGAGCTTGCCGGCGGAATAAACGATGGCACAATTCGAACGCGTTCTCACCCGCGGGATCGGTGAGCTGGATCTCACCGATATCGAAAGCTACAAGCGGCTAGGCGGTTTCGCGAGCTTGGAAAAGACGCTGCGTCAGATGACGCCGGCGGCGGTCGTGGGCGAGGTAAGCGCATCGAACCTTCGTGGCCGAGGCGGAGCGGGCTTCCCCACGGGCAAGAAGTGGAGTTTTCTGCCAAACGACGGCCGGCCGCGTTACCTCGTGTGCAACTGCGATGAAGCAGAACCCGGTACGTTCAAAGACCACATGCTCTTAGAGTTCTCACCGTTTCAGATCATCGAGGGTTTGCTTATCTCTGCCTACGCCATTGGCGCCGCCAAAATTTTTATGTATATCCGCGGCGAGTTTCTTGAGGGCTACCGCATCTTCAAACGCGCGGTCGAACAGGCAGCGCTGCAAGGCTATCTCGGCCGGCGGATTTTGGGAACCGATTTCTCGATGGACATAACCCTGCACCGCGGTGCGGGCGCGTACATCTGCGGCGAAGAAACTGCTATGCTCGAATCGCTCGAAGGCAAACGGGGCGAGCCGCGGCTCAAGCCCCCATTTCCGGCCAACGCGGGCCTGTACGACATGCCCACTGTGGTCAACAACGTGGAAACGGTTTGCTGCGTGCCACACATCATCGAGCGCGGAGCGAAGTGGTTCGCGTCCATAGGACCGGAAAAATGTCCAGGACCAAAGATCATCAGCGTGAGCGGCCATGTCCGCAAGCCCGGCAACTACGAAGTACCTATGGGGATTCCAGCGCGCGAACTCATCGAAGAGTATGCCGGCGGTCTTTTCCCTGGCCGCCAGCTCAAGGCCATCCAACCAGGGGGCGGATCCTCGGCGGCCATCTTCGAGGAGGACCTCGATACCGGCATCGACTTCGACTCGCTAGCGGCCAAGAAAACCATGTTGGGCTCGGGCGGTTTTGTCGTTATGGATGACACCACGTGCATGGTGCGCGCGTCACAAACTTTGGTGCGCTTTTTCGAGCACGAATCGTGCGGCCAATGTACGCCGTGCCGGGAAGGCGGACAATGGGTGGCGAGGATGGTCACGCGACTGGAGGCCGGTGAGGGTTCGCAAAACGACTTGCGCGTGCTCAACACGATCAATGATACGATCACCGGCACGAATCTCTGCCCGCTGGGCGATTCGATCATGCCCTTTTTGTCGTCCGTTCTACGCCGATTTCCCGAAGAATTTGCAGCCCACGTGCGGCTTGCCGGCTGTCCGCTTCGGGCAACGGCCGTGGAAGCTGCAAGCTGACCCATGAGCAAACAAACACCGCGGCGCCTGGTCAACCTGATCATCGATGGCAATCCGCTTTCCGTGCCCGAAGGAACCCTCGTCGTTGAAGCCGCTAAGCTGCTCGGCACGCATGTGCCCGTGTATTGCTATCACCCGAAGATGGACCCCGCCGGATTGTGCCGCATTTGTCTCGTTGAAATCGAGAAGATGCCAAAGCTGCAGATTGCGTGCAATACGCAGGTGGCTGAGGGCATGGTCGTGCACACCACGTCTGCGCGCGTGGCGGAAGGTCGCCGCGGCGTGCTCGAGTTCTTGCTCCTCAATCATCCGCTCGACTGCCCCATCTGCGACAAGGGCGGCGAGTGCGATCTTCAGGATTTCACGATGAGTTATGGCCCCGGCGCCAGCCGTCTGACCGAGCCGAAACTGCACAAACCCAAGGTGGTCGATCTCGGTCCGACGATCGTGCTCGATGAGGAGCGCTGCATTCTGTGCCGGCGCTGTACGCGCTTTGACGATGAGATCGCGCAAGAGCGCAACTTGGTTGTCGTCGAGCGCGGGCAGCGCTCGCTGATTGGCACCGCACGCGGTGATGATTACGCTTCGTACTTCTCAGGCAATACAACCGAGATTTGTCCGGTTGGCGCGTTGACCAGCAAAGCATATCGCTTCCGCTCGCGCCCTTGGGACCTCAGCCATGCAGACTCCGTCTGCACCCAGTGCTCGGTTGGGTGCAACTATCGTATCGACTCACGCTTCGGGCGCATCATGCGCACGTTCACCCGGGAGAATACTGCCATCGACGATGGCTGGATTTGCGACCGGGGCCGCTACACGTTTAACTATTTGTATGAGCCCACGCGACTGCGCCAGCCGCTGCTGCGGCGCGATGGAGAACTCAAAGCCGCGACGTTTGATGAGGCAATTGCGCTCACTGCCGAAAAGTTGGCAGCAGCAGCTCGCCACGGGCGCGTTGGCATCATCGGCGGCGGTCGTTTGTCGGATGAAGAGGCCTTTGCGCTGCAGCGATTTGCTCGAGAGGTTTTGGGCACGAACAATATCGATTACCGAACCTCGCTGCAGAAGTTTGCGTCGCCACCGCGCTTTGGAGCGCGCCTCGAAGACCTTGACGATGCATCGTTGATCTTGGTCTTCGGGGCGATCACATCCGAGCAGGCGCCTATCCTTGACTTGCGTTTGCGGCGCGCGGTCGCGCGGCATCATGCAAAGCTCCTGTTCGTCGGCCCCTACAAACCTGATTTCGAGGTGCCGTGCCGCTACGTTGAGTACGCGCCTGGCGCCATCGGAACATTGATGGAGAAGTTAGCCGACGTCGTGCATCACGGCAAGGAAGAATCAGGCGAAGGCTTCGTTGCCGAGATCGCAACGGAGCTGGCCGGCGCTGAGAAGATCATCGCGATCCACAATGGCCGTGACCCCGACGCAATTATCTCGCTCGATCGTCTCATGGAGCGGCTGCACCAGTACGATCATCCGGTTGGCATCCTGGTCGTCGGCGCTGTGGGCAACGCGCGCGGCGCCGAAGCGGCCGGTTGCGTGCCCAACCTCGGTCCGGGCTACGCGCCCATCGAGCCGCCGGGAATGACCACCGGTGAAATGCTCGTGGCGGCTGCGGATGGGCAGCTCGATGCGCTCTTCATTGCGGGAGCGAATCCTGCGCTCACGTATCCCGATGGTGCGCTTGCTCGCCGTGCGTTGAGCCGCGTCGGGTTCCTTGCCGTGGCGGAGCAAGTGATGACCGAAACGGCGTCGCATGCAGATGCGGTGTTCGCGGCCGCATCGTTTGCCGAGAAGAGCGGCCACGTGACCAATCTTGAGGGAACGCAGCAAGCCTTCGCCCAGGCGGTCGAGCCGCCAGTTCATGTGGCTAGCGATGCGCAAATCCTGGCGGCGCTCGCACGCACAATGGGAAAAGCGACGGATCTTCCTGATGACGTCGGCGCGCTTTTCGTACAACTGAACAGCGCGCTCGCGGCGGCGCGTGCGCGCAGCCCCAAGGATTCACTGCCTCGCCCGAAAGTCGAAGCCCCTCGTAGCAGCGGACCTTCAGGTCCGCTCCAGGCGGAGAGCGCACCTCAAGGTGCGCTGCTACAGTTAACCATCATTCCCATTCCAAAACTGTATGCCGGCGGCGGTCCGTCTGCACACGACCCCGGAATGGCCGCAATGCGCCCTCGGCCTTTTGCGATCTTCTCCCCAGATGACGCAGCGCGCCTTGGCTTCGCACCAGGCGACATCGTGCGACTCACCGGTGCCGCGGGCGACATTGACGTGGAAGCAAAAGTCGGACCGCAAGCACCCGCTGGCGTGGCGCTCGTGCTCGCCGATATGCCTGAAGCGCCGGTCAACCGATTGCTTGATGCTACCGGTTTCGGCACTGCCTCTGCCAGCGTCGTCGCCACGTCGGAGATGCGCGCATGACGCACGTGCCTTTGTGGGTGCTGACCGTCGCCATCAAATCCGGCGTGCTTATCTTCATCGTGGTCACGTCGTTCGCGTATCTGATGTTGACCGAACGCAAGATGCTTGGCTGGTTCCAGCTGCGCCTCGGGCCCACGTGGTGCGGCCCGTGGGGTCTCATGCAGCCGGCGGCGGATGCGGTCAAGTTGGTTTTCAAAGAAGACCTCACTCCGGGCGGTGCGGATCGCTTCATTTATAAAGTCGCGCCGGCAATCGCCGTGCTGACGGCGCTGCTTGCGTACGCGGTCATTCCTTTTGGTTGGTATCCAAACGGCGACCCGATCGCGATCGCTTCGCCCAATGTCGGCATCCTCTATTTGCTCGCGGTAGCCTCGGTAGGCGTTTACGGCATCGCGCTCGGCGGCTGGGCTTCGCAATCAAAATGGTCGCTGTTGGGCGCTATTCGCTCGACAGCACAGATGATCTCGTACGAGCTTGCCATGGGCTTGGCTATCGTGCCTGTCGTCATGCTCGCGGGAACGACAAGCCTGGGCGGCATCGTTGCGGCACAATCCGCACACCACCTTTGGTACGCCATCCCGCTGTTCATACCGTTCCTCATCTTTGGCGTCACCGCCATGGCAGAAACCAATCGCGCTCCGTTCGATTTGCCCGAAGCCGAAACAGAACTCGTCGCGGGATTTCACACCGAGTATTCGAGCTTGCGGTTCGGCACGTTCTTCGTCGCCGAGTACGTCAACATGATCACCGTGTGCTCCATCCGGACCCTGCTCTTTTTGGGTGGCGGGGACGGACCGTTGGTGTCGCAGCTGCCCTATCTCTCCGTCGTCTGGTTCGTGGTCAAAGTGGGCCTGTTGCTGTTTATGATGATCTGGTGGCGCGCGACGCTCCCGCGTCTGCGCTACGACCGTCTCATGGCATTCGGCTGGAAGTTTTTGCTGCCGACGGCGGTGGCTAATCTCTTGATCGTCGCGGGCATCGTCGCGGCGATCGGCAATCGTTGAGGCGTGACGTGAAGTATTTCTTGCAAGCCGCCAGCGGCCTCGTGATTGGGATGATGACCACGCTGAAGTATCTCTTCAAGAAGAAAGCGACCATCGACTATCCGAACAAGCCATTTCGCCATGCCGAGCGTTTCCGCGGCGTCCACGAACTACGCAAATATGATGACGGCTTAGAACGCTGCATCGGCTGCGAGTTGTGCGCGGTGGCGTGTCCGGCAAACGCGATCACGGTCATTGGAGCGGAAAACGATCCACAACATCCGGTCTCTCCCGGCGAGCGTTACGGATACCGCTACGAGATCGACATGCTGCGCTGCATCTTCTGCGGCTGGTGCGAGGAAGCGTGCCCAACTGACGCAATCGTGCTCACGCCGCGCTTTGACATCGCAGATTTTACGAGGGACCGCCTCGTTTACGGCAAGGATAAGTTGCTCGTGAAAGACCCATTCACGCAGCACATGGCCAACACAGAGTCCTCAATGGACACAGACCCAGGCGTGAGCGTACCGTGATCGCGCTTTTTTGGATCTGTGCTGTTGTCCTTGTCGTCACCGGCATCGCTGTGATTTCGAGCAAGCATCCGGTGCATTCGGTCATCGCTCTCATCGTCAACTTCAGCGCTCTGGCCGTGCTGTTCTTGACGCTCAATGCTGAGTTCTTGGCCATGATTCAAATCATCATTTACGCTGGCGCCATCTTGGTGCTCTTCTTGTTTGTCATCGCGCTTTTGACCATCGGGAATCAGGCCATCGAACTCGCTCCCGGCAGGTTGAGCTTTCAGGCGGTGCCGTCAATTGTGGCCGGGATTGCGGCGCTTGCTCTCCTGTTCGCCGGCGTTCGGGGGGCGCAGGTTGGGGCGTATCAACCGACGCCGAGCGACTTCGGACTCGTCGCGACATTCGGCACCGCGCTTCTGACGACGCACCTGTTTGCCTTCGAAGTGACGGGGTTCGTGCTGCTCATCGCGGTCATCGGCGTTGTGGTCATGGCTGGTAGAAAGGAGGTTCGCTTCTAGGTGGGCATCGCGCAGGTTCCACTTGCGGACTATCTGACGGTTTCTGCCGCGATCTTTGTCATCGGTGTCATCGGCTTTTTGCTGCGGCGCAACCCGATCATCATGCTCATGGCCATCGAACTTATGTGGAACGCCGGCAATCTTGCTTTCGCCGCGTTTGCGCGGCATTTCATCGACATGTCAGGCCAGGTGTTCGTTTTTATCGTCATCACCGTCGCGGCGGCGGAGGCGGCGATTGCGCTCGCCATCGTGGTCATGGTATTCCGGCGCCGACCTGACGCCGACGTTGATGAGATTTCCGTGATGAGGGGTTGATGGAAGGATACCTTCGCACCGCACCCTTCACCATTTTGTTCTTGCCGCTGTTCGGTATGATGGTCATCGCGCTCGTTGGCCCGCGCGTGCATCGAATCGGTGCCGCGGTTATCGGAAACCTCTCGATTCTCGGGGCGTTCGTTTTGACGGCCGTGCTCGCATGGACCGTTTGGCGGCTGCCACCTGATACACAAGTGCTCACCGTGAAGTATCCACCCGCGTGGGCCGCGCACCCGCAGTTTTGGGCTCATATTCCACCGCTGACCATTTCGTTCGAGCTGCGCATTGATTCTCTAGCCCTCGTGTGGATGCTCATCATCACGGGCGTCGGTTTTCTCATTCATCTGTATTCGGTTGGTTACATGGCAGACGCAAAGGGGTATCGCACCTTCTTTGCCTACATGAACCTGTTCGTTTTTACCATGCTGCTGCTCGTGATGGCGGGCAATTTTTTGTGGCTGCTCGTCGGCTGGGGCGGCGTCGGGTTGGCCTCGTACCTGCTGATCGGGTTTGATGCCGATCGCCCAGCAGCGGTCCTCGCCGCCCGCAAAGCGCTCATCATGAACGTCATCGGCGACGTCGGCATCATGATCGCTCTCTTTCTTCTCTATGCGCATTTCGGCAGTTTATCGTACAAGGAAGTCTTCGGCAACGTGACAAGCGCAAGTCAAAGCGCGCTCAACTGGATCGGGATCTGGCTGCTCTTAGGCGCGGTCGCTAAATCGGCCCAACTGCCGCTGCAAACTTGGCTGCCAGATGCAATGGAGGGCCCCACGCCGGTCAGCGCCTTGATCCACGCCGCGACGATGGTCACGGCCGGCGTCTATTTAATAGCGCGCGCGCATCCCATTTACGATCATGCGCCGATTGCCGCCACGACGGTGGCGGTGATCGGTTGCGCCACTGCCTTCTTTGCAGCCACCATCGGCACGGTGCAGTACGATATCAAACGCGTGCTGGCGTACTCGACGATGAGCCAGATCGGCTATATGGTGCTCGCGGTTGGCGTGGGCGCCTATGCGGCCGGAACCTTTCATTTCATCACCCACGCGTTTTTCAAGGCGCTGCTTTTTATGGCCGCCGGCATCATCATTCACAACCTTGGCGGCGAGCAAGATATCCGAAAGATGGGAGGCCTGGCTCGACGCATGCCGCTTGCTTTCTGGACCTTCCTTATCGGCACGCTTGCCATCTCTGGCATCTATCCGTTCGCCGGTTTCTTTTCTAAAGATGCCATCTTCGATCAACTCCTCGCTTCGCATCACCCCGTCCTCTGGGCGTTCGCGGTTGCGACTGCGCTCTTAACAGCGTATTACATGCTCCGGTTGCTCTTCTTGACGTTTTTTACCGGGGAGTACCGCGGCGAACACGAGCCTCACGCTGACCGGTCCTTTACGATGATGATCCCGACAGTTATTCTCGCGTTGCTCTCCGTTGTCGGGGGTTGGCTTGTCTTGCCTGGACACGACGCCATTTCAAGCACGCTCGCCCCTGCATTCGCCGATAGTGGAAAGCTTCCGCGCATGGGCCAGATCAATTGGTTCGTCACTTCCATTGCCACGCTGGTGGCGGTCCTGGGCTTTGGCGCCGCATATGTCCTGTACCAACGAGGGGCGGAGATTCGCGTGAGACTCAGCACGGCGTTGCGTCCGTTGCGCGCGCTGTTGTTCAATGCCTATTATATCGACACGATCTATCACTGGCTGTTTGAGGTGCCGGCCTTGACGCTTGCTTCGGACGTGGCACGCTACATCGACCCTGAAGGCGTAGGGGGTGTCACCGCCGGCGTTGCCCGCGCCGCAACCGGAGTTGGCGATGCCATGCGCGGTTGGGAGACTGGCTATCTGCGCCGCTACGGGCTCAGCATGGTCATCGGTATGGTGCTCGTGCTTGCTTTCTATTTGTATCTCGCGCACGGCGGCATCGCAGCGGGAATGAAGTGACATGCTGATCGATACCGTCATTTTCTTGCCCTTGGCCACTGCGCTTGTCCTCATGCTTGTGCCTCGCCAAGCCACCGCAGCGCAAAAAGGCATCGCGTTTGCGGGCGCACTCGCAACATTTTTCTTGTCGCTTACTTTTCTCACGCTCGGCGTCGGGACTGCAGCCGATCAGTCGGTGCCATGGATTTCGGGCACGTGGGTCGCCGCCTACCACGTGCGCGTCGACGCGCTCCGCCTGTTCTTCGTGCTTCTCACCACGCTCGTCGGCGTTGCGTGCGTGTGGGCGGCATTTTCGTATGCCCAGCAGCCCCGGCTGCGCGGCTATCTGTGTCTGATCTTGGCGTTTGAAACCACGCTACTCGGATTGTTCACCGCCGCAGATTTGCTGCTCTTTTACATCTATTGGGACTTGATGCTCATTCCCGTCTTCTTGCTCCTTACCGGCTTTTCTGGCACGCAAGCGGCGCGACGAGCAGCCTGGAGCTACCTCATTTACAATGGCGCGGGCGGGCTCGTGCTGTTGCTTGGGATCATTGCGCTGGTCACGCAAACGCACACCTTCGAACTGGGTGGGAGCGCGCTAAACCTGAGCCCTCAATTGGAGTGGTGGATCTTCGCAGCCTTTGCGATTGCGTTCCTCATCAAGACACCGGCCTTCCCCTTCCACAGCTGGATGCCGCCGACGTACACGCACGCACCCCCGCCAGTGGTTGCGATGGTGTCAGGCGTGCAAAGCAAAGCAGGGCTTTTCGGCCTGCTCGCCTTCGCGCTTCCGCTTTTTCCGCACGCAGCCCAAGCCTGGGCGCCACTGCTGCTCGTGCTCGGGGTAGCGAGCATCTTGTACGGGGCGCTTGCCGCCATGGGCGAACAAGACGCAAAGACGCTGGTAGCGTTCTCGTCGCTGTCGCATCTTGGTCTCGTGTGGCTCGCGCTCTTCGCGTTTGACATCACCTCGATTTCGGCTGGTATTTTGATGATCGTCAGCCACGGCTTGATCGCCGCCGCACTCTTTCTGTTGCTTGGCTTCATTGAAGAACGGGTCGGCACGCGCGATCTGGCGCGATTCGGAGGGATGAGCCACCGAGCGCCGCGTTTGGCCGTGATGATGCTCATCGCCGCAATGGCTGCGCTGGGATTGCCCGGGCTTTCCGGCTTTGCGGGTGAGTTTCTGATCCTCATCGGAAGTTGGCAGACTCAGCCTCTCGCTACAAGTTTTGCCCTCATTTCAGTCGTGCTTGCGTGCGTGTACATGCTCAAGCTTTTTCAAAGCACCATGCACGGTCCCGAGCGAGTGCCGCACCCCGGTGCCGCGCTCGAACTGCGCGCGAGGGAAGCGTGGCTCGTGGCGCCGCTGCTCGCCGCGATCGTTTTCCTGGGCGTGTGGCCTGGCTGGCTCAACGACCGAACCCCCAATGTCGTCGCGCGCATCCATTCGCGAGTGAATGTAGCAGCGGACCTTCAGGTCCGCTTGGCGCGAATTCATTTAGTTCCCAATGTCGTCGCGCGAATTTATTCGCGCGCGCACGACGTAGGACACGAACTATGACCAGCGTCGCCGGCGTGAGCATCTCCTGGCCCGTGCTTGCACCCATCGTCGTGCTGACCGTCGGCGGGTTGCTCATCATGATCGTCGATCTTCTGAGCCGATCGGCATCCAAGGCTTTGCTGTACGGGATTGGCATCTTGAGTTGCATCGGCGCCTTTGTCATGCTGCTACCGCTTCAAGGACAATCGACAACAACGCTTGCAGGAGCGTTCGCCAGCGATCGATTCTCGTGGCTTTTCGATATCGTCTTGCTGCTGACACTCGCCATCACGTTCTTGCTCTCTTCGCTACAGAAGTCGGAAGATGGGGGCAGCCCCGGATCTTATGCTGCTCTGTTGGTCTTTTGCACGATCGGTGGCATGGTCATGGCTGGCGCAAATAACCTCATCATCATTTTCTTGGGGATCGAACAGCTTTCGTTGGCCCTCTACGTGCTCGCAGGCACGGGTTTTCCGCGTGAAGCATCGCAGGAAGCGGCGCTCAAATACGTTTTGCTTGGATCGCTCGCCTCAGGCTTCCTTATTTTTGGCTCAGCGCTTCTGTACGGATCCGCGGGTGGAGTTGGTCTCGCGGCGCTACGTACGGCGGCGGTGAATCCCAGCGGATTGTTCTTCATCGGCTTTGCGCTCTTTCTCGTGGGGCTCGCGTTCAAGCTCGCCCTCGCACCCTTTCATACGTGGGTGCCTGACGTCTACGAAGGCTCGCCACTCGCGATCACCGGCTTCATGGCGGTCGCGGTCAAGGCGGCCGCGTTTGCCGTGCTAGCCCGAATCGTGTATGTCGTTGTTGGCCATGACTCGGTCGCGCTCGTGCCGCTGTGGACCATCGCGATTCTGTCGATGCTCGTTGGCAATCTCGGCGCAATCCGCCAGCGCAATCTCAAGCGACTCTTAGGCTACTCGAGCATCGCGCAAGCCGGCTATCTTGTCGTCGCTTTCGCGGGCGTCAGTCGCGATGGGCTGAACGCCCTGTTGTTTTACCTCGTGGCATACGCCCTGACCACGCTCGGAGCATTCGCGGTGATGGCGTTGTTGGGCGATGGCTCCGATTCATACGCAAACCTCGAAGCGTACCGTGGCTTGCATTTTCGTCGACCCTGGCCGGCTGCGGCCATGGCGCTTTTCTTTTTCTCGCTCGCCGGGATACCAGCAACGGCTGGGTTCTATGGCAAGATCTTGCTGTTGGAACAAGGGCTGAGTGCGGGACCATGGGGTTTCGCGATGGCGATCGCGCTCGTTTTCGGCACGCTCGTGTCATTCTATGTTTATGGCAAGGTTGTCTGGGACATGTACTCGTACGTCGAAGACGAAGCTGCGCAGCCCACTGGCAATTCGCTGGCACCGTGGGTGGCGGTAGCCGCGGGTGCGTTGGGCACGATCATGTTTGGCGTCTTGCCCCAGGCATTTCATATCCTACAAATGTAGGGCGGATAATTCGTCGTCGCTTTCGCTGGCTGTTTTGCCGCTCATGAGGTCACGTTTTGAGACTGCGTCCGCTGGTTGCCTTGCTCGCCATGCTGGCAATCGGCGCGTGTTCATCGCTCGTCAGGCACGCTGCGCAAGAGCTTGCACCGACTCCGCTCCCCATTGCAACCGGGGACTACCCGATGCTCGGCCATGCTGCAGATTTCTCGTGGATTGCCGGCAGGCTGGAGCGCAGTCTTTCCTGTACGTATCTGCGTTTTGGTTCGCCAAAGCGTGCGCCATGGGGCGGACGGATCGCGCTCGGGGCTACGCCAGATCAAGTCGGCCGATTACCCGATGGCGACACCGTCGTAGTGAAAGGCGACCTCACACCCATCGCGTACGGCACGTGCGGGTCACCATCGTATCTTATGCGCTCGATCGAGGAGCATTAGAGAGGCCCTTACGTGCTGGTCGGGGCTGGCACGTTGCGGTGATGGTGGTGCGTGCCTGTCATCGTCCCTGACGAGTTGCTCATCGAGTTTGTCATGCTCCCACCGTTGCCACCGCCGGCGAGGTGATAGCCGTGTGCGTTCGCCGCTGCCATGCACATATATTGACCGTTCTTGGTGCGCCCGTACCAAGGATCGCCTTGCTCGTGGTACACATGGGTATTGAGATTGACCCACACAATTTGACTCTTGCAATCAAGATTTGCGGGAATGGGCGCCGCTTGCCCCGCAGCTCCGTTCATGGCTTGGCCAGCTGCGTTCGCAGCTTGGCCAGTCGCCGTCGCGGTGCTGTTGGCTGCGTTTTGTCCGCTGCCTCCACCACCGCAACCGCTCGCCACCACTCCCACACAGAGGAGCACGACGGTGAGAAGCGGAGCGGAAAACTTGCGCTGAAACATCGAGTTTCCTTTCCATGGGGGATGAAACGAAAAGTCTTCGCGATAGGGAATCGCGAGTGCTCGGTGGTTTGCGCCGGCAACGTCAATCCCCTGGCCAGCGACCGAGGTGCAAACGCCCTCGGGGAAAAATACGAGCGGACTAAAAGGAGGGTTCCTTAATGGTTAATCGCGCACAATTTCTCGCCACGATGATCGCGCTTGCGAGCGCAGCGTTCGGCGTTATCGCAGCGCTTGCATGGAACACCGCTATCTCCGATCTTATCAAGCAGCTGCTTCCAGGCGGCAAAGGAATCGGCCCGGAGTTCATTTACGCCGCGATTGTCACGGTGATTGGCGTCCTCGTCATGGTCAGTCTTGGCAAACTCGCGGAGAAAACCGGCGAAAAAAGCGCCATATAGAATTCCCATGTCCCTGTGTTTGCTGCTACATTTGCATGTCCCGAAGGGGCGTCAAACAGGTGGCGCTTCCTTCGCGACCTAATCTGAAACGTGAATGTTAGTGCTGGCACTAATCGCCGCCGTTTTACTGGCGATGCCTTCTGCTGTGGCAGACCTACCGCAAGCCTCTCCATCGCCCGCCTCACCCGTCCGCAGGGTCGGCGAGAAACTCGACTACAGTTTGCACGCGGTGCTCTCTCAGTCGATCGCGGGGAAAGACGCATTCGGGAAAGCGATCAACCAATCGTTGTCTCCCACGAACGTCAAAGGCTTCGAAAGTATCGTCGTCACGAAGATCAACGCCGAGGGCGTAACGCTCCATCGGCTCGGCACGATCACCGCCACGGTTGATGATGCGAAAGCGGTAACGAAGCCCGGACAGGGTTGGTCGCTCGTCGATGCGCAAGGCAGAGTCGTGCGCGATTCTGGCAAACTCGGCGGTCTGTTTCTCTTACCGCTTCCCTTCCTCGGTGAGTTAGCTGTCAAAGCTGGTAACGATTTGGCAATCGGCGACCAGTGGTCTGGCAAGCTGGGCACAAAACTCTATGGCATGACCTCCCAGCCAGAGCTGCATTTTATCGTTAGCGGCACCCGTTCGGTTCTGGGCGTTCACGTCTTCACGATCGCGGCAACCGGTACGGTCACGATGAAAGAGCCTGTCATGACCGCGTCCGGCGAAGCCCTCGGCTATGCAGCCGGCACCGCACACATCAGCGCAGAACTCGACTACGATCGAGACAACCGCCGGCTTGTTTCCATGCAGGCCGTCGTGCAAGATACAATGCATTACAGCGGATTCTCAAAGCACGCCGGCGGCACCGTTCATGACAACCAAAATTGCTCGGTGGCGCTCGACCCCGCGTCGATGACCCGGACGCTCGGAGGCGCCGACCCACCCGGCCCACCGCGTTAGCGCCCAGACTGGTCTTGGCGGCCTCACGGCCGCGCTGAAATTACGGCTTGGCTATACCCGTCTGTTGGGCCGCCTTGCGTTCCTCGCTGTTGCGGAAACCATACAGGAAGTACACGGCAAGCCCCACCAGCATCCAAATGCCAAAAACTTCACGCGTCAGTGGCTGCGATCCCAAAAATGCCAGCAACACAGCCGACGCGACGGCCAGTATGGGCACGAGCGGCACAAACGGCGTGCGGAAGGTGCGCGGCCGGTTGGGTTGTGTTTTGCGCAGCACGAGCAATCCGATCGCGACGAAGATGAATGCGCTGAGCGTTCCAAGATTCACGAGATCCAGCTCCCACGTGAGCGGAACGAATCCTGCCACCAAACCAACAATGAGTCCGGTGATCATGGTCATTCGAGCGGGCGTGCGAAAGCGCGGGTGAATGACGGCCACGCTCTTCGGCAAGAGACCGTCTCGTGCCATCACAAAGAAGATGCGGCTTTGGCCCAACAAGCCGGTCAGAATGACCGATGACGTGCCGATCACCGCGCCCGCGATCGTTAACCACGCCCAGCCGCCTTTTCCGACGAACTCCAAAGCGCTCGCAAGCGGCGTCGCCACATTGATCGCCTGCGAGGGTTGCATGCCCGTAAGCACAATGGCGATGGAGACGTAGAAGAGCGTTCCCAAAGCCAACGAACCCATGACGCCCTTAGGCACGTCGCGTTGTGGATCTTTTGCTTCTTCTGCGGCCGTGGTCACCGCGTCGAAGCCGATAAACGCGAAGAAGACGATGAACGCACCGGGGATGACGCCAATCGTTCCGATGGCTGAGTGCGTGAGCCACCCGTGCGGCAAGAACGGATGCCAATTCATTGCGTGCACGAAGGGCAGTCCGATGATGATAAACGCCACAAGCAC
Organism: uncultured Pseudomonadota bacterium; assembly: GCA_963736005.1. Lineage (GTDB taxonomy): Bacteria > Vulcanimicrobiota > Vulcanimicrobiia > Eremiobacterales > Eremiobacteraceae > JAJPHJ01. The sequence goes on from CAVTNB010000003.1 coordinate 284,414, forward strand.
GCCCATCTTGAGCACGACCAAGATCGAGTTTGTTCCGGCAGATTCTTTAATGCCGATCGCAAGCAAGACCGAGAACGCGATGACCGAGAGAAAGGCGATGACGTCGAAGTACGTGTGAGCCCCGGTATCATAAGCACCGGTCGCCCACAAGGGAAGATGTAATCCAACCGAGGCGAGAAAGTTTTGAATGTTAGCTGAGAAGGTACTCGCAACCGGCGCCGATGCCATGCCATACTCCCAAATCAGGTTCCATCCAATGATCCAAGCCATGAGCTCGCCGACCGTTGCATACGTGTAGGTATACGCACTGCCGGCGACTCGCACCATTGAGGCAATTTCCGCGTAGCACAGAGCAGCAAACGCGCTGATCACAGCGGCGATCAAGAACGATATGATGACGGCGGGACCCGCCTTGTTGTGCGCCCCATCGCCAATCGTAGCAAAGATGCCCGCGCCAACCATATTGCCGAGGCCGATGGCGATCAGCGCCCACGGACCTAACGCGCGCCGCAGCGTGAGCCCTGGCGCGTCGTGTTCTTCTTGCGCCAGTGCGCTCATCGAACGCGTGATGAACAATCCCGTACCTTTTTGCTGTGCAGCGTCCATCGATCTTCCTTCTATGCGGCAGCGTCTTTGGGCGAAAGAATCGGCTCGCCTTCTAGCGGCCAGATGATGCCGACCTGCGGATCGCGCCAACTCAAGACGCGCTCGGTTGTCGGGTCGTACAGAGCGTTCATTTTATAGTGAACGATCGTCTCTTCGCTCTGCGCCAGAAAGCCGTGCGCAAAACCGCGAGGGACGTAGAGTTGGTGGTGGTTGTCCGCCGTCAGTTCGAACCCTTGCCAGCGCCGGTAGGTGGGTGAGTCCTCACGCACGTCCACGATGACGTCGAAAATACGGCCCAGCAAGACCTGGACGAATTTGGCCATTCGCATATCGTAGTGCATGCCGCGTAGAACGTTACGTTTGGAATGAGAAACGCTATCCTGCACCCAGAGATCGTGCAAGCCCAGCGCGGCGTATTTCTCCGTGGAGAAGCTTTCTTTGAAGTAACCCCGCGCATCGTGGTAAACGTCGGGAATGAAAAGCTTCGCCTCGGCAAAATCTGTGTCGCGGACCTGAATCATTTCGCGCCAAATTCGCACAAGATGCTCGCTTTCCCGCATGGAGATTTGCCGGTCGGCTCGAACTCGAACCCAAATGACAGCCGTGCCTTTTGGCCGTGCGCGCGAGAGGCGACTATCGGATCCGCTTCGCGCCGCCTTGCTGGCCTCAACTCTTGCTTTTCTCATCTCTGGATGCGGAGGCGGGGCCGGTATTGCTCCCTTCCCCAAAGGTCCAAGTAACTTCCCGAGTCCCCAAGCTTCCGACGTCTTGCGGTTATCGACGGACATTTTTTCGAACGGTTCAAGCCAACACGCAACGGAGGTTGAGCCCTCCGCGGTTTCGTTTGGTTCGACGATCGTCGCTGCATTTCAATCGGGCCGTTTCTTTAATGCGGGCTCGTCGGATATCGCGTTTGCAACTTCTCACGATGGCGGCATGACCTGGTTGGACGGCGTGCTCCCGGGAACGACAAATATCGTGCAGCCGGGCAGCGCCTTTGACAGCATCAGTGATCCCTCGGTGGCGTACGACGCGCTGCACGGAGTGTGGTTGATTGCGGGGCTACCCGTTATTTTTAGCGGGGCACCCGCTCCTGCCGCCGTTGTCAGCCGTTCGAGCGACGGGTTCAGCTGGAGCAATCCGATCAGCATCGCGCCTAATCAAACCTCGAGCGACAAGGATTGGATCGCTTGCGATGATTCGCCCGGAAGCCCATACTACGGACATTGCTACGTCGAATGGGATAACTCAGCCACGAACGGCACGATCCTCATGAGCACGTCGGTCGACGGGGGACTGACTTGGGGCCCACCCTTAGCCACGGCGAACAACGCGACTGGCATCGGCGGACAGCCCGTGGTGCTACCGAACGGTCGCGTCGTCGTTCCCGTTGATGACTATAACGAGTTTAACGTGCTCTCGTTCGTGTCGACCAACGGTGGGGCGAGTTGGAATGCCGCGATCGTTGCAGCATCCATCTCCGACCACTTCGAAGCCGCCAATCTGCGCAGCGCTCCATTACCTTCTGCAGCGGTTGACGCCGGCGGAACCGTCTACCTCGTTTGGCAAGACTGCCGCTTTCGAAACCAATGCGCGGAAAATGACATCGTGCTGAGCACCTCGAGCGATGGCGGCAGCTGGACTGCGCCCACGCGCGTACCGATTGACGCGCAAACGAGCGCTGTCGATCACTTTCTCCCAGGCATTCGAGTGGCGCCTCTCACCGCGGGTCCGAGCGCGCACCTCGGCATCACCTATTACTATTACCCCAACACCGCATGCGCGCCGGCGAATTGCGCGCTCGATGTGGGGTATATTTCGTCTTTGGATGGTGGATCAACGTGGAGCAATCCGGTTTTTTTGAGTGGCCCCATGAGCGTGCAATGGCTCGCGCAAACCAACATTGGAGCGATGGTGGGCGACTATACGACGACCGTGTTCGCGGGAAATCAACCCTACGGCATCTTCGCTCTTGCGCACCAGCCATCGGGCGAACTCAACGAGGCGATGTACATCACTAAGGCCGGGACGATTGCCCTCGCTACCGGCCGGCGAAGTTCATTTGGTGAGCGAGCTATCCCGGGAGCGCACTCGGATCACCCGCCGAGGAAGCCGCCGCCCCCCGAATCGATGAATGTTCTCGCCAATCCATTGGGCGGCGATTAGTCTATGGGGCGCTCATCGTGTACGACGGTCCGCTCGTGTAAGGACTTGTGAACGGGGAGCCGGTAAACGGGTTGGCTGCATAGGGTGAACCAGAAAATGGGCTGGCGTTGAACGGGCTCGAATAGGGCAAGCTGCCATACGGTGAGGCGCTCGGGAGCGCAGCGTACGGCAAGGCGGTGTACGGCGTGCCCGAATACGGAGAACCGGTAAATGGGTTCACATATTGGAGTCCGTTGCTGAAGTGATCCATGTAAAAACGGCCGTTACTGAAGGGCGTGTTGGTGAAACCGCCAGTATAGAAACTATCGAACGAAAATCGCGAGCTCGGTTCGTAGCCCACAGACGTCGGCAATGAGCCGGTATACGGAGTGCCGTACGTGGCCAAGTTGCGCGACCGATAGGCTTGCACGTAGAGCACGTGCTGAATTTGGGTGGCGTCGAGCAACAGGCGTTGCGCGCGTGGATCGGTCACACAGCTCAGCGCCGGCGAGCTCTGTCCCTTCCAACTGATGGTGATCGATGCGTTCACTTCGACCGTCGTGGGCGCATTCTCATCGGCACTGCTCGTGCATGGTCTGCCAGAAAGTTGCCCGAGGGGACCAACCGATGCGAGATCGTCAAAAAACTTTTCCACGACGTCGGATTGCAATTGCGCGGATGAGTGGCCGGCACCATCGATTGAAATCGCGCGACCATCTGGATTCACAACGATGCGAAACCCTGCATAGTCACCGGACCCAGGATTGTAGATCATCGCCGCGTTCGCGGGCATCGGCAGGGTGGGGACGTTTGAAGCCCCTAAGAACGCGATCGCCAATGCAGAAACGGCGAGCGTCACAACCCCTTCAGTGAGTTTCTTCAACAGCGGTCCCCCGTAAGCATCATAGGGCATTCATCTGCCCTGTGCAAGGTCGATACGGCCCGGTCCTTGTCCGGCTTTGCGGTACGTTGAGGGACGCCTCAAGGCTTTGCGCGGCCATTCAAAAGAGGCATCCCCCGCTTCAGGCAACCAAATCTTTCGAATGCGAACGATTCACTCGTCTCCTGACTTCGCGGCCCTCAAGGTGATCTTGTTGTTGCTTGCCATCCTGGCCACGGTGGCCGGAGTTCTGTTGCTCTTTGGCGCCAGACCGCTCGCCGTGCTCGCACCGGCGGATCTCCATCTGCTACCCGTTCTCGGCGTCGGCTTGCTGATGGTCCTTGGGATCGCTGAACTCGGTTTTGGTTACCTAATGTACCTCGCGTCACGCGATCCGATCCGGTACGTCGGTGTCATCGACACGATCATCTTCTTCTTGTTCGCGGGTGCTCTCTTCGATCTCTATGTCGCCTTTGCGCTTCACGCGCTTCTTGGTTCGCTGGGCTGGTTTGGCGCTGGTGTGCGCCTGGTGCTCGCAATAATCCTGACTGCACTGCGTCCGCGCGGCGTTAGCGCCGTTACACCCTGGGAGGGTCGGTCATGATCAAGGACATGGCGTTTGTCGCTTACTCGGTCAGCGACATTCCGCGATCGGTTGCTTTCTATCGCGATGTGATCGGTTTGCAACCGGGCGATATGGCAAGCGAGCACTGGGTGGAGTTTAACGTTGGTCCAACGACCTTTGGAGTCGGGCACGGTGAAGGCATTGGAATCAAGCCCGGGTCGCAGTGCAGCGCAGTCTTTGAAGTTGACAATCTTACCGAGTTGCGCAGCAAACTCGTGGCACAAGGGGTTACCATTACCGACGTCACGCAGGGCCCTGCATGCATGAGTTGCTTCGTTACAGATCCAGACGGAAACCGCTTCGCGTTGCACCAGCGCAGTTAAGCCGTTACGTTGGGCGATTTTCCAATCGCCCGCTACATCGGTGGCTGGATCGCGTGCAGTGACATGAGCAGCAAAAGCATCCCTGGGTCGGTGCTCTGCTCGTGCGAACCCATCAGTCCCTCGTGGTGCATTCCCGTCCAACCGCCGCCCATCCCAGGTCCACCCATGCCCGGCGGGCCTGGCATCGGTCCCTGCGGATTTGCAGCCATCATCTGTTGATGCGCGGCATCCATGATCTGCCGCGACTGTGTCTCAACCGACGATGATATGTTCGCAATCGTCCGCCCTTGTGATTGGCTCAACGAGTTGTCGATGGTACGCGCGGCGGCATTGACATCTGGATTTGACGATATGGCCAGCTGGCCCACCACTTGCGCGAGCAGCGTCCGCTGCGACGCATTGAGGACATTTAACGCTGCGAGCCGCGCCTGCGAATGGAGCTGCTCAACCTTTGCGTGCGCTTGCTCCATGGCGGCAAACGCCGCGCGCATTTGCGGCGAGGGTGTCGCATCCGAGGTAGCATCCGCGAGCGCGCCGATTGGCATAAGTATCATGGCGATCGCGAGGATCGCGAAACGAAAGCTTTTCATAATGATAAATCTAGCAGTCCTTGCTGGGATTGCTCTGGGAATGCGCTCAGAATAGCTCGAGCGCAGGTCCGGGTTACCGCGCGCGGAGCGAAATGTTTCCAACGCCCGTGGTAAGGTGCACCTGGATGGTCCCATTCCCAGCTTTGGTTTGAAGAGTTGCGCTCATCATGTGTTTCTCGGGCGATCCGAAAGCGGTCGAAATGTTGCCGATATGAGTCGAGGCGGAGATGGACGCATCGGCCGAGCGCGGCAAACTTAAGGTAATGGTTCCCGTGCCGGTGGAAAGCGTGATTCGGCGCGTGTTCAGCAGGCTTGAAAGACTTGCGTTAACGTTGCCGGTTTGGGTCTCCGCAATGAGATCTCCATCGCTTGCAGAAATATCGACGCTTCCAGTCGATGTTCTCGCAACGACGGTGCTTGCGATACCCGCAACCGAGATCTTGCCAACCGCTCCGCTTGCTGCCACAGAAACCGATCGAGGCACCCACACCTCTAAATCGATGCCGCACTCATCGCATCCGTCAAATGGGATCGCTCTCAGGGTCACGTTTCCAGCATCTCTGGTCACGTCGACGCGCAGACGATCGAGTTCTCGTTGGTTGCCAGCACGTTCGTGGGCGGTCCACTTGACGGCATTGCTTTGCCACGTAATGACGGAAATGTTGCCGATGGACGTGGACAGCGTGGCCACACCCCCTGCCACGATCACCGCGCTCCCACTCACATCCTTCGAGATTCCGGACGAGCCAAAAGCGCCCATGAGCGTGACCGCTACCATAACCGTGGCAAAGCGCAACGCAATCATTGCAAGCCCTTTCTACGATTTGCTCGAGCGGGTCCTTGTACGGGCCTATTCGAACACTAGGTCCACCTGTTAAAACGATGAAAACAATCTCGGGAATCCACGCAATCGTCTTCAGCCAAAAGGCAGAGTCAGTTCGCGCCTTCTTCAAGGATGTACTCAAGCTGGATTCCGTCGACGCGCGTGATGGCTGGCCTATTTTTGCGCTTCCCCCCGTCGAGCTGGCCGTTCATCCCGCCGACAGAAAAGGCTGGGTCGAAATCTTTTTGATGACGGAGAGCATCAAACACACGGTCAAAGCGTTGCGAAAAAAGGGCATAACGTTTACCGGCGGCATTCAGGACAGAGGGTGGGGTCTTTTGTCGCGCGCAAAGCTCCCCGATGGCAGCACTATCGGCGTGTACGAGCCGCGCCATCCCTCGCCGTTGACAACAAGAAAAAAGCGCCGCTCGGCGCGCAATTAAGCTACTTTTTCCAAACGTTCAAGGAGAGTTGTGATGCCCCAGAGTTGGCCCTCGCTCCCCCTCGCGCAATGGCAGGACACAAAAGACACCCTCCAGTTGTACACGCAGATCGTTGGCAAGATTCGCATGACGCTTGCGCCACCCGAACCGCAGTGGGCTCACGTGACGCTCTATGTCACCTCACGCGGGCTGACGACGAGTCCCATGCCCTATCATGGGGAGACCTTCCAAATTGACTTTGACTTCATCGCCCACAAGCTCATCGTCAACAAGAGCGATGGCCAGGTCGGTAACCTCAACCTCGAAGCGCGCTCCGTCGCAAGGTTCTACGAATGCGTGATGTCGTTACTCGCCGATCTGGGGATCAGCGTTCACATCACACCCATGCCCCAAGAGGTCCCAGATCCCATCGCTTTCACAAACGATACGACGCATTCGTCCTACGATGCCGAATACGTGCATCTGTTTTGGCGCGTTCTCTCTTTAATAGACTCGACACTCAAACGACATCGGGCTCCGTTTCGCGGCCGCCACTCACCGGTTCACTTCTTTTGGGGCGGGTTCGACTTGGCCTATACTCGCCACACGGGCAAGCCTGCATCCCCGCCACCGAACGCAAATTTCCTGTATCGAACGTCGATGGATGTGGAAGAAATCTACTCAGGCTTTTGGCCCGGCGATGCCCGCTTCCCAGAACCCGCGCTTGCCTGCTACGTGTACCCCAAACCGCCGGACATCGAGCGGCGAGTTCTTCGGCCCAGCACAGCGTTTTGGAACGCGCAGCTCGGTCTGTTTATCGTTCGCTATGAAGATATCCGCACGGCCCGGTCTCCGGAAGATGCGATCTTGGAGTTTCTTTCAAGCTCGTACGAAGAGTGCGCATCGTGCGCCGGCTGGGACCGCGCTATTCTCGGCTAGCGTGACAGCGCCGCGAGGTTGGTTCGCAGCGCTCGCCAGACCAATTCGGCGCGACCAATCGTCGGCCGACCGGCTGATAGATCGAAGCGTTGGCGTTCCAACCTTTCAAGCAGCGCCCGATACAGATCCACGGCGAGCATGACCGTTACGCGGGAGCCGTCGTTCGGCAGCCGCGCCGCAAGCAGCACCCCCTCCGCATAGCACGCATGGGCGCGCTGCGCAATCGCCCGCTTGACGTCCAGCAAGTCTCCCTCACCGTGGCGCGCAAAGGCGAGGTAGTCGCGGCCGAGGCGACGATCGTGTTCGGTATCGCGCAGCATGTTCGTCAGCTGCATCGCGATGCCGATCTGCTCTGCGCGCCGGATGGAATCGGGATCCGACGCTCCCAACACCACTACCCCGCAACGACCCACACCGCCCGTGATCATGGAGGCGCATCGCTCGAGATCGTCGATGGAGTCTATTGGCGCGCCGTCCACCTCGGCGACGCATCCATCAACCACTCGGAGAGCGTCTTCGATCGAAATGGGGTAGCGGGCAAAGGCAGCGCGGACGGCGGGGAACCACGGCGCTGCGCTTTCATATGAAGGGCTTCGGATGTTGGCGAGGTCCTCACGTATGGATGCCAATCCCACGCGGCGTTCGGACTGTGCGAAGCCAGGTTCGTCGGCAAGATCGTCAGCCGTGCGAAACACCCCATACAGCGCCTCGTGGGCGAGGCGTTTCGGCCGCGGCAAAAAGCGACTGGCGAAATAAAAACCCTTCGCCTCTCGAAACATCACGTGCTTGCACCAAGCGCGACTTTCAGATTCGCGAGAGCTTGACGCCGCAATCATCCGCGCGATGTACGGTGCAACTGTACGCAAAACCTAGCGCCCGCTGTGAGGCCAGGAACGCCGCGTCGGGCAGAGAAGCCCGCTTTTCGCGAACTCCGGGGTAGAGGTCCGCATGTCTCTGTATGCATCCGATGTCTTAGAGCCACTTCTTGACGCAGGCGCGGTTCGGAGTGCGGTTCGCGAGCACTGCGTCCGGCTTCTCGACCATGCAGACCCCGGACTTCGCAATCGCCTCATGCCTGCTGCGCGTTACGTCGGTGGCAAGTGCATGGGCTATCCGGCGATTTGGTTTCTTGAACGCATGCTGGGGCCACGAGGCATCTCTCTCGGTGGCATAATCGAGCGGTCCGAGCCGGCGCTGAGCGTCAGTTTGACGACGTCGATCGTTGACGACCTCGTCGATCGCGACGAGTCGATCGTCGCCGAGTACGTTGCTTTTCTCTACGTGCTCATCGCGCATGCGGCCTTTGAGGCGCCGACGGCCTCCAGAACGGATTTGCGTCCCCAAAGAGCGCTTCTCGATCGTGCGCTCGATGTGTGTATGGATCCAAACGCCGCTGACGGCGGCGCGGCTCGTCGAGGTAATCGCATTGGTCATTTCTACCGCATGATCGCTCACGGACCAGCGGATGCATTCCTTCCCGAGCAGGTGGCGAGCGTGGTTGTCGAAGCCGTGGGAAGGTTTGGCGAATTCTGCGCGCACGTTGACGACTGGATCGATATGGAGCGCGACTTGGAGCGTGGTGTGAACGAGAACGTGGCGCTATCGCTGCTCCGAAGCCGGCGCAAGGCGCACGCCTCCGCGAAGCGAATCGACATGCATGCAGTGGACTCATTGGCCTCTGAAATGGGCGAGTTTCTGACCGGAAAGCTGCACGAAATCCGCTCCCTGCTCGCACCGCTCGATGTGCCGAGGACCCTCGAAAGTCTCGAGCGCGTCGCAGTGCAGCTCCCGGGAACCCTTTTGGCGTGCACTGCGCGTGCGCACGTCAACTTCCATGCAGTGCCCAACGCGCTCGCCACCGGGATCCGGCAGATCATTTCTGATTGATGCGCGCACATGCAACCCGTGCCGTGGCCACGCTGCTCCTCTTAGCGCTTTGCTCGTGCAGTCAGCACACCGATTACAGCGGCACGGTCCACACCGAAGCGGTTGACGTTGGCAGCGTCACCGGAGGGCGAGTCGCGAGTGTCTGGATCTCCCCCGGGGATCACGTCGTGGCGAGTCAACTGCTCGTCCGGCTGGACGACCGCGTGCAACGAGCCGCTCAGAAGGTAGCGCAAACCCACCTCGATCAGGCGCAAGATCAATTGGACCAAGCGACCTTCGCGCAACGCTACGTCCAGCAAGCGCATCTGGCTGTCGACTCAGCGCAGGCATCGCTCGACGCCGCCAACGCTGCGCTCGATGAGATGAGCATTCGCAGTCCCACGAACGGCACCGTCGAGTCCATGGACTTGCAGCCAGGAGACCTCCTCCCGCCTGGGGCCACTGCGGTTGTCGTTGACACGCTCAAAGAGCCGTTCGTGATGATTTACGTTCCCCAGCGCGAGCTGGGACCGTTCGCGGTGGGGCAGAGTCTTGTCGTTCGCAGCGATGCGTTGCCGGGGGAAACCTTCGTCGGCATGGTTGAAGAGCGAGATCGCACAGCGCAGTTCACGCCGCGCGACGTGCAAACAACAGACGATCGCGCGACGCTCACCTTCGGCGTCAAGATCCGCATCAAAGATGCTGGCAACCGTTTGTACGGTGGCACAACGGTCACGGTCTCGCCGCCGTGAAGACGGCGGCGATCGCCCTCAACGGCCTCACCAAGTATTATGGTTCGCGGCCTGTGGTCGACGATGTGACTTTTTCTGTTGCATCCGGCTCCATCTTCGGTCTCCTTGGGCCCAATGGCAGCGGCAAGTCGACGACCATTAAAATGCTGTGCGGGCTCCTCTTGCCCACCGCCGGCTCGGCCTATATCGATGGCCTCGACGTCGTGAAGCGCGGTATGGCCGTGCGCTGGCGCATCGGCTATATGGCCCAGGCTTACACGATGTACGACGATCTCACCGTGGATGAGAACCTCGAGTTTTTCGCCCGCGCGTACCGCCTGTCGGCAAACCAGCGCCGGCAACGCAAGCAAGATGTCGTCGCGCTCACCGGCATCGAGCCGTTTCTCAACATGCGCTCCGCCTTATTGTCTGGAGGCTGTCAGCGACGACTGGCGCTCGCGTCGGCGCTCTTGCACGATCCACCGATCGTCTTTTTAGATGAGCCGACCGCCGGCATCGATCCCGTGGCACGCCGCGATCTTTGGGATTTGTTCTTCCGCTTGGCGGAGGGCGGCAAGACCTTTTTCGTCACGACGCACTACATGGACGAAGCGGAACGCTGCTCCGAAGTGGGCTACATTTTTGACGGCAAGCTGATTGCGTGCGGCACGAGCGCCGCGCTCAGACAGTTGGCTTCTGTGAATAGGCCGGACACCAGGCGCTACGCGATCGATGCTGAGGAACCCATGCCAACCTTCGCAGCCGTTCGAAACCTTCCGTACGTGCGCGATGCCACGATTTTTGGTCGTGAACTCCACGTGCTTGTGGAGTCCACCACGTCTGTCCAACAGCTCGCCTCGGACTTGAAGAAGTTCGCCCCCGCGGAAGCAATACGACGGGTCGACCCATCCCTCGAAGATGTCTTTGTCACGCTCACTCGCGAGCGTGATGCATGAGGGCGCTCTTCGATTTTCACGGGATGAGCGCGATGATTTATAAAGAAGCGCGCCACATTCTGCGCGAACCGATGACGCTCGCCTTGGTTATCGCCATGCCGTTTATGCAGCTGTTGATTTATGGGTATGCGATCAACCTGCGCGTCGAGCACGTGCCGGCCGTCTACTACAGCGAAGATGCGGGTCGACTCTCCGATGAGTTCGTCACCGCGCTGCAGAGCTCGGGTGAGTTCGACATCTTATCGCGGGTCAATTCGCCACAGGCGCTGCGAGAAGCCATTGTCGCGGGCAAGGCGCACGTGGGATTCGATATCCCAGAAAACTTTTCAGCAGACATCCTGCGAGACAAGCCAACGCCGGTGCAAGTGCTGGTGGATGGATCGCAATCGAACATCGCGCAAGTCGCCTCAGCCGCCGCCGTCCAAATCGGTGCGGCCATGGCGCTTCGTCTGCGCGGCGTGTCCGATCAGCCGGAACCCATCGACGTGCGCCCGATGATCTTGTTCAATCCGTCGCTGCGCACGCCAAATTTCTTAGTGCCAGGGCTCATCGGTCTCGTGCTGCAAAACATTACGATGGTGCTCATGGCGCTTTCCATCGTTCAGGAACGCACGCGCGGCACGCTCGATCAAGTCCTCGTGACGCCCATTGGCACGACCGCGTTGCTGCTGGGCAAGCTCGTCCCCTATGGAGTCGTCGGCTTCTTTGATTTCATGCTCGTGCTCGTTATGATGAGGAATATCTTCGACGTGCCGATCGCCGGCAACATTTTTGTGTTGCTGGTGCTTGGCGCGGGCTTTCTCATGACGTCGCTCGGCCTCGGGTTGCTTGTCTCCACCTATGCGCAATCACAGATCCAGGCGTTGCTGATCACGGCCTTTTTTGTGATTCCATCGGTCATGCTTTCGGGGATGTTCTTTCAAATAGAACTCATGCCCAAAGCCATGCAAGTAGTCAGCTATGCGTTGCCGCTCACGTATTTCCTCGAGCTCCTTCGGGGCATCATTGTCCGCGGCGCAACGCTTGGGGATTTGTGGGTTCCCGCCGTGGCCACGATCTTTTTTGGACTGCTCGCGCTGGGACTTGCGAGCCTTCGGTTTGCGAGGACGGCGGGTTGACGTGAGGCCCCGCAGACGGGTTTGGATTGCGGCGCTCGCCGCGTTTGTCGTGGTCGCGGGCGTGAGCATTGTGATCTTTTGGCGCGCTCTTGAAAATCCAGATGAACTGTGGGCGGTGGTGCAGTCCTGCGTTGCCGCCAAGAAACACGGTCACACACTGCGCGCGGGCTGTCTTTCGGTCGATGTGAAGAACGAGGTGGCCATCTTGCCAGGCATTTTTGGCCGCTACCACTACCTGGCAGTTCCGACCATCCGTGTCACCGGCATCGAAGATCCGCAAGTCAAAGACCCCCGCCTGCCAAACTATTGGGCATTGGCGTGGTCTGCGGCCTACCGGTATTTGCCCAAGCGCGCAACCAAGCACGTGGCTGACATCGGGCTTGCTATCAACTCAGTTTCTGGCCGGACTCAGAATCAACTCCACATCCACATTGCCTGCGTTCAGCCGGTTATCCGGCAAACGCTTGCTGCGGACGAGCACGAAATCGGCGCGACCTGGTCGAAACCGATCATTCGCTACGGCACGCAAGATTATCGGGTGATGCGCGTGGATAGTCTTACGCTCGATAGGGTGAATCCGTTTTTCCTGTTGCAAAAGCTACCGGGAGCTTCTGACAACATGGGCCTGCACACCCTCGTGGTCACGGGCGCCACATGGGACCACGGCAGCAAGTCTGGCTTTTACATTCTCGATGACTACGCGCACGACACTGACGCCGGCCCCGACTCCGGCCACGGTGAAGATCTGCTCGATGAGAACTGCCGATCGTAAGAGATTGGCATCACCACGGTTAACGCTTTTTGAACGACTCGGTGAGCGACCGCCGAAGCTCGGCGCACTCGGGTGAGAACCATTGATCGAGGAATTCGTCGAGAGAGCCGCGGTCGTGTGCTTCGAGCAGGTGGCCGCGCTCCGCGTGAAGGGCGAGCTTGCTGAAGCCAAATGCGCCCCTGGGTTTGGCAGCCAGTTCGTGCGCCAAGTGTAACGCCGCGGCAAAGACGTCGGTCTCCGCGACGACTTCATCGACAAGGCCGATCTCCAGCGCCCGCTTCGGCTTCACGGCATCACCGGTGAGGATCATGCGAGCGGCTTGGCGTGGTCCAATCGTGTCGATGAGCAACCGCCGCACCAATGACGGCACGATGGCTCCGAAATTTATTTCATTGACGGCAAACGCGTAGTCACCGGCGGCCATAACCCGCATGTCAAAGGCAAGCGCCAAAAACGCCCCGCCCGCAACCGTGTGCCCGGTCAACGCTCCAATGACCGGCTTGGGCAGGCGCAACAAGCTTTCATAAACGTCAACGAAGCGTAAGAAAAACGCGCGCATGGCGGGAGGGTCGTACGAGAACACCTCGTTGACGTCAAAGCCGGCGGAAAAGAATCCCGGCTGCAAACTGGCGACGACGACTGCTTGGACGGCATCATCGGCTCCCGCATCGCGGACTGCTGCGGAAAGTTCTTCAACCATCTGGCCGTTCAGCGCGTTTGCCTTCGGTCGCGATAAATTGAAGATCCGCACCTCATTATGATCGCGCACCTGAATGAAGTCCAAGCGGGACCCACGCGGTGGCGTCACGCTCGCCCTCGGTTGATTTGACGGAAAGCGACGCTAATGCGCGGGCCCACCAGAGCGCGTGTTTTTGGAATGCCATGCTCGAAGTTGAGGTGGCTTTCATAGCTCATGACGAGCAAACTTCCAGGCTCGAGATCGTGATCGAGCACGCGCCGAGGCTTCGATTTGCTGCGAATCGTCATACGCCGCGTGGCTCCAAGACTCACGAGAGCCACCGGTGCATTCTCGGGGCCTCGCTCGACATGATCGCCGTGGGGTGCAACGCTATCGTTGCCATCGCGATAAAAATTCAGACCGGCCGAGGTAAACGACACACCGCAAAAAGCTTCGACGAGAGGCCGCATCCCTTGGATCGGCGCGGGGACCGTTGGATCGTCAAGTGCGTACGATGCCACCAAGCGAGGAACATCGACCACTCGATCGTACATTGGTCTGCGTTCCGCGCGCCACTGGACGCTCGCTCGGAGTTCGTCGAACCAGGCGCGGATTTGTGGCTCATTGAAAAGCGCCCGCTTGTAGACGATGCGACCGGTCGTGTCGTCGACGAGCGTCTCGACGTCAGGTTGCGGAAGGAATGAAAATTGCGTCACGATTGGGTACGATTTTGATGCTGCATGAATAAAGCCCGCTTTGATCACGATTTTCTATTTGATCCCACGCGGTGTGGACGCCGACTTGACAGCGTAGCATCCATTTTTCGCAGCTTCCAAATATTTTCGGCTGGCCATCGCCGTGCCCACTCCCGCGTCACGTACTTCGTATAGCTCGTCGTTGCATCCGGCGGCGGGCGCAGCTCGATCAAGTCCTCGAGTGTAAAGCCGTGGCGGCGAAAAAGGCGGATCCACTCGCCGTAAGGCAATTGAAAGACGACGGTGTTCTCATCCTCCCCGCCACGCATCTCAAAGTAGTCGCGCTGCAGTGACGTTTCAAGCCGATCATCTGCATCATTCCAGCACACTTCAAGCAACGGGCTGGCGATGTTGAACGCAAAAAGTCCGCCGGGCCGCAGGAGACGACTCGCTTCCGCCACCGTGCGTTTCGGATCCGCGAACGACATCGCCCCATGATCGCAAAAAACAACGTCAAAGGAGGCGTCAGGCAAGGGCACCGATTCGCCGCTGCCAGCAACGAGCGGAAAAGAAACTCCCGCCTCGCCCATCAGGCGTCTGGCGTGTTCGAGTTGGCGTGCGGAAATGTCGAGACCGACCGGCCGGGCGCCGCGCTTGGCCAAAAAGATGGACCATTGCGCGCCGCCGCACCCAAACTCTAATATGTCTTTGCCGGTTGGATCTCCGAGCACGTTGAGGTGCGACTCTGGAATGGCCCAGACACCCCAGGCCAGCTCCTTTTTGTTCAGCTGCTCGCCGTGAACGCTCTGATAGTCGTCGCTCGTTCTGTCCCAATACGACTGATTCTTGATGACGTGATGGGGAAGCTTCATCGCATGGCGATGTTCGCATCGACGTCACCCGGATCATTGTTCGCGCCTCGCAGCGCTTCTATCCGCTGGTTATCGGTCTCGCGACGAAGTCGAACGTCATTGGGAACGCTGCACCTTGTGCAAGCTGCGATGTCGCATCCTGTGGATAGGCATCCAGTTCCGCTACCGCACCTCTGGCAATGGCGCTGCCCGCAAGCGTCCCATCAGATTGGCGAGTTGCGTTGATCTGGAAGTTACCGTTGTCCAACGTAAACCAGCAGCGACCCTGATCGCACGAGCCAGAAACGGGAACATAGTTTCCCTGTGGGGCTTCTCGGTACCAGCCGCTGACAATTCCCCCCGAGCTCACCACAAATTGCAGCGTGCCGGGGAAAAAGCCAGTTTGCGACTGTGGGTCCGTCTCGCTCAGCGTGGTTGAATAGCTGACGACCGGCTGGTTCGTCTGGGCGGATGCCGCAACTGGTGCAATAACAAGTGCGGCCGCAGCTCCAATCAAGAGCGCATTTTTGAGCCTAAGAATCATGCAAATCATTGTTCAACTATAACAGACGCTGGTGAGAACCGCCTGAGACGGGTTCCGCATCCCGAAACTCGAAGTACGACCCATGCGTAAAGTCAATACCAAGGACCTATCTGAGCTCACCTGGTCATCGCCAAAAGGAAAGTTCACCGGTGCGGGCCTTCAGCTCTCCGAAGCACTAGGGCGGGAGCCAAAGTCCACGGACTTGATGCGGCGGCATCCGTTTGATGTCGAGATCCTCCGCATTGCTGCCGGGAAAACTCCCTACCCGTATCACTCGCATAGCGCTCAATGGGAATTCTATCATGTGATTTCTGGCAAAGGGATCGTGCGCCACGAGGCAGGGAGAACTCCTATCGAAACGGGTGACGCATTCATCTTTCAACCAGGTCAAGCACACCAGCTCATCAACGACGGAGCGGAGGACCTGATTGTGTACGTTGTGGCCGACAATCCTATTGGCGAATCGTGGCACTACCCGGATAGCCAGAAATGGGGCGTGTCATCGCCAGAGCGCCGAACAATGCGCTCCGAAGCCCTTGATTACTTCGACGGGGAAGAATAAACTCAGCCGACTCGCGCTACAGGATTGTCAAGAACACGCATCAACGTCGTGAGGTTCGTTCGCTCGATCGTTGAATTGCGTCATCCAACATCGCCCCAAGAGCGAGCAGTAACAGATTGAAAGATTGAGGCGAGGCGCCATTGCAAGAAGGAGGCGGGTGACGCCCGCTCCGCTCACTTGGACAAGCGTCACTTGCTGATTCGCGGGCAAAACTTCGCCTGACTGGATCGAGGAAACCATCACCCGCGTATCGTGACTCTTCGATGCGCTCGCCGCCTTCGCGACGAGCGGATCTACAATTGCATTGAGCGATGGAACGCGTTTGCCGTCGACTGTGATGTCGACGGTCCGAAGGAGCGCTGGACCGACACCGTCGTTTCGCATGGCGACGCTTAGCGACGATGCTCCTCGGGTAACATCGAAAGATACGTAGGGCCAAACCGTTGCCGAAAATTGCTGAGAGATGACGTGCGTTTGGTACACCAAGGCAGCCGATGTGATGGCGCTAATGAGCAACGCGCTGCAGGCGATGATCACGTCGTAACGGACGGCCTTATCTTGCATAACGTTATGGTTCCCTCGCATCCCTATCAAACCGTTTGGCTATGGTAAACTAACAACATGAGCGACCTAGCGAGAAAAACGGTCCTTGGATTCGCGTTTCTTATCGTCGCCTTGGGAGTCTTGCTTTTGGCTCCTGCATGGACGCTTCATTTCTGGCAGGCATGGGGCTACCTGTTTGTCTTTGGCACTTCAGCCGCACTGGTGACCGCCTACTTGTGGAGGTACGATCCGAAGCTTCTTGAGCGCCGGGTACGAGCTGGCCCCTTAGCCGAGAAAGAAACAGGCCAGAAACTGATACAATCCTTGGCAAGCGTCGCATTCATTGGTGCCCTTGTCGTTCCTTCGCTCGATCATCGCTTTGCGTGGTCGCACGTTCCGGTCTCAGTTGTGATTGCGGGGGACGTTTTAGCGGCTCTCGGCTTTCTCATCATTTTTGTTGTCTTCAGGGAGAACCAATTTGCCGCCGGGACGATCGAAGTTTCCCAGGGCCAAGAAGTCATTTCAACAGGGCCGTATGCAATCGTTCGTCATCCCATGTATGGAGGCGCACTTGTTCTGCTCTTAGGCACCCCTGTGGCACTCGGATCGTGGTGGGGGCTCCTCACGTTCATACCGATGACCTTCATCATCGCATGGCGGCTGCTGGATGAAGAGAGATTTCTTTCCAAAAGTCTTTCCGGCTATGCGCAGTATTGTCAAAAGGTTCGCTATCGTTTGGTACCGCTTCTTTGGTAGAGCCTGCTCGCCTAGAAAACCGGAAGGGCAAGCATCGGATTGGGGGAATCAACGCACCGCGTGCTTAGCACCTCAATACGCTTGTGGTACTGCGCAGCAACAGCGATTATCGCTGCCGCGATTGCCGATCCATGCGTCGAATTTGCCTCGAACTCCGGGTGGTTCGGTCCCGGGCGCTTTACGGATCGAAGCAACCTGGATGTCGTGCCAGCTCTGCTCGTTGGGCTGGCCGTGATCGCCTGGTATGTCGGCCTGCGTATTCGCGAGGTCGCCTTAGGTCTGCGTTTTGAGGTCATCCACCGACGCATGGTGGCGAGTCATGCTTTCGCCACAGACCTACTGATGGTGCTTTGCGCGGCATTTTCCATCCAGCTGCTAGCCCTTTTTGGGATGGAAACAGCAGAGCAGGCAGTTGTCTACGGTCATGTCCTTGGCGGGTGGATATGGCTCGGCGGCCCCTTCATCGCGAGCCTTACCGTGCACGGACTTTTTTGCATTCTCACTGCTCTGGCGCTCGCGACGCTCTTATACCGCTTCGAAAGAAATGCGGGTCGGGTCGCCCGCTTCATCCTTTACGCAGGCCGGCGTTCGCGCGAAGCGTATGCGCCACTGCGTCGTGACAAGGATTCCTCCGTCCTTCGTCAACCCTCACTCCACAGTCGAATCGGCGAACGCGCGCCTCCGCTTCTCGCGTCGTAACCTACCGTAACTCTTGCCGGTGCCTCGCAGAGCGAAAATATCTCGCTGTGCGTGCGTTACTGCTGTGGAGCGCATATAATGAAACCTCGTTCACTTTTGTGGAAGCGCCTCGCCCTTGTGGTCGCGTGTTGCGCCATTGCAATCGTGCTCTTCAAACTTGCCGCCACCCTCGTGCGGTATACGCCACAGTATGCGGGTGGCATCGCCGCTCGGCTGTCGATGGGTGCTCGTCCGATGAATATCTTGGTCGTTGCGAACAACGCTCGGGGTGTTGCGGCCAACGATCCGCTCGGTTTGGGTACGGCGGCCGGCCAAGCCGATGTCATTATCTTGGCGCGAGTTGACCCCAAGGCCCACACGATTTACGCGATAACGATACCGCGAGATGCTCTTATCGCGCAACCACAATGGCACAACACCGTGCCAAAAATCAAAACATTGTTCTTCATGGGAGATCAGCTGGCGCCGCCGCGCGGACCAGAAGATCTCGCTGCTGCGGTCGCTTCACTCACCGGGCTACCGGTCGACGGATACCTCGTCGCGAACTTTGCGGGCTTCAAAGAAGCCGTCGACTTGGTTGGTGGCCTCACGATCGACGTCAAGGCGAGGATTTACGATCCAGTCAACAGCCACGCGGACTTTGAGCCAGGCATCCAGCATATGAACGGAGCGCAGACGCTCGCGTTCGTCCGCGTCCGTCAAAACGCGGCTGGCAACACGTACAGAGTCAACGATTATCAGCGCATGCAAGCTGAAGTTGAGGTCCTAGGTCTCCTCCGCAACAAGTTGCTGGACCCCGCACACGTCTCAGCGCTCTTGCCAAAATTCATCGCACGTATGAGACACAATATCGCGACAAATCTCTCGCAGGAAACGCTGGTTCGCGTGGGCGTCGCAATGGCTGGGGCACCCGTCTATCAAGTGCCTTTGGGATCACCTACCGACTCGATGGTTCTCGCGCGAGCACACGTCGCGGGCCTGAATCGCGAGGGTCTCATTGATGAGGCGGAATACGACGTGCTCGACCCCTCCGACGTACGCCAGCATCTGGCGCAATTTGGAGCGCGCGCGTCAAACAGCGGCTTGCCGCCTTTTCCCCGACCCGCGTCCATCCACGTGGATCTGTACGGCACCACGCATCTTGCCCTGCATCTTGCGCATCTCGGCTTCACGCGCATTCATCGCCTTGGACCACCCACAGGCGAGAATCGTCTCGTCTATCCGGCTGCGAATCCGGCATCAGGGTGGGAGGTTGCGCGGGATTTGGAACTGGGGAACGTCTACGTCGAACCCGGGGACAGCGCCAGCGTAACAGTATATCAGTAAGTCGAGCGTTTGCCTTGAGCAGTTAGAACTTGATCCCGGCTTTTTGCACTTCTTGATACGGAATGAGCCAAACCAACGATTCGTCGTGCAGGTCCACGACCTGAATTCTGTTTCCGAACGGATCGTGGAAATCGCAGCGAAAGCCTGGAATGAGTCTAAGGCCGTATTTTTTGGTCACTTTCTCTCGCACGTGGGCGATCTGTTGCTCGTCTTTGACGATGAGCCCAAAATGCCGCACCCTGTCGGGCTGCATCGCCTTGACTTCAAAAAGCGCCAAGAATTGGTGCTCACCAAGCTTGAAGAATGCGTCGCCCTCCCCTTCATCTTTTTTTTCGAGGTTGAAGACGTCTGAGTAGAAGTCGACTGCCTTCTTCACATCGGTAACCTCGATCGCGATGTGGTTCAGTCCGTATACTCTTACCTTCGGGTCAGTCGACATGTGAGGTTCCTCCAATCTTGACCTAGAGGGTCAACTGCTTCCCCACGCCCCCAGCGACCGCTCGCTCATACACGAGCCGAGCGCAGGCGACGTCTTCGATAGCGATGCCGAGCGAGTCGAAGATCGTAATGTCGTCATGGCTCCGCCGGCCGGGAGCCTTGCCGGCGATGACATCGCATAGCAGAGTCAAAGCTGGCTTCGCTGGTAGTCGGCTCTCGCGCATTGTGAGGATAATATTGGCGCTCTCGTTGAGTGCGCCGTCCATCGAATCAACGACGATCGTTGCGCGCGCCATAAGCTCGCCTGGGAGCTCTCGAGCAGTTGGGCCGCTCATACCGACCGCATTGACGTGCGTGCCAGAGTCAATGTCGGACGACGCAAGGATCGGATCGCGCGCCGACGTCACCGTGCAGACGACGCCGGCACCGTGACACGCATCGCTCGGGCTTGTGGCGACGCGCGCACGCAGCTCGCACTTGCCGGCGAAATCCACAAGGTCGGCCGCTTTGGTTTGCGTGCGGCCCCACACCCGAAGCTCTTCGATGTGCATCACCTCGCGCAGCGCGCTCATGTGAGCACGGGCTTGCACGCCCGTGCCCAGAATCGCGACGACGCGGGCATCGGGTCGCGCCAAGGCGCGAGTGGCGAGCGCGGAAGCGGCCGCCGTGCGTATTTCAGTGATGAAGCGGCCATCCATAATGGCCTGTGGTTGTCCTGTGCGCGGATCGAATAGTGCGACGAGCGCTTGGTGCGTGTGCATGCCCGTCGCGGCGTTGCCGGGAAAGAAGGTGACGAGTTTAGCGCCTAACGCCGCGGACTCACCTCCAATCGAACCCGGCATCGCGCCCAATATCCCACCATCTGTGGTCGCCACGGTCCGCAGCGGCATGCAGATTTGCTTTGCCGCCTGAGCGCGAAACGCACCCTCGAGAGCGGTGAGGACATCACCCATCGGCAACAGCGACGCGACCTCGCGTTCATTGAGAAATATCAATCGCTCGATAATCCCTCCGCTGACGGGGGAAGCGCGAGTCGACCAGTGATCGTTAGATCCTGCACGCGCAGCGACTTCACCGCAAGCTCGCCGACCTCGAGCTCCCCAAATCGGGCGCTGGCGACTGTGCTTTTGCGTATCGCGACCACACCTAGCGCAAGCGAACCGATAGCCAGTGCACCGATTGCAAACGCGCCTATAGCGAGCGCACCCAAGGCAACTGCACCGGCGCTGGCCCTGCTGATGTTGGCACTCTGCATAGCAGTGCTCCTTGCGGAAAGCTACACGGGCGGAATGGTCCAGGACGAATCCGATGCGTGCAAGGTTCCGCAGAATCCTTTGCAAGCTTGCGCTCAAGTATAATCGTACGCACACAATTGCAGCAGTTTGGGGCGCCAGTCTCGTCGAACTCCAGGCGACATTCGGGCCGAGGTGTGTTATGAGCCGGATGACGGCGGTATGGTCCATTTTTCTGGCAATCGGTGCCGCGTATGTTGTCGCGTGCGGCGGTAACAGCGTTGCAACCTCCGGCCAAGGGGCAGCCTCAAGCCCCACACCAGGCGGTAGCAGCAATCCGGCGCCAACGACAAATCCGAACATTCATATCGGTTCGGGCTTCGTTTCGAATACGATCGCGTCGGTGCCGAGTGCTCGCGAAGTTGCCGCGTTGCCCAATGGCGATTTGCTCGTCGGTACAAGCGGTGCACAAATTTATATCGTTCCTAATGCCGAGAGTGCGGGGGCAGCGGGGGCAGCGTCAACATTTATCACGCTGCCAGACTCGCCGGCTCAAAGCGTCGCCCTTTCGGCCGATCACTCGGCAATTTATGCTGCGACACAATACGGTGTCTATGAGATTCCGTACCATCTGGGCGATCAGAGCGAGCCGAATTCCTCCGCTGTCAAAATTGCCTCGGTTCGCACCGGTTCGATCTCACCGGGTTCCGACGGTGACGTTCACCACACGAGCTCGGTTGTGGCCTCCGCGTCGACCCTCTACGTGGGTGTTGGTTCGTCGTGCAATTCTTGCGTCGAAGTAGATCCAACTCGCGCAAGCATTCAAGCGATGAACCTGGACGGCAGCAGCATGCACACAATTGCGACGCGAATTCGCAATCCCATCGCCCTTGCGATCAATCCAGCGACCGGAGCCCTGTGGGCAGCTGGTGCAGGTCAAGATAACCTACCCTACACCCACCCGTATGAGTTTGCTGACGCCGTCACCCTGCAAACCGGTTCGCCCGTCGACTACGGCTGGCCGGATTGCGAAGAGAATCGCGTTGCATATAAGACGGGGGCTGATTGCTCGTCGGTTGCCGTCCCTCGAGTGGAATTTCCAGCCTACGCAACGCATATTGGAGCCGTCTTCTATCCGGCAAGTGCGACTGGCGCCTATGTCTTTCCGGCGTCGATTCGTGGCGATCTTTTTGCGTCTTCCCACGGATCGTGGCATTGCTGCCCTTCAACTGTGCCCGAAGTGGCATACGTTCCAATGAACGGTGATACTCCAAGGACCGCTGTGAATTGGTCGAATCCGGCGACGCAGTTGGTGCCTTTCATGTGGGGCTTCGGAACGAGTGCGAATACAAACTACATCGGTCGTCCGACAGGCGTCACCGTCGGATCGCAGGGGAGTTTGTTCGTCGCGGATGATCAAGACGGCGTGATCTATCGCATTCGACCAGCATCGAACGTGACGTCGCGGTTGCATAAACAGCGCTAACAAATTTCATTTCGTTCTTGGGGAAGATAGCGCGTCCCACACTTTGTCCCCCGTTCCATTTGCGCAAGATTAAAACTTGATCTGGGACGTTTAGCCCCTGACCGTCCGTGTGGTTTGGGAAAAAGATTAACGTCATCCAGAAATGGGGGCCAACTAATGAGAAAACTTGCTTTCCTTGTAATGATTACGACTCTGACGGTGCTGATCGCAGTGGCGCCGACACCGTCACTGGCGCAGGTCTCGATCGGCGTCGCGATTGGGATCAACATCGGACCGCCTCCGGTTCCTGTCTACGTGCAGCCACCGGTGCCAGCTCCGAATTACATCTGGACGCCTGGCTATTGGGCGTGGAGTCCCGATGGCTACTACTGGGTTCCGGGAACGTGGGTGCTCGCGCCGGCCCCTGGCTTGCTGTGGACACCAGGTTACTGGGCTTGGGATAACGGCGCGTACGACTGGAATCCTGGCTATTGGGCACCGCAAGTCGGTTTCTATGGCGGAATCGCCTATGGCTACGGCTACTTCGGCTATGGTTACGTTGGTGGCGAGTGGCAAGACGACGACTTCCGCTACAATACAGCCGTGACGAACGTCAACACGACGATCGTGCGCAACGTGTATGTCGACAGAACCGTCATCGTCAACAACACGACCGTGAACCGAGTCTCGTTTAACGGCGGCCCGCATGGGATTCAGGCTCGGCCGACCTTGCGCGAACTTGCCGTGGAGCATTTCGAACGCCACGACCCACCTACCGCGGCACAGGTGCAGCACCAGCAAATCGCGGCCGAGAACCGGAACTTCCTGGCGAAAGTCAACCACGGCCGGCCAGCAGTTACGGCGGTTGAGCGCCCGCTGACTCGCACGAACCTACCCCGCAACTTCGTGGCAATTCGGCCGCAGCACTACGTAAGTGCGAAGCAGCACCTTGCGCAAACCCGCAAGTCCCAGACTGCCGCGCACCTGCAGGTTGCACGCCATTCGCAAAGCGTGGCGCACCCGCAGATTGCCCGACACCCGCAGAACGTCGCACATCCGCAGGTGGTCCGGTATACGCAGAGCAGCACGCGTCACCAGGTTGCCCGCTATACGCAAGGCGTTGCGCACCCGCAGCCGGTCCGACATCCGCAGAGCGTCGTGCATCCGCAGGGCGTGCGGCCTCCACAGGGCGTCATGCACGCACAGACTGCCCGTCCGCATAGCGTAGCGCATCCGGCTCCGCATCCGCACGCAACTGGACACAGCTGATCATCCGCTAGGCGAGCTTCGCCGATCCATACGCCGGGCGTATCACGCCCGGCGTATGGATTTTATCTCAAGCGAGCCATTCGGGATGTAGCTCGGTACTATCAAAATGCGGGCTTACTTTGTAGAGCTCGGATTCGCCGTTTTTAGCAGCCTTTGAAGTTCTTGCCAGGAGCTCCACACGTTGCTCTGGCGTCATTGGCGTGAAGGTGTCGATCACGTCTAGTGCTTGTTGCAAGATTGCCATAGAATCGATCCCCGTGATCGTGACGCTCACTTGGAGGCTCATGGCGTAACGCAGGCACTCTGGTGCGCTGACCGTGTTACTTTTCAAAAT
The DNA here is from genome assembly GCA_963736005.1 of uncultured Pseudomonadota bacterium. GTDB lineage: Bacteria > Vulcanimicrobiota > Vulcanimicrobiia > Eremiobacterales > Eremiobacteraceae > JAJPHJ01. Next base: position 308,603 of record CAVTNB010000003.1, read on the forward strand.
GAATGGATCACCCATGGGCTTCATACCGAGAACGCCCATCTGCTTCTGCAGCGCCATTGGAAGCACGGTGTGCTCGAAGCTATGATAGTGCGCATCCATTACGTTGAGAGGCATTTGTACCGTGTCGAAGCGGAAGTTGTGTTGATCTGCAACCTCGAGCATGTGTCTGTGGATCTCAGGACTCTTGTGGCCAGTGAAGCCAATGTAGCGTAACTTTCCTTGGTCGCGGGCGCGAAGGACGGCTTCTAGCGCTCCACCTGAGGCGAAAATTTGCTCGGGCTCTTGCATGCGAATCACTTCGTGGAACTGCAAAAGGTCTACGTGATCGGTCTGAAGGCGCTGCAACGACTCCTCGACCTGTCGCGTGGCGCCTTTGGCGGTGCGGCCATCGATCTTGGTCATCAGGAATGCCTTCTCGCGATAACCGTCGCGCAGAGCGTTGCCCATTCGTCGTTCGCTCTCGCCCTCGCCATAGTCCCAGCTATTGTCGAGAAAGTTGATGCCATGATCCAGCGCTGTACGCACGATGCGGATTGCAAGCTGCGCATCCTGTGGCTTACTTAAATGGAAGCCACCGATCCCCAAGATTGAGACGCGCTCACCGGTCTGACCGAGCGTCCGGTATTTCATGCAAAACCTCCACATTAAGAGTGCTCGACGAGCCTTCACCCCTGCGTTGCCCCCTCCTCGCGAGTCGTGACCGAAGGAGAATGCTCGCTTCGGAGGGTACGGGTGTTGACCTTAAGCTAGAGATGAGGGTGAAATTAATGGCTACCGCAAGCAAAATTGGAATCCGAGGCGTCGATACGACAGCGTACTTGGTCAAGGACCTCGACCGCGCCACGAAGTTTTACACTGACCTGTTGGGCTTTGCCCCGACGCTTGACTTCCAGCCTATTGGGGTGGAATGGACGTTTCCGACGGGCGAGACTTTCGGTATCGTCAAGCCACCGAATGCGCCTTGGGAAAAGGGTGGCGGGGTTCACTTCGGAGTTGATGATATCAACGCGACGGTTGCAGCCTGCAAGGCGAACGGAATTTCGTTCGAAGATGACGCGAAGATTTACGAGACCCCTGGCTGTTTTCTGGCATTCGCCTTTGACAGCGAGGGGAACGATTTCATACTCCATCAATTAAAGCCGCGCTGACCTGGACGTGGGTGGCCGCTAGCCCGTTAGCGGCCCAACTCACCCCAGTGATACTGGCCACAACCGACCGGGTCTTTTCATAGGATCCTCACGAAATTCACCGCATCCTAAACGTCGCTGTGACGATGTTTAAGACATGTTCAGCGCGTTTCGCTTCTACCTGGCCGTCTTGTCGGCACTCGTCCTTGCCGTAGGTATGGCTTTTTCTGGGTGCGGAGGCGGAGGCTCGACGTTCCCAAGCACGCCTAACTCGGCAAGCCCGACACCGGCAGCGTCAGCGACCGTGCCACCGGGTACGATCTATCAAAGTCTCTACAACGCCATAGCGCCCGAAGTCAGTGGCTTTACAACTTCCGTCGACCAGAGCTGTCCAAATCCCGGCAACTCGACCGAAGTTTTCGCGGAAGACAATGCGGCGAACAGCAACACCATTTTCACATGGCTGCCAAATAAGTCGGCAGCAGAGGTCACTGCCTCAGTCACGAACGCGATTGACTATGCACAATCAATGCAGCAGATGATGGGTATCCAAGGAGTCACGATTGACATCTCCTATCCCATGCTCGTGAACAACGCGGCAAATCTTCCCAATTCCAATTTTACGACCCAAAACTACTCCGCATATCTTAACTACTACCAGCGAGTTGTCTCTGGCATTCAAGCTCTTGGCATGAAGGTGAACGTGGAAACGAATATCATCTTTCCGTCGTTACTCACGCCGCCGCAAACGCCAGCGCAATACTACAACGGCTTGACTGAGACCATGCTCGAAAATGGAGTTGCGGAAGTTGCCCAGCACGTTATCAATGACATCAAACCAAATGATATTGATCTTGCAACCGAACCGTCGACGATCGATTACAACACAGGGCTTTCAGGAATCGACACCCCCAGCGGTTTTGCCAGCTACGTCGCCGCAATTCAGGCGCAGATTTCAACCACTGGCTCTTCAACCATCGAGGGGGCTGGTTCGGACGATTGGGAAACGTACACTTTCTATGCCGACCTGCAGACCAACGGTCAGTCCTTCCAGCACTTCGATATTCATATCTACCCGCCCGATTTTCTTCAAACCAATGCGATAGCGTATCTGCAAACTCTAAAGTCAACGGGTGTACCCACATTCGTCACGGAGAATTGGATCGACAAAGAATCTCAATCTGTCGACCACATGATTATCGTTCAGTCGACCACGATTGAAATTCGTGACGCGTACTCATTCTGGGCGCCGCTCGACGCGCAGTACGTCACGACGATACTTCGCTTAGCCAACTGCAACAATGCGCAATTCATCAGCTTTAATCATGTGAATCAACTGTTTGCTTACATCGAATATAATTCGACCACTGCAAACTACACCTACCCACAAATGCAACAAGCTGAAACATCAGCACGCCAAGCTGCCATCGCAGCCAACACGCTCACGCCCGCCGGTGACGCCATTCGCGCGTACTTCGGTCTGACGCCCCTTGCTCGATCCAGGCACTCTCGTTAGCGCAGCCTGACTCTTCGGGCCCGGAGGATCGGACCGTCCACAAAAGGGATATTCTGGGTCCATGCCGCTGCAAAACAGGGTTACTCCATTTGGCGAGATCGTCGCGCTCACTGGGCGTGGCCTCGTGATGGGTAACCGTGGCATCTTGCATGATGATGAGAGGCGCATAGTCCGATACTCACAAGTGCGACGCTGGTTGGCCTGCCGAACAGAGTTCCGTGGAATTCGCCGCGTCATCATGCGGCCGCACTCGTACACCGAACTCTTTTTTCTCGACGAGGCGACCGCGTTCGCCGCAGGGCATAGGCCATGTGCCGAGTGCAGGTACGCTGACTATCAACGATTCCGAACCCTATGGGCGAATTGCCATGGCGAGCCGGTGAACGCTGACCTCATCGATAGACAACTCCATTGTGATCGGCTCGCCGGACGGCGCGCCAAACGTACCTACCTGGGTGATCTCGTCAATCTTCCAGATGGTGCATACATCGCCATGGACGATCGCGCGTGGCTCGTCTGGGGCACCACACTTTTCGGCTGGTCAGCGCTCGGGTACACGGAACGGCGCCGGCGCTCAACACACGGCAAGGTAGACGTGCTAACTCCGCGGTCTACGGTTGCCGTCTTGGCGGCCGGCTACCGTGTGGCTATCCATCCGAGCGCGACGTAAGTCGCTGGGCGATTTGCCAATCGTTGCCGCACGGGTCCTTGACCATCGCGCGGCGATCCCCATACGGCAAATCTTGCGGTCCCTCCAGCGACACGGCACCTGCTTCCAATGCCCTCCGGTAGGTCGCATCGACGTCATCAACATAGAGGTAGAGAAAAGCAGGCATCGGATCGCGCGGACCGACCCCATTTACCATGACCATCGAGTCGCCAATTCTCAGCTGCGACGGTGTGTCCGTGGCAAACTCTCCTGTTGCGCCGAACGCGTGCTTGAGGAACCGTACGAGTTTGGCCGGATCCTGAACCACCAGCCGAGGAGTGATGCTATGCCAACCTTCAGGAATCGATTTCGCCATCTAACGTACAAATCGCACGGTGATCGGATAGCGGTACGGTTCGCCCTTATTCGTTCGAACCGACGCGATAACCACGCTTACGAAATCGATAATGATAAGAATTACGAAGAAGAGCATGACCACCAGCAGGAGGATTGGAGGATAAGGCTTGGCTACCGATCCGTGAACTGTTAAGGCGATCGCAGAGATGAAGGTTGCAATATAGGCGATCATCAGAACGAACCAACAGATCGATATAAGAATCTGAAAGTTCAATGCTTCACGCCCAGCGAACGCGATGAACGGATCATCGTCCTTCTTGATGAGATAGACGATCAGAGGACCTAAAATATTGCCGAACGGCGCTCCTAAGAATATGGCAAACGCAGAGAGATGACAGACGGTTGCCCAATTGCGCGCGTTGGCGTCGGGTAGAGTCGATGCTTCAACCACGAGCACGTCCTTCCATCAACAAGTCTTTATATCCGTCAGATTAGAGTTGTTAAGGGCCCTAGGGTGGAAAGGCATCGCCATATCAAGCCTGCACAAGACTTGCGCGTCATGAAAATGAGGAGCAAATATGTTCATGCACCGGCTGATGATATCTCTCGTTGCGCTTTTGACCATCGCTTTTCTAGATGTTCCGACCGCGGCAATGGTACAACCCGGGCAGCCGTCTACATCGATCAGTCAACCGGCACCGAGCGGACTCGCGGTCGTTATAGAGGATGTGCCGCAAAGCTCATCATTAGATTTGAAAACATTGAATAATCCATATATCAGCGGCGTTGCCTTGCAAATCCACTGGAGCGACATCGAGCCTGTCGAAGGGAAACCGGACTGGTCGAAGCTGGACGCACTGTTCGCCGCAGCGCAGACCTCAAAGAAATGGGTGCACCTCCTCATCTTCCCCGGCTTCTTTACGCCTGCGTGGGCGCTCAAGGGCGTAAAAACCGAAATGTTCGCAATCCAATATGGACCCGGACACGGCACAGTCGAGAAACTTCCGATGCCCTGGAATAAGCTCTACCTCAACCGTTGGTTTGCATTCTTGAGTCAACTGAGCACTAGGTACGGAAACTCGCCTGCGTTTAGAATGGTTGCAGCAGACGGACCGACGTCGGTTTCTGCGGAGTGCACATTACCAAACACGCCGAAGGATCTTAAAAAGTGGCAATCTCTCGGCTATCTGCCGTCTAAATACATTGGGGCATGGCAGCAGGTCTTCCAAGTTTATTCAACCGACTTTCCCAATCAATACATTTCTTTCTCGGCAGGGGCCGGGCAAGTGGGCATCAATGACCAGGGCCAAATCGAGCCAGGAGGTCAGGCCAGCACGAGACAGGCCATCGTCGACGCAGCGATGACCACCTTGGGTCGCCGATTCGTCCTTCAGTCGAGTAACGTGCATGCCGGCGCTGGTCCACACAGCCCCAATTCAGAAACTGATGATAAATTTGTCATTGACTATAGTGGACGCGTTACTACGGGTCTGCAAATGCGCAGCGCCGCCGAGAACAGCAGCGGCGTGATGGGTGCTCAGGGAAATGCGCCCCTGGCCTTGCGAAGATCGATCGATCTTGCCATGGAGCCGAACTCTTCGGGTCAACATATAAATTATCTGGAAATTTATGAACCCGACGTGTTGGCTGAGGAAATGCAATCCGTGCTGAGTTATGGAGCGTCCCTCTTCAAGCCTCGGCCGCCCGTGCTGCCTCGGACTACTCCGCAATAGTCTTACTGCCCTTATTTCGACGAAGTAGTACCCCACGTCCAGCCCTGCGCTTTCCACGCAGCGCCCGTTTTTGCCAGTACGAACGTCCAAGTTCCAGTTTGGGTAACCGGCTTTCCATTTTGCACGGCGGTGAAGATCGTCGGCACAACCATATAAGCTCGATTACCAGTCTGCTCCCAAAATTGAATTGCCTGATGCGTGACGTGCGGCTTCGTCATATTATTGGCCTTCATCCATTCGTTAAAGCCGACCCACCATTTGGCACTGGCACCAGGGCCATCCCAGCGGTAGGGAGAGAAGTTGTCAAAGATGACTGCGTCGGCCGTGTGTGCACTGTTCCACGACGACTCGTTACCGGCATTGAGGGCGTTGAATGTCGTGACGATGGGCGCCATCAAGGCGCTGCTTGGGCCTTTGGTTGCTGCCTGCGATAAGGACATGAGCGTACCCGTCAAGGCGATTATCAGCGCGCAAGCGGCAAAGCGAGAATCAACCTTCATTGAAGTCCTCTCCTAACATTGGGGCCTCCTTCGACGGAAATGGTGCCTATGCACTCGCAGGCAACGGCGACACCGGCCATGGGTTGTGGAGTGCAAGCCGCCGGATACCCTTGGGATAGGTGGTCGGATGCAATCGCTCCCAGTCCTTAGAGAGAACCGTCACGTATTCAAAGTTTTCCCACAGGGCGCTACTCCCAGTAGCATCACGACTGAATGCGGTGAAACGCTCTAGAACGTTCCAGTTTCGAATGACGACAAAACAATAGCGATCAAGGAACAGCTTCTCATCGACAATCCCGTTCTTCACGAGAATTCCAAGCTCTTCGATACTGTTCCCAATGAGAACTGCCGCTTGGCGAAGTTCGACATATCCAGGCACAACGTCAAGGGTCGGCAGGCCTCGCCCGAGACCAACAATATAGCCTCGGAATGTTGCGTCTTCAAGCGCGGACTTCAGCTGCCCAGAAACAAGATGTTGCGCCTCCTGAAACGCCTTGCTTTGGAACCTCTCTCCGATATTGAGCATCGCATTGATCTGGTTTCCCGTCCGCAAGTGCCGTAGTTGCACCAGCGCTGCGATGGCGGTTGCAGCCACGATGACAACCGTCATGACGGTTCCGAAAGTATTAATGAGCTCGAGCGACATGGGGACCTCCAACCACAGATGCGGCTGCACCTAAGAAAGGCAGCAGCTGATACCCCATTAGTTTGGGTCGCCGGACGACGTGACCTCGATGGTGAGACTCATAGGACAATCACCATTCCTCCCAAACCTGTGCACCAAGCATGGGAGGTAACAACATGTCGCAAGAAACCTTGGCCACCGCGGCCGCCATCGGTACCTTTGTCGTCATAGCCGCGACCGCGATCGCAGCCGTCGTGCAGCTGCGTCATCTGCGGGCGCAGAATCAGTTGACCGGCTTGCTCACGGTCTTGGCACGCGTGGAGGATCCGCAATTCAACGCGTGGGTAGATGCTGCGAGGAAAGTGATAAAATCGCGCATGTCCGAGCCAGCTTACCGACGCTCAATCGTGGACGGGACCTTTGAGCGCGATAGCAACCCGTGGTTAAACCTGGGAAATTCGTATGACTGGGTTGGCAGCCTCGTCAAGCATAAGCTTATTCCTGAGGAGTCGCTGCTCGATGTGTATTCGGGCCGAGTTATTCAGGCGTGGGATATCGTTGAGAGCCTCGTCCCATTGATGCGTAGGCGGGGAGGTCAGGCGGTGTGGGAAAATTTTGAATACTTAGTCGTTCGAGCACGCGAATGGAACGTGCAAAATCCGAAAGGCGCTTATCCGAAAGGCGTGCCAAGATTGCCGATTGATATCATGTGGCCCGAGCTCGCGTAGATAGCTCGTGTGGCCGCGATTGTCGGTTGCCTTGGAGCGCCTTACGAGTTTCTTGCTGCTCTTCTGTCACTGGCAAATGTTTTTATCCCGCTGGGTCACCGTGACGGGATCTGGAGCCATACCGTGAGGCATAGGCTCGCGTCATCACAGCTCCCAAGAGATAGATTTGCGCTGAATAATATAGCCATACGAGAATGACGATCATCGCCGTCGCTCGGCCATATTCAGTTTCTAATCCGCTGCGCACCATAAAGAATCCGATGCAAAATTGACCAGCGATGAACAGGATCGCGGTACTCGCCGCACCCACCCAGACGTCGGTCCACCGCACGTCCGTATCGGGCAAGACCTTGAACGTGACTCCGAATAGCAGCGTCGTTGCCGCAAGCGATATGAGAAGGTTGATCGCGTACAAGGACCACCCGGGAACCGGAGTCTGTCCAACCGCAGCATGATTTGCTGCCGCGATAAAAGTCGTCACGGCAACTAACGCGAGGATCAGAAGCACTGATCCAGCGACGAGGAGCACTGACAGAGCGCGTCGGCGAAGCGAGGAGACAATTCCACTGCCGCTGCGTGGCTTGACTTCCCATACGGTGTCGAGCGTCTGTTTGAGTTGTTCGAAGACGCCGGCTGCTCCAACAAGCAACAATATAGTGCTCACGATGGACGGCACAAAGGTCGGCGACCGCTTCGAGAAGCTGGAAGCGAGCCCACGAATGATGCCGGTTGCATGCGAGCCGATGAGTGTCTTGAGCGGTCCCAAAATATCTGTCTGGGCCGCGCTTCTCCCAACGAAGACTCCTCCGACTTCTGTCAGGATGATGAGCAACGGCCCAAGCGACAAAGCCAGGTAAAAGGCGAGCCCGGCTGCTTGAAGAGATAAGCGATTCATCTGCCATTGGCGGATCGCGTCTCGCACGAGGAGGTCGAAAGCTTGGATTGACTGGCGCACAGATGACCTTGCAAGTTCGGCTGCGAACTTGCGCTGACCTAGCCCGCGACGGTGCTCCGAAGGAACCCGCGGAGGTGCACGTATTTGAGGTGCGCAACTGATAACATATTCCGTAGTGGTGAAAGGCAGGTAGGCGCATGCGCTGGATAAAGAACTTTGCGGTACCGTGCGTGATCCTGTTTGGAATCATGACCCTTGACGTGCGCGCAAGTGTGTCGCCTGGGACACCCGTTCCTGCAATCGTATTGCGAGCCGCTGCGGTGTATGCTACCAATGTGCGCGGCATCATCGGCATGCAACGTCACTTCTCGACAGTGCTTCACGCCGGACCGTTTCATCATACGGAGGACAGCGACAGCGGGCAATTAATGAGCGACGGGACATTTGTGAAGATCAAGTACATCAGAATCGCCGATGATAATAAAGCATTTAGCGCACAACAGATCGCTCAGCGCGACTCGCAAACGAATCAGGACTGGGCTGTGGGGAAGATCTTCTTCAAAGAGCCTTATGACAAGCGCTTCATCGGCGATTATGTCTTCGACCCCCCGCAAGCATGCGCGGCGTGCCCCGCGGGAACCGTTGCCGTCGCCTTTGGGAGTGGCATCAAAGACACGCAACATGGCAGCGGAACGATGTGGATCGAGCTGGCGAACGGCCGCGTCGATAGGCTGACATACATCCCAAACGTGCTTCCGTCACATTCCACCTTCGGCACTGTGACGGAGACGAGCGGATGGGCGATGCCCAACGTCTGGTACGTGACTCGAATTGACGGCACGTATCAAGGCACAGCTTTTCTGCTAAGAGGCACGGGGACGTTTACGGGTGTGTTCGACCACTTCCAGCGCTTTTCAGCGGTGACACAAGGCGAGGCTGCGCTTCATGACGGCACAATTTAACCCATCGTTACCTCGGCGCCACGCCGAAACCCCAAACCTAGCGATTTCCGCACAGGACCGCTACAGACTCAAATTCGAACAAATACGACATTAAGTCCAGTCTCCGATTGGGCGACCATGAGTTTCACGCCAGTGAAGCCTTGACTTACCCGACACTTGTTTGGTCGCGGTGTCGAACGAAAGGAAATTTATGAAACGAGCAATCTTAGGGGTAGCCCTTATGGTCCTTGCCACGTTCAGTTTGGTGAGCATTTCGTCGGCGACAATGACGTCGAAGGCGAACGCATTGGCGCCCACGATCGTCATGCCTGATGATCTCAAATGGGCGCCGGTCAACGGCCTCACCGGGGTTCAGATGGCTGTGGTTTGGGGTGATCCGAATAAGCCTGGACCGTACATAATACGCCTGAAACTCGTTGACGGCGCAATGGCACCACCACATTGGCATCCCGATGATGAGCGCGCAACGGTTCTCAGCGGAACGTTCATGGTCGGCGTGGGTGATACGGTCGACCCCTCAAAGATGAAGGCACTCGGTGCTGGAGCATTTGTCTTCATTCCAAAAGGCGTGCACCACTACGCGCAGGCCAAGGGCGCGACCATCGTTCAGGTCAGCGGGATGGGTCCGTTCGTGATGAATATGGTAAAGTAAGGTATCAGGCCGCGCCTGCTCATCGAGCAGGCGCGGCGTCCTCATATCCCCGATATCAACCCCGCTCGTTCAATATGGTCAACAGCTCGTCGGTTGTGGCCGTCTCACCGATCCGAGGAAAAATCTTTTCGATGCTGTGTCGGTGCGCGTCGGCGTCAAGGTCAGTCATCGCATCCACTACTAGCACGACGTTATAGCCGCGATCGTACGCGTTACGCGCCGTCGACTCCACGCCGCGGCTCGTCGAGATTCCAGTGAAGACGACCTGGGTTACCTTGATTCGACGCAAGAATTGCTCCAAAGAGGTCCCATAGAACGCACCCACTTGCAGCTTGGTCACCGTGTGATCGCTCGGCTGCCGATCGAGCTCGGGAATCAGCTCCGTCCAGTCAGCCGGTGGTTTGAAATTTGATTTGACGTCGGTGCGCCCCGGAGCAAGAGCGGTGACGTTGACGAGAACGACCGGCAAGCGATGCTCGCGGAAGGCCCGCGCTAGGCGCGCAACCCGATCGATGATTTCAGACGCGGGGTGAATGGTCGGCATTGCGACGACGCCTTTTTGCATGTCGATCACAACTAAGGCGGCAACACTGTCGATTTGCGTGAGTGGCATTTGCCCTTCCCTTCCGATGAGAAGCTTGGAAATCGTTGCGGCTCCGGCGTGAACCGATGCCCGACGCTAATTGTCGCTGCACGAGACGTTTACCTGAAACGAGTGAGGCTCGGGTTTTGACTAGGAGAGGCGGTTTCGAGCGCTTAAAATTGCAAAGCACCAAGACCAGGAGGGCATTATGGGTAGCAGTTCTGAAGCGGGAACACTCCGCTGGCTCACATCGGTTGACGACGCGGTTACGCAAGCAAAGTCGACCGGAAAACTTGTGCTCTTGGACTTCTTCAGCCCGACCTGAGGAGGTTGCAAAGCGCTGGATACCGTGACGTATCCTCAATCCTTCGTCCAAGCCATCATCAACGACTATTGCGTCCCTGTTCAGGTGAACAATACAATCGATGGGAACGAACCTGTCATCGAGCGGTTCCGTCATATCTGGACGCCCGATCTGCGCGTTCTTGATGAGAGCGCTCTCGAGCTGTACCACTGGAACGGCTATCTGCCGCCTGCGGAGTTCGCGGCGCGCCTGCTTGCCGGATTGGGGTTTGCCCGGCTACGGCTGCGCCAGTTCGAGGCAGCCGAAGGCCTGTACGCGGACGCTCTACGCCGTTTCCCGACGACGTTCGCAGCACCGGAAGCGCAGTACTTCAGCGCGGTGACGGGCTATCGCAAGACGGGCGAAGCCAACGCCCTGCTGCATGGCTGGCACGAGCTCGAAAAGACCTACCCGCAGTCAGAATGGACTGCAAAACAGAACTTCGATTGAAGAAGCGGCGCCAGCAATGGACAGGCTAAAGGATGGCGACGCACCCAACTGTGAGAAGAATACCAAATGTTAAGGCGCTATGCTTTGGTGGTAGTTGTTGCAAGTGCGCTGGCGGTCGCTGCCGCGCACGCCGACGAACCCGAAACTAAGCAAACCCCAAACTCACAAATCATTGTGTTAAACTGCTACCCGCACGAGCACGGCGCTGGGGTATCGCATCCATGGATCGATCCGTATGGAAACTGGCACTATACCGGTGCATTCCCAAATGATGAGGGCTTCTTGGGCGTTGACTATCGAAACGACGCGAAGATGTCTGCAACCGAAATCGACTTTGGACTTGTCGTTCGGGACTCGCTTGTAGCGACGGCAAAGGACATCGGCACCTTCTCGCCGGGTATCGAGATCAACCATGAGTTCGTCATAAGCCGCGAAGTTTTTCCGATCGGCACGGCGTTCCCATACTGCGCGGTACTGCGCGTTAAATACAGCGATGGGTCAGAGTGGCGCAATCCTACCCCGCCGCCAACTGGGTAGGCAACAGCCCGCGACAACAATGAGTCTCCTATAGGGACGTTCTTCGGGGGCGCAAGGTGGCGTCAGAACTGCTCCGTTTTTCCGCATGCCAACACCCCCAGATTCACGGTGGGGTAGTTAGACTTGCGCCGGAAATGCCGCATTATCTGCAATCAAAGCGAGAATTTGTCTGAGCTTAAGCTCGCACTGCTGAAAAACGTGAGTTGCCCCCCCTGTTCCCAAAACACCAGCATTTCCAGCGCAAGTTAAGGCAGAGCGTTCCGACGTCTCCTTGAACATCTCTTGAGACCTCGTTGAGCAAAGCTTTAGGACTTTCATGGCGCTCACCTGGTATAGTTCGCGGATGAGAAAAGTACTCAGACTCGCACTTGTCAGCGCCAGTCTATGGCTAGCCGCATGCGGCGGCGGAGGTAGTTCACTGCCCGCACCGGGTGAGACCCCATCTCCTGGCCCCTCGCGTAGCCCGTTGCCTTTCTTGCCTCTCAAGGTCGGCAATACATGGACTTATGCGTGCTACCTGGGCACCCCGGTGCCGGGAGCGTCAACATTCCCCAAGACCAACCAGGTGATCGGCTCAACAACCGTTGGCACCACAGTGACGTACGAGTACCAAGAGCAGCTTCCCACTTCTCCCACAACGGGCAGCACTCAGATACAGCTGCTCGCTAACGATACGAATGGTAACGCCCTTCTATATGGCTATATGGCAAATCCGACTGCATCACCGATGGCAGTGACACCGACGGTTATCATTCCCCATGTTCCCGGCCCTCCGCTTACATCGTTCTATGATTATCCCGCCCAAGGAGGCGGAACAATCAGCCGCGTGTTCTGCTGCACAGGCAATACAAACCTCACGGTCTTCGGCGTTCTTCCGGTCAGCGAATATTTCGACGGCTCTCAGGTGTTGTCGTCGACAACCGACGGCTATGGCTATGAAATTGGCAAAGGCGCCATGGAAGAAGTGCACAACTCCAATAACGCGAGTCCAAAAGTCGACTGCCTAATCACAGCCACGCCCTCGCCATAGATGTAGCGTCAGCACGCGTTTACGACGTCCTGGCCGCTTGTTCGTCAAGACTTCATGGCGCCAAGAAGGGCCAATCTGCGAGCGACACAGCCGATGTCGCGGCCCATGATAAGTTTCGGGCCATCGGTTAACCGATGGCCCGAGGTTTGTGACCCGATCGTTCTTACATCTTGAACTGGAGTTGGAAAGTCATTTGGAACGGGTTGAATCCACCTGCGTATGGTTGGTTGAGGTAAGGATAATTGTATTGTGGGATTGCCGGCGCAACGTTCCCCACAGGATCGTTTGGCCCCGTACCGTTCCAGAAGTTCGATACGGCAAGGCCGTTTGCACTATAGAAGCAGGTTTGATTGCCAGGTGGAAACGCTTTGGTCCATGGTGTCGAGGAACCGCCGAAGCATGTGTTGAGGATGTTCGCAAAGATTATACGCCCGGTAACCGTGGGGCTGATCTCTGCACTCACTTGAGCCGCAAGATTGAGTAACCACGGCTGTCTGTACTGACCAACTGAATCGAATGTGCCAGTTGTTGGATTGGGAATCGCAAGCAAGCCGCCATTAACAAGCGACGCGCCGCAGGTGACGAAGTTTGCCTTACCAGGGTTACCGTCGGGTACTCCCGCTGCGCCCTGGTTTTGGCCACACGTCCTTGGATCGTAACCAATGATGTCAGTCGGGTCACCGTAATTATCTCCCGACAGCAGCGAGAATATCGGACTAATCGAGAATCTCTGATGCTTGAAGGCGAGGTATCCGTGGAATAGATATGGCCACACATTTGAGTTTGCGCCGTTTAGCGCCCCACTCGGAAACGTTTGATACGGCAAGTACGATCCATTCCGATCCAGATCTGGTTGCCTCGGATCAAAATAGTAGGGGTTGATAATCGTGCTGCCCGTCGCCGAGGGACTCAATGTTATGTTAGAACCGGAGACGATGCATTCGGACGGCGCGGCCACGCCGCCATCGTAGCACGGCGCGCCTTTGAGACCTTGAACGTTTCCAGCCGACGTGAGTGCGTTGAAGCCGTCGATGAAGCCGTTCAAAACGTCGATTCCATTGGTTCCATTGGGTGTGTCGAGCAGCTTCACTGTTGCGTGGGTGTACGTAAACGAGAACTGGCCCGATAGACCATCGGCACCTGGGTTGCCACCACTAATCGAGAATTCGACACCCTGCGCTTGTTCGTTACCGTACGGGAAGCCGCTAGCAAAGTTGGGTCCCAGCGTTACTGTTCCATACTCGTCGTGCGACGACCGGAAGAACGGCGACAAACGAAAGGCCCAAGTCGAATGGGGAATTCGCTGCTCCAGCGAAAGATCGTAATTATTAGCTGTCACCGGCGGCAAATCGTGCCGAGGCGTGGTGAACCCCAAACCCCAGAAGTTCACAAAATTGAATGCTGCCGCATTCTTGCCGGCTCCCGGCGCATACAAGTATTCTGTGAACGCCGTCTCAACCGGTTGGGCATAACGGCCGTAATTGAACCGAATGACCGTGTCATCGCTCAACGAGTAGGTGCCACCAAAGCGGGGTAGCCATTCACTATGATCGATGGGGCCGCTGATCGAGTTGGTAAACAACAAGTGTCCGTCGAGGCCATCGGGATGAACCGTCGGCTTCCCGGTGATCGGGCTGTTCGGGCAGGTCAAATCGATGTACGGCGCAGCCGGTGGCGCCTGCAGTGGGCCAAGCGGCAGGCGCACGGGCTGTCCTGTCGCTGGGTCGTAGCAATACTCCTGGGCGGCTGCGTGGAACCAGAAATTGTTGTCAGCCGTATCAGAATTTGCCAAGTCATATTTGTAGTTCTCGAATCGTATCCCACCGTTTAACAAAAGCTTATCACTGACTTTAAATTCGTCCTGGAGACCGCCCGTGGTAAACGTAGGAGCGACCGTGTTATACGTGCCGGTCGGGCCCAAGAATGAGACGTGCCATGCAGCTCCTGCAGCCCCCGCGGCACCGACGATCGGGACTCCTCCCTGGGTTGGACTCGTGAACGTTCCTGTAGCCAGCGGATTGCTGCACCAGGTTCGCTCTCCGGCGGTAATTGGTGCCCCAGTATTCGGGTCGGTTCCCGCGACTGCTGCGTAACAATTGCCGCTGGCGTCGGATAACACGGTAGCCGACGAACCAGGTCCATTGAGCATTTCACTGTTGTTGAACCGTAGCGTGTGTGCCGTGGTGAGATTGGTCGTGAAGTTCAACAGATTCCGGTCGCTTATCTGATCTTGGAACTGCAGTTCGCCGCCGTACGTGTGTGAAGACAACTCGTAATCGGGAGCGGCAAGCGTCGGAGCCAGCTGTGCGAGTCCAATTTCATAAGTGTACACGGTGTCAATTGGAGCGTTTTCCAGCCAATTCGAATACAGCGAATATGCAAAGAACCGAAGGTACGCATTCGAACCCATCGCGTGCGTATATTGGAACTTGCCGATCTCGTCGCTTACCGATATACCGTCACGCGCGTCGACGCCAATCGTCGAATTGAGCGCCCGGTTGGTTGGGGAGCTTGGGAACATGTACCGGATGTACGGAAGATTTGACCCATTATTTCCGGCACCGGTCGTCGTCACGGTCTGTCCGAAGCTCGTACCATTCGGCCACGCATACCCATCAGCGTAACATGGTGCCGGAGTGGCACAAATGCCTAAGAGCGTAATCAGATTCAGAAACCCGGTTCCTCCTGTGAGGGTCGCGACATTTGCGAGGCCACCGTCATCATTAATGCTGCTGTAGTATTTTTGCGGTAGAAACGAGCCGCTGTACAGGGTTTGAATGTCGTCACGACTGCCATCGTGCGGGTGCGGAATGCCAAAGTGGAGATTTACAACGGCCTCGTGGTCGGAGTAACCCGCGCCGCCATATGTTTCTCCGGTCCCGACATTGTCATTGATGACTTGCGGTAACCCCTTTATGAAACATCCCGCATTCGTGTTTGGATTCGGTATCGGCCACGTCAAGACTCCGCCAGGTCCAACGCTGCAATATGGAAGCGTTCCTTCGCCATAGAACGTAAAAAGTGCCGCATTGTACGACGAGGGGTTTAAGAAGGGCGAAGTTACGGATTGCCCACCATTAAACTGATCAAGGTAACGGATGCTTTCTGTGAAATTCGAGACGCCGGCATAGTATGTGAACTTACGGTCCGGAGTGGCACCGCCGATGTCGAGTTTTGCGCCATTCCAAAGCGACGGGGAACCAACGGAGAGATCTAAGTTCGCAAAACCCGGATAGGTTCCAGTCTTGATCACTTGGTTTATGAAACCGGAGACCGTTGACGTGGACGAACTCGCCGGGGCACCCCCCGTATACACTTCTATTTGCTCGTTGCCCAACGTTGACAACGTGTCGCCGTTGTACTGGTCAAATGCACGATTTACGGGCACGCCGTCATATTCATATCCAACCTCAGTGTAGTTGCCCCCGTGGATGAACACGGTTTGACCCCAGCCAGCGTTGCTCGAGAAGTGATAGATGCCAGGGACGTTATCGAGCGCCGAGTATGCATTTTCCAGGTTATTACCACCGCCGGACGCTTGGACCGCTTGAATCTGCGTCGCGTTCATCGTGTAGACGTTCGAAGTTTGGCTCCTGCTGACAAGCGATGTCGACGCGCCCAAGACAGTTACTTTTCCCAGGGTCGCAACGGTTCTGCGAGTTACAAGGTTGACCGTTTGCACCTGGTCGGCAACGACGGTGACGCCCAATTGAACGACGGAATCGTATCCTTCTTTGCTGGCGGTCACCGTGTACGTGTCGGCTGCGAGAGACAGCATCGCATAGTGTCCATGCGAGTCAGTAAGCGCCGTAGAGCTTTGTGATGGTGAAGTGGCCGCAACACGGGCACTTGTAATTGGCGTTCCATCGGTGAGAGAAACATTACCATTGATTGCCCCAGTTGTACCCGCCAGTGTCCTTGTTGCCTGGAAAGTAAACAACACTAGGGCTACCAATATACCTACACGGTATAAGCTCCTTACTAGCATGAGGGACCCCTTTCTGCACTGTGCATGAGAGAGGGTACACGTCACGTCGCGGGCGCGTGCCCGCAGCGTAGACGCGGACATCGGCCTTCCCCCACGAAAGGTCAATTTCAGCGCGTTAATTATGCGGTAAGCTCCCTTTAATCCTTTACTGAAAAAAGTAAAAAGGGCTTGGATTTATGCCAGGGTTTCGACCACAATTTCAGCGTTTATGTAGATGCCGATCGATGGTGTGAATTTTTCCGCTGGTCTTTCAACCGACGAACGACGCATCTATGATGCGAACGGGTACCCCTGCCACACCGAAGGCCTACACATTCTTGAACGGTAACTTGCAATCAGTTTACCAACCATAGGTATCTAACGACCCACTCGCCGTGCCCAACTGTAACGCAGGGGATGTTATCGGCGACTCTATTCCCGGAGGCAGCAGCATAACAGAGGAACACCAGCGTACTTGGTCTAGCATAAGTGCAGGGCTCTATATATGACACTCTATGTCGAGTATAGCGAGGTAGGATTGACGTTGTCGGAAAGACGTCACCTCATGGCGACTAATCGAGGTATATGACGAATAATAGCACCTCCGAGCGTGATGGCCGCAAGGACTTTGATTTTCTCATCGGGACCTGGCGCACCCATTACAAACGCCTTTCCCAACCGCTTAGCCAAAGTCACGATTGGTACGAATGCGACGGCACCTCGGTCGTTCGCTCCTTATGGGATGGTAGCGCAAATATCGAGGAGGGCGACCTTCGATGTCCAAAGGAGTACATTCGCAGCCTGACGCTTCGCGTATACAGCGCCACATCACACCAATGGTCGCTTTACTGGGGAACAGAAAAACGAGGCTTGGCACCAGGTGCGCAGGTGGGACATTTCGATGATAACGGTTTGGGCGAATTCTTCGCAGACGAGACGTTCGCAGGCAAGGTAATCGTCGTGCGTTATCAGTGGAAGGTACCGAGTGGCGATCGCCCCCACTTTGAACAAGCATTTTCCGAGGACAAAGGCAAAACGTGGGAAACGAATTGGATTTGCGACTACACGCGCACATGACTGGAGGCCACAACCGGACGTTTGGGTTGGATCCATTTGATTCAACCCGTGTCTGATCGAATATTTAACAATAATGCCTTCCGCTAACGACTTCAAACAGATCTAGGCCATCCATGCATACAGTGCGGGTTGGTGCGTGGGAAAAAGCGGTGAGGCCTTCCTCAGTAAGGCCGCTGTAGCTGACGAACAATCCCCGGGTCCACTGCGCTCTGCGTTCAGTTTTCAGGAGAATTCGTAGGCGCTAGAATAGGGCGTTGTCGGCGGGTCCTGTCGACGCCCGAGGCGGAAAGGATCGCATTAACGTCGTTTATCAAAGCGAGGGTGAGCACACTATTGGGCGCAGGCGCGCAAGCGAGATCGGGCGATCTCCAGCCGAGCCATTGGATGTACGCCGTCGTTGCATTCCCGGCGTACGTCCCGCAAAACTCTTTCGCCGCCGCATTCCCGTCGCGCGCCGCTTTGAGATCAGCGAAGAACCGGTGAGCGAGCGAGGCCGAAATCGTAAAGGTTTTTACGGGGCCATGCGTCGCTCTCCCGCGATCTTGCAGCGTGAGATCGGCGTTGCCGTCGGCCCACACGTCCATTTTGTATCCCGACCAATCCGTCGAACCCGAATCGACGACCGTCGCACCGTCGCGCGCCGGCGTGTTCGCCGCGCAAACGGCAAGCGGTAACACCATCAACGATAAAGCAAATGCCACGCGAGCGATTCGCAAGCTAAAAGACTTGTTCATTTCCCCTCCTAAAAATAGCCCAGCACTCAGTCAGCGAAGTCGTTGAAGCGTTCGTCAATGAAGTGCCAGTCTAGCGTGCCGAAGCCGCTTGTTTACCCGATCCGCAGAAGCGACAAATCGTAGTTTTTTATCGCGGCTTCGACGACACGATTCTGGTTGTCAATTACGGAACGAATCTTCCGATCTTGTTGCTCGAGCCCTCGGTGATCCAGAGATTGCCGTCGTGCCCGACCGATATACCGGTTGGATTGCTGCCGAAGGCGGCGGCTGGGTACTCAGTGATGGTCCCGGCAAGCGTGCTTTTTCCTATGCTGCCGTCTCCCTCGACGAACCAGATATTGCCATCAGGCCCGGCGGTGATTCCGAGCGGGTTACTGCCGACGGTGGGGCCTGGGAACTCAGTGATGACCCCGGCCGTCGTGATCTTTGCGACCTTGGAGGTCGCGACCTCAGTGAACCAGAGGTTGCCGTCGGGTCCGGCGGCGATGCGCCCAGGCGCTGAACCGGCGGAGGGGATAGAGAACTCGGTGACGCTGCCCGCGGTCGTGATCCTTCCGATCTTATTGGCTATTGCCTCGATGAACCAGAGATTGCCGTCGGGCCCGGCCGTGATATCCACGAGACCTGGGTTGGTGGTGGGGAGCGCGAACTCGGTGACGGCGCCAGCGGTCGTCATCCTTCCGATCTTACCGCCGAGGTTTTCGGCGAACCAGAGATTGCCGTCAGGCCCGGCGGTAATCGCGATTGGAAGGGTTGTGGAAACGGGGAACTCTGTGATGGCGCCGGCGGTCGTGATCCTCCCGATGTCATCGCCGGCGGTGGCAATCTTGACGAACCAGAGATTACCGTCGGGCCCAGCGGTGATACCGAAAGGGATGTCGCCGCCGGTGGCGGGGATAGGGAACTCAGTGATGGTCCCGCCGGGTGTGATCCTTCCGATTTTGTTCGCCCCGTGTTCGGTGAACCAGAGATTGCCGTCGGACCCAGCTGCTATACCATAAGGAAAGCTGTTGGCCGTCGGTATCGCATACTCTGCGACCAAGCACGAGCGGCACGGCGTCGGCGTCGGTGTTGAATGGGGTGGTGGACCCTGAAACGCGCTTGCGCCCCCGCCACCACCGCATCCGGCGACAGCAAGCGCCCCGAATAAGATTCCGACAAGAGGGATGGAAAGGGCCTCGTGCAGTCCTGCCGATGGTCTCCGCATATCAAATCTCCTCGTCAATGGTGGGGTTCCTGTGCAAATTTTAGTACACGCGGCTCGTCGGCACATCCGTAAACTTACGTAATATTACGGACGCTCTTGGCCGGTCATTTGCCCTATAATCGTCACGGCGGTCAAAGCCTAGAATCGTGAGCACCATGTGATCGACGACCCATTAACCGCTGACGAGCGGGTGCAACAGTTTTGGGATGCGTACGCAGCTTCCGCTCGAGTAGGCGTTGAAACGTTCACGGTGGTGAGGTTCGGCGATAGCTCTGATCTCGCCGATGAACTGGCCACACAGGTCGTTGCCGGTGAGAAGCGCGCAACGACCAATCTTCTGCGAGATTACACCGAGCTCGGCAAGCCCATGCCCAAGCCTGGGTGCTTTGGCGTGGTGATAGACGGCAAGAACTCGCCGCGTTGCATCGTTCACATACTACAAGTCGACATCAAGCCTCTTGGCGACGTCGATGAGAGCTTTGCCCGGGATGAAGGGGGCGGCGACCGCAGCCTTGAGTGGTGGCAATCCGCCCACGCACGCTATTTCAAAAGGCAGGGTGCCCGCGAGGGGTTCGCGGTTGACGACGGCACCGAGGTTATTCTTGCACGATTTGAGGTTGTGTGGCCCCTTGAGCTTTCAGACCGACCCTAGTCCTGTAATCAGCCACCCCGAAAGGCCCACGAATCTTCACTGTGCGGGCTCGCTTTATAAAATCGCCGCGCAAATCGTTAACGGGCGTTGTCGTGGCGATCGTGGAATATGCATGCCCGGCGTCCCAAGGTGGTCGCTTGAGTTTGGGTTTTGGTGTAACACAAACCGGACATGGACGTTGCCAAGACGACGACAACCACACTCCTCTCTCCCCTCACAAAGCGGGAGCAAGAAGTGTTGGAGCTTATGGCATTCGGACTTGCCAACAAAGAGATCGCCGACAAACTGTCATTGAGCCGGCGCACCGTCGAATCGCACATCGATCGATTGCTTGGGAAACTCAACGCGCCGACCCGAGCACGTGCGGTCGTCGAGGCCGGACGGGCTGGTCTGCTTGGCGGTCAGACCCTGAAGAACGCCGCCTATTCGGCAAACGACCGTCCTAACAACCTGCCGTTGCAGCTGACGACGCTTTTGGGTCGCGAGCAAGATCTGGTTGAGGCGAAGTCCTTACTTGAAGCCCATCGCCTCGTCACCATGTCGGGATCGGGTGGCGTCGGCAAGACGCGGCTTGCGTTGCGGGTAGGCGTCGATCTCCTTGAGCAATATCCCAACGGCGCCTGGTTGTGTGATTTTTCCCCAATCTCAGATCCGGGGCTTGTTTCCAGCGCCGTAGCAAAAGCGTTGGTTGTTCGCGAGCGACAAGATCGTCTGCTTGTCGAGTCTATCGTCGACAGCTTAAAGCGCAAACAAGCCTTACTGATTTTTGACAATTGCGAACACGTCCTGGATGCGACTGCGGAACTCGTCGACGCAATCTTGCATAACTGCCCCAACATCCGAATTCTCGCGACCTCGCGCCAAGCGTTGGGCATCGTAGGGGAGCTGGTATATCGGGTTCGCTCACTTGCAGTGCCCGACTCAACCGAAGGTTTGAAAGCCGACGAGGGCTTGCGCTATGGAGCCATTGCTCTTTTTGTCGACCGAACGCAGGCGTCGGATGCCGGCTTTGCTTTCACCGACGAGTACGCACCCATCATTGCTGAGATCTGTTCTCGCTTGGACGGTATTCCACTGGCCATTGAACTGGCAGCGACGAGAAGCAAGGTCATCAACATTCAGAGCTTAGCCCGGAGTCTGGACGATCGCTTCAAGGTGCTGACGACAGGGGGTCGCACGGCTCTGCCTCGCCATAAGACTTTGGCCGCGCTCATCAGTTGGAGCTACGACCTGCTCGCCGCTCACGAGCAGGCGCTCTTTATGCGCTTAGGCATCTTTGCCGGAGGCTTCAGTCTGGCTGCGGCTCGAGTGGTCTGCTGCGGCGATGGTCTCGATGAGATCGACATTCTGGATCTGCTGTCGTCATTGACCGACAAGTCGTTGGTCGTCGCTGACACCGGCGGCGAGCACGAACGCTATCGCCTGCTCGAATCCACACGCGCCTATGCGTTGGAGAAGCTCGCGGCTGCAGGTGACCGCGAGCGGCTGGCGCGCCGTCACGCCGAGTATTTCCGCGACCAGGCGCAAGAGTCTGACAAACGTTACGATACGGAATTGATTGGACGGCTCGCGAACGCGGCTGGGGAACTAGACAACTACCGAGCCGCATTGGAGTGGTCGGTTGCCGACGGGCACGATGCGGTGCTGGGCGGTGTCGTCGCTGGGTCGCTGGAGCGGCTCTGGCTTGACGGCGGCCTAGCGGCGGAGGGACGTTATTGGATCGAACGTGCGCAAGCGGGCCTTAGCGAATCAGCGCATCCACAGCCGGCGGCCCGGCTGTGGCGCGCGCTGACCCGCCTGTCCTCAGGCACGCGCAAGCGCGACTACGCGGAGCGAGCCTTCACGCTGTACCAGTCTGTGGGCGACGGCCATGGGGCGGCCCGGGCGCTCCTCGAGCTTGGGCATGCTCTCTATCAAATGGGCCGCTTCGAGGAATCAAGTGAGGCGGTCGCACGCGCGCTTGCGGCGCTGCAAAAATACGGGGATAAACGAGGAGTGGCTCGGTGCCTTGGCCGTCAGGCGGACATCTATCGGTCTCGCGGCGATGTCGCTACGGGGCGCGAGCTGTATACCCAGGCGCTTGAGGCATTCAAGGCCCTTGGAGACGAGGACGGGACAACCATGGTGTTGGCAAATCTCGCGGAGGCCGAATTCAGAGAGGATCATGTTGAGCAAGCGCTGCGCTTAGCGAGCGAGGCCCTGGAGATTAACGCTCGTGGGAAGAACGCGACGAACTTGGCGCTTGAATCCGTCAACAGCGCTGCGTATTGCATTGCGCTGGGAAAGCTGGATCGCGCACGTGACGTCGCGCGCGAGGGACTGCGTTGGGCACGACAAGCGCAAGATGCACTAAATATCGCACTCGCATTGCAGCATTTTGCGCTGCTCGGGGCGTTGCACCGAGAAGTGGATATTGCGGCGCGGCTCATCGGTTACGTCAATGTGCAGCTCAAAGAGCTCGGGTCGGAGCGTGAGTACACCGAAAAGTGGGGCTACGAGAAGCTGATGACCGGACTACACGAGCGACTGAGTGAGGCCGAGATAGAAAAGCTCGCGGCCGAAGGCGCGGTGTGGTCGGAAGATCAGGCGATCGAAGAAGCACTTAAGGTCTAGACTCGCAAGCAGATATCAGCAAGACTAGTTCTTTATGTCGAGGGCAGCACGAATAGTAGGGTGTTCCCAAAACCGCCGCATTTTGAACGCAAGTTTATCTACCCAGACGTTTTGACCGGGGTATAGTGGAACGCGGGAAAATGGACAACTCTTGACGCCAGTAACCTCGTTCATTCAAACGTCCGGTGCCTGCGAACCAACGTCCGATGCCCCTGCAATTGCGATCAATTGGTTGCACGTAGCGAACCGGTGAAACGTCCGACGCACACGCTTTTTCCCGATAGAGCGCTCCTTTTATGGCACTTCACCCTTGCTACGGCATTGCGTCTGCAAACGCAATCAAACGGCCAAACGTCCGGCTCGATGCCCAGTACAGAGCGTAACTAATACCTGAAAGGCGAACTAACTCCGCGCCTTGGCGCACTCAGGGCACGTGTTGTAAACACCAGGTCCTTGCTGCCCCCGCATCATCTTCCACTGCGCAGCAGTTCCTGGAGTAATCTTCGTTGTGCAGCGACCGGCAACGTGGGACTCGGATGGGCACCCACCACATCGGCATGCGACGTCTCCCTTTTGATCGATTCCGAATTTAATCATATCTCATTCCTCTTTTAAACGCTCCGTAAAAACAAAAGGCGAAACGACCTCTTTGCGGCCATTTCGCCTCGGCTTCCACACCGTTACAAGCGTGGGCTACGGAGTGCTGTGTTGGTTCGCGGGATCTCTGATTGCACCTTGCTTTTTCTTGTACCATCGGGTGAGTATTGGATGTTGCTTTAGCCGATGTGATCACCCACGGCTGGCGTCAGAACTAGACGGTTGTAATTCGCAAGCGCGACAAACGTCATCTTTTTTGAGCCGAAAAAGATGACTCTAAGCGGTGATCAACCCTAGCTGGGCAGGAGCACCAAGTCTGCCGCTTCCTCAGCATCTTTGAGGAGCGTCTTGCGCGGCGTGCCTATCCGCGCACGCACGGTCAGGCCACGAGCAAAATCCGTAACTTGGATCGCGCGCACGGCTACCGGAAAGTCAGGCGGAATGTCCCCCGCACAGATCCCGTCGCGGAAACGGCGCTCCACCAGCGCCACGGCGCCCGCGACCGTACTCTGCAGGAACCGCCGAACCTCAGCGTCGTTCAACAGCGGCGCGACGCACACCAGAAGGCAGCCCCGGGCGGACCCTTTCTCGGTCGCGCTTGCGACGGCGTACCTCAGAAAGCTTGCGAGCGAGTCGCGCAGAGCCTGCGGCGCGAGGAGTGCCTTCGCGGCGAGAGCGCCCTTCCTCTCGGCGTACGCGTGGAGGACACGCAAGAATATCTTCCGCTTGGACCCAAAAACTGAATACAGACTCGGCCGCCCGACTCCCATCCCGGCGACGAGATCGTCGATCGTCACTCCGTCGTAGCCTTTCAACCAGAACACCTGGGTCGCTTTTTCCAGCGCGTCCCTCTCGTCGAAGCTGCGCGGTCGTCCACGTGGCCTGGCGGTATTTTGAAACATTTGGTTCGAAACTCCTTGTTCTTGGTCATCCAATCCATTATAGTACGGAAAGGTTCGAAATTGGCAAGTCGACCCCTGGCCTCGCGGGGGCCTCACGACCCGACCTTTCCCCTTCACCACGGAGACGCCCATGGAACATTCAATCGCTCTCGTCACCGGCACCACCTCCGGACTTGGACATGCGGCAGCCCGCATGCTAGCCGCGGAGGGCTACCGCGAGGTCATCGTCACCGGGCGCAGCCTGGCCCGGGTACAGGAAACGGCAGCTGGGCTCGCAGCTGAGACCAAGACGCAGGTTTTTACACCGCTAGAGCTGGATCTGGACTCGCCGTCTAGCGTTCAATCCGCACTCGCCGAGCTCGTCAAGCGAGGTCGGCCGGTCGATTTCCTACTGCTAAATGCAGGGATGGTCGGAGGTAAGAAGCGCGTGGTCACTGCGGCGGGCGTCGAGGCTTCTCAGGCCCCGCTAATCGGCCATCATCAACTGACTGTTGGGTTGCTCCGCGCCAACCTGCTGAGCCCCGACGCGCGGATTGTTATCGCCGGCGCGGAACCTGCCCGAGGGGACGTGCCCCTGTTCAGCTTCACCGACGTGGCGGCCTTCGCGGCCAAACGCCACCAGGGTGACCGAACCGCCGCTATTGAAGCCCTGCTGCGCAACGGGCCGAACGTGAAGTACGTGCCCAACCGGGCGTATGCCGATGCGAAGCTCATCATCGCTTGGTGGGTCGCGGCGCTGGCGCGCCGGCTACCCTCCGGCATGGCCGTATACGCCGTCTCGCCCGGTAGCGCGCCCAACACCAAGGCGGTGCGTAACGCTGGCCCGGCCTTGAAGTGGCTGATGATTCCGCTGGTGAAGCTCATCCCCGGCATGTCTCAGACGCCGGAGACCGCGGCTCGTCGCTACCTCCAGGCATCGGAGTTCGGAACCGACGTGTCGGGGCAATTCTTCGCCTCGGCGCCCAAGAAGCTCATCGGCCCAATTGAGGCAATGCGCCACCCACACTTGCACGATCGCGCCAACCAGGAAGCCGCGTGGCAGGCCGTCGTCAAGGTCTCTGGCGTCGACTTTTCTTATCCCGCATCCTTGAGCGCGTTGTCCTGAAGGAGCGCCGGTTGGCGGACGGATACTGGTGGCAACGGGTTGGACCACCGGACGTTGGCCGCGGTGACGAATCAAAGCCGAATGACCGGACGTTTGTCGGCGGATCCAAAACCGGAAGTTGGGGCTGCTTGTGTAGTATCCCAAGCGAAAAGACACTATTGCCATTAGGCACTGAAACCCGGACGTTGCCCCGTTTTATGGCGTTTTGTAGATTGCATTGCACATTGCAACCCTTGAATCGCGGCAAAGCCCCGGGATTCACCGGGGGAAGGCGTATGCCCCGGACGTTATTCAGACGCTTGATAACCATTCGTATGATCGCGATTGCAAGTACCGGACGTTTGATTGATCGTCTCCTGAATAATCTCGACAATTCGTAACTCAATCGCCTAGCTTGAAATTGAATTCAAAATCGACCGCAAGCCCGCAAATATACAATTGTGGGCAATGCGATCATCGTAAGCAATTAAGTAATCAAATCGGGAGGCCCGGACGTTAGCAGCTGGGCACCGGACGTTTGGCAGATCAGCCCGACTGGCGTCAGAAGTTGTCCAATTTCCCGCGCTCCACTATACCCCCCAGACGTTCGACCGCGGAGGAGAAATCGTTGGCGGTTTATAATTAGCCACTAAACCATTAGGAGCTGAACTACTCATGAAAACCACTCCCCGGACGGACGGCGAAGCACCGACCGACATGGTGTTGTTGCGCCGTGGCGTTGCCGGAATTTGTGACCGCTTTAGCGGCAGCGATTACGACACCATGAACACATTTCTCACGCTGAAGCGCACCGCTGCAGACCTTGAAAATCTTTCGACTGAGTACTGCAAGCAGGGCGACGTTTCGCCCGGGCGTTTGGGCGTGCTCATGGTTTTAAACGCCAATCCTGAAAAGCAAATACCTCTTAGCGAAATTGGCCAATACCTGGTTGTGTCGCGGCCGAACATTACCGGTCTCATCGACGGCCTGGTCGACGAAGGTCTCGTCAAGCGCATCAATCACCCCGAGGATAGGCGCATGATCCTCGCGCAACTCACCCCTCAGGGGCGAGACTTTATGCGAAAATTCGTACCATTCCATTTGCGAGTGGTCAGTAGCGCGATGGCCGGGTTGACAAGAAACGAAAAGCGCCAACTCGTATCTCTCCTCGACAAGCTTCGCCTCCATCTACACGGCGTTAAGATCCCACATCTAGAGGAAGCATAAGTCATGGCAGTCGCCGCACGAGCACCAGAACCCGTGACCGGTCGCAAGCGCCGCGTTCTTATTCCCGTTATTGCTGTTTTGGTCGTCATCGGACTTTTTTATGGCATCCGCTTCCTGATATTTTCAGCCCATCACGTTGGTACGGACGACGCTGAAATTGGCGGCAACATCACAACGATTAGCGCGAAGGTCAAAGGCCAGGTTGTCGCAGTCTACGTGAGCGAAAACCAGTTCGTTCACCGCGGTGACAGGCTTATTCAACTAGACGATCGCGACTACAAAGTAGCGCTGGCACAATCGCAAGCGGCCTACGAACAGGCCGTCGCGAACCTGCAAGCGGCAACCACGGCGGTTCCCCAGCAGTCCGCGATGACCGCGGCTCAAACCGCGCAGGCCCAAGCGGGCATCTCACAATCATCAAGCGGGGTACTCAACGCACAGGAACGGGCGGACTCAGCGCGCGCCAACTACATGGCCGCCCAAGCCAACGCGGTGAAAGCCGCGAACGACGTTACTCGTGCTCGCACCCTCGCGTCGGAAGGCGCGATCGCCAAATCAGACCTTGATTCTGCCCAGGCGGCCTACGTGACTGCCCTCGCCAACCGCGACGCCGCGAGACAAGCCATCGATGCTGCGGAAGCCGCTGTCAGCCAGGCGCAGGCCCAAGTTGTCGGCAGCCAAGCGCAACTCGAGCAGGCGCAAACGGGCACGCAGACAACCGAAATCAAGTCGGCCCAAGCGCACGTGAGCGCGGCGCAAGTGCAAGCCGCGGCCGCAGCACTTGCCAACGCAAGACTGCAGGAATCATACACGAGGATCACTGCGCCTGTGGACGGCGTCGTCAGTAAGAAGTCTGTCAATGTCGGCGACCAGGTCTCCGTCGGGCAGCCGCTGATGGCCCTGGCCGATCAGACGCATCTCTGGGTTGACGCAAATCTTAAAGAGACGCAAATCTCAAACGTCCGCGTTGGACAGCCAGTAGACATCACGGTTGACGCGTTCCCGCATCGTGTATTTAAAGGTAGCGTCGCAAGCATTTCGGCGGCGACCGGCGCTACCTTCGCCCTGATCCCACCCGATAACGCGAGCGGCAACTTCACCAAAGTCGTGCAGCGCATACCCGTGCGCATCGCGATCGATCCAAGCTCCGATCCCGAGCACTTGCTGCGTCAAGGGCTGTCCGTCGAAGTCAGCATCGACACGACTAACCATTAGAGATTAGACTAGGCGGACCTCAAGGTCCGCCGCTACAGACGCGATTGTGAAGCAAAGACAGCCGCTCATTACGGGCAACAAGTGGCTCATCGCCGTTCCGGTGATGCTTGCGGCACTGATCGCGGTTTTGGACGCAAGCATCGTCAATGTCGCGCTGCCCAACATGCAATCGAGCTTCGGCGCTGGCGTCGATGAGATCGATTGGGTAATCACCGGCTATCTCATCTCGAACGTCATCATCATCCCGACGACGGGATGGATGTCGAGCATCTTTGGCCTCAAACGCTATTTTGCAATCAGCCAGATTGTGTTCGTCATTGCATCGTTCTTGTGCGGCATTTCTTGGAATCTGCCCTCGCTTATCTTCTTCCGCATCCTGCAGGGCATTGGTGGAGGCGCAATCCTCCCGGTTGCCTTGACGATCTTGCTCGAGGCGTTTCCACCGCAAGATTTCGCGATGGCATCGGCCCTCTTCGGCGTCGGCGCAACGCTTGGTCCAGCCATTGGCCCGACGCTCGGCGGCTGGCTGACGGACACGCTTTCGTGGCAGTGGATTTTCTTCGTGAATGTGCCGATCGTGACGGTCTCTGTGATCTTGAGCCAAATGCTGATCGGCGAAAACAAAGAAGTGCTCGCCGGGCGGCGTGCGGCTCCGATTGATTTCCTCGGGCTCTTGACCGTCGCGGCGTGGCTGGGCACGTTGCAGGTCTTGCTTCAGGAAGGTCAGCGTGATGGCTGGTTCGAGTCGCCCTTCATCATTACGCTCGCGGTGATTTCGGTCGTCTCGTTTGTGCTGTTTCTCTACTTCGAATTACGCTTGCCCAATCCGTTGATCAACTTGCGCATCTTCAAGAATCGAAATTTTGCCATTGGTTCGTTTGCCGGTGCCATGCTTGGTGCGGCCCTCTTTGGAGCTATTTTCATTTTACCGCTCTTCGCCGGCTTGCTCTTGCATTATACAGCACTACAGATTGGGCTTGTGCTCTTACCTCCGGCGCTTGTGAGTCTCGTCCTCTTCCCAATCGTCGGCCGGCTCGCGAGCGTCGTGGACTCTCGCATTCTAATGGCGATCGGTATTGTCTTGTTTGTGATCTCGCTCTTTGGCAATGGCTTCATCAACTTGCAAACGTCCTGGCAAACACTCGTCTACTTGCAAATCTTCCGCGGTGCGTCGCTCCCGTTCTTGTTTACATCGGTAGGCGCGCTCTCGCTCACCAACATCGCTCCGCAAGAGAAAGCCGACGCCTCTTCGCTTTTCAACTTAACGCGAACGCTGGGCGGCTCTATTGGGATCGCGGTCATCGGAACGACGCTTGTCAACCGCCAACGCTTTCATTTTGAGCGCTTTGGCGAGTCAATCACGCAATTCGGCGTGGCCACGCGCGAGCGGCTGTCCGAGCTAGCGACCGGCATTACCGGCCATCTCGGACCGGGGCAGGCGAGCTCGCAAGCGCAGGCGGTGTTAGCCCAACAATTAAGCCAACAAGCCTATGTGTCCGCGTTCAACGACGTTGCACTCGCCCTCGCAGCAGGTTTTGCGCTTGCCTTGCTTTTGATTCCGTTGTTCCGCATGCGCGGGCGCGTGCCGAGTGGCGGCGCTCCATTGGCCGAGTAGACCCTACTTCAGGAAAAACCCGCGCGAATAAATTCGCGCGACTACAAGCTATGTTTTTTGGCTGACCGCAGCGAGGAAATATGCCGTCCTTTGCGGCGCACCACCTAAAGCTTGCGCTGCGGCTAAATTGTTTTTCGCGTCGGGGACGTTGGTCAAAATAAGATCGATCATTCCGGCAACGAAACGGCCAGGCTCATACGCAGGATTTACCTGCGTCGCCCTGTTGGCATTGACCGCAGCCGAACCGATATCACCAGTTTGCAGCTCTACAACCGCGAGACTCGTGTAGATTTCAGCGCGCCCTTGGCGCGAGAGAGCGGTACCAAAGAGTGTTGCTGCTTGCTGCATGTCTCCATTCGCTTGGGCGGTGAGACCAGCGTAATATGGCCCGCGCCAATCATTGGGCGCAGCTTGTTCTGCGGCGCTAAATGCTTTGGAAGCCAATGCCATGCGGCCGCTGAGCAGAGCTGCAGCGCCGACGTTGAGCATCGCCTCGACGGCTGGCGGCCTACTTGCCAGCGCAAAATTGAGCCTCGTGTTGAGCACGGCGCTGGTTTGGCTCGCGTCGGCCTCCGGTAGTGAGCGAGTAAATCCGAGATCTTGCGTTACGTCAAGCAGATAGCTTCGCGCGTCACCGGAGACAATCGAAAGCGGCGTCGAGGTCGGAGCTGTTGCGATGATTCCGCCTTTCGGCGTGGCCGTTGCCCATGGTGGACGAGCCGGCGTTGGCGTTTGGATTGCGATGGGCGTCTCCACGATCGTCGTGTGCGCGTGCGTCAATGTTGGGGTTGGACTCGGCCGCGCAAGTGCAATGACCTTCGTAGGCGTGGGCACGGGGGATGGCGGGGGTGATGGCGCGGGTGACGGACTCGGGGCGGCAATTGGCTTGACCGTCAAGAGAGGACGCCGCGTTTTCGTGTTGCGTGGATCGACGCCTACCCTACGATAGAGAGCCACTGCTTCGCTCTTGCGCCCGAGTTTTTCGAGAGCCTCGGCACGACCGATCGTCGCCGGTCGATAGGTCGGCGAGCGACGCAGTTCGATTTCGAAGTCCGAAAGCGCAGCGGCGTAGAGCCCTTCTTCCAATTCCACCACGCCAAGGTCATAATGAATGAAGGGCTGGTCTGGAGCGGTCGCGGTGGCTACGCGAAGTTGCGCGTCGGCAAGCTCCTTTTTGCCTTGCTGCTCGTAGAGCTGCCCAAGCGCCACGAAATTCCAAGGATAGTGCGGATCCGCGCTTTCCCCTGCGCGATAGTAGCGCTCAGCTGTTTGGGGATCATTTGCCCGCTGGGCGACGTTGCCGGCTCGGTTTGCGACGGACGCGTCGGTTGGACTTTCCTGGACCGCACGCTGCGCAAGCGCAAGCGCCTGAGGAGCATCTCCTCGGGAAATGGCTTGCTCGGCCATATCCATCGCGCTCGCCTGCGTCTGCGTCGGAGTGCCCGCGTGCAGCCAACTGAGCCCGCCGAACTTGCCAGGCAAGAAATTCAGAATCACGGCAACAAGCGCTGCAGCCGCGACCAGGATCGCGACCCAGACGAGAATCCGCTCGATCAGTTGCGCCACGTGTTGTGCGTCTTCGCTCCAAAGGACTAGGCTGTTGCGACGTTGTGCCTATGGGCCCTGTATTTTATTCCTCGAAAGTTCGAGGATGCGCTGCCTCCAGCGGCTGCCTAACCGAGCAGTTCGGTATTTGGCGTGGCTGTGTCTTTTTTTGATGCTCTTCCCAGGATTTGTGGTCGCTGCGGGCACGCCGACAACCGGGGCGGTCCCGGTAGTGACCAATATTTCCGGGGCAGTGTCGGTGCGGGGTCGCGACGGCGTGTCACGCGACGTTCTCTCGTCGCGCATCATTCACTCCGGCGACACCTTGATAACGGGCGTCGATTCGCTGGCGCTCGTCAATCTGGCCGATGTGGGCAGTGTGCGTATTGGACCGGCAAGCACGGCCATGGCGTCCGTTTCAGCGAGCAGCCTCTTCGTCAACATCTCGTCGGGATCGGCGTGTGCCCAAGCGCTGAGCCGCGGGGTGACGATAGCGGCGGGATCGCTGACCTTTGCGGCGGACGACCAAACCGCAATCTTCAGTCTCATACGCGATTCCAGCACGACAACAATCGCGGTATATCAAGGAAGCCTGACTGCCAGGCTCGGTAAGTCAAGTTCGTCTAAGCCTATCACTTTCAACGCTGGCGAGGCGGCGGTTAGTTCCGGAAACGGGGCGCTCCAACAAGTGGCGCTCGACAGCGTACAGCCGTCATTCGCCGCGCTCAAGTGTCCGGATGATGACGTCATCGCGCGCGTCATGCCCACACCGGCCCCCAGTGGCGGCCATGGTGGTGGAGGGGCAGGCGGAATTCTGGCGGCTCTTCTTGGCTTGGGTGCGATTGCGGCAGCAGCTGGCGGGCATGGTGGGGGTGGCGGGGGCGGTGGTTCGTCTCCGCCGACTGCTCCGCCATCGATTCCGCCGGGCACACTCAGTGTCAATCCAGGCAGCCTTTCGTTTCTGGTTGCCGGTCCGACCCAAACGTTTACTGCTTCCGAATCTAGCTATTCTGGACCGATCAACGCCGCGAGCAACGATACCTCGGTCGCAACCGTAACGCCCGCATCAAGCCCCGGTCCGGGGCCCGTCACCTTTACGGTCACCCCGGTGGGTCAGGGCAGCACGACGATTGCAGTGACCGACAATCATGGCGGTTCGCAAAGCGTTAGCATCACCGTGACGCCGCCGGGCGACCTCTCTGTCAATCCTGGCAGTCTGACGTTCGTCCTCCCGGGGGGATCGCAAACATTCAAAGCGAGCGAATCGTCGTACACTGGCGCGATCACAGCGCATAGCAACGATACGACCGTTGCAACAGTTTCTGGCTCGGGTAACGGTCCGGGTCCGGTCACGTTCACCGTTTCACCCGTCGGTGCAGGCACGACCACCATCACTGTGCACGGTGGAGCGGCGCCAGCCACGGTCAGCATCACGGTGGTTGGCCCGCTCACGACCGACAAAGGATCGCTTACGTTCCTCGGAACGACAACCAATCAAAACTTCACGGCAAGCGATCCGTCGTATACAGGCGCGCTCACCGCGATGAGTGGCGACATAACCGTGGCGACAGTCTCGCCGGCATCGCATGGTGGGCCCCAAGCGACATTTACGGTCACACCGGTTGCTTCAGGGAACACGACCATAACGGTTAGCGATACGCTTGGCGGCAGCGCCACCGTGAATGTCAGCGTGTCAACGGGAGGGCTGACGGTAAATCCAACAAGCTTAACGCTTACGGTTGGTGGTTCCACAGAAACGTTTACCGGGAGCGAAGCAAACTACACGGGTCATATATCTGCGAGTAGCAACGACACCGGCAAAGCGACTGTCTCCCCGGCATTCGGTCCTGGTCCGGGTCCCGTGACGTTCACGGTCACCCCGGTTTCGGCCGGCAACCCGGCTATCGCCATCACCGACAACCACGGAGGTGGCCCGATCTTCGTCAACCTCACAATCACGGGCCCGCTCACCTCACCTGCAAACGTAACCTTTGATGGGTCGTCTTCGTCTCCGCAAAATGTCAATGTCACCGATCCTAATTATAACGGTAGCATCACTGCGAACAGTTCTGACGCCAGCGTCGCCACGGTCAACTCTCCACAAAACGGACCAAATGCCACGTTCTCTGTCACACCAAAAAAGCAAGGCACGGCGACTCTCACATTTACTGACGCGAATAACGGCAGCGACACAACGCTCGTGACTGTGAATCCCGGGTCGCTCACCGTCAGCACGTCGTCGGTCACGCTCAATGGAGCGGGCGACACCGCGCCATTTACTTCTTCCGAACGTTTCTACACAGGCGCTATTTCAGCTGCGACCGATGATAACACGGTCGCCACCGTAAGCCCCGCTTCTGGCAGTGGGCCCGGCCCAGTATCGTTCACGATTACAGCGGTCGGACCAGGAACGACCAACATCACAGTGACGGATAACCACGGAGGCTCGCAGCCGATCAGCGTCACCGTTAACGCCACGCCCGTCCTCTCCCCGGGCTCGCTGTCGTTCACGGACGTTGGCACGGGCAAGCCCGTCACTATCTCCGAACCTGGTTACAACGGAAACCTTACGCGCACGGGCGACACGTGCGGATCAATGGGCATCGCGACCGTTCTTCCAAACCCGGTTGCCGTCTCGGGAACAATCACC
Organism: uncultured Pseudomonadota bacterium; assembly: GCA_963736005.1. GTDB lineage: Bacteria > Vulcanimicrobiota > Vulcanimicrobiia > Eremiobacterales > Eremiobacteraceae > JAJPHJ01. The sequence goes on from CAVTNB010000003.1 coordinate 342,375, forward strand.
GTCACTCCCTCGTCAACTGCTTCTGGCGGAACCTGCCAGTTTGCGTACAAGGATTCATTTGGCAATACGAGTGCACCAGTCACCGTTACCGTTGGGCCATTCGGGCCAGTCTCCCCAAATCCGACGTCCCTGACGTTTATGGACGTCGGAGCTGGCAATGCCCAAACGTTCACCGCGTCGGAAACCAAATATTCTGGACAGCTTACGATCGACGCAAGCGCGTGCGCCGGTATCGCAACGGTAAGCCCCAACTCGGGGGCGAGCGGCACAACCTTTACGGTCACGCCGGTTGGAAGTGGTGGCCCGTGCGATGTCAACGTCAGCGACGACCATACGCAATCGGCCACGGTGAGCGTGACGGTTGGCCCGTTTGGGCTTGTGGTTCCCAGTCCCGGGAGCTTATCGCTGACCTTTACAGGACCCAACAAATCGTTCACAGTGAGCGAGACCGGCTACAACGGGAACTTCACAATTGACCAAAGCTCGTGCACGTCGATAGCGAGCGTAAGCCCGAGTTCCGGCACCTCGTCCCAAACGTTTACCGTGATGCCGTTGGGCGCGGGCAACTGCGGGGTCGTCGTCAACGATGACCACAGCGGAACGGCAACCGTCGATGTGTTTGTCACTGCGGGCTCGATCACTGTCACTCCGAACACGTTACAATTCCCAGCAAACAGCACTGGCACCATGACCTTCGTTGCATCCGACAGCGCGTGCGGTGTGTTGGATACGATGACCGCAACAGCCGATGGCACCATCGCCGCAAGCGTGTCACCAAGCGGAATAACCTTGTGCCAAGGCGCCAACATTACGTACACGGTCACAGCAGGCGGATCTAACGGCCGGGGCTCAGTGATGCTCATCGATACAGCAGGTGGCGCGGCTACTGTCAGCGTGGGTGTGGGCATGAGCCCGCTTAACAAGAAGCATCATCCAGCTGGTTTGCATAAAGGGGTCCCGTTGGCACCTGGACATACTCGCCCGGGCGGAGTCCGAACCCCCTTGCCATTACCCGTACCGTTGAGACCGGTTTCGCCTGGCACTCCGATTGGAGGCGGCGCTTCGCCCCCGTCGGCATCGAATAATCCGCTTGAGACATCCGCAAGCACTCTGATGCTCGTGTCGTCAGGGCCTGCTCAATCGGTCCGCGTCTCGGAGGCGGGATATGCGCGTCAGTTCACCATCCTGAGTTCGAACGCCAGCGTCGCTATGACGAGTCTTCAAACGGCTGCCGGACCAACCGTGACGCTCACCATCTCACCACGCGCGGCAGGCACCGCGACGATCCGAATAGCCGACGACCACGGTGGCGTGCAGACAATCCAAGTTATCGTGCGTCCGAACGGACCCAAGAGTCCGCCGCTACAAAGATTCTAGCCGTTTAAGCGGACCTAAAGGTCCGCTGCTACAATACTTCAGGCTCGATGAAGCACGAGCTGGAAGACACCTTTGGCGATATCGTTCGCAAAGCGAGTGATGGTACCAAGACCCGCATTGAAAGCCTGAGCGCCGAGACGGGCATTCCCGTAGCTCGGTTGAGAACGTTTCTCGCCGACGAGACCCAGCCTACAGAGGCAGAGGCAAAGGCCATCGCCCTTGCTCTGGGGTTGGACGTCGCGAAACTGGTCGATTCCGGACTGAAGCGCTGGTATCCGAAAGAAAAGGCACTCCCAAATTTTCTCGCTCACCAAATCAACGCGCCGCATCCAAGCAACGGGTATTTCTTGTTTCTTCGTGACCGCAAGATCGGCGCGTTTGTCGATCCTGCGGGCCGGCCTTCGAACATCATCGACGGCTTTAAGAGCGCCGGCATCGACCTCCAATACATCTTGCTCACTCACAAACATCTCGATCACAGTGACGCACTCGAACCCGTGCGCAAGGCATTTCCCAACGCAACGCCGGTCATCCATCTTCTCGATGGCATAACGCTCGGTGGGGCAGCGCGCGATGCGACCCCGATCGTCGATGGCGCCAGCCTTCCATTCGGCGATGGTGAGATCCGCATGCTGTACACCCCCGGTCACACCGATGGATCATCGTGCTTCATCTATCAAGGAAATATTTTTACGGGCGACACCATGTTTGCCGGCTCGCTGGGTAAGCTATTTGGCGATCGCTTCGGCTATGCCGATTTGCTGCGCAACGCCCGATCGAAGATTCTTTCACTCCCGGAAGAGACTGTCGTGTTCCCAGGACACGGCCCGGCCTCGACAATCGCGCAGGAGCGTGCGCACAATCCGTTTTTCCCCTAATACATTCCTCATGTGAGCTGGCTCCGCGGCGAAGGCCGGTTCGAATGAGGCCACGAAGTTTTCCCCAATGCGTTTCGAAAGAATTTTGCGAGCCCAACCCGTCATTGCCATTGCCATCATTTGGGTGCTTGCCGGATGCAGCACAAATGCGGGCTTCGGCACCCCCGTCTCCGGACCACAACCGGTGAGCAACGGTTATCCGCAGCCCGGAGTTAACTCGCCAGAACCAGTTGGCAGCGGTTTTTTTAACCCAAATGCCACGCCCTCACCGTATGGATCTCCGGAGCCCTCTCCCACACCCGTGCCCAACACGCTGTCGATTGTCGGTGCAGCGCTCCGCCTAGCCTACGATGGATCGGCCAAGGATCCCACAAAGGCGCCTCGCCTGGTTGAGTTGTCGTTTGCCTTGCAAAACACAACCCAGAACTCAGCCAAGATTGCCACGGTGAGCGCGCATGGCGATACGACGGCTTTCCCCGATTTTCCGATCTCGCTGACCGCACCGCCAAATCAAACTTCTGCGGTTGCATCGCTTGTCGTCAAGACCTCCGACGACCCGCTGAAATACAAGAGCATTCTTTTCTCCTTCCTCGACGGGCAAAGAAAGATGCTTGGCTCTGTGAAGCTCGACGTTCCCCAACCTGATTCCACCTTCACGGGTCTTGACGTGAAGCACCCGAAGGGACCCTTATCGATTGATGGTGCTGAAATTTCCCCGATTAACGCGGGTCAAAGCGTGCATTTTGAATGCACGTTTGCCGTGACGAATCCCGGTGCCGCCCCGGCTTCGATTGCCGAGTTCGACATACGGCCGCCCAAAGGCAACACCATTAAGATTGCCATACCAATGGTTGTGCCGGCGCGGTCCGCATCCGGGTTTGTGAGCATCGTCGTACCGTACAACGGCAAGAACCTACCGTCCGGCAACTATGTGATCACGGCGCAGCAGAGCGGAATCGTTCTTGCAAGCGCGTCGGCAGTATTGCTCTAACTCAACAGCAAAAGGGAACGCATGCCTCGGGAACGTGACGTCCTCGAAGTTGACGTCCTCTTTGTCGGCGCTGGTCCGGCAAGTTTGGGCGGTGCTATTCGCCTTGCGCAGCTGTACCGAGCACACAACGAGGCCATACAAGCCGGCACAAAGACCGGTCCGAAGCTTTCGACCGACAACATCCTCGTCATCGACAAAGCAAAAAACATTGGCGACCACGGTATCTCTGGGGCGGTGCTCGATCCGCGCAGTATGATCGAACTTTTTGGGGATTTCCTCGGGTGCCGGATGTCCAGTTGAATCGCCGGTGACATCCGACGAGTTCTGGTTGCTGTCGAAGTCGGAGCGAATCAAGGCGCCGTTCTTGCCGCCGCCCATGAACAATCACGGCAAATATGTGGCAAGCCTCAACAAACTTGTGAAGTGGCTGGCAAGTCAGGCTGAAGCTCTCGGCGTCCAAGTCTTCGCGGAAACGGCGGGTCAAGAGCTGCTCTACGACGGCGATCGCGTGATCGGCGTGAGAACTGGCGACAAGGGTGTCGACCGCAATGGTCAGCCAAAACCAAACTACGAAGCGGGCCCCGATCTTCTGGCGAAAGTGGCTGTCTTAGGCGAAGGTCCGCGCGGCACGCTTGCCAAGCAACTCGACCGCAAGCTCCAACTCTCAAACGGACGCAATCCACAAGTCTATTCCATCGGGATCAAAGAGCTGTGGCAGATGCCGAAGGGCTCGACCCCGGCCGGAGCAGTGATTCACACGCTTGGGTATCCGTTGAAACCAGAGACGTTTGGCGGCGGCTTCATTTATTCTATGGCTGACGATATTTGGGATGTCGGATATGTTGTGGGTCTGGATTATCGCGACCCGATCCTTGAGCCGCACGCCGAGTTTCAAAAATTCAAGGAGCACCCTACGGTGGCGGCCTTGCTTGCGGGCGGTCAGATGTTCCGCTACGGGGCAAAGGCGATTCCCGAGGGCGGCTGGTGGTCGATCCCTCACCCTTATGCTGACGGCGTGCTGCTCATTGGCGATACCGCGAGCATGCTCAATCCGCATGCGACTCAAAGGCATCCATCTCGCGCTCAAGTCCGGGATGCTGGCGGCGGAGACGTGCCTCGAAGCCATCCTCGCAAACCAAGGTAGCGGCGGACCTTTAGGTCCGCTCTCCGGGTACCAAGATCGCATAGAACATTCATGGATCCGAACCGAGCTCTATGCCGCGCGCAATTTCCATCAAGGATTCAAACGCGGCAGAATTGCCGGCATGATCAACGCGGCACTCGGACATATCACGGGCGGACGAGGCTTTGGAATCTACGACCGCCTGCCCGGCGATGCGGGCTATGAACGCATGGAGAAACTGGTCGATTATTTTGGCCGCAACGTGCCTGGCTTCGAACGGCCGAAATACGACGGTAAGCTCACCTTCAACAAGCTTGATGACGTTTTCCGCAGCGGCACGAAGCATGACGAAAATAGTCCGTGTCACTTGCACGTGGCCGATACGAATATCTGCGCCACCCAATGCGCGCACGAGTTCGGCAACCCATGTCAGTATTTTTGTCCGGCGGCCGTCTACGAAATGGTGCCGGCTGCCGTTGGGAGCGCGACGATCACCAAAAACGGCTTCAGCCGATTCGGGCAAGCGCTTGCAGATCAATTTCGCAAACTGCGTGCACTGCAAGACGTGCGACATCATGGACCCGTATCAGATCATCGACTGGGTGCCCCCGAGGGCGGCGGCGGTCCGGTGTATACGGGATTGTAGCGCAAAGCGGACCTAAAGGTCCGCTGCTACATTTATAGGACGAACGCGCGAATAAATTCGCGCGACTACATTGGGGAGCGCGCGAATAAATTCGCGCGACTACATGGGCGTGGGTTTATTGGAGGAAGGTTTGCTCGAACAGCGCGTTAACCCAGCCGAACTCTCGCCGGGTATAGCGGCGCGGATCGTTAACATCGAAGGACTCGTGGAGCGCGCCATCGCCCGCGTTTGAGAGCGCAAGCTCGCGCACGATCTGGTTCTTCTCCTCGGCTCCCGTGGCCGTGCGGTATTGGACGATGAGACTCATCGGCCACACATAGTTCCAGGGCGTGTGCGCGCTGCCGACGCCGCTTGCATAGCGGCCATGATAGTAATACGGATTACCCGGGCTAAGCACAAAGGCACGCGTCGCCGCATTCACGCGCTTATTGTAACCGTAGCCCAGCAGTGGCGCGGAGAGCAAGCTTGGCACATTTGCGTCGTCCATGAACTTCGCATGCCCCAAACCATCAATTTCGTAGGCATAAATCCAGCCATGCCGCGGCGACCAGAAGACCGCTCTGGCTTCAATCGCTTCCGAAATGCGTTCCGCTGCGATCAGCGCTTTGTGGGCGCTCGTCTCGTCGTTGTAACGATCGTGAAAAAGCGTTGCCATGTCACGCAGGGTGGTGGCCGCAAACATATTCTCGGGAATGTTGTAGTTGTAAGCCTGGGGATCGTCGCTAGGCCGGTAGGCGCTCCAGACAAGACCCGTGCCGTCCTTCGCTGCGTGCTCGTTGCGGTGATAGGTCGAGTGATCGTTGTGTTGTTGCTCGACGAGCAGCGTTTTCAAAATGATGTGCAGTTCAGCATAGAAGTGCGGGTCGTAAATCGATTCGTCGCCGGTCGTTCTCACGTACTGCTCCGCTAGCCTGACCGGATAGCAAAGCGAGTCGAGTTCGAACTTTCGCTCGGCGACTCCATAGTCGCGATGAAAGGCGTTCGCATACGGATCGATGGCAATGAGCCGTTCTTGCCGGGCGATAACGCCATGAATGAGCGTACGATCGTGAAGCATCGACATTGCTTGGACGCTCGAGTCGCGTAACCACATGGCATCGATGTCGCCCGTGCTGACGTACGTGGTGCTGTCAGATGTTCGAAAAAATAACGCGGCATTGACGTCGACCGCGTGAGGATAGATCGCTGCGATATCGGCAGCGCCGCCGGTGGACACGCACGAGAGCACGGCGAGGAGTGCTGCACCAAGCAACTGGACGACGACGCGGGCGGGCTTGCGAGCGGCAGGCTTACTGCCTGCCGCATAATGATTCGGTTCTTGGCTGCTCGCGTCGGAAATAGTCACAGAATAGTTATCGTCGCTTGGGCGGCAAGTTTCAGCGACATCAAGCGGGCCATACGTCCACGACCGGAGAGTCCTCAACCACCGCAACGTGCGCGATGGCGGCGCCTGGATACGCGAGAATGCCGTCCTCGAGCCCGATCACCCAAGAATCTGCTTGGACGCGAACGAGGCCGTCGCCGATCGGTCGCCCCCACAGGTCGCGGAGGTTCGCCACCACTCCCTGCGCAGGTAACGTGTCGCCCGCTTGCACGCGATAATCAAGGATGCCGGCGGCCGGAGGATACGGCCCATCTTCACGGCGTAAGCGGTGCGCGGACTTGGGTCGGGGTAGCTCAGGCATCGGCTCTCGCTCTCCCGAGAGCATTCCGGCCCACCGCAGCAAGTTTCGCAAACCGATGACGGCGGCACGCGCGTTTCGCTCGTCAACAACGGTGTGCGGTCCAAGCTCCACCGTGAATGCCGGCAACCGCAGTTCTTGTAACGCCGCTCCGGTGGTGGAGCGATGGAGTTCCCGAGCGATATATCCCCCCACGCGATATTCCATAACCACTGGAAAGCCGAACGCCGCCGCCATTTCGTCCAAGCGCTCCGATAAGGCGATCGCCGAAGCTTTCTCAGCCTCTTTGCGATACAACACGCGGTCGCGGATTGAGAAAGGGACCGAAAGTATCGATGCCGTGTGCAGATCCACATAATACGAAGCCGATTCCCGAATCGCTTCAAGCAGTCGAGCCGTCAATCGCTCGTAGACCGTCGGCTCGCGCGGTTCGCCCGTATCGCGACGCATGCCAGGAAAGGTTCGATTCGGATCGCGGTCATCGTAGTATGGATGGCGGCGGTGCGTGCGCAACCCAGACGGATTGAGCGTGGGCATGGCGACAATCGTTCCGCGCAACTCGTTGCACAACTGAGGCGTGAGCAAACGATGGATCACGGGAATCCCGCATACTTCGTTGCCGTGGATGTTGGCCGTCAGCCAAAAAACAGGCCCATCTTCTCTGCCTTGGGCTATGATCACGGCAAGCGAATCGCTGCCGCCTGTGGGGAGCGCCGGACCCTCGAAGAGCCCATAGCTCAATTGGCCTGGTTCGGCGTGGCAGGTTCCCACGGTCAACGCAGTCCGGGGCACGCTTGGTCTCCTCTTACGGGCCGACCCAGTGAACGATGGCGACTTGCTCGTCATCGACTTCAACCGTCACGACCCCGGACGGGAATCGAATCTTGGTTGGGCGGCCTTCGTTCAATGTCACCGAGAGCATGGATCGCTCGATCCGCTCTCCTTGACGCGACGTTTCGCGGATGATGAGCGTGCGGCCGTCTTCGACGCCCATATAATCGTAGACAACGCTCTCGACAAACGGGGTTGTCATACGCGAGGTTGTGCTATCCATGCTGTCGGAGCGAACGTTTTCCCGCTCCTGCTGTAACTTGATGTCGATGTGCACCTCGGCAAAGAGTCGATCGCCGAGCGTCGCGCGATGGGCGCCGGCTTTTGGAAACGCGAGCGTCGGCTCCCATCTGGTCGTTCCTCGACTGCCGGTCGGCGCCGTTTCTTGCTGGCTGACTTCCGTTGTCCATCGTCTTGATCTGGGCACGGTACATCCCCTATTCCGTCAAGGTCACGCGAAAAGGTTGTATCCTTATAATCGGCATACATTTGCCTTAACGGGAGACCATCTTTGCCTTTCCAACCCTCGTCCCTGCGCGACGGCATTTTTAACCGCACGCTCCGTGCGCTGCGGCACCGAAACTACCGGCTCTATTTTTCCGGACAAATCTTTTCCCTCATCGGTACCTGGATGCAGATTGTCGCAGTCGGCTGGCTCGTCGTCCGCATCACAAACTCGCCGTTCTTGCTCGGCGTGGTCACGGCGATGGAGACGTTACCCTCGCTCTTCTTTTCGCTGATTGCGGGCGCGGGCGCGGACCTGCTCGACAAACGCCGCGTCGCGATCGTGACCCAGAGCTTGTCCGCACTCCAGGCCTTGGCGCTGGGCGTCCTGGTTGTGACGGGCCGCGCGACCTTCTGGAACATCTTTTGGCTGGCGCTGGTTGCAGGTCTCATCAATGCACTGGATCTCCCCGTGCGGCAATCACTGATCTTCGATATTGTCGGCGCCGAGGACTTGCTCAATGCCTCCGCGCTCAACTCGGTGGTTTTCAACATTGCGCGAATTGTCGGGCCGGCGATCGCGGCGCTCATTATCGAGCGAGCAGGTGAGGCGGCCAACTTCTTTGCCAATGCGGCGTCCTACATGTTCGTCGTGGCCGCGCTGACCGCCATGCGGACCGAGCCTCCCCAGGCCAGGGAAGGAGCTCATCTGGTCTTGCTGCGCCATGCGATGGATGGGGTGGCCGCAATCGCACGCCACCCGCTGCTTTCGCGCATCTTTGTCGCGCTCATCGTCTACAGCATCTTTGGATTCAACTACGTGCTACTCATGCCCGTCATTGTGAAACTCGAATTGCACCGAACTGCAGGCGCGCTTGGGTTGCTCTTGAGCAGTTTAGGGGCGGGGGCCCTGGCCGGTTCTTTAGCGCTCGCCGGGCGCGCGCGCAGCCGCTTTGAATCGCTCGTTGCGATGTCCTTTCTGTTCCCAGCTTCGGTCATTGCCTTCTCGCTTGCCAAGCAACTGGCGTTTGCAGCGATCCTTGTTGCCCTGCTGGGCTTTTGCATGGTGCAGTTTGTCGTTCGCCTGACCACGTTTTTGCAGACGGAGGCAGGGCCGCAGATTCGCGGGCGAGTTCTTGGACTTTACAACATGCTCATGATGGGGCTGGCACCACTTGGATCGCTGCAAGCCGGCGCGATTGCCGAGCGTTTCGGTGCGTCTGTCGCCCTGGGGGTCGGCGCGGACGTCTGCCTGATCGCGTCTTTTTGGTTATGGATGGGCAGGCCGAAAAAGCTCGCGGTGAGTGAAAGCGAAGCGTTGCCACTCGCCGCCCGCTAGGTAAGCCTTAGGCCGGTTGGGCGAGGGGCGCCAACAATCGCTCGATGCGGTCGAAACCTTCGCGTAACTTTTCCATTGACGCGGCGTACGAAATCCTCACGTGGTTGGGCGAGCCAAACGCGCTGCCTGGAACGATCGCAACTCGCGCTACGTCAAGTAAAGCCATGCAGACATCATCACCACCGTTGATCACCCGATCGCCAATCGTCTTGCCGAAAAGCGCCCCTACGTTGGGGAAGACGTAGAACGCGCCCCGCGGCGTGACTTCCAAATCCAGACCCGGAATGGAGCGAACGCGGTCTATCGCATAGCGGCGGCGTTCGTCGAATTTTTCGCGCATCGCGCGGACTGGCGCCTGATCGCCGCGCAGGCCAGCCAGCGCTGCTTTCTGGGTGATTGAGGAAGGTCCGGACGTCGAGTGGCTTTGCAGTTCGGACATCGCCTTAGCGAGGGGTCTGGGAGACGCCGTATATCCAAGCCGCCAGCCCGTCATGGCAAATGCCTTCGAAAAACCGTTGACCGTCACCGTGCGGTCGCGCAAGTCAGGGCTAAGTGCCGCGATGCTGATTGCTTGGGCTCCGTCGTAGGTGAGCCGCTCGTAGATCTCGTCGCTGATGATGGTCAGGTTGTGCCGGGCGGCCGTGTCAGCAATCGCCTGGAGGTGCTCGCGCGCGTACACAACGCCCGTCGGATTGCTTGGGTTGCAAATGGCAATCGCCTTGGTCCTGCCGGTGATCGCGTTGTCGATCATCGATGGCTGCAGTTCGAAGGACGTGCTTGCATCGGTGTTGATGATAACCGGCGTTCCGCCAGAGATTTTTACCATCTCCGGGTAGCTCACCCAATATGGCGCTTGAATGATGACTTCGTCACCAGGGTCGAGCAACACCATGAAGATGTTGAAGAGCGACTGCTTCGCGCCGTTGGAAACGACAATCTCATCGGCCGCGTACTCCAGGTTGTTCTCGCGCCGGAGCTTATCTACGATAGCCTCGCGCAACTCGACGATGCCAGCAGCCGCAGTGTACTTTGTAAAGTTTTCATTGATCGCCGCGATGCCACCGCTCTTTGCCGTCTCTGGAGTGTTCAGATCGGGTTCGCCGACGCTGAGGTTGACGACATCGACTCCCTCGGCGGCGAGCTTCTTGGCACGTCCGTCAATAGCCATCGTGGGCGAAGGAGAGAGATTCTTCGCGCGTTGATTCAGCATGCCGGTATTTTATGCGTGCGCAGCAACGGACCTTTAGGCCCGCTTAGATTGGTGGAAGCGCTTCTCCGAAGCGATAGACGGCGCTGCGTACCGTGTCGCCGTTGAGGCGGACGATGCGAACGCCCGGGGCACGATCGTCCTTGCCGAAGCGCGGCGAGTTGGGCTTGAATTGAAAAAACGTCGAGGGCGCGCTCAAGTACTGCGCCCCGTTCCGACGGGTCTCGAAGACTTGATGGATGTGCCCGAAGAGCACAGCGTGGACCTGCGACGATGTTTCGAGGATTGCGGTAAGAGCGTTAGCATCGGCAATCGTCATCGGGTCGAGCCACGCCGAGCCGACCGGTACGGGGTTGTGATGCACGACGATTATGGTTGGCGTGTTCGGCTGGGTCGCAAGCGTCGCCCGCAACCACGCGCGCTGAGCGTCACCGAGTTCGCCACCGTCCTCGCCTGGCACGGAGCTGTCAAGGAGCACGAAGCGCCAACCCAAGGCTTCAAAGACCTGCGTCAGTTTCTCGCGTGGCGGGAGCTCTTTCCCTAGAAATATGCGGGCCATCGACCCGACATCGTCGTGATTGCCGGGCACGTAATACACGGGTACGCTGAAGCGTTGCAGTTTTTCCCCGAGTCGCAGGTACGAATCGGTCGACCCATCGCTCGAGCAATCGCCTGTCACCAAAAAGAACGCGGGGGAACCGAGTTTGTCGAGCTCTTCGAGGGCGCGGTCGAGCATCGGATCAGGAGCCACATCCCACAGCTTGGTGGATGGGTCGCGGAAGAGATGCGTGTCAGAAAGCTGGACAAAAAACGGCTCGCGAACCAATGCTCTGTTGTTCCTCCTTACCGCCGGTTTCGGCGCATGCTCTCGTATGACTGGCGAGCTCGACAAAGCAACACGTGATGCCAGACACCTTCTGCCCTGACGAAATGGCCCCTGTGCTCGCAACGTGCGCTGAAAGTAATAACAGGCGCAATGCCACGAGCTGCGCGCGACGTGAAAATTGCGCGCACCACGTGCGAAGGTTCTCGCCTCGCTCTTGTTGATGCGGGTGTCGAGAGATCCGTGAAAAGCACGAAGAGTTTGATGGTCGAGTCAGCGTCGCCGTGGTCACGAGAGCATTCCCCACGTGCCACGAAAATCGAAGTGCTCCATGCCGAAGCTGGCGGCTCGAGCAGACGATGGGATAGGAGCAGGCAATTAGCCCGCGTGTATCCGCGTGAGTGCGGGCCTGGATATACCTCGTCGGGCTTTCGTCCTGGAAAAAGGGACAAATCGGCGCGGGGGAGCGTGCCATTGATGCTTCGAAAAGGTCCGAGCGGACCTACCACGCTCGCATGGCGCGCGCGTCCGGCTACGGCGGTTGTGATGGGAGGTGTTCGTGAGCAAACCAATCGAGCCCGAGCACGTCATTCTGGAATTTTTTACGACGTGCTCGTTTCATTCTGATTCTGAACCGGCTGCGCAGCCAACCCCACTCTTTGTGTTAGGATTTCGAGAAGGCGGCGAGCCGGTTTTCGTTTGGTTAGTGAACAAGGATCGTTTTGACGGATCAACTTTAACCCACGATGCCTATTGGCTGCATGCACTCTCCAATTTGGAAGGCTACTTTATGAAGAAGCTTTCGAAGTGCGTGGCGGAGGAAGGGTGCGTTCGCGGCGGCATCGAGCTGTTGGTTTCAACGTATCAGAAGCAGCTGCGTTTCTCACCACTGACGCCCGTGGCAGATCATCCATTCGGGTTGCGCAAGTCCAAAGAGCTCGCAACTGTCTAATGTAGATACGCGAATTCATTCGTGCACGTACCGGGCGACTGACAAGTCGCCCTTTTCTTTATGATGTGGTCGCGCGAATTCATTCGCGCTCCTCGGGGGCGACTGACAAGTCGCCCTTGAAGTACCTAACAATATGGCTCGCACGCATACAACTGCCCCGGCGCGCGAACGCGTCATCCTGGCGGGAGTCGACACAGGCGACGATCGGGGACTCTTTGCTATTGAGATGGATGAACTTGACGCCTTGGCGCGGGCCGCCGGCGGCGAGGTCGTCGCCCGCCTCGAGCAGCGCCGGCCCGCCGTGGACCCTGCGACCATGCTCGGCCGCGGCAAGGTCGACGAACTTGTCGGTTTGGTCAACGAAACAGGCGCGAGCCTTGTGGTGACGCTCAATCCCCTGCGTCCGAGGCAGCGCGCCGCCATCGAGCGGGCTCTGGGCGGCGTGATGGTCATGGATCGCTCGGTGCTCATCCTGGATATTTTTGCGAGTCACGCTCGCACAAGCGAGGGTAAGCTGCAAGTTGAGCTTGCTCAGCTGCGCCATCGCGCTGCGAATCTCATCGGATCGCGTGAGGAGCTGTCGCGCCTGGGCGGTGGCATCGGCACACGTGGCCCCGGTGAAACCAAACTCGAAGTCGATCGACGGCGCATTCGCTTGCGCCTCTCCCATCTCGAGGGCGAGTTAGATAACGTTCGCAAGCGCAGAGCCGAGCAACGTCGCAGCCGACAAGGAACGCCGGTTGTCGCACTGGTCGGATATACCAACGCCGGCAAGTCGTCGCTCCTCAACGCACTGTCTGGCACCAACGTGCTGGTGGCCGATCAGCCCTTTGCGACGCTCGACCCCACGCTTCGCAAGATTCGTTTGCCCGATGGAGCTTTTGCGATCCTTGCGGATACGGTCGGTTTTATCAGCGACTTACCCAAAGAATTGGTTGCGGCATTTCGCGCGACGCTGGAAGAGGTAACGAGCGCCGCATTGTTGCTGCATGTGATCGATGCGAGCAACCCATATTGGCAACGCCAGCGCGATTCAGTCGACGTGGTGTTGCGCGAGATCGGCGCAGCGGGCAAGCCCACTATCTACGTGTGGAACAAGATCGACGCGGCCTCTTACGAGGGCCCGGGTACCGATTTAGGCGATGCCGGAGTCTTAGTATCAGCAAAAACAGGGGCTGGGCTCGACGGGTTGCGCTCCGCGATTGTTGCGCGATTAAGCTCCTCAACGCCATCGACCTCATCGTCAGTCGACTGATCTTCAGGCGGAAAGAGGCGGTCGCCCACGATCTCGGGCGCTTGAAGCGATCGCGGCACTCGCTCGATCTGAGGCAGGGCTCTTAGTTCGGAATCGCTGCCCACCGCTTTGAGATCGCGGAACTTTCGGGCGCTCACCAAGACTCGGCTTTCGAGGGTGCCGACTGCCTTGTTGTAAAAGTCAACCGAAGCTCGCAAACTGCTGCCTAGCTTTGTGAAGTGTTCGGATAGATCGCTGAGTCGCTTGTATAAGTCGCGACCCAAATTACCGATTTCCTTGGCTTCTTGGGCGATTGCTTCTTGTCTCCAGCCATAGTAGATGGCGCGCAGCAAGCCGATCAGCGTGGTGGGCGTCGCGAGAATGATATTTTGGTCGCTTCCCGCTTCGATGAGTGATGGATCGGCCTCGAGTGCGGCACTAAAGAACATCTCACCCGGCAGGAACATGATGACGAGTTCGGGCGCCTCGCCAAGTTGAGTCCAGTATGCCTTTTTGGCAAGGTTGTTGATGTGCGTGCGAACCTTCTGGGCATAGGCTTGAAGAAGGCTGCGTCGTGCCTCGTTGTCTTCCGCTTTGAGCGCCTCGAAATACGAGGCGATCGGAGCCTTCGCATCCACAAAGATGCTCTTGTTGCCTGGAAGTCGGACGCGCACGTCGGGCCGCAATCGGCCGTCTTCACTTTCGACGGTTTCTTGCTCGTAGAAATCGCAGTGGGCTAGCATGCCCGCCATTTCGACGACCCGGCGAAGTTGAATTTCGCCCCATCGGCCTCGCACGGTGGGCGAGCTGAGCGCACGTACGAGGTTCGACGTTTCCGACCGCAAAGCGGTCTGCCCCTCAGCGAGCGCCTTTACTTGCTCGCTCAACGCCGTGTACGCGCCGACGCGGTTTTTTTCGAGTTCCCCGATCTTAGCGTCGACTTTTTCGAGCGCTTCTCGAACTGGTGTTATCGTCTGATCGATTGCTTGCTGACGTTTGTCAAGATCGCTGGTTGCTGCTTGCTGGTATTTTTCAAGCGTCTGTTTGGCCAGGTCCAGAAACGATTGGTTGTTGGTTTGCAACGCTTGCGCTGAGAGCGCCGCGAAGGCGTTCGAAAGCCTTTGCTGCGCTTCGTCGAGCAGGGCGAGCTTCTCACCGGAAGCTTTTTTCTCGGCAGCGAGCTGCGCTTCCAAACGGGCGCGCGCAGATATGGCTTCAGTCAACTCCGTTTGCAGCTTGTCGAGGTTGCGCGTGTCGCCGGCGCGGCTCAGCCAAATGGCGAGCGCACCGATCGCAATCCCCAGCACGAAGAGCGCAATGGGGAAAAATTCGTTCATCGGTGGGTGGTTCGCGCTTGCTTCTCGGAACGCTTTTTGGCTCGGGGAGTTGGTGACGCGAGCCTCACACCCTCTTGCTCGAGCAATGCGCGCTTTCGCGCTTGACCGACTGCTCCGTTGCCGTACGATCCAATGCTGCCATCTGCATGGATGACGCGATGGCACGGAACGAGAAGCCACAGCGGATTTCGGGCCATGGTGGTTGCCGCAGCTCTGACGGCAAGCGGCCTCCTTGCCTCGCGGGCAAGCCAACTGTACGAGCGCGTCTGGCCGTAGGGAATGCGACGGGTTGCTTCAAGCACGTCACGTTCGAAGTCTCTAGCCCACGCGAGGTCGACGGGCACTTCTTCTGCCTTCCCTTTTGTCGCAAGAACGAGAAACTGTCGGAACACGGGCGGCGGCGATGCTTCCACGAGGTCCATTTTGACGCGGCGTTTGAGGTCGCGTTTCGTTGTGAGCGTTTCTCGCTCCACGGCGGCGATGCCCGAGTTCGTCCAGGCAATGCGAAGCCGATCTTTTCCAATTGTGACGACTGCCGTTTTGCAGGCGGGGCGGAATCGTTTTTTCATCTGCGTTGGGGCGATTTTCCAATCGCCCCCTACATTTCTCTAGGGCGTCAATGGCCGTAGCGATGCATGATCTGCATCAAGCGGTCGTGCGGCAGCGCGTACACGGTGTCGCCATCGCGCCCGGTCATCGTGTGAGAGGCAAGCAGCGCATTGACGATCGCTTCTTCGGTTGCTTCGATCGCCGCCCAAAACACCGGGTTGGTAAACGCGCGGTCCATAACCGTCGTTTGGAACGTCATCGAATTCGTTGCATATGGGACGACATTCGCTGTTGAAAAGGCGATGATGATGTCACCACTACCCTCGCGCGACGAGCCGCCGGCGCGTGCATAGCCCAAGGCAGCCCGCTTGGCCAGATCGATGAGCTGCGTGTGCAAGAGCGGCGCGTTCGTCGCGACGACCATGATGATCGAACCATCGCTTTGGTGAGGGATATATGGCTGGAGGTCCTTGATCTGCGCTCCCACGGGAACACCATCGATCGTCAAGTCCTCGCGCCGACCAAAGGTGTTGACGTTGACCAACACACCAACGGTGTATCCACCGTCAGTCGCCGCCAACGTGCGTGAGGCTGTGCCGATGCCACCATGGAACGCGTACGCAACGGCGCCCGTCCCCGCACCCACGTCCCCTTGCTCGACCGGACCTCCTCGCGCCGAGTCAAGCGCAAGGCCCGCGTCGGCCGGCGTGTTGTGACGTCCCTGCTGGTCGTTGAGAAAGTCATCGTTGACTTCAGCGACAACCGGCAGCGGCACGTCCTCTTGTATCCCTATCTGCGGCGATTCTTTGATCAACCAAGAAATGACGCCGTCATCGACTCGACCCACGGACAGCGTATCGGTGAGCGCGATCGGCGTCTCGAGCCAGCCCGACTCATTGACCCAGAGCGAGCCGGTCATTTCACCGTTGCCATTGAGCGGCCACACGGCGGCCCAAAGATGATGATGCCAGATATCTGCGCGCGGAACGATCGCGGTGATGCCCGTTCGGATCGGACCCACGCCAGGGACGAGCTTGCCAGATCCTTCGATATGCGTTACTTGCCCCACGAGGACGCCAGGTACGTCTGTAATGGCGTCATTCGCCCCATGCGGCAGCGTTCCAATATGAATGCCAAGCGCTGGTGCTTTTGCAAATGGTCCGCTCGTCGTCATTGGCGGTGAGGCCGCAGCAGCAGCCGGTCCGGTCGGCGCAAGCCGGCTACACCATACTAAAGCCACGACACCGAGACACAAAAAAACAACTAAAAGCTGCTTCATCATGCCCCGCCAATTCCACGCCGCCGATTGCGCCGCCTACGTTTTCAGCGCAGGTGGGTCACACGTGTGGCGACAACGCCTTTCCCTGAAATGTGCTCACGCATTCCTTGGTGCTCGTGCGTCGCAGGCGTTTCCTAAGAGCTCTCGCCTGCACTGCAGGGGGCGCTTTGATTGCGCCCGCGGGTCGGGTTTTTGGCCAAACGGTTGACTTCGGTGCGCCTTTGCGCGTTCGCCTCTTCGCTGCTCTCGCGCTTGAAATGCTGACGGTCAACGGGGTCACGATCGACGCGCACGCAGCAACTGTCACCAACGCCGGCGGCACCACGTCGCTCGGCACTGGAGTGCTTGAATTCACTGGTACGCCCTCTTTGGAAGTCGTGGCGACAGCCGCAGATGGTTCCGCCACGGCGCGCACGTATTCTGGAGTGGTCTTCGTCGCGCTAAGGCAATCCGAGCTTCTTGTCGTGAATCAGGTTGACGTTGAGACCTACGTTGCCTCCGTAATGTCGGCCGAAGTCAGCCCAGGATGGGCTTTAGAATCGCTGCGCGCTCAAGCTATGGCCGTTCGGACCTACGCCGCTCGCTCGCGCCTATCGAATGCATTACGCGAATACGACCTCAAGGATGACACCTCGAGCCAAGTCTACCGAGGGATCGGTGGAGTCGCTTCCAGTCTTGTCACCGCGGCGAGGGACACAGCCGGCAGAATTGTATGGTTCGGAGGGGAGCCGGCATCGGTGTTTTATTCCTCATCGTGTGGTGGGCACACGGCTTCGTCTGAGGAGTTGACTGGCCAGCCAGCGCCTTCGTATCTATTGGGCATCTCTGATGTTGATCGCTCCGGACATGCATATTGCGGGGGAGCACCATACTTTCGGTGGACGAATTCGGTGGGGGCCGATGCAATGGCGCGCGTCGTCGGCCTCCCATCCAACGAGTTGACCGCAGTTCAAATAACAGAACGCTGGCCGGATGGGCGCGTCAAGTCTGTGTTGGCGTCCGGGTCGCTCGTGTCGGTCAGCATGAGCGGCCGTGACTTTTACCAACGCGCGCTTGGCATCCTCGGCTACAAGGTCATTCCAAGCGCAATGTTTGACGTCAACCGGATCGGTACGGATTTCCAACTCGAGGGGCACGGGGTCGGCCATGGGGTGGGCATGTGTCAATGGGGCGCCCGCGGGCGAGCGCAAGCGGGGATAACGGCCGAGCAGATCCTGCAGGCGTACTTTCCGGGGACGACGATTCAGGCGATCTAATTTTACGCGCGAATGAATTCGTGGGGCGATTTCACGCGCGAGGGGCGATTTTCCAATCGCCCCCTACATGCTTGCGATGTCGTTGAGCATCTGATCTTCTGCAGCCCAAACTGCATCGAGACCGTGCTGCCAATCGTTGACTAAGAAAACAAAAATGACCGGACCATGGCGCGCCGTGAGCAGGTACCCTGCGATCGAGCTCGCGCCATCGATGTAGCCGTCTTTGGCGAAAACATGCCCCAGTGCTTGCGGCGCAAGTTGCCGAACGGCTACGGTCCCTTCGATACCCGCCCGCGGCAAGAGCGTAAATGGCGGCTCAGGCATCGACTGATTCAGCAAGAAGCGCAGCGTCACGGCAAGCGATCGCGCGGATACTTTATTTGCCTCCGATAGGCCCGATCCGTCCACCAAGGTTACTTCATCTGTGGGGACGCCATTTTGGTCCACAAATGCGCGCTCGGCGTGCAACGAGTTATCGAGCGTGCCAAGGCCCGTTGCGTTCCAGCCAACTTCGCGCAGCAGCTGCTCAGCGTAGTGGTTATCGCTGAGCAGGAACATATGCTTGATGATGAGATCCAAAGGTCGCGATTGATGCTGCCAGAGCGTCGCGCCTTGTGTGGGAGCAGCGTCGGCGTTTGCCGATCCGCTTACGCTCACGCCCGCTAGACGCAACATCGCGACGAGCGACGTCGCCGCAGCTTGCGTGGGGTGGCCGACCGCGCGCCAGTATTTTTGTGGCGCACCGAATGGGATTTGGCCCCGCACAAGATAGCCCGAACCATCGGGCAGCGCGTCGATGGTCAGCGTGTTGTCAGCATCGGCTGCGGCGGTATCGACCGACGCAATGACTCGCTCGCCCGGCGGATCCACGGCGACGTCGGCTTGCGTTCCCTCCTTTGGCGTAATCGTGAACTGCACCGAGCCACCGTCGAGCGACAGCGCAGTGGCAGGGGCAGCCCAGCCGTATTGCAGATCTTCTCGCAGCCAACTCGCGCTCACTCGATCTGCGCCGTATCGCGAACCGTCAACGTCTATGTTGCCGCTGATCTGATCGATTCCAGCCAGTTGGAGCGCGCGAATGCCGCGGCGCAGATCATCGCTCGTCAATTCCGGATCGCCGCCGCCAATGAGCCACAGATTTCCGCGAAGCGTGGTGCCGTCAATCGTACCATCGCTGACCATCCGGGTGACAAAGCGATGCTGGCTACCCAAAGCCGCAAGCGCGGCCGCCGCGGTGATCAATTTCACGGTTGAACCGGGGACGAAGGGCTGATGTGCGTTACGGCTGTAGAGCACGCGTCCATCGCGCCCATCGATGACGAGGAGTCCCGTGCTCTGCGGAAACGCCGGCAGATCCGCCAACGCGGCAACGTCGCCGTGAAGCTTCGTCACGTCGCCCGGCGTCCATGGCCCGCCCGCTTTGAGCCAACTTGTCTTCCTTGCCGCTCGCGCCGTGTGGATTGGAGTGGGCGGTGCAACTACGTGGGCGCGATGATGGAGAAATGAATAGATCAGCAAGACGAGCAGTGCGACAACCAGCGCCAGCAGCGCTATGCGTCGAAACCTGCGCTTCCGTTGCCTGCGCCAGCGTTGCGGACTAAGTCTGCGATCCATGCCCACCAAATAAGCTGGTTTGAAGAACGTCGTGAGGGGCAAAGTTACTGACGCGCACGCCGATGAGCCGGACGGGCCGGCTGATGTCGAGGCGCCGCAGACAATGCTGCGCCGCCTCAGCGATGCTGCCGGCATCTTCGATCGGTTCGAAAAACGACGTTTGGCGGCCCATGACCCGCCAATCGGAAAATTTGACTTTGATCCCTACCGTGTGAGCGCGAATCTGCTTGCGTTGCAACCGGTCAGCAAGTTCGACGGCTTGCGTTGTAATGATCCGCTCGAGCGCGCCCACGTCGGCGACGTCTTGTTCGAACGTTTCCTCGCTCGAAATCGAACGAACCTCCCAGTCGTCGACGACCGGTCGCGGATCGATGCCGCGCGCAAGGTCGCGAAGCTCGTTGCCCCAGCGCCCAAACAATTGGTGTAGCCGCGCATCGGGGAGCGCGGCGATGTCACCGATAAGCTCGAGCCCGTGCGAGCGCAATCGCTGTTCTGTTTTCGGACCAATTCCCCACAAGCGGCGGACAGGCTTGGGCGCGAGATACGCTGCTTCGGTGCCGGGTCGTACCGAAACCAGACCGTCGGGCTTCCCCTCGTCACTGGCAATCTTCGCGACCATTTTTCCGCAGGCAATGCCTACCGACACGGTCAGTGAGGTCGCTTTGCAAACTTGTGCCTTGACCTCGCGCGCCACGGCGATGGCTGCGTCCAGCTCCAAATCGCCGATATCCAAGAACGCCTCGTCCAGGGACAGTCCCTCCACGACTCGCGCGTGCTGTTTGAAAATGCCGAAGACAACAGTGCTTGCCTCGTGATACTTGGCGAAATCCGGAGCGGCGATGACAAGGTTCGGGCAGCGCTCCTTGGCCTGGTAGAGCGGCAAGGCGCTGTGAATGCCAAACTTGCGCGCCTCGTAGGAGGCAGTGAGCACGACGGCGCGCCGACTTCTGCCTGCAACCACGAGAGGCTTGCCGCGGAGCGAGGGATCGTCTCGTTGCGCAACGCTAGCATAGAAGGCATCGAGGTCGGCGTGAACGATCATGAGACGGCTTTGAGTTTCTTGTCGCCGTTCGGCGGCACTTCCCACCAAGCCAGGCGCGGCTCCCAACGCTCGAACCAATACACGAGCGACTGCCACTTCCCATACCGCGCAAAACGCCGGCGGATTTGCTTCTCAGTTGGCCGCTTGCCGCGGAAGAAATGACGCTGGGCGTACGCGTAGGTGGCGCTGTCAACCGGCAAGTGATCGTAGTGGCCGAGCAGGTTCATCAAAAAGTGCGCGGATGACTTGCCAATACCGCGCAGGGCGACCAGCGCTGCGAATAATTCCTTTTCGGTCATCTTAGGCGAAGCAGCATCCAAGCTGTCCAGATCGATTTCGCCCGACTTGTGCTGCCGAGCCAACTCCATGATATAGGGAGCGCGGTAGCCCGCCCGGACGACGTCGCGCAAGAAACGTTCGCCCGCTCTTACAACTTGACCGGGCGTTGGCCACGCTCGTAAGGTTGGGTCCGCGGGCGCGGGCTCGCCAAGCTGCGCGAGACGATTGCTCATCGTGACGGCTTGGCGCCAATTGACGTTTGTGCTCAGGACGGTCTTGATGACATCCTCCCAGAGTGAAGGCGCGCGCATGCACCGGCCCGCACCGAGGCGGCGGGCTTCGCGCAAATCCGGCACCGTGCGACACAGCGCATAAAACGGTTGCAGTCCCTCGTCGGCGCGCAGTATGACGGCAACCCTTCGGGCCATCTCAGTGGCCACCCCCGGATCGTCCGCCCCTTCCCCGATCACGGTCAGGCTGACATCTTTATGGTTGGCGCGCTTCGACGCCCCTTCTTCCATTCGCACGACCATGACTCTGCCGTCGTGCAATCGCTCCGCACGCACGAGCACGTGCTGATCTTGAAGCCAGCGGAAGGGCTCTGTTTGGTACCAGCCGTGCGAAACGACCGTGGAAAAAAGGCTGAAGGGTTTGCGAATCTGCACTCGCGCCGTGGCGGTTTCCATGCACAGCAGCTTGGTTGACGGATACGGGTTTACCCTGCCTTGCGCAGGCTCACCTCAAAGACGGCGGGAAGCCATCTTGCATGAGCTCAAAGGGAGACGAAGCGAAAGCCCACGGTCGCGTCCCTGAGCTGGCCCGCAAAGTTGTCGAGCACGACTGGCGCGCATTGGCCAGAGCGATCACCGCCATTGAGAATGAAGACCGCGACGCCGTCTCGTTGTCTGCGGCGCTGTATCCGCACACCGGCCACGCACAAATCATTGGCGTCACGGGGCCGCCGGGCTCGGGAAAATCAACGCTCGTCGATGCGCTGACGGCTGTTATTCGCAAGGACGGCCGATCGGTTGGCGTCATTGCGGTCGATCCATCAAGCCCGTTTACCGGTGGAGCAGTTCTCGGCGACCGCGTTCGCATGCAGCGCCACGCAGGTGATTCAGGCGTCTTTATCCGCAGCATGGCGGCTCGCCACACTCCCGGCGGCCTCGCTCCCACCACTCGAGACGTCATCCGCGCGCTCGATGCGTTTGGCTGCGACGTCATTCTCGTTGAGACAGTTGGCGTTGGTCAAGTTGAATTGGAAATCATGAAGGTCGCCGATACGGTCTTGGTCGTCACCGTGCCCGGTCTGGGCGACAGCGTGCAAACAATTAAAGCGGGTCTGCTTGAGATAGCGGATTGTTTTGTCGTGAACATGGCCGACCGGCCCGGGTCGGCGCTGACCGTGGCGGATCTGCGAGCGATGCTCACGCTCGGTGGCGCTGAGGAGCGCCGCAGGCGTTGGGTTCCTCCGATCATCGAAACGGTTGCGTTGACCGGTCAAGGAGTCGACAAGGTTTGGGATGCCTGCCAGCGCCACCGCCAGGTCCTCGACGCCGACGAGCTCATGGGCCGCTCGCGAGACCGCTTGCGCGACGAAGTGCTCGAAGCGGTCACGCGCGGGCTGGGATCGTATGTCAATGAAGCGTTGTCACGTAACGGTTCGATGGATAGTATTCTCGCGGCCGTGTTGCGCAGAGAGCTCGATCCAAAAACCGCAGCGCAGCAGATCATCGCGGAGCACCTCAAAAGGCCCTAGCGAAATGCCCTCCCCGATCGCCCAACATGGGCGACTTGACAGTCGGCCACTACATGTAGCAGCGGACCTTTAGGGCCGCTCGCTCGCCGGCTTCCGTGATGTGGAATGAGTCTTCCGCCTCATGGTTTAGTTATCGCGATTTGCGGTATATGGTAACCAGGAGGGCCCAACCCATGTTGTCGCTTCCAATCGAATTGACGCGCGAACTCACAGAAGATGACGTGCTTCGAGTCGACCCGGTCGCAGAATACGACCGCCGGCTTGTCTGGCGCACCTGGGCTGACCGGCTCTTTGCGCAAAACGGCGACGGCGTGGACGAGGTGCTCGAGCGCGGTCGACCGACCGGGCCCTAGGTTTAGATTTCGACCACTTCACCCGGCCTTGCCGGGCTTGCTTCCAAACCATACTGATCGTGCACCGCGGCGGCGAGTGACGCCGCCGCGGCGGGGTCGGCGTGCACCAAGAACGTTTGCGGCTTGCTCTGAAAATTCCCAAACCAACGTAAGAGTTCGTTTCGATCGGCATGCGCAGAAAATCCGTCGATCTGAACGACGTTGGCTTTGACGTCCACCGGCACGCCGAAAATCATCACCCGTTTTTGTCCCTGGAGCAATTGCTGGCCGAGCGTTCCCGGCGATTGGAACCCAACGAAACACATCGTGTCGTTGGGCCGCGGCAAGCGATTGCGAAGATGATGCAGCACGCGCCCACCGGCTGCCATCCCGCTCGATGCAATGATGATCCCATTTGATTGGATGTCGTTCAATTTGATTGAATCTTGTTGCGACTGGACGTTCGTCACGTTGCGAGCGCCGATATTTTTATCTCCCGAACCGAAGCGTGCTCGCAGATCGAAGCGCATGGCTTCCGGATGCCGCTCCATGATAGCATCCGCTGCTATTCCCATTGGACTGTCCACGTAAATTGGGACGTTTGAAATTTTCGATCCAGCCTGAAGCTGACCGATGGCGTACAGGATCTCTTGCGTCCTGCCGACCGCAAACGAGGGGATGACGAGCACGCCGTTGCGCTGTTGCGCAGCGTTGATCACGTTGCATAAGTCATCTTGCGGGTCATTTTGCGGGTGCAATCGATCACCGTAGGTTGACTCGCACAAGACGACATTCGCCTGCGCCACGGGCGATGGATCGCACAGGAGCGGTCTTCCGTAGCGCCCGAGGTCTCCTGAAAAGACTAGCGTGTGTTGGTCGAAGAAAATCTCCATGATTGCCGAGCCCAAAATGTGCCCCGCGTCGCTGTAGCGGAAGCGACAGCCAGCAATATCCTGACGCATCTCAGCATACGCCACGTGCGAAAAGAGCGGCACAACTTGGTCGACGTCTTCGCTTGTGTACAGCGGCGTCGCGTGCAAGCCGCGGTCGGGATGCCGCTTGGCCCGCGCTGCTTCGTCTTCTTGCAACCCCGCGGAATCCCGCAAGACAAGTTCGGCGACATCGGCGGTCGCCGGGGTGCAGTAGATCGGCTTATGAAACCCTTCCGCAACCAACGCCGGCAGATAACCGCAATGATCGAGGTGCGCATGCGACAACAGCACGGCATCCAGAGTCTTTGGATCCACCGGTGGGGCCGTCCAATTGCGCTGCGTGAGGTCGTGCGAGCCTTGGTACAAACCGCAATCCAGCAGCACGCGTGCGCCGCTGTCGGTCTCGAGGAGATGTTTGCTCCCGGTTACGACTCCCGCTGCCCCGATGAAGGTGATCCGGCCCATCCCTGCTGCTCCCCCTCGTCCGCTTTCTCCTGAAACACGGACGGATGTTTGTAGTGTTCTGTTTGATAAATCTCGACGCATCGTGCAACGAGCTTCGCGGGATCGTCTTCATAGACGAGCCGCGCACCCGTCTTCTTGCGGAGTCGTGGCACGATATCCGGGAGGTCGTCCGCAATGCCGTCGGTGTGCGCAAGGATGCCAATCAGCTTGCCTTCATCGTAGGCGATGGCGAATTCGCCGAGCGTTCCGGATCGGCCGCCCGCGATGATCACGATGTCCGATGAGTGAATGTTGTCGACCTCTCGTCCCATAAGGCCGCTGCCAGTATAAATGATCACGTCGTACTCGTCGACCGGCGATTCGTAGCGCAAGACGTGTTCGCTGCGCGAAAGCGCTGGCGAGATGCCGACCGACAGGCCTCCCGAAGCGTGAGCTCCTCGGGCGGTATCGTAGGGAAGTCCGGGGCAAGCGCCAGTGATGAGAACGCAGCCTGCTTTGGCGATAGCCACTCCGAGATCGTAGGCACGTTTGCGAACCTCGATGTCGAGCGCGCCTCCGGCGGAGCCCATCACTCCAATGGTTCGGACGGTCGGATCTTTGGTTGGGTCGTACGATTTGTCAACGTCGGGGCTGATGGGGCCCGAGTAGGGATGCGGTTCGCGGCGCGCGGGTTTGCCGCCATCTGGGGAGCTTGACATGACAAAGTCGCTTCGTTTCGACCTTGTCGCCTGCCTGCGGCGAGGCATCACCACGCATTCGTCGTACTAACAAATTGGATGCACACGCGTAGAGATATTCGCAATATCGGCATCGTCGCGCACGTTGACCACGGCAAGACCACGTTGGTCGATGCCATGCTTCGTCAATCGGGGATCTTCCGCGACCCGACCTCCGCTGGCGAGCGCATCATGGACACCAATCCCATTGAGCGCGAGCGCGGGATCACAATCCTCGCAAAAAACACAGGCATCGTCTGGGACGGCATTAAGATCAACATCGTCGACACTCCAGGGCACGCGGATTTCGGTGGCGAGGTCGAGCGCGTGCTGCAGATGGTCAACGGTGTCCTGTTGCTCGTGGATGCGGCCGAGGGTCCCCTGCCGCAGACTCGCTTCGTCTTGCGTAAGGCGCTCGAGCAAGACTTGCCGGTCATCTTGGTCATCAACAAGATCGACCGCAAGGATGCCCGGCCGGTCGCAGTGCTCGATGAGGTGTTGGCGCTGTTCATCGACATCGGCTGCGCCGATCATCAACTTGATTTTCCCGTTGTGTACACAAACGCGCGCGAGGGGCTTGCGACGTATGACCTCCAGACGCCGGGCCGCGACATTCGGCCGCTCATGGAGACGATCATTCGGCATATTCCCGAGCCGCCAGGCGACGAGCACTCGCCATTCCAGATGCTGGTGTCCAACATCGATCATAATGAGTATGTGGGCCGTATTGCCATAGGCCGCATCTTCCGTGGCACGATTCATAAAGGTGAGCAGGTCGTGCGAATCAACCGCCAAGGTTCCACGTCGCACAGAGCCACCGCACTCTACGACTTCTTTGGTTTGCAGCGCAGGGAGCTCGAGGAAGCGAGCGCTGGCGACATCGTCGCGTTGGCCGGCATTGAGGGCATCAACATCACGGAAACGATCGCTGCCGGGGAAAACCCCGAAGCGGTCGACGCGGTCTTGGTTGACGAGCCGACCGTGTCAATTGATTTTCAAGTCAATACCTCACCGTTTGCCGGCCTTGAAGGCAAATACGTCACCAGTCGGCATCTGGGGGAGCGGCTCGCGAAGGAGCTGGAGAGTAATGTTGCGCTGCGCGTTGCACCAACCGCTTCTCCCGACACGTTTACTGTTTCCGGCCGAGGTGAACTGCATCTCTCCGTTCTCATTGAGACGATGCGCCGTGAGGGGTACGAACTCGCAATCTCCAAGCCACAGGTCATCGTCATCGAAAAAGATGGCAAGACGCTTGAACCCATTGAATACCTCGTGCTCGATGTGGCCGACGAGCATGCTGGTTCCGTGATCGAAGCGCTTGGCAAGCGCCGCGCAAAGTTGCTCAACATGCTCACGATCGGTTCCCAGCGCAGACTGGAGTACACGATCGCGACGCGCGCTCTCTTTGGGCTACGCGGCGAGCTCTTGACGCTTTCGCGCGGTACGGCCGTCATGAGCCATACCTATCACGATCATGAGAAGCAAGAGGCGCTCCCGGCCGATCGAGCGTTTGGCGCGCTCATCAGCGCGGAAACGGGTCTTGTGACCGCGTACGCGCTCGACAATTTGCAGCAACGAGGTCGCTTCTTCATCGGTCCGCAAACCCGGGTGTATGAGGGCATGGTCGTCGGCCGAGCCAATAGCGAAGACGATATCACGGTCAACGTGTGCAAGATGAAGAAACTGACCAACATGCGTGCGGCGGGCTCTGACGATGCTCCGAACTTGGCGCCGCCCGAGGTGCTCACGCTCGAGCGGGCCCTCGAACTCATCCGCACCGACGAACTGATTGAAGTGACTCCGAAGTCGATCCGCTTGCGCAAGAAGCTTTTGACCGAGGATGCGCGGCGCAGAGCTTCCCGCGTCCACTCGCACACCTAGCGTCGTCGCGCGAATTCATTCGCGCGGACCTTCGTCGCGAATAAATTCGCGATACTACATTGCGAATAAATTCGCGACACTACATAGGTTGGATGTTGACGGCCGTGCCGTAACACACAACTTCGGTGACGCCATCCATGATGTCGTTCGTATCATAGCGCACGCCGATGATTCCGTTGCCGCCCATGGATTCCGCGTGCGACACCATTAACTCGTAAGCCTCGGTTCTCGCGTGCTCGCACAGCTCGGTGTACAGGGTGATATTGCCGCCTACCAGCGATTGAAAAGCAGCTCCAATGTTCCCAATGACGCTACGCGACCGAACGGTGATGCCGCGCACCATGCCAAGGTGCTTGATGACCTTGTAACCCTCAAGCTCGAAACCGGTCGTCACGAGTGCGTTGTCCATGACAACATCCGCCTCTCTCCGTTACAGGAACGCGATTGAGTTCGCGCTGGTCCATTGGGCAAATAAGCTGGAAAAGCCGCTCGGGGGGCAGGAAATGACTCGCTGCGATGTCGCAACTAGGGGGCCATGCCGGTTCATCCGATTCATCATCTGGCTATAGGCACGGATGCGTTTAACGTCGCCAAGAAATTTTATGGCGCGCTCCTGCCTACTTTGGGTTTTGACCTCGTCTTTGAAAAAGACGACTCCTTCGGTTACCAACGCGAAGGCTTTGAAATCATCGTCCTCAAGGGAAAGAGTCTCCAAGAGGATCTTTTTGACGGCGAGCGCCGCGTCGGCTTCGACCATCTTGCTCTCAATGCGGACTCGCGCGCCAAAGTTGATGAGTGCGCCAAGATTCTCGACGAACTGGGCGCCGACATCGACGACCCGCCGGCCATCGTGAGCGAACTAGGGGAAGACTACTACGCAATGTGGGTGCGCGATCCAAGCGGCTTGCGCATCGAAGTTGTCTATCAGGGAAGCTAAAGAATCGAGACCTCGTCTCGAAACGCTTCAGGATACTGTTCCCTGACCTGATCCACGTACAGCACGCGAGATGGTAGCCTCCCGAACCTCAGGCGATCGTAGCGGGTAAACGCGCGCTCAAGCGCATCGAGCGCGTTCACGCCTTCCCGTAAACGCTCGCGCCATGAAGGTGAATCCGGCTGGGGCTGACTCATGAGCTCGCGAACCTCGCCGATGAGTTTGGTTTTGAGAACGATGTTCTCTGGAGTCACGTTCTTGAGACAGATACCGTAATGTCCATTGAGGTAGCCGAACCACGCAGCCTCAATCTCAGCATCGTCCAAAGAAAGACCTTCGTCCGTGGCTGCTTGAGTCAACCGCGTTTGGAACAGCAGCTGCATGGCATCGACGCTGCTCGCTTCTTCAAGCAATTGAAAGTAATCGTGGGGGACCATCGGAGTGCCGTTTGGCAGCACATAGCTTGGCAGGGGCAGCCTTCCGGCGAGCATGAGAATTCGTACCTCGGCCTCTTTGAAGGAATGTTGCTCGCAGGCGTGAGCCAAGGTCTCGTACTGATTGCTCACATACGCAACATCTCTCTCGTCGAGTGGCATGCCCGTCATAGCGGACGTTGCCTCTCGACAGAGATGCCGAAGCTCTTGAGAAGCCAGCGACCCCCATCGGCTGTGATCTTGAGCGAACGATTCGAGCGCGCCCGCGTGAACCAGCCTTGTTCGATCGTGCGATTGGCGAGCGCGGCGCCCAGTGCTCCACCAACATGGGGACGGCGCTCGCTCCAGTCGAGACATTGGGTGGCGAGCCTTCGGCGCGACTGCTCGAACGGCTCGGACTCGACGCCAAACGCCACAAGCCACTTCATCCCTTTTTTGGTGATCTCGAAGTCGCGCCCGTGCGGCACGATGTAGGAGCGGTGCGCGAGCGCTTCGGTGATTCCCACGCCGATGTATCCCGCCAGATGATCGTAACACATCCGCGCGAGCTTCAACGCTGCAGATTCATCCGACTGACGCAGGGACACGATCTGGTGCTCCGGACTTATAGCACCAAGCGCCTCGAGTGCGTGGCCGACCTTGGCATTGCCTAAACGATAGAGGCGGTAACGCCCGCTGCGCATCACCTTGGTGAGGCTGGCCTTGGTCAACTTCGCGAGGTGTGCACTGGCGGTTTGCGCAGAGACGCCGGCGCGCTCGGCAAGCATGGTCGCCGGATAGGCTTCACCGCTCATAAGCACCGACATCATCGCAGCCCGGGCGGGGTCCCCGATGAGACCGGCGACGACCGCAAGGTCAGGGCCGGCGATCATACTTCGACCGGTAACGAAGTGTCTCCGTGGTATCATGAACGCATCTGCTCTGCTCGGTGCTGCGCTTCCTGCCGATGTGCGAAGGGCGACTTGACAGTCGCCCGCTACAGGTTCTCTGCTACATGGGAACTTGAGAGTCGCCCGCTACAGGTTCTCTGCTACATGGGAACTTGAGAGTCGCCCGCTACAAGTTCTCTGCTGGTTGGCAGGGGCGATTTGCCAATCGTCCCCTACGGGGTCAGCGGATCTAAAGATCCGCGGCTCCATTTAAGGCCAGGGCTTGTTTTAACACCTTTAGGCCGAGTAGCGCGCATTTCAACCGAACCGCCGATATTTGAATTCCCAAGTTCTCGAGCACTTCTTCCTTGCCGATCCTCTCGACCTCAGCGACAGTCTTGCCCTTCACCGCTTCGGTCAGCAGCGACGCCGAGGCCTGGGAGATCGCACAACCGCGGCCGCGAAAGCGGATGTCCTCGATGACCCCATCGCGCAGTTTCACATCCATGCGAATCTTATCGCCACACAGTGGGTTGTTGTCTTCGAAGGTTACATCCGGCGACTCAAGCGTGCCCGCATTGCGAGGATTGCGATAGTGATCGAGGATGAAGTCGCGATAGAGGTCCTCCATCCCGGTGAAATCGTCTTTCATAAACTATGCGTTCAATCGATCTTGAAGATTCGCTTGGCCTTTTCGATGCCCGCGATAAGGACGTCGATCTCACCCGGCGTGTTATAAATGTAGAATGAGGCACGCGTCGTGGCCGGCACGCCGAGTTTCTCCATCAGGGGTTGATTGCAATGATGGCCCGCGCGGACGCAAATACCTTCCCGGTCGAGGATGCTCGCCAAGTCGTGCGCGTGGATGTCACCGACCGTGATCGAGATGACGCCGGTTCGATGCCTGATATCGGGGCCGTAGATAACCACGTGCTTTTCCCGCGAGAGCTTCTCGAGCGCAATCTTCGCCAGGGAAATCTCGTACTCGTGGACGCGATCCATACCAATCGTCTCGAGATAGTCAACCGCTGCACCCAAGCCTACCGCCTCCGCAATCGCCGGGGTCCCTGCCTCGAATCGCGCCGGTACGTCAGCATACGTCGAACAATTGTACTCGACCACATTGATCATGCCACCGCCGGACATGAAGGGCGGCATGGCGTCAAGCAACTCTTTTCTGCCGAAAAGAATCCCAATGCCGGTCGGGCCCAGCATTTTGTGTGAGGAGAATGCCATAAAGTCGCATTGCCAGTCGGTCACGTCCACTGGCATTCGCGGCACTGCCTGACAGGCATCCACCACGCTGATCGCCCCAGCACTCCGTGCTCTGGCAGCCAGCTCTTTCACGGGGTTGATCGTCCCGAGCGTGTTGCTCACCGCCGTGAAAGCAAAAATCTTGGCTCCTTGAAGCAAATCATCGAGCGATCGTAGATCGAGCAAGCCATCCGGCGTGATCGGCACGAAGCGAAGTTGGGCTTCTTTTTCCTGCGCGAGAATTTGCCAGGGCACAAGATTGGAGTGGTGCTCCATCTCCGTGAGCACGATGACGTCGCCGCGCTTGACGTTGTGCCGACCCCACGCATAGGCGACCAAATTGAGGCCCTCGGTGGCATTGCGCACAAAAATGCATTCGGCCGCGCAAGGCGAGCCGATGAACCGCGCGACCTTGCTGCGCGCTTCTTCGTAGGCTTCGGTGGCAAGCTCGCTGATGTGGTAGATGCCGCGATGGATGTTGGCGTGATAGCGACGGTAGTAGTCGTCCATCGCCTCGATGACTTGAACCGGCTTCTGCGAAGAGGCTGCGCTGTCCAAGAACACGAGCGGCTTGCCGTGTGGCCGCTCCCGCAGAATCGGAAAATCTTGACGGATGCGTGCGACGTCTGCTTGGGTTAGGGGCTCGCGGCGCGCGGCCGGTGCGGTGAGTGCGCTCTTCATGAGGACACCTCGATCGAAATCTTGCCATCGCTGATCTGCACGGGGTACGTGCGAACCGGACGGATGGCTGGCAAACGCGTTGCGACCCCGCTCGTCACGTCGAAGCGCGCTCCGTGTCGGGGGCACTCGATCTCTTTGCCGATCAGTTCGCCTTGATCGAGCGGACCGCGGTCGTGCGTACACACGTCATCGATGGCATAGATCTGACCGCCGTAGTTGCACAGAGCGATCTGTCGCCCTTCGACTTCGACAACTTTGACCTTCCCCTCGGGCACGTCCTCGACGCGCGCCACTTCGACTCCCTGCGCCGGCATCGCGCTCACACGCCGACGCGCTGGAGATGTGGCGCAACTTTGCCGCGCAACAGCTCGGTGACACTCGGTTCGCCAAATTTTTCAAACACTTCGCCAAAGAAGCCCTCGACGATGAGCCGAGCCGCCGCGTTCGGCGTGAGTCCGCGACTGGTGGCATAAAAGAGCTGCTCTTCGTCTACGGGTCCAACCGTCGCGCCATGCGTGCAGCGCACGTCGTCGGCTTCGATTTCTAGCATCGGCTCTGTGTCGGCGCGCGCGCCTTCGCTGAGCAATAAATTGCGATTGGCCTGATAGGCGTCGCTGCGCTGCGCGCCGCGATCGATAATGATGATACCCGTATAGGCTGAATGCGAATGGTCGTCGAGCGCGGCTTTGAAGAGCAGGTCGCTGCGCGTGTTCGGCGAGCGATGTCCTTGCAGCGTGTGATAGTCAAACTGCTGCTTGCCTTCCGCGAACACGAGCCCAAGCATGTCGCTTTCCGCCCCGGAACCCATCAGCTCTACTTCGACGTCGGTGCGTGCGAGCTTCCCGCCGAGCCCAAAGTTCAGCGTGACGAGTTTAGCATCCCGGCCGATTTCGGCTCGCTGGTGAGAGAACACCACGCTGTCGCGTGGGCAATCTTGCACGTGCACGTAGTTGAGATGGGCACCGTCCTCGAGGATGAGGTCCACCTTCCCGGACGCGAGGCGCCCCGCGTGGGTATGTTGCTCCATGATCGTCGCGCGGGCATTTTTGCCGAGCACCACGAGCAGGCGCGGGTAGGGACCACCCTTCCAGTTGACCTGGATGGGCTCGGCAACGGTGGCTCCTGCAGGGACGGAAATGTATCCGCCCGCTTGCCACACGCTTTGGGCCAATGCGGAGAATTTTCTGAAAGAGACGCCCGTGTGCACGCTTGCGACAAGAGGCACGGGACCGCGAGCAACTGCTTGCGCAAGCGAGCTCGAGACCACTCCGGCTCGCTGATCCTGTGGCGAAATTGCAATGTCGCATTCGCTAGGAGCGGAGGGTTCGGGAGTAAGATCGATGCCGGCGAGATCGGTGCGCCGCCAACCCATCGTGCTCTCCGTGGGAAATGGAATAGACTCGTACTGCTCGAGCGCGCTCAATCTGGCCTCAAGCACGTTTTTGGGCTCTGAAGCCGAAAGTCGCGCGAGGTCGTCGCGCGAAATCGGAGGTGTGGTTTTTGTCTCGGTCACGGTTGTTGGGTCGGGTTAGCCGACGGAGCCTTCCATCTCGAGTGCGATCGAGCCGGTTCAGCTCAACTGCGTACTCCATCGGCAGCTCCTTGACGAACGGCTCAAAGAATCCGTTCACGATCATCGTCGTCGCTTCGACCTCGGTAAGGCCGCTGCTCATGACGTAGAAAAGCTGTTCCTCGCCGACCTTGGACACGGTTGCCTCGTGTTCGATGCGAACGTTCTTCGAATCGATCTCCATAGTCGGATAGGTGTCCGAACGGGATTCGGGATCCATGAGCAGCGCGTCGCAGCGGACGTTGGACTTCACTCCGTCGCAGCCTTCGTAGACTTTGACAAGTCCACGATAGCTTGTCCGACCGCCACCCTTGCTGACCGACTTGCTCGTGATTAGGGATGTCGTATTCGGCGCCGCGTGCACCATCTTCGAACCAGCGTCTTGGTGTTGCCCCTCGCTCGCGTACGCGATGGAGAGCACGTCGCCGCGCGCTCCTTCGCCGACCATGTACACCGACGGGTACTTCATCGTGAGGCGCGAGCCGATGTTGCCATCCACCCACTCAACGTGGGCGTTCTTTTGAGCCATCGCGCGCTTGGTGACAAGATTGTAGATGTTCTTGTACCAGTTCTGGATCGTCGTGTAGCGAATGTGCGCGCCTTCCTTGGCGATGAGTTCAACGACGGCCGAGTGCAGCGAATTGCTCGAATACGTCGGCGCCGTGCATCCTTCGATGTAGTGCACGAACGAGCCGGGCTCGGCAATGATCAGCGTGCGCTCGAATTGACCCATGCTCTCGGCGTTGATGCGGAAATACGCCTGGAGCGGAACGTCGACGCTGCACCCCGTCGGGTACCCAGATGAACGAGCCGCCGGACCAGACAGCCGAATTCAGCGCAGAAAACTTGTTGTCGGCAGGCGGGATAACCGTGGCGAAGTGCTCGCGCACGATGTCTTCGTGCTCGCGCAAGGCTGGTATCCATGTCGGAGAACAGCACGCCTTGCGCTTCGAGTCTTTGCGGATGCTGTGGTAGACGACTTCAGAATCGTATTGGGCGGTGACGCCGCCGAAAAACTTGCGCTCCGCTTCGGGGATGCCCAGACGATCGAACGTGCGCTTGATATCAGCGGGTACTTCTTCCCACGTCTTGCCTTCGACGTCGGACGCTCGCATGTAGTAGTAGATGTCTGTCGAAATCGATCTGGCCCGAGCACCTCGAGGTCTGCCCACAGCGGCAGCGGTTTGCTCAGGAAAATGTCGAGCGAGCGGTGGCGGAAGTCGCGCATCCACTGCGGCTCGTGTTTCATCTGCGAAATCTGCTCCACGATATCGTGGTCGATGCCCTTGCGCGCCTTAAAGCTATAGGTGTCAGTTTGGTCGCGAAAACCGTACTGATAATCTTTATCGACGAGCGTCTGCTGTTTGGTTGCCATGATTTTCTAGGCCTCCACGAGCTCTTTGATGAGCGGATCGTAGCCCTGTGCTTCGAGTTCGTGCGCAAGTTCGGGACCGCCTTCTTTGACGATCTTCCCACGCACCATGACGTGCACTCTGTCGGGCTTAAGGTAGTTGAGAATACGCTGGTAATGCGTGATGAGCAGAATCGAACGCTCGGGTCCGCGCTGAGCTTCGATGCCTTCGGCGATGATGCGCAACGCATCAATGTCGAGTCCAGAATCCGTTTCGTCCAAGATTTCGAGCTCTGGCTGGAGCACGAGCACTTGCAGAATTTCAAGCCGCTTCTTTTCTCCGCCGGAGAAGCCGTCATTGACGTACCGGCCTAGCACCGCCGGGTCCATCTTCAGTTTGGCTATTCCCTCGTCGAGGAGTTTCTTGAACTTCGCTGGCGCCAACGGGGCTGAGCCCTTGTGACGCGCCATGAGTGCGTTGCGCAGGAAGTTGGCGACCGACACGCCCGGAACTGCGGACGGGATACTGAAAGCCCAAGAACATGCCGAGCAGCGAGCGCTCCGTGGGAGGGAGCCCGAGAATGCTGCTGCCCTTTAAAGAGTATGTCGCCCTGAGTCACCTTGTACTTTGGGTGGCCCATGAGCGCAAGCGAAAGCGTGCTCTTGCCCGAGCCATTGGGGCCCATGAGCGCATGCACGCTGCCGCGGTCGATTGTGAGGTTGACGCCGCGAATGATCTCGGTATCGCCGACGGCAACATGGAGATCGCGGATCTCAAGAAGTCTATCTGCCATGATTCCTTACTCTATTGTACGGGTTTGGGGCCCAAATAGTCAAGATAAGTCTTGAAAATCTATGCTACATTCTATATAATGGCATTAGCACCCTCGCCAAACCTACTATGAGAGAACAAAGCTTTTTTCAAACCACGCGTGGCCGCATCGTTCAGTCTCTGAAGGAGCATCGCGCCCGCACCGCCTCCCAACTGTCGCAAGAGCACGGCGTCACGCCCAATGCGATTCGGCAGCATCTTTCGCGCCTTGGCCGCGACGGTCTTATTAGCGAGCGGGCCGAGCGCCTTGGGCGCACCAAGCCGACCCTTGTCTACTCCCTCACAGAAGAGGGAGAACAACTCTTCCCGCAACGCTATCCATTGCTGCTCTCGGTGCTCTTGGACGAGCTGCAGCGCGAAGATGGTTCGGCCAAATTGAAAGCGCTCTTTGAGAACATCGGCAGGCGCTCGGCGAAGCGTCATGCTGCGCGCTTTGCCGGTAAGGATCTTCCCGAAAGGGTCGCCGAGCTCGCGGCATTTCTGCGCGAGCGCGGCGTGATTGTCGAATACGAGCGCACGCCAAACGGGTTTACCTTCCGCGAATACAATTGTCCGTTCAAAGAAAATGTCAGCGCGCATCCCGAAATCTGCTCGATGGTTCACACGCTTATGGGGGAAGTGCTTCCCGGGGCACCCCGCCAGACGGCCTCCATCGCATCCGGAGATAGCCGCTGTGAATTCGAGTTGAGCGCCGCTGCGCCAAACACAAGCAAGGCCGCCGCACCGGAGAAGGTGCGCGCACTCTCAGGGGAGCTGTAATGGATTTTCCAAAGTTTCAGGAACTTGTCACAAACCGCCACGGATTTGCCCAAATGGAGAACCCCAGTGCGACGGGAGAGTACTTCTCCGATTCGTGCGGTGACATGTATACGTTTTACGTGAAGATCGGCCCGGAAGAGCGGATCGACGATATAAGCTATTTTACGACCGGATGCGGATTTGGCGTTGCGACCTGCGCCATTGTCACTTCCCTTGCTAAAGGAAGAACCGTTAGCGAAGCGGAGCAGATGACTCCGAAGGAAATAGAAGACTTCTTGGGTGGGTATCCTGAGAGAAAGCGCGACTATCCAGAACGCGTGCTCGAAGCGCTGCGCATCACCCTGGGAAACTACCGAAAGGCCGCACAACCGACAACCGCGGCGGACTCGTTCTCCAAAATTCACTAGATTTTAACTCCGCAGAGCGACCATAGGGGAGCTTTGAAGCGTTCCTTAGTCGAAGCGTGCCGTTTGAGACAAATGTCACATCAGGGCAGATGGCAGACCGTGCGTTCGCGGTCCTCATGAAACGTCAGCTACGTAATAGTGGTAAGAGAAGGAAGAAAGGATCGGCACGCGCCGGTCAAGATCATGAAAACGAATACACTACCGCTTGGGCTCCGTAACGGGGTTATCAGCACCTCCGACGACTCGATCACCATCGGGTCGCGCCTCGACGTCTCAGGCGCGCGCCGGTTCGCGCGTGCCGTGACCCGCATCGCTTTGCGAAAACCAGCTCATGCGGTTATTGATCTGTCTCGCACGCGGACGGTCGACTCGTCGGGCTTCGGCGCGCTTGTGTCGGGTCTGAAAAGGCTGAACGAGCACGGCGCAACCCCCATCGTTGTCTGTGCGAATTCTTCGGTTCGCCGGCTGATGGATTTCGCGGGAATCTCGCGCACCTTCACGATTGTCGAACGCATGAGCGACGCGCGTAAAATGCTCTCACAAGCCGCCGCCCACCACACGGCAACCGACGCCCTCGCGTCATGACCGGCATTAAAGTTTTCACCAGCCTCGAAGAAGCCCAAAAAGCAGGCTTTGTTGTTTTTGACCGCATCCCCGACGGCTATCTCGTGCGCAAGGATTTTGGGCAGACTTTCGCCCTCGCCATCGTCAAGCTCAAGCCATCAAAAGAACCGTCCAAGAATTAAAACGCGCGAATGAATTCGCGCGACTACATTAGAGTGGGCGTTTAGATTTCGAGGTTGAGAAACGTCTCGACTACTTTTGGGTCGAACTGCGTACCCGAGCAGGCCTTGAGCTCGTCCTTCGCTTCGTCGCGCGTTTTCTTGGGGCGATAGGGACGATCGCTGGTCATGGCCACGTAGGCTTCGATCACCGAGAGAATCCTGGAAAGCCGCGGGATGTCTTCTCCCGCGAGGCCCTGCGGGTAACCACTCCCGTCGTAGCGCTCCTGATGATGGCGAACCGTGGTAGCAATCGCTTCGCAGTCGCGCAAGCTGCTCAGCATCTGGTAGGCAAAATCCGGATGCTTTTTGATAATCTCATAGTCTTCTTTTTCCAGCTTACCAGGTTTACTGAGAATGAGGCCGGGGATGGCAAGCTCGCCGATGTCGAGCAAGGCTGCCGAGCACAAGAGCACGTGGCGCTGGTGGTCGTCCATCTCGATCGCTGTGGCATACTTCGCCGCCAGATGATTGACTTTGATCAACTGTTCCCGTTTCGTGCGCCCTGCGTTGGCTAGGGCCGCGATGAATGCAGCAAACGGCTGCAGCTCGCCTTCGAGCGATCCGATGAGGTCATCTGTCTTGACGGCTTGCTGGGCCTCGCCACGCTTCGCTGCGTAGAGCGCCGCGTCGGCGACGCCGACGAGATCTTCTCGGCCCTCGCATTCGTCAGGATAGACGGCAACACCGATGGAGAGCCGAACCGGGATTGACTGGCGCTCAGTGATGTCAAACGGCTTTCGCGCAATCTCCGCATTGAGCCGTTCCGCAAATCGCCACGCCGCCTCCCGATCGGTGTCGGGTAGTATCGCGCAAAACTCATCCCCACCGTAGCGCCCAATCCCATCGGTCTCTCGCGCGACGCGGCGCAGTACTGCCGCCACTTCTTTGAGGACACGGTCGCCCACCGGGTGGCCGTACGTGTCGTTGAACGCCTTGAACTTGTCGATGTCCATCATCAACAGCGACACCTTGGCGTTGGAGCGTCGAGCGCGCTTCAACTCGTACGCCAGCCGCTCCTGAACGGAACGCTGATGCGGCAATCCAGTCAGCGCATCGTTGTCGGCAAGCTCCTTGGCGCGTTCGTACAACTTGGCATTTTGCACCGCGACGGAAGACTGCTCTGCGATGGCGTTGAGCAGTTTGAGGTGCTGCTCGTCGTATGCATGGGCGATGTACGATTGGATTGAAATCGCACCGATGATGCGGCCTCCCACGTTCATGGGAACGGCAACAATGGATTGCACCGTGGTTGGACCTTCGCCCACTCTTTTGGTGCTGAGCTTATCGCGCTCTTCGGTGTTTCGCACTAAAATCGGCTTGCCGCTTTCGATCACACGACCGACGATCGTTCCTTCAATGCTGTGCTTGGCAGGTGGGAAAACGCGTTCGCCCTCGACTAGGTATTCGAGCGTCACGTCGCTCTCGCCGTCACCCGAACGCAACGCCACAAAAAACAACGGCGCATCGATGACTCGGCGCACTTGTTCGTGAATTTTTGCAAACACGCGATGCAGATCGAGCTCGGATGAAACGGCACTCGCTACTTCAACGAGCAAGTTGAGATCGGCAGCGCGCTGGGTACTGGCTCGCAAGTTCTTCAGGTTTTCCACCGCGACCGCTGCTTGTTCCGAAATAGCTGTGAGCAAATCGCAATCCGTCTCGGAATACGAGTTGGCGCGCGGGCTTTGGACCGAAAGAACGCCGAGCACTCGATCGCCGAGCTTCATTGGAACGATGAGTGCCGAGGCCGGGTCCTGCGCATCGCCCAGCGTGACCGATCGGACGGTGTTCCAATCTTCAGGCCGGCGGATGATCACTGGATGTCCTGACTTGAGGACATCTCCCGAAACGGTGGTCAGCGGTAGCCGTACGCGTTCTACCGAGCGGCGCCCGAACTCCGCGCTGTATTCAATCTCAAGCTGATCGCCATCTGGGGTCAGCAGGGCGGCCACAAAGAGAGACGCGTCCATCACCCGTCCCACCAAAGTGTGGAACTTTGCGAACAAATCGCTTAGGTCCAAGCCGCTCGAGAGGGCACGCGCTGTTTCGAGCAACAGATTCAGCGCCTTCGCGCCGTGCTCGCAGAGCGCTGCTTCACGAGTGATTTCGAGATCTTGCCCGACGTGCACGGTGACCGTCTCCAGCAGCGTGCCATCGTAAGCTGCCAGCGGCGAGTCAGATTGAATGACGCAAAAACCATTGATTGCCCCTGCGACGCGAATGGGTGCGACCATTGCAAAGGCAAGGCGGCCTCGCGTGCTCCGCGCCGCGGGGTCGATATTGCGAACGCCCGCCACGGTGGGGAGTTCGCAGAGCTGCTCGGACGCCAACGCAAAGGCCAACGTCTGCGCATCAAGCGGCTCGGCGACTTGGAAGTTTCGATCGGCATGATAGTGATAGTGGACGGGACTTGTCACGTCTCGATCGATCGTCGCGATCGTGAGGCGCCGAATGCCGCGCGCAAACAAAAGCTCGTGCAGCGCGGCAAACGCCTTCTCGCCGGTGGAATGGGCGAAGATCGTTGCCACGCGCCCAAGGGCACGCAGTTGCTCTGCGGCGGGATCGGGTTGGCTTGCCGCAGCGGTGGGCTCGTCGATGCTCAGGTGGTGTTCCAAACTCCTTCGGTTCGTTCTCCATTCATTATCGGCAAAGCTGGCCAGCCGCCCATTGGGGCCTTGCGGCTTCTCACTTAAACCTCATCATATGCTATGGCCGCGGCCTGGGTCACAGTAGGGGTTTGGGATGCCTCGCGGCGTCACGAACCCCACTTTGGACTGTCTTACGGATGGTGACCAATTATGCAACCGCGTGATAAGTTTTTTAACGCCCTTTTTGCCATTCGATCGGCCGCAGAGCCGTCAGACTCCGAAGCGGTTGCGGTCGTTGCTGCCAGCGATCGACTCGACGCAGACGGTGTGGATACGCTGCGCTTGAAGCTGACGTCGTGCGCGCAAAGTGGGAGCTGGCGCTACGTCGTCGACCTCAGGCGGGTCAAGAAAATGGATTCTCTGGGGCTGGGCATGCTGGTCAGCGCACTGAGAACAATCCGAGACCTCGGCGGCGCTGTTGGCCTTGTGACGGCCTCGCCAAAACTGCAAAGCATCTTAGAACTGTGCACTCACAGTCGGTCGTGCAAGATCTACGCCCGCACAGGTGACGCTCTTGAGGCGCTGCGCAACGCGGCGCGACCAAACACCGCAGCCTAGCCGACTCCGAAGGTCTGATTCCGGCTACCCGATAAAGAGCGACCCATGCCCCGCGACATTCCGGTTGGCAACGGGTCGGTACTCATTACCTTCGACGGGCTCTATCAGCTGCGCGACATTTACTTTCCGTACGTTGGGGCAGAAAATCACAGCCCAGGCGATATTTGCCGCACAGGTATTTGGGTTGACGGGCGCTTTGCCTGGTTCTCCGATGATGCGTGGCAGCGAAACGTCGAATACGAAAAGGATTCGATCGTTAGCAACGTCACGTTGGAGAACGCTGACCTGATGCTGCGGGTGGCTTGCAATGATGCGGTTGACTTTGACCGCAACATCTTCTTTCGACGAATAACCGTTACCAATCTCGCCTTGATTGCCCGCGAGATTCGACTGTTTTTTCACTACGATCTCCACATCGAAGGCAATGAGGTGGGGGACACGTTCGCGTACCACCCGCACCTGGGCGCTTTGGTAGCGTATAAGCGGCGGCGCTATTTTCTCATGAACGGGCAAGTTGGCGATGAGACCGGCCACCATGTCGGAGTCTCATCGTGGGCTACCGGTCTGAAGGAAGTCAACGGGCTGGAAGGCACCTGGCGCGATGCCGAAGATGGGGTGCTCAGCCGGAATCCGATTGCTCAGGGTTCTGTGGATGGCACGATCGGACTGTATGCGCCAGGTATTGCCTCTTCCGAATCAGTGACCTTCTATCACTGGCTTGCGCTCGCCGAATCGTATCAAGACGTTCACGAACTCGACACGATCGTGCGCGAGAGAGGTCCCGCTCGCTTCATCGATCGGACGCGCGATTATTGGCGCTTGTGGATCAATAAAGAGCCGGTTGACTATGCCGATCTCGAAGACCGGCTCGTCGAGCAGTACAAGCGCAGCCTCTTGGTAATGCGCACGCAGATCGACAATCACGGCGCAATCATCGCGGCCAACGACACCGATATCTTGCGGTTCTCCCGCGATACGTACTCGTACATGTGGCCGCGCGATGGTGCGCTGGTTTCAACCGCGCTCATTCGTGCTGATTATCAGGCGCTGGCAGCCAGCTTTCTCACGTTTTGTGCTAATGCGATGACCGCCGGTGGGTACTTGCTTCACAAGTACAACCCGGACGGATCCCTTGGTTCATCGTGGCATCCTTGGATGGATGGCAATGGTCGAGAACAGCTGCCCATTCAAGAAGACGAAACGGCGCTCGTCCTCTACACCCTCTGGGAGCACTACAGAAGGTACCGCGACGTCGAGGTGATCCGACCGCTCTATCGCCAGATCATCACGGGGGCGGCAGACTTTATGTGTCGCTACCGCGATCCCGTGACGAAGCTGCCCTTGGCCTCGTACGATCTTTGGGAGGAGCGCCATGGGGTCCATGCGTTCACCGTCGGCGCCGTCTGGGCAGGGCTGCGCGCCGCCGCGCAGTTCACCGATTTGTTTGGCGAAGCGCGCCGCTCCGCGATGTACAATACGATCGCCGACGAAATCAGCGCCGCTGCCGGAAAGTATTTGTGGGCCGGCGATCTTGGGCGGTTTGTCCGCATGATCAACTTCAAGCCCGACGGCAGCGTGATCCGGGATGAGACCGTAGACAGCGCGCTGTTCGGATTGTGGTATTTTGGAATGTTTTCGCCGCGTGACGAACGCATTACGGCCACCGTTGCGGCGATTCGTGACCGATTATGGCTGCGAACGGACGTGGGCGGCTGCGCGCGCTATGAGAACGACTACTATCAGCGCTATCAGGACTTACCCCCGTCGCTGCCCGGCAATCCCTGGTTTATCTGCACCCTTTGGCTCGCGCAGCACGCGATCGCATGCGCCCAGACCCGTCAGGAACTCGAGGAAGCCAAAGCGCAGATTCTTTGGGCTTGCGACCATGCGCTGCGGAGCGGCATCTTGGCAGAGCAGGCGCATCCACTGACCGGCGCACCGCTCTCGGTCTCGCCGCTCACCTGGAGTCACGCAACTTTCTGCCTGGCATTTCAAGAATACGTGCGTCGCTGGAATGACGTGGCCTGAAAACGGACCTAAAGGTCCGCTGCTACATTCGATCTAGAATCCAATCGCCCCCTACAGGCGCCTGTAGGTTGGGCCTGACACCATCGGTGCGCTAGGTTGAAAATCCATGAGCACCGACACCACCGTGAGCTCGAACGTTTGAAATTCATGACCCTTTGAATCCGCATGAGGGCGTGGTGGATCTTGAGATCCGCCAACAGTACCGCGTATGCAATACGCCGCGGCATCGAGCACGTACCAAAGAGCGCCTGTACCCGAGCGCGTCAAATTTGCACCAGTAGTTGAATCGGCGTGCACGGCAAACTCGAGGTGCGACGCGTCTTTGACGCGCAGTTCAGGGGCGCCGAGGACCGCGACGCGAGAGTGTCCATCAGCATCTGTCGTCAACAGCAGTACAGCTTTGGGCGCTCCGCCCGTTGGATGCGCGCCCAGTTCGAACTGAAGCGGCGGCGGTAGTTGCGATCCAATTTCTTGCGACATCTCTGACCCCTTCGCGCGAATGAATTCGCGCGACTACTTTAGATTTTTTTGCGAATAAAGCGCTCTAACACGTATTGAGCAATTTGCCTCGCCGCTTGCGTCGAGTAGTAGGCGAACTGCCGCGGAGAAGTCGCCGTCTTCCCCATAGCCACGTCGATAATGCCTCGCGCGAACGTCTCGAGTTCGTCATCTCGTTCGAGTTGATACGGATTCTTTGGTTGCTGGGATTGCGGACCCTCGCTCATGTTTGTTGCACGATGAAGGGGTTCGAGCGTCGTTCGTTGCCGATCGTTGTTTGCGGACCGTGGCCTGGAATGACGGTGACATTGTCTTCGAAGGCAAGGAGCTTGGAGCGGATGGACTGCATGATCTGGGTGAACGAACCACCCCATAAATCCGTTCGTCCTATGCCGCCGGCGAAGAGCGTGTCGCCCGATAAGATGATCGGCTCGCGTTCTTCGATGACAAAACTGACGCTGCCCGGCGTGTGGCCCGGCGTGTGAACGGCGCGCAGCGCGTGGCGCCCAAATTGCAGAGGTTGGCTTTCGCGAAGATAGCTGTCGACGTCCGCCGTTGTAGGCGTGGGAACGCCAAGCCACGCCGCTTGCTCGGCGATGTTTTTGTAAAGAGGTATGTCGGCCTCGTGCATCATGATCGGCGCGCCGGTCCGCTCCTTGAGATCGGCAAGTGCTGCAACGTGATCGATATGTGCATGCGTTGCGACAATCGCGGCGAGCTTTAGATCGTGCTTGCGCAGGGCTTGATAGATGTTTTCCACGTCACCCCCCGGATCCACCACAATCCCTGTTTTTGTCGCTTCATCGCCCAGAATGATGCAGTTGCAGGCTATCGGACCGACGGGGAAATATCGCAAAATCATATGCGGCTGCAAGCTTAGTGCGCGTTGCAAAGCCACCCTGCCCGCGGGCTCGGAGGTTTGCGGGTACGGCCCTGTCAAAACGCACATTGTTTTGGACGCTCACATGATACGCACGGTTGCAAGCGGCCTCGATCGCAAGCTTTTGGATTTCATCTCTAGTCCGGATGCCGGCGAGGCCGAATTCGAGCAGCTGGCGCTGGAGCTGTTTGCCTACCAGTACTCGGCAAATCAACCATATCGCAATCTGTGCGATCAACGCAACCGCACGCCGGAGCTCGTTCGCCGCTGGACCCACATTCCCGCGCTCTCAGCAGCGTCCTTCGCCGACG
The DNA here is from genome assembly GCA_963736005.1 of uncultured Pseudomonadota bacterium. Lineage (GTDB taxonomy): Bacteria > Vulcanimicrobiota > Vulcanimicrobiia > Eremiobacterales > Eremiobacteraceae > JAJPHJ01. The sequence continues at coordinate 386,142 of CAVTNB010000003.1, forward strand.
CTCGCATCGCTTGCTTTCCGCCCGAGCGCGCGCGCTTGCGTTTCGTTTCCAGCGGCACAACGAGCGAGGGAGAGCGAGCGTCGGTGCACGAGCTTGAGAACGCCGTGCTGTACGATGCTTCGCTTGCGAATCATTTCCGGCGATGCGTTCTGCCAGATCGCGAAAAGATCGAGATGCTGCTGCTCTCCCCTTCCTTTGAAGACGCGCCTCAGTCGTCGCTTGCCTACATGCTTTCCCGCCTCTACGAACGATACGCAAGCGGCGGTGACTTCTTCGTTCGGCACGGCAGTCTCGACTCGCAGGGGATCGCCAGCACGTTGCGCTCGGCTCGCGAGCCCGTGCTCCTTTTCGGCACGGCATTTGCCTTCGTTCATTTCTTCGACTATTGCGACGCCGCTCGCCTCAAGTTCCAGGTTCCCCCGGGTAGTCGCATCGTCGAAACAGGCGGCTTCAAGGGAAAATCTCGATCGATCGAACGAGATGAATTTCATCGGGTACTCTCGTCGACATTTGGCATTTCGCCAGAGTGGTGCATTTCCGAGTACGGCATGTGCGAGCTCGGCAGTCAATGGTATGACGCGAGTCTGAGCGACAAGCTCGCGGGTCGTCCGCCGCGCCTGGCGTTCAAAGTCGGGCCCCATTGGACTCGGCACCTGGTCGTCGATCCTGTTAGCGCGGAGCCGCTGCCCGAAGGCTCCGTAGGATTGCTCCAAGTATTCGATTTGAGCAATCGAGGATCGGTGGCAGCAGTGCTCACAGGCGATCTGGTCAGGGGCGAAGGCGAGGGCTTTACGTACGTAAGCCGCTCGCAGGCCGCTCCGCCAAAGGGTTGCAGCATCACCGTCGATTCGATGCTTCGGTCTCATGCCTAACGCCCAACCAATTGCCAGTGCCCGCACAACGGCGCTGTTGGCAGGAGCGGCGCAATGGCGCCATCGGAATTCCCACGTCCGCATCGCAGCGCGCGAAGCGCTGCGCGACGGGGAGTGGCCTGCCCAAGTCGTCGAGCTGGCACTCGACAACGTCCTGCTCGATGACCAAGTGCTGAGCGAATACGGCAGCGGACCTGGCAGCAGCGGACTCTGTAGCAGTGGACCTGTAGTGGGCGACTGTCAAGTCGCCCGCCGAAACTCAATGCTTGCCATCCTCCCAGGCAACGTCTTGGGCCCGGCGATTGCCACGGCATATTGCGCCGCCGCGGCGGGCGCGACCATCATGCTCAAGTCTTCGAGCCGAGAACTGTGCCTTGCGAATATCGTCGCAGAACAATTCGAATCGCTCGGTCCGCCAATCGCAGGCACGCTGAAGGCGCTGCGATGGACCGGAGGTGACGAGGATTTCGAATCTAAGATTTTTCCGCTAGCTTCCCGGATTATCGTTTTTGGCGACGACGCAACAATCGCCGACGTCAAGCGTCGTGCCCCCAGCAACGTCACCGTTGTGGGGTACGGCAGCGCCTACAGCCTCGGCTACGTTCCGGCCGGCAGCGACATGGCTGCTGCTGCCAAGGCCGCCGCAACGGACGTCGCATTGTTCGATCAGCGTGGATGCCTCTCACCGCAAACGATCTATGTCGAGGGCGACGATTCAAAGGCGATCCTGTTCGCGCATGCGTTGAGCGGCGCTCTGGCCCGGGTTGGCCGTGCTCTTCCGCGTGGGCAGGCGGGCGGCGCCGAAAAGGCGGCGGTCGCGGAGTTCATACGGCGGCTCATGGTGAGAGCACTCGCTCCCAAGACGCATGCTCTCGACACGGTGATCGTCGGACCCGATATTGATGGAATCCCCGAATTTGTCGTTGGTGCTGAAGCGTTCTCCGCGCCGACGTGCGCCGGATTCGGAAGAATCGTGGTGGTGAAGCCGGTCCACAGCCCCTCCGACGCTGCTGGAGCTGCAAAGACCTTGGGTCATCGTCTGGACTCGATCGGCGTCGCTTCGGCGTTGAGCCCGCAACTCCGCGGCGCATTCGCCAACTGCGGTGCGTCCCGCCTTTGCTCGCTGGGAGAGATGCAGCGTCCGCCACTTGGCTATCGCCCGAAGATATCGGACTTCGCGCTCGAGGACTCCGAATGAGCGCTCGAACGTTCGGAACGCAACCGGGCAAGATCAAAGTCAAGCCGCCAGGTCCAAAGAGTCGGCGTCTGACCGTGGAGCTGCGTCGCTACGAAAGCCGCAACGTCACCTTCGTTAACAAAGACTTTCCTATCTTTTTCTCCCAAGCAGCCGGTGCGAATGTCGTTGACGTTGACGAGAACGTTTACGTGGACCTCACCGGCTTTTTTGGCGTGGCGGCGACAGGCCACAGCAACGAGCGCGTGGCCGACGCGATTGGGAACCAAGCTCATCGCTTGCTCCATGGCATGGGCGATGTGTATCCGACGGAGAGCAAAGTTGCGCTGGCGCGCGAGCTGTGCAAACTGACGCCGGGCAAAGGGAACAAGCGGGTCATCTTTGCCTCAACCGGGGCTGAGGCAGTTGAATCCGCGTTGAAGACAGCGGCGATTGCCACCGGCAAGCCCGGTGTCTTGTGTTTCACGGGTGCGTACCACGGCCTCACCTACGGGGCGCTTTCGGTTACGGACCGGGATTTGTTCCGCGCTCCGTTCTCCGATCAGCTCGGCCATTTCAGCCACAGAGTGGACTTTCCGTATTGTTACCGCTGCCCGCTGGGGCTCCGGTATCCATCGTGTAAGGTTGCGTGCCTTGACTTCGTTCGCAGCGCGCTCGAAAGGTTGGGCCCTTCTGAGATCGGAGCGGTCATCGTTGAGCCCATGCAAGGGCGGGGTGGGGAGATTCCTGCGCCGGACCAATGGCTACAAGAGCTGCGAACGTTCTGCGACGAGCAAGGCCTGCTGCTCATCTGCGACGAGATTTTCTCCGGGTTTGGACGTACCGGACGCTGGTTTGCCTGCGAACACGCCGGTATCGTGCCGGACATCATCTGTGTCGGCAAAGGCCTCTCATCTGGATTTCCGATCTCCGCCTGCATCGGTAAGGCGGAGATCATGGATCGTTGGCCCGCATCGGAAGGCGAGGCAATACACACGAGCACGTTCCTCGGGCATCCTACCGGCTGCATGGCGGCGCTCGCGTCGATTGCAGAAGTGCAAGAACACAGACTCGTTGCACGAGCAGCAAAACTCGAGGGATCCGTGCGCGAGATGCTTGTGAAGCTACAGAAAGAAAGCAAGGGGAAAATTGGCGATGTGCGCGGGCTCGGGCTCATGTGGGGGCTCGAGTGCATCAAGCGCGATGGCTCGCCCGATAAGGATCTCGCCCTCCACGTCCTGCGGGATGCGATGCAGCAGGGTGTGCTTATCTTGACCAGCGGACCTCAGGGCAACGTTCTGTCAATAACCCCTCCGCTTGTCATCACGACGGATCAGCTCGCGTTTGCGATCGACATCCTTGCAAATGCAATCAAAAAGGCCTGAGCACTCAGCGTTATCCACAACAATCAAATGCTATCCACAATTTTCTTTCAAAAGCGAACAACCGTTCACTTGCACAATGGGAGTGCATTGAGTATACTGCCACTACACCGACCGCGGTGCCGAGTGAAGTCAGCAACAACGGATGCCACGATTCGAAGCGTGGAGAGCTGAAGTCCTCGGAGATGGTACCCCTACCGTTGGGGACCCGGCTCACGCTGGGGGATGGCTCTGGGGATCGCGTCCCAGTTAAGCCCTACAACCGAACCTACTGACTAGAGAGTAAGGATCGGAAGGTACGGCGAAAATGTCATCGACCTAACAGTCAACGACCGAGCTCCGCTCGGTCGTTACTGTTGTGGGGGTCCTTTTAGCGTGAATCTACCCGGAACGTCAGTGTTGCCTGGCGTCCGGCCGCCACCGGAATCATCCACACAACCGTTGAGCTCGAGGTCTTTTGGTGGGGCAGCGTCTCACTTGCGATCTGCCACAGGCCGCTGAGCTGCTCCTCATAGCGCAACACGATCGGCTTACTTTTGGCATTGCTGACCGTCACGCGATAGTCGGTGACATATTCAGTTCTATTGTAGGGATGTGGGATCTCTTGGTAATTCGTTTGAACGCGGCTCACGTGAACGTCAAATGATGGACCGAGGTCGAGCTGCACGTGCGCTTTGCGGGGCGTGTTGTCAATGGCATTTTCGCCGATGAAGACTGGTTCGCCGGACTCATCGTTTTTGTACATATGAAAGACCCCACTGGGTAGGGGCACGCCGAGCCCGTGTCCATCGTTGTCAAATTCAAGCGTCACCTCAACCGGGACCGCTTGCTCCGAGCCCTGGCTTTGAAAGTCGTTGGCGCTTACCGATGATGAGAAGACCTGTTGCACGGGGACCTCGCGAGCAAAAAGCAAGAGGGTTTGCTTGGTCTCACCGGTTCGCAGCGAGGTCCGCCGGGGCAGACTGTATTCGTAAAATTCAAAGACCGCCTGGCGTGTGGCACGATTGGTGTTAGCTGCGTAGACGTCAGCGGCGGCCTGCGCGCGCACCGCACCAAGCATTTTCACTTCACCTGGCTGCGCGCGCTGCACGCTCCCGGCGACGAGCCGAACGGTTGCATCGTCAAAGTCCATGCCGCTGTCGTTGTGCAAAGTGATGAAGGCGTCGATGTCGAGATGGTCGCCTCCGGCGTTGAGCCTGGCCACATAGTCGGCGGCCCAAGACAGGCCACTTGTGAGGTACCCGAGGGCGATGGGTCGTTGTGCGGCGGTTGGACTTTCAAAATCAGCCAAGAAATCGGGCGTCAGTCGAATGATTGGCAGCGTCGCATACACGATGCGGGAATTGGGCGGCAAGCTCGTTTCGAAGCGATCCTTGAACTTGAGGATCGGGCCGCTCGCACTGATCACCACCGCCGTCTCTTTTGTCTCCTTCCCCGTCATTGGTTCGTCGTGGATAACGGTCACCGTGTGGCCGACAGCTCGCGCAAAAATCGCGTCTGGCGAAAGAACAGCGGTTTCAAAATTCTGCTCCTGCACAAGGATCGGCACCTGGGTGCCGAGATCCGAAAGAAAGGCTGTCTCTGGTGACATCTGCGGTGAGACGTCGTCAAAAACGATTCGATTCTCGCCCCGCTCGACATTGAGGAGCCTGACATCCCGAACAAGTGCGAAGTCCCCGTAGACGGTGACCGTCAGGGATTGACGTTGCGCTGCGCTCGTGTGGCGTTCGGGAATCACAGCGAGCGCGCGCGGTGCATTGACAAGCGACGCTACCATCGCGCTCATAATCGAGAGGAGCACAAACACCGCTGTCCTCTTCATACAAAATCCTCCTCGGCCAATACGCAGGCGAAGGGCTGTCAAATGACGAGCTTCGCGGCTCCCTTGGGCCGTCCTTGGTCGTCGCTCGGTGCTCTTTTCGTCGAACCCGTGGCACGGAACTTGTCGTATCCGCGACAAACAATCGCGCGTGGCGACGACGACAGAACAAAACCCATCGCAAGAGAGCGAATCGCCGCCGGGGGCGCAGCGCTGGGGCGCGCTGGCGTACCGAGAGTACCGGCTGCTGTGGATCGGGCTCATCATCTCCAACACCGGCAGTTGGATGGCTACTTTAGCTCAAGGATGGCTTGTCGTTGAATTGGCGCCGCGCCCGGCCTTGGCGCCGTTTTACCTTGGCATCATCGGCTTCACCCGCGCCATCCCCGCTCTGTTGCTGTCCGGAGTGGCGGGCACGATCGCCGACCGAGTCGACCGGCGACGCCTCTTAATCGTCAGTCAGGTCGTCCTTGGACTCGCTGCCCTCGCGCTGGCCATTTTGGCACAGACGCGTACGGTACAAATATGGCAGGTCATCCTGCTCGCCGGCTTGTCCGCGTGTGCGCTCACCTTTGACGCGCCCACGAGGCAATCGATGGTGCCCCTTCTTGTTGGACCACGCGAGCTGATGAATGCGATCGGACTCAACTCCGCCGCCTTTAATGGACCGGGCATCATCGGCCCAGCCATCGGCGGAATTTTGGTGAGTACCGTGGGCGTCAGCGCCACATTCTATCTCAACGCACTTTCATATGTCGCGGTTATTTTTGCGCTCTTGCTCATGACTCCCAAGCCGCCCGTACAGGTTGCCAAGCGATTGGGTCTGTGGGAAGAACTCGTCGATGGGTTGCGTTACGTGCGCGGGCAGCCTGCAATTCTTGCGCTCTTCTTGCTCGCGCTGCTCGTCTCAATTGTGGGGCGGCCTTACATACAGCTGCTGCCCGCTTTTGTGAAAGCGACGATTCAGGGTGGGCCGGATACCCTCGGTGTGCTCATGGCGGGATCCGGGGTTGGCGCGTTGGCAGGTTCGATTGCCGTCGCATTCATCGGAACTCGCCATCACCGAGGACGGATCGCGACTGCTTGTGCGACGCTCGCGGGGGTGGCGCTCTTTGGATTCTCGCTGACGAAGACGACGCTGATCGCAGCAAGCGTGCTCGTTGCGCTCGGAGCAAGCATCAATCTGTTTATGGGCATGACCAACACCTTGCTGCAGCTTCACACCGCCCTTGAAATGCGCGGTCGCGTGATGGCGCTCTACACGATGATCTTTTTGGGCTTCATGCCCTTGGGCTCGTGGCTGCTTGGCTCGATCGCGACGCTGACGACCTTGCCGCTGACCCTGGCGGCTGCCGGCATTCTCGTTGCGCTAGCCGGGCTCGCGGTGAGTCGCCTTCCGGGCCCTCGCGACCTGGCATAACCGAACGCGCGAATAAATTCGCGCGACTACATCGAGAAGGTTTCGAGACGGTGTCTTACTGACTGCAAGAAGCGCGACGCCACCGAGCCATCGAGGACGCGGTGATCGAGGCTCATGCAAAGATTCATGATCGAGCGGATTGCAATGGCGTCATTGATCACCCAAGGTCGCTTGACCACGGCTTCCATAGTGATGATGGCAGCCTGAGGAGGGTTGATGATCGGGTAGGACGCGACGCTTCCGAGTGCGCCCGTGTTGTCGACCGTGAACGTGCCGTCGGACATGTCCTCCATGGTGAGCTTGCGACTACGAGCCTTGGCGACCAATTCGGTCATGGCCCGCGCCAGCCCGGAAAGACTAAGACGATCTGCATCGCGGACAACTGGAACGACGAGTCCTTCTTCAATTTCGACTGCGATGCCGATGTTGATATGGCTGCGAACGATGATGCGATCGCCTGCCCACGTCGCATTTACCATCGGAAATTCGCGTAACGCGCCACACACCGCAGTGACAACGATCGGTAGGAAGGTCAGATTCACCCCTTCTCGGGCCTTGAAGCCCTCCTTCTCTCGCTCTCGCCACTTCGCAACTTCGGTGACGTCCGCTTCGACCATTGACCAAGCATGAGGCACCGTCGTCTTGGAAAGCACCATGTGTTCGGCAATCGTCTTGCGCATCTGCGTGACGCGGACCGACGTGTCGCCTTCACCCGGTGGAGCGACCGGGACGGGTTTGGCGGGCGCAGCCACATGAGCCGCAGGAGCGGCGGTCACGCTGGCCGCGGTTTGCGCCGCTGGAGCCTGCCCTGTCGCAGCGGCACCCGAATGATCGATTACATCTTTGGCGGTGATCCGACCACCGCGCCCGCTGCCGGAGAGCTGACGCAGATCGACTCCGTGCTCGCGCGCGAGTTTGCGCACGGCTGGCGAGTAGCGATTGTCGTCGGCCTCGCCATCGGATGAAATTGAGGGCGCCGCGTTATGACTTACTCGCGCGGCGGGTTCGGTCGGCGCAATGGTGGAGGCGTTTGGCGCGGCTTTTGCTTCTACTCCAGATTCGCTGATCTCACAAACGGGAGCGCCAACGGGAATCGTCGATCCTTCGGCCGCCACAATCTTCGTGAGCGTTCCGGCAAACGGTGAGGGAATCTCAGAAGCGACTTTATCAGTCTCCACTTCGAGCAGCGGCTCGTACTTGGCAACTGCTTCGCCCTCTTTCTTGAGCCAGCGCCCGACGGTCCCTTCGGTGACCGTCTCACCCAGTTGTGGCATCGTGACGATTGCCAAAGCTTGAGCTCCTTAGATTGCGACGAGGTCGCGCATCGCCGCGGCGATTTTTTCTGGATTGGGCATGAACGCTTCTTCGTATTCCTTTGCGTAGCCCATCGCGGGGACGTCCGGCCCACACACGCGCCGAATGGGGGCATCGAGATCGAAGAACGCTTCCTCGGCGATGATTGCGGAAACCTCGGCACCGACACCGCCGAATTTTTGATCCTCGTGTACGATCAGCGCGCGACGAGTCTTCCGAACGCTCTCCAAAATTGCGCTACGATCCATCGGTCGAATCGACCGCAAGTCGATGACCTCGGCTTCCACGCCCTCTTTCGCCAGCGTTTCGGCTGCCTCGACTGCGAAGTGGCGCATGAGGCCGTAGGTAATGACGCTGAGATCCTTACCAGGACGGGCCACGTCCGCTTTGCCGATCGGAACGGTGAAATCGCCATCCGGCACTTCGCCTTTGATGAGACGATACGTTCGCTTGTGCTCGAGAAACAGCACCGGGTCATCATCGCGAATCGCGCTCGTCAACATGCCTTGGGCGTCTGCGGGCGTCGAGGGAACGCATACTTTCAAGCCGGGAACGTGATAGAAAAGCGCTTCCACGCTGACCGAATGCGACAGCGCTCCGCGCACGCCGCCGCCGTACGGCGTGCGGATGACGAGCGGGCACGAGTTACCCCCCGCGCTGCGATAGCGAATCTTGGCCGCTTCGCCGACGATCTGGTTGTACGCGGGGTAGATGAAGTCGGCAAATTGGATTTCGGCAACTGGGCGCATGCCGGCCATCGCGGCCCCAATGGCGATTCCCACGATGGAAGCCTCGGCCAGCGGCGTATCAACGACCCGATCTCGGCCGAATTCCTCTAGGAACCCTTTCGTTATGAGGAAGACGTTACCGCGCGGGCCCACATCTTCGCCCATGATGAAGACCCGTGAGTCGCGCGCCATTTCGTTGTGGAGCGCGTCGCGAACGCCTTCGAGCACCGTTTTGTTTGCCATCAACAAACCTTACGAAAGTGGGCCCGAGGCATACACATGCGTATACAGATCAGCTTCAGTGGGGGGCGGCTGCGCTTCGGCCCAATCGGTTGCATCGTCCACTTCCGCTTGCGCTTTCTTCTTCATTTGCGCAATCATCTCGTCATCAGCGAGGCCGCGGTCCTTGAGCCATCCATCAAAGCGCGGGATCGGGTCGCGACGCCTTGAGCGCCTCGATATCTTCGGGCGTTCGATAGGTTAGCTGATTGTCGTCGCTCGTGTGTGACATGGCGCGGTAGAACTTGGCCTCGACGAGCGTCGGGCCTTCGCCTATGCGAGCGCGTTCGACCGCCTCATGCACGACCGAGTAGGTCGCACCACATCCGTGCCGTCGCAAATGACGCCCGGGAAGCCGTATCCTGCGGCGCGGTCGGCGACGTTGGAGACCGCCATCTGGAGTTTCTGAGGAACTGAGATAGCAAACTCGTTGTTCTCGCACAAGAAAACCACGGGCACATTGTGAATCCCGGCGAAGTTCATGGCTTCGTGCCACTCGCCTTCGCTCGTGGAACCCTCACCAAAGGTGATGAGCGTAACGACCGGTTCTTTGCGCATCTTAAACGCCAGCGCCATGCCAACGCCGTGCGTCACGTGAGCGGCAATGATGCTCGAGATGCTCGCGATCTTTCGATCGGGCACGCTGTAATGGTTCGGGAAATTGCCGGCCGCTGGAGAAAATGTCATCCTTGCGCGCGAAAAGGCACATGAGCTGCTCTCTCGGGGTGACGCCATACGATAGCGCGAGCGCGGTGTCGCGATAGTAGGGCACGACCCAGTCGGTACCGCGTTTGAGCGCGAATGCGGCCGCTACTTGTGCCGCTTCGTGGCCCTGGCACGTTGCGGCGAACGGTATCTTGCCTTGGCGATTGAGGGCGAAGGCACGATCGTCGCACAGGCGTGTGAGAACCATGCGATAGTACATTTCGCGCAAGGTATCCGCAGAGAGACCCTCCGGCAGTGAGACCCGGACTTTTGGTTCACTCTTCATGAGCCGGTCGTTTGACGCGCTTGCCAGCGACTCTTCCCTGGCCGCCCTCCGCGAGCTCACGGCTGCGGGGTTTTGTTGCAACAAGCACGTATTGCGGTCTCTATGAGACCACAGGTGAGACGGTGCATGGCAGCCGCTGCGATTGCATTGCTGCTCGTTTCGGGCTTCTCTGGGTGTTCGAAACCCCTCGACCCAAATAGCAACGTTCCCGCCTACGATCAACCGCTGGTGCTTCTGTTGGCTGCAATCGGTCTCGGCATCGGCATCACCGCGCTGCATCATCACAACGAGAACCACTCGGGCAGCTCCGGCACACCGACGCTGACCACACCCTCGTTCGTGGGTTCACTGACAAATCAACCCTTCGATCTCGCTCTCGATCTGAGCGTGGCTGGGTCTGTCGGCGCCCTTGGGACTAGTGGTGGCGGCGGCAATTATGGTTTTACGGAGACCGGTTCATCTTCTACCAACGCCGGCTCGTACACGCTCCCGACCGGTTATCACCCTGTCGCGGTGGCCATCGATGGCGTTGGGGATGATTGGTTCGACGACAGCGCTGGCAATATCGATAAGTGCCCGCCACCGACGTCGACCTCTGGAGCGTGCACGCCGCTTCTTACTTTCAGTGACGCCCTGGGCAGCGGTGGCTTCCGCGCGCTCGTCGCAGATTCCACGCACGTTTTTATCGCGGCTGATAATCGCAGCGGAACGGTCAAGTGGGCAGCCTTCGCGCTCGATGGGACCGGCGGGCTCAACGGATCGTACACTTACTCCGGTAACGGCATCTACTCGCAAGATGCGGCGGTTGCTGTGTCAGGCACGTCTGCGGCAACCTACGAAGTCTTCCATCAAGATGGCACATCGTGGACCATCCCACTGCCTGGTCCGGCAAGTAAGAACACGTTTACCTTTAGTCCATTGCCATTGGCAGCCGCGAATGTGGCCTTCGATGGCGCCTCCCTTTTCTATGGCGCGCTTGGTTCGGCGACCTCGGGCAGCTATCAGATCGGTCGCTGGGTCGGTCCCAATAATTCGCTCGAGAAGCCGCCGGGTGCACTTGTTTCCCGAATTACTATTGCGTACAATGGGCAGACGAGCCCGAGGGGAGCGGCCTTTGTTGTGCCGGTGCGCGCACTCCACACCGACGGCTCTTTCATCTATATGCTCGATGCAAGAGGCAAACTCGTGCTGTTTGCCGCTTTCTAAGAGGCGCACGATCATGTCAACCAGAGCTCTACGACCAAACGCAGCTGCCTCGCTGCTGAACCAGTTGCAACGTCTCGCTTCGGCGGACCAAGGCAGCGCCGACCTCGCCCAGCTGCTGCTCGCTCCTCTCGCGCGAGAGGATGATGAGCGCGGCAATAATCTGCTCGCCACGCTGCGCGCATACTATGAGTGCGGAGCTCGTGTCGACTGGACCGCAGATCGCCTCTTTCTCCACCGCAACAGCGTGCGCTATCGGCTCGATCGCGTTCGTTCCTTGCTTAGGATGAACATCGACGAACCGCAAGCGATCGCCGCGCTCGTGTTGGCACTCGAGTGCAGCGGGCAGGCAGCGGAGCAAGCAGATGCGGGTTAGCGCGCGCAACAAGCTCCCGGGCATCGTGTCCGATATCCAAACCGATGGGCTCATGGCAAAAGTGAGCGTACGCATCGGCGACAATCATATCGTTGCGTTGATCACCGCGGAATCCGTCGCCGAGTTGGAGCTGCGGGTTGGAGACCACGTGTCGGCCCTGATCAAGTCGACCTCAGTCATGCTCGCAAAATAGTAATCCGATCGCGCGCATAGATTTCGCGCGACGACATGAGGAACGTGCGTAGAGCGATCTTCGTGCTGCATAAATATCTCGGCCTCTTTGTTGGGGTCTACTTTTTTGTTATCTGCGGCACCGGCGCTATCCTCATCTTACTGGAGAATCGCATCGACGGCTTTCTCGACTACCCGGTCATCCACGTAACACCCACCCACGAAAAACGCTCTCTTACCTCGATGCTTGCGACGGTGCACAGTGCATATCCAGATGCAACCGTGACGCACATTCTAGAGTCATGTCAGGTCGGGTGCACGTATGATGCAAGCCTCCGGCAAACGGATGATGACCGCCTTGACGTCCTCGTCAACCCCTACAACGGTGCCATCATCCGCGCGCAACTTTGGAGCAAGTCGGCGGTCGGCGTGCTCTACGACTTTCACGCCAACCTCTTTGGCGGCGACAAAGGCTCCTTCATCAATTCAATCATTGGGCTCGTTGCGGTCCTCATGGTCTTGAGCGGGCTCTACCTGTGGCCGGGCTGGCGGAGACTGCCAATCGGGTTCTCGATCAAGTGGGGTTCGGATTCATGGCGGGTGAACTTCGACATCCACAAGATCACCGGCATTCTGTGTGTCGTGTTTTTTGTCTACATCGTGCTCACCGGCATCGCCACCGTCCTCATCGCCGAGCCAAACACGCCCCAGCCTTCCTTGGCAACGACGCAACCGTTGCATCCGTCAATGGAACTTGATACTCTTGTAGCTATCGGCGATCGGGCGCTGCCCGGGAAGATCACGATGGTCTACCCACCCGCAGCGTCGACGGCACCGGTGCGCATTCGCAAGGTGGTCCCAGGAGATCCAGATCCTTACGGCTGGAGCTTTGTCTCGGTTGACCAGCATTCGGGTGCGGTCGTTGGTCTCGTAGATCGTCGGCGCTGGCCTTTGTGGTGGCGTTTGTACACGTTCTTTTATCCGCTCCACATCGGTTCGGTGGGTGGATATCCACTTCGCTTCCTCTACGTCGTTCTTGCGATGGCTCCAATCGTGCTCTACTTTACAGGTTTTCTCCAGTGGCTCAATCGGGTGAAGCGTGATGAAGCGGTTGCAACCGCGCGATCGGCCCGACTCTCGGCGAGTCCAAGCACGCGTTGAACTTCTGCTCAGGAGGAAAAAGATGAGAACCATTTACGTTTTTGCAGCGGTGTGCTCGCTGATGGTCATGTTTTCGGACGCTGCTGTCGACGCCGGCACTACTGGGACGCTCTCGGTAAGGGTCGTTGACGTACATGTCGTGCCCGTGGCTGGGGCAAAAGTTTCCGTCGCATCTCCATCGCAAAACGCAACGGGCGTTACGGATGCCCGCGGGTTCCTCGGATTTGTCAACCTCTCGCCTGACACCTATACCGTTGTCGCGTCTAAAGAAGGCTACAGCCCAACCTCAGTCGAGGGCGTTACAATACAGGCCGACCAGAACACGTTTGTTCAAATTTTGCTCCAAGTCCAAGTCACGCTCTTGGGACGCGTCGTGACCTCCGCCCAAGCCATCGTCAACAAGTCCGTCACAGGCGATCTCTACGCTGTGAATTCGAAAGCCATGAGCCAGTATCAAGGAAGCATGGGTGGCTCTGAGACGCTCAACAGTCAGTTTGGCGTCATCTCGTCGCTGCCGGGTGTTATTCGCACCATTGGAACCGGCGGTGGATATTATGGGAACGGACTTGTGAGCGTCCGTGGCGGCACGCCGGATCAGATCGGATTCGAACTCGAGGGCGTACCCCTCAATCGCAGCTTTGACAAGTACAACGGCGGTTCGTTTGCGGCGAACGGGCTTTCGAGCATCGAGCTCTACACCGGTGGAGAGCCGGCCGATGCTGGGCACTCGATGTCCGGTTTCGTCAACGGGGTCATACAGCGGGGTTCGTATCCTGGAGGTGCTGATTTCTCAGGCTTCGTCGGAGCACCGGCATTCAACCACACCGTCCAGGCCGATATCTACGGTGGCTCGCCAGACCAACGTTTTACTTACTATGTTTCCACGCTTGCTATCAATTCTGATGTCCGCTACTCAAATTCCAGCAACCTGGACAATACCTCGATATCGATTCCAGCGAACGATCCGGGTTGTCCAAATGTCAACCTCATCAACTTCTCCTCGCTAAATTGCGCCCAACCACATGTGATTAACCTCCCGATCTCGCAAGCACCACTTGAAGTGCTCGGCACGACCACCGTTTCCACTCGCAACACAGTGGCCAATTTGCATTTTGCTCTCCACCATGGCGACCTAAGTGACGACCTGCAAGCGCTGTACATGGTCGACTATACGGGCAGTCCGTTTCCCTACTCGGGCGCGACGATCGATCCCCACATAGCGAACGCCTCCAACGCTTTGGGTCAGATCGTGTGGCCTTCAGGAGCGCTGTACACCGGTGCATTGGGGCAGCCGTTCAATCCGACAGCTTTCCGGACTTTGACTTGGCCGTCTTCCGGGGGCGGCACCGGCTTAGTTCCATTGTGGTATTACGATGGGCAATCGACGCAACAATCGATCGAGAAGGTCAGCTATACACATCTCTTCACTCAGTCTTCGTTCCTGCGGTTCTATGTTTATGGGCTCTACTCGCTATGGGGTTTCGATCAGGCCACCAACACGCTCGTGGGCGGCATCTACTACACCTTGCGCAACAACACGACCGGCGCTACGGCAACCTATCAAAACCAACTTAGCGACCACAACCTCTTCCGTGCGGACGTCGACTACGAAAAGCAAGTTGGCTTGCGCTACAGCTATTCACCGGGCGGCGGTGTCCTATGCGGCAATCTGAGCGCGGGCCAAAGTAGCCTGGTCTCGTGCACACCGGGGGCAACGGTAGCGCAAATTAAGGTGCCGTCGCATTCGTGGAACGACCTGCCCGAGATTGACACAGATGCCGCCCTCTCGGACAAGTGGCAAGCCTCGGATCGGTTGCTCTTTGAGCTTGGGGTGCGCTTTGATCGCTTCCATCAGGGACTCGACTCCCTGACTATTAACGGGCCCAACGGGATCGCCGAGCAGTCGCAAAACCAATTCGGAATCTGCCTCGATGGTTTTGCCTACGCAGCTTCCCAGCCATGTCACGGCTACCTCATAGCCGCGGGTGTACCGGCCGTGTTGCCGGGCGCGGCTAACTGGCAAGACGTGACAGGCTCGCTTGACTTCAACGAGTTTAGCCCGCGCTTTGGATTGACCTATACCGCCGACTCGGCGGATGTCATTCGCCTTTCGGTTGGCCGCTACGTCGAAGCTCCGAACACGTCGTACCAAGAGTACGTAGGCGCACCGTTTTGGGGCGTCGCAGGCACGGTCAACGCACTGAACAACTACTACAGCGGCTTTGGGTTTTTAGCTGTGCACAACGTTCAACCTGAAGACAGCACGAACTACGATCTTTCCTTCGAGCATCAGTTCTCTGGCGGATGGGCCGCAAAAATCTCACCGTTCTACCGCGTGACGCGCAATCAAATTCTCAATGCGCCTGCCAACCCGCTGGCCCCGCAACTCACCACCGGATTCAACTTTGGCGCCGCACGCATTCGAGGTGCAGAATTCCTTATTGGGCACAACCGAACAACCCCAAACGGTCTCAACGTGACGCTTGCAGCGACGTATAACGATGCAAAGATTCGGTTCGAGCGAAATCTTACCGGGCACAATTTTATCGACGCGGTGAATCGCGCAATTTCGATCTATAATACAAAGTATGCAACAAACTTCCCGCTGTTCGACCCTAATGGATACTACTCACCTTCGGTCACCGAATCGCCACAGTACTTGACGCCCTCGTACGATGTCCGCTGGACGATCAATCTGGGGCTCGATGAGCGCTTCCAGGGCTGGGACCTAACGCCAACCTTCAACTACCAATCGGGGAACCCGTACGGAGATCCGCTGGGATTTCCGGATTCTGGCGCTCAATTGCTAAAGTACGGACCAGATCCGTATACGCATACGTTCGATGGATTTGGATCATTAGTTGGGCCGTCGTGGCTTACCATGAATCTAGGTCTATCACGCGACCTGGGGTCAAACACGAGAGGGACGGTCCTCGTTACCAATCTGTTCACGATGATCCACAATCATGGTTATCCGTGGGAGTTCCCGACGCGCTATCAAGTCTTATCGTACGGCGACAACAACTTCTACTACGGTTTCCCCTTCTCGGGATCGGAATTTCTTGGGGAGAATTATTACCCATACGCACCGTTCTCGCTAAACCCAGCCACGCAGCTCACCTTCGCGATCACAACCAAGATGTAGTGTCGCGATGACAACAAAAGATCTAGTGTCGCGAATTTATTCGCGACACTAGATTCGGTGTTTACGCGCGCGAATAGATTCGCGCGACTACATTAGTGTTTGAGCTTGGACTTGGATTCGAGGCGGTCGATGCGGTCCAACAAAATCTTATTGCTCTCTCGCAGCGATTCAATTTCTCCCCGCAACTCTTTGAGCTCGGCGGGCTTCTCTTGGTATTCAGCGATCGCCCGTGCCGCGGTGGTCGCAGCACCTTTCAGCCGGCCTTCGACGTCTTGTGACGCAATGCGCTGTAAGACTGGGATTGCGGCAACGTCGTGCAACTCCACCAGCGCACCAATGGCGGACAACCGAGCGTAGAAGTTCTTGTCCTCGAGCAAGTCCATCAGACGAGACCGCACCTTGCGGTTGCCCTGCCCTAGCTTGCCAAGTGCTGAAATCGCCGCTTCGCGCGCATACGTCGGCTTACCATACTCTGTCCAGTCGAGCAGCACGGGAATAGCACGATCGTCGCCAAGTTCGGCGAGTCCTTGCATTGCGCCGCTGCGAATGACTTCGTTGAATGACGTTTTCTCCAAGGCCTTTGTCAACAGCGCATACACCTTCTTGGATCGCGTCTTGCCTATGGCGAGCGCAGCCTCAGCTTCAACAAAGTACGAAGCGTCGCGCGCAAGCAGCATCGCTATTGCTTCGCACGCGGCGTCGCCACGAAACTCACCGAGCGCACGTGTTACCGCTCTGCGCGCCTTGGGGTGGTCGACTTTCCTCGCCCGAACGAGCGCAGCAAACGCTCGCTCGCTGCGGATGCTCCCTAGTGCCGCTGCGGCTTGCGCCTTCACGCCCCAAAACGACCGGCCAGCCAACAGCCGGTCCAAGGCATCGACAACATCAGGCGCTGGATCTCTTGCCAGCGCACGAATCGCGTCCACCCGTGCACACAAATTCTTGTCGGTCAAACTTTGGCGAATGAGCATCTCAAAGGGCACGCGCAACTCAACCGTCTTGAGCACGTCGCCGTCAGGATCGAAGCAAAAAATCTCCGGACGCTTGGGGAGCGCAAAGTTGAACGTCTGCTCCCGCTGCTCCAGCTCGATCTTGAAGCGCTGCTCGGCCTTGCCCGTCACAAACGCCACAGTCATAGGAAGCGTGAAGACGGGCGTCCCGTCCTCTGGGTCTTGCGTTTGTTCGACCCGCACCGCGGCAGATTTTGTTTTTTCATCCCACGTATAGTGAACGCGAAACGACGGATGGCCGCCGTGGAACACCCACTGATCGAAAAACGGCAGCATGTTCTTGCCGGTCACGGTCTCGATGGAGCGAATGAAGTCGATGGTCTCCACATTGCCCAGCTTGTGCTCCGAGACATAATGGTAAATGGTTTGCCACCACAACTGGTCGCCCAGCGTCCGTCGAATGAGGTGCAGCACGCACGCAGCCTTTTCGTACAGATGACGGTCGAACAGATCGATTGGCTCGATGTACACGTTGGTGACGATCGGCCGGCGGTATTTCTTGATGTCCTCTTCAAAATAGCGCTGTGCAAGCATGAGCCGGTAGTAGTCAAACTCGTCTTCGCCTTGGTCGAACTCGCGAAAGAGCGCCTCGAAGTAGGTTGCGAAGCCTTCGTTGAGCCACGCGTGCGACCAATCTTTGCAGGTCAAGAGATCGCCGAACCATTGATGCGCAAGCTCGTGCGCAACGAGGCTATCGCTCGAGAAATCGAGATGAGCGCGCGCATCGTGCAGCGTCGTGTCGGTCTGCGTCGTCGCGCTCGTGTTCTCCATGCCACCAAAAATAAAGTCCGTGACGGCGATCTGCGCGTACTGTGCATAGGGGTATGGCACCCCGATGCGATCCGAATAGAACTTCACCATCTTCGGGGTCTTGCCGAAGGAGCGCTCGCCATCCGCTTCGCGGCCTGGAACGACGTAATAGGAGACCGGAAGATCCCCGAGCATCTCGGTCTCCTCGGAAAACTCACCCGCCACGCACGAGACCAGATACGTCACGTGCGGCGTGTCCATTTTCCAATGATATGTCTTGGTTTTTGCCTTCGTATCGCCCGTCGTTGAGACCAGCGCTCCATTGCTCAACACAAAAAAGTTGGCGGGCACCTTCGCGATGAGCTCGGTTGTTGCTTTGGCATTGGGATAGTCGATGCACGGGAACCAGTAGTGGGCGTCTTGATCTTGTCCTTGGGTCCACACCTGGACCGGCTTGCGCGGATAACCCTTGTCAGGGGAAATGAAATAAATGCCCTGGGTTGGCTGTCGGGCCTCGTAATCCACGATCACCGTGCTCGACTTCCCGGGCTGCAGCGTCTGGTCGAGATCGATCAGCAGCTTGCCAGCGGCAAGCTCGAAGGACAGCTTTTTCCCGGACGCGCTGCGCGCAGCCTTGATATGCAGGTGGTCGGCATCCATCTCGAGCGAATCCAGCGATTTGCCGACCGCACGGAACGTCGTGCGGCAGCTGCCAAAGAGCACGTGGTCTTTGAAATCAAACGAGACTGTCAGCGCGATGTGCTCGATGGCCGCGGGCCGATCCGGTGCGTAGCGCGGTTTGGTACCCGGTAGGGCAAAGGGTCGACGACCGATGGAGTAATCTCCAACGTCCGCGCGACGGCAATACGCTTCGTTCATTAATTTTCCTTAGGTCAAAGAATGCTTGAGCGGACTTCAAGATCCGCTGCT
This sequence comes from uncultured Pseudomonadota bacterium, assembly GCA_963736005.1. Taxonomy (GTDB): domain Bacteria; phylum Vulcanimicrobiota; class Vulcanimicrobiia; order Eremiobacterales; family Eremiobacteraceae; genus JAJPHJ01. The sequence goes on from CAVTNB010000003.1 coordinate 404,867, forward strand.
GCTATAATTGCGGTGCGAGCAATTTAGCCAGCCAGGCTCGAGAATCCATCTAGATGCGTGGCCCGCTGCGATTTTTCTCGTTGTCTATTTTGCGGCGGCCGCCATCTCTTTGCGTTCGGCCGTGACGATTTGCACGACCTTAGGCGGAGCAAACTCGAAATGATCGTGCTCCGCTGTGTAGTAACCGAGGCCTTGGGTGGCCGTGCGCAGCTCGGTTAAATATCGCGGCATTTCCGATTGCGGCACGAGCGCTTTGACGACATCTGCGCCTCGGCGCTCTTCGCTCGGACCGTAGTTGAGAATCTGGCCGCGGTGACCGCTGATTTGTTGCAGCACCGTGCTCGTGTACGTGGTTGGCACGGTGATCTCAACTCGTTGAATCGGCTCGAGCAGCACGGGATGACATTTTGGCATGCCCTCGCGCATGGCGAGCGAAGCTGCAAGTTTGAAGGACATTTCATTCGAGTCGACGCTGTGGTACGAACCGTCGTAGAGCGTCACCTTAAGGTCCACCACCGGGAAGCCTCCCAACGGCCCGCGTTCGAGCGCTTCCCGCACGCCTTTTTCGACGCCTGGAAAAAACTGCTTCGGTACAGAACCGCCGACCACACGCTCGTCAAATTTGAAACCAGAACCGCGAGGCAACGGCTCGATCTCAATGTGAACATCGCCGAACATGCCGTGGCCTCCGGTTTGGTGCTTGTATCGGCCCTGCTGTTGCGTCTTGCCCGTAATGGTTTCGCGATAGGGCACCGCGGGCAGCTGCGTGTCGAGCTTCACGCTGTACTTGCGCTGTAAGCGTTCCACGGTGACGGCGAGGTGCATTTCCCCATAGCCGCGCAGCACGAGCTCATCAGTAAACTCAGCACGCTCGACAACCAGGGTTGGATCTTCTTCGCGCATGCGCACGAGCAATTGTGAGAGCTTTGCTTCGTCCGATCGGTCGTGGGGACGCAATGCCAACGAGAAGGCTGCCTTCGGCAATTTGCGCTTGGGCATGATCGTCTTGTTTGCATTGGAACACAGGGTGTCGCCCGTGACGGTCGTATCGAGCCGCGCTATCGCCGCAATGCTGCCCGGACCGAGGTTGCTCGCGGTCGTCTGCGCCTTGCCGAGCAGCGCGTAGAGGCCGCCGGGGCGCTCCTTGACGTCGCGATTGACGTTGACAAGCGCGGTGTCCGGATTGAGCGTTCCAGAAAAAACTCTGACGATCGAAAGCTTGCCGCTTTGTGGGTGGACGATCGTCTTGCAGACTTGGGCGACAACCGGTCCGTTTGGATTTGGTTCGACAACTTTGCCAGCTTCATCATTGCGCCGCACTTGCGTACCGTCGGGAAACTGCCGGATGATGAGGTCGAGGAGCTCGGCGACTCCCCAGCCGCGGATGCCGCTGGTAACGAGCACGGGTATGATCTTATCGGCGCTGACATCTGTCGTGAGATCCTGTTCGACCTCTTCGAGCGGCGGCTCCGTGCCCTCCAAAATCTCTTCCATGAGGTGGTCGTCGAAATCGGCCAGCGCTTCGAGCAGTTGCTCGTGATTCTTGTCGGCAAAATGTTCAGGCAAGGTGCTGGGGCTTGCCACGCCGTCCGAATACTTGTACGCTTTCATCGTCACCACGTCGACGAACCCTGACAGGTTCTCGCCTTGGCCAATCGGCGCTTGCTCGGCCACCACGTGGTTGCCGAAGCGCTGGCGCAGCGCCGCGTACGTGCCAACGAAATCTGCGCCGGGACGGTCGAGCCGATTGATGACGAAGCAATGCGGCAAGGAGAGCGATTCGACATAATCGACGATCATCTCGACTTGCGGCAAACGGTTAGGATCGGCCTCGACGACGATGATGACGGCATCTGCGCCGGCGAGTGCAAACTTGGTCTCCTCAAGAAAATCGACTGCTCCTGGGCAGTCGATGATGTTGACAGACACTCCCCCGCTTCGCAGATAGGCGAATCCTGGCGTGACCGACATTTGGTGAGCGTGCGATTCGGGATCGTGATCTGTCGTCGCGGTGCCATCGACGACTGAGCCTTTGCGGGGAATCGCTTGGGTGTGAGCGAGCAGCGCCTCGACGAGCGTGGTCTTGCCGCTGTGGTGCGGGCCGACAAAAGCGACATTCCTGATGCCTTGGGCTTGCGCTGCAGCCATCATGACCTCCGCATCATTGAGAAAAGGGAGTGGGCTTTTCGACGCGGGTAGGAGCTTGCCTCTCGCCATGCGGGTCTGCGGCGCGGCACACGGGGGGTAGCAGCGGGAGGTGGCGCGAAAAAACGTTGTCCGATGAACGCCCAGGCCACGCTGAACGTCAACGAGACGTTCGTTTCCATTCAGGGCGAAGGCGACCTGATCGGCGCGCCTGCGCTTTTTATTCGACTCGACGGCTGTCCGCTGCGCTGTTCGTGGTGCGATACGCCATACGCGTTGGCTGGTGACGCGGGGCGGCCCACGGACGTCGTTGCCTTGGCGGCGCTCGCTCGAAATCACAAGCGCATCGTTATTACCGGCGGTGAACCGCTCGCCCAAGACATCAAACCGTTGGTGACGGCATTGCGCGATGCTCATGTTACGGTCGAAACCAGCGGCACGATCTTCGCCGACCTGCCGGACGTGGCGCTCTTCTCGATCAGCCCCAAGGTTGGTTCGTCCGGCTACACCCCCAAACCGATCGTCCTCCGCCAGTTTTGCGCGAGTGCCGCTGGCCGCATGCAGCTGAAATTCGTCATCGCAAACGAACTGGATTTGGCGCAGGCTCGAGCGCTGCTCCTCGCCATACGCGCAGATCTCCCACCGCGAACACCCATCATCTTGCAACCCGAAAGCGGCGAGGCGAACAAAAACAACTCCTATCTGTCGTTTTTGCGGTGGCTCACCGAAGCGGTGCTCGCAGATGAAACATGGAGCGACTTTAACGTCCGCGTGCTTCCGCAGTTGCATTACTTGCTTTGGCACGGAGAGCCGGGCCGATGATATCCGTGTCGCTCACCTGTCACTTCGACGCGGCGCATCAACTCGTATTGCCGTATGATTCGCCGTGCAACCGCAGACACGGACACCGCTATACGGTTGAGATTACCGCCTCATCAGAAAAGCTGGAACATGGCATGGTCGTCGACTTCAATACGCTGCGCGAGGTCGTGGACGAGTTCGACCACTGCGATCTGAACGAACGACCGGAATTTTCTGTCACCGGTTTGGCGACGACTGCGGAAAATATTGCCTTTGTGCTGGCACAAAAACTCGAACACGCGGTTGGCCCGCGCGTGGCAATTGACGAGGTAACGGTGCGTGAAACGCCGCACTCGATGGCGCGTTGGAGGCGAGGCTAAGGCGCGAATAAATTCGCGCGACGACGTCTAGCGGGCGTTGGTGTCGATTTCGATGTCGAGCTTATCGGCTGCGATCTCGGCGAACGCGGTCGTCACCGCCTTCTCGGGATTGGCCCCTTCGATCGCAGGCTCGTCTCGGTTGACCAGTTGTTGGGCGCGCACGCGTGCTGCGTTAACGAGCAGGTACTTATTGCCCACGCGCGCCAAAAGCTGATCGATATCGCCAAATGATTTTGGTGTTTTCGTATCTTTCATCAGACCAGACTCGTTCGACTAACAGCCGTGGGCGCCTGCCCGCGTTGTGCGATCAATGGGTGATGGCGGTGACTATTCTTGCAGCAACATCTCCAGAGTCCCGCGCATGGCGACAAGACCATCTTGGTTGGTCGCGGTCCCTTCGAACAAGATAATCATGCCGCGCAGCGATTCCTTTTGGTATGTGTCGGTGACTTGCCAACGCAATTCAAGGTTGTCTCCCTCGCGAACCGCAGCGGTAAATCGAAAAGAACACCCAAGACCAATGGCCGTGCCGCGCTCAGCGAGCCAGGAGGCTGCCATGCCAAGCATAAGCGAAATTGTCTGCTCGGCTGAAGCAATGCGTTTGCCGAAGCGCGAGCGCGCGCCTGAAGCTTGATCGTGATGCACGGGGTTGTGGTCTCCAGCCCTGTGCGCGAAATCGGCGACGTCAGCAGCATCGTACCGATGATGCTGCGAGAAGGTGTCGCCCGAAGAAACCCGTTGTGCCAGTGGTAGCGCCATAGTGGGTCCCTATTATGGAAGGTGCAAGCAGCGGTCCTTTAAGCTCAAAAAGGACGGCCTGAGCCGTCCTTTTGATTTCTTGCGCGCAGCGCGACCTATGCGGCTTTGTGCAGCCCGATGGCGCGGAGCGCCTCTGAACCGCTGCGAAAGATGACAACCGAGGATGGAAGATTGGCGTGCGCGAGAACCTCGGCAAGCCAGCTATCCTTGGCGACAAAGGCCACGTGCAGGGTGGGTCGCTCTGCAATCAACTTGGCAACCGTCCCCGTCAGTTTGCCGACACCAATTTCATCAACGCTGGCCAAATCTTCGAGATCGATGATGAGGTCGCTGCCATCGAGGTGCGCGGCGTGAAAGAGAGCAGTCTGCACTGTGGGCGCCGCCGCGAAATCCAATTGCCCTTCAATTTTGAAGAGATTCCATTTCGTCGTGGCGGGTAATGTTTGTAAAATCATTGTGTCACCTAGGTCACGTTATCGGCGTTCCCGCGAGACTTTACACCTCTGGTCCGAATTTTTACAAGTACTCATCTAGTTTTTAAACTCTACATCTTGGGTTAGCGAGGAAGCTGCATCGCAAGACGTGCTGCTGTCCCGTTGCATTCCACGTTTGCGGCGCGACGCGGCCCAAGGAAGGGGCCACGCCGTCAAGGCCGTGAAGGGCGCTGCATGGACGTTGTCTGCATCATCGGTGACCGCGTCTATCACTCCCCAGGAAGTCCTTGTCAGCGGGAGCTTGATAGCCGTGGCCAGCTGCTCAACCTCACGGAAGCGCAGGCGCACGAAGTGGGCATGGAACCCTGCGGGTTCTGCATGGCTCCCCATTCCAGCGAGGATCCTACGCCAAAAAGGGGCTAAGCGCTGCGCGCAGTTCCTCAGGCAGTGTCCGCTTGGCAAACGATTTTCGATCGATGCAGACCAGCACGATCTCGAAATCTGCGATCCGAGTCTTTGCATCATTGTCGATCGTGAACCCAAGTGCGACCGACGTTGTGCCAAGCGACTTGACGAAAGCGGCGACCGTCAGCTTCTCATCCAATCGTGCCGGGGCGTGAAAATCACCCGAGAAGTGTACGCGCGGCAGCCAGCAGTCAAACTCGTCGAAGACCTTTCCATACGGCATGCCCGCGGCTCGAAAGAGTTCGGTCTCCGCAACTTCAACGAAGCGTACGAACGCACCGTAGCAGACGATGCCGGCAGCATCGACATCACTCCAGCGTACGTATTCTTGAATCTCAAATGGCTTCTTCATGGGGCGATTTTCCAATCGCCCCCTACAAGCGCTCAAAGCGAGCGGTGAAGTGCCGCAGCGGCGGCGATTGCCACGTCATTTTGAGGCCACGCACCTTCGCTTTGTCCTTGTACACTTCAGCCATCACCTCGATGACGTAGTCGACATGACTTTGCGTATAGACACGGCGCGGAATCGCGAGTCGAACGAGCTCCATCGCGGCGGGGGTCTCGGCACCCGTCTTCGGATCTATTGTGCCGAACATGACGGTTCCGATCTCCACGGCGCGAATGCCACCCGCGAGGTAGATTTCGCACAAGAGCGCTTGGCCCGGATATTGGAGCGGTGGAACCTGTGGTAAGAGCGCGGCTGCATCGACATAAATTGCGTGCCCGCCGGGTGGCTGCACGATCGGATACCCAATCTCTGTCAGGTGCTTGCCGAGGTAGGCGGTCGAGGTAATGCGATATCTAAGGTAGTCATGATCGACGACCTCTTTGAGGCCGATGGCAATGGCCTCGAGGTCACGACCCGCCAGCCCGCCATAAGTTGGGAATCCTTCGGTCAAAATGAGAAGCGTCGCCTCTTGTTTGGCCAGCAATTCGTCGTTGGTCGCAAGAAAACCACCGATGTTAACCAGTCCGTCCTTCTTGGCTGACATCGTTGCTCCGTCGGCATACGAGAAGAGCTCGCGGGCGATGTCGATGACCGCTTTGCTCTCATAGCCTTTTTCGCGCTCGCGAATGAACCAGCAATTTTCGGCGAAGCGGCATGCATCGATGTAGAGCGGCAAGCGATGCTCCTTGCACACGTCGCGCACCGCCTTGATGTTCTCCATCGAGACGGGCTGACCGCCACCGGAGTTGTTCGTGACGGTGAGCATGACGAGTGGAATCTTCTCCCTCCCAACCTCCGCAATGAGGGCGCGCAATCCCGCCACGTCCATGTTGCCTTTGAACGGATGCATCGATGCGGGTTGGCGACCTTGCAGGATGGGCAAGTCGACGGCGACCGCACCGACGTGCTCGATATTTGCGCGCGTCGTATCAAAATGCGTGTTGTTGGGAACCACGTCTCCTGGTTTGCAGACCGTGGCGAATAAAATGCGCTCGGCAGCGCGGCCTTGGTGAACTGGGAGCACGTATCGGAAGCCGAAGAGGTCGTGCACCGCATCGAAGAAACGATAGTACGAGCGTGCTCCCGCGTACGACTCGTCGCCTCGCATTATGCCAGCCCACTGCTCAGCGCTCATCGCTCCCGTGCCGCTGTCGGTGAGGAGATCGATGATGACGTCTTCGGCTTTGAGCAGAAACGGATTGTTGCCCGCAGCCTCAAGCAGCCGCTCGCGCTGGGCGCGCGTGGTCATCCGAATCGGTTCGACAACTTTAATACGAAAGGGTTCGATGATGGTATGAAATGACATACGACCCCCGTGATTGCTGCTCGGCGGTTCGCGCCGCAGCGGTGTCTCGCCTATGAGCTTTGGCCCAAGGAGATTCTAAAAACCGAACCTAAGGGGGCAGCGTGCTTGCTCAGTCAGTATTTCTCAACGTCTGCCCGAAGTGCGCTTCGCCGAACTTGGAGCGCCGCAAGTACTGGTATCCAACCTTGGGCTATGGCGATCAAGAATTGAACTGCCGCCTGTGTGGACTGTGCCTGTGGCCGCGCTTCGACGAATCGCCGCGCCGCGCATATTATCGATGGTTGATGAACCGACTCCGCTTTTAACGCGCGATTAGGAGCCGGTGCCTTTGTAGTGATTGAGGCCTGCGCGCCAAAAAAGATATGCACCCCCAAACCAGAGAGCGCCGATCGCCGGCGTGAACCAGCCAAGAGCCGGATTGATCGAATAACCGACTTCTGATGTTTTGTGCAAGAGCGTCGTCGCCGGAAAATAGTTCATGAACGCGAAGGGGAAGACATAGGCGAGCATGATGCGCACGGCGCGATTATAAATCGAGAGAGGATAACGGGTAAAATCGTTCTCGAGCGACATGACCACCCACCGGAGCGTATCGAGACGGATCACCCAAAAGGAGAGCGTCGCCACTGCAAGCTGGACCGCAAAATCGATAAGTGCGCCGCCCGCGAATGCCAGCAGCAGCAAAATGGTTGAGGCGATCGTCCATTGTAAATGCGCGACGCCTTGAGCGAATGCAAAAAAGACCAAAGCGATCACAAGCTCGTCCGGCCAGATTTGGCCCGGCTGAGACAGCACTTGGAAGAGCGGATCCAGCGGGCGCACTAAGAAACGATCGAAGCCGCCTTCTTGCACGTGCGTCGGCACCTCGCCGATCGTGAAGAAAAACGTATTGTTCAGCGTGTGCGCAACCATGTACAACGCGTAGAGGAAGAACACTTCTTTCCAGTTCCAACCGTTCATGGATGGGAAACGCGACATCATGATCCAGATCGTTCCGACCGCGATCCCATGATACACGATCGTAAAAAAAAGCCAGATAAAGAAGTTCGCTTTGTACTCAAGAAGCGTGAGGGTGTTGAGCCGCCAGAATTGACGATACGTTGCGAGGTAGCGGCTAGCCACCTTGAATCACCACACGGCGCTCGCCCACTCGCCACAACCCGAAGGCGATGACGCCGAAGACGATCGCCCAAACAACTTGGAATCCCAACATACCGAGGATCTGCGTTCCAGCCACTTTGCCGATGTAGATGGACAGCGGCGCATTGTAGATTGCGGCGAACGGTGACGCGAACGCAAGTTGCTGCAAAATGCCTGGCGGGAAAAAGTAGAGTGGAACGAGCGACCCCGACAACAGCGACGAGACAAACTGTACCATGAGTTGCACACCGAAAATTTCCATGGTCCAAAACGTGATGGTCGCCATCATGAGATCAAGGAAAAAATTGACAACGAATCCCAGCACCACGGCAATGAGGAACGCGACGGCCGCCCCAAATGATGGCGGAGGAGAAAGATGCACGAGCAAGAGTGACAGCAAGAGCGCCGGAATAATCTGCAGTGAAGCGAACAAGGTCTGGCCGACGGTATCCGCCAGCACGTAAAACGGCACGGAGATTGGCCGCATCAGGTCGATCGCGATCGACCCTTCGCGAATTTTCTCGCGAATGATATAGGCCCCGTTGACGCCGTAGATGAGATCGAGCAAGAGCGCCAGCGTGGCATACGTGATCATGGCGGGCAACGAGATGCCTGCCTGCGCGCCGTTGTTACGGTATAAAGCCGTCCACAGCGTGGAGAGCAAGAACACGCGCAGCAAAACCGAGCCTATGTGCGTAAAAACCTGGGGACGGTACGTGCCCTCGCGAGAAAATGCGCGTTTCGCAAATTCGAGGTAAGGGGCAATCGCCAACTAGGCGTGGCCTCGGAACTTTATCTTGATGACGGGACTCACGTAGCGCATGACGACTTTGCTCGGCGCGGTGCCGGTCGTTGACGCGCCGCCGATAACCCACACCACATTCCCGAGCGTCACCTGTGCCATGCCGTGTCGCGGGCTTGGCAGCCACGGTCCATCGAGCCAACCGCCTATTTGCGGCTCGGAGATCTCCATTGTTTGCGTGGCTTGATCCTGACGCAGGTCATCGCCACCGACAGCAACGAGTCGACTATTGACCACCGACAACCCAAAATCCGATCTTGGTTGGTGCAGATAGGAGCACGCCATCCAGCGATCAACAGCGGGATCGAATGCATCGCAGTTGCTCAAGTTGCGCTCTTGCTCGTCCCGACCGCCGACAACAACGATCAGCCCATCGAGCACGGTGGACGCTAGGCCTTCCCGCTCGTCGGCGAGGGCAAAAGGCACGACGGTCCACTTTTCCGTCGTCGTATCGAAGATCTCCATGCTCGTTGCGTCATTGCCGTGCGATACCGCACCGCCAATGAGATAGAGCTTGTCGTCAGCGGCCTGCATCGTTGCGCCATATCGAGGAATGGGCATGGATGGCAGCTCAACCCAAACATCGTTGCCGACATCGTAACGCCAGAATTTGTTCGTAACCAGATTTTCAATTCGCCCACCCGCAACATAGACGTAGCCTTCGGACGCCGCTGCGGCGGCGTGATCGACGGGTTCGGGAATGGGCGCTCCATACGTCCACGCGCCGAGCCGAACGCCGGCTCGCATGACATCGGTGCCCGGCTCCTCTTGCGCGATTTCTGGCTCCCAAACAAGCGTCGTGTCCATTTGATCGTCGTGAGGTCCATAGCCGCCGATCAGGTAAATGCGTCCGGCGAGGACGGCTGCTGCTGCGTCTTGGCGTGGTGAGGGCAAGTCCGGTCCGTGCGCCCAGGTTCCCCGATTGAGATCCGCACGAAGCTCAAAGGCTTCGGAGGGGGGCGACGCCGCCGATGCTTGCGCATTGATTGCGCTGCTCGTCAAGCACACGAGAGCAAAGCCCACGAGGGTGGCGAGTGCAGTTCTGCGGTACGCGGCCATCACGTCAGCGCTCCGGCAATGCTCGGTTCGATGTCCAATCCCTTGAGGTAGATTTCGCGAATAATCGATTCCAATGCCGGTTCGGAAATCGTCACATCCTTGAGCTCGTACTGCTTGGCCAGCGCGACGATAATCGCGTCAGCGCCCACGCGCTCGCGGTCGAATTCAAAGGAAATGCGATTGCCTTCTTGGGCAACGAGCCGGACCCCCGGGATCTCGATATCGCATTCTTTGCAATAGCCCTCAATGAAGGCAACTAGGATGCGGTTGCGCCCATAGCGCCGCTTGATCGCCTCAATGCTGCCGTCGTACAGTTTCTGCCCGTGATCGATGATAATAATCCGGTTGCAAAGTTTCTCGACGTCGTTGAGATCGTGCGTCGTGAGGATGAAGGTGGTACCGCGCTCGCGGTTCGTTCGCCCTATAAACTCGCGAATGGCTTCCTTGGCGACGACGTCAAGACCGATGGTTGGTTCGTCGAGAAAAACGACGGGCGGGTTATGCAGCATGGCAGCAGCAAAATCGCCCCGCATTCGCTGCCCGAGGCTAAGCTGGCGTACCGGCGTGCGAATAAACTCTTCGAGCCCGAGCAGGTTACTGAACTCGCGCATGTTGCGCTCGTACACATCCGCCGGGATCCCGTAAATCGCCCGTAGCAGCTCGAACGACTCGCGCAGCGGCAGGTCCCAATACAACTGCGTTCGCTGCCCAAAGACGACGCCGATCTGACGTCCGTTAGCAGTCCGATGCAGCCACGGCACGATGCCGTTGACAACGCAATCGCCGCTTGTCGGCACGAGGATGCCGGTGAGCATCTTGATCGTGGTTGATTTGCCCGCGCCGTTGGGTCCGATGTAGCCGACGAGCTCGCCGGCCTCGAGTTCGAAGGACACATCGCGCACCGCAACCTTGTCATCATATTCGCGCGAGAAGAGCGAGGTGAGCGTGCCGACAACACCGTCTTTGCGGCGCCGGGTCCGAAATGTTTTTGTCAGGTGGTTGGCGCGAATTATCATGCGTTGCCTAGGGGTGGGATGCGGCCCTGAACGCGAATCCTTGCGCGTGACCGCAACGCCTTCCTTGGACGGCCAATCGGACGGCGAGATTACGTACCTCTTCGTGTACGGCGGGCTTATGCGTGGCTTCGATTTGCATCATTACTTGGCGAGCAGCACATTTATCGACACCGGGTGGACGGCAGGCTCGCTCGTCGAGTTAGGGCGCTATCCGGGTTTGATCGATGGCCCCGGGAAGGTCAAAGGCGAGCTCTATGCGCTCCACGATACGCCGGCACAACTCGAGGCGCTGGACGAGCTCGAGGACTTCGACCCAGCGAATCCACAAGCGAGCACGTATCTGCGGACGATCTGCGAGGTGCATCTGGCAAACGGTTCGCTCGCGCGCGCGTGGATCTACAAGTACAATCGTGACCTTGGCCGCGTCATGGTGATCGAAAGCGGCGACTGGCACCACAAGTGAGCCTTCATGTTTCTCCGGGTTCCGCTGGGCCCGTGATCAAGCGCGCGCTTCGACTGTAGGTTAAGTATAAGAATCCCCATTCGATAAAAACCAGCAGCCGGCTCTGAAATTCAACCAGATACATCAAGTGAATGAAGAGCCAGAGGAACCAGGCGGGCCATCCCCAGACATGCATGCCGAACACATTTGCCACGGCGGCGGAGCGGCCGATGACCGCCATGTCGCCCCGATTGAAATAGCGAAATGGTGGAACGATCTGCTTTCCCCGCAGGAGGGTGCGGATGACCCGGGCGACATAGGCGCCTTCTTGAATCGCGACCGGGGCGAGACCGGGCAGCGGTTTGCCCTCTGCTCCGGGTGCCGAAGCGAGATCGCCTATGACGAAGATATCCGGAAAATCTGGCACGGTCATATCCGCGTTGACTTGGATTCGACCTGCTCGGTCGGTCGGCGCATGCGTGCGCTGCGCGACTTGCTCGCCGAATGCCGTGGGAGCGATGCCCCCTGCCCACAGAACGGTCCTAGTTGGCAACCGCGTTGATCCCTGGTCGGTAGAAAATGTCACGGAGCCGGCATCGATGTTTTGAACGCGAGCGCCGGTGAGCACTTCTACACCCAGCCGCTCGACGAGAGCGCGCGCGTGGCTCGAAAGATCCTCGGGATAGACCGGCAAGACGCGAGGCGCGGCCTCGATGAGCACGATGCGAGCATTTTGCGGTTGAATGGATCGGAAATCATGGCGCAGTGTTTCCCGAGCGATTTCGGCTAGAGCTCCGGCCATTTCAAGCCCCGTTGCTCCAGCTCCGACGATGACGAACGTGAGCCAAGCGCGGATGTCGTTTGCGTCGCTCGATCGCTCGGCAGCTTCGAACGCGTAAAAGATCTTGCGTCGAATGGCGGTGCCTTCTTCGACCGTCTTTGGGCACTGCGCCCACTCGCGCCACTCGTCGTGTCCGTAGTACGAAGTGTCCGCGCCGGTCGCCACCACGAGCGTGTCGAAGTCGATGCTTGCGCCATCCTTGAGCGTCACGCGCCGTAGTTTTGGATCGAGAAACTCCGCTTCTCCCAGCAAGACGCGCACGTTCTGTTGCTTGCTGAGGATCGCGCGCAGTGGCGAAGCAACTTCGCCGGACGACAGTGATCCCGTCGCGACCTGATACATGAGTGGTTGGAAGAGATGAAAGTTTCGGCGATCTAAGAGCGTGATATCCAGCGGGGCCGATTTCAAATGTTGAGCCGCGCTGAGCCCCCCGAAGCCTCCGCCGATGATGAGGACTTTAGGAGGCGCCATCACTCGCCGTCATAGTAGTCCAGCGCCGGCGCGGCTCGGACCATGAGTCGATCTCGGGTCGTCACCAGCACTTTGTTGGAATCCGGATAGTAGGCGACCGAACCAAGGCCCTCCATGCCCAGCATGAACACACGACACGGCTTGTCGCTTCGATTGATCAGTTGATGGGCGCCGACATCGCCCGGTGGAAACGCGATCACGTCGCCCTTGCGGCACGTTATCTCGCCGCGCAGTGTGCGAACGACCGCCTCTCCCTCCCAGACAATGAACAATTCTTCTTCGTGCTCCTCAACGTGCAGGGGACAGAAAATCTTGCCTGGCGGCAAGGTGGTAATTTGATAGCCAAGTTTGCGCGCCCCGATCAGCAACCCGAGCTCGTGAAAAATGCCTTCGTATTTGCCGCCCGCCTCTGAAAAGTGCTCGGCCGGGGCTTCGTCGATGTTGATCCGATTGACGTACACGTCTTTGCGCGACTGCAGGCACTTGCCGATGATGTCGTCTGCGCTGCCAAAAAGGCACGCCCCGTCTCCGACCAGCAGGGTGTTCAGGCGCAGCGCCCATATTTGGCGCAAAGATAAGACTGCTTTGACGGGATCGCTAAGTTTTTCATCCGGAGGCAGGCGCAGCGAACCTGCTGGGTCTCCCCACAAGGCATCTCCCACGATCGCAGCTTTTCGCTTCGGCAGCGAGAGCGCGATTTCGCCCGGGGTCTTTCCGCCCTCGAGCGCGATGATAGAAATGCCCTCGGCGAGCTCCTCATCCCTCTTGAGCATCCGGTCCACCGGACCGCTGAGCAGTTTTGCTTCATGCTCGCCGGCCAGGATTTTTGCACCGAAGGCGACTGCGAGCTCGCGCGCTTTGCGTTCGTGATCGCGATTGGTGATGACGATTGTTTGCACCCCACCACGCTCGCGCATGAAGGCGACGTCTTCCTCGTTGGTAGCGAGCGGATCGACGACGATATTGCCATCTGAGTGGCGCAGAAAAAATGAATTGAAGAACATGTTGCGATCGGCTTGCCAAACCGACCACATGGCTGCGCCATCGAGAGCAAGAGCCTGCATGGGTACGATCCTCCAGCGCGCGCGAACGAATTCGCGCGACTACATCATAATGGGGACGTGCGCTTTTGGATTGCGCGCCGAATTGCCTCCAGCAGCTTCTCGGGTTCGAAGGGTTTGAGGACGCTGCCGTCGCCGATACGATCCATTTCGGCTTGCATCGCTTCGTCAATGCTTCGTGCGGTGACAAACACAAACGGCATCTCGCTTGTTTCCTTCCTCGCGCGAAGCGCGCCGCACAAGGCCAAGCCATCCATCCCGGGCATCAAGACATCTGATACCACAACGTCGACTCGCTCCGTCTGCAACCGGTCGAAGGCCTCATCGCCATCTCTGCACTCGATCACCGAGTGCCCGGCGAACTTAAGGTATTCGCACAGGACCGAGCGTAAGAGTGGCTCGTCGTCCACTAAGAGTACGCTTGCCATTTTAGGCCGGCTCCGACACGGGGGCGTCAACTTTTTGTGCCCTGCCGACTTCGCCGGCGCGTAAGTACTCGATGGTGACGGTCGTGCCGCGTCCGACGTCGCTCGCAACCGAAATCGTACCGTGCATTGATTCCACGAGTCGCGCGACGATGGCAAGTCCAAGACCGGCGCCCGACGCCTGAGCGGCCGCCTGGGGGGATCGATAGAAGCGTTCGAAAATATGGGGCAGATCGTCTTTGGATATTCCAATGCCCGTATCAGCCACGATGAAGCGCACGCGATCGAGGTCGACCTCGACCGTGACGTCAACGCACCCGCTCGCGGGCGTGAATTTCAATGCATTGCCCACAAGGTTGTGAACCACGCTGCGCATCGCCTCCGCATCACCGCGAACGATGGCGGGCTTATCGCCGACGTGCAGCTCAATGCGAGGGCCGGCGGTGGCAAAGCGGCCAACTTCTTCAATACCGGACTGCACCACCGTCCGCAGATCCACATCCGTGGTCCTCATCGTGGCATTTGGAGCGTCCAAGCGGGCAATCTTTAGGAGATCGTCGACGAGATACGCCAACCTGCGCGTCTCCTGATCCAAGACACTGAGCAGGCGCCCGTCCTCAGGCGCCAACGCGTCGCGTGGGCCCAACTTCTCCAGCAAGAGTGCTGCGAGCATGCGCAATGTCGTCACCGGCGTTCGCAGCTCGTGACTCGCGGTTGCAATGAAATCGGCGCGCGCGCGCATTTCGCGCTCGATCAGCTCGTTGGCCTCGAGCAAGTCGTCGATGAGTCGCCGGCGCGCTGTCACGTCGCGCGAGACGGCGATCAGGGTGCCGGAGCTATCCAAGCCGTGGCGCGTGAACGTGACGCCGGCGATATAGCGAGTGCCGTCCGCCCGTGTCCGCTCCATCTCTCTATAGACGAATCCTGATTCGCTGACTTCCTCCCGAATTTCCGAGAGCTGCCTGTCAGACAACCCCAATGCATCGATGGAGGACACTGAAGAGCCGATGAGCTCGCGCGCCGTGCATTGCAGTTCGCTGCACAGCGCCGCATTGACGTATGCAATCACGCCATCGGCGCTGATGCGCATCACGCCCTCGCGAACCGACTCCACAACGACCGCAAGACGCCGCGATTCATTGAGGCTTTCTTCCAGTTCGCGGGTGCGCGCTGCAACGCGCGATTCGAGTTCTTCGTTGAGGGCTTGCACGCGACGGTTGATGTGCCCAACCACTTCGATCGGCAGCACGATTGCCAGAACCAGCGCGAGCCATCCGAGCACGAACCACCACGGCCGAACTTCTGCGTGCGCAGGAGCGATGAGGGTCAACTGCAGCACGCGGTCGGCAAAGGGGATCGGGAAGGTCTGCCGGTCGGGTTGATTTGCGTCGGCACCGCCAGATGCCACCGCGAGTAACCGGCCGCGGCCATCATCGAGAGTGAATGGTCCAGGCGCCGCCTTCGTGAGGTCACCTGTCACGAGAAGCCGCACATCCAAAAACTCGACAATCGTGCCGACGTCGCGGTCGCGTCGAACCACTCGCGTCGCCAAGAAAAACTGGCCGTCTGACGCAGGCGTTAGAGGCGGCGCAGCGGCTTTTGGAGTGACATCGGAAACAGACGTTGCGCGGCTCAATTCAGCATCGAAGAGCGCAATTTCGATTGCCTGGATCTCGGGGCGGGAAACGCTGCGCTGGAGAGCGCCCCTTGGAACACCCAGTTGACCTTGGCGCCCTGCCTGGATGTGCGCCGTGTGTTCGTCGCTGGCATTGAAAAAATCCACCGCCATGATCGCATGATCTAAACTCATCGCGCGGCGAGAGTTGCGCTCGAAGTGCGGCGCGAGATATCCTTCCACCCCAGTCACGGCGGCAAGACTTTCCACTGCTGCCACCCGCTGGCCCAACCGTTGGGTCTCGCGTTCGACGACGTGCGCGCCACGCGCGCGCAAATCAGCGGTCACGGTTGTTTCTTGATAGGCACTGACCGTGCGGAACAACGCGTACGCGACCAATGCGAGGACAATCGCAACGAGAAGCTGAGAGAATCGAACGCTCATCGTATTGCCATCGAACGCCTGAGCTTTTACAACCTATGCAGCAGCGGACCTCCTGAGTCCGCTCGCGGGGCGCACCAAGAGGTGCGCCGCTGCAAGAACATATTTCGGGGCGGGGTCAAAAGTCCCGCGTTAGAAAAATCATTCAGGCAGCGTGATTAGGCGGGAGCCGGAAGATGCTTGGCGAACTTTGAAAAGTATGGCTGTTCGCGCACAATCGAAAGTGAATCAACCTGTCACTTTGCGTTTTGAAGAAGGCGTCGGCCCCGAGCGCGGGGGGCCACCACTGGGTCTGTGGCAAGAATCAATTCCGTCGCAGACCGCGATCGAGGGAACGTTTCCCAAACCAATTATCGCACAAGGCGTTGCGGCGTATCAGCGCGGTAAAGTTCGCATCCTCAACTTGCGCCGCGCCGATCTCGTCGCGACCGTCGCCGACACTGAGACGCACACCACCACGCTGACGCGCGATCCGTCGCGACTGCCACTGGGCATGCGCTGTAATTGCACGTGCCGCTACGGTTATGACTGCAAGCACGCGGTCGCCGCATTGTAGATGCTCGCGGAACTCGCGGCGCAGAACACCGAACCGCCAGAGCCCTCTCCGCCAACGACGCCAACCAACGGAGCGACCTCCGCATCCCATGTGAGCGGCAACGGCTCGGCAACCACGCCGGTTGCGTCGACCAACGGACGGCCGGTCAGTGAGCTCGGCGAATTGTTCGACTTGCTCGCCCCTCATCATGAAACGCTAGCCCCGCGCCGGCGCCTGTGGGTCGTCGTCGGTTTCGACGAACGCCTCGGTGTCTTCTACGCGCGCTTGTGTTTGGACGCGCCGAAACTGCACGGGGTCGGACGCACCCATGGCGACCTTCAGCAACTCTATCGCACGACGCGTCAGGCGAATCTCACGGGCGAGGAATGGGATCGTTACGACGGCGCCTTGCTCTCGGACGCTACTCTTGGCCCGATGTTCGGCACGCCGGCCGACTACGCGCTTGCCCGCCCCTCGTGCGAACAGACGCAGCGCTTGAGCAACAATTTCGCACAGCTGCTGTTGCGCTTGATCTCGCATCCGCGCGTTCGCTATGACGACCACTTAGGCTCGCATCCCGAGACCTTGCCGCCCGTGCGGATTGTGCTGTCGCCGCTCCGACTTCGGCTGTCAGGCGAGCGCTCCAGCGAGGGAGATCTGCAGCTGTCCGGTCATTTTGTTCGTCCCGATGGTTCGACGATCGAGTGCTCGGCTGTGCGCATCATCGATGGGATGCCAGCATGGCTTTTCGATGGACAGGCATTTTATCTCCACGATGGTTGTTTCAGACTGCGCATCGTCGATCGATTCAAGAACGTTGCGTCGGTGAAGCTATCGTCGCCCGAGGTGCCGCTGCTGCTCGAACGCGCGCACAACCTGTTAGAACGCGAGACGGCCACGGACTTGCTGCTCCTGCCGGAAGACATGGAGCCCCAGACGCTGGTGCGCCTGCGCTGGCTCGGCGATGGCATCACCGCCGATGCTGCGGTCGAAGACGCAAGCAGCGGTGCGAACTGGCCCATCACGACTGGCGAGTTTAGTCCTTTGCGGCGGATCGATGACGGCAAGAAAGACAGCGTGCCAAAGTACGCTTATTGCGATCCGGCAATTGCCGCTCATGTTCGCGCAAAGCTCGAAGCCCATGGTTTTCGTACCGTGGAAGGACATTTACGAGACCTTCAGGCTCGAACACCCAGACGATCCGTTGCCGCACTACGATGAGACTGCATGGCGGCTCGAGGGGACAGACCTCGGCTACCAATTCGGCACCGAGATTTTGCCGGCATGGAAAACTGAATTCCACCTCGATCTTGACGAAACGATGAAATCACTCGTGGAGGGCCCAAAAGCCATCCACGTTTCTTTATCCGTGGAAAGCGCCGCCGAGAAAGCCAAAGCAAAGGCCAAGGGCAAGATCTCGGCAGCCGCGTCGGGACCAATCGATTGGCTCGAGATCTCAGTCGAACTCATGCTCGACGGACAACCGCTCTCACCAGACGACGTGAAAGCGTTGTGGCAGAGTTCGGGTCGTTTCTATCGGCTCGCAGATGGGCGTTTCATCGATCTTTCGTCGTTTGCTTTGCTGCGCGAGGCCACGGGTGGCTTCGGTCACTGCCTTGAGGCGGGCGGACCGGTGCGCTTGTCTGCGGCGCAGATGCTCTCGGTCTACGACGACTTGGCGCGTGCCTGCGGCGACGCGGAACTGCCTCAACAGCTACGCGATTTGCGCGAGGCCGTTCGCGGGTTCAGCGGCATCGAGGAGGTCGACCCGCCGGCGCACCTCGTCAAGATCTTGCGCCCTTATCAGCGACGCGGTTTGGATTTTCTCGCTTATTTCGGCCGATATGCTTTCGGCGGCATCCTAGCCGATGACATGGGCTTAGGGAAAACGCTCCAAGTGCTGTCGTATTTGGAGCGGGAGCGCTTGCGCCGCGGCAGCGCGCCGAACCTCATCGTTTGTCCGACCTCAGTGACGCACACGTGGCTCAGCGAAGCGGCCCGCTTTACGCCCGAGTTGAAGGTCAGCCTCTTGACGGCAGGCGCTGGGCGCGAAGCCATCTACAATGCCGCGCACACATTCGATTTGCTCGTCACGTCCTACGCGCTCGCGCGTCGCGATGCTGAAAGTCTCAACAAGATTGCCTTCCGCACCATCGTGTTGGACGAGGCGCAGCAAATCAAGAATCCGCAAGCAAAAATTTCCGTCGTCATCAAGGGCATTAATGCCGAGCAGCGTCTTGCGCTGACAGGCACGCCGATCGAGAACTCCGTGCTCGATTTGTGGTCCATCGTCGACTTCGTCATGCCCGGGTTGCTTGGCAACGAGAGTCATTTCCGCTCGACCTTTGAAACGCCGATCATGCGCGACGGGGATGGGGAAAAGCAGCAGCGCCTCGCCAAGCGCGTGCAGCCATTCATGATCCGCCGGCTCAAGACGCAAGTGGCGGCCGATCTGCCTTCGCGAACCGAGCAAACGATCGAATGCGAGATGACCGCATCGCAAAAGAAAGCCTATCGGGAAATCGTCCTCCGTGCGCGTCGCGAAATCTTGCGTGAGGTCGACGAGCACGGTATCTCGCGGGCGCAGCTTTCCATCCTCGCGGCACTCACCAAGCTGCGGCAGATCTGCAACCACCCCGGCCTCATCGGCGAGCATTGGCGCGAAGACGAAGAGGCCTCCGGGAAATTCCAAGCGTTCTTGGAGTTGTTAGAGTCCATCATCGAGTCAGGCCACCGCGTGCTCGTGTTCTCTTCTTTCACCGAAATGTTGGGAATCATGCGCGAGTCGTTCGACGCGCGCAAGCGGGCCTATTCGTATCTCGACGGCTCTACGAAGAACCGCGACAAGGTGCTCGACGATTTCCGTCGCGAGGATGGTCCGCCGGTTTTCCTCATGAGTCTCAAAGCGGGCGGCGTCGGGCTCACGGTGACTGAGGCCGATTACGTCGTTTTCTACGACCCGTGGTGGAACCCCGCGATCGAGCGCCAAGCGATCGACCGCACGCATCGTATTGGCCAGACCAAGCCAGTGACCGCGTATCGCCTCGTGACGCTGGGTACGGTTGAAGAGAAGATCCAATCGCTCCAGTATCGCAAACAAGCGCTGGCCGATTCGGTCGTTTCGACCGACACCGCATTTGCGAAGTCACTCACGCGCGAGGATCTAGACGAGCTCTTCGCTCCAATCGCCGAGTAGCTAAAAAAGCGCGTCGCGCGACGTGACCGAAGCCGAATTTAGGAAACTCCTTACGGTCGGACTCGACGGCATCGAGCGTTGGGAATGCGGCTTTCGCAGCTTCGTCCCCCACGCGAGCCTGGACGTACCGGCCGAGCAAGCGATTCGCGCCATCGACGAGTTGGTGGAGCGACTGCATGAAAACTATCCTTTCTTTCATCCCGACTACGCCGGTCAGATGCTTCGTCCCCCGCATCCGATCGCGTTGGCGGCGTACACCGTCGCCGCGCGCATCAATCCAAACAATCATGCGCTCGACGGCGGACCGGCCACCGCGCAGCTCGAGCGCGAATGCATCGATCAAATCGCCGCGATGTTTGGCTTGCGCGAACCATATCTTGGGCACCTCACCACATCAGGCACGATCGCGAACCTCGAGGCGCTGTGGGTTGCTTCAAGACGCAAGCCAGGCAAGGCGATCGTTTTCTCGGATGAAGCCCACTACACGCACGCGCGCATGTGCGAACTGCTCGGTGTGAAGACGATCGTGGTGCCGGTCGATGGTCGCGGCCGGTTGGATCTTGCCGCACTCGAGGCTTTGGACGAGCGCGATGACGTTGGAACGGTTGTCGTGACTGCCGGAACGACCGCAGTGGGAGCGGTTGATCCGATCGACGCCGTGGTGGCGATGGCAAAAAACAGGGGCTGGCGCGTGCACGCCGACGCTGCGTATGGAGGGTTCTTCGCGTGCATCGCCTCCGCACCCGCCGCGCAGCTCGAGCAGGGCGCATGGAAGGCGCTTGCGGGCTGCGACTCGATCGTCGTCGATCCCCACAAGCACGGGTTGCAACCGTATGGATGCGGCGCGGTGATCTTTGCCGATCCCAACGTCGGCGCGTTCTATCGGCACGATTCGCCCTACACCTACTTCACCTCAAAGAAACTTCATCTCGGGGAAATCAGCCTGGAGTGCTCGCGCGCCGGCGCAGCTGCCGCAGCGCTGTGGGCAACGCTGCGCGTCCTCCCGCTGAACCCGGATGGATTGGGTCGCTCGTTGCTCGCATCCCGACAGGCTGCTCTTGCAGCGGATGAAGCAGCAACCGCCACCCAGGTTCTCGAGCTCGTTGTCAAACCGGAGCTAGACATCATTGCGCTCGCACCGATGAACGCGGGTGAACATCCGAAGGCAACGATCGTTTCCAAACGGAGTGAGAAAGCGTTCGAACATTGCGAACGGGATGCGTCGCCGCTCTTCCTTGCAAAATGGCGACTCCCCGAGGCCTTCGGACGTCTTGCGCTACCGCAGCTCCAATGGGATGAAGATCACTGCACGATCTTGCGCAGCGTGCTGATGAAACCCGAACACCTGGACAACGCCGCCTCGATCGTCACGCGTATCGCCAACGTCTTGAAAACGTAGCGGGCGACAAAATGTCGCGGGCGACTGTCAAGTCGCCCATTGTAGGGGGCGATTGGAAAATCGCCCCCTCCCGTTGTGACCCGTATCGCTTTCACCCTTCATTTCGTCACGTCTCGACTGGCGGAGCGTCCTATTTCCAGCGATTCGCCGATGAAGTGAAGGATGAAGAACATGACTGAGTGCTGCGCATTTTGCCGTGAAACGATTGGTCAGTCGAAACTCTACGTGAGCCTCGGGCCAGATCTCGATCCTCACTTTCCGATTTGCTCGGCATGCTATCTTGTAGCGGTGCGCCACGGTTACCAAGTCGTCTATCGAACGGCGGCTTAAAAGCAACCTCGTCGCGTTATTGCTTTGACGCGTCGATAATGATCACAGCTCGCTCATTCTTATTTTTGAAATCACCAAGGGCACCGACTGCGCTGCCTAACGGGCTCCCTGGCTCGACGAATTCCCCTGCGGTGTACCCCGAGCGCTGTTTGAGCTGAGAATCGATTCCATTGCGCAAGCCCTGCGGAAGGCTCTGGTACCTCGAAATGAGGGAGATAACCGTGCCCAGCCTCGCATTGGTCGTGGCCGGGTCCATTGCGATCACGACCAAGCCATGCTTTGCATTGGCCGTGTCATGGAACATGGCGAAATCGACGCCATTCTTCATCGCCACTGTGTGAATGGTGGACATACTCGCTGGTATCACCACGGCGCTGTAACCGCTGGGCGGCTGTTTTTCGTCTTGACGCAGCCAGTTCTCAAGATCCGCAAACGACGCGTTCGAGCCCGCAATCACTTCGTCGCCGCTATATGTCCCCGATCCAGCAGCGAAGACACCCGTTCCCATCTGCGAGCTATTAATGGTTTGCGAGAAGGGCTTTGCGGCGATGACGCTCGCGCCTTCGATGAGTGGAAAATTGGTTGGATTTGTTGCGTTTGCCGCGGGCGTGGGCGGCTGTTCTGTCGCTTGGGTCCCAGGAACTGACGTCCCCTTGCTGCACGCGGAGAGGCCAACAATCGCAGCGGCCAAGAAAACCCACAAATGCTTCTTCATAAGTACCCTCGCCTGCTAAGCCTTCGCTTTTTGTACCGTCGTCGCGCTTCCGTTCAGCGGTTGGGTTAGGCCTCGTATGCCAATGCGGGCAAGCGCAGCTGCCCCGATGACGCCAGCATTGTTGCCCAGCTGTGCGGTGATAATCTTGGTCATCCCCTTGGGCACCATCGTCGTCAGGTCGTCGACGAGTTTCGTCAGCGGTTCTGCCAGCATCTTCGAGTCGGTTTGACCGACGCCGCCACCAAGCGCAATGACCGCTGGGTTGGTGAACGCGACGATGTTGGAAACGCCCAGCGCCAGGTCGGCCATGTAGTTCTTCCACGCGGCAAGTGCATGTTCGTCACCGCGCGCAGCCGCCTTGCGAATCATCTTGCTGCCCCACTTTGCTTGAGGCTTGCGCGTCAGCAACGTGCTGCGCGGGAAGGACGGCGCGAGCGCGAGCGCATGCCGCAAGAGTCCGGTGCCCGATGCTTGCGCTTCGAAGCAACCACGCTTGCCGCACGTGCAGATAAAGCCCGTGTTGGGTCGTATGACGTGGTGACCAACTTCGCCCGCTCCCATGGCGTTGCCCAAGATCAGGCGACCACCGGACACAAGGCCTCCACCGATGCCGGTGCCAAGCGTGATCAGCGCAAATTCAGTCGTTCCTTTACCCGATCCGTAAAGAAATTCGCCCAGCGTTGCGCAGCGCGCGTCATTGAGGATGTGAATTGGTTGCTTGACGCGGCGTTCTAGGAGAGAGCGAAGCGGCACGTCGCGCCAACCAAAATTGGGCGAGAAGCGTATGGTGCCGGTTTTTTCGTCGATATTTCCCGGCGATCCGATGCCAAGACCGATGCAATCTTTGTCGCCGACGACACTCAGCACCAACTGCATGACTTGGACGATCTGGTCGACGACGTGCGCCGGGTCGAGCGATGTCAGATCTCGCTCAGCTTGGTCGATGATCGTTCCATCAGCGGCAACGGCGCCCGCCGCGGTGTGTGAGCCGCCCAAGTCGATGCCGATGGCAAATTGCATGCCGACTCCTTTGGTGCCCAGGACAGGACTCGAACCTGCACCGGTTTTACCCGACTAGCCCCTCAAACTAGCGCGTCTACCAATTCCGCCACCTGGGCGAGCACCAGAAAGCGGACCTAAAGGTCCGCTGCTCCATGAGCGTCACGAATTGATTCGCGATTGAACGCCGGATTCATTGGATGTTGGGGTCGAGGGCGTCGCGCAAACCGTCTCCCATATAGTTAACGGCCAATACCGTAATGAGGATCATGAGACCTGGATAGATGGCAGCCCACGGGGCGATCGTAATGTTCTCTTGCGCATTCGCGAGCATACTGCCCCACGACGCCACTGGCGGCTGGATGCCGTAGCCCAGGTAGGACAAGACCGACTCGAGCAGGATGACGTTGCCGACATCGAGCGTTGCTTGGACGACGATTGGCGCGACTGCATTCGGCAAGAGGTGTTTGGCGACGATGCGCGCATCGCGACAGCCAATCGCGCGAGCCGCCTCCGCAAATTCTTTCTCGCGAAGGCTCAAGAACGACCCACGCACCAAGCGCGCTACGTTCATCCACGAGAGCAGGCCGATGATCAGCACGATCGAGCTGAAGTTCAGCGATGCTTTGCTCGATGAGGCAGCCACGATACCGGTGAGCACGAGCAGCAACGGCAACAACGGAATGGACAGGAACGTATCGGTAAGTCGCATGAGCAACCCATCGATTCGACCGCCATAGTATCCGGCAATGGCGCCGATGAACGTGCCGAGCACGACCTCGATGACGACCGCAAAGGTGGCGACCGTCAGTGAAATGCGCGCGCCGAAGAGGAGGCGCGTATACAGATCGCGCCCGATCTCATCAGTCCCTAGCCAGTGTCCGAACTGCCCGGGAGCGAGCGGAGTTCCTTGCCAGTGCGTGTCGATGGCATTTGGATCAAA
Organism: uncultured Pseudomonadota bacterium; assembly: GCA_963736005.1. Classification (GTDB taxonomy): domain Bacteria; phylum Vulcanimicrobiota; class Vulcanimicrobiia; order Eremiobacterales; family Eremiobacteraceae; genus JAJPHJ01. Next base: position 429,035 of record CAVTNB010000003.1, read on the forward strand.
GTGTGAAAGCCAGGGTGCAAACACGGCACCGCAGACCATGAGCAGGAGGACGAACCCGCCGGTGAGCGCCAGGCGATGGCGTTTGAACTTGCGCCACGTTTGGTGCCGTTCTTGGACGAACTCATCATCGTAGCTCGGTGCGAGTACTGGTTGTGGCAGGGCATCGGTTACGTAGGCCATGAGGTTCGCCTTTTAATCGTACTTCACGCGCGGATCGAGCCAGCCATACGCGAGATCCGCCAGAAGATTGAAGAAAACAACTAAAATAGCGCTGAGGACGAGATAGGCCATCAAGAGCGCAAAGTCTTGTTGTCCAAGGGCAACGATGAACAGCCTGCCCATACCGGGCCAGGCAAAAATTGATTCAGTGACGATCGCGCCGGAAAACAAACCTGGAAGCGAGAGCGCCGTGATGGTGACGACCGGCATGAGCGCGTTCTTCAAGCCATGCTTCAACAAGATGCGCATGAAGGGCAAGCCCTTTGCCGCTGCCGTGCGCATGTACTCGGTATGCAGAACCTCCTGCATCGAAGCTCTGGTAAAACGCGACCACGTTGCCAGTAGCAACATCGAAAGCGTCAACACCGGCAAGACGAGATGCTGCACGCGATCCCAGAAGCCGCCACCTTCAGTTGAGGTCATGCCCGCCGATGGAAAACTGTAATCGAAAGCATAACCGAAGGCCTGCCAATGAAAACCCTTCACAGAAAAAAGCATCTGCAGCATCAAGGCAAACCAGAAAACCGGCATCGAGAACCCGAAGAACGCAAAGGTCGTCACAAAGTAATCGACGAGGGAATATGGCTTGACCGCCGCGATAATGCCGAAGACCAAACCCAGGGCAATGGCAACCGCATAGGACAGCCCCATGAGTTCGAGTGTCGCCGGTAATCTTTCGAGGATGGCGTCCTTGGCCGGCGTGGAGTTCATTGTCGACCAGCCCCAATCGCCTTTGAGGTAGTTGCCAAGCCACGAAACATACTGGATCCAAACGGGCCGATCCAAGCCGAAGTTATGTTTGAGCCGAGCGATGTCTGCAGCGGTAATATGCGGGTTCTGCATGTAGGGAGCGAGCGGCCCACCCGGCATGTAATGCAGAATAGTAAATAAGATGATGCTGATGAATATCAGCAGCGGAATAGCCTGCAACAATCGCCGAATCGTATAGTTTAGCATGCCGGCTGAGCCAGGTTTTTTCTGTAGTTTGGACCCTCGGACCTTTGCCCTTTAAGGCTGGAGCAAAGCCAGGGGCGATTTTCCAATCGCCCCCTACATCAGTTGGCGCAAGACGTATGGGAGAATTCCTTCGTGTCGGTAGTACTCGGCCTCATCCGGCGTATCGATCCTCGCACGAACCATGAATTGCGTTTTCTTCCCGTCTTTGGTGCGCGCGCTCACGGAGAGACGTGCTCCCACACCAACACCGCCGGCAATGCCTGTGACGTCATACACCTCTTCGCCACTCAAGCCAAGCGTTTCAGCACGTTGTCCGGCGTCGAACTCAAGCGGCAAGACGCCCATCCCTATGAGATTGCTACGATGAATGCGTTCAAAACTTTCCGCGATCACGGCGGCGATGCCGAGCAGTTTGGGCCCCTTTGCCGCCCAGTCGCGCGAGGAACCAGAGCCATATTCCTTGCCCGCGATCACGAGCAAGGGGATGCCTTCGGATTGGTAGCGCAGCGACGCATCGAAAATCGACATCTGTTCGTTGCTCGGCAGGTGCCGCGTGACGCCCCCTTCAGTTCCCGGCGCGAGTTTGTTGCGCAACCGAATATTCGCAAACGTGCCTCGCATCATCACTTCGTGGTTGCCCCGGCGCGCGCCATACGAATTGAAATCCGCAGGGCTGACGCCGCGCTCGATGAGATACGCACCCGCCGGACTGTTCTTGGCAATATTGCCTGCGGGCGAGATGTGGTCGGTCGTCACAGAATCGCCTAACACGGCAAGCACGCGCGCGTCAACAATATCTCGGCGCGGCTGCGGGGTTGCGGACATTCCGTCAAAAAATGGCGGGCGGCGGACGTATGTTGACCCGGAGTCCCAGGCGAAGCGCTCGTCCGCCGACACGCGCAACCCTTTCCAGCGCTCGTCACCACCGAACGCGTCAGCATACTGGCGCCGGAACATTGACTCCGCAACGCACTCGGCGACCGTCGCTCCGATCTGTTCGGGTGAAGGCCAGATGTCTTTGAGATAGACGGGCTGCCCCGACGCATCGTGACCCAACGGCTCGCTCAGTGGATCGAAATCCATCGTACCGGCCAGCGCGTATGCCACGACAAGCGGCGGCGAGGCAAGATAATTCGCCCGCACGAGCGGGTGGATGCGGCCTTCAAAATTCCGGTTGCCTGAGAGGACAGCGCAGACAACCAGCTCGTGCTCGGTGATCGCTTGCGCGATGGCTTCGTCGAGCGGGCCACTGTTGCCGATGCACGTCGTGCAGCCGTAGCCGACAAGATAGAACCCGAGCTTTTCCAGATAGGGCGTCAGACCGGCCTTGAGCAGATAATCGGTAACAACTTTGGAGCCTGGCGCGAGACTTGTTTTTACCCAGGGCCGCGCGGAAAGACCGCGATCGACTGCATTTTTGGCGAGCAACCCCGCGCCGACCATGACGCTGGGATTCGATGTGTTCGTGCAACTCGTGATTGCCGCAATCACGACGGCGCCGTCGTGAAGGTCAATATTTTCTCCGAGCTTCGTGCAATAGGTCGCCTTGCGCCGAGGTGCCGCGGTAGTTACACTGCCACCTTCGGACGCCCACTGTTCGACTGCCCCAGGGGAAGCCTTGGCCGGACTGCGCCCTTGCTCGAAGGCTGCCAGAGCGCTTTCAAAGCTGGCCTTCGCCAGGCGCAGGGGCACTCGATCTTGCGGGCGCTTTGGGCCCGCAAGCGACGGTTCAACGTTTGCGAGATCGAGTTCGAGGACGTCGGTGAAGAGGGGATCCGGGGAACTGTCCGTGCGGAACAAGCCTTGCGCACGCGCATACGCGCGAACGAGATCGATGCGCTCGCGGGCGCGCCCAGTGAGTCGCATGTACTCTAATGTAGCATCGTCGATCGGAAAGATGGCAACCGTCGATCCGTATTCGGGAGACATGTTACCGATGGTCGCTCGGTCAGCGACACTCAGACTCGACAACCCCGTGCCGAAGAACTCGACAAACTTATTGACCACGCCTCGCTTGCGCAGCATTTCCGTCACGGTGAGCACAAGGTCCGTGGCAGTGGCACCCTCGGGCATTTTCCCCGTGATGCGAAAGCCAATGACTTCGGGAATGAGCATGGTGAGGGGTTGCCCCAGCATTGCCGCCTCGGCTTCGATCCCTCCAACGCCCCAACCCAAGACGCCCAATCCGTTGATCATGGTTGTGTGCGAGTCGGTGCCCACAAGCGAATCAGGGTAGACGATGGTTTCTCCGTCGCGCTCCTGCTCAAAAACAACGCGGGCGAGGTACTCGAGGTTGACCTGGTGCACGATGCCAGTGTCGGGTGGCATCGCGACGAATCGGTTCAAAGATTGCTGGGCCCATTTGAGCAATGCGTAACGCTCGCGATTGCGCTCGAATTCCAAGTCCGCGTTGATGCGAAAGGCGCCAAGATTCCCCCATGCGTCGACTTGCACCGAGTGGTCAATGACGAGTTCAACGTCTTGCAGAGGATTGATGCGCCTGGGATTGCCGCCGAGCTCGGCCATCGCGTCGCGCATGGCTGCCAGGTCGACCACCGCCGGCACACCGGTGAAGTCTTGGAGCAGCACCCGCGCGGGATACATTGCAATGTTGGCAGTGGATGGTGAAGCGGGGTTCCAGGATGCGAGGGCCTTGATTTGATCGGCGGTGACGGAGCGCCCATCTTCGCGGCGCAACAAATTTTCCAGGATGATCTTGAGCGAGAACGGGAGACGCGAAGGGTGGCCCACGCCAGCGCGCTCGAGCTTTTCGAGGCTCCAATAGGAGAGCTGACGCTCACCGACTTCGAGCTTGGCCTTGACTTCGAACGTATCCATGTTGCGCTTGCTCCGCCGAGAGATTGGGAGACTTGACAGTCGCCCGCTACGCGTGGTTTACTACGCGGGGCCGGCTGAGTAGCCTGGTTTCCCGTCGAACGTGTACAAGTGTTCCGTCTTGATGAAGTCGTAGCCCGCTTCCCCGATGCGACCAAGCAGGGCAAGGATGTCACTGTGCGCGAGCACCGATCCATCTGACCCGAGGAATCTCGCCCGCCAATGGTCCGTGCAAAACGTCTCGGGGAAACCGCTCGGCCACACCACTGTCCCCCGATTGAACACTGCTTGAAGCTTCATTCGATTCGAACCTAGGCGGCTCAACGCCGCGCCCAACGCCTCCGGCTTCGCCGAAGCCAAGTCAAGATAGACGTCGACGCCGACCAGGGCTTTGGCCTGCGATTTCGCCGCTTGCATTGTGGTGGTGACCCGTTTGCTCGAGCTCGGCCTCTCGATACGCCGCAGGCACGAGCCTCGTGGGAGTCTGCCCCAGCCTGGCGATGACTGCCTGGGCAAACTCCTTCGTTCCAACTTTCTCTTTGCTGAGCCCGTCTTTATGAATGTCATACGTATGGATGCCATCTTCGATTGTGCGCAGCCACGCGTTCTGCGCGCGCGCGGCGACGTCTATCTGACCGATGTGCAACAGCATCAGGATAGCGCCTTGCAGCAGCCCCGATGGGTTGGCAAGATTTTGATTTGCTCGGCGCGGCGCCGAGCCATGGATCGCCTCGAACATGGCGGCAACGTCGCCGATGTTCGCTGAACCGGCAAGGCCCACCGACCCTGCAATCTGCGCCGCGACATCTGAAAGGATGTCGCCATACAGATTGGGCAGCACGAGCACGTCAAACGCCTCCGGCGTATCGGCGAGCTTGGCCGCCCCAATGTCGACAATCCAAAACTCGCTCGTCAGGTCTGGGTATTCTGTGGCAATTTCATCGAAGACCTTATGGAACAATCCATCGGTGATTTTGAGAATGTTGTCCTTAGCGAAGCACGTCACTTTCTTGCGGGCATTGGCGCGCGCATATTCAAATGCAAAGCGAACGACTTTCTCGCTGCCTGGACGCGAGATAAGCTTAAGTGCTTCGGTCATTTGCTGCGTCTGGCGGTACTCGATGCCACCGTACACGTCTTCTTCATTCTCACGCACGATGATCAGATTCATCCCGGGGTATTTCGTTTCAACGAAGGGCGCGTAGGCGACGGCGGGTCGCACATTGGCGTACAAGCCAAGTGCGGTGCGCGTGGTGACGTTCAGGCTCTTATACCCGCCCCCTTGCGGCGTCGTGATGGGAGCCTTCAGAAAAACCCGCGTGCGGCGCAGCGACTCCCACGCGTTCGGCGCAATGCCTGCGGGGTTGCCCGCGAGGTAGACCTTCTCGCCGATTTCGATGACCTCGATATCCAACGCCGCGCCCGCTGCGATGATGATGTCAAGCGTCGCGCGCATGATCTCGGGGCCGATGCCGTCGCCATAGGCGACCGTGATCGGTGTTTTTGACGTCATGGATATCCTCGAGGAAAGGAGCTTTGTGGAAGCTTCATGGGCCCGCCAGCAGCTCTCCTGTTCGCCTTTCGCGTTATGTCGGCGCATGGTATCGTCCCTCGTCCCCAAAACACCCGCACGAAGATTTTCCGCGACGAGCGAGGTGGGTTTCGTGTCCAATCCAGCCGCCGTGCTCGGCCAAGTGGGGCTGCGTGGTCTCGCCTCGCCTCTCGCGATCACGCGCGTTGCGTGGATCGTTGTCGTTGCGACGACAGTTTTGCGTCTGGTGGTCGCTGCTCGGCTCCCGCTCTCCGGCGATGAAGCGTACTATTGGGAATGGAGCCGCCGCCTCGCGTTCGGTTATGTCGATCATCCCCCGATGGTGGCATGGCTCATCGCGCTGTCGACTCTCGGCGCGAAGAGTGTATTTTTGATCCGACTTCCCTTTGTGCTCTGCGGTCTCGGGTCAGCCATTGCTCTATCTGCCTTTGCCACGCGAGCTGCTGGGGACGAGCGAGCTGGAGCCGTTGCCGCGCTCTTGTTGTCGCTCGCACCGTTTGCAACCATCGCTTTTACGATGGCCGCCCCGGATGGCCCCGAACTTTTCTTTTGGAGTCTGTCGCTGTATTTGGCGCTCCGCGCGTTAGACGCAAGCGCTCCAAGCTGGCGAGTGCCGCTCGCGCTCGCGGTAGCCCTTGCTATTCTCTCAAGCGTGTTGGGCGCGTTCTTGGCGGTTGGCGTCGCGTATGCGCTCGTCCTCAGCACGAGTCCAGCGATCGTGCGACGCCTACACGTTCGACCCGATCAAAACGCCCTGGTGGCGGCGCTGCTCTTCGCCGTGACCATCAGCCCGTATCTTTTCTGGGATGCGTCGCATGGATGGCAGGCTCTGCGCTTCGCATTGCTCGGGCGCCACACGCCTATTCCGGAAGGCAACTTTCTCACGCTTATCGGGCTCACCGTTGCTGTGTTGACGCCGGGGATTTTTCTCGCAGCATTTCCTGCCTGCGTGCGGCTGCTCCGAGGGTCCTCGCTCGTCGAGCGGCTGCTCCTGGCAACCTCCCTACCGTTGCTCGCCCTTTGTTGCTTACTCTCGCTGCGTGAGAAGGTCGAGTTCAACTGGATCGATGGAGCATTCGTCTCGTTGATTGCCGCGATAGGATTTTATGCCCCACGGATGTTCAATCGCACGAGCTTCCTCTTCGTCGCAGTACCAGCTGGCATTCTCAGCGCAATCCTTTTTCTCGTTGCCATCACGCCTATCGGGTCCCTTCGGTTTGTCGAGCACACGTTGGGCATTCATCTTCGCAACCAAGGCGCGTTTGAAATCTGGGCTTTTGAGCCGGCTGCCCGCGACCTTGTCAAAGAGGCAGCGGCGAGCGGCGCGATGGTTATGACTGACGGCTATGGTCTTTCCAGCGTGCTCGATTTCTACGCTGGCATTCCCCCGGTTGTCATCGGTTACGATCGGCAGGGCCAGGAGGCTCGCGGATGGCTGGGCGGTCAGATGCCGCCAACGGCGATTTTTTTCGATAAAGAGCCGCTTGGATCGCGACCAGACTTCCAACAGCAGCTTGCGCGCGCGTGCGCGGTTGTGACCGATGATGGAACGCGAACCTACTCCATCGATGGTCAGGTAACGCGGACGTTTTATTTGACCCGCTGTGAGGGCCTCACACCGGCCGGCTTTTCGCTGCTGCTTTTCAAGAACAAGGTATAACGTCGGGAGAAGGGGCGACCGACAGATGGGGGCAAATCAGTTGGCACATGGACACGAGCACGTATGCTGCCGCTTCCTTTACGCTTTTGCGCGATGCAACCGCTGCTATCGATTGGTTTCGCAACCAAGGGATCGCGCCTGAATCCATTCTTGTTGCCGCCCAGCCACCGGGTGAGCCACCGCGCGCGCCGCGCCGTGGTGACAATCTGCGCAGCGATCTCACCTGGGTCGTTGCCCTCGATCTGCAAGCGGCGGCGCTTCCGCGTTCGGTTGTCCGTGGCACGTTCCAACGCGAGGGCGGTAAGAATCTTTCGCGGGTTCCGACGTTTTCGTTTCTTACGGAGCGGACCTAAAGGTCCGCTGCTACACCTTAGCGGACCTAGAGGTCCGCTGCTACACCTTAGCGGACCTAGAGGTTCGCTGCTCCATAAGGCAAAGGCGATGGTGCCATGATCGTAGCCATCGGCCGAGAACTTGGCTCAGGCGGCAGAGAAGTCGGCGAGCGCGTTGCGCGGGAACTTGGCGCGGAACTGCTCGACAATCAAATCATCGATCTCGTCGCCGCTCGCATTGGGGCACCCACGGCCTACGTGCGGGCGCGCGATGAAAACGTTGAAACGTTCGTCGACCGGCTCTTTCGCGTCATCACGTCAGCCTATCCTGAAGCGTACGCCGCCGAGGGATTGCCCGACTGGTCCGAAGAGCGCATGGTGCAGCTGACCGGAAGCATTATCCAAGAGCACGCCGGCGCCGCTTCGCTGGTGGTCATTGGCAGGGGAGCTCCGATGTTGCTGCGCGAGCGCCGCGACGCCGTGCGCGTGTTCATCACGGCGCCGGTGAGCGTGCGGGTTGCGCGTTTACGCGAACGAACCGGGTGCAGCGCGGACGATGCGGCGCGCGAGATCAAAAAGTCCGACCAGCACCGCTTTGCGTACATGCAGCAGTATTACAGTGTGGACTGGCGGGATCCGACGCTGTACGACCTCATCGTCAACACAGAGCATGTGAACGTCGACGCGGCCACGAGCCTTATCATCCAAGCAGGCAGGTCGATGCTCATGTAGTCGCGCGAATTTATTCGCGCGATTTCTATTCGCGTTTGCTAGGCAGTGATCGCGGCCAAGGCCGGACCTTCGCCGATGGCGCAGACAGCTGCTGCGTCCCAACGCAGACGCTGTCGCGAAAATGCATTGAACTCGCGGGCGCTGATGGTCTTGAGCATTGCGAGTTCCTGTGCAGGCGTCACCAATTCTTGATCCAAGAGCGCGAGTTCGGCGTAGCGCGCCGCGTTGGCAGCATTCCATTCGGCAATGAGCTCGATCTGCGCTGACAACGCCTCTTTACCACGCATCACTTCGTCCTTCGTGAAGCCAGCTGCAGCGGTGTCGGCAAGAATTCGCTTCGTTTCCTTCAGCGCCAGTGCAGCGCGAGCTCGACCGACGGCTGCCATGGCGCTCATGACGCCGATGTCGGCGTAAAAGTCGAGCGTGGCGTAGACCTCATACGCAAGCCCGAGCTGCTCGCGCAGCCCGTCCCACAGCCTGCTTCCATCGCCATCGCCAACAAGAACCTGCGCAAGCTGGGTGCTGAGCACGGCGCGGTAGCCATCGGGATACGATGGCGTCGTGGTGGACAGTGAGAACCACACTTGCTGGGTGTCGGCGCGGCGCAGCACCCTCGAACGACGGCCTTGTGGCGTAGATGGAGCGCCTGCGCCTCGCAGCCGCCGCGGCGGGAACGCGGCGTGGTGAGAAGCGCGCCACCTGCCAAAGTGTCGCTGCGCTGCGCCAATCATCTCCTCCGCGGTCATTGGCCCAGCCAGGCTCAGGACTGCGTTCGCCGGGTGAAAGAACTTGCGGTGAAACCGGCGGACATGCTGCCGCGTGATCTCGCGAATGCTTGCGCGCGAGCCACCGGTGTCACGGCCAAGCGGATGAGAACCCCACAGGGTCTTATCCGTGAGCACTTCAATGCGCTTGCTGGGATCGACTTCCCAGTCGCGCAACTCTTCTAAGACGACTTGCCGCTCGGTTTCCAAGTCGTGTGCATCAAAGAGCGGGCGCTGCGCCACGCTTGCAACCAAACCCAAAGCGGTATCCACCTTGCTCATCGGAACGGTGCCCGCGATCGAGATCATTTCTTTGCTCGTCGTCGGGTTGAAGCGATTGCCGCAGCGCTGCATGGTTGCCGCGATTTGATGACGTGAGAAATCTTGCGTCGATTTAAAGATGAGATGTTCCAGGAAGTGCGCGAGACCCGGACGCATGGGCGGATCGTACAGCGATCCGGCGCGAATCGCGAGCGTCAGGCTCAAACTGGCGGCGTGCTTCATCGGGGTCGTGACAATGCGCAACCCGTTGCTCAGCGTGTGCTGCGCGGGCAAGTTGGTCGATCGCGGGCGGTACATGGCGGGCCGGAGCTTTCCTGGTGGGAGGGGGGTCTGGCGCGCCTTGTCTATCACGCGGCCAGGACTCGATGTCTTCGACAACCCAACCCGGCTTCCGTGGCCGAGAGGGACGGTGTTATCAGGGTTTGCCGTCCCAATTTCCAAGATACTTGGAGAATATTTCCGGGCCGAATGGACCCCTTAGTGCAGGGCGATACCGGCGGGATTGAGCATGGCTGGGCCCGCCACCGTCGCGTTGGGCAATGGGCCGCTACAGGCGAGATTGCCAAGGTTATTCGCTGCAAACGTGGTGATGTAACCTGACTGCCCAACCACAACCTGGGAGTTGACCACGAACACGCTGCCAACCGAGTTCACCGCCACTCCGGTCGAATTGTTGACGCCCGTGTTCGGGCCACAGATCGCATTCACCGGAGAGATATTGTTCATCGTACCACTGACGATCCCAGAATAGATCAGCACTTCATCGAAAGATGGCGCCGGATAGTTAACCGAAACATAGAGCCGCCCTGAAGCGTCAAATGCGATCCCCTGCGGAGTGCTGCCATTCAGCAACGTGTTCGGACCGCTGATCGTGGTCGTCGGCGGTATGTTTCCGTTCGGGTTGCTTGAGAGCGGAGGAAATTCTTCAATGGAATTTCCGGATTGGTTGGCTACCCAGATATTCCCACCTGAGTCCAGCGCAATGAATCCAGGTGTGGAAAGACTTGTGGCTGCACCGCTAATGGTATTGCTTGCAACGTTCGAAGCCGGCGGGAAAATTTTAATGCTCGCGGTACCACCGTTGATTGCGCTGCTCGCAACGTACACGTTCCTTGCGGCGTCAACAGCCACGCCGATTGGGGTTGAGAGACCGGTGATGGAAAACGTCGGTGCGAGATTACCGTGACCCGCAACGGGATACTCGGTGACGGAGTTGCCGTTCACGCCAGAATTCGCGACATAAATCGTTCCGCTCGAGTCGATGGCGATGCCCTCAGGATGGAACATCCCGGTATTTGAGCCTTGGATCAGGCGAGCCTGATTGCAGCTGCCGCAATTGGCGTTCTGGCCGTAGACCAGGACTGAGTTGTTCGTGTAATCGGTGATGAACATCGCGCCACTCGATGGGGGCGGTGTGGGCGGCGCGGGGGTGGTCGACGAGTTATTGCACCCAGCCACGGCAAGAATGATGCCCACGGCCAGAGCTGGGATGGCCGTCACAGACCGATGGGAAAAACGCGACCTCATGGGAATCTCCATCTTCTACACCAACCCTAAAATTGCGGAAGCTGACAAAATATCTCCTCTTTCTTCAAGCCAAGAGCGCTGCTGGTTCGTTCACTCTAATGTGATTGTAATGTGATGAGCACGGCGATTTTTTATGAACGCTTCTCTTTCATCGGACTGCAAGGCATCGCTCCCGCTCCACAAGAAGCGGTCCGACCGGTGACTGACGAGCGCGATCTCTTACGCCTAGTCCAAAGGTGCGACAAGGACGCTTTTGCCGATTTGTACGACCGTCACGCGTCGGTCGTGTACGGCATTTGCCGCCGGATTCTCGGGGATCCCGCTGCCGCAGAGGATGTGACCCAATCCGTTTTTACCATGCTGTGGGCCAAGCCGACTGCATTCGCCGGTGGAAACTTTTCAGCGTGGATTACCAGAGTAGCCCGCAACGCCGCTCTCGACGTTGTGCGCAGCGCAGCAGTGCGGACACGCGAACCCGAAATGCCCGCAGACATCCCGGCCACAGGTGATCTCGAAGACCAAGTCGTCGCCCGGGTCCAATCCAATGCGATTGCAGGAGCGCTGGCGCAACTACCCGAGGAGCAACGCGAAGCGATCGAGCAAGCATATTTCGGCGGCCTCTCCTATCGCGAGGTAGCGGAGAGGCTCGGTGCGCCGCTTGGAACCATCAAGAGCAGAATTCGCAGTGGTTTGCGACAGCTTTGGGATGCTTTGCAGCAGCAGGTGGTGTTATGAGCACGCAACACACACCCGAACTGCTTGAGATGGTCGCGGTGTATGCGCTAGGTGGCGTGGATGCGACGACTGGGGAATGTGCGGAACTTCGGGCTCACATCGCACAGTGCCCAATCTGCCAAGAAGAATTTCGTCGCAACGCGGCGACAGCCGCCGCGATCGGACGTTCTGCGGCCCAAGCACCGCCGCCAAGTCTGCGTGAGAAGATTCTCGCCTCGCTTCCGGCTCGCGTCACACCGCTTGCCCAGCGGCGGCAACCGACATGGTTCGTTCCCGCCGCCGCAGCGGCAGCGGTCGTCATCGCGGCCGGAATATGGTGGAACGCCCATCGGCAGTCCGGGCAGACGTGGGCTGCGACGTGCACGCCCACGGCACCCAGCTGTCACGCAAGTGGCGTGCTCAGTGTCGCGGGCGGAGCACTCGAGCTGCAGCTGCACGGCTTAGCCGCGCTGCCATCCGGGAAGCAATATCAAGCATGGCTGATCATGCCTGGTGCGGCTCCGAAACCCGAACCCGTTTTTTCCGCGAATCAAAGCGGCGATGGATCGGTTGCGATTCCTGAAGCGCCAGCCAAGGGAGACGTCGTGGCCGTGACGATCGAGCCCGCCGGCGGCTCGCAAAAGCCGACGACGGCGCCGTTTTTAGTCGCGAAGATCGATTGACTGAGCTCTTAGGCGACGGTGCTCGTGCGCAGCGCGCGGTGGAGACTCGCTGCGCCATCAGAGAGTTTGATGTCCGCCGGTGAAACTTCATCGACAATGACTTGCTGCGCCAGTACATCGAGGTAGCTCACCTCGTCGGGAGCAAGTTTGGCCAGGCCCGTTCTCGCGAGCGCGACCAATTCTTTCGCCAGCGCTAAAACGTTCACGCCTTCCGAACGAGCATCCAGGGCATCGCGCGCAACCGCCATTTGAAGTGCCCGATAGCCCCCTCGGTCGAGACGAGGTGCGAGCCGAAGCGCTTGACCGAGCGTTTCGGCATCATACGTGAGGCCTTTCCAAAAAGCGGCGAGCGCTATCGCCATCTCGGGAGTTCCGCCGTCGGCGCTGCGCAGTTCAATGTAGTCTCGAATGCGGGCCTCCGTGAAGATCATGCTCAGCAAGGTTGGAAAATCGTCAGCGTTCGATCCGGGTATGTCCGTGAGACGCAGACCGGCGTAGTCGAGAAGCTCACCGTCGCGCTCGATAAAGAACACCGGCACGTCCAGCATTGCCGCTACGGAGCGGCGCAAATCGAATGGCTCCTCGAGCGTGCCGGGTCCCGGCCCAGTTCGATCGGCGTCTGTATCAAGCCACACCGCGTAGCGAACTGACTTCAAACCTGTCGGCGCTCCATCGACGAACGGAGAATTGGCGAACATCGCAGCAACGATCGGTCCCAGGCGATTCCCCAAGACATATTTTCGCCCCAGATCTTCTTCGTCAGCGTAGTCGATGCTCGTTTGCATCGCAGCGGTCCTGGTCATCATATCCCAGGCGTGCTGTCCCCGCTGCCCGAGGTAGGGGCGCATGATCGCATAGCGTTGTTTGAGCACCCAAGATTGGTCGGCCGCGCTGCGTACCGGATCGAATCCCATGCCGACAAAGAAGATGCCTAACTCTTGCGCGCAAGCATGCAGCTCCGTTAGAAAGCGTTGCAGCGCGCTCGCGTTGTCTGAAAGTGTGCGCTCGGCGTGACCGGAAAATTCAATCTGACCGCCCGGTTCGAGCGTTATGTCACCAAATGGCATGCGCACGGCAATGATGTTGAGATCCTCTAGAGTTGGCGCACCGCCCAACGTTACAAACATCCGCAGCAGTGCTTGCACGCGATCGCGATGGATGCGCGCAAGGGTGCTCTGCTCGAAGCCGAGGATTTCATATTCGATGCCGACACGCCAATCAGCGACCGGCTTCGCATGCCGGCGAATGTACTCGCATGCTGCATCGAGGTCGAGCTCGGGAGCGGCAAGCGCACTGCCACCGCGGTCGCGGCGAGGAATAGGTTGCTGCATTACGTAAGCGTTCTTTATGAGTCCGCAGACTTTAACATTGGGGGCGATCGAGCGACTTCGCTCGGCTAGGGCGCAGACCGTTCAACTTTTCGACCTGTCGACCTCTGATTCGGTCCTGCGGACCGAGCCAATGCCTGGGTTTCGTCCATTACTTTGGCATCTTGCCCACATCGGGGTGTACCAAAACTATTGGCTCCTGCAGCGCTGCGCGGGCCAACCCAGCATCAACCCGCTCTATGACGTCTACTTCGATCCCATCAAAACCCCACGAGAGGAGGCACCAGAGCTTCCCGATCGTTCGCAGATTCTAACTTACCTTGAGGAAACCAGCAAACGCGTTGAAGAGTTCCTCGAGCACGCCGACCTGCGCTCAGAGTCGATGGCTCACGCTAACAACGGGAAACTCACCCCGTCATATGCAGTTGATCTCGTGTACGAGCACGAGTGCCAGCACCAAGAAACGATTGCCTTTGTCTTTGCGTCGCTGCCGTACGCAAGCAAAAAGTCAGGGCCGGCGCTGATATCAGGGAAACGGGCGAACCCTCCGCGGGAAATTGTAGTACCGGCGGTGCGGGCTGCGATCGGGGGTGCACCTTTAGGATTCGTCTACGATAACGAGCTACCGCGACACGAAGTTGAGGTCAAGGCATTTTGCATCGACCGCGATTTGACGACCAATGACGAGTATGCGCAGTTCGTTGAAAGCGGCGGTTACGCAAAGCGCGAGTGGTGGACCGACGACGGGTGGCACTGGAGAGAATCGGAAAATGTGAGCTTGCCTCTGTATTGGTCTGCAAAGCCGTTTCGAGAGCGCGGCTTTTTCACCGAAAGCGACCTGCGCGAGGATGCACCGGTCACGGGGGTGTCGTGGTACGAGGCGCAAGCGTACTGTGCGTTTCGGGGAAAGCGATTGCCAACCGAATTCGAGTGGGAAGTTGCGGCCGCATGGGATCCAGCGAGCGGCGAGATGCAACGCTTTCCGTGGGGCGACCGGCCGGCGCCGATCGAGCGGCCACAACCATTGAGCTTTGGAACTCTCCCAGTCGGCACGTGCGCGGACGGCAAGAGCGCACTTGGCCTAAACGACGTCACGACCAATCTTTGGCAATGGACGGCATCGCCATTTTCCGGCTATGCAGGTTTTGTCGCCTATCCGTATCCCGAATACTCGCAAGCATGGTTCGATGGCGATCACTTCGTCGCGCGTGGCGGCTCCTGGTTTACTGCCCCAGCTTTAGGGCGCGCCAGCTTCCGCAATTTCTACCGGCGCCATTTTAGGCCCGCATTCATTGGCATCCGCTGCGCCCGCGACGCGGGATGAAGCGTGGCTCCTTCGGGCGATCGATCGGTATCACGAGCTGTGTGCTGATCCTACGCTCGCTGGTCCCGATGTCGTCGCCTCGTTTGCCGCTGCCCAGATACGCCTCGGCCTAACCTTCGGCGGCATCGTCCAATGCCGCTCCCTTCGGCCTGCCTTCATCACTTCCCGATCTCTTGAAGCGCTACGCAGGGCTGTCGACACGTTCTGGAACGTCATCCGCGTGATCGAACGAAGCGCGCTTGCGGATGCCTCGCTTGCCGTGCAACTCGGCTTGACCGAACAGGAACGCAACCTCATCGCCATCGATCCTGGCTACGACGATGCAACAGTCGTTTCTCGCCTCGATACGTTTTTTGCCGAACGTCCAATCGTCATCGAGTACAATGCCGACAGTCCGGCCGGCATGTCGTATCAAGCAGGGCAAGCAGGCCTCATGCGTCGCTTGCCGGTGTTTGCACAATTCGCAACCGAATATCGCCTTGAGGAACTCCGCGCGGACGTTGCGTTGCGCGAAACATTGATTGATGTGTGGCGCGAGTTTAGCACCCGCAAGTCCCTTGCACCTCGCACGCCTTGCGTCGCCATCGTTGACGTCAAAGCGGCGGAGACGAGTGCCGAGTTCGGCCTTGTCGCCGAGGACTTCAAGACCCATGGCATCCCGGCCGTCGTCGCGACGCCCGAGGATCTGCATCTGGTGGATGGCGAGCTGCATGCGTTTGGACGCAGAGTCGACCTCGTCTACAAACGACTGCTCGTTGCGGACTTTCTGGCGCACTATGACTTGCGCCATCCCTTGGTGCGGGCCTATGCCGCGGGAACCGTGTGCGTCGCGAGTTCGTTTCGTTGCACGATCGCTCAGAAGAAGCAGGCGCTCGCGGTTCTTTTTGACGACCGCCGTGCAACGTTGTTTTCGAACGAACAACGGCCCGCGATCGAGGAGCTGGTTGCACCGACCTGGCCGGCGCATTCGTTTGCCAGGGAGCGTTTGGAAACGGAGCGATTCGACTTCGTCCTCAAACCAAATGACGCGCATGGGGGCGAGAACGTGTTCCTTGGATGGGAATGCGACGCCGCGCAATGGCGCGATTCGCTCGACACTGCGATCTCCGGCGACTACGTTGTTCAACGGCGAGTGCTGCCGTCTATGGCCACGTACCCCATTTTCGATGCGGCCGCTCCCCAGGACGGGGCAAAACTCACGGCGCTGCTCGAGGATCGAAACGCCTACGTCTTCCGAGGGATTCTCCGCGGGATCCTCACGCGATTGTCGGATTCGGCTATCATCAACGTTTCGCGTGGGGGCCAAGCAATTCCAACGTTTGTCATTTCGCCCGCAAACGATGCGCGCGAATAAATTCGCCATCGAGCGGACCTAAAGGTCCGCTGCTACATTAGGCGGCGCGGAGGGCGAGGCTCGCGTTGAGGCCACCAAAGCCAAAACTATTCGAGAGCACGAGGCACTGGCGCAGCGGCATCGGCACGGGCGGAGTTGAGATGGCAGCCTTCACCCGGCGTTTCCAAGTTGACCACGGGCACGACGGTGCTCTCGAATACCAATGGCACACAGCGCAGCCTCCACCGCGCCGGTTCCATCAACTCGCGTGCAACCAAGCGTTCCATGTCCCTCGCTCCCGTGTTGACTCTATCGCAATCGCTTAAAAAACCCATGAAGAGTGATGCCCGTCCGCCTAAAAATCTTATATGATATGAAAACGTCGAGCATAGGACGTTGAGGACCGAACGATGCCAACTCTAAAGAAGCGTAAGGAAGAGCGCCAAACCCAACCGCCGCCTCGGGTCGATGGATCCGGAGTCATCGCTACACCTGTCTTTGACCCGATGATCCGGTCGCGCGAGCTAGCAGCGGCCGTCAGCCAGCTCATTGGAGCGGCGACCGAAATATCGGCATGGAGTGTTGGCTATCGCATCACGCCGCTGCTCAGCGGCGTTACCGTGTCCTGGGAGCGGCGGACCCTCCCGTCGCGGCAGTGGCTTCGCGAACTCGAACAGGAGATCATCACCTTCGGCATTTGCAACGGTCTCCAGGTTTGGTTCCGCGAGTTCTAATTCGGTCGGTTAGATTTTCTCGCTGACGGATTTCGCGAGCAAGAACAGCAGCAGGTAATCGGGCCCTCCCGCCTTTGAATCTGTCCCCGACATGTTGAAGCCGCCAAAGGGGTGCACGCCGACCATCGCACCCGTGCTCTTGCGATTAAAATAGAGGTTCCCGACGTAAAATTCTTCACGCGCGCGTTCGAGCTTGCGGCGGTCGCTTGAATAGACGCTCCCAGTGAGACCAAACTCGGTGTTATTGGCGATCGCAAGAGCGTCGTCATAATCTTTCGCCTTGATAACGGCGAGCACCGGGCCGAAGATTTCCTCCTGCGCTAAGGTTGCGGTCGGCGCCACGTCGGTGAAGGCCGTCGGCTCGAGAAAATAGCCCTCGTCGCCCACGCGCTCGCCGCCGGCAAGCAGCTTGCCCTCCTTCTTGCCGATCTTGATGTAACTCTCGATCTTGTCGCGCGATCGCTCGTTGACGACCGGGCCCATGAAATTCGACGGATCGATGGGGTCGCCGACGGTGATTGCATCGACCCGCTCCGCGAGGCGAGAAACGAACTCGTCGTAGATGGACGCCTCGATAATCGCACGCGAGCACGCCGAACACTTCTGCCCAGAAAAACCAAAAGCGGAACTGGCGACGCCTTCGACCGCAGCGGCAAGATCTGCATCGGCCGCGACGACGATCCCGTCCTTGCCTCCCATTTCCGCGACCACCCGTTTGATCCAATGTTGGCCCGGGTGCACGTCGGCCGCAAGGCGGTTGATGCGCAAGCCTACTTCTTTGCTGCCGG
The DNA here is from genome assembly GCA_963736005.1 of uncultured Pseudomonadota bacterium. Classification (GTDB taxonomy): domain Bacteria; phylum Vulcanimicrobiota; class Vulcanimicrobiia; order Eremiobacterales; family Eremiobacteraceae; genus JAJPHJ01. The sequence continues at coordinate 446,799 of CAVTNB010000003.1, forward strand.
TGAACGAGATAAAGCGCACGCGGGGATCGCTGACCAACGCGTCGCCGATCGCTCCACCAGAACCCGTGATGAGATTGACGACTCCCGGTGGCAACCCGCAGGACTCGAGCAACTCGACGAACCGCGCAGCGATGACCGGAGAATCACTTGAGGGCTTGAGCACGACCGTGTTGCCGGTGACGATCGCGGCGGACGTCATACCTGCCATGATCGCAAATGGGAAGTTCCACGGAGGGATCACGATGCCGACCCCCAGAGGAATGTAATGCATTTCGTTGTCTTCGCCCGGCAGCGGCGTCAAAGGCCTGCGCTGCGCATAGCGCAGCATCTCGCGGCCGTAATATTCGAGAAAGTCGATGCCCTCGGCGATGTCGCCGTCCGCTTCGGGCCAGCTCTTGCCCACTTCGAGGATCAGCAGCGCATCGAACTCGTCTCGCCGTTTTCGCAGTTGTTCCGCAGCCGCAAAGAGCAGTTGTGCTCTCTCGCGGGCGGGAACGCGCGACCACTGGGAAAAAGCGCGTTCGGCTGCGCCGATTGCTTCGCGCGCTTGCTCCACCGTTGCAGAGGCAACCCGCCCAACGATTTCACCCGGGTGCGAAGGATTGATTGACGCAAATTGTTTGCCTGATGGGACGCGCTGTCCGCCGATGATGAGGTCGTACTCTTTGCGTTCGGCGCGCACGCTCGAGATCGCCGCAACAAGGCTCGCACGCTCGCCCTGGGTTTGAAACGTGCGGAGGGGTTCGTTCGTAAAAGGCCGCTGCTCGATTAGCGTCGCCATGCGTACTCCAAAGAGAATCAAAGGGGGCGAAAGAAAGGTCGCATCATTGGTTCGCCGGTTCGCGTGGGCCAACCCTGGCAGCAGTGCGACGGAGGATACGTGCAGCCGGAGCCGTTCGATATCGGGCCCGCAGGCCCCAATGAGTTTGACGTGGCAAGCGAGTTTTGGGTCGCGATGCGGCGAGAACTCGATATGCCGGATGAGGACCTCGCGCCGGATTGGAAGCCGCGCGCGATTGCCTACTTTACTCGCAGACACGTTGCCGGCGAACTGCGCTGGTTCTTGGCTCGCGACGGCTCGCGAGTCGTCGCCAGTGCGACAGGTTTCTTGCTCGACGGCTACCCGAGTGAAATTTGCATCAACCGAAAAGTAGGATATGTCGCCGGCGTGTACGTCCTTCCCCAGTTTCGCCGGCGCGGGCTCGCGCGCGCTGTGACAAAGGCTGCGGTCGACTGGCTGTGGTCGATCGGCTGCAGGCTTGTGCGCCTGCACGCCGCGGACGAGGCACGCCCGATTTACGAGACGATGGGCTTCGTGCCGAGCAATGAGATGATTCTCGAGCGCCCCGCACCTTGATCCGCGCGCGCGAATAAATTCGCGCGACTACACTCTTGCGCGCGCATAAATTCGCGCGACGACGTCATGGGCGATTCTCAATCCATCGATAAATCAACGCGGCAATGATCCCGCCCAAAAGTGGGGCAAGGATGAAGAGCCACAACTGCCCGACTGCCCAGTCACCTGCGTAAATAGCCGGACCGAGGCTGCGTGCCGGGTTGATGGAGGCGTTGGTGATGGGAATGGCTACGAGATTGGCAACTGCGAGCGCCAGCCCGATGGGAATGCCGGCAAAGCCACTTGGAGCTGATGCAGCCGTCGAGCCCAAGACGGTGAACACCAAAACAAACGTTAGGAGCGCTTCGGTAAGAAACGCTGCCCCCATACCAAAGCCTGTTGGTGAGTGATCGCCGAAGCCGTTCGACACTGCTGCCGCGGATGTGTGGATAAAAGCAGGGTCGCTTGCGCCGGGCGCGCCCAACAAGATGGTCGCCAGGAATCCGAACCCACAAATGCCGCCGAGAAATTGAGCGATCCAGTAGGGGATAACGTCTGACCATTTCATGCGGCCGGCAACCGCGGCGCCGATCGTGACTGCGGGATTAACGTGGGCGCCGGAAATTGGCCCGATGGCATAAACCAGGGCAACCAAGACGAGCCCAAAGGCGAGAGAAATGCCCAGCGCTCCAACGGCTTTGCCGTCAAAGATGGCCGTGCCGACTCCAACAACAACGAGCAAAAGCGTACCGACGAATTCCGCTGCGTACTTTTTCATGCGCCCTCCCAAAAGGAAAAAGCCTCCCCCACAAGGGATTGGCCGCGCTTTATCTTTGTTGGACGGACATTCCTCGCATTCGCGCCAGGGGCCAAGTCGTCGGACTGGGTATCGTACCATGAATGGATGGCGAACAGACAAGCTCGCTCGATCTCAGACACATAGGTCGGATGCACGATAAAGAAATGCCTATCGAGCAGGCAGGCATGGAGATGTCAAAACCCGGTCGGGCGGATTTGCGCCGCAGACGACACTCAGTCACGCTGCCTGATGCACCGCTTTCGAAAGATGCGGAGTACCCGCCACCTACGGAAATCTAAGCCCGACAGCTGCGCGCAAATTGGCGCGACAATGTGACGGTGCTCAAACCCCACTCGTCGAAATAACAAACATGGACGTGCGCCAAACCGAACTCACGCGCGAGGAATTGCAGCGCTACAGTCGCCATCTCATCTTGCCCGAGATTGGCCTCGAGGGGCAGCGCAAACTCAAAGCCGCCCGCGTTCTCCTCGTCGGTGCCGGTGGGTTGGGTTCTCCTCTTGGGTTGTATCTTGCAGCGGCGGGAGTCGGAACGCTTGGTATTGTGGACGACGACGTGGTTGATGAAACAAACCTGCAGCGGCAGGTGATCCACGGGACTGCTGCCCTTGGTGAATCGAAAGTGCAAAGCGCGGCGCGGCGCATCGCCGATCTCAATCCGCACGTCGACGTCGTTTCGTATCCTTATCGACTCTCCGCATCAAACGCCCTCGATATCGTGCGGGGCTATGACATCGTCGTCGACGGGAGCGACAACTTCACGACGCGTTTCCTGGTCAGCGACGCATGCGTCCTGGCCGGTAAGCCAAACGTGTTTGGCTCTGTTTATCGTTTTGAAGGTCAAGCTTCGGTTTTTGATGCGCAGCGCGGCCCGTGCTATCGCTGTGTATTCCCGGCGCCCCCTCCTCCCGGCGCGGTGCCATCATGCGCGGATGGAGGCGTGCTCGGCGTTCTTCCCGGTATCGTCGGCCTTATCCAAGCGACCGAAACGATGAAGCTCGTCGCGGGCATCGGCGAGTCGCTCGTCGGAAGGCTGCTTGTCTTCGATGCTCTCGAAATGCGTTTTCGCACTCTCAAGCTCATAAAAGACGAAAACTGCCCGGCTTGTGGTCCTCATGCAACGATGACCGAGTTACACGATGAACCCGTCGCGTGCGAAACGCCCTCTGCGAACGGGAGCGAACAGCGAGACGGTTCGATCGACGTCAAGGCGTTACGCGCCAAACTCGATCGCGGCGAGCAGATCGAAATCCTTGACGTTCGAGAGCCTGTCGAGCGCGACATCGCGCGACTAGCCAACACCTTGGAGATTCCGTTGGGAGAACTCGGCGAACGGCTGGGCGAGCTGCCAAAAGATCGGGAGATCGTGGTCTACTGCCTGACCGGCAATCGCAGTGCGCAGGCCGCGCGGCTGCTGACGGAGGCCGGCTTTGCGAACGTTCGCAGTCTAGAAGGCGGGATTCGGGCTTGGACCGATGAGATAGACCCGACGTTGGCGCGCTACTAAACCGCCCTTCGGCCCGCTTTGCGGTGCGGACGGTCTTGCGCAGCGGCGCCCATCAATGGTATGATTCTATGTGGTTTTGGTCCTTGGCGGAAAAGACTTGCCCCGGATGTCGAAATTGGATCCATTCAATCTCCTCTCCGCAAACGTAAGCGCCCCAGAGCCGAAAACCTAAATACCTAACTCGCGAAGAGGAGTCAAAACCGAGTGTATACTGACCAATTACTGACATGCGTCGATTGCGGCGCAGAGTTTACGTTTACTGCTGGTGAGCAGGAATTCTACGCACAAAAGGGCTTCCAGAACAAACCCAATCGTTGCCCCGATTGCCGACAGGCCCGCAAGGCCAGCCGAGCGCAGGGCGGCGGCGAGCGTCGCAATTTTGCGGCGCGTCAAATGTTCAGCACGACCTGCAGCAGCTGCGGCGGGCCGGCCGAAGTTCCGTTCCAACCACGTGGCGACAAACCGGTGTATTGCCGGGATTGCTTCCAAAAGATTCGCGCATAGCGCAAATCGCAGCAATCGAAAAGGACCCTTTTAGGGTCCTTTTTTTATCTCGCGAATAAATTCGCGAGCCTACATTCTCGTGAATATTTGCGAGACTACACGCGGGCCAAACGCTCGAAGCCAAATAAGCCGATGTCGTGCTGCGTTGAATCGTTGACCACCAGATCGGCCAGCAGTTCACCGACAACGCTGCAGAATTTGAAGCCATGCCCGGAAAAACCGCCAGCGATGATCACGTTTCGCTGGTGGGGGTGTCGCCCAATGAGAAAATGTTCGTCCGGCGTGAGCGTGTACATGCAAACGGACGATGCGAGATGCTTTCCGTTGGCGTCCGGCAGCCAATCAGCCAGGGCGACGCGCACGCGCTCCACTTCTTCGGGCGCAACCTCTCGATCGATGACGTCCGGCGTCGTGAAGGTATGCGAGTGATGAAATGCTGCTTTGATTCCCTCGCCCCCGACGCTTGGAAAACCGTAGAGCACGGAGCGTGGATCGCGCTCGACTATGTACACGGGCAACCGGTCGGGCGCAAAAAGGTCGGCATTCGCGACTGGCGCAAACCAGTGGGCGACGTTGCGCTCCACGCGCAGCGGTAATCCCAGCTCCTTTGCCTGTTGAGACAGCCAAGCGCCCGCGCAAATGATGAGCGTGTCAGCGTCAAAGGATTCGCCTGCGGCTGTGCTGACCCGGACAGTTCCGCCAGCGTGTGCTTGCCACGAAGAAACAGAAGCCTCAAAGCGCAGGTCGGCGCCAGCGCTCGTCGCCCACTCGAGATGCGCTCGAACACAGGCTTCAGGGAAGAGAATCCCCGCTGGCTCTTCAAAGAGGGCGACCTCGTCTGGGCGAGGGCGCGTCGCAGGAAATCGTGCTCGTATTTCGCGTGCGTCGAGCATCTCGTGCTTCAGATCATGCTCGAGGGCGCTCCGGCGTGAGCCGGAGACAAGCGAACTGCCTTCCAGGCCAACCATCAAGCCACCCGTGCGCAGGTATAACGCTCGGCCGGTCTTGCGCTCCAACTCGAGCCAGAGATCGTACGCACGAAGCAGCAGCGGCACGTAGGCTGGATCTTCCCAGTACGCTTGCCGGATAATGCGCGTTTGACCGTGCGACGATCCGCGATCGTGAGCGGGCGCGAATTGCTCCAACCCGAGCACGCGCTTGCGGCGGGATGCGAGGTGTGCGGCCGCAGCGCTGCCCATCCCTCCGAGGCCTAGCACGATAGCGTCGTACGTTGGCATCGCTTTCCTCATCGTAAAGGTTTTGAGAACGAGATTCGGATAGACTTGCGTCTTGCCATGCCGCACAATAGGTCTATGGAAACACTGCAGCAAGATCCTCGCCTGATAGCCGTGATGGCCCGCAACCGCAGCGCCGACGGGACCTTTGTCTATGGCGTCAGTTCCACCCATATTTTTTGCCGCCCGTCGTGCGCCTCGCGACGACCTCGGTTCGATCGCATTTCGTTCTTTGCAAGTGCGCAGAAGGCTCGGGAGGCCGGCTATCGGGCTTGCCAGCGTTGTCAACCTGAGTCGTCTGAGTCGCTGGGCGCGGACATGGCGCAACGGGTCTGCCGATACATCGATGCGGTCGAGGAGACACCCAGCCTTGGCGAGCTCGCCGCACACTTCGGATTCAGTCCGCATCACTTAGCACGAAGCTTTAAGGCCGCGGTTGGCATGACACCCAAGGCATACGCGGATCTCAATCGAGTCGAACGTCTGAAGATCAGGCTGCGAGGCGGTGAAACCGTTACCGACGCGCTGTATGCTGCAGGCTATGGATCGAGTAGCCGGCTGTACGAGCGCGGCAACGCACTGTTAGGCATGACGCCCAGCAAGTATCGTCATGCAGGCCAGGGCGCATCGATCGATTTTACGATCGTGCCCTGCCGGCTGGGCAAGGTGCTCGCGGCCGCGACATCGCGCGGCATCTGCGCGGTAAACCTTGGTGACAGCGACGCTGGACTCGAACGGGGGTTGCGACGCGAATATCACGCAGCGGCGCTACGTCGCAACGACGCCGCTTTGCGGCCGATCGTCAAGCGCATCATTGCGAACATCGAGCGTGGCGAGCAGCTGCATGGTTTAGCCCTCGATGTCGCCGCAACTGCCTTTACGCGTTCTGTCTGGAAGGCGCTGGCCGAGATACCGTACGGACAGACACGCACGTACGGAGATATTGCGGCAACACTCGGTCGCCCGACTGCTGCCCGAGCGGTTGCTCGCGCCTGCGCGTCCAACCGTGTGGCTCTCATTATCCCTTGTCACCGCGCGGTGCCGCGGTCCGGCGGCACTGGCGGCTACCGCTGGGGGGCAGCACGCAAGCGGGCGCTCTTAGAACTGGAACACAAACAGGCCGTCGGAGAGCGCACGACGGGGCAAAAGTCCTAGCTTCGCGGCGTTTGTTCAATTCGTCCCCTGGAGAAAGGAAAGGTAATGGGCGGTAGTGCGCTCATCGGAGATTGCGCTTGTCAAGTTTCTCGCGCCAGCTCGTTTGGATTTTCGTAGCGATTGTGATTGCACAATCCGGCGTCTTTGCAGCGCAGACGGTATTGCCCGTTGCAACAAACATCGCCGGAAGCGTTGCCGTGCAAACGGCAAACGGATCCGAAGAAGTCTCTTCAACACGCATTCTTCGTTCGGGCGAGGCAGTCATCACCGGTGTCGACTCATCGGCGATTGTGAGTCTTGCTGACGTGGCAAGGGTCATGCTCGGGTCAGGGACGACCCTCACGACCTTCTCGGATGGAACGACTCTTTCGCTGCAGTTGGTAAGCGGAGAGCTCTGCGTGCAATCGAGTCGACCAACGGTCACCGTTGTCGCCGGATCGCTCAGCTTGTTGCCAACCAATCCTTCAACGATATACGATCTGAGCTATGCTCAAAACCGCACGGAGCTCTTAGTGTACCGGGGCAGTGTCGCGACCAAAGTCAATGGCGCAAACCCAACAACGGTCAAAGCTGGAACGGCAGCTGCGATCTTAAATAGCGGAGCGCCTCGACCGGCCGACGTCAGCACAGTAAACGCAGATTTTAGCGCGCTTCATTGCCCCGATCCATCAATCGTTGCCCAAGTGCTTCCTCAGGAAGCGAACGCTGGAACCACCTCGTCGGCCCACGGCGGTTCCTTCGCAGGAATTTTAGGCATCCTCGCGGGGTTGGGTGCGATTGCGGCTGCCGCTGGGCACGCCGGTGGCGGCGGGTCGACCGCCACGACACCGCCGACAACAACTTCCGGGTCGCCCACGCCCGTGCCGTCTCCATCGATACTGCCTACCGAAACGCCGGCCCCGACGCCCACGCCGACGCCATCGACATCTGGGGATCTCTCACTTTCTCCGACCGACCTGAGTTTTTCAGCCCCTCTCTCACCGTCGCAGAATTTTGTCGCGCGAGACCACGACACGAGATCGTTTTCTGCGAATAGTTCTGACCTATTGGTGGCGGTCGTGGTGGAGAAAAACGTCCACAGCCACTCGGCGACCTTCTCGGTCAGCCCAGTGGGCCCGGGTACGGCGACGATTTCCGTGAACGACGGTGCGGACCGCTCGGGCAGCGTGAGCGTCAGCGTTGGCGTTGGGCTAAGCTCGGCTGCACGCCAGCCTCAAGAGCAAGCAGCGTTCGGTCAGCTCGTCGTGCTGCCCAAGGAGCTGGTGCTCGGTGTTGGAAACCGCGCCACGTTCATTGTCTCCGAGGCACACTACACCGGACCGTTCCGAGTGATTTCGTCGGGACCATCTGCTGCGGAAGCGGTACCGGCCCTAAACGTCGGGCCGAGTGCGAGTTTCACGATGATTGGGCGCAGCCCAGGGATTGCGTCTTTGACAATTGCCGACAATCACGGTGAGACCGCGACGCTGCAAGTTTCCGTTCGGCCACATTGACTTTGAGGGCGACTTGACAGTCGCCCGCTACATCCCGAGGGCGACTTGACAGTCGCCCGCTACATTACGTTGGAGTAGCGATAATAAAGACCGCAAGTGCTGCGGGGCCATGAGCGCCCAGTACGAGCGTCTTTTCGATATCTGCGGTTCTGCTTGGACCGGTGATGATCACGCCTTCGCCGCGTTCGCCCGCGCGCGCCGCCTCATTGATGCATGCGAGTGCGACGTTCGAGAGCGATGCGTGAAGGCGCGCCATCTCGCTCACAACAACGCACGTTGGCGGGAGATAGGGCAGCAGGCGATCCTCGTAGCTCGTCGCCACCGTTAGGACTGAACCCGTATCGGCCAGCAGCGCAAGGCCATCGATGAGACAACACCCTACTCGCTCTAACTCGGCCGCAGACCGCCCCTTCGCGGGTGCCACGTCGAAGCCGCGCAGCGCCAAACCTATCTCCAGCGCAAGAGGGGATGACTGCACCGCCATGCTGTTGATGCCGCGGGCGCGCACGTAGGTCTCGATTGCGCTCGCGCATGCAAGCTTGTCGCGAATGATAGTCGCTGTTCCCGCCAGCGCGCGTAACTCCGAGCAGAACATCTCTTCTAGAGAAGCGCTTGATGTGTCTGGTGCGATTAATGCGAATGCCGTGGGCGGCGCGCCGCGCGACGCATCGGCGCCCAGCGCATGCCGGATTGACTGAAGAACCTGCGCGCGAGCATCAGAGGTCATGTTCTTCTGCCCACCACTCCTTGAAGCTCTGATCGGGAACCGGCGGGAGCGCCCGTTGCTTCGCCCAAGCGCCAAGCAGGCCGGGGTACCAACCGATGGTCCTCCCCAACCGAGCCGCGCGACGCAGCCAGCGAATTCCGCGACGATATGCGGGCAAGCTCTGCATCGCTTTGGCCCAGAAGCGAATTGCTCGAGTGGTGCTCGGGTTGCCCGCGCGCGTTTCCTCAACGACCTTGTGACGCAGGTAGACCAATTGGTGCGCCAGATCGATCGCCACAGGACATGCATCCTGACATGCGCCGCACAACGACGATGCGAACGGGAGCTCTGATGCTTGTTCGGTTCCAACCAATGCCGGCGTGGTCGTGGCGCCAATTGGCCCGCTGTACGCCCCGCCATACGCCCAACCACCTGCGCGCCGGTAGACCGGACACACGTTAAGGCACGCGCCACAGCGAATGCAATACAGAGACTCGCGTGTTCTTGGGTCGGCCAAGAGCGTCGTGCGATTTGCGTCTACCAGGATGCAGTACGTTATCTTGCCAGGCTCGGCGCCGAGAAAGTAGTGCGTGTAGGTGGTGAGTTTTTGACCGGTGCCCGCACGCGCCAGCAGTCGGAGGAACACTTGCAGATCGTCGAGGCGCGGAATGACCTTCTCGATCCCCATGAGTGCGATGTGAACCGAAGGTACCGATGATGACAGCCCACCATTGCCTTCATTTTCAACAACCACGATCGTGCCGGTCTCTGCAATCGCGAAGTTAACGCCGGTGATCCCCACCGCTGCCGTCAGGTAACGTCGCCGCAAGCGTTCGCGCGCAGCGCACATCAGGACTTCAGGGTCGTCACTGTACGGAATGCCTAGCTTGCGTTCGAAGAGCACGCCAATCTCTTGGCGCGAGAGATGCAATGCCGGACCGATGATATGCGAGGGACGCTGCCCAGCCAACTGCACGATAAACTCGCCCAGATCGGTTTCGACAGGATCGATGGTCGCAGCGATTAGATGCTCGTTGAGGTCCATCTCCTCCGACAGCATCGACTTGCCTTTGACCACCGACATTGCGCCATGCCGGTGGCAGATATCGATCACGTGCGCGACGGCATCGGCCACCGTGGGAGCCCATAGCACGGTTCCACCTCGGGCGGTGAACTGCGCTTCAAATTGCTCGAGCAACTGATCGAGGTGTGCGATGGAGTATGCTTTGATGGCATGCGCGGCGCTGCGCAGAGCTTGCCATGGAACCTGCCTTCTCGCGGCGTCGGACGTTTCGGTCGTGCGCTCGAGCGTGGCCAGCAGTGCGGATGATGTGGTAGGATGGGCAAACCCGCGCGCAACCGCTTTGCGATCGAAAGGTTTAGCCATCGCTGGCCAGGATTTCAGCCAAGTGCATGAACCGCAGCATGGTGTGCGGCTGTGTTTTTCGGACAAGACCTTCGACGTGCATGAGACAGCTTGCATCGCCCGAGGTCACAACCGTAGCCCCGGTGTGCGCGATGTGCTCGCACTTCGCTTGGCCCATGGAAACCGAAAGCTCAGGATACTTCACGGCGAAAAGGCCACCGAATCCGCAACACTCATCCATCCGTGGCAGCTCGACATACTCGAGTCCGCGAACCGCCCGCAAGAGCGTCAGCGCCGCATTCGTAGCGTGCAACTCTCGACGCGCGTGACATCCATCGTGGTAGGTTACCGTGCCAGCAAAGCTCGCGCCTACATCGTCAAACCCAAGCTTTTCCACGAGAAAGGTCGCGAGGTCGTACACGCGCGCGCCAACCTGCGTCGCCTCCACTTCGCCCTCGAGCGCGGCGTAGAAAACTCGCGCCATCGCGCCGCACGAGCCCGAGGGAACCACGATCCAAGGAAAGCTTGAGAACACGTCCGCAAAGCGACGAGCCAATGCCCGCGTCTCGGACCACAGCCCGGCGTTGAACGCGGGTTGTCCGCAGCACGTTTGCTCCATCGGATATTCCAGCGGCACGCCGAGTCGCTCGAAGAGCTTAACGACGGATCTGCCTACCTGTGGAAAGAGCGCGTCGCAGTAGCAGGGCAGAAACAGTGCAACGCGCTCTCCTTGACGATACCGAACAGAAGGCGCCGATGTTTCAATCATCGCCGCCTTGTGTTCAACGTGCCCGCGACGCCATCATTGCCCGAACTTCAAACCGACGTCGAAGAGCCGAGGTGGCGCATAGTGGTTGCCCTGCGCGTTGAGGATCGTCACATAGTAGCGATCGTTAAAGAGGTTTTGAATCCGAAACGTAAGGGCGGTCCGCGGTCCGACGCTCACGCCCTTCTCAACCGAGAAGATTGTGTGCGGTGTCTTCTTACAAAAGCCAGGAGTTCCGGCCGGACAAATGGCCGACGAGAGACCGCTGCCATACTCCGCGTCCGCTGAAAACCACCCATTCTGATTGTCGTTCATGAGCATGCCGGCGGTGACGCTGTAGCTTTGATCGTGATCCGCGGGTGTGAACCCCGTGGGCGATCCGAAGCAGGGTGCAAGCAGCTGCGTTTCGCATCCCGAGTTCAACGACAGCGTGTGGGCGACGTTGACGTACGCCCGTCCGTTGCGAATGAGCGGCGCTTGGTAGGTTAGTGCTTCCTGCGAAAGCCGGCCAAGCGTGTAGTTGATGTCCTGATGGAGCAGCGTCACGCCAACTTGCGTGTCATCGATGAGATCGTTGGCATTCTTCTGCCAAACGCGAAAGCCCAGGGTTCCATTACCCAACGGGAGATGGCCTCCAAGTTCGAGTTGCGTATCGCGCTCTGGTTTGAGATCGAATTGCGCGAGCGTCGACTGCAGCGGCAAGTTCAACAATTGCGCGGCTCGCGGATCGACGTTTTCAAGGGAGAATGGTTCGAAGAAGCGCCCTAGATACACATAGACACTCGCCCGAGGTCCGAAATTTCTCGCGAGCTTGATGCGCGGACTCACCGCGCCGAATCCACGGGCAAAATCTGTCGACTTGATGTTGAACAGATCCCAGCGCATTCCGTAGTCGAGTGTGTAGGCGTTCCCCATGGTCCAGCTATCCTCAACGTACGTGCTGTAGATGTTGCCCACGTTGGGATTGTTGTCCACCACCGTAAAGGGTGCATGCGGCATTCCTTTCGTAAAAATCGGCGCCAAGAAGTTGTTCGGTTGCAGCGTCACCTGATAGTCTTTGATGACGCGGGTCCCATCGTAGGAGATGCCAGCGCGCAGTTCGTGCTTCTCGTATTGTTTTGAGTAATCGCTTTGAAAGATGTAATCCAGCGCCGTCTTGTCGTCGAAGAGCGAGAAGGCGCACGTGGTGGGAGAAAAGACTCCGGTTTGCACAGCCTTGGCGCAATCGGTGGAGCTTCCACCGTTGCCGAAAGGCGGTGGAGTTTGGTTGATAGCCTCTCCAAAGGCCCAGTCGTTGACCGGATCGCCGTAGTCCACAACACGCGAAACCTTAAATGCCGGTCCAAAACTGAGCGCGCCTGCATTGCCCAGAGCCTGGCGGAATTGAACATTGACGAAGGTGTCGAGTTGCTTCTCGCTGTCATCCGTGTTCCCAGGCTCTCCAAAGCTGGTAGCATTGGGTATTTGGTTTGTTTGGAAACTGTTGATGATCGAGACGTCGGTGAAGTTGTTATTGCCGCGCGGCAGCGTCAAGCGCACGAACTCATTCGCGTCGCTTGCGTTGTTGTGCGGCGAACCCAGGTCGGGCGGGTCTAAGCCGCGAGTGGACTGGTCGAGATGCAGAGCTGCAGCGAGCCCCCCACCACCACTAAGCGGTGAGTGGAACCCCAGCGTCTCGTCGAGGTTCGTGTACGAACCAACGTGCATTTCACCATCAACGCCCGCTGGTCCGGATTGGGCGCGGGTTGAGATGTTGAGTACCGACCCGAATTTGAGTCCATACTGCGCCGGGTACGCACCCTCCATGGCATCGACGAACGATACATCGTTGGGATCGATCTCACTGCCGATCTCTCGATTGAGCGCCTGAGGCACCGCAACGCCGTCAACGACGTAGTTGATGACTCCGTGGTCGCCGTTGAGGTGCACAACGCCGTTGGCCCCGCGCACCGCGCCGGGCAGCTGGATGAGTGCTTCGGGGAAGTTGCCGTTGTATGGCAAGCGCGTCAATACCGTCTTGTTGAGAACCGTATCGGAGCCGCTGCCGCGGCTGACTCCGGAGGTCACAACGCTCACGCGTCCGAGTTCGGATATTTGAGCAAGCACGAGCATGACCGTTGCGCCGCCGTTGCTCAGATCCACCCGGACCTGAGCTTGCATGCCACTTGCTGTCGCGGTCACGATATACGTGCCAAGACCGAGACCCGGGAATGTAAAGTGCCCCTGCGGGTCCGTGATGACTTTGGCCGTGAAATTATTGCCAGCCACCGTGACCGCAGCCCCTGGAACGGACTTGCCGTCTGACGTGACCGTACCGGACAAGAAAGCGCTCCCACCGGCCGCTAGCACCGCGCTTTTTTCCAAATAGGTGCAAGCGCACCACATTATTGTGAGAACGAGAAAAAACCGAGAAAACTTCTCCACGATGACTCCAACTCCTCATGAATATCTTCAAACGACGGCTGTCACAGCCGGCGTATGCCGACCGTAAGACGCGCGCTTTTAGGGCGCTAGGGGATTACGCGAGGAGCGGAGGTGGACGGTTGGCGAGTTGCGGTGACCAAAAGATGCTGCGTGGCGACCACGCGAAGTTCAAGCATGGCCGGAACACATGGGACGTCTCGCCAGCAGCTGGAAGCAGCATCGCCGCCAAGCGTGCTGCAACTCTTGGCAGTCGTGCGGCAATGAGCCGTCCAACAATGGCGAGCAACAGTGCCGTGACAAGGGCACCAACGACGCCTGCGATCACGTCATGACCGCAAAAGAAGCAACCCTCGCCGATCGCGCTGCCGACGCCGGCCGCAAATTGCAGGGTCGCCGCGAGCAAATAGAATTGCCAGCCGCCGCCCAGAGGCAGCGTGGCCATCTCATTTGAGAGCAGACGTTTAAAATCTCGGATACCACTGGCCCGCTGTGTCAGTCCGCGAAATTCACAGACGACGACCGTTGCGCTCGCAAGCGCGATCAGGGCAAGATAGGCGTGACGTGGGGAGAGCACAATGTGCGCGTCAGCATCTGCGCCCATCCCAAAAAACTCGGATGCCAAATGGGTGAGCACGGCACCTACAACGATGCCCGCTGGAACGGTCCAACGCAAGCTCGATGCCTGAGCCCAATGTTGAGAGGTCACAGAAAACAATTTCCCCACTGATAAGTATCGGCTTGCCCAAAGCTGCGGCATATGCTGGTCATCACACTTGTTATCGAGAATCATTCTCGATAACCACAGCGGCTGACCTTCGCCTAGCATCATGAAAATGCCCTGAATCCCTTGCAATGGATGACTGACGAAATGCCGAACACTCATACAGAATATGCCAAACCGAGACCGCTTCGCCTGGCTCCTTATTACCGCGACTGCCCTTGCCGCCATGGTCGTCGGCCATGCACTAGAGCTGTGGCTTGAGAACATACATGCCTTTGGCGAGCGTCCTGCTCAGTATAACCACGTTGCCCAAAGCTTCGTCGTGGAAATGGCTGCGCTTGCGTTTCTCGTTGCAGGGGTCGCTCTTGTCAGCCGCCTGGTCGCTTTGGCGGCACGATCAGTTCCGCGCGGCGACTCCTTGTTGCCCGCGTTGCACGCGATTGCCCAAAACGGGGTGGGTCGAGTCATCTTGCGCCTCGTCACCGTACAGCTACTCGCGCTGCTGCTGACGGAGTTTTGCGAACAGCGGCTCTCTGGATTCCAGGGCAATGCGCTCCTGTCGATCGTCGGACCAGGTCACGCGACAGCGCTCGCTGTCCATCTGCTTTTGGGTTCGCTGGCTGCATTTTTGCTCTTTCGTTTTGCGCGCTTCGCGTCTGCGCGGACACGCTCACTCGTCCATGCCGTCGTTGCTTTCCTGCGCTGGGTTGCGCTGCAGCCCAACGGCACCGCGCAACTTCCGCATGGTCCCTCGAGCGTTCCCACATTTTTTGCCCGCAAGCTTTGCCTGATCTCTCTCGGACTTGCTAATAGACCACCTCCGATAACCTCCGCACTTTTCGCCTAGGCACAAAGCCGTCGTGGCTTTGGCATAGCCTAGGCTCCTTGCTATGCTTTTTGCGGAGGTCTTCCATGCGATTTGTACTCGCAACCATTGTCTTGGCAATTCTTGTCACTATGTGCTCCTTGAACCCAGCATCCGCCGATGTCTACGGATCTGTGCGCGGCGTTGTTTTCGATCCTGGCAATCACCCCATCGACGGTGCGAAGGTCTCGCTCGCGGCGCCTGACGAAGCCACGCAAACAACGCCGACCGACTCCACTGGGCATTTCCGTTTTGCCCAGGTACCCTTCGACACATACGCACTGAGCGTTGATGCCCAAGGCTTCGCCCCAGCCTCGAGCGTGGTGACAGTTTTGTCGGGTAACGCGGTGGACGTGACATTCCATCTTTCACTCAAGACGATCGGGCGGGTCGTCGCGGTGGGCACGTCGACGGGTGCATCAGGGCAACCCGTGAGCGTCAACGTTATTTCGCAACAAACCATAGCAGCGCTGCCCAACGGAAACTCGCTGCAGCGAATAGTACAGACCGTTCCCGGCGTCGTTCCGTTTTCATATAACGAACCGGTTGCGCGCGGCTTTCATGGCGTGACCTACGAGATCGACGGGGTCCCGTTACCGCAAACCGCGGGGCAGTACTTCTCCGAGATTATCGACCCGCGTGACGTCGATCGCCTCGAAGTGTTCACGGGCGCAATGCCCGCCGAGTTCGGCGGTCAGCGTCAGGGCGCCGTGGTTGACGTGCTCACGAAGTCCGCGAACCAGTTCATCGGCCCAGATGGGGGTACCGTGTCTCTGTTCGGCGGATCGTATAATACCGCTGGTGTGTCGCTCGATCAGGTGGCTGGAAGCGGAAATTTCCGCGCATTCTTCAACGCCAATCTGTTTCGGAACGCACGTGGTTTGGATTCTCCAACGAGCTCCCCCGAGCACGACAACTCCAATCAGAGCGACGGCTTCTTGCGACTTCTGTTCTCGCCGAGCTCGCGCGATACGCTGGCGTTTGACTATTCCGAGCAGTATGCAGCGTTCCAAATTCCAATCGACACGAACCAACACGACCCTAACAACCCAAATTGGTCAGTGCCCGGCACCGACGACAACCAACACGAGTATACCCGCTTTGCGAATCTCACGTACAATCACACAAGCGCCGATGGCAATGGCTTTTTCGAGTTGACGCCCTGGTGGAGTTCGGACCGGCTCACCTATCTGCCGGATCCGCAGAACGACCTCGCCGGCGCCTCGCAATCCTCGACCTTCCAGGACCGTTACTCCAACTTTGTCGGTCTCGCAGCCGCTCTGTTTCGTGGTGGTGAAAGGAACAGCGTCAAAGTTGGAGTCAACACCGACGTTCAAAACATGATGAGCGCGTTCAACATCTTGTTCATCGACCCAAACACCGGGAAGCTTGCGCCTCCTTTTGAGGACAACGTTGCTCAACGCGGAACGAACACGGGAGTCTATGCCGAAGACAAGTTCTATGCCTCGCCTTACGTGACCCTAGACGGCGGCCTTCGCTGGGATCACTCGACTGGCTTCACGTCTGGCAATCAGATTAGCCCGCGCATTGAAGCCAATTTTCAGGCAGACCCAAAGAACGTTGTCCATTTTTACTACGGCCGCTTGTATGCCGCACCAGCCCTCGAAGACGTGCGGCGAGATGCAGTCGTTATTGGCGGCGGTTCGTCTAACGCAGTGCCGGTGTACGACCTCAAACCTGAGCGAGACTCTATTTATGAGGCCGGCGTTGCGCACGAGTTCAGTCCGCTCGTGCACGGCTTCCTTACCTTGTGGGGTCGGTCAGTCAACAACGTCCTCGATACGACGCAGATCGGCAGTACGCCGTTGTTTACGGTCTTCAACTCTGCGGGAGGTCAGGCAAGCGGCGTGGAGTTTCGCATCAACGGCCGCGTCCTCAATGGCAACTCCTATTACTTCTCGTATGGCACAAGCTACAGCATCGCGTCAGGCATCTCCGGCGGAACGTTCAACTTCCCAGTCAGCGCGCTGCAGGGTGCCAACGGGTGGGCGCTCGAGGACCACGATCAAACGAACACGATCAACACGGCGTACACGTTCACTGCTCCCGGTGGCCGGTTCGCGACGCTGCAAGCCCTCTTTGGCAGCGGCTTCCCAGTGCAGTTCGAAAATGGCCCGGGGCGGCTGCCGGCGCACTGGGAACTTGGCGCCTCGTACGGACAGCCGGCGTCGCGCACGGGCGTGGGCTGGGAAGTGAGCGGCACGAACCTGCTCAATCACTTCTATCTAATCAAAGTCGCGAACGGGTTCAACTCCACGCAGTACTCGGCCGGAAGGCAGGTTACTGTGAAGTTGACGGCGCCTGTCTACTAAGCCGGGACTGTGCACGCGACCACCACGCAAGGTAGATCGCCGCAGCAAAGAGACTCACGTCGCGTAGCACCGTCATCCACGTCGCGGGTTGATTGTCGCCTGGACCAAAGCAACCGCAAGGCGCACTCAACCCGCGGATGACGGCCGAAGCAACGATAACCGAGAAGAGCGCGAGCACAGCAGCCGCGACCGCTGAAGACACCGGAAGCAGGAGCCCCGCTACGAGATAAATCCCAAGCAGTATCTCAAGTGGCGGGAGCGCGAGCGCCAAGCCTGCAACAAACGGGGGAGGCGCGCCAAGCTTGTAGGCGGTTATCGCCGCGGCGAGATCGGCGGGATGGCCAATTTTCAAGATGCCTGCAGCGAGGAAAATGCCGCCGACGATAAGGCGTACGAGGAAGGGAACAATATGAGCGCGAGGCCCAAAGAGACGAGCCAGGGTCAAAAGGCCGCCACCTCGCCGCCACGCCGACCCACAAGCGTGCTCTTGCCAGCCATCGTCGCGTTGGTTGCGATTGCTGCTATCATTGTCTACGCGGTTCTGCACGCCAACCGAGCCGTTCCTGGGTCTGCTGTCGCAACCGACTCGCCTGCGCTCCCACCGCCAATCAAAGCCGGCGCGCAAGCGCCCGGGTTTGCGTTGCCCAGCAAGATTGGCACGTTTTCCTCAAGCGAACTTGACGGCACGCCCTATCTCTTGGAGATTTTTGCGACGTGGTGCCCGCACTGCCAGCGCATGACGAAGGTTCTGCGCGCGATTCGCGCGAGCGTACCGCAAGCGCGTCTCGGCATGGTTTCGGTGACCGGCTCGCCGTACGCGGCTAATTCGACGCCGGACAATCTCGTTCCCGAAAATCAAGGTGACGTTGATGCATTTGAGTCAACGTTCGGCGTCACGTGGCCGAGCTTTTACGATCCCGACCTTACGGTGGCAAAGAAGTGGGGCTTGGATGGCTTCCCGACGATCTTCATCGTCAATGCAAAAGGAACGATCGTCTACGCAACGAGCGGGGAAGTATCAAAAACCGAATTGATGAACGCCATAAAGAAGGCCGGCGCTTAGACACTGCGCTGCAGCACGAACAAGGAGTCATAGTATCCTCTTGTGCTCGGCGTAAAATGAGATCGCCGGGCTGAGGCAATTTCTCCTTGGGCGGCCAAGCGCGCGAGCAGTGCCGGGCACCCGCGCGATGAGGCCAAGCGCATCCAGCGCGATCCGGCCGAGCGCCGAATCGGATAGTGCCGCAGCACGGTGAAGCCACTGCGCCGGAAGGTCTCGCCATAGCGCTCGATGGTCAAACCACGTCCATTGTCGAGCTGTTCGATCAGGATGCCGTTGCCGCCGGGCGCCGTCACGCGGGCGAGCTCTGGCATTGCGGCATCCAGGACAGCGGTACGCAGCAAGACGTACGCGCTCAAGAACAAGTCGAAAAATCCATCGGCGAAAGGCAATGGGCCGTCGCGCCACAGCACGAGACGATCCTCCGGCACGACGTGCGCGGCGCGCGCCATCTCGATGCAATCCGCCGTGCGATCCACGCCATAGGTTTGCGCTGCGAAAGCGGAGAGGGTGGGCATCAACCGCGCCCCACCACATCCGAAATCTAGGGCGCGTTCGTACCGCCGATGCAGCTCGCCGAGCGCTCGGCTTAGGGAGATCTTGTGCACCGCGTCGATGAACCCGTTCTTCTTCCCAATTGTGTCTCCGCAATCGAGCGCCACGCCATAGACGCCATAGCGCGCACGGTC
This sequence comes from uncultured Pseudomonadota bacterium, assembly GCA_963736005.1. Classification (GTDB taxonomy): domain Bacteria; phylum Vulcanimicrobiota; class Vulcanimicrobiia; order Eremiobacterales; family Eremiobacteraceae; genus JAJPHJ01. The sequence continues at coordinate 465,776 of CAVTNB010000003.1, forward strand.
GCTCCATGAGAGACCTTCGTACACGTCGAAGTTTTCTTCAACCATTGAAGCCATGAGGGGAGAGCAATGCCGCGATACGTCTCATTACACGCGCTTGGCTGTTTGCCGAAACCGGCGTTTGCTTCCTTGTGCGCGAGAATTTTCTCGGGCAGTACCGCTGCGCACCGAATCATCGCAGGGCAGGTGGGAGAAAAGATGCTCGTCGAGTTCGATGCGCCCGATGCGCCAAGCGCGGAGGCGTGGTTGCGTGCGAACAAACTCACACCGCTGTGGGTGCTGCGCCTCGACTACGAAAGCACGGATGGTCGGATCGCCGAACTCTGAACCTGATCTTGCCGCCGCATTGAGGTGACCAATCCCATATGAAGGGCGCCAGTGAGGTCATCTGTAGGTCATATGTCGCGGGTTTAAAGCGTCCGGCGAGGGAAGACTTGGTCACACCCATACACATGGGCCGAACACTTACTCAACGTGAATTCACACAATCGAAAGGCTTAATCTCTTCATGAAGAAACTACAACAAGGGTTCACGCTCATCGAACTGATGATCGTGATCGCCATTATCGCGATTCTCGCAGCCATTCTTATTCCGAACTTCCTCCACGCGCGTTCTGAGGCCGTCACCGCGGCCTGCGAAGGCAACGAGAAGCAGCTTGCCACAGCTGAAGAGGAATACTCGGTTGACAATGGCGGCGCGTATGCTTCGCTTGCCGTCCTCACGACACCATACTTGAGCGTCGTTGTGACGGATCCGGTGAAGAAGGGCAACGCTTACACCGTGACGATCCCGGGTTCGGGCTCCAATGGCTCGTATCAGATCTCGGACGCGGGCGGACATGACACGACCACCACGACCAGCCTCACGCAAACGGGCGGTGCTGCATGCACGGCGTGCGCATCCATCGTTTACGCACAGGCCTCTGGCATCCACGGTAACTAAAACGCTCGACGCGGAGCAAAAGTAAAAGAGCCGGTCCCTGGACCGGCTCTTTTTTTGCGAGCTATACCTATTGACTTGCGTTAGCCGCGTTATGCAAATACGAATCGATGAACGAGACGATCTTGTGCTTGTCGATCGCCGGCAACGTCCCCAATCGTGTCCAGGCGGTGAGCGCAATCCGTGACTTCATCGCGGGATAGGGCGCCACGATAACCGCCAGCCCCTGATCTTCGCCGTTTTGCACGTCCGCCGCGCTTGGCTGCAACTCATTTGTGGGAATGAGGTGCATGTCGTACACCATCGCAATGCTACCGAGCGCGGCCGCCAGACCAGGACAATTGCAATTGTACTGCAGCAACACATTGCCGTGTTCGAGCAAGTGAACTTGGACGTACTTGGGAATCGGCACCGGGCTGATAAACGTGTCGGTAAAGAGTTCGCGATGGGGACCAGAGCTCGGCGGGTTGGAATTGTACACGAAATCATCCGGTTCGCCCGGTTGTAAGTGCGTGTGGCCTTGCGAGGGATAATACGTACCCAAAAACGGAGCTGGAGAGTTTACCGGCGTGGCGGAAGTGGTACTGCTCGCAGGAGCAGCGTTGGCGGGGGAGGCAGAAGCCGCCCCGCCACTCCGCGAACCCGAGCACCCAGCGAGCGCGAGGACGCACACGGCAACAGTGAGGCTTGATCGAACGGCGCACGCAAAGTTCATATCTGAGCTTTCGTCCTGGACGCGCGCCGGGCCTCGCATCTCACTGATTGAGGTTGTCTTCGTTGCGCAGCCATTGGTTGATGAATGACATGATTTTTGTTCGGTCCACGGCATCGAGCGTTGCCAAGCGCGTCCAGGCGGTGAGCGCTATTTTGTGAGGCATCCCTGGATAAGGCGCGACAATCACCGCGAGCCCGCTTTCCTCCGCCGAGTGAACTTGATCCGGTGTGGGTTGTACCGTCCCTGGCGGCAAGACTCTGGCATCGAACTCATTAGCAATTTCAGCAAGCTGTTGCGCGACGTCCGGGCACAGCAAGCAATTGTATTGCAACAAAATATTGCCGTGCTCGAGCAAGTGCACTTGGACGTACTTAGGAAGCGGTGTCGCGTTGATCAATACCCCTGTTGTGACTTCCCGATGATATCCAGAAGTTGGTGGATCGCTGTTGTATCGAAAATGCGCAAAGCGACGGTCGTCACCAGGCATGTGCCCTTGATGGCCCTGCGAAGGATAGTGGGAGCCCGTAAAGGCGCTCGGTGCGGGCTGCGGCGGAGCGTTTGCGCTACGCAAGTGCATGATGAGCGCCACCACGACGCCGGCGACCACGATGAGGGCGAGCACCGGGGGCAGCAGCGACATCGCCGAAGATTGCTGTTTTTTGATTCTTTTTGCCATTAGCTTCCCGGAAAATAAGGCACGGCGTCGATGTCCTGGGTAATGATTCCATGGTACGTGCCGTGTCCAAAGGCAGTCAGATCGACGGAGAACAAGCCGCCGTTGGTTGTGACGCGCACCGTCACAAGGCCCAGCGGCACGTCGGTCGTCTGCCACGTTTCGACGCGCGATTCGGGCAGTCCGGTCGAACCTCCGATATCTCGTGGGGGAAAGTCGACACTGGTATGCACCGTGTTGAGCGTGGCGCCGCGGATCGAAACGTTCTCCGGCCGAGATGAAACGACGATCCCGGCGCGAGTGTCGGGCATCGGCAACAAGCCGAACAGCAAGAGCGATTGGAGCGTTTGGTGGTATGTGGCAGGCACTGGCTTCGATGGGTCGCCACCCAAACGAAAGAGCGCGTCGCCGATCTTGATGATGCCGCCGGCGAATGAATAGAGCCGCAGGCTGTCGTTGAAATCCGGTGCGTCGACGAACATCTTCCAGGTAATGGTTCCCCCCGCGACCGACTGGCTCGCCACGGGTGAAGAGACCAGTCCAGACGTCTGTGTTTGAATTTCAAAGAACGCCGCCTGCGTGGCTCCAAGTGTGCCAGTTCCAAAGCCGATCGTCTTCGTCGCAACCGGATTGCCATTCACCGAGACTCGATAGCGTACCCAATCACCCGCCTGTGGGGCGACAAAGAGATAACCAAAGAGATCGGTCTGCGTGATGGTCTGGCCAACCTGCGGAGCGACGATTGCCGCACGCGCGGGCGCGAGCAAGCCCAGCATCACCCCCACCAGCTCGGCGGTTACGAGCAGCGCGCGCACACGCCGAAAAATTCCAGTTGATGCTCCGTGAGCGAAAATCCGAGTCCGCGCGATAGGATCCTCTCGTAGTTGGGCAGCGCTTTGCAGGGAACGTCATCGACGCGGCCGCAGCGCTTGCACACGGCGTGATGGTGATGCTCGCTCGCGCACCAGAGGTAGGCTGCTTCGCCATGCTGTTGGGTTGCGGTCGACACCCAACCCATCTCACGCAGCGCCTCGAGCGTTCGGTAAATGGTCGCGAGTCCGACGGGCGGGCGTCGGCCACGCATCCGCTCGTGCAGCTCTTTGGCGGTGAGGTAGCGGCGCGCCGATCGCAGCGCGCCAATCACGTGCTGGCGCTGTTTGGTCATGCGACGCGATGTGCCTGCGAAAAGTTCGCGAGAGCCTATCGGCGGCTTTGCGGGGGTTTTCATTTGACGCGTGCAGCCGTTCGGCGCGCATCGAGCAGCGCGGTCAGCAACGAGCGGCGCTTGGGTGAGAAGATCATGGCGCCGAAGAAGCACGCGGTTGCGACGAGGACGATGCTTGCGCCCGAAGCGACGTTGAGATAGAAGGAGAGATACAGACCGACGATGGCCGATCCCATCCCGACGATGGCAGAAATGAACATCATTGGGCCGAATCGGTTGGTGAGTTGGTACGCGGTGGCCGCAGGCGTCACAAGCAACGCGGCAACTAAGACGATACCGGCCGCCTGGAGTGAAACGATGATCGTGACCGCCAAAATCCCAAGCAAGAGATAGGAGAGGCCGTCCACCGGCAGCCCGCTGGCGCCGGCCGAGACGGGGTCAAACGAGGCAAAGAGCAGCTCTTTGTAGAGCAACGCGATGACAGCGAGAATGACCGTCGTCAGCAAAGCAATGATGACGATATCCTTGCGATCGATCGCTAAGATGTTGCCGAAGAGAAAATCTTGAAGATCGATGACGTAATTCTTGACGTGTGACATGAGCGCAATGCCCAGAGCAAACGCAGCGGTAAAAAACACGCCGATCGTCGTATCGAGCGAGACTTCCGATTTCTTGCTCACAGCGCCGATCCCAAGCGCCGTGAGAATGGTAAAAATGAGTCCGCCAATGTACAGATCGAACTTCAGGAGATACGCGATGACGATGCCAGCGAACGATGCGTGCGCCAGACCGTCGCCGATAAACGACATATTGCGGAGCACGACGTAGACCCCGACAATCGAGCAGACGAGTCCAATGAGCAGCGCGGTTATGAGTGCGCGCACCATAAAATCGTTCTGCAGGGGCGAAATGAGAAGATCCACGTCGTTACGCCGGCGTTGGGGCGCCGAAGAGCACGTGGCTGCCATAGGTGGCCGAGAGCGTTTCCCGAGTGAGGACTTCGGAGGGCGAACCGAAGGCAACGACGCGATGGTTGAGGGCCAAGACCCGATCGAACCACTCCGCCACGCACGAAAGATCGTGGGTCGTGGCGATGATCGTAGTGCCCTTCTGCTTCAGCCCTTCGAGCAAGGTAAAGATGGCGTGCTGCGTGGTTGCGTCGACCCCAGCGATCGGCTCGTCGAGCAGCATGAGCTGCGGGCGTTGCACGAGCGCGCGGGCGACGAAAACGCGCTGTTGCTGACCGCCTGACAGCTGGCCGATTTGCGCGCCAGCGTAGGCTGACATGCCCAACTGTTCTATGGCTTCTGCCGCTGCCTGACGGTCCGCTGCGCTCGGCCTTCGGAAGAGTCCCACGCGACCGTAGGTGCCCATGAGGACGACGTCGGTGACGGTGACCGGGAACGACCAATTGACCGACTCGCTTTGCGGCACGTAGCCGATGAGATGGCGCACTTCGGGGCTGGGCGGTTGCCCAAAAACGAGCACTGAGCCGCATTGCACGGGCAAGAGGCCGGCAATGACTTTCAACAGCGTTGACTTACCGGATCCGTTTGGGCCGATGATGCCGACGAACTCGCCCCGCTTGACGCCAAACGTTACCTCGTCGAGCACGTCCCTGCCGAAATAGCCGGCGCACACCCCCTCCACCCACAACGCCTGCTCGGCGATTTTGTCGAGGCTCGGTGCGACCTTGGCATGGCCTTCGTGAGGATGGGTGTGAAAAGTTGCTGGCGCCACGGCATGGCTGTGGTCCAACGCGGGCGGAACTTCATGTGGCGCAACGTGCGTATGATCGTGTCGCACGGCCGGATCGCTTTTCATTTGAGCGCCTGCACGATCGTCTTGACGTCGTGATGCATCATGCCCTCGTAGGAGCTGAGATCGGGAGTGGTGCCCAAGGAGTCATCGTACAAATTGGTGACCGTCTTGATGCCTGCCGAATCCGCAAGTTGCTTGGCGAGCTTCGGGGAGAATTCCGGCTCGGCGAAGATTGCTCGCACATTGTGCGCTTTTGCTCTTGCAATGAGCGACACGAGGTCGGCCGCTGAGGGTTCTTTGCCAGGCGACTGCTCGATCGCGCCGACGTCATCGATGCCATAACGCCGATCGAAGTAAAACCAAGCGTCGTGGTCGGCGATCATGGCACGCTGACTCGGCGGAATGGTTGAAATTTGCTGACGGGTCCACGCATCAAGCGCGGCAAGGTCTTTGACTTCTGCCGCGGCGTTCTTTCGGTATAAGGCAGCGTGAGCAGGGTCCGTTGCCACGAGCGCATCGGCAATCGCGCGCACGTACGAAGCGGCGTACTGCGGATCGAGCCAAAAGTGGGGGTTGGCAAATTCGCTGCCGTTTGGATGGCTCACTTGTCTGGGGAGCGAGTCGCTCAGCACCTCAATGCGCGCCTGCGGCGAGGCGTCTGCCAGCAGTTTTGTCAGCCACGCTTCCAATCCCGAACCATTTTCCACGATCACCGCGGCATGGCTGAGCTCGATGAGATCCCGCGGCGCCGGTTCGTACGTTTCAGGAGATGCGCCGATGGGCACGAGCCAATGAACCTCGAGTGCGTCCCCCGCGACCGTTTTGACAAGGGAGGCGAGGGTGGAGGTGGTCGCGACGACGATTGGTTTCCCGGAAGCGGTCGCAGCGGGAGCGGTACCCGTGCTGTGCCCGCACGCCAGCAGTGCAGCTATGGCCACGCATACCGAACCAGCTCGGATTTTATCGAGAATCATTCTCGATAATTATCTAGGCTGTAGCAGCGGACCTTTAGGTCCGCTAAGCCAAAGCGCAGCTAAAGGTGCGCTGCTACAATGACGCTAGGAGAGAACGGATTCGCGATAGCTCTCCATGATGTTGCGCACGTACGCCTGGGTCTCTGGGAAAGGCGGGACGCCACCGTATTTGTCGACGGCCGCGGGGCCCGCGTTGTACGCGGCGAGGGCGAGGTCGACCTGACCATGATAATGGCAGGGACTAAGTGCGAACATACCTAAAGGACCGCCAACTGAGGTTTCTCCTATGGTAAGTCCGTTCAAAGGTGGGGGATGTATGCGAGGGTTTCAACTAAAACCCAGGCAGACAAGAAGCTGTCGATCCCCGTTCAATTGGGCCTAATGAGGGCACATGTCAAGTCAAGTGGGTGGCAGGAGGTTGCAGCTTTCGAGGAGCCGGGGAAGTCCGGCACATTGGTCAAGCGTCTGCCTGTCTTGAATGGCCCTGATCGAGGAAGCCACTGGCCCAGCGCCCCGCTTCGACACGGTGCTAGTTTACGACATTTCCCGCTGGGGGGCCGCAACACGGATGCAGTCTTGGCAAAGGAAGTCATACGCCAGCGGGGGATTCGAGTAATTTATCTCGCCGAGCAAACGGGCGAGACTGAGGAATCGGAGGACATTGAGGGTGCTGTTCGAATGGCTTGCCAAGATGCACAGCCGGTGTTCTGGCGCGCAAGGTTCCCAAAAGTCAACGTGAAGCAGTCAAGGAGGGCCGCTGGGGCAGCGGAGTGCCGCAAGTGTTCGGGTACTTCACACAAAAAGGAAAAGGTCTGGTCCCCAATCCACAGACGGCACCCATAGTTCTACAATGTTTCAAGAAGTACGCTGCTGGTGATCAATCCGCTCGATTGCAAAATGGCTAAACACAAATGTTTCAGCCCAGCGAGGCGGATCGTGGCGTAGTGGAACGGTCCACAACCTTCTTACTAGACGCGCGTACCTCGGGCACATAACCTACGGCGCTGCACCGAGTGAACGGTAAGCGTGTTCGACTTTCGACTCGAAGAGAGAACGGAAAATCCTAACCAGTACAAACGACTTGTGCTGCAGAGACTTTTCGATCAGGTTCAAGAACGTCTCAGCCGTAACGATCAGAGCCGCGCAGAAGGTTGTCTCAACGGAATGTGCTCGCGGTTGTCGGACGGTGCAAGTGCGGTTCAACTCTAACCTTTCAAAAAGGTGGTGGCCCTCGCAAGGACCGCAAAAAATATCGCTCGCTGGTTCTGGCACTGCAGCCGCTGTCGCCTGAATGTTGATCCGAGGCGCAATTTCGAGGGGTGCTACGGCTACTTTCCGCAGGACGTAGTCGAGACGATGATTCGGGATAGGATGCATTTTCTTCTTGCTGCTGGTGGAATAAAGCAAGCCGTTCAAGCATACAATGCCGCTGCTGCTCAGGCCTCGGAGCCACCGGAACTTGCTACTCTCAAAACGATGGTCGATGGTCTCAGGAAGCGTGAGCGCAGCCTCGTTGAATTCATCGGTGACGGTTCTCGAAGTTTCGATGCCGTTGCCGAGGACCTGGAGAAAGCAAACGGACTGCCAGGATGCAGAAGAAAAACCTAGCACAAGTGCTGGCTCGGGTCTGCCAGATTCAATCACCGATTGACGAAGCAGAGATTGAAGGCGCTTCTGATAAAATCCGCAAGGCCCTCAAAGCCGGAGACATTGCCAAACTAGCAGTTGTCTTACCTCACCTTGTGTCGAAGATTGAAATAGACTTCACGTTGCGACACGATACCGCAAAATACTGGCGCAGACGGGCACAAGATTTTCTTGAAACTCTTGCAAGAGAAACTCGCAAGAAGTGTGACGAGAAAAACATTTCTAGATTGGAAGTCCGCGTATGATGAAAACGACAAATTGCAGGCCGCTGCTCATCGTGGTCTCGTCATGCATCTGAAGTACGACATAGCTAACCTGGCTTCAGCCGGTCAAGAGGCTCTCGAAGCAGTTGGCGAGTATGCCCACGGGCACACTTCGGAAGCGTTACTCTCCAAAGCCTAAATTCAACCGCATAACCCAAGAGGGCGACGGCCCTCTTCTTTTCAAGGAAATTTCAATGTCCGCCACAACCGTAATCAATTCATCCATAAGCCCAGGCCAATCCGTCTCGGGGACTTTCATGACGTCCGCTCCCTTCAGAGGGGTAGAGATTGTTCAAGAGCAGACAATGGCCCAACCAACCTTTCCCGGCGTGTTGGTCTCCTACCAAATCAGCCTAGACAATGGCACCACATGGTCAGATGCCCAGCCGGTTCAGCACGAAGCGAATGCCAGTATAAGTGGATCGGGAAACTCAAGCTCAATCTTGCTAAATGAATTCGCCACAACTGTAAAATTCAATGCGACCAACACCAACCGAGCCGTAGCATGCGCCTCCTTTGTGTTGGAGGCGGAATGCTTCACCTAGGATGAGATACTTAGAAGCCTCATCCCGAAGCAGTTGCGAAGCACCCGGAGATTCAAAACAGCTATTGTTGGATCGTTGAAAATAAATGCGGCAACCCCCAATGTCTGAACCCACTTCACCAGCTTGACAAACCGAAGGCTAAGAAATGAGACAGAATGATTTTAATTAAGGCAGTTTGCGTTGTACTTGTGCGCCTGGTTCTTAGCTTCTTTCGGGGCAAGAACTAATGACGAGGATCGACCGGCAGATTGACCTCGTCTTAAATTCCAAGAACCCGAGGCTCGCCAAGTTTCTTTTTGGAGAACGTGGGCTTCCGTTGTTGGAAGTTATCAAGCAACTAAGGGAACAAAAACCAACGGTAAAATCAGATAAGGATTAAACAATGGGAAACTTTCAAGATTTAACCGGACAGCGTTTCGGACGGCTAACAGTACTGCGATTGGCTGATAGAACTAAACCAGGATACTACCGTTACGAGTGTCTGTGCGACTGCGGGAAAACTACCATCGTCCAGGGCAATGCCCTGCGCTCCGGTACAATAAAAAGTTGTGGGTGCCTGCGCCTGGAGCGGCTAAGGGAGTCTCTCCGCAGACGAATCGTACTGTCCGGCCCAGGGTCACCTAAATTTGCAGACCTTACAGGTCAAACATTTGGCAGGCTTACTGTTCTAGGTTATGCTGGCAAAAAAGGCGGGAGCACCTATAATTGCCTTTGCACCTGTGGCAACACAAAAATCGTCCTCGGGAGGTCTTTAACGACCGGCGCAACCAAGAGTTGCGGATGCCTGCTCATGCAGTTTGCCCAGGTTCCCTCCCGGTCATGCAGCCAGAAACTCTGTGCTGGATGCTTACAAACGAAACGCCCGTACGCGAAGCATCCCCTGGGAACTTACGGACGAACAGGCCTTCGCCCTATTCGAACAACCTTGCTTCTACTGCGGAGCAGCGAAGTCTTAACTCTACTGGACTGGGCGTACAAGGGGGAAAACCCCGCTGGAGAACTCCCTTCCAATATAACGGCATAGACCGTGTAGACAATTCTAAGGGCTACACGTCGGATAACGTAGTACCATGCTGCCACACCCATAACAGAATGAAGCTCGATCTGACCTCTAGTCAGTTTTTAGATCAAGCGAAACAGCTTGTTATGATGTCCGAATCCCGAGCCGATCAGCACCTCTTTAACGAGTTGTCTCCTGAAGATTTCAACGGAGACTGGTTTGACTAAAAAGAAAAGGAGCCCCACTTTGCGTGAAGCTCCCTTAGTGAACCAGATTTCTATTCGATACGCTTGTCCTTTCTAGACCTTAGTGCTATGGGTTGCGGTCACGGCTTCTTCTAGAGCTTCCGTGAACTGTTCAATCCCGACCTTTGTCGAGAGGTTGAACACACCGGGAGTGCCGGTGTCAGTGTAGGCAATTTTCCAACTGCTCCGCTTCACGCCCGCTGGATCAGTCAGCGTGATTGTGTAGTGCTCCATTTTGATTTCTCCTTTGGTTTCTAGTGATTAAATGGGGCGATAAATCTAATTGATGATCACGGTGGAGGTGGTGAAGGAAATGGCTTCGCTACCGGACTGGTCACGAGTGTGGTTACTGGGATCAGAGGCATGAACGACTATGTTACAAGAACCCGGTCCAATGGGCGTAACCGTGTATTGATCTTGATTGTCTCCGATTGGATTATCTGCAATTGTTGCGATTCCCGAGCAACGATCCGTCTCAGAAAATGAATAGCTGTCGTTTGTCGCGCCGGTTGCCGTGAATGTCTGTGCGAAGGTTGCACCGGTTGCAGTAAAGTTTAGCGCCGATGGATTTAGGGAGAGCGGTGCCGAGGTGTAAGCAACTAGTAGAGTTCCAAGCACGACTGAAGTGGTGCGCTCGTGGCCGTAATGGTATCAGTTGTTGCAGTGCCACCATTGTAGGCGTATGTAACGGCTGCGCCTGGTGCGCTCACGGATGTGGGATTGATCGTGGCAATGGAAGTCTGCGTGTTCGAGAGATTCACGGTTAGGGAATTCCCGGAAGAATCAATAAAGTTTCCGGGTCCGAGGATCGTTGCACCGCTTGCGTCCAAACCCGCGACGTTAAGTGCTTGACTCAGTGCTGTCCCCAGGAAAATTGGATTCGTTGCCAAGCTCATCGCAATACTGGAGACAACACCATTAACGCTTATATTTATTGTGTTGGCAACTCCAGCGAGTACCAAGTAGTTCACGGTTGCGGCACCGAGTAGATTACCAGTCGCACCTGAACCTCGGTAGAGCTTCACGGCAAAAGAATCTTCCGCTACGGGTGCATTAACGGTGATCGAGCATGTGACCGGGGGTCCAGGAACGCACCGGGCGAGGTCGTGGTCAAGTTCTGGACAATCGGAGTGCCACCGTTGATTGATATACTGACCGAGCCGGTTCCGGGAGAGATAAAGAAACGGTGGAACCTCGGTGTAAAGTCAACTGATGACACTCCTGTGCCCTGGCGGTGCAGGTATACGAAAGTAGAAAGTTACTGGTGACTTTGGACCTGATTGTGAGTGTGTGACCGGCGCAAGAGCACCGCCCCCGCCACCTCCGCAACCAAACATTATGGCCGCGACAACAATGGCAAGTATGCCGACTACCAGACCTATTCGATGATGAGTCAAAGTCATTTACTTTTTCCCTTTCTTGATCTTGAGTGAATTGCGATACAGAAAAGCAAGGACCTCGGGAGCGCAAGTCCCGTCGAATGTGCGAAGTCTCTTCTCTTAGGGATTCGTTTAGGAACGGGAACCTCTGGTCGCGAAAACCTCACGAATGCATCCTGCGAACAGGTGAACAACCGCGTGATAGACAGCGGACCAGAACGTGACGCAGAGTAGAAATCCCGTGAACCAGATCAGTGGTAGCTCGATAGCGTCGAAGATTTTCTGGTGAGTTTTCATGTGACTGCACAAAGCTCGTCGAGGTACTTAGCGTAGGCCCGGTAGACGTAGCACCGAGCTTCAGACAGACGAAGAAGAAAGCATTCGACCATCCGCTATGGATGTTTTTGTGAGTGACGACCCAGACACGCGGACCCTGCTCCTCACCTTCAGGAACGATCAAAGCCCATAACTCTGAAGTGTCGCCAACTGTAACGCGCCACAGGGCAATGACTTGCGATGGTTGTGAAAATTGCACATAGGATAATCTTCTTTCAGACGGAGCGGGCCGAGAATTATTAGTGCTCCAGCCGCTAGTAGTATTGACGGCTAGAAGCGCGGAACCCTTGAGTGTCCGTCATACCGGAACAGGAGTAGACGGAGCTGTAGGGGACACAAGGGTCCATGCCCGGATACGCAAGGTTGCCGTAACCTGAGCGCCGAGACGTTCTCGGAGGCCCAGAAGCTGCTCATTGAGGCAACCAGGGCAGGCAGGCGGGTAAGTATGAGTGCTATTGTGGAGATTGCAGTGGCCCGCTTTGTGAAGCGACCTCCGAATGAAGTCGCGACCGCACTCAAGGGCGTAAAAGCCAGAAGATCACCGCCAGCTAAAGAAGCCGCTAAACCAACTTTCAAAAGAGAAAATTGAAATGACCATAAATGTGCCCTTATATGCTTTTGCTCAGGATGGATTCAACGGAAGCATACAGGTCGATACCATAGTTCTGGAATGTCAGTTTGACCAACAAGTCATTGCTCCGGTGAACCCAGGTGAAGAAGCCAATCAGATTCCACCGAATCAAACCGGTTACCGAAGAAACGAGCCGATGTGATCCCTCAATTCCCAATTGCTTCCGTGGAGCTATCCCTTGCCGGTGGCTGTCAATGCCGAGCAGTGTTTCGCAATTTTGTCGGTAACAAATCCACAGAATCAAACCACGAACTACAATTTTGTAATGATGGATTACCTAACGATGAATATGAACACGTCCCGAGCGGTCTTTGAAACCCTGGGCATCAATCGACTCCAAGTAACGATCACCAAGTGGAATCGAGTTTCTTAACGGCTACGAAAAAGAAGAAGTCGCAGCACTCGCCACTGAGTAGCAAAAAGAAAAGCCCCTGAAGATCAGAAGCTCAAGCGAAGGATTTAGAGTTAGTAGCGGCGGATTCTCTTGTACGAGTCCTTCGATTCCTTCGGTCTGCCTCTCTTTGGGGGCTCCAAACTCAGACCGAGAATCGAGAGCAGACTAAACCCAGACTGATAATTCTCACCAGAAGCATTGAACCCAATCTGTCGATTTCCCGAGTATGGACCAGCACCGAGGATGATGAGCGCTGACCCATTACGCGACTTCCTGACTGATTGCGGATGTGAGCATGGCGCGGATCGACGTAGGACCCACGCCTTACCTGTCTTGGGTGATACGTAGCCGCCTATTTCGAGCATCTTGGCAATATCACGCAGGGACTTGCCCTGAGCCTTCCATAGCCTTCGCGCGGCCCAAATGCTTCATCGCAGCAGGATCAGGAACGATTGAGTACTCTGACGGGTCCATCCAAAGGGGGTCCGAGAGTAGCTTTATGGTGTGCTTGATGAGCCAGCACGTCGCGCACACGCTCAGATGCGGATTTTCTCTCCAGGCAAACACGTTCACCATGAGGTTCAAAACCATTCGACCTGTTGGTGCGGTGTCCAGTGACTCACCAAGCGAACACAGTGCAACATTGTGGCGGGCAAACAACTGCAACAAGAACTGACAATCTGCAATGGATCGAGTTAGACGATCAAGCTTAGTGACGAGCACAGCGGAGACTTCACCAGCACGAACCATTTTGATTAGCTGATCTATGCTAGGGCGCTTGAGTGAGCTAGCGCTGGCATTGTTCACGATGATGTCACTAAGGACTCGATCCGTTGCCACCGCGTAAGCGGCTAGTTTGTGCTGCTGCATTTCAACGCTGTTGGGCTGCTCCGAGGTGGAAGTTCGAGCATACCCGAGTACCTTTGCCATTGGAAACGCCTCCGTTCAGTGCCTACCTACTGAACATTCTACTCCTACCCTACCGAAACCGCAACCTGGCAAAATCCCTTTTTGAGGCTGTTTCCTACCCTGCAGCCTCCGATTCCATGAAGGGGACCCTTACGTCGATTCTAGCCCGGTTTCCGGCCAATTGTGGGTATTCTGGAGGGGTGGTGCCTGGACACCCTGATTCTTGACCCACCTGGACCGGGCCTGAAAGCGAGCAGCGGAGCGCGAGCGGTAGCTCGGAGAAGCCTTATGGTGCCCAGGTTGGAATCCTAAGAGTGCCGATACCTTACTTTTAGTAAGTTCTTTTTGGCCCCCTTAGCTGGGTCGGCAACGTAAGCAATTTTAGCGAGCGATGAGGTGGTCCATTGAAGACGGTCGATCCTGAGGCTTCCCTACCCTCACCGCAGCACGATCCAAGTACGCGGGGTATCTAACCATCCAAAGCGTGATCGAACACCCCATAATGGTCAGTCTGTTCACTCCTGGTCAGAACTGCACACTGCCGTATACTGGCCGGTATTTTCAAAGTCTCTATCCATGCGGGTTTGCGGGCGAAATCCTTGCCTGATCCATCCTCGCTCCTTGGCAGGGGGAACTCTTGCGGCACCGTCCTTCGGGACACAAATTGTCCCGCACCACTAGGAAGTTGCTGGCCCCCTAGCGCCGATTGCCAAATCCAAAAATCTGACCGGCTCGATAAAAAATTCCAGAAAAAATGCGGTCCCTAATCCGGTCCGTATGCGGTCCGTATAGGTTCGGTATAGGGTCCGAATGCGGTCCGCGATCTGCGGACCCTATTTCCCCACACGAAAGGTAAAACAAATGACTCTTTCCACGTCACTAACCTGCGAGAACTGTTCAAAGACGTATCAGCCCGAGCGAGCCAATCAACTTAAATACTGTTCAAAGAAATGTCGACGCGCTGCAATGAGACAGCGAAAAACCCAGGTTGAAGTCCCTACGCCTGAGCCCACGGCAGATACCCAAGCTGACGGGCCCTTCGCAGGGTTCCCTTTGATAGAGGCTCAGATGGGCGACGTGCGGGCCAATGAACTGTTCGCGGAACTAGGGCGACGTGATTCAACCAAGGCAGAGATCGAGTCACTGGTTCGTAAAGAACTGATCCACCGAAGATTGGAATTAGAGTACCAAACAAAGCGCAGCGGTGGAGAGCCTGACCTTCCCGCCCTCGATGAAATCAAGCGCCTGGAACTGAGCATCCTTCGGCTCAAGGTTGACCTCGGACTGAATTTTGACCAAAAGAGACAGCGCGGGTCGACCAAGACAACTGCTGGGCAAATGATATCCGGCTTTTTGGATGTATTGGAAAGATTCTCGCCGGACCAAAAATTGACTTTCGACCGCGAACAGACCGAGGCGCTCGCAGCGGCACAGACGCGCGTGGATGCACCAGACTTTGGCAGCAGATACAAAGAGACTCGCGAACGTGAACGTCAGGAAGAAAATCCCGGGCGCGCTGCTAGTGATCGACGAGTCAAAAAGCTCATCGAGGACGCGGAGCGCTCGGGGAAAATTCCGTCTCGATCAGGTGCAGCGCTACCGCCATTGGACGAAGCACTTCCATTGGATGCACCCACTGAAGTCGCTGATCCCGTTGAGAATCCAAGCCCGAACCGGTTCCAGAAGAAGCTCCCCCACCGGCACCTGGTCATCTAGCTGGGCGTCCAGCTTTGACTCTGGAGCAGGCGCGCGAGCAAGCCAACAAAGTGTTTAGCAGAGGCGGCACAGGCTTGGCGTTGGACGACTTCCGACTCCCAAGGTCCACAAACAGGTAAGGTTTTAAATATCCCAGGAATCTAGCGGGACAGACAAAGCTTATGGATAAAGGGATAGAGCAACGCAAAAAAAGATTCTGTAGGAATACTGTTGACAAACCTTGAAAAACCTGATAGGCTACGAGAAGATGTGAGGATTCCTTGACAAGCTGTACCCAACTATGGTATAATACCTTGTGATGGGCAGAACTTACACTTTGTCGCGTGATCTAAGATGAACCGCCTCTGCCCAGGCGGTTTTCTATTTTGTGAGGAGAGGCCAGTTAAGAATCGCTGGACACACATTTGGGACGCTAACGAGGGGCAACTCGATCCGCTAAAGGTGCTTAAGAAAATAGCGGAGTGCCAGTGTGACGACTGCATTGCCATATTCTTGTTGCTTCAGAAGGCGCAGATAGCGCATGAATCAGGCGGAGACATGCGAGCGGTTATGATGGAGGCCTACGAGCTTGACGTGAAGGGATCAGAAGTGTTGGAGGCACCTCACTTTGAACCTGAGGGCACCGATGAAGAGACAGACTAAGTCGAAGCCCGTGCTCGCCGCCCTCGGGCTCTCGCGGGGAAAGATGCGGCTTCGAGTGATCCCGTGCGATTGGGACTCTCCGATCCTCTTTGCGATTCCCGAACCGCGAAATCGCCCGCAATGCAATGGCGGCATTCGAACACGCCGAGGCCGGATTGCGCGGTGCCGATCAATGGTGCAAGAAGTGTCGCCGCTACGTCCTCTGATCTAACCTAAAGCAAAGTTTTCAAAGTTTAATGGGTAGCACCGGCTACTCTTGTTCATTTGTTCCCGGAGGATTCTCAGTTGGTTTAGATGTCAGAACCCCTACAGATCGACCGCAGATGCATTGTCTGCGGTCAACCGCTTCACGGGCGACAGATAAAATTTTGCGATTATCAGTGCGAAGTAAAGCACACAAACGAATCGAGAGCACAACGCAAGGCAAACGGCAGACCAGCGGCAGGTTACTGCCTGAACTGCAAACAGTTTACTCGGTTGCGCTTCATCGAGAGAACGTTGTGCCGATCCTGTTGTGACCGCAGAGACAACCCCGAAGTTCTTGCCGAACTCAGAGACCGCACCCGTCAAATTGCAATTGCAGCAGAACGGTGCTACAACCCGGCTTCATGGGCCTGGGAAACCCTCGTCCATGAATATGGCATCGACCCTGAGCTTGTGGAGATTCTTGCCCCATGTGGGAGGCACCAGACAGCCTTTACAGGGCAATCGTTAAGGGAAACTTCGGGTCACACCCATGCGGACGAAAGAAGAAACCACGCCGGTCAAGTGAGGTTCCTGGCGAGCAACTGCCGCAGACCCCGGAGGCCTGGTGAAAGAGTTTCGTGGAAACTCAAAGGTCTGTAAACAGCATACTAATAGTGAGAAGAACTTTTCTCGTACCCAGTCGGATGACGAAAACGTCACCAAATGAATGGAGGTCTAATGCGAATTACTTTACTGCGCGTGTTGCGTCAAATCCACGAAGTATCACTTCAGGACTTAGCGGAGGCCTGTGAGATGACTGCCCAGCGGATTTCACTGATCGAGCTTAACCGCGCTAATCCTTCTTTGGAACAGAAGAGAGCATTGGCTACCTTCTTCGGTGTGCCAAGTTCAATGATCCTCACCCGCGTCGACAATAACTTCTTAGCCGAACTCAAGCAAGCTGCTGTCGACAAACTCACAGCGGCTGTCGCCTAACTACTCAAACCACTTCATCGGAGAAAAGGAAAACCCATGACCACAGAACCAAAACAGCACTGCATTCGTTTCCGCTACCTACGCAACATTTCGATTCACCTGCCGAACGGACAGATTGCAAACATTCCACACCGCACGGTGCCAGTGCAAACGTCGATCCCGGTAAGGGGATCGAGACCGGTCGAATACTGGCAGGCGATGAGTTCGGAGTTTGACCTTACGGTCATACATGAGGTCTGCTTAAAATCAGAAACGCCCATGGTGCCCGAGGACACAGACTCTCTCACGCCACTGATGCGCGCAGAAGTCGAGAAAGAAGCCATTGCTGCCGCCAGTGCAAACCGTCGCGAGAATGATCGAGTAAGACGCTACTTACACGGCCTCGCCGCTGAGAGTACCTCAGACCTGGGTGACGGCAGAATCGTGACCATACCAGCCACCGTCGAAATCGTTAGCGACAGCGAAGCAACGGCGATGCGCCCGATGCAAACCCATGTGAGCGAGCAGAATAATGGATAACGCCACCGACATTATCACTCGACTTGAACACATGCTCCAAAGAAAGCACAAGCTCGCGGTTCTGTTCCAACAGCTAGACGGTGAACTGGGCGGGGCAGCGGCAAAGGTTGCCGAGCTTCAGACTGAGCTTCGCCGGGAGTGGAATTCCAAACGCCTCTGGGCCCACTCAGATTCGCCGGATTCCGTTGCTATGCGTGATCTGTTGGACCGTCTCGAAATTCTAAGAGAAACGCTGCAACCCGAGCGGCAGAGTGTGCTGCTGCCTCCGAATTATCTGCCTGGGAATTCTCCGTTCGGCACCTCCGTCAAAATGGATGCAACGAAGGGAATACATGAAAAGTCGCTCCGCTAACATTCCGAGGAACATAAGGCTCCGATCACATCGTGAAAGCCGCGACCTTCTGGATGTCTACGCCTGTGGCCGAACGCGGGAAACTTGAACGCGAAACAGCCACCTCTGTCGGACCTAAGAAGGTTGCAACTCCTGAAATGATCAGCACGGTTAGGAAGCGCAACGCTGAAAAGCAGCGCGAATTGAATGTCAGAGAAAAGGTTGCCCGAGTCATCGATCCCGCCTTTCGAGAGAAAGAGCGCGCGGAAATTGAGAAGCTCCTCGATTCGACATACTAAAAGTATTGGGCATGGCGCACACGGCTATATGCAACGGTGCGTTTGCAACCCAAGGCCTGAACGTTTTCAGTAACAAGTAGGGCCACCGGACGAATCCCGAGTTTGTTTTTGGAACTGACCTCGCAAGAGGCCTTAGACAACAGCGGGATTTGTCCCCAAGATTTTCAAGGATTACCCGAGCCCACATTGCCTTGAGGGCGAACCCCCCATCCCCTTGTGGATTCCATCGGATGGTCCCATGCAACCGACCATTTTCTTCATAGCGTGGTGCGGTTGAGCGAGCGGTACTCATTCTACGCGCTCGAAGTCCTGGCTTCATTTTCGGTTGGGCAACACTCGCGGGTAACTTGGACGGTCGCCCGCGAGGAAGTTTTTCTCATGGCACAGTTTCTATCGTGGTTCTTTCCTTTACACGATTTGAAACACGGGAATATGGTGCTGGCCCCGGTCACCTAATGCCGCAACACCGGGCACACTTTTTCAGAAAGTTAGATTTTTTTGCGATTTCGAAAAATAATCGAGCCCACTCGTGACCCCGCTAGTTTCCCGGTATATGCGTAAGACCCCAACCCGGAGAAGATTTTGAAAACTTACTTCACAGGTTCAAAAAGAAAATTGCCTCAAGTTTTATTCTCGGTGAGTATCGCTCGAAACAAAGCTACAGAAAGCCGAGCGTAGCCCGCAAGAGCAAGCATAATTTGGCGTTGAAAAGACGCCGTAAAACTAATTCCACAATTTAGAAGGAACACCAAATGACCAAGCCACTCACATGGGAAGATTTTCCACCACCGTTGACCGATGAACAGACCCGCATCATCGCCACATGGATCGAATTATCGGAATCCCTGTGGATGATGCGACTGTTCGAAACTTCCGGGATGGTGCAAGATGAAGAGACGTAATCGCAAGCGCAAGCGCATTGAGGACCTTGAGGCTGCTAACGAGTGGCAAGCTTTGGAGATGATGCGCCTTCAAACTGCACTCGCATTCATCGAAGCAAGGCGCGCAGCGTATCCTCACCTGCCGGACTCGATCCGACTAGCCACCCCCGCACTGCGAGAAATAAAATGACAGAGGAAATTTACCGTTGTGTTCGGCGAGCGCGTTCTGTTGCCGAGATGCCGTGGCCGTACTCGACTATAGAACGACAGATTCACAAGGCCCGCAGTCCGAAGTGGTGCATGGCATGTAAGATCATGATAAACAAGGGTACGGAATATGTTTCCCTTTATGCTGGGCTTAACTACCACTACTTCCATTTGTCCTGTGAACCGTCACGAGACGAAGTCGAGTTGACGACATTGAAAAGCTGCAAGCGGTTGTGTGGGGTGCAGTTACCTATTCAAGAGAAACTATTGTGAAAGTGAAAGTGAAAATGAACAAAAAACTAGCCAATAGTAACCTGAAACGTACAACTAAACTTGTGGCTGCTGCAATAATCAGCCACTATTCAAAGAACAACTTCCCTTCTGCGGCTGCATTGGCCGCTGAGTTGAAAGTTTCTGCCCGCACGGTTCAACGCTCGTTCAGTGAGCTACGGGAACGCGGGCTACTCAAAACTGACAAGCGCGACGGGCGCGGAAACGAATCCACCCTAGTTCGCCAAGTCATTCTCTAATTCACCGGATCACCCGGTCACTAATACGCAAAGGAAATCAAAGAAACATGACACACTCTGAAGTGGAGTGCGCCCTTCTTGAATTTGGCCTATGGCCCGAGAAGGTCGAAATGCTCCTCGATAAGTACGAACCCGAGTACCTGGCACGGTTTATCCGCGCCATTGATTACCTGGGCAGCTACAAGTCAGCACAGAAGTTGGGATTCCTCCCGGCGCATATATGTGCGGAAATCCGCAAGGGTCACGTTCCCCGGAGAACCTGAAAGCCAAGAGCCGGGGTGACGACGATGACCGCCAAGTCTAAAACCTCGAAGCCTTTCTGTAAGTTCCCCAATGAGTTCATGGGATTGGACCTAACCCCACGAGCAAAAATGGTGGCTGTTAGATTGATGGCCTATGGTGGAACGTCGCGAGCCATCTATCCGCGCCAGGATCGACTAGCCAAGGAGACCGGTCTGTCTGTGCGCTCGGTTCGAGATTCGATCAGGGAACTGGAAAAAGCCCATCTAATCACCAGTGAGCAGAGGGGAAGAGGTTGCTCTAACCGGTGCTACCCTACCCCGAAGATGGCCGTAATGTTTGACTATCAGGGGCAAACCGGAGACCCAAGCCTACGACAAAATGTCACAGATGACCGGCAGATTCCGTCGTCAAGACCGGCAGATTCCCCCGGTCAGGATGACGAAATTTGCCGGTCCATAGTAACAGAGCAGTCTAATAATAGATTATCTGTAATAGACGGAAATTTGGGTCAAGACCAAAATAATGGTAGATCAGCTAATCATGGTAATGGCTGTATTGATGATTATGATGCATCTGCTCTGTTATCTAATGGGCAAGCGTCAATAGAACCAAAACCTCCTTGTGACGGAATTTGCCGGTCATCTATGACACTCCCAGACCGCATCGGCTACGACAGGATGGTAGCCGTCGCGGGCCGATCCAACGCCGACCTCCTCCGACTGTGGGGCATCGAAGGCGGGACCGCCGAGGAACTGGGTGCCGACTTCGACCGAACCAGAATCATAAACCAAATTCATTGGCTACCCTATCGTGCGGGGAAGAAGCCAAGCGGCGTTCTGATCCGGTCTGTTCAAGACAACTACGTGCGTCCTGATCTGACGGTTTCGGAGATAGCCGAGGTTGAAGCTGCAATCTCCGAAGGTCTGGTCCCGATCCAATCAATCGAGAAGGCGTTGAAAGCCGAGGATGAATTCGCTACGTCACAGTATGTGCAGCCCGAGACTACTCATGCTCCCGGCTGCAACGATCCAACGTGCGAAGGCTGCGACCTCTTCTGAATCGGAGAGGGTGAGAACTAAAGGAAAAGGCCCCCGGAGGGGCCTGGGTTCGTCACCGCTTTGGTTTACGGCTACCGAATGTGATCTTGATGTTCAACAAAGTTAGGTGGATTATTGGAAGGAACACCTGTACATTTGATTACCTTTCGCTGTAACCGAATCGGGCGGTGTTTTTTCCTCGTATAGTATACCACATCGAACGCGGGCTCTACAAATGGAAGCCAGAAACAAAACCAAAGTTACTTCGTGGTATAATAGAAGCTCTCTGCAATCTCTGGGGTAAGGGGAACGCATGGCTGATAACAGAGACATTGCGCTGGCACTGGCACCGATAGGGGCCTAGGTTGGCGGTGTAACCGAGGCTCTGAAAACTTTTGTCCAAACACTCCCCGATGATGTGCGGAACAGCAGCACGTTAGAGATTTTTGAGCAGAAGATGCTAGACAATCTAACGGGGATCAATTCGGCATTGGATTTGACCGGGCGTCTGTTAGGGGCTTGGAAATGAAGTTCGGAAAAATCCGCAGAGGCTTGTACAAAGCTGGCTCTATCTTGGGCGATGCCGGAGCGCTGTCGAGCGGCAAACCCAAGAGGATCGTGAAGCGCGCCGAGACTCACATCCTGTGGCGATGGTTGGGCCCGACACTGAGGAGACTGTTCCGGTAGGTCCCCCGGCACCCGGATTTTGGTGAACCAGGCGCGATGCCCGAGCCCTCGCTCATATCTAGTTGCACTTCGTCTCTACCGGTATAGCGATCGAGCAGTTCCCGCAAAAGCGTGGTGCCACCGTCAATATTTTGCGCCGGATCGAATGGATTTTTCACGCCGAGTGACTTTGCCGTACCCGGCATGAGTTGCATGAGCCCCATAGCACCGGCTTTCGAGACCGCGTCTGCTTGGAAACCAGATTCTTGGTTGATCACCGCGTTGACTAGCTGAGGATCAACTTCATGCCGACGGGCTGCATCGCTCACGATGGACCCGTAGCGATGGAAACTCGGCCGCGGGGTTGGAGTGGATCCGCCATTGCAAGATGCTTTGGGCGCGGGCGTGCCGACATTGATTTGTCTCAGCGCTTGCATGAGCTGTTTCTCGAGGGCGGACAACTGATGCGAGAGATCGCGAATGAGCGCTGCGAATTGTTTATCGATGCTCGAAAACGAGCTGGCTGACGAAGGAGCCTGCGCGGGTTCCCCCTCTTCTTCTTGCTCGTTCTGGCCAACCGGCATCATTGGATTGTAGATTGGCATCTGCGTCGGCATACCGGCGGGATTGGTTGGGTTGATGTTCATGAAAGCCTCCACCTTAGGGCAGCGTCACACCTGTTATCACGCGCATCGACGCAGCGTCTAGCGCAATGCGCCGGCGATCTGTACCAGCTTCTCGACCGCGTCGGTTTGGCAGCCCCGTTCGTGGAAAAGAAAACTTTCGATGCGCTCGCGTTGCGCGACCGCCGAGTCAAGCAACGGGTCACCTCCTCGCACGTAGGCACCGATGGCGAACAGGTCTTCGGCGCGCTCGAGTGCGGCCAGAGCTTTGCGCACCCGCGCCGCGCAGGCAAGGTGTTCCTCGGAAACGATGTGATGCATAACCCGGCTGGAGCATCGCAAGACGTCGATGGGAGGATATCGGCCCGCGTCCGCGAGCCGGCGTGAAAGGACGATGTGACCGTCAAGCAATCCGCGCACGGCATCGGTGATCGGCTCGAACGGATCATCTGCATCCACGAGGACTGCAAAGATGCCCGTGATGCTCCCACGCTCCCGAACGCCAGCTCGCTCAACGATCGTCGCCAGTTTGACGACCATTGAGGCCGGATGACCTCGGTGGGCTGGAAGCTCACCTGATGCCAGCGCAAGCTCTCGCCAGGCGTTCGCTACTCTGGTAAGAGAATCAACGGTGAGCAAAACGTCGTGACCACGCTCGCAGAGCCATTCTGCTTGTGCGATTGCGGTGCGAGCGGCCGCGAGTCGTTCGTGTGGAGGCGCGTCGGCGGTAGCGCAGACAATGCTTGTTCGCGGCCAGCGCGGTGTCTGGCGCAGTGCCGTGACAGTCTCTGCCGCCTCTCTGCCGCGTTCTCCAATCAGTGCGAGGACATGCGCATCGAAATGCGCGTGCTCCGCGATCTGCCGCAATAACGTGGATTTTCCAACGCCGGCCCCGGAAAAGAGTGCGACCCGCTGGCCAATGCCGATCGTACAGAGTGCGTCAATAGCCGTAATGCCGGTCTGAATGGTTCGTTGGATCGGACGGCGCCGCTCCAAATTCAACGGGCCATCGTGAACCGCCATGACCTCGCAGTTCGGATGGGCGGGACCGCCCCACGCATTGACGCACCGTCCCAACAGGCCCTGGCCGCAAAAGGATCCTAAGACAGCGCGGGTCGCAGTTACGTTAGCACCAACCGTGACGTCGCGAATTGACTCGATCGGCACGCAGGTCGCTTCCCCTTCAGACACTGAGCGCACCTCGGCGAGACGGATGTCATCTCGCTGCGTCTCGATCGCAATGAGATTGCCAGGCGCAACTCCTCGGATGCGCGCGACGACTGCCGTTGGCTCGACTCGCAACACGGTGCCTACGCGTACCCATCCGTCGCATTCTCGATAGCTCAGCGGCATTTCATGTCGCATCCAAGTTTCCAGTGTCAGCATTCCGCAGCCGCCCGAACCAAGAGTGCGGCCCGCGTCTGGATGTCTGCTTCGACACGCGATCCGTCGCAGTCGATCGTGACCTCGCCGAATTCTAAGTTTTCGTCGCTTTGGTGTGCCGAGATCGAATGAGGTGTCGGCCTACCTGCGGCGGCAAGCGCGTCGTCGACGAAGCATGCAAGCGCTTGAGGATGCACAAAAGCAACGTGGCGTAATGCCCGCCCGCACGCGATGGCCGCCAGCCGAATCGCTTCGTTGCGGATGAGCTGTCGGTGATCGCAGACTGGCGGCGTGCGGTCTGCAGAAAGGTCGGCTTTTGCGGGCTCAAGGTCGGGGGACTCGATTGACGGGTGGGGCTCGACAGGCGCGACTAGTTCAACCGCTACAGCCGAACTCTCTGATTCGCTGTCCGCTGCGGCGTGCTCGGAGGGTTGGAGCTGGCTGTGGCACTCCCCAGCCTCATGAACCTCAAGCCCGCGAGTCAAACCGGCAAGGCGGCGAGGCGTGAAGGGCAAGAATTCCACCTCAGGTGTGCGTTCGTCCATCGAGATAGGCGAGGATCTCCTGTCGCAGTCCGGGCTCGTAGGCGCGTAGTACGTTCTCGCGCACGCTTATGGGGAGCGAACTGAGCACGTACGCTGTGGTTTGTGGCAGCTCGTTGCGCAGCGTCGCCTGCAACTCGCTGGCCGCTCGCTCTTCCGCCGACGTCGCCGGCACGTGGCGTGCGAAGAACCCGAACCAAGCGACAACTGCCGCAACAAATATCGCACCGAGCATGACGAAGCGCATGCGAAACGATTTCGCGGTAGCCGCCCCCACGGGTGCTGGTGGCTTTCGAAAAGGCAGCGCGGCAACCACAACCTGATCGCTTGCAAGATCCGCACCGGCCGCTGCGCGCACCACATCGGTAATAAGTTTTGACTGACCCTGGGCAACCTTCTGAGCGTCGACAAAGACTGCAACCGACAATTTTGCGAGCGCATCGGCGTGCGCCGTGCGTGTTTCAACAAGCGTGTCGTACGAGTACCGAGTATGCGAACGCTCCTTCGTAAAGGTCTTACCACTCTCGCTGCCGCGCTCCGTGCCGCGTTCCGCTTCGAGCAGACCATGCGGCGTGACAAGCGTGCGCTGCAGTGACCGTTCCTCGTCAGCCGTTCGCATCGTGACGCGAACGACCGTCGCGCCCGGCCCGAAGACAGCATCCAACGCCGACTGAATCGAATTCTGCAACCGCGTCTCTCTGCCAAACGCCTGCTCGGGCGCTGGACTGGCGCTGACATCTCCGAGTGAATCCATGACAACAACATGCTCGGCGGAGAGCCCTGGATAACTGGCCGCCACAAACCGTTTGATGCCGCCGATCTGATTTTGCGTCAACGTTACACCGGGTTGCATGAGCAGCTGGACGCTGGCGCTTGCCGGAGCGCGGCTCGCATCATCCCCAAGCGGATCAACATTCGCCGGTGCGATGACAACCGTTGCGTCCGAGATGCCGGTCATGCGCCGCAGACCGAAAACCAAATCGCCTTCGATACCCGCGCGCCGTTGATCATCCACGAAAGCCTGCGGGGCAAATGCGTTTGGCGGCTGTTCGAGTACGTCTGCGGTCGTGGGAACGTAGCGATGTGGCAATCCAGCGAGGGTGAGGCGCAGCAGTACGTCACGACGGTGCGAGGCGGGGACGTAAATCTGCGTGTGTTGGCCATCAGTGCTAAATGGTTCGTTCCACAGGAGGAGCGCTCGTTCGATCTCCATAGCCTGGCTTGGATGAAGGGCGACGTCGAACAATGCGGTTTGAGCGCTCATCTTCGCACCGCCGGCAAGGAAGAGCGCGATACAAACAATCGCTCCGACGAGAGCGAGTGCCGGAGTTTTTCTCGGGCCGAGCCACTGCACACACTGGCGGAACATCTTCGGCACGGCCGCCGGGAGGAGCGCGAGCATCGCTTAGAGCTGAGTTTGCAGCAGTTGCGTGATCGCGCCGCTTACTTTTGCAGCCGCGATGGCCGCAACTTCGAGCATGACGTCGGCTTTTGCGCGCGCAACCGTCGCATCTGCGATGTCTGCCTTTTTTGCCGTCGCTGACGCCGCAAGTGCATCGGCCTTGTTCAGCGCTCCTGAAAGTGAATCGAGCGCATTGCCCAACGCTTCGCCGAAGGATGAGGTTTCCGGTTCCCGCAGGACCGCATTTTGCATGGGTGCGATCGCGCCGATCGGTCCAATTCTAGGCGTCATGACGAGCGGTCGATGTCGACGGTTTCCAAATCCATCTGCTTGGCCGCCGAGAGCATGCTGACGTTTGCATCGTAAGCGCGCCCCACGGAAACGAGCGCCACCATCTGCTCGATCGGGTCGACATCCGGCAGGGCAACGTAGCCCTTGTGCGCCCCACTGCGCGCTGCGAACGGATTCCCGGGATCGAAACGGTATTGAGGAGGGTCGGGGCGTTCCACGACATCGGCGACTTCAACCCCTGAAGGTTGCGCGCTTTCTGATTCTCCGAAAGCCAAATCTGAGAAGTCGTCGTCGCTCGCCACCGCAAGAGCGCTCTTGAACGATGCTTCAAAGGGCTGCGCTTGCTCGAGCACCGCCGTCTGTGCATGGAACACGGCTCCATCCGCCCTAGGCACCCCCGCGTTCGCCAAGTTGAGAGCGATGACGTCCATCTGGGTTCGCTCTGCAGCCATGCCACTCGAGGCGATATCGTAGATGTCGCTCACCTCAGCGCCTTGATTCCTCGGCGACGGTTCGCAGCTCGTGAAGCATGGCCCGCTCCTGGTCGACGAGCTCGTGATACGTCACTGCGTTGCGCGCTTGGGCGCCCATGGCGTATTCCAAAACGCCGACAGTTCCGCGAGCATCGATCTCTTGCATGACAGCGGCGAAGGGTGGCCCAGTGCCCGAATCATTCTCAAGCAGCTGGGCATCCCGTGCCACGAAGCCAGGCGTACGAGCGTTCGCAACGTCTTCCGCCAGCAGTCCTCCCCTGGCGCGCGCAAAACGCATGGCCGCTTCAATGCTTTCGAATGCTATGTCGCTCATGGAACCCGCATGCTAGCGCGCTTTTATGTCCGCGGTCTTGCCGACAATTGGCCATCAAGCGCCAAGTAGTCGCGCGAATTTATTCGCGCCTGACGGGGTTATGCCGATATTATGAAGGTGAACAAGCGCGACCGCCGGGACGATCCCTGGAACCGGATCGCCTCGCGATTAGACGAGGCACTTGACGACGCGCGAAATCTCGCGGAACGTCCTGCACCGAACGTACGCGGCGTCGAAAAACTCCTGGCATTACTCGCGGATGCGCGACGTGACGTCCAAGCCCGGGAACTTGAAGCCCGCGTTGCTGCCACACGAGCGCAGCGCTTGGAATCAGACCTCGAAGGTCAGCGCAAGCGTGCAGATGTTCTCGTGCGAATTGGCAAGGCTATCAATGCCGTTCGAGAGCTGCCCGCGCTCTTGCAGCTCGTGATCGATCTTGCCGTCGACGCAACCAAAGCCGAGCGCGGTCTCATCGTCGTTCGTGATCCAGAAGGCCAGGTTCGAGAGTTTAGCGCCACTGCCAATCTCGACTCGCAGATCATCGGCCAACCTGAGTTTGCCGTGAGCCGCTCCATTCTCGAACGAGTCTTCCGGGAAGGACAACCCGTCGCCACGACGGACGCGCAAAACGATCCCGAGATCAACACGGCGCCGAGCGTTCGCTCATTGCACATCCGCTCGATCATTTGCGTTCCCATCCGAGGTCAGGACGACGTCATCGGCGTCATGTACGTGGATTCCCGGATCACGACGGAAGCATTGTTGGCGCACGATCCGGATTTGCTCGCAACCATCGCCGACCAGGCGGCCGTCGCCATAGACAACGCTCGACTGTACGATCACATACGGCGCAGTTTCAAAGAGCTGTCTGCGGTGAAAGCTCAAAATGACGAGGTCCTCGAGTCCATCGCGTCGGGCGTCATCATCTTTGACGACAAAGAAACGATTTCGCAGTTCAACCGTGCCGCGGAACTCACGTTCGGGATGTCCGGCTCGACCGTCGTAGGACGCAGCGCCCGTATCCTCGACACGTGGCTCCCCGGTTTTACCTCGTTGCTGAGTCAGCACAAGGCAAACCCGGATGCTCATATGCAAGTCGAGATTCCCGGCAACCACTTCGTGCGCGGGCCATTCCTCTTGCAGGTGACCTTTTTCCGCATTCGTGGGACCGTTTCGGGAGATAGCACGGCCGCCGTAATTAACGATCTAACGGAGAGCCGGGCTCTGGTGGCCGAAAATCAAGCACAGGCGCAAAAAAGCGAGCGCATCGCCCGTTCGTTCGAACGCTATCTGGCCCCCCACGTCGTCAGTTCTCTCATGAAGGACCCCGAGCACGTGGTGCTCGGCGGAACCCGCCAAACCGCCACCATGCTGTTTGCAGACATTCGCGGCTTCACCGAACTCTCACAGAGATTGATGCCGGAACAGGTGGTCGAGTTGCTGAATCGTTACCTAGCTCCAGTCGTCAACGTCGTTTTTGCCAATGCCGGCTTGCTCGACAAGTTCTACGGGGATGGCGTGATGGCGGTCTTCGGGCCGCCTCGACCCAGCGACGACGACGCCTGGCGCGCGGTGCTCACCGCAGAGCAGATTCTCGAGCAAGTACGAGTGCTCAACGGCCAGCCGGGCGTTACCTGGCCCCTGGCTGTGAGCATCGGCCTTGCGACCGGCGACGTGGTTGCCGGGCACATCGGCTCGGAACGCCGCCTCGAGTACACGGTAATTGGAGACGCAGTGAACTTGGCATCCCGCTTGCAGCAGATCGCTCAGCCAAATCAGATTCTCGCCGATGAACGGACGTACGACCGCGTCAAAGGACGAATTGCCGCAACCAAGCGATTGGCCCGTATCAAGGGCAAGGCAGGCCTGACGCCAGTATACGTCATTCATGGGTGATTGTGGCTACGCATAGCATAGGCGAAGGACAACCGGAAACACCGCCACAGCCAAGCTCGGCAGACACGCGTGGGAGCGCTGCAGCGACCATTGCTGCGTCAGCACTTGGGTTGCTCGGCTGTAATGCGTGCGAAGTCTATCTTTATGATGAGAGGGTCGATGCGTATATCAGCGTTGCCCTCGTCAGCGACGATCAAAAGCCAGCGCCGGGTGCGCGCATCCTCGCGAGCGTGATTGCAGATGTCTATCCCGAGGACATCGACGTGCTGACCGTTGACGACACGCGATCCCTTGAGGAACCTCTGCGGACCACGACCGCCAACCTCGGTGCGGCATCGGCGCTCATCCTGCGGGTGCGCCGCGACACCCGGCAGCTCGGGGTCATCGTGTGCGCTTATCGCTGGTCGCGTCACCTCTCAGCCGCCGGAACGCTCACCCCGATGTCATTCATGCGGATGGCGGCGACCACATTGGACCTCGTGCGTCGAACCGAGAACGCGCTCGATCGTGCCGACCGGTTGGCCGCTCTGCTTGATAGCGCGGCGCGCTTCGCGGGCGAACTCGATTTGGAATCTCTTTTTGCCGCCATCCACGAGGAGGTGGCACGCCACATGGACGCGCCATCTTTTTACGTCGCGCTTGAAAGCGGAGAAACGCGGGAACTTCGAACGGAATACGCTATCGAATCCGGAACGCGCTTGCACTCGGACGTCCTGCCTGGCCGCGAAGGGTTGGCTTCGCAGGTCCAAGCGACCGGGCGACCAGCGCTGGTCGAATGGTCAGACGTATACGCGAAAGCGGAGGGCAGCGGCGCGGCGGTCGGGGGGACGATTCTCATGGTGCCGATGCGCCTTGGCGATCGGATCATCGGCGTAATGTCAGCCCAGTCCAAAGCTCCAAACGCCTACACCGAACATCACGTTGAGTTCCTCTTGGAGGTTGCCGAGCAGGCCGCGACCGCCATTCAGAATGCCGGCGTGCTGCGTGAAGAACGCCGCCGCACCGCCGAACTGACGATGCTCCACCGCGTCGCGGTGTTGACGAGTTCCGAAACCCAGCTCGATCGGATTATGGCGGCGGTCGTCGTTGAGGCAGCTTCAATTTTTCATTCGGATGCCGCGGCGATAGCGCTCGAAGACGAGCACGGTAACTTCGAACTCGCCGCAACCTTTGGACTGTCAGAGGAGTACCGCAAGAAGCGCAAAGAGGCGGGAACCTGGTTGCGCGCATTCTATGGCGACCCACCGCGAGAGCGCTATGTGGGACCCGATCAGATTCAATCCATCGGTCAGCCTGAGCTCGTGGCAAGCGAAGGCATTCGTAACATGTTCTTCATTCCGCTGGTCTACCGTGGGAAACTCGTCGGCAGTCTCGCGCTGCACGGCCGCCAGAGCATCGTTCGATTGTCGAGCGGTGAGATGCGCTTGGCGCAGGTCTTTGCCGACCAAGTTGCCGCAGCGATGCATCGCGCGCAAGCGGCGGAAACGCTGGCCGAGCGAATTGAAGATTATGATATCATCACGCGCGTCGGAAGCGCGCTCGCGTCGAGTTTGCCTGTCGATTTTTCCCACGTGCTCGCGTTGTTGCGGGAACAAATGGGCTACATGCATTGCGCGATCTTCTCGCTCGAAGGACTGCCTGCACGGTTGCAGGTTCGGGCAACCTTTGGCTACGACGCGACGACTGAAAACGCGCAACTCACTCTCGACCGAGGCCTGGTTGGGATGGTTGCCAGTCTAGGCGAGATGGCGTATGTGCCCGATGTGTCGCTCGATCGCCGCTATCTGAGCGTGGCTCCGGGCATTCGCTCGTTCATTGGATATCCGCTCAAAGTAGAGAACAAGGTTTTAGGCGTGCTCTGCGTTGAGAGCCCGAAGCTTGATGGCTTTGCCGCCCGCGATCGCCGCGTGCTCGCGGCAATCGCCGACCAGATGGCACTCGCCATGTCCAACGCTCGGCAATATGCCACAGCGACAGAGCGGCTGACCACGCTCACGGTCGCCCGTTCTCAATCCGAGGAGTACGCTAAGTATCTTGAACGGCGCCAGGAGGAGCTCAAGCTGCTCGGCACGGTTGGCTCGGCGGTCAACTCGACGTTGAATCTGAATCGCATGCTGGCAACGGCAGCTGAGAAAATTGCCCTGAGCTTGCACGTGGAACGCTGCACGATTAGCTTGTATAACGAAGAGCAGACCGAAACCGAAGTTGCTGCAGACTCCTGGAATGCAGGATCGCCCGTCTTGGTTGGGGCGCGCTTCCCAGTACGCGAGGATTCACCAGTGCTGCGCATGCTGCGCCAGCGGCACGCGTTGACGAGCGAGGACGTTTCCGTTGATTCCCGTTTCGATGGGAATCGCCAGGAGATGTTAGAGCTGCAACTGCGCGGCGCTGCCGTGGCCGCGATTGCTTCGGAAGGTCAAATTTTGGGCACGCTCATCGTGGGGCAGACCTCGGAGCCGAGGCGCTTCACCCCCGAACAGATCGGGGTCTTGGAGACCATCGCCACGCAGCTAGCGCTGGGCGTGCGCAACGCGCGTTTATATGGCCGCGCACGCGAGCGAGCGAACGAAGACTCGCTCACGGGGCTTTTCAACCACCGTTACCTGCACGGAAGGCTCGAGCAGGAGATCGTTCGCAGTCAGCGCATCGGCCAGCCGCTTGCTATCGCACTCTTCGACCTGAACAATTTCAAAGCGTTCAATGACAACTACGGACATCAGGCCGGCGATGAAGTGTTGCGCTTCATGGCCACCGTGCTGCACATGAGCTTGCGAGCAACCGACATCGCTGGCCGCTACGGTGGGGATGAATTCTTGGTGATTTTACCGCAATCCGACGAACAAGGCGCAAGGTTGTTGCTCGAACGTGTGAGGCGCAGGATCGACGAGCAGGCTGGAACTGGTCTCTTACCCATCCCCATCAAACTCTCGGCGGGCGTCGCCGTCTATCCACGTGACGGCGATAACAAGGCCGACCTCATCGCGCGCGCGGACGCCGCGATGTACGCGGACAAACGCAAAACCTAACCCAAACAAACTTGGAAAATCGCCGTGTAGTCGCGCGAATTTATTCGCGCCCTTGAAAATGTAGTCGCGCGAATTTATTCGCGCGTTTTAGCGCTTGCTGAACTGGAAGCGTTTGCGGGCGCGCTTGCGGCCGTACTTCTTTGATTCCTTTTCGCGCGGATCGCGGGTGAGGAACCCAGCTTTGCGGAGGAGCGGGCGCAGAGATTCGTCCATGCGAACGAGGGCGCGTGCGATACCGTGACGGATCGCGCCAGCTTGACCGGAGAGGCCGCCGCCATGTGCGGTGATCGTGATATTAAAGCGCTCGGCGCTGTTCGTCAGATCGAGCGGTTGGCGGACGACCTGCAAGAGCGAGGCTCGGCCTAAATACTGATCGATCGGTCGACCATTGATCTTGATTTCGCCTTGTCCGAGCGCCATGCGAACACGCGTTACTGCGCGCTTGCGGCGGCCGGTGGCTCCATTGAGCGTGGTTGCTGCCATTATATCCCCGTGAGTGCCTGAGGCTTGTGCGCCGAGTGCGTGTGCTCGTCACCCGCGAATATCCGCAAGCGCTTCATGCGCTGAGCGCGCAGGTGGTTGGTGGGAAGCATACCATGAACCGCTGCTTCGACCAGCCGCGTCGGATGCTCCTCGTGCATTTGCTGCGCTGTGCGACGCCGTAGACCACCCGGAAACTGCGAATGCCGAATGTATTCTTTTTTTGTCCACTTCTTGCCGGTGAGGTGAATCTTCGACGCGTTCGTCACGATGACGAAATCGCCGTTGTCCGCATGTGGCGTGTAGTCGGGCTTGTGCTTGCCCATCAGCACGGTTGCGATGCGCGCGGCAAAACGGCCGAGTGTTTTATCCTTGGCGTCGGCGATATACCAATCGCGTTTCACGCCATTCTTTGAAACGAGCGTTGTGGTCATGAGTCCTTACAGGATTCGCCGAACGCACCGCGAGGTCCGGCTTTTTGTGGAGCCTCGCGAATTTATTCGCGAGGTATGCGGTACGACTTTAGCATGATACCGGACCTCCAGGCATGGCGTCAAGTCAATCTGGGACAAAACTCAGCCCTAAGAAGCTTGGTTGAGGCCACTAGATCGGCTCGGTGTAATCAACCCTTTCTAGATACAGTCCGTGAGCCGGCGCGGTGAAGCCAGCTCGCCTACGGTCTCGAGAGGCAAGGATGGCGCCAACGTCCGAGGCCGCCCGATGCGCTCGGCCGACCTCGATTAAGGTCCCTACAACGATGCGCACCATGTTGTGGAGGAAGGAATCGGCGGTCAATATGACCTCGATAAAGTCATCGCTGCGCTGGACCTGAATTGACTTCACGTTGCGCCGCGTGCCTTTGCTTCGAGACTCTGTTGCGCAAAATGCGGCAAAGTCGTGTTCGCCGACCAACGTCTGGGCGGCTGTTTGCATCGCGCCGAGATCCAGTGCAGCGCCAACGTGGAAAACCCGCTTTGACGAAAGCGGCGAGGGGGCGACCCGATTCAAGATCCTATAGCGGTAGGTTCGCGCAACGGCATCGCGACGCGCGGAGAAGCCCGCTTTACGTTCGACGACTCTGACAACCGCAATGCTGCTGTGGCGGAGCAACGCGCTGGCAGCGACCACGATCTTTCGAAGCGGCATATCGCTCGAAGTCGCGCAACTGATCACCTGACCGGTTGCATGCACGCCGGCGTCAGTTCGGCCCGCAGCGACAATCGGGGTGGGGTGACCGAACAGAGTTTCCAACGCCGTCTCGACCCGCTCCGCAATCGAAGGCAAACCTTCTTGCCGCGCAAAGCCGCGGTAAAATGTTCCGTCGTATTCGAGAACGAGCGCTAAAAGTCGATTCATTATGTCGATTCACGCGCGAATAAATTCGCGCGATTACATTTCAGGCTTCTGAAGCGGGAAGAGTAACACGTCGCGGATCGACTCTTGATTCGTGAGAATCATGATGAGCCGATCCAGTCCCACGCCAATGCCGCCCGTGGGCGGCATCCCGTACTCGAGCGCGTGCACGTAATCCCAGTCCGGTTCGGGCGCCTCCGGGTCGCCGGCCGCTCGTTCCTTCGCTTGCGCCAGAAACCGCTGGCGCTGATCATCGGGGTCGTTGAGCTCCGAGAACGC
This sequence comes from uncultured Pseudomonadota bacterium, assembly GCA_963736005.1. GTDB lineage: Bacteria > Vulcanimicrobiota > Vulcanimicrobiia > Eremiobacterales > Eremiobacteraceae > JAJPHJ01. Next base: position 499,685 of record CAVTNB010000003.1, read on the forward strand.
ATTGGCAATCTCCATGTTCGCCATGAAGAGCTCGAACCGCTCGACCAATTCGGGATCGTTGGGCTTGCGTTTTGCCAATGGGGAGAGCAGGACGGGATGCTCGGTGATGAACGTGGGATTGATCAGATGCGGTTCGGCGGTGGCTTCAAATAGTTTGTCGATGACGTGTCCGTGGCTTGCTCCGGGCTCGATGTTGAGTTTCAGACGCTTGGCCTCAGCTCGGGCTCGCTTTTCGTCCAGAAGATCCTCGCGCGCGAGACCGCCATATGTTTGCATTGCGTCGAGATACGTCATGCGAGCAAACGGCGTCGCGATCCGCATCTCGTTGCCGGCATACTCGTGCTTCTCGTGAACGTGCGCCGCATCCGCCGCTGCCCGTACCATACCCTCGCACAGCTTGAGGATCCCCTCCATATCCGTGTAGGCTTCGTAGAGCTCGAGCATGGTGAACTCGGGATTGTGGGTTCGATCGATCCCTTCGTTGCGAAAGGTCCGTCCGATTTCATAAACTTTTTCGATGCCTCCCACGATGCATCGCTTGAGATTGAGTTCGGTGGCAATGCGCATCTGCAGTGGGATGTCCAGCGCGTGCGAGTGCGTGACGAAGGGCCGCGCGCTGGCGCCGCCCGCGATCGTCAAGAGCGTCGGCGTTTCAACTTCAACATAGCCGCGCGCGTCCAGATAGCGGCGCAAGGCTGCAATGATGCTGCTGCGCGCCAGCATGGTGTCGAGAACGGGGCGATTGACCATCAGGTCGACATAGCGGTGCCGATAGCGCGCCTCCGGATCGACGAGCCCATGCCACTTTTCCGGCAGCGGACGCAATGACTTTGAAAGGATCACGGCTTGCTTGACCGCGACCGTCAGTTCACCCGTCTTCGTGCGAAACGGCTCGCCGTGGACGCCGAGCATGTCGCCTCGGTCGAGGAGGTCGACGATCGAGAAGTCGTCGCCCATCGTCTCTGCCCGAAAATACAATTGAATGCGACCTGTCTGGTCCGCAAGATCGGCAAAGATGGCTTTTTTGCTCATGCGGCGCAGGGGCTGCAGGCGGCCGGCAAGGGAGACGCCGGCGGTCCCATGCTCGGCGACTTTTAGGTTCTCGAAAGCCTCGCGAGCGGCAACGATATCGTGGCTGCGCTCGAATTTCGTAAGCACGAATGGGTCGCGACCCGTTTGGCGCAGCACGTCCAGCTTGGCGCGCCGCGTTTTGATGAGTTCAGCCTCAGTGACCCCGGTTTCGTCGGGTGGGGTCACTTGCTATTGCGCTTACCGCGACGGTTTGCCCGGATGCTGATGATGCGCAGTTGGATTTCGCCGGAGGGTGCCGTTGCCGTCACCGTCTGCCCTGGTTTTGAACCCACGAGCGCATGACCGATCGGCGATTCGTTCGAAATCTTGGCGTTCGGGGGATCGCTCTCAGCGCTACCGACAATCGTGTACTCATGCTCGGTGCTAGAGTTAAGGTTGCGGACCTTCACCGTGCTGCCGAGATGGACTTCGTCCCCACCGCCTTCGCCTTCATGAATGATCTTTGCGCTGCGGATCATCGCTTCGAGCTTCATGATCCGCCCTTCGATGAAGGCCTGCTCCTGCTTGGCATCCTCGTACTCGGCGTTTTCGGAAATATCGCCGAATTCTTTGGCCTGTCGGATGCGGTCATTCACCTCCTTGCGGTGAACGGTCTTCAGTTCTTCAAGCTCTGCTTCAAGCTTGCGCAGGCCTTCCTCGGTTACAACAGTCTCTTTCTCGGTCATCTACTGTTCCTTTCGTCGCGAATCAATCCGCGATGAACATTGGCGCGAATTTCCAATTCGCGACCCTACAATGGGTGACTTGACACTCGCCCGCTACGAGGTGGCCGCGTGCGCGACGAAATCGTGCACGTGCGGTCGAAAATTCAATCGCGACAGAAGATTGCGGTAGTCAGCTTCGGTAACGTCTTCCCACCGCTTGCCCAACAAGGCCAGCAATGCCGCTTCCATGACGTTCGTGCCGAATGACCGTCCACCCAGGTTCGGGGTTGTGGTGATAAGCCGCGTGACCTGCCGATCTCGCAATTCGTCAAGGTTGTGCGGCGTCACCGTATTCGTGATGATCGTCTTGCCGCTCAAATCGTCGGGCATATGTTGGCGAATGAAATGAAAATCGCCCGCAATGAGGCTTGCCGCTTCGTAGTACTGTGGAAACTTCGGTTCGGGAGCCTTGTCTTGCTTCTTTCCCGTGGGGTAGAAAAATTGAAATGGCAGCTTACAGGCATCGGGCAAGTATTTCTCCGCAAGTGCTTCGAATTCGGGCAGCGTCTTGACCGGCTTATCGATCCCGAGCGCAAAAATAAAGTCGCCGAAGGTGACCTCCGCCCCGGCTTCAACCAGCGCGGCGGCCATGCCAAATCGATCGAGTGCGCTGACCATAAGGACGGGAAGGCCTTTGAAGTCAACGATGCCGTTGCGCTGGAGGTGGGCGATGGTCTCGCGCTCGAGCGTGTTCTTGAGTCCGCTGCCATCAACCACCGGCGTGAGGTGAACCGCCTCCAGCATGCGCAAGCCGTCGCGCAGCGCATACCGCTTCGAGCCAGCGTAGAGATAGACATCGATCCCTCCGAGGCCGATAGCGTCGACTTTGCCGTCGAGCTCGCGAAGGGCGTCAATCGCCTTGTCCAGCGACCCGTCGAATCCGATCCGGCGGATGTCCAGGCGCTCGCCCAGCCAGTCAACCACCACCTGGTGATCGCGTGTCGACGATCCCAGGCTCACCGAAACGATTTTCTTCATGAGAATGCGACGCCGGCGGGGCGAGACGCGGCTGCCCGGACCGCCTGCGCTCGTTCGCGCGCGTGCGCGATCATCTCGGGAGTGATTTCCTTGTCGAATGCGCGCATGCCGGCAACTTCGAACCCGTGCTTGCGGGCGAGCCTTTCGATCTCGACAACCTTGTCTAAATTGACCCCACGACCGAGCGAATAATTGACGAATCGGTTCTCCAGCGTCAAGATCATGGTTTCCGCCATGCACGCCAGCGACGTGCGTGGCGGCAGACCGAAATCGAAGTTGAAGTTAACGTCGCCGGGCACGCGAATGTTGCCACCCTCGGTGACGAGAACGTCGTCGCGCTCCGTGGCCACGCGGCGAGAAACATCGTGCGGCAGCGAGACTTCGCACACGACGGCGCCGGGTTTGAGATCTTCGGGCTCCACGACACTCGAGGTGGCAGCCGTAGCGGTCAAGACGAGATCGGCGTGTTGCACGGCATCTGGGATGTCCGTCGTCCACCCGAGTTTGGCGCTCACATGAGATTGCATGGCGTGGGCAAGTTTGCCAAGCCTCGTCGCGTTGCGTGCCGCAAGCGTGACGCGGGCGACTTTATTCCCCAATATCTGTGCACAGGCCGAGCCAATGCTGCCGGTGGCGCCAATCACCACCGCGCTTGCTTGCGGCACGTCGATTTCCATCTCGTCGGCCCCGTGGAACAAACTCTGCATGGCGGCCCCGATCGTATACGAATTGCCGCTCGTGACCGCGATCGGACAGTTTTCCGCGACCGTGGGACCGCCATCGCCAACAACTGCGGTGAAGCCACCAAGTCCGACGATGCTGCACCCGAGCTCGGCAGCAATGTTCGCGCCTCGGATGATGCGGGCCATGACTTCATTGCGGGGTAGATCAAAAAACTGCTCGGGCAGCAGCGGTACGGCGATAAAGTAACCCTCGATCTCCTCGCCTGTCAAGCTGCGCACGCCGGTGACATGCGAGAGCTTGTAGGCAGGCATCCACTCGAGGATTTTTTTGATGAGCGGGCGCCCTTTGCCGGCTGCCTTTGGTTCGTACCGCAGCACATCATCATAGGACAAAGGGTGAACGAGGAATCCGAACGTGCGCAAACCCTACCTCGGATAAATGTAGTGGCGCGAATTTATTCGCGCCTCAAGATTTCCGGGAATAAGCGTTACTTCGCAAAGCGGCCTGCTCTGTCCTGGGCCTTTCTCGCGAGAGCCTCATGTCTTGGGGCTTTCGCAGCGCTCTTTCAACGCCCGCAGCATCATCTGTGAGTTCTCTTCTACTTTCTTCTGCAAGATGGGGCCGATGAGCTCGGCGAGCGTTGGCACGCCAAAATCGTAGTCGACGCCGAGCACCACCCGGGTCACGCCGTTGTGCTCCTCGAAAGTCCAGGCGCCTTCGAACTTGTCGAGGTCGCCCTCGATGAGTCGGTAATCGATGCGCGTCTTCCCATCGTCAAAGACGTCAACTTCCGTCCATTCGATTGGCGCTTCTTCCACCAGCGTCTTCCAGCGCGTCACCGTCTCGTTTCCCCTGCGCTCGAGGATTTTGACGGTTTCGACATCGGGCATGAAGTCGGGATAGCTCTCCATGTCTTTGGCGAGTTCGTAGATCTTTTTGGCGGGTGCCTTGATCTCGATGGTTGTTTCGACGTATGGCATTAGGCTGAAAGGGCTCCCAGTTTCTCTTTCGCTTTCCTCAATGCTGCATCGAAGGCCACAACAGCCTGGTCGATCTCTTCGCGGCTAACCACAAGCGGCGGTTCGAGGCGAATGACCCGTTGTTGGTTGAGCGTGTAGGCCACAAGCAACCCGTGCTTAACGCACTCGGGAATGATGACACCGCCGTACCCTTCGCTGCGAAGTTCGACGCCGACCACCAAGCCACGCCCGCGCACTTCGCTGATGACTTCAGGGTAGCGCCGCTGCAGGATGCGCGCTTGCTCGAGCAGGTATGCGCCCTGAGTTTTTGATTTTTCCACAAGCCTTTCTTTGACGAGCACGTCGAGCGCTGCGATTCCTGCGGTGCACGCAAGCGGATTGCCACCAAATGTCGACGTGTGCAAGAGCGGTGAATCGCCGAACGCGTGCATCCAGACATCGGTCTTTGAAATCGTCGCTCCGATGGGCACGACACCACCGGACAGACCCTTTGCAACCGTCATAATGTCGGGGACAACCCCCTCATAGTCGACGCCCCACAGATAGCCTGTGCGTCCCAGACCCGTTTGTACTTCATCGGCGATCAGGAGCGCACCGTGTTTCGTGCATAACTCGCGCACGCCGCGCAAATATCCGTCCGGCGGCACAACGACGCCACCTTCGCACTGAATTGGTTCAACGATAAAGGCAGCCGCATTTGGCAGAGCCCGATCCAAGGCGCGCAAATCGCCAAAGGGCACGTGCTCGAACTCCGGCACGAGCGGTTCGAACTTTTGGCGAAAGACATCACGACCCGTGGCGGTCAGACTGCCCATCGTCTTGCCATGGTAGCCGTTGAAGGTGGAGACGAGGTGTTTGCGTTTGGTGGACAAGCGCGCGAGCTTGAGCGCCGCTTCCACCGCTTCCGTTCCGCTGTTGGAGAAAAAGGTGATCTTGAGGTCGCCTGGAGCGAGATCGGCCAATGCTTTGGCGAGTGCGGCGGTCTGCGCGTTGAAGAAGACGCGAGAGGAGAGCGCCATGTGGTTGAGCTGCTCGCGCACGGCATCAACCACGGTGGGATGCATGTACCCCAACGTAAAGACCCCGTAGCCACCGCAAAAATCGAGAAACGCCTTGCCGGTGTGATCGAAAACTCGGCAACCTTTGGCTTCCACCTCAACGCCCGAGCCGGCGAGTTTCATAAAGCGCGCGAGCGGCGGGTTAATGAACTCTTTGTAGGCCGCATACACGGCGTCGAAGAGCGACGCCTGATCTTGCGCCTCGTGTGTCATCATGCGTTCGGGTCTTCGCCGCCAGCCGTGGTCTTTCTTATGTAGGGTCGCCTTTAAAGTCCGCTTACTTCGGATTATGTAGCAGCGGCCTTCAGGTCCGCTTGCGCTTGGGGCGGACCTAAAGGTCCGCTACATTCATCAGAGCTTGTGTTTCCTCGCTGGACAACGGTCGAAGGGGCGGGCGAACGTTGCGCCAGGTACCATTCCCGCTGGTTGCCGCCAAATACGCCTTGAGCGCCGGAACCATGGGATATTTTTCAAACGCCGCTCGCGTGGCGTCGACGCGCTGTTCGAGGCTGGTAGCGCCGGGCGAGTTGTAGTGCGCGAAGAGCTCGGCGATGCGAGCCGCATTGACGTTGGCAGTCGCGCTCACGCAGCCACTTGCACCCTCGACAAGGGCGCGGTGCAAGAAGGTCTCACTCCCAACGAGGACGTCCATCCGAGCTCCCAACGCGCGGCAAAGCATTTGTGTTGCGGGCCAGTGACCCGAACTATCCTTAAGACCAGCGATCTGATTCGGAAAGGCGAGAGACAGGCGCTCGATCAGTCCAACGCTCATTTCGATCCCGCTGAACTGCGGGATGAGGTAGAGGTAGATGCGGAGTCGTTCGTCGCCGATCCCTTCGATCGCCGCGACGAAGGCATCGAAGATCCCATCATCGCTGACCTTCTTATAATAAAAGGGTGGCAGCACGAGCGCGCGGGTGATGCCAAGCGACAGGGCGTGGCGCGTGAGCGCTATCGTGTCTCCGCTAGCGCAGCAGCCAGTCCCCACGATGAGCTTATCCGCCGGGAGAGCGCCGCGCACGCCTTCGGCGATCGATTGCCGCTCTGCGACGGTGAACGAGTTCGCTTCGCCCGTGGTACCGAGCAGGACGATGCTCGTGCAACCCCGAGCGAGCAGTCCGCGACAGTGCTCGAGGAGCAACGCGATATCCGGCATGCCATCTGGGCGAAGTGGGGTGAGCGTTGCTGCAACGACGCCAGTCGTGAGCCGCTCCCGCGGTTGTGCTACTTGCGCCATAGGGTCCCCAAAAAGAAGACAAGATTCGCCGGCCGTTCGGCGAGCCGGCGCATCAGATAAGGATACCACTGCGATCCGAATGGAACCGCAAGCCGCACGCGGTACCCGCGATCGCGCAATCGCTCTTGAAGCCTCGGACGCACGCCATAGAGCATTTGAAACTCGAAACGGTCATCTGGGATGCCGTGCTGCTTGATGAACTCGATTGAGCGCTCGATGATGACTTGGTCGTGCGTCGCGATGGCGGTAAACCCAGATCCGGTGAGTGAAGCTTCGATGAGCGAGACAAAATTGTTGTCGACGTCTGCCTTTTTTGGAAATGCGATGTCGGGGGATTCCAAGTATGCTCCCTTAACGAGCCGCAGGTTTGGCTGCAAGGGTAAGAGCGCTTGGAGGTCCGCTTCGGAGCGACGCAGATATGCCTGGAGCACAGTGCCCACATTGGCACGTCCTTCTTCGCGCAGATTCCTGATAGATTGCGAGCGTAGCATCCGTGTATGCGGATTGCTCCATGTCGATGCGAACAAAATTACCTAGCTGCGCAGCCTCGGCCGCGATTGTTCTGAGATTGTCGAGGGCGAGCTTCTTTTGAATCGCAAGGCCAAGGTGGGTGAGCTTCAGTGCGATGTTCGATCGAAGACTCAGTGAGGACAAGCGTCGCAAAATGTGCTGGTATTCGTGCACGACGCTAGCCGCATCCCGTTCGGCCTCCACGCCTTCCCCGAGCAGGCCGGCAGCCACCGTGAACCCGCGATCGTTGACCGCTCGCACGACCTTGAGGAACTCGTCGAGGGTTTCGCCGGCAACAAATCGTCGCGCGCCTAAGTTCATCCCGTGACGATACATGAAGCGCTGCAGCGAGCGGTTATCCGCCGCTCCAAGAAGGGCAGATCGCATGAGTGCGTTGACCGACTCGGCGATGGCCATGGCTGGGGCTTTGCCCGTGGGCTGCTAAAGTCTTTCGGTCGCGAGGCTAGAAAGGTGTCGCATGATCGCGACGGATGCGCGTAGGTCGCTATCTCATTGGCTCCTTGGATTGTTCGCGCTCATTTTTATGAGCGTTGATCCGACGAGCGCGCAAGAACAGAGCACGTTGCTTGGCCAATCATTCACCGAGCTGCGCATTCCTACTCCGAATAGCGGCGCAACCGAGATCGCAGCCGGACCCAGCAATTTTGTGTGGTTTACGGAGACTCGCGCGAACAAGATCGGTCGGGTGTCTCAGAACGGCGAGATTAAGGAGTTTGACGTTCCCACAAAAATGAGTCAGCCCGTTAGCATCGCGCTCGGGTCGGACGGGAACATGTGGTTTACCGAATTCGCTTCAGGTAAAATCGGCCGGATTACAGAACGAGGAAACATAACGGAATTCCCTCTTCTCGATTACGAAGAACCGCTGAGCATCGCGGCGGGAACCGCACCTGACGGGCCGGGGTTCTGGTTCGTCGCCGCGGGCGGCATCGGATTCATTTCGATCACTGGAGTGGTTTCCGATGGTCCAACCCTGCCGGATGCGCTCGACTTCTGCGGCAACGATATGCTCGCGGCAGTGTCAGGGGAACAAGCCGTCTTTTTATCCGGCACAAATGGTTCCACTCTTTGGCGCGTGAACGCGGACGCCAGCATCGATCGCATACCCGCAGCCACGGTCACGCGCAACGGAGTAGGCGTAATGATTCACTGTGACAGCTATTCGGTCTCAGCGGTTGGCCATTTAACGCCCACAAGTTTCAGACCAATGAAAGGTGCTCCCACGCCTGGACCCCAACTACCGCATCCTTCGCCTCCACCGCCCGACTTTTTCACAATTTGGGGAGACAAAGTTCCACCCACAATTGCATTCGGCTACGACGGTCGTGTGTACAGAAGCGCACCTCCTGGTTGGGTGCACCGGCTTAGGACCTCAGGAAATGGGAGTGGTGTTAGAATCCCAAGCGGAGCGGTGGCGTCGCAGCTCGGGCCAGGTCGAGGTTGGAGCGTGAGCGCCGTGTTCAGCGAGTATGATGCCGACCGCATCGGCGTGATATACCTTGATGGCAGCGTTCGTGAGGGCGCCCTCGAACCTGGGAGCGGACCCTACGGTATAACTGAAGATCATTGGGGCGACGTTTGGTTCGTCGAGCAAGGCAGCAACAACATAGGCTGGGTAACGCACGCTCGAGCCGGACTCTCGGATTGAGACTTCCAGAGCGAAGAAACTAGGAGCTCTCCTGCGCTAGCTGAGTTTGGTTCCGCAGTTCGGGCAGAATTTGGCGCCCGGGGCAGTCTGCGCGTGACAGTTCGGGCATTCGCCTATTGCGGGCACAGGCGTGCCGCAATTCGGGCAGAATTTTGCTCCCGCCGGAATCTGCGTTTGGCATTTCGAGCATGTTACGGTGGCAGTCGGCGCCGTCGTGCCTGCGGCTCCCCCGCCAGCGCCGCCTCCTGCCTGAGCTGCCTGTGCCGCGGATTGCTGCATCGCTTGATTGATCATCCCCGGCATCTGCATGCCCAACCCCAAACCCATGCCCAGTCCGGCCGCTGAGCCGGCGGACCCGCCCGGGTTTTGCGCCGCCTCTTCCAGCGACTTTGCCGCTTTGAACTGCATGTACTGGCCCATGTTGCCGACCACGCCCATACCGGTTCGTTCGTCGATGACCTTCTGCACATCATCCGGCGGCGTGATGGCATTGATCAGGAAGTCGATCAGCTCGACGCCATATTGAGCGAAGTCATCCTTGACCCGCGCTTTGCCGGCTGCCCCGAGTGCGTCGTAATATTTCGGAAGATCGAGGATGCTCTTTACCTGCTCGCCGAGCAAGTTGTTGAGCCGCGACACGATGATGTTACGGAAAAAATCCTGCAGCGCGTCAGAGGTGTAGACATTTGCCGTGCCAACGACTTTGTTGACGAACAATTGCGGGTCGGTGACCCGGACGCTGAAGATGCCATACGCGCGCAGCCGCACCATCGCAAAGTCGGTGTCGCGGAATAAGATCGGCTCGGCCGTGCCCCAATGTTGGTTTGTAAAAACCTTCAGGGCGACAAAATAAACTTCAGATTGAAACGGCGACGTACCACCGAATGGGATAGAGAGCAGCCCAGTCACCAATGGCAAGTTCTGGGTCGAGAGCGTGTAGCGTCCGGGAGAAAATGTGTCGAGCGCCTTGCCGTCGCGGAAGAACACGGCGGCTTGGCTCTCTTGCACGATGAGCTGGCTGCCCCACTTGATGTCAGTGGATCCGGCCTCGGGCCAACGATGAACGATCTGCTGCCCCGTGTTATCGAAGAACTCTATGACGGAAAGTCCAAGCGCCATTGTTAGTTCGCTTCCTTTTTGAGCGGACCTAAAAATCCGCTGTTACGTTGTGCAAGACTGCTTACCTAATGGGTCGGCAAGAGTTTCAAGAGCACTGAGCCTTGTCCCGCCAATTACGTGTCAGGTTTCACAGATTTGTCGAGGGCAGTCTCGTCTCGTTTACGGTGTCGGCAAGCCGTCAAAGAGATGTTTGCGCGCCTCAAAACGCCGATCGAACTCCGCAGTGAGCGCGTCGAGTTTCGTGAGTGCGGTGCGCAAACGATCGGAGTCGCTTGATGCTTGCTCCACCTCGCTGACCGTATCGTCAAACGATCCGAGCTGCTGCATGATGCCCGCGTCGTACTCGTACAATCTTGTCACTTCGGCATCGCCCATCTGCACACGATCGAACACCGCTGCGTAACCATAGTCAGCAAAACGCATGCGGTCAACCAGGCGGTTGAGTTTGCGGCCGCTTTGATCGATGAGGGCGAGGCCATCCAGGTTGCCCGTTCGCGAGATTGAATCCACGAGCTCGTCCAAGCGCCCTTTGACCCTTGAAAGTCGTTCGCCGATCACCGCCCGCACCTGCTTATCGGCGATCCGTCGATCTTCGACCGCCTTATATCCATGGAAACCAGGGATGTAACTCGCCAAGTTGGAGAGAGCTTCACCAATGCTGCCTGCGTGTTTGGGCCCGGCCTGCGGGGCTGCGCTTGGCGGCGCAGCGCTCGAAGGCGCCGCGGTGGGAGGCGCTGCAGCTGGAGTGGCGGGAGGGGTTCCGGGCGCGCGGCCCTGATTGCTCGTGTCCATTATATGAAGTCGCTTCCTCTCCGTTGCGTGAGCGGACCTAAAGGCCCGCTGCGAGATGGGCGACTTTACAGTCACCCGCTACACTTATCATACCGGAATCTGCCGGGAATTGTTGCACGTGTGATACGCTCGTCACACCGCCTCGGAAACCATCTCTATAGAGCTTTCGTCTGCCGGAGGACGGGTTCTTGCCTCGGCCAGGAGTGCGCGCACGCCGTCGGGATTCGGTTCGTGATTGATGCGCTCGCGATATGTGGATGCATCTTCAATGCCTTTGAGATACCAGCCCAGATGCTTGCGCATTTGCAAGACGCCGGACTTTTCACCGTAACGATCGATCATTGCGTCAAAGTGCGCTCGGGCGAAATCGATGCGCTCCACCACGGTTGGTGGTGGCGACTCTGTTTCTCCCCGCATCGCGTCGGCGATCTCGCGAATAAGCCAAGGGTTGCCGAGTGCGGCTCGACCCACCATGATCGCATCGACCCCTGTCTCGTGAAGACGCTTCAGCGCGTCGCTCGCGCTCTTGACATCGCCGTTGCCAATCACGGGGACGGTCACCGCCTCCTTCAGGCGCGCAATGTAGGACCAGTCAGCCTGTCCTTTGTAGAATTGCTGACCGTAGCGGCCGTGGAGTGTGAACGCATCGATGCCGACCGCCTCTGCTCGCTTAGCAATCTCGATGTAGGTATACGCATCCGCTGACCAGCCCAGCCGCATCTTCACCGTTACCGGCACTCGTTTGACTGCTTTTCTCACCGCGTCGCAAATTGCCACCGCGAGGTCAGGGTCGCGCAAGATGGCAGCGCCATCGCCCCCCTTGACGATCTTCGGAGCCGGACAGCCAAAGTTGATGTCGACGATATCCGCCCCGCACTCCTCGACAAAGGCTGCTGCCTGCGCCATGACCGCGGGATCATTACCGTGGAGCTGCACGGCCGTCGGGCGTTCATCGGGATAAACATCGATCATGTCGAGCGTGCGCCGATTGCCACGCACGAGCGACTGCGCCGAGACGAACTCGCTCACCGTCAGACCCAAACCAAATGGCTTGATGAGCCTGCGGAAGAGCGCATTCGTCACGCCAGCCATTGGTGCGAGGGCCAAAGGCGGAAATATGGAAATGCCGGCAATGACGAGTGGTCGAACAGGACCCATGAGGTTGTTAGTTTCGTGGAAAGATTAGGATATTCATGGCACAATCGTTGACCCAAACAATCACTGTTTCGCAAGATGTCAAACAAGACGTGATCGAGTTGCGACGCGATATTCACGCTCATCCGGAGCTTGGCTTCGAAGAGGTGCGCACGGCGGCGATTGTGGCCGATCGCCTCAAACGCTTGGGCTACGAAGTCCGCACTGGGATCGCACAAACGGGCGTGATCGGAATCCTTCGCACGGGTAAGGCCGGGCGCACCGTGTTGCTGCGCGCCGATATGGATGCACTACCGATCGAAGAGGCCAAGCGTCTGTCGTTCGCTTCGACTGTGGCGGGGAAAATGCACGCGTGCGGGCACGACGGCCACGTCGCCATTCTCCTAGGGGCGGCCGGCATGATCATGGAGCGTCGAGATGCTCTGTGCGGTACCCTCGTTTTGTGCTTTCAGCCCGCCGAAGAAGGTCAAGGCGGAGCCGCCGCCATGGTGGCTGAGGGCGTGCTCGACGACCCACATGTGGACGCCGTGTATGGCCTGCACTTGTGGTCTCAGCACGCACCGGGTTTCGTGCTCACTCGTCCGGGGCCCATGATGGCGGCAAGCGACACCATCGAAATAACCGTGCGCGGCAAAGGCGGCCATGGCGCTCAGCCGGATCACACGATCGATCCGATCGTCACCGCTGCGCAGTTCGTGACCTCCGTGCAGACGGTCGTGAGCCGGAAGGTCGATCCGCTCGAACCGGCGGTGGTGACGATTGGATTGTTTGTTGCCGGCACCGCACCCAACGTGATCCCCGAAACCGTTCGCATGATGGGAACCGTCCGCACGTTCAACGAGGAATTGCGCGATGAGATGCCATCGAAAATCGAAACGGTACTGGCGGGGTGCTGCGGGAGCGCAAGGGCAACGTACGATTTTACCTATCGCCGACGCTACCCAGTAACGTCCAATGATGCGGTGGAGGCAGCCTACGTGCACAAACTTGCCGCCGCGACACTCGGACCGCACTGGGTAACGGAACAGCCAAAGATCATGGGTGCGGAAGACTTCTCGTTCATGTTGCAACGACGCCCTGGCTGCTTTTTCTTTGTCGGAGCCAAGCTCGACCCCAATGTGGATGCGCCACACCACAGCCCGCATTTCGTGATTGACGAGTCCGCGCTCGAGACGGGCGTGCAGATGATGGTCGCCTTAGCCCACGACGCCCCAAAAAGACAAATGTAGTCGCGCGAATTTTATTCGCGCGTGATCGGACGAAAGTTATGCGAACCATGCTGAACGAACGACGATCGCCGCGCCTGTGGGCGCCTACAACCACGCTCTGCTTATCGAGCGGCCGGGTCGTATGCTGTATTAAATTCGCGCGACTACATATTTAATGTAGTGTCGCCAATTTATTGGCGACGATTCAAGCGCGCGAATAAATTCGCGCGACTACATTAGGGGTTCGACGAAAGGTACTTCGCGAACCAGGAGAGCGTTCTTATCCACGCGTCAGCAGCAGCCGAGGCAACGTAGCGTGCGCGCGTGTCATCGAAAAATGCATGCCCAGCTTCGGGATAGATTTTGATGTCGTTTGGAACCTTCAGCCTCGCCTGCATGGCGTGAACGTCGTCTGGCAAGATGCTCGTATCGCGCGCCCCGAACTGCCCCATGAGCGGAATCTTTAAATTGTTTGTATATGCGAGGGCGGCATCGCTGATCGGCCCTTGGCTCTTTGAGTCGTCCCAGCGAACCGCTCCGTAGAAAATGACTGCCGCATCGAACACGCCAGCATCTTCTATCGCCGCGCGAAGCGCAATCTTGCCGCCCATGCAAAACCCCATCACGCCGACCTTCGGCGGCCGATCCAAAGGACCCGAGCCGACCCGTGCACGGATCCACGTCGCGCCCGATTGTAAGTCCGCGTCGACCTGCTTCGGATCGAGTTTGGCGGCAAGCGCGGAAAATGGAGCATAATCGGTGGCTCCATCACCGCTCGGAGCGTTCAACCCCGCGTAGAGATCGGGAGCGATCGTCACATAGCCCGCTTTCGCGAGCCGCCGCACCGTATCGCGGATCTGTGCGTCAACTCCCCAAATGTGTTGCGTGATGACGACTCCCGGAGTCTGCTTGCTGTTGGTTCGCGGGTAGGCGGCGTAGGCGTCGAGCGTGCCGTGCGCGCGCGGCAATTGCGGTCGCTCAACTGTAATGTCGGGGTCGTTTTCCGGCACGAGCGGAGGGTGCGGCTTGCCTAGGTCTTGATTGTCCGCGAGCGCACGCGCGATCGTCGCACCTGCAGCCGCCGCGCTTGCGGTTAAACCGATGAACGCCCGACGGCCAAGCTGCGGCGATGTGGCGCGAAGAGGGTCCATTTCCATCCCTGTCTCCCAAGCGGACCTAAAGGTCCGCTGCTACAAAAGCGAGCTGAAAGTGCAATATTACGTTTTGGCGGCTTTGGTTTTGGCGGTGGAGGCGGCCCAGTGGTACAGGCCGTCAAGGACGAGACGCTCGTCGCGCACCTCGAAGACGTTTGTGTGCGGCGCGATCAGATCCGCGAGTCCGCCTGTGGCGACCGCCCGGGCTTTGCTCCCAAGCTCTTTTCGAAACAGCCCTACCATGTATTCGACCTGGCCGACGAACCCGAGAATGATACCCGATTGAAGAGATGTCGTGGTGTCGACACCGATGGCGGATTCTGGGCGCACCAATGGCACGCTCATGAGCTTGGCAGCGCGGCCGATGAGCCCGTCAACCGAAACCTCAACGCCCGGTGCGATCGCGGTGCCCAAATATTCCCCTTTCTCATTCACGGCGGCGAAGGTGGTGGCGGTCCCAAATTGTACGACGATCACGGGCGCGCCGTACTTCGCGACTGCGCCGATGGCGCCGCCAATCAGGTCGGCGCCAAGCTCGGCAGCATGGCGCGTCTTGATTGGTACGAGCGACTGTCGCGCTGCGGACAAAAACTGTGGTTTGCAATTGAAGTAGCGCTCGGCCATTCCGGTGAGCGCGCGATACAGCGGAGGGACCACGCTGGCGACGACCACCCGCTTGACCGCGGAGCGTGGGACATTGTTCACACGCAGCATGCTGTCTACCAACGCAGCCAGGTCATCACCCGTTTGCTGATGGTTGGTCGCGGACCGCCACGTATGCACGAGCGTTCCCGCAGCCGCACCTTCGTATTCGAAAAGTCCGAACTTGATATTCGTGTTGCCGACTTCAACCGCGAGCAACATGCTCTACCTCTTGTGGCGCAGCGCGCCGAGCCGATCCAGGATCTCGCCAGCGACGATCGTCTTTGAGGCGCGGCCCACGGCTTCGCGGCCTTCGCGTCCCCAGAGGATCGTGACCTCATTGTCGAGCGAGCCAAACGCCCCGCCGCCGATGCCAATGCGATTGACCACGATGCAGTCAAGCTGCTTGGCCGTCAGCTTTTCCCGCGCCCGCTGCTCGATCTCACCCGTTTCGGCGGCGAACCCCACAACGAAGCAGCCCACGGGTCGGTGCGCGCTGACATCTGCAATGATGTCGGGATTCCGCTCGAGCGTCAGCGTGCGCGTTGCGCCTTCTTTGGGAATCTTTGTCGAGCTGAACTCGGCTGGTCGAAAATCCGCAACCGCCGCTGCTCCAATGAAGAGCGCGGTGCCGGGAAGATGCTCCATGACAGCTGCATGCATTTCGCGAGCAGTTGTCACCGCCACGAAGTTAATGCCCGCAGGCGCGCGCAACTCGGTCGGGCCGCAAATGACCGTGACGTCCGCACCTCGAGCTTGCGCTTCGCGCGCCAGGGCTAAGCCCATCCGACCGCTCGAGGGGTTGGACAGGAAGCGAGATGGATCCACAAACTCTCGGGTTGGTCCCGC
This sequence comes from uncultured Pseudomonadota bacterium, assembly GCA_963736005.1. GTDB lineage: Bacteria > Vulcanimicrobiota > Vulcanimicrobiia > Eremiobacterales > Eremiobacteraceae > JAJPHJ01. Next base: position 515,516 of record CAVTNB010000003.1, read on the forward strand.
CGTGATGAGTACCCGCTCGTCCTTGAGACTGTTCGCGCGTTGAACCACGAGATTGACGGCCGCCACGATCTCGTGCTCGTCGGCCAGGCGGCCTTGGCCCACTTCACCGCAAGCAAGAAAGCCGGACCCCGGCTCGACGAACAAAAATCCGCGGTCCTGGAGCGTGCGCAGATTTTCTTGGGTCGCCTGCGCCTCGAGCATCTGCGTGTTCATCGCGGCGGCGACGAGCACGGGTTTGCGCGTGGCAAGCACGCACGTGGTCAAGAGATTGTCGGCAATCCCATGGGCGAGTTTGGCCAACGTGTTCGCCGTCGCGTTCAAAATGAGAAAAGCATCTGTTTTGCGGACGAGGCCGATATGCGCGATCTCCCAGGTTGTGCCTTCCCCGAACATGTCGGTGTGGACTTGGTTGTTTGAGAGCGATTGGAAGGTCAATGGCGTGACGAAGCGTTGTGCCGCTTCGGTCATAATCACGTGGACGTCCGCGCCTGCCTGTCGCAACGCGCTGACGGTGCTTGCGCATTTGTACGCAGCGATCCCGCCGCACACCCCGACGAGAAGCGTACGCCCTCGCAAACCATCCGGAAGGTCAAACTTCATCGTCGTTCTCTTCTTGGCCGGCGGGGGTTTGCACTCTCAGATTGTCGATGAGTCGTGTCTGGCCGGCGAAAGCAGCGCCAACTGCGAGAAGCTCGGTCGCACTCGGAGCGGTGTGCACGGGACGAAAATCATCCGGATGCACGACAGCGAGGTAATCCTCGCGGAGCGTTTTCAGCAGCTTGCGAGCTCCCTCAATACACCCGACCACATCGCGCCGCCCGGCAGCAAGCTCTTCCTTGATGAAGAGCAATGCGGCATAGAGGTTCGGCGCGCTGCGACGCTCTGCCGCGGTGAGATACGCGTTACGCGATGAGAGCGCGAGCCCATCCGGTTCGCGAACCGTTTCGCAGGCAACGATCTCGACCGGGATATTAAGGTCGCTGACCATGCGACGTATCACGGCAAGCTGCTGCGCATCTTTTTCCCCGAAGTACGCTTTCTGGGGCGCGATTATGTTGAAGAGTTTGAGCACGACAGTAGCAACGCCCCGAAAATGCCCGGGGCGACGCTGCCCTTCGAGATGCTGCGCGAGCAACGTCGGCTCGACGAACACGTCGAGTTTGCGCGGATACACATCAAGCACGCGGGGCTCGAAAAGTAAGTCGACGTTTAAGCTCTCAAGAAGATCGCGGTCATCTTCGAGATTGCGCGGATACGCGTTGAAGTCTTCGTTGGCACCAAACTGCAAGGGGTTGACGAAGATCGAAACCACAACACTTGCGCATTCGCGCCGAGCGCGCTCGATAATCGCCGCATGTCCAGCATGCAGCGCACCCATCGTCGGAACGAGGCCGATCGGGGGCGCAAGACAGTCGCGTGCCGAGGCAATCTCGGCGGCGTGCGTGACGCTTTCCATATGGCGCGTGCTAGGAGTCGACAACGGGTGTCGGCTTGGGTTTGGGCCCGGCGTCGATGCTGTGCTCTGGAGCGGGGAATGCACCGCCGCGAACTTCGTCGACGTAGGTCCGTACCGCCGATAAACCTTCCCTGTAGAATTCAGCATAACGTTTGGCATGCTTGGGCAAATAGCCGGTCGACAAGCCGAGCAGGTCGTGGATCACACTTACCTGCCCATCGCAGTCGACACCCGCGCCAATACCGATGGTTGCTGCCTTGATGCTTTGCGAGATGTGGGCCGCCAATGGCGCCGGCACGCACTCCAAAACCACGGAGAAACAGCCCGCCGCGTCGAGGGTCTTGGCTTGCTCCATAAGGCGCTCGGCCGACTCCGAGGTCTTGCCTTGCGCTCGGAAGCCGCCAAGTGCGTGAACGGACTGGGGCGTTAGCCCAAGGTGACCCATGACCGGAATGCCCACGCTCACCAATCGC
>CAVTNB010000004.1:0-18474 GCA_963736005.1 uncultured Pseudomonadota bacterium
CGAGATCGCGCGGGTCTACAGCGTCAAGCTCGAGATCTCTTGGTGCCGGGTGGCGATGTAAGAGTCATCAACGTGACCGTCTACCGCTGGGCCGACTTACTTAGACCAATTCGGACAGTTAAGAGGACTGAATGCTCACCGTTTCCGTGGGCTGCGACCGAATGGTCAATCTCATCAAGTCACCTTCCTGTGATTTTATGAGACTGGCTGGACTGTCAGCGGCAAGACGAACGAGAATAGACAGCATTTTTTTTGCAGAGGCATCCCACGAGTAGTCGGCCGCATAACGAAGCGCATTTTTTCCAAGCTCGAGGCGGAGATCGTGGTCGGTCAACAAGCGCAACAAAGGTGTTGCTAAGTCGGAGCCTTCGGGGATCAAAAAGCCAGTGTGCCCGTCGCGGATCGTTTCTGAGAGCCCTGGGACGTCGAAACCAACCGCTGGAGTCCCACATGCATTTGCCTCAATCACGACAATGCCCCAACCTTCCATGACGGATGGAAGCACAAGTGCCCAGGCGGATTGGAGGAGCTCCGTCTTTCTCGCTTCGCTTACTCTCCCTTCGAAGCTCACGCATGCCGACAAATCCAGAGACGACACAATATCTCGTAGTCGTTGTTCATCGTCGCCAGATCCGGCGATGCGCAGCTTTAGATCTGGTACCGCGTGGCGAAGTTGCGCAATGCTTCGGATCAGCAGGTCAACGCGCTTGAAGCGTTTTAAGCGACCAAGGTACAAAAGCGTGGGTTCGATCGCTTTAGGCCCAGGACGGAGGTTCGCGTCAACACCGCTGACGACGACCTCCACGGGTTGACGCGTGAGTTTTTTCGCCGCAATGGCGCCAGCCGTACTTTCGGATATTGCCACGAACGGTACGCGCTTGTAGACGAGGGGCAGAATCCGCTCTTCCAAGACTGCCAGTGCAGCTGCAGCGAAGCGGTTCAATTCGAAGCGCACAACGCCACGGCTCACCTGATACATGAGTAACATTTTCGGTTTCATTGAAAACAGCGGCGTAAAAAATGGCAGCGTGTTCTCCGAATCGACGATAACGTGAAACTGGTTGCGAAAGGTGCTCATGTAGACAAACGGCGCCAACACATACAGGCCCAGTCGGCTTCCAACGCGGTGAATCGTAACACCGTCGATGGTTTCGGTACGAGAGCTTCCAGAGAAACGGCTCGTGATCCAGTGTACGACGTGCCCTTCCCGCACCCAGCTCCGAGCCATTCCATGAAGGTACACTTCTGCCCCACCGGCGGACGGGTTGGCGATGTCGCGCCAGTTGAACACAAGGATGCGCAACTGGTCATAAAAATACAGTGGGTGCGTGGGGAAAATCGTGTCATACGCAGGGAGGACAAAACGAAGCGGTGAGTGGCGTAATCTCAACCTCACAATGGAGGCTGCCATCTGCAAGCCGGATCGCCACAAGGTCACTTTGGATCCGACGACATCGCGCCAGCAAACTGGCTGCTCGACGATTCTAGCGCCACGTTTTTTGAGCAAGTACAGGATGTCAACATCAAAGGCAAAACCGGCTGTTTCCAATTGATCAAAAATTGGCCGGAGAGCGGCCGAGCGAAAGACTTTTGCCCCACACTGCGTGTCGCCATAGGGCAAGCCGAATAACAAGCGGACAAGTAGGTTGAAGCCAGTCCCGGCGGCCCGCCTCTTCGCTGACACGCGTCGCAGCGCTACCGAGTCCGGCCGCCAGCGAGAACCGATGACGGCATCGTTGTCACCGAGGGCAGCAATGAGTTTTTCCAGTTCGGAAGCTGCAAACGCAGCATCCGCATCCACAAAGGCGACGACCGAGGCGGAGCTGAGCGCAAGTCCAGCTCGAACCGCACCTCCCTTCCCCACCGTGGCTCGGATGGTTACGATTTTGATGTTGGGGAAGAGAGCGGCGTACGCTCGGACTATGGTTTCTGTGCCGTCAGTGCAGCCGTTGAGGACGACGATAATGTCCGCGGTGCGAAAATGTTCGGCGTATTCGCGCAGGGTTGGACCGATGCGCGCTTCCTCGTTGTGAGCGGGAACAATAATAGAGAGCGCTCTAGCACTACGCTCGATCATCATTCGTGCGTGGCTTAGTTATCGCTCGAGGCGTTCCTACCATTTCGGAGAGTGATGGAGAACAAGCAGGGGCCGTTGACACAAAAGGTGCAATGGAACTTGCGGAGGCCTGCATCGAATCTAGCGTTTCGATGTGCGGTGTTTCCTCGCTATTTCGAATAGGAGGGTCTACCTAGATGAGACTGGTCAGCAGGTACTGGTTCGTCGGTCTAGTCTTGCTTGCGGTGGTCTGTGTCGCCGCGATCGGACTGAATCCGGCAGCTGCAGGCAACTTTGTCTTGAGGCCGCATCCGCTTGCCACCACGGTAAGTGGATCAGATGCAAACGCAATCTTCAGCGCCCTCAACACAAACAACACCGGCGGTGGCATTGAAGGACAAGTTGGCGCTTCGCTCTATCCCCACGCGGCAGGCGCGGGCGTTTTCGGAATCTTCAACTCGGCTTCCGGAACCGGCGAAGGCATCCTGGGGTTTGCGACCAACGGCTCGGGTGTCATCGCGGAGTCGTTTGGCGGTACGGCCGCAACCTTGTATTCACAAAACTACAGTCCGTTCGCGGGACCCGCATTGCAGGGGGTTTCCAACGGCAACGGCATCGTTGGACAGTCTGCGGACACAAACGCGATCGTTGGCATCACCAGCGCGCCGCCCACTCCAAGTTCGGCAGCCGTGCTCGGTGAGGACACCGCAAACACCGATTTGTTCAACAATGGGGTGACAGGTACGACAACCAACGATGGGTGGGGCGTTCAAGGCACCTCGCAGACCAACGCACTTGGAGGCGTCGAGGGTTTGGCCACTAGCGGCGTCGGCGTTGAAGGTGCTAGCACGACCAATCTCGGCATCTATGGCAACAGCGGCTCAAGCATAGGCGTCGAAGGCTTCGGGGGCGTCAGCTCAATTCCGGGCTCGGAAAGCGCAGACGTGGGTGTCGACGCAAGCTCGACCAACGCTAACGGGCTCTACGCCGTCTCGACAAACCGCAATGGCGCAGCCATCGAAAACAGCGCTGCCGGCTACTACACGCTGTACGTGGTTGCCCACACCGCAGGCGGTGACCCCATTGGTGCCTTCGGGACAGGGGGCAGCATGGTTCTCGACGGGTCAGGCAATCTTTCCATCACGGGTCTCATCCATACCGGCGGTTCATGCAGCAGCGGCTGCTCGGTTCACCATCATCCGAGTCTGTATGCGCCAACCGAAAGTCAGCCAACGACAGAAGACTTCGGCGAAGGACAGCTGGTCAGTGGTCAAGCATACGTCCACCTCGATCCGGCATTTGCGAACGTCATCGACGCTCGCACAAACTACCTCGTCTTTATTACGCCCGAAGGCGACAGCAACGGCGTCTACGTGACCCAGAAAACACTCTCGGGTTTCACCGTGAAAGAAAACCGCAATGGGCATTCCACGCTTGCGTTTTCCTATCGCATTGTGGCAAAGCCTTACGCAGACAACAGCCCGCGGCTCCCGATGGTTGACGATCGCGCCAATCTAGCGTTGAACCGGATGGGAGCAAGCGACTCGCGTGCCCTCTACGCTCGCCCAACTACACCGGTATCACCAGCTAACATATCGCCGACGAGTGCTTCGCACTGGTCAGCATTGAAGCAGGCAATCGCACGGAACCCATTCCTTACGACCTACCACAAAGATAGGATCCCGAATGGGCCGCCAGACAACGTACGACGTGCAGAGTCTGCGATGAAGCTCCAACCTCACTAACCTTCGTCTCAGAGTGGCGACAGGGCGCCCAGCGCGGGCGCCCTATTTTTTTGTCTGTCCTGACTCTATGCGCTCTTCATCGGTGCTAGCGATTGTCGCCAGGCGGCTGATAAGCACACGATGCATGCGAGTGCCCACATGAAGAGACTTAGCCGTTCCAGCAGGTTGATCGCAGTAGCGGGCTCATAAGCGATGGTCACGTTCGTTGATCGAGAGAGGCGAACTTCCCAGGCGTTCGCGTAGCCGTTGGTCTCAATGTGTCTTATCACTTGACCACGATCGAGTTTGAGCCGCCAGCCATCAGAGTAGCCTTGTTTCAAAACGATCCATCGCGTGTCGGCCGGTGCCACCCCAGATGCACGCAGCGTGCTCGGATCAAAAGAGAGCGTGCTCACCCGCGATCTCCGATAGCGAGGCAACTTCTGGTAGTGCAGTTTCTTGATTGCCATCATTTCGCCAACAGCGGCAAAACCGCCGCGTATCTCCAACGTTCGCGATCGAGGCGGCAACACAACCCAAGTGATTTTGCCGTTAGGGATGTGCAAAGCTTTACCGTCAACGAAGAACCTTGCCTCTAGAGGGAGCACACGCATCGCAAGTTTGAGTCCGGAAGAAGGCGCCGGTAGCGGAAGTGGCACGCGTGACCAGGTGACGAGTCCTTGACCCAGTGCGGCAATCCTCGGATCGAGCCAGCTCCAAAGCTGGGCGCTAACCCACCCTCTCGAGGGATCAACTTCCCCAAGTGCTTCGGGTAGGACGATTTGGCTAGCCTTGGGGTGCCAGATCGGGATCAGTCAATGAAGGTGAAAGAGCATCGCGCGCAAGGACAAATGCAGGGGCGACGTTCCATGCAAGTGGGGAACGGACGATCTGCAAGTCATCTGAGGCGAAAGCCATAGGCGTTCCCCAGGTTATTAGGCGAGCGGAGTGATGGATCGCCCCATAATGCGGCACCCGCAGACCTGGCGGCCAAGAGTGGGGCGGTTCAGAGATCTGCCGGAAACGACTGACGATGTCAGCTTGCTCAATTTCACCACCAACCCCCAATCCAGCCAACCATTGGCGCGCGCGTGGATCGTTTCGTTCGCGGAGCTGGAATGCGATTTGCTGTGCGTTCGTCAAAACATAGTTGTTGGCCGCAGGGTGGTCCCCAACGCCGTACGCTGCCGGATCGACGCCGCCGCTCTGCCAGCTCAACGGTCCAACCGGCCAAAACGAGGGCAGAAAGAGCACTCGCCAAGATCCCGGAAGGTTGGCGAGGTCGGTAAGGTTTGCGCGCAGGCCAGGATCGGAAGGCCACTCTCGAAGTTGATCGGCAAAGTCACGAGGCAGCCACACAGCCAAGGTCGCAGACAAAACACAAACTGTGACAAGCGCGCGCGCACCCTTGCCAAGCACGTCAAGCCCGCGCGCACCCATAACGCACACAAAGGTCCACGCGATCGGTGCAAAATGGTAAAGTTCGCGAAAAACCGAGGCCGCCTCCCACCGCGAAAACGCAAAGACCAAGGGTCTTTGCAGCGGGCCGTTCAGCCCGGCTGTGAGAGCGACGCACGCCAACCAAAAGCCGCCAAACATGAGCAACCGACGATCGCGCACAACGATAAGGGCGAGCAACGCAGCAAAGGGAACGCTCCACAGTAGCGCTCGCAAGAGTCCACCAAAAGAAAAACGGGCGTACGCCTTGTCAGAATACGCGGCGAAGTAACCCATTCCGACTGGCGCTGAGGCGAGCGGAGCCGAGTTATTCATTTCCCAATGAAAGGTCGCTCGTAGAAATGGCAGATCGCCTCCGGTGGAGTGAAGCGACCACAGCTCCGGTATAACGAAAACGAAGGATGCAAAAATGGTTGCAAAGGAGACGACCACGCCTAGCGTGCGCAACCGTGATAAGCAAATAATCAACAACAGCACGCAAGCCACGACCCAGATTTGGATTTGGATGGCGGTGAACGCTGCGATCAGGCCACTTCCGAGGCCAAGCCACCATTTTGATTCCGAGGCGGGAGCGAGGAGCGTCACACTCCAGATGAGTGCGCTCAGTGCGATCAGATAGTAGAGGTGACCAGCGAGCAATTTTGTGAACATCGGTGGTCCCAGGAGCGCCGCAAGGGCCATAAAGCGGGCGGACCATCGACTCGAATGAAACCAAAATCGCGTACATGCGTAGACGCCCAAGCCGTACGACAAAAAGGCGCCAACCAGGGTAATTTTGAGCGTTGCCGCTGCTCCGAAGAGCACTGAGAGCCAGGCCCACACAAAGAAGATGGGGTGCAGCAACGGAAATGGATTGACCATGCCGGTTCCCGACAGGTCCCATACATCAGCGTTCGAAATGAGCGAATGATTAAGCTGCGAAACGAAAAAAGGCCAGCGCCAGTCATGAAGATAGGCCGGCGTGCCAGTGCTGAAAAGGATACTGCGAAGTGCAAAAGTCGTGCCAGCAAGTATGGTCAACGCGGTTAGTGCGCGTTGGGAGTCAAAAAACTTCCGCACTCCGTTCCGCACTAACGCATGACGCACGAGGCCATGTTACCTCTTAAGGATTCGTTTACCAACGTTGTCTTCTTTGCGCGCCGAATACCTTTGGTCTTGCGCAGGCGACGTTTGGGCGACCGGTACTTACGCACTCATCCTCTGATACCTACCCACTTTGAGCCGCCCCGACCGAAAGAAATCGTGGAGCAGCTCTCGATAACCGTTCCGTCTGTGAATGTCGAATCGTTCAGCATCGACAAGCAATCGTTCAAACAATGGAGAGAAGAGGCTCGGTATCCACTCCTCGCTTATCATCTCGCGAGCGAAGAAAAATATCTGGAACACTTCGTTTCGTTTGAGCTCCTGCGCCCTATTGTGAGCGGTGTGCTCATCGACGTGGCCTCATGTAGATCCTACTTTCCCAACATCATGCGTCGCCGGGGGTTCCGCGTCATCCAACAAGATTTGGAGTACGAGCATGGACTCCATGCTGATCGTTTGGGGGGCGATGCAGCAGTGATGGCTCTCTCGCCGGGTTTCGCCGACGCACTCACTCTGCACTGTTCGTACGAGCATTTCGAAGGCGACACCGACATACGTTTCTTGAAGGAAGCAGCGCGCGTGCTTCGCATTGGAGGCCGCGCGGTGATCGTACCATTGTATATCCATCACCGCTACCTCACCCTTGCCGATCCGAGCGAGTTAGCGGAGTCCACCGTTCATATCGATCCAGGGGCCGCTCTCGTTGCAATGCGCGGTTACGGTAACCGACACGGCAGGTTCTATGACCCCGCCGCGTTCTCCCAACGAGTGTATGCAACGGCGGTTGAGGCTGGACTACGGGTGCGTCTTTTTCAGATCAAAAATGCCAGCGAGATTTCCCGGCACTGTTATATGCAGTTTGCGATGACTCTGGACAAGCTGCCGTAGAGATTTGAGCGGCATCGCTTTGGGCGACACACAACGTTGCGCTTGATAGTCTCGTGCAGTACTTAGAATTTTCTGGTCTATCGTTTCTGGTTGTGGCACTCCTAGTGCTTCCGGGGTTGCCTTTTGCAATATTCCTTCGCAAAACGCCGACGATGTGGACGCTGCTCAGTGACGCATTGTTGTGGAGTTTGGCCCTCGATACGGCCGTGGCTTGGCTCCCGCCCCTGCGGCACGTTCGAGTGGACACGTGGTTGTGGTGTTTAGTGATCCTCTCCCTGGTGGGCGCGGTGACCATCGTCCTAAGTCGCAATCGAATGAGCCGAGCCGACGCGCGCGAACCCAATGGTGTCCCCTTCCCGATCGCTCTCGCAACTGGAATCATTTTTAGCTTCTATGCGATCATCGCGCTTGTGCGACCGAATGTCGAATGGGATGCCGTAAATTACTATCTGTTCACCGCGGTCGGTTTCTCCGTATCGGGTCACGTCGATTATTTCCTACCGCACGTGCTGACGATCGCGGACAAGGCGCCCATGAGTCTGCCACCCGTTATGCCAACGCTCTACGCCGTCGCCATCGACCTCGCGTCCGCGCTACACGTTGCGGCAGATCAGGTGGTAAGGTGGATTCCGCTCGCGCTCTTGTTTGGCACCTGGGCATCAGCGAGGCGACTAGCCCAAGTTTTTCTTCGGGCACCTTACCCAGATCTTGCGGCCATACTGTTTCTCACGCTGCCCGCGCTCACGTTGTATATGACCTTCAACCCATTGTATGTCGATCTCGCGCTCGCGTTTTTGCTCTGCACCTTGTTGGCAGATATTGCCACCGGAAACGACTCTTGGAACGACGGGTTGCGGGTAGGTGTGACTTGTGCATTAGCGATCCTAACCAAGGTGACAGGCCTTCCCATTCTCTGTATGCTCCTGCTGGTCGCATTGACATTCTGGATTGGCGGCGTCAGAGGGCGAATTCTTTATGGCATTGCGATCGCGGCATCAGGCGTCCTTGCATGGAGGCTGGGGCTCTTGGGGAATGCGCTCGCTGCGCCCACGTTGTGCGCCGCTGTTATTGCGATCGTGCTCGTCTATGTCGCGATTCCGCGTCACGCGGAGGGCCGATTGCCTCATTGGCAGTTCGTGGGTGCTCTTGCCCTTGGAATGGTGTCGAGCCTGTACGTGGTCCTGAGGACAAGCCAATTGGTGGGGAGTTCGCTCTCCTTCTACGCCCCCGGCTTGGCGCACATTCTCTCTCCCAACTGGGAGTGGGCGTGGAGAACCATCCGTAGCTTAGCGGTGTATGATGTGTCGGCTCCGCCGGGATCGATACAGAATGCGGCGTGGGGCCTCATCTTATGGTGGGGGTTTGCTCCGGTAACGAATATAGTTGCTTGTTTCGGTTTCATCATCTCACTCCGCAGGCAGCTCCCCATTCGATCGCTGGGTGCGCTTTTCGCTTTATATGCTTTGGCATGGCTGACGGTATTTCACTCCAACCAATTTCACAACGCATTTCAGTTTCGCGAGTTCCTTGCGCTTGGTTTTATCGAGCCAATTTTTGCGGCCTACGCCTTGAGCGTTGTCTTCGAAACCAACGCGGTAGGTGCTGGGTGGGCCGCAGGTCTGCTCATGTTGTTCGCTGTTCCGTTCGCGTGGGTCGCCCAAGAGACGTTCTTTTGGACCCCCCAAGGAGTGCTCGATCGTTTCGGCTTCAATCAGTGGCTTGCGCTGTCAAACGATACGCTGCGTAATGCCGCCGTTTTTTCTTGCGTCGGGCTGGTGTTACTCTTCGCTCTATGGAATTTTGGTCTTCGGCGAACCCTGAACCAAGGCTGGGATCTCACGCAACGTGCGTTGATCGTCTGCTGCGCGCTGCTCTTCTTCTTTCCTGTCATCCGCACGGCGGTTTCTCCAGGATTCCGTGTGCAATACCAGGCGGTACGCAACACACAAGTCTACGGGTACTTACCTGCGCTTGATGCCGCACTGAGCAGCAGCAATGAGTCAATTCTCACTTTTGTTGGATACGGTGTGTCGTGGTATTCCGCTGGGCGAGAGAGAGCAGTCGACTTAACCGATGCGCTTGCGCTCGGTTTGCTCAAAGCTAACCTAGGCGAAGATAATCCCTCGAAGACCCTGCAGACACTTCGTAGCGTTGGCATTTCGGCGGCCATTTTGCCGATTCCGGATTCGAACTTCGGAGCGGCTTTCCAAAAGCTGACTCTCGAAGACGGGATGAGCGGCTTACGTATCTTCGATGATCCCTTACTCACGCGCGATAAGCAATACGGCAGCTGGAACTATGCCGTGCTTTACGATCCAACGACGATGCAAAGCGGTCAACATCAACTCGTCGTGAAAACGCTAAGAGGAAGCCTCATCGACGCCACCGAGCCATTCGAGCGCTTCCACTCGGCCTCGATTATGGCGCTCCTGGTGGGAATGCCCGTTGGAAGGATCGCCTCCGGAGTTTTGAAGATCGAAGCATATGCCTGCTCGCCCGGGCCTGTCTGTCAGAGCTCACCATCTATCGCCGTCGTTTCCGTGGCGAAGCCGGGACGTTCGGTGAACATCCCATTCGCGGACCTGATACGGATGGTTGGCCTTCGTTCATACTCAAACAACGTCGCGCGCAAAGTGCTTCTCCGATCCATTGAACTGGGTCTCTTCGACGCTGCAGGGCGGTCCGAGGGTGTCATCGATTGGCGCTCGTCGCGATTTGTCATTGACTCGCGAGGGACGAGGGTCACTCTCGATCCGAATTCCGCTCCGTTCACAGCCTTTCCAGAGTATGCCCCGATCGGAGCTGTTAACGTCATTCTTGCTCGCTCGTCGAATCGACCCCTCATTTATCCCTCGCTCAGTCGCAATCGCGCGAGCGAACCATCCGCTGTGGGGCTCTCGCTCGCGTTACGCAGCGGTCCGCTCTGCCCTCAAAAGGAGCGGCTGCTCGTCAGTGTCTATGGCACAACCCGGTTCAAAGGCAAAAAGACCTGGCTCTCACAAGACTGGGAAGTGCAACGAGTCTCCCATGCTGATGCGTATGCTTGGCTTCCGCTGCCCGCCGGCGCCAGAGCACAACAGCCGGGAGCCACTGTCAACATCCAACGCGTGTTCGCAAGAGGTGCGGATACGCGTTGCCTTGTTGCCGAAAAACTAGACGCAGGGAAGGTGACCTTTGTGAATCGAGGCGGAGCATGGGAACTTTCTCCAAACGCCGCACCACTCGTGCTAGAAAGCCTCGACATCAAGGCGCCCGACCATCCTGACTTTGCTCGACGAAAGTAACGAAAAGAAATGTGCGGTATCACCGGTATCGTTCGGTTCGACGAGGAGTCAGTCTCTTTAGGTGAGCTCAAGCGGATGACGTCTTCTCTCGCGCATCGGGGTCCAGATGACGAGGGTGTGTACATCTCAGGAAGAGCGGGCATCGGGCACAGACGGCTTTCGATTATCGACCTGTCCCCGGCCGGCCACCAACCGATGTCGACCTCGGATGGACGATTTACCCTTTCATTTGGCGGCGAGATTTTCAACTTCCGCGAGTTACGTCTGGAGCTGCAAGCGCTTGGTCACACGTTTGTCTCAGCCACGGACAGCGAAGTGCTCCTCAAGGCGCTGGTCCAGTGGGGTACAGGTTGCCTCCCCCGGCTCGACGGCATGTTCGCGTTTGCTCTTTGGGACGCACAGGAACAGGAGCTTTTGCTTGTTCGCGATCGCTACGGGATTAAGCCGCTCTATGTGTCTGTTTGCGACAGTCTCTTCTTGTTCGGCTCGGAAATCAAAGCAATTCTGGCTCATCCGTCCTATTCCGTTCGACTTGACCTGCCTCGACTGCTGGAGTATTTCACCTTCCAAAATTTCTTCACTGACGGCACGCTGTTTCAGGATGTGAAACTGTTGCCTGCGGGTCACTTTCTTCGCGTCGACGCAAAAACTCGCGACCATCAGCTCGTGCGCTATTGGGATTTCGATTTTCGTCGACCTCTCGAACTTGCAGACGAGCGCGAATACTTGGAAGAGCTCGATCGACTCTTCCGCGCCGCCGTGACGCGGCAACTTGTCAGCGATGTCGAGATTGGCGCATATTTAAGCGGCGGAACAGACTCGGGCTCAATCACGGCCATCGCCAGCAGCTTCTATCCGTTCCTCAAGTCGTTCACGGCTGGCTTTGAAGCGCTTTCAGCATCAGGACTTGAGATCGGCTTTTCAGACGAACGTGCCGAGGCCGAATATCTGTCCTACCTGTTTAAGACAGAGCATTACGAAATGGTCCTCAAGGCGGGAGATATGGAACGAGTGATGCGAGACTTGGTCTGGCACCTTGAGGAGCCGCGAGTTGGTCAGAGCTATCCCAACTTTTACACCGCTCGGTTGGCGAGCAAGTTTGTCAAGGTTGTTTTATCTGGGAGTGGTGGGGACGAACTCTTCGCGGGCTACCCATGGCGCTACTACAGCGCGGTCGTCAATGACTCGTTCGAACATTACATTGACAAGTACTATAGATTTTGGCAGCGACTCATTCCGAACCGGCTCATCAAAGAAGTGTTCAAGCCAATCTGGAGCTCCGTGAAAGACGTGAGCACGCGCGACATCTTTCGCAATGTTTTCGCCAATCATGCGGCGTCCTTGAGCAGTCCTGAAGAGTATGTCAACCACTCGCTCTATTTCGAAGCCAAGACATTCCTTCACGGTTTGCTTGTTGTGGAGGACAAACTCAGCATGGCCCACGGACTGGAAACGCGGGTCCCCTTCCTGGACAATGAGCTGGTTGATTTTGCGGTCCGAGTGCCAGTTCGTTTGAAATTAGGCAACTTGGGCGAGGTGGTTCGACTCGATGAAAACGAGCCAGGACCGAAAACCCAGAAGTATTTTGAAAAGACTCACGACGGAAAACTGATCCTACGTAAGTGCATGGAGCGCTACGTTCCTCTCGATGTAGCAAAAAGAATAAAGCGAGGTTTTTCCGGGCCTGATAGTTCATGGTTCCGCGGGCAAAGTATCGACTATGTCAAGCGCACGCTCTATGCGAGCGACGCTCGCTTATACGATTTCCTCGATCGCCAGACCGTCACGGCACTTGTGGACGAACACTTAGAAGGAAGGGTAAATCGTCGCTTGCTCATCTGGTCGCTCCTGAATTTCGAACTGTGGTGTCAGATTTTCTTGAGCTAAGTCGAGCGCACTGGGCTGTCCACATGAAGCGCTAATTGCACAGATGAAAGCAACGATGCTGCAGACTCGGCGCGAAGCTTCGCCAAGAACGTCCTGCCAGGCTCAACGTCCTTGCTGCTGCGACCAAGCGCCACCTTTCTGAGCGCAGCCGCCATACCATCGATGGTCCCGTCGTACAGTTCAACAAACTCTGCGCACAACGTGTTGACGTCGTTTCCGTCATCGACAGAGACAATATGAACGCCGTTATTGATATACTCGAATATCTTCGAGGGAAGCGCGTAGTGAAGGCTGTTTGAGACAGCAACATCGCAGTCGGCGAGGATGTCGCCGAGCACTGATGGATTCACGTCAGGCAGGATTTTTACAAGATTCGAAATGCCGCACGCCCGAGCCATTTCTTCAAACGGTGCAGGATCGCCATATCCGACCATAAGGAAACGAATGTTGGCTCCCGCTTGGCTCGCGAGGGCAACCGCTCGAATCTGATCTTCAAGTCCTCGGAATCCGCGCTGCAGTCCGCCCGCATAAACCAGGATAGTGGCATTTTCCCAGTCGTCAACCCGAATGCCACTACGACCCCGCTCACCGATGAGTCGGGTGCCATGGATGTTATAAAATCGCAGTATTGGACCTCGCCATCCGCGGTGACGCAGAATTTCATCAAGACCCGGGCTCACCGAGAGCGTCGCACTCACAGAACGATCGATGATGAAATGAGACAAGATGAGCCACGGCTTGAGAGTGTAAAAGAGCGGTCCTGGACCTATTCCGCTGCGAATGACCTCGATGACAGGATCCATGCAATCATAGACCAGAGGTATCGATAACGTGCGCAACGCGGTCACGATCGGCGCTACTAAAGGAGCTCCCGCCTGCGTCAAAATGACCAGATCGGGCCGATGACGAGCGCTATATCGAATGATTTCAAGAGCGGTTTTTGCTTGCGTGCGCGCACCATTCCCGCGCACCCAGTGAACGTCATTGGTGACGACCGGTTGCTTCGAAGCCATGCCGACAACGGTGACCTGATGGCCAGCGTCACGCAAGAGTGTTGCTTGATAATCGATGAGGCCGGTGAAACCATTGTTCACGCTCAAGTCCATCATAGCGGTGATCGCTATTTTCAAAGATCACTCCTCGAACTCGCTGAACAACGGGTACCTTAGCGACGACGTTTCGTTTTCAGGGCCGCAGACATCACACCTTGTGGCGCGGGGCCAAGCGCCGAAGGTCGTCATGGGCCTTTTTTGAGCGCTGCAGTCCCTTCAAAGACGGCATTAACACCCCTGGCCTGTAAGCGCAAGGGAGCTCTCGAAGGTGAGTCGTAAGCCTGTCGTATCCTAATGAAGCGCAGCGTAACCTCGTCGACGTTTGCAGTCATGCTTGCCATGCTGCTCAGCATGGTGCTCGGGTTTGCCCGCGAAGTCGTCAACGCCAAATATTTCGGCGAGCGCTGGGAGCTCGACGCATTTTTGGTCGCCGCGATCTTGCCCACCCTCGTGTTTGGCGTGTTCAACGGTGCCCTGGTCAGCGCGCTAGTGCCGATCTTCAGCGGCTATTTCGCGGAAGGCAAAGACGAAGAGGCGTGGCGCTTTTCTAGCACGGTCATCAATGGCCTGATCATCGTGCTCTCGGTGCTTGCCGCCATCGCGTGGCTCGCCGCGCCGTGGCTCGTCCACCTGGTCGCGAAGGGCTTCCCCGGGCCGGAAACCGGCGTGACGGTGCGCATGACCCGCATCCTCATGCCAACCATCGTGGCGACATCGATCGCCGGCGTGGTCCAAGCGCTGCTCAACGCGCAGCGCAGCTTTCGCGCCGCTTCGTTGCAAGGCGCTGCGCTGAACCTTGTCACGATCGCGGGAGTGCTGCTGCTCTACCAGGCTTACGGCATTTATGCGTTGGTGTTCGGCACAGCAGTTGGCCTCTTTGCCCAGCTCGCCGTCCAGTTGCCAAATTACTTCAAGCGTTGCAAGTATCGGTTTGTCCTGGACCTGCACCATCCAGGCTTGCGTACCTTGGCTTTCATCGTCGGGCCGATCATCGTGGGCTCGGCAGCGGGTCAAATTAACTTGTTGTTCGACAAGTATTTTGCCTCGACACTGTTGCCTGGAAATATCGCGGCCATGCAATATGCCACCAAAGTGGTCGGGTTTCCCCAGCAACTCTTCGCTGTCGCGATTGCGACCGTCATGTTCCCAATTCTCTCCGCGCACTTTGCCAAGAGTGAACGTGAGTCGCTGCGCTCCACTGCGTTCTCGGGTCTGCGCATCACCGCGCTCATTACGATCCCGTCTGCGTTCGCGCTCATCGCGCTGGCGCGACCAATTATCAGCGTCCTATTCGAGCGCGGCGAATTTACGTCGGGTGACGTCGTCCGCACCGCGGGAGCGATGCAGTTCTATGCCATCGGGCTCTTGGGCATCGCCGCCAGTATCGTGCTGACGCGATGTTTCTTTGCCATGCACGATTCGAAGACGCCCGTCATCGTAGCGAGCGGCGTCGTCGCGCTCAACGTTGTGTGCTCGGCCCTGACGGTACGGGAGTCGGCATCAATGGCTGGCGGCGTCAAACTCCTTGGCGTCGCTTGTCGAGGCAGCCCTGCTCGGGTATCTTTTGATTCAGCGAATCGGCGTTGCCGACGGGGAGTTTGCCGGAACTTCGTTTGCTTCGACGGCGGTTGCGTCGGCAGCGAGGCGGTGATTTCGTCATCCGTCGCAACCGCGCTCTGGCACGTGTCGGCGCCGTTTTGGCAGCACTGCGCTGTCCTGGCGCTTGCGATCCTCGCCGGTGCGGTGACATTTATCCTGGTCGGCGCTGCGCTGCGCATTCGAGAACTCTCCGAATTGTGGGCTGTCATCACATGGCGTGCACACCCAAGCGCGACCTCCGCATAGAAGGCAATGTTGTCAGCCTCGGGCTTGCCCTGACCAAGAATTTCCTCGCCAAGCAGACGAAACTGCGTCCGAAATTCGCCATCGTGCTGGGCTCTGGCTTTGGCGAGGCTGTCGATTGGCTCAAGGTCGAAAAAACACTCGACTATGCGGACCATTGCAATTTTCGGGGTAGATCGGTTGCCGGCCATCACGGACAGGGGCTCCTGGGCATTCGCAAGGCGGCATGGCCATGGTCATTTTCCCGTGGCCGCGCGCATTACTACGAGGGGCTCACGATGCGCGATGCTGCCTTCCGGCTAAGTTGCCCAGCGATTGGTGCATCAATTTTTATCGTGACCAATGCGGCAGGCGGTATAATCAGGACTTCGCCGCAGGCGATCTCATGCTCATCCGCGACCATCTCGACCTCATGGGGGATAACCGCGCTGCGCAGTCTTGAACTGCACCAGGGCGCAACGGTTCGTCGCAATGCGCGATGCGTATGATATCGAACTTCGAACTTGCCCTTGGGCTTGCTCGCCGCGATGGCATCAAACTGCAGCAAAGCGGGTATGCGGCGCTGAGCGGGCCATCCTCGAAACCGAAGCGGAACTGCGCATGCTCTATCCCTCGGAGCCGATGCCGTCGGTTGTCGACCCGTGCCTGAAGTCATGGCTGCGGACAGATGGGACTGCACGTCTTGGGGCTATCCGTTATTGCCAATGATGCCTTTCCTCGACGCCGCCATCAGGCGACCGACGTCAGCCACGAAGAGGTGCTGCACACGGTCGAGCAGTCGCTCGCTTCGGTGCGGACGATCGTCGAAGGCGTCATCGAGAGCAACCCCGATTGACCAAACACGCTATCGACGTTCGCGGGCTTGCCGAACGCAAGCGGGCGGGTACGCAACATTCACGCGATGAGATCAACGCGCTCGTTAACGGTTACTCTCACGGCCACGTCGATGACGAAACCTTCACCCTTTGGCTGCGCGCAGTCATAGCGGCCGGCATGACGATTGAGGAAACGGCATGGCTGACCGACGCGATGGCGCATCGGGAACCACCATCAGTTGGGCCCGCACGATCGGAACGATCGTCGACAAACATTCCACCGGAGGGGTCGGCGACGCAGTGGGCTCGATCGCCGTGCCGCTTCCGCCGCGTGCGGCGTGAAGGTCGCAAAACTTTCAGGGCGAGGGCTTGGGCATACAGGAGGCACGCTCGACAAACTCGAGTGCATTCCAGGATTGACGACCTCACTTTCCATCGAGGCTTTCAAAGCGCAGGTTGCGGAGATCCGTTGCGCGATCGTCTCCGCAAGCGAAAGCCTTGCACCCGCGGACAAGAAGATGTACGAGTTGCGACATCGCACGCAGACCGTTGCGAGCGTTCCGCTGATAGCGGCGAGTATCTTGAGCAAGAAGATTGCGGGCGGCGCTCCATATCTGTCATCGACGTCAAAGCGGGGCGTTACGCGTTCATGCAGACGGCGGAGACTGCACGCGAGCTTGCTGACATAATGTTGCACGTTGGCGCTAGGCTGGGTCAAAACAATAACCGTGCTTGTGACCGACATGGATTCGCCGCTCGCCTCGTCCGTGGGCGACGCATTAGAGTTCGACGAAGCGTTGCGAGTGCTCCAAGGCCACGACGAAGGACGCTTGTGCGATGCAGCGCTCGCCGTTGCGGAGGCGATGTTGCGATCGGTCACGCCGAGCAACCACAGCTCGAACCACGTTACGCTGCAGTCTTGCGGCATGCGCTCCGCGATGGCACAGCCTACGAGCGCTTCGCCGCGATGGTGCAGGCGCAAGGCGGCAATCTGCTGGCATTCGAGCGGCCGGCGGATCCGGATATCGCGATCGAGGCCCCCGAGAGCGGCGTCGTTACTTCGGTCGATGGCCCTGCGATCGGCGAGGCTGTCGTGCCGCTCAGAGCGCTGAGAAGAGTCATCGTCGTGCGGGCATCAGATTGTATAAGCGGGAGGGTGAGACGGTGAAAAAGGGAGAGGTGCTTATGGGAGCCTTTGGCAACCAGGCGCAAGCACTGGGCGAACGGGTTCGGGGCGCCGTGCAATTGGCAAATTAGCCCCGCAAGCTCGCCCCGTGGTTCTCGCCCGCCTCCACGCCAACTCAATGTAGTGTCGCGAATTCATTCGCGACTTTGGAGATGAGATGTAGTGTCGTGAATTCATTCGCGACAGACGCGCGGATAAATTCGCGCGACTACATTCAAGAGGAGGGCGATGCGCATAGTAGTCATCGGTTCGAAGGGGCAAGTCGGCAGTGAGGTGGTACGTGCCGCACAGGCTGCCGGCATTGAGACCCTTGAGCTCGAGCATAGCGAATATCGAAGTCACCGATCAGAACCAGTGTCGAACGCGCCTTGTCATCTTTGCGGGAGGGCGACGTTGTCGTGAACACGGCGGCATTCCATCGCACCGACTAGTGCGAGGAGAACTCGATCGAGCATGTCAAGTCAATGCCATCGGTGCTCACCGCGTCAGCGTTGAAGCACGTCGTCGGAGCGTTGCAGCTGTTTGACATAAGCACCGATTTTGTTTTTGATGGTGCTCAGAGCAAGCCATATGTCGAAAGCGACGCGGCGCATCCGTTGAACGTTTATGGCATGACCAAACAAGCAGGCGAGATCCTCGTGCGGACAGCAAACCCTCATCATTATATTGTGAGAATGTCTGCAGTGTTCGGCGTCGCCGGCAGTAGCGGCAAAGGCGGCAATTTTGTCGAGACGATGGTTGCGAAAGCGCGCGCCGGAGCATCCCTCGCGTGGTCGATGACATCGTCATGGCTCCGACGTCGGCAAGCGATGCGGCGAAGCTGCTGGTGAACATTTTGCAGGTGCGCGCACCGTTTGGCCCTCATCACCTCGGCAAATGCCGGTGAATGCAGCTGGTGCGAATTTACGAACGCGATCTTTGAACTTATTGGTTCCCCAGTGCGGGCCACCCCGGTTCACGCCGCTGAGGTCACAGGCAAGGCCCCACGCCCGCCATACTCGGTGCTCGCCAGTGAGAAACTTGGCAAAGCTTGGCTTGAAAGCGCGTCCTTGGAAGGAAGTCCCTTTCGGAGTATCTCGTGCGGAAGGGGTACCGGGCGCGCGAATAAATTCGCGCGACTACATTGCATTCATCGAGCGCGCGAATAAATGTTGGGCGATTTGCCAATCGCCCGCTACGGGCGGAGCGGACCTAAAGGT
>CAVTNB010000005.1:0-19140 GCA_963736005.1 uncultured Pseudomonadota bacterium
CTGCACGAGTTGCTTGTCGCATCCCTCGAGCTTGACGGCGTGGGCGCCAGCTTCTTTGAGGAAGCGGCCAGCGTTGCGGACTGCTTCGTCGTGCCCGCATTGGTACGAAAGAAACGGCATGTCCCCAATGATAAATGCGCCTCGAGCACCTCGGGCAACCGAGCTCGTGTGATACAGCATTTCCTCCATGGTTACTGGTAGCGTTGTTTCGTACCCGGCTGACACCATGCCCACAGAATCGCCAACCAAGATTGCGTCGACGCCCGCGCTGTGGACCATGGTTGCGGTGAGAGCATCGTATGCGGTGATCACGACGATGCGCTCGTGGCGCCGTTTCTTCTCGGCAAAAGTAAGGACTGAGGTTGGCATGTTTGCCTCGCTAGCGAACGCGCAGGACGCGCAGCATGGTTCGCCCGACCACGAATGGTTCGTCGACCGCGATCATTGCCGTGAGCACAGCTTCTCCACGGACGATCGTGCCGTTGCTCGATCCAAGATCGACGATCGAGCATTGTTCGCCGCTCATGTCGATTTGCGCATGGCGACGCGAAACGGCTCGGTCCACATGCAGCGCCGCTTGGGCAGCGGTCGCATCGCGTCCGATAATGATGCGAGAATCGAACTCCCAGCGTTTGCCGTCAAGTGGTCCACTCATTGCTTCAAGAACATACATCGGCTACTTGTCTTTCGGCGATGAGACCTTGTTCCCCCGTGTATCCATGCGGCTTTGCGGGTGCGACGTGTGGCCTGCGTGATGTCCCAAGTGTGACGGAGCTGTGATGGTTCCGTGCCTAATTTGCCCTAAAATGCGGCCGAACACTAGAACATGAGGGGCCCGACCCCGGTTGTTGGAGTATGAACCGAGTGGACCAACCTGAGGTGAGCGACTTGCAGACATCCGACCTGCTTGACATCGATCCGGACGCTCTGCGCGAAGCTGAAAGAGTCTTCGCCCAAGGCATTTTGGACACCATGGCAGGCAAACAGGTGCTGCGCGCAATCTATGAAGACACGCGAGTGGTCGTCGTTATGAACGACGGCAGCGAATACTATTTCTATGGATTCATGGGAGAGTCCAAGAAGCACTGACGGCGTACGCGAATTTCATTCGCGACAACCGCATAAACGAATCGGGCGACTCTCCAGTCGCCCGCTACATTTTCGCCGGTACGTTTGAGCGATGTACAATCGCCCACTACATTATGGGTGAGTCACTTGCGCCTCTACGAAGTGCGCAATGGCGGCTCGGTCGTCCTTATCGATGGACGTGAACGCCACGCCATGATGATATTTCTGTTCGGGCGCTGCGTAATAACTCAAGACCACGCGACCCCGGGCTCTGATCTCTGGGCCACCGTCGGGAAGAACGAACGAGAGTCGCACAGTCGAGCGCGCCGGCGCGTGCTTGTCGGACACTAACCGCATGCCGCCTTCACCGAGGTCGACCACTGCGCCCTCAAGACGCCCGCCGTCTCCCTCAAGTGTGAGCTTCACGGGAAGCGATACAGTCGTGCGCACATACTGACGCCGCTGTACGTTATCTGCCATGTGGGTTAGAGTATTCTCGGCCTTAGCGAGCGAGCCTGCTCACACAAGCGCGGCAGCCGCTCCCAGCACGCCAATTACCCCGTGGGTGACGTCCATGCCACCTTGCAGGTACGCCTCGTACGGGGGCCTCATGGGGGCATCGCACGACAGCTCCATGGTCGAGCCACCGATGAACGATCCCATGGCCATGATCACCGGGTCTGCGTAACCCGGTACGGGTCCAGGTTCAGGTCGTGCTCGCGAATTAATCGGAAGCATCCTTTGCAAGCCTTCGGTAAATTTTACCAGCAGTTTTGGGTCCCCGAGTCCGATGGCCTGAATGATGTCGAAGCGAGGTCCGCCGGGTTTTGGGTCAACCGGATATCCCAATGCCAAAAAAAGTGCCGCGGCAAAGTCCATGATCTTCAGCGACTCCGCCACGACCTTAGGCGCCCGATGCAGACCGGCGAACAGCCAGCGCGAAACATCTAGGCTAGGACCGACTTTGCGCCCAAGTCCGAGCGCAAAAATTTTTTCGGCGACGTGCTCGATAATCTCGGTCCGGCCAGCGACGTATGCACCCGCGGGTGCCAATCCGCCACCTGGATTTTTTATGAGCGATCCCACGACGACGTCCACGTCAACTGCGCACGGCTCGCGCGGCTCGACAAATTCTCCATAACAATTATCCACGAGGACGATTGACGTGGGGCTGTGTTCGCGGACCAGCTGCGTGATCGATGCAATCTCCGTTACGGAAAGTGCAGGCCGCGGTGCGTAGCCACGCGACCGTTGAATAAAAATGAGTTCGGGTGATTGTTTGAGCGCGCCGGCGATTCCATAGCGATCGAACGCGCAGTCGGCCGCAAGCGGAACCTCGATATAGCGGCTGCGTCCACCCAACTCCTCACTCGCAAGCGGTTCGGTCAGAGCGAGCCGGAGAGTGTCGTATGGTTGACCCGTTACCGAACACAGCCGACCGTGCGCTCCCAAAAGTGCGCGCGCTGTCGCCACGATAGCATGGGTGCCACTTGCCAGCTGTACGCGAGCTATCGCCGCTTGAGCGTCAAGCGTCTTCGCCAAAAGCGCTTCGTATGCGTCGCGGCCGGCGTCATGGTAGCCATACCCGGTCGAGCCTGCCAGGTGCCCTTCGTGCAGTCCGCTCTCGGCAAAGCACTTGAGCACTTTCGCGCCGATCACCATGGCACAACGGTCGCGCTCGAGCCACGCCTGCGAGACGCTTTCTCTCGCAGCCTCCGCCACGTCAAGGAGTTTTGGCGCGAAGCCGAAGGGCTCAAGCGCCGTTCGAAAACTTGCCCTCATGGGAGTTGCCGCGGCGCCAGCACCGTATGTTCTGCCCGTTCATGCTCGCGAATCGCCTCCGCAGCTTTCACCAACTCTTCCTCTTCTTGCGGTCGGCGTTGGATTGCGCGCTCAAATGCGCCCCAAAATGGCGTCCAAAGAACGAATGCAATGGCTATGTTGATAGCGATAAGGACAAGCGCGCGCCAGTCACCTTGCGTCGTCATCCAGGCGGCGATCACTGACGGGAATGCGCCAGGCAACCAGACCGAGGTCGGCTGCACAAACCCATACGCCTCCGCCGCAAAGGTGATCGCGGCCAAAATCATCGGAATGACGATGAACGGGATGGCGAGCCCGGGATTCATCACGATCGGGATTCCAAAGATGAGCGGTTCGTTGATGTTACACGTGCTCGGCAGAAACGACGCAATGGCCAAACGGCGCAGCCGCTGCACGCGCGAGCGCAGCAAGAGGAACGCAAGCGGCAGCGTTGCACCCGAGCCACCTGGATACACAAAGGCAAAAATCATCATCGTGACTACGTAGGGCGGGTGCTGGTGATGAAGTAGCGCTTGTGCATTCTCATCGAGGGCTCGCAAGTACACGGGAGTCGTGACGGCCGCAAGAAAGGCCGGCCCGTGAATACCAGCAGACCAGAGCAGCGTCTGCAAAAACACGACGATGAGCAAGGCGGGCAGCGTGTCGCCCACTGCTACCAGCGGATGCACGATGCGGACAAGCCAATCGGCGAAGCTGACGTGGAGCAGCGCGAGTCCTCCAAAAATAACGGCCGACCCAGCGGCCCCGGCGGCAATCGCGGTTACCTCGTTAGGAATTCTTGCTGCCGCAACCCGCATCACCTCGCCGGTGACGAGGCCAACGATGAGCGCAAGGAACAGGCTGGTTGCGGAAATCTGCCCGAGGAAGTCTTCAAAGTGCAGGTGCAGCGCATTCTGCGGCAGGGAGAGCAAGAACGCCGCGAGCCCCACGGCAATGCCCGCAACGCGATTGAACCCAAAGCGCGCTGCAAGGCGATCCGGAAGTACGGCGGCCAGCGCCAAACCCATGAAACCAAACCCGATGTGATAGGCTTGGAAGAAACGATCGAGCAATGGCCCCGGCGGGAGCAAGAAAAACGCGATGACCGTCCAGCCACCAAAGGCATAAAATGCGATTTGCACTGCGTCACGGATCGCGATGAGATGCGGTTCGTCAGCCCACTGCCGGAGAACCGGGAAGACACGAAGCTCGAGTGCCGTCACGGCGCGAGACAATCCGCCCGCAGCGGGCGAATTCAAATGGGAGCGTCCAAGACGCTAGACGGCAGACGAACGGGCGCGCGCCCGCTTTGCCGCGCTCGCAACGAACTCAGAAAAAAGTGTTCTGCTCGGGGCGTCCACCTCAACCATTTCCTCAGGGTGCCATTGCACGCCGATGTAGAATGGATGGTTCGAGCGAGCCTCGACCGCTTCGATGATCCCGTCTCTCGTTTTGCCTACGATGACAAGATCGTGCGCAACCCGGCGCAGCGCCTGATGATGCATGGAGTTGGTAGGGATCATGCGGCTGCCCAGAAGCTCTGCGAGCATGCTACCATGGGTAAAATCGACGGGGTGAGTGGCTTCATGGCGAGGGTGCGGCGGCGTCTGCCTGTGTTGCAAAACTAGGTCATTTGCCGGCTGATATTGATCCGGCACATCTTCCCACAGCGTGCCGCCCAATGCGACGTTCATCACCTGCACGCCGCGGCAGATCCCAAGCGTGGGAAGATCGTGGCGCAATGCTGCTCGAGCGGCGGCGAGCTCCATGCGATCGTACTGCGGAGGGGCTTTGCTTAGGGTCGGGTGATCCCGTCCTCCATATTCCTCGGGATCCAAATCAGCGCCGCCCGGGAGCACCAGGCCATCGAAACCGAGGAGAACGCGAGGCACGTCTTCAGGTTCGGAGATGTCTGCGAGCAGCACGGGATCGCCACCCGCTTTTTCGACGGCGCGCTTGTACGCGAGAAGATAGTTTGGCTCGTTGAGTCGCTGTGCGTCTGCGGTGATTGCGATGCGCGGTTTCATGTGTGTGCACGACTTTTCTCAAGTCGCACAAATTCATTCGCGCGTGCGGGACGGAACGCAACGAACTTGGACGCGCGAACGAATTCGCGCGACTACATTGGACTTAGAGCTTGCGTATGACCGCGGAAACCTTGCCGACGATCGTTGCGCGGTCAACGTAAATCGGCTCCATGAATTTGTTCTCGGGCTGCAGCCTAATGCGGTTATCTTCTTTATAGAAGCGCTTGACGGTGGCTTCGGTATCGTCTTCGGTTTGTGCGACCACGATTTCACCGTTGCTGGCTACGTTCTGGGGTGTCACGATGATGAGATCCCCATCAAGAATCGCTGCATCGACCATCGAGTCTCCCTTGACCCTGAGGATAAACGAGTCGGCACGCTTGACGAAACTCGAGGGCAGGGTGAATTCTTCTTCGATATTCTGTTCTGCGGTGATGGGCAGACCGGCGGCGACGCGGCCGACGATGGGGAGGGTCACAACGTCTCGAGAGCTTGACGAACCGGTGACGAGGGCGCGCGGCTTGGTGGGATCGCGGCGGATGAGTCCCTTTTTCTCAAGCGTGCGGAGGTGACACTGCACTGTGGAGCTTGAAGACAGACCGACTCGCTCGCCGATCTCGCGGACCGAAGGTGGGTATCCATGCTCCCGGGTGAACTCGCGAATTACATCCAAAATGGCCTGCTGCCGAGGCGTCATCTTGCGGTCCACTTGTGCCATACCGCCCTTTCGTCTCTTAGCGATGCGGGAGCGCAACAGACGCTACCGCCCACCGGTCATGCAACCCGTGCGCGTTGATATTTTAGCACAGGTCCGTGCCGAACGCAAACGTTTGTTCGAAAGTCCTTGACAGTCCACCCCAGCTCTCGGTAGAATTTGTCTATCAAACATATGTTCGATTGACCACTGGAGGTGGAAAGCTATGTACCGCGGCCACGGTGGACCGGGCGCCAGCCTGATTCCCCTGATTCAGCTCCTCTCCCTCGTCCTTTTGTTCTCTGTTCCGGCACTGTGGGGGTCCAAAGTTTTTACCTCCACCCCCATGCACTACGACCGAGTTACGGTTCAACCCGGCGACACCGTTTGGGCGCTTGTTTCGCGGCGTTCGCAAGCCACTGACGACCTGGGTGAAGCTGTTTATCAGGTTTCACAGATCAACCACCTGAGACCCAACGCGAAGCTGCAGCCCGGCAGCGTGCTGCTGCTCCCCAAGCGGATGTAAGGCTCCTGCGACTGCAACGGTCGGCTTTGGCCGATCGGCGAGACATCTAGGGCGATCGAATCGATCGCCCTTTTTTTACCCGGACGTGTGGCCCACAGCGTCGTACTCTGGAGGATGGTGTCTAACTCCACGAGGCGCCTTGCAGTTATCTTCCTCTCGCTGGCACTGCTGGGAGCCGGTCAGGTTCAACCCAGCGCTGCACTGACGCAAGTCCTCGCGACCATTGCGCACTTTGATGATGCGTCACGCATTGCGATTTCGTATTGGGCGAGTTATCCGAATCCGCAGGCACCCGATACGCCGCTGACCGATCTCGACCAAGTGCAAACCAAGGTTCTCACTCTCATCCCTGCGGAGCGCGACGCTCTCTTTACCTGGTTGACCCATGGCGGTCGAGAAAAGCTCTACGCTTTGGGAGTGACCGACAAAGATATCGGTCCGTGCCAGCCGCTCATCGATCCGAAGAGTTGCCACACCTCGCCCGCGCTCGGTCTCGCGCAATCGACGCCATCGGCCAGCGCACGAGCCTTCTCGACAACTGGAGGGCCGCGCGATCTTACTTTTAGCGCCACGAGCGATGCCTCTGCTGCAAGCGGCATTGCGCTTGAACATGGTTTCGCGTCGGTCGACGCTGACGCCGGCACGGTGACCCACTGCATCAGTTTTCGAAACACGACCCAAAAAACCGTGGCTGCCCTGACGCTGACGTATAAGATTCTTTCGAAATCGGGTGACGTGCTCACCGCAGGCGCTGATATCGTCGTGGGGTCCTTTACCGCAGGGGAAGAAATCACAGGTCCCTCATCGCTCGGTGAGTTTCAAGACACCCAAAGCAGCGGCCACTCTTCGCCATCGAATTGCTGGATACGATCATCGAGCGCACAGGATTCCGTGCTGCAGCGCGCAGCTCGCTTCACTGTTGGGGTCGCTTCGGTCACCTATGAAGACGGCAGCCACTGGTCGCTGTGAAGTCACATTGACGCGCGCCAATGCCCTATGGTATCCTAAAAGCTCGCTTTACGGCGGCTCCGGCAGCTTTGCTCGAGCCGTTCGCGAATACGGAGGAGAATCACACCGTGGCGCTTTCCAAGGAACACAAATCTTCAGTCATTGGCAGCTTCAAGCGAGCCGAAAATGATACGGGCTCGGCGGAAGTGCAAATCGCGTTGCTCACTGAGTCAATCAATGATCTCACGCAACATCTTCAGACCCACAAGAAAGATCACGCGAGCCGCCGTGGGTTGCTGATCAAAGTCGGCAAGCGGCGCCGGCTTCTTAAATATCTCGAGCGGGCAGACTTAGAGCGCTATCGCGCCATCGTCGAAAAGCTTGGCCTGCGGCACTAGGCGACACGAGCGAGCCACAAGGTTCGCTGCTACATTCGCCCTGTCGCGAATCAAAGCCAAAAGGTCCGTTCGCGCCGTGCCAGAAGACTAACTGGTACACGAAAAGCAAAACACACTTAAGAGGAGGATCCCCTTTTGCCAGAGTCCGTCAGCATGGAGCTAGGCGGCCGGCAACTCACACTTGAAACCGGTGAGCTTGCCCGTCAAGCGAACGGCTCCATATTTCGCTCGCTACGGCGACACCTGCGTCCTCGTCGCCGCAACCGCGAGCCTCAATCCTAGCGAAGGCATCGATTTTTTCCCACTCACTTGCGATTACGAAGAGCGCATGTACGCCGCCGGCAAAATTCCCGGCGGTTTTATCAAGCGCGAAGGCCGCCCATCTGAGAAGGCGACCCTCACGGCGCGCCTGATCGACCGGCCCATCCGGCCGTTGTTCCCGGATGGTTTCCGCAACGACATTCAAATCATCGTCACCGACGTTATCCGTGGATCCCGAAGTCGATCCCGATGTCGTCGCGCTGACCGCCGCGGGTGCTGCGCTGGCAGTGTCCGACATCCCGTTCGAGCAGCTGTCGCCGGCGTGCGCGTTGGCGATCATCGATGGCGAACATGTGGTCAACCCGACCAAGCGCAGCTCGAGAAGAGCACGTCGACATCATCATGGCAGGCACGCGAGATGCCGTCATGATGGTCGAGGGCGGCGGCAAAGGAGATCTCGGAAGAGACGTTCTTGGACGCGGTCGAGTTCGGCCACGCGCGCATCGGCGAGATCATCGGAGAAATCTGCGTCGCTCGCGCCAAGGCAGGAAAGCGTAAACGCGAGTTTCCCGTCTATTTGCCCTGCGGCGAGATGCAGACATTCGTCGACGAGGTGTTCGGCGCGGAGATCGCCCGCGCCATGCGCGTCACCAGCAAGCTAGAGCGCAAACGCGCATTCGACTCGATTACTCGCACTGAAGCGTTCGCGCGCGTCGCCGGGCACAAGCCTCGAACAGCATATTCGTCCACTGCTCGAGGATCTCGCGCAATCACGATTTCGACAAATGCGTCAAGACTCGACGAAGAAGAAGAGTTGCGCACGATGGTCGTGGATGAGGGCTTGCGGCCCGGATGGCCGTAGATTGGATGAAGTCCGGCCCATCAGCCACCGCATCAGCGTCGTGCCGCGGACGCATGGCTCGGGATTGTTCACGCGAGGCGAGACGCAAATCTTCACGGCAGCCACGCTCGGATCGCTCTCCGACGAGCAGCGCATCGATGGCCTGGGGCCGCAAACATTCAAGCGCTTCATGCACCACTACAACTTTCCACCATATTCTGTTGGCGAGACGCGGCCAATGCGCAGGTCCAGGCCGGCGCGAAATCGGCCACGGAATTTTGGCAGAGCGAGCGCTCATCCCGATGCTGCCGCCGCCAGACTCGTTCCCCTATACCTTGCGACTGGTCTCGGAGACCTTTGAAAGCAACGGTTCGTCATCGATGGGATCCGTGTGCGCCTCAACGCTGGCGCTCATGGATGCCGGCGTGCCGCTGCGCAAGCATGTCGGCGGCGTCGCGATGGGCTTGATCCTCAAGGACGGACGCGCTGGCATCCTCACCGATATCCAAGGCCTTGAAGATGCTCTCGGCGAGATGGACTTCAAGGTTGCTGGCACCGTGGATGGCATCACCGCCGTGCAGATGGACATTAAGGTCCGCGGCATCACGATCGAAACGATGCGTCAGCGCCATGGAACAAGCGCGGCTCGGGCCGGCTGTTCATCATCAGACAAACTCGAGGAGACGATCGCCGGACCACGCGCCGTGGTCTTTCGAAATTCGCGCCACGCATGTTCGTCCTCGAGATTCATCCCGACAAAATCAAAGACATCATCGGACCAGGCGGCAAAGTTATCAACAAAATCGTCGCCGAGACCGGTGCCAAGATCGACATCGAAAACGACGGTCGCGTCTTTATCTCCTCACCGGATGCGGAGTCAGGCGAGAAGGCCAAACGCATGGTGGAGGATATCGCGCGCGACGTCGAGGTGGGTGAAGTCTACACCGGCATCGTGAAACGCATCATGAACTTTGGCGCGTTCGTGCAGATCCTGCCAGGTAAAGAGGGCTTGGTGCACATCTCGCAGCTTGCGCACCACCGCGTCAACCGGGTTGAGGACGAAGTGAACATCGGCGACGAAGTGATCGTGCGGGTGACCGAGATCGATAGCCAAGGTCGCATCAATCTCACGCGCAAGGGCATGCTCGAAGAAGCCAAGACGTAAGCAAAGGGGCGATTTTCCAATCGCCCCCTACATTTCAGATGGTGGTTGGAATCAGACCAGCGGCCCGCTGGAGCTCCACGAGACCGATTCGAAGATCTGCCAGGGAACTGATATACTGGTCTTGCGCCTGCGTATCGGAAAGCAAGGCATCGGAAAGTTCGAGCGATGTTCCAACACCCGCCTTAAATCGGATGGCGTTGACGCGATAGTTCTCTTGCGCCGCGGTCTGCGCGTCGCGTGCGGCGTCCACTTGCGCGAGAGCAGCGGTGTAGTTGAAATACGCCTCCCGAACTTCAAGGTCGACGCCGTTGCTCAGCGACTTCAGCTCGATCTTGGCTTTGTCAACGTCCGCGGACGCCTCTTGCACCTTGCCGCGCGTCAGGCCCCCATCCCACAGGTCCCACGTGACGGCAAGAGTTTCGGTGAGCTGCGGTTGTGGCACGTTAAAGAAATTCGGCTTGGAAGACGCATCTTGCACTTGGAGGGCGACGGTTGGGAGCGCTCCTGCACGCGCAAGTCGCACCGCATAGTCGGCAATCGCCACAGCATCGCTCGCGGCTGCGATCTCTGGGCGCGACTGCGCAGACTGCAGGAGCGAATCGAGCGTGTAGGTGGGCGCGCTGGTTTCCAGCACGTCGCTGGGCGTGATGATACTGCTGAGATTGATGTTCAGGATGTTGGCGAGTTGTGCGTTCGCCAGCGCCGCGTTGTTGTGCGCGCGAATGGCACTCACGCGTGCGTCCGCAAGGGTTACTTCCGTGCGCAACACGTCCACCTTGGGTGACGTGCCCGCCTGATACAACTCGTTCGCCGTTTTGAGATTCTCGCTCGCCACCGAGACCGCCTGATCGGCGACCAGCGCTGAGCGATTCGATTCGGTCAATTGGAAGTACGCGTTGGTGGTATCTCGGATGATCGTTGCCCGCTGCGCAGCCACGCTTGCTTGCGACGCCTGAAGGTTGGCCGAGGCCTGCCCGACAGATGCGATGTTTGCGCCTCCGTTGTAGAGCGCGTATTGCAGCGTGGCGTTGACGTTGTTGATGCTCGTGCTAGTAACAAAGATCTGTTGGAACCCGCCGGTCGGCTTGGGAAAGATGAATGATTCAGCCGTCTGCGTGTGGACGTACGCGTAGCCCGCGCTGAGGTTTGGGAGCAACGAGGACCTCGCCGCAACGACCTTTGCCTCCGCGGCGCGCTCGTCGGCGAGCGAGGACTGATAGTCCAAATTATTGGCGAGTGCAAGTGAGAGTGCGTCGTGGAGCGACAATGAGACGTGCGGCGCGCCTGGTGTGTTGGTTTGATCGAGTGCATCCGCAGGAGTGGTGCACCACGCTCCCATGAGCCCGCAAACAAGCAACGCGACAAATGTGGATCGCACGGCAGCATACCTCGACATGGAAAAATAGTTTAGCACCATATTGTTAAGTGGTTTACTATTTCCCTCCTGATGCAGAAGGCGCACGCGAGCGGTTTGTGGGAGAGGCATTGCCCAAAAAGAGTAAGAACGCGAAGCCGATGTACGCGAACCTCGGAGAATTTATCGCCGATCTCCGTGCGAAGGGCGAGCTTGCGCAAATCGACGCACCGGTCGATCCGCATCTGGAGATCAGCGAGATTGCCGATCGCTGCGTCAAGGAACTCGCTGGCGGGCCAGCGCTGCTTTTTACCAATGTGACCGGCTCGAGTTTTCCTTTGCTCATCAACGCTGTCGCAACAGAGCGACGCATGGCGTTGGCGCTGGGGGTTGATTCACTTGCCACGCTGGCTGATCGCGTTCGCCGCGTCCTTAAGATGGCGCAGCCAGGAAGCCTCGCCGACAAAATTGGGATCTTACTTCGCATCGGGGAGCTTGGGGCGCTTCTCCCGCGAGTCGTTCGCAACGCTCCATGTCAAGAAGTCGCGAGCCTCGATGACCAAGTCAATCTTCGAACGCTCCCGGTGCTCACCACCTGGCCGGGCGACGGTGGGCCATTCATTACCTTACCGCTTGTTTTTACCAAAGACCCCGTGACGGGATCGCAAAACGTCGGCATGTATCGCATGCAAGTGTACGATGAGCGCACGACCGGCATGCATTGGCAACGTCACAAGCATGGGCGCGAACACCAGGAATCGGCGGGCAATGACGCGCGGATGCCGGTCGCTGTCGCCGTTGGTGCAGACCCGGCGACGGTGTACGCTGCGAGCGCGCCCCTGCCGGCCGGTATCGACGAGATGCTGCTGGCGGGATTTCTGCGCGGCAAGAGCGTGCCGATGGTGCAATGCAAGACGGTGGACATCAAGGTGCCGGCAGAAGCGGAGTTCGTGCTCGAAGGGTACGTCGACAACGCGGAGCTGCGCAGCGAAGGCCCATTTGGCGATCACACAGGCGTCTACTCGCTTGCCGATGCCTACCCCGTCTTTCACGTCACGGCAATGACGCGGCGCCGCAACCCAACGTATTGGACGACGGTTGTCGGCCGGCCCCCGATGGAAGATTACTGGCTGGGGAAAGCAACGGAGCGCCTGTTTTTGCCGTTACTTCAGCAGATGCTGCCCGAGGTCGTCGATTATAACTTTCCGGTCGAAGGCATCTTCCAAAATCTTGTGCTCGTCTCCATCCGCAAGCGCTATCCTGGTCACGCCAAAAAAGTCATGTACGCGCTGTGGGGACTGGGTCACATGATGATGCTGACGCGCAACATCGTCGTGGTCGATGCGGATATTGACGTTCAGGATATCAGTGAGGTCGCGTGGACAGCCCTCAACAACGTGGATGCCGGACGCGATTTGGTGCTCGCGCCTGGCCCGGTGGATGCGCTCGACCACGCCGCGCCACTGCCCGCGCTGGGCACCAAACTCGGCATCGACGCCACGCGCAAGAGCGCCGAAGAGGGCTACGTGCGAGAATGGCCGGATGCGATTGTCATGAGCGATGAAGTCAAGCAGGCCGTCGCACGCCGCTGGAAAGAATTTGGCCTCGACAGCTTTATGCCCAAACGATGATACTCGTACGCCGATTTCTCTCAGAACTCAAGATCGAGCACACGCTCTTCGCGATGCCATTTGCGTATGCGGGCGCGTTGCTGGGCGCTCACGGCATTCCGTCGCTTCACGCCCTCGCCTGGATCACGCTTGCCGTGCTCGGTGCGCGCACGGCTGCGATGGCGGCAAATCGTTTGCTGGACGCGCGGCTCGATGCCAAAAACCCACGAACCTCGCGGCGCTTTGTTGCGACGGGTCAACTGCCGGCGTCCGCCATGGTAGGGGCTATTGTCGTTGGACTCGGGTTGCTCACCGTGGCGGCTTGGCAGCTCAATCCACTGTGTTTGGCGCTGCTCCCCGTTGGGGCCGTGGCGCTCATCATCTATCCGCTGGTCAAACGCTGGACCTGGGCGGTGCATTTCGTCCTCGGAGCGGTCGATGGGCTCGCTCCTTTAGGCGCATGGATTGCCGTAACGGGAAAAATCCAGCTTGGCGGAGTGCTGTTGTTTGTTGCAGTAACACTCTGGGTTGCCGGATTTGACATCCTGTATGCTCTGATGGATCGCGACTTCGATCTCCGTGAAGGGTTACGCTCGATACCAGCGCGGTTCGGCATTGCGGTCTCCCGGTGGCTACCCGAGACGCTGCATGGTTTCGTGATTGTGGCGCTCGTATGGGTTGGGTTGGCGACTGGCGTGCATCCCCTCTACTGGCTTGGCATCGCCTTCGCTGTGCTGCTGCTGGTCTACGAAGCGCAGCTTGTTCTCCGCCAGAAAGACGTGTTCGCGCTCAATACTGCGGTGTTCAACGCGAACATGCTTTTTTCGGTTGCCTTTCTTGCTTCGACCGCGGCTTCGGTCATCATCACGTAAGGAAAGATATGCGCCCGTTTCTTGCTTCTATCAAACTGCTTGCGTTGGCCGCAATTCTCGGCGCCACCGTCGGGATTCCGAGTGCCGTAGGAGCCGACGACGAGTTCCCTCCGTATACCAAGATCGTCGGCATCGCTGTCGTGGCTCCATTGTCTGGTCCGCAGCGCCAGTTAGGAATCGATCTTTCCGCCGGCGTTCAAGCCGCAGTCGACGACGCCAATGCATCGCGCTCGCTGACCGACTTCGGCTGGGTCATGCGCAGCTTTGACGATCAAGCCGATCCTGGCATCGCCGAGCAAGAGGCGCAGTTTGCGCTCGTTGATCCTACGAACGCTGTCGTCATCGGACACATTGGCGGACAAGAGACGTTCTTGTCCCTTCACGTCTACCACGAGTCGGAGATTCCAATCATCATTCCAACAGCCTCGCTTGGCGCGCTGACCCAGCAAGGCTACGACAACGTGTTTCGGATCTGCCCACCCGACACGACGGAAGGCGCTTTGGGAGCGCGCTACGTGGAGCGCAACTTCAAGCCCGCCAACGTCGCCGTGGTGTGGGAACAAGATGATTACGGCAACGCAACGGCCACGACGTTTATCAACTCGATGCAAAGCGCTAAGATCAAGGCCACTGATTTCCCGATCGACGTCGACCTAAAAGATCTCAAGGACGAGGTCGGCAAAGTCGTCGCGTATCAGCCGGATTTCATGTACGTGACGGGCAGAGGTGACTTGATGGCTAAGGTGCTCATCGCGCTACGCAAGGCCGGCGTGAGCGCTCCGGTGCTCGGTTCGAGTCCCTTCTATGACAGCGGGCTTGTCAGCCAGAAGGACTTCGCGGCGGCCGCCAACGGCATGCTCGTTGGGACGTGCGTTCCTCCCGTCGAGTTCATTCCCACGGCGCAGGTTTTTCAGCAGCGCTACCAGGCGAACCATGGACGGCTGTCCTCGTACGCGCTGTTTGGATACGTTGCCGCTCAGGTCGCGATCAATGCCGCGGTCGAAGGCCGCTCGCCGGACAAACGCTCGCTCATCCGGCAATTGGACAACGATATTTTCCGGACGGTGATTGGCGATATTTCATTCCGGCCAAATGGCGACCCGTCAGATCCAAACATCTATTTTTACAAGGTCGACACGGGTAGCCTGAAATACGTCGGATCAGCCTTGCCCAACCCGGCAGTGCTGCGATAGTGTAGCAGCGGACCTTTAGGTTCGCTCGGCTCGCGGCTCTAGCGTTTCTTTGCGAGGACTCGTTTGAGGCCCGGGGTGCTGCCAGCGGAAAAGCCAACAAGCTGCAGCGAACCAGGGGCGAGGAGCCCTTTGATGTCATCTTCGCTGTAGTACTGGCGGCATCGCGCGACTTCACGCATCTTGCCGTCGCTTGTGATGACATACGAACGCGTTACTTCGGCCTTTGCATCTTTATCATACAGGCGCTCGTCAAGCTGCAGGTGCGCGGCGTCAGCAAAGAGCGACGATTCGGCGGAGACAAAGCGCCAGGAGCGCACATCGCCGTCCACCCCCGGCGAGGCTTCGAGAAATTCTGCTGCAAACGTGCCGCCGGGTACGAGTGCGCGCTCAACCCGAACAAAAAGATCCTTTGCTGCCGTGGGACTGAAGTCGGACAGACCTGCACAGGTGAGAAAAATCGCGTCGTAGGCGTCTTCGAATGAAATGGTCATCGCGTCGAGCTGACGATAGTCGACTGTCAAACCGAGGTTTCGTGACGTCTCTTTCGCCAAAGCAACGGGGCCAGGGCCAATGTCAACGCCAGTCATCTTGCAACCGCGAAGCGCTAAGGCGATCGCATGGCGGCCGTTGCCCGAGCAGAGATCTAAGACGCGAGCCTTGGGTTTGATGTTGAGCAGGGTGATGAGCTCGTCGACTTCTTCGCCCGTCTCTTTCATGCCATACAGCTCTTGATAGTTCGCGCGACGGACGTAGCGCGCGGAAAAATCCTCATCGCTCCACGGATACGAGGTCACGTCAACCCATGGTTTTGGGCGTTCTCGCAGACCCGCCGCCGCCCGCATCAGGGCTTCGAGCGGACTCCCATTGTTCGCCGCTCCAGCGGCAGTTGTCGGCGCTCCGTTTGTCGCTGCGCCTTCTAGCGTATTGACCTCAGCGGCCATGTTCGAGGCTCCCCTATGGACGAAAACAAACCGACCACGCGCGGAAAATGAAGAGCGAGGTGGTCTATACTCCTCATCGGCCCGTCCCACTTGGGTTGTTAAAGGCTGTGACCCGCGTTACGTTGGCCCGAGGCCAAAGCCAAGAGCCGCACCACAAATTGTCGCTAGCAGGTTCACGACGTCATTGTCGAGCCAGCGCCAGCCGCGGACGAGGATGGCTTGGGTGTCGCAGGTCTGATGTGTTGGGACCTCGATTGTGGTCCCACAACGTGGGCAGCGCCACACACCTTGCACCGTCGCTCCAAGCAGAGAATCAATCGCACTCCCGCAAGGCCGGCAAGCGCCGTCAGTACGAGCCATGCAATCGGGGCTATCCGATTCGCTGCAACAAAACCGGCGAGACCCACGAACGCACCTCCAATCGGCGCCGCGACGGTGCCTCCAAAACTGACTCCGCCTGAAGTACTAGCGGGAACGGGAAGCATCGTCGTGATGAGCCGCGTGGGGCCGCCAAAGAGTGACCCGATTTCGGTCGACCACGTGTCGCCACTCGCGGCCGCAAGCGCGCACACCGCAGCGACCATCCAGCGCATCGCGTGGTGCCAGCCAAGTGCAGCGACAGCGGCACCGACGACTGCACAAGCGACAGCGATCCCGCCGTTTGCGAGGACCTGTGCCGCGTCACGCTGCCCCTGTTTTGGAGCGCTGCGTCGCGCGATATCGGCGGCGGCAGTACGAACTTTGCTGAGCACGGTGCCGCTGATAAAGAATAAGAGGATGGCGGCCGCGACGAGTAGACCGCCACATGCGAAGCCAAGCGTTCCAACGAAAACCGCAGCTCCTGCGCCCGATCTCGTCAGCGAGCGAAGGCGATACGCGGTAAGCGCGACTGCTCCAGCCACAACGACGCCGAGCAGCGCTCGAGCAACTATCGCTTGGGGGGTTGTGTCGAATAAAACGTGCATAGCGCGTCCACCAAGGCTGGTAGCGTTGTCGTCTCCGGCACAATCTCAACGTGCAGGCCAAACTGTCGCGCTTCGAAGAGCGTAACGGGTCCGATACAGACGAGGAGCTTGCCACGCAGTTTGGCCGGGGCATGCTCCGTGCCCAACGCACGGACGAGCGAGCGCACCGCGCTTGGTGACGCAAAAGCGATGACGTCGGTCTGCGCGATGCGCTCCGCGAGGTCGGGTACCTGCACTTCAACGGTTGAGTATGCGCTGATCGTCTCGACGCTGCGCCCAGCACCGCGCAAGCGAGCTGCCAGCGCGGGGCGAGCATCCGTAGCTTGAAAAATGAGAATGCGTTCGTCGATTGTTGCACGTTCCAGAATCGCATCGGCCAGCGACTCTCCCGAAAACTGTTGCGGCACGACGTCCGGCTCGCGTCCGAGGGCTTCCGTGAGGGCGCGGGCAGTCGCTACGCCGATGACAGCGACGCGAGGCGTGTGCCTAGGGAGTGGTCCCTTGCGGCGTCGCGCAAAGCTTTCCACGCCGGGTGCACTGGTGAAAACCAGCCATGCAAACGACTCGGCTCGATCGACCGCTGCCTGCAGCGCACGTTCGTCCGGCGGCGGTCCGATCGCGATGAGCGGCACGCTCGTCACCTTCGCGCCGCGTTCTTCGAGCAAGCGCACGAAATCTGAGTCCGGGTCGGGGCGGCGCGTGACTAAAACGCGAACGCCCCGCAGTAGAGAGTCAATCATGTCGTTCGCCCGTACGTCCGCCGCCCTAGAGCGGCGCACCTGTAGGGGGCGATTGGAAAATCGCCCCTCGGTACGGACGCCCGACGATAGTCGCGAATAAATTCGCGACACTACATTGGCCTAAAACCCGGGTCGCGAATAAATTCGCGACACTACATTGAGGGTTTGATGTGAGCGTCGAGTTGGCGCTGCAGGCGATCGCCAAAGGCATCGGCGTCGAGCAGTGTTTCGGCGAGCTGCGCTTCATCTTCGGGAGGGCCTTCTGCCACTGTCTTGCGGAGCTTCGTCACGGGACCGTGCAGCAGCCGGTTGATGATGGAAATACTTGCTGCGACCACCATGTCACCGCTGATCGTCGAGCTCTGGCATGCGCGAGAACAAGCGCTGAATCTCGACCGACCGTATTTGCTCGGCCTTGCGGCGCAATGAAGCGATGAGCGGAGCGGCGCCGCGCGTTTGGTACCACTCAAGGTATGCCGCCACGTGCGAAGCGACGATCGATTCGACCAGGGGAATCTCGCCGCGGCGACTTTCGAGGGTGCGGTCAACAACGTCACGGAGATCTTCGATTGAATACACAACAATCGACTGGAGCAACGCTGCGCTTGGTTCGACGTCGCGCGGGACTCCAATGTCCACAATCAGGAGCGGTGCCCCATTGCGCTCGGCGACGGCACCACGGAGCATGGCCTCGCTGATGATTGGGACCCCAGAGCCAATGGCCGTGATCACAAGATCGCTCTGCGCGAGGACCTCTGACAGCTGCGTCAACGGCGCGCTCGCAGCGCCCACGTTTTTCGCGAGCGACTGAGCTCGCCAGAGCGTGCGATTGACGATGGTGAGCGAAGAGGCATTTCGCGCAACTAAGTGTTTCGCTGCCGCCGTCCCCATCTTACCCGCGCCCACAACGGCGCATCGGGCGTGCGTAATTTCGCAGTGCCGACTTGCAAGTTCCACCGCGGCGGAACCTAGGGAGACAACATCTCGCCCAATGGCGGTCTGCGTGCGCGCCCGCTTGCCGGTCTGCAACGCCGATCGAAAGAGTCTGCCAAGGTGCGGTCCGATCGATCCCGCCTCCTCGGCCAAGCGCAACGCATCTTTAACTTGGCTGAGGATCTGGGGCTCGCCGATCAACATCGAATCCAGTCCGCTTGCTACTCTGAAAAGTTGTTCGACCGCCTCGGCACCAAGCATGGTGTAAAGGTACTTGTCAAAGTCCTCGACCCGCATCTGGCGATACGTGGTGAGAAACTCTTTGAGTTGTGCTAAGCCCGCTTCGTACGCGTCGACATCCGCATAGATTTCGAGACGGTTGCATGTGGAAAGGATAGCGGCTTCGCGCACCGCGCTGTAATCGGCAAGC
Source organism: uncultured Pseudomonadota bacterium (assembly GCA_963736005.1). Taxonomy (GTDB): domain Bacteria; phylum Vulcanimicrobiota; class Vulcanimicrobiia; order Eremiobacterales; family Eremiobacteraceae; genus JAJPHJ01. Next base: position 18,770 of record CAVTNB010000005.1, read on the forward strand.
GCGCACAGCGCTTCGGCAAGGCGGTTCGTGGGCATGGCGTGGCGGTCGCGAACCGCAAGCGGCGCCGTACGATGGCTCAACCCCAAAAGCACGATCGGCATGAGGCTTTAGGGCTTGTCCCAGCCACCCGCCATCCCTCTCGGTGCCACTCGTTCATGGAAAATTCACTACGACAAAATGATGCGTCAAAATAGAGAGCTCGGACACGAGATCGATCGATCGAATTGCCACCCCTGCGCCCACGGCGAGACTGGTCGGCGCAAAATTCAGCAGGGCACTGACGCCCGACGCGACCAGTTTGTCGGCAACCTCTTGAGCGGCTCGGGCTGGCACGGTTATGATGCCAATGCCACACTGCAGAGGGGACAAGA
>CAVTNB010000006.1:0-8259 GCA_963736005.1 uncultured Pseudomonadota bacterium
GACGAGCTGCGCCACGAGCATGACGTCATTTTAGATGCGGTTAACCTGATGGAACAGGCCGCCGTCCTGCCAGAGGCTCAGGATATCGACGCGGCGTTGATCGGTAAGATGGTGATCTTCTTGCGCGACTATGCGGATCGCAGCCACCACGGCAAGGAAGAAGACATCCTGTTCCCCATCATGCGCAAGAACCAGATGCTTGCGAGATTGGCCGACATGCTGGCCGAGGAAACGGCTTTCGATGCCCTGGTTTTGGTGGTATGAGCGATCTTGCAGTTGGCCCAGAGTAAATTCGCGACACTTTACGTGCGAATTACAATTGGCTTTGAATTCTGAAACACTCCGATGAAACGTTCGGTGCGCTTAGCAATTACCGTCGTTCATGTGAAGATTTGGGGTCGCGCTTTCAGGACTTATTCGTACCAGCTCGCGGGCGTGCTCGGCCTCCAGCATCGCACGCAGATCGTCGAGCAGCGCCCGCATCGTGCCCCGAGCGATCCGTTCTCCGACGATCGCAGCGAAGACCTTACCAGCATCCAGTGACGGTGCTCACCGGAAGCACGTCTGTAAGGACGGGTAGCCCAGCACGCTGCGCGCGCGCACACGAAGCGCGGATATACGCGAAGGTCCACACGATGGTCGCGACGATGATGATAGCGGAAACGAGCGGTCCGAGCACAAGTACGACCGGGATGTGTAGCCTGAGCGCCATCGCCACAAGGAGAGCAAAGTCCGCACCCGTTAAGCTCAAACCCCGGTCGGAAATGTCTCGGGAACCGCTCCGGCCTCCCACGACTCGCTGCGCTCCAGCGGCTCCACTGCCCGAGTGCGATCGATGTACACGAGGGCGTCGAACTGTCGTGCCGGACGCACCTGCATATAGTGGCTCAAGAGTTCGGTTTCCGGACGATAAACAACCCCGATCGCGCGCTCCAGAAATGCACCGTCGAGCACATGCCGGCTAGCGCCAGTGCGCAGCCCAAGTGAAAATGCTGCCTTGCCGACTCGGTGGAGCAGACCTTCGAGGCTTTCGGGCCTCGCTGGGCGGACGATGCGGCGCTCAGCCGGAGCGTGCCAATCGCGTGCCGCTGTCACGCTTCCGCCGTAGGTTAAGAACCCGACGAGGACACACGCGGCGCCATAGGTCTGGCGGCACAATTGCCCGATGTTCACTTCACGTCGAGTCAGCATGTCGGTCGCCCGTGCGTCGCCCACATGGGAGTTGTGGGCCCAGACCACGACCTTCGGGGTGCCTTCGTGACGCCCTAGATGCTCGCTCAGATCATGGAGCGTTTCCATCATATGCTGATCGCGAACGCTCCAGGATGATACGTGCGGATCGAACATCGTCCTATAATAGCGCTCCGCGTTGGCGACGACCTTGGCGTTTTGCGCCGCGTAGAATGCATCTTCCTCATCCGCACCCGTGTGGTAGCCATGGCTTGAAGCCACCCGCTTGCGCATTTCCATGAGCACGGCAACAACATCGTCTTGGCATGACGCCGCGGTGCTCGTTTGGAGCGCAATGGCGTATGTTTGTTCGTCTGGACCGAAGTAGTCGAAGCATGCGTAGTGGTCGCGAGCCCGGCGCGCGGCTATGGGATCAACCCGCTCGAGATAGTTGATGACGGCATCGGCCGATGTGAACAAGCTGTATACATCAAGTCCGTAGAAGCCAACCTTATGGCGAACGCAGCCGTCATTGAACGAGCGCAGCCATCCTACAAAATCGAGCACCTCGGCATTGCGCCACATCCAAGTCGGAAAGCGCGCGAATCCGCGGAGCGCTTCCTCGGCATCGCCGTCGCCGCCGATTCCCCTCACATAGCGATTGACGCGGTAGGCATCTGGCCAGTCGCCCTCGATGGCAACCGCGGAGAATGCCTTTTGTTCGATGAGAAGTCGCGTGATTCGCGCACGCTCGCGATAGAATTCATGCGTTCCGTGCGTGCCTTCTCCGAGCAACACGAACCGAGCATCGCCGATCTCGGAGAGCAGCGCGTCATAGTCCTTGGGTTCGCCGCGAACTGCCCGCGCCTCTTGGGCAAGAAGCCGGACGATGTCGGCGCTTGCGTCTGGCTGTTTCATTCGGCGGATTCGAGGGTGGCTTCGCCGTGCGTTGTGGCGTAGTCTGTAGCGGCTTGCGCAAGGAGCGCCCGAACCTCATCGTCGCTGACTTGGGCGAAGTCCCCATACCATTGCCCCACTGCGTAGAACGGCTCCGGCGTCAGAGCACAGACAACTTCATCTGCGACATCTCGCAGTAATTCGCAGACTTCGCGCGAAGCCACGGGAACCGCAATAACAACCTTACGCGGTTTCGACTCACGCAGCGCTTGCACAGCGGCATACATGCTCGCTCCAGTCGCAAGGCCGTCGTCGACGAGGATCACCGTTTTATCCCTCGGTTGCTGCAGTGGTCTATGGTCCCTATAGACACGTTCGCGACGAACCAACTCCGCGGCCTCATGCGCTACGATGGTTTCTCTTTCTAAGCGCGGCACGATGTCCGTGAACCTCGGGTCGAAGATCGTTATGCCGCCGGATGCGATCGCGCCCATTGCCAATTCCTCGTGTCCAGGCACCCCGAGCTTTCGCACCACAAAAACGTCGAGCGGAGCAGCAAGTGCCCGTGCGACCTCAAATGCGACCGGTATGCCGCCGCGCGCCAGGCCCAGCACCAAGACGTTTGGATCATCGTCGTAGGCGATCAGCCGCTTCGCGAGAACGACTCCCGCTTCGGCCCGATTGCTGAGCTTGGCGTGCGTTAGCATGGCTTGATTTTAACTCTAACTTGCGTCGAGGTCGTGAAGGTCAGGTGAAGCGCCCCGGGGGAACGCTTGGTCCAGCTTACTGCCGCCCTCCGGGGTGGTAATCGTCGCCCTTTCGATCGTGGGCGCGTGGATCCAAGCGTTTTTTGACGTGAAGCGCGGCCGGTGAAGTCATCATGGCGTCGAGCACGGTATAGGAGTTCTCACGCATACGAACGTCGATACTGAATTGCGTCACACCACAGTCGTCAAAGAACTTAGAGACCCGCATGAGTAGATGCTCCAGCATCCGACGCGTTTTTTCGCTCGAACCGTGGTGATGGTATCCTTGGAAATTTGCGACCAGCGCTTCCGCACTAGCGGTGTCGAGAGGAATCATGCGTTCTACGCTGTGCGTTGCGCTCCGTAAAGCGATCAACTGTTTGCCGAGCTCGTCGTCCGTACGGCCGAGAATCTTGATGTCGGTACCGGAGTCTGTCATCGTCTGAGCAAGGATGTGTCCCTTGGAAGTCCCAACAGCGCGACGCAGGTGCTCGAACGCCGCCCGAACGGCCTTTTCCGTTTCCAATGGTTCTTCGGTCAGCGACGACCCGGTGTACGCTTGTGCTCCTGACGGAACGCTCCGTAACAAAATCGGCATAAAACGCGGATCTGCAGCCGTTCGGCGTTCGGCGAAGGCGATTGCATCTTCAGCAGAATCGACATACTTGCTGCGCGCAACCTGAATTCCGTAGTGTTGTAGCGCCTCGAAGCCATCCATTTTATCGATGGTCATACACGCTCAATTCTTGCGAGAGGCCAACTTCGGCTTTCGCGCGTACAATCTCTTGCCCCGATGCGTCCCACGATTTGAGGGAAGAATGACGGTAATATCTATTCAAGCCGATCGCTTGGTCAAGAGATTCCCCCACCGAGTTGCGGTCGACGGTGTAAGCTTTTCGGTGATCCAGGGCTCGGTCTTCGGGCTGCTTGGCCGAAATGGGGCAGGCAAGAGCAGCACGATCAAGATGCTTACGACGCTTTCGCCGATCTCTTCGGGAAAAGCAAGCGTCGCTGGCTTCGATGTTGCATCCCGTCCGATTGACGTTCGCCGCCACATCGGGTACGTGCCGCAATTGCAGTCCGCTGACGTTGACCTGACCGGCTACGAGAACTGCTTTGTGCGTGTTTGCGACGTTTTTCCTTTTACGCCCAAGGCTGCTAGCATCGTGGCGTGAGTGTGCCGTAGACCTTGAAATGAGAGTCCCGGCAGTCCGGCCCTCTTGGCTACTTCCTGGAACTCCTCGTGCAAGAAGCCGTTCTTGCAGTCGGCCCGTAATCGTCCTCATTCGGGAACACCCAAGTCGACAGGCCACGTTTAGAACCCATCTACGTCTTTTCGTGTTCCTTCAGTAGGTTTATCGTCGTCTTGGCTAGGCATACGCTTCTAATGCTCGAAGGCGTCTTCGGTGGAGTCGCAACCAGTTTCTTGTTCTCGTCCTTTGTAAGGGTCGTACGAACATGGATCATGTTTCGAACGCTTCGCGTTATTTTGCCCGGGGGCGCATTTCTTCAGAAAAATTAGTGAGCAGGGCGATAAAGCCGCACACAGTTTGACTTTCTCACGCTACGCGTGATCCTATATTGCACGGGGAAGGAGGCTCGACCAAATGAGCGCGCATCTCCATAGATTCACACCGCTGGCAGTTTTCGCTATGCTAGCGCTCGCCATGGCAGCGTGGCCGACAAGTGCAAATGCCAGTAGCCAGCTGACCGGCTACTATTTCATGCTCCCAGCAAATCATCCGGACGTCAATCACGCTATCGACGGCTCGATTATGACTGGACTCGTTGCCTCTAAACTTGGCCCACACGGGTATCCGGTGGTAACGAGCGTTGGCAGATCGTCAGGCCGGCCCTCGGGCGCGATCACTGATGTCAATGCCGAGGGCGAGATCCTTTGGTGGTCCACCTCGAGCACGCACGGTGTAAAGGCCGACAAGGTCGTAACCGAGAGTTTACCATTTGATTTCCCAAATATGTTTCCAACGGGCTATCAAGACGACAGCAAGTATTTCCGCACTGCGCACTATCGCGGTACTTTCACGACGACCGTAGCGACATCCTTAGGGCTTACCTTAGGGTCGGACGACGATTCTCGGGTCTTTATCGATGGGCAGCTGGTCATCGACAATGGTGGTGTTAAACCGATGGCGACCGCACCCCATAAGGTCGCGCACCTGTCGGCCGGCAGCCACACTCTGGATGTCTTCTATGCCGACCGGCATCCGACCGGTGCCAGCTTGCAACTGAGCACGGACTTCCCCGTTGGCCCGTACGTTGCTGCCACCGCAACCGCGCGACCGTCCCTGACCGCCTCGCAGATGCAACAACAACTCCAAACGACAGGACATTTCACCGTCCACGACATTCACTTTGCCTTCAACAAAACCGACATCACACCAGATTCGGCTGCGATTTTGTCTGAAGTAGCGACGTTGCTGAAGAACGATCCTTCACTCAAGCTTCGCATCGAAGGTCACACCGACAACGTCGGCAGCGCCGCCTATAACCTGGACCTCTCCCAACGCCGGGCGGAATCAGTCAAGGCCTACCTGGTGCAGAATTTCAACATCGACCCAAGTCGCCTCACCACGCAAGGGTTCGGTTTCAGCAAACCCATAGCGAACAACGCGACGGCAGAGGGTCAGGCGGAAAACCGTCGAGTTGAATTCGTGAAGATGTGAGAAAGGGAAGAACGACGGTGAATGCTGCCCTGCACGCGACCAGCGCGCCTGTCGCACTCGCGCTCGGGCAGCTGTAATCATAACAGGCGCTCAAAAAGCTTGGGGCGATGCCCTGCTGTTTCGCACGCTTGCGACGTTGCGACTGGCTAACTCTTGCTAAATGGATACCAGATCTCGTCGCCCTTACGCGACGCGCGCGAACGAGCAAACGCCCCAAAGGTGACTCTTGACTAACTGGCGCAAATAGATTATAGACCATTACAGGAGAAGATCCATGGAGCACATGCGGGAGCATGAAGTACTGGAGAAAGACCCGCTGGCAAACGAGCGTGTTTGCGCAAATGAGGTCTGCGGCTGCGTCCTGCCGGACGATGCATCTTCTGACTATTGTGGCGAATACTGTAAAACAGAAGGGTCGGGACGTGGCGAGGGTGCGTGCCAGTGCGGCCACATTTCCTGTGCCTAAGGGTTATCATGGCCTAGAAATCCGAATCATGCGAACTCAACGCTGAGCTCGTTTCAGAGAGCAATGGCAACGCGGTTTGATTCTTCTTCTGCTCTTTGACACGATGAATCACGATAATGTCGCGATAGCGAGTCCCACGCCCCGGGCAAGTTCCGCAAGCGCGGCGCGCTCGTCGGGCGCGTAAACATCGCCGTCTGGCTTCGAACCGCAAATGAGCGCTCCAATCAGGCGACCACGAGCGAACATGGGAAAAGCGTATTCACCGTCTAAGCCCGTAGCTGTCTTGCGCAGATCGACGGCCTTTCGCGATTGCGTCATTTCCACGATGGCGTTGTCGGTCGCTTGCACTTTGGATGACGTGCCATCTTGCAGCGCCGGGGCGTACGTCTGTTGCTTTTGATCGGCGAGAAACAGTGTCGCTTCGCTCGCTCCCGTGTGCTCTTTGACGGTGCTGATCGTTCGGCGCTCGAGATCTTCAAGAGTCTTGATAAAGGCTGACTCGGTTCCGAACACTCTAAGGGCCGTCTCGTTTTGATACCGCTTCCTGAATAACACTCCGCCCACAAGCTGGTCTACCCGTCGGTGGATCGAACGCATGCAGATCCCCAGTGTAAGGACCAGCGCTACACTCGCTCCGGAGCTCGTCGCACGGTGGGCTGTGGCAAACCATTCGCTCAAGGCCCATTCCCCGAGAACAAATAATGCGAGCAGCACGAGCGAGACAATGGTGAATACTGCTGCTCTATTGAGCACAAAGCCGATGTCGACGATACGCCGCTTTAGCACCGCGTAGCTCAAACCGAGGGGTGTCAGGATTGAGGTCGCGTCTCCTACGTAAGACAGGATGGTGCTAATAAGCCCGCTGTTGGGCAAGAAATCCGCAATATAGAAGAAAACATCCGGAATCCATGTTGAGAAGATGACCACGGCTATCCAAGCCGCGCGCTGGCGGTCGATGCCGCGAGACGCCCTGACTGCCAGTACGGCGCACACCACAGATCCCATGATCGGGGTGTATCCGACATAGTCCCATACGGGCCACGCAAACAGCCCCTGGTTTATCACCGGATTGAACCTAAAGATTCCGATGTCGAGAAATATTAAGGACGCTCGTAGGAACACGGCGGTCGCCAGCACGTACGTGGCCGCGGTCCAAAAGCGTCTACCACGCGATAGAGGGGGCGCAAAAAGTGCGAAAACAGCGGCGGGTAATGCGTTGTTGAACACAATGACCGCCGTATTCAGTTCACCAACAACGGCATTCAAATTCAGGCTCGGAGTCACCAAGTTCCACGGCTGAAGAACGATCCCGGCCGTGAAAGTCAGAATGTACACGACGAGGAACCGAGCTACTGGCATGTCTGGCCTGCGCCAAGACATGAGCGCTGCGAATAAGATCCCCCAGTAACAGGAAAAGATGACAAACCAAAAACCCCATGTCACGCCGGGTGTGCTGTAAGCCACAACCGTTGCGTGGTGAACGAGCCGGCCGCGGTACAACTGAAGGTCGAAACGATGTCCTAGCGGGGCATAGCCAGAGTAAATCGCGAACCGCTCACCAAAAGCATAATCCCGAAGATCGATTTGATCGCCGACACGAACCCCAGAGTGCGCACTGCTTGGCGCTACATCTGTCACCACAAGGGAAAGCAGCCTGTCCGACGGCTGCAAGGTCAGCGGTAGGGCAGCCCATATCCTGAGAACCGTGATGTTCAGAACCCATATCGTGGTAAGCAGCGCCACGAGCAAGCAACCACCGAGGAGTGGCGCTCTCCATGCCAGCCTCGCCGGGATAGTCATAACCGCCCGACGTTGATCACGCGCACCAGGCCTTCCGTTTCCGGATAGCCTCTTTTTATCTCGGCGTTAAATCTCCCTGAAGACCCCAGCGTGGAGCGGTTTACGATCTCACTCGTTGCTGAACACTGCGCCGTGCGGGGATGGCGCTTCCGTTCCAGCCGTCGGGCCATGCCCGCGTGAAGTCGAATCGCCACACCGGCGACGAACTGGACCGTCGGTGTCGAAATTCAATTTGCTGTAGTGGGAACAGGATGATGCCCTTGGGGGAAAGGTTCGAGTCAAGAAGGCTGACCAAATGCTGACCAACTACACGAAAACACCCTGAATTCGTTGACACTAGGTAGCACTAGAAGCACCATAGTTACTCGGTTTGACTCTTCTTCGCTCTTTGACACTTACGAGCACCAATTTCCGTCAACAATTCTTGCGCTTCATCAACACTCTTTGGGTTTGCTTGCAGTGGACTTTTCCCAAGGTCATTTTCCATCGTACTGTC